>NZ_LNJT01000008.1:0-2853635 GCF_001636105.1 Burkholderia sp. MSMB1589WGS
CGCGCAGATCGCGGCCAAGCTCGCGCAGCAGTTGACGGCGGGCCGCCGGCGACAGCTTCGCGAGCAGCCCACCCGCCCACCGTTCGAGCGCCTGAAGATCGTCCGTCACGAGAGCCACTCGTCGGCTGCGTCGTCGATGTGCTCGACCGTCCGGTTGCCGGCTTCATCGGTTCCGACCACGACGCTTTCCGACAGCTTCATTTTGAGCCCGAGGTCGACGGCGTTGTTTGACAGGATGTCGGCGACGAACGTCATGCAGTTGCGGCGCTCGTCCCGATTCGTCACGAGGTCCGGCTGATTCGCGCGCGCCCATTCGACAACGGCGATCATCACGTCATCCGGGTTGCCGATGAAGTCGCGAATGATGATCTCGCACTCGTATTCATAGTCGAACGACGCCGTGCGCGTGCCCGTCGCCTCGATCCGGCCTTCGTTGACGAACACGAGCAACTGGTCCGGCGAGGCGTTGAGCTGCGGCAACGCGGCGACGAGCGCCGCGCGCAGGCTGTTCGGCTTATTCATGGCCGTCCGCCCGCCGCACGCGCGCCTGACACGTCGCGATCATGTCGACTTCGGACGCGCAGCGCCCACGCCGCGCGCGCGACGTGCAACGCGTCGCTCAGCTCACCGTTGGTGCGCGGCGCCATCGCCGGCATCGTGCACGGCGTCACCGCCGCGCATTCGTTGAGCGTAATCGTCGGCGCCATTGAGGGGGGCTTGCGTGCAGGCGCACAACGTCGTCAGGCAGAGCGCCAGCAGCCCAGGCGCGCACGGCGGTGTTTTCATCGATCAGTCTCCGCAGTTCGTTTCGATAGGTCGCGAGCGTCGCGTCGACGCCGGCGCGCGCGCGATCGAGCTGCGCGCGCTGCGCATCTTTCGCCTTGGCATCGGCCAACAGACGCTCGATGACGGCAGCGCTCGCCTGCGCCTCGTGTTTCGCGCGGCGCGCGTCGTCGGTCGCCCGGTCGAGCTGCGCGCGCAGCGCGCGGCCGTGCTGGCAACTCGCGACCAACGCAATCAGCGCGATCAGCGCCAGCCACGGCGTCAGGCGGGCGAAGCTCATGCGGCCGCCTTGCCCGCGCCGGCGTACTTCGCATACGCGCGGTCGAGCTTCACGTCATACAGGTTGATCGCGAATTCCGGGCCGTTGTAGCCTTCCGCGAACGCCGCCCACTTCCGGGCACGAAGCGCGACCAACAGTTTCTTGTCGGCCGCGACGTACCGCACGAACGCGTCGAGGTGCTCGGCTTCGCCCAGCTCCATACGGGACACGAATTCGTCGACGCTCGCGTAACCCAGGCGTTTCCAGTGATACGCCATGATCTGGAACGCGCCCCAGCTCGCGGACTCGTAAGCGGATGTCGCGTCGATCCGCGCCGCGGTGTCGAGCCGCACGTATTCGGCGGCGCCGCCCTGGTAGCCGCCGCGCTTCGGGTTGACGACGCCCGGCCATCGTGCGGCGGCAGCGTCCGCCGCTTCCCTGCCGACATTCGCGACGAGCCGCTGATACATGACATGCCGCTCGAACAGGATCTTCGGCCGGCCGTCGTCCAGAAAGCCCACGCCGCGGGACTCAACTTCGTTGACAGCCCGCACGCACGCGACGGATACGCCGAGCGTCGCGGCCGCGCGCGCGAGGTCGGCGTCCGTCAGGTGCTTGGGGTCGCGCTGCCCGCTGGCGAGCACCCGGTACGTCTTCGGGCCGGCGATGCCGTCGACGACGAGGCCCGCGGCCGCCTGCAACGTCTGGACGGCTCGCTCGGTCTGTTCGTCGTAAAGGTGCGACACGTCGACCGGGTAGCCGGCGCGCACGAGGCGCTGCTGCAGCAGCCCGACTTCCGCGCCGTGATCGTTGAATCGAAGGATGTTCACGCTTCGTCACTCCGTAGAAGGCGCGCGACGTTGCCGCGCGCGAGGTACACCAACACGGCGAGCAGAACCGCGAGCGCCGCGTGAAAGAAGCCGGTCGGCTTCGGATGAAACAGCAGCTCGATCGCCGAGCCGCCGGAAATCGCGACGATCACCCAGGCTGCCCACGCGACGTGGAAGCGATGCCGCGCGCCGTTCTTGCGGTAGGTCAGCACGCGCACGATGACGGCCAGGTGCGCGGCGAGCGCGACGAGTGCGGACGAGACATGCACGTCAGTCTCCCTTGCGAAACAGCGCGAACAGGTCCATGCCCTTCACGCGCTCGATCAGCGTCAGCGTGACCGCGATCACGAGCGCGGCCGCGAAGAACGCGGCGACGCCCGTCGAGCGGATCGGCACGGCGTGAATGATTTCGGGCGCGGCGAGGTAGCCCATCACGAGCGAGATGAGCATGTACGCGGCGCGCTTCGCGAGGCCGAGGTCTTTCGACGTGACGACGACGAGCGCCGCGCCCGCGAACGCGCCAATCAGCGCGTCGCCGTCGACGCCCGGCGCGATGCCGGCGAGGCCGACCGCGGCGAACAGCGCCGCAGCCGAGGTGGTGTTCGGTTCAGCCATTCATTCGGCTCCGGTCAGTCAAACAGTTGCAATAGCGGCGTGGTCGTCTCGATCGCGCTGCGCTCGGGCATCTCCACGACGGTTCCCATTGGCAGCACCACGCCGAGTTCGGCGAGGCCGGGGTTCGCTTCGAGCACGGCTTCGACCGTGCCCGCCGTGCTGCCGTAGTGCCGCCAGCACAGCGCGTCGAGCGTCTCGCCTTGCAGCGCTGAAATCTTCATTCGCCGAGCGCCTGCCCGTCGCGATCGAACAGGCCGAGCACGCGCGGCTTGAGTCGGGCTCGCCGGCGCGCGAGCACGGCGGCTCGTATTGCGGCCTCCGCGCCGGTGTGATCCGAGCAATAGGCAATCTCCAGCCAGAACAGGCCAGCGACGCGCTGCTGCACCTGGCACGCGCCGGCGCAGAACAGCTTTCCGCCGCGCACGCGGGATTGCGCGAACTGACGAATGCGGTACAGGGGGCGGGCCATCAGATCAGTTCCACCGTCGAGCGCGCCAGGCCAAGAATGTCGCTGATCGCCCATCGCGCAGCGCGGCGTGCGTCGTCGACCGTCGCAGCCAGATCGGCCGCGACCTGGCCGCCGCTCTTCGTCGTGTCGTAGCCGCGGTACTTCTCGGTCACGTCCGCGAGCGTCAGGTGGTACACCGCGCGCCGGTAGCGGGCCACGTGTGCCGATTCGCCATCGATGCGCGGCGCCGGCACGTCGGCGAGCGTCGCCGCACCCGCCGCGCGCTGCCGTGCGCGCCACGCGGCGAGCTCGTCGTTCACGGTCAGCAGCGCGTCGCGCGCGGCGTGCCGCAGCCGCTCGGCCGTCACGGTGCCGTCCAGGCGCATCGCGTCGCGCAGCGCGGACAGATCGATGTCCGGGAAGAAGCCGTCGTTCGTCAACGTGCCTTCGATCGGCGTCGCCGCGACGGCGGGCGCGGCGGTGGCAACAAAGCTGTTCATGGTCGGTTCACAATGAGGTGGCGGTGGACCGGCGCACCAGGTCCGTGACCGTCAGGCGTAGGGCCTGGGCGCCGGTGCCGCCATGCCGAGGTGGGCTCTTTACGTGCCGTCGGCGCCGTCGCCCCGACGGCCCGCAGCTTCGACCTGCTTCGTCAGCCGGTCGATGTCCTTTTTCACGCCGACGCGATCGTTCAGCGCGACCGCGCGGCGCAGATAGTCGAGCGCGCGCGCCGGCGCGGCGGCCTGCGTCGCGTAGCCGAGCGCCTTGTACAGCTTCGCGCGCACCTGGTCGTGCATGTCGGCCGCGCGCGTCAGATCGTCGACGAGCTCGAGGCTCGCCGCGTCGAACGTCTCGCCGTCGAGGAACGACGACAGCGCGGCGTCGGCGAACTGCTCGGCGACGAGCGACGCGAGCGAACGCTCGAACTGGTCGGGCAGCGTCAGGCCGTGCGCGAGCGCGTAGGCCGCGATCGCGAGCGCGCCGTCGAAGTCGCCGGCGTCGATGCGCCAGACCATGACCGTCACGAGCACGTCGTCCTGCGCGCCGCGGCCGCCGCTCAACACGCCCGCCACGTAGTCGGCGTAGTCCGGCAGCAGCTTGCGTTTCAGCTCGATCTTCCGCTCGATCGACTGAATGCCCTTGAGCGCGCGGCGGTCGGCCGCGAGCTTCGCGAGCATCAGCTCATAGGCGGTCGCGCCCTTCATCGTCGCGCCGGGCGACGCGGCCGCCGCCGCGCGCGCGGCCGAGACGCGATTGAAGTGTGCGCGGGCGGGCGTGTTGATCGTCATGCCGCCGCCAGTTCGATGTTTTCGGCCACGCAGCCGCAACCGAAGTCTTCGACCACGTAGGCGTCGTTCGACGATTCGTAGTTCTCGATGCGGTCGCGTTCCGGCACTTCCTTCAGCGTGCGCCGGCGCGCGCCTTCCTGGTAGTAGATCGACAGATTCGACAGCTTCGTGACCATCAGCGCGCGCTTTGGGAAGAACGGCACGCGCACGGCCGGCAGATTGCCGATGCGCTTCTGGCTCACGATCAGATCGGCCGCGAGCTGCTCGGTCGGCGCCTGCGTCGCGTTGACGATCGGGAAATACTTGTCGTGCAGCAGCTCGCGGCCGCAGATCACGACGAGGCCCGTGTCTTCCTGGAACCACGGGTCGATCATCGACGAAACGATGTCCATCACGAGCGCGTCGAGGTTCTCGTAATCGCCCGCCTTGCCGACGAGCACCTTGCCGGCCTGCTTCGCGCCTTCGTGCAGCACGCGCTGCGCCGCGCGCTCGCGGTACTGTTGCAGCCAGCCGATGTTCACGTCCTGCAACAGCGGGTTCGCCTGGCGGTCAGTCGTCGCGGCCGCCTTCACGCCGTTCCAGCCGATCATGATGCGATCGACCGCCCCCTGGTTGAGGATCACGTCGCGGATGCGCTGTTGGAAGTCGGCGAACTTCGCCCACATGTCGAGCTTGCGATACGGAATCGCCGTGTCGTAGTCGGTCTTCTCGCAGCGGTAGCGGTTGCTGTCGAGCGCCGTCGGGTCGATCGGTTGACGCGCGGCCTTCGTGGTGTCGGTGCGGCTCGCGATCGGGCCGGACACGGACAGGCCGAGCTTTTCGCCTTCGAGCTCGGTCACGGGCAGCACGTTGATGCGCTTGAGAAACTCGCTCGATTCCTGCATCTTCGTTTCGAGCCGCTGTTGCACGGTCGGCTCGACCGCGAACTTCGCCGACACGTCGGCCGTGTCGTTCAGCTTGGCGATTTGCGCGGCGAACTTTTCATACGCTTTGCGCGTTTCCTTCCTCATCGGGAAATTCTCCTGTGTGGTGTGCGGGATGGGTCAGCAGTCGGTCAGCAGTCGGTCACGAGCTCGCCCGTCGAGCCGGTCGACGGCGGGCGCTGCGGCGCGCCGTTGCCGGTGTTCGACAGTTTCTCGGTGAGCGCTTCGACGGCGGCGAACGCTTCGTCAGCGCGCTTCTTCGCGTCGGCGGCCGCGCTCGTGGCGCTCGTGACAGCCGCGCTCAGCGTCGCGACTTCGCGGCCCGTGTGGTGCGCATGGGTGGCGACCCGTTCGACCGCTTCGCGCACGTCGGCGAAGCGCTCGTCGTCGTTCTCGCGATTGCGGGCGAACAGGCCCTTCACCCATTCCTTGAGGCCGGCCGTTTCGGTCGCGCCTTCGAATTCGATCGCCGTCTCGCACGCCGGCGAATAGAGGTTGTTCGAGCGCTTCGCGGCGAATTGCAGCGCTTCGGTGCCGAGGCTCGCCGGGTCGTCGGTCGCGGCGAGCCCGACGAGATACGCCTCGCCGATGTCGGCGAAGTCGGGGTTGATTTCGATCGACGTAAAAATCTTCTGGCGCTTCTTCGACAGCGCGACGAGCTCGTCGGTCGGATCGATCTGCGCAAACAGCGCCATCTTCCCTTTCAGCGGGCCGTCCTCGATTTCGGCCGCCTTCAGCGCGATCACGTCGCCGTATGCACCGAACGGGTTGTTCGCCGAGAGCGGCGCCCAGCCCTTCAGGTGTTCGAGGTTGACGCGCGCGCCGTACAGCTTCGGGTCGTAGTGCTTCGCCATCTGCGTGAGCCATTCACGCTTGATCTCGCGACCGTCGACGGTCGCGCCTTCCACTGCGACGCGGAAGAATTTGGTTTTGCTTGCCATAGAGAGGGTCGAACGTGGTTGAGTGAGCGTGCTTCTCATGTTCGGCGTTCATGCGCCACGGCTCAATCCGCGGCGTTTGTGGGTCACGCGGGTACAGCGCGCTGCGCGTGCTCGCGCGCACGCGGCGGCCTACGCTTGGCCGCATGCTCGAAACTACGGACCCTCATCAGCTCGAAAACGACGTGCGCAAGGTCGCGCGCACGCTCTATTGGCAAGGTTGGCGCCTCGCGTCGATCGCCCGCCATCTCGACATCAAGCCCGCGACCGTCGCATCGTGGTGCCGCCGCGAGAAATGGAAGAACGCGACGCCCGTCGAGCGCATCGAAGCATCGCTCGAAGTGCGCCTGATGGTGCTGATTGCGAAGGAGAAGAAGGACGGCGCGGACTACAAGGAAATCGACCTGCTCGGCCGGCAGGTCGAGCGGCTCGCGCGCGTGCGCAAGTATGACGAGACGGGGAAGGAATCCGACCTGAACCCGAAGATTGCGTCACGCAATGCCGGCCCGAAGCGCCGCGCGCCGCGCAACGAAATCAGCGAGGAACAGCACAGGCGCATCATCGAAGCGTTCCGCGATTCACTGTTCGACTATCAGAAGGTCTGGTATCGGAACGGCGATCAGCGCACGCGCAACATCCTGAAATCGCGGCAGATCGGTGCGACGTGGTACTTCGCGCGCGAGGCGCTGGTCGACGCGCTCGAAACCGACCGCAATCAAATCTTCCTGTCGGCGAGCAAGGCTCAGGCGCACGTCTTCAAGCAGTACATCACGCAGTTTGCGCGCGAGGCGGCCGACATCGAGCTCACGGGCGATCCGATCATCCTGCCGAGCGGCGCGACGTTGTACTTCCTGGGCACGAACGCGCGCACCGCGCAGTCGTACCACGGCAACTTCTATTTCGACGAATACTTTTGGGTGCCGAAGTTCCGCGAGCTGAACAAGGTCGCCTCCGGCATGGCGATGCACAAGCGCTGGCGCAAGACGTACTTCAGCACGCCGTCGAGCATCACGCACGAGGCGTACGCATTTTGGAGCGGCGCGCATGCGAACCGCGGCCGCGCGGCGGGCGAGCGCATCCAGATCGACACGAGCCACGAGGCGCTCGTGCGCGGCATGTTGTGCGAGGACGCGCAGTGGCGGCAGATCGTGACCGTGCTCGACGCGATGGCGGGCGGCTGCAACCTGTTCGACATCGACGAGCTGCGCCGCGAATACAGCGCCGAGGAATTCGCGAACCTGCTGATGTGCCACTTCATCGACGATTCGCTGTCGGTGTTCAAGCTGTCGGACCTGCAACGCTGCATGGTCGACTCGTGGGAGGAATGGGCGGACGACTTCTCGCCGCTGCTGCTGCGGCCGTTCGGTCATCGCGATGTGTGGGTCGGCTACGATCCGGCGCTCACGGGCGACTCGGCGGGGCTCGTCGTCGTGGCGCCGCCGCGCGTCGACGACGGCGCCTTCCGCGTGCTCGAACGTCACCAGTTCCGCGGCAACGACTTTGAGGAACAGGCCGCAGCGATCGAGGCGATCACGCAGCGCTACAACGTCGGCTACATCGCGATCGACACCACGGGCATGGGGCAAGGCGTCTACCAGCTCGTGTGCAAGTTCTTTCCGGCCGCCGTCGCGCTGAACTACTCGCCCGAGGTGAAAACCCGCCTCGTGCTCAAGGGCCAATCCGTCGTCCGTAACGGCCGCCTGCAATTCGACGCGGGCTGGACCGATCTGGCGGCGGCGTTCATGGCGATCAAACAGACGATGACGGCGAGCGGCCGTCAGGCGACCTACACCGCCGGCCGCACCGACGAGACGGGCCACGCCGACCTGGCGTGGGCCTGCCTGCACGCGATCGACCGCGAGCCGCTCGCCGGCGGCGGCATTCATTCATCTTCATTCACGGAGTTTTACGCATGAGCAAGCGCCGATCGCGCGCGCCGCGCACGTTCGCGGCCGCGCCAAATCCGAGCGCCGGCAGCGCCGCGCCGGCGCGCGCCGAGGTCTTCACGTTCGACGATCCGACGCCCGTCATGAACCGGGCCGAGATTCTCGATTACGTCGAGTGTTGGTCGAACGGCGAATGGTTCGAGCCGCCGGTCAGCTTCGCCGGCCTGGCGAAATCGTTTCGCGCGAGCACGCACCATAGTTCGGCGCTGTTCTTCAAGGCGAACGTGCTCGCGTCGACGTTCCGCCCGCACCGCTGGCTGTCGCGGCACGCGTTCGAGCGCTGGGCGCTCGATTTCCTGACGTTCGGCAACGGCTACCTGGAGCGCAGACAAAACCGGCTCGGTGGCACGTTGCGCCTCGAGCCCGCGCTGGCGAAGTACACGCGGCGCAAGGCGGATTTCAGCGGTTTCGTGTACGTGAACGGCTGGCAGGACCGGCACGAGTTCGAGCCCGACAGCGTGTTTCAGCTCGTGCGGCCGGACATCAATCAGGAGGTGTACGGCCTGCCCGAGTATCTGAGCTCGCTGCACTCGGCCTGGCTGAACGAATCGTCGACGCTGTTCCGGCGCAAGTATTACGAGAACGGCAGCCACGCCGGCTTCATCCTGTACATGACCGACGCCGCGCAGAAGCAGGACGATGTGGACAACATGCGTGACGCGTTGAAGAACGCGAAGGGGCCGGGCAACTTCCGCAACGTCTTCATGTACGCGCCGGGCGGGAAGAAGGACGGCATCCAGCTCATTCCCGTGTCAGAGGTTGCCGCGAAAGACGAGTTCTTCAACATCAAGAACGTGACGCGCGACGATCTGCTCGCCGCGCATCGCGTGCCGCCGCAACTGCTCGGTATCGTGCCGAGCAATTCGGGCGGCTTCGGCACGCCGGACACCGCCGCGCGCGTGTTCGGGCGCAACGAAATCAGGCCGCTGCAGGCCCGCTTCGCCGAGCTGAACGACTGGCTCGGCGACGAGGTTGTGACGTTCGACGATTACGAGATTCCGCCGGCGCCGGTCGCGGCGTAGCGCGCAGGCCAGTGCAACGCCGCGCATCCGGCCGTCGATGGCGTTACGCGTGTGCAGCCGTGCGAACGCGCGAGCGTGCACGCGTTGTTGCTGGCGCGGGCACCGGCGCAGGTTCGGCCGGCGCAACGGTCAGGTGCAGCCCCAACGCGCCCACAACTTTCATGATCGTTGCGAATTCCGCGTTCCCACCTTCCGACAGCGCGCGGTAGAGCGCTTCACGCTTCACGCCGGACTCGCGCGCGAGCGCCGTCATGCCGCGCGCCTTCGCAACGTTCCCAAGCGCGGCTTGAATCAGGCGCGGATTTCCATCCTCGAACGCTTGCGCCAGGTAGTGACGAATCGTTTCTTCGTCCTTCAGGTACTTCGAGCCGTCGAACTCGGCCAGTTCGCTGATTTTCATACTCAATCCTCCAGTTCGCCGGCGATTTGCTTCGCTAGCTTGATGTCCTTCTTCTGCGTCGACTTGTCCCCGCCGCACAACACCACGACGATAATTTTTCCGCGTCGCACGAAGTAGGCCCGATATCCCGGCCCCACATCAATCTTCATTTCGTTGACGCCGTCGCCGACTGCGCGCCATTGGCCGAGATTGCCAAGCTTTGCCCGCTCGATGCGCAGGTTGATCGCCGCGCTACCGACCGGGTCGCGAAGCCCGTCGAGCCATTTGTCAAACTGGGGGGTCGTCAGAACTTTGAACATGCGAGAATTGTAACCCATAAGGGACAATTCAGCTACGGCTGTGAAGGAGTGGCTCAAGTCGCACAAGCCGGTGTAACGAAGCGCATTCGCCACGCGAAGGGCCGCGCACCGGGCAACCGGGCGCGGCCATTTTTGCGTCTGACGAGCGCGAGCTGCGGAGTCGCTCGGCGCGACGGCGCATAGGGCATCCCGTCGCTGTCCCATTCGTGTCCCGACTAGCGTCCCGTTGTCCCGTCTGGCGTCCCATTGTCCCGAACACTGTTGCCGCGCGGCCGCGAAAGCGGTATAGGGCGAATCCGTCGGTGCGGATAGAGGGCCTACAGCGGCTTGGCGCTGGCGGGGTGGCCGCGTTCCGGCCGCGCGCCATGAGCGGCTCCACGAGGCCGTGACGCGGTCGCACGGGGGCATTTGAGGGTCCGGCCCGCCCACGCGCCGGCGGTCGCCGCGGCGGCCTTTGCGCGGTCCCCCTCCTCGCCCGCGGTCTTTCTTGATGGGGCACATTTCATGCATTCGCCGCCCACCGCGCGAGCGCCTACTGGCGCGGGCTTCCGGCGATTTCGCATCGTGGCAAATTCGTGCGTTTTCATGCACTTTCATGCGGAATTTGGCACCACTACTGCGCCTTGCGCAACGATGCCAAATGCGTCAGGGGGACGGCGGTAGCTTCGGTGTCTTGTGCAGCGCTTCCCAATAGCCGTAGATGCGATCGGGATCGATATCGAATCGGTGCAGCCAAGCCTCTGTCGAGACTTCGGTGTTTAAAAGCGGCGCGGTGCTACTCGGCGTGCCGCTCTGAAGCGTGCCAACGGCATCGGCAATGAGTGGACGCAGCGCCTGATTCACGAGTACATATGCTGGCGGCGGTTCGGGCGCTTGCCCCTTCTCCCCTGCGATTCCCGTTTGCGGTGCCACTCCTGCTTGAATGAGCAAGCCGTCGTTACCGTAGGACCGCAGCCCGAACCAATCGGGAGGGAGAGCCAGACTCTGCCGGCCGCCGAGCTCGCGTACCATATCGGCATTGATTGCCGTGAGCCAGTCGACCGTTTTGATACGGTTCGTGAGTCGGCGCACGCCTCTTCGAACTGGGTCGCCTACATCGAGCCCCGGACCATAGCGACGGGCCAGAAAATACTCCGACGCCTCGTTTGGATCGCGCCGCAGCAGTGACAGATTCACCGCATACCCGGCGTGCCCGTGTACGGCGTCCAGATCGTCGGCCGCTTGTGCGAAAAGTGGCTGAAAAACATTCGGGCACAACGTCAGGAACGCCGGCGGGACTGAGAACGACAGCACATCGAGCCCGCGATTCAGCGCTGCTTGCCAGTCTTCGAGACAGAACGTCACAAACTCCATCGCCCCCGCGCCTTCCTTCTCTTCCGCATCTGACAACCCGACGACGAGTAGATCATCAGACGGAATGTCCTTCGCGAGCGAGGAAAACGACGGAGCTTTTTCAATCGCCGTCGGTTGCTTCCCCTCCTGATACAGCCAGCGGAGTGGCGTGCCCTTCGATGGTTCGCGTCCTTGCGATTGCTCAAGTGCGCGCTGATATGTGCGAAGCGCAGCGTCGTAGCGTTCGAAGCAGCGAGTTAGCGCCTCGCGCCTCTGCGGCGTGTGCCCGTCTCGGAAGTACAGTACGCCGCGGACGGCCAAAATCGCGCCCACGATCTTGCGTTGATGGTTTGGCTCAAACAGCCCATAAGGGAGTGATCCGGCCCGGCCCGGATCATTCGCCCATGCGGCCAGTTCATCTTGCGTCATTGCCATAGTTCGAATCAGGGAAGCGGTAACGGTACGGGGGGGATCGGCGGCATCAGCGGCATGATACCGCCCGACGACGGCAGCTTGTCGCCGAACATGTCTTCCAGACTGGGTTGCTTTTGAGCGGAGGTCGACGGCTGCGATTGACGATCCGCATCGCCGCACCGGCAATCTTCCGGCCCAATCGCCGCAAGCTTTCGGTCATCGCCGGCGATATCCAGATACGCCTCGCGCTGGCCCTTCGAAAAGTCGTCGGGCGGAAACTTCATCTCGACGACCTGCTTAATGTTGGACTGGATCGGCGGCTGGCTTGGATCGTTCACGATCACGACATCAGGCCGGCGGAAGTACGTCTTCTTCGCTTGCTTGTATGAGTCCATGCCGCCCGGAAAATACTTCTGAATCCATGCGGGCAACCAGCTATGCGGCGTGAGCGAGTCGGCACTACTCATCACGGGCGCGGGGGGAGATTGCCGCATGTCGTAAGTGACTTCCGGAAGGTACTGCGTCGGCGCGCCGGTCAGCCCTTTGGCGACCAAGTTTTTCGCCTTCAGCCGTTGCGATACGCATGCCTGGCGCAAAATCTTGCCGTCCGTCGTCGCGACGCCGACACGGCTGCAACGGCAAATCGCATCACATAACACAGCATGATCCTGCGGCGACAATTGCCCGCGGCTCAACCCAACTCGCGTGGTTTGGCCTTCGCCCGTCGACATGCCGCCGACGGCGTTGCTTGTTCCGTAGTCGCTCATGCGGGGCTCGCGCCCGAGTTGGTGAACGTCAGCGACGAAACTTCGTCACTGTCGAGCCAGCTTGTGAATCCGTTCGCGTCGGTTTGACCGTGGACGGTCCGACCGTCCGCGGACGTGATCGTATATGCGTGATTCGCGAGTGGCTCGCGTGTATGGTCGTCGAGCAACTGGAAGCGGCCGCGATACGGTTCATTCGGCGCCGAGCGCGCCTGCGCGATGACGCTCTTTCCGCCGCCAATGGGGCTACCTTGGCCCGCCGTGGGCGCAACCGTTGCGGTGCCTTGCGAAGCGATCAGCGTCGCACCGCATGCCGTCTTGTCGCCATCGGTCGCGACCGGCCGGTCGCCGAACGTCATGTTGAGTCCGCTTTTCACGCTCACAATCGGAAAAATTCCGCAGCAGCGCGGGCACGTCACCATATCACCGAGCAGCGCGATTGCCTTGCCGTAAGCGGTATTGGCCGTGTTACAGCCGACGACGCGGCCGCCGTGCGTCGTCGTGTCGCCTTCGCAGATGAATGCAAATCCCATGTTGACAACCCCCGGAGTATTTCGCGGGGGAATGTAGCATGTACTCCAGAGCGTCAACCCTGTCAGTTCTGTCAGGGCTGCTGCGCTCACGATGCGAGCGTCGTCAATTGCGCATCGTCTCGTCAACGAAGCGCGACGCGCCCAAGGCGAGCACGGCGTTTCGCGATATACCCATTGCATGCGCCGCACGGTCGACGCGCTCAAGCAGTTCGGCATCGATATCCATGCTGATTTTTTTCTTTCTCGGCCGGCGCGGCGCCGTCGGGCTCTGCGGCTCGACTGTTACAACAGGCGGTGCCGCCGGCCGCGCGTCAGGTGCACCCGAAATGAATGCGGCAATCGCCGCCTCGCCTTGAGAAAGCGTCGGTCTTTTCGTAATCGACATGTCAACCCCTATCTATTAACTATCCTCTCGATACCATGTCGATATCCTTTCGATATCGACATGATGTCTTTTCACTAGCTCGCGAGCGCCCCGCTTGCTCGCAGCACGGCATCCTGCACACGCTCGATTTCTGCACACGCTACGGTGTCGCGGCGCGGCATTTCTTCGACGTGCAACCCGGCCGCGCTCGCGTTCGAGAACGCTTTGCGACGATGCAGACGGCACGGCAGCAATTCGATGCCCGCGTAGCCTGCGATGATCGACTCGGCATCGCGATTGTCCGCCCCTTGCACATCCGCGGCGTTCAGAAAAGCGAATGCGCGCAGCTCGCGCACTGCGCGAGCCTCATCGAGCAATTTCGCCATGTCATCGAGCGCCCACACGTCGAAGGATCGCGGGAGAACCGGAATCAGCACCGCGTCGGCAACGGTCAGGGCCGCCCGGAACGCGCCGGAGTCGCGCCCGCCAACGTCAATCACGACCTGATCGAACTGCACGCACTGCTGCAGCACTTGGGCCCGCAACGACGGGCCGTCCGCATAGGCCGACGCCGCGATCAACGGCCGGCCCGTGTGCGCACGAGCCGTGATCGCCGACAGGCTCGTTCGCTGGCTGTCACCGTCGACGAGCCAGACGCGCGCGCCGTCGAGCGCCAGACCAATCGCGAGCTGTACCGCAGTCGTCGACTTTCCGACGCCGCCCTTCGGGTTCCCCACTGCCAGAATCATCAATCACCCCTATCTCTGTTCGATATCGAATCGATATCGACTCGATGCCGTTTCGACACCGTGTCGATACCGCTCCACTTCGCAGCAGCTCAGACAGCGAGCCGCATCTGTTCGCCGATGCGCTCGCGCCGCTGCACGGGCGCCGTCGGCGTCATTTCGAGCCGTGCGCGGTACGTATGGCCGCACACTACGTCGTCGCACTGGTAATCGATCTCCCACGCCAGCGCGGACTTCTGTTCCAGCACGCGGGCGATGCCGCGCGCGCCGCAGTGAGGGCAAGCAATCGTGAATCTCACTTCGCCGCCTCCATCAGCCCGAGTGTCGTACGCGAATCGACGAAGCCGCGCAGTCGATCGGACGGCCGCACTTCGAGCGCGACGTCGGGCCGCGGCCGCGCCGGCGGCGACAGCGAGAACAGGATTTCGAGACCGGCCGGCGTTCGAAAGCCGCAGTCGTCGCACACGAAGTAGAGGCGGCGCAGCGTCGCCGACATCCCCTCCGTGTGGCGTGCCTCGATTTCGCCCCCGCAGCACGGGCATTCGATCGTCATATGCGTCATAGGGTTTTCCTCGCTCTACAGGTTCCGATGACCCCGTTTCGCGCCGTTCCCTGCCCCGCCGGCACCGATCCGTACAGCTTCCGCGGCTATCTCGGCCACCCCTGGCCGATCGTCCCGCGTACAGTTATTGACACGAGTCCAAGGGCGGGCGGCTCCGCCACCACGCCGAACGACCCGCCACTCGTGCCGCGTTGACGGGACGAAGATCTTCGTTTCGCGCGCGTACGAGCAAAGCCCATCGACGACGTGCGCAACGCCGAGCGCTTCGACGCCGTGCGGCACTCGCACCGGGCCGATGCCGTATCGCCCTTCGCGCTGCTCAATCGTGTGTCGGACATAGACCATGCGCGCCTCGCCCGCGATGCCGCCCATTGCACGCGAGTACGCCGCCCAATCCGCCGGCCGCTCGTCTGTCTTTTGCGCGGCCGCCCATGCAGCGCGGATTTGCGGAGACTCTGCCTCGCTCGGTAGGTCCTCTTCCTTCACGCGGCGCAGTTCGCGCCACACGCCGACCGGGGCCCCGCCAAACTGCTGAAACTGGCGAATGCCCCACAACGCCGCCCACGCCTCAACGCGCTGCGATGGCGTGATTTCGTCGCCGTCCCACATATCCGCCTGAATGACGTAGCCATCGTTCGTCTTGTGCTCGCCGACCGCGTAGCCGTCGATGTTCTTCGAGATGTACTTCGCGACGTAGCCGACAGCCGACCCTTTCGCCTTGTCGATCACTTCAAACCGAACGCGGTGGAGCTGCGCGCCCGGCTCGTCGCCGGAATCCCGCAGCCCGTGTTTGCGCATCACCGCGCAAAACCGCTCCACCTTGTCGCTGAACACGAGCCCATGCCAATGCGGGCAGCCGTCGTGGTGGGGCTCCGCAACGCGCATGCCGAAAAACACGATGCCTTCGCGCTTCAGCTCTGCGCGGATGCGCTGCCACACCTTGCGCAGATAGGCTTGCGCTTCCCGCGGCGACGCATCGGCGTACACCGGGTTCGGTTCGACTACGCCCCCTGTCGTTCGGACGCAATGAAATCGGCTCGGGCAAGTCAGCGTGAACATGACACCGCGCAGCTTCGCGTCGTCGGCGAGTTCTTCCAGGCCGCGCAGACGCGTGAACAGCTCGCCGCGCTTCAGTGCCTTGTTCGAAATGCCCTTGGCCGCCAGTTCGGCAAGCGTGAATTGCTGACCATTCTCGTTCTCGACCGTCACGGATTTGAGCGTCCGGTCGTTGCGGCGATTCTGCGCGACACGGCGCCGCACCGCGTCGTCGCTGGCGTATGGCTCGGCTTTGCGATGAACGTAATGCAACCGGATATTGCTATGTTCCAGCGCGCGGATGTGCTTCTTGCGCAATTGTCGCCGCCACCACAACTCGCAGCGCACGCGTGCGACGCGTTCGGCCGGATGCTCGAAATCGGGTAGGTCGACGCCATACATCGCGCACGCATTCTCCGCGACAATGTGCGCGTCGAGTATCGACAGCCCGTGCGACCGCAGCGAGACATCGTTTGCGATTCGACGGGCTTTCAGACAGATTTCGAAATCGTTGGCGTCCGGCCGGACAGGGAAACTGTCGGGGGCGTGCTCGTCGAGAAACTCGCGAATTGCACGCGCAGCTTCCGACACGTCGAACATACGATCCGCGACCTGCTGGTCGGGCCGTGCAAACTTCACGGCGCTCGCATGGCCGGCCGCTTCCGCGTGGCTCAGCGCGCGCCGATACCAACGCGCCGGCAGGCGCTTCGCGGCTGCCTTCGCTTCGGGGATTCCGGGCAGGAAATCCGCTACGTCGTACGCGTAGATCCACATTATCGAGCCCTCGCCGCTGCCGTCGCGAGCTGTTCGACGAGCTCGATTCGCTCACCGATCCAACGCGTCACGGACACCGCCATTCTGTTGCCGAGTGCCTTGTAGCGCGGGCCGTCTTCCACGTGCGCTGTCCACGAGCCGTCCAGATTGGGCGCAAAAAGGTCCGGATATTTTCGGCACCGTTTGGCGCTCGGCCGCGCCCGCATTACACGCGTGCCTCTGCCGGTGCGTAGGCCTGCGCGCGGTAAAGATTGACTTCGAGCCGGAGCACCTGAGCAGCACGCACGACGCGCTCGATAGCGTTGAGGCCGTCGTCGGCGTCGACTTCATCGTCCCCGATGATCGTCGTGTAGACGGTCGCCAGCGTTTCGGCCATGCGCTTTGCGACGTATGCTTCTTCATCCGGTGCGTCGGCCTGCGCGGGTTGCGGGGCGGCGTAGAGCGCGCGAATTTCGTGATCTGCTGCGTACTCAGGCGCTTGCAGGCGCTTCGCGGTTTCTTCAGAGCAGTTGTGCCATTGCCCTGCCGGAAGGTCCGCGACGATCCGGTATTGCCACTGAGCCACCGCCTTCGCAGCGGGCGATGCTGCCGCGCGGGCTTGCCAAGCAGACCAGTTCCGAAGCATCCGGAACAACCATTCCCGGTCGATTTCATCTGCTGCATCGACATAATGCTCGCAGAAAGCCTCGAACGCCGCCCGCTCGTCGGCCGGCGCTGCTGCCGCCGTAGCGGGGGAGCTAACGAGGGCCGCGAGCTTCGGGAACCATGCGCCGATAATCGGCAGCAGGTCGTCGCCGGGCCGCGCGTCGAATTGACCGGGGTGCGCCTGAATGTAATTGAGGGCAGGCACCAGACTGTGCATGCATTGCTCGAAGCGACGCGCCCATGAGTCCGACGTTGCGCCTTCCGCACCTGTCTCATTGGCAGAGGTGGCGACCTGCACACTGAACACTTCGCCTTCGAGTGGCTTCTCCGGTTCCTCGGAGCCGAGCACACCGCCGCAAAGTGCAGCCTTCGCGATGCTGCCGTCCTCGATCATCGTTATGTCGTCGTCGCGCTCGCTATACAGCCAGTTCACTGGCTCGCCACTCACCGTGTCAAAGTCCTGGTGATCGCGGTCGATGTAGAAATGGTGGCCGTTTGCGTAGAAGCGAAGCGCATCGAGCACGGGCTGCGGCAGCGCTGCTACGGGCTGCGAAGATGTGGCACCTGAACATGCTTCGTCGAGACGACCGGTGTAATACCAACGGAATGCGTCCGCTGAATCGGGATGGCAATACTCTCCTCCCCATTCCTCACGGGATAGGTCAAAACCCGCCGCGCTTGTTTGTCGCTCGAAATCTCCGCGCCAATCTGCATGCTGTTCAGCCTGCGCCGTGAGCGGTGCGGGCTGCTCGATAGGGGACGCGGCGATCAGGTCGAGGTCGTGCGCGATGCCTTGCAGGATTTCGACGTCTTCCTGAATCCGTTCTGTCTCGGCGCTTGCGCCGCCTTCTCGCTGGTCGATGATGTCGAGCTTGAGCAGAATTTCATGCGCGCATTGGCTCAGCATGCGGCTGTGGTCCGTCAGCGCATCAGCGCGGCTCTGTTGTTGGTCGTTCATGGTGGTGTCCTCAGGTAGTCAGTGATTGGACGAGCTCGATTCGCGAACCGATCCAGCGCATAACAGGTACGGCCATGCTGTTGCCGAGCGCCTTGTAGCGCGGGCCGTCTTCCACGTACGCTGTCCACGAGCCGTCCAGATTGGAAGCAAAGAGGTCCGGGTATTTTCGGAACCGTTTGGCGCTCGGCCGCGTCCGCATTACACGAATGGGAATCCGCGTGTAGTCGTCCGGGAAGCCTTGCAGGCGCTCGCATTCGCGTGGCGTCAGCCGCCGCACCGTCGACCCGATCATCGCGTGCGCCTTGTCGCTTCCGCCCTGGCTTGCCCGAAGCGCCGGCGTGACGCCCTCCGACAACTCCGGGAGATTGGCGCCGTCACGTCCGCGCAAACTCAACGCGACGGCCGCATGTCCGCCGCCGAACCCCTCTCCGCGCAACGTGCCCGCGATTTCGCCGATACTGAACGACGTGTCGCCGCCGGCCTTGCAATCGAAGGCGATCACCGGCTCACTGGTAGCTGCAAGCGTGAAGCACGGATCGGTCGATTGTGGGTTCGACCGATTACTAGGGTTTGTCACCTGCTGAAGGTCATACGCACGCGCGACGAGCGGTACACCGCGGCCCGTGCCATCTTCGCTCGCGTCATAGCCACTTCCCTTCAACGTATGTGCAACGAGCGTTTCCGTCTCGAAGTCCTGCCGGCTCATCCCGCCCGCATTCAGGCAATACGATACGTCGCCCGTGCTTGCGATCAGTCCGCCGTCGTACTCGAAGTCGGTTCCGGGTCCGCCGCCGCTCTGAGGGCGTGCGCTAAGGCAGGCGGCAACACCTTCCCGCGCTTTGCGGCGCGGCGCCGGATACCCGAGCATGCCTTCGCGCTCAAAAAGAACCGCTGCGGCACGTCGCCAGTCTCCAAGATGTCCGACAACGAAGACACGCCGTCGTCGTTGAGGGACGGCGCGAGGGTGTGATTCCACTCGGACGTACTGAGCGTCAAGAACCCGGTATGCGAACCCATACCCGAGTTCTGCCAAGCCCCCGAGGAAGGTTCCAAAATCCCGTCCGCCGTTGGACGACAGGACACCGGGGACGTTTTCCCAGACCAGCCAGCGGGGAGCGTAGCGGCGAGCAATCGCAAGATAGGTGAGCATGAGGTTGCCACGCGGATCATCCAGCCCCTTGCGGAGTCCGGCGACGCTGAATGACTGGCAGGGAGTTCCGCCGACGAGAAGATCGATAGCTGCATCAGGCCATTCCTTGAAACGCTTCATGTCCCCGAGATTGGGAACCGTTGGGTAGTGGTGGCGCAAGACAGCGCAGGGAAACCGCTCGATTTCGCTGAACCATGCTGGCCGCCAGCCGAGCGAATGCCATGCAACCGTAGCCGCCTCGATGCCTGAACAAACGGAGCCGTAGATCATTCGCAGAGCCCGGATGCAGACGCGCACGGGGCCGGTGGCTCGGCGAAGGCGGTCGAAGCGCTCATGCGTCTGCCACCTCATGCAAATGAATCAAGTAGTCAACGACCGGATTCCCGGTTGGCGTCTCCGTCCCCGCACGCGCCAGATCAATCGCGATATGCGCCGGAATTGACGCTCTACGCCAATACCTATAGAGCCCACTTTTCCTACCCGCCAAAATCTGGCGCATCTTCGGTGCGTCTTCCATTGTCATCACCCGCGAAACCACGTTTAGCGCGCTGCGGCGAATGGCCCGAGCCATTCGGACTCTCCCTCCGGATCGATGCGCAATGTCGATCCAGCCGGCGAGCGATTCGGTGCGTCGAGCGAGCACGCCGCGTCTTCGCTGCGGAACGGGTTGCCCTCATCGAGCGCCGCCCACGTGAACGTCTCCCGGTCGCTGTACGGACTTGTGTTTGAGATTCGGATCATAGTCACCCCCTCACGCGTGGACGCCGCAACGCATCCAGCCTGTGAACTCGAAAAAAAACGGGGCGCTTTGGAAGCCGCCCCGCCCAAAACTCGCCGTGCTATCCGAGGCCGAAAGTTTGCACGGCGAGTGACCACACGACAGCCCGGCTGCCGCGTGCTAAGCGCACGAAACCGGGCGAATCTCCTGCTGCACCGGCTGTTCCGGCTCGCCATGTACACCGCACCACGCAATGACCGCGACGAGCGAAATCAACCAGATCGCCCAAAGCGGCAACGTCTTCTCGTTCCTTTTCATCCGCACTCCTATCGCTGAGTCGACCGACGCCGCGCGAGCTTCGCGAGCAGCGGTCGTAATTCGTTCATCGCATTGGCCGCCGCTTGATCGCCACGCGCCGTACGCGGTGGGGTGTACACAACAAAAGTCGGCACGCAAACGCCCGCGCCTATCCCAAGTTCCGCGAGGTCTTCGAACAGCGCTTCTCGCCGTTCAGCGACCCCGCGCTCATTCGATTGCTCCATGCCCTACCACCGATGCGAAGCAAGCTGTAACGCTTCATCGCGCGTCATCATGACCGTTGTGTCGCTCGCGTCCGGCTGCTCGCACCAGTGATATTCCCGGCAACCCGACGGCGTTTTCACGATGAAGTAGCCGCCGCGCATATACCGCTCAAAGAAAGGGCCGACTTCGACCACCCCCGGCGCAACGACGCGCGGCTGTGCTTGCGCGATATCGAAATCAGTCACGCGAGCCTCACAATCGAATGCACCCGCCCGATGCGCTTCAACGTCGCGCGTGGTCGATCGACATCAGCCGCATCGCTCGCGCGCCGGCGTGCCATCTGTTCCGCGTTGCTCGCGCGGATCACTCGCCGAATCGCAGTCGCTTCCGCCTCTTGTTGATTAGGAATGCTATAGACAATAGCCATTTCATCATCCCTCGATTGAATTCATTTGCGTCAGGAGCTGGCGTCCGCCGTCGCGCGGCTCGCCTTCAGGTGCGCGATATACTCACGGACTTTCGACAACCATTCAGCGGAAGCAGGCACACCATCGAATCCGCCTTTCGAAATCCACTTCAGGAAATAGGACAGTTCTTCGATCGGATCGCGCCGGTTCGTTCCGCCAAATCGCCTATGAAAAAGCTTGATCGCGCAGGGGCTTGGGACCCGATCACTACCACTATCGACGCGCAGTTCGAGCCACCCATATTCGATGCAGAACTGGTTGAATGTCTCGGCATCGCTCATGCGGACACACCGCACGAATTCCGCAGATGTGCACCGCGTTTCGTGATTGGCGTCAGAAATGAGGCAGGCGCGATTTACCGCCGCATTGGCGCATACACCATTCACGATGCTCGCGACGTTCGAAACTGGTTCCTCGACAACGGCTTTGCCGACGAAATCGGCATGGCGCACATTGCCGTGGAAGACTGCGATCACGTCTTTCGTCGTCATGCCTGACCGCCTTCCGTCGCTTGGTCGATATGCTCGATCGCGCGATTTGGATCTGACGTGCGCCAATCCGGCCACACGCGGCCTTCGTTCTCTGCCAGCTTCGCCGAAATTGCGGCCGTGATCTGCTCGGGCGTCGCATCGGTACGCCATGCACCATCGAGCCCAAGCAGAATCACATCGACCCATTCACGCAGATCGTCCGGCGCAGCCTCGACTTCCGCCAATTCCTTGCGAATGTGATTGCACACGCCGGCTGTGCGGCGCCCCGGCCCGAACGTGTGCTCCGAGAACGCGCGCTGCCGCCGCAGAAGCGCATGCATGTCGAACTCCGACTTGGTCAGCATGCCGCGCGACTGTCCGGCATGACTTTCGACCACGCGTCGCAGCGCCGCCACGTCGTCGGGCGACAGTTCGCGAATAGGCTTGATCACGACGACGGTTCGGCCGCCATCGCAATCACCCACATCTAACCCAATCCTCGCAACGGCAAGTGCGTTCGCCGCGCGGGCCAACACCTCACCGCGCACTTCGTCCCACGCCTGGCGCCGCGATACCACGCCCGCGTGGCGAATCGCGACATCCCACAGCTCGCACTGGTGCTCCGACAGCAACGCCTTGGCGTTCGCGATGATCCGATCTGCGCAGGTCAACTCGCGACACAGCGCATCGACGCTGCCACCGTCAATCGCCGCTTGCCGTTCGTTGGCACGCGTGATGCCCTCTCCGATTACGGCGTCACGCTCGTTCATGTTCGCCCATTCCATCTTCTGGTCGAACGTGGCAACTGAAAGTGCGCTGCGGATGATGATGTGCGCGACGCGCAACTCGTCGCGCAGTTCGTTCATGATCGTCTTCATGCCGCCCATCCTCCGCGGAACGCGGCCGGCATTTGCGTCCACTTTTGGACTAATCCGATCATTGCGTCCATGAACGCACGGAAATACGGCTCGATCGTCTGGCGCACCAGCGCCGAAGGTGTAAGCGTTTGTTGCAGCGAAACGTGCATTTGACTTCCCCTTTCTCAACCCCTTGAACGGTTACGGCTTGAAAGTCGACCGGCGGCTGGATAGCTAGTCCAGCACCGGCGGGGTTGGGAACCGGCTGCCGTGTCGACAGGCGGAGAATAGTCTCATTTGATGAAACGTGTCAACGGCTGATACGTCTCATGCACAGTGACAGTTGCATCTGGTGAAGCGTCGCAGTACCTTTGACGCCGGGTTGACTTTGATTCGATAGGGGTTGTCTATGAAAACGACAGTCGATTGGCTCGACGCGGTGAAAGCTCGCCTCGACCTTCCCTCCGATTACGCAGCAGCGAAAGTGCTGGGGGTGACGCGTGGCGCGGTCAGTAAGTACCGCAACCAGCAATCAGTGTTCGACGAGAAAACAGCTATCCGCGTTGCGGAAATTCTGGGCGTCGATCCGTTCGAAGTGATCGCCACCGCGCATGCCGAAAGCTCGCGCGACGATCGCACGAAGGCAATTTGGGTTCATGCATTGGAAGTTTTTTCCAAGGGCCTCCAGGGTTTTCGGTGGCTGGCGCTACCCGCTAACGCTTGCGGGGCCTTGGTCCCGCAGGTGTAACGCCAGCTAAAGTTAGCGATCCCTTTTTACCTTATGTCAAATTAAAGGCGCCGACAGACTCCCCATCCCAGCCCGCCGTTCAGCCCCAACTCCAGCCGCATCCATCCCGGCCGTTCACTTCCGTCAGGAAACCACCCCCTGAATCTTGTGCGAGAAGCTCGCCCGTTCCGCCTCGTCCATCAGCGAAAGAAACTCGTCGCGATCCATGTGGACCAGCTCTTCGTGATCGCCGGCCTCGAAATACACGTCCGGCTGCTGCGCAAGGCTATCGTCGAGGAACGTCTGCATCCCGTAGGCCATGCATACGGGCGGCAGCGCGCCCACGTCGCAATCCTTGAACAGTTCGCGCAGCTCGACTTCCTTCGCGAGCACAAGATGGCGTCCGGTCTTCGCCCACAGCTCCGATAGCCGCACCGCATGCGTCGTCGGCAGCACGGCCGCCACGTAGCCCTGCGCATCTTCGAGCAGCACGGTCTTCGCGAGACGATCGCCCGGAATATGCGCGGCCGCGGCCGCCTCCATGTTCGAGTGGCTGTACGGATGATGAATGACTTCGTATCGCGAAGCCTTCTGGCGCAGGCAGTCCTGCAAGGTGGCGGACATCGACATGGCACACCTCCGTCTGATAAACGTTGATCTCCGCCGGTTGGCAGGATCTTTCTAGCATAGGTCGCGTTCGCTCGTCCGAACAATCCCGCATCGCCGCATCTATGTCGGTTCCAGCCCTCTTTCCCGCAGCCAGTCGCGGTTGAAGAGCCGCGTGCGGTAGATGTCGCCGCGGTCGCACAGCAACGTCACGATCGTGTGCCCCGGCCCCATCTGCTGCGCCAGCCAGACGGCCGCCGCGACGTTGATGCCGCTCGATCCGCCGACGTACAGGCCCTCTTCGCGCAGCAGCCGGTAAACCATCGCCACGCAAGCGAGATCGTCGATGCGCACCGCATCGTCGATCGGCGTGCCCTCCAGATTGGCCGTCACGCGGCTAGAACCGATGCCTTCCGTGATCGAATTGCCTTCGACCCGGATCTCGCCCGTCTTCACGTAGCTGTAGAGCCCGCTTCCGTGCGGATCCGCCAGCACGATGCGGATCTCCGGATTGCGCTCCTTCAGGTAGCGGCTCACGCCCGCAAGCGTGCCGCCCGTTCCCGTCGCGCAGACGAACGCGTCGACCGTCCCGGCCGTGTCGCGCCAGATCTCCGGGCCGGTCGTCTCGTAGTGCGCCTGGCGATTGACGAGGTTGTCGAACTGGTTGGCCCAGATCGCGTTGTCGAGTTCGGCGGCGAGCCGCCCGGCGATCTTCTGATAGTTGTCCGGATCCTTGTAGGGCGCGGCCGGCACCGCTCGCACGTCCGCGCCGAGCGTGCGCAGCACTTCCATCTTTTCCGGCGATTGCGTTTGCGGAATCACGATCACGCAGCGATAGCCGCGCGCCGCGCACAGATGCGCGAGCCCGATGCCGGTGTTGCCCGCCGTGCCCTCGACGACGGTGCCGCCCGGCTTCAGCACGCCCCGCCGCTCGGCGTCTTCGATGATGTAGCGCGCCGCGCGATCCTTGACCGACCCGCCCGGGTTCATGAATTCGGCCTTGCCGAGTATTTCGCAGCCCGTCTGCGCGCTGAGCTTCGCCAGGCGGATCAGCGGCGTGCGCCCCACGCAGTCGACGAAACCATGCCGCACGTCCATGATCGCTCCTCCTTCCCCGCCCTTGCGCGCTTGGCCCCGCAGGTGGCGCGGCCTACACACAAGGATAGATGACCGCGCCGGCCGCCACCGCGCTTTCGTCGCCCGACGCCGCGTACTAAGCTGGAAAACGAGCCGGAACGCGATTGCGCCGCGGCGCTCGCCCGTCGGCGCGTCCACGCGGGCGCTCGCGTCACTACGAAACGAGGTGCGACATGCTGCAATTGCTCACCGTTGCGATCGACAAGCCCGAGACGACGAACTTCATTCTCGGCCAGACGCATTTCATCAAGTCGGTCGAGGACATCCACGAGGCGCTCGTCGGCGCCGTGCCCGGCATCCGGTTCGGCCTCGCGTTCTGCGAGGCGTCCGGCAAGCGCCTCGTGCGCCATTCCGGCACCGACGGCGCGCTGACCGAGCTCGCTTGCCGGAACGCGACCGCGATCGGCGCCGGCCATTGCTTTCTCGTCTTTCTCGGCGACGGCTTCTATCCGCTCAACGTGCTGAACGCGATCAAGGCGGTGCCCGAGGTCTGCCGGATTTTCTGCGCGACCGCGAATCCGACCGAGGTCATCGTCGCGCAGTCCAATCAGGGACGCGCCATTCTCGGCGTTGTCGACGGCTTTCCGCCGCTCGGCGTCGAAAACGACGAGGACGTGCGCTGGCGGAAGGAACTGCTGCGCAGCATCGGCTACAAGGCGTAGCCGCCGCGCGTCACCGGATGGCGAGCCGGGCGCGCTTGCCGCGCGCCGGCTCGATTCCGATCAGCCGAGCGGGCCGTCGAGGCGTGCGCCGAACCGCCCGATTCGCGGCAGATAGAATCGCGATGGATCGAGCGAGAACGCCACGCGGCGCGTGCGCCCCATGATCTCGTCGCGCGGGAAGAAGCCGTAATAGCGGGAGTCCGCGCTGTCGTCGCGGTTGTCGCCGAGCATCAGGTAAGCGCCGTTGGGCACGACCACCGGCCCGAACGAGCTGCGCGGGCTCGGCGCGTCGGGAGACAGACGGACGACGTGCGTCGCGCCCGCCAGCCGCTCGGCCCGGTATTCGCCCCGGGCAGTCGCGTCGCTCGACAGCAGATTCGCGCCGAGCGGCGCGTAGCGCACCCGCTTGCCGTCGATGTACAGCACGTTGTCGCGCATCTCGACGACGTCGCCGGGCAGCCCGATCACGCGCTTGACGAGCAGTTCGTGCGCGGCCGACGAATCGACGGTCACGATGTCGCCGCGCTGCGGATCGCCCAGATGCGCGACGCGAACGTGCGTGAACGGCACGCGCAGGTCATAGGCGAGCTTGTCGACGAAGATGCGGTCTCCGAGCCTGATCGTCGGCAACATCGATCCGCCCGGCACGACGTTCCAGTCGGCCACCGCGCTGCGAAAGACCACCATGAAGAACAGGAAGGCGATCAGCTTCCTGTACTCCTTCCACCACGCCAAAATCGTCATCATGCTGTCAGGTTGCGCGTGCGCGCCGTAGCCGTGTGTGCGGGAACTATATCGCAAGCGCCGGCGCGCGGGCGCGTGAGCGCGCTCTCCGCCCCGCTCTGCGCTTCCCGATTTCCGCCGGGCATGGCGTAGGAAATCACCGACAAACAGCCGCGCCGGATGACTCGAAGTTCGTCGCCCGCTGATTGGAACGGCCCATTGCGTCGACGATACTTGGGTCACAACAAAGAGAATTTCATGTTCTGCGGCGGCGCTCGAGAGGCGCCGCGGTGAAGGAGACCAACATGAGCCTCGCTGCGCAAGATCTCATCGAACTGCTTCGTCTCGCTCAAGGCGGCGCCGGCGCGCTCACGCAGCATCTGCTGCGCGAAGTCGCCGGGAATCTGATCGCGTTCGGCGTGGCCGACTGCCGGGGCGGGTGCTGACCGCGTCGCGATCGAACGAGGCCGGCGCGCTTTCCAGGCAGCGATCGGAAACAAACGGAAGCGATTCGGCCCGCCGCCGAAACCCGCACGATCCGCGCGCCGCGCCGCCTTCCTGACGGACTTGTCACCTCGCGGTCATCGCCGCGCTCCGCTCTGTCGTCACACTGAACGGGTCCGCCGTTGCGGCGACACTACCCGAGCGAGATATTCGATGAAACGAGCAACATCCACGGCCTTCGCGGCGCTCTTCGCCTTCGCCGCATCATCCGCGTTCGCGCACGGAATGCCCGAGCGCGTGTTCAAGGAGCGCAAGCCGATTCGCGCGGAGACGCCCCGGCAACAGCCGCATCGCGACGCGCCGTCGAGCGGCTGCGCATCCGGCTGCCCGTCGGCCCGCGCGACGCTGTCGCAGCGAGACCGCAGCGCGCCGGGCGCGAACCCGCCGTCGCGAACGTGACAAAAATGTCATGCTCGCCTCATGTTTGCATTGCGGCACGCCCGTAGCATCGATCGCGTTTCACCGGAACCCGATCACTCATGCCCAAGCGTATCTTCGCCGCACTCGTGTCGGCTGCGATCACGGCGTCGGCGGCGCAAGCGCAGCCCGCGCCGGCCTCATCCGCGCCCGACCGCCAGGCCGCCGCATCGTCCGACGCCCGCGCGTCCTCCGTGCCCGCTGCGCGTTCGGCGTTCCCCGCGCCGCTTGCGTCGACTTCGGCGTCATCCGCCGCTTCGCCCGCGCTGTCGCTTGACGATGCGCTGACTCTCGCCGCGGCGAACAATCCGCTGCTGAAAAGCGCGCAATCCGGCGCCGACGCGTCCGTCGGCGCGCTCGTCCAGGCGGGCGCGCGGCCGAATCCGACCGTGTCGTTCCTGCAGGAAGGCTTCGACCGGCGGGAGCGGACGACGACGGGCCTCGTCAGCCAGACGATCGAGCTCGGCGGCAAGCGGCGCTCGCGCATCGACGCCGCGTCGTATGGCCGCGCATTCGCGCTCGCGTCGCTCGACGGCCGCGCGGCCGCGCTGCGCGCCGACGTGACGGGCGCGTTCTACGGCGTGCTCGCCGCGCAGCGGCAGTTGCAAGTGGCGGAGGAATCCGCCGCGATCGCCGCGCGCTCGGCCGACATGGCCGACAAGCGCGCCCGCGCCGGCAAGGTGTCGCCCGTCGAGGCGACGAAGGCGCGCGTCGCGCAGACGGCCGCGCAGATCGATCTGTCGAATGCGCAAACGCGCGTGTCGGCGGCGCTCGCGCGGCTCGCGAACGCGACGCGCAGCGCGGACGTGCGCGGCCGCGTCGCGTCGGGCGATCTCGACGCGTTGCCGGGCGTCGAGCCGCTGCCGCAATTGCTCGGCCGGCTCGACGACGCGCCGCAAGCGCGCGCGGCGAAGGCCGACATGCTGCGCACGAACGCGCAGATCGCGATCGAGCGCGCGAAGCGCGTGCCGGACATCACCGTCAGCGCGGGCGTCAAGCACGTCGTCACGGGCGGCGCGCCGGACAATCAGGCGGTCGTCGGCGTGTCGATTCCGCTGCCGCTCTTCGATACGAACAGGGGCGCGATTCTCGAAGCCGTCCACCAGGCCGCGAAAGCGAACGCCGATTTCGACGCCGAGCGCGCGCGCCTGCGGCTCGATCTCGCGCAAGCCTACGCGAAC
Source organism: Burkholderia sp. MSMB1589WGS (assembly GCF_001636105.1). Lineage (NCBI taxonomy): Bacteria > Pseudomonadati > Pseudomonadota > Betaproteobacteria > Burkholderiales > Burkholderiaceae > Burkholderia > Burkholderia sp. MSMB1589WGS. The sequence continues at coordinate 28,021 of NZ_LNJT01000008.1, forward strand.
TACGAGCGCTCGACGAGCGAAGCGCGGCGGCTGAAGGCCGACGTGCTGCCCGCCGCGCGGCAGTCGCTCGACGCGATGTCGCGCGGCTACCAGCTCGGCAAGTTCAGCTTCCTCGACGTGCTCGACGCGCAGCGCACGCTGTTCGACGCGCAGTCGCGCTACGTGCAGGCGCTCGCCGACGCGCATCAGTCGTTTGCCGATATCGAGCGCGTCATCGGCGCGCCGGCGCGCGACGCCGCCCGCCCCCTCGCCCAACTTCGCTGAATAACTCGCCATGCAACGCACGCAACTGATCGTCGCCGGCGCGGCCGCGGCCGGCGTCCTCGCCATCGCGCTGGCGCTCGCGCGCTCGCCGTCCGCGCCGTCCACGTCGGCGGCCTCCGGGGCCGGCGCCGCCGCTGCCGCATCCGGCGCAACCGGGCCGCACGGCGGCGCGATGCGCGCGCAAGGCGCGCTGTCCGCCGAAATCGCGCTGTCCGAGAAGCCGGACGATGCGCGCCTCGTCGTCTATCCGTTCGTCGACGGCAAGCCCGTCGACAAAGGCGCAACTGTCTCCGGCACGCTGACCCGCCACGACGGCGGCCGCATCGCGTTGCAGTTCACGCAGGCCGGCGCGAAATACACGTCGGCGCAGCCGATCGCGAAGCCGCACGTGTTCGACGCGTCGATCGACGTGAAGGTCGGCGCGCGCCGCGCGTCGTTCCCGTTCTCGCGCGCGGACGGCGCGATCGCGCTGAACGACGGGCAGATCGGCGCGGCGAAGATCGGCGTCGCGCGCGCGGCCCCCGCGCAGATCGTCACGAGCTTCCAGTTGCCCGGCGAGATCAAGTTCAACGAGGACCGCACCGCGCACGTCGTGCCGCGCGTCGCGGGGATCGTCGAGCGGGTCGCCGTGTCGATCGGCGAGCACGTCAGGCAAGGGCAACTGCTCGCCGTGATCGCGAGCGCGGATCTCGCCGACCGGCGCAGCGAGCTGATGACGGCGGAGCGCCGGCTGCAGGCCGCGCGCACGTCGTACGCGCGCGAAAAGACCTTGTGGGAGGAGCGCATCTCTGCGGAGCAGGATTACCTGCAGGCGCAGGTGCAATTGCGCGAGGCGGAAATCGCCGCGGCGAACGCGCGGCAGAAGCTCGCCGCGCTGAACGCGCGCGCCGCGCCCGGCGCGCTCAACCGCTACGAGCTGCGCGCGCCGTTCGCGGGCACGATCGTCGAGAAGCACATCGCGCCCGGCGAGGCGATCGCGGCCGATGCGAACGTATTCGTCGTGTCCGATCTGTCGTCGGTGTGGGCCGAAATGGCCGTGCCCGCGCAGCGCCTGAACGACGTGCGCGTCGGCCGCCACGCGAGCGTCAGCGCGGCCGCGTTCGAATCGAAATCGGGCGGGCCGATCGCGTATGTCGGCGCGCTGCTCGGCGAGCAGACCCGCACCGCGCCCGCGCGCGTCGTGCTGCCGAATCCCGACGGCGCGTGGCGGCCCGGAATGTTCGTCAACGTGACGGTGGACGCCGGCACGCAGAACGTGCCCGTCGCCGTGGCGAGCGACGCGCTGCAGGACGTCGACGGCGCGCCCGCCGTGTTCGTTCGAACGCCGAAGGGTTTCGTCGCGCAGGCGATCGAGACGGGCCGGCGCGACGACAAGACGGTGGAGGTCGTCAAGGGCCTCGCGCCCGGCCAGACCTACGCCGCCGCGAACAGCTTCGTGCTGAAGGCGGAGCTCGGCAAGGGCGTCGCCGACGAGCACTGACGCGCCGCTCGCGCCGCTCGCCGCTGCGCCTTGCGCCTCGCGTCGGCGCGCATCGTTTTCTTCGCATTCCAGAGGACCGCCACCATGTTCGAGCGCCTGATCCGCTTTGCGATCGCGCACCGCTGGCTCGTGATGCTCGCGATCGCCGCGGCTGCGTCGCTCGGTGTCTACAGTTACCAGAAGCTGCCGATCGACGCGGTGCCCGACATCACGAACGTCCAGGTTCAGATCAACACGTCCGCGCCCGGCTACTCGCCGCTCGAGGCCGAGCAGCGCATCACGTATCCGGTCGAGACCGCGATGGCCGGCCTGCCGAACCTCGAGCAAACGCGATCGATCTCGCGCTACGGGCTGTCGCAGGTCACCGTGATCTTCAGGGACGGCACCGACATCTACTTCGCGCGCCAGCTCGTCAACGAGCGCATTCAGGAGGCGAAGGACAAGCTGCCGCCCGGCGTCGCGCCCGCGATGGGGCCGACGTCGACGGGCCTGGGCGAGATCTACCTGTGGACCGTCGAAGCGGAGGCGGCCGCGCGCAAGCCGGACGGCGCGCGCTACACGAGCGCCGACCTGCGCGAGCTGCAGGACTGGGTCGTGCGCCCGCAGTTGCGCAACGTGCCGGGCGTGACCGAGGTGAACTCGATCGGCGGCTACGTGAAGGAATACCGCGTCGCGCCGAACCCGACGAAGCTGATGTCGTACGGGCTCACGCTCGCCGACGTCGTGCGCGCGCTCGAGCGCAACAACGACAACGTCGGCGCGGGCTACATCGAAAAGCGCGGCGAGCAGTACCTCGTGCGCGTGCCGGGCCAGGCGCGCTCGGTCGACGACATCGCGAACATCGTGCTCACGAACGTGGGCGGCGTGCCGGTGCGGGTGAAGGACGTCGGCGCAGTCGACATCGGCCGCGAGCTGCGCACGGGCGCCGCGACGGCCAACGGCGAGGAAGTCGTGCTCGGCACCGTGTTCATGCTGATGGGCGAGAACAGCCGCGCGGTCGCGAAGGCGGTGGCCGCGAAGATGGCCGACGTGAACCGCACGCTGCCCGCCGGCGTGCGCGCGATTCCCGTGTACGACCGCACGGTGCTCGTCGAGAAGGCCGTGCAGACGGTCAAGAAGAACCTGCTCGAAGGCGCGGTGCTCGTGATCGCGATCCTCTTCCTGTTCCTCGGCAACATCCGCGCGGCGGTGATCACCGCGCTCGTCATTCCGCTGTCGATGCTGATGACGTTCATCGGCATGGTCAACGCGAAGGTCAGCGCGAACCTGATGAGCCTCGGCGCGCTCGATTTCGGCATCATCGTCGACGGCGCGGTCGTGATCGTCGAGAACTGCATCCGCCGGCTCGCGCACGCGCAGCACGCGGCGGGCCGCCCGCTCACGCGCGACGAGCGCTTCGCCGAGGTGTTCGCCGCGTCGCAGGAAGCGCGCCGCGCGCTGATCTTCGGGCAACTGATCATCATGGTCGTCTATCTGCCGATCTTCGCGTTGACGGGCGTCGAGGGCAAGATGTTCCATCCGATGGCGCTCACCGTCGTGATGGCGCTCGCGGCCGCGATGGCGCTCACCGTCACGTTCATTCCGGCCGCGGTCGCGCTCTTCATCGGCCGCCGCATCGAGGAAAAGGAAAACCGGCTGATGAGCGCCGCCAAGCGCCTGTACGCGCCCGCGCTCGACGCGTTCGTCGCGCGGCCCAGGCAGGTGCTCGCGGGCGCGGCGGCCGTCGTCGCGCTCGCGCTCGTGCTCGCCACACGGCTCGGCAGCGAGTTCATCCCGAGCCTGAACGAAGGCGACCTCGCGGTGTCCGCGCAGCGCATTCCGGGCACGAGCCTCACGCAGTCGGTCGCGATGCAGCAGTCGATCGAGAAGGCGCTGAAGGCGCGCTTCCCCGAGATCGAACGCGTGTTCGCGCGCACCGGCACCGCGGAGATCGCCGCCGATCCGATGCCGCCGAACCTGTCCGACGGCTACATCATGCTCAAGCCCGTCGACCAGTGGCCGAATCCGCGCAAGTCGCGCGACACGCTGCGCCAGGAAATCGAGGCGGTGCTCGCCGAGCTGCCCGGCAACGCGTACGAGTTCTCGCAGCCGATCCAGTTGCGCTTCAACGAGCTGATCTCCGGCGTGCGCAGCGATGTCGCGGTCAAGATCTTCGGCGACGACATGGCGGTGCTCGACGCGACGGGCGAGCGGATCGCCGCCGCGCTGCAGAAGGTGCCGGGCGCGTCCGAGGTGAAGGTCGAGCAGACGACGGGCCTGCCCGTGCTGACCGTCAACCTCGATCGCGACAAGCTCGCGCGCTACGGCGTGACGGTGGGCGACGTGCAGGACGCGGTTGCCGCGGCGGTCGGCGGGCGCAAGGCGGGCCTGCTGTTCCAGGGCGATCGCCGCTTCGACATCGTCGTGCGGCTGCCCGACGAGCTGCGCACCGATGTCGAGGCCATCAAGCGGCTGCCGATCGCGCTGCCCTTCCCCGCGCCGGCGGGCGCGAGCGGCCCGGTCGTCCAGGCGCCTTACGTGCCGCTCGCCGAGCTCGCGACGGTCGACGTCTCGCCCGGGCCGAACCAGATCAGCCGCGAGGACGGCAAGCGCCGCGTCGTCGTGAGCGCGAACGTGCGCGGGCGCGACGTCGGCTCGTTCGTCGCCGACGCGCGCGAGCGGATCGCGGCCGACGTCCAGGTGCCGGCCGGCTACTGGCTGTCGTGGGGCGGCCAGTTCGAGCAGTTGCAAAGCGCGAGCGAGCGCCTGAAGATCGTCGTGCCGCTCGCGCTCGCGATGGTGTTCGTGCTGCTGTTCGTGATGTTCAACAACGCGAAGGACGGCCTGCTCGTGTTCACCGGCATCCCGTTCGCGCTGACGGGCGGCGTCGCGTCGCTGTGGCTGCGCGGGATTCCGCTGTCGATCACGGCCGCGGTCGGCTTCATCGCGCTGTCGGGCGTCGCGGTGCTCAACGGCCTCGTGATGATCTCGTTCATCCGCAACCTGCGCGACGAAGGCGTGCCGCTCGACGCCGCCGTGCGCGACGGCGCGCTCACGCGGCTGCGGCCGGTGCTGATGACGGCGCTCGTCGCGTCGCTCGGCTTCCTGCCGATGGCGCTCGCCACGGGCACGGGCGCGGAGGTGCAGCGCCCGCTCGCCACCGTCGTGATCGGCGGCATCCTGTCGTCGACCGCGCTGACGCTGCTCGTTTTGCCGGTACTCTATCGGGTGGCGCACTCGGCGTCGCTGCGCGCGACGCTTAGCGAACGTCTTATCGACCGGCTCGCGGGGCTCGAGCCCGCGGCCGTGCTGCGCCGTCGGCGCGAATCATCGAGGTGAATCCGGATGCGAATACTGATCGTGGAAGACGAGCCGAAGACCGGCATGTACCTGCGCAAGGGGCTGACCGAGGCGGGCTTCGTCGCGGACTGGGTCGAGGACGGCGTGACGGGCCTGCATCAGGCCGAGACCGAGGAATACGACCTGATCATCCTCGACGTGATGCTGCCCGGCCACGACGGCTGGACCGTGCTCGAGCGGCTGCGGCGCGAGCGCTCGACGCCCGTGCTGTTCCTGACCGCGAGCGACGACGTGGGCGACCGCGTGAAGGGGCTCGAGCTCGGCGCGGACGATTACGTCGTCAAGCCGTTCGATTTCGTCGAGCTGGTCGCGCGCGTGCGCTCGATCCTGCGCCGCGGGCAGGCGCGCGAATCGACGGTCCTCAGGATCGCGGACCTGGAACTCGACCTGACGCGGCGCAAGGCCACGCGCCAGGGCGACGTCGTGCTGCTGACCGCGAAGGAGTTCGCGCTGCTGTGGCTGCTGATGCGCCGCGAGGGCGAGATCCTGCCGCGCGCGACAATCGCGTCGCAGGTGTGGGACATGAACTTCAACAGCGATACGAACGTCGTGGACGCGGCGATCCGCCGGCTGCGCGCGAAGATCGACGACGCGTACGAGCCGAAGCTGATCCACACGGTGCGCGGGATGGGCTACGTGCTCGAAGTCAGGGGCGGGAGCGCGCCCGGCCGATGATCAGACGCCTGTTGCCCCGCACGCTGCGCGCGCGCCTGACGGCGCTCATCATCCTGTCGACCGCGGCGACGCTCGCGCTGAGCGGCATCGCGCTCTACAGCGCGCTGCACAACCGGCTCGCGGACATGTCGTCGCACGAAATGTCCGCGACGCTCGCGGCGATGCGCACGCATCTCGCGAACGTCGAGAACGTCGACGACATCCCGCGCAAATCGGATCTATGGGTCGATCAATTGCACGGCCACCAGAATCTGGATCTCGCGATCTACGATACCGGCGGCCGGTTGCTGTTCGCGACACGCGGCTTCGTCGCGCCGCGCGCGGCGCCCGCCGGCACGACGTTCGGCTATCTCGCGGGCGACGCGCCGCTGCGCGGCGCCGGGACGCGCACCGCGCGCGTCGTCGTGCAGTACGACGGCAAGAACGACCGTGCGCTGTTGCGCGCGTATGCTTACACGGTCGTCGTGATCGAGGTGCTCGCCGTCGTGCTGACGGCGGCGCTCGCCTACGGCATCGCGATGCTCGGCCTGAGCCCGTTGCGGCGGCTCGTCGCGCGCGCCGAGCAGATGTCGTCGAGCCGGCTCGCGCAGCCGCTGCCGGAGCTCGATACGTCGGGCGAGCTCAAGGAGATGGAGCATGCGTTCAACGGGATGCTCAAGCGCCTCGACGAATCGTTCGTCCGGCTGAGCCAGTTCTCGTCGAATCTCGCGCACGACATGCGCACGCCGCTCACGAACCTGCTCGCCGAGGCGCAGGTCGCGCTGTCGAAGCCGCGCACGGCCGACGAGTACCGCGACGTGATCGAATCGAGCATCGACGAATATCAGCGTCTGTCGCGGATGATCGAGGACATGCTGTTCCTCGCGCGCTCCGACAACGCTCAGCGCCATCTGGCGATCCGCACGCTCGACGCGGCGGCGGAGGCCGGGCGCGTCGCCGGCTATTACGAGCCGATGGCAGAAGACGCGGAGGTGAGCATCGTCGTGCGCGGCAAGGCCGGCGTGCGGGCGGACGCGCTGCTCTATCACCGCGCGCTCAGCAACCTGATCAGCAACGCGCTCAATCACGCGCCGCGCGGCTCGACGATCACGATCGACTGCACGCAGACCGCCAGCGCGACGACGGTCCGCGTATCGGACACTGGCCACGGCATTGAGCCGCAACACCGCGAGCGGATCTTCGAGCGGTTCTATCGCGTCGATCCGGCGCGGCACAACTCGGCGTCGGGCACCGGGCTCGGCCTCGCGATCGTGCGCTCGATCATGGAAAACCACGGCGGCACGTGCGGCGTCGACAGCGAGCCGCACGTGTGCACGACGTTCTGGCTGACATTTCCCGCGCACGCGGCTTGACCGGGCGCGCCGCCCGCCCTGCGCCGTTCGCCCGCGCGTCAGCGCGCGACGGCCCGATCGTGCTGATCGAGCGCGAGGCTGCTCTTGCCGTTGTGCACCGAGATCGCGTGCAGCTCCTGGTTGCGCTGGACGAGCGCCTCGCTCGGCGGATAGTCGTTCTTGCCGGCGGGCACGATGCCCTCGTGCTGCGCGCGAATCAGTTCCTGCCGAACCTCGTCGCGCGTCTTGCCTTGCGCGAATGCGGCGGGCGAGACGGCCAGCGTCGTCAGCGCCGCGGCGGCGGCCCATGCCATCAGTTTTTTCGTGTTCATCGCGAGTGCTCCATCGAGTAGATCCCTGTCGGGCGACAGTAGCCTCCACTTTGACCGTCGGACGGTACGCAGCCATGAGCGTGCGATGACAAATCCGTCATCTGCGCGCTACGCGACATCGATTCGATGACGGAAATGTCACGTTCGCGTCAGCGTGGCGCTGCGACGATCCCGTAGCATCTGCATTCCAAGATCGCCGCTCAGACGAAATTGGACCGAGGTTCTGGGTTCCCCTCGAGCACGCGAGGCGCATTGGCACCAGCAGGTGCTATCGCTCTTTGGCCGGACAGTTCCCCTGTCCGGCCTTTTTTTGATGCGCGCGCCGCATTGCCGAAGCACCCGCGCCTATCGCACGTCCTGCTTCGGCGACATCCTCGTCATGTTCGGATCACGTTCGCGCAGCGGCGCGCACGCAACATGTCCGCACATCGACATCGACGCGACCGCTCCACCGAGCCGCGTCGAGGCCGAATCGAACGATACGAAACAAGAGGAGCATCATGAAAGCGCCGATCATCGCAATCGCGTTCGGCATCGCGCTGGCAGCCTGCGCCCCGCTTCGCCAGGAGCCCCGCTCCGGCGCAGCGGGGCCGTCCGTCGCCTCGCCGGAGCGGGGCGGCGGCGACAATCCGGCGAGCGAATCGCGACGCCCGGCGAACGCAGTCGTCGACTACGCGGGACGTCCGTGCGTGAATCAGACGCTGTACGTGAAGATGCATCCGTGCATCTTTCCCCGGTTGCAGCGCTGAATCAGCAGGCTTGCGCTGCATGCCGCGCCCACGTCCGATCGTGCCGATTCGCGGCCCGACGGCCAGCGGTTCGCCGTCATCGCCTCACCGCCCTTCCCTCATCCGCCCTTCCCCGTCGATTGCTTATCGCGCCGCGTTTCATAACGAATCGCGAACTGCTTCTTTGTGTTTTACGGGCCCGCTTCGTATCTTCGTATAACTGCGACTTGCCATGCGAACCGACCCAACCGAAGAGCTTCCCCCTTGAGCACACTCGATCTCGACGCGCCGATCTCGACACCGATCCGCTCCGCGAGCGACGTCTCGCGCCTCATCAACGCGTCGGGTGCGCTCTCGGGCGGGCTGCTCGGGATGCGGCTCGCGTACCGGCTGCCGTCGCGGCGCGTCGCGATCGCGGGTTTCGCGCTGCAGGTCGCGGCGCTCGTCGCGCTCGCGCTGCTCGGCCATCCGCAGACCGCGCTCGGGATCGGCGCCGCGGTGCTGATGCTCGGTCTGTGGCTGTTCGCCGAGGGCTTCGGCCCCGGCGCGCAGATGATGATCTATCCGGCGCTGTCGTATCCGACGTCGATTCGCGGCACGGGGCTCGGCTTCGCGCGCGCGCTGACAGGCATCGGCAGCGCGTTCGCGCTGTTCGTGCTGCCGATCCTCAACGCGCGCCTCGGCACCGGCATGTTCTGGATCGTGTCGATCGCCGCGTTCGTGCCGATCGTGTTTCTGGCGGCGATTCGCTTCGAGCCGACCGCGCGCGATGTCGATGTCGACGCGCATCCCGAAGGCGATCGGACGCGCGTGCGAGAAGCGGCGTAGGCGGCATGGCGGCTGCGTTCGGCATTCGCGCAGCGAACGACCGCCGCCGACCGCCCCGCGCCGATGCAACGCGCGCGAATCGCCCGCCTTGCGTCGAATCACTTTCCGTTCACTCACCCGAGGACTCAGCCATGTCTCACGCCCCTGCCGATCCGGCGATCTCGACCGGCGCCGATTACGCGTCGCTCACAGCCCGCTTCCGGCCGATCTTCGCGCGCATCGCCGAAGGCGCGATCGAGCGCGACCGCACGCGCGCGCTGCCGCACGAGCCGATTCGCTGGCTGAAGGAAGCCGGATTCGGCGCGGTGCGCGTGCCCGTGCACGCGGGCGGCGCCGGCGCGTCGATCCCGCAGCTTTTTGAATTGCTGATCGAGCTCGCGGCCGCCGATTCGAATCTCCCGCAGGCGCTGCGCGGCCATTTCGCGTTCGTCGAGGACTGGCTGAACGCGCCGGCCGGCCCCGCGCGGCAGGCGTGGTTCGACCGCTTCGCAAGCGGCCAGCTCGTCGGCAACGCGTGGACGGAGGTCGGCGACGTCGCGCTCGGCGAAGTGCGCACGAAGGTGGCGAAGCGCGACGGCCGCTGGGTCGTGAACGGCGAGAAGTACTACAGCACAGGGGCGATCTTCGCCGACTGGATCGATGTCTACGCGCAGCGCGCGGACGACGGCAGCCCGGTGATCGCCGCCGTCGCGACGCATCAGGACGGCGTGATCCGCGACGACGACTGGGACGGCTTCGGCCAGGCGACGACGGGCAGCGGCACGACGCGCTTCGTCGATGCGCACGTCGACGAAGCGAACGTCGTCGATTTCGCGCGGCGCTTCAAGTACCAGACCGCGTTCTATCAGTTGTTCCACCTCGCGACACTCGCCGGCATCGGCCGCGCGGTCGAGCGCGACGCGAGCGCGTTCGTGCGCGGGCGCAAGCGGATCTACAGCCACGGCAACGCGCCGCGCGTGAGCGACGACGCGCAGATCCTGCAGGTCGTCGGCGAAATCTCGGCGTGGGCGTACGCGGCCGAGGCGATCGCGCTGCGCGCCGCGCAGCCGTCGCAACGCGCTTACGAAGCGCACGCCGGCGGCGACGCGGCCGCCGTGCACGATGCGAACGTCGCGGCCGAAATTGAATCGGCGCAAGGGCAACTGGTGGTGTCGGAGCTCGTGCTGCGCGCGGCGACGCATCTGTTCGACGCGCTCGGCGCATCGGCGATCAGCGCGACGAAGGCGCTCGATCGTCACTGGCGCAACGCGCGCACGGTCGCGTCGCACAATCCGCTCGTCTACAAGGCGAGGATCGTCGGAGATCGCGCCGTCAACGGGACCGAGCCGCCGTACGTCTGGCAGATCGGCACGGGACCCGGCACGCGGGAAGATCAGGAAAAGGCGGCATGACGGACGTCGGCGCGCGACGCGTCGCGGAACGCCGCGCATGCCCGCCCGTCGCCCGTGCGTGCGGCGGGCGGGCCGACCGCTAGCGCGCCGGCGTCAGGTGTTGCTGCCGACGACGTTCAGGCCGCCCGCGCCGCTGAACGTCAGCGTGTTGTTGGTGTTCAGCACGTTGTCCCACGTGCTGCCGCGCGTCGTCACGATCTGCGAGCCGTTCGCGAACGCGCCGTTCGCCGCCGCCGTGATGACGAGCCCGTTCAGGTACGGATTCTGGTTGTTGCCATATTCGACCGTCTGCTTTCCGTTGACGGCCAACGATACGGCGATCGTCGAGCCGGATTGGCTGGGATCGGAACCCTGGCGAGTCACCAGCTCGATGTTGAGCGGCAATCCACTTTGATTGACGAGATTCTTGTAAGCCATGTCGCATCTCCCAGGCGGGCCGGGTTGCGGCGGCTGGCGGCGCCGGCCCGCCGGAACGCGCCCCGCCAGCCCGTGAAGCCAGTTCGAATACTAGGCCATCGTCCGCCTCGCGAACCTAGCATTTCTGGTAGGCGTCCGATCGGGCCGGCCGATGCAGAGGCGCGGCGGTCTGCTCAGAACAGGCCCGGAATCACCCGGTAGCGGACCGAGCGCCTGTAGGCGCGATACGCGGCGTCCTCGGACAAGAGCCGCTCCTCGCGACGAATCCGGCCGACCTGCAATCCGATCTGCAGCGCGACCGCGATCAGGTTGCGCGCGCTGAAGTTCGTGAGCAGGAAGCCTGCGTCGATGATCAGGTAGCCGAGATACATCGGATGCCGGACGAACCGGTACGCGCCGCGCGAGACGACGCCGCGATTCGCCGGCAGGATGCCGAACGATTTTCTCAGCGACACCTTCGCGAACAGTTGCCAGAACAGGCCGAACAACTGGATCGCCGCGCCCGCCGTTTCCGGAATCAGTTGCCGGCTCGCGGTGAGCTGGAAGACGAGATAGTAGAAGGTGCCGCCGAGCGAGAAGAACAGCGCGAGCGGGCTCCAGTCGCGCTTTTTCGGCGGCTCGGCGAACAGCGACAGGCCGACCGTCAGCGTCGTCGAGACCGCGAGCAGGATCAGCGTGATGCGCGACGGATCGAGCCGCCACTGCGTGTACGCCGCATACGCGAAAACCCCGAGCGCGAGCGCCGCGACGACGCGCGCGAACACTTCGATCAGGATGCCGCAGAAACCGGCGGCCCGGGGCGCGGCGCACGGACGGGCGGCCGCCGCCAGCGCGGCCGTGGCGCCGTGCCGCCGCGTCGTGGCCATCGATGGTCGGACCTCGTGCTCCATCGCGCCCCCCTGTTCGTCGCGCACTGCTTTTATGTGGGTCGAGCTTATCACGCTGCCGCCGCGCACCCGCACGCCGAATCTAAAAATTAGGTTAATTGTTCGAAAATCGAGACGACGATTTTCCCGACTCCGTCAAATGCAATCGTTTGCGAATCTCTCGTCAAAACGAACCGTGCGATCTTCGCCGAATCACCCGCGCGCGGGCTGTTCATACGGGTTTTCCAGCACGTCTGGCGCGGGATCCGGTCATTCCGGAAGCACTCACGGAGGATTTTGCTTTATCGGATTCTTTGCAATCGCCGACATTTTCCGGCTCGCCTGCAATCAAGCCCATTCGATTTAACGGTGCGCCGCTCGATTTATTTGGCATTCCGCTGAAGTTTATTTTTCATTGCACCGACAAAATCGAGATGACGATCGAGGGTTCACACCGATCACCGACATCGACCTCGTCCGCGAAGCCGTCCACCGCGCCGCCGATTCCCGCTGCGCATCTTTGCTTGTGCGGCCCGAGCATTTGCGGCAATCCCATAACCAAAGCACGAATCCATCGTTCCCTTCGCCGGCGCTGTTGCACAGAATCGTTCGTTCGTCTCACTGTCCGCATCCCGCGCCCACGAATCATGTCACGCCCGCTTGCTCCGCTCGCCCGCCTGTTGTCCACGCTGTTCGCCGCCGCGCTCGCGATCGGCATCGCCTCCGCGTCCGCCGCTACCGCCGGTGCGCCGCCCGGCCCGTCCGGCCACGCGCCGCTGCCGCTCGCCGGCAAGCGGATCGGCATCACGGCGGCCGGCACCGATCATTACTGGGACTTGCAGGCATACCAGGGCGCCGTCGACGAAGTGAAGCGCCTCGGCGGCACGCCGATCGCACTCGACGCCGGCCGCAACGACAGCCGCCAGATCGCGCAGATCCAGACGCTGATCGCGCAGAAGCCCGATGCGATCATCGAGCAGCTCGGCACCGCCTCCGTGCTCGAGCCGTGGCTCCGGAAAATCCGGCAGGCGGGCATCCCGCTCTTCACGATCGACACGGCTTCGCCGTCGAGCGTGAACGTCGTCACGTCGGACAACTTCGTGATCGGCTCGCAGCTTGCGCTGAAGCTCGTCAACGACATCCGCGGCGAAGGCAACATCCTCGTGTTCAACGGCTTCTACGGCGTGCCCGTGTGCGCGATCCGCTACGACCAGTTGAAAGCGGTGCTGAAGTGGTATCCGAAGGTGAGGATCATCGAGCCCGAACTGCGCGACGTGATCCCGAACACCGCGCAGAACGCGTATGCGCAGGTGAGCCAGTTGCTGCAGAAATATCCGAAAGGCTCGATTTCGGCGATCTGGGCCGCGTGGGACATTCCGCAGGTCGGCGCGACGCAGGCGGTCGACGCGGCCGGCCGCGGCGAGATCCGCACGTACGCGGTCGACGGCAGCCCCGAGGCGGTCGCGCTCGTGAAGAATCCGAAATCGAGCGCGGCGGCCGTCGTCGCGCAGCAGCCGGCGCTGATCGGCCGCACCGCGGTGCGCAACGTCGCGCGCTATCTGGCGGGCGACCGGTCGCTGCCCGCGTATACGTTCGTGCCGTCGGTGCTCGTCACGAAGGACGACGCGGGCGGCGCGCCGCGCACGCTCGGGCAGACGTCCGCCGCCGCCGAAGTCGTGCGGCGATGACGGCGGCGCCCCCGATGTCCGCGGCGTCCGCCTCCACGCCCGCGGCCACCCACGGCGCCGCCGACGCGCCGCTCGCGCTCGACGTGCGGCGCGTCGTCAAGCGCTTCGGCGGCGTCGCCGCGCTGCGCTGCGCGTCTCTCGCGGTGCCGCGCGGCACCGTGCACGGGCTGATCGGCCAGAACGGCGCGGGCAAGTCGACGCTCGTCAAGATCCTCGCGGGCCTGCACGCGCCGGACGAAGGCGAGATCGCGGTCGGCGGCGCGCCGCTCGCCGCGGGCGGCGCCGGTTCCGTCTCCGATGGCGGCTTCGCCCGCCGCCGCGCCGCGGGAATCGGCTTCATCCACCAGGAGCGGCTGCTGCCCGCGACGTTTACGGTCGCCGAGGCGCTGTTCTTCCCGCACCCGCCGACGCTCGGCGGCCGCGCGTCGCGGCTCGCCCGCCTGCTGCCGCTCGACGTCGGGCGGATGCGCCGCGACTGTCGCGCGGTGCTGCACGCGCAATTCGGCGTCGATCTGCCGCCCGATCGGCTGATCGGCGAGCTGTCCGTTGCCGAGCAGCAGATCGTGCAGATCACGCGCGCGCTGATCGGGCGCCACGAGATCCTCGTGTTCGACGAGCCGACCGCGGCGCTCGTGTCGAGCGAGGTCGACCGGCTGCTGCAGACGATCGAGTGGCTGCGCGCCGACGGGCACACGATCCTCTACGTGTCGCATTACCTGAACGAGATCGCGCGCGTGTGCGATCGCGTGAGCGTGCTGCGCGACGGCGCCGACGTCGCGCACTTCGACGCGCGCGACGTATCGCGCGACGCGCTCGTCGCCGCGATGATCGGCGCGCCGCATCCCGTCGCCCGCGCCGGCGCGGGCGACGGCATCCAGGCCGACGCCCGGCCCGACGCGCCAACCGGCTCCGCCCCCGCGCAGCCCGGCGGGCGCGCCGCGCCGCGCGCGCCGGGCGCGATCGCGCTCGAAGCCCGCGACCTCGCACTGCCCGGCCGCTTCGGCCCGGTGTCGCTCACGGTGCGGCGCGGCGAAGTCGTCGGGCTGACGGGCGTGCTCGGCTCGGGCGGCAAGGACGTGATCCGCGCGCTGTTCGGCCTCGCGCGCGGCGTGCGCGGCGACATCGCGATCGACGCTCGCCCCGTGCGCGTGCGCCGGCCGCGCGACGCGGTCGCGCACGGCATCGCGCTCGTGCCGGAAAACCGCGCCGCGCACGGCGTCGCGCTCGCGCTGTCGGTGCGCGAGAACGTCGTGCTCGCGAGCCTGCCGAGCGTGTCGCGGTTCGGCTTCGTGCGCGGCCGCCGCGAAGCCGGCGCGGCCCAGGCGCTGATCCGGCAGCTTGACATCCGCCCCGCGCGCGCCGACTGGCCGGTGCGCTTCCTGTCGGGCGGCAACCAGCAGAAGGTCGCGCTCGCGAAGTGGCTCGGGCGCGCGTCGACGGTCTATCTGCTCGACGAGCCGACGGTCGGCGTCGACGTCGGCGCGAAAGCGCAGATCTACGCGCTGATCGATACGCTCGCGCGCTCGGGCGCGGCGGTGCTGCTGTTCTCGAGCGACCTGACCGAGCTGCTCGACGTGACGGACCGCGTGTACGTGATGGCGCGCGGCGAGATCGTCACGCAGTGCGCATCCGCCGAGACGACGACGCAGGACGTGCTCGCGTGGGCGACGCTCGCGCGCGGCGCGCGGCACGGCGGCGCCGGCGCGCACGATGCGGTGGAGCGCGCCGCAGCGCCGGGCAACGCAAACGCGGCGCCGCCCGCGGCGGAGGCGGCGGCATGAGCGGCGGCGCATTCGATCTCGGCCGCGCGAGCGCGGCGACGCAACGCACGCGGGACGCGCCTTCCGCGCCTTCCGCGCCTTCCGCGCCTTCCGCGCAAGACGCGCACGCGCACGCGCGCGAGCGCGCCATCGACCGGCGCCTGCTGCTGCGCGGCGGCGCATGGCTGGCGCTCGCGCTCGTGTTCGCGGGCTTTTCCGCGAGCTCGCCGCTGTTCCTCACGTTCGCGAACCTCGGCAACGTGCTGCAGCAAAGCGCCGTCACCGGCCTGCTCGCGTTCGGCCTGACGATCGTGATGATCGGCGGCGGCGCGGACGCGATCAAGGGCGGGCTCGATCTGTCGATCGCCGCGAATCTCGGCCTGTGCGCGGCCGTGTTCGCGACGCTCACGCGCGGCGGCCAGAGCGATGCGCTCGCGCTCGCCGCGACCTGCGCGGCCGGCGTCGCGGTCGGCGCGCTCAATGCGTGGGCGGTCGCGTGGCTGCGCATCCTGCCGCTCCTCGCGACGCTGACGACGATGAACGTCTGCGCGGGCCTCGAGCTCGTGCTGACCGAGAACACGCCGGTATCGTCGGCGAGCCCGCTCGTCGCCGCGCTCGCCGGCGCGGGGCCGTTCGGTGCGCCGTGGCTCGCGTATGCGCTCGTCGGCGTCGCGGCCGTGCTCGGCGCGCTCGTCCATCGCACCCGTTACGGGCTGCGGCTGCACGCGGTCGGCGCGCATCGCGCGGCGGCGCTCGCCGCGGGCGTCGACGCGCGCCGCTACGTCGCGTCGAGCTATGTCGCGAGCGGCCTGTCCGCCGCGCTCGCCGCACTCGCGTCATCCGCGCTGCTGAGCGGCAGCGCGCCCGGCGCGAGCGATGATCTGCTGCCCGTCGTCGCGGCGGTGCTGCTCGGCGTCGTGTTCTCGCGCCGGCTCGTGCCGACGATTCCCGGCACGCTCGTCGCCGTGCTGTTCGTCGGCATGCTCGCGAACGGGTTTCAGTTGAACAACGTGTCGAGCTACTGGGTCAGCGGCGTCGAGGGCGCGCTGATCCTGTCCGTCGTCGCGGCCGTCGCGCTGCTGCGCCGACGCCAGTCGGAGGGGCCGTTCGATGCCTGACGCAGCCGATCGTCTGTCGCGCTTCGCCGCGCTCGGCGCGCTCGTCGCCGTCCTCGCGTTCTTCGCAGCCGCGGCGCCCGGCTTCGCGACGCTCGCGAACGTCGAGCGCGTGCTCGTCAACAACTTCGCGCTCCTCGCGATCGCCGCGCTCGGGATGACGCTCGCGCTGTCGATCGGGGCGATCGATCTGTCGCTCGGCACCGCGATCGACGTCGCGAGCCTCGCGTTCGTCTCGGCGCTCGCGCATCGCGCGGGCTTCACGGGCGCCGCGCTCGCGGGCCTCGGCGCGGCGCTCGCGGTCGGCGCGGGCAATGCGCTCCTCGTCACGCGGCTTGGCATCGCGCCGTTTCTCGCGACGCTCGGCACGCTCTTCATCGGCCAGACGATCCAGCAGCTCGCGACGGGCGGCGGGCAGCCGATCTATCTGCTGAGCGCCGCCCCGCCGGCCGCGTTCGACGCGCTCGCGCACGGCGCCTGGCTCGGCGTCGCGGCGCCGCTGTGGATCGTCGCCGCGCTCGCGCTCGCGCTGCACGTCGCGCTCGAGCACTCGACGCCCGGCCGGCAGGCGCGCGCGCTCGGCGCGCAGCCGGGCGTCGCGCGCCATTCGGGGCTGCGCGTCGGCGCGCTGGCCGCGGGAGCGTTCGTCGCGAGCGCGCTCGTCTACGGCGTCGCGGGACTCGTGCTGTCGTCGACGGTCAAGTCGTACGCGCCGCAAGCGGGCAACGCGTATCTGCTGAACGCGATCGGCGCGACGTTCATCGGCGCGACGCTGTCCGCGGCTCGCCGGCCGAACGTCGCCGGCACGCTGATCGGCGTGCTGCTCGTGAGCTTCGTCGCGAACGGGCTGCTGCTGATCGGCTGGAACTTCTACTGGCAGCAAGTGGCGAGCGGCGCGCTCGTGTTCGCGGTGCTCGTGCTCGGCTCGGGATTCGGGCGGGGGCGGCTCGCGCGGGAAGCGGGATAGATCGCCTGGACGCAGCGCGTGCGCCGCCCGCGCGACCGACGGCCCGGCCGATGCCGCGCCCGCTCAGCGCAGGCCCGCCGTCCAGTCGAGCGCCGCGTCGAACAGCGCGACGCCTTCCGGCGACAGGTTGCCGAACGTGTCGTTGTTCAGGAAGAACATCACGCGGCGCGCGGGCGCGAGCGCTTCGTAATCCATCGTCGCGCCCTTTTCGTACGCGAAGATCGCCGCCTTGTCCGGCTCGCCGTAGACGGTCGCGACGATGCTCGCGCCAAGCCCGGGCTTGCCCCAGCTCATCGACGCGCGCCGGCCGTAGACGTTCGTCGCGCCCGCCGGCAGCCCCGCCGCGATCGGATGCGGCGCGTTCACGAGCCACAGATGGCGCTCCTTGCCCGTCTCGCCGAAATCGACGTCGTGACGCTTGCCGGTCATCGCGAGATCGTCGAGCAGATCGTTCTCCCACGTCAGCAGCGGCTTCGCGAGCGTGCGCCAGCCGCGCGCGACGCGCTTGCTCGACACCGTCGACGAGATGATCACGAGGTCGGCGTCGGCCGCGGCTTCCACGGGCTGCGCTTCGTCGACGAGCCGCACCGCGTAGCCGCGCGATTCCAGATGCGCCTTCGCCTGCTCGTCGGTCTTCAGGTTGGGCCCGCCGAGCTGGACGAGCATCGCGATGCGCTTGCCCGCGCCCACCTTCGGCGCGTCGCCGGGCGCGGGCGTCGCCTCGGCCGCATGCGCGGAAACGGGCGCGGCCGCCGCGGCAACGGCCGCCGCAACAGCGGCAACGCCGCATGCGAGCGCCGCGCCGCCCAGGCCGCGCAGCACGCGGCGGCGCGCGGGCGCCGGACGATCAGATCGTTGCTTCATCGGTTTCTCCAAGCGCGCTTCGCGCCGTGCGGCGCACGGCCCGAAGCGCGCGTCGTCGATTCAAAAAAATCCGCCTTGAAAAACGGCGCCACGCTTCAGAACTGCAGCGTCGTCAGCAGCGACACCTGCCGCGCGTCGCCGACCGATACGAAGAACCGGTTCACGCTCGACGGGTAATACGTGCGGTTGAACAGGTTCTTCACGTTCAACTGGAACTGCAGATTCTGCTTGCCGATCCGCGTGTCGTAGGTCGCGAACGCGTCGGCGGTCGCGTATGCGGGCAGCGTGAAGCTGTTCGCCGAATCGCCCGGCCGCGCGCCGACGTAGCGCCCCGCCGCGCCGACGCGCAGATCGTCGCCGCCGAACACCGTGCCCACGTCGTAGACGGCCGCGAGCGACGCCGTGTGCCGCGCGACGTTCCACAGCCGGTTGCCCGCGTACAGCGGATCTTCGGTCGTCTTCGCGTCGATGTACGCGTAGCTCGCGATCACGTTCCAGCGCTCGCCGATCCGCCCCGACACGTCGAGTTCGATCCCGCGCGAGCGCGCGCGGCCGGACGTGCGCCAGTCGGTCTGGCTCGTCGCGTCGTTGTACTGCGACACGAGCACGTTCTTCTTGTCGATGTCGAAGAACGCGAGCGTGCCCGCGAGGCCGCCCGGCATGTCGAGCTTCGCGCCGAGCTCCCACGACGCGCCCTCCTCGGGCGCGGTCGAGCCGTCGATCACGTAGCCGCCCGACATCGGCGCGATCTTCGACGTCGGCTTCAGCGACTGCGTGTAGCTGCCGTACAGCGAAAGCGCGTCGTTCCACTTGTAGACGATGCCCGCGCGCGGCAGCCACTTCGTGCCGCTCAGGTTCGTGTTGACCTGGAACGGCCGGCCGCGCCCCGCGAGCTGGCTGTAGCGGACGAAGCGCGCGCCGCCGACGAGAATCCACTTGTCGGTCAGGTGGATGCTGTCCTGGAAGAACACCGAGGCGGTGTGCAGCGTGTCGCTCTGGTCGCTGTCGGACGCCGACACGCTCGTTGACGGCGAAATCAGCCCGTAGGTCGGGTTCAGGTAGCTGAACGGCGTCCTGATCGACTGGCGCAGCATGTCCGCGCGGTAGACCTGCCGGTATTCGCTGTCGACGCCGAACTGCACGTCGTGCCGCATCCCGGCGAGCGTCACGCGGCCATCGAGGTACGCCATTGCGTAGCTGTCGGTGCTGCGCGAGCCATGCGTGGCGTCGTTGCTGCGCGTGAGCGTGCCGTTGGCCGGGTCGACCGCCGTGATGCGAATCTGGTTCGCGTCATACGTCTCCCGGTTGTAGCTGTAGCCGAGGTGCGCCTTCCAGCCGGGCGCGAGCTGGTGGTCGACCGTGAGCTGCGCGAGATTCGATTCGCCGCGCATGTCGTTGAACGGCTCGTCGAGCCGGCGGCGCGCCGGGATCGCGAGCGGCGCGTTGGTGCGCGGATCGAGCGCGGTGCCGCGGTCGAACGGCATCAGGAAGCGCCGGTACTCGTAGGACAGCACCACTTGCGTATCGCGCCCATACCACGCGAGCGACGGCGCGACGAGCGTCTCGCGATGCTCGCCGTAGTTGCGCCAGTACTGCTCGTTCGTCTGATCGACGATCAGCCGGTACGCAAGCCGCGAATCGCCGATCGCGCCCGTCGAGTCGAACGTCGCTTCGCCGCCGTTCCTGCCGTGCCCGTACGTCGAGCCGAGCACCGAGACCACGTGGCGGCGCGCGAGCTGCGGCTCTTTCGTGACCACGTTGATCACGCCGCCCGGGTCCATGATCCCGTACAGCAGCGACGCCGGCCCCTTCAGCACTTCGACGCTGTCCGCCGTCGCGTTCAGCGAGCGGCCCTGCACGATCGGCATCCCGTTGCGCATCACCGAGCCGTCGCGGTTGTCGCCGAAGCCGCGCTTCATCACCGTGTCCTGCGTGCTGCCGAGCGTGTTGCCCTGCGTGATGCCGCTCACGTTCGCGAGCGCGTCGTCGAGGTTGCGCGGGCGCTGGTCGCGCAGCACCTGCGGCGGAACCACGTTGACGGCCTGCGGCACCTCGGCGAGCGGCGCGTCGCTGCGCAGCCCCGCCGCCTCGCGCGGCGGGCGATAGCTGTCCGCATGCGGGCCGCTCGCGCGCACCGCGACGGTCGGCAGCGTCGTGTCGGTCGCGAGCGCCGTCCCCGCGCCCGGTGCGGCCGGCGCGGCGGGCAGCCTGACGAGCGTGTAGCCGCCGCTCGGCTGCCGGGCCGCGACGAGGCCCGTGCCCGTCAGCAGCCGGTCGAGCGCCGCGGCCGCCTCCGCGCGGCCGTGCAGGCCGGGGCTGTGCAGGCCCGCGGTCAGCTCGCCCGGGAACGACAGCAGGATGCCGGCCTCGCGGCCGAAGCGGGTCAGCGCGGCGTCGAGCGGCCCGGCTGGAATGTCGTACGTGCGCGTCGCGGCGGCCGGCTCGGCCGCACGCGATGCGCCGGGCGCGGCGAATGCCGAGAACAGCGCGGCGGCGGCCACGCTCGCGACGACGCGGCGCGGCGCGAACCGTGGCGCAGCCACGTTGCTTCGCCGGCGCCCGCCGCGCTGCGCCGCATGCGCACGGCTGGGCGCGCGCGCGATGCGCGCGGCGGACGCGGCCGGCTCGAGCGAAGCGGCCGGCGCGCCGGCGCACGCGTGGCGAGAATGGCGATTGCGGAATGAATCCATGATCGATGACTCGTTGACGATGGGTGGAATGCAGCCTTCATTTCCCATGTCACGCGAACATCGAAAACAGCTCAGGCCCGGCGGGAATTTTTTTCGGAAGCGTTCAGGATTCCAAAAGCGCTCGGCGCGCGCTCATTCGCGCGCCGCGACGACCGTCACCCAGTAGCGGGTCAGGTACTCGACGTCGACGGGCAGCGTCTCGCGCAGCGTGTCGAGGATGCGGTCGGTGTCGTCGAGCGGGTACGTGCCCGACACGCGCAGGTTCGCGACCGCCGCGCCGCAACGCACGCGGCCTGGGCGGTAGCGCTCGACCTCAGCCAGCAGCTCGGCGAGGCGCAGGTTCGATGCGACGAGAATGCCGTCCGCCCACGCGCCCGCGTCGCCTCCGATCGCGCGCGGCGGCCCGGCGAGCGCGTCGCGCGTGAAGTCCGCGCGCTGCCCCGCAGAGATCAACGGCGGTTCGCCCGCCGCGCGCAGCGGCGCGATCCGCACCGCGCCGTCGAACACGTCGACGCGCGTCGCGTCGCCGCGCTCGCGCACCGAGAAGCGCGTGCCGACCGGGCGCACGTCGCCGTGCGCGGTCGCGATCACGAGCGGACGGGCGACCGCGCGCGCCGCGTCGTGGCCGCTCGTCACCATGATTTCGCCGCGCAGCAGGCGCACGCCGCGCGTCGTGTCGTCGAAACGGATGTCGATCGCGGTGTCGGTGTCGAGGACGACCGTCGTGCCGTCCGCGAGCGCGATCGTGCGCCGCTCGCCGACGGCCGTGCGCACGTCCGCGCCCCACGCGCGCCACGGCGCGTATGCGCCGCCCGTCCAGGCGGCGCCGCCCGCGAACAGCAGCGCCGCGAGCGCCTTGACCGCCGCGCGCCGTCCGCGCGAGCGCGGCGGCAGCAGCGCGGCGCGGGCGGCCTGCGCGCTCAGCGTATCGGCGACATGGCCGAGCCGCCCGTTGACGGCCTCGATGTGCCGCCACGCGGCGTCGTGCGCCGGGTGCTCGGCGCGCCAGCGCGCGAGACGCGCGCGCATCGCGTCGGTCGCGTGGCCCGAGCCGAGCTCGACCCACCATTCGACCGCGCGGCGCGCGACGGGCGCGGGCACCGCGGGCGGGCCGCCGGCCGGCTTCGCGCCGCTCATGCGGCGATCGCGAAGTAGCACTGCGCGCCCGCCTTCACCAGGTAGCGCTTGACGGTCGCGAGCGACACGCGCAGTTCGGCCGCGATCTGCGCGTGCGTCATCCCGTCGAGCTGCGCGAGCAGGTACGCGCGCCTGACCGCGGCGGGCAGCCCGTCGAGCCTCCGGTCGATCTCCACGAGCGTCTCGAACAGGATCGCGCGCGTCTCCGGCGACGGCGCGACCGCCTCCGGCAACTGCGCGAGCGCGTCGAGATACGCGCGCTCAAGCCGCTCGCGCCGCCAGTGGTTGTACAGCACGCGCTGCGCGACGGTCGTCAGGAACGCGCGCGGCTCGGCCGCGCCGATCGGCTCGTCGCGCGCGAGCAGGCGGATGAACGTGTCGTGAACGAGATCGGCCGCGCGCTCGCCGCAGCCGAGCTTCTTCGACAGCCAGCCGTGCAGCCAGCCGCGATGACCGGAGTAGAGCGCAGCGATCTCCCGCTGCAGGTGCAGAGTGTTGGCCGGCATGGACGTGATCCCCCCGGACCATCGTGCCGGGATGCTGTTTTGTAAATGCGAATGATTATTATATACAAACTTGTAACCGGACGGTGAACGAGACGACCCGGTCTGTGGGGCCGTCTCGACGCTTCGGTGCTGCAGCGCCGGCTCCAGCCGGAAGCCGACGACGACGCGTCATTCCGGCGCCCGTGCAGCGGTCGCGCGGCGCAGGCGCTGCGCGAGGCGGGATGGCCCGGCCGGATCGTGCTGATTGGCGCGGAACCGCATCGCCGTACGAGCGGCCGCCGCTGTCGAAAGCGGTACTGACGGGCGAGCGCGGCGCTGGACAGTGCGGCTTGCGCCCGCTCGCCGCGTGGCGCGACGACCGCATCGGGCATGTCGTCGCGACGATCGCGCGGATCGATCCGTCGGCGCCGAGATCCACTTCCATTTCGATGTGAACGAGCGGCTCGTTGCCGCGAGCGGCTTCGGCCCGGCGGCCGGATTCGCGAAGGAGATGAAGCTCGCGCGGATGATCGTCGAGCGCGGCGACGCGTTCGCGCCGGACCGGCTCGCCGATCCGGCCGTCAGGTTGAAGGCGTTGTTGCGACGGGCGCGCCGGCCCCGATCGCCGGCAAAAGCCGGCTTGCGACCGTCCCGCAAAAGACCGGCTCGACGGAGCCGGTCAGGACCACGCCGCTGCGCCCGTCCCACTGCACCGTCACCGCGCCCCCGTCGCATTCGACGTCGACGGTATCGTCCAGCAGGCCGCGCCGAATCCCGCCGACCGCCGCGCCGCACGAGCAGGAGCCCGATCCGAGCGGGATGCCGCCGCCGCGCTCCCAGATGCGCAGGCGAATGCGGCCGCGGTCGATCACCTGGACGAAGTGCACGTTCGTCCTGTTGCGGAACAGCGGATCGGCTTCGATCCTGGGCCCGATGGCCGCCACGTCGACGGCGGCCAGATCGCTGACGAAGAACGTGCAATGCGGATTGCCCATGCTGCACGCGGTCGGACTGCCGGGAAGCGGCAACGCGTTCGTGTCTGCCGGCTCGGCGAGCGGGATGTCGCGCCAGCCGAGCAGCGGCTTGCCCATGTCGACCGACACGCGTTGCGCCGCGTCCCGCGCGCAGGTCAGCAAGCCTCGGCGGGTGCTCAGCACGACCGACGAAGTCCCCGCCTCGCGCATCAGCATGTCCGCCACGCCGCGCGTGGCGCTGCCGCAGGTGTCGAGAGCCGTGCCGTTCGCATTCCAGAACTGCACGCGCGCGGTCGCATCGTCGCAGTCGAGCACGACGGCGAGCTGATTGAAGCCGATGCCGCGATTGCGGTCGCCGAGGCGCCGGGCGATTTCGCTCGTGATCGGATCGATCCCGCCGCGCGCGTCGATCACGACGAAGTCGTCACCGTGCGCATGCATCTTGGCAAATCGTATTGTCACGCGATGTCCCGTTTTCGATCGATTGGTCTTCCAACGGCGATCTCGGCGCCGATCGCCCGATCCTCGCCCATCATGCCGCTTCCGCAGCCGATTCTACGTGAATCCCCGAATGCGCCTCGTCAGACGAGGGACCGCTCCGTGCGTGCCGCCGCCTGCCGCCGCTTCGCCTCGCGGCCGACGGCACGCCCGTCAGCGCGCCCGAAACCGCGTCGGCGCGCGCGTTGACGAGGCACGGCACGCCCCGCCCGCACCCGCGCCGAGGAACACGCGGCGGGCCATTTCCGGCGATGCGGCGCGGCGGTTCCTCGGGCCCGCCGCCCCGCTCCGTCACGGCCTCGCGACGTGCCACATGCCGCCGAAGCCGTCGCCGTTGTGCTGGCCGGGCTTCGTATCGCCGGAAAACCGGTACAGCGGATGCCCCTTGTACGTCCACTGGCGCTTGCCGCCCGCCGCGGCGATGAAGCCGAGGCCGCCGCCCGGCCTGTCGTACGCGTCGGCGAGCGCGGCCGGCCAATTCGCCGTGCAGCCTCCCGTGCACGCGCTCTGGCCGGGCATCGTGTCCCGGTCGAACGTGTAGAGCGTCATGCCGTCGTCGTCGACGACCATGCCGTTCGACTCCTTCGGCGGCTCCGCGAGCGCTGCGGCCGGCACCGCGCACGCGATCGCGATCAGCAGAATCTTGATCATGAGGACTGCTCCTCCAATGAAGAAAAACACACGTGCGGGCTTACGGACCTGCGCGCGCCCTGACAAACTCGGCGCGAATGCGCAGTTGCACGTCGTCGCCGACGGCGGGCAGCCAGCGCGACAGACCGAACGCGGTCCGGCTGAAGTGACCGTCCGCGACGAACGCGAGCGTGCGCGCCGCGTCCGGCGCGGGTCGCCCGGGCGATTCGCGCGATTCGGGCGATTCCGGCGGTTCGGTGCCGCGCCGGGCCGCGCGCTGCCGAACGGCGTTGCCGCTCGGGACAATCCGGCTCGCATCCGCGTCGCGCGGCATCGCATCGGGCGAATCGGCATCGTCCAGCGCCGCATCGCGCGGGCGCGCATCGTATGGCCCGAATTCGCGCCGGCCCCGCGCCTCGCGCCGCCAGGCCGAGTCGCGCGCGTCGCCGTCGCGCGCGTCGGCGCCCGGCTGCCCGGCGTCGAAGCGCACGGCGAGCGTGATCGGCCGCGTCGTCGCGCGGATCGTCAGATCGCCGGTCAAGCGGGCCGTCGCCGCGCCGGTGCGCTCGAATCGCGTGCCGACGAAGCGGATCTCCGGGTAGCGCGCGACGTCGAGCATCGCCGAACCCTTCACGAGCGCGGCGACGAACGGCACGTTCGCGCCGAGGCTCGCCGCATCGACCGTCACGTCGACGCGGCTCGCGAGCCGATCGTCGTCGCCGCCGGCCAGTTCCGCGTGCATTTGCGTGAAGCGCATCGTCAGATGCGCGTGCCAGAAATTGTCGACGCGGAACGTGACGCCGGAGTGCCGAGGGTCGAGCCGGTAGCGCGGAGCGGGATGCGGCGACGCGGCGAGCGTGCCGGCCGGCTCGGCGCCGGACACGTCTGCCGCGCCGGCCGGAGCCGACGTGCCCGATGCGCGGGACGTGCCTGACGGGCGTGACGCATCCGCCGCGCCCAACACGCCCAACACGCCCAACACGCCCAACACGCCCGAGACGCCCGAGACGCCCGACGCGCCCGCCGCGCCCACGCCCGCCGCGAGCCACGCGCCGACCGCGCACGCAAGCGCCGCGACGACTGCTTTCGCGGATGAACCGGCGGCCCCCATGATCGACTCTTCGGTTGCCTCGACGTCGCGGCCCGGCTCGCGCCTATCGCCACCGCTCCGGATGGCCGCCGAGCTCGCCGCAGACGTCGGCCGCGATCGCGCGCAGCCGGTCTTCGGCGATCTGGCCGGAGAGCGCGTACGCGGTGCGTTCGCTGACCCAGTAGAACGTGCGCCGCTCGCCGTCGCGCAGCAGCCGGACCGCCGTCTCGCGCTGCGAGGACGCGCTCACGTAGAGCGCGAGCCGTCCCCCGGCCGCGTTTTCATACATGAACTGCGCGGCGGGGCCGGTCGCGCCCGGCAGCAGCCGTCCGCCGAGCAGCGCGAAACCGTACTCGTCGAGCGAAGGCGCGGCGATCCGGCGGCCGACGCGCGTCGACAGCCAGGCGGCGAGCGCACCGTCGCGGCCGCCGGCGATCTCGACCGGATGCCGCGCGTCGGGCGCGTAGACCGCATACGCGTGATCCGCCTCATGCGCGAACGCGGCCTGCACGGCCGCGGGCGCGCCCCATTGCGGCGCGAGCGCACCGCCCAGCCAGCCGAGTGCGACGCCCGCCGCCAGCGCGCCGCCCGCGAACGCGGCGCGCCGCCACCACGGCGTGCGCACGCGCAGCACGATGCACGGGCCGCTGCGCTGCGCGACGGGATCGGCGAACAACGCCCGCAGCGCCGCGCGCTGCGCGCGATAGTGCGACACGACGCCGGCCGCGCGCGGGTCGGCCGCGAGCCGCTCGGCGATCGCGCGGCGCTCCGCGTCGGGCAGCTCGCCGTCGACGAACGCCGACAGCGCGAAAAGCCCCGGTTCGTCGGATTCCGGTGCGACGGTGGGATCGGGATCGTCGCTCATCGATGATGTCTCGCAGCGGTGAATGACAACGGCGGCCGAAGCGGCGCGTCGGTCAGCAGCGCGCGCATGTGCTCCCGCGCGCGCGACAGCCGCGACATCACCGTGCCGACCGGCACGCCGAGCACCGCCGCCGCCTCCTGATAGCTCAGTTCCTCCACGCAGACGAGCAGCAGCGCTTCGCGCTGCTCGAGCGGCAGCCGGTACAGCATCCGCTGCACGTCGCGCAGCACGAGCGCGTCGACCTGGCCGACGGGCGCCTCGAGCGTGCGCCACGGGCCGTCGTCGTCGTCGACGGCGAATTCGCGGCGCGCGCGCAACTGATCGATGTACAAGTGGCGCAGGATCGTCAGCAGCCACGCGCGCAGGTTGCTGTCGGGCCGAAACGCGCTCATTCGCGACAATGCGCGCTCGGCGGTGTCCTGTACGAGATCGTCGGCCCACGCGGGATCGCCCGTCAGCGCGCGCGCATAGCGGCGCAACTGCGGCAGCCAGCCGACGACGTCCGATTCGAAGCTCACGCGCGGCGCCGTCGCTCAATACCCGCCGCCGCCGGCGCCCCGGCCGTAGCCGCTCGCCGGCGTCGCATGGCCGGCCGGCGACATGTCGTCCGACGACGCGCAGCCCGCCGACAGCATCAGCGCGAGCAGCGCGAATACGGCTGAAAGCATCCGTGTCGATTTCATTTCCGCCTCCGGGCGGCGCATCGGTCGGGTCCGGGCGTCGCGCGCACGCCGCGGCGGGCGGCGCCCCATGTCTGCGAAAACGAACGCCGCGCGTGCTTTATTCCTTTGTTCGCGGTGTCATCACAAAGATAGGCGGGTTCGCGGACTTTTCACGTGCTGGGAAACGCTGTGGCGCGGCATCGGCGTCCCGGCGGGCGTCGAACGTTCTTGCGCGTCAGCCGCGATGCGCGATCGCTCGCGCCCGCCCGACGACGCGGCGGCCGCGCCGCCCGCCCACGCCGCGCCCCACGCCCGCCCGTTTTTAGCGACAATTCGACCATTGCCCGTCGCGCCGCCGCGCGGGCCGACCGCACCATCCGCATCACGACCACGACAGCCCACATGCCATCCCCAGTCAGGCCGCGCACGTACGGCATGCCCGAGCGCAGCGACCGCCTCGATTTCTACATCCGCGACGAGGCCACCCGCCGGGCGATCACCGAGCCGCACCGGCACGCGTACTTCCAGATCCAGTTCAACCTCGGCGGCGACACCGAGCAGCAGATCGGCGGGCTCACGCGAGCGTTCCCGCGCGGCGCGCTCGCGTTCGTGCTGCCGTACCGAGAGCATCTGATTGCGCATCCGCCGGGCGCGCACTTCGTCGTGATCAACTTCTCGCAGACGTTCCTGCGCGCGGATCTCGACGTCGATCCGCTCGATCTCGAGGACGTGTCCGCGCAGCGCGCGCCCGAACTCGCGCCGTTCCGCTTCCAGGAGCACCTCGACTTCATCCTGACGGGCGCGGCGTTCGACGACGCGCGCCGCCTCGCGCAGCGCATGCTCGAAGCGGACCGCGCGCGCACGTTCGGCTCGGTGCCGCTGTTGCGCGGCTACCTGCTGCAATTGATCGGGCTCGTCTGCACGCAGTACGCGGGGCCGCTCACGAAACTCGCGCAAAGCGGCGCGCATCGCACGGGCCGCCGCGACGCGTTCGCGCGCGTGCTGCGCCACGTGCGCGCGAACCTGACGAACGACGCGCTGACGCTCGCGGGCACCGCGCGCGCGGCGTTTCTGTCGCCGAACTACCTCGCGCACCTGATCCGCAAGGAGACGGGCAGCACGTTCACCGATCTCGTCACCGAGCGGCGGATCGCGCTCGCGCAATCGCTGCTCGCGCACACGACGCGGCGCATCGCCGACATCGCGCACGCGGTCGGGTTTCGCGACGAAGGCTATTTCTCGCGGCGCTTTCGCGCATGCGTCGGCCTGTCGCCGAAGGAGTACCGCGATGCGAACGGCGCGCCCGGCGCGGCCGGCTCGAAAGGCGCGGCGCGGGCGGCCGCGAAGCCGCGCGCGTAGTTTTGTCCATGAAAACCACACATCCGTCGCATCGGCGCGTGGCCGGCGCCGGTATCGTCGATATGTCGACGACGCCAGCCGCGACGTCCGCCGCGACACGCGGCCGGGCGTCGCGCCGTCGAAGGCCGCCGCCCGCGCCTTCGCTTTCCGGCTCCCGCTTTCCAACACCTTTTCAGAGACTCCAAGATGACCGATTACGTATTCGCGCCGCCCGCCGTTCCGTCCGTCGAGATCGCCGGCTCCGCCGCGCGCTTTCCGGTGCGCCGCGTGTTCTGCGTCGGCCGCAACTACGCGGACCACGCGCGCGAGATGGGCGCCGATCCGAACCGCGAGCCGCCGTTCTTCTTCACGAAGCCGGCCGACGCGATCGTGCCCGCGAGCGGCACGGTGCCGTACCCGACGCTCACGTCCGACCTGCATCACGAGATCGAGCTCGTGATCGCGATCGGCCGCGGCGGGCGCGCGATTGCCGCCGACGCGGCGCTCGATCACGTGTGGGGCTATGGCGTCGGCGTCGACCTGACGCGGCGCGACTTGCAGGCCCAGGCGAAGAAGGCCGGCCGGCCGTGGGACTGGGCGAAGGGCTTCGACGCGTCGGGCCCGCTGACGGCGCTCCATCCGGCCGCGTCGATCGGCCATCCGCAACGCGGCCGGATCTGGCTCGCGGTCAACGGCGACGTGCGCCAGCAAGGCGAGCTCGCCGACATGATCTGGCCGATTCCCGACGTGATCGCGTATGCGTCGCGCGCGGTCGAGCTGCGCGCGGGCGACCTGATCTTCACCGGCACGCCGGCGGGCGTCGCCGCGTTGCAGCCGGGCGATCGCGTGACAGGGGGCGTCGACGGCGTCGCGTCGTTCGAGTTCGTCGTCGGGGAGCAGCCGGCGGCGTGAACTCGCGCGGGCCCGCCGCCCGGGCGCGCGGCGAAAGCCGGCAGGCCCGCCCGGCGGCGGGTGTGCGGCGCGTCGGCATATCGATTCATCGGTACATCCACGCATCGGCGCAACGCGACGCCGCGCGCCCGTCGTCACGAACCGGCCGCGCCGTCCGATTCCGATCGCCTCTGCCTCGACGGGCAACACACCGATCCGTACGAGCAGAACACGCAGCAATCGCCCGGCTTCGGACGCAGCAACGCGCCGCAGGCGCTGCATGCGTAGAAGAAAAGACAGGTGTCCTCCGGCATCGTCTCTCGCCGCGCGAAGCCGCAATGCGGACAAGTCAGCACGGATTCCCGCACGATCGCATTCATTGCTCCTCCTTCGGCGCGCGCATCCGCGAAGCGCGACCGGCGCGCGAATCGCGCCGCCTAGGTCCCCGCCCGCGCGTCGCCCGCCCGCAGCCAGCGCCGCCGCAGCCAGTGATCGACCGACAGCGCGCCCGCGCCGCGGCACAGCAGCACGAGCAGCATCGCCGCCCATTGGATGTGCGTCGGCCACGCTTGCGGATAGACGAAGATCTCGATGACGGACGTCATGCCGAGCAGCACCAGCGCCACGGGCCGCGTGGCGAGGCCGAGCACGAGCAGCACGGGCGCGCCGAGCTCGATCGACACCGCCAGGTACGCGGCCACGTCCGGCGGCAGCAGCGGCAGCCGGTACTCGTCGCGAAACAACGCGAGCGCCGCGTCCCAGTTCGCGAGCTTCGTCATCGCGGAATTCCAGAAAATCGTCGCCACCGCGAGCCGCAGCGGAATCGCCAGCAGCCAGTCGGGCACGCGCTGGAGCCGCTGCGCCAGTTGCAGCAGCGTCGCCGCGCAGCCGGCGCGCCGAGCGCCGCCGGAGCGGATCGGGCACGTCATGATCGCATCCCTCCGTCGATCGGGCCGACGCCGCCGGACTGCGCGGGCGAGTCGGCAAAACATCCGCGCGACAACAGCGCCGCGAAGAGCGCATGGCCGCCCACCCCAGGCGCGTTCGCGAGCGCCGCGCCGAGCGGCTCGCCCGCGAACAGCGCGGATGCGACCCGCCAATCCGCCTCGTCGAGCCTGAGCACCTCGATGCCGGCTTCGGTGCGCTGCGCGAGCAGATGCACGGGCGCGTCGTCGAGCCGGATTGCCGCCAGCGCGCGATCGTCCCGTTCGAGCGTCGCACGCCAGATCGCGTCGGCCGGATACGCGCAGCCCAGCAGCCGCGCAGCCGGATGCGGCCGCAGCCGAAGCGCGCGCAGCGCCCGCGCGCCGAGCCCCGCGAGGCGCGCGAGATCGAGCGCCGCGGCGTCCGGTGCATGCAGCGCGAGATTCACTTGCCATTCGAGACGCGCGACGTCGGCCAGATACGGCACCGAAGCGGCCTGCGGCATCCGCGCGAGAAATTCGGGAAAGCCCCCGCCGTACTCGTCGAGCCACGCGCTCGCCGGCGGCGACGAACCGGCGAACCGGCGGGCCGCGCCTGCGAAGAACGCCGCGCCGACCACCCGCTCGGTCGCCGGGAACGCGAGCCGCAGCGCGTTCAGCAGCACGCTCGCGGAGGTGTTCCGGTAGACGCGAAGACGCGCGTCCGGCGCGAGGCCGTCCGGCAGCACCCAGTCCGCCGCGCCCGCGCCCGCGCCAACGTCAGCGCCCGACAGGCTGCGACGAACGGCTTGCTGCAATTCAGCCAGCGTAGGCGGCCGCGCTCGCATCGCGCACCTCCTCCAGCGCCGACTCGGCGATCGCCGCTTCCCGCATCAACGTGCCGACGGGCGGCACATCGTTGTCCCATTCGATCAGCGTCGGCACCGCGCCGAAGCGGCGCAGCGCGATGCGATACAGCGCCCAGACCTCGGGCGCGACGCGCGAGCCGTGGTCGTCGATGCGCAGCACGCGGCCGCCGCCGAGCGGCGTCACGCGATGGCCGGCCAGATGTATCTCGCCGACCGAGGCGGGCGGCAGCGCCGCCAGATAAGTCAGCGGGTCCCAGCCGTGGTTGCACGCGCTCACGTGGATGTTGTTGACGTCGCAAAGAATGCCGCAGCCGGTGCGCCGCGCGAGCGCCGCGAGGAATTCCCATTCGGGCATCGTCGAATGCGCGAACCGCAGATAGGTCGAGGGGTTCTCGACGAGAATCCGTCGACCGAGCGCCGTCTGCACCTGATCGACGTGGCGGCTCACGACGTCGAGCGCCTCGTCGGTCATCGGCAGCGGCAGCAGATCGGCGAGATACGCGCCGCCCACCGCGCTCCACGCGAGATGCTCGGACACGAGCGCCGGCTGGAAGCGCGCGACCGCGTCGCGCACGCGCGCCAGGTGCACGGCGTCGATCCCGTCGGCGCTGCCGAGCGACAGGCCGACGCCGTGCAGCGACAGCGGGTAGTCGCGCCGGATCGCGTCCAGCACGCGCGGCACCGCGCCGCCGCCCATGTAATTCTCGGTGTGCACTTCGAACCATGCGACGGCGGGCCGGCGCCTGAGCACCGTCCGATGATGGCGAAAACGCAAGCCGATGCCCGCCCGCGCCGCAAGCGCGCCGGCCGGGGCGCCGCCGCGCGGCGCGGGCATCGGCGTCGAACCCGTGCTCATGATCGGACGCGCGTCAGCCCGCCTTCAGCGTGCCGCCCGCGATCTTGCTGCAATCGCCCGCGGGAAGCAGCACGAACGATTGGGGATCGCGCGCCCGGCTCGCCTGCCCGGCGCACGAATGCGCGCCCTCAGCGCAGTCGTTCTTCGCGACCGCGTTGACGCCGTAACACTTTTCGAGCTTGTTTTGCGCCATCCTTGCCATGTTGTCCTTGACGATCTGCGGCATGCCGCTCGTGTCCTTCATGCCCTGCGCCGCGGCGGGCGCGGCCTGCATCGCGAGCGCGACGCCGATCGCCGCGGACAGCGACGAAACGCTCAAAGCGGATCTGCTCATGGTGTCTTCTCCTGAAAAGGCGGTTGCGATCGCGGGATGCGACCTTGTCAGAAACTTCGCTCCGGCGCGACAAAAGGTTACGCGGCGCGATGCGGATTTCCTGCGTCGCGCCGCCGCCTCCGAGCGTGGACGACCATGACCGACGACATCCGACATGACGGCGCGCGACTCCGGACGAACGAGCCGGACGCCGCCCCGAGCGCGCCAGACGACGCCTGCGCGCGGCCCGCGACCCGCGCGGACGGCTCGCCCGACTGGTCGACGCTGATGGCGCGCGCGCAGGCGGGCGACCGGGACGCGTACCGGCGCCTGCTCGCGAGCGTCACGCCGTATCTGCGGCGCTTCGCGGCGCGGCACGGCGTCCACGCGGACGCCGTCGAGGACGTCGTGCAGGACATCCTGATCACCGTCCACGAGGTGCGCCGCACATACGACCCCGGCCGGCCGTTCGGCCCGTGGCTCGTGGCGATCGCGGGCCGGCGCGTGGTCGACGCGCTGCGGCGCTCGGGGCGCGCCGCGGCCCGGGAGGTCCCGCTCGATCCGGAGCATGAAACCTTGCCCGCCGCCGGAGCGAATCTCATGGAAGAAACCGCCGACGCCCGGACGCTGCGCGACATGCTGGGCCGGCTGCCGGCCGGACAGCGCGACGCGATCCGATTGCTGAAGCTCGAGGAAATGTCGTTGAAGGAGGCGGCGCTCGCGACCGGGATGACCGTCGTCGCCTTGAAGGTCGCCGTGCATCGCGGGATCGCGACGCTGCGCAGGCTGCTGCAAGAACGCGAGGAGGAGCGCCGATGAGGTCCACCGACGAACTGATCGAATCGCTCGTCGACGACGCCGCGCCCGTCCGGCGCCTGCGCGCGCCGGCGTGGCGGGCGGCCGGCTGGCTGCTGTTCGCCGCCGCGCTGCTCGCCTGCGTGGCCGTCGCGCACGGCGCGAGGCCCGATCTGCCGCTCAGGCTGCACGAGCCGCTGTTCGCGACGCGCGTGGCCGCCGCGGCGGCGACCGGCGTGCTGGCGGCCGTCGCGGCGTTCGTGGTCGGCGTTCCGGGGCGTTCGCTGCGCTGGCTGCTGTTGCCGATGCCCGCGTTCGTCGCCTGGATGTCGACGATCGGCTACGGGTGCCTCACGGACTGGGTCGAGATCGGTCCGGCCGGCATATCGGCCGGCGAGACGCTGCGCTGCTTCGCGACGTTGACGCTCGTCGGCGCGCCGTTGTCGCTCGCGCTGCTGCTGATGTCGCGCCACGTCGCGCGGCTCGCGCCGGCGCCCGCGGCGGCCGCGGGCGGTCTCGCGGTGTCCGCGCTGTCCGCCGTCGCGCTCTCGCTGCTCCATCCGATCGACGCGACGGCGATGATCCTCGTGTGGAACGTCGGCGTGGCGGCGCTCCTGTCGCTGGCCGGCGCGCGGTATGGGCGCGGCCTGCTCGGATGGGCTTCGCGATGACGATCGGGCGGCATGGCCCGCGGGGAGCGATCGCGAACGCGTTATGATGGGCGGCTTTTCATCAGATCATTCGTGGTTCTCTTCATGTCCGACAACACTTTCTGGCTCGCGGCTCCGTGGGCCGCCCTCTTCGCCGCCGCGCTCGCGGCCGTCTGGTTTCCCAAGCTGCGCGCGGCGAGCGTCGGCCTCGGTGCGCTCGGCTATGCGGGCGCGTTCGCGGCCGGCCTGATGGCGCCCGTCGCGCTCGCGCCGATCGCGCTTCTCGCCGCCGCCGCGTATGCGGTCGCGCCGCAGCGCCATGCGGCCGTTCGCGTCGCCGGGCACGTCGTGTTCGTCGCGCTCGCGGTTGCGCTGATGCTCCACTGGCTGCCGGGATTTCACAACCCGCGCGTGATCGGCCCCGTGCGCTACACGCCCGACGCCGCGCCGTTCTCGATGTACCTGAATCTCGACAAGCCGCTCGTCGGCTTCTGGCTGCTGTGGGTGCTGCCGTGGCTGCAGCCGATCGACGATCGCGCGCGCGCCTGGCGCTCGGGCATCGTCGCGGCCGTCGCGACGTCGGCGGTCTGCCTCGTGTTCGCGCTCGGCGTCGGCCTCGTCGGCTGGGCGCCAAAGTGGCCCGAATCGGCCTGGCTGTGGTTCGCGAACAATCTGCTGTTCGTCTGCTTCGCCGAGGAGGCGCTGTTCCGAGGCTATCTGCAAGGCGGGCTGGGCCGGCTGCTCGCGAACCGCGTGCCGGCTTCGGGCGCAGTCGCGCTCGGCGCGGCCGCGCTGCTGTTCGGCGCCGCGCATGTCGCGGGCGGCTGGCAATGGGTCGCGCTCGCCACCGTCGCGGGCGTCGGCTACGGGCTCGCGTATCGCGCAGGCGGGCTGCAGGCGGCGGTGCTCGCGCACGTCGGCCTGAATCTCGCGCATTTCGGGCTGTTCACGTATCCGATGGTCGCGGGGGCGCGCTGAGCGCTCTCCCGCGCGCGGGAGAGCCGGCCGCGCGCAGCATCGCCCGGACCGTCACTTCACCTGATCGGCGATCGGCTGCAGGAACTCGGAGAAGCCCGTCAGCATGATCTGCACGCCGACGCACAGCAGCAGGAACGCCGACACGCGCATCGCGACCTTCGTCCCGTCGGTGCCGAGATAGCGCGCGAGGAACGCCGCGCGGCTGTACGTCTGCCAGATCACGAGCGCGGCGAGCGCCGACACCGCGACCGACACGATGCTCGACAGCAGGAACTCCGACAGCTTGTGCGTGCGGTTCGCGTTCAGCGCGATCGCGGTTGCGATCGAGCCGGGGCCCGTGGTCAGCGGAATCGTCAGCGGGAAGAACGCGCGCGCCATCGCGTTGCGCGGCTCGACGGGCGTCGCCGCGGTGTCGCCGCCCGTTGGCACGTCGGGCTCGTTGAGCATCTGCCAGCCGGCCACGGCGACCGCGAGGCCGCCGCCGATCCGCAGCGCCTCGAGCGAGATGCCGAAGAAATGCAGGATCGGCGTGCCGACGAAGAACGCGGCGAGCAGCACGACGAACGCATTGATCGCGACCTTGCGCGCGAGCGCCGCGCGCTGCGCCTCCGTCAGCGACTCGGTGCGCTCGAGGAAGAGGAACGCGATGCCGAACGGATTGATGATGCCCATGAGGCCGGTGAAGCCGAACAGGGTTTCGGAGATCAGGCGGTCGACGATCATCGGGAAGCGGGGGGACGAAGAACGGTTATCGGAGGCCGCTCGCGCGGCCGCGCCATTGTAGAGCATGCGCGAGCGCGCGCATCGTCCGCGCGCCATGCGTTGACCGCCCTCGCCGATCCGCTATTCGCCGGGTTCGCCGTCGACGCAGAACGCCCAGTAGAACGCGGGCAGATTGCCGGGTTTTGGGGCGCGGACGTCGATCCATCCGAAACGATCGTGCTCGTCGCTGATCGCGATCGCATGCCCGTCGAACTCGCACCGGAAACAGACGATCAGCACGTGCCCGCCGGGCACGACTTCGCATGATCGGCTGCCCGCGTAGCGCATCGACGTGATGGCCAGCGCGCATTCTTCCAATACTTCCCGGCGCAGCGCCGCTTCGAGGGATTCGCCGGATTCCGGGCGTCCGCCCGGCAGTTCCCATTCGCCGCGCGGATTACGCAGGAACAGCACCGCGTTGCCGCTTCGGATGATCGCCTTGACGCTCGTCGTGACCATTGTGTTCGTTGTCCTCATGTTGATTCGATGGCCGGCGGCTAGACACCGATGATGCCGACCGAACCCGGCGCATCGTCGCGCGGCGAGCCGCCGAGGCCGACTACACGGTCATCGACCGGCGAACCGTCGCCCGGGTTCCCGCCTCCGCTTCCCCCGACCTCGCGCGACGCGAACGGCCCGGCGATCGAATCGACGCGGCGCAGGGGGACACGTCCGCGGCTTCGCCGCATGCCGCGCCGCCGGGCGGCGCCCTCTCACGCCGCCTTGCCGCGCCTGTCGATCACCCGCTTCGCCTTGCCTGTCCGGATGGCGTGGCCGCCGGCCGCTCGCCGAAGCGCCGCACGGCCGGGCGCCGGATTTCGGTGCCGGACCACCTGTTAGAATCCCTGCTCGCGCCCTGCCACGACCAAGGACACTTCATGCCGATCTCATCGTCCGCTCTCCCGCGCTGGACGCTCGCCGCCCCGCTCGCCGCCTGGCTGGTGCTAGCGCTGTCGCGCGTCGTGCCGGCCGAAGGCTTCGTCATCGCATTCGTCGCCGCCGCGCTCGCGGGCGCCGTGTTCTCCGCCGTTCACCACGCCGAAGTCGTCGCGCATCGCGTCGGCGAGCCGTTCGGCACGCTCGTGCTCGCGATCGCCGTCACCGTGATCGAGGTCGCGCTGATCGTGTCGGTGATGCTGTCGGCCGGCCCCGAGAAAGCGGGGCTCGCGCGCGACACCGTGTTCGCCGCGGTGATGATCGTCTGCAACGGGATCGTCGGGCTGTGCCTGCTCGTCGGCGGCTGGAAGCACGGCGAGCAGGATTTCCAGGGGCGCGGCGCGACGAAGGCGCTCGCGGTGCTCGCGTCGCTGTCGGTGCTCTCGCTCGTGATGCCGAACTATCTGAGCGCCGCGCCCGGCCCGCGGCTGTCGACGTCGCAGCTCGCGTTCGCCGGCGTGTCGTCGCTCGTGCTGTACGGCGTGTTCGTGTTCGTGCAGACGGTCCGCCACCGCGACTACTTCCTGATCGACGGCAGCGCCGACGAATCCATCCACGCGGTGCCGCCGAGCGGGCGCACCGCGCTCACGAGCATCGTGTTCCTGTTCGTGAGCCTCGTCGCGGTCGTGCTGCTCGCGAAGCTCCTGTCGCCCGCGGTCGAGCGCACGGTGCTCCGGCTCGGCGCGCCCGAGGCGGCCGTCGGCATCGTGATCGCCGCGCTCGTGCTGCTGCCCGAAGGGCTCGCCGCCGTCGGCGCGGCGCGCGCGAACCGGCTGCAGACGAGCATGAACCTCGCGCTCGGCTCCGCGCTCGCGAGCATCGGCCTGACGATCCCGACCGTCGCCGCGGTGTTCATCTGGACGGGCAACCCGCTCACGCTCGGCATCGGCGCGATGGAGACGGTGCTGCTGTCGCTCACGCTCCTCGTCAGCACGCTGACGCTCAGCATGGGGCGCACGACGGTGCTGCACGGCGTCGTGCATCTGTCGCTGTTCGCCGCGTATCTGTTCCTGTCGGTCACGCACTGACCGCGCACCGGCGCGGCAGGCATGCTCTTCCGGCCCGCCCCGGCCGACGCGTCGACCGCCCCGCCACCGCGCGGGCGCGGCGCACATCGCGCATGCATCGCACACATCGGCGATCGGCGAGTCGCGCGGCGATGCGCAACGCCGCTACGCGACCTCGCGCAACGCCTTCCCCGCGCCGCCTTTCAGCCGGTTGAGTTCCTTCAGATCGTTTTCGAGCGCGGGCGCGAGCGTCGTGCGCAGATGATCGAGGAACGTGCGGATCTTCGCGTCGAGATAGCGGCGCGTCGCGTAGACCGCGTACACGCTCAGCGTGTCGAGCCGATAGTTCGGCAGCACGCGCACGAGCCGCCCTTCGCGGATGTCGTCGAGCGCCGTGTACAGCGCGATCGAGCCGATCCCGCGCCCGGCGCGCACCGCCACCGACAGCGCGTCCGGCACGTTCGCCTGGAACGGCGCGGGCGGCAGCGCATACACGGTCTCGTCGCCGTCGTCGCGCTCGAGCCGCCACTCGCCGCCCGGCGACGCCGGCGTGTCGAGCCGCAGGCACACGTGCTTCGCGAGGTCCTCGGGCGTCGTCGGCGTGCCGTGCCGGGCGAGATACTCGCGCGACGCGACGAGCACGCTGCAGCTCGTCCCGCAGGTCTGCGCGACGTAGCCCGAATCGGGCAGATGCGACGCCGACACGATCGACACGTCGTAGCCCTCCTCGACGAGATTCGGCATCCGCTGCGCGAGCGTGAGCTCGACCGACACGTCCGGATTGTCTTCCTGATAGCGGACGATCGACGACACCACGTGGCTCTGCCCGAGCCCCGTCATCGCATGGATGCGCAGCTTGCCGCTCGGCCGCAGCAGCGCGTTGCGCGCCTCGGCGTTCGCATGGTCGATCTCGGCGAGGATCGACTTCGCGCGTTCGAAGTAGCGCTGGCCGCTTTCGGTCAACCCGAGGTGACGGGTCGTGCGGTGCAAGAGGCGCGTTTGCACGTGCGCTTCGAGATTCGAAACGGCGCGCGACACCTGGGCCGTGGTCGCGTCGATTTCCTTCGCGACCGCGGTGAAACTGCCGGCTTCGACGACGCGCACGAACAGGCGCATGTTATCGAGCATGTCCATGAGATGGGCTTCGGGAATGAATGGGAAACGATGGCCGGCGGGATGCGGCGCTCGCCGCGATGCGCGGCCGGGGACGGCTGATCGACCGGATGCGCGGGCCATGAGACAGGCTGGGGGCGGGCATCGCGGGCGGCAAATTATGTGATTCGTCGAGATCAGATCGGGCGAATTGTACGCCGATGCGCGCCGGCGCGCGCGCTCGCGCCGATTTTCCGCATCCCGAAACGCCGACAGCCGACCGCGCAATCGGCGAGGTCGGCAATTTATATCACAATGACATATAATTTCAGGCCCGTCGCGCGACCGATCGGCGCACCCTTCCATTTACGTTACGGCAGTCCGACCTTGTCTTCGTCCCCCGCGTTTCGTCATCGCCTCGTTCATTGGCTCCTGCGCTTCGTCCCGATCCCGGTCACGCTCGGCCGGCGCGAGCGGCTGCGCTCGTGCGCGGGCGCGCTCGTCGGCATCGGCTGCGTCGGCGTGACGATGCGCGTGCTGCCGGGCATTCCGGGCGACGTGCCGCTTCTCGTCGCGCCGATGGGCGCCTCCGCCGTGCTGCTGTTCGCGGTGCCCGCGAGCCCGCTCGCGCAGCCGTGGTCGCTGATCGGCGGCAACCTCGTCGCGGCGGCGGTCGGCGTCGCGTGCGCGCAGTGGATCGCCGATCCCGTGCTCGCCGCGTCGCTCGCGATCGCCTGCGCGATCGGCGCGATGTTCGCGCTGCGCTGCGTGCATCCGCCGTCGGGCGCGGTCGCGCTGACGGCGGTCGTCGGCGGCCCGGCCGTGCACGCGCTCGGCTTTCGCTTCGTCGTCGAGCCGATCGCGCTGCAATCGGCGGCGCTCCTCGGCGCGGCGCTCGCCTATCACGCGCTCACCGGCCACCGCTATCCGCACGGCGGCGCGCGGCCGCAGCCCGAATCGAACGCGCACGCCGCGGCCACGCCGCCGCACGCGCGCTTCCTGCGCGCCGATCTCGAGGCGGCGCTGAAGAGCCGCAGCGAATGGCTCGACGTCGCGCCGGAAGACCTCGAATCACTGCTGCGCGAAACCGAGCTGCGCGCGTACGCGCGCACGTTCGACGAGCTGACGTGCGCGGACATCATGTCGCGCCACCCGATCAGCATCATGCCCGACACGCCGCTGCCCGCCGCGATGACGCTGCTCGACCGGCACCGGATCAAGGCGCTGCCCGTCGTTGACGCTCACGCCCGCGTCGTGGGCATCGTCACGCGCGCGGACTTGTCGAAGGCCGCGCCTTACGCGACGCCCGGCTTCCTGCGCAACCTGTCCGCGCGGCTGCCGCGCTCGCTCGTCGGCCCGCCGTTCGTCGCGCGCGCGGTGATGAGCGCGCGCGTGCACACGGCGCGCACGGCAACGCCGATCGCCGAGCTCGTGCCGCTCTTCGCCGATCACGGCCACCACCACATTCCGGTGGTCGACGCGGACCACAAGCTCGCCGGCATCGTCACGCAGGCGGACCTGATCGCCGGGCTCTACCGGCAATCGCAGGTACGGCTCGCCGCGTGACCGGCGGCGAAGCGACGAAGCAACGAACGGACGACCCAGCGAGGAGGGACTCGGCACCATGAATCCGGGCATGCCCAATGCCGCCAAAATACATCACAATATGATATATTTTCGCCTTTTTCGATCACGTTGGAACGTCGATGACGAAACCGGCACGCGAGCTGCGCAAGACAGATTTCGAACAGCTTTCCGAATTCCGCTATCAGATGCGGCGCTTCGAGCGCTTCTCCGAGCGGGCCGCGCAAAGCGAGGGCATCACGCCGCTGCAATACCTGCTGCTGCTGCACATCAAGGGCTATCCGGCGCGCGACTGGGCGACGGTGGGCGAGCTCGCCGAGCGGCTGCAGGCGCAGCATCACGGCGTCGTCGCGCTGGTGACGCGCTGCGAGGCGCTCGGCCTCGTGCGGCGCAGGCCGAGCGACACCGATCGCCGGCAAGTCGAAGTGCATCTGGAGGCGGCCGGCGAGCGCGTGCTCGCGCGGCTCGCCGAGCTGCACCGCGCCGAGCTGAAATCGCTGCGAGGCGCGTTCCAGGTGCCGCAGATCGATTACTGAACCGATAAGACCACGAACGTTTCCCCCCGACATCATGAGCATCGCCGCCCCACACAAACGCGATTTCGCATCGAACGCGCGACTGCCGCGCATCGCGCTCCTCGCGCTCGCGATCGGCGTGCTCAGCACGTTCGCCGCGTTCGCGCTGCTGAGCCTCATCCACCTGTTCACGAACCTGTTCTTCTTCCAGCAACTCTCGTTCGCCGACCGCTCGCCTGCGCTGAACACGCTCGGGCCGTGGGCGGCCGCTGTGCCCGTCGCGGGCGGCATCGCCGTCGGGCTGATCGCGCGCTTCGGCTCGGAGAAGATCCGCGGCCACGGGATTCCCGAAGCGATCGAGGCGATCCTGTTCGGCAAGAGCCGGATGTCGCCGAAGGTCGCGGTGCTCAAGCCGCTCGCGTCGGGCATCGTGATCGGCAGCGGCGGGCCGTTCGGCGCCGAAGGCCCGATCATCATGACGGGCGGCGCGATCGGCTCGCTGATCGCGCAGTTCGTGAAGGTGACGGCGGCCGAGCGCAAGACGCTGCTCGTCGCGGGCGCGACGGCCGGGATGACCGCCGTGTTCGGCACGCCGGTGGCCGCCGTGCTGCTCGCCGTCGAGCTGCTGCTGTTCGAATGGCGGCCGCGCAGCTTCCTGCCGGTCGCGCTCGCGTGCGCGGTCGCGGGCTTCGCGCGCGCCGCGTTCTTCGGCGTCGGCCCGCTGTTTCCGGTCGAGACGGCGGCGCCGACGGCCGCAGCACTCGGCTCGTGCGCGCTGGCGGGATTCCTGTCGGGCGCGCTCGCGTGCGGGCTGTCGGTCGCGCTCTACAAGACCGAGGACTGGTTCGGCAAGCTGCCCGTCCATTGGATGTGGTGGCCCGCGATCGGCGGCCTCGCGGTCGGGATTGGCGGGCTGATCGAGCCGCGCGCGCTCGGCGTCGGCTACGACGTGATCGGCGATCTGCTGCACGGGCACATCGTGCTGCAGATCGCGCTCGCGATTCTCGTCGTCAAGGCGGTGATCTGGGTGATCGCGCTCGGCTCGGGCACCTCGGGCGGCGTGCTCGCGCCGCTGCTGATGCTGGGCGCGGGGCTCGGCACGTTGCTCGGGCCCGCGCTGCCGGGCGGCGAGCCGGCGCTGTGGCCGCTCGTCTGCATGGCGGCGACGCTTGGCGCGACACTCGGCGCGCCGCTCACCGCGATCGTGTTCGCGTTCGGCCTCACGCACGACACGAACGCGCTGCTGCCGCTCCTCACCGCGACGCTCGTCGCGCACGGCTTCGCGACCGTCGTGATGAAGCGCTCGATCATGACCGAGAAGATCGCGCGGCGCGGCTATCACATCTATCGCGAATACGGCGTCGATCCGCTC
The DNA here is from genome assembly GCF_001636105.1 of Burkholderia sp. MSMB1589WGS. Classification (NCBI taxonomy): domain Bacteria; kingdom Pseudomonadati; phylum Pseudomonadota; class Betaproteobacteria; order Burkholderiales; family Burkholderiaceae; genus Burkholderia; species Burkholderia sp. MSMB1589WGS. Next base: position 69,957 of record NZ_LNJT01000008.1, read on the forward strand.
GAGCGCCATTACGTCGACGAAGTGATGACGCGCGGCGCCGTGACGATCGACGCGGACCTGAGCGCCGACATCGTGCGCGCGCGGTACTTCGGCGCGACGCAGGCGCACCGCGCGTATCCGGTCGTGCGCGACGGCGTGCTGATCGGCATGCTCGATCGCGCGACGCTCGATCGCGGCGCCGACGCGCGCGAAGGCGGCACGGACGACAGCGACAGGCAGGCAGGCGATGCGCGAGCGGCGCAGACGCAGGCGGTCAACGCGCAGGCGGCCGACCCGCGGGTAATCGACATGCTGCCGCGCCGCGCCCCGCTCTTTTCGCTCACCGACGAAACGTGCCGCCTCGTCGCGACGCGGCTCGCCGTGCATCAGCTCGAACGCCTGCCGGTCGTCGCCGATCCGGACACGATGCAGCTCGTCGGCATCGTGTCGCGCAGCGATCTCGTGAAGCCGGCGCTGCGCCATTTCGACGACGAGCACAAGCGCGAACGCTTCCGCCGTGCGCATCCCGCCGCGTTCGTCAAGCGCCGCTTCGCGCCGGCGCGCAAGGCGGGTTGAGCGGCGCGCGGCCGGATTCGGGAGCCGCGCAACACGATCGTCCGCCATGACGGCTACGCCCAAGGACCGTATGGTAAGCTTCCACGACAGGCCGAAAGCCGGCCTGCCGGTCGCCGCGCGGCCCGGCGACGCTTCGCGGGCCGCGCAGGAATCGGCAACCGAGTCGTGCCCTTCATTCCCATGCAAGCATCCGATCCCGCCTCCGGCTACCTGAGCGACGTGACGTTCCCGGACCGCTTCCATCGCGAACTGTCCCCCGCGTGGCTCAACTACGCGAGCGTGCTGGGCGGCGCCCGCCCGAAGGAACTCGGCCGGCCGTTCCGCTACCTCGACCTCGGCTGCGGCTTCGCGCATTCGACCGTGATCAATGCAGCGGCGTTTCCGCACGCCGAATTTCACGCCTGCGACTTCAATCCCGCCCATATCGAAGCCGCCGCGCGGCGCGCGAGCCGGCTCGGCATCGGCAACGTCGCGTTCCACGAGGCGAGCTTCGACGCGCTGCTCGAGCAGGATCTGCCGCCGTTCGACTTCATCGTGATGCACGGCATCTACAGTTGGGTCGACGCCGACGTCCGCCGCGTGATCCGGCAGTTGCTCTCGCGCCGGCTCGCCGACGGCGGGCTCGTCTATCTCAGCTATAACTGCCAGCCGGGCTGGTCGGCCGAGGCGCCGCTGCGCAAGCTGATGCTCGAGCTCGCGCAGGCGGCCGACGGCGGCATCGAAGCGCGCACGGGCAGCGCGATCGCCGGCATGCAAAAGCTCGGCAGCCCGAGCTTTCGCTACTTCCGCGACAATCCGGCCGCCACCGACGCGCTGGCCGCGCTCGCGAACGATCCGCTCGACTACCTCGCGCACGAATTCCTGAACGGGACGTGGAAGATCCATTACTCGGTGGACGTCGTCGACGAAATGGCCGAAGCGGGCCTCGCTTACGCGGGCAGCGCGACGCTCGCGGACAATCATCCGATGCTGCTGATCGACCGTCAGGCGGCCGACGCGATCGCGGCGCTGCCGAACGCGCGGCTGCGCCATCTGGCGGAGGACTTCGCCGTCAATCGCCGCTTTCGCCGCGACGTGTTCGTGCGCGGCGCGCGCGCGAGCGCGGCGCCCGCCGACGCGCTCCGCCATCTCGACGAGATCGCGATCGGCTGCACGACCGAGGTCGACCGGATCGACGCGCGCGTGACGATTCCGCGCGGCGCGATCAGTTTTCAGCCGGACTTCATCGCCGATCTGCGCGCGCTGATGGGCCAGGGCGCGATGCGCATCGGCGAGATCGTCACCCGTCTCGGCGGGGAGCGCCGCAACCCGCGGGAGATCCGGCAGAACCTGCTGTTCCTCGTCGCGAGCGGCGCGTTGACGCCGTTCGCGCAGCCGGGCGGCCATACGGAAACGGGCGCGCGGCGGGCGGCGAGCCCGGCCGCCGCGGCGGCGCTCGCGAGCAGCGTCGACGACGCGGCGCCCGCCTACGTGCCGTGCGAGCCGCTCGGCAACGGCATCGCGGTGAGCCCCGACGAGGCGGCGCAGGCGCTGCGCTGGATCGCCGGCGACGCGACGCCGCGCCCCGACCGGCTCGCGCGCGTCGGCGTGCTGCGCGGCGCGTGAGGCGCGCGAGCCGGTTCGGGCCGCCGCCTCATCGAATCCGCAAGGCCGGCGCGGCGGCGCCACACGAACTGCGAGTCGCGCCGCCGTTCATCGCGCCGTCCCGGTTGTAATTGGCGACGCTCGCGCGCGGCCGGTTCACCGGCATGTGCGCGTCACATGTGCTTGAACAGCCCCGCATACGCGCGGCTCACGGGCAGCACGTCCCGGTGGCCGCGCAGATGGATGCGCAGGCGCCCGAGCAGATCGCGCTCGATCCGGTCGACCGCCGCATACGCCACGATCACGCCGCGATGCACCTGCGCGAAGCGATCCTGGTCGAGCCGTTGCAGCAGTTCCTTCAGCGGCGTGCGGATCACGTGCCGCTCGCCCGCCGTCACGACCTCCGTGTATTTGTCGAGTGCCTGAAAATACAGCACGTCGTCGACGGGCACGAGCCGCGTCGTGTCTTTCAGCCCCACCGTCAGCCAGCGGATCGGCGTCGGCTCCTTCGGCAGCCTCGCGTCCGACAGCGCTTGCGCGCCTGGCGCCGCGAAGCCGCCGCGCTGCAGCTTCGCGATGCAGCGCAGAAGGCGCTCGTCGGTCACGGGCTTGAGCAGGTAGTCGATGGCCGAGCGGTCGAACGCCTCGACGGCGTACTCGTCGTACGCCGTCACGAACACCACGTGCACGTCGGGCACGAGGCTCGCGAGCTTGAGGCCGTCGATGCCGGGCATCCGGATGTCGAGAAACGCGATGTCGGGGCGCGCGGCATTCAGCGCGGCCAGCGTGTCGACGCCGTTGCGCGGCGTCGCGACGATCTCGAGCTCGGGCCACAGCTCGGCGAGACGCTCGGCGAGCTCGGCGGAAAGGTTCGGTTCGTCATCGGCAATGAGCGCGGTCGGCATGTCAATCGATCGGGATTTGCAAGGTCGCGGTCACGCCCCGCGTGGCGCCGGCCGTCGCGCCGACCGACACGCGGCCGCGCTCGCCGTGGAGGCTCTTGATGCGTGCGACGACGTTGGCCAGCCCGACGCCGCCATGCAGCTTGGTTTCGCCGTTGCCGAGGCCGACGCCCGTGTCGATCACGCTCAGATCGAGCATCCTGCCGTTGCGCCGGCCGCTCACGCGGATCTCGCCGCCGTCGATCGACGGCTCGATCCCGTGCAGCAGCGCATTCTCGACGAGCGGCTGCAACAGCAGCGGCGAAAACGCGAGCTCCCGCAACGACGCCGGCACGTCGATCGCATAGCGCAGCCGCTCGCCCAGCCGGATCGACGCGATCTGCAGCAGCGCCTCGACGAGTTCGAGCTCCTCGCCGAGCGTCGACGTCGCCTTGCGGGTGCGGCCGAGGCTCGCGCGCAGATACCGGTTCAGGCTGTCGAGCATCGTCGACGCGCGCGCCGGATCGCGTTCAATCAGGCTCTGCACGTTTGCGAGCGTATTGAACAGGAAATGCGGCTCGATCTGCGCCTGCAGCAGCGCGAGGCGCGCGGCCGTCTCCGCCTGGCGCGCCTCGGCCGCCTCGCGGCGCTGCGTCTCGAGCGACGCGCGCATCCGCGCCGCCTGCATGAACAATGAAAGGAACGCGCAGGCGATGCCGGCGACCGCGAACGACGATCCGTACGCGAACCATTCGCGAACGCTCGCGCGCCCGATCAGATGCGGCACGTGCCCGATCGTCGACGCCGTGATCTCGAAACCGGCGAGCACGCTGACGGGCGCGATGATCAGCACCTTCGGCAGCACCGCGAGCTTGCCGCGCGTCAGCTTGTCGGCGCACCGGCTGAGCAGCAGCGCGGACAGGCCGATGCCGTTCGCGAGCACGAGATAAGGCAGCACCGCGTCGTCGCGGCGGTTCGCCCACGAGCTCAAGCCGACGATGCAGTTGAACAGCACGAGTCCGGCCAGCCCCAGCATCCTGCGCATGGGCCGCGCGGCGCCGGAGTCGGCCGTCCGCGCGGAAAAGAAGGAATGGAGCCGGCTTTGCATGGTGTCGAACGGAGCGTGAGCATGAACGCGAACGGGCGCGATCTGCAACCATAACGTGCAACCATAACGCAGGCGCGCATCGGCGGCGGCGCGTGCGACGAACGGCGCAGGCGCGCGACGAGGCGCCGCGGCATCCGACGCGCCGCAACGCCACGGTGACGATTGTAGTGGAACGCCGCGCCGGTTCGGTGCGTGGAATGCGGCGGGCCGCCCGCGCCGTCGACCGTTCGTCGCTTCCCGTTCTCCGTTCCCTGCGCGGCGTCGAACGGCATCGAACGACATTGCCGATCGGCAGGCGCGGATTATTGCGACGCAGCATGCATCGAAACGCAACGAAACGGAACGCGCGCCGGCGCCCGTGCGTGCGCCGCTTCCGCCCGCCGATTCGCGGGCAACCTGCCCGCGTCGCCCGGATCGGGCCGCCCATTCGCCCACGATTCGCCAACAATTCGCCAACCATTCGCCAACCATTCGCCATCGCTCGTCGCAACATTCATCGCACATCGACGCCGTTCGTCGCCCGGAACGCGCCGTTCGTCGCAAACCGCCGCGCACGTGTCCGATCGCGTCTATCGTGACCGACAGACAAGCCCGATGAAGGCCATTCGATCATGTACCCAACGTTCCATCTCCCGAGCTACGTCTATGTGCTGTTTTGCGCGCTCGTCTACATCGGCGTGAAACGCTGCTTTCCGCGCCAGGTGACGCCGACGCGGCCGCTGCTGTCGCCGATCGTGTTCGCGATGCTCGGCATCACGAGCCTCAACGCGCTGTTTCCGCACGCCGGCATCGGCGCCGACGCCGTCGCGCTCGCGAGCCTCGCGGCCGGCGCGGTGCTCGGCTGGCTCCATGCGCGCCGCTGGCGGCTGCAATTCAACGTCGCGCAATCGCGCCTCGTCGTTCGCCTGCCCGGCGACGCGAGCCTGCTCGCGACGCTGATGCTCACGTTCGCCGCCGAGACGTACATGCATTACGCGATCGCGGCCGCGAAGCCGTGGGCCGCGACGAGCACGTTCGTCCTGCTGTCGTTCGCGGTGTGGGGCCTGCTCGTCGGCATGCCGCTCGGCCGCGCGATCAACGTGGCCGCACGCTGCGTCCGGTACGCGAACGGGCCGCGCGACAAGGACGGCGCATACACGTTCGACTCGAACTGATGGTCGAATCGATGCGTGACGCATGACGCGATGGCTGCGCGCCGCGCGCGCTCGCGCGCCGCGCGCGCTCGCGCGCCCCGCCCCCGCCGCCCGATCCCGCAACCGCCGCCGGCGGGGCTCAGAAGAAGAACGTCACGACGCCCTGCACGATCTCGCTTTGCGCCTGCGCGCCGTACACGCTGCGCGACGCGCCGTGATTGCCCTGCCACTGCACGGCGACGTCGGTGCGCGGCCAGTGGTAACGCGCCTCCAGCCACGTGAAGTAGCTGTGATCGTCGATATCGTAGCGGCCCATCGCCTTCAGATCGAGATGCCGGACGAACGCATCCGGCATCGACGCATAGACGAACAGCGACTGCCGCGTCATCAATTCCTGCGCGACGCTCGCGCTCGCGCGATACCCCCAGTAGCGCGCCGAATCGTTTTGCAGCGCAAGCCACGCGCCGCGGCTCGCGCTCGCGCCGTCGTAATCGTATTCGAGCGTCAGCGACAGCTTGTTCGCGAACGTATGCGTGAACCCCGTCGCGAGCTTCGACGTCAGCCGCTTCGGCGCTTGCGCGGTGTCGGCGATCGCGTTGCCGCGCCCGATCGCATATTCGACGAAGCCGACCGTCGCGTCGTCGATCAGCGCGGTCGCGTTCACGCCGAGTTGCGGCGAGATCCGCTCGCCGCCGTACAGCAGCCATTGCGGCGCGAATTCGCCGACGAGCCGCTGCGACACGCTCAGCATGTAGCGCGTCCACCGGTTCGTCGCGCCGAAATCGGGATTGAAGGTCGCGGCGCTCGGCCGCGTGTCGATGCGCGGCGAAACGAGCGCCGTCACCGAGCCGCCGTCCCACAGAATCTGCCCGCGCGCCATCACGCTGCCGAGCCGGTTCTCGCGCAGGCTCTCCGGGTCGATCGACACGACCGAGCGCAGCGCGCCCGCCTTGAAGAAATCGGTCGGATTGAACCCGGAGGCGACGCCCTCGCGCAGATTGATGCGCCCGACATCGACGATCGCATTCGGGCTCGCGCGCCAGCTCACGTAGGCCTGCTGCAGCGTATCGACCGCGTTGGTCTGCGCGACGCCCGCGCGCCACCCCGCGTCGAGGCGGTTCGACACGATCACCCGCCACGCGCCGAACGTGCCGTCGTAGGCGAGCGTGCTCGACATGCGCAGGTTGTCGTCGAGCGTCACGGGCCCCGTCTGGCTCGCGGCCGTGTAGTTCGCCGCGGCCGCTTCAAACGTGCCGCGCCAGTTGCTGCGGGCGACGGGCGCGGCGGCCGCAGCATCGGCTCCGTCTGGCCGGGCGGCGTCCAGTGCAGTTGCGCGCGATTGATCAGGAAGCTCGCACCGAACACGAGCAGCGTGCCCAGCGCCGCGCCGCAGACGCCGAGCAGGAAGTCCTCGCAGACGAACATGCGCCGGATGCCCGCGCCGCGCACGCCGATCGCGCGCAGCGTGCCGATTTCGTGGGTGCGCTCCATCACCGCCATGTTCATCGTGTTGCCGACCGTAAACATCACGATCGTCGCGATCAGCACCGCGATGAAACCGAAAATGGCGCCGAACATGCCTCGCCCGGCGAGCCGACCGCCGCCGCCATCGCTCAATCGGGCAGCGGTGCGTGCTGCGGCACGGCATACGCCGCATCCGGAATCCGCTCGAGCCTCGACACCGCGGACAGTACGATCACGGCCGCCTGAATCGCGAAGCCCGCGACCGACGCCCAGATGCACGCGTCGATCCCGAACCGGCCCGCGACGACGGCGCCCGCGAGCGCGCCGAGCGGACGCGCGCCATAGGTCGCGGTGCTGTTGATCGCGGACACGCGGCCGAGCATCGTCGACGGCGTGATCGCCTGACGCAGCGTCGTCGACGCGACCGTCCACACGATCGGCCCGACGCCGAGCAGGAAAAAGCCCGACGCCGCGAGCCAGAACGACGGCACGAAAATCGACATGACCATGACGAGCGACGCGGCGAGGCCGCAGACGGGCCCGATCGTGAGGACGACGCCGAACTTGAGGCGCCGCGCGATCGCCGGCGCCATCGACGCGCCGCCCATCATGCCGATGCCGTACGCGGCGAACGTCATGCCGATCCGCGGCGCGCCCAGCATCAGATGATGGACCGCATACGGCACATATACCGCCTGCAACGTGAAAAAGCCGATATTGAAGAAGACTGCGGTGACGATCATCGGCCGCAGATGACGATCGCGATAGACGAACCGCGCGCCGTCACGCAGCTCGGCGGCGAAGCGCTTGCGCGGCGCGGCCGGCGAGCGCGCGTCCGGCAATCGGGCCAGCAGCAGCATCGCATAGGCGGACAGCATCGCCGCCACGCCATAGGCCCATTTCGCGCCGGTCCAGCCGACCAGCGCGCCGCCGATCGCGGGGCCGGCCGAGTACGCGGCGCTGCGCGCGAGCTCGATGACGCCGTTCGCTCGCGCCAGTTCCGCGCGGCCGACGAGCGCGGGAACCAGCGCCGGCGCGGCCACGCCATACGCGACGGTCCCGCACGCGCCGACGAAGCCGAGCATCGCGAGCGACGGCAGCGTCAGCGCATGCGCGGCGAGCAGCGCCAGCGCGACGGCCAGCGCGAGCGCGCGCAGGCCCTCAGCCGCCGCCATGATCCTTTTGCGCGAATGCCGATCCGCCCACACGCCGAGCGGAATCGAAAGGAGCAGAAACGGCAGCGTCTGCGCCGTCTGCAGCAAGGCGGTGCCGCTTGCGCTCGCGCCAAGCGTCAGCACGGCGACGAGCGGCGTCACCGCGAGGCCGATCTGCTCGGCCGACTGCGCAGCGCAGTTCGACAGCGCGAGGCGCCGGAATGGAATGGAAAGGCGGGGCATCGTTGCACCTCGTTCGGAGTCGGTCGACAAGAGATGCCCTGCACGTTACGCAAGCTCGCCGCGCCACGCGCTCCATTTATTGCGGACCAATCCGCGGGCCAATCTACGAACCCGTCCGGCTCGCGGCGATACGCGCAAGCCGAAGCATGAGTCCCGGGAGTAAAAACCTCGTCGGTTCAATGAGGTCCGCATGTCCCCGCCAAACCGGGACCGCGCGTCAAACAATCCATGACATTCGCGGCCCGCCGATTTGAACGTGCTTAACAGTCATTGCGTGCGGTCTTTGCCATCATGAACTCAACGAATACGAACGCGACGGGGCCACCGTTAGCATGCACCCTGCGCCAGCGGCCGAAGAGCCGCGCGGCGTAGGCTGACGGTTTCGATCGCCTCAGCCGGCGCGGCGGATCGCGCGCCGCCTTCCTGCTTCATTTCTTCGCAGCGCCAATCAAATCATCCGCAAGCACGCACGTCGCCCCGGCAACGCCGGGGCGGCGGTATTCGCACGCGCCACGCACAGCGCACGCCGCCGCGATTGGCAAGCGCCTTAACATCTTGTTTCCGAATTGTTGGAACATCGCGGGCGATGCGCACTCAGACTGGATCGTAGTACCTGTTGAAATCCGATTCACGAATCACGACCAGAGGGAGATAACGTGAAATACTTACCGCTCATCGCATTGATCGTGGCAACTTCGGCCAGCGCCGCGGGCGCCGATATCAAGAACGTGGGACAGAGCCAGAAACCCGCGCCGGACGTCTCGGCCTGCATTGCGAAGACCTGGGCCGACAAGTCGCAACAACAGGTCGTCACGCAGAACGTGCTCGCGAACGGTCTCGCCGCTGACGTCTATGTGCCGGGCCAGCAGCCGCCGAACGGCGCGGCCGCGGTCGTGCGCCCCGCATTCTCGGGCAACGCGAAGACCTGGGTCGGCTTCCGCGCGGGCAGCGGCTCGGCGGACGGCGCGGCCGCGGGCGACATCAACAGTTGCCTGTAACGCCCGACGTGCCGGCGCTGCCGGCATGACATGAACCGAAACGCCGGCGCGACACGTCGCACGCAGCCGCCCGCACGCAACGGCCGCCGACGCCGCTAACGATCCCGCTTCGCACGCAACGCCGCGCGTCGCGCGCGGCTCTCGGCCGACCAGACTTCGTCTGACGAGTAGTACTCGGGAACGGCGCGTGCGTCGGGCGGCAGGATCACCCACGGCTGCTTCGACGACGTGAAGATATGAATGTCGGGCGGCAGGCGGTCCGGCTCGTCGAGCGTGCCGACGCGAACGAAGCTCACCGCGCTGCCGCCGCCCGCATAATGGCTCCACACCGCGATGCGGCAGTGCGGGCAGCGCGCGATCTTCTGGCCCTTGCCGCTGTTCGACGGCGTATCGACGATGTCGACTTCGCCGCGCAGCAGCAGCAAGCGGTCCGATTCGATCAGCGCGTTCAGCGCGAACGCCGTGCCGGTTTCCCGCTGACACCAGCGGCAATGGCAGCAATGCACGATGAGCGGCCGGGATGTCATCCGGTAGCGCACCGCGCCGCATGTGCAACCACCTTCGTAGATCGGGGAATCGTCGGTTTGCATGCGTCGCCTCGCTTGAAAAGGGTACGATCGCCATTGCTTCGCGCAATGCGATGATCCCCCTTCGCGCGATGCCTGTGAAGTGCCCGCCTCAAGTGCCCGGCCGTTTTCCGCGGCACGCCGGACGCGCCGAGCCGCGCGACGAATCTGCGAAATCCTCGCGATCGGTGGCATGATATCGACCTTGCGCGTCATTACATCCACCTGCATCCGAACATGTCGAACCTGATCGTCCACGGCGGCGCCCCGCTTCGCGGAGAAATCACGCCGTCCGCCAACAAGAACGCCGTCCTCCCCATCCTGTGCGCGACGCTCCTCACCGACCGGCCGCTGCGGCTCGTCGGCGTGCCTGACATCACCGACGTCCGCAAGATTCTCGACATCTTCCGCACGCTCGGCAGCGATGTCGCGATCGACTACGCCACCGGCGTGCTCGACCTGCACCATCGCGCGACCGCGTTCGATCCGGCCGTGCACCGGCTGCCGGAGGAGATGCGCTCGTCGATCATGCTGGTGCCGCCGCTCCTCGCGCGCTTCGGCGTCGCACGGCTCGAGAACGACGTGAAGGGCTGCACGCTCGGCGTGCGCGAGATCGATCCGCACGTGGAAGTGTTCGAGCGCTTCGGCGCGCGGATCGAGCGCACGTCCGATTCGCTGATCGTGCGCGCCGACGGCCCGCTCACGCCGAATCACCACTGGCTCGACTACGCATCCGTCACGACGACCGAGAACTTCGTGCTGTGCGCGGCGTCGGCGAACGGCACGTCGACGCTCGTCAACGCCGCGTCGGAGCCGCACGTGCAGGAGTTCTGCCGGTTCCTCGCGATGCTCGGCGTGCCGATCGAGGGCATCGGCACGTCGCATCTGAGCGTCCAGGGCGGCCGCGCGCTCGCGGGCGGCGAATACCGCTTCAACGAGGACTTCCACGAAATCGCGACGTTCCTCGCGCTCGGCGCGATCACGGGCGGCGACATCGCGGTGCGCAACGGCTCGCCCGAGCAGTTCCCGCTGATCGACCGGACCTTCGCGAAGTTCGGCGTGCAGGTCAAGCACGAGAACGGCTGGTCGCACGCGCTGCGCGACGGTCCGCTGAAGGTCAAGCAGCCGTTTACGCGCAACATCCTGACGAAGGTCGAGGCCGCGCCGTGGCCTTACCTGCCCGTCGATCTGCTGCCGATCTTCATCGCGCTCGGCGTGCAGGCGCAAGGCAGCGTGATGTTCTGGAACAAGGTCTACGACGGCGCGATGGGCTGGACGGGCGAGTTGTCGAAGTTCGGCGCGCACGTGTTCCTCTCCGACCCGCATCGGCTGATCACGTTCGGCGGGCTGCCGCTCAGCCCGGCGCGTGTCGAGAGCCCGTACATCATTCGCGTCGCGATCGCGCTCTTGATGGTCGCGGCGAGCATCGACGGACGCTCTGAGATCCTGAACGCGCAGCCGATCCGGCGCGCGCATCCGCACTTCGTCGAGAATCTGCGCTCGGTCGGCGCGAACGTCGAGTGGACGAGCGGCGAATGAGCCGGCGTGCGCGCGCCGCCGCCGGCCGGCCGCCTACTTGAGCCTGCCCGACAGGAACTGCGACAGCCGCTCGCTCTTCGGATTGACGAGCACGTCCCGCGGATGTCCCTCCTCTTCGATCCGCCCCTGATGCAGGAAGATCACGTGATTCGACACGTTGCGCGCGAAGCCCATCTCGTGCGTGACGACGATCATCGTTCGCCCCTCTTCCGCAAGCGCCTGCATCACTTTCAGCACTTCGCCGACGAGCTCCGGGTCGAGCGCCGACGTCGGCTCGTCGAACAGCATGACTTCGGGCTCCATCGCGAGCGCCCGCGCGATGGCGACGCGCTGCTGCTGGCCGCCCGACAGGTGCGACGGATACTTCGCCTCGACGCTCGGCGCGAGCCCCACCTTCCGCAGATACTCGCGCGCCCGCGCCTCGGCCTGGGCGCGCGACAGGCCGAGCACGCTGACGGGCGCCTCGGTCACGTTCTCTAGCACCGTCATGTGCGCCCACAGGTTGAAGTGCTGGAACACCATCGCGAGCTTCACGCGCATCCGCTGCAATTGCTTCGGATCGCCGATTTTCGGCGCGCCGCGCCGGTCGCGCGTCACGCGGATCGACTCGTCGCCGAGCGTGATCGTCCCCGAGCACGGCTGCTCGAGAAAATTGATGCAGCGCAGGAACGTGCTCTTTCCCGAGCCGCTCGAGCCGATGATGCTGATCACGTCCCCCGCCTTCGCCTGCAGCGAGATGCCCTTGAGCACTTCGTTGTCGCCGAACTTCTTGTGCAGGTCATCCACCGTCAGCTTGTACATTCGCCGTCGTCCCTGATCGTATTTGATCGTCGTTGTGCTTCGTTGATCGATACCGCCCGCGCGCGACGCGCGCATCAATGCCCCTGCGGCCTCAGGTACGCGAGCCAGCGCGCTTCCATCCGGCGGAACATCCAGATCAGCGCGAACACGACGACGGCATACAGCGCGGCCGCGATCCCGTACGCCTGAAACGATGCGTAGGTGGTCGAATTGACGTCGCGCGTGACCTTCAGGATGTCGGGCACCGTCGCCGTGAACGCGAGCGTCGTCGCATGCAGCATCAGGATCACTTCGTTGCTGTAGCTCGGCAGCGCGCGGCGCAGCGCCGACGGCAGGATCACCCGCGTGTACAGCTTGAACCGCGGCATCCCGTATGCGAGCCCCGCCTCGATCTCGCCCGGCGACGTCGATTTGATCGCGCCCGCGAAGATCTCGGTCGCGTATGCGCATTCGTTCAGCGTGAACGCGAGCAGCGTGCAGTTCATCGCGCTGCGGAAGAAGCCGTCGAGCCATGCGTGGTCGTGCACGACGCTCAGGCTGTAGATGCCCGTGTAGCAGAGCAGCAGTTGCACGTAGAGCGGCGTGCCGCGGAACACATACGTATAGAGCCAGACCGGGCCCGACACCGCGCGGCTGCGCGACGCGCGCGCGATCGCGAGCGGCACCGCGAGGCCGAAGCCGAGCCCGATCGACACGACGAGCAGCCATAGCGTGATCGCGAGGCCGCTCAACCGATAGCCGTCGCTGAACAGGTAGTTCTGCCAATATTGACCGATGATCTGAATCACAGCGCCAGCCTCCGCACGCCCGCCGAATAGCGTTTTTCGAGGTACATCAGCACGAGGTTCGACAGCGTAGTGATCGCCAGATAGATCGCGCCGGCCGCGAGCGTGAAGAAAAAGAAGTTCAGCGTGCTCTTGCCGGCGTCCTGCGACGCCTTCACGACATCGGCCAAGCCGATGATCGACACGAGCGCGGTCGCCTTCACGAGCACCTGCCAGTTGTTGCCGATGCCGGGCAGCGCGAAGCGCATCATCTGTGGGAACATGATCCGCGCGAACACGCGCCACGAGCCCATCCCGTACGCGAAGCCCGCTTCGAGCTGGCCGCGCGGCACCGCGAGGAACGCGCCGCGAAACGTCTCGGTGAAGTAAGCGCCGTAGATGAAGCCCAGCGTGACGATGCCGGCGACGAATGGGTCGATGTCGATCTGATCGACGCCGAGCATGTCGGTCGCATCGTTCAGCAGGATCTGGATGCCGTAGAACAGCAGCAGCATCAGCACGAGATCCGGCACCGCGCGAATCAGCGTCGTGTAGAACGTGCCGACGCTCGCCAACGCGCGATTGGACGACAGCTTGGCGGCCGCACCGGCGAGCCCGAGCGCGAGCGACGCGGCGAGCGACAGCACGGCGAGCTTGACCGTCTCGACCGTACCGGCCCACAGCAGCGGGCCGAAGCCTTGAAAGAGCATCTGCGATTTCCTCGATGTGCGCGGGCGCGGCGCGCTGCCGCCGCGAAGCGGGCGCGCAACCTGTCCGTCGGGTTTCCGGGAGTTGACGAACCGTTTCGATGCGGCGATTCCGGCCGCGCCGAAGTTGTATGTACAACTTTGCGTCGGCCGATTTTGCCCGGCAATCCGTGTTTTTCTCTAATGCCCGAACGGCCGCATCATGCTCAAGCGCGACGCGCGGGCGGCGGCAGGCGTTCTTCGGGAGCGCGAAGCAATTCTGTGACGCGATGAGCGATCCGGTACGTTCGCGCGCACGGTTGCCTGCGAAAAAAAGACCTCCGGGCGATCGGCGGACATCCTCTCTTTCCGCACCGCGCGACGCACGCGTCAGAAGGTATGCATCATCCCGACATACGCGCCCGTCTGCGATTCTCCCGCGAGCGGGCTCGTGTTCGGCGTCGCGTCGCGCGGCGTCGCGAGCAGCGAGAAGTTCGAATTCCCGCCGTTGCGCACATAGGCGAGCGTGCCGTACAGGAACGTGCGCTTCGACAGGTTGTAAGTCGTCCCGAGCGCATACATGATCGCGTGGCCGGACGGATCGTGCGACGCGTCGCCGCCGTCGCCGCCGCGCACGCGCACGTAGTAGCCGCCGCCCGTCACCGCCCATTGCGGATTCGCCTGATACGTCGCGCCGAGCCAGAAGTGATCGGCGCGATCCGCGAGGCCCGCCGGCGTATCGGGCGCGGAGTAATGTGTGTACGCGCCCTGGATCTTGAACTTCTGCACCTTCACGTTCGCGCCGATGAAATATTCGCGCGAGCTCGAGAAGATGTTGCTCATCCGGCCGTTGCTGTCGCGCAGTTCGTCATAGATCCCGCGCACGTCGAGCATCGGCGAGTGATACGAGATCATCACGCCGTCCGAGCGGCCGAAGTCGCCCTGCGCGCCGTAGTTGAAGCCGCGCGACTGATTGCCGAACGCATACTGCGCCTGCACGTCGAAGCCGCCGAACACCGGGCTGTGATACTCGACGTTGTTGCTCGTCTGCTGCCAGTTGCGCCCGCGCACGAGCGACGCCGACGAAAACGCCTGCTGGACGAACGGATCGAATTCCCACACGCCGTCGCTGTCGATGAAGAGGTTGCGGCCCGCCTGCAGCGTGCCCCACGTGTCGCTCCTCAAGCCGACGTACGCGCGCCGCGACCACATCCGGCCGCCGCCCGTCGTGCCGTTCATCACCTGGAACGCAGTCTCCAGGTTGAAGATCGCCGACGTGCGGCCGCCCAGATCCTCGGCGCCCTTCAGGCCGAACATGCTCGTGCCCCAGTCGCCGCTCTCGGCGCTCCAGCGCGACGAGCTTCCGCCCGAAGGATTCGCGATGTGATTCAGATATTCGACGCCGCCGTCGACGCGGCCATAAAGCGTGACGCTCGTCTGCGCGCAAGCGAGCGCCGGCCCGGCCGCGACGAGCGCGGCCATCATCTTCCTCGAATGAAAACCCATTGTTCTCCGCCTGTTGTCTTCTCTCAGGTTCACAACACGTCCGGCACGCCGCTCAGCCGCGATCGAGCGAATAGCGTCCGGGGCCAGCCGCGCACAGGGCGAACAAGCCGCCCGTGATCGCGATGTTCTTGTAGAAGTGGATCATCATGTTCATCTGCTCGGCAGCAGGCATCGACCAGTAGTGATGGCCGATGAACGCGGTGCCGATCGTATAGAGGCCGAGCAGCAGCGCGAGCGGCCGCGTGCAGAAGCCGATCAGGATCGCGATGCCGACGAAGAACTCCATCGCGATGGCGACGACGGCCGCGATCGACGGCAGCGGCGTGCCTTCCGCGGTCATGAACTGGACCGTGCCCGAGAAATTCAGCAGCTTCTCCCAGCCGAAGATCACGAACAGGATGACGAGCAGGATGCGGGACAGCAGCAGCAGAAGGTCTTTTTGAGGCGCAAGGAAAGTTTGTCTCATTGTCGTTTGGAGCCGGAAGCGGGCGCCGTGCGCGGTGCGACGACGCGTCGCGCACGTGCCGGTTGCGAACCGAGGCGGCGCGCGATGCGCCGCCTCCCTGTCGACTGCGACCTGCCACCGGACGGCCGCCCGGTGCGATGCCGTCCTCCCCGATCGCCGGATAACCGAGTCGTACGTTACTGCGCGGCGCGCAGCTTCGCAACGTCCTGCTCGCTCACCTTCGTCGCCGGATTGCCGAATTGCGCGGTCAGGTAGTTCGCGAGCGCGGCGATCTGCGCGTCCGACAGCTCGTGCCGGAACGCCGGCATCCCGACGTCCTCGTTGCCCGCCTTGCGCGCGACGCCGTTCAGGATCACCTGCACGAGATTCGTCGGATTCGGCGCGCCGACCGTCGAATTGTGCAGGAGCGACGGATAGTAGCCGTCCGGCGTGCCCTTGCCCTGCATCTGGTGGCAACTCGCGCAGTTGCCGAGATAGAGGCGCGCGGGATCGATGCCCGTCGCGGCGAGCGCGACGCCGCGCAGCCGGATTCCGTCCTCGGCCGGCTTGCCCCATGCGGAGCGCGCCTTCGCGGTGCCGTCGGCGACGGCGGGTACCGTGCGGATGTACGTCGCGATCGCGCCGATATCCGCATCGGTCATCTGCGAGAAGCTGTGCTCGACCGCCTCGGCCATCGGCCCTCCCGCCTGCGCGAGACCCGGCACGCTGCCCGTGCGCAGATACTGGACGAGCTGCTGCTGCGACCAGCCGCCGATCCCCGCGTTCGGGTCCGACGTGATGTTGTAGCCGTCCCAGCCGGACAGCACCGAGCCCGCGAGGAAGCTGCCGCCCGTTTCGTCGAGCGACTTCTCCTGCAGCGTGACGGCGCGCGGCGTGTGGCACGTGCCGCAGTGCGCGAGGCCCTGCACGAGATACGCGCCGCGGTTCCATTCGACGCTGCGCCCCGGCTTCGGCTGGTACGCGCCTTCCTTCAGGAACAGCAGGTTCCAGATCTTGAGCGGCCAGCGCATGCTCAGATACCACGGGATGTCGTTCTTGCGCGGCGGCTGCCTGACCGGCTCGACGCCATGCATGAAGTACGCGTAGAGCGCCTTCACGTCGTCGTCGGTGATCTTCGCATACGACACGTACGGCATCGCCGGATACAGGTTGTCGCCGTTCTTCGCCACGCCGTGACGCACCGCGCGCTCGAAGTCCGCGAACGTCCAGTCGCCGATGCCCGTTGCCTTGTCGGGCGTGATGTTCGTCGTGTAGATCGTGCCGAGGACGGGCGCGCGCATCGGCAAGCCGCCCGCGAACGGCTTGCCGCCCTTCGCCGTGTGGCACGCCATGCAGTCGCCCGCGACGGCCAGATAGCGGCCGCGCTCGACGAGCGCCGCGTCGGCGGAAGGCGCGGCGGCCGCCGCGCTCGACAGGCCGGGCAACGCGAGGCAGCCGGCCAGCACGAAGGAAAGCGTTCGTTTCAGCATCAGATTTCCTTCTTCAACTGGTCCGAGATCCGCAGCGCGAGCGCCGCGATCGTCAGCGTCACGTTCACCGTGCCGACCGTCGGCATCGTCGCGCTGCTCGACACGAACAGGTTCGGATGGTCGAACGTGCGGCAATCCTTGTCGACGACCGAATCGCGCGGGTCCGCGCCCATGATCGTCGAGCCGGTGATGTGGTTGTTCGGCGCGAACTCGTCGTTGAACACGACGTCGGTGCCGCCCAGCACCTGCGCCGCCGTCGCATACACTTCGCGCGTGTGCACGGCGCCGCGCTTCACGTAGTCGTCGATCCGGTACGTGATCTCCGGGCGCGGAATGCCGAGTGCATCGGTCGCCGTCTTGCTCGGCACGATGCGGTTCTCGGGCTGCGGCAGGATCTCGTGGAAGCAGTCGAACTGCACGTAGCGCGCGGCGCGGTCGCGGATCTGCGCGTCGAGCTCGGCGGGCTTCAGCAGCTTGCCGGCCTTGAAGATCTTCTGCGTCTCCTGGTCGATGCGCGACAGGTTCGACAGATGGATCTTCTTCGCCGCCTCGGTCGCGCGGAACGCTCCGTCGCGAAAGCCGATCAGCGACGTCATCTCCTGCGGGCCGCGGCCCGGCCACAGCTTCTCGCTCGCATAGAACGACACGCCCGTGCCCGGGTGGTCCATCAGGTTGCGGCCGACCATGTCGGAACTGTTGCCGACGCCGTTCGGGAAATCGCGGCTCGTCGACATCAGCATCAGCTTCGGCGTCTCGATGCCGTTCGCGGCGAGCACGAAGTACTTGCCCTCGACGCGGTGCTCGACGCCCTTCGGGTCCTTGTAGAGCGCGGCGACGATCTTCTTCTTCGGGCCCACCTCGAGCTTGTGGACGACCGCGTTCTCGATCAGCTTCGCGCCCGCCTGCTCGGCCTTCTCGACGTGGACGACGCCGTTGTACATCGCGCCGATCGGGCAGATCGGCATGCAGTTGTTGTTCCCGCAGCAGGTCGGCCGGCCGTCGTACGGACGGCTGTTGCGCGCGACGGGCTCGGTCACGACGTGGTACTTCGGGTCGTGTTTGTTGAGCGCGGTCTTGATCGTCCGCTCGTTGTAGGACAGCGGCAGCGGCGGCATCGGGTACGGCGCCTTGCGCGGCGACAGCAGATCCTCTTCGGCGCCCGGCCCCCAGACGCCCAGCTCTTCCTCGGCGCGCTGATAGTCATGCTCGAGATCGTCGTACTGGATCGGCCAGTCGCGGCCGACGCCGTACACGGTCTTCATCCTGAAGTCGTTCGGAATGAAGCGCCACGCGGACGCGGCCCAATGCCACGTCGTGCCGCCCACCGCGCGGATGTACTGCGAGTTGAACTTGTGCTCGCCCTTGAGCACGAGGTAGTCGTTCGGCGGCTCGTATTCCGGATGCGGCGCCCACGCGCTCGACGGATACGGCGCCATGAAATCCATCTTGTCCGGCTGGTTGCGGAAGCGCTCGACGATTTCCCAGCGCGGCATCCGCGGGCCGGCTTCGAGCAGGATCACCGATTTGCCGGCCATCGCGAGCTGATGCGCAACGATCGCGCCCGCCACGCCCGAGCCCACGACGACGACGTCGGCTTGTTGTGTATCGGCCATCAGGCTTGCCTCTCGATCGGTTTGTCGGCCCAGAAGCCGGGTTTGTTGGGGCAGTACGAGCGGACCACGAGCGTGTCGGACACGACGCCGAACATCAGCGCTTCCTCGTACGTCACCACGACGTTATCGACGATGCCGAGGTACCACGCTTCGAGAATGCGCAGCGCGAGGGCTTCCTGATCGGGCGTGAGCGTGTTCGCGGCGAGCGCGCCGGCGAGCTTCGGCAGCCCGTCGCCGAACTCGAACGAACCTTTCTGCAACGCGCGCAGCAGCCGTTCGCCGACCGCGCGGTTCAGGCCGGTCTTGCCGGTCAGCGCCTCCGACAGCGTCATGAACGCGTCGAGCGGCGCGGCGCTCGGCGCACCGGCGAGCGCGCGCAGCGTCAGCGAGCCGGCGAGGCCCAATGCGCTCAACGCAAGCGAGCGCTGCAGCCATTGGCGTCGGGTGAGCCCCCCACCCGTGGGCTCGTTCGCGTCGATCGAGCGACGCGCGTGGGGATTGGTGTCGTTATTCATCGTTCCTTCTCTCTGGCGCCGGGTTCGGGAAAACGAGTCTTGATATTTCTCAAACCACGGCGCGGACCCGCAATGTACGCGTTCGTCGTGATTTGAACAATCCCTTTATAGTTCATCGAATCGTTTTGCACTCCCTTGCAATGCGGGTTCCGGCGGCTTTTTCAGTTTTTGCAAGAAATTGTTTCGTAATGTGGCGTCGCAGCGCTCGGATTGTCCGCAATACGCAGCAGTGCGACATGAAAGGATCGGGAAGCCGCGCATCGATCGTTGCTCGAACGGGCGCGCATGGAGCGTGCGGTGCGGTCCGCGCTTTTCCGCTTCGGCCAGTGCCCGCCTCCGCTCGATCGTTGCGCTGACGATTCCTCGAATGCCGGCTTCCATGACGCCTGCCCGGTCGATCTTCCGATGCGCACCGGCGAACTCGCGCGCGACGGTCGCCCCGCGGGCGACACCAGCGCATGCCGCCGCCATCCCGGCCGCGCATTCGATTGTCTGTTTTATACGGCCGTTCTCGGTTTTCCGCGCTTATCTCAAAATTATCCTCAAACCGGCGGGTTCCCTACACCCAAAATGCTCGTACTTTTGTACGACAAGCGACTATATTTTCGGAAAGACTATCAAGAATTGTTAAAAGCAGCCGTTACCCACACCAGTATCTCCGATCGGGCATCGCGCGAGCCCGACGGTTTCAGGACAAGACCTGGCGACGTATCGGGATGCGACGAGGAATGAGGTTCGTGCTCGCGAAGCCTCCACGCCACGGGTCTTGACCGCGTTGACCGCGCATGCGGTATCGAACTGAAGAGTGGAGAGGCTCCATGAACAAGAAACGTAGCAATCCTGAACAGATGCGGATGGGCCAGGTCCGCGCCGTCGCCGGCATTCTCTCCATGTCCGTCCTCGTTGGGCTCGCCGGCTGCGGCGGCGGTGGCGACGGAGGCGGAAGCGGCACGCCGTCGGCAGCCGCCCAGCCGACGACGCCCGCGCCGGCTCCGTCGCCCGTGCCGAGTTCGGGCTCGTCGCAATCCACGACCTCATCGACCTCGACCACGGCCTGCCCTGTCACGCAGGCCGCATCGACTGCCGCAAGCGAATCGCTCGTCACCCGCGCCGTTTCGCACGACGCGAGCGTCGATCATCTGATCGTCAAGCTGCAAAGCGCATCGGCGACGACGGCATCCGGCGCGCGCATCATGGCCGCGACGAACGACGCGGCGCGACTGGATTCGGTGATTCAGCGCGTGATGTCGCAATGGAACGCGAAGAGCGTCGCCGTTCGCTCGTATGCGCAGAACGTCGCGGCGACGAACGCGGTGCAGGTCGAGCGGACGATGTCGGACGGCGCCGCGCTGCTCGCGCTCGGACAAAAGATGAGCGCGGATAACGCCGGCGCTCTCGCGCAAACGTTCGCGGCCGATCCGGACGTCGCATACGCGGAACCCGACCGGCGCGTATTCGCCCGCACGACGGCAACCGACCCGAGCTACGCGCAGCAGTGGAACTACTTCGATCCGACGGCCGGCATCGACCTGCCGAGCGCATGGGCCGTGACGACCGGCCTGCCGGGCGTCGTCACCGCGGTGCTCGACACCGGCTATCGCCCGCATCCGGACATCATCGCGAACCTGCTGCCCGGCTATGACTTCATCTCCGACATCAACACCGGCAACAACGGCCACGGCCGCGGCCCGGACGCGACCGACCCGGGCGACTGGCTCACGCAGCAGGAGCTGACCGATCCGTCGAGCCCGTTCTACCAATGCGCGAGCGCGCCGTCGAACAGCAGTTGGCACGGCACGCAGGTCGCCGGCATCATCGGCGCCGCCGCGAACAACGGCATCGGCATCGCGGGCGTCAGTTGGTACGGCAAGATCCTGCCCGTGCGCGTGCTCGGCAAGTGCGGCGGCACGACGAGCGACATCGCCGACGCGATGCGCTGGGCGGCGGGCATCCCCGTCACCGGCGCGCCGACGAACCTCACGCCAGCGAAGGTGATCAACCTGAGCCTCGGCGGCACCGGCCCGTGCGGCGACACGTTCCAGCAGGCGATCAACGACGTGATCGCGCGCGGCGCGACCGTCGTCGTCTCGGCCGGCAACGACGGCCAGGCGACGACGATGGACCGCCCGGCGAATTGCAAGGGCGTGATCGCGGTCGGTGCAACCGACAGCACCGGCCAGCGCGCGTGGTACAGCAACTTCGGCTCGGACATCACATTGAGCGCGCCGGGCTCGAACATCCTGTCGACGACCAATGCGGGCACGACGGTGCCGGCCGCCGACGCGTACGGCACGAACAGCGGCACGAGCCTCGCCGCGCCGCAGGTGGCGGGCGTCGCCTCGCTGATGCTCGCGGTCAACCCGAACCTGACGCCCGCGCAGATCGCGCAGAAGCTCGCGAGCACCGCGCGGCCGTCGCCGTCGACGACGTCCTGCCTCGCCCGCGCACCGGGTGCGGGCATCGTCGACGCCGGCACGGTGGTTGCGTCCGCAACGAAATAGCCGTGCGACGCGCGACGCGATTCACGCGGCGGCCGCCCGAACGGGTGGGCCGTTCGCGTTCGCCGCCGTGCGACGGCGGCCCGCGCGGCGGGCGAACGCATGCGCGGCCCGCGCAAACCCGCCGTAAAAAACTTGACGCTTCGCGCGCTGACCCTTTACCATCGCCCCGTCTTGATACTTGGAGTGTTCCGTGAACACCGATGCGAGTTGTAGTCGGTCCCGCACCGGCTTGACTGCTGACTGAGGCATTCGCGCAGAGCCCCACGCTTCTGCCGCATCCCGGCCAGCAGGATGCGGCGTCTTTCCGGCCATCCCGGCCCGATCTTCCCGCCACGATTTTCCGAGCGAACGACGCATGCGCCGCAATGCGCGCATCGCACGCGCTCGCTCCCGCGATGTACGGCCCGCGCCGTGCATGCGCGTGCACGCACGCTCGCACGCGCATCGGTTCCGCATGCGCGCCCGATGCGCGGCACTCCCGCCGCACGCCTTTTCGCGTCCGGCCAACAATCGACAGGAGTCCAGATGGAAGCAGACGACAGTAGCCGATTACCGCTCGCCGGCGTCATGCCGCGCGGCGCATGCGGCGTGCGCGTCACGCTGGCCGCGCCGGCGAGCGAATCCAATTTCCTCTTCATTCAGCCGAACGCGCGCGACGCGAAGCGGCGGGAGACGCTCGTCCGTCGGTGACGTCGGCGCTCCCCGCTCGCCGCGCGCGACACACGGAGCGACCGATGACACAACGCACTCCTTCGAAACACAGGCAACGCGGATTTCTCCATTACGGCGCGCGGGGCGACGGCGACGATCGCCTCCCGATGCGCATCGAGTACGAATCCGCGCAACCGCTCGCCGACACGCTCGCGAACCTCCACACGAGCGAGCGCGGCCTCACGACGTCCGACGCAAAAGAGCGCCTGCTGCGCGACGGCCCGAACGAAATCGCACACGACAAGCCGCCGCACTGGAGCCGGCAGTTGCTCGCATCGTCGAACAATCCGTTCGTCTACGTGCTGCTCGTGCTCGCCGCGATCAGCTTTCTGACCGACGTCTACTTCGCCGCCCCCGACGATCGCGACTACGTGAAGATCACGATCCTGCTTTCGATGGTGACGATCAGCGTGCTGCTGCGCTTCGTGCAGGAATTCCGCTCGCTGCGCGCGGCCGAAAAGCTCAAGGCGATGGTTCGCACGAGCGCGACCGTGCATCGCCGCACCGACGGCGCGAGCGCGCCGATCAGGCACGACGTGCCGATGCGCGACGTCGCCGTCGGCGACATCGTGCATCTCTCGGCGGGCGACATGATTCCCGCGGACGTGCGGCTCATCTCGTCTCGCGATCTCTTCATCAGTCAGGCGGTGCTGACGGGCGAGGCGCTGCCCGTCGAGAAGTACGACACGCTCGGCGCCGTCGCGCAAAAGTCCGCCGATGAGGCGAACCGCCACGGCGGCGGCGATGCCGGGCGCATCGATCGCCCCGGGCAAGGCGGCTCGCTGCTCGATCTCGCGAACGTGTGCTTCATGGGCACCAACGTCGTGAGCGGCACCGCGACCGCGGTCGTCGTCGCGACGGGCGGCGACACGTACTTCGGCGCGCTCGCGAAGAACGTGGTCAGCCACAAGCGGATCGAGACGAACTTCGATCGCGGCGTGTCGAGCGTCAGTTGGCTGCTGATCCGCTTCATGCTCGTGATGGTGCCCGTCGTCTTCATGATCAACGGCCTCACGAAAGGCGACTGGCTGAGCGCGCTCACGTTCGCGCTCGCGGTCGCGGTCGGCCTCACGCCCGAGATGCTGCCGATGATCGTCAGCGCGAACCTCGCGCGCGGCGCGGTCGCGATGGCGCGGCGCAAGGTCGTCGTCAAGCGGCTGAACTCGGTCCAGAACCTCGGCGCGATGGACGTGCTCTGCACCGACAAGACGGGCACGCTCACGCAGGACAGGATCATCCTCGAGCATCATCTCGACGCGTCCGGCCGCAACAACGAGGACGTGCTGCGGCTCGGCTGGCTGAACAGCTTCCATCAGAGCGGCCAGAAGAACCTGATCGACATCGCGATCGTCGATCGCGCGAACCAGCTCGGCGACCGGATCAGGCCGCAGGGCTATCGCAAGATCGACGAGCTGCCGTTCGACTTCGTGCGGCGGCGCCTGTCCGTCGTCGTCGAGGACCCGCGCGGCGCGCATCTGCTCGTCTGCAAGGGTGCGGTCGAGGAGATGCTCGCCGTCTCGACGCACGTTCAGGACGACGAAGGCATTCACCCGCTCGATTTCGTCGCGCGCAAGCGGCTGCTCGCGCAGGCGAACGCGTACAACGAAGACGGCTTTCGCGTTCTGATCGTCGCGACGCGCACGATCCCCCGCGGCGACGAACGCGCGCAGTACCGGACGGCCGACGAGCGCGAGCTCGTCGTGCGCGGCTTCCTCACGTTCCTCGATCCGCCGAAGGAATCGGCCGCGCCCGCGCTCGCCGCGCTGCGCGAGAACGGCATCGCCGTGAAGGTGCTGACGGGCGACAACCCGGCCGTCACGCTGAACGTGTGCCGGCAAGTCGGCCTCGAGCCCGGCAGGCCGCTCGTCGGCGCCGAAGTCGAGGCGCTCGACGACGCGGCGCTCGAGAAGGCGGTCGAGCGCACGACGGTGTTCGCGAAGCTCACGCCGCTGCAGAAGGCGCGGATCGTCAAGGCGCTGCAGGCGAACGGCCACACGGTCGGCTTCCTCGGCGACGGGATCAACGACGCGCCCGCGCTGCGCGACGCCGACGTCGGCATCTCGGTCGACAGCGGCGCGGACATCGCGAAGGAAACCGCCGACATCATCCTGCTCGAGAAGAGCCTGATGGTGCTCGAGGAAGGCGTGATCAAGGGCCGCGAGACGTTCGGCAACATCCTCAAGTACCTGAACATGACCGCGAGCTCGAACTTCGGCAACGTGTTCTCGGTGCTCGTCGCGAGCGCGTTCCTGCCGTGGGAGCCGATGCTCGCCGTGCAGATGCTCGTGCTGAACCTCATCTACGACACGTCGCAGATGCTGCTGCCGTGGGACAAGATGGACCCCGAGTTCCTGAAGAAGCCGCGCAAGTGGGAGGCGAACAACATCGGCCGCTTCATGCTGTGGGTCGGGCCGACGTCGTCGGTGTTCGACATCACGACCTACGTGCTGATGTGGACCGTGTTCGGCGCGGGCGCGCTCTACCACGCGCAAGGCGGCGCGGGCGGCCAGCTCGTGATGAACTCCGGCTGGTTCGTCGAGAGCCTCGTGTCGCAGACGCTCGTCGTCCACCTGCTGCGCACGCAGAAGATTCCGTTCCTGCAGAGCACCGCGTCGCTGCCCGTGCTGCTGTCGACGACGATCGCGATCGCGATCGGCTGCTGGCTGCCGTTCTCGCCGTTCTCCGAAGCGCTCGGCTTCATCCGCCTGCCCGGCAGCTACTGGCTGTGGCTCGTCGCGACGATGGCGGGCTACATCGCGCTCGCGCAGATCGTGAAGACGCTCTACGTGCGCCGCTACAAGCGGTGGTTCTGACGCGACGCGCTCCATTTTGCATCCCGGCCGGCGCACGCGGCGCGCGCCGGCCGTTCGTCTCATCGAAGGTGACGCCATGAAAAGAATGCTTCCGCTCGCCGGCAGCAGCCGTGGCTTGACGGCGGGGCGGCGGGGCGGCCTTCGGACTTGCGGATCGCGGATCTGCGGATCGATGGCCGCCCCGCTCCTTTTCGCGCCGTCCGTCGCGTCGCGTTTGCGTGCGCCTCTGCGCTGCGCGACGCCGTCGCCGCTTCAGGCTTCTTCACGTCGCGCTGCCGCGTCGCCGCCGAACGGCGCATCGCACGCGAGCGGCGCCGGTCGCGCCGCCCGCGCATTCCGCACGTCGTCATCGCAATGTTCGCCGCACGCGCCGCGCCCGTCATGCGTCACTTCCCTCTTCGCGCCTCGCCGTCATCGTTTCGCGCACACCGCGGCCAGCCGCCCGAGCGTCTTCACCGCCGTCTCGATCTGCGGCGACCACGGATAGCTGTAGTTCAGCCGGATGCAGTGCCGATACGCGGGCGTCGTCGAGAACATGTGCCCCGGCCCGAGCGTGATCTTCTGCGCGAGCGCGAGCCGGTACAGCTCCATCGCGTCGACGCCGTCCGGCAGCTCGATCCACAGCACGTAGCCGCCGCGCGGCTGCGACAGCCGCGTGCCGTCCGGAAAGAAACGCCGCACGAGCGCCGCCATCATGCTCGCCTGCTGCGCGTAGAGCTTGCGAATTCGCCGCAGATGGTGATCGTAGCCGTCGTGCTTCAGGTACTCGGCGATCGCGAGCTGGTCGATCGCGGGCGTCGCGAGCGTGTTCAGGAACTTGAGCTTCTCGACCTCGTCTCGGTAGCGCCCCGGCATCGCCCAACCCACCCGGTACGCGGGCGACAGGCTCTTCGAGAACGACGCGCAATGCAGCACGAGCCCGCGCGTATCGAACGCCTTCAGCGTGCTCGGCCGCGCGGCGCCGTAGTACAGCTCGTGATAGACGTCGTTCTCGATCGCCGGCACGTCGTGCCGCGCGAGCAGCTCGACGAGCGCGCGCTTGCGCTCGTCCGGCATCAGGAAGCCGAGCGGATTCTGGAAGTTCGGCATCACCATGCACGCGGCGACGCGCTCGCCCGCGAGGATCCGCGCGAGCGCGTCGATGTCGATGCCCTCGCCCGGATGCGTCGCGACTTCGATCGCGCGCATCCCGAGCCGCTCGATCGCGTGCAGCATCGCATAGAACGTCGGCGATTCGACGGCGATCGTGTCGCCCGGCTTCGCGACCGCCTGCAGGCACAGATTGATCGCCTCGGTCGCGCCGATCGTCACGACGATATCGCCCGGATCGACCGCGACGCCGCCTTCCAGATAGCGGCGCGCGATCTGCCGGACCAGCTCCGGATTGCCGGGCGGCAGATCGTCGATCACGCCCCAGCGCGTGCGCCGCCGCGCGATCGCGTGCGCGTGCCGCGCGATCCGCTGCGCGGGGAACGGCGTCGCGTCCGGATATGGCGAGCCGAGCGGCACCGCGTCGTCGCGCGCGATCGAGCGCAGCGTCGACAGCACGAGCCGGCTCACGTCGACAGCCGACGATACCGCGACGGGCGCTGACGCATGCAGCGCGAGCTCCGGCGCGTCCTGCCGCGCGCGCACGAAATAGCCGGACTGCGGCCGGCTCTCGATCGCGCCGCGGCTCTCCAGCACCAGGTACGCGCGCACGATGGTCGTGATGCTGAGCCGGTGCTGAAGGCTCGCCTGCCGCACCGACGGAATCCGCTCGCCCGGCCGGTAGACGCCGCGCCGGATCATCGCGTCGATGTCGTCCGCCAACTGCTCGTAACGCTTCATCGCTCGCCCCGCTCGTTCGTTTGTCGATATGCAAGAGTACAGTTTCTTGACGCAACGCACCAGATTAAAGAACTGTGCTCTTTTTCTTTCCGGCGAGGTGTGCCCCCGGCCCGTGCCGCGGCGCGCGTACGCTTCGTTGCGTCGCCGTCCCCAACCGGCGCTCTGACTCTACGACACATGAAAACCAAGGAACCCGACGCGCGCATCGCGCCGTACGCCCATCCGGCGGGCGGCTGGGGCGCGCTCAAGTACGTCGCGATCAACCTGTTCAAGGAAAAGGTGCCGGGCGGCAACTACCGGGCGCTGTTGCGCCAGAACCAGCCGGACGGCTTCGACTGCCCCGGCTGCGCATGGCCCGATCGCGAACATGCGTCGACGTTCGAATTCTGCGAGAACGGCGTGAAGGCCGTCGCGGCCGAGGCGACCGCGAAGCGCGTGACGCCCGCGTTCTTCGCCGAGCACACGGTGAGCTCGCTGTTCGATCAGTCCGACTACGCGCTCGAGCAGCATGGCCGCCTGACCGACCCGATGGTCTACGACGCCGCGACCGACCATTACGTGCCGATCGCCTGGGACGCCGCGTTCGAGCTGATCGCGAAGCACCTGCGCGCGCTCGGCGATCCGCACCGCGCGGCGTTCTACACGTCGGGCCGCGCGAGCAACGAGGCCGCGTTCCTGTACCAGTTACTCGTGCGCTACTACGGCACCAACAATTTCCCCGACTGCTCGAACATGTGCCACGAGGCGACGAGCCGCGGGCTGCCGGCCACGGTCGGCGTCGGCAAGGGCACGGTCACGCTCGACGATTTCGAGCTGGCCGACACGCTGCTGATCTTCGGCCAGAATCCGGCGACGAACCATCCGCGGATGATGGGCGAGCTGCGCGCATGCGCGAAGCGCGGCGCGACGATCGTGTCGATCAATCCGCTCCGGGAGCGCGGGCTCGAACGCTTCGCGAGCCCGCAGCATCCGGCCGAGATGCTGACGATGTCGAGCACGCCGATCGCGTCGACATTCGTGCAGCCGTGCGTCGGCGGCGATCTCGCGCTGCTCAAGGGCGTCGCGAAGCGCGTCGTCGAGCTCGACGACGCGGCGCGCGAACGCGGCGGCGCGCGCGTGCTCGACGTCGACTTCATCGCCGCGCACACGGCCGGCTTCGACGCGTTCGCGGCCGACCTGCGCGCGCAAGACTGGGCCGCGCTCGTCGCGGAAAGCGGCGTGCCGTATGAGCAGATCGACGCGCTCGCGCAGATCTACGTGCGCGGCGAGCGCGTGATCGCGACGTGGGGAATGGGCATCACGCAGCACAAGCACTCGGTCGCGACCGTGCACATGCTGTCGAACCTGATGCTGATGCGCGGCAACATCGGCCGGCCGGGCGCGGGCCTCTGCCCCGTGCGCGGGCATTCGAACGTGCAGGGCAACCGCACGGTCGGCATCGAGGAAAAGCCATCCGACGCGTTCCTCGACCGGCTCGGCCGCGCGTTCGATTTCGCGCCGCCGCGCGGCCACGGCTACGACGTCGTCGAGACGATCGAGGCGATGCTCGACGGCCGCATCGGCGTGTTCATCGGTCTCGGCGGCAACTTCGCGATGGCGACGCCCGATACGCCGCGCACGTGGCAAGGGCTGCGCCGTTGCGATCTCACCGTCCACATCACGACGAAGCTGAACCGCAGCCATCTCGTGCACGGCCGCGAAGCGCTGATCCTGCCGACGCTCGGCCGCACCGAGATCGATCGGCAGAACGGCGTCGCGCAGGGCGTCACAGTCGAGGATTCGATGTGCATGGTTCACGTGTCGTATGGGATGAACCAGCCGGCTTCGCCGAACCTGCTGTCGGAGATCGCGATCGTCGCGCGGCTCGGGCACGCGCTCTTCGGCGGCGACAAGATCGACTGGCTCGGCTACATGAACGACTACGCGAAGATCCGCGACGCGATCGAAGCGAGCATCGAAGGCTTCGACGGCTACAACGCGCGGATCGCGCGGCCGGGCGGCTTCCATCTGCGGGTTGCGTCGCGCGAGCGCGAATGGCTCACGCCGAGCGGCCGCGCGAACTTCATCGCCCACGCGCTGCCCGTCGACACGCCGATCCGGCGCGCCCGCGCGCGCCACGGCAAGCGGCTGATGACGCTGATGACGACGCGCTCGCACGATCAGTACAACACGACGATCTACGCGCTCGACGACCGCTATCGCGGCGTGTTCGGCCAGCGGCGCGTCGTGTTCGCGCACCCCGACGATCTCGCGATGCTCGGCTTCGAAGCGGGCGAGCGCGTCGATCTCGAAACGGTATGGGACGACGGGATCGAACGGCGCGTCGAAGGTTTTCTGCTCGTCGCGTACGACATTCCGCGCGGCTGCCTCGGCGCGTACTACCCGGAGACGAATCCGCTCGTGCCGCTCGACAGCGTCGGCGACGTCTGCAACACGCCGACGTCGAAGTCGATTCCGGTGCTGATGCACCGGTCGGCAAGCGGCGCTCAGCGCGCGGCATGACGCGAGGCCACCATGATCGTCAGACCGCGCGAGCACTGGTTCCGGATGCTGTTCGTCTGGAATGGTTCGGTGCTCAAATCGATTCTGCCGCAGCTTGCGCTGATGAGCGCCGTGAGCATCGTCGCGCTGCTGACGAACGGCCGCATTCTCGGCGAGAAGGTGCCGCTCAATCCGACGCCGTTCACGCTCGCGGGCCTCGCGCTCGCGATCTTCGCCGCGTTCCGCAACAATGCGAGCTACGACCGCTACTGGGAGGCGCGCAAACTGTGGGGCGGCGCGCTGAGCGCGGCGCGCGCGCTGACGTCGCAGGCGCTCGGCTACGACGCGAGCGCCGACGGCGCCTCGTTCGCGCGCGCAACGGCCGGCTTCGTCTACGCGCTCAAGCACCAGTTGCGCGGCACCGACCCCGCTCGCGACCTGCGCCGCCGCCTGCCCGCCGACTGGATCGAGCCGGTGCTCGCCGCGCAGTTCCGCCCGGTCGCGATCCTGCACGCGTTGCGCGGCCGGCTCGCCGACCGGCATCGCGGCGGCGCGCTGACCGACACGCAGTTGTGGATGCTCGACGCGCAGCTCAACGAGCTCGGCGCGAAGCTCGCGGGCTGCGAGCGGATCGCGTCGACGCCGATTCCGTTTCCCTACCACGTGCTGCTGCATCGCACCGTCTACGCGTATTGCGTGATGCTGCCGTTCGGGCTCGTCGATTCGATCGGCATCGCGACGCCGTTCGTGTCGGTATTCGTGTCGTACACGCTGATCGCGCTCGATGCGATTGCGGGCGAGATCGCCGATCCGTTCGGCGACGGACCGAACCATCTCGCGCTCGACGCGCTGACGCGGCAGATCGAGCGCTCGCTGCTCGAACTGGCCGGCCTGCCGTTGCCGGACGAAATGCGCGCCGGGCCGAGCTACCGGCTGTCGTGACGGCGCGACGCGCGCCGTCACCGTGCAACGTCGGGCGATTGCGGCGGGATCGCCCGATAATTTCCAAACGCGCATGCCGAAGAAGGATCACACCATGCACGACAACACGAATCATCTCCATCAACAACCGTCGTTCGCCTTCGTCGCCGCGTCGTGGGCCGCGCTGCTCGCGATCGGCCTCTTCAACGCGACGCCGATGCACAGCGAGAAAGGCTTCTACGCGATGTCGTTCGCGCTCGCGCTGTTCGGCTCGGTGGCCGTGCAGAAGAATACGCGGGACATCGAGGCGGCCGGGCGCGGGCGCGCGGAAACGGCAATCGTCGCCGACGCCGCCGAGTGACGGCGGCTGGAACCGGAGACTGGAATCCGCGGCTCCAACCGCCAAGCCGGGCCGGCGCGCGCCGCCCGCCGTCGCTCGCGCGCTCGCTCAGCCGAGCGCCGCCCAGATCAGATACCCGTTCAGCGCGACGATCGCCGCCGCCGCCGCGCCCGCCGCCACCAGCATCGGCATGCGCAGCGCATGCTCGCCGAGCACCGCGCGCCGGCTCGACAGCAACAGCAGCGCGACCATCGGCAGCGGCAGCACGAGGCTCAGCACGACCTGGCTCAGCACCATCGCGCGCGTGACGTCGCAGCCGAGCGCGACGATCGCGAACGCGGGCGCGATCGTCACGAACCGCCGCGCCCAGATCGGCACCTGACGCCTCAGGAAGCCCTGCATCACGACTTGCCCCGCGAGCGTGCCGACGACCGAGCTCGACACGCCGGACGCGAACAGCGCGACGAGAAAGAGCGCGCCCGCCGCCGGCCCGAGCAGCGGAATCAGCGTGTGATACGCGTCGCCTATGTCGGCCATGCCCGGCATCGTCTCGTGGAACGCGGACGACGCCATCATCACCATCGCGATGTTCACGAAGCCGGCGACGCCGAGCGCGACCGCCACCTCGCGGTTCGAGAAGCGCAGCAGCAGCCTGCGCTCGCGATCGTCGCGCGGCGTCGTGCGCCGCTGCGTGAGGCCCGAGTGCAGATAGAGCGTGTGCGGCATGATCGTCGCGCCGATGATGCCCACCGCGAGCGTGAGCGCCGTGCCGTCCCGCAACTGCGGCACGACGAGATGATAGGCGGCCGCATGCCAGTCCTGCGGCGCGATCAGCAGCTCGCCGAGATAGCTCGCACCGATCACGCCGACCAACGCCGCGATCGCGGCCTCGAGCGGCCGAAAGCCGCGCTTTTCCAGCGTGAGGATCGCGCAGGTCAGCACGGCCGTCGCGCCCATCCCGACGACGAGCGGCAGATGGAACAGCAAGCCGAACGCGAGCGCGCCGCCCAGGAATTCGGCGAGATCGGTCGCCATCGCGGCGATCTCCGACGCCGCCCACATGCCCCAGACGATGGGCCGCGGGAAATGCTCGCGGCACAGCTCGGCGAGGTTGCGGCCCGTCACGATGCCGAGCTTCGCCGACATCGCCTGAAACACCATCGCGATCACGTTCGCGGCGAGCACGACCCACAGCAGTTCGTAGCCGTATGCGGCGCCCGCCTGGATGTTGGTCGCGAAGTTGCCGGGATCCATGTAGCCGATCGACGCGATCACGGCCGGCCCGACGAACGGCAGCGCGGCCGCGACGCCCTTGCGGCGCCCTTCGAGCGCGTCGCGCGCCGCGCGGACGGTGCGCGAGCTCGCGTCGCCAGCCGGCGCGAAATCGCCGGCGGACGGGCTCATCGTGGTTGAGGAAAGCATGGTCAGGTATCCGTTCGAGTGCTGAATGATTCGACATGCGCGGCGCGGCAGGCCGTCGGGCCCGCCGGCCGCGCGCGATCGGGCGGCGGCGGCCGGCTCGGCCGCTCGCTCGCCGCGCGCTTACGCCGGCACGACGTCCGGCCGGTTGCGCGGAAAGCGCGCGATCACGTCGGGCGCGATGTTCAGATGCGCCTCGACGAGCTTCGGCGGCGTGTGCGCGAGCCAGTCGGACAGCGACACCTCCGCGTAGTGACCCGCCTTGAAGATCTCGAGGAACACGAGATCGGTCGTGCCCGTGTTCTGCACATAGTGGCCAAGGCTCTTCTTCACGTAGCCGACGTCGCCCGCGCGGAAATCGGCCGTCTGCGCCTTCGGGCCGGTATCGAACACCGTCATTCGCGCGTCGCCCTGGATGTAGTACTGCCACTCGTCCGCATTCGGGTGCCAGTGCAGCTCGCGCATGCCGCCCGGCTTCACCGTGACGAGCGCGGCCGCGATCGTCTTCGACACGTCGAAGTTCGTGCTGTCGACGATCCGCACTTCGCCGCCGCGCGTCTTCACGTTCGGCTTCATGTCGCCCATCGAGAAGATGAACGGATGCTTCGGCGCGCCGCGCGACGAAGCCGACGCGCGCTGCGCGGCGGCAAGCGGCCCAGGATCGTCGCCCTGGAAGATCCACAGATTGTCGAGCGGAATGTTCTTGAACGCGTCGGCGGGCACGCCGAAGTTCAGCGCGAGCACCTCAGGCGGCGTGTGCGCGATCCAGTCCGTCACGAGCAGCGTGTTGAATTCGGACGCGCGGCCGTTGTCGAACGCGAGCAGGAATTCGGCGCCGTCGACGCCGAGCCCCTGCAGCGAATGCGGCAGCCCCGGCGGGAAGTACCACAGGTCGCCCGCCTTCACGTCCTGCACGGACGGCAGCCCTTGCTCGTCGAGCACGGTGATCCGGCAGCGGCCGTCGAGCATGAACGCCCATTCGGCCTGCTGGTGCCAGTGCATCTCGCGAATGCCGCCGCGTGTGAGCCGCATGTTGACGCCGGAAATCGTTTCGGAGATCGCGAAATCGTCCTGCGTGACTTCGCGCGCCCAGCCGCCGTTCTGAATTCGCTTGTGCGCATTATTGAACGACGCCCAGAAAATCGGCATCCCGTTAATGTCCGTGGCCGGCGGATTCTGAAACGACGGAAATTCCCTCATCAGCGCCGGATTTTGCGGGCCGGGATCGGTCAGGCTCTGCGGATTGCGCGCATTCACCGCGCCCTCGGCCGGGCTGTCCGGATTGCCGAACGACGCGGCCTTCGCGGAAACGGCGATGCCGGCGGCGGCAAGCGCGCCGGCCGTATTGGCGAGCATCTTGCGTCGGGACAGATTCGTCATGTTCACCTCTTCGATCGTTTCGATAAAAAAATGATTCACCCGGAATATCGATTCTATTTTCCTCAAATCAAATCGATATCCCGCCACGCAAGTTAAATACAAACAATCAAAAAGATTAAATGAATTGTCAATATGAATCGATGAATTAATGTGATTCCCTTTAAGTTTGTAATATTCGAATCTTCGCGCGGCGGCTTTGCCGCGGCGCAGCGGCCTCGCGCCGCGGCTTCCGGGGTTTCTGAAACGCGCCCGGCAATGAGAGAATCGGGCTCGATACCTTTCCGACGGAGTCCCGATGAAACACTTGCTGTCCAGGCTCGCGGCGAGCGCCGCGCTCGTCGTGCTGCCCCCCGTGCTGGCCCCCGCGTTTTCCGCGCAGGCGGCCACGCCGCCCGGCATCTTCGTGATTGCGACGCAGCTCGGCGAATTCACGACGCTCGATCCGAGCGAGATCTACGAGCTCGTGCCGTCCGAATACGTCGCGAACACCTACGAGCGGCTCGTGCGCGTCGATCTGCGCAACCCGTCGAAGTTCGAAGGCCGGATCGCGCAGTCGTGGAGCGTCGGCGCGGACGGCCTCGCCTACACGTTCAAGCTGCGCCCCGGCCTCAAGTTCCACTCGGGCAACCCGGTGACGGCCGACGACGTCGCGTGGTCGCTGCAGCGCACGGTGCTGCTCGACAAGGGCCCGGCCGGCGTGCTCGCCGATCTCGGCCTCACGAAGGACAACGTCGCGCAGAAGGTCAGGAAGATCGACGACATGACCGTGTCGATCGAAACCGATCGCAAGTACGCGCCGAGCTTCGTGTTGAACGTGCTGAGCGCCGATCCGGCATCGATCGTCGACAAGAAGCTGCTGCTTTCGCACGAGAAGAACGGCGACTTCGGCAACGCGTGGCTGAAGAACGCGGATGCGGGCTCGGGCCCATACCGGCTCGTCAAGTGGACGCCGAACGAAAGCCTCGTGCTGCAACGCTTCGACGGCTATCGCGCGCCGTATCCGATGAAGCGCATCGTGCTGCGGCACGTGCCGGAAGCATCCGCGCAGCGCCTGCTGCTCGAGAACGGCGACGTCGACGCCGCGCGCAACCTGAGCCCGGACAGCCTCGACGCGCTGTCGAAGGCGGGCAAGATCGAGGTCGCGTCGTGGCCCGTGTCCGCGCTGCTGTACCTGAGCCTGAACACGAAGAATCCGAATCTCGCGAAGCCCGAGGTGCAGGAGGCGATGAAGTGGCTCGTCGACTACGACGGCATCCAGCGCAACATCGTCAGGACGACGTACAAGGTCCATCAGACCTTCCTGCCGGACGGCTTCC
The DNA here is from genome assembly GCF_001636105.1 of Burkholderia sp. MSMB1589WGS. NCBI lineage: Bacteria > Pseudomonadati > Pseudomonadota > Betaproteobacteria > Burkholderiales > Burkholderiaceae > Burkholderia > Burkholderia sp. MSMB1589WGS. The sequence goes on from NZ_LNJT01000008.1 coordinate 104,714, forward strand.
TCGGCGCGCTGAACGCGAATCCGTACAAGCAGAACGTCGCGAAGGCGAAGGCGCTGCTCGCGAAGGCCGGGCTGCCGAACGGCTTCGCGGTAACGATGGACATGCCGAACGATTACCCGTACGTCGAGATCGCGCAGGCGTTGCAGGCAAACTTCGCACAGGGCGGAATCAAGGTGAAACTGATCCCGGGCGACGCGAAACAGGCGATCGGCAAGTACCGCGCGCGCCAGCATGACATCTTCATCGGCGAATGGTCGCCGGACTACATGGACCCGAACAGCAATGCGCGCGGTTTCGCATGGAATCCCGACAATTCGGACAACGCAACGCACAAGCTGCTCGCGTGGCGCAACGGCTGGGACGTGCCGCAACTGACCGCGAAGACCGACGCGGCGCTCGCCGAGCCGTCGACCGCGAAGCGCGCGCAGGAATATCAGGCGCTGCAGAAGGCGGTGCTCGCGAATTCGCCGTTCGTGATCCTGTTCGAGAAGGTCGTGCAGGTCGCGACTCGGCCGGGCGTCACGGGTCCGGAGATCGGGCCGATCAACGATCTCGTGTCGTACCGGACGCTGAAGAAGTAGCCGCAACGGCGCCCGTGGGCGCCCTGGCGAACGCGAGCGCGTGCAGCGCGCCGCTCAGCGCGCGCCGCCGTGCGCTCGACGTCGTAGCCTGCCCCCATTGAGCTTGCCCGCATCGCCGGCCTTGATCCACGCATTCAGCGTCTACGTACTGATGCCCGGAATCTTCGCCGTCTCCACTTGGCTCTGGCCGGTACCGCTTCAATCTTGAATTCCAGCGTGTACCGCGCCCTCGGTTTACCCATTGCCAGATCCTCCGTTACTGATGTTTTACACACTCTCAGTAACGGATACGTTTTTCGAGGGCAAGGTCACTTTCATACGCCATGGCTTGTCAGATCACGACGCGTTTCAACAATGAGACGAGGTATAGACAAGCCGACCCAATGCGCTGGAAGCAGCGTCCCTAAACGTGCTGACCATCGATTGCCATATGACCTGACGGTAGCAGGTGTCGCCCAGTCCTATCGCCATGTTTCATTTCTGAGACCTGGACATCAAGGAATGCACGCCTTCCCTACCTCGCTCGTACCACATCCCCAAGAGGCCGTTCTCGATTCGATATTGGCATGCTCCTTGCTGATTACGGAGCAAGTTGGGAATTCTAGTCGTGATAATGAATATCTCGATTTATTAAAACCAATCCGGGAAGATGTCATGAATCTCAGATCGGCGGGAAGCAAATCTCAACATGATTCATTGGACGAAACGGGTGCGAGTAACTTCGCCCCTGAACTCGTCTCCGTCAAATACGAGTCGGCAATAGTCCTCGCTGTCCGGACAGGGCTCGCTGAATCCAGCGTCCACCATGCCTTCACGTGCCCCGGTGGCGGCCGTCGACCGCCATATATGCCAATTCGCCCGCTCATGACTGGATGGCCGCCCAGCGTGTGCTCAAGGAGCGCATGGATCAACGCGTGCGAGGCGACCGCTCATCCGCGCGCCTTCATGCCCTGCGTCGAGCCTGAGATGTTCGGCGTGGAGCGCCCGGCGATCCGCCCCGGCGAAGCATTCCTGGCGCTCTGACGCATCCCACGACTATCAGGTCCCGGCGAAACGTCGGCTCCGGTTACCAGATTCGCTGATACGCGAACCCGATTGGCCATCGTAACTGCGCGCCAACTCAATTTGCATTCCTTATAAATTTTTGAGAGGCCGATGGCGTGCGACCTTTCATCTTTCTCCACATTCACGCCATAGGAGTTATGCCATGAAGAAGCTTCTGATCGCAGCAGCGGTACTCGCCGTGTCGAGCGGGGCATTCGCAAGCGGAACTGGCACGTCCTCGTCGAGCGACGCTACCAGCGGTGGCGCTACGTCGGCAGCGGTGTACGGCCGGGGATCCTTCACCGCAACCGACGAAGGTGAGGCCGTCGGTGCAGCTCGCGCCATCGCCGAGTCGGGCAAGAACGTGACCGGCAGCGGCACGTTCTCCTTCGCCGGCCATACGAACACCTCCTCGGCGAGCGGCAGAGGCGACGGCAACGCACAAGCGCAGGGCCTGAGCGGCGCCGATGCGAACGCGCAAGCGTGGTCGACCCTCGGCATGCACTATCGCTACTAAGGCGCGGCCCAGGAATCCGACATCAGGTAGCGATGCGGAGGCTGAACCTCGTCAGGCTGGCAGGGAGGAGGGGTTCAGTCTCCATTCTCGCCAATCGTTCTTCAAAAAGGGATCGTCATGAAAGCGAATGTCATTTTTGCAGTTGCGCTCGCAGTGCTCTCGGGCACTGCGATGGCTGTGGGACCGACCACGTCAAGCCAGACGCAATCGGTAACAGGCGGCGCATCCGGATCGGTGCTCATCGGTTCGGGAAGCTACACCAGCAACTCGACGTCCGTTGCCGGATCGGCGGCGAACAGCACGGCTACGCCCACGGGCTCGACTGCAACGGCCTCTGCCATGCACGACTCGACCTCGACCGCCAGTGGTTCCGGAAAGAACGGAGGCGCGTTCGCAGCCGGCGGCGGAATCGGCGTCGCAGGGGCCAGCGGAGCGACCGCGGACACGGGTGCGAATGCTGATGCGTTATCCGGCGGCGTGACCGCAACGATCGTTCTTGGCGCGAAAAGATACACGGCCACGACTGCGAACGACCAGGGCAGTGCAAATGCAGACGCAATCGCCCTGACCGGAAAGCAGGGCTCCGCCACACTCGCCGGCGCGCAGCATACCAATACGTCGGCCGCCAATAGCACCGGCTACGCAGGCTCGCCGTCTGCGTCCGGCGGAAGCCAGGGTGACGCCAACGCCATCTCGAGCAGCCAATGACGCGTCCGTTGGGGACCAGCTTCATACGAACGCTGGTCTTTAGATTGGTTCTGTTGTCATCGTAAGGAGTTGGCATGAAGCAGACATTGATTGCCGTCGCGCTGGCGCTTGCCGCGACATCGGCTTATTGCGTCGACCGGAACTCGGTTGGCGATGCGCAATCGTCCATGCAAACGCCAAACGACCATACTCAGACGGCCATATCGCCGAAACAGGCAACGCCATCGAAAGGCAACCCTGCCGAGGAAGCAGGTGCTCAACAGGGCCCGGGTCACTGGGTCGATTCGTGGAGCGAGTTGGGCAACGGCTGGAAGCAGTTCGGGGAAGCAAAAAAGTAGGCAACGCTGAAACCGGGGAAGTGATCGGTTGTTAGGTCGGGAGGCAAACCTAATCCGGAGTATCGTATGAAAAGCGAAAAGATCAGGGTGGCATGCGCAACAGTGTTCGCATTGGCCGCCATCAGCGGGCACGCACAGACGACGACATCGAACTCGAATTCGAGTGCCCAGTCGGCGTCCGATTCGATGTCGATTGGACAAGGGGGAGGCTCGAGCCTGAATACCATCAACACGACGACAACGTCTCGCGGCGGGAATGCGCGCGGGGGAGACGCCAACAGCACCAGTTCGTCGCAAGTGCGGGGCAGCGGAAACTCGAACGTTCAGGTCAACGTATCGCTTCCGACGAACGGCACCGGTTCGTCGTCCGGCTCGACCCTCGCGGCCCAGAATGCAGGCGCGCCCGGTTCGAGCCCGTACAACACGCAGACCACCGACAACGTGAACTACTCCGGCACGCAGACCATCAAGACGAATCCGACCATCCAGGCGCCCGGTTTGACCACCACGCTGTCGGATACCTGCATGGGATCCATTAGCGTCGGACTGTCGCTGCCCGGGTTCGGCGCAACCGGTGGAGCGACGCTCGTCGATCAGGCTTGCGTTCGTCGACTGGACGCCCGCGAGTTTCGGGCCATGGGCCTGACCGACGTCGCACTCGCCCTGCTGTGTCAGAGCGACGCCAATCGGCGCGCGGTCGAGGCGACCGGTCACCTTTGTCCGGGCACCACGGCGCCGCTCGCACACTTCAATGGCGCGGTCAATGTTGAAGCCGTTGCGTCGGATGACGAAAAGTACCGTGATCCGCTGGTGCGCCATCGTTTAGGCCTGCCGCCACTCGATGCCGCGGGAAACACCGCAGTCACCGCCGGCACGTCGCAGCGCGTTGGCGAGTCCCCGGCAACGGCAGTCGCCTCCGCCGTGCCATCTGCAGCGTCGGCGTCGACGCCGCGTTCGACTCCGTCGATCGCGGCAGCGGCCGTCGATACGAAATCGTCACTAGCGGAGGCAAAACAAGTACCGGAGCTCGGCCATGCAGCCGGCGGAACGGATGCGTCCGGGTCGCAGGCGGTTTCGAATGCTTCGTCGGCAGGACTCGACGATCTCCTGAAACCGCAAGAGATGAGCACTTCAGTGCCGAATAGCGCGCCGTCGTTGACGGTCGAACCTCCCGCGGCTCAAACACCGGTTCCCGCTCCGCTCGTCGTCCCGCCGACGGCAGCCGTCCCGACCGGCAGCGCGCCAGACGCATCGCAAGTCGCCCCGGTCACGCAAGCCGGGCCCGCGACCGATTCGCAACCAACCGGTGCCACCGCCGCGAATAGCGACGCGAGCGTGGCAGGACCTTCATCGGAGCCTCAGGCTTCTCCCGCCGCCGCTCCCGCGCCGGCCACCGGGAATGAACCGGCATCATCGGAGCAGAACGTTGTGCCGTCCCCGGACGGATCCCCGAAGGCCGTGCCGATGAGCACCACGTCCTAAAATTATGAATAGCGGCGCGTCAAATTCTGCGTCTTTCGCTGAACCTGGTTGGCCGGGTGCGCACGTAGGGGGATAGAGCTTCCCATATTCCCCTTACTTCGAGGGTGTCGGCTCCCCCGGGCCGACACCCCTTTTTGCCGAGCAAGTCGTATGGAGGCAACCATGAGGAGCACGTTACTTATATTGGTTTTCTGTAGCGTACCGGCAATCGCCCAAGTCGGCTCGTCAAACCCTGCATTGCTTACCGAACAAAGCGTGGCCAATGCCCTCGGCATTCAACAAACGTTCGCGATGCCGCTGCGCGCAGAGAACGTGGGATGTGTGCCGATGGTCATGATGGGCGATCCGCAAATCGCTTACATTGATCCTCGGGAAGGTCACGCCCCCGCGTGGCAACCGGAGCGCTTCCATTACCCGCCAGCGTTCGAAGCACATTCATCGACCGCGCCCGACGCATTGAAGTCGGTACGGCATCGCACCGACGAACTGCGGACCGGGCCTTGGCCCGACGCTGGCGACACGACGAAGCGCATTGCGGCATCTTCGCGCGCATCCGCGTCCGAGACCGTCCGTCAATGGAGCGTGCGCGAGCCCGCGACGATCGAACGCCCGACGCAGCAGGAAGTGACCGTGAACGGGAGAACGTATCGGGAATTCAGCGCAGACGCGTACATACGCAACATGCAACCTCCCGAGCCCCTGACGTTTGGCGTGCGGGTCATCTTTTGTCGGTGATGGCGATGCGACTATGCGTATGCGCGGGACGTGTGGTTCGGCACGCCGCTGACGGGCCACGCTCGCACGTCGACGTTCGCAGCCCAAGGCAAACCGACTCGAAATGCGTAGTCGCGACGCAAGCGCATGGGCAGTGCTCGCCTGTCCTGCTCTGGCGGTTGAAACGCCGCAATCGGCGAGTAGTTTGCACTCGAGAGGCAACGTCGGCCCAATCGCCGCATCCGGGTTCGCCTGACTCCATGCATCCGGATGCGTCTGATTTCCGGTTCTTCCAGCTTGAGAATTCGAGCCGATTTCGTCGGAACAACAGAATGCCAAACGCTCCAGGCATCATTTTCTGACGATGGCATTACACCCATCATTGCGTTTCCCCTTCTCTCGCGACGCCGAATCCGGCCGTTCGTAATCCTCTCGATTACGAACGGTAATCTATACGAGAATCGTTCTCATTTGTATTGACAAGCCATTCTGGCGTGCATACGATGCGCCCGCATCGCGCCGTTTGCGCGTTTCGCCAACGATCAACGCGCGCATCCGGACACCGCGATCGCGCGACAAGAGGAAGAGACTTCAATGCAATCCGCGCCGCTCACCGTTCGATCGATTCGCGATCGTCGCCCAGCCTTTCGTCGCACGGCACTCGCCTGCGCATGGCTTTTCAGTTCCGCCGCCTTCGCCGCCGCGTCGCCCGACGCGCAGCCGGAAGCGCCCGAAGCCGATCTCGCGATCCACGCGCAACCGGCAACGCAGTGGACAGGCGTCTGGACGCGCCAGAACCTGCTCGGCGACATCGGCGGCCTGCGGCCGTGGCTCGGCAAGTACGGCGTCACGTTCAGCCTGCAGGAGACGAGCGAGTATCTGGCGAACCTGCGCGGCGGCCTGAAGCGCGGCGGCACCTACGACGGCCTCACGACCGCTGCCGTCACCGTCGACACGCAAAAGGCGTTCGGCCTGCCGGGCGGCACGTTCAACGCGAGCGCGCTGCAGATCCACGGCCGCAACCTGAGCCAGTACAATCTCGGCACGCTGAACACCGCGAGCGGCATCGAAGCGCAGGACACGACGCGGCTCTGGGAGCTGTGGTATCAGCAATCGTTCCTCGATCAGCGCGTCGACGTGAAGATCGGCCAGCAGAGCCTCGACCAGGAATTCATCGTCAGCCAGTACGCCGCGACGTTCGTCAACACGATGTTCGGCTGGCCCGCGCTGCCGTCGTACGATCTGCCGAACGGCGGCCCCGCCTATCCGCTCTCGGCGCTCGGCGTGCGCGTGCGCGGCCGCATCACGCCGTCGCTGACGGCGCTCGCCGGCGTGTTCGACGGCGATCCGCTCGGCAACAACCCGAACAACCTGAGCGGCACCAACTTCAACCTGCACAACGGCACGCTCTTCATCGGCGAGCTGCAGTACGCGCTCAACCAGCCGGCCGACGGCCAGATGGACATGGGGCCGTCGAACGCGCTGCCCGGCACCTACAAGATCGGCGTCTGGTATCACAACGGCCGCTTCGCCGACCAGCAGACCGACAACACGGGCCTGTCGCTCGCGAATCCGGCGTCTAGCGGCGTCGCGCGCGCGCATCACGGCGACTACAGCTTCTACGCGGTCGCCGACCAGATGGTCTGGCGGCCGGACCCGACGGGCGCGAAGAGCCTCGGCGTGTTCGCGCGCGTGATGGCCGCGCCCGGCGACCGCAATCTCGTCAGCGTCGCGGCGAACGCAGGCGTCGTGCTGAAGGCGCCGTTCGAGGGCCGCGACAACGACAGCGTCGGGCTCGCGCTCACCTACGTCAAGATCGGCTCGCATGCACGCGCGCTCGACGAAGACTTCGCGAGCTTCACGGGCGGCCCGTACGGCGTGCGCACGAGCGAGACGACGCTCGAGGCGACGTACCAGTACCAGGTCACGCCCTGGTGGCAACTGCAGGCGGATGCGCAATACACGTTCAACGCCGGCGCGGGCCAGAACCCGAGCGATCCGACGCAGCCGCTGCGCAACACGTTCGTCGTCGGGCTGCGCACCAACATCACGTTCTGAGCACGCTGAAGCATTCCGGTTTCGTTCGTATCCGCGACGGCCACGCCGCCGCCTCATCAGCAAGGAGAATCGCCCCATGCTCACCGCCCCGCTCTCGCCGCGCGCACGCCGCGCCGCGCAGGCATTCGCCGCGGCGCTCGTCGCGCTCGCCGCAGCCGCGGCCGCGCGCGCGGAGCCGCAAGGCTTCCTAGAGACGCTGCATCGCCACACGACGCTCGTCAACACCGTGCCCGACAACGGCGACCAGAACCCATACGCGATCGCCGTCGCGCCCGTGTCGGCGGGCGCCGTGCAGCAGGGCGACGTGCTCGTCGACAACTTCAACAATGCCGCAAACCTGCAAGGCACGGGCTCGACGATCGTCAACTACCGCCCGTCGACGAAGCAGATGAGCCTGTTCGCGTCGATCCCGCGCAACCTGAACGCATGCCCCGGCGGCGTCGGCCTGTCGACCGCGATGACGATGCTGAAATCCGGCTGGGTGATCGTCGGCAGCACGCCGAGCAACGACGGCACGACCGACACGAAGGGCGCGGGCTGCCTGATCGTGCTCGACAGCAACGGCAAGGTCGCGTCGACGTTCTCGAGCCCCAACGTCAACGATCCGTGGGGCAACATGGCCGTCGTCGACGACGGTGATCGCGCGACGCTCTTCGTCAGCAACGCGGGCTTCGGCGTCGGCGGCGCGAGCGGCAATCCGCCCGTCTTCAAGCAGGCGACCGTCCTGCGGATCGAGCTCGAGATTCCCGCGGGCAAGCCGCCCGTCGTCAAGCGCGAAACCGTCGTCGCGAGCGGCCTCGGCGCGCAGGCCGACAAGGGCGTGTTCCTGATCGGACCGACGGGCCTCGCGCTGTCGGGCGACCGCAGCAAGCTGTACGTGTCGGATGCGATCGGCAACCGGATCGTCGAGATCGACGATCCGATGACGCGCGACACGAGCGCGGGCGTCGGCCGCCAGGTGACGGCGGACGGCTTCCTGCGCCGCCCGCTCGCGCTCGCGACTGCGCCGAACGGCCATCTGCTCGTCACCAACGCGCTGAACGGACAGGTCGTCGAAATCGATCCGGCGACGGGCAAGCAGCTCTACGCGCGCTGGATCGACACCGACAAGGCGCAATCGCCGCCCGGCAACGGCGACCTGTTCGGCATCGCGATGACGCCGGCCGGCGACGGCTTCTATTACGTCGCGGACGACGTGAACACCCTGATGCTCGCGAAATGACGCCATGACAGACGATCTCCATTCCCCTTCGCGCCCCGCTCGGCGCGGCTTCCTGAAAGCGGGCGGCGCGGCGGTGGCGGCGAGCCTCGCGGCGGCCGCGGCACCTGCGGCGCATGCCGCGCACGCGGGCGCGCAGCCCGCCGCGGCGGCCGCGCACGACGCGATCGAACCGTTCCACGGCGATCATCAGGGCGGCATCGTGACGCCGCAGCAAAGCCACGCGTACTTCGCCGCATTCGATCTGACGGCCGGCACGCGCGCCGACCTGATCGCGCTGCTGAAAACATGGACCGACGCGGCCGCGCGTCTTGCGCGCGGCGACACCGCGCAGCCGCTCGCGAACGCTTCGGCCGCCTCGGCCGCCTCGGCCACTGCGGCCGACGACGACAAGCCGCCCGTCGACTCGGGCGACGCGCTCGGCCTCGGCGCGGCGAACCTGACGATCACGTTCGGCTTCGGCCCGGGCGTTTTCATGCAGAACGGCAAGGATCGCTACGGGCTCGCGCATCGGCGGCCCGCCGCGCTCGTCGATCTGCCGCGCTTCAACGGCGATCAGTTGCTGCCGGAAAAAACGGGCGGCGACCTGTTCGTGCAGGCGTGCGCGAACGATCCGCAAGTCGCGTTTCATGCGGTGCGGCAGCTCGCGCGCCTCGGCGCGAACGCGACGCGCATCCGCTGGGGGCAGGCGGGCTTCCTCTCGGGCCGGCCCGGCGAAACGCCGCGCAACCTGATGGGCTTCAAGGACGGCACGATGAATCCGCCGAGATCCGATCCCGCCGCGATGAACCAGTTCGTCTGGGCGGGCGACGAAGGCCCCGCATGGATGAAGGGCGGCACGTACACGGTGGTGCGCCGCATCCGCATCACGCTCGAGCATTGGGACGGGACCGAGCTCGGCTTCCAGGAGCAGGTCGTCGGCCGTCACAAGTACAGCGGCGCGCCGCTCGGCAAACGGAACGAATTCGAGCCGCTCGATCTCGACGCGGCCGACAAGGACGGCAACCCCGTGATTCCGGACAACGCGCATGCGCGCCTCGCGTCGCCGCAGGCGAACAACGGCGCGCAGATCCTGCGCCGCGCGTATTCGTACAACGACAGCACGAACTTCTACATCGAGCGCTGGCCGCCGTGGCGGCAGCAGACCGAATACGACGCGGGGCTGATGTTCGTCGCGCATCAGCGCGATCCGCGCACGGGCTTCATTCCGATCAACGAGAAGCTCGCGAAGCTCGACATCATGAACCAGTTCACGACGCACGTCGGCAGCGCGATTTTCGCGTGCCCGCCCGGCGCGCGGCCCGGCTCGTACATCGGCGCCGCGCTGTTCGAGGCGTGAGCGCGGGCGATCGAGATTCCGAATCACCGCAGGAGACATTCCGACATGAACACACGTCACATCGCCCGCGCGCTGCGCCGCCGGGCCGCAACCGCAGCGATCGCCGCCGCGGCCGTCGCGCTCGCGGCGGCCGCGCCGCTCGCATCGGCCGCCACGCTCACGCTCTACAGCGCGCAGCACGAGCAGGTGGTCAACCAGCTCGTGAAGGACTTCGAAGCGCAAACCGGCATCACCGTCAAGGTGCGCACGGGCGAAGGCCCGGCGCTCGCCGCGCAACTCGTCGCCGAGGGCGACAGGACGCCCGCGGACGTCTATTTCACCGAGAACTCGCCGGAGCTGGTGCTGCTCGCCGAAAAGGGGTTGCTCGCGAAGACCGACGCCGCGACGCTCGCCGCCGTGCCCGCGCGCTTCAGCTCGCCCGACGGCGACTGGGTCGGCGTGCTCGCGCGCGAGAACGTGCTGATCTACAACACCGCGAAGATTCAGCCGCGGCAGTTGCCGGCGTCGCTCGTCGATCTCGCGAAGCCCGAATGGAAAGGCAAGGTCGGCATCGCGCCGAGCGACGCCGACTTCCTGCCGCTCGTGAGCGGCATGCTCGCGCTGAAGGGCGAAGCGCAGACGCTGCAGTGGCTGAAGGGCCTGAAAGCCAACGCGCAGATCTTCGACGACGACGAGGGCGTGACGGCCGCCGTGAACCGCGGCGCGGTCGCAACGGGCATCGTCAACAATTACTACTGGGCGCGCCTGCACGCCGAGCTTGGCGACAAATCGACCCGCAGCGCAATGTTCCACTTCGCGAACGGCGACGTCGGCGGCCTCGTCAACGTATCGGGCGCGGCCGTGATGAAGGCGTCGAAGCATGGCGCCGACGCGCAGAAGTTCGTTGCGTACCTCGTCGGCGAGCGCGCGCAGAGCCTGATGGCGAAAGGACGCATCAGCTTCGAATACCCGCTGCGCCCGGGCGTCGCGCCCGATCCGGTCCTCAAGCCGTTCGATCAGTTGAGCCCGCCCGCGATCACGCTCAAGCAGCTCGGCGACGACAGCCAGGCGGGCAAGCTGCTGCGCGAGGCCGGGCTTCTCTGAGCGACCGGCAATGAGCGACGTCGTCACCGGCGCGCGGTCCGCCGCGCCGCATCCGGCCCGCGGCCGCGCGCGTCGCCGGGCGCCGCGCGCGCTCGTCGCCGCGGCAGCGCTCGGCCCGCTCGCCGTGCTGCTGCCGATCGCGTTCACCGCGTATCGCGCGGCGGGGCTCGGCGCGAACGACATGAGCGAGCTGCTGTTCCGCCCGATCGTCGGCGAGCTGCTCGGCAACACGCTCGCGATCACGCTGGCCGCGACGCTCGCGTGCGCGGTGCTCGGCACGGCCGTCGCATGGCTCGTCGAGCGCACCGACCTGCCCGCGCGCAAAGGATGGGCCGCGCTCGCCGCGGCGCCCCTCGCCGTGCCGCCCTTCGTCACGAGCTACGCGTGGGTGTCGATCAGCCTCGACTTGCAGGATTTTCTCGGCGCGTTGATCGTGCTCGCGTCGTCGTACTTTCCGCTCGTCTATCTGCCGGTGGCCGCGGCGCTGCGCGGCCTCGATCCGGCGCTCGAGGAAAGCGCGCGCACGCTCGGCTGCCGGCCCGCGCAAGTCTTCTTGCGCGTCGTGCTGCCGCAACTGCGGCCTGCGCTGCTGGGCGGGATGCTGCTCGTCGCGCTCGGTGTGCTGTCCGAGTTCGGCGCATTTGCGCTGCTGCGCTTTCGCACGTTCACGACCGAGATCTACGCCGAGTATCGCGTGGACTTCGACGGCGGCGGCGCGTCGCTGCTCGGCTGCGCGCTGATCGCGCTGTGTCTCGTCTGCGTCGCGCTCGAGTTCCGCGTGCGCGGCCGCGCCCGCTACGACGCGACGCACCGCGGCACGCGCCGCGCCGCGCATCGCTACGCGCTCGGCGCGTGGCGCTGGTGCGCCGTCGCGGGGCTCGCGGCGCTCGCCGGCGCGACGCTCGCCGTGCCGCTCGCGACGATCGGCTACTGGCTCACGCAGCAAGGCGCGGCCGCCGTCACGCCCGCCGACGTGTCGCCCGGGCTGCTGTGGCGCGCGACGCTCGCGTCGACCGGCTACGGGCTCCTGGCCGCCGTGCTCACGACGGCGCTCGCGCTGCCGCTCGGGTTCCTGTCGGTGCGTCATCCGGGGCGCATCGCGACCACGCTCGAACGCCTCGCGTTCGTCGCGCAAGGCATGCCCGGCATCGTCGTCGCGCTCGCGATCGTCTCGTTGACCGTGCGGCTGATGCAGCCGCTTTATCAGAGCGCGCCGATGCTGATCGCCGCTTACGCGATCCTGTTTCTGCCGCTTGCGCTCGTCGGCGCGCGCGCGGCGCTCGCGCAGGCGCAGCCCCGTCTCGAGGAAACCGCGCGCGCGCTCGGCCTCACCTGGGCGCAAACCGCGTGGCGCGTGCTGCTGCCGCTCGCCGCGCCCGGCCTCGGCGCAGCGGCGACGATGGTCTTCATCTCCGTCGTCACCGAGCTGAACGCAACGATCCTGCTGTCGCCGATCGGCACGCGCACCCTCGCGACGCAGGTCTGGAGCGATACGTCGACGCTCGCGTTCGCCGCCGCCGCGCCATACGCGGCGCTGCTCGTCGCGTTGTCGCTCGCCGCGGCGGCGCTGCTGTTCGTGCTGCTCGGCCGCTCGGCGGTGCGCGCGCCGCCGGGCGGCGACGCATGACGTTCAAATTTTCTGCGAATCCATGAGCGAACTCCGAATCGACCGCGTGTGCAAATCCTTCGACGGCCACGCCGTACTGCACGACGTGAGTCTCGCCGTCGGGCGCGGCGCGCTGCTCGCGCTGCTCGGCCCGTCCGGCAGCGGCAAGACGACGCTGCTTCGCATCCTGTGCGGTTTCGAGCGTGCGGAACGAGGAACCGTCGACATCGACGGGCAACGCGTCGCCGGCCCCGGCGTGCACGTGCCGCCCGAAGCGCGGCGCATCGGCTACGTGCCGCAGGAAGGCGCGCTGTTTCCGCATCTGTCGGTCGCGGACAACATCGCGTTCGGCCTGCCGCGCGCGCAGCGCCGCGCGCACCATCGCGTCGCCGAGCTGCTCGACATGGTCGGGCTGCCCGCCGCGTTCGCGCAGCGCGCGCCGCAACAGCTATCGGGCGGCCAGCAGCAGCGCGTCGCGCTCGCCCGCGCGCTTGCGCCGAAGCCCTCGCTCGTGATTCTCGACGAACCGTTCTCGTCGCTCGATGCGTCGCTGCGCCTCGAAACGCGCGCGGCGGTCGTCGACGCGCTCGCGGCCGCGCGCGCGACCGCCGTGCTCGTCACGCACGATCAGCCCGAGGCGCTGTCGCTCGGCGACGAGGTCGCGGTGCTCTGGCATGGAAGGCTCGTGCAGACGGCGCGGCCCGAGACGCTGTATCGGCAGCCCGCGACGCGCGAACTCGCGATGTTCATCGGCGATGCGGTGCTGATCGAAGGCGTCGTGGAGCGCGGCTTCGTCGTCTGCGCGCTCGGATATCTGCCGCTTCGCGCGCCGCTGCCCGACGGCCCCGTCGATGCGCTGCTGCGCCCCGAACAGATTCGCGTGCGGCGCATGCACGAGCCGCGAGACGATTGCACGCATTGGCGCGACGCGATCGTGCTCGACGCGACGTTCGGCGGTCAGGATGCCTATCTGGATGCGCAACTCGTCGACTTCCCCGGCGCGCGCGTGCGCGCTCGCGTGCCGGGATATCGGTGCCCGTCGGCGGGCGAGCGCATCGCGCTCGCGGTCGACGACGACGTGATCGCGTATCCTCGTTGTCGTTCAACGAACGACTTGTAATATGCGGATCGCGCTCGATTGAAGCCGCATTTTCGTGCAAGGTCCTTCCGATACCGGACGCGCCTTCGGTTCGACCGCGATCATGCAGGGCAATCGCGCGGACCCAACGATGCGAAAGGCGGAACGGTCCTGGTCCCACGTGCATCAGCAGCGATGATGACGATGGCCGATCTCTTGTTGATGGCGCTCCAGAACTTTCAATCCACAATCACAATGCCCGGAATCTTTTCCAGCAGCCGCCTCAAATCGTCCTGGTCGATCTTGTATTCTTTGGCAAAAACCTCGGCGTCCCCAAAAATCGCGTTGCACCGGGGAGGATTGTTCGTATAGACGCCCATTCGGATGCCCATGTCGGCCGGCCAGGCCTGCGACATGACATAGTCCCTTGCGAGATACGGATTGACGATCGTGAAACGCGGCCATGCCGGGAAGCCGATTCGCTCGGGATCGCACTCGTAGACCCGCGAGTCATGTACCTTCGCCTGCGAGAAATCGCAATCCAGCGCCTTGCCCGGCAACGATTCGCTGTTGTTTCCGAAATCGCATCCGATGAAAGTTCCCGTGAACTTCACTCCGCTGAAGATTACCCGGTCGAACTGGAAATTCTTGAGCGCCTTTCTTTGGTTGAACACGCCGCCGACCATCTCGGTATTGCTCGCGATCAGCGAGCGAGTCGTGCAGTCCGAATTGATCGTGCAATTCTCGAGCCTGAGGTTGGGCCCGAGCGTATGCACCTCCTTCGCATCCAGCTCTATCACCGAATCGCTGATTACCTGATTCCTCAGCTTCATTCCGCCTTCCTAGAAAGTGATCATTCTGAAAACAACATCGGACATCCGCATCGCGTGCGTGTCCATGTTGCTATTGCTGCCCGACATGATGTCATAACTCAGCCCCGTATTCGGATCGACCGCATCGACCCCCACGCGATTCCAGTCCAGATCCAGTCCCGCGATGTCCGGATCGCTCCTGACCTGAGATTCGATCCAGCGCCCCTTGGCTTGCTGCTGCAGCAGATTCGCGCGCCAGTACTCGCCCGATGCTCTAGCGCTTTCGATCGCATTGCTTTCCGCCGGCGTGAGGTTCGACGTGCTCCAGCGGGCAGCGGCGTTGTCGGTCGCATCCTGGAGCTTCTTGCCGACCGGGTCCGATTCGGGAATGACCTCCGTCGGACTCTTGCCTTTCGGCACGTTCCAGCGTTGGCCGTCGTAATCGACCTGCTTGTTGCCCGCCCGATGATTTTTCACCGTATCGTATCCCTGCAGACCGAACGGATCACCCCATTGCATCGGATCGTGCACATAGGCGTGCGTCCGCAGCCCGCCAGCCAGCCCGACCGGATCGGCGCTGAGATACTGGCCCGTCGACGGATCGTAGTAACGGTGCAAGTTGTAGTGCAGGCCGCTTTCCTCGTCTGCCCACTGCCCCGGGAATCGCAGTTCGCAGTCCGGCGGATCGAATTCATCGCCGTCCCGATGACCCAGTCGCAATTGCTCGCGCACCGCGCTGCGCAAGGAATCGCGGCCGTCATCGCCCGCCGTGTCGCCCCACAGCGTCCGCCGCGCGCGCCACAATGCCCTGCCGTCGCTGCTGTACAGCGTATGCGGCGCGCCGTTGGGATCGCAAGCGAGCGGAAACCACTCGCTCGTCCGCGGATCAGGCTGATCGTCGAAGCGCAGCCGCTCCTGGGCCAACGCCACGTGGGTACTCGGTCGATAGTGCCAACGCTGGATATCGTGCCGCGATCCGTCGCGCTCGTCATAGGTGCGCCACGCCTCGATCATCCGGCTTCCGCACCATAGATAGGCGATGCGTTTCAGCCGGTTCCGAGGGGCGCCGTGCGTGCACACCTTGCTGATGCGGCGGCCGAACGCATCGTAGCGATACGCCCAGCGCTCGCCGCCGGGCGTCGTCACTTCTCTCAGGCGATCGAAATCATCCCAGCGATACCGCCATGCGCGAGGCCGGAAACCATTGCGCAGTTCGGTGCGCGCGACCATGCGCCCGCGGGCATCGTATTCGTAGACGTTCGGCCCGGCGCTGATCAGTTGATCACCCCGGTAGTCATGCAAGCGGATTTCGCCGCCGTCGACCTGCTGCTCGGCCACATGGCCGAGCGGGTCATATCGGTAACGTTCGCGGCCGCTTCGACTTTCGGTGCGCCCGTGGTACGCCTCGACCACCTGGCCGCGCGCGTCGTACCGCCAGCGGTCGGCTTCGATGGGCAGGCCCTTGCGCTCCTCCTGCATGCCGATGCAGCGGTCGGCGACATCCCATTCATAGTGCCGGGTGCGCTGCGGGCCGAAGGCTTCGGGCGGCACCTCGTCGTGCCAAGGCTGCGCCCCCAATGCCTGTCGGGCCAACCGGCTTCGCACGTCATGCGTCTGCCTCTGCGCAAAACCTTCCGGATGCCGGTCCGCCCATTCCGGCTGCCAGCTCCGCCGCTGCTCCGTCGGCAAGTAGCGGCGATCGCTTTCCTGTCCGAGCACGTCGTAGCCGAAGCGGAATTGGTGGCCGTTACTCTCGATCGCGTCGAGCTGGCCGGCGAGATCGTACTGCCACCGCGTCTGCCCGCTCGGCGTGCTGAGCGAGGCAGGCCGTCCCATCACGTCGTGCTCGTAGCGTATGGCCTGTCCGCCCTGGCTTTCTTCGATCAGCCTGAACGCATCGTCGTATTCC
The DNA here is from genome assembly GCF_001636105.1 of Burkholderia sp. MSMB1589WGS. NCBI lineage: Bacteria > Pseudomonadati > Pseudomonadota > Betaproteobacteria > Burkholderiales > Burkholderiaceae > Burkholderia > Burkholderia sp. MSMB1589WGS. Next base: position 121,202 of record NZ_LNJT01000008.1, read on the forward strand.
AGGCACACGTCGTTGTCCGCCCGCCACTCGTGCGCGGCGTCGCTCCGCTCCCAAACCTGGGCGCGAATCAGTTGCCCCCGCGATCCCCAGGCGAACGTATGCTTCTGCAGCGGACCGGCGAGCGAGATCAGCCGGTCTTGCGCATCGTATTCATGGCGCAGCACGACGCCATCCGGCAGATGCTTTTCCGTGACCTGCCCCAGCCGATTGCGCACGTATCGCGTGCAGCGCCCGCTCCAGTCGGTCTCGGCGACCAGTTGGCCCGCCGCGTCTCGCTCCAGCGTCCAGCGCTGCCCCAGGGCGTTCGTCACGCCGACCAGACGGGCAGCGCCGTCTCGATGATACTGGGTGACCGCCCCCGCGGGATCGGTGACGCTGCCGAGCAAATCGAATGCCCCCCACGTATAGCGGGTGCCGTGCCCCAGCGGATTGACCGCCTCTCGCAGCATGCCTTCCGAATCGTAGTGAAAGCGCGCAATCGCGCCGTCCGGATAGGTCATGCTGCTGAGCATCTCGCGCGGATTGGACGGGCCGGGCTCATAGCGGTAGACAGTCCGATGACCGGCCGCATCGGTGCGGCTCGTCAGCCGGCCGTATCGGTCGCGACCGAGATGCGTGTGCCGGCCGAGCGGATCCGTCCATCGATCGGGGCGTCCCGCTTCGTCATGGCGCCATGCGTGCGTTGCGCCATCCGGATCGGTCCGGCTGATGAGCAGGCCGCGCGGGTCGTAGCGAAAGCGCGTCTCGCCGAGCGGCCCCTCGAACGCAACCAGATTGCCCTCCGCGCTGAAATGCCAGTGCAGCGTGCCGAACGGATCGGTCCGCTCGATCAACTGCCCCGCCGCATTCCATCGATAGCGGCTCTCCCGTCCGTAGACGTCGACGATTTTCACGGGGCGCCCGCGCGCGTCGTATCGGTACTGGCTGATACGGCCGATCGGGTCCGTCCGCGCGGCCAGCCAGCCCCGCTCGTCGAAACTGGAGTGCGTCACCCGGCCCAGCGGGTCCTCCGACCGGATCAGCCGGTTCTCCGCATCGAACCAGCGCTGATGCCGATGTCCGAGCGCGTCGATGTACGTCGTTCGCCGCTGCGCGTCGTCGTATTCGAAGCGATCGTCATACAGCGCGGTATTCGTGCGAGTGGCGATCACCCGTCCGCGCTCGTCGTAGCGCAGCGCAACCTGGGTCGCGCCGCTGTCGCGCCAGTGATTCAGCCAGCCCTCGTCGGTATAGCCGAAATGAAATTCCCCCTGAAAGCGGCTGTGCACGTCGGTCAGGCGCTTGCCGTCGAAGCGATAGCGGACCAGCTCGCCCGCCCCGCCCGGCTGCTCCGACACGCTCTGCAACAGCCCTCGGGAATCGCAGGTGATCCACAGCGTCATCCCGCCGCTGTGCCGCACTTTGCAGAGGCGACCCAGCGCGTTGTATTCGAAATCGATCGTATTGCCGTTGCGGTCCTCGATGCGGGTCAGACGGGCGACGTCGTCCTTCGGGCTCGCCGGCTCAAAAATCAGCGATTGCTGCGAGCGCTCGTCGAAAACGACGGCGCGCGCGCGGTTGCCGTGCAACGCGTAGTGCGGCGCCCAGAAGTTGATCGCATTGAACGGCTCGTGCGGAACCGGATAAACGAGTTGCTGGCCGTCCGCATCGAAGAACGTGACGGTGGCCGGGCCGTCCGACGGCTGCCGATATCGAAGGCGCTGCGACCAGTTGCAGATCCATCTGTCTCCGAGCAGCCCGTCGACCGGCTGCCGCCCCGCGTAGGCGCGGCAAAGCGTGAGCGGCAGCACGTGCGGCCACGTGAAATCCGTCCGGTAGTCGGCGTAATCGCCCGTCGCCATGTCGATCGGCTCGCCGAGCAGTTCCCGGAGCACGCCGTCCAGCAAGCCGCCTTCCTTGGTGGCCGAGCGCATCATGATGATGTCCGTGGCCGTCAGCACCAGTTGCTCGAGAAGCGACACGTTCGCGTCGATCTTGCCGAACGTGCCGGTCGTCTCGTCCGCGCTGATCGTCGCGCAGCCCTCCTGAATGACCGCCGAGCACGTGACCTTGTGGCCGATGCGCGCGAGCGGCAGGCCGTTGACCGATACGGTCAGGCTGCCCTGCGCGATCTGCGGCGGGGGCGTGCCGGGGTCCTTGCTGCACGCCACGGGATCGGTCACGCGGGCGACCCGCCACCCTTCGAACGAGACGTTCGGCGAGCCGTCCGCGATCGCGCCCGTCACCGAGCCGGTATGGCCGATACCCTTCGCCACCGCGGCGCCCACAAAGCCGCCCACCGCGCCCGCGACGAAGCCGACGACGAATGGGCCGGCCGCCGCGATTGCGACGGCGGCGGCGCCGCCCGTCGCCACGATCGCGGCGGCCGCGGCGGCAATGGCCACGCCGATGGCGATCCCCGCAATCAGCCCCGTGAGCGCGCCGATGAATGCGTTCTCATGGACGATCTTGTGTCCGACGCGAGCCGGCGCCTTGCCGGGCTTCGCGACCACGGGAAGCCCCAACTTGCCCAGCACCCACGTGACCGGACGATCAGCGCCGACCGCCTCGGCCAGCGCGCCGCCGAGCATCGCCCCGCCGAGCGGCGCGATCACGCGTCCGGCGAAGCACTCGAACGTGCCGGCCGCCCATGCGTTCGTGCCGGCCGCGGCAACCTGCGCCGCGTTGATCGCGAGCCCCGCGTGGGACACGGCCTGGACCGCGTCCGCATTGCTGCCTCGCTGCGCGAGCGCGGCGAGCTTCTGCCGGCTGTCCGACGTCGCGCCACTCTGCACTTCGCCCATGAGATCCAGTTCCTTGCCAAGTGACCGGAAAAACGGCGTCGACCGGCTGCATCACGAAGCCGGAAGTTGCGCGCTCCGATGGAATTTGAAGCTCGCCAACGCCGCGCCGATCTCCTCGCGGACGTGGTTCGGCAATTGGCCGGGGCTCGTGTAGGTCAGCGCCAGAACCAGTGGCGCATCGAGGACGATCACCGCCAACTGGTGAATGAGCAGGTCATCCTTGCTCCAGGTGAAGTCGAGAAACTGGCAGGGCCGCCCATCCAGCACGCCCGGCTCGTCGCGTTGCATTTGCAGCCCGCTCAGTTCCTTCCGATATTTCGCGCGTTGCACATTGACGTAATCGACGAATTCGACGCCGTAAGGCAGTTCGTCGCGCGTCAACACGAGGTTGCTGCCCGTCACTTCCGCCATCGCCGGCAGCAATGCATTGACGCTTCGGTCCAGCCACTGACCGGGCAATTCCAGATGTCCTTCGTTTACCGAATAACGCATGTCATGCCTCGATGTCGCGCGTGCCGACGCACGCAGAAAGAAAGGAAGTCGAGATAATCCGCCGTCCGCCGCCCGGCCGGACGCTCAGCTCTTCGAATTCAGTCCGATATGCGTGGGGCCGCTGATCTCGATCGTGCCGTCCGCCTTCATGTGGATCACGCTCGAGCCCACTTCGATGATGATTTCCGTCGCCGCCTTGAGGTGAATCTTTCCCTGACTGGACTGAATCTCGATATCGCCGACAGTGCCGGCAGCGCCCGGCTGAGGCCCGGTGGTCGTGATCGACGCGTTGCCGCCGATCACCTGGGCATGCGTGCCGGCGACGTTCTGCTTGTGGATGCCCTTGATGGTCTGCGTATGGTTTCCGCCGATCGTCTGCGTTCGCGCCCCCGTAATCGTGTGCGTCTGCGCGCCGCCGATCGTGACGATCTCGTCGGCGCCGATCGTCTTGGTTCTCGTCGCGCCGACGCTGTGCGATTCGTTGTGCTCGACCTCGATGCGCTGATTCTTTTCCGCGTGCAGCCAGATTTCTTCCTCGCCCTGCTTGTCGTCGAAGCGAATCGCATTGGCGTTGTCGGACGTTCCCTTGTGCGAGCGCGTCAGGAACCCGCTTTGCGTCGCCCCCGCCGGCAACGCCCACGGAGGCATGTTCTGCGCGTTGTAGACGCTCGATATGATCAGCGGGCGATCGGGATTGCCATCGAGGAACGCGACGACCACCTCATTGCCGATGCGCGGAATCTGCACCGAGCCGAACCCGCCGCCCGCCCACGGCTGACTGACCCGGACCCAGCAGGAACTGCCCTGATTTCGCTGCCCGATACGGTCCCAGTGAAACTGGATCTTCACTCGCCCCAGCGCATCGGTATGGATTTGCTCGCCCTTCGGCCCCACGACGATCGCGGTCTGCGGCCCCGGGATGATGGGGCGCTCATGCGCAAGCGCCGGCCGAAACGGAATCTTCTTGCGGATGCACTGGAAGCTTGCGTGGTATGCCCCTGATCCTTCGTTGGACTGATAGTTGTTGACGCCATGATGACGGACGTTCGTCAACAGGAACTGGCGGTCCTGCTTCGATCCGTTGTCATGATCGTAATGCGAGTTCAATTCAAAATAGCGGCCCGACGCAAGCGTCCTGCCGGTGCTCGTACCCGAAAAAGTCTTGCCGCTTGCCGCGAGCGATTCCAGTCTGAATCGCGCCAGCTCCTCGCCTCGATCGGTCGAATCGAAGCCATGCAGGCCGACGTAGTCATAGATCTCGTACCGCTCGACCTCGCCCTGATTGACATTCGACTCGCCCGATACGTAGCGGCGGGCGGCGGGCACCTTATAGTCGTAGGCCTTCATGCTGACGGCGCTGGACATCAGTTGCCGCTGCGCCGCCCATTGCGTGACGACGGCTTCGTCCTCGAGAATCTCGCCGCTCGCATAACGCAGCGACGGCAGCCCGGCGATGGGCTTTGCGCGGGTCGAATCGTCGTCGATGATCAGCTTGTGTCCGTCCTCCGCGTGCTCGAAATAGAAAAAGAGCCCTTCCAGTTCCATCAGGCGCAGCACGAAGTTCAGATCGGTCTCCCGGTACTGCGTGCAATAGCTGTACGGCTTCAGCGTGCGGCCGGCGCGGAATTCGTAGGATGCGAGCGCCGAATATTGCGAAAACACTTCGTCGAGAATGTCGCGTGCGCTTTTGTCCTGGAATATCCGCGAATCGACCCGCCGCGACAGCATCCATAGCCACGGCTGCACCGTCGCGCTGTAGGTGGCGAGCCCGCCGTCGTTGCCCGTATGCGAGAACTGCGTGACGTAACCGTGAAAATGCCGCGCCGAACCGCCGACGATTCCGCTGGAGGGCTGAAGGGACACCGTGACGGCCTGCCCGATCATCTGCTTCAGTTCGATCATCGGATCGCGCGACGCGAGACCGAGTCTCATGTCGAACAGCACCGACAATCCCTCGCTGCACTGGAAATCGCTGAGGACCAGCTCGGATCGCCCGGAAAGCGGTGTTTTGATCGTCAGCAGGCGGCTGTTCTGCAGATTCATAAAACCTGCGATGTCGGACATTTTCATTATTTGCCCCCGGAATAGCTGATTAACGATCGGCGTATTTAAAGACGGCAAAATCATAGCGCACGACAACGCTGCCGAACCAGCATTTAAATAGCGCCGTTTCACACGGCCGCCACGATCGATCAGGCCGGTAAGTTTGACGGAACCCAGCCTCCCGAAAATCGCCGATGCAGTAAATAGTTCATATCCCGGCATTTCAAAAAACCCCGGTTCGGCGTGCGCGACGCCCCTACTGGCTTTGTCATGCGCGGCGGATTATATTGACGCCGCGCGATGTCCGTAATCGCCGGGATGTGCGACAACGCGGAACGACTCCTCCACTCGAATACGCGAAGACCATGTCGAAGTCACCCGCTTTTTGGGAACCGTATTGCCATCGCCCGGAGGCGGAATTCCATTTGTCGAATTTCGCCGCGAAAGTCCTGGGGCGCAATGCAGGCGTTGTGTTCTTCGACGGCATGAATGCGGCCCGCCTCAAGCAGGCGGTTCCCGATGCGCGTGGCGACACGCTGGATCTCGTCGTGGCCGTCGTCAGGTCCGCGGTCCTGCCGCCGGCCCCGTCCGAAACGGTCGACGCCCTGACGCTCGATCAACTCTCGCGTGAATGGAAGCAACGCATCGCCGCAAGCGCGCCGTCGGCCGAACCGTCTTTGCTGGGGCAAAGCGTGGCGCGGGCGCAAGGCTTCGTCGAGGGACACAAGACCGCATTCGACGCCGCCGCCGGCGGCGACACGTTCGGCCTGCTTGCGGGCGCCGTGTCGATTGCAGCGATCATCGGCGGCGGCATCGCGCTTGCCCCGGTGCTCGGCGCGGCGGCGGGCGCGGCATCCCTGCTCCTGCTCGCCGAAGACGGCTCGATGCTGTGCCATGAACTCAAGGGCGACGAAGTACGCAAAAAAAGGCTCGAAACATCTTGGCATGACAGAATGATCGAAACAGTCGGCCCGCTACTCGTGCTGCCCGATCTGGCGGTGAGCGGCCCGCGAACGCTTGCGTCATTGCCGAAGGCCGCGCGGGAAGCCGGCGAAACTGCCGAAGGGGCGGCTCAAGGGGCGGCTCAAGCGACGAAGCGGCTCGCGACGCAACGCAATGCGCTCGACGCATTCAAACGCGCCTCTCTCGATCATCCGGACCGCGCAGCGCGGCAAGCGAGGATTCACCAGTTGCGGACCGACGCAAGCAGCCTCGCGACCCGCGTGCGCCACGCGCATCAAAAGGTGATGGCCGCCCGTCGAGCGCTATTGCTGCTGCGCACCATCGAAGCGCCCGCATCCCTCGCATCGCTCTACGGCACCAGCCTCCACGGAATAGAGCTGCCGGCGCCCGTTTCTCGAGGCGTGGGTTGGCTGCGGCATCAGATGGGCGAGCACTCGCCCGGGCATCCCGATCACCCAGCGTATCTGCTGATTCCCGAGCGCCCGGTCGTCGAGGGTTCGAGCGGCGCGCCCGCGCCGGCCATGCAGTTTCACGTTGCTGTCGGCCATCATCCGGAAGGCGCGATGCGTGACGCATGACGACCTCGCGCCCGCGTCGTTCCTGAGCATGCCCGCCTGAACAGTCCCCGGCGCGCCAGCAACCCAAGCCACTATCAACAATCCGTATCGATAGATTTTTTGATGTGGCGCACATTATTTTGTCTTTGTTAGATGGATGTCACTTTCATCGATATCGACAGCCAGCTAACACGCGCGCCCATGCCGCCCGCCTTCGTCCAGACCGTCGAAACCCGCTTTGCCGAGCTGACGCCCACGGCGAAGCGCATCGCGAGCTACATGCTCGCGAACCTCGAGCGGCTCGGCCTCGAAACCGCGGATCAGATCGCGCGTCAGACCGGCACGAGCGGCATTTCGGTCGGGCGCTTCCTGCGCAGCGTCGGCTATCGCAATCTCGACGACCTGAAGCGCGAGCTGCGCGGCGCAACCGAGCGCTCGTGGATGATCACCGACCGCCTCGACGAATACCGCCGCGTGACGGGCGCGGGCGCGCCGGCGCGCGTCGAAGCCGCGCCAAGCGGCACACCCGGCACGCCCAGCCCGCTCGACGACGCGCTCGCGCGCGAGCTCGATGCGATCCGCCACGTGTACCAGCTCGCGCGCACGCCGGCGTTCGCGCAAATCGCGGATCGCGTCGCGCAAGCCGACGCGGTGTTCATCCTCGGCATCCAGTCGACGCGCGGAATCAGCAACGCGTTCCACAGCTATCTCGAATACCTGCGTCCGCGCGTGTTCTACTCCGATGGCATGTCCGGCTCATACGTCGATTCGCTGAACGCCGAATCCGCCGACCCGTATTGCATCGTCACCGATACGCGCGCGTACTCGCGGATCGCGCGGCGCTACTGCGAGGCGGCCGTCGCGCGCGGCGTGCGTTTCGCGCTCGTCACCGACGTCTACTGCCCGTGGGCGCGCGAGCTGCCGTGCGACCTGCTGCAAGTGAAGACCGACGTCGGCCAGTTCTGGGATTCGCTCGCGCCGCTCACGTGCCTGTTCAACCTGTTGATCAGCGCGGTCGTCGACCGGCTCGGCGATGCGATCGACGCCCGCGTCGCGCGCAACCGCGAGCTGCAGCGCGAGCTCGATCAATTCGAATCCTGAAGCCGCCGGAGACGCCGCCCTTGAAGACTTCCGCCCATCGCCTCGTCGAGATCACGCCGCACACGCATGGCGTCGACATCGATCTCGTCTACGCGACCGATCGCAATCTGACCGGCAAGCCGATCTACCGGCGCGCGCATTGCCTGCTCATCGAGCCGGCCGAAGCCGCGCTGCGCCGCGCGGTTGCGGTCGCCGCGCAGATCGGCCTGCGGCTGCGGATCTACGATGCGTACCGGCCGCCGCGGGCGCAGCAAGTGCTGTGGGACTTCCTGCCCGATCCGGACTTCGTCGCCGATCTCGGCCGCGGCTCGAACCACAGCCGCGGCGCTGCGCTCGACCTGACGCTCGTCGACACGAACGGCGACGCGCTCGACATGGGCACGGACTTCGACGAGATGGTGGCCGCGTCGAATCATTGCCACGACGGCCTGCCCGAGCCCGTGCAGCGCAACCGGCTGCTGCTGCTCGGCGTGATGCACGCGGCCGGCTTCACGCACATCGCGAGCGAGTGGTGGCATTACGAGTTGCCCGGCTCGCGCGCGCTGCCGCTGATCGACGACGAAGCGAGCGGACCGTGGCGGCTGATGTGATCCCCGCCCGCGCCGCCCGCAACGCCCGCAACGCTCGCACTACCCGCGACACGCCCGTCGCGAGCCCAACCGATTGCCCCACTCCGAACCCCTGCCTCATGGAGCGCATATGAAACTCTCGATGCCCAAGCTCGCCGCGGCGCTCGCCGCGCTTTGCACGTTCGCGGCCGTCCCGGCCCTCGATGCGCGCGCGGCGCCGCCGAAAGACATGTTCGTGATGGCCACGCTGCTCGACGAATTCATCTCGCTCGATCCCGGCGAAATCTACGAGCTGGTGCCCGAGGAATACGTCGCGAACACGTATGACCGGCTCGTGCGAGTCGATCTCGCCGATCCGTCGAAGTTCAACGGCGACGTCGCGCAATCGTGGACGGTGAGCCCCGACGGCCTCACGTTCACGTTCAGGCTGCGCGCGGGCCTCACGTTCCATTCGGGCAACCCGCTCACGGCCGACGACGTCGCGTGGTCGATCCAGCGCGCGGCGCTGCTCGACAAGGGGCCGGCCGCGGTGCTCGCGGGCATCGGCCTCACGAAGGCGAACGCGCTCGCGAACGTGAAGAAGATCGACGACCTGACAGTCTCGGTCACGACCGACCGCAAGTACGCGCCGACCTTCGTGCTGAACGTGCTCGGCTCATGGCCCGCGTCGATCGTCGACAGGAAGCTGCTGCTGTCGCACCAGCAGGGCAACGATTTCGGCAACGGCTGGCTGAAGACGCACGAGGCCGGCTCGGGCGCGTACCAGCTCGTCAAGTGGACGGCGGGCGACAGCATCGTGCTGCAGCGCTACGACCGCTACCGGCTGCCGCTCGCGATGAAGCGGATCGTGCTGCGGCACGTGCCGGAGGCGGCGAGCCAGCGGCTGCTGCTCGAAAGCGGCGACGTCGACGCGGCGCGCGACCTGAGCCCCGACGATCTCGCGGCCGTCGCGAAGAGCGGCAAGGCGAAGGTGACGCCGTCGCCGCAGGCGACGCTGCTGTACCTCGGCCTGAACACGAAGAACCCGACGCTCGCAAAGCCGGACGTGCAGGAAGCGCTGAAATGGCTCGTCGACTACAGCGGCATCCAGAGCCACGTCGTGAAGACCACGTACAAAGTCCATCAGACGTTCATGCCGGAAGGCTTCCTCGGCACGCTGAACGCGAATCCGTACAGGCTCGACGTCGCGAAGGCGAAGGCGCTGCTCGCGAAGGCCGGCGTGCCGAACGGCTTCACGGTGACGATGGACGTGCGCAACGACTATCCGTACACCGAGATCGCGCAGGCGGTGCAGGCGAACTTCGCGCAGGCGGGCGTCAAGGTGCAACTGATTCCGGGCGACAACAAGCAGACGCTCGCGAAGTACCGCGCGCGCCAGCACGACATCTACATCGGCGAATGGTCGGCCGATTACATCGATCCGCACAGCAATGCGCAGGGCTTCGCCTGGAACCCGGACAATTCGGATCAGTCCAGCTACAAGATGCTCGCGTGGCGCAACGCGTGGAACATCCCGCAACTGACCGCGCAAACCGACGCGGCGCTCGCGGAGCCGTCCGCCGCGAAGCGCGCGCAGTTGTATCAGGCGATGCAGAAGGACGTGCTCGCGAAATCGCCGTTCGCGATCCTGTTCGAGAAGGTCGCGCAGGTCGCGACGCGGCCCGGCGTGAGCGGCCTCGAAGTCGGCCCGATCAACGATCTCGTGTCGTATCGCAGTCTGAAGAAGCAGTGACGCCGTACCGGAACCACGACATGTCGACACCCGCCACTCCTCTCGAAGCGCTCCGCACGCTGCCCGCGCGGCGGCCCGGCGTGCGCTGGGCGCTGCGCGTGCTGCGCTGGGCGCTCACGCTCGCCGTGACGTTCGCCGGGCTCCTCGCGCTCACGTTCGTGATCGGTCGCGAGGTTCCGATCGACCCGGTGCTCGCCGTGCTCGGCGACCGCGCGTCGCCGCAGGCCTACGCGGCCGAGCGCATCGCGCTCGGGCTCGACAAGCCGCTTGCGACGCAGTTCATGATCTACGCGCGCGACGTGCTGCACGGCGACCTTGGCATGTCGCTGCTGACGTCGAACCCGGTGCTCGACGACATCAAGCGCGTGTTCCCCGCGACGCTCGAGCTCGCGACGCTCGCGACGCTGATCGGCATCGCGCTCGGCGTGCCGCTCGGCGTCGCGGCGGCGGTGAAGCACAACCGGCCGATCGATCACGTCGCGCGCTTCGTCGGCCTCATCGGCAACTCGGTGCCGGTGTTCTGGCTGGGGCTGATGGGCCTCCTGCTGTTCTACGCGCGGCTGCATTGGGTTGCGGGACCGGGGCGGCTCGATCCGGTCTACGACGGGATGGTCGACACGCGCACGGGCAGCCTCCTGATCGACGCGGCGCTCGCCGGCGAGTGGGACGTGCTGCGCAACGCGCTGTCGCACATCGCGCTGCCCGCCGCGATCCTCGGCTACTACTCGGTTGCGTACCTGAGCCGGATGACCCGCTCGTTCATGCTCGATCAACTGAACCAGGAATACATCGTCACCGCGCGCGCGAAGGGGCTCGCCGAGCGCCGCGTGATCTGGCGGCACGCGTTCGGCAACATCGCGGTGCCGCTGCTGACCGTGATCGCGCTCACGTACAGCAACCTGCTCGAAGGCTCGGTGCTCACCGAGATCGTGTTCGCGTGGCCCGGCATCGGCTCGTATCTGACGGGCGCGCTGCTGAACGCCGACATGAACGCGGTGCTCGGCTGCACGCTCGTGATCGGCGTCATGTTCATCACGATCAATCTGCTGACCGACGCGCTCTACCGCGTGTTCGATCCGCGCGCCCGCTGATCCGGCGCGCGCCGCGCCCGTCCGTCCGTTCGAATTCATCATGCACATGAACGCTCCATCCGATCGCTCCGCTCCGACTCCCGCCACGGCGACGCTGCGCGCGTGGCTCCTGTCCGACGCGCCCGCGTCGCGCCGGCAGGCGACGCTCGGCCTCGCGTACCGCCGCTGGCGCCGTTTCGCCGGCAATCCGCTGAACCTCTTCGGGCTCGCGATCCTCGCCATGCTCGTCGCGGTCGCGCTCGTCGCGCCGCTCGTCATGCCGCACGATCCGCTGCGCCAGGTGCTCGCCGACCGGCTGCTGCCGCCCGGCTCGCCGTCGCACTGGCTCGGCACCGACCAGCTCGGCCGCGACATTCTCTCGCGCCTCGTCGCAGGCTCGCGGCTCACGCTCGGCATCGCGATCCTCGTTGTCGCGATCGTCGTGCCGATCGGGCTCGCGATCGGCACGACGGCCGGCTACTGCGGCGGCCTCGTCGACAGCGCGCTGATGCGGATCACCGACGTCGCGCTCGCGTTCCCGAAGATCGTGCTCGCGCTCGCGTTCGCGGCGGCGCTCGGGCCGGGCGTCGTCAACGCGGTCGTCGCGATCTCGATCACTGCGTGGCCCGCGTACGCGCGGCTCGCGCGCGCGGAGACGCTGCGCATCGCGAACGCGGACTTCATCCACGCGGCGCGGCTGCAAGGCGCGTCCGATCTGCGGATCGTGCTGCGCCATGTCGTGCCGCTCTGCCTGTCGTCGGTGATCGTGCGCGCGACGCTCGACATGGCGAGCATCATCCTGACCGTCGCGGGCCTGGGCTTTCTCGGGCTCGGCGCGCAGCCGCCGAGCCCCGAATGGGGCTTCATGGTCGCGTCCGGCCGCAACGTGCTGCTCGACGCGTGGTGGGTCGCGACGCTGCCGGGCGCGGCGATCCTCGTCGTCAGCATCGCGCTCAACCTGCTCGGCGACGGTCTGCGCGACGTCTTCGATCCGCGTCATGGAGCCTGACATGTCCGCTTGCCCCGCTTCCCCGAACACGCCGCCGCTCTGCGAGATCGACGGGCTGCAGATCGGGTTTCGCACGCACGACGGCACGCTCGTCGAGGCCGTGCGCGATCTGTCGCTCACGCTCGCGCCGGGCGAGCGGCTCGGCATCGTCGGCGAATCCGGCTCCGGCAAGTCGCTGACGGGCCGCGCGCTGCTCGGCCTGCTGCCCGCCGCCGCGCAGTGGCGCGCCAGGACGCTGCGCTTCGAAGGCCGCGACCTGCTCGCGCTCGGCGCGCGCGAGCGGCGCAAGCTGTGCGGCGGCGCGATGGGGATGATCCTGCAGGACCCGAAATATTCGCTGAATCCGGTGATGACGGTCGGCAAGCAGATGGCCGAGGCGTTCCGGCTGCGCGAGCCCCGCCTGCGCGGCCGCGCGCTGCGCGCGCGGATCGTCGATGCGCTCGCGTCGGTCGAGATCCGCGATCCGGCGCGCGTCGCCGACGCGTATCCGCACGAGCTGTCGGGCGGGATGGGCCAGCGCGTGATGATCGCGATGATGGTGTCGACGGGCCCGCGCCTGCTCGTCGCCGACGAGCCAACCTCGGCGCTCGACGTCGCGGTGTCGATGCAGGTGCTCGCGGTGCTCGACAACATGATCGCGCGCCATCGCACGGGCCTCGTGTTCATCAGCCACGACCTGCCGCTCGTGACGTCGTTCTGCGATCGCGTCGCGGTGATGTACGCGGGGCGCATCGTCGAGACGTGCGCGGCGCGCGACCTCGTCCGCGCGACGCATCCGTACACGCGCGGCCTGCTCGCCGCGACGCCGCCGCTCGCGAATCCGCCCGACGAGCTGCCGGTGCTCGAGCGCGATCCGGCATGGTTGACGGAGGCGGCACGATGAGCGGCGCACCGATGATCGACATCCACGACGTATCGATCCGCTTTCCGACCCGCACCGGCCACGTCGACGCGGTGCGCGGCGCGAGTCTCGCCGTCGCCGCGGGCGAGGCGTTCGGGCTCGTCGGCGAATCCGGCTCCGGCAAGTCGACGCTGCTGCGCGCGCTGACGGGCCTCGTGCCGCTCGCGGGCGGCACGCTGTCGATCGGCGCGCGGCCGGTCGGCGGCAAGCTCGGCCGCGCGTTCCGGCGCGACGTGCAGATGGTGTTTCAGGACCCCTACGCGTCGCTGCACCCGCGCTTCACCGTCGACGAGACGCTGCGCGAGCCGCTCGCGATCCACCGGATGCCGGACGCTGACGAGCGAATCGCGCGCGCGCTCGCCGAAGTCGGCCTCGGCCCCGCGTTCCGCTTTCGCTATCCGCATCAACTGTCGGGCGGCCAGCGGCAGCGCGTCGCGATCGCGCGCGCGCTGATCGTCGAGCCGCGCGTGCTGCTGCTCGACGAGCCGACGTCGGCGCTCGACGTGTCGGTGCAGGCGGAGATCCTGAATCTGCTGAAACGGCTGCATCGCGAGCGCGGGCTGACAATGATGCTCGTGAGCCACAACCTCGCCGTCGTCGGGTTCCTGTGCAGCCGCGTCGCGGTGATGCGCGACGGCGCGCTCGTCGAGCAGCTCGGGATCGACGACGTGCGCGCGGCGCACGTCGGCACCGAGTACACGCGCACGCTGCTGCGCGCGACGCAAGGCTATCGGCGCGCGGGCTGACCGATCGCGGCGCGCCTCGTCGCCGCATCGGACGCGCCGCCCGGTCAGTCGCGATTCGCGTCGAGCCACGCGCTGAAGCGCTGGATCTTCTGCTGTCGCGCGACGCTATCCGGATACACGAAGTAATAACGCGCGCCCGTCTTCTGCACGATGTCGAGCGGCGTCGCGAGCCGCCGCGCGGCGAGATCCTCTTCGCTGAGCGTGAGATCGCCCAGCGCGACGCCGAAGCCCTGCGTCGCGGCGCTCGTCGCGAGATCGAGCGAGTCGAAGCTCGGCCCGCGATCCGGATCGACGTCGGCCACGCCCGCGTATTCGAGCCACCGGCGCCAGTCGCGATGATCGCGTGTCGGATGCAGCAGCGTATGGCGCGCGAGGTCGCCGGCGTGCGCAAGCGGCCTGTCCTTCAGCCAATCCGGCGAGCATACGGGCGTGAGCCGCTCGTCGAACAGCGGCACGGCCGTCACGTCCGGGCCGGGCGACGTCCCGTAGACGATCGCCGCATCGAACGGCTCGCTCTGGAAGTCGACGTCGTGCCCCCAGGTGGTCGTCATCTGCACGTGCAGGTCCGGATGCTCGCGCTGGAAGCGCATGATGCGCGGCAGCACCCAGCGCATCACGCAGGTCGGCACCTTCAGCGCGAGATCGGTGCGCTGCCGCGTGAGCTTCAGCGAAATGTCCTCGATCCGCGCGAAGCTCTCGACGACGACGGGCAGCAGTTGCTCGCCCTCCGCCGTCAGCGTGAGGCCGCGCGCGTGGCGCATGAAGAGCGGAAAGCCGTAATGCGCTTCGAGCGACTGGATCTGGCGGCTGATCGCCCCTTGCGTCACGCATAGCGCGTCGGCGGCTCGCGTGAAACTGCGATGGCGCGCGACCGTCGCAAAGATCTGCAGGGCGTTCAAGGGCGGGAGGCGGCGCATGGCGGTCGACGACGAAACTCGGGAGACTCGGAGACGCGCAGGCAATTCGGCACGCGATGCCTGCGGGCGAGCCGTCACGATAAGCGAAATGCGGGCGTTGCGCGAGCACCGGCGTCGGACGTCGCGTCGCCACGCCCTCGCCGCACGCGCAGCGAGGCCGGGCCGGCATGGGCCGAACGCATCGAGCAGGCATTGAAACAGGCGTTGCCGCGGGCTTGCGCACGCGATTCGGACGTTGCCGAACCCGGTTTGGGCGCACCTTCATCGCGCCGCTATCGCAGACGATCGCAGGCATCAGCGCCGCGAATCGCGTCACGTGCGACAAACAGGCCGCACTGTCCGCTGGCCACGTCACGCGTTGCGTGTTGTCGGAGTCGGAGCCGATGTCGACGGCGATGTCGCGCCGGATAACCGGCGCGCGGCAGACCACCGCTCGCGGCGCGACGATACGGGCATCCGCTCGCGGCGCACACGAACACGACCGGACTCCTACCGGACGCTCGAATGGCGACGCGCGCGGCCGCGCGCCGTCAGGCGAATGCCCGCGCGGCGATCCGCGCCGCCGCCGCGATCACGTCGTCGCGCACCGGCG
Source organism: Burkholderia sp. MSMB1589WGS (assembly GCF_001636105.1). Classification (NCBI taxonomy): domain Bacteria; kingdom Pseudomonadati; phylum Pseudomonadota; class Betaproteobacteria; order Burkholderiales; family Burkholderiaceae; genus Burkholderia; species Burkholderia sp. MSMB1589WGS. Next base: position 136,677 of record NZ_LNJT01000008.1, read on the forward strand.
CGTTCTGACTGCGCATCGTCGTGTAGACGACGAACACGATCGGCGCGCGATCCGGCGGATACGCGACGCCGATGTCGTTCCCCGTCCCGTAATCGCCCGTGCCCGTCTTGTCGGCGACGCGCCAGCCGGCCGGCACGCCCGCGCGGAGCCGCGCGTCGCCCGTCTTGTTGCCGAGCATCCACGCGTTGAGCTGCGCGCGCTGCGCGGCCCCGAGCGCATCGCCCGCGAGCAGCCGGCGCACGCTCGCGGCCATCGCGGCGGGCGTCGTCGTATCGCGCTCGTCGCCGGGAATCGCCGTGTTCAGCTCGGTCTCGCGGCGATCGAGGCGGAACGTCGCGTCGCCGATCGAGCGCGCATACGCGGTGACGGCCTGCGTGCCGCCGAGCAGATCGATCAGCAGGTTCGCCGCGGTGTTGTCGCTGTACTGAAGCGTCGCCGCGCACAGCTCGGCGACCGTCATGCTGGCGCCCACGTGCCGCTCGGTGATCGGCGAATAGCGGACGAGGTCGCGCTTCGCGTACGGAATCCGTCGCTGCAGCAGCGCGGCGTCGTCGGCGCTGCGCGCGAGCACCGCGGCCGATAGCATCATCTTGAACGTGCTGCAGAACGGAAAGCGCTCATCGGCGCGATGCGCGATGCGCGCGCCTGTCGCGGTATCGAGCGCGACGAAGCCGAGGCGGCCGTCGAACGTCGATTCGAGTTCGCGCAATTGCCGCTCGGCGGCAACGTTTTTCGAGTTGCCGCGCAGCGGCGCACATGCGCCGGCGAGCGGTGCGGAAACGGCTGCAACGAGCAGCGAGCGGCGTAACGGAGAATGATTCATCAGGTGGATAGCGAGGAGATTGAACGGGCGTGAATCGCGCCGCGATGCCCGTGCACTGACATCGCGACCCGCAAGCGTATCAGCTCTCGTCACACGAATGCGTGCGGATTTGTGAGCGCCCCCGCGCACGATGTCGTGCGACGCACGTCGGCCCGGCGCACGCGTTGCGCTATCCCTGCTGCCGGCCCGCCAGGTACTGCATCGGATTGACGGGCTTGCCGTCGCGCCGCACCTCGAACAGCATCCCGGCGCGCATGCTGTCGCCGGAGCCCATCTCGGCGATCTGTTCGCCCTGCTGAACGACGTCGCCCGTCTTCACGAGCACCTTGCGGTTATGCGCGTAAGCAGTCAGAAAATCCGCGTTGTGCTGGACGAGGATCAGCGTGCCGTAGCCGTTCAGGCCCGTGCCCGCATACATCACGCGGCCGGACGCCGCCGCGCGCACCGGGTCGCCCGCGTGCCCGACGATCCGGATGCCGCGATTGCGGCCGGGCTGGAATGTTTCGACGACCGCGCCCTTCGCCGGCCAGGCCAGCGCGATCGACTGCGCATGCCGCTTCGTTTCCTGGACGACGCGATGGTCCGCCGCGCGCTCCGCGGCGCTTTCGGGTGCCGATGCGGGCGCCGATGCGGGCTGCGATGCGTCGGCCGATGACGCCGCCGCGCCGGCAACGGGCGCGACGCGCGCGCCGCTTGCCGACTGAGAGGCGGCCGCGCGCTCCGCGCCCGGCGGCGCGATCCGCAGCACCTGCCCGACGCCGATCCGGGTCCGCCGGCCCATCCGATTCCAGCTCTGCAGATCGCGCACGGCGCAGCCGTTCGCATCCGCGATGGCCGACAGCGTATCGCCGGGCTTCACGACGTAGCGCGTCGCGACGGGCGCCGGCGCGGCCGCCTGCTCCTGATGCTGCGCCACGTCGCCCGGCGGCGGCGCGGCCGCGGGCTGCGCGGCGCTTGCCGACGACGCGGCGGCGGCCGCGCCGGCGAGCGTATCGGTCGGCGTGACGGGCGACGTGGTCGCACAGCCCGCGACGACGAGCGCGGCGGCCACGCCGGATAGCCACGCAACACTGCGGTCGATCTCGCTCTTGCTCTTGCTCATGCTCGAGACAACTCCGGTCATTGAATTTTCCGAGCATCTCAAAATTCGTCAGGAGCGCGTGTAACCGGATGCAAGAATGATGACAAAATCGCAGCGGGAATTGCGGCAGCAGAAATTGAGTGGATCAAATCTTATGGCGAACGAAATAATTCGCCGATGCGACGCAACGCGCGCGGCCTCGACGCGCGACAAACCGGCGTGCAGCGGATGTGCGTGCGCTCGGAGGGCCGCATGCGTCACGGGTCCGGCGTGGTCAGCGTCGAATACGCGAAAGCGATGCCGCAACAGAGAAAGAAGATATGCAACGCGACCTTGAACGCCAGCAGCCAAGACGAGTTGCTTCGCATGCGCGACTCCATGTCGACGAACGAGCGGACATGATGCGCGGCAATTCGTCGCACGAAAATGCGGAACCCGCGAAGCGGGCCTCAGGCGCTGCCTGACCGCGACGGCCCGCAATCCTGTTACCTTATCGGCCATTACAACGACAACGCAAGTCAGCCCCATGCGATTCGACCTGACCGATCTGCGACTCTTCCTGCACGTCTGCGAAGCCGGCAGCATCACGGGAGGCGCCGAGCGCGCGCACATGACGCTGCAATCCGCGAGCGAGCGGATCCGCGGCATGGAAGAAGAGCTTGGCGTGCCGCTCCTGCAGCGCGCAAAGCGCGGCACGCGCGCGACCGAAGCCGGCCACGCGCTCGAGCATCACGCGCGCGTCGTGCTGCAGCAGATCGACCACATGCGCGGCGAATTGCAGCAGTTCGGCGCAGGGTTGCGCGGCCATATTCGCCTGCTCAGCAACACCGCCGCGCTCAGCGAATACCTGCCCGACGCGCTCGCCGAATACCTGCCGCGCCATCCGAAGCTGTCGGTGAGCGTCGAGGAACGGTCGAGCCAGGAGATCGTTCATGCGATCCGCGGCAAGACCGCGGATTTCGGGATCGTCGCCGATTCGGTCGGCCTCGACGGGCTCGAGCAGATGCCGTTTCGCGAGGACTGGCTGATCGCCGTCGCGGCGCTCGACCACCCGCTCGCCGCGCGCGAGCGGGTGGCGTTCGCGGAACTCGTCGATGCCGGCTTCATCGGCATGACGGACGGCAGCGCACTGCAGGTCCATCTCGCCGAGCAGGCGAAGGCGCTCGGCAAGCGAATCGACTATCGCGTCCAGTTGAAGAGCTTCGACGCGATCTGCCGGCTGATCGAGCGCGGCGTCGGGATCGGCATCGTGTCGCGCCACGCGGCGCTGCGCGCGCAGCAGACGATGCAGATCCGGCTGATCGAGCTGACGGACCCGTGGGCGCACCGCCGGCTGACGATCTGCGCGCGCAGCTTCGACGTGTTGCCGAAGTACACGCGCGACTTCATCGCGTTTCTCGCGCCCGATCCGGGCAAAGGCGAGTCGTTCGCGGCCTGATTGCGGCCTGATTGCGGCCGCTCGGCGGCAGGCGTTCGTCGGTCGCCGTTCGCTTGCGGCTCGGAAATACGGCGCGAACCGCGAGGCGGCGCGTTCTCACGCGCGCAGTTCGGTGCCGCCGGATGAATCAGAACTTGTGGCGGATCGCCGCGCGGACCGCGAACTGGTTTGCCGACGCCGAAGGGCCATCCGTCCCGACGACGTAGCCGCCGTCCGCGATCGTGCCCGTCTTGTCGCCCGCGACCTTCTGGTATGCGCCCTGCAGATAGACGTCGGTGCGCTTCGACAGGTTGTAGTCCGCCATCAGCCCGACCGTGTGGTACTTCGGCTTCACGGTGCCCGCGGCCGCGTCGAACTTGCCGTCCGTGTACACGTACTGCGCGCCGATGTAGAGCGCCGGCGTCAACTGGTACTTGCCGTTGATTTCGAAGTTCTGGAACTTCGTCGCGGTCAGGCCGAGGCCCGCGAACGTCGCCGTCGGCAGATAGACCGTCGAGACCGGGTTCTTCACGTCGGTCTTCGTATAGACAAAGCCGACCGTCGCCGGGCCGAACGTGTAGTTGACGCCGCCGCCGAAGATGCGCAGGCGGTCGGCCGTGAAATTCGCGTCGTTGTCGGCGATCGCGCCGCCCGCGGTCTTGCCCGGGTTGTTCGCCTGCAGGTACGCGGCCGCGAGTTGCAGGCCGCCCAGCGTGTACGCGGCGCCGATGCTGTATTGACGGTTGTTCGAGAAGCCCGTCGCATTGCTGAAGCTGTACGTGCCGCCGACTTGCAGGCCGTTCCAGTCCGGGCTCGCGTACTTGATCGTGTTGTTCACACGGAACGAGTTATCCGTGTTGTCGTTGTCGAACGGGTGCGAGAACAGCGTGCCGCCCCAGTTGCCGTTCGCGGTCAGCGGCGCGAGGTAGTCGACGACCGAATCGTACTGACGGCCGAGCGTGAGCGAACCGTATTGCGCATGCGACAGGCCGACGAACGCCTGGCGGCCGAACATCCGGCCGCCCTGGCCGAGCCGGCCGTTGTTCACGTCGAAGCCGTTTTCCAGCGTGAAGATGGCCTTCAGGCCGCCGCCCAGGTCTTCCGAGCCGCGCAGGCCCCAGCGGCTGCCTTGCGCAAAGCCGCTCGCGAGCTGGTAGTTGCTCTTGCCGACGCCGTTGACGTTCACGTTGCTCGTGTAGTTGAAGCCCTCGTCGATCACGCCGTACAGCGTGACGCTGCTTTGGGCGAAAACCGGCGCGGCGAAGGCGAGCAATGCGGCAGCGGAAATGACGTGCTTTTTCATTATCGATGTCTCCAGACCTTGATTCGGCGGCCTCGCGAATGCCAGGCCGCCACGATGCGTTCGGCGTTTCTGCGCCCCGTCCTGGGGCATTTTCAGCGCATCCCGTCGCCACGGCCCATATCGCGGGATTACTGCGGTGAGGGAAATACTGTCATGCAAAAAATGCAGCGTCCATGTTGGTGCATCACTTTTTTTACATTCCGTTGCGTATTGCCAACTGATGCGTCGGGGTTTTGTCAGAATCGTTTGTAACTTCGCGTAAACCCGTAACCCTCGCCATCGATGGCACAATGCGCGACCATCGTCGTCTGAATCCAATCATGTAGCGATGCCGCACTTCGTCATGCGCCGTTTGTCCGTCCCCGTTTTTGCCGCCCAGGCCCCGCACCGCGTCCGCCGCGCGTCGCGCACACGCGACGCCGCATGAACGCCGCGCCAGCCCAACGCTACGCCGAGCTCGACTTCTTCCGCGGTCTCGTGCTGCTCGTCATCGTCGTCGATCACATCGGCGGCAGCATGCTGTCGCGCGTCACGCTGCACGCATACGCGCTGTGCGACGCGGCCGAGGTGTTCGTCTTCCTCGGCGGCTTCGCGACCGCGATCGCGTACAACTCGCTCGCCGCGCGCCACACCGAGGCCGCCGCGCGCCAGCGCTTCATCAAACGCGCGTTTGAAATCTATCGCGCGTTCCTGTTCACGGCCGGCCTGATGCTTTTCATCACGGCGGTGCTGAACGCGTTCGCGATCGACGCGCCGAACATGCCGACCAACGATCTCGACGGGGTGATGCACGCGCCGCTCGCCGCGCTGCGCGACATCCTGCTGCTCAGGCGCCAGCCGTATCTCGCGTCGGTGCTGCCGATGTACGCGTTCTTCGCGCTGCTCGTGCCGCTCGCGCTGCCCGTCGCGCGCGGCCGCTGGTGGTGGCTGCTCGTCGCGGCGAGCGCCGCGACGTGGCTCGCCGCGCGCAAGATCGCCGGCTATCTGCCGACCGTCGACGGCGTGCCGTGGGACTTCAATCCGTTCGCGTGGCAGTTCCTGTTCGTGCTCGGCATCATCGCGCGCTGCCAGCCGATCTACCTGGTGCTCGCGAAACGGCCGGTCGGCTGGTTCGCGACCGCGGCCGCGCTCGTCGTCGTCGCGGCGGGCGCGTACTACCGGCTGCGCGTCGAGCCGTTCCCGACCGATCCGTCGATCAAGCAGAATCTCGGCGCGCTGCGGCTCGCGAACTTCATCGCGATCGCCTGGCTCGCCGCGAAGCTCGTCCATCTCGGCTGGATGCACCGGATCGCGCGGGCGATGCCGTGGATCGGCACGATCGGCCGTCAGGGCCTGCTGTGCTTCGTCGCCGGCACGGGCATTTCGCTGCTCGTCGATTCGCTGCTGTACACGGCGACGGACGGCTATCTGGACGCGCGGCTCGGCCTCGTCGCCGACGCGGCCGCGGTCGGCCTGCTGTATGTCGTCGCGAAGCTGTACGCGCCGCTCGTCGCGCGGGCGTCCGGCTTCGTCCGGCAATCGCGGCGGCGGCGGCCGCTGCGGCTGCCATTGCGACTGCCGCTGCGCCGCCCGAGACGCTGAAAGTCCGCATACGGCCGTCATTCGCCGCTGCTAGCATATCCGCGTCCATACCCATTACGCCGTCATGCGCCGATTCGTCCCGCCTCTCGTCGCGCTGCTCGCCGCCGCGCTCACCGTCGCCGCGCACGCGGCCCCCGCCAGCAGCATCGTCACCCGCACGTTCCGCTCGCCCGCGCTGCACCGCGACTGGTCGTACTCCGTCTATCTGCCGGCCGGCTACAACCCGGAAGGCGCGCGCTATCCCGTGCTGTATCTGCTGCACGGCAACGCCGGCAACGCGAACGACTGGATCACGCAGGGCCGCCTGCAGCTCACCGCCGACGCGCTGATCGAGCGCCGCGACATTCCGCCCGTCGTGATCGTGATGCCGCAAGGCGGCACCGACTGGTACGTCGATCGCAAGGAAAAGATGCAGAGCGCGTTTCTCGACGACCTGATTCCCGACGTCGAAGCGCATTACGCGGTGTCGAACCAGCGCGCGGGACGGGCGATCGGCGGCGTGTCGATGGGGGGCTACGGCGCGCTGCGCTTCGCGTTCCTCGAGCCGGAGCGCTTCTGCGGCGCGATGCTGCTGAGCCCCGCGATCTATGCGAACGAGCCGCCCTCGAGCTCCGCCGCGCGCTACGTCGGCGTGTTCGGCGACCGGCAGTTCGATCCGAAGGTCTGGCACGAGCTCAATTATCCGGCGCTGTGGCGCAGCTACTTCGCGCAGCCGCTGCGGCTGCGGATGTTCATCGCCGCCGGCGACGACGACCTGTCGATCCAGGCCGAATCGAGCGCGCTCTACACGAGCCTGCGGCGCGCGCAGAATCCCGCCGCGCTGCGGATCGTCGACGGCGCGCATAGATGGGACGTGTGGCGCCGCCTGATCGGCCCCGCGCTCAAGTACACGCTCGAATGCGTCAAGTGAATGCGCGTGCGACGCGGCACGCGGCGAGATCCCACGCCGCGCAGCCGACGCTCTTGAAGAACACGGGGGCGCCTGGCGCCGGCCCGGTCGATGTCGATGTCGATGTCGAAGCGGGCACGGTCGCCGCCGCGCGCGCTTCGTCCTGCGCGCGCAGCGCGTCGGCGAGCGAGCGCACGCGCGCCCAATCGACGCCCGCGGCGATCAGGTCGCCCGCCTCGTGGCGCGCGCCCGCCGGATCGTCGACGTAGAGCGCGCTGCCCGCGATCGTCCGTGCGCCGACCTCGGCCGCGTCGGGCGTGAACGCGCCGACGCCGACAACGAGCCGCCCCGCCCGCGCCGCCTCGTCGTACACGGGCGTCGCGCTCGTCGTCGACGTGATGACTGCGTCGAGCGTGTCGGGCAGCGCGTCGCCGCCAAGCGGCTCGAGCGTCGGCAGCACCGTTCGCAGACGCTCGCAGAACGCCGCCGCCCGTGCAGCCGCGCGCGCCTTTACGCGCACGCGCACGCCGGGAAACAGCGCGGCGAGCGCGTCGACGTGGTGCGCCGCCTGCGTGCCGGCGCCGATCAGCAGCACGTCGCGCGGCGCGGTGGCGAGGAACGTGCGGATCGCGAGCAGCGTGACCGCGGCCGTCCGGCGGCCGGTGACGGTCGGCCCGTCGAGCGCGAAGAGCGGCGCGCCCGTCGTCGGATCGACGACGCTCACCTGCCCCTGGATCGTCGGCAGATCGCCGCCGCGGTTGCGCGGGCATACGGTCACGAGCTTGTGGATCGCGAGATCGGGCGCCGACGCGGGCATCGACAGCATGACCCCGCCTTCGTTGAGCGGCACGACGAGCCGCGCCGGGCTCGCGATGCGGCCCGCGGCCGCATCGCGCGCCGCCGCGCGCAACGCGTCGACCAGCCCGGCGAAAGGCGTGACGCGCGCCGTCTGCGCCGCGTCGAAAATCGCTGTCGTCATCGTGGGTGTCCTCTTGTCCAAGGTGGGAATCCAAGGCGTGTCGGCCCCAGGGTCGGGCCGCGCGGCGGATGCCCGGCGATGCCTTGCCGCCGCGCTTCGGCTGCACATTCGCGTTGCCGGCGACGCCGGGCGTCGCGACATCAGTATCACCGATGTGCGCCGGTTCGCAAGCGTTCAGCCGCCCGCGCAAGCGCGGCCGGCCGACGCCGCGAGACCGTGCGACGCCGCGGCGCCGTCACGCGCCGTCGTCAGGCACATCGAGCCCCAGCGCGTCGATCACTTCGCGCGCGTGGCGAAACGCCTCGACGGCCGCCGGCGCGCCCGCATACAGCGCGCTGTGCAGCAGCACCTCGCGAATCTCGACGAGGGTCGCGCCATTGTTCAGCGCGCCACGCACATGCCCCTTGAGCTCGTGGCCGCGGCCGAGCGCCGCGAGCATCGCGCAGGTGCAGAGGCTGCGCGTCTTCAGGTCGATGCCGCCGCGCTGCCACGTGCTGCCCCACGCGTGCTCGTTCAGCCAGTCCTGCAACGGCCGCGAAAAGCCGTCCAGATTGCTCATCGCGCGCTCGACGAACGCGTCGCCCATCACCTGTGTCCGGCGCGCCTTGCCTTGCTCGCGGTCCCGTTCGCTCATGCCGCTCTCCTGTCCTGAAATTGAAAAGAGGATCGTAGTGGATTCCGGGCCGGCTCGGATGCTACACGGCGTCGATCCTCGTGCCGACGCCGCGCGCTCGAGGTTTTCCCCCAATTGCCGCGGGCATCGCCGTGCGCGTCGGCGGGAGCGCCGTCGCGCGTGCGGCCCGCAATTTCCGGATCGTCAATGAATCACATCACGAATATCCAATAGGCAAACCGGCAACCGCCCACTAGACTTTTCCGACGCCGCGCGCACTGTGCGCACGCCGGTCACACGATATCGACGTCAAAAATCAGGAGATCCGATCATGGATGATGCGCGCCGCGTGAGTTCGTTCAGTCACGAAGGATTGACTTTCGACGTCGTCGATACAGGCCCGGCCGACGGCGAGATCATCGTGCTGCTGCACGGCTGGCCGCAGACGGCGAAGTGCTGGACGCGCGTCGCGGCCCTGCTGAACGCCGACGGCTATCGAACCATCGCGCCGAACCAGCGCGGCTACTCGCCGCTCGCCCGCCCGCGCCGCGTCGCCGCGTACCGGATGCCGCATCTCGTCGGCGACGTCGTCGCGCTGATCGAGCGGCTCGGCGGCGGCCCGGTCCACGTCGTCGGGCACGACTGGGGCGCGGCCGTCGCGTGGGCGCTCGCGGGCCGGCATCCCGCCGCGGTGCGCACGCTGACGACGGTGTCGGTGCCGCACTCGGGCGCGTTCATGCGCTCGATGCTCAGCAGCGACCAGTTGTTCCGCTCGTATTACATGGGCCTCTTCCAGTTGCCGAAGCTGCCGGAGCTGTTCGTCACGCGCTGCCGCGGGCTGTTCGAGAAAATGCTGACGGGCACGGGCATGACGCGCGACGAGGTGGAAGCCGTCTATGCCGACATCGTCGACACGGGCGCGCTGACGACGTCGCTCAACTGGTATCGCGCAATCGCGCTGACGCCGCCCGGCTATCTGACCCGCAAGGTGCCCGTGCCCGTTCTGCACGTCTGGGGCGCGCGGGATGCGGCGCTGTCGCGGCGGGGCGCCGAGCTCGCGCGCGATTTCGTGAGCGGGCCGTACCGGCTCGAAGTGCTGCCGCACGCGACGCACTGGGTCCCCGAGCACGACGCCGAGCGGCTCGCCGCGCTCGTGCGCGAATCGGTCGCGGTGAAGCCGGGCACAGCGCCGGCGCCCCTTGCCGCCGCGGCGGCGAACTGAGCGGCGCGTGGCCGACGCGTCGGCCCGCCGCGCCGCGCTCAGTCCGCGAGCTCGATGCCCGCGCGCTCCATCGCGCGCGTCGACTGGATCACGACGAGCGTATCGCCCGCCTCGATCCGGCACGGCGGATCTTCGTAAAACGACAGGATCTTGCCGCCGCGATCGAGCCCGACGACAAGCGCGCCCGTCACCGCGTTCGACATGCAGCCGATTTCGTGCGCGGCGGCCGGCCGCTCGACGAGCGTCGCGCGGCCGCGCGTGGACAGCATGTCGTTGACGAACGGCACGATGTAGCGGCTCTCGACCGCGTCGGCGAGCAACAGCGCGCCGATCTTCGTCGACGACACGATCACGTCCGCGCCCGCCTGCCGCAGTTGCCGCTGATACAGGTTCTCCTGGATCCGAACGACGATCTTCGTATCGGGCGCGATGCTGCGCACCGACAGCGTAAGCAGGATCGCGGTCGGATCGTCGGTGACCGAGATGATGACCGCCTTCGCGCTGCGCACCTGCGCCTGCTGCAGCAGATCCTCGTGCGCGGGGTCGCCGCAAAGGCCCGTCACGCCGAGCGCGGCGGCCGCCTCGAGCGCCTGCTCCTGCGAATCGATGACGACCAGCGTCGCCGGATCGACGCCGCTTTCGAGCAGCTCGCGCACGGCGATCGAGCCGCTCAGCCCGTAGCCGCAAATCACGACGTGATCGCGCAGATTCTTTTGCAGGCGCTTCATGCGGTACTCCTCGATGACTCGTTGAATCACGAATTGATAAGCGGTGCCGAGAAAGATGAACCAGATGCCGATGCGGATCGGCACGATGAAGAACGCGTCGATGAGACGCGCGCGCGCGGTGACGGGCACGATGTCGCCGTAGCCGACCGTCGCGACCGTCACCATCGTGAAATAGACGAGATCGGCGATGCTCATCGGCGCGCTCTTCGTCGAATCGCGCAGGCCGTCGCGATCGAGATACAGCACGAGGAACGCGAGCACGCACAGGCCGACGACGAGCGCGAGGCGAAACGTCAGCGTGCGCAGCGGCGACGCGGCGGGCCGCGTGAACAGCGTGCGCGGGCGCGGCGCCTTCCACGGCGTGCGCGCGCGACGCAGGCGAAATCGCAGCGACTTGCGGTATTCGGATGGCGAAGCCAATGCTTTTCTCCAGAACCGGGCGTCGCGATTTTACGCCGCGAGACGGCGCCGCGCGCGGCGAAAGCCGCGGCCGCCGGCGCCGCCGTCATCGTCTTGAGCGGACATCGACGCTACAGCATGCTCGCCGGCCGCCGCATCGTCCCGTTGACGAAGCGCGCCGCGCGAAACGCGGACAGATCGAGCGACGTCGCGCCGGTGTCGACCCACTCGGCGAGCAGGCGGCCGACAATCGGCCCCATCGCGAAGCCGTGCCCGCAGAACCCGGTCGCGATCGCGAGCCCGTCCGGCGCGCGCGGCGCATCGATGACCGGAATGCCGTCGGGCAGCACGTCGATCAGGCCCGCCCACGCCTCGACGATCTGCGCATCGCGCAGTGCCGGGAAAATCGCCTTCAGCTTCGCGAGCGCGCGCGGCGCATGCGCGGGATTCGGCTGCGGATTCGGATCGCGCGGCTCGATCGCCGATACGCCGCCCGCGATGCGCGCCTTCAGATCGCGCCACGCCGCGCCGTTCAGACGAAAGCGGAATTTTTCGCGCTGCGCCCACAGCTCGGGCAGGAACAGGCTCAGCCCGCGCAGATGGCCGAGCGTGACGTCGACGTCCACCTGCATGTCGTCCGCGAGATTGATCGCGCCGCTCGCGCGCTGCCGGATGCCGAGGCCGTGCCCCCAGATCGTCGACGCGGACACGGCGGGCAGCGCATTCGTGCGCATGCAGGTGCCGCGCACCGCGTGCTGGGGCAGCCGGATGCCGACGCCGTCGAGCAGACGAAAGCTCGTCGCGCCGGCCGCGCAGATCACGCGCCGCGCCTTCACGACGCCGCGCTCGGTGACGACGCCCGACACCGCGCCGCCCGACGTGTCGATCGCGGTCACACCGCAGCCTTCGACGAAACGCGCGCCGGCTTCGATCGCGCGCGCGGCGAACGCCGCGGCGACGCGGCGCGGCTCGGCCTGGCCGTCGCTCGCCGTGTAGAGGCCGCCGAGCGCGGGCGCGGCAAGACCGCTCACGTGCGCATCGATCTCGGCGCGCGCGAGCGTGCGCGTATCGAGCCCGTGCGCGCGCGCGACATCCGTCCATTGCTGGAACGACGCCCAATCGTCGTCGTTGTCGGCGATATAGAGACAGCCGCCCTGCCGCCATTCCAGATCGGCGCCGAGCTCGCGCTCGAGCCCCTCCCACAGGCGCATGCCGGCCATCATCAGCGGCACTTCGGCGGCTTCGCGGCCCTGCTGGCGCACGAAGCCCCATGCGCGCGCCGACTGCTGTCCCGCGATGCGGGATTTGTCGAACACGGCCGCCTTTATCCCGCGCAACCCGAGATAATAGGCGGCCGCGCAGCCCATGATGCCCGCGCCGGCGATGACGACGTCGGCCTGGGCGGGAAACGGCTCGTCGGCGCACGCGAGCGTCTTGTAAAGCGGATAGGTCGTGGTCATGTCGGAAGTTTCGACGAAAACGCCATCGGCGAAAACCCGTCACAGTAACCTCAAGAAACACCTTTCACAGAAAAACGCACACTAGTGCGCAGGACGAACTTTGTTTTGCGGTAAAGTTATCTTTCCATGCGTGGCCGGTCGGCTCGCTTCATCCGACGGCATCCGATGATGCCGTACCGTGCGCCATCAGGCGCTCCGTTCTGAATCATTCGATCCGAGCCGTTCCCGCAGCATGACCAACGAAGCAATCACCACGGATTCCCTTGCGGTCGCCGAGCGCGTGCGCGAGCTGATGACCCGCCACGGCATCGGCAAGCGTCAGCAGACGACCGAGCTCTGCCGAATTCTCGACCTGAGCTTTTCGCAAGGGCATCGCAAGCTGCGCGGCAGCAGTCCCTGGACGCTCGCGCAAATCAAGAAAGTCGCCGAAGCGTATGGCGAGCCCGCCGCGCAACTGTTCGGCGCGCAGGCGCTCGATCCCGGCATGGTCGGCGCATGCGCGCGCGACGCGGTGCTGTATGCGGGCATCGCCGAGATTGCGTGCACCGCATGGATCGGCGGGCTCCTCGACGCCGGCGCGCGCCCCGAATTCGTCGCGTACGAACAGCAGGGCCGCTGGCGCGTGCTGCGCCACACGGGCGTGCTCTACCAGAACGCATACGACGTTCACAAGATCGAGATCTATCCGCGCCGCGCGGAAAGCGACAGGCTGCTCGTCGCCGTGATCGACGCCGACAGCGTGAGCGCCGACGAAGTCTGCCGCTATCTCGACGAGCAGGGCTTCGTGACGGCGCGCTTTGGCAGCGTCGATGCGTTCGCCGATGCGCTGCAGGGCCAGGCATTCGACGCGGTGGTCACCGAGTGGATGTTCGACGGCCGCAACGCCGCCGACGCGATCCAGGCCGTGCGCGCGTCCGACAATCCGGGCGCGCCGATCTTCGTGCTGACGGGCGACCTGCTGACGGGCCGCGCGAGCGAAGCCGAGATCAGCGAAGTGATCCGCGTCTACGACGTCGTCTGCTACGAGAAACCCGCCCGCATGGCGATCCTGAGCGCCGATCTCGCGAAGCGTCTGTCGCGCGCGTGACGGCGAAAGCGCGCGGCATGCGCGCCGGCCCGCGGATGTCGGGCATGCCGCGCCTTCGCCGCGCGCCCCGTCCCGCACGCGCCTGCGTACAATACGGCGACCCTTGCCCAACGCACGCCCTGCCAGGACCCGACATGGCCCGCATCATTCCCGACGACTGGATGAACCTCGCCGCCACGGGCGCGGCCGAGCGCGAGCGCGAAACGCTCGCGACGCTGGAGCGGACACTGCCCGACGCGTACACCGTCTATCACGGCGTGCACTGGACGCGCGCGGACCAGAACTTCTCGGTATTCGGCGAAGCCGACTTCGTGATCGTGAGCCCGGCCGGGCGCGTGCTCGTGATCGAGCAGAAGGCGGGCTTCCTGCGCGAGACGCCGAAGGGGCTCGTCAAGGTCTATCTGCAGACCGAGCGCAACGTGTCGATCCAGCTCGCGCGCACGCTCGAAAACCTGCATCGCCGGCTCACCGCCGCGCTCGGCGCGGGCGCTTACGGCGTCGAGGAACTGCTGTACTGCCCGGACTACACGATCAGGAATCCCGCGATCGCGGGCGTCGCGCCCGCGCGGATCGTCGACGCGACGCGCAGGCACGAGCTCGCCGCGCGCATCGTCGACGCGCTGCCCGCCGACGAGCCGCCCTTTCCGAGCGCGGCGAAGATCCACCATTTCCTCGCGGACGAGCTGTCGCTCACGCCGGACACGAGCGCGCTCGTCGGCCAGGCTGACACGCTCGTCACGCGGCTCGCGGGCGGCCTCGCCGCGTGGGCGCGCCGGCTCGCGTTCGCGCCGTTCCGGCTGCGCGTGATCGCGACCGCGGGCTCCGGCAAGACGCAGCTCGCGGTGCAGGCGATGCGCGACGCGATCTCGGCCGGCAAGCGCGTGCTGTACGTGTGCTTCAACCGGCCGCTCGCCGACCACGTCGCGCGTATCGCGCCCGCGGGCGCGACGATCGCGAACTACCATCAGCTCTGCGACTGGATCGCGCGCGACGGCGGCCACGCCCCCGACTTCGGCGCGCACGACGCGTTCGCGCAGCTCGAGGCGCGCTTCGCGCAAACGCCGATCGCCGAGCGCTGGCGGTTCGATACGCTGATCGTCGACGAAGGCCAGGACTTCCAGCCGTCGTGGGCGGGCGCGCTCGAGCGGCTCGTCGCGCCTGACGGCGCATGGTGGTGGCTCGAGGACCCGCTGCAGAACCTCTACATGCGCGACAGCGTGCCGCTGCCCGGCTGGGTGACGCTCAAGGAGACAACCAACTACCGCAGCCCGCGCGACATCCTCGACTATGTGCGCGACGTCGTCGGCAGCGTCGAGCCGCTCGCGGCCGAACTCGCGTCGGGCAGCCCGTTCGGCGGATCGGAGATCTCGATTTCCGCGTACGACGCGGCGGACGCGGAATCGGCCGCGCAAGCGTGCATCGACGCAACGAAGCGCGCGATCACGCACGCGCTCGCGCTCGGCTTTCGCAAGCAGGACATCGCGGTGCTGTCGTTCAGGGGGCGCGAGGGCTCGGCGCTCGCCGCGCTCGACCAGCTCGGCCCGCACCGCGTGAAGAGCTTCACCGGCAAATACGATCTGTTCGGGAATCCGGAATACCGGGAAGGCGACGTGCTGCTCGACTCGATCTATCGATTCAAGGGGCAGGCGGCGCCGTGCGTGATCCTGACCGAAGTCGACTTCGACGCGTTCGACGAGCGGGCGGCGCGCAAGCTGTTCGTCGGCGCGACGCGCGCGACGATGAAGCTGATCGTCGTCGCGGCGCGGCGCGCGGCGCAGCGGATCGCGCCTTCCGCCTGACGGGAACGGACGCGGCGGATCGCGGCAAATCGCGTCGGGCGGGCAACACGGACCCGCCGCACGAAGCGATCGGGCAACGCGCCCGTCAGACGACGCGGAACGCGCCGACCGTGTGCCGCAGCCCGTCCGCCTGCTCCTCGAGCGACGCGGCGGCGGCGGCGGCCTGCTCGACGAGCGCCGCGTTCTGCTGCGACACCTGATCCATCTGCGAGACGGCGCGGTTGACCTGCTCGATGCCGTCGCGCTGCTCGTTCGACGCGGCCGAGATCTCGGTCATGATGCCGGTCACGCGCGCGATCGCGCGCTGGATCTCCTGCATCGTGTCGCCCGCCGAGCCGACGAGACGCGAGCCCGTCGCGACCCGCTCGACCGATTCGCCGATCAGCGCCTTGATCTCCTTGGCCGCCGACGCGGAGCGCTGCGCGAGCGTGCGCACCTCGCCCGCGACGACCGCGAAGCCGCGGCCCTGCTCACCCGCGCGCGCGGCCTCGACGGCCGCGTTCAGCGCGAGGATGTTGGTCTGGAACGCGATCCCTTCGATCGTGCCGATGATGTCGGCCACCTTCTGCGAGCTCTGGTCGATCTCGGCCATCGTGCCGACCACCTCGCCGACGACCGTCGCGCCCTTCGTCGCGATGTCGGTCGCGCTGTCCGCGCAGTTCTGCGCTTCGCGCGCGTTGTCCGCGTTCTGCTTCACCGTCGCGGTCAATTGCTCCATGCTCGCCGCCGTCTGCTGCAGCGCGGCCGCCTGCTCCTCGGTGCGCTGCGACAGATCGGTGTTGCCGGCCGCGATCTGGCGCGTCGCGGTGGCGATCGATTCGGAGCCGTTCGTCACCTTGCGCACGGTGTCCGACAGGCTGCGCTGCATCGTCGTGAGGCCCTTGACGAGCTCGGCCATTTCGTCGTGCGACGTCCAGCGCAGCTCGCCCGTCAGATCGCCCTCCGACAGGCGGCGCAGGTGCCCGAGGATCCGCACGAGCGGCTGCGTGATCGCGAAGTGCAGGCCGATCGCGCAGCCAAGGCACCCGGCGAGGCCGAACGCGATCAGCCCGCCGAGCATGAGCCGCAGCCAGCCGTACATTTGCTCGGCGTCGTCGTACGCGGCCTTGCCGTACGCGGCGCGCGCGTCGTCGAGCGCGGCCGTCGCCTTCGTCCACGCAACCGACAGCGGCGGCGCGACCGTCATCATCAGGCGGTCGGCTTCGTCGTGCCGGCCGGCCTTCAGCGCGTCGATCAACGGCTTGAGCGCCTCGTCGACGAGCGCGCGGCGCGCCGCGTTCGCCTGCGCGGCGAGCGTCTTTTCGTCGTCGCTGCGCGGCAGCGCGTCATAGTCGCGCCAGCCGCGGTCCGACGCGGCCAGATACTGCTCCGCCTTCGCGAGCGTGTTCGCGGCGTCGGGCACCTCCGGATGCAGGATCACGCGATCGAGCGTCGTGCGCGTGATCGCGAGATTGAGGCTCGCCGACGCGAGCGCCGTCTTCGCCGCGAGCTGCCGCGTGTACGCGTCGCCGAGCGCGGCGTTCGAGTTCTGCATGCTGAAGAAGCCGATCACGCCCGTGATCGTCAACAGCGCGGCGACGAGACCGAGCGTCGAGAAGATCCGGGTGCGAATCGAAAAGCGGGAGAAAAAGGCATTCATGACCAGGAAGAATCGCAAGTGGTAGCCGCCGGTTTGGGGGACAGTCGCCGGTATTACGGCCCGGCTTTCGAAAACTTGAGACGCCTCAAGCGATGCGACGACATGCCGCGGGGCCGGGCGGCCGGATGCGGCCGTCGCCGGCCGGTAATCAATGGAAACCCTTGTGACGAAGCAGAGATTGACTAGTCAATCAGATGTTTCTACATTCCGTCTGCTTCCATACGACCAAACGGCTCCCCATGTCCACCGACTCCTCCGCGCCGCCCGTCCACGCCGATGCCGGCCGACCGGCCGCGTCCGTGCGGCTCACGATCGCCGCGCTGCTGCTCGTGCTGCTGTTGTCCGCGCTCGACCAGACGATCGTGTCGACCGCGCTGCCGACCATCGTCGGCGACCTGGGCGGCCTCGAGAAGCTGTCCTGGGTCGTCACCGCGTACCTGCTGTCGTCGACCGTCGTGCTGCCGCTGTACGGCAAGCTCGGCGACCTGTACGGGCGCAAGACCGTGCTGCAGGCGGCGATCGTGCTGTTCGTCGTCGGCTCGGCGCTGTGCGGGCTCGCGCAGGACATGACGCAACTGATCGTGCTGCGCGCGCTGCAGGGGCTCGGCGGCGGCGGGCTGATGGTCGTCACGATGGCGGCGATCGCCGACCTGATTCCGCCCGACGAGCGCGGCCGCTATCAAGGGCTGTTCGGCGGCGTGTACGGAATCGCGACGGTGATCGGGCCGCTCCTCGGCGGGTTTCTCGTCCAGCATCTGTCGTGGCGCTGGATCTTCTACATCAACCTGCCGCTCGGCGCGCTCGCGTTCGTGGTGATCGGCGGGGCGTTCAAGCCGCACACCGCACACGTGCGGCGCCGGATCGACTATGCGGGCGCCGCGTTCCTCGCCACGGCGCTCACCTGCGTCGTGCTGTTCACGAGCCAGGGCGGCACGATCCTGCCGTGGTCGTCGCCGCAGTTGTGGTTCACGCTCGCGCTCGGCCTCGTCGCGACCGCCGGCTTCGTCTACGAGGAACGCCTCGCCGCCGAGCCGATCATGCCGCTCGAGCTGTTCCGCCACCGGACCTTCGTGCTGTGCGGCCTGATCGGCTTCGTCGTCGGGCTCGCGCTGTTCGGCTCGGTCACGTTCCTGCCGCTCTATCTGCAGGTCGTCAAGGGCTCGACGCCGTCGGAAGCCGGCATGCAGGTGCTGCCGATGATGGGCGGCTTGCTCGCGACGTCGATCGGCAGCGGCCGCCTCATCACGAAGCTCGGCAAGTACCGCTTCTTTCCGATCGCGGGCACCTTCATCGCCGCCGCGGCGATGCTGCTCCTCGCGACACTGTCGCTCGACACGCCGCTGCGCGCGATGTACCTGTACATGGCGCTCCTCGGCGGCGGGCTCGGCATGGTGATGCCCGTCATCGTGCTCGCGGTGCAGAACACCGTCGAATTCCGGCATCTCGGCGTCGCGACGTCCGGCGCGACCCTCTTTCGCTCGATCGGCGGCTCGCTCGGCGTCGCCGCGTTCGGCGCGCTGTTCTCGAACGGGCTGCATGCGCGGCTCGACGCGGCGCTGCCGCCCGACACGGAGCTGCCGCCGTCGCTCGGGCCCGCGGCCGTGCGCCAGTTGCCGGACGCGGTGCGCGACGCGTATCTGCACGCGTTCGCGAGTTCGCTGCACACGGTGTACCTGTGCGCGGCGGCGGTGATCGCGATCGCATTCGCGCTCGCGTGGTTCGTCAAAGACGCGCCGCTCAGGAAACGCGGCTGATCGGGGCTGCCGCGCGCGCGTGATCCGATCGATCACTTCCGCGCCCCGCTTGGCCATGCGCACGCCGGGGCAGGCCCGGAAGCGGACGCCGCCGCCTTCGACCGCGCCTTATCGATCGCGTCCTGCAATCGAGGTTGCGACGCAAGTGGCTGATCGAGTTGCACCGAATTGTCTGACGCCGCATCCATCGCAACCCGGTCGGTTGCGACGCCGTCGCGCGCCTGCTTCGCGTCGCGCGTCGGCTTTCTTTCGAGATTCGGCCGGCCCGGCATATTGTTTGTCCATCGTGTTTTTGATTGTTCATTTCTCGACGGCAGGCTTCGCGCTTTGCGGACATTTTCGAATGCGCGCATAGTAGCGATTTCACCATTCCCGCCCTGTTTTTGCGATGAAAACCACCGACGCCACCGCCCATTGCTCCGCCATCGTCCGCGACGCCACCGAAGACGATCTCGAAGCGATCCAGGCGATCTATGCGCATCACGTGCTGACGGGCGTCGCGTCGTTCGAGGAGACGCCGCCGTCCGTCGCCGATCTGCGCGCGCGGCGCGAAGCGGTGCTGCGGCACGGCCTGCCGTATCTCGTCGCCGAGCTGGACGGCGTCGTCGCGGGCTACGCGTATGCGACGCCGTACCGGCCGCGCAGCGCGTACCGCTATGCGCTTGAGGATTCGATCTACGTGAACGACGCATGCCGAGGGCGCGGCATCGGCCGCGTGCTGCTCGGCGCGCTGATCGCGCGCTGCGAGGCGGGGCCGTGGCGACAGATGATCGCGGTGATCGCGGACGGCGGGCGCGGCGGCTCGACGTCGTTGCATCGCGCGCTTGGCTTCGAGCCCGTCGGCACGCTGCGCGGCGTGGGCTTCAAGCACGGCCGCTGGATCGACACCGCGCTGATGCAGCGTGGGCTCGGACACGGCGCGCAGAAGCCCCCCTCGGACACCGACGCCTCGCACTGAAGCGCGCGGTCGCGCTAAAATCGTCGCATGCCGAAATCGAACTCAACTACTCCCGCCGACGCCGCCCCGGACGCATCGACGTTGAACGAATATACGGTCGACGAGCTCGCGCGCGTGTCGGACACGACGGTGCGCAACGTACGCGCATACCAGGATCGCGGCCTGCTCGCGCCGCCGCGCAAGCGCGGCCGCGTCGGCATCTACGACGACACGCACGTCGCCCGCCTGAAGGTCATCAACCACCTGCTCGCACGCGGCTACACGCTGTCGAACATTCAGGATCTGATCAAGGCGATCGACGACGGCCACGACCTGCGCTCGATCCTCGGGCTCGAAAACGCGATCGGCGGCCGCTGGTCGAACGAGCGCCCGCAAACCTTCTCGCTCGCGCAGCTCATCCAGATGTTCGGCCCGCAGACGCCCGCGTCGCTCGGGCGCGTCGCGGAGCTCGGCCTGCTCGAGCGGCGCGGCGTGTCGTTCGTCGCGAAAAGCCCGGCGCTCATCGAAGCCGCGGCCGCGATGGTCCGCGAGGGCATTCCAGCGCGCGAGCTGCTCGACGCGATCGGCATCACGCGGCCGTATTTCGATGCGATCGCACGCGTGCTCGTCGAGCTCGTCGTGCGCCGCCTCGATCGCTACGACGAAGGCTCGCTGCCGCCGCCGACCGACGTGCCGGCGCTCGTCGATGCGATCTGGCGGCTGCGCCCGCTGTCGTCCGTATTCGTCGAAGGCGAGATGAACCGGGCGCTCGAAGCGGCGTCGAGCGCGTACCTGGGCGGGCGCGTCGCGACGATCCTCGACAAGAAGCTGAGCTCGCAGGCCGCGCGCGACGACGAACCCGAGCTCGAACGAACCGCGGCGAAGGACGCGCCGAAGAAACGTTAGGCGCACGCGCGTCATATTGATATCGGCAATGCTTGGTTCGCGGGGGCGCCTGCCCGTGCGACGATTTCCCGACTCGGGCGGCATGCGCGCCGCCCGCTTCGCTCAACGTCGTGGAGATTGCCGATGATTCGCCTTGCCCGCTGGATTCCCCGAACCGTAGCCGCCGCGCTCGCGTCGTCGCTCGTCGCCGCCGCCGCGTTCGCGCAGGATGACGCGGGCGGCAAGGTGCTGCGCGTCGGCTATCAGAAGGCGGGGCTGCTCGCCGTCGTCAAGGCGCAGGGCGCGCTCGAGGCGCGCGTGAAGCCGCTCGGCTACACCGTCAAATGGTTCGAGTTCCCGGCCGGCCCGCAACTGCTCGAAGCGCTGAACGCGAACAGCATCGACGTCGGCTACACGGGCGCGCCGCCCGCGGTGTTCGCGCAGGCGAGCGGCGTGCGCTTCGTCTACGTCGGCGCGGAGCCGCCATCACCGCACAACGAGGCGATCATCGTGAAAGCCGATTCGCCGCTCAAGACCGTCGCCGATCTGCGGGGCAAGAAAGTCGCGCTGCAGAAAGGCTCGAGCGCGAACTATCTGCTGCTCGAGGCGCTGCGCAAGGCCGGCGTGCGCTACGACGAGATCCGCCCGATCTACCTGCCGCCCGCCGACGCGCGCGCCGCGTTCGAGAGCGGCACCGTGGACGCGTGGGCGGTCTGGGACCCGTACTACGCGGCCGCGCAGCAGGCGCTGAAGGCGCGCACGCTCGCCGACTATGCCGGCCTGCCCGCCGCACACAACTTCTATGAAGCGACGCGCGATTTCGCGACCCGCCATCCGGACGTCGTCGGCGCGGTGTTGCAGCAGTTGCGCGAGACCGGCCTGTGGGTCAACGCGCATCCCACCGAAACCGCCGCGCTGATCGCGCCGAAGGTCGGTCTCGACCGCGCGCTCGTCGAGACCTGGGTCAGGCGCGTGCCGTACGGCACGACGCCGCTCGACGAGAAGATCGTCGCGTCGCAACAGGGCGTCGCCGACGCGTTTCACGCGGCGAAGCTGATCCCGCAGAAGCTGAGCGTCGCCGACAACGTCTGGGCCGACCGGAACGCCGCCGCCGCGCTCGCGGCAAAGTAGGCGCGGCGCATCGCCCGCGGCCCGATTAGAGGGATTTGTCTGTCCCCGATAACGCCTTCTTGCCGATAATGACCGGCCGCGCGGATGCCGTGCGTCGCCCGCGACGCCGCCCGCGCCCGATCACGCGCCGCGTGCGAGGAGACGCCCGCCCATGTTGTCCCATCTGCCCCCGCGCGTGCGCGGTCTCTGGCTCGCGGCCGCGCTCGCCGCGCTGCTGTACGGACTGTCGCTCGGCCACGCGCCCTATCCCGGCCAGCCGGCCGCCAAGGCGGCGCTCGGCGTCCTGCTGTTCGTCGCGGCGCTGCGGCATCCGGCCGCGCGCGAGCGCGCGTGGCTCGGCGCGGCGCTCGCCGCGTCGGTGCTCGGCGACGTGCTCCTCGCGCTTGCCTCCTGGCCGCCGTCGTTCGTCGCCGGCCTCGGCGCGTTCCTGCTCGCCCATCTCGCCTATTGCGCGCTGTTCGCGCCGTGGCGCGCCGCGCCGCGCGGGCCGCGCGCGGTCGCGCTCGTCGCGCTGTGGATCGCCGCCCCCGCGCTCTACGCCGCGTTCTTTCCCCATCTCGCCGCGCTCGCCGCGCCCGTCGCCGTCTATGTCGCCGTGCTCGGCGCGATGGCGAGCTTCGCACTCTGCGCGCGCACGCCGGGGCCACAGGTCGCGGCCGGCGCGCTCGTGTTCGTCGCGTCCGACGCGCTGATCGGCATCGATCGTTTTCTCGGCGCATTCGCCGGCGTCGATTATTTCATCTGGTTCTTTTATGCGATCGCGCAATTGACCATTGCGTTCGGCGTGCTGCGGCGCAAATCGAAATGATCGAATTCACGCCGCCACCTCAATCCGTTGAGGATGGCAGCGAATTTTGCGACGCAGCATCCCGATTCCGACTTCCACCGCGTTTTGCTCCCTGCCGCCCCGTCCCGCGGGCTCGACATCCGTTGAATCCCGCGCTTAGAGGGCTATGTCTACCCGGCTTGCGGTTTTGGTTTTCACGAACTATTGTTACATCAATCAATGTAACAGTAAAAAATGAGCCAAAATGGAGACGCCTGGATGAACGCGCGCAATATGTCCTTCGGTCCGCTCGACAGCACAAACCACGAAGAAACCCTCGATATCGCCATCATCGGCACCGGCTTTTCCGGGCTCGGCATGGCGATTCGCCTCCGGCAAACCGGCAACCAGGACTTCGCGGTGTTCGAAAAGGCCAGCTCGGTCGGCGGCACCTGGCGCGACAACCACTACCCCGGTTGCGCGTGCGATGTCCAGTCGCACGTCTATTCGTTCTCGTTCGCGCCGAATCCGCGCTGGACGCGCATGTTCGCGCCGCAGCCGGAAATCCGCGCGTACATGGAAGACTGCGTGCAGCGCTTCAACGTCGGCTCGCACCTGCGCTTCGGTCACGAACTCGTCAACGCGACCTACGACGAGACCGCGCACCGCTGGCGCCTGACCTTCGCGAACGGCAAGCGCGTGTGCGCACGCGTGCTCGTGTCGGGCATGGGCGGCCTGTCGCGCGCCGCGTACCCGAACATTCCCGGCATCGAGACGTTCAAGGGCGAAGCGTTCCACTCGCAGCACTGGAAGCACGACTATCCGCTCGAAGGCAAGCGCGTCGCCGTGATCGGCACGGGCGCGAGCGCGATCCAGTTCGTCCCGCAGATAGCGCCGCGCGTCGCGAATCTCGCGCTCTTCCAGCGCACGCCGCCGTGGATCATGGCGAAGCCGGACCGCCCCGTGAACGGCGTCGAGCAGTGGCTGTTCCGCAACCTGCCGTTCACGCAGAAGCTGCTGCGCACGGGCCTCTACTGGATGCTCGAATCGCGCGTGCTCGGCTTCGCCGTGCATCCGTCGACGATGAAGCTCGTGCAGAAGCTCGCGCTGCGCCACATCGACAGGCAGATCTCCGAGCCCGAGCTGCGCGCCGCGGTGACGCCCGACTACACGATCGGCTGCAAGCGGATCCTGATGTCGAACGACTACTACCCGGCGCTCACGCGCAAGAACGTCGACGTGATCACGACGGGCATCGAGCGGATCGAGGAAGACGCCGTCGTCACGACGGACGGCAAGCGCCATGAAGTCGACTGCCTGATCTACGGCACGGGCTTTCAGATCAACAACCCGTTCCCGCGCGGCACGATCGTCGGCCGGGGCGGCGTCGACATCGTCGACGCCTGGCGCGACGGCGCGCACGCGTACCTCGGCACGACGGTGCCCGGCTATCCGAACTGGTTCACCCTGATGGGCCCGAACACGGGCCTCGGCCACAACTCGATGGTGTACATGATCGAATCGCAGATCGAATACGTGCTCGGCGCGCTGAAGGCGATGCGCACCGAGCGCGCCGAGGCGATCGAAGTGCGCCCGCTCGTCGAGCTCGAATACAACAACCGCATCCAGAACAAGCTGAAGGGCACGGTCTGGTCGACGGGCGGCTGCAGCAGTTGGTATCTCGATCCGCGCACCGGCAAGAACACGACGCTGTGGCCGACCTTCACGTGGCGCTTCCGGCAGGAAACCGCGTTCTTCTCGATGGCCGACTATCACTCGTACTACGCGAACCCGCGCCAGAACGCGCAGCCGGTGCCGGCGCTGCCCGGAGCCGCCGCCGCGACGACGGCCGCCGAAACGACCGCCTGAGCCCCGAACCCACACGAGCCTACGACAATGAAATCCTTTTCCAACAAAGTCGCCGCGATCACGGGCGCCGGCTCGGGCATGGGCCGCTCGCTCGCGGTGCAGCTCGCGCAACAGCATTGCCACGTCGCGCTCGCGGACAAGAACGCCGTCGGCCTCGCCGAGACCGAGCGGATCGTCCGCGCGCTCGCGCCGTCGGTGCGCGTGACGACCTGCGTGCTCGACGTCGGCGATCGCGCCGCAATGCACGCATGGGCCGACGAGACGGCCGCCGCGCACGGCCGCGTGAACCTCGTGTTCAACAACGCGGGCGTCGCGCTGTCGAGCACGATCGACGGCATGGAATACAGCGATCTGGAATGGATCGTGAACATCAACTTCTGGGGCGTCGTGCACGGGACGAAGGCGTTCCTGCCGTACCTGAAGGCGTCGGGCGACGGGCACATCGTCAACACGTCGAGCATCTTCGGGATCTTCGCGCAGCCTGGCATGAGCGGCTACAACGCGACGAAGTACGCGGTGCGCGGCTTCACCGAGTCGCTGCGCCAGGAGCTCGACATGATGAAGTGCGGCGTCTCGGCGACCTGCGTGCATCCGGGCGGCATCCGCACGAACATCGCGCAATCGGCTCGGCTCGCGCAGAACATGGTCGGCTTCATGGTCGAGAGCGAGCAGCAGGGCAAGGCGGATTTCGAGAAGTTCTTCATCACGACGGCAGACGAAGCGGCGCGCGTGATCCTGCACGGCGTGCGCAAGAACAAGCGCCGCGTGCTGATCGGCCGCGACGCGCGCGGCGCCGACTGGCTCGCGCGCACGCTGCCCGCCGCATACCAGCGGCTCGTCGTGCTAGCGACGAAGCTGCAGCGCGCCCGCGGGCGCCGTCACGCGGGCCACGCGGCACCCGCGCCGGCGACGCCCGCGCACGCGACGTACCACAACGCCGGCAACCCGGGAGGAGAGCAATCATGACGACACCGCATATGATGCCCGTGCGGCGCGACATCCGCTTCGCGCTGCCGCCCGATCGCGTGTACGACTGGCACGTCCAGGGCGCGCCCGTCACGCACTTCATGAACGCGCTGTCGCTGCTGTTCCCGGCGGGCGAGCGCTTCTTCATGGATTCCGTGCGCAACTACCGCGACGAGATCCACGATCCCGAGCTGAAGAAGCAGGTCGCGGGCTTCATCGGCCAGGAAGCGATGCACACGCGCGAGCACATCGAGTACAACGACCTGCTGCAATCGGCGGGCCTGCCCGCGCACAAGCTCGACAAGCGCCTGTGGGCGCTGCTCGGCTGGGGCAAGAAGGTGCTGCCGAATTCGATGCAGCTCGCGATCACGATCGCGCTCGAGCATTACACGGCGATCCTCGCGAACCAGTTGCTGTCGGGCCACGAGCACCGGATCGACGGCTCGGTCGAGGGCTACAGGCAGATGTGGCTGTGGCATGCGATGGAAGAGACCGAGCACAAGGCGGTCTCGTTCGACGTGTGGAACACCGTGATGAGGCCGGGCGTGAAGACGTATCTGCTGCGCACCGGCACGATGCTCGCGACGACGCTGATCTTCTGGACCGTCGTGTTCGATTTCCACGTGCGCCTGATGTTCGCGCACCGGATGCGCCACGGCAAGCTGAAGGGAATGTGGCGGCTCGTCAAGTATCTGTATAGTCCGAGGAACGGCGTGTTCCCGAGCATCGCGCGCGAATGGCTCGACTATTTCCGGCCGGGCTTCCATCCGTGGGACCACGACAATCGCGTGTATCTGCAGGGCCTCGACGCGCTGCTCGCGAACATCGACGCCGCGAACGAGCGCTACGCCGACCAGGCCGCGCCGCGCCGCGTGCCGCTGCATTCGTCGCCCGCGCATCAGCACGCGTAAGCGAACGAGCGATGGCGACCGTCCGCGACACGCTGACGGTCCGCTCGGGCGACGTGCGCGGCGCGGGCGCATCGGACGCGCCGACGCGGCGCGCCGACTACAAGCTGCCCGTGCTCGCGCGGGATCTGCTCGCCGTCGCCGACGTGACGTGCGGCGGCCGGCACGGTCGCCCCCGACGTTTTCGCAACGATACGGACCCGGCTCGACGCACGCGCGCATCAGCGCCCTTCTCGCTTGCCCCTATTCGAGCGATTGCGCACCGTGCAACACCAGCCGATCGCGCAGATAGTCGACGAACGCCCGAACCTTCGGTAACGCCACCCGCCCACGCGGAAACAGCGCATTGAAGTCTTGCGCCGGTCCGCTCCAGTCGCGCAATACCCGCCGCAGCCGGCCGCCCTCGACGTCGCTCGCCATGCTGTGATGCATCGCGAGCGACAGCCCTTCGCCCGCGCACAGCGCATCGTGAATCAACGCCGGATCGCTCGCGACGATCACCGGGTCCAGCGCGAAATACCGCGCACGTCCGCCCGGCTTGCGCAGCGGCCATGCATAGCCGGCCGCGCGGCGCGCCTGATGCAACGTCAGCGCGCGGTGCGCCCTGAGCTCGCCGGGATGCTCGGGGGCGCCATGTCGCTTCAGGTACGACGGACTCGCATAGACGCCGGTTGCGAAGCTGCCCAGCCGCCGCGCGACCAGATCCGAGTCGGGAAGCACGCCCAGGCGCAGCGCGATGTCGATTTCGTCCGCGACCAGATCGAGCGGCACGTGCGACGCGAGGATTTCCAGCCGCACGTCCGGATACGCGCGGCGAAAACCGGCCAGCAGCGGCGCGATCCACGTGGCGCCGAACGAATAAGGCAGTGTCACCCGCAGCCAGCCGCGCGGGCCGCTCTGCAACTGGCTCACCGCGGCGTGCGCTTCGTCCAGTTGCGCGGCCATGTTCCGGCAGTGCGCGTAGTACAGGCCGCCCGCCTCGGTCAGCCCGAGGCGGCGAGTCGTCCGGTGAAGAAGCTGCACGCCCAGTTGCGCCTCGAGCGTCATCACGCGCCGGCTCACCGTCGTCTTCGGCATGCGCAGCAGCCGCGCCGCCGCGGTGAAGCTGCCGGTCTGCACGACGCGCACGAAGATCAGGGTGTCGTTCAGGTCAGCCGCCATATCGGGCTCCGCGTGGATGGACTGACGCCATTGTCCCATTGATGGGCCAATCAAGCCCATCTTCGCCGGCTAATCGGCTCCGGCTCCCGCCCGTAACATGGCCTCGTGCTTTCACGAGCGACATCCGGACATGGACACTGAGGAACCCATCATGAAACTGAGCGAATACGTCGATTACGATGCCGTCGGACTGGCCCGGCTGCTCGCGCGCGGCGACGTCGGCGCGGCCGAGCTGGCTCGCACGGCCGGCGAAGCGATCGAAGCGGTCAATCCCGCCGTCAATGCGGTGGTCGAGCACTGGCCCGCCGACACCGCAGGGCCCACGGCCGCCCCCGGCAGCGGTCCGCTCGCGGGCGTGCCGTTCCTGATCAAGGATCTGGCGCTGCCGATGGCGGGCAAGCGGATGGAGCTCGGTTCGCGGTTGGCGGCAGGACTCGTGTCGCCGTCGGATTCGATGCTGATGCAACGCCTGCGGGCGGCCGGCCTCGTGACGCTCGGCCGCACCGCCACGCCGGAGATGGCGTTCAGCACCGCGACCGAATCGGTGCAACAAGGCGCCACGCGCAATCCGTGGAACCCCGCCTTCAGCGCGGGCGGCTCCAGCGGCGGAGCGGCAGCCGCCGTCGCCGCCGGCATCGTGCCGCTCGCCCACGCGACCGACGCGGCCGGATCGATCCGGGTGCCGGCGGCCTTCACCGGCCTCTTCGGGCTGAAACCGACGCGCGGCCGGGTTTCCAACGGGCCGGGGCTCGACGAAGTCTTCGCCGGGCTTGGCGTGCAAGGCGGCTTGAGCCGCACGGTGCGCGACAGCGCCGCGCTGCTCGACGCGATGCACGGCACGGCGGCAGGCGAGCCGTATCACACGAGCGCGCCGGCCCGCGCGTTCCTGTCCGAGGTAGGCCGCGATCCGGGACGGCTGCGCATCGGTCTGATGCTGCAACCGTTCAACGGCGCGCGCGCCGCGCCGGCGATGACGCAGGCGGCGTCGGATACGGCCGGTCATCTGGAAAAGCTGGGCCACGCTATCGAACCGATGACGCCCGAACTCGGCGTGTCATGGGAAGCGTTCGTGCACGCCAACGCGCGGATATGGTGCGCCACGCTCGTGGGCTGGATCGACGGCGTCGCCGCCGCGACCGGCAGGCCGGTTGACGGCAGCACGCTGGAGCCCGCTACGCTCGCCGCATACCGCTACGGCAAGCAGGTCACCGGGCCGGACTTCGCAGACGCGCTGACGGTGCGCAATGCGATGACGCGCAGCACGGCCGACTGGTTCCGGCGCGTCGACGTGCTGCTGTCGCCGACGATGCCGGCTCCGCCGGAAGCGCTCGGCAGCTATTACGCCGGCGCGGAACGGATGGACGGCCTGCAATGGACCGAACGCCTGTTCCGCCACTCGCCGTATACGCCGGCCTTCAACGTGGCGGGGCTGCCGGCCATGTCGGTGCCGCTCTTCCACGACGAGGCGGCTGGCCTGCCGATCGGCGTGCAGTTCGGCGCCGGCTTCGCGCAGGAAGCGACGCTGCTGCGTCTCGCCGGGCAGCTCGAGCAAACCCTGCCGTGGCGGCACCGCCGGCCGGCGGTGTGGGCCGGCTCCCGCACGGCCTGAGCCGATACGGCCGGCTCGCCTGCGTCGTTCGTCGGCCGCGCCCGTCGACGCCGTAGATCAGCGAGCGATGCGCGCCCGCTGCCGCCGGCACGGTCGCTGCGTCCGGCGCGATGCAATCAGCGCCCGTCGCCCGACAAACGCCGGAAAAGCGCTTCGTAATCGATCACGAGCCCGTCGCGATCGACTTCCAGTTGCGCGGTGAAGCCGCTCGCCACGCTTTCGTAGCGATGGACGCGATCCGGCTCGATGCATCGGTACGCCTGCTGCATGCGGCTGACGGTCAGATCGGGGATCGATAGATAGACGACGTCGATCAGCCGCCGCTCGTCGCGCGCAAGCCCCAGGCGGCGGATCGGCAGCGTGTTCGTGTATGGCGTCGCCGCGATGTCGACGTCGATGCATCCGTCGAGCGCCGCGAGCGGCTCGTCCGCCGCGTTGCGCCAGCGGCCCTCGCCATCGCCGCGCAACTCGAGCGTGCCGCCGCCCATCATCTTGACGACCATGTGCTTCGCCCGCCAGCGCTCGTCGCAAACGACGCGATAGGCAAGACCATACGCGAGCCCCTCGTTCCGCCCGACGACCACGCTCTCGGCGACGCTGCCGCGCGCGTGTCGCTCGAACGCGAGATGCTCGATTCCGTCGTGTTCGAGCGACACCCAGCGCACCTGTCGCATCGTTCTTCTCATCGGTCGCCTCCGTTCGATTTCGAGCGTTGTGCAAGCACGCATGATCGAGCATGCACGCGGCCGTCATCACGTGAATCTCGCGCCGCGCGGCTCCCGCCTTCGACAACGCGCGCACCGATGCCACTTCACGTCGTCGCGCCGCCGTCGTGCCGCTCGGCGGCGGCCGTTTCGTCGGCGCGCGCCACTGCCCGCGCGTAAAGCGCCGCGGCGTCGAATCCGCTCAAGTCGAGGCCGAAACGCTCGCGCACGCAGGCCGTCCAGGCGCCGGCATCCGTCAGCCGGATCGTTTGCGCCGCGCCGTCCGTCGTTCGCAGCGTCAGCGCATCGTTGAAAAGCAGCGCGCGCGCATCCGGCAGGATTCGGCACACGACGAAATCATGCGTGAAGAACGAATCGGGATGCCGCGACGTATACCAGTTCGCGACCTCGTAATCGATCCACTCGACGGGCTTCAGCGAAAAACGATACAGCGGATGCCAGCCGTTCGGCGTCTCGCACTCGATCTCGAGCTCGCCCGCAACAGGTGCGTCGACGACGCGAAACGTGCCGTGCGGCGTCGGCTGCGCGACGTTCGGGACACAGCGCAGCGGCGCAGTCGGCGTCGTCGAGCCGAAGCCGACGTCGGCAAACCATGTGTCGCCATCCAGATCGATCCGCAGCAGCATGTGCGTCTGCGGCGTCGACTGTTCCGGCGGACGCTGCCAGCGCACGCGTGCGATCAGCGGCGTCACGCGAAAGCCGAGCTGCACGAGCACCGCGTAAAAGAGCTTGTTCTGCTCGAAGCAGTAACCGCCGCGACGCTGCTCGACCAGCTTGTCGACGATCGATTCGAGATCGAGCGCGACGCGCGCGCCGGTGAACGGATTGAGATTCTCGAATGGAATCGACTGCGGATGCAGCCGTTGCAGTTGGCGAAGGACATCGAGCGTCGGCTCCGCGGGGCCGCGATAGCCGATGCGGGCGAAATAACGGGAAAGATCGACTGCGTCGCGCATAGGGGCAAACTGATGGTGACGGAACGCCACCATAGCATTGCGCGGATAACCTCATTCGACGCAAGGAAAAGCGCGCGCCAGCGAACGCGGCGGCGCGCGCACCGGCCAAGCGCGTTACGGCAGCAGCTTGAGCGCCGAGGATGCGACGGACGGCACCGAAATCCCGTGGCTCATCGCGTACTGCACGGCGGCGCCGAGCGTGCCGCCGATCGACTGGAGCTGGCTCGGCGCGTTCTGCGCGATGTACGACGCGGCCCTCAGATTGTTCGGGTCAAGCCCCGATTGCAACAGCGAAGCCGGATTCGACGCGCCCAGATTCCCGAGCCCCGACTGCAATTGAGAATACTGCGTGACGCCTTCGCCGAGCGACGCGAGGCCCCGCGTGAAGGCCGCCTTGTCGACGCCCGCGCCCGATGCGGCGCCGCTCGCGCCGCCCGACGCGAACGCCTGCGTCAGCGCCTGCGCGACCGATTGTTGCGCACCGCCGACCTGCGACAGCGCGCCGGGCGTCAGCGCGCTCGCGCCGCCGCCGGTCAACAGGCCCGCGGCGTGCTGCGCCTGCCCGGCCGCGCCCGTGAGCCCCATCGCCGATGCGAGGCTCGCCTGCCCCGCGAGCACCTGCTGGTTCGCGCCGACGTACGACTGCAGCACCTGTGCCATGCCGGATGCGCCGGATGCGCTCGCCTGCTGCGCCGCGCCGCTGCCGAGCAGCGATGCGCCGAGGCTTTGCAGATCGACTTGCGCGAATGCGGCGCCGCTCGCCAATACGCTGCCTGCGCAACAGACGAGCGCGGCTCGCCTGGCGAAGCGATTGATCGTTTTCATCGACTCTCCCTGTGAATTCTGCCGTGCGAAATTGTCGAGGCGAGCACACGGCGAATGCAATCACGGATACATATCGAAACGTATTGACAGGCTTCGTTGCGGATACGCGCATGAGAGCGACGATGGGGCGGAAAGCTTCGGCCGAAGCGACGATCGCCCCTTTCCTTCGAAGACCTTATCGAAGCCAATACGACGGTTTTCCGTCATTCGTTCAATCGGGCATCGCAAAAACTTCAATCGACGAATTGACCAATCGCATCAAATTACCTAGGTTAACCACGTCGACACGCTAAAAATTTTATTATGGATACCTCAACAAAAGATGCCGAAGCGATCGCCGCGAAACTCGTCAACGATATCTCGCCTCATCCGCCTCAGTGGGTCATCGATCTGTACGCGGCAACGCTCGTGCAAAGGCATGGCTTCGCGCGGACAGGCGATGAAATCAGGCAGGCGCAAAAGGCGTTTTTCGAATCCAGGCAGGCGATCATCTCGGCACTATCGACGTACCGATCCCGTTCCGGCTGACCCGAACGGAAACCGGAGCCGGGCGACTGCGATCGATCGGCTTCCGACTAACCCCGCCCGTTCGCATTCGGGAATGCGGGCGAACCCGGCGCGGCGCCCGCTCGGCCGCGCCGACGGCGCCGGGCCGATCGCCCCGCGCATGCCGCCTGCTTCGTCAGCCGGCCGCCGCGATGCCGGACCGGCGAAACGCGCTGTCGAGATCGGCGATCAGATCCTCCTCGTGCTCGAGCCCGATCGACACGCGAATCAATCCTTCCGACACGCCCGCCGCCTTGCGCGCCGCCTCCGGCACGCCGGAGTGCGTCGTCGACGCCGGATGGCAGATCAACGATTCGGTGCCGCCAAGGCTCACCGCGGACTTGAACAGATGCAATGCGTTGATGAACCGGAACGCTTCGGCGCGGCCGCCGTTCAGCACGAACGCGAACGTCGAGCCGGCGCCAGTGCATTGCCGCTCGTACACGGCCCGATAAGCATCGTCGGCGATCAGCTCCGGGTGATACACGTCGACCTTCTGATACGAATTCGTCGCGAGCCACTTCGCGACCGCCGACGCGGTGCGCGCCGCCTGCTTCATCCGCAGCACGACCGTTTCCATCGAACGGATCAGCATCCACGACGAATGCGGATCGAGCTGCGAGCCGAACGCGCTGCGCACCGCGCGGACCTTCGCGACGAGATCCCGCCGCCCCGTCACGCCGCCCCCGACGAGATCGCTGTGGCCGCCGACGTACTTGGTCAGCGAGTACACCGACATGTCGACGCCGTGCTCGCTCGGCTTCTGGAAGATCGGCCCGAGCAGCGTGTTGTCGCACACCGAAATCGGACGATAGCCGTGGCGCGCTTCGAACGCATCGAGCTCGCGGCGCATGCCGTCGAGATCGATCAGCGCGTTCGTCGGATTCGCCGGCGTCTCGACGTAGCAGAGCCGCACGTGCCCCTGCTGCGCGGCGGCCTCGAGCGCCGCGCCGATCGCTTGCGGCGACAGACCGTTGTCGATCGGATGCGCGCCGACGCCCCATTCGCGGAAGTATTTCGCGATCAGCGTTTCCGTGCCGCCGTACAGCGGCACCGATTGCACCAGTTGATCGCCCGGCCGCAGGAACGCGAGAAAGATCGCGCTGATCGCCGACATCCCGCTCGACGTGACGACGGCCGCGTCGGAGCCGTCGAGCAGCGCGAGGCGATCCTCGACGATCTCGAGATTCGGATGATTGAAGCGGCTGTAGACGAGGCCCGCAGCTTCGCCTTGCGGCAGCGGCTTGCGGCCCGACACGACGTCGAAGAAATCGGCGCCGTCCTCGGCCGAGCGGAATGCGAACGTCGACGTGAGGAACACCGGGGGCTTCACTGCGCCTTCGGACAAAAACGGATCGAATCCGTACGACATCATCTGCGTTTCCGGATGCAGCGGGCGGCCGTCGATGTCCTTCCTGTGATAGCTCGAATATGTCATGCGGTGGCTCCTTTGTACGATGGATGCGATTCCGTCCGCCGGCATGCGGCAAGCCGCGCGGCGCCGATCGCCAATCGACTCAGTGTAAAAAAGCTAGCAGGAAATATGCTTTCCATTTCATTTCCGCACGCCCCTATAATCAAAAGAATCTTTCCTCTTTCATTCCTTCCATAAAAAGGCGATCGGCATGAAGCTCGACGAAACAGATCTGAAGATTCTGAAGATCCTGCAGGACAATGGGCGCCTCAGCAACGCGGAGCTGGCCGATCGCGTCGCGCTGTCGGCGGCACCGTGCTGGAAGCGCCTGCGCCGGCTCGAAGCCGACGGCTTCATCTCGGGCTATCAGGCGATCCTCGATCGGCGCGCGCTCGGCTACGAGATCGTCGCGTTCGTCAACATTTCGCTCGACAGCCATACCGAGAAAACCTGCCGCGCGTTCGAGGCGGGCGTGATGGCGATGGCAGAAGTGGTCGCGTGCCACAACACGACCGGCCAGCACGACTATCTCGTGCAAATCGTCGCGAAGAATTTCGATACGTTCTCGAGCTTCGTGCTGAATCGGCTCCGGTCGCTGCCGGGCGTGAAGGAGCTGCTCAGCACAATCTCGATGCGCGAATTGAAATCGACAAGCCGGCTGCCCGCTGGCGAATTGAGAACAGCGAAGTAAGTTACGTCGATCTGACGCATCGGCCGGCGTCAATTATTTTGCACCTCGAAACAATTGCCCGACTCGATCCAGCCTTGGTACACATGCATCCGGCGCGCCTATTCGATACGTGCGCCGGATAGCGCGGGCGGGCGCGCATTCACCCAGTCCCGCTCCTTTTCGTATGCATGCGCAAGCTGCAGCACCGCGAGGTCGTCGCGCGGCCGGCCGATCAGTTGCATGCCCATCGGCAACCCCGCCGCACCGAACCCGACCGGCACGCTGATCGCGGGGCAGCCGGCGAGCGTCCACGGCACGACTGTTTCCATCCAGCGATGATATGTGTCCATCGCGCGCCCGGCGATCGCCTGCGGCCAGCGAAGGTGGACGTCGAACGGGAAGACCTGCGCGGCCGGCGCGGCAATGTAGTCGTAGCGCTCGAAGAACGTCGTCAGCGCCCGATACCATGCGCTGCGCGCCGCGCTCGCATCGTAGATGTCGGCCGCACCGAGCGCGAACAGGCCCTCCGCTTCGTAGATCGCTTCCGGCTTCAGTTGCGTGCGCCGCGACGGCTCGCGGTAAAGCGTCAGCAGATTCCCACCCGAGAGCAGATGACGATGCGCGAGCCACGTCTGCCAGATCCGTTCCGGAGAGAACGCCGGCAGCGCCACATCGACGTCGCAGCCGATCGCGCGCAACGCATCGAAGCTCGCCTCGCACAGCTCGAGCACGCCCGGTTCCATCGCGAGATAGCCGTTCCAGTCGCCAACCCACGCGATTCGCTTGCCCCGCAAGTCGGCCTCGAGCGACTGCGCGAAGCGCAGCGGATCCTCGGCGAGCGACAGCGGATCGCGCCGGTCATAGCCCGCCTGGATCGCGAGCAGTTGCGCGACGTCGACGACCGTGCGCCCCATCGGCCCTTCGGTGCCAAGCTGCTGGACGAACACGTCGACGCTCGGCCAGCGCGGCACGCGTCCTTGCGACGGCCGAAAGCCGTAGACATTGCAGAACGCGGCCGGATTGCGCAGCGAGCCGCCGAAGTCGCTGCCGTCGGCAACCGGCAGCATCCTCGCCGCGAGCGCGGCCGCCGCGCCGCCGCTGCTGCCGCCCGCGCTCTTCGATAGATCGTACGGATTGCGCGTCACGCCATAGACCTCGTTGAACGTGTGCGAGCCCAGCCCGAACTCCGGCGTGTTCGTCTTGCCGATGAACACCGCGCCCGCCGCGCGCATCCGCTCGACGACGATCGCATCTGCCGTCGGCGTCATCGTGCGAAAGATCGGCGAGCCGAGCGTCGTCACGATGCCCTTCGTCATCGCAAGATCCTTCGGCGCCTGCGGCATGCCGTGCAGCCAGCCCGCATACTCGCCGCGCGCGAGCGCCGCGTCCTTCTGCGCGGCCTCGGCAAGCAGCGCATCCGGCTCGCGCAACGCGACGATCGCATTGACATCGCCGTTCACGCGCCCGATGTGCGTGAGATATGCGCGCATCGTCTCGACGCACGATACGTCCTTGCGCCGGATCGCCGCGGCGAGCGCGTGCGCGGGCATGTCGACGAGCGGATCGAGCGGCATGGACGGTGAGCGGGGCGATGGAGAAATGCGTTCGGACATGCGGGGCTCCGTGCGAACAGGTGGGCCGGCCGGCGGCAAAGCGCCCCACCGCGCGCCGGCGCGCCGCCTGTGGCGGGGATGTCGACGATTATATAAACGCAACGGATCGCGCTGCGACACTACCGCGATTCCGCGCCGCGCATGCCGCACCGCAACAAATCAACGAAGCAATCCGGCTACCGATTCAATCGGCGTATCGCGCTCGCGGCGTCGGCGGCGCAATGAACGAAGCCGCGCGTGACGACGCGCCGCGCCGCCGCCCCCGTGACATGCGCCGGGCATCGAGCCGGAGTCGCTAC
The DNA here is from genome assembly GCF_001636105.1 of Burkholderia sp. MSMB1589WGS. NCBI lineage: Bacteria > Pseudomonadati > Pseudomonadota > Betaproteobacteria > Burkholderiales > Burkholderiaceae > Burkholderia > Burkholderia sp. MSMB1589WGS. The sequence continues at coordinate 172,731 of NZ_LNJT01000008.1, forward strand.
GCGAGCCATCCGAAGACCCGGATTCGTCACCAATCGACCCGTCCCTTTATGCGCATAAATTTATATTTCTTATATTTTTTATAAGGTGAGGCCGGGAAGAACGTTTACGACATTTTTATGCCGCCCCCGAATTTCTTTAGACCGCACCGACACTGGCGAGACTAGCCTACTGTCATCGCGTTACCGAACAGGTTTTCCCATGCTCAAACTCCTGGTTCCCGTCGGCCATTCGCAGCGTTCACTGCAGGCCGTGCGGCACGCCGTCTTTCTGTATCACGAGCGATGTGCATCCGAAGTCGTGCTTGTCAACGTGCAGCCCCCACTCGAATCCACCCGCCTCGAAGCCTTCCACTCGCTCGCGAAGCTCCGCCAGATCGAGCATGATTTTTCGGAAAGCGAACTCACCCAAGCCATCGGCATCCTCAAGGACGCCAACGTCAAATATTCGGTCGCGATGAAAGTCGGTCCGATCGCCGACACGATCGCCGCGTGCGCGACCGAGAACGGCTGCGACGAGATCGTCGTCGTCGCGCCGCGCCGCGATCCCGTCCACGCGCTCGCCCATTTCTTCCATCGCAGCATCCTCGATCGCCTCGTGCGCATCGCAAGCGTGCCCGTCACCGCCGTGCGCTGAATCGCACGCCGATGCTCGCCGCAACTCGCGGACGGGCCGGCCCGCGCATCGAACGGCCGTCCGTCGTACTCAGCGCCCGCGCGAAACGCGCAGGTGCCGCGATGGGCGCTGAAGCAGGCGTCAATGCGGCCGACATAGCCGACACAGCCGGCGTCGCAGCCGGCTTGAGCCGCGCCCGCCGCGAGACTAGCGCCGCTCGCCGGCGACGTCGATCCTGACGCGCCGGTCCGGCGCGAGACACGCGATCGCCTCGGCCGACCGTCCGGCGGGGCAGCCACTGCTGACCGGATCGGCCTTGCCTAGCCCTTGCGCGACGATCAGATCGCCGGGCAGGCCGCGCGTCGTCAGGTACGCGCGGATCGTTTCGGCCCGCGCGAGCGACAGTTGCCGGTTGTATGTGTCGGTGCCGAGCCGGTCGGTATAGCCTGTGACCCGCACCGAGCGGATGTGCTGGTATTGCTGCCGCAGCGCGGCCGCGATCCGGTCCAGCTCCGCGCGACCGGCCGGCAGCAGGTCGCGCAGCGCCGATTTGTCGAACGGAAACAGCAGTGGGTAATCGAGCGTGAACTGCTTCACGTCGTCGCCCGGCGGCGCCTGCACGGCGGGCACCGGCTTCGGGCCGTCAGCAAGCGCCTTGCACGCCGGCTCCTTCCAGTACGTCGACTTCACGCGATAGTGGTCGTCATACTGGATCTGGTACTGGCACGTCACGACGTCGCTCGCCCCCGGGCCCGTGCGGAAATTGAACACGTAGTTCCACACATGCACGCCGACAATGCCCTCGCTGAAATGCGGCTCACCGATCAGCGCATAGACCTGGTTCTTGTCGAGACCGGGCCCGATCTGGCGCAGGTTCTCGGCATTCACGAACGTGCCTTCCTTCAGCCAAGCGCTGTCGCGCGCCGGAAACCCGACCGAGCCGTCCGGCGCGGTCGTCGGCGCCATCCCGCATCCCGCCAGCAGCGCCCCGCAGATCCCGGCGGCCGCCACATATTTCGATATCCTGCTAATTTTCATATTGGATTCCTTATCGTCTCAGCGGCCGGACGTACGCCGGCCGTTGCACGCGACTCACGTCACCACTGTCACCACTGATAGCCGGCCCCGAGCACCGCGCCCGTCCCGCCGCGCGTGCTGGTCGTGAGCGCCCCCTTATACAGCCACTTGCCGTTCTCGGCAATCGTCGATACGCCGAGCGCGAAGCCTTGTTGCCCCTGCCACGTCGAGCCCGCGAGCGCGACCATGCTCTTGCCCGGCGCGGTCGGCTGCGGCAAGCCGGCCACCGCCATCGCCGCCGCCACGCCGCCGTTCATCTCGCGCCGCAGATGGTCGACCTTCTGATCCGTGTACTGATTCGCCTGGCTGAGCGCATTGCCGATGCCACTGTTCAACTGGTTCACGTTCACCGCATCGGTGCCGTTCACACCCGGCGCGACATTCGAGATCGTCCGCTCGTTGCCGGCCGAGCCGACCGACACCGTGTTCGGCGCGCTCGCAACCGAATGGGCGCCGAGCGCGACCGAGTTGTTGCCGGACGCCGACGCACCGTCGCCGATCGCGACGCTGTTCGCGCCGGACGCGACACTGCCGCTGCCCGCGGCGGTCGAGCCGATGCCGCTCGCCACCGGCGGCGTATAGGTCGACGGGTTGCCCGTGATCCACTGGCCCGACACGGTCTGCCCGGAGTTGTTGCCGTTGTTCCCCGAGTTCGACCCGTTCGTGATGTTCTGGATCGACTGGTTCAACTGCGCAATCGCGCCTTGCAGTTGGCCGACGTTCACCGCGTCCGTCGCCTGCGTGCCCGCCGCGACGTTGGTGATCTGGCGCAGCGATCCTTCGAGGCCGACCGATACCGCGCCGAATGCGGTCGTGAAGCTGCCGCCCGTGATCGGATCGGTGTACGTGCCGGCCGCGCGATTCGCGACCGACCCGGCGCCGAGCGCGACGCCGCCCGCGGCATTGACCGACGCGTTCGCGCCGAGCGCGAGCGAGCGGCCACCCGTCGCTTGCGCGCCGCTGCCGAGCGCGACGTCGCCGGCGACCGCCGGGTTGCCGCTCACGCCCGCCGTCGCGTTCGTGCCTTCGGCGATCGAGTCGTTGCCGTAGGCGAGCGCGGCCGGGCCGACCGCGACGCTGTCCGCGCCCGCCGCCGTCGAATCGGCCAAAGTCGAATTCGCGTGGAAGTACTTGATCCCGCCGCCGTTCACCGCGCTGTCGATCGTGCTCGCAACCGCATACAACTGGCTGCCGTTGACGGCGTCCGTCGACGTCGGCGTGATGCGCCCCGCCGCGACGTTCGTGATCTGGCGTTCGGCGCCGGGCGCGCCGACGCTGACGACGCTCGTCGGATTCGCGCCGGCAAAACCGGACAGCGTCAATTGACCGCCCGACGTCGTCGTGATCGTCGCGCTGCCGGTCGGGTTCGCCGCCGCGACCGCCGCGCCGTTGCCGAGCGCGACCGAGCCGTCGAGTCCCGAGCCGATCCGCACGTTGTTGCCGAGCACGAATGCGTTGTTCGCGTTGATCGTATTGTTGTTGCCGAACGAATACGAGCCCGTGCCCGTAACTGTCGACGGATCGCCGAACGCGCCGGCGTTCGCGCCCGACACGACGTTGCCCGTGCCGATGCTGATCGACTGGCTGCCCGTCGCCTGCGCGCCGGAACCGACCGCGATTGCGTTGATGCCGCTCGCGCTCGCATAGCCGGACAGTGCGGTCGCGTCGTTGACGCTCGTCGAGCCGCCGATCGCCACCGCGCCCTGCGCGGTTGCTTCGGCGCCGCCGCCCACCGCGACCGCGCCCGCACCCGATGCCTTCGAATACGAGCCTAGCGCATTCGCGTAATAGGCGGACGACGCGGCGCCCTCACCCAGCGCCACCGCGCCGCTCGCCGTCGCGACCGTGTAACCGCCGAACGCATTCGGCGCGGACACGTGCAGCGGATCGCTGTTGTCGCCCTGCGCGAGCGCGCCCGCGCCGATCGCGATCGTGCCGATGTCTTCGCGGCCGGGGATCGACTGCCCCGTGTCCTTCAGCGCCTGCGCGTTCGTGCCGATCGCGATGCTGAAGTCCGGCAGCGCCCGCGCGCTGGCGCCGATCGCGGTGCCGCCGTCGCCGGCCGCTTCCGAATAGGCGCCGAGCGCGGTGCCGATGCGCCCCTGCGCCGTCGCGTGATCGCCGTAGGCCGAGCTGCCCTCGCCGTTCGCATACGCGTAGTTGCCGACCGCCGTGCCGTACAGCAGCGTGCCCGCGCTGAAGGCCGGGTTGTAGAACGCCCACGGGCCGGTATTGCTGCCGGGGCCGGCATACGCGTTATAGCCCGCCGCGTAGCTGACCTGCGCCGCGGCGTCGGTCGCCATCCAGCCCATCGCCGCGCTCACCGACAGCGACATCAAGCCGAGCTTCACCCACGACGGGCGCGACCGGCGGGAAGCCGCAACATGTGCGGCGACGCCAGGCGCCGCCCTGGCGACTCGCGTCGTCGAACCCTTGCCATTCGATCCGGAAAATTCGGAAACCGCAATCAATTGGCCTCGCACCCGACTCCAGACAACATTGTAGATGTTGTTCACTCAATATCCCCTGTGATTTCAATTCGCACGGGCCGTCAGCAGGGTCATTTCCGAGTGCGCAGTCCGCAGGACGTCGCCGTCGAATACGAAATCATGCATTGCGATTAAATGTCAAAATCATTTATACGATTTCCGGGACATCAATCGCGAACCCCAATCACGCCTCGCAGGCAGGGATATTAATAACTTTCCACCTTGGCAAACCTCAAATACTCAAAAACAGTAATCCATCGAACACTGACGAAAGAATGTGAAAAATGTAATCCAGACAACATTGCCTGAAATGCAATATAAGCGGATTCCTATTCATCAATAAATATTTTAAACCGGCCATTAATAAATCCAGAAAACACGACTTATCGAATGCGCGCGGAGACACGCCGATGGCCAGCCGGCGCGGAACCGCCGGACGCATCGGCCGGCGTGCTCGATGCCGCCGTCCGGCCGCTTTCGGATGCACGCGCACCGGGCTTTTTCTGCTGCACTACTGCCAAACGTTGCGAAAGCGCCGCGCTATGCCTCGAGTTTTTCGAGCACCTGCCCTTTCGTCTCGATGCCGACGAAGTGCACGGTCAGCGCAGCAATGAGCGGCACCACCGCGAGCAAGTAGAACGCCGGGCTCAGATCGCCGCCGACGATCGCGCGCGGCACCGCCATCGGCGCGACGAACGACGCGATCTTCAGCCACGCGCTGCCGAGTCCGCAGCCGGCCGCGCGGATGCTCGTCGGATACTGCTCGGGCGTGTACACATAGGACGTGATGAAGCCCGACGCCATCAGGCCGAGAGCGAACGAGCAGAACGTCGCGACCACGTACACCGACGACGCGTGAAAGAGCCCCGCGAACACGAGCGACAACGCGCAAAGCACGAACGACCATACGATCACCGGCTTGCGGCCGACCACGTCGACGGCAAGCGCCGACACGAGCGAGCCCACGACGCCCATCACCGAGCCGATCACCGCAAGGTTCAACGCGAGCTGCAGCGGCGCGTGATAGAAGTTCTTGTAAATCGTCGGCAGCCAGGTCGACAGCCCGTACTGGATGAATCCGCACGTCGCCCACAGCGTCGCGACCGCGAGCGTGCGCTTCAGATACGCGGGCCCGAACAGGTCGATCATCCGGCGCTTCGGATGGCTGCGCACGAGCGCGTCGAACTCGCTCGCATGCGCGACGGGCGGCAGCGGCTCCTTCGCCGCGGATTCGAACGCATGCAGCGCGTGCCCCGCTTCGTCGAGCCGCCCGCGCGACGCGAGCCAGCGCGGCGATTCCGGCACGAGCCGCGCAAGCACGAGCGCGAGCACGAGCGGCATCCCGCCGATGAAATACATCACCTCCCAGCCGAAGCGCGGCACGAGCCATGCGCCGAGCGCCATCGACGCGAGCAGGCCGATCGGAAACACGATCTCGTACAGCAGCACGAAGCGCCCGCGGCCGTGCGCACGCGTGATTTCGTTGATGTAGGTCGCGGCGACCGGCAGCTCGCCGCCGAGGCCAAGCCCCTGCACGATCCGCAGCAGTACGAATGCTTCGAACGTCGAAGCGAATCCGCACGCGATGCTCGTCACGCCGATCACGGCCGAGCTCCACGCGATCGCGCGCACGCGGCCGTGCTTCTCCGCAAGCGCCGGGAACAGGAACGCACCGAGCAACTGGCCGATCGCGCCGGACGCGATCAGCATCCCGACCTGATTCGGCGACAGCCCCCACTTGTGGATCAGGAGCGGCAGCGTCGCCGCGATCGTGATCACGTCGAAGCCGTCGAAGAAGGTCGCGGCGCCGATCAGCACGCGTGCGCGGATCTGCATCGCGTTCGCGGGCAGCCGCTCGAGGCGCGCGATGATCGCGCCGGGTGTCGCGGCGCTCGCCGCCGTGTCGGCCGCGGGCGCGCCCGCGATCGCGGTTTCCAGTGTGCTCATGCGTGGGTTCTCCTCCATGTCGTCGTTCTCGTGGTCAGGCAAGCGCCTTCGTCGTATCCGTCAGCGCGGCGACGTCGATTGCGCGCCCCTGATTCATCCATTTGCGCGCGAGCTTCAGGTCGCGCGCCGAGTTGATCGCGATCACGCCGCGCAGCGCGCCGTCCGTCACGAAGAACAGCGTCGCGCGTTTCGCGGCGATGTCGCCGCGCACGACGCGCTGCGCGTCGGCGGGCAGATCGCCGAGGATCTGCAGGTTCACGTCGTATTGATCGGACCAGAACCACGGAATCTCCGCATACGGCGCACGCACGCCAAGCACCGCCTTCGCGGCCGCGATTGCCTGGTTCTGCGCGTTCGCCCACGATTCGAGCCGCACGCGGCGCTTGAGCCACGCGTTCGGATGGTTCGCGACGTCGCCGCACGCGAAGATCGCCGGATCGCTCGTCGCTCCGTATTCGTCGACGACGATGCCGTCGTCGACGTGCAAGCCCGCTTCGGTCGCGAGCGACGTATTGAGCGCGAGGCCGACTCCCGCGACCGCGAAATCCGCGTCGACGGTCGCGCCGCCGGCGAGCGTCGCGCATACGCGATTCGCGTCGTCCGGATGCGCGCCGAGCGACGCGAGCGACGCGTTCAGCCGCACGTCGACGCCGTTCGCGCGATGCAGATCGAGCAGGAAATCGGACACCTCGCCCGGCACCGAGCGCGCGCAAAGCCGCGGCGCACCCTCGACGACGACCGCGTCTACGCCGAGCTTGCGCGCGGTGGCCGCGACTTCCAGCCCGATCCAGCCGCCGCCGATCACGAGCACGCGGCGGCTCGCGCGCAGCCGCTCGCCGAGCGCGACTGCCTCGTCGAGCGTGCGCAGGTAGTGAAGATGAGGTGTCCCGACGATTGCATCCGGCAGACGTCGCGGCGCGCCGCCCGTCGCGATCACGAGCCGGTCGTATTCGATCTCGCGGCCCGATGCGGTGCGCACGATGCGCCGCGCGCGATCGATCGACGCCGCGCGTTCGGGCTGCCACGCTTCGATGCCGAGCGCGCCGAATTCGTCCGGCTGCACGACGCGCACGGACGAGATGTCGGCATCGCCCGCGAGCACCGCCTTCGACAGCGGAGGCCGCTCGTACGGCGGATGCGCTTCGTCCGCGATCATCACGATGCGCCCGGCGAAGCCCTCGCCGCGCAGCGTCTTCACCACCCAGCCCGCCGCCTGCCCGCCGCCGATCACGACGACGGTGCGCGGCGCGGCACCCGCGTCGGCGTTCGCATGCTCAGTCATCCTTGCGCTCCGTCATGAACCTGCCTTCCGGCGCCTGCGCGTTCTTCTGCCGGCGCGTATTGCCGTCGAGGCCGCCGTCGATCGCCCACTCGGCGAACACGGTCGGGCCCGGCTCGAACTCGCGCGGCTGCCATGCGGGCGTCAGCATGTCCTCGTCCGCGTAATACTCGATGAGGCCGCCCGCCGGATTGCGGAAGTACCAGAAGTACGCGGACGACACCGGGTGCCGCCCCGGCCCGAGCTGCGTCTCCCAGCCGCAGCGGCTCACGTGCATCCCGCCGCCGAACACTTCGTGGATGTCGCGCACCGTGAACGCGACGTGGTTCAGGCCGCGCTTGGCCGTAGGCAGCGCGAGCAGGAACAGGTCGTGATGGCCGCCGTGCGGCGCGCAGCGCATGAACGCGCCGCGGCCGGGGTAGCGATCCGACGTCTCGAAGCCGAGCAGCTCGTGATAGAACGCCTCCTGCTCGGCGAGCCGGTTCGTGAAGAACACGACGTGGCCGACCTCGATCGGCTCCGCACGCTCGTAGATAGCGGCCGGCTGGTCGACGCGCAGCGTCTCGCCCCACACGTTCGGCAGCGAGCCCTTCACGTCGACCTGGCGCCTGCGCGTCACTTCGATGCGGATCGCCATGCCGTTCGGATCGATGCAGCCGATCGCGTCGTCGGTCTCGTAGTGGCCCGGCTGGCCCGCGAGCCGGCCGCGCAGCGCGTCGAGCTCCGCCTGCGTGCCGACGCCCCACGTGACCTCGCGCAGCGTCGGGCCTTCCTCGAACGCGGGCGGCAGCGACGGATCGCGCGCGTCGACGACGCGCACCGTGCAGCCATTCATCGTCTCGAAGCTCACGTATGCTTCGCCGCGCGCGACTTCGTTGAGGCCCCAGTCCGCGAAAAAACGGCGGCACATCGCGAGATCGGTCACGCCGTAGGTAATCTGTTCGATGCCGAGAATGCTCATGCGATGATCCTTTCCGTCAGTTCCGTCAGTTCGCCCACGGCAGCGGCGAATCGTTCAAGCCCCAGTAGAGGCTCTTCTGCTGCATGTACTCGCGAATCCCGAGGCTTCCCTTCTCGCGCCCCATCCCGCTTTCCTTGCGGCCCGAAAACGGCGTCGAGATCGAGAACTGCTTGTACGTGTTGATCCACACGGTGCCCGCGTCGAGCGCGCGCGCGACGCGCCATGCGCGCTTGTAGTCGCGCGTCCAGATGCCGGCCGCAAGCCCGAACACGCTGTCGTTCGCTTCGGCGACGAGCGCCGCCTCGTCGTCGAACGGCAGCGCGACGAGCACCGGCCCGAAGATTTCTTCCCGGCAAATGCGGGCCCGGTTCGACAGGCCGTCGAGAATCGTCGGCAGATAGAAGAAGCCCGCGTCGCGGCCTTCGCCCGTCGGCCGCTCGCCGCCGCACAGCACGCGGCCGCCTTCGTCGCGGCCGAGCGCGACGTAGCGCTCGACCGTGCCGCGATGCTGCGCGGTGATGAGCGGACCCATCTGCGTGCGCTCGCTCGCCGGATCGCCGACGCGCAGCTTGCGCGCCGCGTCGACGAGGCGCGCGACAAACGCGTCGTAGATCGCGCGCTGGACGAACACGCGCGAGCCCGCGATGCACGATTCGCCCGACGAGCTGAAGATCCCGAACAGCACGCCGTTGACCGCGTGATCGAGATCGGCGTCGTCGAACACGATCGTCGGCGACTTGCCGCCCAGCTCGAGCGACAGCGGCATCAGCTTCTCGGCCGCGAGCCGCGCGATCCCGCGGCCGACTTCGGTGCCGCCCGTGAACGACACCTTCTTCACGAGCGGATCGCGCACGAGCGCGTCGCCGATCACCGAGCCCTTGCCCGGCAGCACCGAGATCACGCCGGGCGGCACGCCCGCTTGCTCGCATAGGCGCGCGAGCGCGAGCGACGCGAGCGGCGTCACCTCGGCCGGCTTCAGCACGACCGCGTTGCCCGCCGCGAGCGCGGGGCCGAGCTTCTGCGCGTCGGACGCGATCGGTGAATTCCACGGCGTGATCGCCGCGACGACGCCGAGCGGCTCGTGCACGCTCATCGACAGATAGTCGCCGCGCGATGGCGTCAGCGCGTCGTCAAGCGTCTCCGCGCACGCGGCGAAATAGCGGAACGTGTTCGCCGCGCTCGCGACGAGCGCGCGCGTCTCGCTGATCGGCTTGCCGTTGTCGCGCCGCTGCAACTGCGCGAGCGCCTCGTGATTCGCGTGAATCAGATCGGCGATCCGGTGCAGCACGCCCGCGCGCTGATGCGGCTTCAGGCCCGACCAGTTCGCGCGGCGCCACGCGGCGTCGGCCACCTCGACCGCCTCGCGCGCGTCGGCCGCGTCGGCCATGTGAATCTCGGTGTTGAGCGAGCCGTCGGCCGGATAGAAGTTCGGCGTCGTCGCGCCGCGGCCGCGGCGCCACTCGCCGCCGATCAGGATGTCGCCCGACGGCACGAGCGATGAGTCGAATGCAGTCACGATGGTTGTCCTGACGTTGAGCAGTTCAGATCACGCAGCACGACGCGCGGTTGCGCAGCGCGCGAATCGCGCTGAACGCCGTCAGCGCGGACGTCTTCGGGTTGTCCGGCAGCGGCTTGCCGCACATCTCGATCGACATCTCGCCGAACGCGCCGCGCGCGACGATCCGGTGCACGTTGCGCGTAACGGCCGGATCGGCGATCAGGCGCACCTTCGTCGCGTCGAGGCCGACGCCCGCGAGCGCAACCGTCGCCGCGACGTTCGCGTTCTTCGGATAGCGCTGCGCCGCGTCGCGCGCGCTTCCTTCGAAGATCGTCTGCTCGGCCGTCATCGCGCGCAGATCGCAGATCGCCTCGGCCGGCGTGCCGAGCCAGCCGAGCGGCGGCTTGCGGCCGATGTACAGCACCTCGTCGAGGCCGCCCTGCTTCGCGGCCGCGAGCGCGTCGATGCCGCCGATCGCGCCCGACAGCAGCGTGAGCGTCGCGCCGCCTTCGTCGGCCGCGTCCGACAGCGCGCCGAGCAGCGCGAGGTCCGACAGCGCGCCGATCGATGCGACCGCGCAATCCGTGCCCGCCTTCAACAGCGGCACAACGTGGTCGGCAAGCGCGCCGTGCCCCGCGCACTCGAGCGCGAATTGCGGACGGTACGCGAGCGAGCCGACGGACGACACGACGTCGACGCGCTCGCCGAGCGCGCCGCGCACCGCATCGCACTGATGCTCGGGCACGATCACGTGCGCGACGCGCAGCGCCGCGTCGTGCTCGACCGCGCGATAGACGGCCTCGCCGATCGCGCCGAAGCCGATCATCGCGACGTCGACGGGAGCGTGAGCGTTACGCATACTGGCGCTCCGCGGGCGTGTCCTTCTTGACGGGTGGGCCGGCGAACGCGGTCGCGAACGCGCCGACCGACAGCATGTCGACCTCGACGAGCACTGGGCCTTCGTGCGCGAGCCCTTCGCGAACGATGCGCTGCGCGTCGTCGAGCGACGTGAGCCGGTGATGCGCGAGCTTCAGGCTCGCGCAGAACTGCGCGAAATCCGGCTGATGCAGATCGACGTAGCAGCGGCGGCCGCCGTACTGCGCGTCCTGGATGTTGCGGATCACGCCGTAGCACTGGTCGTTCATCAGCACGATCATCACGTTCGCGTTCTCCTGCACGGCGGTCGCGAGCTCACCGACGTTCACCATCAGGCCGCCGTCGCCGACGAGGCACACCGTCTTCGCCGCCGCGCCCGCAAGCGCCGCGCCGATCGCCATCTGCATCCCCTGGCCGATTCCGCCGCCCAGCGCATGCACGCCCGCGCGCGGCTCGAAGATCCTCAGCAGGCGGTTGCCCCACGTGCTGTTCGAGATCGTCACGTCGCGCACCCAGTTGTAGTCGCGGCCGAGCGCCTGCTGCAGCGTGTCGACGAGGCGCTTGTACGGGCCGAGCCCCTTGCCGACGTCCGCGACGGCCGCCTCGCGCGCGGCCTCGAGATCGCCGGCGAAGCGCGGATCGGCGGCGAGCTTGCCTTCGAGCCGGTCCGCGAGCTCGGCGAGCACGCGCTTCGCGTCGCCGTGCACGAACAGGTCGTTGCGATAGCCGCGGTTGTCGGCGAGCGCGTCGGCATCGACGCGGAACAGCGGGCTCGGCAGCGCGAGCTTGTACTTCAGCGTCTCGTTGCCGCGCAGCCGCGAGCCGACGACGACCACCGCGTCGCACGTCTTGTAGAAGCGCTCGACGGCCGCGTGCACGTTGAACGCGCCGAGCGTCGCCGGATGATCCTCGGGCAGCACGCCGCGGCCCTGCACGCTCGTGACCACGCCGAAGCCGAGTGCGACGAGCCGCTCGACTTCCGCGCGTGCGTGCCGCGCGCCGCCGCCGAGCCACAGCAGCGGCCGGCGCGCGCTCGCCAGACGCTCGGCGAGCTGCGCGACGCGCGCGCTGTCGTGCTCGCGCACCGCGACGTGCGGCGGCGCGAGATCGTCCGGCCACTCGATCCCGGCCGCCTGGATGTCGATCGGAATCTCGACCGACACGGGGCCGCTCGGCGCGGTCATCGCGACACGCACTGCCTCGCGGATCGTCGGCAGCACGGATTCGACCGTGCGCACGCGATACGCGGCCTTTGAAATCGCATTGAGCATCGACAGTTGATCGGGCGCCTCGTGGATGTACGCGAGATCCTGATCGAGGTACGGCGTCTCGATCTGCCCGGTGACGTGCACGAGCGGGGTGCCGGCCGTCAGCGCCTCGACCATCGCGCCCGCCGCGTTGCCCGCCGCGGTGCCCGTGCTCGTGAACGCGACGCCGAGCCCGCCCGACACGCGCGCGAGGCCGTCGGCCATGTTGACGGCGCCCGCCTCGCCACGCGCGCCGACATAGCGGATCTTGCCGCGCGTGTGGATCGCGTCGAGGATCGGCATGTTGTGAATCGAGATCACGCCGAAGGCGGTCTTCACGCCGCATTGTTCGAGGAAGGCGGCAATCAGCTCGCCGACCGTGGTCGTGGTTTTGTTAGACATGGCGTGCAAAGCCTCCTGATACGTCGATATGGCTGCCCGTCGTGTACGACGACAGATTCGTTGCGAGATAAAAGAGCGCCCACGCGGCCTCGTCGGGCCGGCCGAAGCGCGCAAGCGGAAGGTTCTTCTTCGCGGCGAGCGCGGCCGTCCACGCTTCCCACGATTCGCCCGGCGCGGCCTGCGCGTGGTAGCGCCGCCGCCACTGCTTCGATTCGACGACGCCGATCAGGATCGAGTTGACGCGGATGCGCTCGGGAGCGAGCTCGTTCGCGAGCGATTTGACGAGGCTCAGCACACCCGCGCGCGCCGACGATGTCGCGACCATGTGCGGCTCCGGCTGCAGCGCGAGCAGCGAATTCACGCAGGTGATCGCCGGCGCGGCCGACGCGCGCAGCAGCGGCAGGAACGCGCGCGTCGGGCGGATGATGCTGAAGTACTTCAGCTCGAGTTCGTCGCGCCACGCGTCGTCCGTCGTGTCCGCGAACGTCGACACGCGGCCTTGGCCCGCGTTGTTGACGAGCATGTCGGCACCGCCGAAGCGCTCGGCCACGGCCTGCGCGAACGCAGTCACGTCGGCTTCGTCGAGCACGTCGCAGCGCGCGGCGAGCACGCGCTCGCTCGGGAACTGCTGCGCGAGCCGCGCATGCGCGCTCGCGAGCCGTTCGTCGCTGCGCCCGCATATCGCGACCGACGCACCCGCGCGCAGAAAAAGCTCGGCGCAAGCGTAGCCGATGCCGGACGAGCCGCCCGTCACCACGGCGACCTGCCCGCTCAAATCGATCTGGATCATCGCAATCCCAATGCCTTCAAATAGGTGTTTTCGTCGTCGGCCCGGTAGTTGAGCCGCCGCGACAGTCCGCCCGCCGCGCGCACGACCTTCTCGATCAGCCCGTCGGCGACGAGCGCCGCATCGATCTCCGGCCGCGGCACCGTCACCGTGACGACCGCGACGATCCGGCTCGCCTCGTTGCGCACGGGCGCCGTGACGACCGAGATGTCGCGCTCGAACGCCGAGTTGCCGATGCCGTAGCCGCGCCGCGCATCGGCGCGAATCACGTCGAAGAGCGCGTCGACAGTCTCGGGCGTCGCCTTCGTCACGCGTTCGAGCTCCCGCTCCGGATACAGCGCGCGCAACTCGGCGAGCGACAGGTCGCCCATCAGCACGTGGCCGTGCGTCGTCGCGTGCGCGGGCAGGCGCGTGCCGACGTTCACCCGCACCGAGCCGAACGCGTGCCCCGCGTTCTGCGCCTTCGCGACGAACACCACGTCGCGGCCGTCGCGAATCACGATGTGCGCCGTGAAGCCCGTCGCATCGCGCAAGCCTTCTATCACCGGCAAGCCGAGATCAGTCAGCTCGAGCGAGCTCAGGTATTCGAAGCCGAGGCGCAACACCGCGACGCCGAGGCGATAATTGCGATCCTTGTCCGCGCGCTCGAGAAAGCCGAGCGACTCGAGCGTCTGCAGCAGACGGAACACCGTCGTGCGCGGAATGCCGAGCCGCTTCGACAGCTCCGGCGCGCCGAGCACCGGCTCGCGCGGCGAGAACTCGGCCAGGACCCGCAGCCCGCGCTCGAGCCCCGGTACTACGTAGTTCGAATCATTCTTCGCGTTGTCGGCGTCCTTCAGCAGCGGTTCGCTCATGTCGCGCCTCGCGATCCGTCGCATTGACGGCAAAAAGCGTCGATCAACGCACTGTACGCATCGGGCGCTTCAACGTAGCCGGCATGGCCCGCACGGGGAATCACCTGCAGCCCAACACGCGCCGCGCGCGCAATCCGCTCGCATGCGGCGGGCGGCGTGATCGCGTCGTCGCCGCCGACGGCGACCGCGACGCGGCCGCGGTAATGGACGAGATCGGACGCGAGATCCGCGTTCGCGAGCAGATGCGTCGCCTGCGCATAGCCGGCGGGCGCGATGCGCGCCATGTTCCAGTGCACCCACGCGCGCGCCGTGTCGCTCGCATGCGCGGACAACAGGTTTGCGCTGCGCTCGTCGGCGAGCCCTTGCGGGCCGAGCGACGCGAGCAGTGCGAGACGGCTGTCGCGCCGCTCGGCCCGCACGTCGGCGGGCGTGCCGCCGTAGCCGCCGGCAGGAGAAATCAGCAGCAATCCCGCAAGCCGCTCGCTCGCGATCCGCGCGAACGCGCCGGCGACGATCGCGCCGAGCGAATGGCCGACGAGCACGCAGCGTTCGATGCGCAGCGCGTCGAGCCACGCGGCGAGCGACGCCGCGTAGTCGGCCGCGACGGGCGAGCCGGCCGCGACGCGTGACGATGCGCCATAGCCTGGCGCGTCCCACGCGAGCGCGCGACGCGTCGCGCCGAGCGCGTCGAGCTGGCGCACCCACGACGCCGCACCCGATCCGATCCCGTGCAGCAGCACGACGGGATCGCGCCCGGCTTGCTCAGTGCGCTCGCCGTACGATTCGCCCGCCTCGCGGTAGCCGATCGTGCCCGCGTCGCCCGCCGCCGCGTGTCGCTCGGCGAAGCGTTCGAGCAGCGCGGCGAAAGGCATCGCGCTCGCGCCGGCTGTCGTCGTGGAAATCGCGCTCATCGTCGTCGTCCGTGCATCAGCGCTTGATCTTCGAGAGCGGCGAATCCGGCGGATACGTCGGCGTGATCGGCTTCGGCGAGCCGAGCATCACGCACATCAGCGCGTCTTCGTCGCCGATGTTGATTTCGGTCCGATAGACGCCCGGCGGCACCGAGATCAGGTCGCGTTCGCCGAGCACCGCCTCCCACGTCTCGCCGTCGCGCTCGCAGATCACCTTCATCCTGCCGCGCAGCACGAAGAAGATTTCCTCGACGTCGATATGAATGTGGCTCGGGCCGACGTTGCCGGCCGGAATCACCATCGTCGAAAACGTGAAGCCGCCCGCGGGCACCGTGTTCGCATCCTTCGCGACGCCCGTGCCGCCCGTGCCCACGTAGCGCATTTGCGCGCGGCGGTATTTCGGATCGAAATCGGCCTGGAATTTCAGCGCGTCCCAGTCGTAACGGCGCGTCTCGAGGCGCGCGACGCGCCCGTCCATCCATTCGGCGAAGCTCTCGCCCGCCGTCTGGTCCCACGATTTACGCTCGATATCGGCGTCCGCCATCGTCATCTCCTTCAAGAGTGCTAAGTGCTAACAATCGGTCAATGCATCACGAAGCCGCCGTTCACGGGCAGCAACTGCCCCGTGACGAAACGCGCGGCATCGGACAGCAGGAACAACATCGGCCCCGTCACGTCGGCCGGCACTTGCACGCGCGGCAATGCGCGGCCCTGCAAGTAGTATTGGCGGCGCTCGGCCGGCACGTATGCGGTCGCCTCGACCTCGGTCAGGCCCGGCGCGATCGCGTTGACCGTCACGTCCTGCTCGCCGAACTCGCGTGCGAGCGTGTGCGTCATCGCGATCACCGCGCCCTTGCTCGCCACGTAAGCGAGCAGCTTCGGCGCGCCCCACAACGCAGTGTCGGACGCGAGATTCACGATCGCGCCGCGGCCCGAGCGCGCGAGATGGCGCAACGCCGCGTTGCACGCGAGCCAGACGCCGCGCACGTTGACGTTCATCACCGCGTCCCACGTGTCGATCGAAAGCTCGGTCGCGCGCTTGCCGCCCGAGTTCGTGATCGCCGCGTTGTTCACGAGGCCGTCGATGCCGCCGAGCACGCGCGCGCCTTCGTCGACGAAAGCGGCGACGCTCGCCGGGTCCGCGAGGTCGAGCGCGACGAAGTGCGCGTCATGGCCCGAGTCGCGCAAGCGCTGCGCGAGCGCGCGGCCTTCGGCTTCGAGCACGTCGCCGAACGCGACTTTCGCGCCCGCCGCGACAAGGGCCTCGACGAACGCCGCGCCGAGCCCGCGCGCGCCGCCCGTGACGAGCACTCGGCGGCCGGCGAGCGCGATCGCCTGCACGGGCGCGCTCATGCGCGCTCCGTCGCGGGGGCCTGCGCCGCGCGATGCGCGCCGAGCGCGGCGAGATGCTCCTGCGCGCGCTGGCGCAGCATCCGCCGCACGCGCGTGATGCCGACGTCGTGCTGATACAGGTATTCGTGATCGCGCGCGTTCGGCGCCATGCTTTCGAGCACGTAGCGGTCTTGCTCGAGCACCGCCCAGTGCAGCCCTTCGAGACGGTTCCGATACAGGAAGCGCCACACGTCGCGCTGCCAGCCCGCAACCTTGCGGGTGCGCCAGAAATAGACCTGGCAGTGGTCGTCGTCGATCGGCGTCGCGAAGCCGACGATGCCGAAGCTGCCGCCCGGGCCGAACTTGCGCTGATACGGAATCGCGAGGCGCAGCCAGATGCAGCCCGTCTCGCCGAGCTCCACCCAGTCGAAGTTCACGTCGCGCTGGTTGACCTTCTCGAACATCAGGCCCATCTCGGTCTTGTGCACGCGCATGTCGGCCTGCTTGTCGCCTTCGGCCATCGAATGCGACGTCGCGTGCAGATACGCGCCGTGCATCGGGTCCATCACGTTGTCGATCGCATACTGGTAATTACAGGTCCAGTTCGACACGCAGACGAATTGCGCGTACTCGGGCCCGACGAGTTCGTCGGGCAGCACGAGCGGCGCGGGCTCGCGATGCGCGTCATCGCCGAACCACAGGAAGATCGCGCCCGCGCGCTCCTCGACCGGGTACGACTTCACGCACGACTGCCCTTCGAGCGGACAGTTCGACACGGCCGGCACCTTCGTCACGGTGCCGCCGCCGTTCACTTCGACGCCGTGATACCAGCACGCGACGCGATCGCCGAGATTCCAGCCGAGCGACAGGCGCGCGCCGCGATGCGGACAGCGGTCCTCGAGCGCGTGCACGTTGCCCTGCCGATCGCGCCACAGCACGATCTGTTCGGACAACCGAGTGATGCCGACGGGCGCGCTCGACACCTGCCAGCTCGGCGCGACGGGATACCAGTAGTTGCGGATGCCGCGGTCGAGATACGCGCGCACCGGATCGGCGCCGGGGTTCGTTTGGGCGGAAGACGTCATCTGTTTGCTCCGGAAGCGTTTGAGGGCGGCTGCGTCATTCGGCGAGCGCGGCGAGTTCCGCGCAGAAGCGCTCGGCCGTCCATTCGGCGCCGTCGGGCGCGCGAAAGCCGATGCGGTTCAGGCCCGCGACGACGTCGGCAAGCTCGGCCGCGCCGCCTTCGAACACACGTTCGAGCGCGTCGCCGAGATCGTTCTCGTACTGCGTCGGCTCGGCCTTGCGCGTCTGCCACACGAGATTCGGCATCTGCCCGGGGATCTCGATCTGCCCCTTGCCCGCGACGTTGTTCGGCTGCGGCGCGCGCCACGGCGTGAGGAACGGATTGAAGTTCACGGTCGTCTCGTTCATGTCATTCCACCTTGATCTGGATTTCCTCGCCGGCGAGCCGCACCGCGTACGTCTTCAGTGCGCGGCCGCCCGGCCCTTTCAGGCACTGGCCGGTCCTGATGTCGAACACGGCCTCGTGCAACGGGCACTCGACCGTGCCGTCGTCGACGAAGCCTTGCGTGAGAAGCGCATACGCGTGCGGGCAGACGTTCTCGAGCGCATGCAGCTCGTCGCCGACTCGGTAGATCCCGATCTCCACGCCGTCGGCGCGCTTGAACTCGATCGGCGAATCCTCGGACAACGCGCCGGCGTGTCCGGCGCAAACCCATTGTTCAGACATCTCACACCCTTTCTTCAGGTCGATCCGCTTGTTTGTTCCAAATACGGAACGTTAGTTTATGGATGGTGATTATAGGAGCGTGCTTCGAAGATCAAAATAAAAAGCTGCAACGCCTAGGGAAAATACCGAGACCGCGCTTCCGCCCGATGCGATCCAAGCCACGCGGGATGGGCATGGAGCGGAATTTTCGGGCTTTCCGTCGATCTTTCAATGCGTTATCGGCATGTCGTCGGACGAATCGCGGGCTTCGCGCCCATTCGAAAATTTATTTTGTTCCAGCCGATTTCCACCCCTATACTCGATTCCGCTAAAGGTACGAAGTTCCATACATGGAACAAAAGAAGACCCAATATTCATACGCGGGAACGCGCGCGATCGGCCGTTTCGCGCACGGGCCACCACCCGCGTCATTTGGAGCGAAGGTCAGGAGATCAGATGGTCAAGCATGCGGTAGCAGCATTGCTCGGCGCGGGCGCCGTCGCCGGCGCGTGGGCGCAGAGCAGCGTCACGCTGTACGGCAGCCTCGACGCCGGCGTCGCGTACGTGAACAACGTCGGCGGCGGCGCGAAGTGGTCGATGATTCAGGGCAACACGCAGCCCGATCGATGGGGATTGAAGGGCGTCGAGGATCTGGGCGGCGGCCTGAAGGCGATCTTCCAGCTCGAAAACGGCTTCTATACGAACAACGGCCAGATGGCGGCGGCGGGCACGATGTGGAACCGCCAGGCGTTCGTCGGCCTGAATTCGGACAGGCTCGGCACGCTGACGCTCGGCCATCAGACGCCGTTCAACTTCGACTGGCTCGACCCGCTGTCGACCGCGTTCCTCGCGCAGAGCTGGTACGCATTCCATCCGGGCAACCTCGACCAGCTCGCGGACACGAGCTCCGTGCCATTCAACAACTCGGTCAAGTACCGGTCGCCGATCTACGCGGGCTTCACCGTGGGCGCGATGCTCGGCTTCGGCAACACGACGAACTTCTCGAACGGCCGGACGATGAGCTTCGGCGTCAACTACGCGAATGGCCTGCTCAAGGCCGCCGCCGTCTATTCGAACGAGCACGACCAGGCGTTCTCGATGGCGACCGTCGGCGGCATCGCCGGGCCGGGCGGCACGTTCCAGGGCATGCCCGTCGCGAGCTACGTCGCAAAGAAGGCGGAGAACATGGGCGCGGGCCTGTCGTATCGCTTCGGCCCGCTGCTCGTGCACGGCCTCTACACGCACGTGAAGCTGCAGGCGAATGGTCACTCGGACACGTTCCAGAGCTACGACGCCGGCGCGAACTACCAGAGCTCGCCGTTCAACGTGATCGCGGGCGGCGCGGCGAGCTCGACGCTCGCCGGCCGCCGCTGGACGCAGTTCGAGCTCGGCGACACGTATTCGCTGTCCAAGCGCACGCAGCTCTACGCGAACGTGCTGTACGAGCACGCGAGCGGCAACGCGAAGGCGGCGTTCTTCACGGCGGGCGCGTCGAGCACGGCGAATCAGGTGATCTTTCTGGCGGGGATTCACCACTCGTTCTGAGCGCGGCGCGAACGCGCGCGCCGCATACCGCGCGCATCGATCGACGCGATCAGAACGCCTTCAGAACAACGCGACCTTGTGCCGCGCATGCGCGGCGGTCGGATCGCTGTCGAGCGGCCGATAGTTCAGGCGCTGCGACAGATCGACGGCCGCGCCGCACACGAGCTCGACGAGCCGCTCCTTTTCTTCGGCGGAGCCGATCTCCGAGCGCGGCACCGTCGCGGTGATCGCCGCGACGATCGAGCCGGAATGGTCGCGCACGGGCGCCGTCACCGCCGAGATCCCGCTCTCGAACGCCCCCTCGCTGAGCGCGTAGCCGAGACGCGCGTAATGGCGCACGCGCTCGTACAGCGCGTCGACGGTCGCGGGCGTATGCTCGGTGAACGCCTCGAGCCGCTTTTCCGGATAGAGCTGGCGCATCGCGTCGCGCGTCAGGTCGCCCATCAGCACATGGCCGTGCACGGTCGCGTGCGCGGGCAGCCGCGTGCCCACGTGCACCTTCACCGAGCCGAACATCGGCGCGTTGCTCTGCGCCTTCGCGACGAACACGACGTCGCGGCGATCGCGGATCAGCAGATGCGTCGACAGCCCGGTCGCGTCGCGCAAGCGCTCGAGCACCGGTGCGCCGAGGTCGGTCAATTCGAGCGAGTTCAGATATTCGAAGCCGAGGCGCAGCACGCCGACGCCGAGCCGGAAATGGCGGTCGCCGTTCGCGCGCTCGATGAAGCCGAGCGCTTCGAGCGTCTGCAACAGGCGGAACGTCGTCGTGCGCGGGATGCCGATTCGCTTCGACAGCTCGGGCGCGCTCAACACCGGCTCACGCGCGGAAAATTCGGACAGGATGCGCAACCCGCGCTCGAGCCCGGGAACGAGATACGACGATGCGCCGCCCGCGGCTTTGTCGTCGGCCGCGTCAGGCGCGGCGAGCGCACCGGCCGGGGCGCGGCGCGGCTTGCCCGATGCGGCGCCGGCGGCATGCTTGCCCGCGGCTGTCGTAGTGGTTTTGGCCATGTCGGCTGCAGTGGACGGAAAGAAATCGAATCATAACGCGAAGGCCGCGCGGTTTCGACGCGCGGACGCGGCCCGCCTTCATCCGCGCGGACGCGGCCTCGCGCGGCGCGCGTCCGCGGGCGGCCCGCTCACCCAGCGAAACGTCAGGTTGATCCGCTCGCCCTGCACGGCGGGCTCCTTCGGCACGCGATGCCGCCACTCGCGTTGCGTGCGTCCGCGCATCACGAGCAGGCTGCCGTTCGTCAGCCGATACGCGTGCGCGACACCCGTTTCGTTGTGCCGCAGATCGAACACCCGCGTCGCGCCGAGGCTCAGCGACGCGATCACCGGCTCGGGACCGAGCTCCGGCTCGTCGTCCGCGTGCCAGCCCATGCTGTCGAAGCCATTGCGATAGCGGTTCAGCAGCACGCTGTTGAAGCGCGCGCGGCTCGCCGCCTCGACCATCCGCTTCAGCTCGAGCACGGCGGGCGTCCACGGCGCCGGCTCGTTGCGGATGCCCGAATACACGTAGACCGCGTCCGACTCACCCTGCCACGCGGTCAGGCGCGGCAGCGGCAACAGGCCGCGCGGCGTGTGCATCGTGTCCTGCCGCCACGCGACCTCGTCGACGAGGCGCGCATGGAACCGGTCTGCATCGGCGGGCGCGAGCCAGTCCGGACGCCAGTCGACATCGGGTTTCGGCAGGTTGTCGAACAAATCGAACATCATCGGTCAAAATCTCGGCATCCGGCTATCATCGCGGAATGGCGCGAACCGCAACCCGCGATCCGCGCCGCCCTGTTCAAATTCTAGCCGCGCGAACGCCAGACCGTTTGCGCGCTCATCCGGATCCCGACATGACTCTTTCCGATTCCGCTCTCGATCAAATTTTTCGCACCGCGCGCACGCACAACGCCTGGCAGCCGAAGCCCGTCGACGACGCGCTGCTCCATCAACTGATCGAGCTCGTCAAGTGCGGCCCGACGTCGGCGAACTCGAGCCCCGCGCGCTTCGTGTTCGTGAAGTCGCAGGAGGCGAAGGCGAGGCTCAAGCCCGCGCTGTCCGAAGGCAATCTCGCGAAGACGATGGCCGCGCCCGTCACCGTGATCGTCGGGATGGACATGGAATTCCACGAACATCTGCCGAAGCTCTTCCCGCACGCGGACGCGCGCAGTTGGTTCGCCGGCAACGACGCGCTGATCGAAGCGACCGCGTTCCGCAATTCGTCGCTGCAAGGCGCGTACCTGATCGTCGCCGCGCGCGCGCTCGGCCTCGATGCCGGCCCGATGTCCGGCTTCGACCAGGCAACCGTCGACGCCGCATTCTTCGCCGGCACGTCGATCAAGTCGAACTTCCTCGTGAACCTCGGCTACGGCGATCCCGCCGGACTGTTCCCGCGCAGCCCCCGCTTCTCGTTCGACGAAATCGCGCGCATCGAATAAGCGCGCAACGGCGGCGCGTTCGCGCGCCGCCGCCCCTCGGCTTCCCCCTGTTTCCTTCCGCCCATGCGACGCGTTTCATCGTTTCTGTTGCGCCTGACGATCATCGGCGTGCTGCTGCATGTGTACGTCGGCTTCCGTCTCCTGCCCGACCTCGCGTCGCCCGCCGCCCGCTACGCGGGCGCGCTGTGGCTCGTCGCGTCGTGCCTCCTGATTCCGCTCGGCATGCTGTCGCGTATGTTCGAGCGGCAGCCGCTCGGCGATCGCGTCGCGTGGGCCGGGCTCCTCGCGATGGGTTTCTTCTCGTCGCTGCTCGTGCTCACGCTCGCGCGCGACGTGCTGCTCGCATCGCTCGTCACCATCGACGCGCTCGCGCCCCGCGCGGTGTCGCTCGCGCACTGGCGCACGCAGACGGCGGCCGGCGTGCCGCTCGCGGCGCTCGCGGTGAGCGTCATCGGCTTCGTCAATGCGCGACGCCGCGCGCGCGTCGTCGACGTCGCGGTGCCGATCGACGACCTGCCCGCCGCGCTCGACGGCTTCACGATCGTGCAGATCAGCGACATCCACGTCGGCCCGACGATCAAGCGCGGCTACGTCGAGGCGATCGTCGAGGCGGTCAACCGGCTCGAGCCGGACCTCGTCGCGGTGACGGGCGACGTCGTCGACGGCACCATCGCGCAGCTCGCGGGCCACGCGGCGCCGCTCGGCCGGCTGCGCGCGCGCCACGGCGCGTTCGTCGTGACGGGCAATCACGAGTACTACTCGGGCGCCGACGAATGGATCGCCGAGTTCCGCCGCCTCGGCCTCGAAGTCCTGCTCAACGAGCATCGGACGATCGACCACGGCGACGGCCAGCTCGTGATCGCGGGCGTCACCGACTACTCGGCGGGCCACTTCGACCCCGCGCATCGGAGCGATCCGGGCGCGGCGCTCGCGGGCGCGCCGGTCGACGTGCGCATCCGCGTGCTGCTCGCGCACCAGCCGCGCAGCGCGAGCGCCGCAGCCGACGCGGGCTTCACGCTGCAACTGTCCGGGCACACGCACGGCGGCCAGTTTTTCCCGTGGAATTTCTTCGTGCGACTGCAGCAGCCGTTCACCGCGGGACTCGCGCGGCTCGGCGGCCTGTGGGTCTATACGAGCCGCGGCACCGGCTACTGGGGGCCGCCGAAGCGGCTCGGCGCGCCGTCGGAGATCACGCGCGTGCGGCTCGTGCGCGACGGCGTCCGCCACGCTGAGCGCTGAACGCAACGTCGACGACGAACGCGCGATGCACCCGCGCGTTCGCCGCGGCCGCCCGCGGGTTGACTCGCGCGACGGGTCGCGCCTAGAATGCCCGCCATCCATTCTTTCAGGAACCGTCGTGGACAGTAGCAGCGCAACGTCCGCACGCCGCTTCGCCTGAACGCCTGCCGGCCGATTCGCCGCCGCGCGCGTTCGTCGGAACGCGTGCGATTTCCCGTTTCACACAATCGCATCGATTCGCGCGCTAAAGTGTCGCGCGAGTACGCAGATGCACGCGCGCCCGCAAGGGTCGCCCGCGCCGCCGCTCCCGCCGCGCGGCGCATTCGGCATGGCAGAACACCAATGACCTTCGAATTCGCACTTCGCCTCTTCACCGCGTTCGCCTGCGGGGTCGCCATCGGCCTCGAACGGCAGATCCGCCAGCGCACGGCCGGCTTGCGCACGATCACGCTCGTCGCGAGCGGCGCATGTCTGTTCGTCACGCTCGGCGTCCTGACGGGCAACGGAATCCCCGGCGTCACGCAAATCGCCGCGTACGTCGTCTCCGGCGTCGGCTTTCTCGGCGGCGGCGTCATCATGCGCGACAAGGGCTCGATCCAGGGCATCAACACCGCGGCGACCCTCTGGTGCTCGGCCGCGGTCGGCGTGCTGTCGGGCGCCGGCCACTACCTGCCCGCGCTCGCGGGCACGGGCGTCGTCCTGCTGACGAACACGCTGCTGCGCGGCGTGAGCCAGGCGATCAACGCGACGCCCGTGTCGAACGCCGATCTCGTGCGCGAATATCAGATCATGGTGATCTGCCTCGCATCGGACGAAGTGCACATCCGGACGCTGCTGTCGAACTCGATGTATGCGAAACCGCTGTCGTTCCAGAGCCTGACGAGCGAGGACGTGCCGCGCGAAGCCGATGCGCCCGAGCGCATCAAGGTCACGGCGACGCTGAAGCTGCACCCGAAGGATCAGCAGAAGCTCGAGCAGATCGCGAGCCGGATGAGCATGGAGAAAAGCATCTCGAGCGTGAGCTGGACCGCGAAGGAAGCCGAGCCGATGATGGAGTGACGCATCGCGCGCGGCGCGGCCGCGCCGCTCACGGCGCGTCGACGAGCCCCATCGCGATCGCCTTCACGACGGCCTGCACCTTGTTCGTCGCGCCGAGCTTGTCGAGGACGTTGTTGACGTGGAAGTTCACCGTGCGCTCGGAAATGCCGAGGATCTGGCCGATCTCGCACGCGGTCTTGCCTTCGCCCGTCCAGCACAGCACTTCCCGCTCGCGGTGCGTGAGCGCCACGCCCGATTCGGGCGCGAGCTTCGGCACGAGGAAGCGGCTCATCAGCGAGTGCGACATGTTCGCGAGCCAGTTCGTCTGCAGCGTCAGATGGTTGATCTCGGCGATCGTCAGGCGGTCCGTGTGCCGCGCGATCGTCAGGAGGCCGAACACACCGCGCGATGCCCAGCTCGACTGCGCGACGCCCACCGCAAGCCCGTGATCGCGCGCGTCGCTCCACAGCGACGTCGCGTCGCAGGCGCTCGCCTCCGGCCAGACGATCATGTTCGAGCTGAGCGCGCCTTCGCGCACGGTCGGATCGACCTCCAGGTAGTTCATTTCCTGGTAGCGCTCCATCCAGCCGTTCGGATAGGTATCGAAGATCGCGACGACCGGCCTCGAGATGGGCAACGGCACGCGTATGCCATAGCAGCAATATTCGAAGCCGAGCCGCTTCGTATACGCTGCGATCTGTTGGAAGAGCTGCTGCTCGTTCTCCGCGGCGCTAAATTGAAGATAGGCATCTTGCCAGCGCAGTTCCATTCGTTCTCCAGCAGCTTCACGCTGTCATACTTGCTAGGTTTCAGCACGCGCGCGGACTGATACATTCCGCGGCATGAATTCACCATTGCTCCACCGCTTTCGCGGCCCATCCACCGACGGCTACGTGCGCCTTCCCGCGCACGCGTTCGCCGAGCTGCAACTCGTTCACGTATCGTCCGGAATCGATTCCGGACTGCTCGGCGAGCTGCTCGCGAGCGACATCGACGCCCGCATCGCCGGCTACACCGAGTGGGAGCGGCCGTCCGGCATGGGCGCCGCGCACCTCACGGTGGGCTGGGACTGGTACATCGACGGCGCCACGGGCGCATTCGTCATCGCATGGAGCGACGTGCGCAGCAACGTGATGGGCATCGACGACAACGGGCGCGACATCGGCATGGATTCGACGTCGGCCGCGCTGTCGCGCCGGCTCGCCCAGTTGAACTGGCCGTCCGCCGTCGCCGCCGCGATGCTTCGTCGCGGCGATTTTTCACATGCGGGCCCAACCCTGCAGTGATGCGCGTCGGCGCAATCGGTGCATATTGTCCAATTTTCCTCGAACATTGCGGATTGACAAGCAAATTATCGAATCTTTGCAGTCCGGCACTGCCGAAATCCATTCCCCCCTCACCCGCTTCGCTTTCCCGACCCTGTAAGGGTTAACAGTTACCTGTCCTCGGAGCGCGCGATGTAATGCGCCCATTCCAAAGCACACGCACGAGGACGACACCATGCGAACTTTCGTTCATGGCGACGGGCGCCTGCCGAGCGACTTGGCGGCTGATCTGGGCCTTTATCGGCACCGCGTTTTCGTCGAGCAGCTCGGCTGGAAACTGCCGTCGGCGAGCGAAGGGTTCGAGCGGGATCAGTACGATCGCGACGATACCGTCTACGTGTTCGCCCGCGACGACGACGGGGAAATCTGCGGCTGCGCCCGGCTGCTGCCGACGACCCGCCCCTACCTGCTGAAGGAGCTGTTCCCGACCCTGGTCGCGAACGACATGCCGCTGCCGCAGTCCACCGCCGTCTGGGAGCTGTCGCGCTTCGCCGCGAACGCCGAGGACCCGGCCGGAACCGGCAATCCGGCGTGGGCGGTGCGGCCGATGCTCGCCGCCGTCGTCGAGTGCGCGGCGCGGCGCGGCGCGAAGCAACTGATCGGCGTGACGTTTCTCAGCATGGAGCGCCTGTTCCGCCGGATCGGCGTGCACGCGCACCGGGCCGGGCCCGCGCAGCAGATCGACGGGCGCATGGTCGTCGCATGCTGGATCGACCTCGATGCGCAAACGCTCGCCGCGCTCGGTCTCGATCCGCTGCTGGGCGCGCCGCGCGCCGAGGCCGCCTGAGAGCGCGCCTGATCGACGGTCCGCGGAACCGGGCTGTTCGTCATCCAAGGAGACTTCTACACCGTGGACCATTCACCGGTATTTCGCGCGATGCTCCCTACGTTCGATGCCGGCGAAACCCGCATCGCCGTCGCGTTCCCGTCGTTCGCCGAACGCCTGCCACTCGTGCGGCTCGGCAGACAGGGGCTCGTATTCCGCGCGCGCGGCGCGATGCCGCCCGTCTGCGGACTGCCGCGCTCCGCAACCCTGTATCTCGACGACGAGCCGCTCTGCACGCTGCGGCTCGTGATTCGCGAAGTCGAGCATTGCGACGACGGCGCGCATGATCTGACGATGCAGCCGTCCGCCGCGAACGGCGACGCGCTGCTCTGGCACGCGCTGCGCACGCGATGCCGGCGCGCGCACGCCCCGCTCGCGCAGCGCGCGCCGGGCGAGCGCACGGCAACGGCGGCGCAGGCGGCGAGTCGCCGGCACGACGCCGCGACGCGCTCCGAATCGGGCGCGCCGCATGCGGCCGGCACCGGCATGCGCGTGACGCGCAGCGCCGCGTTTCGCCTCGCGGATCGCGGTGATGCGCTCTTTTTCGCCGATTGGCTCGAATACCACTTCGACGAGTTGCGCGCGCTCGCGCAAGGCCTGTCGCCTCGGCTGCATCTGAACGAGCTCAAGCGGAACCTGGCGGGCGACGAAGTGGACGTGCACTTCGTCTACGACATCGACGGCCATGCGGACCGCCAGATGCTCACCGATTGCGCGCGGCAGGCATGCGACTGGATCGCGGCCGAGGTGCGCCACCGCTTCGATCTGCCGATCGCCGAGCAGCGCTTCGGCGCGCGCAAGCCACGCCGCGCGGCGCGCGCTATTCGTTTTCGTCGAAGTAATAGTGGCCGAACTTGAGCTGCTTCGTGCGAATGTAGCGCTCGTTCTCCTCGCGCACCGGCACGGCAAGCGCAACGCGCTCGCAGACCGGGATGCCATGCCGCGCGAGCGTGTCGAATTTCTTCGGATTGTTGCTCATTAAGCGCACGGACGTGACTTTCAGGATGCGCAGGATCGCGGCGGCGGAATCGTATTCGCGCGCGTCGTCGGGCAGCCCGAGATCGAGGTTCGCCTCGACGGTGTCGCGCCCCTGCTCCTGCAGCGCATACGCGCGGATCTTGTTGCTCAGGCCGATCCCGCGGCCTTCATGCCCGCGCAGATACAGCAATACGCCGCGCGCTTCGGCCGCGATGTAGCGCAGCGCGAGATCGAGTTGCTCGCCGCAATCGCATCGATATGAGCCGAACACGTCGCCCGTCAGGCATTCGGAATGAAGCCGCGTCAGCACCGACGGCTGCTCGGCGACATCACCCATCACGAGCGCCAGGTGCTCGGCATCGCCGCCCGCGACGCGAAACGCATACGACGTGAAGGTGCCGTAGCGGGTAGGAAGCGTCGCGGTGGCGACGAGCGTCACGCACTCGAGCGCGGCGCCGTCGCCGGGTTGCGGCGATTCGGGATGCGAAGACTTCATGGAATGCATCAAACGAAAGAATTAAGGAATGTTCTGGATGGCGAGTGCACGAAGTTTACCGCTAATCTGAGAACTGGACGCACCCGCCCGCGGACGCCGATCTATACTGGATTTTTGACCCGACGCGGCGGCCGCGCGCCGCTTTCCGTGAATCGCCCAGCCAAGGGAGACAGCGTATGAGCCTCACCGTCGCACAGATTCTCAGGTCGAAGCCCGATTCGGGACGCACGATTCACACAATCGAAAAGTCCGATTCCGTCTACAACGCGATCAAGCTGATGGCCGAAAGGAGCATAGGCGCGCTGCTCGTGATGGATGGCGCGAACATTGCCGGCATCGTGACGGAACGCGATTACGCGCGCAAGGTGGTGCTCCTCGACCGTTCGTCGAAAGCAACGCGCGTCGAGGAAATCATGACGGCGAAGGTGCGCTACGTCGAACCGACGCAAACCAGCGACGAGTGCATGGCGCTGATGACAGAGCACCGGATGCGTCACTTGCCCGTCCTCGACGACGGCAAGCTCATTGGTCTCGTGTCGATCGGCGATCTCGTGAAGAGCGTGATTGCCGACCAGCAGTTCACGATCGATCAACTGGAGCATTACATCCACGGAATTCCGGCCGCCGCGCATTTGCAGTAGTCGCGCGCCGCGACGTCCATCAAAAAATGCCCAAACGCATCGCGTCTGGGCAAAGCCGCCTGAATGCGGCGACGGAGGTTCGGCTCCCGACCCGCGAGCCCTGCACATCGCGCGGGCTCGCGGTTTATGGAATCGACCTCTTCACGTTTGCTGGCGGGTGCCCGGCGGCCCCGGGCGCCCATTCGGCCTGACGGCTCGATTCGGTCAGTTGCCGAAGTAGACCGAATGACCGAACGCCGGCGAAGTCGGCGACTTGCTCGCGCGGCCGCCGGATTCCGACGCGCCGGCCGGCTGGACGCCATAGCCGCTCGTGTCGGCGTGCGTGAGCGTCTGCTGCGCGGGTTGCATCCGTTGCGACGCCGCCTGCACGTTCGCCGGGTACTGGGTGTCGCCCGATTCGGGCTTGTAGCCGTTCTGTTCGAGCTGGACGAGTTCAGACTTCACTTGCTCGCGGGTGAGCGGCTGTTGTTGGTCGGCCTGCGCGAACGACGCAAGCGGCGCGGCGAGGATCGAAGCGGCAACGGCTGCGTAGACGAACGATTTCATGGTTGACCTCCGGAATGTTGTATTTGCGTCGCTCCAGGCATCCTTGCCGGAAGCGATTGATTCCAGTCTAGTCACCGGTATAACAAGGGGAAACCCCTAGTTTGAACATACAGCGTTGCGCCAACGACAAAAATAGCCAATTGCATCTCGACCGAAAGCCCGTTAAAAGCACCATATCGGCAACAATGGAGGAGCGCTTCGCAAAACCGCCTGTCGGCTGTCTGAACGGTCGTTTTGTTGTATATTTGTAAAGTTTATCCCGTCTTTCGCCATTCGTTTTATCGCCTCGCTCATGTGCACGCCGACCTTCCACGCCTTTCTTGCGCACCGCACGCGCGGTTCGCGCGCGGCCGTGGTCGCGGCGGCGGCGCGCTCCCTCCTTCGAAGCACGCTTGCAGCGCCGCTCGCCGCGGCCCGGCGCTTGATCTGACGGCAGCCCCATCCCGGAGCCGCGTCAGCCAGGCTCCGGGCGATCCCGCAGGTTGGCCACGCCACCCAAGCCGATCATTTGGAGACTGTCATGAGAAACAGGATTTACCAACTCACCGAACTCGACGTCGCACGCCTCGAAAAGCATGCGGAACGCAACCCGCGCTATCAGGAAATGCTCGACACGCTGCTCGAGCGCGCCGATATCGTCGAGCCGGACAAGATTCAGGCAAACGTCGTCACGATGAACTCGCAGATCAAGCTGCTCGACGAAAGCGCCGGCCAGGACATGATCTGGACCATCGTCTATCCGGACGCGGCCAATTTCGAGCAAGGCCGGTTGAACGTGTTTTCGCCGGTCGGCATGGCGCTTCTCGGCGCGCGCCGCGGCGAACGGGTGAAAGTGACGCTACCGGGCGCCGCGGACGCGACACTGAAGATCGTCGAGATCGTCTATCAACCGGAAGCGAGCGGCAATTACACGTACTGAGCCTGAACGACGGATCGGCTGATGCGGCAGGGTTGGCCGCCGAATGACCGTCAGCCCGCGTCGCCAGCCGCGCCAAAAAAGCGAGGATGCATGCGCAAGCCTCGCTTTTTTGTTTTCGTGCAATGTGCGTCGTGCTGGCACGGCGCATAAAAAAAGGCGCCCGAAGGCGCCTTTTCGAGACTGGACGAGCCAGCCGTCATGCTTAGAAGCGGTGACGCAGACCAACCGTTGCTGCGGTTTGGTTGATCGACGTGCTGAACGGCGTGCTGAGGTCGCCGTTGTAGATCGACGCATTCGCGTTCTTCGACGAACGCTGGTACACAGCTTGTGCGTACACGTCGGTGCGCTTCGACAGCGCGTAGTCGGCCTGGACGCCAACTTGGTTCCAGTGAGCGCTTTCGCCGTTCGCCTTCGCGTTCGTGTACGTGTAAGCAACGCCCAGACCCAGAGCCGGCGTCAGGTTGTACTTCACGTTCGCTTCGTAGTTGTCGGCACGAATGGTCGGCGTGCCGTTTGCCAGGTTGTCGAGACGCGATTGCGTCCAGAGCAGGCCGCCTTGCAGCGGGCCGTAAGCGTAGCTTGCGCCGGCACCGTACACGCGCGAACGGCCCTGGATGCTTGCTGCGTTCGTGCCGCCGATGTTGAAGCCGGTCAGCGGATCCGTTGCGCCCGTGGTGTTCGCGCCAGCATTGTTAGCTTGCGAGTACGCCGCACCGACCTTCAGGCCTTGGAACTGGTACGAAGCGCCCGCGCTGTATGCACGGTTGTTCGCGAATTGCGAGTTGTTCGAGAACGAGTACGTGCCGCCGAATTGCAGGCCGGCGTAGTTCGCGCTCGTGAACTTGACCGTGTTGTTCACTGCAACGTCGCCGTTCGTGTTCAGGCGGTCGTTGTTGAGCGGGTGCGCGAAGTACGTGCCGCCCCAGGTGCCCGTTGCCGACAGCGGCGACAGGTAGTCTTGGGTTGCGTCGTACTGACGGCCCAGCGTGACGGTGCCATAGTTGCTCGACAGGCCGACGAACGCTTGACGGTTGAACATGCCGCCACCGTTGTTGAAGCGGCCGTTACCGATGTTGAAGCCGCTTTCCAACGTGAAGATCGCCTTCAGGCCGCCACCCAGGTCTTCCGAGCCGCGCAGACCGAAACGGCTTTGGTCGACGCCCGAGCCGACCGACCACAGCGACTTGCCCGAGCCCGACGGCGTCGCGACGTTGCTTTGGTACGTGATGCCCGCGTCGAGCACGCCGTACAGCGTGACGCTGCTTTGCGCGTGTGCGACGGTTGCGAACGATGCAGCAACTGCTGCAACAATCAGAGTCTTGTTCATGCGTGGAGCTCCCTTTTAAAAAAGGTAGGCCTTGCGACCTCGTTTCGATAAACGGTCCGCAACCGCCCGGAAGCGCCATATCGGTTTGCAAGACTACCTGCATGGCCGCGCCCGGATGGTTGCCCGTTCTGGGAACCGTGAGTTTAGGGGTGTACCCTAGGGCCGCCATTCGCGAATAAAGAAATAAGCTTTTCCAGAACTAGAAATAATAGAAATGCAATCCTCTTATAAGTATTTGTTTTGATAGACGTTTTTGACCTCTTGACAGGGTCTTTTTGGTGGGATCGACACGATCATTCTTCTGTGTCAGCGTCTTGACGGTTGCGTATAAACAACAAGCAGCTTCGCGCGAACTCAGCGAAATCGGCATTTTTTACTTGTTCGATCGAGACCGCCGCCATGAATACGAAAGACTATCGGCAAACAGCCTCCATAGATTTCTTCCATCCCCACGCTCCACTCGACTGTCGGACGCCGTAACAGCCGTTACAGGATTCGTAACGATGGCCGACCACTCAGGGCGCTAACGTCGAACCTGTGCAGCCATATCGGCTCGCGCCGCTTTCGGCCCATCCTTTGGAGCAACCATGAATCGACGTCATTTTCTCCGCACGCTGTCGCTCGCCGGCGCCTCGCTTGCCGGCGGCCTCGGCTTCGGCCGCGATGCGACGGCTCAGCAGCCGCCCGGGCCGCCGCAATCGCCGCCCGGCTATCGACCGCCGATGCAGCCTCAGCCCGCCCGGCCGCCGTATCCCGGCCACCCGGACCGCCCGCCTCCGCCGCTTCGGCGCGAGCGCCGCCCCGCGCCGCCGCGTCCGCGCGGCTATGTCTGGACGAACGGCTATTGGGGCTGGCGCGGCGGCCGATACGCATGGATACCCGGCCGCTGGATCGCGCAACGCCCTGGCCACCGCTGGGTGCCCGGCTATTGGCAGCAGCGGGGAGGCGCGTGGATCTACATCGACGGACGCTGGAATTGAGCGCGTCGCGCGACGGTCCTTCACGGGCGTCGCTATCGCATCGATTGCCGGATTCAATCACCCCTAGTCAATAGAGTGTTGCTGTTTATATCGTCATTGGTCGATTTAAGCTTCGGAAAACGACGATTCGCGATTGCACCGCGCCGCCCATGACCTTCGATGCCGACGCCATTCACAAAGCGCTTGCCAGCCCCGTCCGCCGTGCGATCCTCGCGTGGCTCAAGGAGCCCGACAAGCATTTCCCCGCAGCGCACGCGGGGCCCTTTCCGCAAGGCGTCTGCGCAGGCCAGATCGACGCGCTGTGCGGATTGTCGCAATCGACCGTGTCCGCGCACCTCGCCACGCTCGAGCGCGCCGGGCTCGTCACGTCGACCCGCGTCGGCCAATGGGCGTTCTTCAAGCGCAACGACGCGGTAATTCAAGCATTTCTCGATTCACTGCAGCGCGGCCTTTGATTCCGCCCACTCGCCGCAAGGGCTTAGCCACACTCGAAGAGGTCCCCTCATATGCCTTCTCTGTTCGATCCGCTGACCATCGGCGACCTGACGCTTCCGAACCGCATCATCATGGCACCGTTGACCCGCGCCCGCGCCGGCGACACGCGCACGCCCAACGCGCTGATGGCGCGGTACTACGCGGAGCGCGCATCCGCCGGGCTCATCATCAGCGAGGCGACGCCGGTCACGCCGCAAGGCGTCGGCTACGCGAGCACGCCGGGCATCTGGTCGCCGGAACAGGTCGACGGCTGGCGGCTCGTGACGGACACCGTCCACGCCGCCGGCGGCCGCATCTTCCTGCAGCTCTGGCACGTCGGCCGCGTGTCGGATCCTGTGTTCCTCGACGGCGCGCTGCCCGTCGCGCCGAGCGCGATCGCACCCGGCGGCCACGTGAGCCTCGTGCGTCCGCAACGGCCCTACGCGACGCCGCGCGCGCTCGAGCTCGACGAAATCCCGGGCGTCGTCGCCGCGTTCCGCCGCGGCGCGGAAAACGCGCGCGCGGCCGGCTTCGACGGCGTCGAGGTGCACGGCGCGAACGGCTATCTGCTCGATCAGTTCCTGCAGGACAGCTCGAACCGCCGCACCGATGCATACGGCGGCTCGATCGAGAATCGCGCGCGCCTCTTGCTCGAAGTGGTCGACGAGGCGATCGACGTCTGGGGCGCGGCGCGCGTCGGCGTGCATCTCGCGCCGCGCGGCGATGCGCATACGATGGGCGATTCAGACCCTGCCGCGACGTTCGGCTACGTCGCGCGCGAACTCGGCCGCCGCCGCATCGCCTTCCTGTTCGCGCGCGAATCGTTCGGCGCCGATTCCATCGGCCCGCAGCTAAAGGCGGCGTTCGGCGGGCCGTTCATCGCGAACGAGCAGTTCACGCTCGACAGCGCTCAGGCGGCGCTCGACGCCGGACAGGCGGATGCGGTCGCATGGGGCAAGCTTTTTATCGCGAATCCGGATCTGCCGCGCCGCTTCGAACTGAAGGCGCCGCTCAACGAGCCGAATTCCGCCACGTTCTACGCTGAAGGCGAAGCGGGATATACGGACTATCCGGCGCTGGAAAGCGCGGCGTGAGGGGGTGTCGGGACCGGGGCGTTGCCGTTCGGGGGCGGGTCGGTGCCGGGCCTCGGGCCTCGGCGTCCGGCAAACAATGCCAAGTTCCAGCGCCGGCTCAGACGCTATTCGCAGATCACGCGCGCCATGAACACGCGCTGCGATTCGTCGAGCCCGTGCGCGACATGAGCTGCGCGTATCGCCGCCAACGCGGGATCGAGCGTATCGTCGTCGAGATCGACGAAGCCAAGGCGACGATAATACGGCGCATTCCACGGCACCTGCCGGAACGTCGACAGCACGACCTGCCCCGCGCCCGCTGCGCGAGCGCGCGCCACGACAGCCTCGATCAGCGCGAAACCGATCCGCCGCCCCGCGTGCTCGGGCGCCACGTCGATCTCCTCGAGATAGAGACGCGACGCATCGAGCATCCTGTATATCGCAAAGCCGACGATGCGCGCGTCGTCGGCATCCAAGGCGTCGAAGGCGACGAGCGCGCGATCGTCGCCGATCCGCTCGCGCAGATCGGCGAGATCGGTCGGCGGGCTCGACGCGATGTGCGGCATGCCGATGCCGTCGAAGCGGCGCGCGGCGGCGGCTTCGACGGCGGCCATCAGCGGCGCTTCGTCGGCGCGGGCGGCACGGATGCGGATCGGAGATGGTTGCGTGGCGGGGTCGTGTGCGGTCACGGTCGAATGGCAATCGGTCGGATGCGAATGCGAGTCGCCGCTACTATAATCAATTCCTCATATCGATCGCCATCGCGAATCGCACCGGGAGAGTCGACATGTCGCTGTCCAGCCTCGCCATCTTCGCCGCCGCACTGCTGATCGCCGCCGGCTCGCCCGGCCCGAGCATCGCTGCGCTGGTCGCGCGCGTGCTGACGAACGGATTCCGAGACGTATTGCCGTTCCTCGCGGCGATGTGGCTCGGCGAAGTGATCTGGCTCACGTGCGCGGTAGCCGGGCTCGCGGTGGTCGCGCACACGTTCGCGGTCGGCTTTCTCGTGCTGAAGTTCGCGGGGATCGCCTATCTGCTGTTTCTCGCGTGGAAGATGTGGTTCGCGCCTGCCGATGCGCCGTCCGGCAACCTCCCGAGCGGACAGTCGCCGTTGCGCATGTTTCTGGCCGGCCTCGCGGTGACGCTCGGCAACCCGAAGATCATGATCTTCTACGTCGCGCTGCTGCCGACGATGGTCGACCTGTCGCGGGTGGGCGGTGTCGCGTGGCTCGAATTGACGTTGACGCTGCTGGCCGTGTTGATCGCGGTCGACTGCGCATGGGCGTTGCTCGCGGCACGCGCCCGCAAGCTGCTGACGAGCCGCCGCGCGGTGAAGGCGGCCAATCGCGCGAGCGCGGCCGCGATGGCGGGCGCGGCCGTCGCGATCGCAACGCGTTAGCCGGCCCTGCGGCAACGCGGCGCGAACGCGCGGCCGGCCGCATCGGCGGCCGCGCAGCGGCCACCTGTCCGGCGAGCGCCAGCAATCGACGAACCGGCCCGCGCCCCTGATACGTCGGCAGCGCCGCGACGTTCTCGATTGGCGAGGGTCGTCATTCAGCAGCAGGTCGATCGGCGCGACCGGAGCGTCGTCGAGATCCTCGGCATAGACATTGCGCGGCGCGCGCCGTAACGCAGCCAGGACACTTTGCCCCGCCGAGCAAACGATTCCGGCCTTGCGGCACGTCAGAAATCCACCTTCACCCCCGCTATCACCGCGAGTTGCCGGTTCGAATCGCTGTTCGCCAATACGGGAATCTGCGCGTAATTCGCGGGATTGCCGTTCGAGTCGCTGCCGAGTCCGCGCCCCGACGCGATCTGTCCGATCGCGACCGCATACAGCGCGGTCCGTTTCGACACACTGTAGTTCGCGCCGACGTTCAGTTGATGAAAGCGCGTTGTCCCCCGGCTATCGGCCTTCGCGTTGTTGAAGATGTAAGCAACGCCGCCACGCAGCATCGGCGTGAACGCGTATGTCGCGTTCAGTTCGGCAATGTCGAACCCGATCGACGCTCGCTGCGGATGCGCGGCGGTCGCGAAATACGCGCTGTCGTCGAGGCGGGTGTGCGTATAGGTCAGCGCAACGGTCGCGTCGCCGAGCGCAACCGATCCGCCGACGCCAAACGCCTTCATCGACACCGCATCCTGCAACAGGCAGTACATCGCGCCCGCGTTGCTGCACGCGAAATCGCCGATGTATCCGTTCGCGCCGCCGAGCGCCGCGTCGAGCGGCTGCCGCAGGTTCAGATAGCCGATGCCGAGCGAAATCGGCGCACGGCTGTAGGCGGCGGCGACCGAATAGCCGCGACGCGCGGAGAAATCCCCCGCCTGCCCCCCGAAGCTGAACGTGCCGCCGAACGTCAGCCCCTGGAAATCGGCGCTCGTGAACTTGACCGCGTTGTTGAAGTTGAATGCCGCATTCAGATTGTCGACGTCGCCGAGATGCGAGCCATACGGCGTCGCCCAGCCGTTGCTCGACACGTACGCGCCGAGCGTATCGGTGTACGAATCGTATTGGCGCCCGACGCCGAGCGTGCCGTATGCGTCGTGGCGCAGGCCGATCCACGCCTGGCGGCTGAACGCCGCGCCGCCCTGCAACGCCTGGCCGCTCGCCGACAGGAATTGCTGCTCGAGCGCGAACACCGCCTTCAATCCTCCGCCGAGCGCCTCCGCGCCCTGCAATCCCCACCGCGAAGGCACCAGGTTTCCGCCGCCCATCTGCCACGCATGGCCGCCGCTCACGCCGCCGTCCGCATGCGTGACCTGCTGGTTCGTCGAATAGATGACGCCTGTATCCACCGTGCCGTACAACGTGACGCTGCTTTGCGCGCAAGCAGGCGCGACGGCTGCGCCGGCGACGCCGGCCGCGATCCAGATTCCGATTTTCATGCTCCACCCACTCCCGTCATTGATTTGGATTGCAATCGATCGGCCGAACCACCTCGATCGGCAGCAGTGGAGGAACTCTATCCAGCGAAAATTTTGGCCCTGTATCCCAAATCGGCAAATGCGTCAGCGCCGCGCGCAACGCGCGGGCTTCACGGCAGGACATGCGCGATGCCGGCACTCAGGACAGACGGCGCGTCTGCGACGGCAGCTCGCCGAACAGGCCGCGATACTCGCGCGCGAAATAGCCGAGATGCGTAAAGCCCCAGCGCGCCGCGGCCTCGCCGACGCCCAGCGCATCGGCGGACGTCGTGCGCAGCAGACGGCGCACGGCGTTCAGACGGATCGTGCGCAAGTACGTGACGGGCGTCACGTCGGCGACGCGCTGGAAGCTCGTCTGCAGCGTGCGCCGGCTGCAGCGCAGCGCACGGCACAGCTCGAGCACCGTAACGGGCTCTTCGGGGCGCGCCCACAGATAGCGCTCGCAACGTCCGACGATGTCGCTGTACGTCGCGTGCGTGATGTCGCGCCGTTCGTCGCCGACCGCGCCCGCGAGCGCATCGAGGAACACGCCGAGCATCGCGTCGCGAAACATCTTGCGGGTTGCGTCGTATTCGAGCCACGCCGGGTTGCGCTGCGCATCGTCGATATGCGACGACAGGCGCGCGCCGAGCGCCGCGCCCTGCTCATCCGTCAGCCGGATCACATGCCGCGGCGCGCGATTGTCGCGCGTGCCGAATTCGGCTTCGCACAGCTCGTCGATCATGTCCGGCGCGGCGCTGATGCCGACGAGCCGCATCCCTTCGGGCGTGTGGAACTCGAAGTCCTCGCCGGGGCGCAGCGCGAGCAGCGCGTAGCCGTCGACATGCCGCCGCTGGAACGTCCCGGACAGCGGCGCGAGCACCGGCACCGCAAGCGACGTGCGCCCCTCCGGGGACACGCCCGTCTGCGCGACGCGGCGGTTCGTCGTTTCGCGGAAGAAATGGAAATCGTCGTACAAGACCTGCGTGACCGTGCCCTTGAAGCGGCCGGGCGTCATCTGCCGGTAGACCTGCCGCCAGCCGGCGATGGCGAGCCCGTGATCGTGGACGTCTTCGAGCGAACGCGACTGGAACAACATGGATGCCTCCAGAGAATTCCGATGCGGCGCGACGGCCGGCGCCCGCGGCAACGCGGCGCGGCCGCCGGCCGCTCGTGCGGCGTCAATCGCCCGGCGGCAGGCGCGCAAGCGCGGCCTCGAAGCCGGCGAACGCCGCGCGCAGCGCGTCGCGCTGCGTATCGGCAAGACGCACGTAACGCCGGAACGACGGCATCCTGCCGGCCACTTCGCTGCCGCCGAACGGCGCGATGCGCAGCGTCCAGCATGGGCCGCGCGCGACGATCGCACAGTATGTCAGATCGAGCGCCGCCAGCGGCGCGCCGAGCGCGGGCGCGGCGAGCAGCGCCGGGACGAGCGCGCCGAATCGCGCGTCGGCATTGCGCTCGACCGCCGCGACGGCCGGCCCGCGACGCACCCAGCCGCTCGCGGCGATCGATGCCAAGCCGTGCGCGTCGGGCCCCACGAGCGTCCGTTCCAGTTGCACGCTGACCGTATGCAGCAGAAATTGCCGGTCGACGCGCTCGGTCGCACGCAACTCGACGCCGTCGTCGAGCGCCATTCGCGCGGCCCCGCCGTCGTCCGCCGCAGCGAGCGCCGCGCCCAGATCCGCGGCGACGCGCGCGAGCGTCGCGCCGCGCCGATAGCCGGGCGCGGCCTCCGGCGCGAACCGGCGCCGCCATCCGGCCATCGATGCCACCATCGATGCAACGCGGCCGATGGCCGTCGATCGC
Source organism: Burkholderia sp. MSMB1589WGS (assembly GCF_001636105.1). Lineage (NCBI taxonomy): Bacteria > Pseudomonadati > Pseudomonadota > Betaproteobacteria > Burkholderiales > Burkholderiaceae > Burkholderia > Burkholderia sp. MSMB1589WGS. The sequence continues at coordinate 211,285 of NZ_LNJT01000008.1, forward strand.
CCGCTCATCGCACGTGCTCGTTGCGCAGCACCTCTTCGACGGGCACCGGCCGGAACGGATGCTTGCGCTGCACGACCACCGTCCAGAACAGCGCATAGAGCGCAGTGAGCCCGAGCATCGTGCCGAACGGCACGTAGATGTCGCGGCTGTTCATCCCCGGCGGCGCGATGTACCAGATCGCGAGCACGATGCCGACGCTCGACACGATCTGCGGCAGCGGAAACCAGGGCGACCGGTACGGCCGCGGCAGGTCCGGGCGGCGAATCCTGAGCATCACGACGGACAGCGTGACGAGCAGGTACGCGGTGCCCCACGCGCAGGTCGCGGCGAGCACGAGGTGCATGATGCTGTCGAGATCGCCGTGGATGATCCACGCGTGCGCGATCGGCACGACGGCCGCCGCAACGATGCCGACGACAGGCGTGCGAAAGCGCGGATGCAAATACGCGAAGCATTTAGGCAGCGCGCCGTCGACGGCCATGCCATACAGGATCCGCGGCAGTCCGGCCATCAGCGTGTTGATCGTCGCCGCGCCGGCGAACAGGAACGCGACGCCGAACCACACGCGCCCGAACGGGCCGAGCACCTGCAGCGCGAACGCGGGAATCGCGCCGGGCGTATCGAGCAGATGCGTGAGGCCGTCGGCCGTCACCGCGACGTTCGGCACCTGGCGCTTGATCGCCGCGCCGTAGAGAAACATGCAGACCGCAACGCCCGCGAGCCCGAGCGCCATCGCGCGCGGAATCGTCTTGCCAGGCGCCTTCATTTCCGGCGCGAGCGGCGTGACGAACTCGCAGCCGACGAACATGAACATCGCCATCCCGACGAGCGACAGCACGGCGGGCGCCGACGCGCCGGCCTCCGAGCGTCCGAACCAGCCGTCGAGCTGCACGGCGGGCGCGGCCGCGAGCCCGAGCACGCCGAACGTCATCAGCGACAGCCACATGCCGATCGTCAGCACGATCTCGAGCTTGCTGAACACCTTGATGCCGATGATGTTGGTGAACGCGAAGGTCGCGACGAGGCCGACGCCGACGAGCCACGCGCTGTTGTGCCGCTCGAACGCCGCGTTCAGCGATTCGAAGTTGACGAGCGCCATGATGCCGCTCAGGATCGTCTCCGCCGTGCCGGCGAACACGTGGACGAGGAAGTACGCGGAGATCGTGCCCGTGATCGCCCAGAAGCGGCCGAGCCCGCACGACAGGTAGTCGTAGACCGAGCCGGCCGTCGGCAGCATCGCCGCCGCCTCGGAAAACGTCGTTGCCTGCGCCTGCATCATCACGAACGCGATGACCATGGCGACCGCGAACGCCCAGCCGCCCATCCCGAAGCCGGACGTCGCGGTCAGGATCACCGGGCTCGCCATGATGAGGCCGACCGCGCTCGCGAGCGCGGTCGGAAAGCCCACCGCGCCCGCCGCCAGCGCGGGCCGGCCGTTCGCGTCGCCGGGCGGCGTTCCCGCCTGCGCATTCGAATACTCCGACCAATCCGACATCCTCGTCTCCTTTGCGATGCGTCAATGTCGAGAAAATACGGAGGCCAAAATTCCCGCATGTAGCGCAAATCGGCAAAACGGCCGGGGCCGCGCGCATGCCGCCCCGGCCGTCAGCCGTTCCGCAAAAGTTCGTCAGGCATTCGTCAGCGGATCTTCAGCCGCGCGTCATCGGCCGCCCGGAAACGGCGTCGCGTCAAAGCCGGCCTCGAGGCCCGCAACGATCCGGTCGATCTGCTCGCGACGGATCACGAGCGGCGGCGACAGGATGATCTTCGTGCCGACCGGCCGCACCAGCACGCCGTTTTCGCGCGCGACTTCGGCGACCGCGTTCGCGTAGCCCGACATCGGATCGATCGGCGTGCGCGTCGCCTTGTCGGCGACGAGGTCGAGCGCGACCATCAGCCCCTTGCCGCGCACTTCGCCAACCGCGTCGAAGCGCTCGACGAACGGCCGCAGCGCGTCGATCAGATGCGCGCCCTGCTTCGCCGCGTTCGCGGGCAGGTCTTCACGCAGCACGATGTCGAGGCTCGCGAGCGCCGCCGCGCACGCGACCGGGTGCCCCGAGTACGTGTAGCCGTGCATGATCGCGCCGCTGAAGTCCGCGTTCGACACGAACGCGTCCTCGATCCGCGCGTTCACCGCGGTCGCGCCAAGCGGCACGTAGCCAGACGAGATGCCTTTCGCGAGGCACATGATGTCGGGCTTCACGCCCCAGCCGCGGCTGCCGAACAGGCTCCCGCTGCGCCCGAAGCCCGTCACGACTTCGTCGGCGATCAACAGCACGCCGTAGCGGTCGCAGACTTCGCGCACGAGCGGCCAGTAGTTCGCGGGCGGCACGATCACGCCGCCCGCGCCCTGGATCGGCTCGGCGATGAATGCGGCGACCGTGTCCGGGCTCTGGAACAGGATCTCGCGCTCGAGCAGCTCCGCGCAGATGCGGCCAAGCGCTTCGGGATCCTGCGTGAACGGATTGCGGTAGAGCCACGGCGTCTCGACATGGAAGCAGCCTGGCAGGTTCGGTTCGTAGTTGCGCCTGAACACCGTGTTGCCGTTCACCGACGCGCCGCCGAAATGCGTGCCGTGGTAGCCCTGCTTCAGCGAGATGAACTTCGTGCGGTCGGCCTGCCCGCGCACTTTCCAGTACTGGCGCGCGATCTTGAGCGCGGTCTCGACCGAATCCGAGCCGCCCGAGCTGTACAGCACGCGGCGCATGCCTTCGGGCTCCATCATGTCGATCAGCTTCTTCGACAGCTCCTCGGCGCGCGGATGCGTGACGCCGTCGAACAACTGGAAGTATTCGAGCTCGTCGAGCTGGCGCACGATCGCTTCCTTGACCTCGGCGCGGTTGTGGCCGACGTTGACGTTCCACAAGCCCGCGACGCCGTCGACGAGCTGACGCCCGCGCTCGTCGTACACGTGGCAGCCGTCGCCGCGCACGATGCGGATCGGCGCGCGGCGCTTCATGTCGTTCGGGTGCAGCATCGGGTGCCAGAAACGGGAATCGTTGTAGCTCATTGCATTGCTCCGGGGAAAAATCGAACGGTCCGCGCGTTCAGTGCGCGATGCAGACGGATTTGGTTTCGGTGAAGCCTTCGATCGCGTATTGGCCGAACTCGCGGCCGATGCCCGATTGCTTGTAGCCGCCGAACGGCATCGACGGATCGAGCGGAATGTGGCAATTGACCCAAACGGTGCCCGCCTCGATCCGCGGCACGAGATCCAACACCGCCTTCAGGTCGTTGCTCCACAGGCTCGCGGCGAGCCCATACGGCGACGCGTTCGCGAGCCGCACCGCGTCGGCCGGATCGTCGAACGGCAGCACGACGACGACCGGCCCGAACACTTCGTCGCGCACGATCGCGCTGTCGTGCGCCGCATCGGCGATCACGGCCGGGCGCACGAAGTAGCCGGGCAGATCGTCGGCGCGCGTGCCGCCCGCGAGGAACGTGAGGCCGTCGCGGCGCGCTTCTTCGATGTGCTGCACGACCTTGTCGCGATGGTGCGCGGATACGAGCGGGTTGATCTGCGCGGCCGGGTCGAGCCCCGGGCCGAGCCGCATGGCCGAGGCGACGCCGGCGAGCCCGTCCGCGAGCCGGTGGAACTTGCTGCGGTGCACGTAGATGCGCGACGCGGCCGCGCACACTTGCCCCTGATTGAAGAACGCCCCCGCCGCGACGCCGCCGAGCGCCGCGTCGACGTCGACGTCCTCGAGCATCACGATCGGATTCTTGCCGCCGAGCTCGAGCGAGAAGCGCGTCATGTTCTGCACGGCGGCCGCGCCGACGAGCTTGCCCGTGGCGGTCGAGCCGGTGAACGAGATCTTGCGCACCGACGGATGGATCGCGAGCGCGGCGCCGCACTCGCGCCCGCCCGTCACGACGTTGAACACCCCCGCCGGCACGCCCGCTTCGAGCGCGAGCTCGGCGAGCCTGAACGCGGTGAGCGGCGTCTCGGGCGACGGCTTGAGCACGACCGTGCAGCCCGCCGCGAGCGCCGGCACGAGCTTCCAGACGGCGATCATCAGCGGAAAATTCCACGGCACGATCGCGGCGACGACGCCGACCGGCTCCTTGCGCGTGTAAGCGGTGTAGCGCGCGCCGGGCGGAAACGGAATCGACACGTCGAGCGTCTGCCCGGTGATCTTCGTCGCCCAGCCCGCCATGTAGCGGACGTATTCGATCGTCGCGCCGACCTCGACGCCGCGCGACACGAGAATCGACTTGCCCTGATTCAGCGTTTCGAGCTGCGCGAGCGCTTCGGCATGCGCTTCGAGCAGGTCGGCGAGCTTCAGCAGGATGCGCTCGCGATCGGCCGGCCGCAGCCCGCTCCATGCGCGCGAGTCGAATGCGCGCTTCGCGCTCGCGACGGCGGCCTCGACGTCGTGCGCATCGGCGTCGGGCACGCGCGAAAGACGCTCGCCGGTGGCGGGATCGAATACGTCGAGCCGGCGCGGCGAATGCGCGGCGCGCATCGCGCCGTCGATGAAGATGCCGAATTCGCGTTCGGTGAACGTGCGCACCGTGTCGGCCACGGCGACGAGGTCGGTCTGTGTCATGTGCGTCTCGTGTTGGGATGTGATCGTTCATGTGATCGCTCGGCCCGCGTCGGACGATGGCGGCGCGGATCGGTCGCACCACTGTAGCGACGCGGTTTCGCGGCGAGTTAGCGCAAATTGGCAGCTTGGCGGGCGGGACCGGCGCGCGGCGGCGTCGCCCGCCCGTCACAGGAACAGCGCGCCGACGAGTTCGGTCCGGTTCGACACGCCGAGCTTGCGAAACATCCGCAGCAGATGTGTCTTGACGGTCGGCTGGCCAAGCGCGAGATCGCGCGCGATCGCCTTGTTCGACCGCCCGTCGCGCACGAGCCGCGCGATCTGCTCCTCGCGATGCGTGAGCCGCGCGTCGCACGCGATCCGGCGAATTCCGCGCACCGCGCGCAGCGGCGGCAGCAGCGCGACCTCGACGACCGGCTGGACCGCATGCAGCGCCGCGATCTCGGCCGCCGAGTAGCGGCCGTCGCCCGCCAGACGCAGCAGCGAGAACGCGGCGACCGCCGCGCCGCCGTCGCGCAGCAACACCTCGACGACATCGGCGACGCCGTGCCGCCGCAGGAAGCCCGTCCAGTACGGCGACGCGTCGCGCCGCGCGTCCGGCAACTGCGACGCGAGCGTGACGACCGCGCCCGGCTGCGACGCGCAGCGCGACGGGTGCAGCGGATCGAGCGGCCGGTAACGGCTCACATACGCGCGATGCATCGCGGCCGTCATCCCGAACAGCTCGAAATCGACCGGCTCGCCGCTTGCGTCGATCCGGTAGAACACCGTGGCCGTCGGCCGCGCGAGCGCCTGCAGCGACGTCACGCAGGTTCGCAGCGCGTGCGCATACGACGCGGGATCGGCGTCGGCATCGGGTCTGGCTGGGTCGTGCGTCATGGCGGTGGGCATCTCGATCGCGATCGGGCGGCCCCGGCAGCGTAGCCGCGCCGCCGACGCCGCGATGAGCCCGAATCGGCAAATCGTGCAGACGCCCATTCAGCCGAACGGCCGATACCGCGACGAACGCGCGGCCCGTACACTCGTTCTGCATCCCCATGCCGGACGCCGATGGACGGCTTCGGCGCGGCAGCCGGCGCGCCGGCTTCCATGCCGGTCCCGCTATCCGGTCGCCGCCGCGGTCTCCGGCAGCGTCGCGCCGCCGTCGACGACGATCGTCTGCCCGGTGATATAGCCCGCCGCGTCGGACGCGAGGAACAGCATCGCGGCCGCGATGTCCTCCGGCTCGCCGAGGCGGCCGAGCGGCACGCCGCGCGCGATCCGCTCGCCGTGCGCCGCATCGCCGAGATTGCCGGCGGCCGGCGTGCGGATCATCCCCGGCTCGACGCCGTTGACGGTCACGTTCCGCTGCGCGAGTTCGAGCGCCGCCGCGCGAATGAAGCCGTTCACGCCGGCCTTCGACGCCGCGTAGTGCGCAAGCCCCGGGTACGCGACGCGCGGCCCCGTCACCGACGACGTCGCGAGCACACGCCCCTGCCCCGCGCGCTCGAACGCCGGCAACGCCGCCTGCGTGAGCCAGAACAACGCGGACAGATTGACGGCGAGCGTGCGCTCGAGCACGTCGGGCGCGATCGCGTCGAACGGCGTCAGCGGGAAGTACGCCGCGTTGTGAACGACGATGTCGAGCCGCCCGGTATCCGCCTCGACCTGCGCCACGAGCGCGAACAGTTCGTCGCGCCGCGCGGCGTCGACCCGGTGCGCACGCACCGTTTGCCCGCCGGCGGTGCCGCGTGCGGCCAGTCGCGCGGCGAACGCGGCGGCCGCGTCGCCCTGCAAGTCTGCGATCGCGACGCTCGCGCCGGCGGCGGCGAACGCATCGGCGATCGCCGCGCCGATGCCTTGCGCGCCGCCCGTCACGAGCGCCGTGCGGCCGCGAAAATCGGCGACGAGCCGGCCGCTCGGCGGCGCCGCGCGCGTCGAACCGGCGCCGTTCATCGCGCGAGCGGATGCACGGTTTCGTTCAGCACCTGGGCATGAGCGCCGATCGGGAAATTCGACAGCGCGCCGAAATCGCCTTCGCGGTAGCCGAAGATCTTGCCGTCCGTCCTGCACCGGTCGAGATCGATCAGCACGACGCCGAGCGTCGGCACGATCTTCTCGCGCCAGACGAACAGGTACAGCGCGTCGGCGAGCTTGAAGCAATGGCAGCGGTCGACGTCCGCGAGCCCGCGCTCGACGCCGGCGAGGCAATGCCACGCGTAGAACTCGTCGTTCAGGTAGATGTGCTCGTAGCACTCGGTCGCGCTGTAGCGGTACATCGTCCGCTTGCCGACCAGCTCGCGCGTCGGCGCGTGCAGCGGGCCGGGCGCGGCCGCGCCCACGATCGCGCCGTGACGGAACGTCGCGTCGACGCCCGTCAACGGCAAGCCGCGGGCGACGCGCGAAAACGAATCGACGCGCACGTCGTCTTCGGCCGGCAGCACGCCTTCGACCGACGTCCAGACGCCCCGCGGCAAATCGAGCACGAGGCTGACCGATGTCGCGCGCCGGGTCGGATCGACGTAGTCGACGAAATAGATGCCGTCGCGCAGTTGCGTCGCGCGGTACGCGGCCTCGCCGCTCGCGCCCCCCGCATCGCGCGCACGCCCCGCATCGCGCGCCGCTTGCCGCTCGCGCCAGCGCAGCGTCGATCGATCGGCGAACGTGTATTCGCGCGTCGCGCCGTCTGTCGCAGCGAGCGCGAGCGTGCGTCCCGCGAGATCGTCGACGGGCGCGAGTATGTGGCTGCCGGGCGCGAAACCTTCGGCCAGCGCGCCGACTTGAATGAAAACCGGATCTGCTCCCATGCTTTCCTCCGATTGGGCGACGGCGCGAACGAGCGCAATCGCGAAACAGGCGTCATGGTGCCCGCGCGCCGGACCGCGCGGTATCGACCGAAAGGTTGAATGGCGTCGGCGAGATCGGACGCGAACGTCCACGCCGCACGGGCGGCGTGGATGCGACGCGGAAAACGCTCCCGCTTACGGCGCGCTCGCGTCGTCGAGCTGCCGGATGTCGTCCGCGTCGAGCTGCAACCGGATCGCCGCACCGAGCGCGCTCAACTGCTCGATCGACGTCGCGCTCGCGATCGGCGCGGTGATGCTCGGCCGCGCGATCTGCCAGGCGAGCGCGACCGATGTCTGCGTCGAAGCGTGCTTCGCCGCGACCGCATCGAGCGCCGCGAGAATCCGCAAGCCGCGCGGGTTCAGATATTGCTCGACGCGCCCGCCGCGCGCACTCTTCTTCAGGTCCGCCTCGGACCGGTACTTGCCCGACAGGAAGCCGCTCGCGAGCGCGTAATAGGTGACGACGCCGAGCTTCAGCTCGGTCGCCACCGGCTCGAGATCGCGCTCGTATTCCTCGCGGTCGTACAGGTTGTATTCGGGCTGGATCACCTGATACGCGGGCAGGCCGGTGCGCCGGCTCAGTTCGGCCGCCTCGCGCAGCCGCGCGCCGCTGTAGTTCGACGCGCCGATGATCCGCACCTTGCCCTGCTCGATCAGCGTCTGATACGCGCCGAGCGTTTCCTCGAGCGGCGCGGTGTCGGCGAGATCGCGGTGCGAGAAATAGAGATCGATGTAGTCGGTCTGCAGGCGCCGCAGCGAATCGTCGGCGGCCTTCAGGATGTTCTCGCGCGACAGGCCGGCCCGCGCTTCGAGCAGCCCGACCTTCGTCGCGATCACGACCTGGTCGCGCTTGCCCGAGCGCTTGAGCCACTTGCCGATGATCGTCTCCGATTCGCCCCCCTGGTTGCCGGGCGCCCATGCCGAATAGACGTCGGCCGTGTCGATGAAATTGATGCCGGTATCGGCGAGCGCGTCGAGCAACGAGAACGACGTGTTCTCGTCGGCGGTCCAGCCGAACACGTTGCCGCCGAACACGAGCGGCGAAACTTGAATCGCCGAGGTGCCGAGTGAGCGTAGTGCCATCTTTTCTCTCCGTTCGATGATGAGCGTCCGGCCGGCGCGCGTGGCGCGTGGCGCGTGGCGCGTGGATTCAATCGTCGATGCTAACGCGCGGCCGGCGCGGCTCAAACCGATTAAACCTGATTTCGAAAGACCCTGCGCCGACCAGGGGCCGGCAAGCTGACGGCGGCCGCCGTCACGCGGCGTCGCCCGCCCACGGCGGCGCCGGCGTGAAGCGCCCGACGAGCGCGTCCACCGTCACGCGCACCTTAGGCGCGAGCGCGCGCGAATGCGGCCACAGCACGTTGATCGGCATGTCGTCGACCGCGCGCTCCGCCAGCACGGTTTCGAGCCGCCCGGCGCGCAATGCGTCGGCCGCGAGCCACGTCGACAGATACGCGATGCCCAGGCCCGCGACAGCCGCGTCGAGCAGCGCGTCGCCGTGGCCGATCGTGTGCGCGGCCCGCACCGCCGCCGCCAGCGGGCTGCCGTTGTCGTCGGCGAGCAGCCACGGCGCGACGCGGCCGTCGCGCGCGAACACGATGCAATCGTGCTCGCGCAGTTGCTCGGGCGTTCGCGGCCGGCCGCGCCGCGCGAAATACGCGGGCGACGCGCCCGGCACCGAACGCTGCCGGCCCAGGCCGCGGCACGCGAGGCTCGCGCTGTCGCCCGGGTCGCCGATCCGCACCGCGAGATCGATCCCTTCGTCGACGAGATCGACCGGCCGATCGGTGAACGACAGATCGAGCCGCAGCAACGGATGCCGTTCGGCGACGTCGAGCAGCACGGGCAGCACCCAACGCCGCCCGAACGACACGGGCAGGCTCACGCGCAGCGGGCCGCTCGCCTGCTGGCGGCGGTGCGCGAGCGCGGATTCCGCATGCGCGAGTTCGTCGAGGATCTTCGCGCAGCTCGCGTAATAGAGACTGCCTTCCGTCGTCAGGCCGAGCGAGCGCGTCGTCCGGTCGAACAGGCGCACGCCGAGCTGCGCCTCGAGCTTCGCGACGCTCTTGCCCACCGCCGATTTCGACACACCCATCCGCGCAGCCGCGGCGGTGAAGCTGCCCGCACTCACCGCATGAACGAAGGCCAGCATGCCTTGCAAATGATTCAGCCGCGTGATGTTCATCCGGTATTCGATTGGAGACTTTGGAGATCCAGTGTTGCGAAAACATAGCGCAACTGGAGCGCAGATGTCCTCAATAGAATGCGTCATCGCGACTCGCCTCGCGGCGAGCCCATTCAATCGATCCAGCGAGGAGAACATGACGGACACCATGCGCGTATGGCAATTGCCCGAATTCGGCATCGACAGGCTCGCACAGGCCGAGCGCCCGATTCCGTCGCCAGGCGCGGGGCAACTGCTCGTGCGCGTCGCCGCCGTATCGCTGAACTACCGCGACAAGCTCGTCGCGAACGGCGAGTTGCTGCCGCAGCGGCCGCCGATGCCGTTCGTGCCCGCATCCGACATGTGCGGCGAGGTGGTGACGACAGGCGCGCGCGTCGCGCGCTTTCGCGCGGGCGACCGCGTGATCGGCAACTTCTGGACGCAATGGCTCGACGGCGCGCCGCCCGCCGAGATGCGCGAGCACGGCCTGTCGCTCGGCGGGCCGCTGCCCGGCGTGCTCGCCGACTACGTCTTGCTGCACGAGTCCGCGGCGGTGCGCGCGCCCGACACGCTGTCCGACCTCGACGCGTCGACGCTGCCGATCGCCGCGCTGACCGCGTGGGTCGCGCTCGTCGAGGACGGCGCGTTGCAGCCGGATCAGACGGTGCTGGTTCAGGGCACGGGCGGCGTCGCGCTGTTCGGCTTGCAGATCGCCACCGCGCTCGGCGCGCGCGTGATCGTCACGTCGCGCGATGCGGCGAAGCTCGCGCGCGCCGAAGCGCTCGGCGCGTGGGCGACGATCGACACGGCCCGCACGCCGGCGTGGGCCGAACGCGCGCTCGAGCTGACGCGCGGCCGCGGCGTCGACCACGTGATTGAGCTGATCGGCGGCGATAACGTCCGGCAGTCGGTCCGCGCGCTCGCGGACGGCGGCCGGATCACGCAGGTCGGGCTGCTCGCGTCGCCGGAGATTCGGCTCGACGCGGTGCCGCTGATGTTGCGGCGCGCGACGCTGCACGGAATTTCAGTCGGCAGCCGGCGCGCGCTCGAAGCGCTCGTTGCGGCCATCGACGCGCATCGGCTGAGGCCGGTCATCGATACGGTCTACGCGTTCGGCGACGCGCGGCGCGCGTTCGCGCATCTCGAGCGCGGGCCGTTCGGCAAGATCGTCGTCCGCGTGCGCGACTGAGCGGATGTCGCCCGCGTCGGCGCGCCGGCCCTCGGGCGGGGCGGCGAACAGCCGATCAGGCAATCGGGACTACCCGACACCCGACGCCCGCGTCAAGCCTCCCGCAGCACGCGCTCGACCGCCGCGACGGCCGCCTGCGCGCCGCCGTACAGGGTCGCACCGTGCAGCACGTAGCCGCGCTCGCCTACCGTCAGCAGCAATTGCGGCACGCCTGACGAGCCGAGCCGCTGCATCGCCTGCTGCGTGCGGGCGATGCGTTCGGCCGTCGCGCTCGCGAGCGCGGCGTCGGTGTCGATCCGGCGCGCGAGCGCGTCGGCGTCGATCGTCGCCCCGCCCGCCCGCGCCGCAACGTCCGTCGCGACGCGCGCGAGCACGTCCGGGCGCGCGGTGTCGAGGCCGTCGACGTAGCGCGCGAGCTGGATCGCCTCGAGCAGCGGCCGCTCGAACCGCGCGTCGATGCCCCCCAGCGCGGTCAATGCGCGGTTCGCGGGCCCGGAATCGAAACGCACGCCGCCGCGCTGCAGCACCTGCTCGCGATACGCGTGCGTGAAGCGCTGGCCCGTCATCTGCGCGATGCGCTGATCGTTGCGCCACGCGTACTCGCCCCATTCGGGCGTCAGCTCGCGCGCGCCTTCGCCGGTGAAGAGCCCCGACGGCATCAGCTCGAGCACGCCGGGGTGCGCGGCGTCGAGCCCGGCGAGCGCGGGCGCGCTCGCATAGCACCAGCCGCACAGCGGATCGAAGAAATACTGAAGCTGGAATTGGTTCATCGCGGTCGCTCGTTTGCCAAGACAAGGAAAGTGGAGCGAGTCTATTCGATATCCATTCGATCAAATAGAATATACGAGTCGACAATTTGTTGCATGGATTGAGCGAATATGGACCGAATCACCGCGATGCGGGTGTTCGTCGAAACGGCCGAGCGCGGCAGCGTATCGGCCGCCGCGCAGCATCTGGACATGTCGCGCGCGATGGCGTCGCGCTACGTCGCGTTCATCGAACAATGGACGGGCGCGCGGCTGCTGCACCGGACGACGCGGCGCCTGACGCTGACCGCGGCGGGCGCGCAGATGCTGCCGCTCTGCCGCGACATGCTCGGGCTCGCCGATCACGTCGCGACCGTCGTCGCGGAGCCGGGCGACGCGCCGCGCGGCGCGCTGAGGATCACCGCGAGCGCGATCTTCGCGCAGACGCACGTGACCGACGCGGTGCTCGACTACCTGGCCCGCTACCCGGCCGTGTCGGTCGATCTGCTCGTCACCGACCGCACCGCCGATCTCGTCGACGAACGGATCGATCTGGCCATCCGGATCACGAACGAGGTCGACCCGAGCCTGATCGCGCGGCGGCTCGGCACGTGCCGCTCGGTGCTGTGCGCGTCGCCCGGCTACCTGGCCGAGCACGGCGCGCCGAAGCGGCCGCACGATCTCGCGCGGCACAACTGCCTGACGTATGCCTATTTCGGGCAGAGCCTGTGGCACCTGACGCGCGACGGCGAGCCGGCGACGGTGCCCGTGCAGGGCAATCTGAGCGCGAACGACGCGCTCGTGCTGTTGCGCGCGGCGATCAAGGGCGGCGGCGTCGCGCTGCTGCCGACGTTCGCGGCGGCCGAGCCGGTCCGCGCGGGCGCGCTCGTGCGCGTGCTGCCCGACTGCGCGGCGCCCGATCTCGGCATCTACGCGGTCTACGCGTCGCGCAAGCAGATGCCGCTCGCGATGCGCACGATGATCGATTTCCTCGCCGAGCGTTTCGGCGACACGCCCGCGTGGGACGCGTAGACGCGCGGCACCGCGTCCCGGCGATACGGCGTCGGAGCATCGACAAAACGCGCGACGACACCAAAACGAAAAACGGCGGCCACGCGCACTACCGCCGCGCGTGGCCGCCGCCGAGACGAGACGCCAAGGCTCGCACCGCGCGAACCCCGGTCTTCCCGCAGGAGCGCAGTACACCGGGCCTTGCCCGCCGCGCCCCCGTTCGCGTCACTTGTTGTTCGCGAGCGCGCCCGAGCTGTTCGCGCCGCCGAACAGTTGCGTCAGATAGTTGGTGTTCTGCTGCATCCGCGCCATCAGCGCGTCGAGCGCGGTGAACTGCGCCTTGTACTGCGCGGTCAACTGCGTGGCGTAGGTCTCGAGCCGCGCCTGCCGCTGCGCGATGCTCTTCATGTCGCGGTCGATCGCATTCGAGCGGATGTCGAACGAACCGTCCTTGCGCAAATGCACGTCGAGCGCCTTCGTGACCTGCGCGCCGATGCCGTTCGTCTTGTTGAAGAGCGCCTCCACCGCCTGCGAATCGTTCTGCAGCGCTTCGTTCAGCTTGGCCTTGTCGACGATCAGCGAGCCTTCCGGCTGCTTGTCGCCGGGGCGCGCGAACGTGATGCCGAGCGCCGCGAGCGACGCGCGCTTGTTGTCGCCGTGCGGCACGCCGCCGCCGACGATGTGCGCAAGCGAATTGCGAATGCCGTTGAGCATCGAATCGCCGATCATCGGGCCGCCCTGCTGCCCCGGCTTCGCCGTCTTGTCGAACGACGTGAGCTGCCCCATCGTGCCGATCATCGAGTTGTACAGGTCGACGAAGTTCGTCACCGTGCGCGCCTGGCCGTCGATGTCGCGGGCGATCGACAGCGTCTGCGGTGCGCCGATCGCCTCCTCGGTCACGTTGATCGTCACGCCCGCGATCACGCCCTTGACCGCGTTGTCCGCGCTGCGCGCGGTGATCACGCCGCCCACCGTGACGATCGCATCCTGCGCGAAGTCGCTTTGCTTCCATGCGTCGCCCGCCGACGTGATCGCCGACTTGCCGCCCTTGCCGTCGGCCGTCGACTGGACCGCGAGCCCCGACAGGCCCGCGTCGTCCTTCACGTTCGCCACGCTCACGTTGATCACGTTCGCGCTGCCCGACGCGCTCGAGCGCAGCACGAGGTGCGCGCCGTCGGTGCCCGTCACGACCGTCGCGGTCACGCCGGGGTTGTTCTTCGCCGAGTTGATCGCGGCCGCGATGCCGGCGGGGGTGTTGTTCGCCGCGTCGATGTCGATCGACGTCGAGCGGTCGCCGACCTTGAGCGTCAGCGTGCCTGAGCCGAGCTGCTGCTTCGGATCGAAGCCGGCCGACACGAGCGTCTGCGAGCGCGCGATCTGCTTGACCTCGACCTGATAGCTGCCGGCGACCGTGCCCTTGTCCATCGTCGCGGCGAGCCCCTTGCCGCTCGCCTTCGACGTGAATTGCTGCGCGAGCATGCCGTCGGACAGCGGCTCGACACCCGTCTTCAGGTTGCTGAGCGCGAGCTTGAGCGCACCGAGCGCCGAGATCTGCGTGCTGTTCCAGGCCGCCTGGTTCTTGATCTCCGCGGCCTGGCCCGCCGTCTTCGCGTTGACGAGCACTGACACGAGCCCGCTCACGTCCATTGCCGTCTTGCCCGTGGCGCCGTTGATCAGCGACTGCGCGGCATCCTGTATTTGCGACCAGACATCGCTTTGCGTATTGGCCGCCAGCAGCGCATTGGTCCCCGTTTGGGTGATCGCCATCGAATTACCCCCGTTTGTGTGGTTGGTTTATTTCATGGTCATTCGTAATATGAAAGCATATCGCAATTATTGGAATCAGTTTGTGAAGATTGTTGTAAGCGTTGATTCAGGCGGTCACCGCGCCGCATCGCTTGCCCCCGGGTTCGCGCGCGCGCCGGCGGGCGACGATGCGGCGGCGTCCCGATCGGGCGTGGGCGGGGATGAGGGACGAGCGCCCGGCGCGTCGCCGGCCGCCCGGGATTCCGGCGAAGACCTCGTTCGAAGCCCCGGCGACGACTCCGTCGGCCCGGTCGACTCGCGCGTCTGCGTCTGTGCCTCCGTCTGCGCCTGCGCCTGTGCTTCGCCCACGCCGCCCCGCCCCGGCTCCGCCATCCGGTAGCGAAAATCGCAATGCGTGCCGCCCTGCATCAGCGTGCGCGTGCGCGTCAGCTCGATGCGCGGGTCGTAGCCCTCGATGAACACGCTGTCGCGCGCGCAGCTCAGCAGATGCCCGATCTCGGCGAGGCCCATCTCGCGATACATCTGCGCATACGCGCAGCGGCGCACGTCGTAGTCGTAATGCGTGTCGTCCGCGTGGCGCACGTCGACGTCGAGCGCATCGTCCTTCTCCCACAGCGCATGCAGCGCGGCGAACGACGCGATACTCGTGCCGCCCAGCTCCTTCGCGGCGAACGCGCGACCCGCGTCGAGCGCCGCGCCGCGCACCGCCTCCGCGATCACCGCCTGCGCGCGCTCGACGCCGAACTCGCGCTTCATGATCTCGTAGATCGGCTTGATGATCTCCGCCTCGATGCGCCGCCGCGCGAGGATGCCGAGCGGCTCGTCGTCCGCCGCGCCGCCCGCGGCCGGATGGATGGGAATGATCGTCATCGGTGTGTCTCCTGGATTGCCGTCATTTCGATGCGTTCGCGACTTTCGTCGAGCCCGCCGAGCCCGTCGAACCGGACGAGCCCGATTGCGCGCCGCCCGCAGCGTTGCCGTTCGCGCCGACGCCGCCCAGCACATCGACCGCCACCCACTTGCCGCCGCCCGCGCGATAGATCGTGAACGCCGGGTCGCGCAGATTGCCTTCGGCGTCGAACGCGATCGCGCCGCCGTTCGCGTCCACGCTCTTCACGAACCGATCCGCGAGCCCCGCGCCGAACGCGGTGCGCTCGTCGATCACGGCGATCCGTTTCACGCCCAGCGTCTTCACGACGTCCGCGCCCGCATACGCGCCGCTCGCGTCGTCATGGCCGACGATCCGGAGCGCGGTCGGATAGCCTTGCCGCGTGTACTGGTGCCCCGACGACGCCGATCACCCGCCGCTCGACGAGCTGCTGCGCGACCGTCACCGCAGCGCGCGGGTCGGACTGGTCGTCGGCGGCGACGAGCCGGTACACGACCGGCTTGCCGCCGAGCGTCGGATGGCGGCTGTTCGCGTCGTCGAGCGCGAGCTGTGCGCCGTTCTGCAGATCCTTGCCGATACGCGCCGGCGGGCCGGTCAGCGGCGCGGCGAGGCCGATCAGCTCCGTCTGCGGCGCGAGCCGGCCGACCTCGCCGGATTCAGCGGATTCGGCTGCGTGGGCAGGCGCTTGCGCTTGCGCGGCGGACGCGGAAAAGACGGCGGCACCCCAAAGCGCGACGCCGGGCGGCAACATGGCGGGAAATTTCATCTGGGAGCGGAACCTGGAGATCGAAGAGAAATATGAAGAGCGCGCACCACACATGAAAAATATTAAATATCTGGAATCAATGGCCGCAAATATTCAATTGTTCGATATTTATGCCGATACCGCGCCAGCGCATTAAGACATTGTATTCAAGCCAGTTTTTTTCATTTTCGCAACGAAAGACGTTTCGATAAAATTCGATACATGAAAAATATCGAACGATTGACCAATGATCCGCCATTGCGCGCCGTGCGCGCGTTCGAGGCGTTCGCGCGGGTCGGCTCGGTCACGGCTGCGGCGGCCGAGCTCGACATCACGCCGTCCGCGGTCAGCCACCAGTTGCAGTTGCTGGAGACTTTCGTGCAGACGCCGCTCACGCTGCGCGACGGCCGCACGCTCAGGCTCACCGACGAAGGGCGCGACTACTACCGGTCGATCAGCGCCGCGTTCTCGGTGCTGCGCAGCGCGACCGGCTCCGTTCGCGACCGCTCGTCGCTGCGGCAGATCACGATCAGCCTGATTCCGCTGTTCGGAACCGGCTGGTTCGTCCCGCGCCTGCACGCGTTCCTCGCGGAGAACCAGGACGTCGACGTGACGGTGCTGTACGCGCACCACCGCAACTACCTGAGTGACGCGTCGGACCTGTCGATCCGCGTCGGCGTCGGCGACTGGCGCGGCTATCGGTGCGAGCGGCTGGTGTCGGGCGCGGTCGTGCCCGTATGCAGCCCCGCGTTCGCGCGCCGCCAAGGGCCGTTCAGGCGGCCCGCCGACCTCGCCGCCGCGCCGCTCGTGCACGACGAGGATCGCAATACGTGGGTCAACTGGTTCCAGCGCGCGGGCGTGAAACACGTCACGCGCACGGTCGGCCCCCTGTTCGAGGATGGTCAGTTGACGCTCGCCGCAGCGCGCGCGGGGCTCGGCGCGGCGCTTTTGCGCGTGCCGCTGATCGAGCGGGAACTGGCGAACGGCGAACTCGTCACGCTGTTCGACCACACGCTCGACGACGGCCGCGACTACTATCTGTGCACGCGCGCGAATGCGGACCTGCCGGACGGCGCGCAGCGGCTCGCCGACTGGTTGAGGCAATCGCTGGGAAAGCGCGAAGCGGGTTGAGACGCCGGGCAGCTCGAACGATGCCGCGCATGCCGCACATGCCGCACGATGGGCGATCCGCGCGGCCGTCGCGTCAGCTCAGCCGCCACCAGCGCGGCAGCAGCAGCCGCACTTCGCTGCGCCGGAAGCGGTCGTCGATCAGATGCAGCACGCCCTCGTCGTGCTCGGTGCGAATCACCCGCCCCGCCGCCTGCACGACCTTGCGCAAGCCCGGAAACAGGTAGACGTAGTCGTAGCCGCGGCCGAAGCGCGCATCCATCGCGCGCCGCATCTCCTCGTTGACGTCGTTGACCTGCGGCAGCCCGAGCGTCGCGACGAACGCGCCGATCAGCCTGTCGCCGGCAAGATCGACGCCCTCCGAGAACGCGCCGCCCAGCACCGCGAAGCCGATGCCCTGCCCGTGCGGCTCGAAGCGCGCGAGAAACGCGTCGCGCGCGGCCTCGTCCATGCCGGGCGCCTGCTCCCAGACGGGCAGCGCCGGATGGCGCTCGCGCAGCCGCGCGACGACCTGCTGCAGATACTCGAAGCTGCTCAGGAATCCGAGATAGTTGCCCGGCCGCGCCGCGTACTGCGCGGCGATCAGCTCGACGATCGGCTCGAGCGAGCGCTCGCGGTCGCGCCAGCGCGTCGACACGTGCGACGCGACCTTCACCGTCAGTTGCTCGGCGCGAAACGGCCCGTCGACGTCGAGCGTGCCGGTGTCGTCCGGCAACCCGAGCGTGTCGCGGTAGAAATCGAACGGGCTCAGCGTGCCCGAGAACATCACGGTCGCGCGCGCGGCTTCGTGGCGCGGCGCGAGGAAGTCGGCGGGAATCACGTTGCGCACGCAGAGGATCGACGCGTTGCCGCCGCGGCGCGGCGCCGGCGCGCGCACGCGCGTCGCATCGAAGATCGAATGCGTGCCGAACTGCTCGGCGAGCGCGACGAAATGAATCGCGTCGAAACAGAAGCGCAGCACCGCATCGTCGAGCGCGAGCGGCACTTGCGCCGCGAGCTCCGAGAAGCGCCCGATCAGGTTCTGCGCGGCCGACAGCACGCGCGGCGGCACGTCCGGATGCACGGCGTACGCGCCCGCCTGCTCGCGATTGAGCGCATTCCATTCGCGGTTCAGGCGCTCGAGCGCCTTCGCGAGCGGCGCGGGCGCGAGCTTGCGCACGCCGGCGAGCTCGCGCTGGTCGAGCGCCGCGCTGTACATCCCGCGTGCGCGGTCGAGCAGGTTGTGCGCCTCGTCGACGAGCACGCCGACGCGCCATTGGTTCTGCTGCGCGAGCGCATGCAGCAACGCGCTGCCGTCGTAGTAATAGTTGTAGTCGCCGACGACGACGTCGCACCAGCGCGCGAGCTCCTGCGCGAGATAGTACGGGCAGATATCGTGCGCGAGCGCGGCCGCGCGCACGGTCGCGCGATCGAGCCGGCCGTGTTCGAGCGCGGCGGCGCGCGCGGCCGCGAGCCGATCGTAGAAGCCGCGCGCGAGCGGGCACGATTCGCCGTGGCACGCGGCGTCCGGATGCTCGCACGCCTTGTCGCGCGCGACGAGTTCCAGCACGCGCAGCGGCAGCGCGCCGTCCGCGGCCGCGCGCAGCGTGTCGGCCGCGTCGAGCGCGAGCGCGCGGCCGGGCGTCTTCGCGGTCAGGAAGAAGAGCCGGTCCAGATGCGCTTCCCCGCACGCCTTCAGCAGCGGAAACAGCGCGCCGAGCGTCTTGCCGATGCCCGTCGGCGCCTGCGCGAGCAGCGCGCGGCCGTCGCGCGCGGCGCGATAGGCGGCGACCGCGAGCTCGCGCTGGCCGCTGCGAAAGCGCGCGTGCGGAAACGCGAGCGCGCGCAGCGCCGCATCGCGCGCGACGCGATGCGCGTCCTCGCGCGCCGCCCAGTCGACGAAACGCTCGCATTGCTCGGCGAAGCACGCGTTCAGCGTCGCGGCCGTGTGCGTTTCGGTCAGCACCGTCTCGCGCAGCGTCCCGACATCGAAATAGACGAGCGCGACGCTCAGCTCCGCGAGCCCGCGCGATTCGCACAGCAGATGCCCGTACACGCGCGCCTGCGCCCAATGCAGCGCGCGCTGGTTCGCGGGCATCCTCGCGAGATCGCCGCGATGCGTCTTGATTTCCTCGACGCGGTTCAGCGCCGGATCGTAGCCGTCCGCGCGGCCGCGCACCGTGAGGCCGCGATGCTCGCCCGACAGCGCGATCTCCTTCTCGTAGCCGGCGCCGCGCCGCGCCGCGACCGTCGCATGCCCGGCGATGCCTTCGAGCGCGCTCGGCGCGGGTGTGAAGCGCAGATCGAGATCGCCCTCGCGCGCGGTGAATTCGCACATCGCGCGCACCGCGACGACGTAGCTCACGCGAGCGCCTCCTCGTCCCGCGACGGCGCTTGCGCGTCGCCGCTCCAGCGCACGTCGATCACGCGCACCGGCATTCGGTGCCGCACGCAGTAGTCGAGCCAGCGAATCTGATTGTCCTGCAGCCGGTCGCCCGGGCCCTTCACTTCGATCAGCTCGTAGCGGCGCTCGGCGGGCCAGAAGCGCACGAGGTCGGGCAGCCCCGAGCGGTTGCCGCGCACGTCGTCGAGCAGCCGCTCGAACCACAGCCGCAGGTGCTCGGCGGGCAGGCACGCGAGCGCGTGCTCGAGCAGCGTGCCGTCGAGCACGCCCCAGAACACGAACGGCGACTGCACGCCCATCTTCTGCCTGTAGTGCCGACGGATCGTGTCGCGGTATCGCGCGCCGTCGAGCTGCGCGAGGCATGCGTCGAACTGCGCGGCGCGGCGCGCGCGGAAATCGGGCGCGTGCAGGTCGGCCGGCCCGCGCTGGAACGGATGGAAGAACGCGCCCGGCACCGCGGCGAACACGGGCTCCCAGCACAGCAGCCCGAACAGCGAGTTGATCAGCGCGTTCTCGACGTAGAAGACGGGCGCGTCCGCGCGGCTCAGGTGATCGCGCGCAACGTATTCGACCGGATACGGCACGCCGGGATGCGCGAGCTCGATGCCGTCGCGCGGAATCTCCTGCGCATGCGCGGCGCGCACGGCCGGCAAGCCGACGCGCCGCCGCAGCCGCGGCAGCATCCGCGCGATCTGCTGCGCCTCCGCTTCGTTTTCGGGCGTGCGCGCCGCTTCGTCGGCGAGCGCGAGCGCCGCGCCGAAGCGTTCGCAGCGTTCGAGCACGCGCACGCGCCGCTGCCGGCTGCCGGGCCACGCGCTCGAGGCATACGCGGCGAGCGCGCCGCCCCAGTCCGCGCGGCGCTCGCACGCCTGGCCGATCGCAAACGCCAGCTTCGCGCGGCGCATCGCGAGCCACGCGTTCCCGCAGTCGACCGCGGCCGCCGCGTCGACGAGCGGCGCAAGCGGCGCGTCAACGGGCCAGGCTTCGAGCTGCTCGCGGCATGCGTGCAGTTGCAGATACGCGTCGACGTCGCCGCGCCGCTGGAACGCGCGCGACGACGGCGCGAACGCGACCGTCTCGTACTGCAGCAGCCCAAGGTCGGCGAGCACGAACTCCGACCAGTCCTGATGCAGATTGCCGAAGAACATCAGCCGCAGCCGGTTGCAGAGCGCATCGACCGTCACGCGCAGCACGCGATCGTCGATCGACGGCAGCCATCGCGCCCACGGGCGCTCGCCGTCGTAGCGCGCGCGCAGCGCGTCGAGCCAGTCGGCCTTGCGGATCGCGCCGCTCGCGGGCGCATCGGGAAACGCGTCGCGCAGCTCGGGCTTCGTCGCGAGCGCGAACAGCGCGTCGAGCGAAAGCGCCGGCTCCGGATCGATCCAGCCGAGCGCGACGAGCGGCGCCGCGGCCGCGTGCGGACAGCCGATCTCGTCATAGACGAGCTTGCTCGCACGAAACATCGGCCCCTTGCGCATCAGCATCCGCACGAGCAGCGCGCGCGACGCGCGCGGCAGCGCGCCGAACGCGGCGACGAACGCGTGCTCGTCGGCGTCGAGCACGTCGTCGTAGCGCTCGACGAGCCACGCGAGCGCACGCTCGAAGTTCGACAGGTAATAGAACGCGGGAGGAGACGACGGATCGGGCGGCACGGGCTTCGGCGGTCAGAATCGGCCAATGGCGCCGCCCCGATTACGGGGACGGAAAACCTCGGCCGGACGGGTCATCCGCGAATGATAGCGCACGGCCGGCCGCCGGCGCGCGCGTGCAATCGCTTCGCGTCGCGCGGCTTCGCGAAGCGTGCCGCCCGCGCGAGCGCGAAGCGCACCCGCGATGCGGCGCCCGATGCGGCGAGCCGTTCAGAACCCCCGTGCTGCACCCGATCGAACTGTCCGAGCCGCTCGCGCATGTGACGCCCGGCACCGGCTTCTCGATCGCGATGTCCGGCCGGCCCGGCGCGCCAGGCGACACCGTCCGGCTCGGCCATCGGCCACGTCGAGCCGGCGCGCCCCGCTCGCCCAACCGGCCGTCGCACGCGTCTCCGACAGGCGAATGCGAGCGCCCGTATCGATCGCTCCGCATCGCGTTCGCAAAAACAATTGAGCGCGCGCCGTCGATGTGATTCCATTCGAATGCGACCGCCGCAAGGCGCCCGCCCGACGCGCGTTCGACGCGCGTTCAACAATCACGACAACACTTCCCTTCCGAGGACACGACTGATGGAGACGATCACCGTCATCGGCAGCAACATGGTCGATCTCGTGACCTACGTCACGCGGATGCCCGCCGACGGAGAAACGCTCGAAGCGCCGAACTTCGAGCTCGGCTGCGGCGGCAAGGGTGCGAACCAGGCGGTGGCCGCGTCGAAGCTGGGCGCGCGCGTCGCAATGGTGTCGAAGGTCGGCGACGACCTGTTCGCCGAGGACACGCTGCGCAACTTCGAGCGCTTCGGCGTCGACATCGAGCACGTGCGCCGCGTGCCCGGCGTATCGAGCGGCGTCGCGCCGATCTTCGTGAGCCCCGATTCGCGCAACCGGATCCTGATCGTCAAGGGCGCGAACCGGCACCTGCAACCGGCCGACATCGACGCGGCCGCCGCGCAGATCGAGGCGAGCCGCCTCGTCGTGCTGCAACTCGAGATCGACATCGAGACGGTCTACTACGCAATCGATTTCGCCGCCGCGCGCGGCATCCCGGTGCTGCTGAATCCCGCGCCCGGCGTGCCGGATCTCGACTTCGCGCGGCTGGCGAAGCTCGAGTTCCTCGTGCCGAACGAGACTGAGCTCGCGCTCGTGTCGGGCATGCCGACCGATACGCCCGACGCGATCGAGCGCGCAGCGGGCTCGCTCGTCGAGCGCGGGGTGAAGCACGTGATCGTCACGCTTGGAGAAAAGGGATCGCTCCTCGTGTCGCGCGCGGGCGTCGTGCGCGTGCCGCCCGTTGCCGTCGACGCGCGCGACACGACGGGCGCGGGCGACGCGTACATCGGCTGCTTCGCACGCCACTACGCGGCGGCGCTCGACGTGCCCGCCGCGATGCGGCTCGCGTCCGCGTACGCCGCGCATTCGGTGACGGGCTTCGGCACGCAGAAGTCGTACGCGGATGCGGCGACGTTCGAGCGCTTTCTGCAGGCGATCGGCTTCGGCACGTGACGGGCGGCGGATCGCGCGCCGCCCGTCAGCCGATTAGCGTCTTGCGGTAGAGCGCGAGCATCGCGTCCGCGTCGACGCCGATGCACACATCGCGCGACGGCCGTCCGTCCCAGTCCGGCGCGGGCACGGTCATCGTCGCCGGCTTCTGGATCGTCTCGCCGGCCGCGATGCCGCTCGTCAGCACGCGCACCGGGCCCGTGCGCGTCCTGTACAACTGAGGCGCGACCACGTATGCAACCGCCGACGAATCGTGCACATAGATCCCGGCGAGCCCCGCGCTCGCGCGATGGAACGCCTCGTAGTGGCGCGACACGTCCCACACGAAGCGGCCGGCGTCGCCCGCTTCGTCGCGCAGCGCGGCCAGATACTCGGCCGTCATGATCGTGGCCTGGGTGACGTCGAGCCCGACGATCGCGAGCGGCCACGACGCCGACATCACGATGTCCGCCGCGTCGGGGTCGCCCGCGATGTTCGCCTCGGCGGCGGGCGACACGTTGCCGAGCACGCCCGCCGTGCCGAACGCGCCGCCCATGATGACGACCTGCTTGACGAGCGTCGCGACTTCCGCATCCTCGGCGAGCACGTGCGCAAGGTTCGTGAGCGGCCCGACCGCGAGCAGCGTGACTTCGTGCGGATGCGCGCGCACCGTGTCGATGATGAAGCGATGCGCGGGCCGGGCGTCGAGGTTCGGCGCGCGCGCGGCGTCGACGGACAGGGCGAGGCCCGTGTTGCCCAGGCCGTCGTCGCCGTGGATGCCGCCGAGCGGCTCGGGCGCCGGCCGCCGCAGCGGCGCGGCCGCGCCGCGCGCGACAGGCACGCCGGGCGCGAAGCGGCCCGCGAGATAGAGCGCGTTGCGGGTCGTCGTGTCGATCGTCGCGTTGCCGAACACGCTCGTCACGCCGAGCAGCTCGATGTCCGGATGAAGCGCCTGGAACACGAGCGCCATCGAATCGTCGACGCCCGGGTCCGTGTCGTAGATGATCTTCTGCAGGCTCATGGGTATCTTGTAGTGAGCGCGGCATGCCGCCGCCGCGCGAGGGTGGGAAGCGTCGAATGATACCCGTGCCGCCGTTTCGCTGCGCGACGGTTTGCGCGCCGCGCGGCGAAACGGCGAAACGGCGCACGCGGAAACGGTCAATGAACAAAGGCCCGCCCGGGCGAGCCGAGCATCACGCGCGTTCGCGCGCCCCCGCGCTCACCGGCCGAGAAAGACCTAGATGGTCGCGCAGCGTCGCCCCTTCGTATTCGGCGCGAAAAAGCCCGCGCCGCCGCAGGATCGGCACGACGCCGTCGACGAAATCCTGCAGCCCGCCCGGCAGCACGTCGGGCATCAGGTTGAAGCCGTCGGCCGCGCCGGCGTCGAACCAGTGCGCGATGTCGTCGGCGATCTGCTCGGGCGTGCCGACGATCACCCGATGCCCGCCGCCGCCCGCCATCGCGCGGATCAGCTCGCGCACCGTGTAGCCGTGCCGCCGCGCGCTCGCGAGCGTCGCATGAAAGAACGTGTGGTTGCCGTTGCCGCCGTCCGGCAGCACGAGATCGTCGGGCAGCGGCGCATCGGGCGCGAGCCGCTCGACCGGCACGCCGAGCGTGCCCGCGAGCCGGTTCAGGCCGTAGCGCAGCGGGATCAGATCGATGAGCTCGTCGCGGCGGCGCTGCGCATCGGCCTCGGTCGCGCCGACGATCGTCGTCAGGCCCGGCAGCACCTTGATGTCGTCGCGGCCGAACCCGGCCGCCGCCGCCTTCAGCTCGCGCGCGTAGCCGAGCGCCTCGTCGAGCGATTGCGATGCCGAGAACACCGCCTCCGCGTGCCGCGCCGCGAACGCGCGCCCGTCGGCCGAGCCGCCCGCCTGCACGAGCACCGGATGCCCCTGCGGCGGACGCGGCAGGTTCAGTGGCCCCTGCACGCGGAAATGCGCGCCGCGATGCGCGATCGGCCGCACCTTCGCCGTATCGACGAAGCGGCCGCTCGCCTTGTCGCCGACGAGCGCGTCGTCGTCCCAACTGTCCCACAGCGCCTTCACGACATCGACGAACTCGGCCGCGCGCGCATAGCGCGCCGCATGGTCGGGCACCGCGTCGAGGCCGAAATTGCGCGCGGAGCCGGCGTCGGCCGTCGTCACGACGTTCCAGCCGGCGCGTCCGGCGCTCGCATGATCGAGCGACGCGAAGCGGCGCGCGAGATTGAACGGCTCGTTGTAGCTCGTCGACGCGGTGCCGATGAGGCCGATGTGCGTTGTCGCCGCGGCGATCATCGCGAGCAGGATCGTCGGTTCGAGCGCGGTGATCGGGCGGAAGTCGATCTGATCGACGATCGATGCGTTGTCCGCGAGAAACACCGCGTCGAACTTCGCGGCCTCGGCGATCCGCGCAACGCGCACGTAATGCGAGACGTCGACGAACGCGCGCGGATCGGCTTCGTCGATCCGCCATGCGGACGGCACGAAGCCCGAGTGCAGGATGTTGACGTTCAGATGCAGTTGACGGCGCGGCGGCCGCGTCAGGACGTATGTCATCGATGAAGGCGAGCAGCGGCGCCGGGACGACGGCGCCGTGGCGACACGCGGAGCCGGATGCCGCGACGCCGTCGGACCGCGGCGCGGCGGCGCCGTTCAGTGCAGCTTCGGAAAGCCGTGCCGTTCGGCGAGCAGTTCGAGAATGCGGCGCGAATCGGTGACGAAACGCTTGCCGCCGAGCGCGAGCGCGTCGTCGGGCGGCGGCGCGTCGTCGCCGAGGACGAGCACCGGCAGCCCCTGGTGATCGGCATCGAGCGCAGCGATCGCCGCTTCGCGCGGCCGCGCGAACGGCAGCCGGCGAATGTCGAGGCGTGCCTGCCTCGACGGATCGCTCGCAAGCAGGCCCTCGATCGGCACGCTGCCGGGACAGACGAAACGCTCGCCCGGGTGTTGGGGATCGGCGAATCCGGGTTCCAGCAGGAGCAGCAGATCTCGGCTCATCGGCGGTCGGCCTCGCACGCGAGGCAAGTCGTTGGGAATGCCGGCGATTCTCGGCCGATCGAATGCGCGTCGCCACGAATTTATCCGCAGATCGATATGCGCGGCGGCGCTAAGCGCGCGGCGGCGGGATCGCCTGCAACGGACGACGTGGCGCGACGCCGGGATTCGTCCGGCGCCTCGCGCGGATTCGCGAGGCGCGACGCGACGTCGTGCGCCGCACGCTGCGCTGCCGTGTTGCAACGCAATGCGATGGACCGCGCCTCGCTGCCGGGCGAATGCGGCAACGCACCAAGCACCGGCCGCGCGCCGATACGCGCGAGCGTTCTATTTCGCGCCGGCCCACGAGTCGCCCTCCGAGCCGACCACCCGCCCGCCACCGACCGCCAGCCTTGCTTCTTCGCTGCAAATAATTACATCTAACACTGACTCAGTTTACGGAGATCAAATCGCGGCGTAGCGTTCGTTGAATAACGATCGTTATCAAAAAGAGCCGCCACGATTCCGCGAACGGAACGTGGACGGATCTACCGTCCGTGTCCGCCCGCGATGCGCCGCATCGATGCGGACGCGCCGTCGATTCGTATTGATATGGAGAGACCCGATGCCTGCCATTGTCCGTCGTGACGTTCGCTTCGCCCTTCCGCCCGATCGCATTGGCGATTGGCACGTGAACGGCGTGGCCAACACGCATTACTTCAACGCGTTGTCGCTGATGTTCCCCGCGGGCGAGCGCTTTTTCATCGACTCGGTCCGTCACTACCGCGACCGCATTCAGGACCCCGAACTGCTGAAGCAGGTTCAGGGCTTCATCGGGCAGGAAGCGATGCACAGTCGCGAGCACGTCGAGTTCAACGACGTCGCCGAAGCGGCCGGTTATCCCGCGCATCGGCTCGACCGCGGCTTCTGGAAATTCACGGGACTGATGCGCAAGCTCTTGCCGCCGCCGCTGCAGCTCGCACAGACGATCGCATTCGAGCACTACACGGCGATCATGACCGACATGCTGCTCAGCAACTTCGAGCATTTCCACGACTCGGCCGACGCATACGCGAACATGTGGCTGTGGCACTCGATGGAAGAGACCGAGCACAAGGCGGTCGCGTTCGACGTGTGGAACGCGGTGATGAAACCGGGGCCGACGCGCTATCTGATGCGCGTCGGTTCGATGCTGCTCACGAGCGCCGTGTTCTGGGGCACGAACTTCTATTTCCACATGGCGTTCATGAACGCGCACCGGCGGATGCACGGCAAGGTCACGGGCAAGTGGGCGTTCGCGCGGTTCTTCGTGAAAGGCTTCATCCATCTGGTGCCGAGCACGCTCGCCTACTTCAAGCCCGGCTTCCATCCGTGGCAGCACGACAACCGCAGGCACTTCGCGCAGCTCGAACGGCTGCTCGCGAACATCGATGCCAGCAACGCGCGATATGCGGCGCAAGCGGCGCCGCGGCGCATCCCGCTGCATCCGATGAACATGCAGGCGAGCTGAACGCCGCGTCTTTCGCAGTCGCGAGCGCATCGGCCGCGCGCCGAAACGCTCGCGCCTCGAACGATCTCACCCAAACGGTGCATTTCATGTCTTCGACTTCGTCTCAGGGGCGCGGCCGGCCGCAAGCCTCCCCTTGGCTATCGCTGATCACCCGCCTGCTCGGCGTCAGCTTCGTGCTGTTCTTCGGCACGGCGATCGTCACGATCCTGCTCGGCATCGACCATCGGATCGCGAGCGATCCCATCGGCCTGCTGGCGCTGCGCCTCGTGCGCTGGGGCGGCGCGCACGGCGGCGGCGAGCACTACGAACTGATGATCTCGGCCGTCTATGTCGCCTGGGGCGTCTTTCTGTGGGAAGCCGCCAGCGATCCGTTCGAGCACAAGCTGTTTCTCGACTTCACGGTCGTCGCGAACGCCGCCCATTTCGGGCTGATGTTCGTGCAGGGCCTGGTGATGCCGGGCGAGCGCATCCACCTGGTCGGCGACGTCGCGCTCGGCTGGTTCGCCCTCGCGCTCTTCGCCGCGACGTGGATTCCTGCGCGAAGCAAGGCGGCGAAGCGGCACGTGGCGAGTTTCGGCCGTTGATCGCTGCCGTGGGCGCGCAGTCGCGCACCTTGCGCGCGCGAGCGAAAGCGCGGCATGCCGCGCGCGCCCGTTCGCGCCGCATAAGCATCGCACGATTCGTTCGTTGTCCGGGCGGGCGCGCTCCGTTTAACGTGGTTGTTTTTCGCGCCCATCCCTGCCAGGACCTCCGATGGCCATTTCCAGCCCCGATTCCACGCTGCGGCGGACCACGACGCCCGCCGCCCCGTCACACGCCGACGCGCACGACAGCAAGATCGCCGACGCCGCGCGCCTGTTCGACGACGATCCGCTGATCCGCCGCTTCGCCCCGATATTCGACCGGATCGCGCAAGGCGCGGTCGCGCGCGACCAGCATCGCGAGCTGCCGTACGAACCTGTCGAGTGGCTGCGCGCGGCGGGCTTCACGAAGCTGCGCGTGCCGACGGCCGCGGGCGGCGGCGGCATCGGCCTCGCGCCGTTCTTCGCGCTGCTCTCGCGGCTCGGCGAAGCCGATCCGAATCTGCCGCAGATCCTGCGCGTGCACGGCGGCTTCGTCGAGATGCTGCACGAGAGCGCCGACGACGCGCTGCGCGACCGCTGGTTCGCGCGCATCGCGCGCGGAACGATCGTCGGCGGCGCGACCGCGGAGCGGGCCGCCGTCACGAGCAACACCGTGCGGCTGTCGCGAGAGAACGGCAAGCTGTATCTCGACGGCGAGAAGTACTACACGACAGGCACGCTGTACGCGGACTGGATCGACGTGACCGCGAACGACGGCGATACGGACCTGCGCGTGCTCGTGCCGGCCGGCGCGCCGGGCGTCGAGCGCCTCGACGATTGGGACGGCTTCGGCCAGCGCCTGACGGGCAGCGGCACGACGCGCTTCACGCGCGCCGAGGTCGCGCCGGACGACATCTATCGGCGCTTCGATGCATCGCAGCCGCGCAGCAACAGCCTGCTGACCGCGTATTTCCAGACGCTGCATCTCGCGAATCTCGCGGGCATCACGCGCGCGGTGCTGCGCGACGCGGTCGCCTTCACGCGCGACCGCACGCGCACGTTCGGCGTGCCGGGCGCGTCGAGCCCGCGTCACGATCCGCTCGTGCAGCGCGTGATCGGGCGGCTCGCGAGCCTCGCGTATTCGACGCAGAGCCTCGTCGCGGCGATCGCACGCACGCTCGACGACCTGTCCGCCGCGCGCGCAGCGGGCAGCGCGACCGAAGATGCATACGTGCGCGTCGACATCCAGGCATTCCAGGCG
Source organism: Burkholderia sp. MSMB1589WGS (assembly GCF_001636105.1). NCBI lineage: Bacteria > Pseudomonadati > Pseudomonadota > Betaproteobacteria > Burkholderiales > Burkholderiaceae > Burkholderia > Burkholderia sp. MSMB1589WGS. The sequence continues at coordinate 240,101 of NZ_LNJT01000008.1, forward strand.
CAGCAGATCGTGCTCGCGCAGACGCTCGAGGCCGCGACGCTGCTGTTCGAAGTGGGCGGCGCATCGGCGACGAGCGAGACGCGCCGCTTCGATCGCCACTGGCGCAACGCGCGCGTGCTCGCTTCGCACAATCCGGCGATCGTTCGCGAAGCGGCGATCGGCAACTACTATCTGAACGGCGTCGGGCACAACGAGCGCTTCGGGATCGCACATGCGGACGCCGCGCGCTGACGCCGGCGGCGCCGTGCGATCGCAGCCGGCGCGCTAATCGACCAGGAACCGCTCGCGGTCCTGCCCGGCGATCCAGGCGGGTGCGCGGCCGCGCCCCGTCCATGTCGCGCCCGTGTCCGGATCGCGATAGCGCGGCCTCGGCAGCGCGTCGACTTTCTTCGGCCGCCCGAGGCGAGGCGGGAACAGATCTTTTTGCGTGAGACCGTACGCGACGATCTTCTTGCGCAGTTCGACAAGCACGTCGGGCAACTCGACCGCGCGTGCGGTCTTCGCCTGCTGCTTCAAATCATCCAATTGGGCAAGCAATTCCTTGTATGTTGCCATTACCATTTCCCCGTATGATTCCACTGCCTCTTTTCGACCGACAATCGAAAACCATGTTGTTATGTTAAAGAGTGCCGAAGTCAGTTTTCGGCTATCATAGCGCAATTAGGCCAAGGTGGACTATTTCGATTCAGCAGGGAGCATTCGCCCATGCTCCCTTCCATTCATCACCCTCGTTATGTCGTGCTGCGCACGCATTTGCGCGCGCTGAGAAGAGCAGCCGGCCTCACGCAGACGCAATTGGCCGAGCGCCTGAGCATCGACCAGTCCTATCTCTCCAAGATCGAACGCGGGGAACGCTATGTCGATATTCTCCTTTATCTCGATTGGTGCCGTCATTGCGGCATCGAGCCCAACCACGCCGTATCTGAATTAATCGACGCGGGCGTTTGAATGGCTCATGCGGCTGCATCTCGTCATTTGAAACGATTTGAATGCCGCGCGGCGTGCGCCGCTTCGTTTGACCGCGCGTTCGTTCGCCTGTGTTCATCGCGTCGCGCGTCGTGCGGCGTATCGGCCGTCCGTCGCGAGCGCAGTGGCGCGCCGGTCCGCCTGGCTCGCGTAGTAGTGCACGGTAGACGCGGCGCTCCACAGAGCGTCTCGCGCAGCGGCAACCGCGCGACACCGCGCGGTCGCGGATCGGATCGACGCTCGCGCGATCGGTCACGCACCGGGATCGAATCGCTTCATTCTTCCGTCGCATCGAAACGATGCGGCGAGGCACTTCGCTCCCGTATCGCCTCGCGACGCGTCGCACGCTGCCGGGCCGTCCGTTCGCCGATCGCGGCGACGCGCACGCGTAGCGTCGACTGCTCACGAGCCCGAATGCGCACGCGACGGCAATGGCGGCGAACGGCGAATGCATGCGACGCCGCAGCGCGTGGCCGGCCCCGATCGGTCGACCGAAGTTCTACTCCATTCGCCGCATCGTCATCGCCGCACGCGCGCCGCCTCGCGCACGCCGGCCGCCCTGCTTACTGCCCGGTCTCGGCCGCCGGCCAGAACACGAGCGCCCGCACCTCGATGCTACGGCGTGGCGCGGCCGTCTCGGGCGTCGTCGGATCGTCGAACGCGGTATGCGCGGTGAGACGCGCGCGGCCATCGTCGAGCGAATCGTAGATCTTCAGCAGCAGCACCTCGTCGCGGCGCAGCCGCGGAAAGTAGAACCAGCGGTGCGCGGGATTCGCGACGACCGAATAGGTCTCGCCGACCTTGTCGCGATAGACGAGATCGCTCGGCACCAGGTCGTCCGGCGCGATCGTGCGCGCATCGCACAGCGCGAGCGGCAGCCGTTCGACGACGTCGAGCGGACGCCAGACGTTGACGATCGCGAAGCGGTGCCGCAAGCGCGCGGCGGCCTCGTCGGCGCCCAGATGGTCGCGCACGCGGCGCGGCGCCGACACGAACGTCTGGTCGTTGTGCACGCGGCGCACCGGCTCGCGCAGCGTGGCCGTCGCGCGCGAGCCGTGCGCGCTGTCGCGCAGCGTGTGATCGAAGATGACGACCTTTTCCGCGCCCGTCGCCGCGCGCAGCAGCGCATCGACTTCCGCGTAGTAGGTCGAGCGGATCGCCGCGTCGTCGGCGAAATCCGCGAGCGCGGTGCGATGCGCAACGAGCTCGAAGCCGCTCGCATCGAGCCCGAGCGCGCCCGCCGCCGCGAGCGGCCGCGCGTCGCGGATCTTCACGCGGCGCGGCGCGAGCTCGCCCGTCGCCCACGGCGTGCCGGGCGGCGGCTCGAACGTATACGACACCGGACGCGCGGCGCCCTTCGCCAGGTAATTGACCTCTGCTTCGATCTCGCCGCCTTCCTGCACCGGCGACCATTCTTCGATGACCGTGCTCATTGCGACTGCTCCTCGTCAAAACGCTTCGTTGTACGGACGCAGATCGAGCTCCTGCGTCCACGCGCTGCGGTGCTGCACGTGCAACTGCCAGTAACTGTCGGCGATCGCGTCGGGCGACAGCAGCCCGTCGGCGCCCGCTTGCGCGGCGCGCTCGGGCGCCGCGCTGCGCAGCCGCTCGCCGTCGATGCCGCCGTCGATCACCGCGTGCGCGACGTGAACGCCGCGCGGGCCGAACTCGCGCGCGAGCGTCTGCGCGAGCGAGCGCAGCCCCGCCTTCGCCGACGCGAACGCGGCGAACGGCGGGCGGCCGCGCAGCGACGCGGTCGCGCCCGTGAACAGCAGGCTGCGGGGCGCGTCGTCGCCTGCGTCGAGCAGTTGCGCGAGCGCCGCCTTCGCGAACAGGAAGCCACCGATCACGTTCGTGCGCCACGCGTTCTCGAATTGCGCGATGCTCAGCTCGAGCGTCGGCGCACGGAGCGCGTTGCCCGCGTTGAACACCGCGGCCCGCAGCGTGCCGAGCGTGCGCACCTCGATCGCGAGGCGCTCGACGTCGGCCTCGCTCGCGATGTCGCCGCTCGCGACGTGCGCGACGCCGCCCTGCGCGCGGATCTCGCCCGCGACCGCGGCGAGACGCTCGTGCGTGCGCCCGGTCAGCACGACGGCGTAGCCGCCGCGCGCGAAGCGCCGGCCGACGGCCGCGCCGAGCCCGGCGCTCGCGCCGACGCCCGCGATCCACGCGAGCGGAATGGAACTGGATGACACCGTATCGATCGTCATATCGGCGAACCCTATATCGTCTGTTGCGCGTGCGAAACGAAGAAAACGAGATATGTTTATCGGAACGACTGCGAACGCGCTCGTTGGTGGAGCGTTGAGCATAGTGCCTTTTTAAAACCCTGTCGGTCGCGCAGTTTTGTCGATGTTTTGCCGGTTCTTGACGGGGGTCTGGCGGGTGAATGACAACGCAAGCGAACGAGCGAGCGGCGTCCTTCGCCCACCGTCAGGCCGCCCGCCGCGGCCGCCTCCGAACGAACCCGCACATCGCGAGCGCGACGGCCGCGAGCGCCGCGCCGGTGAAGAACGTCGTCGGCGCGCCGTGGTGCTCCCACAGCCAGCCGGCGAGCGCGCTCGCCGCCAGCATCGCGATCCCGCCCGCGAGATTGAACACGCCGAACGCGGTGCCGCGCAGTTCCGCCGGCGCGGTTTCCGCGACGAGCGCGGCGAGCATCCCCTGCGTGAAGCCCATGTGCAGCCCCCAGACGGCGACGCCCGCGAACAGCGCCGTCGGCGACGCGCTCGCGCCCAGCAGCAGATCGGCCGCGATCAGCAGCAGCATGCCGGCCGCGAGCGGCGCGCGCGCGCCGAACGTGTCGGACACGATGCCGACCGGATACGCGGACGCCGCATACGCGACGCTCATCACGACCATCACGGCCGGAATCCACGCGATGTCGAGCCCCGCCTGCTGCGCGCGCAGCACGAGGAACGCCTCGCTGAAGCGCGCGAGCGTGAACGCGGTGCCGATCAGCACGACGAACCAGTAGCGTCCGGAAAACGCGCGCAGCGCGCGCCAGTGAAGCGGCGAGCGGAATGTGCGCGCGGCGGCGGGCGCGGCGGCGGGCTCGTCGACGCCGAACAGGATCAGCGCGATCGCGGCGAACGCCGGCACGACCGCGAACCACAGCACCGCGCGGATGTGATCGGCGAACGCGAGCATCAGCACGATCGCGAGCAGCGGCCCCGCGAACGCGCCGACGGTATCCATCGACTGGCGCAGCCCGAAGCACGCGCCGCGGATCTCGGGCGGCGCGACGTCGGCGACGAGCGCATCGCGCGGCGCGCCGCGGATGCCCTTGCCGACCCGGTCGAGCAGCCGCGCAGCGGCAACCGTCGCCGGCCCGGACGCGAGCGGAAAGAGCGGCTTCGTCAGCGCGGCGAGCCCGTAGCCGAGCAGCAGCAACGCCTTGCGCCGGCCGAGCCAGTCGCTCAGCGCGCCGGAGAAGATCTTGACGATCATCGCGGTCGCCTCGGCCGCGCCTTCGAGCACGCCGAGCGCCGCGACGCTCATGCCCATCGTCGTCACGAGATAGATCGGCAGTAGCGCATGGATCAGCTCGGACGACACGTCCATGCACAGGCTGACGAAGCCGAGCGCCCACACGGTGCGCGGAATCGGAGGACGGCGGGAAGGAACGGAATGCGCGGGCATTGGCAGGCTCTCGGGCAACGATCGGGACAAAACGGGAAAGAATGCGTGCGATACGTCGAAGCAATATATCGAAGTATCGAAGCAATGCGCCGAAGCGATGCATCAACGCAATGCGGCGCCGGAATCTCCGGGCGGGCGCGGCAGGATCGATCCGCCATGCCGCGCCGATCGACGCGCGGCTAGTCGGTCAGGCCGGCGCGCATCGGATAGCCGCCGCCGTCGGCGGGCTCGGCGGGCGGCGGCGCGACGTAGCGCGCGGCGTCGAAGTCCGCGGGCAGCGGCTCGACCGGATAGCCCTGCTTCTCCCACGCGTCGAGGCCGCCCTTCAGCGCGAGCGCGTGGCGGATGCGCTTGCGCTGGAGCTGGCTGACGATGCGCTTCGCGGTGGCTTCGTTCGGGCACACGCAGTACACGACGACCGGGCGCGTCATCAGATCGGGATGCAGCGACTCCGGCGAATCGAGATCGAGCGGATACGCGCCCGCGATCCGGTACGCCTCCTTCTCGCGCACCGCGCGCGGCCGCGCGTCGAACACGACGGGCGGCGCCGCCGACTTCAGCATCGCATCGAGCTGCTGCGGGCTGATGCGAATCTTCGCGAGCCAGCGGCGAAAGCGCATGCGCATCGCCGAGCGGTACAGCAGGAACGTGACGAAGATCGCGGCGAACGCGTCGAACAGCGTGCCGCCGCTCGCGCTCACCCACTGCATCAGCCGCACGATCTCGTCGTGCAGCACCGCGCCGCCGAAGAGCCACACGCTCGCCCATAACGACGCGCCCGCGACGTCCCAGAACAGGAACACCCACACGGCGACGGCCGTCGTGCCGAGCAGCGGCGCCGACACGAGCCCCAGGCCCGGCAGGAACTTCGCGAGCACGAGAAGCGGCGCGCCGTGCTTTTCGAACACCTTGCGCGCGACGCGCAGCGTCGCGTCGAGCGACAGCGAGAAGCGCACGAGCGCGTTGAGGAGCCGCCGGCCGCGCGCGCGTCCGGCGAAGAACCACATCGAATCGGCGAGCACCGTCGCGGCGACGGCCGCGACGAGCATGCTCGCATAGGACGCCTGCCCCATCGCCGCCATCGTGCCGCCGACGATCAGCATCGGCACGGCCGGCACGGGCATGCCGAGCTGCGTGACGAGCACGCTGGCGAACACGGCCCACGGACCGAGCGACGCGGGAACAGCCTGCGGAAAATGCCACACGAAACGCACCTCGAACGCGACGAATGCCGAGCCGGGTGGCGTCGGCGCCCGCGGAGAACCGCGGCGCCCGCCGCGGCGCGTGCGCGGCGTGGATCGGCATCCCGCATTCTAAACGCGTTTCGTGACGGGCTCGCGCGAGGGCGCGAGCGCATGCCGCCCGGGCGCGCCTACCCGGGCACCCGGTGCACGCCTACTCGGACACTTCGACGATGACCTTCAGCGCGCGCGTGTTCGCCGCATGACCGAACGTCTCGTATGCCTGCTCGATGCCGGCGAGCGGAAAACGGTGCGTGATCAGCCGCTTCGGGTCGAGCCGCCCCGCGCCGACGGTCTTCAGCAGCATCGGCGTGCTCGACGTGTCGACGAGCCGGGTCGTGATCGTGATGTTGCGGTCCCACAGCGTCTCGAGATGCAGATCCGCCTTCACGCCGTGCACGCCGACGTTCGCGATCACGCCGCCCGGCGCGATGATCTGCTGGCACAGCTCGAACGACGCCGGAATGCCGACGGCTTCGATCGCGCAGTCCACGCCGTCGCCCGTCAGCGCCTTCACCTCGGCCACCGCGTCGACCTGGCCGTTGTCGATGCACGCGGTCGCGCCGAAGCGCTGCGCGACGGCGAGCCGGTTCGGGTCCGGATCGATCATCACGATCTGCGCGGGCGAATAGAACTGCGCAGTCAAGAGCGCCGCGAGCCCGATCGGCCCCGCGCCGACGATCGCGACCGTGCCGCCCGGTTGCACGCGGCCGTTCAGCACGCCGCACTCGAAGCCCGTCGGCAGGATGTCGGACAGCATCACGAGCGCCTCCTCGTCGGCGCCGGGGGGAATCCGGTACAGGCTCGTCTGCGCGTGCGGGATCCGCACGTATTCGGCCTGCGTGCCGTCGATCCGGTTGCCGAGAATCCAGCCGCCCGTCGCGCAGTGCGAATACATCCCGCGCCGGCAGTATTCGCACTGCCCGCACGACGAGATGCACGAGATCAGCACGCGGTCGCCCTCCTTCAGCGTGCTCACCGCGGCGCCCGCGCGATGCACGACGCCGACGCCCTCGTGGCCGAGAATGCGCCCGGGCTCGCAGCTCGGCACGTCGCCTTTCAGGATATGCAGGTCGGTGCCGCAGATCGTCGTGCGCGTGACGCGCACGACGACGTCCGTCGGTGCGACCAGCTCGGGCATCGGGCGCTCGTCCAGCGACTTGCGGCCGGGCCCGTGATACACCAGCGCTTTCATGTCGTGTTCTCCGCTCGCGGGGCGTGGAATGCCCCTCGCGCCTCACTCTAGGCGCGCCGCGCGCACGCCGGTTGACGCGCATCAAGCGCCGCGGCCCACGCGGATGCGACGCACGCGCGCAGCACGCGGGCCCGGCCGGGCGGCCTGACGGGCTTTGATCTGAGTCAAGCGCGCCGCCCGCGCGCTTCATAGACTGGGGACATACGTCCAAAACGGCGCGCGACGCGCCGGAACCTAGGAGAACGAGCGATGAGCTACAAGAGCATCCTGGTCCACCTCGACACGAGCGATCGCGCGCGCACGCGGCTCGAAACGGCGCTGACGCTCGCGCGCCAGTTCGGCGCGTACCTGAGCGCGATCTTCTCGATCTACACGCCCGAGCCGACGTCGTTCTACGTGATGGCGGGCACCGCCGACTACTTCGCCGACCAGGAAAAGCGGCGCGGCGAGAAGCGCGCGGCGCTCGAGCGCCTGTTCCATGCGGAACTCAAGCGCGCGAACGTCGAGGGCCAGTGGATCGTCGCCGAAGCGCGCGCGAACGAAGCGGTGCCGCACTACGCGCGCTACGCGGACCTCGTGATCGCCGGCCAGGCCGATCCGGACGACCCGGAAACCTACGTCGACGACAGCTTCCCCGACACGCTCGTGCTGTCGGCGGGCCGCCCGGTGCTGCTGTTGCCTTACGCGGGCATGCCGTCCGCGATCGGCACCCGCGTGCTCGTCGCGTGGGACGGCAGCCGCGAGGCTACGCGCGCCGTCCACGACGCGGCGCCGTTCCTCGCGCTCGCGACGAAGACGACGATCGTCACCGTGAACGGCGTCGGGCAGGAGCCGCCCGGCGCGCGGATTCCGGGCGCCGACATCGCGCTCACGCTCGCGCGGCATCACGCGAACATCGACGTGCGCGACCTCGAACGCTCGCGCGACGCGTCGATCGGCGACATGCTGCTGTCGCACGCGTACGAATCAGGCACCGACCTGCTCGTGATGGGCGCATACGGCCACGCGCGCTGGAAGGAGCTGATCCTCGGCGGCGTGACGCGCACGATCTTTGCGTCGATGACGGTGCCGGTCCTGATGTCGCACTGAGCGGCACGACGGCGCGCGCGCCCGATGCCGCCCGAAGAGGCGCGCGGGCGGCGAGCCGAGCCGCGCGGTGCGCGGTGGGCGCGGGCCGAACGAAACGGGTGTTGGGAGACAGACATGTATTCGATCATTCTTGTCGCGCTCGACGGCAGCGAGACCGCGTCGCATGCGCTCGACTCGGCGCTGCAGCTCGCCGTCGACACGGGCGCGCGGCTCGTGCCCGTCTATGTCGTCGACATGCCGGTGTTCGCATTCGACACGCCGGGCTACGATCCGTCGATCCTCATCGATGCGTTTCGCGAGGAAGGCCGGCGCGTGCTCGACGACGCGCAGGCCCGGATGACGCGGCGCGGCGTCGCCGGCGCGCCGCGGCTCGTCGAGGTCGAGCCGCCGGGCGAGGACGTCGCCGAACGCCTCGAGCGCGCGGCGCGCGAGATCGACGCGAGCCTGATCGTGATGGGCACGCACGGCCGGCGCGGCGTTCGCCGGCTGATGCTCGGCAGCGTCGCCGAACGGCTGCTGCGGCACGCCCGCTGCCCGGTGCTGATGATTCCGGCCCGCGGCGCGCCGGCCGCCGACGCGAACGCCACTCATCCGACGGAGACTGCGTGATGAAATTCAAGACTTTGCTCGTTCATGTCGACGACAGCCGCCAGAGCGGCGCGCGCACCGAGTTCGCGCTCGACCTCGCGCGGCGCTGGGACGCACACGCGATCGGCCTGTACGCCGTGTGCCAGGACCTGATGCGGCCGCTCTTTCGCCGCGACGAGAGCCTGCGCCTCGCGGCGAACGAGGCGCAGCACGCCGCGAGACGCGACGCCGCGCAGGCGCGCTTCACGGCCGCCGGCGAACGCGCGGGCGTCAACTTCGAATGGCGCGCGCCCGCCGGGCCGCCCACCGACGTCGCGACGCTGCACGCGCGCCATGCGGACCTCGTCGTGCTCGGCCAGCCCGATCCGGGCGACGACGCGGCGTTCATCGAGCAGCACTTCGTCGACGACGTCGTGATGAGCTGCGGCGTGCCGGCGATCGTGCTGCCGTTCACGGGCGCGATGCACACGTTCGGCGAGAACGTGCTGGTCGCGTGGAACGGCAGCCGCGAGGCGGCGCGCGCGGTCGCGGATGCGCTGCCGATCCTGAAGCGCGCGCGCTTCGTGACCGTCGAAAGCGTGATGTACCGCCGCAAGACGGGCGCCGATCTCGCGCCCGCGGGCATCGACGTCGCCGCGTATCTCGGCCGGCACGGCATCCAGGCATCGTTCTCGACGTCGGCGCACGTGCCGGGCGTCGAGACCGGCGCGGCGCTGTTGAACCGCGCGGCCGACCTGCACGCGGACCTGCTCGTGATGGGCGCTTACGGCCATACGCGCGCGCGCGAACGCGTGCTGGGCGGCGTGACCCGGACGATGTTCGAATCGATGACGGTGCCCGTGCTGCTGTCGCATTGAGCGACACCGCGGCGGCGGTGGCGTCGGGCGGAACCGGTGCCGGCGCGGGCCGGCCGCGCCCGTCTCGGGCGCCTTCCCTTCATTGCTGCCGGGTGAACCCGCGCGTCGATCACGCGACGGTCGCCCCGCCCGAAGGCCGGCGGCGATCGCGACCGCCGCCTCGTGGCGTCAGGATATCGCCGCGTGGCGACCTCCGCGCTTCGCCGATCTCGATTGCCGCGTCCGCTTGCCGCAACGCAGCATGCGAACGCCGTGCGCCGCGTCAGGCGGCGGATTCGTCGTGGCGGCGCAGCAACACGGGCCGGTCCGCGATCCGCAGCAGCGATTCCGCGACGCTGCCGAGCAGCAGCCGACGTATTCCGTGGCGCCCGCGGGTGCCCATCACGATCAGATCGGCGCCGCACTCGGCGGCCGTGCGCATCAGCACCGCCGCGACGTCCTCGCCATACGAATCGATCGCGCGCACCGAGCCCTCGATGCGATGCTGCGCGAGCCGCGCCTTCGCGTCGGCGAGCACGCGGGTCGCGATGTCGGTCGCCGGGCCGTCGTCGTCCTGCGGCTCGAGGTACGCGGCGTCGACGTCGACGAGCTGCGGCTTGTGCTCGACGACGCACACGGCCGTCACCGTCGCGCCGAACGTCTTGGCGACCTTGATCGCTTCGTCGAGCGCGACGCTCGCGCTGCGGCTGCCGTCGAGCGCCGCGAAGATTCTTTTGTACATGGTCGACACCTCCGGAAAACACCGTTCGATCGCGTGCGGGCACGCCCTGCCGAGAGTCTCGCGCGCCGCGGACGGCCCACCGTTGACGAGGATCAAGCGTGCGCTCGGGCGGCGCGGCGCGCATGCGGCGGCGCCGCAGCCGCCGCATGCGCGCTTCGATCCCATTGGCCAAAAGCAGCCAAATCGAGCACAATTTCATCTCAATATTGATGATAAGAGGCTGCGGCCCACTTGCGGGCGTCCGCGCGTTCGGGACGCCGCGTCGCGGCCGCCTCGACCGGGGAGCAAGACCTTGAAGACCGCTCTGACGACGGCTCGAAACGAACGCGCGCGCGCCACGCCACGCGCCAGCCCGCCCGCACGGTTGCACGCCGCCGCGCCCGTGGCGGCCGGCGCGCGCGGCGCCGGTTCGGCCGCCCGCCGGTCGACCTCCCCGATGCAATCGACTCGACAGGAAGATTTCCACCCATGATCAAGGTTCTGATTGCCGACGACCACGCGCTCGTGCGCGACGGTCTGCGCCATATCCTGCAGAATGCGTCCGGCTACGAAGTCGCCGGCGAAGCGTTCGACAGCGCGACGACGATCGCGCTCGTGCGCTCGACGCCCGCCAATGTGCTCGTGCTCGACCTGTCGATGCCGGGCCGCAACGGCGTCGAGCTGATCAAGCAGATCAAGGAAGAGAAGCCCGCGCTGCGGATCCTGGTGCTGACGATGCACGCGGAGCAGCAGTACGCGGTGCGCGCGTTCCGCGCGGGCGCATCCGGCTATCTGACGAAGGAAAGCGCGAGCTCGGAGCTCGTCGGCGCGGTGACGAAGGTCGCCTCGGGCGGCGTCTACGTGAGCCTCGCGATGGCCGAGCGCTTCGCGCAAAGCCTGAACGAGCCGGCGGAGACGCTGCCGCACCATCGGCTGTCGGACCGCGAGTTCGACGTGTTCCGCCGGATCGCGTCCGGCCAGACGCTCACGCAGATCGCCGACGAGCTGTGCGTGAGCGCGAAGACGGTCAGCACGTACAAGACGCGGATTCTCGAAAAGATGCAGATGCCGCACGAAGCGGCGCTCGTGCGCTACGCGTTGCGGCACAAGCTGATCGACGATCCGGACGAGGATTGACGCACGCCCCCGTGCCCGCGCACCTCGATGAGCGACGCAGCCGGGCGGCCGGCCTGCGGGCGCGCGGCGCGGCCGCCTTACAAATTGAATGCTTTCGACATCTTCAGCTCGATCCAGGTCATGCCCGCGCGCAGCCCCTCGATCATCGCGTCGCGCTCGGCCGGATACGTGCCGCCGTGCCGGAACGCGTGCCTGAACACGCCGCCGCCCGGCGCACTGTGCATCACCTTGATGTCGCACACGTAACCGCCCTGCACCGGCGACGTCGTCACTTCGACCGTCCAGTCGCCGTCCTTGATGTTGCCTGACAACGTCATGTCGCTCTCCAGCCGGATCGGCCGACGCGGCGCCGCGCGACGCCGCGCGGCATGCGTGCGCTATTCGTAAAGGAATCGAAAGAACCCGCTGTGCAGCAGGACCGGCTTGCCGCCGATCTCGTCGAGCATCCGGCGCGCGGCATGCTCGATCTTGCCGCGATGCAGGTCGAACGCCGCGAGCAGATCGTCCTCCTTCAGCGACGCCGCGCCGAAATGATCCTCGAGCGCCTCGGCCGTGATCGCGCATTGCACGTACTCGCCGTCGACGAGCGCCGGAAATGCGACGACGAGATCGCGCGCGCAGTACTCGGGCGGCGGATCCAGAGGAAACGAAATCTTCATGACGGGCATGACAATCTCCTGTAGCCACTGCCGGCACGCGCAGCGGACCATCGATGCTTCAGCATAGAGCCGCGCCGCGCCGCCCGCTTGACCCACGTCAACCGGCCGCGCGCGGCGCGCGGTTGATCTGCGTCAACACGCCGGCGGGCAACGGGGCGATGATCGTTTCGTCGCGTGCGCCGTCGCGCCCTTCGCGCCGGCCTCGCACGCGCCGAACGATGGGGCGGGCCATGACACTGAAAGCGAATCTCGAAGGCGTGCGCGACACCTATCGCCTCTGCTTCGTGCGCAATCCGTGGGCCTACTTCACGTGCTTGCCGCTCGATCGCCAGTGCGGCGACCGCTGGAGCGAGGCGCCTTACGAACTGTACGCCGGACCACCCTACGGCGACAGCCCCGACCAGATCCTGCGCGTCGCGTTCGACGGCCCGCTGCTGCCGCCCGAGGCCGGGCGCGGCGGGCTCACGTGCAGCGTCGTCGACATCAACGAAGGCCTCGCGCCGTGGCTTCGGACCGAAAGCTACTTCGGCGGCGAGCCGCTCGCGATCGCCGCGGGCGCGACGCTCGGCGCGTTCGTCGAGACGATCGAAAAAGCGGGCGGCACGGTGTTCGTTCCGCTCACGTGGGGCGCATTGCCGGACGCCGGCAAGCGCGCGCATGCAATGGTGGTGACGAACTGAGCGATATGCGGGCGCGGCCGTCGCGGTGATCGCCGTGCGCGCGCACGCGGCGCAAACGCGCGCGATCGGATCGCGCCTCCCCATCCGCGAGCGAACCTGCCGACCGATCGGGCCCGCGCGCCGCGACGCCGTCAGCGCTCGTCCTTCGCCGTCGGATTCAGCAGCACGACGAACGCGGCGACGCCGACCGACAGCGCGATCACGCCATAGAAAAACTCGGCGCTGCTGTCGAACAGCAGGCCGCGAACGGCTTCCATCATCCCCGCTAGCGAAATGAACACGGCGATGGTCGCGAGAACGACCCGATATTTGCGCACCATGACGGTCTCCTGGCTTGCGTGTATGCGGCCGCCGTCCAATGTCGACACCGCGCGCCGGCGTCGTCACGCGCGATCGACGCTCGTGCTTCCCGTCCAGCCTTTCGGTATGATCGCCCGTCGCACGATCGCGGCCTTGACCTGAGTCAAGCGCCGCCCGCCGTTGCGAGCTGCGCGAACGACGCACCGGCGCCGCGTAGAAGTGCGCTTCCACACGCGCAAAAAGCCAAAAGCGTCGCTGTACAATGCTCGGGCATCACCGCCGCGCCGCGCCCGCGCAACGGGCACGGCCGACGCAATCGCAGGCGCCGCGCGCCTTGCGTCGAACGGCAACCGTAGCCTCGTGGGAGATTCATGGATTCGGACATCATGCATATCGGCGGACGCATCCGCCGCCTGCGCCGGGAGCTGAAAAAAACGCTGCTCGAAGTCGCCACCGAGGCAAACCTGTCGGTCGGATTCCTGTCGCAAGTCGAACGCAACCTGACCGGCATTTCGATTTCTTCGCTCGTCAACGTCGCCAAAGCGCTGCGCGCGCCGCTCAGCGCGCTCATCGACCAGCCCCGTCAGGATCGGCCGGATTCGCACGAGGGCAGCCGCGAGTCGTACTCGATCCGTCCGACGCAGCAGCGCTACGAGCGCCTGTCGACGACCTTCGCGGGCAGCCAGCTCAACGCGGTCAAGGTATCGATGATGGAAGGCTATTCGTCCGAATGGGTCGCGCATGCCGGCGACGAATTCGTGTTCGTGCTGTCGGGGCATGTCCGCTACACGGTCGGCAAGCAGGACTATCCGCTCGGCCCCGGCGATTCGCTGCACTTCAATGCGCACGAGCGGCATCGCGTCGTGAACGTGGGCAACGAGCCCGTCGAGCTGATCGCGGTCGGCACGCTGCCGCTCTTCGGCGACGGGCAGCCCGCGTTTCCGTCGCTGCCGGGCGGACAGAAGCCGCCGCGCACGCGCGCCGCGCGCAAGAAAATCGAGCCGCCGCCTTCGGCGCAAAAAAACGAACGGCGCAAGGAGGCGCCCGTTCCGCGCGCGGTCCCGACGAATGACGCCGCACACCGCGTCGCGAAAAAAACCACGCGTTGAATGCCGCGCAAGCGACGCCGGCGCGCCGGTCCGCGCCGCCGCTGCGGCTCCCGCCATCGCACGCATCAATTCAATCGGCACATTCGTTTCAACGCGTCGGAAATGAATGGATTGAATTTTCAATAAATCAAAACAAATAAATCCCCCGCCGAAACGCCTCGCCCATCCATTTACAATCATATTTATTTGCGTATTTTTTGCATCTTTAATACGATTTCTGGCGCGGCCGGCGAGCGCCGCCGACGATGCATTTCCTTCGCGATACCCGATGATTTGGCGACTCAAAATCCACGAATAAATCAATGGAAAAATCGAAGCGGCCCATCAATCTCTTTCATAGACCTGCGTTGCAATTCGCCTGACCGGGCCCATCCGGCGTCGGGACCGACCGTCGACGGCGACCACTGGAATCAAACGAACCCACTATGAAAAACAATCAAGTCGATGTACTGATCAACGGCAGCGGCATTGCGGGCGTCGCACTCGCGCACCTGCTCGGAACGCGGGGCCACAGCGTCACGGTGGTCGAGCGTGCGGCGCGCAACCGCGCGCAGAACGGCGCCGATTTGCTGAAGCCTTCCGGCATCGGCATCGTTCGCAAGATGGGGCTGCTCGACGACGTGTTCGCCGCCGGCGGACTCAGGCGCGACGCGATGAAGCTGTTCCACGACAAGGAGCCGATTGCGTCGCTCGACTACCGGGCGTCCAGCGCGCTCGGCTTCTTCATCCTGATTCCATGCGAGCAATTGCGCCGCTTGCTGCTCGCGAAGCTCGACGGCCTGCCCAATGTGCGCCTGCGCTTCGAGACGTCGATCGAGCGGATCGAGCAGGACGCCGACGGCACGGTGACGTCGCTCGCGTTGAGCGACGGCGAGACCGTCGCGCCGACAGTGCTGATCGGCGCGGACGGCGCGCGCTCGATGATCCGCAGCGACGTGCTGCGCGCGCATGCCGAGCGCGTTCCGTATGCGGCGCCGATGGCGTTCGGCACGATCGCGCTCACCGACAGCGTTCGCGAATGCAACAGGCTGTACGTCGATTCGAACCAGGGGCTCGCCTATTTCTATCCGATCGGCAACGAAGCGACGCGTCTTGTCGTCAGCTTTCCGGCGAGCGACATGCAAAATTATCTCGCCGACGCGACGCGCACGAAGCTGGTTGCGCGTCTGGCCGAATTCGTCGGCGACGAGAGCGCCGACGCGATGGCGGCGATCGGCCCGGGCACGGAATTTCCGTCGATCCCGCTCGGGCGAATGAATCTCGACTGCTATCACAAGCGCAACGTCGCGCTGCTCGGCGACGCCGCGCACAGCATCCATCCGATCACGGGTCAGGGCATGAACCTCGCGATCGAGGACGCGGGCGAACTCGGCGAGTGCCTCGACCTGCACCTGAGCGGACAGATCGCGCTCGCCGATGCGCTCGACCGGTTCGAGCGCATCCGGCATCCCGTCAACGAAGCGGTGATCTCGTACGGCCACGCGCTGGCGACCACGTACCACGATCGCGCCGCGCTCCTCGCCAACTTCCGGTCGCAATTGCAGACGAGCGGACGCGACGCCGCGTTGCTGGGAACCGACGCCGAAGCGTGATCGCCGGCGTTCCGCGCGATCGGATCAGCACGCTGTCGCGGGGCCGCGGCGGCGGCGAAGCTGAAACAAGTTGTATCGACGGTCCGTGCGGCCGGGCGCGGCGCAAACGGGACGCGGCCCCGCGCCCGGCGCTCGTCGAGCCGGCCGGTTGCGCGGCGCGCGATCGCGGATCGCCGCGCGTCGCATCACACACCGCAACATCCGATACGATGCCGTTAACCCTCTCTTAAGGCGGATTTGCCAAGCTTGAGTCACCGGCTGCGAGCATGTTCGCCCGCGGCGGGACAGATGGAGGTACGCATCATGAAAACCGCTCTGAAAATGGCCGCGCTTGCCCTGGCGCTCGCCGTTCCGGCCCTGTCGTTCGCGCAGCCGTCGACCGAGGCGCCGATGACGCGCGCGCAAGTGCGCGACGAACTGATCCGGCTCGAAAAGGCCGGCTACCAGCCTTCGAAGAACCAGTATCCGGCCAACATCCAGGCGGCCGAGGCCCGTCTCGCGCCGGCGAACGGCGCGGACACCTCCGGCTATGGCAGCGGCGGCGGCGGCGCGATGCAGTCCGGGCAGCGCGTATCGCCGACGTCGGGCGGCTGGGACACGCCGTATCGTCACCGTTGACCGATGATGCGGGCCTGCGTGCGCAAATCGCGCACGCAGGCCCGCATCGAAAGCGATCGATCGTCATGCCGATCGCCATCGCGCGCTGAAACCGCCGCACGCCGTTCGCATCGCGGCCATCGCGCGTTCGCGCGCGTAACGGCCGCGTTCGCTCAGCGCTTCGCCGGCAGCGGCGGCTCGCCCGCCGTCGTCGCATTGCGCGCCCAGTCGACGAACTCGCTGTCGTAGCGGTTGCCGATGTACGCGACATAGTTCGCGTAGCCGTCGTAATCGCCCACCCGGAAGCGCGACACGATCGTGTCGACGTCCGCGCGATGGCGCTCGAACATGAAGCGCGTCGCCATGTAGCCCCACCGGTATGCGCGCGCGACGTAGTCGCTCGACGAATACAGCGTGCCGAGCACGTCCGAGAACCGGTACGCGCCCGTGTGCGCGGCGTCGATCGATTCCTGGTTGTCGTTCTTTCTCGACAGATATTCGGCGACGCCCTCGATCCACCAGACCGTCGGCTTCGCGGTGCTCGCCGTGAAGTCGCCCGCCATGTCGTAGCGGCCGTCGAGATAGTGCGTGAACTCGTGCTCGAGGTTCCAGACCTTGAACTCGGGCCGCAGCCACGACGCCTCGTGCGCGATGAAGCGCGCCTGGTTGCCGGGCGCGGACGGATCGCCTTCGAGATACATGCCGCCGTTATCGGTGCTGATTCCGTAGATCACCGAAGCATATTTGCGATAGTTCGCGTAGTCATCGAAGATGACGAGCTCGATCGTGTCGTTGCGATCGCCCGCCACCGGCTTGCGCCCGGTCTGCATCATCCTGTGGAAGTAATCGTCCTGCCGCGCGACCGCCGTGCATACCGACTGCAACTGCGGCACCGTCATGTCCTGCGCGAGAATGCGCACGCTCGCGCTGCACGCGTAACGATACTTGAGCACCGCATCGGTCAGCCGCTTCTTGTAGTCGCACGTGCCGTAGTCCGAGCAGTCGCCCGCGTCGCCGTAGTCGACCGCTTCCGCCGCCGCGAGCCACAGATCGCTGTCCGCGCCCGTCATGCTCGTCGACGCGAGCATGTCCTGGATCATCTTCTTCACGCGCGGCTTCTGCGCCGGATAGCGGAGAAAGCGAAACGTTTCGCGCGCCGCGTCGGCAAGCTGATACGCGGCGCTCGTGTTCGACAGGCTCGCGCGGTTCGCGGTGACGAAGCGGTTGAGCGTCTCCGGCAGCGTCGCGTCGCTGTCGAGCATCGGCTGCGCGCCGCTGCGCTGATGCGCGTAGAAAAACACCGTCAGCAAGCCGGTGAAGCCGCCCGCCGCGCTGCGCTGCAGCAGCGGCGCCGCCGCCTGCGGATTCGTCGCGCTCACGGTGTACGACGCGATGCGGCTCTTCAGCGTGGGCAGGTAGTACGCCTCGTCCTTCATGTTCGTGATGAGCTTCATCAGCTCGTTCGCGGTACTCGGCGCGCGCGCGTTCTCACGGTAGAGCGCCTCGCCTTCGAGGCTTTGCTTGATATACGGACGCAGCCACACCGCGAGATTCGGAATCGGATCGGCAATGCCCGATACATCATATTGGTAATACGCGGCGCGCAGATAAATCAGCGAATTGACCAGAATCAAATTGCTCGCATCGTACCGATATATATCCTGTACGAAACGACTCGCGACGGCATGCACGTTTTCGGCATTGAAAATCTGCGTGGCCAGCGTTTTATCGACTGAGAACAGGCCGTAATGGCATTCGTAATCGGGCAGGTTCGCGACGTAATCGGCGAGCGCCGCGCCGTGATACTGGGCCATCACCGACATGTCGCGGCAATCGGCGCCCGGCGCGCTGCGTTTGCTGCGCCTGGCCGGCTGCTTGCGCTGCGAAGGCTTGGTCAGCGCCGCGCGATCCTGCTCGCTCAGCGGCAGGTTGTATTCGGCCTGCTCGGGCGAAACCGGCAGATTCTGCGGCACGCGCGGCATGCGCGCCTGCTTTTGCTGCGCCGGCTGCGTATTGGCCGACGCCGTGCCGATCAGCCCCGCGAATACCGACAACATCACGGCGGCCGACCAGCGACAGGTTTTGCGAGACAGCTCCGCTATTGGCATTTGATTTGCCCTCGGTTATTTTGGAGCGCCGAAGATATAACATCGCCCATCAACAAGTCAATTTAATGAAAGGAAGACAGGTCAATTCATGTTGATTGAATTATTTACCCGTTGGAATCGATTTTTACAATAATTCGATTAACCACCCGAATTTCCGGAGCGACATCCGCAATACGTCCGCGATTCGCGACGGACCGGCGCGCCACGTCGTGACGACGGCGTGACGCAGGACATCGAAAAAAATCGGGGGAGTTTCGCGTCGCCGTGCTGGCCGCGCATGCGGCGCGGCGACGTGAGCCGAGACGACCGCCTGCGCGGCCGCCTCGGCGTCCAGGGCGTCAGTTCCAGGGTGTCAAATCCAGGGCATCAGGCATTGCGCCGAAACTCAGCCGTCCACGCCACTCGGCCCGATCAGGTCCGCACTGGCTGCGACAGGGCTGGAATCGACTGCGAGACCAGTGGCGCCGCGAGCGCAACTGGCGCCGCGTGCGCGCTCAACTGCGTCGCAAGCTGCACGCCGGCCGGTGGCGCCGTCGCGAGCGGCACCGCCGCCGGTGGGGCCGCCGCCGGTGGGGCCGTCGCGGGTGGAACACCCAGCAATGGCACCGCGCTGCTCGCCAGCGTCGCCGAGGCTTCGCTCAAGCGCTCGACGACTGGCGCCAGCGACGCATGAACCGCCTTCAACTGCTCGTCATCTAGCATTCCCATAGCATCATCACCTCCTTTATTTGTCGACGGACAAATGGTGGCGCACCTGACGGGATTCGAACCCGCATTCCCCAGCCCCCAAAACTGGTACTTTTGAAGCCTGCGATTCACGGCCCTCGGCCCGGCTCACTGCCTGCATTGACGCCCTGGAAAGCTGCAGGCGGGTATCGCCCGGCCTACTTCCGCTTCACGTTCGGCCCCATTGTCCGATTAAGCTACAGGTGCAATTCCCGAATCCTTCAATGCCGCAGCAGTTGCTTCAGACTGCTCAGCAATCGATCGACATCGTCCGGGCCGTTGTAGCCCTGGATCGAAATCCGCATGCGGGGCCGGCCGCCGAAACGGTCGACCGACACGTCGATCCCGCATTCGTTGCGCAACCGGTACAAGAGCGCGATGTCGTCCGTTTCCGGCGGCAGTTGTGCGCAGACCATCTGGCCATGCCATTCATGCGCGCCCGGCGGATGGTAGAGCGGCTCGCGCGTCAACGCGGCCACCTCGCGCTGCGCGTCGCTCGCGAGCGCGATGCAGCGCCTGCGCACGCTGTCCCAGTCGTGCTCGCGCTGGAACGCGATCGCGCTCGGCACGCTCAGGAAGGCGGAGATGTCGCGGCTGCCCTGCCACTCGTGATACTCGACGAACTTCGACGGCCCTGGGTTCTTCGGCTCCCAGCCCCAACTGACGACGAGCGGTTCGACGAGCGGCTGCACGTCCGGTCTCGCATACAGGAACGCGCTGCCCTTCGGCGCGCAAACCCATTTGTGCAGGATGCCGACATAAAAATCCGGATCCATCGCGCGCAGCGACAACGGCAATTGCCCGGGCACGTGCGAGCCGTCGACGATCGTCAGGATGCCGCGCGCACGCGCACGCGCGCAGATCGCCGCGACCGGAAACACGAGCGCGGTGGGCGACGTCAACTGGCTGATCAGGATCGCGCGCGTGCGCGGCGTCACGTCGCGCCAGAAATCCTCGACGAACTGCGCGTGCGTCGTCACCGGCAGCGAAACCTTGTGCCGGACGATCCCGAAACCCCGCTTTTGCGCGGTGAAGCGCCACAGTCGCTCGATGCCGCCATGTTCGTGATCGGTGGTGAGCAGTTCGTCGCCCGGGCCGAGCGGGATGCTGCGCGCGATGATGTTGACGCCCGTGGTGCCGTTGCTGACATATACTAGGTTGTCGCGTTCGGTATCCACGTATTCGGCCAGTATCGCTCTCGCCTGCGCCATGCGTTCCGTGAAGCGGCGCGACAGGAAATCGACCGGCTCGCGCTCGAGCTCGTACTGCCATTGCACGTGACGCTCGAACACCGGCCGCGGCGTCGCGCCGTACGCGCCGTGGTTCAGATAGGTCACGCCCGGGTCGAGCAGAAACAACGATTTCAGTGAGTCTGTCATGGCCTTGTCCGATGTTCGAAAATCCGGTCGGCAATCTGGCGGCTGAAGCTCGCCGCCTCGCGCGCGCATGGCGCCGAGGCGGCCCGGGCCTCGCGATCCGCGTCGCGCTCGACCGGCTGTGCGACGCGACGCTCGAACGGCGCCTGAACATCCGTAGCGGCGGCCTCGTGCCGATCGAGTCGCTCGTCGCCGAATGGCAGGACTGCCACGACTACTACCCGAGCTCGATCCGCGCATTCAACCGCGTGCTGCGCGACCTCCATGTCGCGCGCGACGACGTGTTCGTCGACTACGGCTCCGGGATGGGGCGCGCGATCGTCCTCGCCGCGCGCTTTCCGTTTCGCGAACTGATCGGCGTCGAAACGTCCGATCGCCTGCATCGCGCGGCGCAGGCGAACGTCGGCCGCGCGCTGCCCGACGCCGATCGCCGCCGCATCCGTCTGCTGCATTGCGACGCGCGGCGCTTTCGCTTGCCCGATGCCGCGTCGGTGCTGTACTTCTACAATCCGTTTCATGGCGACATCCTCCGCGCCGTGTTCGCCGACATCGAGCGATCGCTGCGGCAACATCCGAGACGGCTGAGAATCGTGTTCAACAATCCGTCGCATTTCCGGGTCATCGAGTGCGATTACGGCTGGCTGCGCAGGCACCGGGAATACGCATTCGAATATCCGATCGCGATCTACGAAACATCCTCCTGCGCGCGCTCGCGCGCATAGAACGGCCGGTCTCCCGCGATCGTCGTCCGATACATCGTGCGCCGGTAGCGCGCCATGTCGTAGTCGGTCGCGCGATGCGCGAGGCAGCGGTTGTCCCACATCAGCAAATCGCCCGCGCGCCAGCGGTGGCGGTAGCCGAACCGCGCCTCGTCGAATGCGATCGCGTGCAGATGCGCCATCAGCGCTTCGCCGTAGCGCTGCTCCATGCCCACGATGCGCCACGGCACGACGCCGCCGATGTAGAGCGCGTTCTGCCCCGTTTCCGGATGCGTCCTGACGACGGGCTGCAGCATGTCCGGCCACACCCGCTTCTGGTCCGGCGGCGGGGCCGGCCGCCGCGGATAGTGGAACGGCAGCGTCTGCACGCGATCCATCACGAACGTGCGGCCGTCGATCCGGGCGCGCAGCCACGCGGGCAGCGCGCGATAGGCGGCCGTCATGTTGACGAAGCACGTGTCGCCGCCCTCGGCCGGTGTCTCGTCGCCGAACAGCAGCGTGCCGGCGGGCGGGCACGCGAGGAAATGGCCGTCCGTGTGCCAGTAGCGGCCGCTGATCGCCGCGCCGATCGGCTTGCCGTCCTTCACGATGTTCGACAGCACCAGCACGTCCGGTTGCCCGTCGCACGCGTTCTCCGCGCGCGTATAGACGACGGGCTCGCCGAAACGGCGCGTGAACGCGACGAGCCGCGCCGGATCGAGCGCCTGGCCGCGAAAGACGAGCAGTCCGAAACGCAGCCACGCCGCGCGGATCGCGCGCACGGTGTCCGCATCCAGACCGGCGCGCGCGTCGACACCGTCGATCTGCGCGCCGAGCGCCGCGGACAGCGGGCGGATGCAAAGCGTCGAGCCGTCAGACATGGATCGCTCCGAGGTGCGCGGGCACCGCTTGCGCGGCGAGCTCGCGCATGCGCGCAAGCCGCGCCGACGCCTGCGCGACGTCGAGATTGATCGCGAGCGCATCGTGACCGTCGCGGCGCGCGAGATTGGGCAGGATGACGAAGCCCTGCGGCCGCTCGCGGCTGAAGATCAGGCCCGCGCGCGACCATGTGTCGACGCACGCGCGAATCTCCGGAATCTCGAACTCCCCCCGGTAGCCGAAACTGCTCACCGAGCGCACGTCGATGCCGGCCGCGCGCAGCCAGGCCCGCACGGCGAGCGGCACATAGACGGCCGTCAGCCGCGGATTGCAGTCGCCGACGAACCAGTACTGCCCGTCCGCGCCCATGCATCCGTCGAAATTGACGGGCCCGCGGTAGCCGCGCGCCGCCAGCGCGTCGAGCAGCGCGCCGCATCGCGCGACCCACTCGCGCGCGCGGCAATCGTCGAGCAGGCCGTCGTCGACATGCAGGCCGAGAAACTGGCGCCGCTGCGCATCGCGATACAACTGCGCCGCCACCGCAACGACGCGATGGCTGCCGTCGTCTTCAATGTAGAAGCTCGCGCCGACGCTCGCCGGGCTGCCCCACGTGCCGGCGGGAGGCTGCAACGCCGGCTGCACGATCAGCGGCAGGCCGGCGCGGCGCCGCGCCTGGCGCCGCCGCAGGTCGACGAGCGTCGCATCGCTCAACGCCACCGTCTCCATCGACGGCGGCAGCGCGCACTCCGAGCGCAGCTCGCGCACGTGCGCCGGATCGTCGAAGCCGTCGGCGAGGAGCCAGCGCCGCACCTCGGCGGCGAACGCCGGCGCGCGCTCGGCGAAGTTCGCCTCCGACAGGATCGCCGATACGTTGCCGCTCGAATCCTGCGACGACTTCAGAAAGAGCCCGCTCGAGGGCGCGCGCCGATCGCATTGCGCGGCGAAACGCGCCGCGAGCGCGGCCCAGTCGCGCATGCGCAGGAACGCGTCGGGCGCGAGCACGGCGCTCGGCGCGAGCGGCGGCCCGCCGCGTATCGCCGCGTCGCGCACGAACGCGAGGAAGCGCGCCTTGTTGTGCCACGCCTGCGCGAGCGCGGCGACGCGCTCGCAGCCCGCGCGATCGAAATCGACCGCGACGCCGCGGCCGCGCAGCAGATCCGCCAGTTCGCCCAGCATGCGCGCGGTGGTCGGCGCCATCTGGTTCGCGACGAAGCCGATTCGCGCGCCGTCGCGCGCGAGCGCATGCGCCGCGCGATCGAACGAGTCGGTCGCCGACAGCGACAGCGTCCGCAAATCGCATCGCACGTGAATGGGCGCCGGCAAGCGCGGCGCCGCGACGCCGTGCGCGGCGGCGAGACGCTGCAGCCGCTCGTCGAGCGTCGCGAGCAGGCGCGCGTAATGCCGCCCGTGCGCGTCGTCGAGCACCAGCAATACGCTCGGCAAGCCGAGCAGGCCCGTGTAGACGAGAAAGCGGTCCTGGCAACGGAACGCGAACGTGTTTTCGGCCTCGCCGCTGTCGAGAATCAGGCCGCCGCCGACGAGAGCGAGCGGCCGCTCGCCGCGCCCGAACGCGAAGCCGGGAAACGCGTGCGTGCCGGCGGCGCTCATGCGCCCCCCGGCGCGACGGCGGCCGATTCGCATGCGTCGAGCGCGCCCGCGACGCGCAGCGCATGCAGCGTCTGCCGGGTCGACTGCGCGCGGCGGCGATGCATCGCGTCCGGCGCGCCGCACGCCGACATCGCGCGGTCGATCTCGCACGCGGTGAGGCCGGCGTCTTCGAGCGCATCTGTCGTGATGCGCGCGTCGGCAAACAGGAACGCGTCGATGAGCCCCGGCCACAGCGGCCGCAGCGCGTCGCGAACGCCGGCCGGCCATTGCGGCCACAGCAGCGTCAGCAGCCGCGAGAAATAGGCGCTGTGCCGGGCTTCGTCCAGATAGTGCCGGCGGAGAAACGTCCGCACGTCCGGCTGCAGGCCGTCGTCGCGCCAGTCGTCGCGAAGCGTGTGCGTGATCAGCGTCTCCGCGACCACGGCCGCACAGAAGCGCAGCACCGGCGCATCGACGCCGGGCAGCGTCGCCACGAGCCGGTCGACGTGCCGCAGGAAGCCGGGCGCGCGACGCGGCCTGTCCGCGCCCGTCGCCGCCCGAACCCGCGTCATCAGCTCCTGCGCGAGCAGCGCATGATACGCCTCGTCGCACTGCACGCGCAGCGCGTCGGCCACGACTTCGTCGCCGTAGTCCGCGTGCAGCGCGCGAGCCGCGATGTCGCGCGCCACCTGCGAGATCAGCGCGTTCTCGAGCGCGACGGTGAAGCTCAGGTGCGCGATCAGCAGACCGCCCGCCGCGCGCTCCCGTCGCGCATCGCGCGCGGCGAGACCGGACAGCGCGCCGCCCGCTTCGTCCGCGATCCATGCGCCCGCGCCGCCCGTCAGCCACGCGCCGGCCGGCATCGACCGCACCGACGCCGCCCGATGCCAGTCGTCGAACGGCGAGCGATAAGCGGCGTCCATGATCACGCCCGATCCCGCATCGACGTGCGCATGCCGACGCCGACGCCTTCCGTCGTCGGGCATTCGACGAAGCAGTCGTACTCGCGCGCGACGAGCTCCACGAACGGCGCGAGCTCGTCGCGATTGCGGGCGATCACGTCGTCGAAGAACGCGCAGCCCGAATGGTCGCGAAAGAGGATGTTGTGGCAGACGAGCAGCGAGCGCGGCGCGAGCCGCGGCAGCGCCGCGCGCAGCAGATGCGCGTAGATGCCCTTGCCGCGCCGCGTCGGGTCCCGATGATCGCGCGGCAGCTCGGCGTCGAGCACGACGAGATCGAACGGGCCGCCGCCGCGCGCGAGATAGTGCTCGCCGGTGTCGCAGACGACTTCGACGCGCGCGTCCGCGTCCGGATAGAGCCGCGCGAGGCTGCGGCGCGCGACGTCGGCGACGCGCGGATCGGGATCGACGAGCACCGCGCCGCCCCCGCATGCGACGATCGCGGGCAGCGCCCACGCGGCCCAGTAGCCGTAATAGCTGCCGAGAAACACGGCGTTGCGCGGCCGGAAAGCCAGCGCGACCGCGAGCAGCAGGCGCCCTTCCTCCGGATAGATATAGGTGCCGAGGCCCTGATGATCGAAGCCGCGCCCGATGCTCGCCGCGACCTGCGCGCACACCGCCGGAAATTCGGCCGGCCACGCGAGGCCCGTCGGGGCCAGCCCGGCGAACGCATGTTCGACGGCCGCATCGATCGACGCGGGAAAGCGCTTCGCGAAGTGCACGTCGTTGGACGGCACGCCGCGGCCGACGAGTTGCGTTCGAACGCGCTCGAGAAACGCCGCGAACTCGGCGCGCGACTGCGCGCCCGCACGAAAGCCGCGATACTCGGGCGCGTCGCGCAGCACGTCGTCGACGAGATCGAATAGGGGACCACTGAACGTAGTCGTCATGCGAGGGCCTCCCCTTGCTGTTTCGCCGCCTCGGCGGGCGATTGCGCGGCGCACGCGCCGGGCCATGCGGCGCCCGCCACCATTCCCGCGCCGCCGAGCGCCTGCCAGAGCGCCTCGGCGACGTGCGGCGCGAACGGCCCGAGGTACAGCACCAGTTGCCGGGTCGCGTCGGCGAGGATCGCGACGTCTTCGGCGCGCGGCGGCTCGCGCTTGCGCATCGCCGCATCGAACGCCTGCAGGCGCTCGAACAGGAACGCGAGATTCTTGAGCGCGAGGTGATAGTCGTGCCGCCGGAAGTCGTCCGCGATCCGGCGGCCGCCCGTCGCGAGCCAATCCTTCATCCGCCGATGCAGCGGATCGGGCCGGCCCGTGGCCGGCGGATCGCCCGCATCATGCGCGGCGGCGACGCCGGCTTCGGTCTCGACGACCCGGTGGACGAACGCCCACAACCGTGCGAGGAACGCGCGCTGCCGGCGCACGAGGTCGTCCGACCAGTTGACGTCGTTCTCGGGCGCGGCCGCGCCGATGATCGCGAGGCGCAGCGCATCGGCGCCGTAGCGCTCGACGATCGACCGCAGGCTCACCGCATTGCCCGCGCTCTTGCTCATCTTGCGGTCGTCCTGCTTGACCATGCCGAGCGCGAGCAGCGTCGTCACGGGCTCCTCGACATCGGCGATGCCCATCCTGCGCAACGCCCGCGCGATCATCCGCACATGGAAGAAGCAGGTTCGCACCTGGTCCGCGCCGCCGATCATCAGATCAACCGGCAGCCACGCGTTCGCGGCCTCGCGGTCGAACGGATCGTCGGCATCGACGCGCTTGCATATCCAGTGGTACCACCACGGGCTCGAATAGGCTTCGAGCGTTTGCGCATCGCGCCGCGCGCTCGCGCCGCAGCGCGGACACCGCACGTCATGGAAGGCCGCGTGGCGCTCGAGCGGATTGCCGGGCCGGCTCAGATCGACATCGTCAGGCAGCCGCACGGGCAATGCGTGCTCGGGCACCGCGACGGGACCGCACGCCGCGCAATGCACGATCGGCACGGGCGGCCCCCAGTAGCGGTTGCGGGCGATGTTCCAGTCCTGCAGCCGGTAGCCGACGAAGCGCTCGGCCTGCCCCGCGGCGAGCATCGCATCGATGTCGCAGACAGCGTGCGCGGCGATCGCGTGCCGCTCGGCCAGCGCCCGGTCCGCCGCCACCGCATCGGGACGGCCGGCGCGCGCCGTATCGTCGGGCGTGTCTTCGACGACGATCGGCAGATCGACGACGCCCGTCGCGCCCGCCGCCTGCGCGCGCTCGGCCAGCACGATCGTCTCGCCGGGCCGGGCCCCTTCACGCATCGCGGCGGCGGCCAGCGGATGCCGCCGCCCCACGACGACGAACTGCAGCCCGGGCAGCCACGCGGCATCGTCGAGCTGCAATTCGAGCCCTTGCGCGCGGCCGCGAACGGGCAGGCGCAAGCGCAGACCTTCGCGCCAGCCGATCCAGTCGCGATGGATCTTCTTCACGTCGTCGGGCCAGCCCGCGAGCCGATCCAGCCCGTCGAGCATCTCGTCCGCGAACGTCGATTCGCGCACGAACCACTGCGGCCGCACGACCGTGCTCACGAGGCTCTTGCAGCGCCAGCAGCGCCCTTCGTCGACGAGGCTCGCGGCGAGCGTCACGTCGCACTGCGGGCACCACGCGGCGGGCGCGTCGCGCCGGAAGCAGTGTCCGGCCTCGAACAGCCGCAGGAACACCCACTGGACCCAGCGGTAGTACGCCGGCACGTGGTATTGCGTGATGCGCCGGCTGTCGTGCCCGAGCCCCAGCCGGACGAATTGCGCGGCCATCGCCTCGCTGCATTCGCGCGCGAGGCGCTCGGGCGCGCAGCCCGCCTCTCTCGCCGCCAGCTCGGTCGGCAGGCCGAACGTGTCGAAGCCGGTCGTGTACAGCACGTTGTAGCCCTGCATCCGCCGAAACCGCGCGTCGGCGTCGGCGAGCACGTAGTTCCGCGCGTGCCCCATGTGCAACTGGCCCGTCGCGAACGGCGGCAACTCGACGATGAACCACTTCGGCCGCCCCGGCCGCGGGTCCGCGTCGAACAAACGCGCGTCGCGCCACGCGTTCTGCCAGCGCGGCTCGAGCGTCTGCGGCCGATACGGCGGCGCGTTGCGCGCACCGGCCGCGCGCGGGGCGCTCATGTCCAGCACTCCACGGCGCGCACGTCGTCGAGATACGCGCGCGGCAGCAGGTCGGCCGCGGCGAGCAGATGATCGAGATAGTCGCGCGTCGGCCTCAGGTTCGGGCGCACCATCGCCGGATTCGCGACGTAGGTGACGGCGCGCGTCAGGCGGCCCGTCGCGCCGTCGCGCACGAGCACGCCGGCGCGACGGTAGTGAAGCGGAACGAGCTCGATCGAATCGAGCGCATCGAGCGCGCGTTCGCTCATCGCGTTCAGCGTGCCCTCGACGCGGCCACCCGCCGCCGCCTCGATGTTGGCGAAGCCGATCCAGTCGTGCCGCGACGAGACCTTGTTGAAGATCAGCCGGTAGCCTTCGACGACGCCGGGCCGCCGGTCGATCAGCGCCTCGCCGAAACGGGACAGCCGCTCGCTCAGCCGCGCAAGGCTCATGTTGGAACCGTAAGCGAAGTAGCAAACCTGGCTCATCGTGTCCCCCGCGCTGATCCGACCGGTTCGTCACGGGCGGATGCCCGGCTCACCTTCGCATCGCGCCCTTCGCCGCCAGGCGGGCGGCCTCGCTCGCCTCACCGCTGCGTCGCGACGCGATCGCGCTTCACGCGCCGCATGTGTGTCGGGCCGGCGTGCTGCCAGCCGCCGCGCGAACGGAGGCGGTGATAGAAAAAAAAATGGGATCGAAGCTCGCGATCTCGGATGCGCCGCGTTCGCCATCGGCTTGCGGCAGCGGCGCGCGCGCCCGCCTCGGTGTGCGCGCACGCCCGATCGCACCGCGCACGCCGTCTCGCGCGCCATCCGGCGGCATCGCGCCAACCATGACGATCGGGACGACCGGGACGATCGCCGGGCATCGGGCGTGCCGATGGCCGGCGCGCGTCGCGTTCGAAGCGCTCGCGCGGCTTCGCGCGTTCGGATAGTTGCGGCATTCGGCGTCCGCGCCGGCGCGGAGCGCGTCGCCGTTCGCGACGCTGCGCATGCGCGGACGCTTTGCGGCGACATCGTCGCGCCGCCGCGCGCTTGCGTTGCAATCGGGGAGCCGCGTGTCGTCGTTCTTGTCGCCGCCTCCGCGCTCGCATGGCGGCGCGTCGAGCCGCGGCCGATTCCCGTCCTGCCTGGTCGTGTTCATGATCTGCCCTTGTCCCCGTGGCTTTTTGCGTCGGACCACCGGACACAAGCTAGATCGGCAAAATGCGCAAATCCAGCTACCAGTTCTGGTAGGCCGCGCGCGCATTCCACCGCAGGAAACGTCTTGCGCGGCTTCTCAACCGAAATCGACGATCAGCGCGTGATATTCGTGCTCGCCGGACGTGAAGCGGCGAACGGGCCGATATCCGAGCTTGGCGACCGCATTGACGGAGCGCGCATTATCGACGGCAATGAAACTGATCGCATTTCCGAATTGCGGTTTCGCCGATGTGATCGCGAGTGCGATCATTTTTTCGAGCAGGCCTTTTCCGCGCGCCACCCGGCTCAGGCACATCGGCCCGAACAGGCACACGGTTTCCGCTATGTTTTTCGACGCATATTCACCGCTCCGTTCGAACGATTCGACCAGCGCATCGATGATCGCGTTGCCGCGCCACGCAGCGAGACGGGAAATGCAGAAAAACCCGGCGAATTCGGCCTGCTCGTACGCGACGACGATGCCGGTGTCGGACGCGAGCGCGCCGATCCGATCCTCGGGAATCTCGGCGGACAAGAAGCCGTTCTTGCGCTCGGCTTCGCTGAGATTGCCGATTTGATTCGCTTTTTGCAGAGAAAGAATATTCGGATAATCGTCGGCACGAGCCATTCTGACTACGGTCGTTTCGGTCATTTCGCCTGTTTTTTGTTTTAAGGAAGGACTGCGATTCTATAGACGATTTCACTTCGCAATTTAGAATGTTCATACGAATTCAACGATTGCGGACAGGTCTTCGCGTCGATTGCTTGCCGCGGGAAAAAAGCCAACCCGAAACGCCGGGCCGTTGATTCGATTGCCGTTTGCCGAAACCGCCGATGCGATGCGCATCCGGCATGCGGACCACATTCACGCGCACGTAAGCGTGTAAAAGTGTTTTTCATTCGGCGTGGCGGACATCGGCCAGCGATTCCGGGCGCGCGCGAACGCCGGCTCGCCGCCCCTTTTCGCGCCGTTTTCGTTCACCCGGCTCGGTTAGAATTCCGTGCAATCAAACCGAAAGCTTCCGTCAGAGGGCAATCGAGCGATGAAGCACGACGACAAGCGGAACAAGCCAAACAAGCCGAACCCACCGATCCTCCGGCTGCTCTCGCGCATCGGCGCCGTCGCGGCGCTCGGCGCCGCCGCCGCGCTGTCGCTGCAGGCCGACGCGGCGCGCACGACGAGCGTGTCGCCGCAAGGCACCGTTGCCGAAGTCCGGCAGACCGTCGTCAAGTTCGACGAGGCGATGGTCGCGTTCGGCTCGGCATCCGCGCCGGACCCCGCGCGCGTCGCGTGCGCCGATCCCGCCGCCGCGCGCGGCCACGGCCGCTGGCTCGACGACAAGACCTGGGCCTACGATTTCGAGAGCGACCTGCCGCCCGGCGCGCGCTGCACGGTCGCGCTCAACGACACGCTGCGCTCGGTCGCCGGCAACGCGGTGACGGGCCCGCGCCGCTTCGCCTTCCAGACGGGCGGCCCGTTCCCGGTGTCGGTGCGGCCGGGCGCGCGCGAGATCGAGGAGCGGCAGGTGTTCGTCGTCAAGCTGAACGGCCCGGCCGACGAGCGCTCGGCGCTCGCGAACATCTGGTGCGAGGCGGCCGGCATCGGCAACCGCATACCGGTCGCGGCCGCCGACGCGCTGACGCGCGCCGCGCTCCTCGATCACTTCCACTGGAAAAAGGACGCCGCGCGCGTGCTGACGCTCGCGTGCGCGCAGGCGCTGCCCGCGAGCGCGAAGATGCAGCTCGTCTACGGCCGAGGCGTCGCGAGCCCGAGCGGCGTCGCGAACGACACCGAGCGGCGCTACGATTTCACGGTCCGCGCGCCGTTCGCCGCGAGCTTCTCGTGCGAGCGCGAAAACGCGAAGGCGCCGTGCACGCCGCTGCGCCCCCTCACGCTGTCGTTCAACGCCCCCGTCGCGCGCAGCGCCGCCGACAAGACCCGGCTGCGCGGCCCGGACGGCGCGATCGCGCCGCGCTTCAAGCCCGACGATCGCTCGGAGGAGGTCACGAGCGTCCAGTTCGCCGCGCCGCTGCCCGCGCAGGCCGCGCTGACGATCGAGCTGCCGCCGGCGCTGCGCGACGTGACGGGCCGCGCGCTGTCGAACGCCGACCTGTTCCCGCTCGCGACGCGCACCGCGCCGATGCCGCCGCTCGCGAAATTCCCGTCGGGCACGTTCGGCATCGTCGAGCGCTTCGCCGAGCCGGATTCGCCCGCGCTCGTGCCCGTCACGCTGCGCAACGTCGAGGCCGATCTGCGCGTCGCGGGGCTGAACGCGGGCGGCGCGCAGTTCTCGAACCTGAAGGTCGAGAACGACAACGAGATCCGCCGCTGGATGCGGCTCGTCGAGCGTTTCGACGGCCGCGCGATGACCGTCGAGTCGATCGACAAGCTTCGCCCCGGCCTGCTCGCGCGCGGCCAGCATCCCGTCTACGCGCCGCTCGCCGCGGGTGAGAGGCCGCCGAAGCCGCAGCGCCGGCAGATCGACATCCGCTCGCTGTCGCTGCTCGCGGGCGAGCCCGGCGTACAGACGCTGACGCTGCCGAAGGCCGACCCGAAGGCGCTGCGCCCGTTCGAGATCGTCGGCGTGCCGATCGACAGGCCGGGCTTTCACGTGCTCGAGCTCGCGTCGCCCGCGCTCGGCCGCTCGCTGCTCGCGAAGCCCGCGAAGATGTACGTGCGCACCGCGGTGCTCGTCACGAATCTCGGCGTGCATCTGAAGCTCGGCCGCGAGAACAGCGTCGTCTGGGTGACGACGCTCGACAAGGGCAAGCCCGTGCCGAACGCGCAGGTGCGCGTGTCCGACTGCAATGGCGACGGGATCGCGGCCGGCAAGACGAACGCGCAAGGGCTCCTCACGATCGACACGCCCTTCGAGCCGAAGCGCGCATGCGATTATTCGAAGGGCGACGGCGACTATTTCGTATCGGCCCGCGTCGACGATCCGAAGACGGGCCCGG
Organism: Burkholderia sp. MSMB1589WGS; assembly: GCF_001636105.1. Classification (NCBI taxonomy): domain Bacteria; kingdom Pseudomonadati; phylum Pseudomonadota; class Betaproteobacteria; order Burkholderiales; family Burkholderiaceae; genus Burkholderia; species Burkholderia sp. MSMB1589WGS. The sequence continues at coordinate 271,977 of NZ_LNJT01000008.1, forward strand.
ACATGGCGTTCGTGCGATCGAGCTGGAATCGCGGCATCGAATCGTGGCGCTTCGACGTGCCGACCGACATGAGCGGCACGCCGACCGTGCGCGCGCATACCGTGTTCGACCGCACGCTCTTGCGCGCGGGCGAGACGGTGTCGATGAAGCACTTCGTGCGCGCGCAAACGCTGCAGGGCCTCGCGTTCCCGCCGCGCTATCCGTCGCGCGCGACGATCCGCCATCTCGGCAGCGGCCAGACCTATCGCGTGCCGCTCGCGTGGGCCGCCGATCACACCGCCGACACGCGCTTCGCGCTGCCCGCCGCGGCGAAGCTCGGCGAATACGGCGTCGAGCTCGAGGACGGCCCCGAGGACGCGCCGAGCGCGAGCTACTACGGCGGCAGCTTCCGCGTCGAGGCATTCCGGCTGCCCGTCTTCAAAGGCTCGATCGGCGTGCGCGACGCGCAGGCGCGCCCGCTCGTCGGCGCGAAGGACGCGCCGCTCGCGGTGCAGATCGATTACGTATCGGGCGGCGGCGCGTCGAACCTGCCCGTGCAGGTGTCGGCGCTCGTGAAGAGCGCCGCGCCGCCGTTCGCCGAGCGCTACCCCGACTTCGGCTTCGCGCCGTACCGCCCGGAAACGGACGACGCCGCGGCCGACGACGACGCGCAGGACGGCGAGGACGGCGGCAGCGCATCGCGCGGCAACGATCCCGACGCGACGAAGCTCGTCGCCGACAAGATCGCGCTGACGCTCGATCGAACCGGCTCGGGCGCGCTGACGTTGAAGGGCCTGCCCGACGTCGACGCGCCGAAGCGCGTCGCGCTCGAAGCGACGTTCGCCGATCCGAACGGCGAAGTGCAGACGATCCGCGGCGACGCGATGCTGTGGCCGGCCGCGGTCGTCGCCGGCATCAAGGCGGGCCACTGGGTGTCGGTCGGCCAGCGCGTGCCGGTGCAGGCGCTCGTCGTCGATCTGCAGGGCAAGCCGCGCGCGTCGGCGGCCGTCGAGATCAAGGGCGTCGCGCGCGTGACGACCTCCTCGCGCAAGCGGATGGTCGGCGGCTTTTACGCATACGACAACCGGAGCGACACGCGCGAGCTCGGCGTGCTGTGCTCGGGCAAGACCGATGCGCAGGGCCGGCTGTCGTGCGACGCGACGCTTTCGCAGGCGGGCGACGTGCAGTTGATCGCGGTCGCGAAGGACGGCGACGGCCGCGCGTCGAACGCGTCGACGTCGGTATGGGTCACGCGCGAGGACGAACTCTGGTTCGGCGGCGAGAACACCGACCGGATCGACGTGATCCCCGAAAAGACTTCATACGAGCCGGGCGAGACCGCCCGCTTCCAGGTGCGCATGCCGTTCCGCTACGCAACCGCGCTCGTCGCCGTCGAGCGCGACGGCGTGATCGAGACGCACGTCGTCGAGCTGAACGGCAAGAATCCGACCGTCGATCTGAAGGTCGGCGACACGTGGGGGCCGAACGTCTACGTATCGGTGCTCGCGCTGCGCGGGCGGCTGCGCGAAGTGCCGTGGTATTCGTTCTTCACGTGGGGCTGGAAGGCGCCGCTCGAATGGGCGCGCGCGTTCTGGCGCGAAGGCCGCCATTACGAGGCGCCAACCGCGCTCGTCGACCTGTCCAGGCCCGCGTTCCGCTACGGCCTCGGCGAAATCAAGGTCGGCACGGGCGCGCACCGGCTCGGCGTCGCGGTGACGACCGACGCGGCCCGCTACCCGGTGCGCGGCACCGCGCACGTGCGCGTGAAGGTCACGCTGCCCGACGGCAAGCCCGCGCCCGCCGGCACGCAGATCGCGCTCGCCGCGGTCGACGAGGCGCTCCTCGAGCTGATGCCGAACCGCAGTTGGGACCTGCTCGACGCGATGCTGCAGCGGCGCGCGTACGGCGTCGAGACGGCCACCGCGCAAATGGAGATCGTCGGCCGCCGCCACTTCGGGCGCAAGGCGGTGCCCGCGGGCGGCGGCGGCGGGACGGCGCCGACGCGCGAGCTGTTCGACACGCTGTTGCTGTGGAATCCGCGCGTCACGCTCGACGCGAACGGCGGCGCGAGCGTCGACGTGCCGCTCAACGATGCGCTCACGCGCTTTCGGATCGTCGCGATCGCGGCGGCGGGCGCGGACCGCTTCGGCACCGGCAGCGCGACGATCCGCAGCACGCAGGACCTGCAACTGATCTCGGGCCTGCCGCCGCTCGTGCGCGAAGGCGACGCGTTCCGCGCGCAGGTGACGGTGCGCAACACGACCGGGCGGAAGATGGACGTCGTCGTGACGCCGCGCGTGCCGGGCGTCGACGTCGCACCGCAGAAGGTGTCGCTCGCGCCCGATTCCGCGCGGGAAATCGCGTGGACGGTCACGGTGCCCGAAGCGGCGGCGGGCGGCGGCGCGGCGGCGGGGGCGCTGAACTGGCGCATCGAGGCGGCCGAGCAAGGAGGCCCGCGCGCGGCCGACGCGCTCACGCTCGCGCAGAAGGTGGTGCCGGCGCTGCCCGTGACGGTCCAGCAGGCGACGCTCGCGCAAGTCGACGGCACGCTGGCCGTGCCCGTCGCGCCGCCCGCCGGCGCGGCGCTCGACGCGCACGGCGCGCCGGCGGGCGGCGTGGCCGTCTCGCTGCAATCGAGGCTCGCCGACGGCCTGCCGGGCGTGCGCCGCTGGTTCGAGCGCTATCCGTACCGCTGCCTCGAACAGCAGGCGTCGCGCGCGATCGGCCTGCGCGATCCGGCGCAATGGCAGGCGCTCGCCGCACGGCTGCCGCTCTATCTCGACCGCGACGGGCTCGCGAGCTACTTCCCGCCTTCGTCCGACGATGCGCACTACGGCAGCCCGTCGCTGTCCGCGTACCTGCTCGTGCTCGCCGATGAGGCGAGCCGCGCCGACGCGCGCTTCGCGCTGCCCGAGGACGTGCGCGCGCAACTCGAATCCGGGCTCGCGCACTTCGTCGAGGGGCGCATCGAGCGCGATGCGTGGGCGCCGCGCCAGGATCGCGACCTGCGCAAGCTCGCGGCGATCGAGGCGCTCTCGCGCCACGGCGCCGCGCAAGGCCGGATGCTCGGCTCGATCGAGATCGCGCCGAACCAGTGGCCGACGTCGGCCGTCCTCGACTATCACGCGATCCTCGCGCGCGTGAAGGACATCGCGCAGCGCGACGAGAAGCGCGCGCAAGTCGAGCAGATCCTGCGCGCGCGGCTGACGTATCAGGGCACGCAGCTCGTGTTCTCGACCGCGCGCGACGACGACCTGTGGTGGCTGATGACGAGCAACGAGACGAACGCGGCGCGCCTCGCGCTCGAGTTCGCCGGCGACGCGGGCTGGAAGGACGAGATGCCGCGCGTCGCGGCCGGCCTCCTCGCGCTGCAGAAGAACGGCGCATGGCAGACGACGACCGCGAACGCGCTCGGCCTGCTCGCGATCGAGCGCTTCTCGCGCGCGTACGAGAGCGCGAGCGTCGCCGGCACGACGAAGATCGCGCTCGGCGGCGATGCGCGTTCGGTCGCGTGGTCGCAGCCCGCGGGCGCGAAGCCCGCCGTCGCGACGCGCGCCGCCGCCGCGCGCGGCGTGACGCTGCCGTGGCCGCGCGGCGCGCGCGCGCCGGGCACGCTGTCGATCGTGCAGGAAGGCAGCGGCCGCCCGTGGGCGACGATCGAAAGCCTCGCCGCGGTGCCGCTGCGCGCGCCGTTCGCGGCCGGCTACCGGATCGCGAAGACCGTCACGCCGGTGTCGCCCGCGGTCAAGGGCGTGCTCACGCGCGGCGACGTGCTGCGCGTGCGCGTCGACATCGACGCGCAAAGCGACATGACGTGGGTGGTCGTCAACGATCCGATTCCGGCCGGCGCGACGATCCTGGGCTCCGGGCTCGGCCGCGATTCCGAGGCCGCCACGCAAGGCGAGGGCGAAAAGTCGCCCGATGGCGCGCGGCCCGCGTTCGTCGAGCGCGACTTCGACGGCTATCGCGCGTACTACGACTATCTGCCGAAGGGCAAGCTCACGGTCGAGTACACGGTGCGCGTGAACAACGCCGGCACGTTCGGGCTGCCGCCGACGCGCGTCGAGGCGCTGTATGCGCCGTCCGTGTACGGGCTGTGGCCGAACCCGCCGATGACGGTCAAGCCGGCCGACGCGGGCAAGCCGTGAGCGGGCGATGAACGGGTTCGCACCGATGCTCGCGCGGCTGGCCGCGCCGTCGGCCATGCGCCGCGCGCTCGCCGCCGCGATGCTCGCCGTGCCGCTCGCCGCACATGCGCTGCCGGCCTACGACGACGTGCGGCGCGACTGGCGCAGCTCCGACTGGGTGCTGCTCGCGCGCGACGGCGCGCCGCTTCAGCGCACGCGCGTCGACCTCGCCGAGCGGCGCGGCGACTGGATCGCGCTCGCCGACGTGTCGCCCGCGTTTCGCGAGGCGATCGTCGTATCGGAAGACAAGCGCTTCCACGCGCACAGCGGCGTGGACTGGCGCGGCATCGCGGGCGCCGCGTGGGGCAATCTGTGGAACGAGCGAACGCGCGGCGCGTCGACGGTGACGATGCAACTGGCGGGCCTCCTGAGCGACACGCCGCGCCGCTCGGGCCAGCGCTCGCTGCCGCAAAAGGCCGTGCAGGCGATGAACGCGCTGCGGCTCGAACGCGGCTGGCGCAAGGACCAGATCCTCGAGGCGTATCTGAATCTCGTGCCGTTCCGCGGCGAAACGGTCGGGCTCGACGCGATGTCGCACGCGCTGTTCGGCAAGGCGCCGTCGGGGCTCGACGTGCGCGAATCAGCGGTCGCCGCCGCGCTCGTGCGCGCGCCGAACGCGTCCGCCGCGAAGATCGCCGAGCGCGCGTGCCGGATCCTGCGCGACATGCGCGCCGAGCAGCCGTGCGAATCGCTCGACGGCTACGTGCGCTTCGTGACGTCCGCCCCGCCGCCCGCCGCGCGCGACGACGGCGAAGCGCTCGCGCCGCACTTCGCGCGGCGCGTCGCGGCCGAGGTGAGGCCCGGCGCGGGCGCGCGCGTGCGCTCGACGCTCGACGCGCCGCTGCAGCGCTTCGCGCGCGACACGCTCACGCGCGCGCTCGCCGAGCTGAACGCGCCCGCCCAGCGGCGCAACGTGCAGGACGGCGCGGTCGTCGTGATCGACAACGCGACGGGCGAGATCCGCGCGTGGGTCGGCTCGTCGGGCGCGCTGTCCGCCGCGCGCGACGTCGACGCGGTGCTCGCGCCGCGCCAGGCCGGCTCGACGCTCAAGCCGTTCCTCTACGCGCAGGCGATCGACGAGCGGCGGCTGACCGCCGCGTCGCTGCTCGACGACGCGCCGATCGATCTCGCCGCGGGCGGCGGCCTGTACATCCCGCAGAACTACGACAAGCACTTCAAGGGCTGGGTCAGCGTGCGCACCGCGCTCGGCGGGTCGCTGAACGTGCCGGCCGTGCGCACGCTCGTGCTCGTCACGCCGCACCGCTTCGCGCGCACGCTGACGGCGCTCGGGCTGCCGCTCGCCGAAGAAGGCGACTACTACGGCTTCAGCCTCGCGCTCGGCAGCGCCGACGTCACGCTGCTGTCGCTCGCGAACGCGTATCGCGCGCTCGCGAACGGCGGCGTCGCGCGCGCGACGCTCGACGTGCCGGGCGGCGGCGGGAACGATGCCTTCAGGTCGCCGCGCTCCGCGTCGAGCGTGTCGAGCGTGTCGAAGTCGGCGATTGCGACGTCGGCGGCTACCAGGTCAGCGGCTTCCACGGCGGCGGTTTCCACGACAGCCGCTTCGAAGCCGGCCGCGTCCAGGCCGGCCGCGCCGCCCGCGCGCGCCACGGCCGGCACGCGCGTATTCAGCGAGGCCGCGAGCTACATCGTCACCGACATCCTCGCCGACAACAACGCGCGCGTGCGCACGTTCGGCTTCGACAGCCCGCTCGCGACGCGCTTCTTCTCCGCGGTCAAGACGGGCACCAGCAAGGACATGCGCGACAACTGGGCGGTCGGCTACACGTCGCGCTACACGGTGGGCGTATGGGTCGGCAACGCGGACGGCTCGCCGATGTGGGACGTGTCCGGCGTCACGGGTGCGGCGCCCGTGTGGGCCGCGATCGCAGGCTACCTGCACCGCGATCTCGCGAGCCGCGCACCGCGGCCGCCCGCGGGCGTCGAGCAGCGCCGCGTCGCGTTCGAGCGCGACGTCGAGCCCGCACGCCCCGAGTGGTTCGTCGCCGGCACCGCGCTCGACACGGTGCGCCTCGCCGCGCCCGCGACGACCGGCGCCGGCGGGCCGCGCGCGCCGCTTTCGATCGGCGCGCCGACCGACGGTACAATCTTCGCGATCGATCCGGACATTCCGCCGAAGCATCAGCGGATCTGGTTCGAGCGCGCGGCGGGGCGCGCGGCGCGCTTCTCGTGGCGGCTCGACGGCAAGGTGATCGGACACGGCGACCGGCTCGCGTGGATGCCGTGGCCGGGATCGCACCGGCTCGAGCTCGTCGACGCGCGCGGCGATGTCGCGGACGCGGTCGGCTTCGAGGTGCGCGGCGCGTTCGCGAGGACGGCGGCCAATCCGAAGCCGTGACGCGGCGAGCGGCCGTTCTCGTGGCAACGGATGTGCGTTCCGTATGTCAACAGACCCTGAGATGGCCGCGAGCAATGCGCCGCGGAGGCCGCCATGAACCGACCAGATTCCTATCGTTCGCTGCTGAACATCCCGGGCTTGCCGCCGCTGCTCGTCGCTGCGATCTTCTCGCGCCTCGCCGGACGGATGTTCGTCCTGACGCTGGTGCTTTTCGTGCTGGCGCGGTTTTCGTCGCCCGAGTGGGCCGGATGGCTGACGTTCGCCGCGATCGCGCCCGGGCTGATCGTCAGCCCCCTCGCCGGCGCGATCCTCGATCGCGTGGGACCGACGGCCGCCGTCGGGATCGACTTTGTCGCGAGCGCCGTCTTCGTCGCCGCGGTCGGCGTCGCCGGCTGGGCCGGCTCGGCCACGCACCGTTCGCGCCCGATGCGCCGGCCCGCGTCGCGCACACTTCCCCCGCGACGGCGCGCACTCACAGCGCATCGAGAAACTGCTCGAGCACCGCCTTCATCTTGCGGATCGCCGCGTCCGGCAGCAGCATCACGAGCTTCGCGACGAAGCCGATCGCGCCGAACGCCTTCACCCGGTCGACGGCGCCCGTCTGGACATCGGCCGGCACGACGATCACGAACGCGTTCAGGCCGTCCTCGCGAATGCGCTCGAGCCCCGCGCCCTTGCCGACCGGCTTCGTCGTGAAGAACGGATCGAAGATCCGCTCGAGGTTCTCGGGCGCGATCCCGCAGCCCGCGTCGGCGACCTCGAACCAGATCCGCGCGGCATCGCCCGCGTCGATGCCCGCGCGGATCGTGATCGCGTCTTGCGCACGCGCGCGAGCCCTTCCTTCGATTCGTCGGCGAGCGCCGGCGCGAGCTGCGGCTGCCGCTCGGCGACGAGCCGCCCGACCGCGTGCGCATGCGCGATCAGCGCGTCGAGATAGCCGCCGAGCGTATTCACGTTCGACAGCACGAACCCGACCGGATTGTTGATCTCGTGCGCGATGCCGGCGGCGAGCTGGCCGATCGCCGCGAGCTTTCCCGACTGCAGCAGTTGCTGATGCGCGTGCGCGAGCTGGCGATTCAGGTCCGACAGCTCCGCATGGCGCGCGGTCAGCTCGGCGAGCGCATCGGTCAGCCGCTTCTCGCGGTTTTCCAGCGCTTCATGCGCGATGCAGATATCGGTTGCGTCGACGATCGTCACGCCCACCGCGCCGATGCCGCCGCCTCCGTCGTCGAGCGGGACGAAGCTGCAGTTTTGCCGCATCGCGTCGATCGTGCCGGTGATCGGCCGCGAATGGTCGAAGCGGAACAAATACGAACAGACCTGGCCGATCGCGTTCTCGCGCGAGCGGCCCGTGTGGTACTGCATGACGCCGTTCCACGCGAGGATGCGCATGTCGCGGTCGACCGAGAACACGCCGCAATTGAGCTGCTCGACGATCGCTTCGGACATCTGCATGCTGGCGGATTCGGACATGGCGCGGTTCGGTTCGTGCGGAATCAGGTGAGAATCGGACGGAAAGCGGCCGGCGCATCGCGCAGGACCGAAAAACCGCTTCCCACAACCCGGATGACGGCCGCATCGAATGGCCGCCCCATACGGGGAATCCCTGCCCGCATCGGCGCGGGAGCGCGCGCACGGCAACGGCCCGGGCGCATTCATTCCACGTTGAATTTTCCCGCCTTGAATTTAACTAACTCATCAATTAATATCCAGCTCCATGAGCACGAAACGTCACCCAGCCAAGCCACGCGGCCGCCGCCCTTCGGTCGAGAATTTCGACGTGCGCGAGCATCTGCTCGACACCGCCACCCGCCTTTTTTCCGAGCGCGGCATCGCGGCGACCACCATCGCCCAGATCGCCGCCGCCGCCGGGGTCACGTCGGCGCTGGTTCATTACTACTTCACCAATCGCGAAATCCTGCTCGACGCGATCGTCGAGGAACGGCTCGCCCCTTCCATCGGCTTCGTCTGGGACGCCGTCACCGGCGATTCGAACGCCGATCCGTTCGTCATGACGAGCGAGCTCGTCAGCCGCCTGTTCGACGTGACGCGCCGCATGCCGTGGCTGCCGCCGCTGTGGTTCCGCGAGGTCGTCAACGAAGGCGGCATGTTGCGCGAGCGCATGATCACGCGCATCCCGTTCGACAGCATCAAGCGCTTCGGCGCCCGCGTCGTGCGCGCGCAGCAGACGGGCGCGGTGAACCCCGGGCTCGACGGGCCGCTCCTGTTCAGCTCGATCGTCGCGCTCGCGATGCTGCCCCAGGCGATCGCCAAGTTGCTGCAGAGCGTTCCCGGCTTCCCGGCCATCGAAAGCGAGACATTGCAGCGGCACGTCACGGCGCTCCTGCTGAACGGCCTCACGCCGCCCGGCAAGCGCGCGGCCGCGGCAAGGCCACGCGCCGCGCATCCATGAGGTCCACGCCATGAAGCGTTTCCGCCCGCGCCTCCGCCCGCGTTTGCGCCCGTTTGCGCGCGCGCTCCCGATCGGCGCAGCGTCCGCCGCATCCGCCGCGTGCGTCATGCTCGGCGCGTGCTCGCATCGGGACGAGACGGCCTGGCAAGGGTATGTCGAAGGCGAATTCGTGTATCTCGCCTCGTCGCAGTCCGGCAAGCTGACCCGGCTCGACGTCGCTCGCGGCCAGCACGTCGACGCGAACGCCGTCGTCTTCACGCTCGAATCCGTCGACGAGGCGAATGCGCTGCGGCAGGCGCAGCAGCAACTCGCCGCGGCGAGCGCGCAGTTCGCCGATCTCCGGACGGGCAAGCGGGCGCCCGAAGTCGGCGTGACGAGCGCGCAGCTCGCGCAGGCCGTCGCGACGGCTCGCAAGGCCGAATTGCAATCGGCGCGCGACGAAGCGCAGTATCGTGCGGGCGGCATCCCGAAGGGGCAGCTCGACGATTCGCGCGCGGCCGCCGACGCGGCTCGCGCCCAGGTGCGGGAGCTGACCGACGCGGTCGAGGTCGCGAGGCTGCCGGGGCGACCGCAGCAACTGCTCGCGCAGGCCGCATTCGTCGAAGCGGCGCAGGCGGCGGTCGCGCAGGCGCAATGGAAGCTCGATCAGACGCGCGTCGCCGCGCCCGCCGGCGGGCGCGTGTACGACACGCTCTATCGCGTCGGCGAATGGGTGCAGGCAGGCAGCCCCGTCGTGCAGATGCTGCCGCCGCAGAACGTGAAGGTGCGCTTCTTCGTGCCGCAGGCCGTGGTCGGATCGCTCGCGCCCGGCCGCGCGCTGACGATCCGCTGCGACGGCTGCGCGTCGGACGTGGCGGCCCGCATCACCTACGTGTCGAGCTCGGCCGAATACACGCCGCCCGTCATCTACAGCAACGAAAGCCGCTCGAAGCTCGTGTTCATGGTCGAGGCGCGCCCTTCCGTCGACGATGCGCGGCGCCTGCATCCCGGCCAGCCTGTCTCGGTGACGCTGCGATGAACACGCGCGACGCGCCGCTCGCGATCGACGTGCGCAACCTCAACAAGCGCTTCGGCGACAAGCATGTCGTCAACGATGTGTCGCTGCAGGTCGCGCGCGGCGAGATTTTCGGTTTTCTCGGGCCGAACGGCAGCGGCAAGACCACGTCGATCCGCATGATGTGCGGGTTGCTCACGCCCGACTCGGGCAGCGGCACGTGCCTCGGCTACGACATCGTGCGCGAGAGCGCGCAGATCAAGCGCAACGTCGGCTACATGACGCAACGTTTCTCGTACTGGGACGACATGACGGTTCGCGAGAACCTCGATTTCGTCGCGCGCATCTACCGGATGCGCAACCGCAAGGAAAAGATCGAGCGTGCGCTCGAGCACCTCGGGCTGCAAACGCGCGCCGCCCAGTTGACGGGCGCGCTGTCGGGCGGCTGGAAGCAGCGGCTCGCGCTCGCCGCGTGCATGCTCCACGAACCGGAGCTGCTGCTGCTCGACGAGCCGACGGCGGGCGTCGATCCCACCGCACGCCGGGACTTCTGGGAAGAGCTGCACCGGCTGGCCGCGCAAGGCATTTCGGTGCTGGTCAGCACGCACTACATGGACGAAGCGGAGCGCTGCCACAAGCTCGCCTACCTCGCATACGGCAAGCTGCTCGCGCAGGGCAGCGCGCAGGACATCACGGCGTCGCAGGCACTCGTGACGCGGGCGATTCACGGCGAGCGTCTGGCCGAGCTGTCGGAGCGGTTGCGCAAGACGCCCGGCGTCGACCAGACGGTCGTCTTCGGTTCGTCGCTGCACGCGAGCGGGCGCGATCCCGCGGCGCTCGAAACGGCGATCGCGCAGGCGACGGCCGGCCTGCCCGTGCGGGTGGAGCCGATCGAGACCGGGCTCGAAGACGTCGTCATCTACATGATGGGCCGCACCGCCGACAACTACGGGGCGTCATCGTGAGCGGACTCTTTTCCGTGACGCGCTGGTGGGGCATCGTCCTCAAGGAGTTCATCCAGTTGCGGCGAGACCGCATCACGTTCGGCATGATCATCGGCCTGCCCATCGTGCAACTGGCGCTGTTCGGCTTCGCGATCAACACGGACCCGAAGCATCTTCCCACCGCGACCGTCATCAGCGATCAGAGCCCGTTCTCGCGCAGCTTCGTCTCCGCGATGAAGCAGTCCGGCTACTTCGATTTCGTCGCGACGCTGCCGAACGACGACGCCGGCCGGCGCGCGCTCGCGCGGGGCGACGTGCAGTTCGTCGTATCGATCCCCGTCGATTTCTCGCGCCGGCTGCTGCGCGGCGAACGGCCCGCGCTGCTCGTCGAAGCCGACGCCACCGATCCGACCACGACGCAAGCGCCGCTCGCCGCGCTGCCCGGGCTCGTGCAGTCGGTCGCGGACAGGGACATCACGGGGCCGCTCGCGCATCTGAACGGCGGGGCCGCCGCGTTCGACGTGCGGATCCACCGGCTCTACAACCCGGAAGGCATCACGCAGTACAACGTCGTGCCGGGCCTGATGGGCGTGATTCTGACACTGACGATGGTCATGATGACGGGCCTCGCGATGACGCGCGAACGCGAACGCGGCACGATGGAAAATCTGCTCGCGACGCCCGTGCTGCCCATCGAGGTCATCGCGGGCAAGCTCGTCCCGTATATCGCGATCGGGCTCGTGCAGTCGTCGATCATTCTGGCGGCGGCGCGCTACGTCTTTCAGGTGCCGTTCGTCGGCAGCCTCGTCGCGCTCTATGTCACCGCGCTGCTTTTCATCGCGGCGAACCTGACGGTCGGCATCACGCTGTCGTCGATCGCGCAGAACCAGTTGCAGGCGATGCAGCTCACGATCTTCTACTTCATGCCGAGCCTGTTGCTGTCGGGCTTCATGTTCCCGTTCGCGGGCATGCCCGTGTGGGCGCAGTGGATCGGCAACCTGCTGCCGCTCACGTACTTCAATCGCCTCGTGCGCGGCATTCTGCTCAAGGGCAACGGCTGGGCGGACCTCTGGCCCTCGGTGTGGCCGATCGCGATCTTCACCGTCGTCGTGATGGCCGTCGCCGTGCGCTTCTACAGGCGCACGCTCGACTAGGGCGTGACATATGGAGGAGGCTCGACGATGAAACCCTGCCTGCCGCTGTTCGCGTTCGCGTTCGCGCTGTGCGGATGCACGGTCGGCCCGGACTTTCGCCCGCCCGCCCCGCCGGACGTCTCGACGTATGCGCGCGAAGCGCTGCCCGTCACGACGCGCGCCGCGAACGCCGCGCAAACGCTCGCCGCCGCCCCGGCCGCGTTGCCCGCATGGTGGACGCGGTTTCGATCCGACGCGCTGAATCGTCTCGTCGACACGGCACTGCAACGCAGCCCGACGCTCGACGCGGCGCGCGCGAGGCTCGCCGAGGCGCACGAGGACTACATCGCACAAGCGGGCGCATCGCTGTTTCCCGCGATCGACGCCAGGCTCTCGGGCGCGCGCCAGAAAGTCGATCCGGCCGCGTTCGGCATTCCGAACGTGCCGAAGCCCGGGCCGTTCACGCTGCTCAACGCATCGGTGAGCGTGTCGTATGCGCTCGATGCGTTCGGCGGCAATCGGCGCGCGCTCGAAGCGCTGCTCGCGCAGGTCGATTTCCGGGCTTACGAGCTTCAGGCCGCTCGTTTGACGCTCGCCGGCAACGTCGTGTCGACGGCGATCCGGCGCGCATCGCTGCAACGGCAGATCGCGCTGACGCAGCGGCTCATCGACGCGCAAGCGCAGCAACTGGCGATCGTCGAAGCGCGCTACGCGGCGGGCGGCGTCGCGCGGCTCGACGTGCGAGCGCAGCGAACGCTGCTCGCGCAGACGCGCGCGTCATTGCCGGCGTTGACGACGCAGCTCGCGCAGGCGGACCACCTGCTTGCGATCCTGCTCGGTGCGGCGCCGTCGAAAGCCGATTTCGGCGACCTCGCGTTCGACGCGCTGCATCTACCCGACACGGTGCCCGTCACGCTTGCGTCGACGCTCGCTCGCGAACGTCCGGACATCCGCGCGTCCGAGGCGCTCCTGCATCAGGCCAGCGCGAACGTGGGCGTCGCGACGGCGAACCTGTATCCGCAATTCGTGATCTCGGCGAGCGCCGGCTCGCAGCGCACGCGCATGGCGGATATCGTCGACGGCATGAACATCTGGAACATCGGCCTGAATCTGACGCAGCCGATCTTTCACGGCGGCGAGCTGCGCGCGAAGCGCCGCGCGGCGCAGGCCGCTTACGACGCCGCATTCGCATCGTACCGACAGACTGTCCTGCAGGCGCTGCAGCAGGTCGCCGATGCGCTCGATGCGCTGAAGGACGACGCGCAGGCGCTGGATGCGCGCGACGCCGCGGCGCTGGAAGCGCAGGCGAGCGTCGAGATCGCGCAGGCCCGCTATGCGGCGGGCGGCGTCAGCCTGTTCGGCCTGCTCGATGCCCAGCGCCAGGCGTCGCAGACAGCGCTCGACAGGACGCGGGCGCAGGCCGACCGGCTCGCCGATACGGCGGCGCTGTTTCAGGCGCTGGGCGGCATGACGCCTGATTCGCCGGCGGATCGGATACGGAAGCCATAGCATCGGGCGCGGACGCGAACGTGCATCGATGGGTGGTCGCGCGCAGCGCGCCGTGACGCGGCGAGCGCGAGCGGGCAACGAGCGGAAGCGATCGACCGGCTCGCTGCCCGGCCGTCGGCTACGCGCGCCCGTTCCGTTCGGGTGCGGCAGCCGGCGGCCGATCGCTCGGGTGCCGTGGGCCGGCGGCCGGCCGCTCGAAAACCAGTATCGGCTCGCCCTTGTATTCGGCGACGGCGACTTCCCGATAACCGAACTCCGCGGCCAGCCGGATCGAGAAACGATTTTCCGGGCCGATCAGGCAAACGGTGCGCCGAGCCGCCAGATGCGCGTCCGCCCAATCGAGCACCGCATGCAACGCTTCGTGCGCGATGCCCTGCCCCCACGCGGCCGGGGCGAGCGCGCCGCCCAGTTCGGGCGCATCGCCGAGCGCGGGAACGATGTCGCGCTTCGCATCGGCGAAGCCCATTTCACCGATGAAGAATGAAGAGGCCGGTCTCTTTTTCGCGAGCCATCCAGTAGCCGAAGCCCAGCAATTGCCAATGCCCAACGTAGCGCAACAGGCGCAGCCAGCACTCTTCCGCGGCGAACGGTTCGTCGCGTATCAGACGGGTCACGCCGGGATCGGCCCACAGTGCCCGGCTGCCTTCGAAATCTTCGAGGTGATGGCCGGACAGGATCAAGCGCGCCGTCTCGATCACCGGAGCGGATCGGCCGGCGCCGCCATCGACTTGCTGCTGGATGATCCCTTGCACGTTTGAGCCGTTCCGGACTGGCCGGAGGCCGGCGCGATTCGATCATGGCCCGACGGCGGTTCGCGCGAACCGACGATCGCACGCGCGGTTTGCGTCGACAGGCAGCAATCGCCGATCGCGTCGAGCGACGGAGCAAGGAATCGGCGCCGCTCCTGCTGCACGGGTTCGATCATGAAATGCGCGCTCCGACGCGAGCGCGCGGCGGCCTCACCGTCGCAGGTTGACAATGTCGAATCGGGCCGCCACGCACGCCACGTCGCAGTCTTCGCAATAGAGTCCGCCGAGCCCGCCGAGACGCGGCGACGTCGCGGCCCCCATACCTGCGTCGCGGCGCCCTGCGCGGGCATCTTGAAGGTCGGATCGAGCAGCACGCCAGGCTCGTCGCCCCAGCCGAACGCCATCATCTCGTCGCGTGTCAGATGCCGCTGCAGCGGCGTCGCGATCTTGCCGTGATGCAGCGAAAACGCATGCACGCCGTCACGCGCGCCGAACGCATCGAGTTGCACCGCGAACAGCGCGTCGGCCGTCTTCGATTCGCGCACAATCGACCCGCAGCGACGCCTGCGCCGCCCTCGCCTCCCGTCACGACCGGATCGACGCGCCCCGCTCCTCGAGCAGCGCGCGCAGCACGCTGCGGTGGCAGTGCGCCTCGTTCTCGCAATAGCAGCCGATCGCAAAATTCGACGTTGCCGACAACGCGGCGAGCACGTCGAGCACCCTGCTCGCGTCGCCGTGCTTCATCTCCGCGCGGAACTTGCGCGCGAACGCCTTCCATTCGGCGTCGGATTCCGCCGCCTGCGCTTCGGCGACGAGCTCCGGGCTCGGCGACAGCGTCGGCAGCCAGACGTCGTAGTAGTCGCGCGACGCGAACGCTTCCTTCGGCACGCCGCGCGGCGGACGGCGCACGGTGCCGATCCGCACGCCCTCGTCGTCGGCGCGCGGCTCGCCGAGCCGGACGATGCTGATGCTCATGTTGGACTCCCGTTCAGAGTGACCGACGCGCGGCGCGCTTGAGTTGCCGGCGCGCGCGCCGCACACCGCGCGCGGTCCTTGCCGATCCGCGATACCGATGCCGACTCCGCAACCGCATCGCGCCGCCGATCGCCTTCGATGCGATCCGATGCGATCAGCCCCCGACGCGCCGCCGCGGGCATCCGGCATCGCACCGCCCCAACCACATACCGCGCGCGCCAAGGCCCAGCTTCCCGCCGCGCCCGACGCGGACGCAAACGTCAGACGCCGCTCGCGATCACCGCGCCGATCGCTTCCGCGACGACGCCGACGTTCGCCTCGTTCAGCCCGGCGACGCACATCCGGCCCGAGCGCAGCACGTAGACGCCGTGCTGCTCGCGCAGGCATTCGACCTGCGCTTCGGTGAGCCCCGTGTACGTGAACATCCCGCGCTGCCTCACATAGCGCGACAGCGCCTCGCCCTGCACGTGCGCACGCAGGCCGTCGTGGATCGCGCTGCGCATCTTCGCGATGCGCCGACACATCGCCGCGAGCTCTTCTTCCCATTGCGCGCGCAGCGCGGGCGTCGTCAGCACCTGCGCGACGATCCTCGCGCCGTAGGTCGGCGGATTGCTGTAGTTCGAGCGCACCGCGCCCGCGAGCTGGCCGAGCACGCGCGCGGCCGCCGCCGCGTCCTCGCAGATCACCGACAGCGCGCCGACGCGTTCGCCGTACAGCGAGAAGTTCTTCGAGAACGAGTTGGCGACGAACGCCGGCACGCCGCGGCGCGCGAGCTCGCGGATCGCGAACGCGTCGGCCGCGAGACCCGCGCCGAACCCCTGGTACGCCATGTCGACGAACGGCAGCAGCTCGCGCGCCTGCAGCACGTCGATCAGCTTCAGCCACTGCGCGTCGTCGAGGTCGACGCCCGTCGGGTTGTGGCAGCACGCATGCAGCAGCACGACGCTCTTCTTCGGCAGCGCATCGATCGCGGCCAGCATCGCGTCGAACTTCAGGCCGCCCGTCGCCTCGTCGTAGTACGGGTACGTGTTGACCGTGAAGCCCGCGCGCTCGAAGATGAACCGATGGTTCTCCCAGCTCGGATCGCTGATCCACACCTGCGCGTCCGGAAAGTAGCGCTTGATGAAATCCGCGCCGACCTTGAGCGCGCCCGAACCGCCGAGCGTCTGGACCGTCGCGATGCGCCCGGCCGCGCGCGCGTCGCTGTCCTCGCCGAACACGACCGCCTGCACCGCGTCGCGATACGCCGCGAGCCCCGTCATCGGCAGATACGGCTTCGGACCGGATTCGCGCTGCACGATGGCTTCGGCCTCGCGCACGGCGCCCATCACCGGAATCCGGCCGTCGTCGTCGAAATAGATGCCGATGCTCAGGTTGACCTTGCGCGTGCGCGGGTCCTGCTGGAAGTTCTCGTTCAGCGTGAGAATCGGATCGCCGGGGTATGCATCGATATGTTCAAACATGGCGGTTTCTACAGGTGAAGAAAAATCGGGTTCAACGGGCCGACACGCCGTCGCCGAGCGCATAGCCGGCGCCGCGCTGGCGGAACCGGTAGCCGACCGCGAGCACGACGAGCCACACCGGGATCAGATAGACGGACAGACGCAGATCCGGCGTGCGGAACATGACGACGAGGATGGCCGCCATGAAGACGAGACAGAGATAGTTCGTCAGCGGGTAGCCGAGACTCCTGAAGCGCGTCGTCTCGCCCGCCGCGCGTTTGACCTGACGAAACCGCAGATGAATCACGCTGATCATTGCCCAGTTGATGATGATCGCCGATACGACGAGCCCCATCAACAGCTCGAACGCCTTGCCCGGCATGAAATAGTTGATCACGACGCACAGCGCGGTCGCGAACGCCGACACGCCGAGCGCGGCGACCGGAATGCCGCGCCGGTTCGCGCGCGCGAGCGCCTGCGGCGCGTTGCCCTGCCGCGCGAGGCCGTACAGCATCCGGCTGTTGCAGTACACGCAACTGTTGTAGACGGACAGCGCGGCCGTCAGCACGACCACGTTCAGCACGTTCGCGGCGGTGTCGCTCGACAGCGCGTGGAAGATCAGCACGAACGGACTGCCGCCCGTCACGACCTTCTGCCACGGATACAGCGACAGCAGCACGCCGAGCGCGCCGATGTAGAAAATCAGGATCCGGTAGATCACCTGGTTCGTCGCGCGCGGGATGCTGTGCGACGGATCGTCCGCCTCCGCGGCCGTGATGCCGACGAGTTCGAGGCCGCCGAACGAGAACATGATGACCGCCATCGCCATCGCGAGGCCGCCGATGCCGTTCGGGAAGAAGCCGCCGTGCCGCCACAGGTTCGCGACGCCGGCATCCGGGCCCGCATGCCCCGACAGCAGCAGGTAGCCGCCGAAGCCGATCATCCCGACGATCGCGGCAACCTTGATGATCGAGAACCAGAACTCGGTCTCGCCGTACGACTTGACGCTCGCGAGGTTGACCGCGTTGATCGCGACGAAGAACACGAGCGCGGAGATCCAGGTCGGCACGCCCGGCCACCAGTACTGGACGTAGATGCCGACCGCGGACAGCTCGGCCATGCTGACGAGCACGTACAGCACCCAGTAGTTCCAGCCGGACAGGAAGCCCGTGAAGTGCCCGCAGTATTTGTTCGCGAAATAGCTGAACGAGCCGGCGACGGGCTCGTCGACGACCATCTCGCCCAATTGCCGCATGATGAAGAACGCGACGACGCCGGCGAGCGCATAGCCGAGCAGCACCGACGGCCCCGCCATTCGGATCGTCTGAGCAATGCCGAGGAAAAGCCCCGTGCCGATCGCGCCGCCGAGCGCGATCAACTGGATGTGGCGATTCTTCAGCCCCCGCTTGAGGCCGTCGTTGTCCTGATCTGAAACCATGTCTTCTCCGTCTCGTCCGCCCTTTTTGGAGGCGGCGCGCCTTCGGGCCGGCCCGGGCGCCGTGTACTTGTTCCGGCCGCCGGCGCGGATGTCGCGGCGGGCGGCCGGGCTGGGGATGTCGAGTTCCTGCGCGGCGTGCATCGTCTTCGCGTGGAGCGGGAAGCACAGCCCCCGCTCCTGCCTGCACGCTCCGAGTTTTTATTGATCCCGCGCAAAAAATCGGGGCTCAGTTTATCGCCGGCAGGATGAAATGGGGTTTCGTAAGCCCTTCATGCAAACCCTACATTATGAGATAAAATTGCACACGGGAGACAATCAAGGAAACAAAAATGCAAGAACCGCTTCTTGATCGCATCGATCGCCATCTGCTCGAGATCCTGCAGGAAAATGGCCGCATCTCCAATCTGGAGCTTGCCAAGGCCGTCGGGCTGTCGCCCGCGCAGACGCTGCGGCGCCACCGGCGCCTCGAGGAGATCGGCGCAATCAAGCGCTACGAGACCCGGCTCGACGCCGACACGCTCGGCTTCGGCGTGACCGCGTTCGTCCAGGTGACGATGGAACGCGGGCACATCCGAGATCTGTCGACATTCCAGAAGCTCGTCTCCGAGCTCGCGCAAATCCAGGAGTGCTTTTCGGTCACGGGCGACATCGACTACGTGCTGAAGGTCGTCGCCGCGGATCTGAAGGGCCTGTCGACGTTCCTGCTCGACACGCTGATGCGCATCCCCGGCGTGAGCGGCGTGCATTCGAGCGTGTGCCTCGACGAGATCAAGTGCACGAGCGCGATGCCGCTGTAGCGGCGAGAAGTGGCGAGCAGGACTCGCCGCCGCGCATCATGCGACGTAGCCCGCGACGCTGACGAACTGGCACAGGCTGCCCGCCAGCACGAACAGGTGCCAGATGCCGTGCCCGTGGCGGATGCGCTCGTCGTTGACGAAAAAATAGATGCCGACGCTGTAGATGACGCCGCCCGCCACGAGCCAAGCCGTCCCCGCCGCGGGCAGCGCATGGACCAGCGGGCGGATCGCGACGAGCGCGAGCCAGCCCATCAGCACGTACAGCGCCATCGACACGCTGCGGGTGCGCCGCCCGAGCGTGAGCTCCTGCACGATGCCGAACGCGGCGAGCCCCCAGCTCACGCCGAACAGCGACCAACCCCACGGCCCGCGCAGCGTGACGAGCGTAAACGGCGTGTAGCTGCCCGCGATCAGCAGATAGATTGCCGAGTGATCGCACTTCTGCAGGATGGCTTTCAGGCGCGGGCCGCGCACGCTGTGATAGAGCGTCGAGATCGCGTAGAGCACGCACAGCATCGCGCCGTAGACGCTGAAGCTCACCACCTTGTACGCGTCGCCGTCGAGCGCGCCCATCGTCACGAGCGTGGCGAGCCCCGCCACCGACAGCACCGCGCCGACGAGATGGGAAATGCTGTTGAAACGCTCACCGACATGCACGACGCTACGCTCCACTTCGACACGGGTTGATCAAGACGAATAGCTCATATGATACCGATCCCACGGCGAAGACGGCGGCCGCTTCGTGGCCCCGGCCACGCTTGCGGGCAATTTATTCGATGCGGCTTGATCGAACCGAACAAAATCGACCGCCGCGCGAAGGCCCGCGCGGCAATGCGAAACGAAACGGGCGGACGCCGAACCCGGCGCCCGCCCGTTTCATCGCTCGGCGAGCCGGGCGGCAAACGCCGCCCGCCCCGCTTACATCGTCACCTGATCGAGGAAGGTCTTCTTGCCCCCCTTGAAGTCGTACAGCGAAATCACGCCGTGCTTCAGGTCGCCCTTCGAATCGAAGACCGTCGTGCCGATCACGCCCGTGTAGTTCGTCTTCGGCATCGCCGCGAGAATCTTCGCCGGGTCCGTCGAGTTCGCGCGCTTCATCGCGTCGACGATGATGTACACCGCGTCATACGTGAACGGCGCATCGAAGCGGATCGGCTGGTTGAAGCGCTTCTCGTACTTCGCCTGGAACGCCGCGCCGCCCGGCATCTTCTCGAGCGCCGCGCCCGCCTGCGAGCACACGACGTTGTCGGCCGCATTGCCGGCAAGCGCGGGCAACTGCTCGGTGCATACACCGTCGCCCGAGAAGATCTTCGCGCGCAGGCCGAGCTGCTTCGCCTGCTTCGCGAACGGGCCGCCCGTCGCGTCCATGCCGCCGTACATGATCGCGTCCGGGTTCGTGCCCTTGATCTTCGTCAGGATCGCGCGGAAATCGACCGCCTTGTCGTTCGTCGCGTCGTGCGACAGCACCTTCAGGCCGAGCGCCTTCGCCTTCTTCTCGAACTCGTTCGCGAGGCCCTGGCCGTAGGCCGTCGAATCGTCGACGACGGCGACCGTCCTGATCCCCTTTTGCTTCGCATAGTCGGCGAGCGCCGGGCCCTGCTGCGCATCGGTCGCGACGACGCGGTAGGTCGTCTTGAAGCCTTGCTGCGTGTACGCCGGATTCGTCGCCGACGGCGAGATCTGCAGGATGCCGGCATCGCTGTAGATCTTCGACGCCGGAATCGACGTCCCCGAGTTCAGGTGGCCGATGACCGCGACGACCTTGCCGTCGACGAGCTTCTGCGCGACCTGCGTCGCGGTGCGCGGGTCGGCCGCGTCGTCCTGCGCGTCGAGCTGGAGCGTGATCTTCTGGCCGCCGATCGTGAAGCCCTTCGCGTTGATTTCCTCGACGGCGAGACGCGCGCCGTTCTCGTTGTCCTTGCCGAGGTGGGCGATGCCACCCGTCAAGGGCTCGGCGCTGCCGATCTTCACGACCTGATCGGCCAGCGCATGCGCCGAGGCCGCGGCCATCACCATCGCGGCCGCGCTGATCGGCAACAGTCTGTTGGTTTTCCTTTTCACTGCAGTCTCCTTGTTGGACGGGCGTAGATCATATGATCGGATGATACCCGTTCAAAATTCGTGCAGCGAGTCTCGCGAGGAGTCCGCGCCCGCGGCTCAGGCCTTGACGTTCATCGCGATCCGCGCGGTGAACACCGTCTTGCCTTCCGAATCGGTAATCTCGACCGGAACGAACTCGCGATCGCGGCGTGGCGGTCGGTTTCGAAGGCGTAGGCTCGACGCGCCGCATCACTGCACCGCAAGATCGAAGATCCGCGTCATCGGCGTCCATTTCATGCCGGCGGGCGTCCACGGCGTCGGCTGCTGGAACGTGCCCATCAGCGCTTCCCACTCGACGATCTTCGCGTCGGCGCGCGCGTCGGCGTCGAAACGCGCCGCGTCGAACCGCGCGTCGTCGGTTTCCATCACCATCGTCATCCGCGTGCCGAGCCGATAGATCTCCATCGCCACGACGCCATGCGCGCGAAGATGCGCGGCGACCTCCGGCCAGATCCGCTCGTGATGCGCTTCGTAGCGCGCGATCGCATCCGGGTCGTCCTTCAGGTCCAAAGCAAGGCAGTAACGCATCGCGCGCTCCGTCGTCGATCGTCGGGGAAGCCGCGTCAGGTCAGCGCGCGATCGAGATGCGTGTAGCCGCCGTCGACGAACAGCCACTGCCCCGTCGTGTGCGACGCGCGCTCGGACAGCAGGAACACCGTCGTCCACGCGATCTCGTCGGCGCTCGTCATCCGCTTGCCGAGCGGGATCTTGCGCGCGATCGACTGCAGCTTCGCGTCCGGATCGTCGAACTGCGCGAGCCAGTTCGCGTAGAGCGGCGTCATCACCTCGGCGGGAACCACCGCGTTCACGCGCACGCCGTCGCCCGCGAGCGATGCCGCCCATTCCCGCGTCAACGAAAGCTGCGCGCCCTTCGATGCGCAATAGCCGCTCGTGCCGCCTTGCCCGGTGATCGCGGTCTTCGACGACACGTTGACGATCGCGCCGCGGCTCGCCTTCAGATGCGGCAGGCAATAGTGCGCCATCACGTAGTAGTGGATCAGATTGCTCGCGAGCGACGCGACGAATGCGTCGCGGCCCGCGTCGAGCCCGACGCTGTCGTTGACGCCCGCGTTGTTGACGAGCCCGTCGATCCGGCCAAGCGCCGAGATCGTCTCCTCGACTGCCTCGCGGCAGCGCGCGTCATCGGCGAGTTCGACGCGCGCGAAACGCGCGCGCGGCTGCAATGCGAGCATGCGTTCGGCGAACGCCGCGTCGAGCGGGCTGCGGCCGAGCACGACCGGAATCGCGCCTTCCCCGGCCAGCGCGAGCGTGATCGCGCCGCCGATGCCCGAGCCGCCGCCCGTCACGATCACGACCTTGTCTTTCAGGTTCAGGTTCACTTGTCTGCTCCGATGTTTCGACGGGCGCCGCGCCGGATCGCCCGACGGCGAAGCGAAGCGCAGCGGCCGACGCGCGACGCCCGCCCGGTCTTGCCGCGCCCCGTTCGCGTCAACCCTGCACGACCCGCTGCCGCTGCTCGCCGAGCCCCTCGATGCCGACCCTCATCACCTGCCCCGCGCGCAGATAGACGGGCGGTTTCTGGCCGAGCCCGACGCCGGGCGGCGTGCCGGTGGAGATCACGTCTCCCGGCTGCAGGCTCATGAAGCGGCTCAGGTAACTGATCAGGAACGGCACGCGGAAAATCATCGTCGCGGTCGAGCCATTCTGATAGCGATGGCCGTCGACGTCGAGCCACAGTTTCAGCCGGTGCGGGTCCGGCACTTCGTCGGCCGTCACGAGCCAGGGCCCAAGCGGGCCGAACGTGTCGCATCCCTTGCCCTTGTCCCACGTGCCGCCGCGCTCGAGCTGGTACTCGCGCTCGGACACGTCGTTGACCACGCAATAGCCGGCCACGTGCGCGAGCGCATCCGCTTGCGCGATGTGGCGCCCGCCCGTGCCGATCACGACGCCGAGCTCGACCTCCCAGTCGGTCTTCGTCGAGCCGCGCGGGATCTCGACGTCATCGTCGGGGCCGCAGATCGCGCTCGTCCATTTGCCGAAGACGACGGGCTCGCTCGGCACGTCCATGCCGGATTCGGCCGCGTGGTCCGAGTAGTTGAGCCCGATGCAGATGAACTTGCCGACGCGGCCGACGCATGCGCCGAGCCGCGGCGCGCCTTCGACGAGCGGCAGGCTCCCCGGATCGATCGCGCGCAGCCGCGCGAGCGCGTCGGGGCCAAGCGCGCTGCCCGCGACGTCGTCGATGACGCCGGACAGATCGCGAATGCGCCCCTGCGCGTCGAGCAGGCCGGGTTTTTCGTGGGACTTCGCCCCGTATCGCAACAGTTTCATGAATTCGCCAGGTAGGTGAGTGCCAATGAACGGCGCATGAACGCCGCATGCGGCCGCCGCGCGGCGGGCTTCAGTTCGACCAGCCGCCGTCGATCAGATGAATCGCGCCCGTCGTGAACGACGATTCGTCGGACGCGAGATACGCGACGAGCGCCGCGATCTCCTCCGGCTTGCCGATGCGCCCCATCGGCTGGCGCGCGACGAACGCGGCGCGCACCGCATCGATCGGCTCGCCGCGCGCGTGCGCCTGCGCGGCGATGCGTGCATCGAGCGACGGCGATTCGACAGTGCCCGGGCAGATCGCGTTGCAGCGAATCCCGTGCGTGACGAAGTCGGCGGCGACGGCCTTCGTCAAGCCGATCACGGCCGCCTTCGTCGCGCCGTAGACGAACCGGTTCGGCACCCCCTTCACGCTCGACGCGGCGGACGCCATGTTGATGATCGAGCCGCGCTCGCGCGCGAGCATCGCGGGCAGGAATGCGCGGATCGTCCGGTACATCGACTTCACGTTCAGATCGAAGCCGAAGTCCCATTCGTCCTCGGTCGCGTCGAGCACCGAGCCCGCGTGGACGAAGCCCGCGCAGTTGAACAGCACGTCGACGGGGCCGATCGCACCGGCGAGCGCGCCGATCGCCGCGCCGTCGCGCACGTCGAGCACGCGCGCATCGAACGGGCCGTCGCGCAACGCGTCGATGCGGATGTCGGTCGCGATCACGCGCGCGCCTTCGCGCGCGAGCCGCTCGGCCGCCGCGCGGCCGATGCCCTGCGCGGCGGCCGTGACGAGCGCCGTCTTGCCTGCCAGTCTTTCTCCCATGTTCAGCTCCCGATGAAGTGATCTCTGCCGGATGAAACGTATCTGTCGATGTGTCGTCGCGCTTGCCGGTCGCGCTTGCCGTTCCCGGCCGCGTGGCGCCTGTCGCGAACGGCGCGCGAAGCGCATCGCATGCGTTCCGGGATGCGCGCCGCGCCCGCTCATAGCCGGTAGAACGCAGCGGCGTTCGCGCCGAACACCGCGTCGCACGCGCGTTCGCCGACGCGCGCGGCGGTCAGCGCGCGCGCGCTCGCATGCCAGAGCGCGTAGTCGCCGTTCAGGTCCAGCACCGGCCAGTCGCTGCCCCAGATCATCCGCGCCGCGCCGAACGCGCCGAACAGATGGTCGACGTAAGGAGCGATGGTTTCGCGGCGCCAGCCGTGCGCGGCCTCGGTCGCGAGCCCGGACAGCTTGCAGTGCACGTTCGGCAGCGCGGCGAGCGCCGCGATGCCGTCGGCCCACGGCTGCCACGCGGCGCGGCCCGCGCGGATCGGCGGCTTCGCGCCGTGATCGACGACGATCCGCAGCCGCGGAAAGCGGCGCGCGAACGTCGCGAGCGGCGCGAGATGGCGCGGCGTCACGAGCGCGTCGAACGCGAGGTCGAGCTCGACGAGCGCGTCGATCGCGGGCGCGAGCGCCGGGTTCGCGATCCACGCGGCATCGTGCAAATCCTGCAGCATCGGGCGCACGCCCTTGAACGCAGGATCGCGCGCGAGCGCGGCGAGCGTGTCGCGCGCATCGGGCGCATCGAGCGGCGCCCAGCCGACCACGCCCGCGATCGACGGCTCGCATCGTGCGAGATCGAGCAGATAGCGGGTCTCGTCGACGGTCGGCGCCGCCTGCACGGCGATCGTGCGCGCGACGCCCGCCGCCGCGCGCAACGGCGCGAGATCGGCGGGGCCGAACGGGCGATACAGCAGCGCGAGCGCGGGCGTGAGCCAGCCGTAGTCGCCGCGCGACGGATCCCAGTAGTGCTGATGGGCGTCGATGATGCCGGTCACGCGCCGCTCCTTCCGGTCGACGGCGCTGCCGCCGCATCCGATGTCGCGCCAACCGCGCTGCCACGCGCAAGCCTCGCCCGTCGTCCGGCGCCGAAGACTTCCTTCGCCGCCGCCGTCATCCGCCGCGCCGCCGCGCTCATGCCTGCCGCGCCGCGCGCAGCGGCCCCGCGACGGGCAGGCACGCGGGCCCGAGCGGCTCGAACGCCTTGTAGGTCAGGATGAACTCCTGATGGCCGAGCGCCTCGGATTTCGACGTCGCGCCGCTCGCGACCGCGAGCGTCTTCGCGAGAATCTCGCGGCCGACTTCGTCGAGCGTCGCGCGGCCTTCGAGGATGCGGCCCGCGTCGACGTCCATGTCGCCCTCGAGCTTGCGGTATGTCGCCGGATTCGCGCACACCTTGACGACGGGCGCGAGCGCGGAGCCGACCACCGAGCCGCGGCCCGTCGTGAACAGGATCACGTGCGCGCCGCATGCGATCAGCTCGGCGATCTCGGCGTTGTCGCTGATGTTCGGGAATCCGAAGCGCGGCTCGCCGTCCGGCACGACGTCGAGCAGATAGAGGCCCGGCGTCGGCGGCACGTCGCCCGGCTTCACGATGCCGACGATCGGCGACGCGCCGCTCTTCGCATACGCGCCGAGCGATTTCTCCTCCTGCGTCGTGAGTCCGCCGTCCGCGTTGCCGACCGCGAAGCTGCCGTGTCCGAGGATCGAGTAATAGCGCTCGGCCTTCTGCACGCACGCGACGATCTCGCGGCCGAGCTCGGGCCGCGCGGCGCGGTTCTGCATGTGATATTCGCAGCCGACGAGCTCGCCCGTCTCCTCGAACAGGCACGCGGCGCCCTGCTCGACGAGCAGGTCGAACGCGCGGCCGACAGCCGGATTCGCGGTGATGCCGCTCGTGCTGTCCGAGCCGCCGCAGATCGTGCCGACGATCAGCTCGCCGATGCCCATCGGCACCTTCGCCTGCTTCGCGAGCGCCGCTCGCGCATCGCGCACCCAGTCGACGCCCGCGCCGATCGTACTCAGCGTGCCGCCCGCGTCCTGGATCGTCAGCACCTCGGCCGGGCGGCCGCTCGCGCGCACCGCGTCGACGAGGTAGCGCTTGTTCATGCTCTCGCAGCCGAGCGATACGAACAGCACCGCGCCGACGTTCGGATGCGTCGCGAGCCGCTCGATCATCTTTTCCGCGTAACCGTTCGGATAGCAGCCGGGAAAGCCGATCAGATGCACGGGCGGCGCGTCGGCCGCGGGCGGCGCGGCGCCGCCGAAGCGCAGCGGCGTGCGGAACTGCGCGACGATCTCCCGCGCGACGTGATGCGCGCACTCGACGAGATACGCGACCGCGACGACGTTGCGGATGCCCTTGCGCCCGTCGCTGCGCGGATAGCCCGCAAGCACCGCGCGGCGCACGCCGTCGGGCGGCACGCGCTCGCCTTCGGCGGAAATCGCCGCGAAACCCGGCGTCGAGACTGTCATGGACATGAATGGTTCACCTCTGAATAAACGGTTGCGGCCGCGTCAATGTGCGACGAACGCGTGGCCCGCGTCGTGCGTGTACGTCGGCAGGTAGTCGCTCACGAGGTTGTGCGTGTGCAGATGCTCGCCGCGCGCGACGTCGCGAATCACGTGGCCGATCGGCGCGCCGTAGCGCAGCACCTTGTCGTTCGCCGCGAGCGGCGCGCGCGCGAGCTTGTGTCCGATCTCGATCGTCTGCGCGAGCACGACGCGCTCGCCGTCGATCGTCACGCACTGCCCGGCGCAAAGGCGCGTCGCCGCGATCAGGCAGTTGTCGTCGGGCGACAGCAGCAGCAGCCGCGCGTCGGCGGCGGGCGCGCTCACGATTGCCCCTCGCCACCCGCGACGCGAGCGACCATCAGCGCGCCCAAAATAATCGCGCCGTAGATCGCCTGAATCCAGAACGACGGCACCTGCGCGAGCGTCAGCAGGTTCTGCACGACGCCGAGCAGCAGCACGCCCGTCAGCGCGCCGAGCATCGTGCCCTTGCCGCCGTCGAGCGAGATGCCGCCGATCACCGCGGCCGCGAACACCGTGAAGATCATCCCGCTGCCCTGGTTCGCGTTGATCGCGCCGACATAGCCCGTGACGACGAGCCCGCCGATCGACGCGAGCACGCTGCCGAGCACGAACACGCCCCACGTGATCCGCTCGACGCGAATCCCGGCCGCGCGCGCGGCCTCGCCGTTGCCGCCGATCGCGTACAGCGCGCGGCCGAGCCGGTGGTAGCGCAGCATGAACGCCGCGCCGCCGAACACGGCCGCCGCGAGCCACACGGACAGCGGCAGGCCGAACACGATCGTCGTCGCGAGCGCGAAGAACGACGGCGGCATGTCGAACAGCGTGCCGCCCTTCGTCGCGCCGACGAGCATCCCGCGCAGCACGATCAGCATCGCGAGCGTGACGATGAACGCGTTCAGGCGCATCCGCACGACGAGAAAGCCGTTGACGAAGCCGATCAGCGCGCCGATCGCGACGATCGCGGCGAGCCCCGCGGCGGCGGGCCACTGGAAGCCGAAGCCGGCGGACGAGGCCGGCATCACGAGCATCGCGCCGATCGCGGGCGCGATGCCGACCGTCGATTCGAGCGACAGGTCGAACTTGCCCGTCAGCACGATCAGCGATTCGGCGAGCACGACGAGCGCGAGCGCCGCCGACGCGCCGAGCACGCTGATCAGATTCGCCTTCGTGAGAAAGCTCGGGCTCACGAACGCGCCGATCGCGATCAGCAGCATGAGCGCGGGCAACAACGCGAGGTCGCGCAACCGCGCGATCTCGAACGGCTTGCGCGCGACGGCGCGCGCCGGCCCCGGCGGCAGCGCGGAACTCGTCAGGCTAGACTTCATGGGCATCGACTCCTTCGATGGATGCAATCAATTCGTTGTCCTGCCAGCCGGCCGGAAACTCGGCGACGATGCGCCCGCGGAACATCACGAGCACGCGGTCGCAGGTGCGCAGATCGTCGAGCTCGCCCGACGCGACGAGCACCGCCTTGCCGTCGTCGCGCACGCGCCCGACGACGGCGAGCAGCGCCTCCTTCGATTTCACGTCGACGCCCGCGGTCGGATCGATCAGCACGAGCACGCGTGGATCGTTCGCAAGCGCGCGCGCCATCACGACCTTCTGCTGATTGCCGCCCGACAGCCCCGACACCGGCTGCCGCGGCCCCTGCGCGACGATGCCGAGCGCGTCGATCATCCGCGCGCCGAAGGCGTGCTTTTTCGCGGGCGGCGCAAGCCCGAAGCGCCCGAAGCGCCCGAGCGCGCCCGCGATCGTCATCGATGCGTTCTCGGCCACCGATTCGCCGAGCACGAGCCCTTCGCGATGGCGATCCTTCGGCACGCAACCGACGCCGCGCGCGAGCGCGGCGGGGACGTTGCCCGGCGGCAGCGCGTCGCCGTCGATGCGGATCGCGCCCGCGCGCGGCGCGCGCAACCCGGCCACCGCCTCCGCGACGCCCGTGCGGCCGCTGCTCGTCGCGCCGGCCAGCCCGACGACCTCGCCGCGCCGCACGCAAAACGACACATGCGCGTAATCGCCGCCCGCGAGGCCGTCCACTTCGAGCGCGCGCGGCGCATCGGCCGGCAGCGGCGGGCGGCGCGCCGCGTCGGCCACGGCGAGCCCGCCGCGCGCGCCCGTCATCGCCTCGATCAGCGCGTCGCGCGGCAGCGCCGCCACGGGCGCGCTGACGATGCGCCGCGCGTCGCGCAGCACCGTCACCGCCTGGCAGATGTCGTACACCTCCTGCAGGTGATGCGAGATGAACAGGAACGTCACGCCGTCGCGCTGCAGCTCGCGAATCCGCGCGAACAGCCGCTTGATCTCGTCGCCGTCGAGCTGCGCGGTCGGCTCGTCGAGGATGATGAAGCGCGCGCCGTACGACAGCGCCCGCGCGATCTCGACGAGCTGGCGCGCCTCGACCGTCAGGTCGCCCGCGCACGCGTCCTCGCCGACGTCGATCCGCCAGTGGTCGAGCAGCGCGCGCGCGTCGCGCCGCAGCGCGCGCCAGTCGATCGCGCCGCGCTTCGTCGGCTGCCGGTTGATGAACAGGTTCTCGGCGACGGTGAGCTCGCGGATGATCGTCGAGTGCTGATAGACGCACGCGACGCGCGCGCGCCAGCCGTCGCGATCGGCGAGCGGCGGCGCATCCTCGCCGCCGAAGCGCACGATGCCCGCGTCCGGCTTGCGCAGCCCGGTGAGAATCGACACGAGCGTCGACTTGCCCGCGCCGTTGCGCCCGACGAGCGCGTGCGACTCGCCCGGCCGCACGCACAGATCGACGTCCGCGAGCGCGGTGTGCGGGCCGAAGCGCTTGGTGACGGCGCGCGCCTCGACGACGGGCGCGCCGCCGCACGCGGCAGCGGCGGCAGTGACATCGGCGGTGGCGGCGGTCGCGTTCATTTGATCGTGTTGCCCCACAGGCTCTTGTCGTCGACGTTCGCCTTCGTCACGAGCGGCGCCGGCAACTGGTCTTCGAGAATGCCCGGCGCGCGCTGCACGATCACGCTGCCGTGATCGGTCGGCCCCGGCCTGAACGTCTGGCCGGCGAGCGCCGCCTTGATGTAGAAGAGCCCGTAGCGCGCGTACAGGTCGGCGGGCTGCGACACGGTGGCGTCGATGTCGCCGCGGCGGATCGCTTCGTATTCCTGCGGGATGCCGTCGTTGCTGACGATCACGACGTGCTTCGCGTCGCCCGCCGGATACAGCATCTGCTTGCGGCGCAGCGTTTGCAGCGTCGGCGACAGATAGACGCCGCCCGCCTGCATGTAGATGCCCTTCACGTCCGGATTCGCGGTCAGCAGGCTGTCGAGCGCGGTCGCGGCGACGTCGCCCTTCCACGCGGCCGGGATCTCGAGCACCTGCAGGTGCGGATAGCCCTTCATGCACGCGCGGAACGCCTCCGAGCGGTCGCGGCCGTTCACCGACGCGAGATCGCCCATGATCTGCACGACCTTGCCCGCCTGCACGTGCTCGCCGAGGTACTTGCAGGCCTTCTCGCCGTATGCGCGGTTGTCGGCGCGCACGACCATCGCGACCTTGCCCTGCGTCGGCGCGACGTCGACCGCGACGACGCTCACCTTGCGCGCGGCCGCCGCGTCGAGCGCGCGGCCGATCGCCGCCGAATCGAGCGGCCCGACGACGATCCCCTTCGCGCCGAGATTCAGCAGGGTGGTCATGTCCGTGATCTGCTGCGCGGGATCGCCGTTCGAATTGACGGGCGCGAGCGCATCGATCTGCATGTCCTTCGCGTAATGCAGCAGATAGTTGTTGTACGACTGCCAGAACGGCGAAGTCAGCAAAGGCAGGTCGAGCCCGACCTTGCCCGTGTCCGCGCCCGCCGGCGCGGCGGCGATCGCGCCCGCCAGCGCGACGCACCCGGCGAGCGCTCGCCCGCGATTGATCCACGTCATGCCTGCCTCCTTTCCTCTGATGTTTGTCGGCCCGGCGTGCGGACCGTTGCCATATGTTCACTGGCGAAATTATTATTTATATACGGACTTTTTGAAGTCAAGGAGACCGTGGCGCAGAATGACTGCGTATTTTCCCTATCCCTGTCCTCACCCCTATCCGACGCACCCGATCGCCAACATGAACGCCAGGAAACCACGACCGGCCGGCCCCGCCGACGAACCGCAGGATCTCGACGATGCGGACCGCTACCGCGCGCCGGCGCTCGACAAGGGGCTCGACATCCTCGAACTGCTGTCCGAACGCAAGGATGGCTTGACGCGCACGGAGATCACGAAGGAGCTCGGCCGCAACGCGAGCGAGATCTACCGGATGCTCGAGCGGCTCGTCGCGCGCCAGTACGTGATCCGCTCGCCGGGCGGCGACCGTTATTCGCTGAGCCTGAAGCTGTATGCGCTCGCGCACCGGCACCCGCCGATGCACCGGCTGATCGCCGAGGCGCTGCCGCCGATGCAGCGCTTCGCGGACGCGGCCGAGCAGTCGTGCCATCTGTCCGTCTACGATCGGGGCAACCTGCTCGTGATCGCGCAGGTCGACGGGCCCGGCATCTGGGGGATGTCGGTGAAGCTCGGCTCGCGTGTCGGGCTCGTCGATACCGCGTCGGGCCACGCGATGCTCGCGTTCCAGTCCGCCGAGCAGCGCGCGCACATGCTCGCCGAGCACACGAAGGTGAAAGGCGAGCAGCCGCTCGCCGCGCGCAATCTCGACGCGCGTCTCGACGCGATCCGCGCGGCCGGGCACGTGCAGCAGGACAGCCGCCAGATGTTCGGCGTCACCGACGTCACCTACCCGATCCTCGGCCCGGCGGGCCAGGCGATCGCCGTGCTCACGTGCCCGTACATCCGCCGGATCGACGCGTACGTCGCGCCGCAGCTCGACGAGGTCGTCGCGCTGCTGCACGCGACGGCGGCGCGGTTGTCGATGGTCGGCGAGGCGGCCGTGTGACGATCGCGCCGGCGCGGCCGGGCCGCGCGGTCAGTCGGTCAAACCGGCGGCGGATCGCCGAGCCACCTCTCAGGCAGGCAAGGTCAGTCGGAATTCGTGGGGGGCCGCAACGGGTTGGCCAAGCAGCGGTCTGTCAGATAGAAGCGCTGCATGAATGCAGCAGGCGATCGATAATCGAGATGCGCCTGCGTGCGTTGCCGGCTGTGGAAGATCTCGATGTATCCGCGGATCGCGGAAAGCGCCATCGGCAGCGCCGTAAAGCTCGATACGAGGAACCGCGAAGCGACATGCCCTGCCCGGGCATGTCGCTCATCGAACACAAGCCAGGTCCGACCGAATCGTTCCTGACGACGCGGCTTCGCTCAGAACTGATAGCCCGCGCCCACCACCGCGCCGAAGTCCGAACGGCTGTTGCCCGTCACCGACGCCTTCACCACCCACTTGTTGTTTTCGGTCACGTAGCTGTAGCCGGCCGCGAAACCCTGCTGGCCGTGATAATTCGCCGTCGCGGCCGACACCATCGAACGGCCCGCGCCGGTCGGTTGCGGCAACCCGGCCACCGCCATCGCCGACGCAACGCCGCCGTACATGTCTTTCTTCAGGTCGTTGAACGAGTTGTACACCTGACCGATGCGCTGATCCGTATAAGCCTTCGCATCCGATCTGGCCGACTGGACGTTGTCGTTCAACTGCTGAACGTTGACGGCGTCGGTCGGGGCCGTGCCGGCCGCGACGTTCGTGACTTGGCGTTCGTTGCCCTTCGCGCCGACCGAGAACGAATTGTCGCGATCCGCGACCGAGCCTTGACCGACTGCGACCGAATTCTTGCCGCTCGCCGTCGCCGTCGAGCCGAACGAACCCGCCTCCGCGCGCGCGATCCAGTTCGTGTTCGCATCGGTCGCCGTCGCCCTGACCCTTTCGTTGTCCGCAACGTTCTTCAGCGCGCTGTTCAACTGGCCGACATTGACGGCATCGTTGTTGTTGACGCCCGCGGCAACGCCCGTCAGAACGCGGTCGCCCGACGTGCCGGAGAAATTCACCGACGTGCCGCCCGTGTCCTTGCCGACCGTGATCGGGCTGCCCACGTCTTGCTGCTGCACCAGACCGGCCTTGCCGTTCGCAACATCGTCCACCTTGTTTTCGATGTGGGTCACGCGGTTATCGAGATTGTTGATCGCCTGCGTGTTTTGCGAGACTTGCTGATTCGTCGCATACAGTTGCGAACCGTTCACCGCCTGGGTGCTGTCGGCCGACAATTTGCCCGCCGCGACGTTGTTGATCACGACCGGCCCCGAGCCGTTGCCGACGAGCGTCACCGAGTTCAGGCGCGCGCCCGTCGTCGGATCGACATCGTATTGGACGGCGTTTTTCGTGCCTTCCTGCACCGCGCCCGCCACCTTGTCGTTCAACTGCTTCACGTTCACGGCGTCGGTATCCGCGATGCCGGTTGCGACATTTTTCAGTTGCACCGGCGCCGACTTGTCGCCGCCCGCGAACGTGACGGCGTTCAGACGCGTCGAGCCATCGGCGCTGTAATCGTACTGAACGGCGCGCGAAGCCTTGCTGTCCACGCCGCTCAGGTCGCCCTTGAGCGCATTCAACTGCTGGCCGTTCACCGCGTCGGTGCTCGTGTCGGAAATCTCGCCCGGCGCGACGTTCGTGATTTTCTGCGGCGAAGCCGAGCCATGCGAGGCATCGTATGCGCCGAGCGTCGAATTCCACTGCAACGCGTCTTGCTTGAGCGCCGAAATGTCGGTCGTGTTGTTCGCGATGTTCGTCACGTTCTGCGTCACGCGGCCATCGATCGCGGTGACTTGATCGCCGAGTTTCGTCACGTTGCCGCTGATGTTGCTGATGCTCGCTTCGGTCGCGCCGACGCGTTGATTCGTCGCGTACAGTTGCGCGCCGTTCACGGCGTCGGCGCTGGTTGCGTTCAGCGCGCCCGCCGCAACGTTGGTGATCGTCACCGCGCCCGGCTGACCGCCGGCGAGCGTGATCGAATTCAGGCGATCGCCTTGCGCGCCCGTGTCGTACACGACCGCATTCTTCGTCGCGCCGCCGATTTGACCGTTGATCTGGTCTTGCACGCTCTTCAGTTGCGCGCCATTGATCGCATCCGTGCTCGTAGCGGAAATGTCGCCCGCCGCCACGTTCGTGATTTTCTGCGCGGCGCCGCTGCCGTGAGAAGCGTCGTACGCGCCGGCCGACTTCGACCATTGCAGCGCGTCTTGCTGCAACGCGCCGATTTGGGTCGTGTTGTTCGTCACGCGCTGATCGATGTTGTCGATCTGCGTGGACAGATCGCCCGTCGCTTTCGACAGTTGGCCGACGTTCACGGCGTCCATTGCATCCTTGCCGTCCGCGACGTTTTTCAGCGCGACGGCCTGCGACGCGCCGACACCGCCGAGCGTCACCGATTGCTTGCCCGCGTCGTCGTACTTCACCGACAGCTTGTCGGACGCTTGCAGGTTCGTGATGTCCGTCGCGTTCTGCGCGACCTGTTGATTCGTCGCGTACAGTTGCGAGCCGTTCACGGCATCGCTGCTGTCGGCCGACAGCTTGCCGGCCGCGACATTCGTCATGGTCGTGCCGTTCGCCCCTTGCAGCGTCACCTTGTCGAAACCTTCCGCGCCGTCGTATTTCACGTTGCGCTTGTCGGCGGCCTGCAGATTCGACACGTCGGCTTGCGTGCCGACGAGACTCGTGCTCAGGTTCGTGACGTTCGCGTTCGTCTGACTGAGCGATGTGCTCAAATTGGTCACGTTGCCTTGCAGATTCGCGATGTTCGTAACTGCCGACGACAGCGACGATTGAATCGGCGAAATCGCGCCGTCGAGCTGACCGACGTTCACCGCATCGTGCGCGTCCTTGCCGTCCGCGACGCCCTGGATCGTGGTGCCGTTCGCGCCCTTGAGTGTAATCGACGATTTGTCGGCGCCATCGTATTTCACCGAGAGCGCGTCCGAAGCCTGCAGATTCGTGATGTTGCTCGTAGCCGTGGAAAGCGACGTATTGATGTTCGCGATCTGGCCGCCGATCGTCGTGCCGAGGTTCGTGACGTTCGTATTCGTCTGGTCGATCTGGCCTTGCAGACCGCTGTTGACGTTCTTCAACTGCTGAACGTTCACGGCGTCCGTATCGGCCGCGCCCGCTGCGACGTTTTTCAGTTGACGCTCGTGAGCGAGCGAGCCGAACGACACGGCGCCGCCGACAGGCGCCGCCGTGCCGCCGAAAACCGGCGTGCCGCCGTTGTTCGCCCCCGCCGCGCCCGAGCCGATCGCGATCTGATCGTCTCCGTTCGTCACCGCTCCTGCGCCGATTGCGATGGCGCGCTTGCCTGCCGCGCGCGTTTGCGTGGTTGCGTCGTACGTTGCGCCGCCCGACACGCCATCGTTGCCGCCACCGACCGCCGAACCGATCGCGATCGACTGCGAATCCTGCGCGAGCGCCGAATGGCCGAGCGCGATGCTGCGGTCGCCCTTCGCATCCGCGACGTTGCCGAGGGCCATCGAAAAATCGCCGAGCGCCGCCGATTGGCGGCCCACCGCGAGCGACGTATTGCCCGCCGCGACCGCCACCGTGCCGATTGCCGTTGCCGAATTCGCGAGCGACTGCGCGCCGACGCCTACGGCGATCGCGCCGCCGCCGCCGGTGCCCCCCTTGCTGTTCGCGTTCGACTGGTCGCCGATCGCAATGCCGGCCACCCCGGCTTTCGCGTTGGTCCCTGCACTGTAGCTCGAACTGCTCACCGCGACATAATTTCCGCTCTTCGTTGCGACGCAGAGCGGGTTCGTGCCGTCGATGCATTGACCGCTGAGTGCGTTGTCCGGGTTGCCGCGATCCACGAAGTTGGCTTGAGCGTGGGCGGCTCCCGAGGCGAGAAGACCCGTGCCCGCGAACATCGTCGTGACGATCATCGAAATGTGTTTCTTCTTCATGCTTTCTTCTCCGTTCTACGTAGCGTCTGGTTAATTAAGAACTACTAACTTGCTGAACTGCATGTCGATCACGAGTCCGACAATGGACGAACGCGAAT
Organism: Burkholderia sp. MSMB1589WGS; assembly: GCF_001636105.1. NCBI lineage: Bacteria > Pseudomonadati > Pseudomonadota > Betaproteobacteria > Burkholderiales > Burkholderiaceae > Burkholderia > Burkholderia sp. MSMB1589WGS. The sequence continues at coordinate 307,566 of NZ_LNJT01000008.1, forward strand.
CGCATTCCGCGCACATCGACACTCGCGCCGATGCGCGCGGCCATCGGTCTGAGGGCGTCGATCATTGAGGCACGGGCCGCCAACTCCGGGCCGTGCGGCATTTCCGCCGGAAGGTCCGGCCGCCTATCGCCCGGAGGCTCGCCTTTCCGGTAACAAATCCTCTTGAATCAGGTACACATATGATTTTTCAAAAATCACCGCGGCATCGAATACATCAGCCGACACGATTTTAAAAATCATAAAATCCGGATATTCAGATCACGGTCTATTTTCATCACCCCACGCGAATCACGCACCTTCCGCCTTCGATATTGAGCAGCCGATAAATAGAGATGAATCAGCGCGCGCCAATCCCTCGGCATCAATCCGATTTCATCAGGCCCCTTCCATTTAAGTTCATTTCCGGACTGCGGCGCCGCCACTTACACTCTTTATCCACCCGAGTAAGTTCGGCATCTAACTTTCGGGCAGATTATGAAACAGCAACCATCAGGAACAAAGGCATCATTGTTTATAAATTGTCAAATTCTCACTCATTCCCCTCTCCTTTAAAATCTTTAATACTTAATGTTTTCCAAATAGGAAAAATACTTTTCCAGAGCGGATCGCATGAAATTGATGTCACGCGACATACCGGGCAGAAATCCCGGATACCCCAGAACACTCGACCAGCGGGGAACCAGTGGCGAACGATCATCACGATGAGCGACACGCTCGACAAGCCTCACCGGCAACGGCGTTTTTGCCTTGCCGCGAAAGCTGAAGATTCGACGCGCCCGTGCCGATGCCGCCCGTATAACCGGTCACGGTCACGCGCGAGAAACGCTTGCCGCATTGCTGATTCGGCGGATAAGCGAGCTTCAAGAACATGCGTGTAGCGGTTATTCGGATCGCCAAATCTCTTTTTTGGCGGAAATATTCTTTTCTGGCGCGAACATCATCAACATATTTCAAAAGCGTGCCGAATGCCGGCCGCCTGAAATATCAAATAAATTCAAATCGAGCAAAAATCGTCACCGCCAAAATAGAACCGTGATACGGTTCGAGACGTTTCATCGCGGCCGTCCGGTCTTGCGGCGCTTGCCCGCCGCCGCCCCGCTCTCTGCCTGAACAGGCAGCGCGGCAGGACGACTGAGACGGGATACCCCCAAGCGTCAGTTTCGTCAGCTTATAATTTTCTGCACCGATGTTTTGCCCCAATGGAGCCGGCGGAACGCGGCGCCCGCAGACCAACTAAATCAGACCATTCCGATTCGTTCGCAACCATGTCAGCTCGCTTGCCCAGTTCGACGTCGCTTCGCGCCGCGCCGGTTCTCTCAGACGCGCACCTTCTTGTCGTGGATGACCGGCCGAACGAACTTCAGTTGCTGGTCGAGATCTTGCGCGCCGCGCACTGCCGGATCAGCGTCGCGTTCGATGGCTTGCAGGCGTACCATCGCGCGCAGGCCATTTCGCCCGACCTGATCCTGATGGACGTGCGCATGCCGCACATGGACGGCTTTGCCGCATGCCGGCTGCTCACGTCCACGCCGTCGACCCAAGCCATCCCGATCATCATGCTGACCGCCGCCGGCGACCTCGAGGATCGTATCGAGGGACTCGAGATCGGCGCGATCGACTACATCATCAAGCCGTTCGAGCCCGCCGAGGTGATCGCACGCATCCGGAATCATTTGAAGAAGCCGCCCGGCAGCCGGCCCCCGGAGCACTTGCCCGCCCTTCCCGACCATCCGGACGCCTCCCTGGTGCGCGCCGCGAGCGAAGTCCTGCTGCGCGACCTGCGCAATCCGCCGGCGCTCGAGGCACTCGCCAAACTGGTCGGCACTCACGAAAAGCGGCTGTCCCGGGTGTTCCGCGACAACCTCGGCCAGACAGTGTTCGAATATCTGCGCGACACGCGGTTGCGCACGGCGCAGCGCTTTCTTGCGCAAACATCGATGGGCATTGGAGACATTGCCCAGGAAATCGGCTTTTCCAACGCAGGCAATTTCGCGACCGCCTTTCGCGAGCGCTTCGGCGTCACGCCGTCCGATTGGCGGCGGCTGCACGGCCGCGGCAATGCAACCGGCACCGCCGAAGGCCGGCAACCCGATGCGTAGCCTACGCGGGCCTTGCGGCCGTGCGCGTCACGTCGCGCTGTTCATTCTGCTGGCCGCATGCCTCACGTGGATGACGGCACGCGCCGCGACGGCCGAAAGCCCGGCGCGACTGGACGGCATATCGATCTTCGAGGACCCCACGGCCGCGATGCCGGTCGATCGGGTGCTTGCGCGCCTCTCGAACGCGCAGGGCGGCTTTTTGCCGGCAACGCGAGCGCGGCTCAATCCGGGGTTTTCCCGGTCTGCGTGGTGGCTGCGCGTCACGCTCGTCAATCGCGACAGCGCCGAGCATCCGCTCGTGCTGGCACTGCGCGATGCGCGTATCGACCAGGCGGATTTCTATATCTTCCGGAATGGACGATGGACGCTCGGCGCGCGCTTCCCTTCGCATGACGCCGATGCAGGCGGAATGCCGCCGCGGTATCCGACGCTCGACACGACGCTGCTTGCCGGCGAAAGAATTCCCGTCCTGGTGCGAGTCACGTCCCGCAAGACATTGCGGCTGGCGCCGGCGGTGTTCACCCGTGCAGCGTGGCACGCCCACGAGGTGCGCGCCGCCATGTGGAATTTCGGCCTGTTCGGCGGGCTGCTGGCGCTCGTATGGTGCGCGCTGCTGGTCGGCTTCTTTTCCCGCAGCACCGCGTTCTATCTGCTCGCCGCCTTATGCCTCGGCACGACGCTGTTCGAAGCGGCATTCCGCGGCTATACGCGGGCGTATTTATGGCCCGATGCGCCCGAGTGGTCGGCGCGCAGCGAAACGCTGTTTGCGTATTTTTCCCTTGCGCTCTTCATCGTGTTCGTCTTGAAGATCGCGAGAGGCGAGAAGGTCGACATGCCGGTGCAGGCCGCGTATGTGGCGATGCTGTGCCTCCAGTGCATCGGAATGGCGGGCGCCGCGTTCGGCGATCTCCTGGTCTTCGCCCGGTTCTGCCTGCAACTGAACATCGCATTCGCCGTCCTGAACGTCTGCACCGCGCTGCTGCTTGCCCGACGCGGCACCCCGACCGGCCGTCTGATGCTGGTCACGATCGGCTTCGCCCTCTTCAACTTCCTGATTCGGGTCGTCGACGGGATGGATGCGATGCCGCCGGCGCTGTCATGGCTCAGATCCGACATTTACCCCAATCCCGTCATCGCGATCATCGGTCTCGCCACGCATCTGATGGTTCTGGCCGCCTGGATCAACCACGTGGGGCGTCAACGCACCGAGGCGAGAAAGCGCCTCGAACACTGGCAGCTCACGGAGCAGGACCGCCTGCGGGACGAAGTCGCGAAGCGCACGGTCGCGCTCAACGAAGCGCTGCATCAGGCGCAAACCAACATGCAGCAGAAAATCGAGACGCTCGGGTATGTCAGCCACGATCTGCGCGCGCCGCTGTCGACGATCAACGGGTATTCGAAGCTCCTGCTGCAAAGCGCAACGTCGAGCCAGTCCCGGCTGATCCAGTCCATCGACCGAAGCATCCGCTATCAGCTCGCGCTGATCGACGAGCTGCTCGCATATACGAAGGCCGAGCTCCAGCCGCTCGCCCTTTCCCCCGAGGCCACGGATTTGCCCGGGCTGCTGGACGACATCGGCGGCTACGCCGTCGCGCTCTGCGCGCAGCAGGAAAACCGGTTCGTCTATCAGCCGCTGACGCCGCTGCCCCAAACGCTCGAAATCGACGGAATCCGTCTCCAGCAGGTATTGCTCAACCTGCTTTCCAACGCATCGAAATTCACGCGCAAGGGTGTCGTCACGCTCTCTGCCCATGCGCGCCGGCAAGCCGATGGCTACCGCATCGGCATCGAAATCACCGACACGGGCATCGGGATCGATCTCACGGAACGCGCCGACATCTTCCGCGCCTATCAGCAGGTCCACGTCGTCAACGGCGGCACCGGGCTCGGTCTGTTCATCGCGCAGCGCATCGTGAGGGCCATGAATGGCGAGCTGGCCGTCTCCAGCCAGCCAGGTGTCGGAACGTCGTTCTCATTCGAGATCGCCGCGCCCGCCGTCGGGCACGCGCTCGTCTCTCCGGCGGCGCGTCCGGGGCCGTCGCAGCCGGACGCCGACGCGGAGCATGCCCCCGCTTCACGCGCGACTCGCCATCCGTGCGCCGAGGCGCTTGACGAACTGGGCCGACTGGCCAGGGATGGCCGCCTCACGGATATCGAGGACTGGATCGGCCGATATGCGCACGATCCCGGCTATGCGGCCTTCTTGCAGGAAGTGCGAGAGCATGTCGACGCGCTGGATTTCCAGCGAATCGAGGCGCGGGTGGATGCGTTGCGACACGCAGGCGAGCCGGGCCCGCCCCCCGCCGCCGAAACGCAGGCCGCCGCGCATGCGCGGCCGGCATCCAGGCGCACGCTGAACCCCGCGGAAGACGGCTGCGCCGGATGAACGGCGTTGCCGCTCGATGCGGCGGCGCATCGCCGGCACGCCCGTCACCGCGGCTCGTCACCAGTTGTATTTCGCGCTGGCGAGGACGGTGCGCTCGTTGCCGAATACGCAGACCGCGGACGATTGGCAACCGCTGACGAAATGCCGGTCGAACACGTTCGTCACGTTCAGCGCGAAACGCCAGGCGCGGGTGTCGTAGTGCAGCGCCGCATCGTACAGCGTGTAGCTCGCGACGTTCAGTGCGTTGTCCGGCGCGCCCGCCGACGCGCTCTGGTAGCGAATGCCGCCGCCGAACCCCAGCCCCGGGAGCGGGCCCGCATGCGATGTCCAGTCGCCCCACAGCGACGCCATCTGGCGCGGGAGCGGAACCGCGACCGGCCAGTGGTTCAGCGACGCGTCGTTCGCCTTCACGTTCTTCACATCCTGATAGACATATGACGCGACGATCGACAGTTCCGGCGTGACCTTGCCCACCGCGCTCAGCTCGACGCCTCGCGAGCGCACCTCGCCCGTCTGCACGAACGACGTGCCCGTCGGATCGAGATTCGTCGGCGCGGGCGTCACCACGTTCGTCTCGTCGATCCGGTAGACGGCGGCGCTCAGCATGAGGTTCCTGCCGGGCGCCTGCCAGCGCAGGCCGGCCTCGATCTGCGCGCCGCGCGTCGGCTTCGGCACGCCGCCGCCGAATATCCTGACGCCGATCACCGGATTGAACGACGTCGCGTAGCCGACGTATGGCGACAGCCCGTGGTCGCCCCGGTAGGTCAGCCCGAGGCGGCCCGAGAACGCGCTGACGTCGGCCCTCGACTGCGCGCCCGCCGCGAGATCGTCCTGCCGGAGGCTCACCCGGTCCTCGCGGCCGCCGATCGTGAGCGCCCAGCGGCGCCACTCGATCTGGTCCTGCGCGTATACGCCGAACGTGTTCATCGCCGTGTACTGATCGATGTGGCCCAACGACGTCGGGCCGGAGAAGATCGCCGCCGTGACAGGCGTGTAGACGGGATCGTAAAGATTCAGGCTCGGTGCCAGCGCGAGCCATACGCTGTTGGTCGTCGTCTGCCGGTTGTAGTGGAAGCCGAGCAGCAGCGTGTGTTCGAGCGGCCCCGTGCCGAAGCGCGCCTGCGCGTTGCTGTCGATGTCGAAGCGGCTGTAGTTCAACTGGAACAGCCCCGCGAAGCGCATCATGTCCGTCGTGCTGCCGCGGGCAAGGCCGTTGCCGAAAACCGATGCGTCGTCGAGCGACAGGTGCATCCAGCGCACGCTCTGGTGCAGCGTCCACGTCGAATCGAGTGCGTGCTCGAACTGATAGCCGACGGACCACTGTTTCTTCCGGTAATCGTTGAACGCCGGGTCCCCCATGTAGATGTCCGGCGACAGGCGGCCATTCGGATTCGGCAGCACGGTGCCCCGTGCGGGCAGGAAATTGAACGAGATGTCGCTCTGGTCCCGCAGGCAGGACGCGGAAACCGTCAGCGAAGTGCGGGCATCCGGCCGCCACCGGAACGACGGCGCAAGCGCGATGCGCCGGTCCGCGTTCGGGCCGGTCGACGCGTTGCCGTCGCGCGCGACGCCGACGAGGCGGTACGCATATTCGCCGTCCCCGCCCAGCCTGTCGCCGACGTCGAACATGAACTGCTTGCGCGCATCATTGCCGATCTGCACGCCTGCTTCGCGCACGCGCTCGCCGTCGGCCCGCTTCGTCCGCACGTCGACGATCGCGCCCGGATCGCCCGCGCCGTAAAGCACCGACGCCGGCCCGCGCAGCACGCCGACGCTGTCGATCATGAACGGATCGACGCGCCAGTTCGCGATGGTGGCCGTATTCGGCGCCTGCAATCCGTCGACGAACAACGTGGGCGTGAAGCCGCGCAGCGCCGCATACCAGTCGGTACGGCTGTCGGAGCCGAACGATGCGAAGCCCGGCACGTAGCGCAGCGCCTGGTTGAGATCGGTCGCGCCGGTCATCTCGATCTGCTGCGCCGTGACGACGTTGATCGTCTGGGGCACCTCGGCGATCGGCGTGTCCGTCTTCGTGCCAATCGCCGTGCGCATTCCGACGAGCCCGATCGACGCCGCGTTCGCCTCGCCTTTCACCGCGATCTCCGGCAACGTGACGCCGGGCGCCGCATCGATCCGGCTCGCCGCGCCCATCGCCTGCGCGTCGTTCACGGCTTGCGCCGCCTGCGCGCAGGCATGGCCGGACGCCGCCGCACAAAGCACGCCCCCGGCAACGATCGTGATCGCACGCCGGCCGGCATCCGTTCCCCTCCCCATCGTTCAATGCCCCGTCATGGTGGCGGCCGGTTCGGCCTGCCCGTTGGTCAAAGTGCGGGCCGTCCGGCGTCCGCTTCGCTTTTTCGATGATTGTCGCTCGCGCCGGCAGCGCGTCCCGGCCGGTTGCGCCGTGGACGAACGCCGATGATATCGGTTGAAAATTGCACTGCCTTTAAAGCGGTCCGTCGAATGGCCCGCGTCGGCCGCCCGGGCGGGCCGCGAGCATGATCGCCAATAACGGACGCGATGCCAAGCGATCAGCGCCCCTTGACGCGAAGGCCGGACGGAATCGCTCCGCGACCGGGAGCCCGACGAATGATGGGAAAGCCGCGCCGTCCGAGACGAAATCGGATGGCCGAATCGGGCCGCCGGCCCAGGCGCGCCCGTTCCGGCCGTTCGGCCGAACGGCCGAACGGCCAAAATCGCGCGTAGGCGCCGAAGATCGAGTACTGTGGAAGCCATGCGTCGGGCTTGCGGCGTCCGGATGCGCGAGCGCGTGCGCGCCGATCGCATCGAATCGCCTCGGCATCGATTGCAAAGAACCCGACAGCCTCCGGATGAGCCCATGAAAAACACCGATTCGCCCGAAAACCAGCCGGCCTCCGGGCTGATCGACCGACGGATCGCCGAACTCGGCGACTGGCGCGGCGACACGCTGAGCCGGATGCGCCGGCTGATCCATGAAGCGGACCCGGACGTCGTCGAGGAATGGAAGTGGAGAGGCACGCCCGTCTGGTCGCACGACGGCATCATCTGCACCGGCGAGTCGTACAAGGCGGTCGTCAAGCTGACTTTCGCCAAGGGCGCATCGCTCGACGATCCGGCCGGACTCTTCAATTCGAGCCTCGACGGCAACGTCCGGCGCGCGATCGACATCCGCGAAGGCGAGACGCTTGACGCCAACGCGTTCAAGACGCTCGTGCGCGCCGCGATCGCGGTCAATCAGTCGAACGGCAAGGCGAAGGCGGAGTCGAAGGCAAAGCGCGCGAAGCCGGACGAGAAATGACAAATGACGCAACGCGCGAAACGCGCGGCGGCCGAGCCCGCGCCACGCGCCCCGCTTCGCGCGCCCGTCACCGCAACGCGCCGGCCAGCTTGCGGATCGCCCTGTGGACGAAAAGCGCCGGCCCGGCAAGGTGCGGCCGCAGGATCGCGTGCTTGCGCACGTACCTCGGCACGTGCCATTCGGTGCGGCTGCCGGCGTAGAACAATGCGGCGTCGCCGGCGCGCAGCGTGCGGGGCGGGTCGCCGTCCGACGAGACGATCACCTCGCCCTCGATCACGTGAATGGTTTCGTCGCAGTCGAAGTACCAGTTGAAACGCCCCGCGGTGCAATCCCAGACCCACATCGACGTCGTCGAGTCGGGGCTGCACGACCACCGGCCGCTGCGCGCAACGGGCGCTCCTTCGATGATCCATCCGGGATCGATCGGAGAAGGTTGCAATACGACGTCGTCCAGCCGTACGGCCTCGAAAACGGAACGGGACATGGATCTGCCTCTGCTGCTGTTCAATCCGGAAATGACGGGAAACGCGCGGCGGCCGGAAACGGCGGGACCTCCGCCGGACACGCTCTGCGAACGAGCCGAAGCGGCTATTTTGCAAGCTTTGTTTTCGGCGGCGCAAGGATGATATTTGCGATTTGTAATAAATCACACGCTCGCGGAGAGCCGCGCGCCTACGATCGAATCGCGGCGGCGCGCGCACCGCGGACGCCACGCGCATTCCCGCGACGCCCGGAGGACGCACACCGGCCGATGCCCGGCTTGCGCTTCACGCCGGATTTGGCGCAGCCCGCTTCATGCGTTGCGCGCGAGCGCGAACCGCGGCGTCGCGATTCCCGCATGGCGCGTACCGGCGACGAACACGCCGCCCGCGCCCGGATCGCGCGCGAGCGCGCCGCCGTCGAGGCCGACGCGCGCGCTCGTCACGTATAGCCGCCCGTCGCCGTCGAGCGCCACGCAGCTCGGCTGCGGCGTCGGCACCGCGATGCGTTCGGTCTCGACGCCTTGCGCGTCGTAGCGCACGACCCGCGCGCCGCCCCACTGCGCGTTCCACACGCCGCCACTTGCATCGACCGTCGAGCCGTCGGGCTCGCCGTCCGCGTCGGCAAGCCGGACGAACGACCGGACGCGATCGACGCCGCCGCCCGGCCGGTAGTCGCACACCTGGATTTCCCGCGTCGGCGAATCGCAGAAATACATCGCCGAGCCGTCCGGAGAAAATGCGATGCCGTTCGCGATCGCGGCGGGCGGCAGCGCAAGCCGCTGCAGGCTCAAATCCGCGTTCAGCCGGTAATAGCCGCCCACCGCGCGCGGCGACGCGCCGCCGCCCTCGTCCTTCATCCCGAACACGAAGGCGCCCGCGCGGTCGCAGCGGCCGTCGTTGACGCGCGTCGGCAGCTCGGGCTCGACGTCGACGACCGGCGCGAGCGCCCGCCGACGCGTGTCGAAGAACGCGATGCGCGACGCAAGGCCGACGAGCAGCACATCGGGATCGTCGGTGAGCGCGAAGCATGCGATGCGCTCGGGCATCTCCCAACTGTCCGTCGCCGCGCCGCCGTACGCACCGGCCGCGCGCCATCGCCACAGGCGCGCGCCTTCGATGTCGACCCAGTACAGCGCGCGCGTCGCGTCGCACCACGTCGCGCCTTCGCCCAGCGCGTTGCGGCAGTCGACCAGCAGCGTCGCGGCGGCTGCCGCATCCGTTCGCGCCGGTCTATTCGATGATTCCATATCGTCTCCTGATGTCGCGGTGATGCCACGCGGCCGGAGGGCCGCGCGGCAGCAAGGTCAGCCCCGCATCGCGCGCCGCCGACTGCGACGATACTGGTCGAACAGCACCGCGAGCAACAGAATGCCGCCGCGTATCAGATATTGGTAAAACGTCGGCACGTTGAGGAGGCTCATCGCGTCCTGCACCGAGCCCATGATCAGCACGCCGACGAGCACGCCCGAAATCGTCGCGACGCCGCCCGTCAGCGACACGCCGCCCAGCACGCACGCCGAGATCACGCCGAGTTCGAGGCCGACCGACGTCTTCGGGTCGCCCAGGCTCATCCGCGACGCGAGCATCACGCCGGCGAAGCCCGTCACGAGCCCCTGCAGCACGAACACGGTGATCCTGATTCGCATGACGGGCAGGCCGGCGAGCAGCGCCGCCTCGCCGTTGCCGCCGACGGCGAGCACGTTCTTGCCGAACACTGTCTTGCGCAGCAGGAAGCCGAACGCGACGAAGCCGACGATGTTGCTCCAGATCGGATACGAGATGCCGAGGAACGAGCCCGAGCCAAGCGCGAAGAAGCGCTCCTCGGAGATCATCACCGCGTCGCCGTTCGACGTGATGAACGCGAGCCCGCGCACGACCTCCATCATCGCGAGCGTGACGATCAGCGAATTGATCCGCCAGCGCGCGATCAGCACGCCGTTGACGAGCCCGACCGCGCCGCCCGCGAGCACGCCCGCCGCGGCGCCGAGCGCGATGCTGTGCGTCGCCGTGATGAGCGTCGAGGCGACGACGCCCGAGAACGCGACGATCGACGCGACCGACAGGTCGACCTCGCCCAGCGCGAGCACGAACATCATCGTGACCGCAATCGAGCCGATCAGCGTGACCGACAGCAACAGGCCCTGGATGTTGCGGGCCGTCAGGAAGTCCGGCACGGCGATCGCGAGCGCCGCAAACAGCGCGACGAACACGACGACGATGCCGGAGCGGTTGAGGAGATCCCACGCGGCGGCGCGCGGCCGCGTGACGGATGCCGGGGAATCGGCCGGGGAAGAAGTGCCTTGGGGTTGCATGGCTTGACTCATGTCGTTCGCGTTTTCCGGTTTGCGCTGCCGCGCCGCTAGCGCGGCAGCGCGAGCTTGATCAATGCGTCGGGGCTCGCCTGCGCCTTCGCCACGCAGCCGGCGATCCGCCCTTCCTTCATCACGACGATGCGGTCCGACACGCCGATCACCTCGGCCAGATCGCTCGACACGATGAGCACCGTGCGGCCCGCGTCGGCGAGCTCGTAGAACAGGTTGTAGATTTCCGCGCGCGCGCCGACGTCGATGCCGCGCGTCGGCTCGTCCATCAGGAACACGTCGATGCGCTCGGCGAGCCAGCGCGCGAGGATCACCTTCTGCTGGTTGCCGCCCGACAGCGCGCCGATCGGCGTATCGGCGTCGCGCGTCTTGATCGCGAGCCGCGCGATGTAGCGCGCGGCGAGCTCGCGCTCGCGCCGCGCGTCGAGCAGCAAGCGCGCGGGGCTGAAGTGGCGCCGCGCGCTCAGGTTCAGGTTGTCCGCGACCGACGCGATCGCGACGATCCCTTCCTGCTTGCGGTCCTCCGGGCACAGCGCGATGCCGGCGCGCACCGCGTCGCGCGGGCTCGCGAACGACACGCGCCGGCCGTTCAGCTCGACGTGGCCCGCGCTCAGGCGCGCGGCGCCGTACAGCAGCTTCATCAGCTCCGAGCGCCCGGCGCCGACGAGCCCGAAGAAGCCGACGATCTCGCCGCGCCGCGCGCTGAACGACACCGGCTCGGCGAGGCCCGGCCCGCACAGGCCCTTCGCCTCGATCGCCACGTCGCCCGGCTCGCGCGGCCGATAGCCGTACACGTCGGCGATCGGGCGGCCGACCATGCAGCCGATCAGCCTGTCGCGATCGAGATCGGCGACCGATTCGAACGTCTCGATGCGGCGGCCGTCGCGAAACACCGTCACGCGGTCGCACAGCGCGTCGACTTCCTCCATCCGGTGCGTGACGTAGATGATCGCGCGGCCGTCCGCGCGCAGCGCGTGAATGATCCGGAACAGGCGCTCGGTCTCGCGCGCGGACAGCGAGCTCGTCGGCTCGTCGAACGCGATCACGCGCGCGTCGCGCATCAGCGCCTTGCCGATCTCGATCATCTGCCGCTGCCCGATCGACAGCAGCTTCACCGGCGTGTTCGGATCGATCCGCTCGCCGAGCCGCTCGAGCCCGGCCGTCGCGCGCGCGACGAGCGCGCGCTCGTCGAGCACGCCGGCGCGGTTCGGCAGTTGCCCGAGCATCAGGTTCTCGGCGACCGTCAGCTCGGGCACGAGATGCAGTTCCTGATAGATGATCGCGATGCCCGCCTCGAGCGCCGCGCGCGTCGAGCCGAAGCGCTGCGCGTGCCCGTTCAGCCGCAGCGTGCCCGCCTGCGGCTGGTTCACGCCGGAGAGCACCTTCAGGAGCGTCGACTTGCCCGCGCCGTTCTCGCCCATCAGCCCGTGCACCTCGCCCGCGCGCACCGACAGCGACACCGCGTCGAGCGCGCGCACGCCGGGAAACGTCACGGTGACGCCGTCGAGCTCGAGGCATGCGGCGCGCGGCGCAGGGCCGGCCGCGCCGGCCGCCGGCGCGCCGCGCGTGTGTATCGTCGTGTCAGTCATCGGTTCCTCGTCGACGTGCCGCTCAGATGCCCAGCTCGGCGCGCACCGCCTGCCAGTTCTCGCGCGTCATCAGCTTGCCGCTCGTCTGCGTATCGGCGGGCGGCGCCTTGCCGCTGCGGATCCAGTCGACGAGGTTCTGCGCGCTCTGCTTGCCGTGGTTCGTCGAGCTGACCGCGATCGTGCCGAAGAAGCCCGTCGGCTCCTTCTTCTGGAATTCGGCGAACGCCTCGCCCGCGCCGTTGATGCCGACGCCGATCACGTCCGCCGCCGGAATGTGCAGTTGCTCGGTCGCGCGCACCGCGCCCAGCACCGTTTCCTCGTTCAGCGCGAAGATCACCCACTTCTTCACGTTCGGATGCCGCGCGAGCACGGGCGCCGCCGCGCTGAAGCCGCCTTCGTCGTCGGTCGTCTTCTGCGGCGCGTCGAAGATGTTCTCTTTCCTGAAGCCGCTCGCGAGGAGCGCCTGCGTCGCGCCGTCGGTGCGCAGCTTCGCGGTCGGCAGCTCGTAGTTCGTTACGCGCAGCGCGCCGACTTCCTCCGGCTTCCAGCCGCGCCTTTTCATCTCGTCGGCGATCGCCTGGCCCACCTGGTTGCCGATCTTCGTCGCCGACATCCCGAGGTGCGGCACGTTCGCGAGCGGCTTGCCCGACGAATCGACGAGCTGGTCGTCGACGGTCACGAACTTCATGTCGTAGCGCTTCGCGCGCGCGGCGATCGCGGGCCCGAGGCGCACGTCCGGCGCGCAGATCACGAAGCCCTGCGCGCCCTGCGTGCCGAGGTTGTCGATCGCGGCGAGCACCTTCTCGCCGTCCGGCGTGCCGATGTTGACGACCGCGAAGCCGTCCTTTCGGCCGAGCGACGTCGCGGCCTTCTGCTCGTTGATGAACCACGCCTGCTCGGGCATCTTCACGAGGAAGCCGATCTTCAGCGGCGTGTCCGCGCGGGTCGCGGCGGGCATCGCGAGCGGCGCGGCAAGAAGCGCCGCGAACGCGGCGCGCAGGGTCAAGCGGCGAATCGTGCGGGTCATGGTGCGTCTCCTTGTCATGTTGCGTCTCCTTGATGTGGGTCGTTTCCGACTGTCGTGCGTGTTGCCGGCTGCGTGCCGGCTGTATGCCGGCTTGCTGCCGATTCATGGCGGCTCGTCGCGGCGCGTTGCCGTGTTGCGTTGCCGTGTTGCGTTGCCGTGTTGCCGCGTTTGCCGCATGTCGCCGTGCGTCGCCATACAGCGCGTGCACGAATCCGGCGCATGCTCCGGCTCCGCGCGCCCGTCCGCCGCCCATGCCCGGCGGCGCTTCAGCGGTGAAACGGGTCGGCCGCGATGCGCCGGCCGACCATGAACGCGTCGGCGACGAGCCGCAGCGGCCGATCGTCGACGTCGCTCTCGCGCGCCGCGATCAGCGCATGAAAGCGTGCGTACAGCGACGGGTATTCGCACTCGGGCGGCAGCGCGACGGGCTCGCCCGCGATCGACAGCCGCGCGCCGCCCGCGCCGATCGCGAGCACGCCGCCGTCGGTATCGACCGCGATGTCCCATTGCTCGACCGGGCCGTGCCGCCAGTCGAACTCCGCGCGCACCGGCACGCCCGCCGTGTCGACGCAGTCGAGCTCGGCCGCGATCGGGGTGTGCACGTTGGCGGGCACGACGAGCGTCGCCGCGCGCAGCACGAGCTCGCGCGGCAAGATCCGCGTGACGATCGACAGCGCGTTGATGCCCGGATCGAACACGCCGAGCCCGCCCGGCTCCCAGATCCACTGCTGCCCCGGATGCCAGCGCCGCACGTCTTCCTTCCAGCGCACCTGCACCGCGCGGATCGTGCGCGTGGCGAGCCACGCGCACGCGGGCTCGACCGCGCGCGCATGCCGCGAATGCCAGCTCGCGAAGAGCGTGCGGCCGCGCTCGCGCGCGAGCGCGCGCAGCGCCGCGATTTCGCCGACCGTCGCGCCCGGCGGCTTTTCGAGCATCACGTGCTTGCCGGCGTCGAGCGCGGCGCGCGCCTGCGCGTAGCGCACCTGCGGCGGCGCGGCGAGCGACACCGCGTCGAGCGCCGGCTCGGCGGCGAGCAGCGCGCCGATGTCCGGGTGATTGCGCACGCCGCGAACTTCCGCGTGGCGGCTCGCGCATGCGCGCAAATCGAAGCCCGGCTCGGCCGCGATCGCGGGCAGGTGCTGATCGCGCGCGATCTTGCCGATGCCGACGAGGCCGAGCGTGTAGACGGTATTCATCGCATGACTCCTTGCCGGGTTCGCCGCGCGTCAGCGCGCCCAGCGCAGCACGAGCGGATCGAGCCGGCGCGCGATCTCGATCAGCTCGGCGCGCGAATCCGGATGGATCGGCGGCAGCGGATGCCGCGGCCGCTCGCACGCGATCACGCCGCCCTCGCGCATCAGCGCCTTCGCGGCGACGAGCCCCGTCTGCCGGTTCTCGTGATTGATGAGCGGCAGCCAGCGCTGGTACAGCGCGAACGCGTCGTCGGCGCGCCCGTCGCGATGCGCGTCGACGATCGGCCGGATTCCGTCCGGATACGCGCCGCCCGTCATCGCGCCCGTCGCGCCCGCGTTCAGGTCCGCGAGCAGCGTGATCGCCTCCTCGCCGTCCCACGGCCCCTCGATCGCGTCGCCGCCGAGCCGGATCAGCTCGCGCAGCTTGTTCGCCGCGCCCGGCGTCTCGATCTTGAAGTACGACACCTGCTCGATCTCGCGCGCCATCCGCGCGAGAAACGGCGCGGACAGCACGGTGCCGCTCGCGGGCGCGTCCTGGATCATGATCGGGATGTCGAGCGCGTCCGACAGGCGCGCGTAGAACGCGTGGATCTGCGTGTCGGGCACGCGGAACGTCGCGCCGTGATACGGCGGCATCGCCATCACCATCGCCGCGCCCAGCTCCTGCGCGCGGCGGCTGCGCGCCGCGCAGACCCGCGTGCTGTAGTGCGTCGTCGTCACGATCACGGGCACGCGGCCCGCGACGTGCTCGAGAATCGTTCGCGTGAGCACGTCGCGCTCGTCGTCGGCGAGCGCGAACTGCTCGGAGAAGTTCGCGAGGATGCAAAGGCCCTCCGAGCCCGCATCGATCATGAAATCGACCGCGCGCATCTGGCTCGGCAGATCCAGCTCGCCGGTCTCGGTAAACGTCGTCGGCACGACGGGGAAGACGCCGCGGTAGCGCGGCGAGCGGCTCGTATTCATCGGTCGGTTCCTGCGTCAGTGAAAGCGTTCATCGGTCCAGGGCCTGTTCACGTGCGGATGCGCGGTTCGCCGGCGAGCCCGCCCGCATCCGGCTGCGGCGCGTGCAGCGCCGCGCGCACGACGAACGTCATCGGCACCGCGAACGCGAGCGTCGCGGCGAGGAAATACAGGCCCGCGGCGAGGCTGCCCGTCGCGTCCTTGATGAGGCCGATGCCGTATGGGCCAACGTAGCCGCCGAGATTCGCGAGCGAGTTGATCGCCGCGATGCCGACTGCGGCGCTCGTGCCCGTCAGGAATTCGCCGGGCAGCGCCCAGACGACGGCCTGGATCGAATAGATCGAGAACGCGCTCAGACAGATGAACAGGAACTGCAGCGCGGGCGCATGGACGGCCGCGCTCGCGGCGAGCGTGAGCGCGGCCGCCGCCGACACGATCGCGATGTGGCCGTAGCGCTCGCGCTTGCGATCCGAATGGCGCGGCACGACGAGCAGCCCGCCGACCGCGAACAGGTACGGCACCGCGAACAGCAGGCCGGTTGCCGCATCGCCGACGCCGAACGCCTTGATGATCGTCGGCAGCCACAGCGACAGCCCGTAGATGCTGAGCGGAAACGGCAGGAACAGCGCGGCGAGCAGCAGCACGCGCGTATCGCGCAGCGCGGCGAGCGGCCGGTGGTGCGAGTGCGGCCGGTACGCGCGGCGGTCGGCGTCGAGCTCGCGCTCGATCCAGCGGCGATCGGCCGCGTCGAGCCAGCGCGCGTGCGCGGGCGACGCCGGCAACAGCCGCAGCGTCGGCGCGGCGAGCAGCACGGCGGGCAACCCGCTCGCGACGAACAGCGCCTGCCAGTTCGACAGGCCGAGCACGCCGTGCGTCGCGAGCAGCATGCCCGCGAGCGGCCCGGTCACGATGCCGGCGATCGGCTGCGCGAGCACGAGCAGACCGATCACCCGCGCGCGATGACGCATCGGAAACCATTGCGTGAGGAAATAGAGGATGCCCGGATAGAGCCCCGCCTCCGCCGCGCCAAGCAGGAAGCGCAGCACATAGAAGCTCGCCGGCCCTTCGACGAGCGCCATCGCGACCGTGATCGCCCCCCACGTGACGAGAATCCGCGAGAACCACACGCGCGCGCCGAAGCGCTCGAGCGCGAGATTGCTCGGCACCTCGCACAGGAAGTAGCCGATGAAGAAGAGGCCCGCGCCGAGGCCGTACGCGGCGTCGCTCAGGCCCACGGCCGCGTTCATGTACAGCTTCGCGAAGCCGACGACGGTCCGGTCGACATACGCGACCACGTAGATCAGCGCGAGAAACGGCACCAGCTTGCGCGTGAGCAGGCGCACGATGCGCCGCTCGTCGTCGCCCGATGTGGCCGAGGGGGCGTGCCGCGGCGCGGCGTCGGCGCGCGCGCTGCTCGCGTCGGGCAATGCGTGCGCGGAAATCATGCGCTCGGTGGCCATGCTGTCGTCTCCTTATGTCTTCGATGTCGCGATGTCTCGCGCCGGCGTCGCCGCCGGTCTGCGTTGCGCGCTTTGGTGCGCGCTTTGGTGCGCGCTTCGCGTTGCGTTCGTGCGTCCGCGCTCGCCTAGCGCGGCGCGGCGGCTTCCCGCCGGCCGCCGACCCGGCGCGGCACGGCGAGCGGATTGCCGTCGCGCAGCGCGCCGGGCAGCAGCGCGTCGTCAACGTTCTGGTAGCAGATGGGCCGCTGAAAGCGCTCGATCGCGGCGGTGCCGACCGACGTGCTGCGGCCGTCCGAGGTCGCCGGGAACGGTCCGCCGTGCACGATCGCGTCGCACACTTCGACGCCCGTCGGAAAGCCGTTCGCGAGAATGCGGCCCGCGCGGCGCTCGACGATCGGCAGCAGCGTGCGCGCGAGCTCGCGATCGTCGGCGCTCAGGTGCAGCGTCACCGTCAACTGCCCTTCGAGCCGCCGCATCGCATCGCGCATCTCGTCGGCGCTCGCGCATTCGACGAGCACGCTCGACGGGCCGAACACTTCGTCGGCGAGCGTCGCGTCGGCCATCAGGTCGCGCGCGCTCACGCGCAGCAGCGCCGCCTGCGCGCGATCGCCGGCCGCCGCGCCGCGCGCGACGACATCGACGGCCGGATGGCGCGCGAGCCGCGCGACGCCCGCGTCGTAAGCGCGCAGGATGCCCGCGCTCAGCATCACGCCCGCCGGCACGTCGCGCAGCGCGCGCGCGGCGGCGTCGACGAACGCGTCGAAGCCCGCGCCCGCGATGCCGAGCGCGAGGCCCGGATTCGTGCAGAACTGCCCACAGCCGAGCGTGACCGACGCGACGAACTCGCGCGCGAGCGCCTCACCGCGCGCCGCGAGCGCGCCGGGCAGCAGCAGGTTCGGATTCACGCTGCTCATCTCCGCGTAGACCGGAATCGGCACGGGCCGCGCCGCCGCGAGCGCGGCAAGCGCGAGGCCGCCCGCGCGCGAGCCGGTGAAGCCGACCGCGCGGATCGCCGGATGCGCGACGAGCGCGCGGCCGACGTCGTGCCCCGCGTCGGCGAGGAGCGCGAACACGCCGGCCGGCAGCGCGGCCGCGCGCACGGCCGCCTGCACCGCGCGCCCGACGAGCTCGGACGTGCCGGGATGCGCGGGATGCGCCTTCACGACGACCGGGCAGCCGGCCGCGAGCGCCGCCGCCGCATCGCCGCCCGCGACCGAAAACGCGAGCGGGAAATTGCTCGCGCCGAACACCGCGACCGGGCCCACGCCGATGCGCAGGAAGCGCAGATCGCCGCGCGGCGGCTGCCGCTCCGGCAGCGCGGGCTCGATCCGCACGTCGAGCGCGTCGCCGCCGCGCACGAGCGCCGCGAACATCCGCAATTGGTTCGCGGTGCGCGCGCGCTCGCCTTCGAGCCGCGCGCGCGGCAAGCCGGTCTCGGCCATCGCGCGCACGATCAGCGCGTCGCCGAGCGCTTCGATCCGCGCGGCGATGTCGTCGAGCAGATCCGCGCGGCGCGATGCGGCGAGCGCGCGGTACGTGTCGAACGCGGCATCGGCGAGCGCACATGCCGCATCGACGTCCGCCGGCAGCGCGCCATGAAAGACCGGCTCGGCGATCGCCGCGCCCGTCGCCGCGTCGATCGCGTGAAACGCCTCGCCCCGGCCGCGCCGCGCGCCGCCGTCGATCAGGAGTTCGCCCGTGGGCCCGCTCATCGTCGCGCCTCCCGGTCAGTGCGAATGCCGCGGCACAGCGGCGCCGCGCCGGCCGACCAGGAAGTCGAGGTCGCAGCCCTCGTCCGCCTGCAGCACGTGGTCGACATAAAGACGCGCGTAGCCGCCGCTGCCCGCCTGCCCGGCGGCACCCGGCGCGCTCGCCGGATCGAGGTCCGACAGCCGGCGCGTGAGCTCGTCGTCGCTCACGTCGAGCGTGAGCGTGCCCGCTTCGCAATCGAGCGCGATCCAGTCGCCGTTGCACACCGCCGCGAGCGGGCCGCCCGCCGCCGCCTCCGGCGCGACGTGCAGCACGACCGTGCCGTACGCGGTGCCGCTCATTCGCGCGTCCGAGATCCGCACCATGTCCTTCACGCCCTGGCGCAACAGCTTCGGCGGCAGCCCCATGTTGCCGACCTCGGCCATGCCCGGATAGCCGCGCGGCCCGCAGTTCTTCAGCACGAGCACCGAGCTCGCGTCGACGTCGAGCGCCTCGTCGTCGATCGTCGCCTTGTAGTGCTCGAAGTTCTCGAACACCACCGCGCGGCCGCGATGCCTGAGCAACTCCGGGCTCGCCGCGGACGGCTTGAGCACCGCGCCGCGCGGCGCGAGATTGCCGCGCAGGACCCGGATGCCGCCGTCGGCGATCAGCGGCCGCGCGAGCGGACGGATCACTTCGTCGTCGTGGTTCGGCGCGTCGCGCACGTTCTCCCACAGCGACTTGCCGTTGACGGTCAGCGCGCCCGGATGCGGCAGCAGGTTCGCCTCGCCCAGCCGGCGCAGCACGGCGGGCAGCCCGCCCGCGTAATAGAACTCCTCCATCAGGAACCGGCCCGACGGCATCAGATCGACGATCGTCGGCGTATCGCGGCCGATGCGCATCCAGTCCTCGAGCTCGAGCGGCACGCCGAGCCGCCCGGCGATCGCCTTCAGATGGATCACCGCGTTCGTCGAGCCGCCGATCGCCGCGTTCGCGCGGATCGCGTTCTCGAACGCCGCGCGCGTCAGGATCGTCGACAGCACGAGCCCTTCGTGCGCCATCTCGACGATGCGCGCGCCCGACAGGTGCGCGAGCACGTAGCGGCGCGCATCGACGGCCGGGATCGCCGCGTTGTGCGGCAGCGCGACGCCGAGCGCTTCGGCCAGGCACGCCATCGTCGACGCGGTGCCCATCGTGTTGCAGGTGCCCGCCGAGCGCGACATGCCGGCCTCCGCCGACAGGAAGCGGTGCAGGTCGATCTCGCCCGCCTTCAGCGCCTCGTGCAGTTGCCACACGGCGGTGCCGGAGCCGATGTTCTTGCCGTCGAGCTTGCCGTTGAGCATCGGGCCGCCGGACACGACGATCGCCGGCACGTCGCAGCTCGCCGCGCCCATCAGCAGCGCGGGGGTCGTCTTGTCGCAGCCGGCGAGCAGCACGACCGCATCGATCGGGTTGCCGCGAATCGCCTCCTCGACGTCCATCGAGGCGAGATTGCGCGTGAGCATCGCGGACGGCCGCAGGTTCGATTCGCCGTTCGAGAACACCGGAAACTCGACCGGAAAGCCGCCCGCCTCGTAGACGCCGCGCTTCACGTGCTCGGCGAGCTTGCGAAAGTGCGCGTTGCACGGCGTGAGCTCCGACCAGGTATTGCAGATGCCGACGATCGGCCGGCCGTCGAATTCGTGATCGGGAATACCCTGATTCTTCATCCAGCTCCGGTACATGAAGCCGTTCTTGTCATGGGTGCCGAACCATTGGGCCGAGCGCAGCTTGGGTTTGGATGCCGACATCGTCACGTCCTGTATGGCGGAATATTCGGCGCAGTCTAGGGAGAATTTTGATAACCTACTAATGACGTTTTGGCGCTTTCAGATATCTTTTAAATATTGATATAAAAATGCCGACAACACTCCCGACAACGCTCGACACGCATCCCCGGGCGATCCGAAGCCGACTGAAGACGCGCCAGTTGCTGCTGATCGTCGCGCTCGCCGACGAGGGCAACATCCACCGCGCGGCGGCGGCGCTGAACATGACGCAGCCGGCCGCGTCGAAGCTGCTGCGCGAACTGGAGGACACGATCGGCGCGATGCTGTTCGAGCGGATGCCGCGCGGCATGCGGCCGACGCTGTACGGCGACGCCCTGATCCGCCACGCGCGCGCGGCGCTCGGCAGCCTCGACCAGGCGCAGGACGAGCTGGCCGCGCTGAAGGCCGGACGCCTCGGGCACGTCGCGATCGGCGCGATCACGTCCCCGGGCCTGCGGCTGCTGCCGCCCGCCGTCGCGGCGGTCAAGGCGACGCACGCGAACGTCCGGATCTCGGTCGAGATCGACACGAGCAACGTGCTGCTCGAACGCCTCGCGCAGGACAAGCTCGACGTCGTCGTGGGCCGCCTGTCGGCTGAGCACGACAAGCTGCGGCTGCGCTACGCGCCGCTGACGGGCGAGCCGGTGGCGGCCGTCGTGCGGGCCGGGCATCCGCTCCTCGAACGCGCGCCGCTGACACTGGCCGACGTGCAGCGCGCCGCGTGGGTCGTGCCGCCCGCGGGCAGCGTGCTGCGCCATCGCTTCGAGCTGACGTTCCAGCGCGCGAGCCTCACGCCGCCCGCGAACGTCGTCGAGACCGCCGCGCTCCTGTTCGTCACGCGCGTGCTCGAGCGCAGCGACATGATCGCGGTGCTCGCAGAGGACGTCGCGCGCTACTACGCGACGCACGGCATCGTCGCGATGCTGCCGCTCGAGATGGATTGCCGGATGGACGATTTCGGGATCATCACGCGCACGGACAAGGTGTATGCGCCCGCGGCGAGCGTGACGATCGATGCGATTCGCGACGCCGCGCGCGAGATTTATGGGGTGGCGGCGGCTTGATGACGTAGGGGCCCGACGGTCCGCGGGATCGAGCGAGCGGGCCGGGTGCCGCGGCGCTCAGATTCGCTGCACCGCGGCCGCCTTCGCACACGCGATCCGCTCGACCAGTTCGCGGCCGAGCGGCGTCAGGAGCGCGCCCGGCACGATCGACCGTCCCCCGCCCATCGCCGTCGCGAGCCCCATCTCGACGAGCGAAACGAATTCCGGATCGCCCATGTCGACATCCTCGGGCGAACGCGCGATACACAACAACGTCGAGAGTTCATGCGGCGTCAACATGATCATGTCTCCGTCATCGAGCGCCGCGTGCCTGCGCCGGCCGCGTCGCTCACGCTGGGTCCGTGTTCGAAACTGCGCTCCCTCGCACTGTGCCGGCACAGGCCGCGAAAGAATATCGGCAATTACGAGATAAGCGCATGGCCGCGATTCGTCGGCTTGTAGGATTTTGCCGATTCCGCAGCGGATTCGATTGCCGTTTTCGCGGGCATGGCGCGGCGATTCGCCGGCTGCGCCTGCGTTTGCGCGGCTCGCACGCGCATCGGAAAAACGTTTTCCTCGTTTCGAATTGCGCGGCGCAATCGAACAGCCGCGCTGCCGGCGCTCGCCGACTTTCGACGCAACGAAGCTTCGCGCGGACACGTCGCAACACCGCGCATCGACATCGTCATCGGCGGGCGTCATCCGCCCGGTCACGCAGACTAATCGACACGGTCCCGACATCGTGCGGCAAGCCTGTCGTCCGACGGTATGAGCAATTCGCCGGGCCGCGCCGCGAAACGCCATCCGCGATTTCACCCATACGATTGCGCGCGCAACCATCAGGATCACGTAAGCAAGGTGGCATAAGATTGAAACGTGGCACTCGGCTCGAGCGCCGCACCGCACGTCCGCCATTCGGCGGACGACGAAACCGACGACGTGAACGACACATCCGCGCGAACGCGTCGCGCCGCATCCGCCGGATATCGTCGGCGCCGCGCAGCTCGCACGAAGCCGCAGCCTCGACGCCTTTCAAGCCGTAGCGACTTGTCGCAACGCGCGCGCCGGGTTCGGAGAAACCCGCCGACGCCCGACGCGACGCAACGGTCCGGGGAACGAGCGTCCGGAGTTCGGCCGGATCGCCGCATGCGTTCGCGCGCCGCCGCGACGCGGCGCGGCGCGAGCGCTGATCGCCGATACGCGATGGCCATAAGCAGGTGCGCGCTACGAGGCTTCGCCGATGATCAGGCTGTTGATGGTGGACCGTCACGCGGTGTTGCGCGACGGCTTGCGACACATACTCGAAAAATCCGGCGAGTTCGAAATCGACGGCGAGGCAGGCGACGCCCCGTCCGCGTTCGAGCTCGTCAAGCAGGGCCGCGCCGGAATCGCGCTCCTCGATCAAACCACGCTCGGCCACGATTGCGCGAACCTGATCCATCGCATCCGCCGCACGGCGCCGTCCACGCGCGTCCTCGTGATGGCCGCGCGCGCAAGCCAGCGGCACGCGGCCGAGGCATTCCAGGCCGGCGCGTCCGGCTACCTGACGAAGCAAAGCGGTTGCGACGAGCTGATCGCCGCGCTGCGCAAGATCGCGGCAGGCGGCGTGTACGTCAGCATGGACGTCGCCGAACAGCTCGCGGAAAATCTGCATGCGCCGTCGGACACGGACGCGCCGCCGCACGAGCGGCTGTCGAAGCGCGAATTCGAGGTGTTCCTTCATCTCGCGGCGGGCGACACGCCCGCCGAGATCGCGCAAGCGCTCGGGATCAGCGCGAAGACCGTGCGGATCTACAAGGCGCACGTGCTCGACAAGTTGGCATTGCCGAACGAATCGGCGCTCGTGCGGTACGCGGTCGCGCATCGGATCGGCGATCCGCCGTGATCGGCGCCGCGCCGCAGATCGCGCCGCGGGCCACGTGTCCGGTCGCGCCGCGCCCATTTCCGCGCCCATTTGCCGGCCGCGGCGAAGGCGCGTCATGCGATGCCGCGCCGCGCATCCGGTAACATGGGCGCGCCCGCGCCCGGCGTCCCGATGCGCACGAGCCGTCGCGAAATCGCGATGGCCCGACGGCCGCGTGGACCGGCCGTGCAACGAACGCGCCGCGAGAGACTCGCCCCCCGCCCTCGGCAAACCCGCGCACGCGCTTTCCCCTACGATGCCGACGCCGCGAAAGCGGCGTCGTCTTCCGATTCCGATCCGGAGCCTTCGACATGGACTTCACCCGACGCAGCCTGCTCGGCGCCGCGCTCGCCGGCGCGCTCGACACGATCGCGCCGGCCGCGCACGCGCAGACCGCCACGCACGGCGCGCCGCAGCCGGGCGACGCGCCCCGCGCCGTTCCCGATGAAACGATTGCGCTGTGGCCGGGCCCCGCGCCCGACCCGGTCGCGACGGGCGCAGGCGACGGCGAGCGGAGCGGCAGGCACGGCAGCGTGTCGCGCGTCGCCCGGCCGCGGCTCGACGTCTACCGGCCCGCGCACGGCAATGGCGGCGCGGCGCTCGTGATCGCGGGCGGCGGCTACGATCACATCGAGCTCGGCAACGAGAGCACGCCGATGTGCGCATGGCTGAAGTCGCTCGGCGTGACCGCGTTCGAGCTCGTGTACCGGCTGCCCGGGCAAGGCTGGTCGCGGCTCGCGCCGCTGCAGGACGGCCAGCGCGCGATGCGCGTGATCCGCGCGCGCGCGAAGCGCGACGGCATCGATCCCGCGCGGATCGCGATCGTCGGCTTTTCCGCGGGCGGACATCTCGCCGGGATGACGGCCGTCGAACCCGACGCGCGGCGCTACGCGAGCGTCGACGACGCCGATCGCGAATCCGCGCGCCCCGATCTCGCCGCGCTGCTCTATCCGGTGCTCACGCTGATGCCGCCGTTCGATCGCACGCGCACGCGGCTGCACGCCGTCGGCGCGCATCCGGCGCAGGCTGACAGCGAAGCGCTGTCGGTGAACCTGCACGTGAGCGCACGCACGCCGCCGACGTTTCTCGCGCACGCGTTCGACGATCCAATCGCGCCGATCGACAACAGCCTGCTGATGGCGAGCGCGCTGCGCGCGGCGCAGGCGAGCGTCGAGCTGCACGCGTTCCAGGCGGGCGGCCACGGCTGGGGAATGGGCAAGCCCGGCAGCGCCGTGCGCGCATGGCCCGCGCTTTTCGAGCAGTGGGCGCGGCTGAACCGGCTGCTGCCGTGATGCAATCGCGCGCGGCGCGCGCCCTACGATCGTCTTTCCGCCCGTAACGCCGCCGATACCTGCCTGTAACCCTGCCGAAGGCGCAGCGCCTCCATAACTTCATACCGAACTGATCCAATGCTGCCGTTTCGTTTCCGGCGCGCGGCGCGTCCCCGACGCCCGCTCTTGCCGCGCAGCCGGCTCCCGTCGCGCGATCCCCCGCGGATCGCCGTCAATCGAGCGATCTTTCATTGGAGTCCTGCCTGATGTTTCGTCGAGCCTTGATCGCCACCGCGTGCGCCGGATCGGCCATCGCCCTCTACGCGTGCGGCGGCACCGACAGCAGCACGCCCGTCACGTCGCAAAACGCGTTGCAGACCGCGACGCCGATCAAGCACCTCGTCGTGATCTACGGCGAGAACGTATCGTTCGACCACTACTTCGGCACCTATCCGAACGCCGCGAACCCGCCGGGCGAGCCGGCATTCAGCGCCGCGTCGGGCACGCCGCCGATCAACGGCCTGTCGGGCCTGCTGCTCACCGCGAACCCGAACGCGACGAATCCCGCGAACGGCGCGGGCGCGGCCAATCCGTTCCGCCTCGACCGCACGCAGGCCGCGACGGCCGACCAGAACCACGCGTACACGGCCGAAGAGCAGGCGTACGACAACGGCCTCGCGGACCTCTTCCCGAAATACACGGGCAAGGGTTCGAGCGGCGGCGCGGGCGCGTTCGGCACGACGGGCCAGGTGATGGGCTACTTCGACGGCAACACGGTGACCGCGCTGTGGAACTACGCGCAGCGCTTCGCGATGAGCGACAACGCGTACACGTCGACCTACGGCCCATCGACGCCGGGCGCGCTCAACGTGATCGCCGGCCAGACCGACGGGATGCAGATCGTGAAGACGTCGAAGGCCGTGTCGACGCTCGCGAAGACCTCGTACTACGTCAATGACGGCCAGGGCGGCCTCACGATGATCAACGACGTCGACCCGGGCTACGACGTGTGCTCGAGCCCGACCGATCAGGCGATGATGTCTGGCAAGAACATCGGCGATCTGCTGAACGCGCGCAACATCACGTGGGGCGGCTTCATGGGCGGCTTCAACCTGTCGACGGCGAACGCGAACGGCACGACGGGCTGCAAGCGCAGCACGATCGCGACCGCGGTGAACGCGGCGACGGCCGACTACATCCCGCACCACAACTGGTTCCAGTACTACGCGTCGACCGCGAACCCGCAGCACACGCGCCCGAGCGCGATCGCGGCGATCGGCTCGAGCGTCGAGACGGACGGCAAGACGCCCGAGCCCGCGAACCACCAGTACGACTCGGACGACTTCTTCGCGGCCGTGAAGGCGGGCAACTTCCCGTCGGTCAGCTTCCTGAAGGCGCCCGCCGCGCAGGACGCGCACGCCGGCTACTCGGACCCGCTCGACGAGCAGCAGTTCGTGACGAAGATCATCAACTTCCTGCAGCAGCAGCCCGACTGGGCGAACACCGCGGTGATCGTCACGTACGACGACTCGGACGGCTGGTACGACCATGCGTACACGTCGCCGACGCGCGCGTCGTTCGACGCGGTCGATCAACTGAACGGCAACGGCGTGTGCGGCGCCGGCGCCGCGACGACGGGCGTCGCCGGCGCGCCCGTCAACGGCCGCTGCGGCCCGGGCACGCGGATTCCGTTCGTCGTCGTGTCGCCGTGGGCAAAGCAGAACTACGTGAGCCACACGCTGATCGACCAGGCGTCGGTCGTGCGCTTCATCGAGGACAACTGGCTCGGCGGCCAGCGGATCGGCGGCGGCTCGTTCGATGCGACGGCGGGCGACATGCGCGATCTGTTCGACTTCTCGGGCGCGGTGAACAAGACGCCGCTGTACCTCGACCCGACGCTCGGCACGAAGCTCGCGACGGCGCCTTCGATCTGACGTCCTCGTCACGCACGCGGCGCGCCGCGCTGCCGCGCGACGCGCAATGCGCAACTGGCCGGCTGTCGTTCCGGCGCGCCGCGCCGGATTTTTCTTTTGCACGATCACGACCGAACGCTCCAGCATGGCCGAACCGCTTTCCGCGCAATCCGCTGCGCCTTCCCGCTCCGACGATTCCGCCCGGCCTCCTCGCCCCGCCCGATTCGACGCGTGCGCATCGGCGGCGCCTTCCGCCCCCTCGCCCCATGCACCCCATGCGCGCCGCCGCCGCGCGCACGCGATGCGCCACGTGCTGTCGGCCGCCGCGTTCGGCGTGCTCGGTCTCGCCGCATTCGCGCTCGCGTTTCCCGAGCACGCGCCGAGCGCGGTCGGCGCGATCGTCGAAGACCTGACGGGCGCGAATCCGCATCCGGTCGTGCTGCGCCGCCCGGCCGCCGAACCGTTGAGCGCGGTTGCGCAGCTCGGCCGGGCGTTGTTCTTCGATCCGTCGCTGTCCGCGTCGGGCCGACAGTCGTGCGCGTCGTGCCATAGTCCCGACCATGCATACGGCCCGCCGAACGATCTCGACGTGCAACTGGGCGGCGCCGCGCTGACGCGGCCCGGCTACCGGCCGCCGCCGTCGCTGATGTATCTGTACCGCCAGCCGAACTTCAGCATCGGCCCCGACTCGTCGGAGAACGACGATGCGGCGAGCGTCGCGCAACAGGCCGCGTCGGCGGCGGGCGTCGTGCGCGCGCAGAAGACGGCGGGCTCGGACGCCGCGCCGCAACTCGTGCCGCAAGGCGGGATGTTCTGGGACGGCCGCGCGGATACGCTGCAGCAGCAGGCGTTCGGCCCGCTGATGAATCCGGTCGAAATGGCGAACGCGAGCACCGACGACGTCGCGCACAAGCTCGCGAACGCGCGGTACGCGCCGCAGTTCCGGCAGTTGTTCGGCCCGCGTATCTTCGACGACGCGCGTCTTGCGGTGTCCGAAGCAATGTTCGCGATCGCGCGCTACCAGGTGGAGGACCCGTCGTTCCATCCGTATTCGAGCAAGTACGACCGCTGGCTCGAAGGCGACGCGCGGCTCACGCAGGCCGAGCTGCGCGGGCTGCGGCTCTTCAACGATCCGGCGAAGGCGAATTGCGCGGGCTGCCATCTGTCGAAGCCGGGCGCGGACGGCCTGCCGCCGATGTTCACCGATTTCCAGTACGAAGCGCTCGGCGTGCCGCGCAACCGCGCGCTCGCGCAGAACCGCAATCCGGCGTTCCACGATCTCGGCGTCTGCGGGCCGTTCCGCGACGACCTGAAAACGCAGACGCAATACTGCGGGATGTTCGCGACGCCGTCGCTGCGCAACGTCGCGACGCGCCGCGTGTTCTTCCACAACGGCGTCTATCACTCGCTCGATCGGGTGCTCGCGTTCTACAACCTGCGCAGCGTCGATCCGGGCAGGATCTATCCGCGCGACGCGAGCGGCCAAGTGCAGCAATACGACGACATCCCTAGCGCATATCGCGCGAACGTCGACGTCGCCGACGCGCCGTTCGACCGCAAGCCGGGCGACGCGCCCGCGATGACCGGGCAGGACATGCGCGACATCGTCGCATTCCTGAACACGCTGACCGACGAGAAGCGCTGAGCTTCGCGATGTGCGGCGGGTGGAATCGCGAACGGGGGTGTTCGCGATTCCGGGCTCGCCCGCCCCCCCGGTTCCCCGGCCCACGCCGCTGGCGACGGCCGGCGCCCGCAAGCTACAACGTCTCCGAGTTGTTCGTCGCGCGGCGCGATTTCTATAACGTTCGTACGGCCGTCGGTCATCGACGGGTCCGTGCATCGCATTACTTCAACAATACGATGGAGAATTCGACATGACCCAGAAATTCGTCGGTACGCACGTCGTCGGGCCGCGCGAGAAGCTGCCGCCCGGCAAGCCGTGGATCAATGCGCCGCTGACCGTCAAGGTTCCGTTCCCGGCGGAATTCACCGCCATTCCCGTTGTCATCGCGAGCGCGTTGCAGGACCCGAAACATGCGTCTCCGTATCCGGACACGTTCGCCGTCACCGTGATCAACGTCAGCAAGACCGATTTCACGGTCAACATCTGCCGCACCGATTATGTTCGCGACGAGTACACGACGAGCGGCTGGGGCCAGAATCTGCATCTGGCCTACATCGCGGAGACGCCCGCCTGATCGGGCATTCGGCGCGGCATTCGCAGCGCGCGACGCGCTTCCGATGTTCGCGCGGAAAACGGCGATGCCTGTCGAATCGCGCCGGCGGCAGGCATCGCCGATCGACATCGCCGATTGCGCCGTCGAGCCGGTCACGCCTTTCTTTCTCTCCTCCGCGCGAGCACCCGAAACGCCGCGACCGCTCCCGCCGCCGCGATCAGCATCGGAATCAGGAAATCGTGCCCAACGCGCGTGAACTCGACCACGAGCACGATCGCGGTGAGCGGCATCTGCATCGACGCGGCGAGAAACGCGGCTGCGCCGACGATCGCGAACGCGCCGGTCGGCTCGCCCGGCCACGCAACACTCCATAGCCCGCCGAGCACGATCGCGAGCAACGCGCCGTTCGCGATCCCCGGCGTCAGCAGACCGCCCTCGGCGCCCGCGCGCAGGCTGCTCCACGTGATCGCGATCTTCAGCACGAGCAGCGTCGCCGCGAGCCCCATCGCGAGTTGTCCGTCGAAGCCGAGCGCGACCGGCCCCTTGCCGTTGCCGAGTAGTGGCGGAAACACCGTCGCGAGCGCGCCGACGATCGTGAAGTTGACGAGCGCGAGCACCGGCAGCCGCGCGTCCTTCGGCGCGCGCGCCCGCGCGTGTGCGGTCAGCCGCGCGAAGCCGTACGCGGCGACGCCGAAGAGCGGCCCGCACACGGCCGACCACGCGAACAGCGAAGCGCCGGCCGCGAGCGGCGCGACGTGGTACTGCTGCTCGTTGCCGAGCCCGATCCAGGCGACGAGCGTCGCGATCGCGGACGTCGCGACGGCCGGCACGAGCGCGCGCCACGCGAACGTGCCGAGCAGCACCTCGAGCACGAACAGCGCGCCGCCGAGTGGCACGTTGTAGACGGCGGCGAGCCCGGCGCCCGCGCCGCACGCGACCATCACCCGCGCGTCGGCAGCGGGCAGCCCGACGCGATGCGCGAGCCAGCCGGCCCACATCGCGCCGATCTCGCGCGGCGCGACCTCGCGGCCGAGCGGCGAGCCGAGCGCGACGGTGACGATCTGCAGCAGCGCGTGCGCGGTCGTGCTCGCGGCCGGCATTCGCGGATCGTCGGCGCGCACCGCGCGGCGAATGCCGACGAGCGGCGCGCCGAACCGGTACAGCGCCCACCAGCCGCCGCCCGCGACGACGCCGCAACCGATCAGCACCACGAACCGCCGCAGCGGCGGCGCGGCCGTCACGCCCTGAAGGAAGCTCTCTTCGCCGATCGCGTGCGCGACGTCGTACCCATACGCGACGTGCTGGATCGCGTGCAGCAGCAGCGCGAGCAGCATGCCGCCCAGGCCCGCGCCGACACCCGTCAGCAGCGTGACGGCGGCGAGCTCGACGAGCGGACCGCGCGAGGCGGCGGACGCGGATGACGACGGCCGGGCGGAAGGAATCGACGAAGCGGACGAAGCAGATGCGATCGGATTGAACATGTGCGATGACGAATCGAGGAAGCGAACGCGCGCGTCTCGGCACGCTCGCTCGGCATGAACGAATGGCGCCATCGTATGCGCCGGTCAATCATGAAACAAATGGATTTTTCTTATCTATTGATGAGTTCTACACATTCAATCCGACGTCACGCGTTGCGCTCGTCCCGCCCGGACCGGCGACGCTGTCCGTGTCACGCCCCAGGCGCCCCTCCTCGCGTTTTCCCTGATCGCCGCGCGCTTGACACCGCGCATCGCATCGACAACACTTCGTGACACCGCAAGTGTGATCACGGATCACAGATCAAACCACAAGGAGCCCGTCTTGGCGCCGCGCATCGTCCCGCCCGCTCTCGAAGCCATCGAACAGGAAACGATGGCCGACAAGGTCTACCAGCAACTGCGCGAGGCGCTGATGAGCGGCCGCTTCGCGCCCGGCCAGGCACTCAGCCTGCGCAGCGTCGCCGAGGCGGTCGGCTCGTCGACGATGCCCGTGCGCGCCGCGCTCACGCGGCTGCGCGCGGAGCGCGCGCTCGTCGACGGCCCGAACCGTGCGCTCGTCGTGCCGCCGATGACGGTCGAGATGCTCGACGAGCTGCGCGACGTGCGGATCGCGCTCGAAGGCTGCGTCGCCGAGCGCGCGGCGACGCGGATGACCGACGCGCAGATCGCCGGCGTGCGGCGCATCTGCGAGACGATGAACGCGCACGTCGAAGCCGGCCGAAGCCGCGCGTACCTGCAAAGCAACTTCGCGTTCCACAACGCGATCTACACGCACGGCGCGAGCGAGAACACGCTCGCGATCATCCGGAATCTATGGATGCGGATCGGCCCGTTCCTGAACATGGTCGCGCTCGACGTGCCGCATATGCGGCGCTCGATGGACGCGCACCGCGCGATCGTCGACGCGCTCGAGCGCCGCGACGGCGCGGGCGCGCGTGCGGGCATCGCGCTCGACATCGGCGGCGCCGCGCACGACCTCGCCGGGACGCTCGCGGCCGGGCGCGAGCGGCTCGGCCCGCGCCGGCTCGCGAAGAACGCGAAGAACGAATAGGCTTCGCGAATCGAATCATCTGCATCGCCAAACAAAACAACTGACATCACTGGAGACAGACACGCATGGCCGCAATCGATCTGCTGAAACCATACGCCGGGCTGCGCGTACTCGTGACGGGCGGCGCGTCCGGCATCGGACTCGCGATCGCCGACGCGTTCGCCGAATGCGGCGGCAAGGTTCACGTCTGCGACGCGTCCGAGAAGGCGCTTGCCGCGCTCGCGGACCGGCCGTCGCGCGCCGCGCTCGGCACGACGCTCGCCGACGTCGCCGATCCGGCCGCCGTTGGGCGCGTGTTCGACGATGTCGCGCGCACGCTCGGCGGGCTCGACGTGCTCGTCAACAACGCCGGCGTCGCCGGACCGACGGGCGGCATCGACGAGATCGATCCCGCGCAATGGGAGCAGACAGTCGCGATCAACCTGAACGCGCAGTTCCAGTTCGCGCGCCGCGCGGTGCCGATGCTGCGCGACGCGCCGCACGGCGGCGCGATCATCGCGCTGTCGTCGGTCGCGGGGCGGCTCGGCTATGCGTTTCGCACGCCGTATTCGGCCACGAAGTGGGCGGTCGTCGGCCTCGTGAAGAGCCTCGCGATCGAGCTCGGCCCGCTCGGCATCCGCGTGAACGCGATCCAGCCGGGCATCGTGCGCGGCCCGCGGATGCGCCGCGTGATCGAGGCGCGCGCCGCGCAACTCGGCATCGGCCACGACGAGATGGAAGCGCGCTATCTCGAGAAAATCTCGCTGCGCCGGATGACCGATCCGGACGAGATCGCGGCGACCGCGCTCTTCCTCTGCTCGCCGGGCGGGCACGGGATTTCCGGACAGACGATTTCCGTCTGCGGCAACGTCGAGGCGCTCTGATCCGCCGCCATTCATTCGCCCTTCATTGCCTCCATCTCCCTTCACCGCCGAGCATCGAAAGGAGCCCTAACGTGGCCAGCCCCCGCAAAGTCGTCATCACCTGCGCGCCGACGGGCGCGATCCATACGCCGTCGATGTCGCCGCATCTGCCCGTGACGCCGCGCGAGATCGAGGATGCCGCGGTCGCGGCGGCCGAAGCCGGCGCGGCGATCCTGCACCTGCACGCGCGCGATCCCGCCGACGGCCGGCCGACGCAGGACCCGGCCGTGTTCGCCGAATTCCTGCCGCGCATCAAGGCGCGCACCAACGCGGTGATCAACATCACGACGGGCGGCAGCCCGCACATGACGGTCGCCGAGCGCCTGCGTCCCGCGCATCATTTCCAGCCCGAAGTCGCGTCGCTGAACATGGGCTCGATGAACTTCGGCCTGTATCCGATACTCGAGCGCTTTCGCGAATTCCGGCATCCGTGGGAGCGCGAGCATCTTGAAAAGAGCCGCGATCTCGTGTTCAAGAACACGTTCGCCGACATCGAGACGATCCTCGCGAACTGCAGCGCGAACGGCACCCGCTTCGAATTCGAGTGCTACGACATTTCGCACCTGTACAACCTCGCGCATTTCGTCGAGCGCGGGCTCGCGAAGCCGCCGTTCTTCATCCAGAGCGTGTTCGGGCTCCTCGGCGGCATCGGCGCGCATCCGGAGGATCTCGCGCACATGCGCCGCACGGCGGACCGCCTGTTCGGCGGCGATTACGTGTGGTCGGTCCTCGGCACGGGCAAAAACCAGATTCCGCTCGCGACGATCGGCGCGGCCCAGGGCGCGAACGTGCGCGTCGGCATCGAGGATTCGCTGTGGATCGCGCCCGGCAAGCTCGCCGAATCGAGCGCCGCGCAGGTGCGCAAGATTCGTCAGGTGCTCGAAGGATTGTCGCTCGAGATCGCGACGCCCGCCGACGCGCGCGCGATGCTCGCGCTCAAGGGCGGCGACGCGGTCAACTTCTGAGCCCGCGCCGCCCGACCATTCGACACGCAAGCGCAGACACGCGGCATCGGCGCACGCCGATGCCCGGCAGGCCGCCTTTCGCCCCGCTCGCCCCGAGCGCCGCCGGCGCGCGGCCCGCGCATCTGCCCGTCATCTGCTGAACGCGGAGCGCCGTGCTTGCCGTGCGCTCCGGATCGCCTCTCACGGAGTCGCACCCATGTCCGCACCCCATGCCGAAGCCCTCTATCCGCCTGTCGGCGACGCGCGCGCGTCGTTGAACCGCCTGCTGTTTCGCAAGCTGATGCCGATCCTGATCACCGCGTACGTGATCAGCTTTCTCGACCGCACGAACATCGCGTTCGCGAAGCACTCGATGGCCATCGATCTCGGCCTCTCGTCGGCGGCATACGGCCTCGGCGCGGGGCTCTTCTTCCTCACGTACGCATTGTTCGAGATCCCGAGCAATCTGATCATGCATTGCGCCGGCGCACGGTTCTGGATCGCGCGGATCATGATCACGTGGGGCGCGCTGTCCGTCGCGATGGCGCTCGTGCGCGGCGAAACCTCCTTCTACGCGATGCGGCTCCTGCTCGGCGCCGCGGAGGCCGGGCTCTTTCCGGGCGTGATGCTGTATCTGACGTACTGGTTCGGTCGCGAGGAACGCGCGCGCGCAACCGGCTATTTCCTGCTCGGCGTATGCGTCGCGAACATCGTCGGCGGCCCGCTCGCGGGCGCGCTGCTCGAGCTCGACGGCGCGCTCGGGCTGCACGGCTGGCAGTGGCTCTTCATCGTCGAAGGCGTTCCGGCGATCGCGCTCGCGTTCGTCATCTGGACCCGCCTGCCGGACCGGCCGAGCGACGCGCGCTGGCTCGCGCCCGAGCTCGGCCGCGCGCTCGAGCGCACGCTCGCGAACGAGCAGGCGGCGGGCACGGCGGCGCACGGCGCGCACGCGTTCGGCGCCGCGCTGCGCGATCCGCAGATCTGGCTCGCGATCTTCGTGTACTTCTGCCATCAATTGACGATCTACACGATGATCTTCTTCCTGCCCGGCATCATCGGCGAATCGGGACGCGTCACGCCGATCGTCGTCGGCCTGCTGAGCGCGATGCCGTGGATCGCCGCAGCGCTCGGCGCGGCGACGCTGCCGCGCTTCGCGCGCGATTCGTCGCGGTCGCGGCGGATTCTGTGCATGGGGCTCGCGGTGATGGCGGCGGGGCTCGTCTGCGCCGCGTATGCGCCGCCCGCGGCCGCGCTCGCGAGCGCGTGCGCGGCCGCGTCGATGTTCTTCGTCGTGCAGTCGATCGTCTTCACGTTTCCGGCCTCGCGCCTCGCGGGCAGCGCACTCGCGGGCGGGCTCGGCCTCGTCAACACGTGCGGCCTGCTCGGCGGCTTCGTCGGGCCCACCGTGGTCGGCGCGATCGAGCAGACGACCGGTCACGCGAAGAACGGCCTCGCGTTTCTCGCGATCGCGCTCGTCGTCGCCGCGTTCGCGAGCCTGCGGCTGCGTCACGGGCACGAGTGACGGCATCGAACGCGGCGGGCGGTGAGCGGCAAGCGGCGGGCCGCATGCGTCCGCCGCCACGCGTCAGCGCGCGGCCGGGTAGTCGATGCGCTCGGGCACGCGGCGCATGATCACGTCGCCGCCGCGAATCGACAGCAGCGCCTTCGCCTGCCGCCGCAGCGCCTCGTAATCGTCGGACGCGTCGAGCACGACGAGATTCGCGGGGCGCCCCGGCTCGATTCCGTAGCGCTCGCCGAGATGCATCGCGCGCGCGCTGTGGTCGGTGACGAAATCGAGGCTGCGCGCGAGATCCTGATAGCCCATCATGTGGCAGATGTGCAGCCCCGCATCGAGTGCGCGCAGGATGTTGCCGTTGCCGAGCGGATACCACGGATCGCGAATCGAATCCTGGCCGAAGCACACGTTCATCCCGGCGCGGTCGAGCTCGGCGACGCGCGTGAGCCCGCGGCGCTTCGGGAACGTGTCGAAGCGGCCCTGCAGATGAATGCTCTCGGTCGGGCACGAAATGAAGTTGATCTCCGAGCGCTTGAGCAGGCGAAACAGCTTCGAGCAGTACGCATTGTCGTACGAGCCCATCGCGGTCGTGTGGCTCGCCGTCACGCGCGCGCCGATCCCGCGCACGCGCGCCTCTTCGGCGAGCACTTCGAGAAAGCGCGAGTTCGGATCGTCGGTCTCGTCGCAGTGCACGTCGACGAGGCAGCCGCTGCGCTCGGCGAGATCCATCAGGAACGCGATCGAGCTCACGCCCTGCTCGCGCGTGTTCTCGAAG
This sequence comes from Burkholderia sp. MSMB1589WGS, assembly GCF_001636105.1. Lineage (NCBI taxonomy): Bacteria > Pseudomonadati > Pseudomonadota > Betaproteobacteria > Burkholderiales > Burkholderiaceae > Burkholderia > Burkholderia sp. MSMB1589WGS. The sequence continues at coordinate 342,836 of NZ_LNJT01000008.1, forward strand.
TGCGGAATGCCGCCGACGACGTCCGCGCCCATCTCGATCGCCCGCTCCATCAGCGCGCGGCCGCCGTCGAACGATTCGATCCCTTCCTGCGGAAACGCGACGATCTGCAGATCGACCAGCCCGCGCGCCTCGGCCTTCACTTCGAGCATCGCCTCGAGCGCCGCAAGCGAAGGGTCGGTCACGTCGACGTGCGTGCGCACGTGCTGGATGCCGTGATCGCGCAGCATCCCGATCGCCGCATGCGCGCGCGTCTTCGTGTCCTCGCGCGTGATCGTCGCCTTGCGCTGCGCCCAGCGCTCGATCCCCTCGAACAGCGTGCCGCTCATGTTCCACTCGGGCTCGCCCGCCGTCAGCACCGCATCGAGGTGGATATGCGGCTCGACGAGCGGCGGGATCACGAGCTTGCCGTCGACGTCGATTTCGTCCGCGCGCGGCGCGCCTTGCACGCCGATGCGCGCCGGCTGCGGCGTGACGCTCGCGATCGCGCCGCCGTCGAACGCGATGCTGAAAAGGCCGCTGCGCTTGCGCAGCGTCGCGTTGATGAGCTTCATCAGAACTCCTGTCGTTGCGTGTCCGACATCCGCCAAGCGAGCAGCGCGACGGATGCGTTCAACCGAAAATACGGATCGGCGAGCGATTGCCCCGATTGCGTCTCGATCCTGCGCAGCCGGTGATTGAGCGTGTTGCGATGGATCGACAGTTGCTCGGCCGCCTTGATCGCGTTGCCGTTTTCCTGAAGCAGCGCTTCGAGCGTTTCGATCAGCATCGTCGGATGCTTGCGGTTGCTGTCGAGCAGATTGCCGAGCGTTTCCTTCACGAAGCCGTCGATCAGCGTCGGATCGGGAATGGCGGCGAGCAGCTTCAGCACGCCCAGCTCGCTGTAGTCGCACAGCCCCTGCCCCGCGCGCATGCCCTCGGCGACGCCGAGCGCCTGCCGCGCCTCGGCGAGCCCGCGGCAGTAATGGCGCGCGGCGCCGACCGTCGACGAGATCCCGACGAACAGCGTGAGCGGGCCGATCTGCCGGTTCAACGCGTCGCGCAGCGCGCCGAGCGCGAGCTTGTGCTTCCTGAAACGCGGGTCGTCGCACGGCAGCAGCAGCACGAACAGTTCGCCCTGCTCGACCACCGGCAACGCACCGCCCTCGTCGCGCAGCCAGTCGTCCAGGCCGCGCTGCACCGTCTGCCGCGCATCCTGCAGCAGCGCCTCCGCCGCGGCCGGATCGCGGCCTTCGAAGAGCGCGGGCACGCCCGCGAGCCGAAGCGCGACGACGCGGCGCGGCCGATCGAGCGCGAGCTGGAGGTTGCGCGCGCGATGGGCCGCGATGTCGATGCTCGGGTAATCGCCCGTCAGCAACTGGTTCACGATGTCGCGCTGCGAGCGCAGCGTGTTCTCGTGCCGCACGAGCGCGGTGCCGATCAACTGCGTGACGATCACCATCTTCAGCAGATACGGCTGCTCGATCAGCACGATCTCGAGCTGCTCGGCAAGCGCGACGACCGAATCGGGAATGCGGCGAATGAACGCCTCGCCCGTCAGGATCACCATCCCGGCGATGCGGCTCTTCGCGCCTTCGCGAATCAGTTGCAGCAGGTTCGCCTCGTCGCGCGGATGATTGATCCCGGTGACGAACACGAGCTCGCCGCCCATCACCCAGTCGGCGATGCCTTCGTTCTCCGCGACGTAGTACCAGCGCACCGGCCGTTGCATGCCGCGCTCGCCCGCGCGCAGCGCGAGCTCTTCGAGACCGGGCAACTGCAGGATCTCGCCCACGGTCAGACTCATCGCTTCACTCCCCCTGGACCGACGGCGCACGCGCGGTTCGGCCCGCGATCTGCACGAACACGACATAGCAGAGCGACGACGCGGCGATGCCCACGAGCGGCGCGATCCACGGCGACGCGTATGCGAGCGCCGCGCCGATCGCATACGCGGCGAGCCCGGCGGCGTTCAAGCGCGGCAGCCGCGCGGTCGCGATCGCCGGATAGCGGCCGCGGTGGCGATACCAGAAGTCGGCGAGCATCACGCCGCCGACGGGCGGAATGATCGAGCCGAGCAGGATCAGGAACGGAATCAGCAGTTCGTACATGCCGCCGATCGCGAGCACGATGCCGAGCACCGCGCCGGCGAGCGTCAGCGTGCGGCGGCGCTCGCTGCGCAACAGATGGCACGCGGCCGCCGATACGTTGTAGATCGTCGGCCCCTGGATCGTCCACAGGTTCAGGCAGAGCATCACGACGGCCGCGATCGACAGCCCTTGCAGCATCATCACTTCGACGATGTCGGACTGCTGATAGACGATCGCGCAGTACGCGCCCGCGACGATCATCAACCCGTTGCCGACGAAAAAGCCGATCATGCTCGCCGCGACGGCCGCGCGGCCGCTTTTCGCGAGCCGCGTCCAGTTCGTCGCCTGCGTCGCGCCGCTCGCGAACGTGCCGAACACCATCGTGACCGCGGCGGCGAAGCTCATCGGCTGCGTCGGCACGATCTTCGCGAGGCCCGGCCAGCCGCCGACGTCGTGCGTCGCGATCCACATCGACGTGACGAGCAGCACGAACATCAGCGGCACCGACACGCGCGACAGCGCGTCCATCCCGCGATAGCCGACGATCGCGGTGATCGAGAAGCCAAATCCGAACAGCACCATCAGCGGCGTCGTCACCGACGCGGGCCAGCCGAGCATCTTGACGAGCACGATCGCGACAGTCGCGGTGCCCCACGCGTACCAGCCGAGCTCGGCGAAGCCGAGCAGGAAATCGGACAGCTTGCTGCCGACTTCGCCGAAGCAGAAGCGCCCCATCAGCACCGAATTCAGCCCGCTGCGCGACGCGACGAACGCGAGCGCGGCCGCGTAGGCGGCGAGCAGCAGATTGCCGACGACCGCGACCCACACCATGTCGACGACGCGAAACGCGACGCCGATCTTGCCGCCCGCGAACATCGTGCCCGTGAAGAACGTGAAGCTGAGCAGCACCATCGTGATCGACAGTGCGCCTTTGCGCTCGTGCGCCGGCACCTCGCTCAATGAAAATTCGCCCCGTGTCGCCATGTCTTTTGGCCTCCAGCATTTCAGCGTGAACGGATGATGCCCGGCCAATAAAGCCGCCGCATCCCGATTCGGACAATTAATACCGAAATCGAACTCGAGTATGGCAAAGCGGACAATTCCCGTCATTCACCTTGCACAAGCGACATCCATCATGCCGCTACCCGGCCGCCATTTTACTGTGCAAAGCGCTCAACGCAATCACACGATCAAAGAGGAATAATTCGAGCGGCGAAAACCGGTTCGCGCGGGTATTGAAATAATTGCCGATAATGCCCGGATTTTGGCTGACATATTTTCGGGAAATCGGTTAGCGAGCGCTCGCAGAAAAAGCGCGCTGAAAAATGCAGCGAGAACGGTGCGCGCATCCGGCGGCTCGCGCGGCCGGCCAATCGTCGGATGATAGGCGGACGGATCGATTGGCCGATTGCGCGGCGCGACGGAAAGCGGTGCGAAGCGAATGCGCTACGGCGCGCTCATCGCCAGCCTTCGATCGAAAGCCCGCTGTGATGCGCGGCTTCTTCGCGCGACACGCGGCGCACCGTCTGGCCGAACGTCCAGACGTGCCGCTCCGGGTCGCGCGCGCGATACGTGCGGTCGCCGTAGAACTGATCGGCGGGCTCCTGCAGGATCACGGCGCCCGCGGCGCGGGCCCGTTCGCAATGCGCGTCGATGTCGGATTGGAGTTGCACATGCACGCACTGCGTATTCTTGCCGTCGAGCGACTCGGGGCTGACCGCGAAGTCGCTCCAGCCGCCCGCGCCGATCATCACGATGCCGTCGCCGAACGACATCTCGGCGTGCGCGATGCGCCCTTGCGCATCGCTGACGACGACGCAGCGCGCGAAGCCGAATGCGCGCTCGAGCCATTCGAGCGCGGCGCGCGGATCGCGGTAGAACACCGCGCTGCTCAACGACGGGCGATGGGACGTGGCATTCATCGGAACGGCTCCTCCGGAGTTGGCGAAGCACCACTGTCGTCAACGCCGCAGGCGGCGTCAAGCCATAAATTCGGGCTCCGTCCCTTACCCGTGCGCGACGCGGCGCGGTGCCGGAACCGTTAGAAGCGCGTGCGCAGGCCGACCGCCGCGACGACCTGATTGCCCGTCGACGACGCGCCGCCCGCGGTATTGATCATCGCGACGTAATTGCGGCCCGACGCGTGCTGGTACATCCCTTCGAGGTAGACGTCGGTGCGCAGCGACAAACGGTACACCGCCTGCAGATCGACCTGATGCCACTTCGGATCGGAACCGTATTTGACGGTGTTGTCGACGTGGCCGTCCGTGTACGTGTACGCGCCGCCGATGCTGAATGCGGGCGTCAACTGATACTTGCCGTTCAGTTCGTAGTTGTCGAAGCGCACCGTGCCGCCCGTCGAGCCGAACGACGCGGTGTTCTCGTATTCGGCGCGCGTGTAGACGAAGCCGACCGTCGCCGGGCCGAACGCGTAGTTCAGGCCGCCGCCGTACGAGCGCATCCGGTCCGCGCCGAGCGAGAAGCCGCCCTTGCCGTTCGCCGCCGATTCGACGATGTCGACCGCGCCTGGGCTGCCCGCCGTCGTCCCCTTCGAGCCGTTGATCTGCAGGTAGCCGGCCGCGACGTTCAGCGGCCCGCGCGTGTAGCTCACGCCGAAGCTGTATGCGCGGTTCGTCGCGAAATCGGTGCTGTTCGACATCGCGTACATGCCGCCGAACTTGAAGCCCGCGTACGTGTTGCTCGTGTACTTGATCGCGTTGTTGATCCGCAGCGAGTGGTTCAGGTTGTCGTTGTCGAACGGATGCGCGAAACTCGCGTCGCCGAACGTGCCCGCCGTCGCCGACAGCGGCGCGACGAAATCGACGAGCGAATCGTATTGCCGGCCGATCGTCAGGGTGCCGAAACGATTGTCGGACAGCCCGACGTACGCGAACCGGCCGAACAGCCGGCCGTCCTGGCCGAGCTTGCCGTTCTCGGCGTTGAAGCCGTTCTCCAGCACGAACAGCGCCTTCAGGCCGCCGCCGAGATCCTCGGCGCCGCGCACGCCGAAGCGGCTGCCGTTCACGGCGCCTGTCGTCGCCTGCACGAGGCCGCCTTGCGAATTGCCGCTCGCGACGTTGTTCGTGTACATGATGCCCGCATCGATCAGGCCGTACAGCGTGACCGAGCTCTGCGCGTGCGCGGCCGTCGCGGCCAGAACCCCTGCGGTTGCGGTTGCGCATGCAAACCGGATGTTTTTCACAACGAAACTCCTTGTTGATTGGAATGAAACGACTCGATCCGACGACGGTCGAGTTTAGGGATTCGTTCGCTCCGGATCTGCGGCCCGATGCGCAGCGCTTCTTTGCGCAGGCCGGAACGAACGGACACATTTCCGTCACGAAGCCTCGCCCCGATCGGCCGCGTGACGCGCGCCGCGCGCCCTTCAGTGTTGTGCAATCCGGAAGGCTGCGTGCCGGCGCGGCCGGTTTTTCCGCGTGCGGCGGCTGCGTAGACTTTGCCTCGTCAGTTCGGGGCGCCGAACCGCGAACTGCATCGAATCGAATCACACTGGAGGTCATCTTGAAATCGATCGTCGTCACCGCCGCCGCCGCCCTCGTGCTCGCCGCACCGGCCGTCTCGTTTGCCCAGTCGTCGAACGGCTCGCTCACGCGCGCGCAAGTCATTCAGGAACTCGTCGATCTGGAATCCGTCGGCTATCAGCCGTCGCGCGGCAACGACAACACCTACCCCGACGACATCCAGGCCGCCCAGCGCCGTCTCGACGCGAAGCGCCTCGCCGCACGCAAGGCGGCCGAGGCCGCGCACGGTCCGGCCGTCGCGGGCGCGGCACAAGCGGGCAAGCCCGCGGCCGGCGCGCAGTAAGCCGACATCGCTCGGGAGACATCGCTCGGGAGACATCGCTCGGGAGACATCGTTCAGGGAGACATCGTTCAGGGAGACATCGTTCAGGGAGACATCGTCGGTGAAGAGGCGGGCGCGCGATGCGCCGCCTCTTTTTTGCCGTCTCGCCGTCGCGCGGCCGCCCCCTCTCGATCGCGCGAACGAACGCCGCGCGTCGCCGAAGCCGAGCCCGCGACATGCGACATGCGACATGCAGGCGACATGCCGGCGCCGACATCGACGCATGGATCACTCAATGACTGAGCGCGTGCGCCGATTCGAGCCCGACGTCGAGCGCCCCGGCGATCGCGCTTTGCGTCGCATCGGACGCTTCCGCGCCGATCGCCGACAGCATCGCCTCGTCGCGCGCGATCATCTTCGGCATGTGAAAGCGCAGCGCTTCCACCCAGGTGCGCACTTTCGCGTCGATGAAGCGGCGCGACGGATAGAGCGCATAGACGTTCATCTTCTGCAGCCGATGCGCGGGCAGCACGCGCACGAGGTTGCCGCAGCGCAGGTCTTCGATCGCAGCATAGAGCGGCAGCATGCCGATGCCGATGCCCGCGCGGATCGCAACCGCGAGCGACTCGGCGGTGTTGGTCTGCACCGGGCCGTCGACCTTGATCTCCTCGGCGCCGTTCGGCCCTTCGAGCAGCCACTCGTTCGTCGGAAACGCCGGCGTGCGCAGCGTGAGGCACGCGTGCCGCGCGAGATCGCGCGGCGTGCGCGGCGCGCCGTGCGCGCGCAGATACGCGGGCGTCGCGCACAGGATGCTGAACGTCGAGCCGAGCAGATGCGACACCAGCTCGGAATCGGGCAGCGACGACGCGGTCACGACCGCCATGTCGCTCGATCCGTCGAACAGGTCGGGCATCCGCTGCGACAGCGTGAGCTCGATCGAGACGTCCGGATGCTGGCTGCGATACGCGGTGAGCGCCGGCAGCACGTAGTGCTGGCCGATGCTCGCGAAGCTGTGCATGCGCAGCACGCCCGCCGGGCGCTCGTGCGCGCAGCTCGCCTCCTCCTCCGCCTGATCGACGTCGGCGAGAATCTGCCGGCATCGCAGCAGGTAGCGCTCGCCCGCGGGCGTCAACGCGAGGCGCCGCGTCGAGCGGTTCATCAGGCGCGTGCGCAGCCGCGCCTCGAGCTCCGACACCGCGCGCGACATCGCGCCCGTTGTCGAATTCAGCGATTGCGCGGCCGCCGTGAAGCTGCCCGCCTCCACCACCCGGGCGAACACCCGCATGTTCTGTAGCGTATCCATTCCCGTCCGAAACGTATGTAGAGACGATATTGTCCTCCCGCAAGGACCGCACATTGTTGCTGCCACGGCAACTATGGTTTCCCTGTGGTCGCGTTAATGCGCGTGCGCGCGACTCCTACAATCGGCGCCTCTCCGGTCGGACTGGCATCGTCGCGCGAGGCCGGAGGCCCCCGATTCGCGCCCGCCAGAAGCACCGCCCACAGCCATGAAGCACGAGCCCGCGCTACAGCGATTCCTCATCGATCCGCAACGATGGCAGGGGCGGCTGCGAAGCGCCGTCAGGCTCGCGCGCGACTGGGCGGGCCACGACGGCCTCGTCTGGCTGCATCTCGCGAAGACGGTGGCGGCCGCGCTGCTCGCGATGGGCATCGCGATGCTGCTCGACCTGTCGCAGCCGCGGATCGCGATGACGACCGTGTTCGTGCTGATGCAGCCGATGAGCGGGATGGTGCTCGCGAAGAGCTTCTATCGCGTCGTCGGCACGGGCGTCGGGCTCGTCGCGGCGCTCGCGCTGGGGGGCCTCTTCGCGCAGCAGCCGGAGCTGTACATGGCGGGCATCACGCTGTGGGTCGCGGGCTGCATCGCGGCCGCCGTGCGCAACCGGCACTTCCGCTGGTACGGCTACGTGCTCGCCGGCTACACCGCCGCGCTGATCGGCCTGCCCGCGGTGATGGCGCCGAACACGCTGTTTCTGTCGGCGCTCACGCGCGCGGCCGAAGTCGCGGTCGGGATCTTCTGCTCGGGCGCCGTCAGCGCGCTCGTGTTTCCGCTCAGCTCGAGCGCTGCGCTGATGCGCACGCTGAACGCGCGGCACGCCGGCTTCGTCGCGTTCGCGGCGAGCACGATGGCGGGCTCGGTCGAGCGCCGCGATTTCGAGCGGCGCTTCGCCGACTTCGTCGACGGCATCGTCGGCTTCGAGGCGACCCGCGCGTTCGCGACGTTCGAGGACCCGCACATCCGCGCGCGCAGCCGCCGGCTCGCGCGGCTGAACAGCGAGTTCATGAACGCGTGCGCGCGGCTTCATGCGTTCCATCAGTTGCTCAGGCGGCTGCGCGCGAATCATGCGGCCGAGGTGCTCGCGGCGATCGCCCCGCACGTCGATGCGCTGTCGGACGTGCTGTGCGCGCTGCGCCGCGATCTCGCGCAGCCGCGCGCGGCGCCGTCATCGTCGCCCGCGCCCACGCCCTCGGTCGCGCTCGTCGAGCTGAGTGCGTATCTCGCCGCGCTGCCCAAGCGCGCGCGCGCGTCGCGACGCGCGGTCGAGACGCTCGCGCCCGCCGGCGTGCTCGACTTCGACACCGCGATCGAGCTGCTCTACCGCTTCGTCGACGAATTCCTCGGCTACGCGGAAACGCACGCGTCGCTCGCGCTCGACAGCCACGTGCTCGAACGCTCGATCACGCGCTACGCGGTGAAGACCAATCGCTACTTCGTCGGCTTCACGTTCCTGCGCACGCTCGTCGCGATGGGTGCGATGAGCGCGTTCTGGATCGCGTCCGAGTGGCCGAGCGGCGCGCTCGCGGTGATCGGCACCGCGATCGCGTGCGCGCTCAGCTCGACCGCGCCGCGCGCGAGCCGCTTCGTCGCGCAGATGGCCGCGGGCGCGGCGCTCGCGACGCTCGCGGGCTATCTGTACGTGTGCCGCGTGTATCCGAACATCGACGGCTTCCCGCTGCTGTGCGCGGCGCTCGCGCCCGTGCTCGCGGCGGGCGCGTATCTCGCGACGCGCCCGGGCAAGTCCGGCTACGGGATCGGCTTCGTCGTGTTCTTCTGCCTGCTCGCGGGGCCGGACAACGTGATCGTCTACGCGCCCGACGTCCTGATCAACAACGGGCTCGCGCTCGTCGTGTCGATGCTCGCCGCATCGATCGCGTTCGCGGTGGTGTTTCCCGCCGAGATGCCGTGGCTCACCGGCCGGATCGCGCGCGACCTGCGCCGGCAGATCGCGCTCGCGTGCGACGGCCCGCTGCAAGGGCTCGACCAGCGCTTTCAGTCGAGCTCGCACGATCTGATGTCGCAACTGCGCAATCTGCTGATGAAGCGCTCGCGCCGGCATCGCGACGCGCTGCGCTGGATGCTCGCGACGCTCGAAATCGGCCACGCGGTGATCGACCTGCGGCGCGAGATGCAGGCGTTCACGGCCGCGCAGCCCGCGCAGGCGCTGCGCTGGAGCGCGTTGATCGACGCGGTGCGCGAGGCGCTGCCGCGGCTGTTCGAGACGCCCGACGCGCATCGGCTCGCGCGTGCGCTGAAGTCGGTCAATCTCGCGATCCGCGCGGTCCGGCACACGCAGCACCTGTGGTACGCGGTACCCGACGAGCGCCGCCGGATGCAGCGCATCGTCAGTTGCCTGCACTTCATCCGCAGCGCGCTGATCGATCAGGACGCGCCGTTCAATCGGGGCTCGCGCGCCCGCGAACGCGTGCGCGCGAGCCGCATGTGACGCGCGAAACGATCGTTGTGCGAAATGGAAAGAAGCTCCCCAGGCCGGGCGATTAATCCCAACCCGACCGAGTCATATAGTTTCATCACCGTCGAGCAAGACGGCAAAACCCTCAAGGAGAAAATCAAATGAAGTCGCTGCAAATCGCCGTCGTCGCGCTGTCGCTGTCCGCCGTCATGGCCGCCGCTCACGCGCAACCCGCCGCCGCCGATGCGGGCCGGCAGCCGGCGAACCGCACCGAGGCCGTGCAAGCCGCCGGCCGCGTCCCCGCCGCTCATCAAGACCGCCAGGACCCGAACGCATGCGTCGGCCCGGTCAGCTTCTGCAACATCTACTTCGGCAGCTAAGCGTCGTGCGCGCCGCGCTCCCGATGGAACGGAAAGCTCGCATCGAGCTTTCCGTTCGATGACTTCAAGCTGTCAAAAACCTTTGCGAGACTGCGCGCTCGATTCACCGTCCGCGCAACGCTTCGACGAGCGGCGGTGCCCTCCGGCCGAACCAACCTCGCCCCTTCCGTTTCGATGAAACGCTGCCTCGCCCGCCGCCTCGCCCCGCTCTTCCTGTGCATCGCGCTCGCCGCCTGCGGCGCCGATGACGCGGACGACGCCGCCGCGCCGCCGTCCACCCAGCCGAACCCGACGCCGGACGCACCCGCGTCGACACCCGCCCCGACACCCGCCGCGCCCACCTACTACCAGACGAAGACGCCCTATCGGCCGCAGCAGAATGCGTCGAGCTACGAAGCGCCGCCCGCGGGCTACGCGCCCGTCTACACCGAGATGGTCGCGCGCCACGGCTCGCGCGGATTGTCCGGCTTCAAGTACGACGGCGCGATCTACGACATGCTGCAAAAGGCGGACGCCGAAGGCGCGCTGACGCCGCTCGGCCAGCAACTGAAGGCCGACACGTTCGCGATGATGAAGGCGAACGCGCTGCTCGGCTACGACGTCGCGGGCATCTCGACGCCCGGCTACGGCAATCTCACGCAGGCGGGCATCCGCGAGCATCAGCAGCTCGCCGCGCGGCTGCTGCAGCGGCTGCCCGCGCTGTTCGACACGGTCGCGGGCGCGGCGGGCGGCACGCCGCGCAAGATCGTCGTCGTCCACTCCGGGCAGGACCGCGCGGTCGACAGCTCGGCCTACTTCTCGGGCGCGCTCGTCGCCGCGCGCCCCGCGCTCGCGCCGGCGATCACGCGGCCGGGCGCGCCGGCCGGCTATCCGGAAGGCGCGCCCGTTGCGCAAGCAGCGGGCGTCAATCGCTTCCTGCTGTACTTCCATGCACTGAAGCCGTCGGTCGATCTCGTCGCGTCGACGACCGATCCGTATTACGCGACCTATCGCGACAGCCTCGCGTACCAGGCTTACGGCAGCGACGCCGCCGTCGCCGCGAAGCTCGACGCGATCATGCAGTCGCCGCAAACGTCGCAGGTCGCGCAAACGGTGCTCGCCGGGCTCGTGAAACCGGATTTCGCGGCGAAGCTCGGCACGGCGGGCTACACGTTCTCGAACACGGGCACGTACACGTTCGCGTCGGCGGACGCCCGGTTCGCCAACACGCTGAAGGGCGACGGCAAGACCAGGATCAAGTCCGCCGCCGACGCGGCGAACGTGCTGTACAACCTGCTGCAGGTCGCGCCCGCGATGACGGCCGAGACGGGCGGCGTCACGATGGAGCGCTACATCGCCGCGCCGCAGGCCGAGTACCTCGCGTATCTTCAGGACGCCGAGGATTTCTACGAGAAAGGCCCCGGCGTCGCCGAAGCGAATCCCGTCACGTACCGGATGGCGCAGGCGCTCGTCGACGATTTCTTCGGCGAGATCGACGCGATCGCGCGCGGCGACCTGACGAACGCGGCGAAGCTGCGCTTCACGCACGCCGAAGTCGTGATTCCGTTCGCGTCGATCCTGAAGCTGAAGAACGTGTTCGCTCCCGTGCCACAAGCGCAGACCTACACGTATGCGGACAATCCGTGGCGCGGCGAAACGGTGTCGCCGATGGCCGCGAACCTGCAATGGGACGTCTACCGCAACGGCTCGCGGCTCATCGTGAAGATGCTGTACAACGAGCGCGAGACCGATTTTCAGCCCGCTTGCGACGGCGCGCGAATCGCGCCCGGCAGCCGCTTCTACGACTACGCCGGCTTGCGCCGCTGCCACGGCTATAGCTGAGCGTCTCCCGCGCGCGGCCGCCAGCCGGTCTCGCGCAATGCATCGACGAGCCGCGCGGCGCCGAGCGCGTCGACGCGCACGCCGCGCGCCGCGAGATCGGTGGCCGCGACGAGCGCGTTGACGATCGCCTCCTCGACCGCTTCCGCCGCCGCGTCGAACAACGCGCAGATGTGCGCGTCGGCGACCATCCGCACGCCGACCGTCGTCGGGGCCGGCCGGCCGTAGCTCGCGATCGGCAGGCCCGTATTGCCGGTTGCGAACGCGACGAAGATATCGCCGCTCGAGTTGTCGGTGCCGCCGCCGCAGCGCGCGAGCCCGACGCCCGCGCGCTGCGCGAGCCGCGTGCACTGATGCGGCAGCAGCGGCGCGTCGGTCGCGAGCGTCACGACGATCGAGCCCATGCCGGCCTCGCCCGCCGCGCCCGGCGCGCCGAACGGCGAATGGAGCCCGCGCAGCACTTCGCCGACCGGGTAGCCCGCGACGCGCAGCGCCGCGCGCTGTCCGTAGTTCGCCTGCACGAGCGCGCCGACCGTCCAGCCGCCCGCCGTCTCGGCGACGACGCGCGACGCGGTGCCGATGCCGCCCTTGAACTCGTGGCAGATCATGCCGGTGCCGCCGCCGACGCAGCCCTCCTCGACCGGGCCCGTATGCGCGGCGGCAAGCGCCTGCGCGACGTGCCCGGCGCGCACGTGCTGCCCCCAGATGTCGTTCAGGAGTCCGTCGAACGTCTCCATCACGACGGGCATGCACCAGTACACGTGCTCGCGATCGCGCGCGCCGCCCTGCGCGCGCTCGGCGGCGACGAGCGCATCGCGCACGACGCCGACGCTGTGCGTGTTCGTATAGGCGATCGGCGTCGTCAGCAGTCCCGCCTCGCGAATCCATTCGAGCCCGGTCGCGTCGCCGTTGCCGTTGAGCACGTGGACGCCCGCGAAGCACGGCTCGTCACGCGCGCGCGCGGCGCGCGGCTCGATCACCGTCACGCCGGTGTGCGCCGACGCGTCGCCCGCGTCGACGTGCAGCGTGCAATGCCCGACCCGCACGCCGGCGACGTCGGTGATGGCGTTCAGGGGCCCCGGCTTGCCGCGGCCGATGCGAATGCCCAGATCTCGTGTGCGCATGCTGATGGTCCTCTCTTTCGGTTCGTTGCCCGGTTCGTTGCCCGGTTCGTCTTTCAGAGCTCGCGGAACGCCGCGCTGCGGCGCGCCCAGCGCGCGTAGGCCGCGAGCGAGACGGCCGCGAGCCCCGCGATGATGTACAGGTCGGTCGGCTTCGCCGCGGCGGCGATCGTCGTGTACAGCGTATATCCCGCGCCCGCGATCGCGACGATGGGCGGCAGCGGCCACCACGGCATCCGGTAATGATGATCGACGTCGCGCCGCGTCACGCGGCTCGCGAGCGCCGCGACGCCGACGGCGAGATAGATGAGCAGCAGCAGATCGACGGTGAACGCGGTCAGCTCGTCGAGGCTCGACACGAACACGAGCAGCGTCGACGGCACGGCGAGCGTGAGCGTGGCGATCCACGGCGATTCGAGGCGAGCATGGATGCGCGTGAACGCGCCGTTGCACGCGCGCGACCACAACGCATGGCGGCCGCTGCTGTACAGGAAGCGCCCGACCATGATGACGATCGCGATGATCGCGTTGAACACGGACAGGAAGATGCCGCCGCTCACGACGCGCGACACGCCCGGATTGCTGAGCGCGCGCACGACATAGCCGATCGGATCGGCGCTCTTCGCGAGCTCGACGAACGACGGCGCGCCGAGCACGATTGCGGTGAGCGGCACGAGCTCGACGACGAGAATCACCGCGAGCGAGCAGATCACCGCTTTCGCGATGTCGCGATTGCCGCCTTCGAGATCCTCGGCGAGAAACACGGCCGCGCCGAAGCCGTTGTAGCAGAAGATCGCCGTGCCGACGGCCGGCATGATCGCGGCGAGCGTCGCGGGCACGAGTGTTGCGCCGCTCGCGACGACCGGATGCACGAGCGCGAGCGGCGAGCGATGCGGCTCGGAGAAGCCGAGATATGCGATCAGCGCGAGCACGAGGATCTCGATCACGAGAAACGCGCCGGTGATCCATGCGTTCGTGCGGATGTTCAGGATACCCAACGCATAGCTCGCGAGCACGATCACGAGCGCCACCGACTGATTGCCGAACTGCGTGCCGAGCGCCGCGTTCAGATAGGGCGCGGCGCCGCTCGCGAGCACGGCCGGGATGAACACGTTGACGGCGAGCACCGCGACGAACGTCAGATAGCCGGGCAGCGCGCCGAACACGCGCTTGACCATCACGTACTCGCCGCCCGCGCTGCGGTGCGCGGCGCTCAACTCCGCATAGCAAAGCGCGAACGCGAGCGCGAGCAGCCCGCCGAGCGCGAACGACATCACCGCGCCGCTGCCCGCCTGCTGGATCGCGAACGGCGCGATCACGAAGATCGAGCTCGCGGGCGTCACGCCCGACACGGTGATCATCACGACGTCGCGCACGTCGAGCGAACGCGCGAGCGTCTCCGGCGCGGGCGCGCCGCCCGATGCGGCGGCCGCCGCCGCGCTCGAAGACTCCGATATCATCGCCATCTTGCACTCCTTTGCCGCAGGTTTTTGAACGCCCATACTCGGGCAACGCATGGCGCGCAGTCTAGGAAGCCAAATTGCGCGCCGCCATTCCCCCTTGGGGTTACGCCAAACCGGGGCGCACATGGATCGACTGTTCCGCGAAGTAGCGATGCATCAAGCGTTCGGACGCGCGCTCGATCACCTCGGCGAGCCGCGCTTCTGGCGCCTGCTGATTCTGTTTCTCAACGAGATGGTGCCGTTCGACAACGCGCTCGCAACCGCGCTCGGCCGCGACGGCGCGCCCGTCGTGCTCGACGAATACGACACGGGCGGCGCGAGCGGGCCGTCGCCCGTGCCGCTGTACCTGGACGGGCTCTATCTGCTCGATCCGTTCCTGCAGGCCGCGCACGACGGCCTCGCGGACGGCTGCTACCGGCTCGAGGAAGTCGCGCCCGATCTGTTCCGGCAGAGCGAATATTTCCTCAGTTATTTTCGCGACGCGGTCGGCGAGGATGAATTGCAGATCATCGTGCGCACACGGCCGGACGAGATGCTGTCGCTGTCGCTCGGCGCGCACGCGCGCTTCGACACCGATACGCTCGGCCGCCTCGCCGCCTGCTCGCCGTGGCTCTTCGCGGCGATCCGCCAGCACCGCCGGCTGCAGGGCGACGCGTCGCGCACGCGCGGGGACGACGATCTCGCCGAGCGCGTCGAGCGCGCGCTCGCGAGCTTCGGCGCGCCGTTGCTGACCGAGCGCGAGATGGCGATCGCGCGGCTCGTTCTGCGCGGCAACTCGTCGAAGGCGATCGCCGAGCGGCTCGCGATCTCGCCCGAGACCGTCAAGGTGCATCGGCGGCACTTGTATTCGAAGCTCGGGATCTCGTCGCAGCCGGAGCTGTTCTCGCTGTTCCTGCAGGCGCTCGGGCACGACGCGCCGCGCTGACGCCGCGCGGCGCGCGCGGGCCGCGTCGCGGCGGGCGGGCGACGATCGCCTTTCGTCCGTCGGCAAAACCGCCTATGGTTGGTAAGGGTGCGCAACGGGCGCGCCCGCCGGAACAAGGAGACAGTCATGAGAACCGCTTATGTCGCGTGCGCGCTCATCGCCGGCTTCGCGTCGGCCGCCGCGCTCGCCGATGCGCCCGCGATGCCGAGCGGCGGCATGCTGGTCGCCGCCAACGGCATGACGCTTTACACGTTCGACAGGGACATCCCGAATTCGGGCAAGAGCGCATGCAACGGCCCGTGCACGACGAACTGGCCGCCGTACAAGGCGAGCGCGACCGATCAGCCGGCGCTCGGCTACACGATCATCAAGCGCGACGACGGCACGCTGCAATGGGCGTACCAGGGCAAGCCGCTTTACTTCTTCGCGAAGGACGCCGCGAAAGGCGACAAGAAAGGCGACGGCTTCAAGGACGTCTGGCACGCGGTGAAGGAATAAGCGCGCGGGCGGTGCGGCGGGGATAAGCGGCGTGACGTCGCGTAATGCGGCGCAGCTTGCGCCTCGCGCCCGCCACCGCCGAAAAAGAAAGAAGCCCGCGTTTTGCGCGGGCTTCGAAACAGGCCGCCGACGCAACACGCCGCCGAACGACCTGGATAGGCCAACTACAAACCGGTTGCTCAGCGGCTCGACGGAAAGCTGAACATCGTCCCCTCGCGCACGCCGGCCGACGGCCAGCGCTGCGTGATCGTCTTGCGCTTCGTGTAGAAGCGCACCGCGTCCGGGCCGTATGCGTGCAGATCGCCGAACAGCGAGCGCTTCCAGCCGCCGAACGAGTGATACGCGACAGGCACAGGCAGCGGCACGTTGATGCCGACCATCCCGACCTGGATGTTGTCGCTGAAGAAGCGCGCGGCCTCGCCGTCGCGCGTGAAGAGGCACGTGCCGTTGCCGTACTCGTGCGCATCGACGAGCGCCATCGCCTCGGCGAGCGACGCGACGCGCACGACGCCGAGCACCGGCCCGAAGATCTCGTGCTGATAGATCGGCATGCCGGGCTTCACGTTGTCGAACAGGCATGGGCCGAGGTAGTAGCCGCCGTCATGGCCGTCCACCTTCACGCCGCGCCCGTCGACCACCAGCGTCGCGCCCGCCGCGACGCCCGCCTCGACGAAGCCCGTCACCTTCTCGAAATGCTGCCGCGTGACGAGCGGCCCCATGTCGACGCCCGGCTCGACGCCCGGGCCGACCTTCATCTTCGCGATCTCGGCCTGGATGCCCGCCACCACCGCGTCGCCCGTCTCGTCGCCGATCGCGACGACGAGCGGAATCGCCATGCAGCGCTCGCCGCACGAGCCGTACGCGGCGCCCATCAGCGCGTTCACCGCGTTGCCGATGTCGGCGTCCGGCATCACGATCGCGAAGTTCTTCGCGCCGCCCAATGCCTGCACGCGCTTGCCGTGCGCGCAGCCCGTCGTGTAGATGTATTCGGCGATCGGCGTCGAGCCGACGAAGCTCACCGCCTTCACGCGCGGATCGGCGAGGATCGTGTCGACCGCCTCCTTGTCGCCGTTCACGACGTTCAGCACGCCGGGCGGCAGGCCCGCTTCGAGCGCGAGCTCGGCCATGCGCAGCGTCGACGACGGCGTGCGCTCCGACGGCTTGAGCACGAACGTGTTGCCGCACGCGACCGCCATCGGCCACATCCACAGCGGCACCATCACCGGGAAGTTGAACGGCGTCACGCCCGCGACGACGCCAAGCGCCTGGAACTCGCTCCACGAGTCGATCGCCGGGCCGACATTCTTGCTGTGCTCGCCCTTGAGCAGCTCGGGCGCGTAGCTCGCGTACTCGACGTTCTCGATCCCGCGCTGCAGTTCGCCCATCGCGTCGGCGAGCACCTTGCCGTGCTCGGCCGTGACCAGCGCGCACAGCTCGTCGGCGTGCGCCTCGAGCAGCATCTTGAAGCGGCTCATCACGCGCGCGCGCTTGAGCGGCGGCGTGTTGCGCCACGCCGGATACGCGGCCTGCGCGGCCGCGATCGCCGCCTCGACGGTCAGCCTGTCGGCAAGGCGCACGCTCTTCGTCGATGCGCCCGTCGCCGGGTCGAACACCGGCTGCACGCGCTCGCCGCCGTCGACGCGCTTGCCGTCGATCAGGTGGCCGAGGGTGGAAGTGACGTTGCTGTCGTGTTTCATCGCGGTGTTTCCTGAATTCGTGTGTTGCGTGGATGCGGCAAATGCGTGCGGCGGATGCGCGGCGCGGCGGCCGCGCATCGTCAGGCGGTGGCGAGCAGCGCGTCGTTCAGCGCGCCGATCAGGCTGTCGATCTCGTGCTTCTCGGCGATGAAGGGCGGCGCGAGCTGGATCGTGTCGCCGCCGTAGCGCACGTAGAAACCGTTCTCCCAGCAATGCATCGCGATCTCGTAAGGGCGCCGCGCGGGCTCGCCCGGCGCGTGCTCGATCGTCAGGCCCGCGGCGAGCCCGCAGTTGCGGACGTCGGCGACGTGGCGCACGCCCTTCAGGCCGTGCACGGCCGCCTCGAAATGCGGCGCGAGCGCGCGCACGCGGCCGAGCGCGTCTTCCGCGACGAGCAGATCGAGCGCCGCGACGCCCGCCGCGCAGGCGACGGGATGCGCGGAATACGTGTAGCCGTGCGGGAACTCGAGCATGTAGTCGGGGCCGCCCGCCGCCATGAACGCGTCGTAGATCTCCCGGTTCGCGATCACCGCGCCGAGCGGCTGCGCGCCGTTCGTCACCTGCTTCGCGACGTTCATGATGTCCGGCACGACGCCGAACGCGTCGGCGCCCGTCATCGCGCCCGTGCGGCCGAAGCCCGTGATGACTTCGTCGAAGATCAGCAGGATGTCGTGCGCGGTGCAGATCTCGCGCAGCCGCTGCAGATAGCCCTTCGGCGGCACGACGACGCCCGCCGAGCCGGAGAACGGCTCGACGATCACCGCCGCGATGTTCGACGCGTCGTGCAGCGCGATCAGATCGAGCAGGCGGTCGGCGAGCTCGGCGCCATGCTCGGGCAGCCCGCGCGAGAATCGGTTTGCCGGCAGTTGCGTGTGCGGCAGGAAATCGGCGTCGATGCCCTGGCCGAACAGCTTGCGGTTCGGCCCGATCCCGCCGACCGAGATGCCGCCGAAGTTCACGCCGTGGTAGCCCTTCTCGCGGCCGATCAGGCGCGTCTTCGTGCCCTTGCCCGTCGCGCGCCAGTACGCCCGCGCCATCTTGAGCGACGTGTCGGCCGCCTCCGAGCCCGAGCCCGTGAAGAACACGTAGTCGAGGCCGGCGGGCGTCATCGCCTTGATCCGGTTCGCGAGCTCGAACGACTGCGGATGGCCGAACTGGAACGCGGGCGAATAGTCGAGCCGCGCGACCTGGCGCGCGACCGCGTCCGAGATCTCGGCGCGGCCGTGGCCGAGGCCGCAGCACCAGAGGCCGGACAGGCCGTCGAAGATCTTGCGGCCGTCGGCCGCCGTGTAATACGCGCCCTTGCCTTCTACGATGATTCGCGGGTCCCGCTTGAACTGGCGGTTCGCGGTGAACGGCATCCAGTGCGCGTCGAGCCATTCGGCGTCGGTGCGCACGGTCGTGTCGGGAGCGGTCGGTTCGGTCAGAGCGTTCATGTCGGTCGGCGTCGCGATGCGCGGATGAATGAAGATGTTGCGCATTGTCGAGTCGGCGAATAGTCTTTTGAATATCGCAATATCAATGTTTACTTGAGCATTCATGCAAGCAAGAAAACCGAAAAGCCGCGCGCTCCTCGGCCAGTTGACCGACATGGACCTGCGCCTGCTGCGCGTGTTCAGGAGCGTCGTCCAGTGCGGCGGGATGGCTGCGGCCGAGCTGGAGCTGAACATCGGGATCTCGACGATCAGCCGGCACGTGAAGGATCTCGAGACGCGCCTCGGCCTCGTGCTGTGCCGGCGCGGCCGCGCGGGCTTCACGCTGACGCCCGAGGGCCAGACCGTCTACGAGGAGACGCTGCGGCTGCTGGCGTCGGTCGAGGCGTTCAGGAGCCGCGTGGACGGGATTCACGACCGGATGGGCGGCGAGCTGCAGATCGCCGTGTTCGACAAGACCGCGACGAACCCGCGCGCGCGGCTCGGCGACGCGATCGGGCGCTTTCACGACGAGGCGCCGGACGTCGCGCTGAACCTGCACGTCGCGTCGATCAACGAGGTCGAGCGCGGGATCATCGACGGCAGTTATCAGGTCGGGATCATTCCCGCGCACCGCAGCTCGGGCAGCCTCGTCTACGCCGACCTGTTCGACGAGCGGATGCTGCTGTACTGCGGCGCGAACCACGCGCTGTTCGACGCGCCGCATGCGAAGCTCACGTGGCGCCAGGTGCGCGGCTACGCGTTCGCGGGGCTCGGCTACCACTCGCCGAACATGGAGCTGAGCCATCGCGCGAAGCTCACGCGCAGCGCGACGGCGTCGGATCAGGAATCGATCGCGACGCTGATCCTGTCGGGGCGGTATCTCGGCTTCCTGCCCGATCACTATGCGGAAAGCTTCGAGGCGAAGGGATTGATGCGCTCCGTCGCGCCGCAGCGCTTTCATTATTCGTGCCGCTTCGTGAGCCTGCTGCGGCGCTCGCCGCGGCCGTCGCGCGCGGCGCTGCTGTTTCAGGAATACCTCGAAATCGCGCATGCGGCAGGGCGCGCGAAAGCGTGAGGGCGCGCCCCGCGCCCGCGCCCGTCGATGCCGATACGGACGATACGCCACCCGGCCGCACCGCCCGTTCGGATTCCCGGCGCCGTCTTCGCCTGCCGGGCGAACCGGCGCGCCGCGTTGCCGAATACTGAAGACGGTCGGGCGGGCATCGTTCGATGCGCGCCGGCGACCGGCGCACGAACGCCCCTTTCCCGGGCGACGCCCGCCCGAACGGGCTGCGCGCGCCCGATCGTCTCGAATGCGATCGCGTGCGCCGCGCGGGAGATCCACTATTAACGACAGGACGAGCCGCCGAAAGGCCGCGCCCGCGGGCGCCCGGCACGGCGACGGGACGGGAGGCGCCGATGCTCTCGCGAATCCGCGCAAGAGCGTCGGCGCGCCCCGCCCGCCGGCGGCCGGCGCACCCCGCATCGCCCGGCCGGGAGGCGCTCATGGCAACCGAATGAATCCCAGAGTCACGGAAGGCAGCAGCGTCGGGCAAACGTACCCCTCGACGCCGACCACGGCCGAACCTCCAGCGACAAGCCCCACATCGGGCACGTCGCGCACGATACCGCCCGGGCTCAGCAAATTGCAGCGCACGCCACACAAGCTCGGCGGCTCGCCGGTTTTCCAGTGCCCGGTCCAGCCGAACCGCGTCGGGGGCGGCGTCGGCGTCGTCATTCCGGAAAACAGCTTCGGCCGGATTCCTCCCGGCGAAGCGGCCAACCTCTGCTATCCGAACATCAGCTCCTGCGTGACCGTCTCGGCGCTGACCAGAAACGGCAGCCTTCGCGGCGTCCATCTGACCACGCCCCAAGGCTTCGAGAAAAAGGACATGGAGACGACGCTCGACGCGATCGACGCAAGGAACTGCGAGAAGGTCGTGGTGGCGGGGCCGATCAATGAGGCCAAGGCGCGCACCAAAAACTCGGCGTTCGATACCCGGGCGAACATCACGGCCCGGATGCACGAGCTCGCGCCGAACGCGGAGGTCGGGTTCGTCGAAACCGAAGCGACCGTTCGTCCCCATGACATTTATGTCCGGCACGATCCGCAAACTGCCGACGGCAAGCTCGAGGTTCACGTCGCCCCGTCCAACGCGCCGCAGGAAGCGGGCGTGAAGGCCGGGAAGCCTCCGCAGGACGCATCGATACCGGGCAACGCGAACCGCGTCGCCGACGGCGACATCGTCCAGAGCAAGCCGGGCGGGCTACGCCGGCTGTTTTCCTTCTCGAAGAACAACGCGTGACCGGCCGGCCCGACGGGCGGCGATCTTGACCGGCCCGGCGCACCATGCGCGCGAGCCGTCCGCCGCCGCCCGCTCTGCGATAATCGCGGTTTCCCGCGTCCTTGCGCGCCGTCGAGGCGCCGCGCCCCGCCATGAATTCACCGTTGCCGCCCGCCCCCGCCGCGTTCCTGCCGCCGATCCCGTGCCTGCAGGACGACGATCGTCCCTGGCTGCCGATGGACGCGAGCCTGCCCGGGCTCGCGATCAAGTACCTGCACATCAACGTCGCTGCCGACGAGATGACCGTGCTGCTGAAGATGCCGGTCGGGCTCGCGCTGCCGCGGCACCGGCACGACGGCGCGGTGTTCGTCTACACGCTGCAGGGCGAGTGGCGCTACCGCGAATACGACTGGGTCGCGCGGCCGGGCAGCACGGTGCTGGAGCCGGCGGGCTCGCATCACACGCCGGAGGCGATCGCGTCGGACACGGGCGCGGTCGTCACGTTCAACGTGATGCGCGGCGATCTCGTACTGCTCGACGATGCCGGCAACGAAACGGCGCGCGAAAACTGCCGCGTCGCGCTGCTGCGCGAACGCCGGTTCGCGCGCGGCGCGCCGGACGCCGCGCCGCCGTTCGTGACGCGCTGAGCCGGCGAAGGGCGGGTCGGCCTCGGGCACGCATCGGCAATCGCATCGCACACATCAAGCGCGCGATCTGTGTCGCCTGCAAGCGCATTATGCCGGCGCCCGTTTCCCACGCGTCAATCGGACCAGATCAGCGACAGCCGCCTGCGGGAGATGTGCGCTTCGGACGGCGTGCCGAGCGCGCTGTTGACGTATCGCACGCCGTCGATGGTGCGCGCCTGATTCAGATGGCTGTGGCCGAACACGTGAATGGCCGATCCCAGGGCGCGGATCTGCCGGTCGATCCGCCACGATCCCATGACGGGCGCAAGCGCCTTGACCCACGCCGGCGCCATCGACGGCATCAGGTCGGCGCGCGGCAGAAAGTGCGAACACGAGATCACGATATCGTTTCGGATACCCAAATAGGGGCGATTGCACTCCTCCAGATATCGCGCGACGTCCGCGGGCGTCATGTCCCGCGGCCACACGCAGCGGCGATAGTCGCCCCACACTTGCAGCAGGCCGTCGGAAGGCGCGCCGAAGCTGTAGTCGTACCACGCGAGGAGCGGCACGACGCAGACGCCGCGCGCATGGAACGGCTCGACGCGCACGCCCGTGCGTTGCGCGAGCTCGCGCAACGCGTGCCACTTGTCGATCGACGTCGCGGCCGTGTCGCGCGGCCCGAGCCATAAGTCGTGATTGCCCGGCACGAAGACGACCGCCTCGAACCGCGCGGAGAACGCGTCGAAGACGCGTGCGATATGAGCGAGATCGGTGGCGACATCACCCGCCAGAATGAGGACATCGCGCGTGTGCTCGTATCGCGGCAGCGCGTCCAGCCATCTGGCGTTTTCCGGATACTCGACGTGCAGATCCGATATGGAGAACACACGCATGTTCGGCCGGCCGCCTATCGCGCACGGCGCCCGACGGCGCGGCCGGATGCGTTCATGCCGCCGTTTCGCGGAACTTGCCGTAGTGCATGAGCCGCTCGTGACGGCGAGCGACAAGCTGCTTCGAGTCGAGCGATTCGACGTTGCGCAGGCTTTCCTGCAGGACGCGCTTGAGCATCAGCGCCATTTGCTGCGGGTCGCGATGCGCGCCGCCGACCGGCTCGTTCGCGATCTTGTCGATCAACCCCAGCGCCTTGAGGCGGTGCGCGGTCAGGCCCAGCGCGTTGGCCGCCTGCTCCGCGTAGCCTGGGTTCTTCCAGAGAATCGACGAGCAGCTTTCGGGCGAGATGACGGAGTAAGTCGCGAACTGGAGCATGATCGACACGTCGCCGACGCCGATCGCGAGCGCGCCGCCCGAGCCGCCCTCGCCGATCACCGTCGTGATGACCGGCGTCTGAAGGCTCGACATTTCCATCAGGTTGCGGCCGATTGCCTCGGACTGGTTGTGCTCTTCGGCGTCGATCCCGGGCCACGCGCCCGGCGTGTCGATGAACGTGAAGATCGGCAGCCCGAATTTCTCGGCGAGCCTGAAAAGCCGCAGCGCCTTTCGGTATCCCTCGGGCCGCGGATAGCCGAAATTGCGCATCGCGCGCTCCTTCGTGTTGCGCCCCTTCTGGTGGCCCACCACGACGCACGGCCGGTCGTTGAAGCGTGCGAGCCCGCCGACGATCGACTGATCGTCCGCATAGCAGCGATCGCCATGCAGCTCGTGAAAATCCGTGAATATGAAATTGACGTAATCGAGCGTATAAGGCCGCGCCGGATGCCGCGCCACCTGGACGATTTGCCACGGCGTGAGCCGCTCGTACAGTTCCTTCGTCAGCTTCTCGCTGCGCGCGGACAACCGGTTGATTTCCTCGGAAAGATCGATCGCCGATTCGTCCTCGGAACAACGTAGCGCGTCGATCTTCGCATCCAGCTCGCCGATCGCCTTTTCGAAGTCGAGATACGTTACGTTCGTCATGTAGTTCTCCGGCTGCAAATGCGGACTCTCAGGTATTCGACGAGGATTATCGTCGGACCGCCCAATTTTTTCGGCCGTTTTCGATGTTCGTTCGGAATGCGCGCATTCGCCGCGGAGGATGTCATCGATGATCGATGGCCGCGAATGCACCGCCATGCACGGCCGCGATACTAACACACCGCCCTGGCTTCATTGTGCCGCGCACGTCCGCTAACGCGCCGCCGCCACTGCCCCGACGCCGCCCGCCCGATGCGACGCCGGCGCAAGGCCGACGCAGGCCGCCCGCCGCCCCCGGCGCACGCGGGGCGCGTGGGGCGATCAGCTTGCCGTCGAACGCCGGGCCTTCGAGCTCGAGAAATTCCTCGCAAAACGGCAGCATGGCGAAAGGCTGCGCGGCGACGAGCGACGACGCTCGCTCGAGCCCCTGTCGAAAGTGCGCGTCGAACGTCGTGCGCGGTCCGGGGCGCCGCGTCGGCTGCGTGCGTCGAGGCTCGTATCCGGCTCACTCCGGATACGAATCGTGGACCTTGAGCTTCGCGAGCTTGAAGATCGTGCGGAGCGTGCGCGGATGAATGTCGCGGCGCGTGGCGAGCGACGACAGGATGAAGTCGAGCACCTTCGCATGCCTGAGCAGCACGAGGCAATTTTCGAGATCGGCGGCGTGGGTCGCGTTCATGCGTTCGGCGAGCTGCAGCATCTCGACGGCCAGCTCGCGCGCCATGTCGAGTTCGATCTGCTGCTTTTCGCTCCATGCGGCGGGCTGCGGCTGCTCGAGCAGCTTCGCCAGGAAAGCCTGGAATTGCGCGTCGGACTGGTTCGGGAGCGTGTCCATGTGTTGCTCCGTGCGGCAATTGAGCGAGCGAACCCGATGGGCGCGCCCGACAAGTTTCACTGTATCCGCGCCGATCGTCCGGCGCGGTCCTCGTCCCCGATGTCACGCAGAAACCGTGCCAGCGCATCGCGATGCCGCGCGGAACCTTCCGCCAACGGCCGTTCGGCCGCGTCCCCGCGTTGCCGGAACGCAACGCGGCGGCATCGCCGGCCGCGCGTGCGGGTGCGCGCATCCGTTCCGCGCGCGAATTCGTCGTCGAAATGATTCATCGACGTTACGTAACACGCGCGTTGGCCGTCGGGACATGGGGATATGTATCGCCACTGAAACATCGCGCTCGTTGCGGCCTGTCCGCGGCGCAAATCCGCGGCGGGAATCCGTGCACGAAGACGGCACGACGGCCGATGCGCCGAACCGCGCAATGCCTGCCGGCAACCGGCGCGCATTCTTTGCGGCAAGTGGCGCGCACCACGCTTTGCCCAACGAAATCGATCGAATCGCGGGCCGATCAAATTCGGCGGCCACATAAAGATGATCCTTTGGGGTCCTAGTGAAATCACCTTTTACACATTCTTACAGTAGCGCCCCGGCGATTTCACTAGCCTGAATCGACTCGCAGCGCCTTGGCCGCACTCGCCTGCGCGGGCCGCTCGAGTCTTCCATGCAATTCAAGTCCGTGGCGCGCGAGCGCGCCACGGTCACGGGGTTGATCCCGGGCCGTCAACCACGGCCCGTTCACGCAGTGCGTCGCTTCGACGAATGCCCGGACGCGGCGCGCTGCAGGCAGCCAACAGACCAAGAAAACCCGTATCTGCGCGCCGACGCACGCACGCAAGGAGGCCGGCTTGCCGTCATCGACGGCACGCCGGCTCCGAGCAGCCCGTGCGCGCGCGTCCTTTTTTGTCTCATCGTTCGCACTTTTGCCATGCAGGAGGGCAACATGTCCGACCAGCCACGGGAGAATCGCCCGACCGAAGCGCGCGCCTCCTCACTCGTCACGCACGACGAACCGGTGACGCGCAGCCGCCGCACGCTGCGTCCGTTCTGGACGCTCGCGCCGCGCGCCGCCGGCTACGGCGTCGTGTTCTTCGTCATCTGGATGGTGCTGACCATCATGTTTCCGAACGTCTTCACGCGCTCGTCCGAACGCGCGGTCGTCAACAACGAAGTGACGCTCGTCACGTCGCCGGTCGAAGGCGTCGTGACCGAGCAGCACGTCGCGGCGGGCAAGCCGTTCGACGCGAACCAGCCGCTGATGACCGTGCAGAACCCGAACATCGATCGCGCGCTGCTGATCGACCTGACGGGCAAGAAGCTCGACAACCAGCAGCGCGAGGACGCGGCGCGCGCCGAGCTCGCGGGCGACGAGAGCCAGCTCGCGTCGACCCAGCACGACCTGCTGCGCTATCAGTCCGTCGCGCAGAAGGAGCACGCGGCGAACATCCGCGCGCTCGAAGCGCGGCTCGCCGTCGCGCGGGCGCAGGTGGACCAGCAGGAAGACGTCGTCAACCGCAATCAGGCGATGCAGTGGGCGGGCGCCGTCAGCGAGGCGTACACGAGCGCGTCGCGCTACCAACTGTCGATCCTGTCGAACGCGAAAGCGGCCGCGGCCGCCGAGCTCGAGCACGCGATCGCGAACGGCGATGCGTCGCGCAGCAAGGTCTACGCATCCGCGACCGACGGGCCGGCCGCATCGCTGTCGCAGCGCGGCCGGCTGCTCGGCGCGGACATCGTGCAGCGCAGGGCGGAGATCACGCAGTTCGACGCGTACGCCCAGTCGGTCGACAAGCTGATCGCCGCCGAGCAGCAACGGCTCGACAGGCTGAGCCACATCGAGATCCGCTCGGGCGAGCCGGGCGTCGTCGAGGACGTGCTCGCGCCGCCCGGCTCGCGCGTCGCCGCGGGCGCGACGCTGATCCGCGCGAGCAACTGCGCGCGATCGCGCGTCGTCGCCGTGTTTCCGCGCAGCCTGAGCGACGACCTGCTGCCCGGCACGCATCTGAACGTGCGGATGGACGGCGTGCCGTCGGTGCTGCCCGCGTCGATCGCCGAGGTGCTGCCGCGCGCGTCCGAAGGCGAGCAGGCGCGCTACTTCGTGCCCTTCCCGCCGATCGAGAAGAACGAGATCTACGTGATCGCGAAGCTCGACGAACCGCTGTCGTCGCTGCCGCGCCGCGCGAGCGCCGATCCGGGCGAGCGCTGCGCGATGGGCCGCTGGGCGAGAGTGAGCCTCGATCGGGGCTGGCTCGCGAGCAACGTGTCCGGTCTCGCGCACATCGATCCGAACTGGGCCGCCGGCTGGCATTCGGCGGCCGAGCGCGGCAGGCAATGGCTCGGCAAGGCCGGCGTGCAAGGCCGGCGCTGGCTGGGCGCACTGGCCACGAACGGCAAACGCTGGCTGGACGAACTGGCGAGCGTCGGCCGGCGCTGGCTCGACGATCTGAGCGCGGCGGCCTGAGCGCCCGCGCGACAACCATGCCGACGAGACTTCACGTCATGCACCGCCTGCGCCGGGCGGCATCGCTCGCGATCGGGTCGATGGCCTCGCTGATCTTCGTGACGCACTGCGCCGCCGGCGAGCAGAGCCCGCCGCCGCGCGAGGCGTTGCTCGCGGCCGGATGCAGGACGCTCGCCGAGCGCGTCGACGCGGTGCCCGGCTCGGGGCCGGTCCTGCTCGGCAGCTACGAGCAGGCGCCCGGCGGCGCGGCGCTCGCGGGCGCGCTGACGCAGGCCGCATTCGTCTACGACAACGCGCTCGCGAGCGTCGCGCTCGTCGCCTGTCACCGCACCGACGATGCGCGCCGCATCGCCGACGCGATCCTGCAGGCGAGCAGGCAGGACCGCCACTACCACGACGCGCGCGTGCGCAACGCGTACCGCGCCGGCGCGCTGCCGCCGGGGCCGGCGCCGCTGCCCGGCTGGTGGGACGCGCCGAGCAGGCGATGGTTCGAGGATGCGTATCAGGCGGGCACCGCGACCGGCAACGTCGCATGGGCCGCGCTGTCGCTGCTCGCCGTGCACGAAGCGACGCACGACAGGCGCTACCTCGACGGCGCCGCCGCGCTGATGAGCTGGGTCGATCCGGGCCGGCTCGACGCGACGGCGCCGGCGGGCTACGTCGGCGGCGAGTTCGGGCACGAGCCGCAGCCGATCCGCCAGGGCTGGAAATCCACCGAGCACAACGTCGATGCGTACGCCGTCTTCCATTGGCTCGCGGCGCGCACGGGCGACGCCCGCTGGCGCGCGGCCGCCGAGCGCGCGCGCAGCTTCGTGTCGGCGATGTGGGACGCGGGCGACGGCCGCTTCCTGATCGGCACGCGCGACGACGGGCACAGCCCGAATGTCGGGCCGTCCGCGCTCGACGCGTCGCTGTGGCCGCTGCTCGCGATGCCCGACGCGCCGGCCGACTGGCGCCGCTCGCTCGCGTGGGTCGAGCGCGCGCATCGCGTCGACGGCGGCTACGGCTTCAACGCGCATCCGGACGGCGTCTGGACCGAAGGCACCGCACAAGCCGCGCTCACGCTGCAGGCGGCCGGCCGGGCGGACGATGCGCAGCCGCTGTGGGCGCTGCTGATGTCGCAGCGCGCGCCGTCCGGCTTGCTGTATGCGACGCCCGAGCCGCGCATCCGCACCGGCCTGCCGATCGGGCCGACGTCCAGGACCGACGATTTCTACTACTTCCATCTTCCGCACCTGGGCGCGACCGCGTGGGCCGTGCTCGCGGCGGCGGGCTGGAATCCGTTTCGCCCCGGCGGCTGCCTCGCCGCCGGCTGCCCGGGCGACGCCGCCCATACCTCCGGGGAGTGACGATGTTCGACTTCTTTCTCGCCAACCGGTCGCTCATCGACATCAACGGCGGCGTGCTGCTCGTCGTGCTGCTGCTCACGCGCGTCGGCAGGCGCGAACGCGCGGCCGACCGGATCGTGTTCGGCGGCGTGACCGCCGTGCTGCTGCTCGTCTATCTGGCGTGGCGCGCGACGCAGACGCTGCCCGAGCCGCGCATGGATTTTCCGAGCGCATGGGCGCACGTGTTCTTCGGCTTCGAATGCATGGCGCTCGCGTACACGCTGATCTCCGTTGCCGTGCTCACCCGCACGACCGACCGCACGCCGCAGGCCGACACCGGCGAAGCCGCGCTGCGGCGCGCGGCCGCGGCGCCGCGCGTCGACATCTTCATCGCGACGTACAACGAGGGGCTCGACATCCTGGAGAAGACCATCGTCGCCGCGCTCGCGATCGACTACCCGGATTTTCGCGTGTGGGTGCTCGACGACACGCGCCGCGACTGGCTCAGGGCGTTCTGCGAACAGGTGGGCGCGCACTATGCGACGCGCGCGGACAACGCGCATGCGAAGGCCGGCAATCTCAACAACGGCCTGCGCCGCAGCGCGCGAAGCGAAGGCGGCGGCGCGCCATACATCATGGTGCTCGACGCCGATTTCGCGCCGCACCGGAAGATCCTGCTGCGCACGGTCGGGCTCTTCGCCGATCCGGCGGTCGGCGTCGTGCAGACCCCGCAGTTCTACTACAACGCCGATCCCGTGCAGTACAACCTGCGCTCGACCGAATGCTGGGTCGACGAGCAGCGCGCGTTCTTCGACGTGATGCAGCCCGCGAAGGACGCGTGGGGCACGGCGTTCTGCATCGGCACGTCGTTCGTCGTGCGGCGCGATCTCGTCGAGCGCATCGGCGGCTTTCCGACGGGCACGGTCACTGAGGACATCCACCTGACCTATCGGCTGATGCGGCACGGCTACGTGACGCGCTGGCTCAACGAGCGGCTGTCGGTCGGCCTGTCGGCCGAGGGGCTGCCGGAGTACATCAGCCAGCGCAGCCGCTGGGCGCTCGGCACGATCCAGGTCGCGCTGACGCCGGACGGGCCGCTGCGCGGCCGCGGCTACACGTTCGCGCAGCGGCTGCACTACGTGCACGGCATGCTGCACTGGCTGAGCCGCCCGTTCACGCTGATGCTGCTGCTCGGGCCGCTGCTGTACTGGTACTTCGACATCCCCACGCTGTACGGTGAGCCGCTGCAGTTTCTCGCCTACGGCCTGCCCGCGCTGACCGGCTACTGGGGCTACAGCATGTGGATCACCGGGCGGCGCGCGCTGCCCGTGTTCACCGAGGTCACGCAGATCGTCTGCGCGCTCGCCGTCAGCCTGTCGCTCGCGAGCGCGATCGTGCGGCCGTTCGGCCGTCCGTTCAAGGTGACGAACAAGGGGCTCGACCGCTCGAAGCTGATCGTCCACGGCCGGTTCGCCGCGTTCTACGCGAGCCTGCTCGCGCTGTCCGCGCTCGGGCTCGGGCGCGCGCTGCTGAGCGACCCCGACGCGCCGGGGCTCGCGTTCAACGCGGCGTGGACCGCGATCTCGCTCGCGCTCTATCTCGCGTCGCTGCTCGTATGCATCGAGCTGCCGCGGCCGCGCAAGGAGGAGCGCTTCCCGTATCGCGCGCAGGCGCGGCTGCGCGTCGGCGATCGCGAGTACGCGGTCGCGACACGCGATCTGTCGTGCAACGGCGCCGCCGTGACGACGCCGCAGGCCGCGTCGCTGCCGCTGCATGCGCCAGGCGCGCTGTGGCTCGCGCCGACCGGCTGGATTCCATGCCGCATCGTCCGCCGCGACGGCGCGCTGCTCGGCGTCGCGCTGCACGCGGACACCGCGGCGCGGCACGGCCTGATCCGGCTGCTGTTCGGCGATCCGCCTCACAACATCGCGACTCGCGGCCAGCCCCGGCTCGCGATCTCGCGCCTGATGCAGCGTGCGCTGTCGGGTTAGCGCCGCGTTCGCCGCCTGCCAACCGTCCTGACGCGAGGAGCCCTCGACCATGCCTAGTTCCCCGTTTCTTCCATCCCCGAAGCGCGCGCTGCCGATCGCGCTCGCGCTCGGCATCGCCGGCTGCTCGATGGAGCCCGCCTATCACCGGCCCGATGCGCCGATTCCGTCCGCGTATCCGAACGGTCCCGCCTATTCGACATCGGACGCGCAGCGCACGGCCCCGAGCGAGCCGGTGGCGCCCGACCTCGGCTGGCGGAATTTCCTCGCCGATGCGCAATTGCAGCAGCTCGTCGCGCTCGCGCTCGCGAACAACCGCGACCTGCGCGTCGCGACGCTCGACATCGACGAAGCGCGCGCGCTGTACCGGATCCAGCGCGCCGCGCAGTTTCCGGCGATCGACGCGGGCATCGGGTTCACGAGCCAGCGCATGAGCCCCGCGCTGCGCGCGCCGGGTCAATCCGCGACGATCAACAGCTACAACGCGAACATCGGCCTCACCAATTTCGAGCTCGACCTGTTCGGCCGCGTGCGCAGCCTGAGCCACGCCGCGCAGGAGCAATACCTGGCCACCGAGGAGGCGCGGCGCAGCGTGCACATCAGCCTCGTCGCCGAAGTCGCGAACACCTACCTGACGCTGCTCGCCGACCGTGCGCTGCTCGCGCTCGCGCAGGACACGCTCAAGAGCCAGCAGGACGCCGCCGACATGATCCATCGCGGCAAGCAGGCGGGCGCGATGGCGCAACTCGACGAGCATCGCGCGGACACGCAGGTGCAGACCGCGCGCGTGGCCGTCGAGCAATACACGCGGCAGGTCGCGCAGGACGAGAACGCGCTCGCCGTGCTGATCGGCGGGCCGCTGCCGGACGGCGTGTCGCGCGCGGCGCCGCTCGACGGCCGGACGCTGCTCGCGGAGTTTCCGGCGGGCCTGCCGTCGACGCTGCTCGAGCGCCGCCCCGACATCATGGCCGCCGAGCACCGGCTCATCGCCGCGAACGCGAACATCGGCGCGGCGCGCGCGGCGTTCTTCCCGAGGATCACGCTCACGGGCGCGCTCGGGGTGGCGAGCGCGAGCCTCGCGGGGCTGTTCTCCGGCGGCATCGCGTGGCTGTTCGTGCCGCAGCTCACGCTGCCGATCTTCAACGCGGGCAGCAATCGGGCGAATCTCGATCTCGCGACGGTGCGCCGCGACATCAATGTCGCCGGCTACGAGCGCACGATCCAGGGCGCGTTCCGCGAAGTCGCCGACAACCTGGCCGCGCGCGCGACCTACGAGCGGGAGGCGAAGGCGCAGGAGGCGATGATCCACGACCTGACCGAAACGAAGCGGCTTGCCGAAATGCGCTTTCGCAACGGCGTCGACGACTACTTCGGCGTGTTCGACACGCAGCGCCAGTTGTTCGCCGCGCAGCAACTGCTCGTCACCTACGAGCTTGCCGGGCTGACGAGCCGCGTGACGCTGTACAAGGCGCTCGGCGGCGGCTGGGTCGAATCGACGGGCGCGGCGGCCGCGCAGCAGCGGACGGTCCGGCCGCAGGCGATGCAAGCGCCGGGCGCGCCGCCGCAGGCGATGCAACCCACACCGGTCGCTCAACCGGAGCTGACTCAGCAGCAGACGGCCCAGCCGCCGATTTTTCAGCCCTAGACAATGGATGACGTATCGATTGCAACGCGTGCCACCATAGACCGCGATAAACCGCTCTAGACCCGCTCCAGACCGCTTCGACACGGCCCCGCGGCCCGCGGCGCTTTCAAGGCCGCCGCCCACAGTCGGCGCGCCGCGAACGGGCGACGGCCCGATCGCTACGCACGCCCCGCCCGCTTCGTGCTCCCGACCCACGCGCCCACCCCTTACAAAATCCTAAAGATTCGCCCGCGCGTGCCGACAACCACGCCATCAGAGAGCGGTGACGCGTGCGTTCCGCCAACGTACCCGTCACGCACTCCGGAGTCATTCATGCACGTGCCTTTCCTGCGGCGCGCGAGCGTCGGCGCACGCCTCGCGGCGCTGTCGAGCGCGCTCTTCGCCCTCCTGTTCGCCGCGTTCGTCTGGGCGCTGACCCACGCCGCCGCCGGCCAGATCGCCGATCAGGTCCATGCGCGGATCGACGAGAAGGATCGCTCGATCGCCGCGATGATCGCGCTCTTCGACGAAGCGCTGACCGCCGAGGCGAGCCGCGCGATGACGCTCTTCGCGAGCTTCCTGCCCGCCGGCTACGCGCTCGATCCCGCGCGCACGATCGACGTCGCGGGCGTCGCGGCGCCCGCGCTCACGGCGGGCGGCCAGACGCTGAACCTCGATTTCTCGATTCCCGACCAGTTCCTGCAGAAGAGCGGCGCGATCGCGACGATCTTCGCGCGCCGCGGCGACGACTTCGTCCGCGTGACGACGTCGCTGAAGAAGCAGGACGGCAGCCGCGCGGTCGGCACGCTGCTCGACCGCAAGGGCCCCGCGTATGCGCCGCTCGTCGCCGGCCGGACCTACACAGGTCTCGCGACGCTGTTCGGCAAACGTTACATCACCCAATACAAGCCGATCGCCGACGCGAGCGGCGCGATCGTCGGCGCGCTGTTCGTCGGCATCGACGTCGGCGCGGAAATGCGGCTCGTCGAGACCGGCATCCGCCAGTTGAAGATCGGCGAGCACGGCTACTACTTCGTGCTCGACGCGTCGGACGGCCCCGCGCGCGGCACCCTGCTCGTCCATCCGGAGCGCGCGGGCCAGCGCGCCGACGACGCGGCCGCGCCGTACGCGCGGATGCTCGCGGCGAAGAACGGCCAACTCGCGTACACGTCGACCGACACCGCCGCCGGCGACGGCGGCCCGCGCGCGAAGTTCGTGTCGTTCGTGACGGTTCCGCAGTGGCAATGGCTCGTCGGCGGCATCGCGATCGACGACGAAGTGATGGCCGACACACGCGCGACCCGCAACCGCTTCGCGGCGATCGGCTGCGCGTTCGTGCTCGCGTTCGCGGCGCTGTTCGTCGCGGTCGTCAAGCGCGTCGTCAGCCGGCCGCTCGACGCGGCGGCGCACGCGTCCGAGCGCTTCGCCGCGGGCGACCTCAGCGTGCGGATCGCCGCGCCTGGCGCGCACGATGCGCACGATGACGAGGCGCGGCCGCATGCGGGCGGCCGAGGCGACGAGATCGGCCGGCTCGTGCGCGCGGTGGACGGCATCGGCGACGGCCTCGCGCGCATCGTCGCGCAGGTGCGGCGCGGCGCGGCCGACATCGCGCACGGCACCGTGACGATCGCGGCCGGCAGCAGCGACATGGCCGCGCGGATCGCGACGCAGGCGAGCAGCGTCGAGCAGACCGCGGCGAGCATGGAGCAGATCACCGCGGCCGTTCAGCAGAACGCCGATCACGCGGCGCAGGCGAACGAACTCGCCACCGGCGCGTCGAGCGCCGCGACGACGGGCGGCGCGGCCGTGCAGCGCGTCGTCGCGACGATGGGCGACATCCAGGGCGTCGCGCGCAGGATCGCCGAGATCACCGGCGTGATCGAGGGCATCGCGTTCCAGACCAACATCCTCGCGCTGAACGCGGCTGTCGAGGCGGCGCGCGCGGGCGAGCACGGCAAGGGCTTCGCGGTCGTCGCGTCCGAGGTGCGCGCGCTCGCGCAGCGCAGCGCGTCGGCGGCGAAGGAGATCGACGCGCTCGTCGGCGAATCGGCGACGACGGTCGAGCACGGCTTCCGGATCGCCGAGGACGCGCGCGCGGCGATGCAGGACATCGTCGCGCGCGTCGACCAGGTGCGCGCGATCATCGCCGAGATCAGCGCGGCGTCGCGCGAGCAGTCGAGCGGGATCGAACAGGTGAATCTCGCCGTCACGCAGATCGGCGCGGCGACGCAGCAGAACGCGACGCTGATCGCCGACGCCGAGCGCGCGGCCGCCGAGCTGCGCGACGAAGCCGCGCAGCTCGCGCACGCGGTCAGCGTGTTCAAGCTCGCGGCGGATGAGGGCGCGCTCGGCGCGCGTTGAACCAATACGCGCGTGCGCAGCGGCGCGGCAGCCTGCTCACGGCCGCTGCGCGCCGCCCGCCGCGCTTCAAGGCGGGACGTTGACCGTGCCGAACCGGTCGCGCGCCTCGTACCCGATGCGCGGATCGGCCGGATCGCGGTACGAATAGCCGGTCACGGTGCTGAACGCGCCGGGATGCGTCGCCACGCACGTGAAGCATCGCGCGATCGCGAGATCGACGCCGCACGGCAGCGGCAGCGGATTGCCGGCCGCGAGCGAGTACGTGCCGCCCGGCACGCGCAGGTTTCAGGTGTTTCAGATGTTTCATGGGTCATCCCCGTCGTTCGTCAGTCATCACATCGCCCCATATCGTCAGACGATATGGGCGACTTTGACAACGGGGTGACAGCGAGGCGACAGCGGCGAACGTCGTGCGCCTACCCTTTCTTCGCGGCCGCCGCCACCAGATCGATCGCCGAGCTCGAGCCGACCTGCGCGCGCAACTGGAATTTCTGGATCTTCCCGGTGGACGTCTTCGGCAGCTCGCCGAACCGCACCGTCTTCGGGATCTTGTACGCGGCGAGCAGCAGCCGGCAGTGCGCGATGATCTCCTCCTCGGTCGCGGTCATCCCTTCGCGCAGCTCGACGAACGCGCACGGCACCTCGCCCCACTTCGGGTCCGGCAGCGCGACGACCGCCGCGACCGCGACGGCCGGATGCCGGTACAGCGCGTCCTCGACCTCGATGCTCGAAATGTTCTCGCCGCCCGAGATGATGATGTCCTTGCGGCGATCCTTGATCCGGATGTAGCCGTCGGGCGTCAGCACGCCGAGGTCGCCCGTGTGGAACCAGCCGCCCGCGAACGCCTCGTCGGTCGCGTGCGGGTTCTTCAGGTAGCCCTTCATGCAGATGTTGCCGCGGAACATGATCTCGCCGAGCGTCTCGCCATCCGCCGGCACGGGCGCCATCGTGTCCGGATCGAGCACGGTCGCGCCCGCCTGCAGGTGGTAGCGCACGCCCTGCCGCGCGTTCAGTTGCGCGAGCTCGTCGTCGGGCAGCGACGCCCAATGCGCCTGCTTCGCGCAGACGGTGGCCGGGCCGTACACCTCGGTGAGCCCGTAGACGTGCGTTAGGTCGAAGCCGATCTCCTTCATCTTCGCGATCACGGCCGGCGCGGGCGCCGCGCCGGCGACGAATGCGTGCACCTCGTGCGCGATCCCCGCGCGCCATTCGGCCGGCGCGTTCGCGATCGCGCTCTGCACGATCGGCGCGCCGCTGTAGTGCGTGACGCGCTCGCGCCGGATCAGATCGAGCACGAGCTTCGCGTCGAACTTGCGCAGGCACACGTTCACGCCCGCGCGCGCCGCGACCGCCCACGGGAAGCACCAGCCGTTGCAGTGGAACATCGGCAGCGTCCACAGGTAGACCGCGTGCTTCGGCATGTCCCATTCGAGGATGTTGCTGATCGCGGCGAGGTACGCGCCGCGATGATGGTAGACGACGCCCTTCGGATCGCCCGTCGTCCCCGACGTGTAGTTCAGCGCGATCGCCTCCCATTCGTCGGACGGCGGCGTCCACGTGCAAGCGGGATCGCCGCCCGCGAGGAACGCCTCGTAGTCGATCGCGGCGGGAAAGCGCGCGGGATCGGCGGGCATCGCGTCGGCGACGCTGACGATCGTGAGCCCCGGCACTTCGAGCGCCGCGCGGTGCGCGAACTCCGCGTACTCGGTATCGACGATCAGCACCTTCGCCTCGCCGTGACGCAGCATGAACAGCATCGAAGCGATGTCGAGCCGCGTGTTCAGCGCGTTGAGGACGGCGCCCGCCATCGGCACGCCGAAGTGCGCCTCGATCATCTGCGGGATGTTCGGCAGCAGCGCGGCGACCGTGTCGCCGCGGCCAACGCCCGCGCGCTCGAGCGCGCTCGCGAGCCGCCGCGCGCGCGCGTAGGTTTCGCTCCACGTGCGGCGGATGTCGCCGTGCACGACGGCGAGGCGCTCGCCGTACACCTCGGCCGCGCGCGCGATGAAATCGATCGGCGTGAGCGGCACGTAATTGGCCTCGCGCTTGCCGAGCCCCTCCTCGAACTTCTGCGTCATGATGTCGTCTCCTGCAAGGCGTGCGCCTCGGCATCGTTGGTTTGTGATCCAATTGGACAAGCCTACTCGCGGCCATTGTGAGCCGTCTGTCACTCAGGCGACAGACTCGGCGGCGGCGACCGCGCGTATTCCCTATCCTCGCAAACCCTGTGTGATGCCAGACGACATCCAAGCTCCGCACCGTTCGCCGCCGCTCGCCGGCGAGACCGCCGAAGCTGCCGAAGCTGCCGAAGCGCCCGCCGAAGTGTCCGCGCAAGCGCCGGCCGCGGCAGCCGACGCCGGCGAGCTTCGCGCGCTCTTCTCCCACTGCGGCTGGTTCAGCGCGCTCGCGCCCGAGCATCAGGCGCTCGTCGTCGCGCAGTCGCACGCCGAATACCGCGACGCGGGCGATTGGGTCGCGCGCCGGCAGGCGCCCACCGAATACTGGATCGGCGTGCATCGCGGGCTCGTGAAGCTCGCGATCTACAACGTGTCCGGGCGCGGCTGCACGTTCTCCGGCGTGCCGTCGGGCGGCTGGTTCGGCGAAGGCAGCGTGATCAAGCGCGAGCTGCGCAAGTACGACGTGATCGCGATCCAGCGCTCGCTCGTGCTGTTCGTGCCGACCGCGACATTCCACGCGCTCCTCGACAGCAGCCTGCCGTTCACGGGCTTCGTGATCCGCCAGTTGAACAACCGGATGGGGGAATTCATCGCGTCGATCCAGAACAGCCGGCTGCTCGACGTCAACGCGCGCGTCGCGCAGTCGCTCGCGCAGCTCTTCAATCCGGCGCTGTACCCGGACACCGGCGCGACGCTCGCGATCTCGCAGGAGGAGCTCGGCATGCTCGTCGGCGTGTCGCGGCAGCGGATCAATCAGGCGCTCCAGCACCTCGAGCGGCTCGGCGCGCTGCGCGTCGCGTACAACCAGATCGAGGTGCTCGACCTGCCGAGGCTCGCGGCGTTCGGGATGGAGCAGATCTGACAGACAGGATGGCGGCCGCCCGTTCGCGGCGTTTCCCCGTCCACCAGGCTCTCCGTCCTGGCGCTCAGCTCAAGCTCCTGCCCAAGCTCTCCGTCCGGGCTTTCCGTCGCCCGCTCGTCGCGACGCGCTACCCGTCGCACTCGCCCCGCCCGATTCCCCAGATTCTTCCGATTCGTCCGACGAACCCTTCCTGACAATTCCGCCATCTTCGCGTCAGCAACCCGTCCGGGGCGTTTTTCTATCATGCGATCCCGACTACCGACGCAACGCCCGCCCGTCCAGGCACCCGCCCTCCATGTGGATCGTCAATCTCGCGCTCAGGCGCCCGTACACGTTCATCGTGATGGCCATCATGATCCTGCTGGCCACGCCGCTCGCGCTGATGCGCACGCCGACCGACGTGCTGCCGTCGATCGACATCCCGGTCGTCAGCGTGATCTGGAATTACAACGGCCTGTCCGCGCAGGAGATGGCCGACCGGATCACGTCGGTCCACGAGCGCACGCTGACGACGACCGTCAGCAACATCCAGCACATCGAATCGCAGACGCTCCCCGGCATCGCGATCATCAAGATCTTCCTGCAGCCCGGCGCGAGCACGCAGACGGCGATCGCGCAAACGGTGTCTTCCGCGCAGGCGATCGTGCGGCAGATGCCGCAGGGCGCGACGCCGCCCCTCATCATCAGCTACTCGGCGTCGAGCATTCCGGTGATCCAGCTCGGGCTGTCGAGCCGGTCGATGAGCGAGCAGCAGCTCGCCGACGTCGCGATGAACTTCCTGCGCCCGCAACTGATCACGATTCCCGGCGCGCAGGTGCCGTACCCGTATGGCGGCCGCACGCGCGTGATCTCCGTCGATCTCGACATGCAGGCGCTGCTCGCGAAGGGGATGACGCCCGCCGACGTCGTGGCTGCGGTCAACGCGCAGAACCTCGTGCTGCCCACCGGCACCGCGAAGATCGGCCAGACCGAATACCGGATCGGCACGAACGCGTCGCCCGGCACGATCGCCGAGCTGAACCGGCTGCCCGTGCGGACGACGGGCGGCGCGACGATCTATCTGTCCGATGTCGCGCACGTGCGCGACGGCTTCACGCCGCAGACGAACGTCGTGCGCAAGGACGGCGAGCGCGGCGTGCTGGTGTCGGTGCTCAAGAGCGGCGACGCGTCGACGCTCGCCGTCGTCAACACGCTGAAATCGCTGCTGCCGTCGATCGAGAACACGCTGCCCGAGGACCTGAAGATCACGCCGCTGTTCGATCAATCCGTGTTCGTCGACGCGGCGATCCAGGGCGTGATCCACGAGGCGCTGATCGCCGCCGCGCTGACCGCGCTGATGATCCTGCTGTTCCTCGGCAACTGGCGCAGCACGCTGATCATCGCGATCTCGATTCCCCTCTCCATTTTCACGTCGCTGCTCGCGCTCGCCGCGCTCGGCGAGACGATCAACATCATGACGCTCGGCGGCCTCGCGCTCGCGGTCGGGATTCTCGTCGACGACGCGACGGTGACGATCGAGAACGTCGAGCGCCATCTGCATCTCGGCTCGGACCTGCGCACCGCGATCCTCGAAGGCGCGGGCGAGATCGCGGTGCCCGCGCTCGTGTCGACGCTCTGCATCTGCATCGTGTTCGTGCCGATGTTCTTCCTCACGGGCGTCGCGCGCTATCTGTTCGTGCCGCTCGCGCAGGCCGTCGTGTTCGCGATGCTCGCGTCGTACGTGCTGTCGCGCACGCTCGTGCCGACGCTCGCGATGCTGCTGTTCGCCAGGCACCGGCCGGACGCCGACGCCGCCGCGCACGCGG
Organism: Burkholderia sp. MSMB1589WGS; assembly: GCF_001636105.1. NCBI lineage: Bacteria > Pseudomonadati > Pseudomonadota > Betaproteobacteria > Burkholderiales > Burkholderiaceae > Burkholderia > Burkholderia sp. MSMB1589WGS. The sequence continues at coordinate 381,999 of NZ_LNJT01000008.1, forward strand.
CGCGGCGCTCGCGCTTCGCGCGCCTGCATCACGCGTTCGACCACGCGTTCGAGCGGCTGCGCGCGAGCTACATCGTGCTGCTGAGCGTGCTGCTCGTGCGCCGGCGCTTCTACGCGTCGCTGTTCCTCGGTTTCTGCGTGCTGTCGATGGGCCTCGTGTTCGCGCTCGGCCGCGACTTCTTTCCGAGCGTCGACGCGGGCGACATCCGGCTGCACCTGCGCGCGCCGACCGGCTACCGGATCGAGGAAACCGCGCGGCTCGCCGACGAGGTCGAGCAGACGATCCGCGAAGTCGTGCCGGCCGCCGAGCTCGGCACGATCGTCGACAACCTCGGGCTGCCCGTGAGCGGCATCAATCTGTCGTACAGCAACGCGGGCACGATCGGCACGCTCGACGGCGAGATCCTGATCGCGCTCAAGCCAGGGCACGCGAGCGCGCGGCGCTACGTCGAGCAGTTGCGCGGCCTGTTGCCCGCGCGCTTTCCGGGCGTCGAGTTCTTCTTTCAGCCGTCGGACATCGTCACGCAGATCCTGAACTTCGGGCAGCCCGCCGCGATCGACGTGCAGGTGCAAGGCGCCGATCTCGCGTCGAACATGGCGATCGCGAGCCAGTTGATGAAGCGCGTGCGCACGATTTCCGGCGCCGTCGACGCGCACGTCCTGCAGCGCAACGACGAGCCGCTCCTCACGGCCGACATGGACCGCACGCGGATGCAGCAGCTCGATCTGTCCGCGCAGAACGTCGCGCAGAATCTGCTGATCTCGCTTGCCGGCACGTCGCAAACGACGCCGTCGTTCTGGGTGAATCCGAAGACGGGCGTTCAGTATCCGCTGACGATCCAGACGCCGCAGTATCAGGTCGGCTCGGTCGGCGATCTGCTCGCGACGCCCGTGTCCGCGGCGGGCGGCGGCGCGCTCGCGCCGTACCAGTTGCTCGGCAATCTCGTCGACATCGCGCCGGGCGTGTCGCCCGCCGTCGTCACGCACTACAACATCCGGCCCGTCGTCGATCTGCTCGTGAGCGTCGAGGGCCGCGACCTCGGCGCGGTCGCGACCGACATCGGCCGCGTGATCGACGACGCCCGCGCGACACTGCCGCGCGGCACGACGATCACGATGCGCGGCCAGGTCGAGACGATGCGCACGTCGTACCTCGGGCTCGGCGCGGGCGTCGCGATGGCGATCGTGCTCGTCTATCTGCTGATCGTCGTGAACTTCCAGTCGTGGCTCGATCCGCTCATCATCGTGAGCGCGATGCCCGCCGCGCTCGCCGGCATCGCATGGATGCTGTTCGTCACCGGCACGCACCTGTCCGTGCCGGCGCTCACGGGCGCGATCATGACGGTCGGCGTCGCGACCGCGAACAGCATTCTCGTCGTCGCGTTCGCGCGGCAGCGGCTCGACGCCGGCGTGCCGCCGCTCGCGGCCGCGCTCGAGGCGGGCGCGACGCGCATCCGCCCGGTGCTGATGACCGCGCTCGCGATGATCATCGGCATGATCCCGATGGCGCTCGGCCTGGGCGAGGGCGCCGAGCAGAACGCGCCGCTCGGCCGCGCGGTGATCGGCGGCCTCTCGTTCGCGACGGTCTCGACGCTGCTGTTCGTGCCGCTCGTGTTCGCGGGCGTCCACCAGCGGCTCGCGAAGCGTCGCGCGCGCCGCGCCGCCGCCGGCGACGATCCGTCCCGCTCCGTTGACCCGAATTGATGACCGGTTGAACCCATGGAAGAGAAACATCACAGCGCCGTCGGCATTCACGTAGACGAATCGGGCCTCGACCTGCCCGCCCGCGCGCAGGTCTGGAAGCGCGCGCAATGGGCGCTCGCCGCGGTCGGCCTGTTGCTCGCGGCGGGCGGCGTCCGCACGCTCGTCGCCGACTGGCGCAACGCAAACCGGCTCGACGCGCTCGCCGCGCAGAACGCACGCCAGTACGTGAGCGTCGCGCAGCCGAGCCCGGCGACGCTCGCGAGCCGCCTCACGCTGCCCGGCACGCTGCGCGGCTACGTCGAGGCGCCGATCTACGCGCGCGCGAGCGGCTACGTGCTGCGCTGGCGCGCGGACATCGGCGCGCGCGTGAAGCAGGGCCAGTTGCTCGCCGAGCTCGACACGCCCGAGCTCGACCAGGAACTCGCGCAGGCGGTCGCGCAGCGGCAGCAAGTCGAATCGACGCTCGCGCTCGCGAAGACGTCGCTCGACCGCGCGCGGCAGTTGCGCGAGCGCGATGCGGTGTCGCAGCAGGAGCTCGACGATCGGCAGGGCGCGTACAGCCAGGGCGTCGCGAACCTCGCCGCCGCCGATGCGAACGTGCGGCGCCTCACCGAGCTGAAGTCGTTCCAGAAGATCGTCGCGCCGATCGACGGGATCGTCACGCAACGCAACATCGACGTCGGCGATCTCGTCAACGCGGGCAACAGCGGCACGGGCCGCGCGCTCTTCACGGTCGTGCAGGCGGACCGGCTGCGGCTGTACGTGCAGGTGCCGCAGGCGTACGCGCAGCAGGTGCAGCCCGGCCAGCACGTGAGCGTCGCGCAGCCCGAGCTGGCCGGGCAGACGTTCGACGGCACGATCACGCACACCGCGCAGGCGATCGACGTCGCGACGCGCACGCTGCAGATCGAGATCACGCTGCCGAACGCCGACGGCCGGCTGATGCCGGGCGCATACGTCAAGGCGACGCTGCCGATGGCGCCCGCCGGCAACCTGACGATTCCGGCGAACACGCTGCTGTTTCGCGCGGAGGGGCCGAGCGTCGCGGTGGTCGAGGCGAACGGGCAGATCCGGCTGCATCGCGTGACGATCGCGCGCACGCTCGGGCAGACGCTCGAAATCGACAGCGGCCTCGCGGCGACCGACCGGATCGTGCTCAATCCGGGCGATTCGCTCGCGAACGGCGACGCGGTGATCGTCGCGCAGCCGCCGAAGGCCGGGCCGGCCGCGCCGAAATCGCCGCAGGCGGCGACGGGAGCGCGCACGTGAGCGCGCGGATGGCGTTCGGCGCGCGCGGCCGGCGCGGTGGGCGGCGCCCGCTCGCGCTGCTCGCCGCCGCGACGCTCGTGCTCGCCGGCTGCGCAGTCGGCCCCCGACTACCGTCGCCCGCCCGTCGATACGCCCGCCGCGTGGCAAATCGAACCGGCCGATTCGTACTGGCAGCCGGCCGCCCCCCGCGCGCGCGTCGCTCGCGCCCGACTGGTGGCGCGCGTTCGGCGATCCGCTCCTCGACGATCTCGAAACCCGCGCGCTCGCAAGCAACCAGAGCGTGCAGGCGATCGCCGCGCGCTACGATCAGGCGAAGGCGATGCTCGCGTCGGTCGCATCCGCGCAGTGGCCGAGCGCCGGCGCGACCGCGGGCGCGTCGCGCGCGCGGATCTCGGCCGACCGGCCGCTCACGAACTACGCGCAGCCGAATCATTCGACCGTGCAGAACGACGTGCAGATCGGCGCGACGGTCAGCTACGAACCCGATCTGTTCGGCCGGCTCCGCCGCTCGGTCGAATCCGCGCAGGCATCGGCCGACGAGGCGCGCGACGATCTCGCGAACGCGCGCCTCGTGATGACGGCGAGCCTCGCGACGAGCTACCTCGCGCTGCGCGAGACCGACGCGGAGATCGACGTGCTGAGCCGCTCGGTCGCGCTGCAGCGCAAGGCGCTCGACTTCGTGTCCGCGCAGCACGAGCTGGGCGCCGTGTCCGGCCTGAACCTGATGCAGCAGAAGGCGCAGCTCGACGCGACGCGCACCCAGGCGCAACTGCTCGTGAACCAGCGCGCGCAGCTCGAGCACGCGATCGCGACGCTCGTCGGCACGCCCGCGCCGGCGTTCTCGATTGCGCCGCGCGTGCAGGCGCTCGCCGCGCCCGCGCTGCCCGCCGGGTTGCCAAGCGACCTGCTGCAGCGCCGGCCGGACGTCGCGTCGGCGGAGCGCGCGATGGCGGCGGCGAACGCGCAGATCGGCGTCGCGCGCGCCGCGTATTTCCCGCGGATCACGCTGTCGCCGGCGCTCGGCTGGGATGCGACCCGCTTTGCGAGCCTCTTCGCCGCGCCGAGCCTGCTGTGGTCGGTCGGCGCGTCGCTCGCGCAACCGCTGTTCGAGGGCGGCCGGCTCGCGGCGGGCGTCGCATATGCGCAGGCGGGCTACGCGGCCGCGCAGGCGGCTTACCGGCAGACCGTGCTCGCCGCGTTCGAGGAAGTGCAGAACGCGGTCACGGGGCTGTCGGTGCTCGACGAGGCCGAGCGCCGCGCACGCTCGGCCGTCGACGACGCGCAGCGGCTCGTCGGCCTCGCGCAGGACCGCTACGCGGGCGGCCTGACCGCATACATCGACGTGATCGGCGCACAGCAGCAGTTGCTCGCGAGCGAGCGGCAGGAGGTGCAGATTCGCGGGCAGCGCGCGGCGCTCGTCGTGTATCTCGCGAAGGCGCTCGGCGGCGGATGGAGCGCGGCGGAGACGGCTGACGCGCAGCGGCCGGCACGATCCGCCGCGACAGGTGCACAATCTACGGCGAACGCCGCCGCGGCGCCGCCCGCCGCGCCGGCACAACGGGACAGAACATGAAAGTACTGATCGTCGAAGACGAAGCGAAAGTGGTCGATTACCTGAAGAGCGGCCTCGCCGACGAAGGCTGGGTCGTCGACGCCGCGACCGACGGCGAGGAAGGCGCGTGGATGGCGGTCGAATACGACTACGACGTGGTCGTCCTCGACGTGATGCTGCCGAAGCTCGACGGCTTCGGCGTGCTGCGCTCGCTGCGCGCGCACAAGGACACGCCCGTCATCATGCTGACCGCGCGCGACCGCGTCGACGATCGCGTGCGCGGCCTGCGCGACGGCGCCGACGATTACCTGACGAAGCCGTTCTCGTTCCTCGAGCTCGTCGAGCGGCTGCGCGCGCTGACGCGCCGCGCGCGCGTGCAGGAATCGACGTTGATCTCGATCGGCGACCTGCGCGTCGACCTGATCAGCCGCCGCGCGACGCGCAACGGCGTGCGGCTCGATCTCACCGCGCAGGAATTCCAGTTGCTCGGCGTGCTCGCGCGCCGGCGCGGCGAGGTGCTGTCGAAGACGACGATCACCGAGCTCGTCTGGGACGTGAACTTCGACAGCAACGCGAACGTCGTCGAAACCGCGATCAAGCGGCTGCGCGCGAAGCTCGACGGCCCGTTCGCGGACAAGCTGCTGCACACGATCCGCGGGATGGGCTACGTGCTCGAGGAACGCGCGGACGACGACGGGCAGGCGAAGCGATGATGACGCGCTCGATTTCGAGACGGCTGTCGGTGCTGTTCGGCGTCGCGTCGCTGTTCGTGTTCACGCTCGTCGGCGTGGGCCTGTTCGCGATGATGGAGCGGCAGTTGTTCGCCGAGCTGCGCGCGACGCTCGACACGCGCACGAAGATCGCCGCGATGATCGTGTCGCACGGCACGACGGCCGCGCGCTTCAGGATCACGCAGGACAAGCTCGCCGATCTCGAGCCGCCCGACGGCTCGACCCGCTATCACGTCGACAGCGCCGATCCCGCGTTCCGCTTCGGCAAGCCGGTCGAGGGCGCGCCCGACGGCTACGCGGCCGACGGCTTCCTGCGGCTGCGCCCGCCCGGCAGCGAGTACGACGTGATGACGAAGACCGTCGTGCTGCCCGCGAGCGGCGAGCGCCCGACACTCACGCTCGTCGTGTCGACCGCGTGCGAGCGCACGCAGAAGAGGCTGCGTCACATCGCGCTGACGCTCGCCGCGCTGATCTCGGCCGCGACGCTCGCGACGCTGCTGCTGAGCCGCGCGGTCACGCGCGTCGGGCTCGCGCCGCTCGCGCGGCTGTCGCGCGAGGCGGCCTCCCTCGGCCCGGCGAACCGGCGGCAGCGGCTGCGCACCGACGCGCTGCCGCGCGAGCTGCACGATCTCGCGAGCTCGTTCAACGGCGCGCTCCAGCGGATCGAGCGCGCGCACGAGCGGCTCGAAGCGTTCAACGCCGATGTCGCGCACGAGCTGCGCACGCCCGTCAGCATCCTGATCGGCCAGACGCAGGTCGCGCTCGCGCGCGAGCGCTCGGCGGACCGGCTGCGCGAGACGCTCGAGTCGAATCTCGAGGAGTTCGAACGGCTGCGGATCATCGTCAACGACATGCTGTTCCTCGCGCGCTGCGACCGCGGCGAGCGTGCGACCGATCTCGCCGACGTGTCGCTCGCCGCCGAGGTCACGCGCATGCTCGCGTTCCTCGAGATGTCGCTCGACGACGCGCAACTGCGCGCGGAACTCGCGGGCGACGCGCGCGCGAGCGTCGATCCGTCGCTGTTCGGCCGCGCGATGACGAACCTGCTGATCAACGCGATCCAGCACACGCGGCCGGACAACGCGATCCGCGTGACGATCGCGCCGCGCGGCGAGACGGTCGAGATCGCGGTGTCGAATCCGGGCGAGCCGATCGACGCGACCGCGCGCGCGCATCTGTTCGAGCGCTTCTACCGGATCGAGGAGGCGCGCGCGAACAGCAACGAGAATCACGGGCTCGGGCTGTCGATCGTGAAGGCGGTCGCCGAGATGCACGGCGGCGCCGTGTTCGTGTCGTGCGAAGGCGGCTGGAACACGATCGGCTTCTCGGTCGCCGCGCGGCCGGCCGACGCCGGACCGCACGCGCGCGACGTGCGCCCGGCGGCGGGCGCGCGGCGGCCGGCGTTGAAAACGACGTGAGCTGCGGGCGGCAGCCCGCTCAACGCACCGCGGCCCGCCTCGCCTCCTCGTCCCGCGTCTCGCGAAGCGGCACCGCGTCCTGCCAGCGCCGCACGTAGTCCGGCACGCCGGCGGGCGCGGCGTCCGTGATCGGCGCGAAGTGCGCGTCGCGCATCGGCAGCACGCCCGCCCACACCGGCAGGCCGAGATCCGCTTCGTCGTCCTTCGGGCCGCCCGTGCGGACCTTCGTCGCGGCTTCGTCGAGCGCGATGCGCAGCACCGTCGTCGCCGCGAGCTCGCTCGCGTCGCCCGGCCGCGCGTCGCGGCTTCTGCCCGGCGCGATCCGCTCGACGAACGTGTCGAGCACGGCCGCCTTCTGCGCGTCGGGCACGGCCTCGAACTCGCCGTAGATCACCGCCGACCGGTAGTTCATCGAATGATTGAACGCCGAGCGCGCGAGCACGAGGCCGTCCAGATGCGTGACGGTCACGCACACCTGCGCGCCCGCCGCCGCGAGCTTCAGCATCCGGCTGCCGTTCGAGCCGTGGATGTACAGATGATCGCCTTCGCGCCAGCACGCGGTCGGAATGCAGTGCACGCCCGAGTCGTCGGCGAATGCGACGTGGCACACATACGCATCGTCGAGGATCGCTTCGAGCGTCGGGCGATCGTAGTGGCCGCGATAGGCGGCGCGGCGCACGCGGGTGCGCTCGGTCGGCGCGCTCGGGTCTTGGACGGAATCGGCTGCGGTCGAGGTCATCGGCGTGGCTCCTGCATCGGCATGTTCGTTTCGGAAGACTCGACGATAGAAAATCTGTGGCACCATGAATAGATCCATGCGATCACAAATTTTTGGAGCCACGATGGACTACGGCGTGCTGCTGTCGAACTTCGAGCGGGACAACGCGCACGATGCGCTCGCGCGCGCATCGCAGCAGCACAGGCTCTACGCGTGCCTGCGCGCGGCGATCCTGAACGGCACGCTCGAGCCCGGCACGTATCTGATGTCGTCGCGCGCGCTCGCCGAGACGCTGCGGATCGCGCGCAACACGGTGCTCTACGCATACGAGCGGCTCGTCGCCGAGGGCTTCGTCGTCGCGCGGCGGCAAGGCACGATGGTCGCGCGCGTCGGGCTGCCCGCGGCCAGCGCGGCCGCCTCGCCCGCGAACGCGCGGCCCGCGCTCGCGCGGCGCGTCGCAGGGCTGCCGGACATCGACGCCGACGACGAGCGCGAGCCGCTGCCGTTCCTGCCGGGGATGCCCGCGCTCGACCAGTTTCCGCTCGCGCCGTGGCGGCGCGCGCTCGAGCGCGCGTGGCGGCGCATCGGCCCCGCGCAGCTCGGGCATGCGCCGCTCGGTGGCAATCTGCGGCTGCGGCAGGCGATCGCCGAATACCTGCGCGTGTCGCGCGGAATCGGCTGCGATGCGCAACAGGTGTTCGTCACCGACGGCACGCAGCACGGCCTCGACCTGTGCGCGCGCACGCTCGCCGACTCGGGCGACACCGTCTGGATCGAGAATCCCGGCTACGCCGGCGCGCGCGCGGCGTTCGAGGCGGCCGACCTGCGGCTCGTGCCGATTCCCGTCGATGCGGACGGCCTCGCGCCGAGCGCCGGGCACTGGCGCGCGGCGCCGCCGCGGCTCGTCTACATCACGCCGTCGCATCAGTATCCGCTCGGCGCGGCGATGAGCGTCGAGCGGCGCGTCGCGCTCGTCGCGAACGCGCGCGCGGCGGGCACGTGGATCGTCGAGGACGATTACGACAGCGAGTTCCGCCACTTCGGCGCGCCGCTCGCCGCGCTGCAAAGCCTCGGCGACGACGCGCCCGTCGTCTATCTCGGCACGTTCAGCAAGACGATGTTTCCGACGCTGCGCATCGGCTTCGTCGTCGCGCCGGCGGCGCTCGCGCCAGAGCTGCGCCGCACGATCTGCGCGCTCGCGCCGCGCGGGCGCCTCGCCGAGCAGCTCGCGCTCGCCGACTTCATCGAAGCGGGCCATTTCACGCGGCATCTGCGCCGGATGCGCCGGCTCTACGACGAACGGCGCGGCGCGCTGCAGGACGCGCTCACGCGCCATCTCGGCGGCGCGCTGACGGTGTCGGGCGGCGCGGGCGGCATGCATCTGTCCGCGCGGCTCGATGCGCCCGTCGCCGACGTCGACGTCGCGCGCGCGGCGCGGGCCCGCGCGATCAGCGTGCGGCCGCTGTCGCGCTTCTGCCTGCCGGGTACCGATTGCACCGCGTACAACGGCCTCGTGCTCGGCTACGGCGCGGTGCCGACCGAGCAGATCGACGCTTGCGTGCGGCGGCTCGGCGCCGCGATCGACGATGCGCGGCACGCCGGGCGGAAGACGGCGCGCAGCGCCGCGAGGTAAACCGGACGGCATGCGAGCGCGCCCGCCCGGCGCCTCCCGGCGCGCCGCCCTCCGCCGCCCTCCGCCGCGCCACGTCCCGCGAGACTGCCGACTTCCCCGCTTTCGTCTAAGCTGGTCGCTCGCCACCGCCTCGCGGCGATCCGTTCTCCCCCTTTTTGCGGAGTCAGCCCATGCACATCGACCTCACCGGCAAGACCGCCCTCGTGACCGCCTCGACCGCCGGCATCGGCCTCGCGATCGCCGAGGGGCTCGCGCGCGCCGGCGCACAACTGATCGTCAACGGCCGCAGCGATTCGTCCGTCAAGGCCGCGCTCGCGCATCTGCGCGCCGCGGCGCCCGGCGCGAGCGCGCAAGGCGTCGTCGCGGACCTGTCGGACGCGCAAGGCGCAAAGCGGCTGATCGACGCCGCGCCGTCCGTCGACATCCTCGTCAACAATGCGGGCATCTACGGCCCGAAACCGTTCTTCGACATCGACGACGCCGAATGGGAGCATTTCTTCCAGATCAACGTGATGTCGGGCGTGCGGCTCGCGCGCCATTATCTGAAGGGAATGCTCGAGCGCGACTGGGGGCGCATCGTGTTCATCTCGTCGGAATCGGCGCTCAACATCCCGGCCGACATGATCCATTACGGCTTCACGAAGACCGCGCAGCTATCGATCTCGCGCGGGCTCGCGAAGCTCGCGGCCGGCAGCCGCGTGACCGTGAACGCGGTGCTGCCCGGCCCGACGATGTCCGACGGCGTGAAGGCGATGCTGAAGGCGACGGCCGACGCCCGGCACCAGAGCGTCGAGCAGGCGGGCGTCGATTTCGTGCGCGCGCATCGGTCGAGCTCGATCATCCAGCGGCCGGCGACTTGTGACGAAGTCGCGAATCTCGTCGTCTACGTGTGCTCGCCGCAGGCGTCCGCGACGACGGGCGCGGCGCTGCGCGTCGACGGCGGCGTCGTCGACACGATCGCGTAGCGAAGAATCGGGCCGCGCGGTCGGGCCGCGCGGCCGAGCCGTTCAGCCGTTCAGCCGGCCCGCCGCTCACGCGCGCGGCTCGTCGCGCGTCGCGCGCGCGCCGCCGCCGCCGCCGCGCAGCAGCCCGGCGCGGTCGGCTTCCGCGCAAGTCGCGAAGCCGTGCCCCGAAACGACGCCGCGCCGGTCGAACATGACGTAGTACGTCCGGTGGTCGTTGCCGTGCCGCAAATCGTAGTTGTAGCAGACGCCCGTGCCGTTGCGCACCATCCAGACGCTTGCCGGATTGCCGCCCGCCTTCACGATCTGCGTCTGCGTCGCACCCGGCTGCGCGGCCGCCTTCGGCAGCGGCAGCCTCGCGTACGAGAACGAGTCGAACCAGCCGCTGAACCACGAACAGCCGCTCATCAGCAGCGCGGCGGCGAGCGGGCAAGCAAGGGCGGAAACGGTGCGGTTCGTCGTCTGGATTGGCATGCTGCTCTAGCTCGGCGGCACGATGCCGTCGCAGTGGAAAACTGCATGCTAATCGACGTTTCGCTGTCTTTTTGTTGAATTTTTAAAAACAGCCGGAAAAACAACGCGCCGTTCGTTCGGCGCGCGCCGTCAATCGACCCACTCCGCCCATAGCACGGTCAGCACCGTCATCAATGCGGGGCCGACGAACAGGCCGAGCAGCCCGAACGTCTCCGCGCCGCCGAGGATGCCGAACAGCACGAGCAGGAACGGCAGCCGCGCGGAACTGCCGATCAGCACCGGCCGCACGAAGTGCTCGGCGACGAACACGACGACGGCCCCGAACGCCGCGAGCCCGATCGCCCAGCCGAGCGCGCCCTGCACAAAAAGCCACAGCGCCGCGCCGCCAAACACGAGCGGCGCGCAGAACGGCAGCATCGCCGCGACCGCGGTGACGAGGCCGAGCAGCGCCGCATGCGGCAGGCCCGCGAACGCGTACGCGAGCCCGAGCAGCACGCCTTCGCCGAAGCCGACGACGACGAGCCCCGTCACCGTCCCGTACACGGCGGCCGCCATCCGCCGCAGCAGTGCAGCGCCGCTTTCGCCGAACGCGCGCCGCACGCCGGTGAGGAGCGCCCCCGACAGACGCGGGCCCGCCTGGAAGATCACGAACAGCGTGACGAGCATGAAGCCGAACAGCACCGCCGCGTGCGCGAGCCGCGAGCCGAAGTGCCGGCCGAACGTGACGACGCTCCCGCCGTCGACGCTCTTCACCGCGCTCGCCGGATGCAGCGGCTTCGCGAGATTCGCCTGCCACCACGCGCTCGCCTGCTGCGAGCCGAACGGCAGATGCGACAGCGCGTCGGGCGCCGGAATGCCGGTCTGCTCGGCGCGATGCAGCCAGCCGAGCAGTTCGTGGCTCTGCTCGACCGCCTCGACGAGCCCCGCCGCGATCGGCACGACGACGAGGAGCGCAACCGCCGACGTCAGCGCGGCGGCGACGAGCGTCGCGCGGCCGTGGAACGCGGGCAGCGCGTCGATCCGGCGCAGCGCGGGCCACAGCGCGATCGCGACGACGCACGCCCACGCGATCGCCGGCACGAAATCGCGGATCACCCACAACGCGAGCGCGACGAGCGCCGCATACAGCGCGCCGAGCGCGATCGACTGGGCCTTCGGACGGCCGGCGGGCTCCGGCGGGACAGACGCGTTCTGGACCATGAGGACTCTTGGCAAAATATGCGAGCGCGGCGCGCCGACACCGCCATCTTAAAGGATGCGCGCGAGCGCGCCGGCGCGGCGGCCGACCGTCGCGCGCGGCCGGGTTCAGCGCAGCGTTTTCGTCATGAACACGCGGCTCGTGCCGGGCGGATCGCACGGCACCTCGCCGAAGCGGCGCCAGCCGAACTTTTCGTGGAACGCGGGCGCCTGGACGCTGATCATGTAGAGCAGGGCCGCGCCGCAGCCGCGCTTGCGCGCTTCGTCCTCGGCGAGCCGCAGAATTTCGCTGCCGACGCCTTCGCCGAGCAGCGCCGTCAGCCGACGACGTGATAGCCGCCGTCGATGTACTCGACGTTGCCCGTCAGCGCGGCCGCGTCGTCGCTCGCGAGGAACGCGGCGACCTGGCCGACGTCGTCGATGTCGACGAGACGATGGCCGGGCGTGCGCTCGCGAACGCGTTCGAGCAGCGCGTCGAAGCGATCGATGCCCGATGCGGCGCGCGTCTTCAGCGGCCCGGGCGACAGCGCGTGCACGCGGATGCGCCGCGGCCCGAGCTCGGCGGCGAGATAGCGCACCGAGCTCTCGAGCGCCGCCTTCACGGGCCCCATCAGGTTGTAGTCCTCGACCGCCCGCTCGGCGCCGTAGAACGTGACCGTCAGCAGGCAGCCGCCGTTCGCCATCAGCGGCTCGGCGAGATGCGCGACGCGGATGAACGAATGGCACGACACGTCCATCGCCATCGCGAAGCCCGCCTGCGAGCAGTCGGTCACGCGGCGATGCAGGTCGTCCTTCGGCGCGTACGCGATCGAGTGCAGCACGAAGTCGAGCTGCCCCCACTCTTGCGCGATGCGCGCGAACACGCCTTCGAGCCGGCCGGGCTCGCGCACGTCGCACGGCACGACGAGCCGGCTGTCGAGACGCTCCGCGAGCGGCCGCACATAAGGCTCGGCCTTCTCGTTCAGGTACGTGATCGCGAGCTCGGCGCCCTGCTCGCGCATGATCCGCGCGCAGCCGAACGCGATGCTGCTTTCGTTTGCGATGCCGATGATCAAGCCACGCTTGTGCTGAAGTCGCATTGGGATCTCCTTCGACGGTCGTTCGACGGGGGCGGGCGGCGCGCGGAATCGCGCGGTGCGGTTCGGGTTGCGCGAGGATGCGCGAGGGCGGCGCATTCACGCCGTGAATGCCCGGCTGCGTTTCATGTTCGCGGGCAGGCGGCCTCGCGCCGCTCGCCCGAAAACTGTCGGCGATCGATGCGGGCCGGGAGTTGATCGATATCAATCGGAGAGCGAAACGTGCGCCGCATTTCGCCGGCTGAATGCGGCTCGCGATTCATTGCAGAAAGATGACGCGCCGAGCGCGACGCGCGATATCGGGCCGACAATTTCATTCCAGGCGGACGACATCGCACCGTCCGCCTTCTACGGAACCGCCCACGCCATGACGACGCCGATCGGACATGGGAGGCTCTTCACGCACCTGCGCGAACCTCATGCGCGGCGGCATGGCATGCAGCAGACTGGCAACGAACATACGGCATCACGCATTCGAAGCCGCGGCCGCCGACGCGCTTGATGCGCACGCGCGAACGCCTCGCCGCCTCGCCGCCTCGACACCGACGAAGCGCCGGCGCGTCGCACCGTCACGCCGCGCGATAACGCTCGAGCCAATGCGCATACGGCGCGGGCAGCGTCCAGGACGCGCGATCGACGCCGAGCTCGAGCGCCGCGCGATACGGCCAGTGCGGATCGGCGAGATGCGCGCGGCCGACCATCACGAGATCGAGCTGCCCGTCGCGGACGACGCGCTCCGCGAGCGCCGGCGCATCGATCCCCCACGCGGACGCGACGGGCAGTTGCGCTTCGCGGCGCACCCGCTCGGCAACGGGCGCGAGAAACGCGGGGCCCCACGGAATGCGCGCGTCCGGCGTCGAGAAGCCGATCGTCACGCTCAGCAGGTCGAGCCCCTCCTGCTTGAAGCGCTTCGCGAGCCCGATCGATTCGGCGAGCGTCTCCTCGTCGCGGCCGTCGTACTCGATCACGCCGAAGCGCGCGGTGAGCGGCAGACGCTCGGGCCACACCTCGCGCACGGCCGCGAGCGTCTCGACGAGAAAGCGCCCGCGGTTCTCCGCCGAGCCGCCATACGCGTCGGTGCGCCGGTTCGAATGCACCGAGAAGAAACTCTGCGCGAGATAGCCGTGCGCGAAATGCAGCTCGAGCCATTCGAAGCCCGCGTCGAGCGCGCGCTTCGCGGCCGCCGCGTAATCGGCCTTCACGCGCGCGATGTCGTCCGCCGTCATCTCGCGCGGCGCCTTCGGCAGATGCGCGCCGTACGGCACCGCCGATGGCGCGATCGTCTGCCAGCCGCGCGCGTCGCCCGCGGCGATGTGGTCGTCGCCTTCCCACGGCCGGTTCGCGCTCGCCTTGCGCCCCGCGTGCGCGAGCTGGATGCCGGGCACCGCGCCCGCGGCCTTGATCGCGTCGACCGAGCGCGCGAACGCGGCGGCCTGCCCGTCGTTCCAGAGGCCGGTGCAGCCCGGCGTGATGCGGCCTTCCGGCGACACCGCGGTCGCCTCCGCGATCACGAGCCCCGCGCCGCCGCGCGCGACGCCCGCGAGATGCACGTGATGCCATTCGTTCGGCACGCCGTCCTCGGCGACGTACTGACACATTGGCGGCACCGCGATGCGGTTGCGCAGCTTGATGTCCTTCAGTTGAAACGGTTCGAACAACGCGGCCATCTACGACTCCTTCGGTATTCGTGTTGCGGTCGGTGGGGTAACTCGGGTGATGCTGCGATTGCGATCTGAGCGGCCGCTCGCGCCGCGCGTCACGTCTTGAGCAGATCGAGCAGCGCTTCGGCAACCGGCTCCGACGACGCCGGGTTCTGCCCGGTGACGAGCAGCCCGTCGACGACGACGTGCGGCGCCCAGTCGGCCGCGCGCGAGTAGCGGCCGCCGTTCGTCTTCAGCATGTCCTCGACGAGGAACGGCACGACCTCGGTGAGCTCGACGGCCGCCTCCTCGCTGTTCGAGAAGCCCGTGACGTTGCGGCCCTTCACGAACGGCTCGCCCGACGGCCCCTTCACGTTGCGCAGCACGCCGGGCGCGTGACAGACGGCTGCGACGGGCTTGTTCGTCGCAATCGCGCGCTCGATCAGCGCGATCGAATGACGGTCCTCGGCGAGGTCCCACAGCGGGCCGTGGCCGCCGGGGTAGAACACCGCGTCGTAATCGTCGATCGACACGCCGGCGAGCCTGCGCGTCGACGCGAGCGCGGCCTGCGCTTCGGAATCCTTGTCGAAACGGCGCGTCGCGTCGGTCTGCAACGCCGGATCGCTGCTCTTCGGATCGACGGGCGGCAGCCCGCCGCGCGGCGACGCGAGCGTGAGCTCGGCGCCGGCGCCCTGCAGCGCGTAGTACGGCGCGGCCAGTTCCTCGAGCCAGAAACCGGTTTTCTTGCCGGTCGTGCCGAGTTCGTCGTGCGAAGTAAGAACCACGAGAATCTTCATCTGGATGCCCTCCTTGGAGTCTTGAGAATCAGGCGGCGCGGCCTGGGCGGGCCCGCTATTAGACCAGTCGTCTATAAAATGGCCGCAAAAAACGCGGCGGCGCGATTTCCATCGTCCGCGCCGCCGCGCATGACATTCGTGTTCAGCGCGCTCCCGGCAGACCGAGGATGCGGCGCGTGCTCGCCATCGCGACCGCGAGCGGCTCGCCGCTGCGCCGGATCTTTTCGATCAGCGTCGCGCCGACCCACAGCTCGTACAGCATCGCGGCCGTCTGCTGCGCATCGAGGTCGACCTTCAGCGAGCCGTCGTCGAACGCCGCCGCGATGCACGCGGCGAGCCGCGCGACGATCTGCGACGTGCCGCGCTCGAGCGCCGCGCGCATCGCCTCCGACAGATCGCAGACCTCGGCGCCGAGCTTGACGACGAGGCACTTGCCTTCCGGGTCGTTGCCCGTCTGCATCTGCTGCCATTGGGTCCAGTAGCGCATCAGCCGGTCGATCGCGGCGCCGGAGCCGCGCACGAGCAACTCGTCGAGGTGCGCGAGGTAGTCGTCGAAATACGATTCGAGGATCGACTCGCCGAACGCCTCCTTCGACCCGAAATAATGGTAGAACGACCCCTTCGGTACGCCGGCCGCCACCAGAATCTCGTTCAGGCCGACGCCCGTGAAGCCCTTGCAGAGCATGATGGGCTTGGCGGTGTCGAGGATGTGCTGCCGGACGTCGGCGGTGGTTGCGGCGTTCATGGGGGTGGATGATAACGTGGAATTAGACCGGTCGTCTAGTAACGGAACATCGGCCCTGGGCGCGGCATGGAATGCGCCCGAAAGCGCGGTCGACCGGTCGCGCGACGCGCGTCGTCGTCGATGGTGACGGCGACGGCGACGCGCGATCTTTCGCCACGCCACCCCGGCATCGGCGCGCCGATGCCCCGATACCGCAACGCCTCACGCCCCCTTCGGTATTCCAACGCGCGTGACGCACGCATATCATTCGCGCATCGCGCATCCGCAGGGCCAGCGGCGCGCGCCGGCTCCGACGAACGAACCGGCGCGCTCGCCTGCGCGGCGCAGCACACAGGAATCCTAGATGAACACCAAGCGTTCCCGGACGGAACTCGTCGCCGCGCTGCTCTGGGCGGCGCTGTATCTCGCGAGCGGCTATCTCTCGCACGCGCTCAACGGTCCCGTCCGGATGACGGGCTACATCTGGCTGCCGGCCGGCGTGACGATCGGCGCATTCATGTTGCGGCCCGTGCGCGAATGGCCGATGCTGGCCGCCGCGTTCCTCGTCGCGCAGCTCGCGCTGACGGGCATCGAGCACGGCAACCTGTTCAACGCGGCGCTGTTCGCGATCGACGAGGTCGGCGCGGCCGCGCTCGCGGTAGGGTTCGTGCGGCGCATCCGTTTCTCGCTCGAAGGCCTGTATTTCCTGCGCTCGGTGATCCTCGCCGGCGTGATCGCGGGCGTGCTCGGCGCGATCGGCGGGGCGGCCTGGTACACGGTCGTCAACGGCGCGCCGTTCGTCGGCGTCGGCCTTGTGTGGGCGGCGTCCGATTTCGTCGGCGTGCTGCTCGTCACGCCGGTGCTCGCGTCGTGGTCGCGCTTTCGCGCGCACCGCTCGGGCGATCACGAGCGCTTCGACCTGATGCCAAGCCCGAGAGGAGAAAAGCGGCAAGCAACCGGGCGATCCCAAAAAAGCAGCGCGCGATGCCCGCCGCGATTGCCGCGGACCGCCCTCCCGCACATCTTTTGCCCGGTAGCGATGCACTCGGGCTCGTGCGCGACAGGTTGTCGGCATTGGCGGACGAGATCCGTGCGTGGGAGGCTGTGACGGTCTCGACGGACGGCTGACGCTCGCCGGAGCCGGGGGCTGCCGAACCCCTCCTGCTCCGGAAAGGCGCGGCGCGCAATCACGATGCGGCAGTCCGCTACCGCCTCACCCGCGACTCTCGAGCCAATGCACGCTGAACAACCGCGCATCGTCGATCCACACTGTCCCCGGCGTGAACCCCGCCGCCTGCGCGAGCGCGCGAAACCCGTCGACCGTGAACTTGTGCGAGTTCTCGGTATGCAGCGTCTCGCCCGCCTCGAACCGGAACGCGTAGCCCGCCACGCGCACCGTCTGCGCGCGCCGGCTCACGAGATGCATCTCGATGCGCTGATGGTCGACGTCATAGAACGCGCGATGCGCCCACGCGCCGAGCGCGAAATCCGCGCCCAGCTCGGCGTTCGCGCGCTCGAGCAGATTCAGGTTGAACGCAGCCGTCACGCCCGCCGCATCGTTGTACGCGCGATGCAGGATCGACACGTCCTTCACGAGATCGACACCGATCAGCAGCCCGCCGCCCTCGAGCAGCGAAGCCGCGCGCCGCAGGAACGCCGAAGCCTCGTCCCGCGAGAAATTGCCGATCGTCGAGCCGAGGAAGCAGCCGACACGCCGCCCATTCACCCGCTCGATCGCGCGCAATTGCTCGGACTGCAGATAATCGGCGACGACGGGCTGCACGTCGAGCCACGGATACGCGTCGCGCAACGCGGCGGCCGACTGCGCGAGATGCTCGGCCGAGATGTCGACGGGCAGATAGCGCACGGGCGGATTCGACGCCGCGCACGCGTCGAGCAGCACGCGGATCTTCGACAGCGACCCCGCGCCGAATTCGATCAGGTTCGCGTCGCGGCCGATCTGCGCGGCGATCTCGTGCGCGCGGCGCTTCAGGATCGCGAGCTCGGTGCGCGTCGGATAGTACTCGGGCAGCTCGCAGATGCGGTCGAACAACGCGGAACCCGCCGCGTCGTAGAAATATTTCGGCGCGATGCTGCGCGGCGAGCGGCGCAGCCCCGCGAGCAGATCATGGCCGAACGCGCTGTCGCGCATCGTGTCGATCGCCACGCCCGCGGCGACTTCATCCATCCGTTCAGAGATCTCTCGCAAGACGCACTCCCGTGAATTGCCAGCGCGCGGCCGGCGGAAAGAAGTTTCGATACGTCGCGCGCGCATGCCCGGGCGGCGTCGCGGCGCTGCCGCCGCGCAGCACCTGCTGCCCGATCATGAACTTGCCGTTGTATTCGGCCGCGACGCCCGCCATCGGGCGAAAACCCGGATACGGGTCATACGACGAGCGCGTCCATTGCCACGCGCAGCCCGTCATCTGCGCGATGCCCGGCGCGTCGAACGCCGCCTCCCATTCGGCCTCGGTCGGCAGCCGCGCGCGCGCCCATTCGGCGTACGCGGCCGCTTCGTAGAAGCTCACGTGCGACACGGGCGCGTCGCGCATCAGCGGCCGCAGGCCGCCCAAGCCGAACTCGCGCCAGCCGAGCCCTTCGCCGCCGTCGGACGCGATCCAGTAGAGCGGCGCCTTCCACCCTTCGCGCTGCGCGATCGCCCAGCCGTCGGACAGCCAGAACTCCGGGCGCGCGTAGCCGCCGTCGTCGATGAACGCCGCGTATTCGCCGTTCGTCACGAGCCGGTCCGCGATCTCGTGCGGATGCAGCATCGTCCGATGGCGCGGCCGTTCGTTGTCGAACGAAAAGCCGCGGCCGTCGTGGCCGATCTCGACGATGCCGCCCGGCCGCGGCAGCCAGCGCATCGCGCCGTTCGTGCGCCGCGCATCGGCCGAAGGCGTCGCGTCGCCGCTTCGATATGCGGGCAGCAGCGGATTCAGCGAGAACGCATGCAGGATGTCCGTCAGGATCAGCTCCTGGTGCTGCTGCTCGTGATGCAGGCCGAGCGTGATCTCCGGCTCGATCGCGATCAGCGTCGGCAGATCGGACGTGCGCAGCAGGCCGAGCAGCGCGTCGTCGACGTGACGCCGATAGCGATGCACGTCGTCCAGCGACGGACGCGACAGCATTCCGCGCTGCGGCCGCGCATGGCGCGGGCCGAGCGCTTCGTAATACGAATTGAAGAGATACGGATAGCGCGAATCGAACAGCTTGTAGCCGCGCGCATGCCGCGCGAGGACCACGGTCTCGAAGAACCATGTCGTGTGCGCGAGATGCCACTTCGTCGGACTCGCGTCCGGCATCGATTGCAGCGCCTGGTCCTCCGCGGACAACGGCTCCGCGAGCTCGACGCTGTATCGGCGCACGTCCGTGAAGCCGCGCGCGAGGTCCGACGCGAGACTGCGCGCCGTTTCTTCGTTCTTCGTCATGTGCATCGTCCCGACTGGATGGCTCGCCCGCGCGCCGTGCAACGCCCGTGAACCCATGCAACAAAGAATAGGACACGCGCGCGGCGTCGCGACCGCGATCGCGACGCCGCGCGCGCGCACCGCTTTCGCGGCGCACCCCGTTGGCGTGATGAATGTTTCGGCGTCAGCCGATCTTGATCGAGTCGACGCGATCCGGATAGAACGCGAGATGGCCGGCGATCTGCCTGACCGCGTCGTGCGGCGTTTCGTACGACCAGATCGCATTGACGCCGCGCTCGCCGGCGCCCTTGATGCTGTAGTAGGACGCGTCGCCCTTGTACGGGCAGTGGCTCTCGTGCGTCGTGCGTTCGAGTCGCGCGAGATCGACGTCCTTGCGCGGCACGTACTGCACCGGCGGATACGACGCCTCGCGCAGCGTGAGCGCGTCGCGCGTGTCGGCGAGCGTGTGGCCGGCCGCCTTGACGACGACGCGCTCGCCCGTCGCCTCGATCGTGATCGGATGGTCCGGGCCAGGAACCTTGACGGTATGACTTGACTGAGTCATGAAAGCGCCTCCGGTTGCAAAACACGTCGGATGTCGGGCACATCGTACGCCGCTGCGGCGCGGCGGACGACGCGCGAGCCGCGAATTCTGAAGTTCCGGCGAACGAACAATCCTCGTTGCAGACGCGGTTAATTGCAAGGTGTACGGCGATCGAAAGCAACGCGCGCGATTCATCCGATCTCGCGTGCGCGCAGATTCCATTCCCATTTGCCGGAAGCGTCCGGCTGGTCGACGATGCGCGTCGCCCTTTTTGCATGGACCGTCTCGCGCGGCGAGGTTCCCCGGTCTTCGTTCACATGCAACGAACCGTTCGCGCGCGCAACGCCGCGCCAACCGCGTGCCGCGCTCATCAGTTTTTACTGAAATTACGACAAATACATTAAATAAAACCATCGCCAAGCACATACCATAGCGGCCGACACTGGCTATGGCGCTTCACACGGCGGATATTCACCGAACGGTCGCCTCCGTTTCACCCTCGCGACGCGTCGCACACGTGCGCGCGCCGCCTTGACTTCGCAGAGAGATTCATGCCCCGCCCCATCGTCGCCCGCATTCACCCCGACGCCGTCGCGCACAATCTTGCAATCGTCCGGCAAAAAGCGCCGAGCTCGCGCGTCTGGTCAGTCGTCAAGGCGAACGCCTACGGTCACGGCATCGAGCGCATCTATCCGGCGCTCGCCGGCGCGGATGGCATCGCGCTGCTCGACCTCGACGAAGCGGTGCGCGTGCGCGAGCTCGGCTGGACGAAGCCCGTGCTGCTGCTGGAAGGCATCTTCGACGCGGCGGACGTCGAGACCGCGGATCGCTATCGGCTGACGGTCGCCGTGCATGGCGACGAGCCCTTGAAGCTGCTGACGTCGTCGAAGACGGCGCGCCCGATCGACATCCAGTTGAAGATGAACTCCGGGATGAACCGGCTCGGCTATCGTCCGGACGCGTTCCGCGCCGCGTGGGAACGCGCGGCCGCCGCGCCGTCGATCGGCCGCATCGCGCTGATGATGCATTTCGCGAACGCCGACGACGGCGAGATCGACTGGCAGATGAGCATGTTCGACGCCGCGACGGACGGCCTGCCCGGCGAGCGCACGCTGTCGAACTCGGCCGCCGTGCTGTGGCATCCGCGCGCGCACCGGGACTGGGTGCGGCCCGGCACGATCCTGTACGGCGCGTCGCCGACGGGCGCGACCCGCCACGTCGCGGACGTGCCGCTGCGGGCCGCGATGACGGTCACGAGCCGGATCATCGGCGTGCAGACGCTGTCGCCGGGCGAGACGGTCGGCTACGGGCGCCGCTTCGCGGCCGGGCGCGCGATGCGCATCGGTGTCGTCGCGTGCGGCTATGCGGACGGCTATCCGCGCCACGCGCCCACCGGCACGCCGATCGCTGTGGACAGCGTGCGCACGCAAGTCGTCGGCCGCGTGTCGATGGACATGCTGACCGTCGACCTCACGCCGTGCCCGAACGCGGGCGTCGGCTCGACGGTCGAGCTGTGGGGCGAGCAGGTGCGCGTCGACGACGTCGCGCAAGCCGCAGGCACGATCGGCTACGAGCTGATGTGCGCGCTCGCGCGGCGCGTGCCGGTCCTCGTCGATCCGTATCCCGCTGCCACCGCGCACGCGGAGCCCGCACGGACCGGGAGCCACGGGCGCTGAGCGGAGCACGGGCCGGCGCTTCTGCGCGTCGCCGCATCGGCTCGCACGATCCCACTGCGCCGCATGCGACGCCCGTGAGCGGCCGCCCCGCGCGCGGCATGCGCATGCACCCGCCGCTCACGTCCGCCAGCGCGGCGGCCGCTTGTCGAGAAACGCGTCGATGCCCTCGCCCGCGTCCGCTTCCATCATGTTGCGCGCCATCACGTCGGACGCATACGCGTATGCATCGTCGAGCGGCATCTGCCGCTGCCGGTAGAACATCGCCTTGCCGTAGCGCACCGCGGCCGGGCTCTTCGACAGGATCGCCGCGACCGTGCGCGCGACGGCCGCGTCGAGCGCGTCCGCCGGCACCGCCTCGTTGACGAGGCCCCAGTCGACGGCCGTCGCTGCGTCGATGAAGCGCCCGGTGACGAGCATGTCGAACGCGCGCTTCGCGGATACGTTGCGCGACAGCGCGACCGCGGGCGTCGCGCAGAACAGCCCGACGTCGATGCCGGACACCGCGAAGCGCGCCGTGTCGGCAGCGATCGCGAGATCGCAGGACGCGACGAGCTGGCAGCCCGCCGCCGTCGCGATCCCGTGCACGCGCGCGACGACGGGCATGGGCAGCGCGCGGATCGCCTGCATCACGCGGCTGCATCGGCCGAACAGGTCGCGGTAGTACGCGAGATCGGGCGTGCCGCGCATCTCGCGCAGATCGTGGCCCGCGCAGAACGCGCGGCCTTCGGCGGCGAGCACGACGCAGCGCACGCGCGGATCGCCGGCGAGCGCCGCGAGCTCGCACTGCAACGCGTCGAGCAGCGCCTCCGACAGCGCGTTGAACTGCGACGGCCGGTTCAGGCGCAACGTCGCGACGCCGTCGCGATCGTCGCGCACGAGCGGCGGCGCGAACGCCTGGCTGGATGGTTCCATGTCTTCCTCCTCGATGGGCACGCTGGGCACGCGGTTCGCGCCGGGGCGGGCGCAAGCGTCGCCCGGCGCGTGTCGAACAAAGGTATACCGTATCCCGAACGGATCAAACCGCGTGGCGTCAAGCGATGCGCACGAGCAAATCCGTCGATGCGGCGAAAAACCGACACCGTCCGACGGAGCGCGCCGCGGCAGTGGACATCGTCGGAAAAAGCTGTATATTCATACAGCTCGCGCCGCCGGTTTTCCATGCGAGAATCGCGTGCTGCCGGGCAGCCCGCCGAGCCGCTCGCGCTTCGGCGCGGCGGCCGAGGCGAATCGGGCATCGCGGGACGGGCCACGGAGAAGACATAGTGAAACTGGTTGGATGCGGATTGCTGTTGTTGGCTTTCACAGCCTCGACATTGGCGGGCGAACGCTACGTCGAGATCTGGAATCCGCCCGAAGCGCGCACCGGCTCGAGCACCGGCGCGCGCCACGACCCGCCTGCCCGCAAACCGGCCGCCCCTGCCGCGAAGCGCAAGCGCGTCGCGCCGCACGTCGTCGAGGCGCGGATGCATCATCCGCCCACGGCCGTGAAGATCGCGCCGAAGCCGCGCGCGATCGAGGACGACGCACCGCGCCCCGCACCCGCGCTGCCGTCGCCCGCCGCCCCCGACATCCCCCGCCTGTTCACGCCGGACGGCAACGTGCTGCGCGTCGGCATGCGAGGCTACCGCGCCGACGTCGAGCGCTGACCGAAACAGCGCGTCGATTCGGCGTCGATTCGGCGTCGGTGTGCATTGGGTATGCATCGGCACACGCCGCCGCCGACAGCCGCGCCGTCACGCCCGGCCCGGCATGTGCGATCGATGCCGCTGCTCGCCCATGCGCGACAGCGCCCGGCCGCCGGCACGACCCGGAGCGACGATTGACGCGACGCCCGGCTTCCAGCATGATCGCTCGCATGGCCCACGTCACTTTCACCGCGACTACGACGACCACGACCGCCGATGGCGGGTCGTGAGGTCAGTACGTCGGCTTCGATTCACTCAACGTATTCACCCAAGGCCCCGCCCGCGAAGGACGGGGCCTTGTCGTTTCTCCGTCCGCCGCGGGCAATACCGGAGAAACACGATGAACGCGCCACGCGCCTCACGCCGCGCCCTTCTGATCGTCGACATGCAGCATGGCTTGTTCAACGGCCCCGACCGGCCCCACGCGGGAAGCCGCGTCCTCGATAACATCAACCGGCTGATCGGCAAGGCTCGCGAAGCCGATGCCCCCGTTTTCGCGGCCCGGCACACGGGCCCGCAGGGCTCGCCGATCGCGCCGGGCAGCCCGCTGACCCGGTTGCTGCCCGATCTTGCCGTGCGCGCGAACGTCGACACGCTATTCGACAAGACCCGCCCGAATTGCTTTCTCGGCACCGGCCTGGCGGCCTGGCTCGCCGACGCCGGCATCGACGAACTGGTCGTCACCGGCATGAAAACGGAGTACTGCGTCGACACGACGTGCCGCGCGGCTGCCGATCTGGGTTTCCGGCCGGTGCTGGTCGCCGACGCGCACACTTGCATGGACACGTCGGCGCTATCCGCACGCGCAATCATCGAGCATCACAATCTGACGTTGAACGGCGCGTTTGCGACGCTCGAAGACACCGCGAACTGCCGGTTCTGACCAGCGCCGATCGGGCGCGTCCGTCCGATCGCTTGCCCGGACGCGCGGCAAACGCGGCGAGCAGCGCATGCCGCGGCATGCCGCGACGCGAGCGCACGCCGCCACGCCCAAAGCAAACAGCCGGCCCGAAGGCCGGCTGCTCGTGCGACTGCCCGCGCGACGCAAGCGTCGCGCCGACGCGTGCGCTTAGAAGCGGTGGATCAGACCGACGCCGAGGCCCACCTGGCTGCGCGACGATGACGGCGATGTGTTGAAGCCGTCGCCGATCGACGCGGTCGCGTCGATGATCTTGCCGCCCGCGAGCGTCTTGCCGTTCGCGCGCTGGTACGCCTCGACCGCGTAGAGGCCCGTGCGCTTCGACAGGCTGTAGTACTGCGACAGCGTGAACTGGTGGTACTGCGCGGCGCTCGTGATGCCGTTCGATTGCGTCGCGCGCGTGTACGCGTAGCCGCCCGCGAAATCCCACTGAGCCGACGGCTTGAAGTGCAGCACCGCGCCCGCGGTGTTGAAGATCGCCGTGTTGCGGAACGCCGAGTTCACGCCCGGGATGTACTGCACGTTCGAGTACGACACCGAGACGTCCCACGCGGGCGAGAACTGGTAGCCGGCCGTCACCGCGACGCGCTGCTGCGCCTGCGCGGTCTTGTAGCCGTTGTTGATCGCGGACACGGCCGTCTGCGCGCCGCCGTTCGACGTCGTCGAATTCGCGCCCCAGTCGCCGCCGCCCGACGTCGAGTTGTTCACGCGCTGGAACGCCGCCGCGATGCCGAGCGGACCGTTCATGTACTGGATGCCCGCGCTCCACGTGGAACCGGCGTTCACGCTGCCCGGCTGGCCGCCGAACGCATATGAGCCGCCGAACGTGAAGCCGTAGAACTTCGGCGACAGGTAGACGAGCGAATTGTTCGCGCGATAGCTGGTGTCGAGCGAATCGATGTCGCCCGGATGCGCGCCGAAGTAGCCGGTGAGCCAGGTCGTCGGGCTGTACGGCGACAGCAGCGTGTAGTACGCGGTGTATTGACGGCCGGCCGTCAGCGTACCGTACGTCGGGTTGGTCAGGCCGACCCACGCCTGACGCGTGAAGATGCCGCCCGCGAACTGCGACGTGCCGTTGGCCGTGCTGAAGCCCGATTCGAGCTGGAAGATCGCCTTCGAGCCGCCGCCGAGGTCCTCGCTGCCCTTCAGGCCGAAGCGGCTGCCCGCCCACACGCCCGTCGACATCTTCACGGCCGAGCGGCCGCCTGTCGTCGAGCCGAGCGACGTGCTGCTGCTCTGATACGCGATGCCGTTATCGACGATGCCGTAAAGCGTCACGCTGCTCTGTGCGTGCGCGGTGGCGACAGCCGCCAAACCGACGGCCGTCATCGCGACCGCTGTGCGCTTTTTCATTGATTCTCCGTCCTCAAGAAATTTTTGTGTGGTGTGTCACGCGGCATGGTCTGCCCATGCGGCCGCCATTCTCACCGATCCGGTCGTGTTGCAAAACGAAGAATAAAGATCCGTCGGCTCCGCGCAACGCGGGAATTCACTAACCAGTTAGTTTTAATGCTGCAAGGACAAGGGTTTCGCGGGCGGGCAAGCGGTTGGCTGAAACCGGTTCCCCTCGACACGGGATTTACCCGAATTTACATTCACACAGTCCTTCCAGATTGCTTCCAGACAGCTTTCGTGTGACGATTCCGGGCGGCCGGAACCCCGTGCCCGCGGAAGCGAAAACGTGTTCGTTCAATGACCTGGGTGCGGGGCGCGGGTTGCGCAGCGGGAGGAGCGGCGCGTCGGGCGGCCGGGGCGGACGTCGGCGCAGGTGGCGGCGGCGCTTGGGTTCGGGCGCCGGCCCGGCATTGGGCCTCGGCCTTCGCCCCCTTCGAATTGGGCCCCCGGACTTGCGGCTTCGGACTTCGAACGAAAAACGAATGCATCGGGCCCGAATTCGATGTCGGAGCTTGCCAAACCGGCCTCGGCTGTGCTCGCGAAGCGCAGCCGGCCGATTTTCGGCCAGCGTCGGCTCGCGCCGCATCGTGTCGAACGCGCTGCGCGGCATCGGCCGCGCCCTTCATCGGGTCGCGTCCCTCGCTCGCCCCCTCTCGCCCCTCTCGCCCCTCTCGCCCCTCTCGCCCCTCTCGCGCCTCCCGCCCCCGTCGCACGAAACGATCGCAAGCCTCGCTCAGGTCATCCGCTCATCGCGCGCGCGACGCACGTTCAAAGCACGTCGAAGCGGTGCGTGCCGTCGCGCCCGAGCTGCTCGACGAGGCCGAATTCCCAGTCGAGGTACGCCTGCATCGCTTCGGCCGCGTTGCCCGTGCCCTCGTATGGCCGCCGGTAGCGGTCGATGCGCGGCGAGGCCAGCCGCGTCTCGCCGTGCTCGACCGGCAAGCCCGCGGCAAGCCACGCGAGCGTGCCGCCTTCGAGCACGTGAACCGGCGTGCCCGCCGGCAGCAGCGCGCGCAGATCCGCCGCCGCGAACGCGGCCAATTGCCCCGATCCGCACGTCAGCACGTAGCGGCGCGCGCGCGGAATGCGTGTGAGCGCGTCGCGAAGCTGTGCGCGCACCGCATACCATGCGCCGGGAATGTGCCGCTTCACGTAGTTCGTGCTCGCGGTGACGTCGATGACCGCGACGTCGATTGGCGCGTCGTCCGCTCGCTCGCCGGCACGGTGATCCGCATGCCCGCCGCCGCCTTCGCCGGGGACTTCGCGTGCATGCGCGTCCTGCGCGTCCCGTGTGTTCCGCGCGCTCGCATCGCCGTGCGCAGCTTGTCCTTCGGGAAGCCCGTTCGCCGCCGCGCCGGCGTCCGCGCCCGCATGCGCGCCCAGCCATTGCGCGAGCGTATCGACCGACACCGTCTCACTCGCCTGCGGCTGCGGCGCACTCGCGGCCGGCTCCCCTCGCTCCCCGCGCTCGCGCGCGTCGACCGGCTCGACGACGCGCACGTCCCACCCCATCTGCGCGAGCCACGACGCGGTCATGTCGGCGCGCACGCCGTCGTCGTCCGCGAGCACGATCCGCGCGCCGCGCACCGGCGCATGATGGTCGGTCTCCTGCACGAGCTGGCCGCCCGGCGCGCTCGCGAAGCCCGGCAGGTGGCCGGCCGCGTATTCGTCCGGCGTGCGCACGTCGAAGCGATAGAGCGTGCGATCGTCGGCCTCGAGCGCGCGCAGCTCGCTCGACGCGATGCGCGCGACGCCCGCGCGCCGCGCAACGTCGCGCGCCGCCTGCCGCACGGCCTCGCGCCGCGCCGCGTCCACCTGCTCGGGAAAGCGCCGCGACGCGCCGTGATCGAGCGTCTGCCCTGCGAGCGTCCAGCCGATCGTGCCGTTGCGCAGCGCGGCGACCGGATTCGGCAGCCCCGCGTTGACGAGCGACTGCGCGCCGATGATGCTGCGCGTGCGCCCCGCGCAGTTCACGATCACGCGCGTCGCCGGATCGGGCGCGAGCTCGCGCACCCGCAACACGAGTTCCGCGCCCGGCACGCTCGTCGCGCCCGGGATGCTCATCGTCTGGTATTCGTCGAAGCGCCGCGCATCGACGATCACGACGTCGGCCCGCGCATCGATCAACTGCTTCACTTCCTGCGCGGACAGCGACGGCGTGTGCCGCTTCGCCTCGACGAGCTCGCCGAACGCCTTGCTCGGCACGTTGACGTCGATGAAGAGCTCGCCGCCCGCCGCCTGCCAGCCGGCGAGCCCGCCTTCGAGCAGATGCACGCGCGTGTAGCCGAGCGACGCGAGCACCGCTGCCGCGCGCGGCGCGAGATCCTCGCCGAGCGCTTCGCCGTAGATCGCGATCGTCGTGTCGCGGCGCGGAATGCGCGTCCATGCGTCGAGTTCGAGCTTCGACAGCGGAAAATTCGCGGCCCACAGCGGATGGCCGCGCGCATATGGGTCTTCCTCGCGCACGTCGATCAACGCGATCTCCGCGCCGGCGAGCAGCGCGGCGCGCACGTCGGCGGCGGATAGCGCCGGCAAGCGCGCGGGTGCGCAATCGCGCGCGTTCGGCAAAGCGGAATCGGCGACGCGATGCGAGGCCGGCGAAGATGGGGTCACGGAATCGATGGTCATCGGATCAGGCGGCTTCGGAAAAAACGGGAGTGGATGGGCGTCGCGTCGCCGTCGGCGATCGACGCGCGGCAGGGAAAAGACATCGGGCGATCGCGCGCGCCGGCCGCAGCGCGCGCCGCGCGGCGAAGCGCCGCAGACCGGTGCACGCGCTCGATCGGCACGCGCTCAACCGGCATGCGAATACCCGGACACGAACGGCTTGCGCGTGCCGTCGTCGCGATAGACCGAGCGCTCGACCGCGCCGATGTCCGCGCCATAGACGTGGATGCTGATCGACACGCGATCGGAGAACGCGTTGCTCACGCGATGGATGTCGCCGATCGACGGCGACACCGCGTCGACGCGCCCCGGCTCGAGCCGCACCGCCTTGCCCGCGGGCAGCGGCCGTCCGTCCGGCGCGAGCGCGTAAGGCTGCGAATACTCGGCGCCGCGCAGCACGCCGATCAGCCCCCAAACGGTGTGGTCGTGGATCGGTGTCGCCTGCCCCGGCCCCCACACGAAGCTCACGACCGAAAAGCGCGCGGCCGGATCGAGATGCAGCAGGAACTGCTGGTAGCGCTCGGGATCGGAACGGGCGTAAGCGAGCGGCAGCCAGTCGTCACGCGCGACGAGATCGGCGAGCAGCGCCGCGCCGTCGCGCAGGGTGCGCGGCTCGTCCGGGCGCGTGTCGACGAGCCGCTCGAACGCGGCCACGAACGCGCGCAGCGGCACGCTCGCGCGCAACGCAGCCGGGGAGGATTCATTATGCAAAGAACGCGCGCTCATCGGCAGTCTCTTCGAATATGATTGATCGACATGATGCACCTCGAACTCCATGCAAGACAAACATGAAAATCAGCGACATCGACGCCTATGCCGCCGTGGTCCGCTGCCAGTCGCTGAGCCTGGCCGCAGCCGAGCTCGGCATCACGCAGCCGGCGATCACGCGCCGCGTGCAGAACCTCGAGGAAGCGCTCGGCGTCGAGCTGCTCGACCGCAACACGAAGCCGCCCCGCCCGACCGAGATGGGCTGGCGCGTGCACGACCAATGCCGCGCGGTGCTGCGCGAGATGCGCGCGCTGCGCGAGCTCGCCGCCGAGCCGCTGCCGCCCGCTGGCGCGTTCCGGCTCGGGCTCACGCACGGGATCGGCGAGCTGCTGCTGCTCGATCTGCTCGCGATGCTCGGCGAGCGCTGGCCCGCGCTCGCGCCGCGGGTCGCGACCGGCTGGGGCGGCGCGCTGCTCGATCAGCTCGGCCGTGACGAGCTCGACGCGGCGCTCGTGTTCCTCGCGCGCGAGATCGCGCTGCCGCCGCAAGTCACGGGCGAGCGACTCGTCGGCACGCGGCTCGTCGTTGTTGCGCGCAAGGGCGACTTCCCGCGCCGCAGCTACCGGCTCGCCGACTGCCACGAAGCCGGCTGGGTGCTGAACCCGGACGGCTGCGGATTTCGCGCGGGCCTGAAGCGCGCGCTCGACGCGCAGCGGCTGTCGCTGCGCGTCACGCTCGACACGTATGCGCGCGAGCTGCAATTGCAAAGCGTCGCGAACGGCCTCGGGCTCGGGCTCGCGCCGCTGCCGCTCGTCGAGATCAGCCCGTTGCGCGAGGCGCTCGACATCGTGCCGCTCGCCGACTTCAAGCCGCGGATCGATCTGTGGGCGCTGCGGCGCGTGGACGCCGCGCGGCTCGCCGAGCCCGCCGGCGCGATCGGGCAGCTCGCGCGGGCGCGGTTTCGCACGCTCGGGGATGCGCGCGAGCCGAATGCGGCACGCGCCGCGCGAGCGCCGCGCGAGCGAGTCGGCGGCAGCGCGAAACGGCCGCGCGAGCGGGCCTGAGACGGTCCGAGACGGCCCTGGGCGGAACGTCGCGGCAGCGTCCGTTTTGCGGTTTTGCGCGCACGTCGCGCGATGCGGCGCGGCGCTTCGCTCCCCGCGCGGTTCATTGCGCCGCGCGCCATTCGCTTCGCGTTGCGCTTCGCGAAGCGCATCACCGCGCATCGAGATCGCGATGCGCGGCGAACGCGGCGCGCCCCGCCGCGACGAGTATCGAATCGTTCTGCGGCGTATGAATCCGGCTGCACAGCACGTCGCGATGATGCCGCTCGAGCGGGTTGTGGCGGCTCAGCCCGTGGTTGCCCGATAGCTGCAACGCGAGCTCCGTCACGCGAATCGCGTGGTTCGTCACCGTGAACTTCACGAGCCCGCTCGCGTCGACGCGAAGCGGCGCGCCAGCGTCCGCGCGCGCGGACGCGTCGTCGAGCAGCACGCGGTTCGTCTGCAGCAGCGCGTCGATCTCGCCGACGATTTCCTGCACGCGCGGCAGCGTCGCGAGCGGCGCGCCGAGGCCCGCCGGCGCGCGCTCGCTCGCGAACCCGACGACCCAGTCGCGCGCCGCTTGCGCAACCGCGTCGTACAGGCTGCCAAGCAGCACGATCATCCATGCTTGCTGGTCGGCGTGCGCATCGACGTCGGCCTGGCTCGCGCTCGCCCGCGCCCATTCGTCCGGCGCGCGCAGATCGACTGCGTGATCGAGCGGAATCCGCACGCCGTCGAACACGACTTCGTGGCTGCCCGATGCGCGCAGCCCGAGGTGATTCCAGCTTTCTATCACGCGGATGCCATCGCCGCCCGCGTGCTCGCGCGCCGCGTCGCGCGGCACGAGAAACA
This sequence comes from Burkholderia sp. MSMB1589WGS, assembly GCF_001636105.1. Classification (NCBI taxonomy): domain Bacteria; kingdom Pseudomonadati; phylum Pseudomonadota; class Betaproteobacteria; order Burkholderiales; family Burkholderiaceae; genus Burkholderia; species Burkholderia sp. MSMB1589WGS. The sequence goes on from NZ_LNJT01000008.1 coordinate 412,789, forward strand.
CGCCGACGCGCGGCGGCGCTTCGTCCGTCCGCGCCCACACCGCGAGCCAACGCAGCGCCGGAATGCCGGTGCTGTACAGCTTGTGGCCGCTCACGCGCCAGCCGTCGCCGTCGCGGCGCGCGACGGTCGCGGGCAGCCCGCCGCGCGCGGGCGAGCCGAGCTCGGGCTCGACGCGCAGCGCGTTGATCAGCGCGCCGTCGGCAACCGCGCTCGCGAATACCGCGCGCCGCGCGGACGCCGGCCAGCGGCTGTCAGCACGGCCGAGCGCGCGATGCTGCAGGTAGGTCATCGTCAGCACGAGCGCGGTCGCCGCGTCCGCACGCGCGATCGCGCCGACGATCCGGCGCGCGCGGGCGAGCGTCGCGCCGCCCCCGCCGTGCTCGCGCGGCACGGCCTGCGCGATCAGGCCATGCGCGTGCAGCCATTCGAAATGCGCGTGCGGAAAGCTGCCGTCCGCGTCGTGCCGCGCCGCGCGCTCGGCGATGCGCGGAACGAGTTCGGCCAGGCTCGCGGCAAGACCCGCGTCGAGCCGGGCGTCGTCGTTCGCGGCGGTCGCGGATTCAACCGACGCGCGCTCATCTTGCGCGCCGTCCGCGTGCACGGAAGACGATTCAGCAAAAAGAGAAGCCATCTGCGGACATTCCGTCATCGAAACCGATCGCGGGCGAGCCGATCGATCGTCAGAACAGTCAGAAAAGTCAGAAAAAAACCGCCCGACCGATGCGCGAAGCAGCGCAAACGAACCGGATTGCCCACAGCGTAAGCGCGCCGTCCGGCCCGGCAAACCATGCAAATACGATATGGTTTCCGGGATTTATTATTTATCTGTTGCATGATCCCGGTGGTAATCTGCGCTCCTGAGTCCCGCCGCGCGCACGCTTTTTCCGGCGCGCGCCGGGCCGGCATCGAACCGCCCGGCCGCGGCCGGGCAACCCGCATCGGAGACCCAGATGAGCGTCGAGATCATCGGCATGATCCAGAGTCAGAAGCAGTCGGAGATCCATCCACCGACCGGCAACGCGGTCGACCGCGACTACGTCCGCACGTTCGCGCAGGCGCACGAGCGCGCCGGCTTCGATCGCATCCTCGTGCCGCATCATTCGACGGGACCATCGGCGACGCTGACGATCTCGTACGCGGCGGCCGTCACCGAGCGCATTCACTTCATGCTCGCCCACCGCCCGGGCTTCACCGCGCCCACGCTCGCCGCGCGCCAGATCGCGACGCTCGACCAGTTCAGCGGCGGCCGCCTCGCGGTCCACTTCATCTCCGGCGGCTCCGACGACGAGCAGCAGCGCGACGGCGATTTTCTCGACCACGACGCGCGCTACGCGCGCACCGATGAGTATCTGGGCATCCTGCGCCGGATCTGGACCGAGGATCGCCCGTTCGATCACGAAGGCGTTCACTACCGCTTCAGGCAGGCCCATTCGGAAGTGAAGCCCGCGCAGAAGCCGCACGTGCCCGTGTATTTCGGCGGCGCGTCGGAGGCGGCGCTCGCGGTGGCCGGCAAGCACGCGGACGTCTACGCGCTGTGGGGCGAATCACTCGACCAGGTGCGCGAGCTGACGGCGCGCGTGCGCGCCGCGGCGGCCGCGCACGGCCGGCAGGTGCGCTTCTCGGTGTCGTTCCGCCCGATCCTCGCCGCGACCGAGGATGCGGCGTGGGCGCGCGCGCACCGGATTCTCGGCGAGACGCGGCGGCTGCGCGACGCGGCCGGGCTCGGCGCCGGCAGCCCGCAGCAGAGCGAAGGCGCGCGGCGGCTGCTCGCCGCGGCCGCTCACGGCGCGCGCGTCGACAAGCGGCTGTGGACCGAGATCGCGAAGCTCACGGGCGCGCGCTCGAATTCGACTGCGCTCGTCGGCACGCCCGAGCAGGTCGCCGACGCGCTCGCCGATTACTACGACCTCGGCGTCACGACGTTCCTGATCCGCGGCTTCGATCCGCTCGACGACGCGATCGATTACGGCCGCGAGCTGATCCCGCGCGTGCGCGCGCTCGTCGCCGCGCGCGACGCGGCCCGCAAGGTTGCTTGAGCGCCGCCGAGGTTCGTCCCGCGCGCCGCCGGCGATCGGGCACGTCGTCGATCAGCCGGTCAGCCAACCAGTTCCCCGAGCCCCCACCGCCATGTCCGCCATCCTGTCCGCCGAAACTCGCCCCGCGTCCGGTCTCACGCTCAATCCGCATCCGCAGCGGAAATTCTGGTTCGATCCGCCCGCGCCGCGCATCGGCGCCGACGCGCAGCGCCGGCATCGGCGCGAGCGGCTCGCCGGCGCATTCCGGCTGTTCGCGCGGCATGGCTTCGATCTCGGCCTCGCCGGCCATATCACCGCGCGCGACCCCGAGCTGACCGACCACTTCTGGGTCAACCCGCTCGGCGTGCATTTCTCGCGGATCAAAGTGTCGGACCTGCTGCTCGTCAATGGCCGCGGCGAAACCGTGATCGGCGAGCGGCCGCTCAACCAGGCCGCGTTCGCGATCCACGCGGCGATCCACGACGCGCATCCGCACGTCGTCGCGGCCGCGCACACGCATTCGACGCACGGCAAGGCATGGTCGACGCTCGGCCGCCCGCTCGATCCGCTGACGCAGGACGCCTGCGTGTTCTTCGAGGATCACGCGCTGTTCGACGACTTCACCGGCATGGTCGTCGACACGAGCGAAGGCGAGCGGATCGCCCGCGCGCTCGCGAAGCCGGACGGCGGCGGCACCGTGAAAGGCGTGATCCTGCGCAACCACGGCATCCTCACCGCCGGGCCGAGCGTCGAGGCGGCCGCGTGGTGGTATATCGCGCTCGATAACGCCGCGCACACGCAGTTGCTCGCCGAGGCCGCGGGCGCGCCGCGCCCGATCGACGCGGCCACCGCGCGCCATACGCACGGCCAGATCGGCGGCCCGGAAGGCGCGCTGCACGCGTTCGAGAGCCTGTACGCGGCGCTCGTCGCCGACGAGCCCGACCTGCTCGACTGAGCGCGCTCGACGCACGGCCGCCGCTCACCTCATTCGCCCCATCTGGAGATCTTCGTCATGACACCCGCCCCCGACGCCCTCTCGCCCGACGCCGCGCCCGCTGGCGGCACGCCCGCCGATGCGCCCGCGCCGCCCGCATCGAGCCGCCGCACGCTGCTGCGCGCGGCGGGCGCGGCCGCGCTCGCCGCGCCGGCGCTGACGCTCGGCCGCAAGGTCTGGTCCGCGCCGCCGCTCAGGAAGCTCACGTTCGCGTGGAACCAGAACGCGTTCTGCCTCACGCCGATCGTCGTCGCGAAGGAACTCGGCTTCTTCGAGAAGAACGGCCTGTCGGTCGACCTGATCAACTACAGCGGCTCGACTGACCAGTTGCTCGAATCGATCGCGACCGGCAAGGCCGACGCCGCGGTCGGCATGATCCACAGGTGGTTGAAGCCGCTCGAAGCGGGCTTCGACGTGAAGATCATCGGCAGCTCGCACGGCGGCTGCGTGCGGCTCGTCGGCGCGAAGGCGGCGGGCGTCACGTCGCTCGCGGCGCTCAAGGGCAGGACAGTCGGCGTGAGCGACCTCGCCGCGCCCGGCAAGCACTTCTTCTCGATCCTGCTCGCGAAGCACGGCATCGATCCGGAGCGCGACGTCACGTGGCGGCAGTATCCGGCCGACCTGCTCGGTGTCGCGGTCGACAAGGGCGAGATCCACGCGATCGCCGACGGCGACCCGAACCTCTATCTGCTCGAAAAGCGCAGCGGCGGCAAGTACGCGGAACTCGCGACGAACCTGACCGGCGAATATGCGCGCAAGGTGTGCTGCGTGATCGGCGCGCGCGGCGCGCTCGTGCGCAACGACCGGCCGGCCGCCGCCGCGCTCGCGCGCGCGATCGTGCAGGCGACCGACTACACACACGAGAATCCGAACGAATCGGCGAAGGTGTTCGCGAAGTATTCGCCGAAGATAGATCCGGAAGACCTGCGCAAGCTGTACGCGACGCTCACGTACACGCATCATCCGACGAACGTCGATCTGCAAAGCGAGATCGCGTTCTACGCGGACGACTTCCGCCGGATCGGCGTGATCAGGAAATCGACGGACCCGCAGCGCTTCGCGCAGCAGGTCTATGCGAACGTGCTGGGGTGAAGCCGATGGCAACGCTCCGACACGCATCGTCCGCGACGCCGCCGGCCGCCATCGACGGCGCTCGCGCGCCCGTCTCCGCCTGCGGCGCGTGCGCGGCGGCGAGCGACGCCATCACGCCGCGCGCGAGCACAGCCGCGCCGTGGCGCACCGGCTTCGTCGCGGCCGTCGCGTGGCTCGCGTTCGGCGCGATCGCGCGGCTGTGGCCGAACCGGATCGTCGGCTTCGCCGACTGGGCGTACACCGACGAGACCGGCATCGCCGCATGGGCGCTCGCCGCCGCGCTGGCCGCGGTCGCGGCGCTGAGCGCATTCGCGCGCGCCGCGCCCGACTCGCGCGCCGCCGCCCGGCTCGCGACGCTGCGGCGCGCGGGACCGTGGCTCGTCGCGCTGCCGCTCGGTCTCGCCGCGTGGGAGATCCTGACCGCCAAAACCGCGCTGCTGCCGACGCCGTTCTTCGCGCCGCCGCAAGCGCTGATCGAGGTGTATGTCGACGACTGGCCGCGCCTCGCCGGCAGCGCCGGCAACACGCTGAAGCTGCTCGGCATCGGCAACGCGTACGGCGCGCTCACGGGCTTTCTGGTCGGCGCCTCGATCGGCTGGTCGCGGCGCATCGGCTACTGGGTGCATCCGGTGCTGCGCGTGCTGGGCCCCGTGCCCGCCACCGCGCTGCTGCCGCTCACGTTCTACTTCTTCCCGTCGAGCTATTCGGCCGCCGCGTTCCTGATCGCGCTCGCGACAGGCTTTCCGGTCGCGGTGCTCACGTGGTCCGGCGTCGCGGGCGTGAACAAAGCGTATTACGACGTCGCGCGCACGCTCGGCGCGAACGCGCGCTTTCTCGTGCTGCGCGTCGCGATTCCGGCCGCGCTGCCGCAGGTGTTCGTCGGTCTCTTCATGGGCCTGAGCGCGTCGTTCACGGTGCTCGTCACGGCCGAGATGATGGGCGTCAAATCGGGCCTCGGCTGGTATCTGAGCTGGGCGCAGGGCTGGGCGTCGTACGTCAACATGTACGCGGCGCTCATCGTGATGGCCCTGCTGTTCTCCGGACTCATCACGCTGCTGTTCGCGGTGCGCGACCGGGCGCTCGCGTGGCAGAAAGGAACCGTCAAATGGTGAACGAAGCGATGGCCGCGCGGACGGCCGGCACCCGCGGCGAGATCTCCGCGAACGCGGCGGCGGAAACGGCGGCCGCCGACGCGGCCATCGAAGCAGCCGCCGACGCGGCCATCGAAGCAGCCACCGACGCGCCCGGCGGCGCGCGCATCGACGTGCGGCGCGTGAGCCACTGGTTCGACACGCCGGGCGGGCCGCTGCAGGTGCTCGACGACGTCACGCTGTCGGTCGCGCCCGGCGAGTTCGTCGCGCTGCTGGGCCCGAGCGGCTGCGGAAAATCGACGCTGCTGCGGCTCGTCGCGGGCCTCGACGCGGCGACGCAAGGCGCGCTCCTGCAGAACGGCGCGCCGATCAGGCGGCCCGATCCGTCGCGGATCGTCGTGTTCCAGGACCCGACGCTGTATCCGTGGCGGCGCGTGCGCGCGAACGTCGCGCTCGGGCTGCAGGCGCGCGGCGTGCTCGCCCGCGAGCGCGGCCGCGTCGACGACGCGCTCGCGCGCGTCGGCCTGAGCGAATTCGCCGACGCGTTTCCGCATCAGTTGTCGGGCGGAATGGCGCAGCGCGTCGCGCTCGCACGGGCGCTCGTCAACGATCCGCAACTGCTCGTGCTCGACGAGCCGCTCGGCAAGCTCGACTCGCTGACGCGGCTCGCGATGCAGGCCGAGCTCGCCGCGTTGTGGCGGCGCGCGCGGTTCTCCGCGCTGCTCGTCACGCACGACGTCGAGGAGGCGCTCTTTCTCGCGCAACGCGTGATCGTGTTCGGGCCGCGGCCTGCGCGCATCGTCGCGGAGCTGCGCGTCGCGCTGCCTTATCCGCGACATCGCGGCGATCCGCATCTCGCCGAGCTGCGGCGCGAGGCGCTATGGCACCTCGGGCTCGATGCGGACTGGTAGGCGGCGGTGACGGCGTGACGGCGATGGTGACGATTGCAGCAGGACCGACGACAGCGAAGCCGACGGCAGCGAAGCCCGCAATTCGGCCGCCGCGCCGGGTCCGCGCGCAGGGTGCGACGCGCGCGCGGCATCGCGCATTCCGTTCGCCGACGAAGCGATGAACGCGCTGCCCGCCGAATCGTGGCTGAACGCGCTGCTGAGTGCGCTGCGCGCGGCCGAGCTCGCGCTGCTGCACGCGGCGCATGCGCTCGGCATCGCGGCGGACACGCACGGCCAGCCCGCTTGGCCGTGGGCGCGGCGCGTCGCCGCCGAGACGCTGCGGCTCGATCTCGGCGTCGCGCGTGCGCTCGCCGCGGCGCTCGCGATGACCGCCGCGGCGCTGCTGATCGCGATCGTCGCGCTCGCTCGACGCCGGCGGCGCGCGCCCCTGCTCGCGATCGCCGCGCTGTCGGCCGCGTGCGCGCCGTGGCCCGCGCCGTCGCTATGGCTCGCCGACGCCGTGCCGACCAGCTTCCACACGCGCCCCGAGCCGTTCTCGGTCGCGTCGGCCGTGCGCGGCGCACGGCTCTATGCCGTGCACTGCGCCGCGTGCCACGGCGAGGACGGCCGCGGCGACGGTCCGCTCGCGCACACGCTCGAACGCTGGCCGCCGACCGTCGTCGGCCCGCTGCTCGGCCGCCGCGTCGACGGCGAGCTGTTCTGGCGCGTGGTCGCCGGCATGCGCGACGCGCGCGGCGCGCCGACGATGCCGGGTTTCGCGGGCCGGCTGTCGGACGACGACGTCTGGGCCGTGCTCGACTACCTGAACGTGCTCGCCGCGCGCGGCGGCGCGCAGAGTGGCGACGGCTGGCCGCTGCCGGTGCGGCTGCCCGAGCTCGACGTGCGCTGCGCGGGCGGCTCGCCGCAGCCGCTCGCGCAATGGCGCAGCGGACAGCGCGTGCGTGTCGTCGCGCTCGGCGAGCGGGACGCGCCGCCCGTCGAAGACGCGCGCTGGCAGACGCTGCTCGTCAGGCGCGACGGCGGTTCACCCGCGGCGGCGAACGCAGTCGGTCGCGCGGCTTGCGTCGCGGCGACGCCCGGCGCATGGGACACGTTCGCCGCGCTCGCGGGCATCGCGCCACGAGCGTTCGCCGGCGCGCAACTGCTCGCCGACCGCGACGGCTGGCTGCGCGCGGCGGCGCGGCCCGGCGAGCGCGGCTGGCGCGACGCGGATCTGCTGTGCGCGCCGGCGCGTTCGCCAGGCCGGCCGTCGCCGCCGCCCACGCGCGGCGGCGACGCGCTGACCGCGCTCCTGCTGCGCATCGATGCGCAGCCCGTGCGCGACGTGCGAGGCGGGTTCATCCATTGACGCGCCGGACGAATGCGCAACGTGCGGCGATCGAAACGAACCGCCGCGCGAATCGAATGATTCGAGCGTTTCGAGCGTTTCGAGCAAATCAAGCGCTTCCACAGCTATTCGAATCCACCGAATGAACCGAGAACACGAGAGACATCGCCGCGGCGGCGCATTCCGGACCAATCCGCCGCCCCCCGAATCGCAATCGATCGCGCACATCGCGCCGCGCAGCACGCCGGCGCCCCGAGCGCCGCGATCGCGCCGAACGTCATGCGCAACTCGCCCGGCGCGATCGGCATCGCCCGTCCGCCGCCCGCTCCGCCGCCACGCACGGCCCACACCCCCGACACGCCGATGACCTCGACACCCAACCCCACCCGCCGACGCTTCCTCGCGCACGCCGCCGCAACCGCGCTCGCCGCGCCGCTCGCCGCCCGCGCGCAGGCGGGCGCCCGCCCGCTGCTGAAAGCCGGCGACCAGAAAGGCGGCGTGCGCGCGCTGCTCGAAGCGGCGGACGCGCTCACGGGCATACCCTACGACATCCAATGGACCGAGTTCCCCGCCGCCGCGCCGCTCGCCGAAGCGCTGAACGCCGGCGCCGTCGATTGCGGCCCGATCGGCGACGCCCCGGTGATCTTCGCGCTCGCCTCCGGCGCGCGCGTCAAGGTGATCGGCGCGAACCGCTCGGACCCGTACGGCACCGCGATCGTCGTCGCGCCCGACGCGCCGCTGCGCGGCGCGGCCGATCTGAAGGGCAAGCGCATCGGCACGACGCGCGGCTCGATCGGCCATTTCGTCACGCTGAAGGCGCTCGACGCGGCGGGCCTCGCACCCGCCGACGTCGAATTCCGCTTCCTGCCGCCCGCCGACACGATGCTCGCGCTCGCGAGCGGCTCGGTCGACGCATGGGCGACCTGGGAGCCGTACACCGCGCTCGCGCAAACGAGCGGCCGCGCGCGCGTGCTCGTCGACGGGCGCGGCCTGTGGTCGGGCCTCAGCTACCTCGCGGCGACCGACGCCGCGATCGCCGCAAAGCGCGACGTGCTGCGCGACTTCCTGCAGCGGGCCGCGCGTGCGCAAGCGTGGTCGTATCAGCACGTCGACACCTATTCGGCGACGCTCGCGCGGATCATCGGCATTCCGCCCGCCGCCGCGCGCCTGCAGTTCGAGCGGCGGCGCACGCAATGGCTGCCGATCGACGGAACGATCGTCGCCGAGCAGCAGCGCACCGCGGACTTCTACCTGAAGGCGGGACTGCTGAAGCGCCCGCTCGACGTGCGGCCGACGTTCGATCGCGGCTTCCCGCTCGCGCGCGGCGCGTGACGGATTGCGCCGCCATCGGATGCGCAATGGCCGCGATCCGCTCGGCGCGAAGTGGACGCGCTCGGACGCCAGCGGTTGCGGACACGGGCAATCTGGCAGAATCACGGTTCCGCCGCCATTTTTCCAATCCGTACCGGCCCCCCGGCCCGAGCGCGCCATGCCAGTCATCAGCGAACTTTTCGTCTATCCGATCAAGTCCTGTGCGGGCATTGCGACCATTCGCGCACAGTTGCTCGTCACGGGCCTCGAATACGACCGCAACTGGATGGTCACCGATCCGGCGGGCGCGATGATCACGCAGCGCACGCATCCGCGGCTCGCGCTCGTGCGCACGGCGATCGGCGAGCGCGAGCTCGTCGTCACCGCGCCGGGGATGCCCGAGCTGCGCACGCCGCTCGCGGCGTCGGCGCTCGCGGGCGCCGAGCTGCTCGCGGCAACCATCTGGCGCGACACCGTGAGCGCCCTCGACACCGGCACGCACGCGGCGCGCTGGTTCAGCGATTTCCTCGGCGCGCCCGCGCGGCTCGCGCGCTTCGCGCCCGATGCGCGGCGCGTGGTCGGCGCGAAGTGGACGGGCGCGTTCACGTCGTACGCGCAGTTCGCGGACGGCTTTCCGATCCTCGTCGTCGGCCAGTCGTCGCTCGACGACCTGAACGCGCGGCTGCGCCGCAAGGGCGCGAGCGCGGTGCCGATCAGCCGCTTCCGCCCGAACGTCGTGCTGGCGGGCCTCGACGCATACGAGGAAGACTACGTCGACTACCTCGACGTGCAGACGGACGGCGGCGGCGTGCGCCTGAGCCTCGTGAAGCTGTGCACGCGCTGCCCGGTGCCGACGATCGACCAGCGCACGGGCGCGCCGGACCCCGCGTGGCCGAACGAGCCGACCGACACGATGAGCGTCTATCGCGGCAGCGCGCAGTTCGGCGGCGCGCTGACGTTCGGCAAGAACGCGATCGTCGTGAACGGCGAAGGCGCGTTTCTGGAAGTCGGGCAATCGGTCGACGCGGAGATCGCATTCGGCGATTGACCTGCGACCGATCCGCGCACGTCGCGCGCATGCGTGAGACATGCGGCGGCACGCACCGCCGCCGTTGCGCTCGCGCCAGCCGGTGCGCGACTGTCGGCCACCGAGCGTGACGCCGGGCGTTCACGCCGCGAGAGCCGGCAGCGTGACGCGCACGACGAGCCCGCGGCCGCGCGCCGAATGCTCGGTCGCCCGCCCCTCGTCCGCCTCGCCGCTCCTGCGGCCCGCGCCGCTCTCGTTGCGCTCGCCCGCGGTGTCCGCCTCGTCCAGCTCGACCGCCCCCCGGTGCACGCGCGCGATCTCGCGCACGATCGACAGCCCGAGCCCCGTCCCCTCGACCGCGAGCATCGCGTGGCTCCGGTAGAAGCGCTCGAACACCGCGTCGCGCTCGTCGGGTGCGATCCCCGGCCCGTTGTCGATCACTTCGAGCCGCGCGAGCGCGCCGTCGCGCGCGACCCGCACCGTGATCACCGCGCCGTCGCCCGCGTAGCGGATCGCGTTGTCGATCAGATTGCCGACGAGCTCGCCGAGCAGATCCGCGCGCCCCATCACGTCGACGCCCGCGTGCGCTTCGAAGCCGAGATCGATGCCGCGCGCGCGGGCGACGCCCGACCAGTCGAGCGTCACGCTGCGCGCGAGCTTCGCGAGCGCGACCGGCTTGCGCTCGATCGCCGGCGCGACATCCGATTCGAGCCGCGACAGCGACAGCAACTGCTGGACGATCTTCGCCGCCTGCCGCACCGCGCCGTTCACGCGCCGCAGATGCACGTTCACGCGCTCGCGCTCGGCGGGCCGCAGCGCGAGCTCGACGCCCGCCTGCGCGGCCGCGAGCGGCGTCTTCAACTGGTGCGCGGCGTCGGCGAAGAAGCGCCGCCGCGCGACCTGCATGCGCTGCGTGCGCGCGACGTACTGGTTGATCGATTCGACGAGCGGCGCGACCTCGCTCGGCAGCCCGAGCGTCTCGAGCGGCGTCGGGTCGTCCTCCGCGCGCGCGGCGACCTTCGCCGACAGCCGGTTCAGCGGCCGCAGCCCGCGCCCGACGCCGAGCCACACGATGCCGAGCGCGAGCACGACGAGCAGGCCCTCCTGCAGCAGCGAGCCGACGAGGATCTCGCGCGCGAGCGCCTGCCGCGCCTCGATCGTCTCGCCGACCATCACCCAGACGACGCGCGTCTGCGCGCTCGGCACGTCGTGCACGGGCAGCCGCAGCGCGGCCATCCGCAACTGCTCGCCGCGATAGACGGCGTCGTAGAACGCAGTCGCGTAGAGCGGCGCGCCCGCCGCCGCGCCCGGCATCGGCAGATCGCGGTAGCCGGTGATCGCGCGGCCGTCGTCGCCGCGGATCAGGTAGTAGATCTTGCCGCCGTCGTTCGACTCGAACATCTCGAGCGCGAGATACGGCAGATCGACCTCCACCTCGCCGCCGACGAGCCGCACGCCCTCGCGGATCGACTTCAGCGACGACGCGAGCGTGCGATCGAACGCGACGTGCGCGGCGTTCATCGCGCGCTGGTACGTGAGCCACGAATCGAGCGCGAGCAGCCCGAGGAACGGCAGCAGCAGCCATAGCGCGACCTGCGCGCGCAGATTGAGCCGCGTCACGACGGCTGCGCCTCGAGCAGATAGCCGAGCCCGCGCAGCGTGACGATCGCGACGCCGCTGCCCTCGAGCTTCTTGCGCAGCCGGTGCACGTAGATCTCGATCGCGTCGGCGTTCACCGATTCGTCGAGCCCGAAGATCTTCTCCGACAGCGTCTCCTTGTTGATCGCGCGGCCGTTGCGCAGGATCAGCACCTCGAGCACCGAGCGCTCGCGCGGCGTCAGCGCGAGCGCGTCATTGTTCAGACGAAAGCTCCGGTCGACGCTGTCGAACGCGAGCGGCCCGCATTCGACGCGCCCGTGCTCGTGCCCGAGGCTGCGCCGGATCAGCGCGCGGGCGCGCGCCTCGAGCTCGGTCAGCTCGAACGGCTTCGCGAGATAGTCGTCCGCGCCGAGATCGAGCCCGCGCACGCGGTCCTCCACCGAGCCGTGCGCGGTGAGGATCAGCACGGGCACCGGGTTGCGCCGCGCGCGCAGCCGCCGCAGCACTTCGAGGCCGTCGAGCTTCGGCAGCCCCAGATCGAGAATCACGAGCGCGTAGTCCTGCGTGTGCAGCACGTGGTCGGCGGCCTCGCCGTCCGCCATGTGGTCGACCGCGAAGCGCGCGGAGGAAAGCGCGTCGGCGAGCGACTGCGCGAGGATCGGGTTGTCTTCGACGAGCAGCACGCGCATTAAGCAAAACCTCGGGAAATCCATAATCGAAAGAAAGCGATTGTGACGAAAAATGAAAGCACGCTGAAAGTGCGCACCGCTTACCATCCGCGTCACTCGAACCGAACAAAGACGCAACTGGAGGAAGACATGCATCACGCACCAGCCGGCATCGCCGCCGTTCTTTTCGTCGCCGCAAGCACTGTCTGCGCACAGGTCCCGGCCGGCTATCCGGGTAATTACCAACACGTGATCGACGCGGCGAAGCAGGAAGGCAAGCTCGTCGTCTACTCGACGACCGACACCGCGCTCGTGCGCCCGCTCATCAAGGATTTCGAAAGCCTGTACGGCGTGAAGGTCGAATACAACGACATGAACAGCACCGAGCTTTACAACCGTTACGTCAGTGAAAGCGCCGCGAAAAGCGCGAGCGCCGACGTGCTGTGGAACTCGGCGATGGACCTCCAGGTGAAGCTGGTCAACGACGGGCTGATGGCCGCATACGATTCGCCCGAGACGCCGCACGTGCCGCAATGGGCGCAGTACCAGAAGCTGGCTTACGGCACGACCTACGAGCCGCTCGCGATCGTCTACAACAAGCGGCTGATTCCCGAGCACGACGTGCCGAAGACGCGCGCCGACCTGATCAGGCTGCTGCAGTCGCAGCCCGAGAAGTTCAAGGGCAAGGTGACGACCTACGACATCGAGAAATCGGGCGTCGGCTTCAACTATCTGACGCAGGACGCGCACGTGAACGAAAAGGTCACGTGGGAGCTCGTGCGCGCGATCGGCGCGGCGGGCCCGAAGCTGCAGTCGAGCACGGGCGCGATGATGGAGCGGATCTCGTCGGGCGAGAACCTCGTCGGCTACAACATCATCGGCTCGTATGCATACGCGAAAGCGAAGAAGGACAAATCGATCGGCTACGTGCTGCCGAAGGACTACACGCTCGTCGTGAGCCGCCTCGTGACGATCTCCAGGCAGGCGCAGCATCCGAACGCGGCGAAGCTGTGGGTCGACTATCTGCTTTCGAAGCGCGGCCAGACGCTGATCGCGAACCAGGCGAACCTGTACTCGATCCGCGCGGACGTGTCGGGCGAGACGTCGATGACGAGTCTCGCGCAGGAGTTGGGCGACGCGCTCAGGCCGATCCAGATCGGCTCGGGCCTGCTCGTCTATCTCGACCAGTCGAAGCGCCTCGCGTTCCTCAAGCAGTGGCAGCAGGCGCTCAAGCGCTGAGCCCGCGCGCGTGACGGCGCGCGCGGCGGCCGCCGCGCGCGCCCCTTCCCTTCGTTTTCCTTCTCGTTGACGCGGCCTGCGGGCCGCAAGGGTGAACTCATGCTTACAACCCGCACCGGCCGCCCCTGCGCGCCCATGCCCGGCGCGCTCGGCGGCGGCGCACAGGGCGCGCCGTCGGCGGGCGGACTCTGGCCGCTCGCGGGCATGCTGCGCTGGATCGTCGTCGCCGTCCTGACGATCGCCGTCGCGCTGCCGATCGCGTTCATCGTGTTCCAGAGCCTGTTGTCCGCGCCGTTCTTCGACGCGAACAGAACGCTCGGCGTCGAGGGCTTTCGCTTCATCTTCGGCGATTCCGACTTCTGGTCCGCCGTGAAGAACTCGTTCGTCATCGCGGGCGGGATGCTGTTCATCTCGATTCCGCTCGGCGGCGTCCTCGCGTTCCTGATGGTGCGCACCGATCTGCCCGGCCGCCGCTGGCTGGAGCCGCTCGTGCTCACGCCGGTGTTCGTGTCGCCGATGGTGCTCGCGTTCGGCTACGTCGTCGCGGCGGGGCCGGTGGGCTTCTACTCGGTGTGGTTCAAGGCGCTGTTCGGCGTCGAATCCGTGCCGTGGAACGTCTACTCGATCTTCGCGATCACGGTCATCGTGGGCCTCACGCACGTGCCGCACGTGTACCTGTACGCGTCGGCCGCGCTGCGCAACCTCGGCTCGGACGTCGAGGAAGCGGCGCGCGTCGCGGGCGCGCGGCCGTTTCGCGTCGCGCTCGACGTGAGCCTGCCGATGACGCTGCCCGCGCTGCTCTTCTCCGGCGTGCTCGTGTTCTTCCTCGGCTTCGAGGTGTTCGGGCTGCCGCTCGTGCTCGGCGACCCCGAAGGCCACCTCGTGCTCGCGACGTACCTGTACAAGCTGACCAACAAGCTCGGCGTGCCGTCGTATCACCTGATGGCGGCCGTCGCCGTGTGCATCATCGCGATCACGTTCCCGCTCGTGCTCTTGCAGCGCCACCTGCTGAAATCCGCGAACCGCTACGTGACCGTCAAGGGCAAGGCGGGCCGCGCGACCGTGCTGCCGCTGCGCGCATGGCGCTGGGTCGCGCTCGCGATCGTCGCCGCGTGGCTCGCGCTCACCGTGATCGTGCCGATCTCCGGCATCGTGCTGCGCGCGTTCGTCACGAACTGGGGCGAAGGCGTGCCGCTCGCCGAGGTGCTGACCGTCGCGAACTTCGTCGAGCTGTTCGAGCAGGACAACCTCGTGCGCGCGATCGTCAACACGCTCGGCATCGGCGTGATCGGCGGCGCGCTCGCGATCGGCTTCTATTCGCTCGTCGCGTTCGCGGGCCACCGCCGCCACGACTGGGTCGCGCGCATGCTCGACTACATCGTGCTGCTGCCGCGCGCGGTGCCGGGCCTGCTCGCCGGCCTCGCGTTCCTGTGGATCTTCCTGTTCGTGCCGGGCCTGCGCGAGCTGAAGAGCTCGATGTGGAGCATCTGGATCGCGTACACGGTCGTGTGGCTCGCGTACGGAATGCGCGTGATCCAGAGCGCGCTGCTGCAGGTGGGCCCCGAGCTCGAGGAAGCGGGCCGCAGCGTCGGCGCGACGCGCGCGCGCGTGTCGCTCGACGTGACGCTGCCGCTCGTGCGCTTTGGCCTCCTGGCCGCCTGGCTCCTGATCTTCATGATCTTCGAGCGCGAGTACTCGACGGCCGTCTACCTGCTGTCGCCCGGCACCGAGGTGATCGGCGCGCTGCTCGTGTCGCTGTGGGCGACGGGGGCGGTCGACCAGGTCGCCGCGCTGTCCGTCATCAACATCGCAATGGTCGGCGCGGGACTCGCCGTCGCGTTGCGCTTCGGAGTGAAACTGCATGGATAAGCTCATCGTCGACGATCTGCATCTGAGCTACGGCGCGAACCCGATCCTCAAGGGCGTGTCGTTCGAATTGAACGCGGGCGAGGTCGTGTGCCTGCTCGGCGCGTCGGGCAGCGGCAAGACGACGCTGCTGCGCGCGGTCGCGGGGCTCGAGACGCCGTCGGCCGGCCGCATCCGGCTCGACGAGCGCACCTTCTTCGACGGCGCGAACCGCATCGACCTGCCCGTCGAGGCGCGCTCGCTCGGCCTCGTGTTCCAGTCGTACGCGCTGTGGCCGCACCGCACGGTCGCCGAGAACGTCGGCTACGGGCTCAGGCTGCGCCGCGTCGCATCGGGCGAGATCAAGCGCCGCGTGCAGACCGCGCTCGACCAGCTCGGCCTCGGCCACCTCGCCGGGCGCTATCCGCACCAACTGTCGGGCGGCCAGCAGCAGCGCGTCGCGATCGCGCGCGCGCTCGTCTACAACCCGCCCGTGATCCTGCTCGACGAGCCGCTGTCGAACCTCGACACGAAGCTGCGCGAGGAAGCGCGCGCGTGGCTGCGCGAGCTGATCGTGTCGCTCGGCTTGTCCGCGCTCTGCGTGACGCACGATCAGGCCGAGGCGATGGCGATGTCGGACCGCATCCTGCTGCTGCGCGACGGCCGCATCGAGCAGGAAGGCGCGCCCGCCGAGCTGTACGGCGCGCCGCGCACGCTCTACACGGCCGAGTTCATGGGCAGCAATAACCGGATCGACGCACGCGTCGACGCCGTCGACGGCGAGCGCGTGACGCTCGCGGGCGACGGCTGGCGGCTCGCGGCGCGCGCGCGCGGCGCGCTGCGGCACGGCGAGGACGCGCACGCGGTGATTCGCGTCGAGCGCGTGCAGGTTGCGGACGGCCCCGGCGAGAACCGGCTGCCCGCCGAGCTCGTGGCGTCGATGTATCTCGGCGATCGCTGGGAGTACCTGTTCCATTGCGGCGCGCTGCGGCTGCGCGCGTTCGGCACGGTGCCGCGCGCGGCGGGCCGGCACTGGCTCGAGTTCCCGGCGAACGATTGCTGGGCGTTCGCGAAAGCGGGCTGACCGAGGCCGCGCACGCCGCCCGACGGCGAACGTGCGCGCCCCCTAAAACAACCACCACTCAATCGGAGACACCGAAAATGAAAAAGCATCGCCGCATCGCCGGCACGACTGCGATCTCAGCCGGCCTCGCCGCGTGCGGGAGCCTCTCGGCCGGCCACGCGCTCGCGCAATCGAGCATCACGCTCTACGGGATCATGGACGCGGGCATCGAATACGTGAACCACGCGGCGCCCGACGGCGGCGGCGCGTTCCGGATGAAGTCGGGCAACAAGAACACGTCGCGCTGGGGCCTGCGCGGCGTCGAGGATCTCGGCGGCGGCCTGAAGGCGGTGTTCCGGCTCGAAAGCGGGATCGATCTCGCGAACGGCGCGTTCGACGACGGCCCCGACTCGATCTTCGCGCGGCGCGCGACGGTGGGCCTCAAGGGCAAGTGGGGCGAGCTGACGCTCGGGCGCAACTTCACGGTCACGTACGACTACATGCTGCCGTTCGACCCGATGGGCTACGCGCAGAATTATTCGTGGGCGACGTCGTCGACGGCCACGGGCGGCCGCAAGGACGGCCTCTTCACGCGCTCGTCGAACGCGGTGCGCTACGACGGCGCGTACGGCGGCTTGCGCTTCGGCGCGATGTTCGGCTTCGGCAACGTGCCGGGCAGCGTGAAGACGAGCTCGAAGTACGACTTCGCGCTCGGCTACGAGAGCGGCCCGTTCGCCGCGGTCGTCACGTTCGACCGCCAGA
Organism: Burkholderia sp. MSMB1589WGS; assembly: GCF_001636105.1. Lineage (NCBI taxonomy): Bacteria > Pseudomonadati > Pseudomonadota > Betaproteobacteria > Burkholderiales > Burkholderiaceae > Burkholderia > Burkholderia sp. MSMB1589WGS. The sequence goes on from NZ_LNJT01000008.1 coordinate 429,733, forward strand.
ACGGCGCGGCCGACAGCGTGACGCCCGCGGACCCCGTCAACTACGTGCAGGGCATTCACGCGGGCGTCAGCTACGACTTCGGCAACCTGAAGACGATGGCGGGCTACCGCAACTACCGCCGCACGTATCACACGGCGGCGGCGACGCAGTTGAGCGACATGTACTGGATCGGCGGCGCGTACAACTTCACGCCGGCGTTCTCGCTCACGGGCGCGGTCTATCACCAGAACATCAAGGGCGGCGCCGACGCCGATCCGACGCTCGTGTCGCTGCGCGCGCAATACGCGCTGTCGAAGCGCACGGTGCTGTACGCGGCGGGCGGCTTCGCGATCGCGAAGCATGGGCAGAACGTCGGCGTGTCGCGCGATACGCTCGGGTATGCGGATACGCAGGTCGGCGTGACCCTCGGGATGCAGCAGCGGTTCTGATCGAACGGCGCGATGCGCCGCTCACTCATGCGCCGCGATCGCTTCGCGACGGTTGTCGAAAAGCGCGGGATGCGCCCGTCGCCCGAACGGTGACAATCGCCGGCGGCCTCGCCCAAGCGGAATTCGTTTGGGCGCGATGTCGGCTTCGCTCAATACGTCACATCGCCCTCGATCACGCCCGCCCGTTCGCCGCCGGCCGCCGGCCTGAATTGCGCGGCGAGCCGCTCGGCGCCGCGCGCGAGCAGCGTCGTGTCGACGCCGACCGCGACGAACGTCGCGCCGGCTTCGAGATAGCGCCGCGCCGCGCGCTCGTCCGCGCTGAGAATGCCCGCCGCCTTGCCCGCTGCGACGATCGCGGCGATCGCGCGGCCGATCGCCGCCTGCACGTCCGGATGCGCGGGGTCGCCCAGACGCCCGAGATCGGCCGCGAGATCGGCGGGCCCGATGAACACGCCGTCGACGCCGTCGACGCGCGCGATCGCATCGATCGCGTCGAGCCCCGCGCGCGTCTCGACCTGCACGAGCACCGCGATCCGCTCGTTCGCGCGCCGCAGGTAATCGTCGACGCGATTCCAGCGCGACGCGCGCGCGAGCGCGCTGCCGACGCCGCGCACGCCATGCGGCGGATAGCGCGTCGCCGCCACCGCCGCGCGCGCCTCGTCGGCGTTCTGCACCATCGGCACGAGCAGCGTCTGCGCGCCGAGATCGAGCACCTGCTTGACGATGACCGCGTCGTTCCACGGCACGCGCACGACGGGATGCGACGGATACGCGGCGATCGCCTGCAATTGCGCGAGGATCGTCGGCACCGTGTTCGGCGCATGCTCGCCGTCGATCAGCAGCCAGTCGAAGCCCGCGCCCGCGACGACCTCCGCCGCATAGGCGTTCGCCAGCCCGAGCCACAGCCCGATCTGCGCCTGCCCGCGCGCAAGCGCGGCCTTGAACGTGTTCTCAGGAATGCGCATCGTCGTCCGTCATTCGAAGTGGCAATGGATCGCGCCGAGCGGGCCGTAATCGACGTTGAACGTGTCGCCGCTCTGTGCCGCGCACGGCCGCGTGAACGAGCCGCCGAGGATGATCTCGCCCGCGTCGAGCGACACGTCGAAGCGCGCGAGCCGGTTCGCGAGCCACGCGACGCCGTTCGCCGGATGGTTCAGCACGCCCGCCGCGACGCCCGTCTCCTCGACGACGCCGTTGCGCGACATGATCGCCGCGACCCAGCGCAGGTCGACGTCCATCGGCCGCACGGGCCGCCCGCCGAGCACGACGCCCGCGTTCGCCGCGTTGTCGGCGATCGTGTCGAACACCTTGCGCGGGCGCTTCGTGTCCGGATCGATCGACTGGCTGCGCGCATCGATGATCTCGAGCGCGGGCACCACGTAGTCGACCGCGTCGTACACGTCGAACACCGAGCAGTGCGGCCCTTTCAGCGGCTTGCCGAGCACGAACGCGAGCTCGACCTCGACGCGCGGCACGATGAAGCGGCGCGCCGGAATCGTCGCGCCGTCCTCGAAGAACATGTCGTCGAGCAGCGCGCCAAAGTCCGGCTCGTCGATCTGCGACGAAGACTGCATCGCCTTCGACGTGAGGCCGATCTTGTGCCCTTTCAGCACGCGTCCCTCGGCGAGCTTCATGTCGACCCACGTGCGCTGGATCGCGTACGCGTCGTCGATCGTGATCTCCGGGTAGTCGAGCGAGATCTGGCGGATCTGCTTGCGCTCGCGCTCCGCGGCGTGCAGCCGGCGGGCGAGCAACTGGATGGTGGAGGAATCTAGCATTGTCACTGTTGTCGGGATGGGGTCACGCGCCGCGCCGGTAGCGCGCGTGGATGTTGTTGTGCTTGTACGAGCCCGTCTCGCTGAACTCGGCGAGCTCCATCGACAGCGCGAGATAGCGCTGCGCGTAGAGCGCCGCGAAATGCGCCTTGATCGCGTCGAACAGCGCGTCGCACGCGGCCTGTTTCGTCGCGTCGTCGCGGCCCGAGCCGATCTTCAGCGTCACGTGCACGAATGCGTCGTCGGCGGTGCCGTCCGCGACGCAGTAATCCTGCAGCTCGATCGCGCGCGAGCGGATGCCGCCCGTCGGAAACACGCCGCCCTGCGCGATCAGCGTCTCGTTGATCGTCTTGAGCAGCACGGGAATCCGTGCGTCGTCGCGAATGTTCGCGGTGTATTCGACGATGATGTGAGGCATGTCGGTTCTCCGTTTTCTTCAGGATGGCGTTCGGCGCGCGAAGCGAACGGCGCGCCGCTCACGGCAGCGGAAAGATCGCGTTGATCTGCCCCGTGCCCGAGCTCGCGAAGTAGTCGGTCACGATCTCGACCGGCCTGTCGTAGCTGTCCCAGCCGAGCAGGCCGAGCAGCATCGCGGTGTCGTGCATGCCGCCCTCGCCGTGGCAATGCGTGCTGTACTCGGGCAGCATCTTGCAGAACGTCGCGAAATCGCCCTGCTTCCACAGCTCGACCACGCGCAGATCGACCTGCCTGTAGAACTCGCGGCTGATCATGTGGATCGCCTCCTCCGGGCTGCCGTTGTCGTTGAAGCGGTGCGACAGCGAGCCGCTCGCGAAGAACGCGACGTTCGAATCGCTCGCCTCGATCGCGTGCCTGAGCGCCTCGCCGAAGCGGCGGCTTTCGTCGAGCGAGTGCCACACGCACCAGCCGGCGATCGACACGACCTTGAAGTGCCGATCGGCGTTCATGTAGCGCATCGGCACGAGCGTGCCGTACTCGAGCTCGAGGCTGTCGATCTCGTGCGCGCGCGTGCCGATTCCGCGCGCGTTCGCGCTCGCCGCGATCAGATGGCCGAGCGCCGGATTGCCCGGATATTCGTAGCGCATGTCGCGGATGAAGTGCGGCAGCTCGTTGCTCGTGTAGACGCCCGCGAAATGCCCGTTGCAGTTCACGTGATAACCGGCGTTGACGAGCCAGTGCGTGTCGGCGACGACGATCGTGTCGACGCCGAGCGCGCGGCAGCGCTCGCCGATCGCCTGATGGCCGCGGATCGCCTCCGCGCGGCAGCCGTGATGCCGGCCCGGCAGCTCGGACAGATACATCGACGGCACGTGCGTGACCTTCGCGGCAAGTGACAGCTTTCCCATCGTGAGTCTCCTGCCGCGCGGCCGGCCGACGGCCCCGGCGCGCGGCGTATCGTTCGTTGTCGGCGGGCGTCACACGCCCCAGCGGGGAATGTGATGGCCGCCCATCGAGATGCACACGTTCTTGATCTCGGCGAACACCTCGAAGCTGTATTCGCCGCCCTCGCGGCCGGTGCCCGATTCCTTCACGCCGCCGAACGGCTGGCGCAGGTCGCGCACGTTCTGGCTATTGACGAACACCATGCCCGCCTCGATTCCGCGCGCGAGCCGGTGCGCGCGGCCGACGTCCCGCGTCCACAAATACGACGCGAGGCCGTACGACGTGTCGTTCGCCGCGCGCAGCCCGTCCTCCTCGCCGTCGAACGGAATCAGGCACGCAACCGGCCCGAAGATCTCTTCCTGCGCGATGCGCATCCGGTTGTCGACGTCGGCGAACACGGTCGGCCGCACGAAGTTGCCGTTCGCCAGATGCGCGGGCAGGTTCGCCGGCTTGTCCGCGCCGCCCGCGACGAGCCGCGCGCCCTCTTCGACGCCGAGCCGGACGTAGCCCGTCACCTTCTCCCAGTGCGCGCGCGTGATCATCGAGCCCACCTGCGTGTTCTCGTCGGCCGGGTCGCCCACGATCAGGTTGTTCGCGCGCCGCGCGAACTCCGCGACGAACCTGTCGTAGATCGTGCGCTGCACGAAGATCCGCGAGCCCGCCGTGCAGCGCTCGCCGTTGATCGAGAAGATCGTGAAGAGCGACGCGTCGAGCGCGCGGTCGAAATCGGCGTCGTCGAAGATCAGCACGGGCGACTTGCCGCCCAGCTCCATCGAATATTTCTTCAGGCCCGCGCGCTCCATGATCCGCTTGCCCGTCACCGTGCCGCCCGTAAACGACACCGCGCGCACGTCCGGATGCCGCACGAGCGCGTCGCCCGCCGTCGCGCCGTAGCCCTGCACGACGTTCAGCACGCCGGCCGGAATGCCCGCCTCGAGCGCGAGGCGGCCGAGCTGGTCGGCCGTGAGCGGCGAGAGCTCCGACATCTTCAGCACCGCGGTGTTGCCGAGCGCGAGACACGGCGCGGTCTTCCACGTCGCCGTCATGAACGGCACGTTCCACGGCGACACGAGCGCGCACACGCCGACCGGCTGGTACAGCGTGTAGTTCAGCATCTGGTCGTCGACCGGATAGCTGCGGCCGTTCATCCGCGTGCACACTTCGGCGAAGAAGTGGAAATTCTCCGACGCGCGCGGGATCAACTGCTTCCTCGTCTGCGAGATCGGCAGGCCGGTGTCCTGCGTTTCGAGCGCGGCGAGCGCGGGCACGTTGCGCTCGATCAGCTCGCCGAGCTTGCGCATCAGCTTCGCGCGCTCCTTCGCCGGCGTGCCCGCCCATTTCGGAAACGCGTCCTTCGCGGCGCGCACCGCCGCGTCGATTTCCTGCGCGCCGCCCGACGCGACCTCGGCGATCGGCTCGCCCGTCGCCGGATTGAACGTCGTGAACGTTTCCCGGCTGTCGACTTCGCGGCCGCCGATCCAGTGCTTGATGCCCATGCGTCTCTCCTTGTGCGGCGGCGTCAGCCGGCGCGATAGTAATCCGCTTCGCCGACGATCGTGTTGACGAGCCGGCCGATCCCCTCGATCTCGGTCACGACCTCGTCGCCCGGCTTCGTGTCGGCGAGCCCCTCGGGCGTGCCGGTCAGGATCAGGTCGCCGGGCGAGAGCGTCATGAATCCGCTGATGTATTCGATCAGCGACGCGACGTCGAAGATCATGTCGCGCGTGTTGCCGCGCTGCGTCTCGACGCCGTTGACCGTCGTGCGCAGCGCGAGATTCGACGCGTCGCCGATCTCGTCGCGGCTCACGAGCCACGGGCCAAGCGGCGTGCATGTGTCGCGATTCTTCACGCGCAGGTTCGGCCGGTAAAAGTTCTCCAGATAGTCGCGAACCGCGTAATCGTTGCCGATCGTGTAGCCGAGCACATGGTCGAGCGCCTGCGCGCGCGCGACGCGCCGCGCCTCGCGGCCGATCACGACCGCGAGCTCGCACTCGTAATGCATGTGCGTGGCGTCGGCGGGCCGCACAGTTTGCGCGCGGTGGCCGACGAACGTGTTCGGCCCTTTCAGGAAGATGAGCGGCTCGGCGGGCGCGCTGAACGCGAGCTCCTTCGCGTGATCGGCATAGTTCAGGCCGAGCGCGAACGTCGTGCGCGGCACGATGGGCGGCAGCCACGAGACGTCCGTCTCGGCAAGCACGCGCCCGGTATCGAGCCGCACGCGCCCTTCGCCCGCCGGCTCGGCCGCGTGCAGCGCGCCGTTGAATACGATGCGCGCGGTCTTCATCGCGCCCCCTCCGCGATCAACGTGTGACGCAGCGTGCCGATGCCCGGCGCGTCGATCTCGATCGCGCTGCCCGCCGCCGCGCGCGGCGCGTTCGGGCCGACGCCGACGAGCAGCACGTCGCCCGCGTCGAACGACATGAACGCCGATACGTCGGCGATCAGCCGCGCGACCGGGCGGATCAGGTTCGCGGTGCTCGCCTCGTAGCGCCGCTCGCCGTCCACGCGCACCGTCACCACGAGCGCGTCCGCGTCGCGGATGCTTGCGCGTGCAACGATCGCCGGCCCGAGCGGGCAAAAGCCGTCGCGGCACTTGAAGCGCACCGCCGGCCGGTAATAATCGGGATGCGGAATCGACACGTCGCTTGCAAGCGTAAAACCTTCAACGAAGTCGAGCGCCTGCTCGGCTGGCACGCGCGTCGTGCGGCGCGCGAACACGACGCCGACCGACGCGCCGATTTCGAGCGCGTCGACGCCCGCCGGCACGACGACGGCCGCGCCGTCGCCCGCGTGCGTGTTCGCGGGCTTCACGTACAGCACGGGCGCCCGCGGCGGCTGGTTGTACGGCGGCGCGTGCACCGCGTCGCCAAGCGCCGCGAGCGCGCCGCGATCGTTGAGCAGCGCGCCGTAGACGGCGCCGATCGGCACCGTCGCGACGCGCGCGCCGCGTTCGACGAGAGACAGCTCCATGCGATTCATCCTCCGCCGCGTCGCGCGGCCGGGTCAATTGATTAACATATTAACTACAGCATGCGAAAAGAACAACCGCGATAACCCTGATAACCCTGATAAGGCGGTCACCGACGATTTTCGCCCTGCTAAGATTGATGGATCAACTGCCCTTCCAGGACCCTCATGAATCGTAAGTTCGATCACCGCAATCTGGCCATGCTGCTGCTCGAGGCCCGCGAAACGTTGATGGGCCGGTTCCGGCCGATCCTGAAGGAATTTGCGCTGACGGAGCAGCAATGGCGGATCATTCGCGTGCTGGACGGCGAACCGTCTCATGAGCTCGAAGCCGGGCAGATCGCGAAGCGCTGCTGCATCCTGAGCCCGAGCCTCACGGGCGTGCTGGAGAGAATGGAGCGCGACGGCCTGATTCGCCGCACGCGCGCGCAGGAGGATCAGCGCAGGCTGATCGTCAGCCTGACGCCGCAGAGTCGTCAGCTCGTCACGCAGATCGGCCCGCGCATCGACGAGCAGTATCGGCTCCTCGAGCAGCGCTTCGGCGCGGATGCGCTCCGCGAGGTGTACGCGGCGCTCGACAAGCTGATCGAAGTCGGCGGCTCGTGACGCGCGGCCGCCGCGCGCAAGTCCAGGGTCTGTTCGCGCTCATGACAGGCTTGCGCCGGCAGCCGTCCGCGGCATCTGCGCAAGCACGTCGACGCCGCGCGACGTGCGCATGCATTCGTTCACGTAATCGACGAACGGCAGCGGCTCGAAATCGATCTCGCGGCGCACGCGCGCGTTGTCGAACACATGGTCGAGCTCGGCGAACGCGGCGTAAGACTGCAACGCGCGCCGGATCACGCGCTCGCGCGCGGCGTCGCGGCGGCCGAGCACGTCGCGCGCGATCGAAGGAAACTCGGCGGACGAGCAGAGCGCGTAGCGCGGCTCGTCGTCGAGGCCCACCGCCTCGTCCATCGCGCGCACGATCTGTGTGACGGTCGGCGCTTCGTCGCCCGCCGACACGTGGTACGTATCGTGCGCGAGCGACGGCTTGAGCGCGAGCAGCATCAGCGCGCGCGCGCAGTCGTCCACCGCGATCACGTCGATGCGCGCCATCGGCCGCGCGGTGAAGCGGCGCGCCGCGTGAACGATCCGGAACATCCAGAACGTGCTCGCCGACGGCTGCGTGCCGAGCAGCGTGTGCCCGACGACGCACGACGGCCGCACGACGACGAGCGGCAGGCCGAGCGCGCGCAGTTGCGCTTCCGCGTCGCGCTTGCCGCGCGTATACGGCCCGACATCGATCTCGCGGCCGCGCGCCGGCGTATCGTCCTCGTGGATCGTGCCGCGGGCCCTGATCCCGCAGGCGAACGCCGCGCCGACATGCACGAAGCGCTGCAGCCGCCGGCTGCCCGCGAAGCGGCGCGCGAAGTGCAGCGTCGCGTCGACGTTCGTCTCGTTGACGACGCTCGCATCGGCGAGCGACGCGACGCCCGCGCAATGGATCACGTGCGATGCGAGCGCGATGCGCGCCGCGTCCGCATCGGCGAGCGCGCCGTCGAGCTCGCCCGCGATCACGTTCGCCTCGGTCAGCCGCTCGGCCCAGTAAGGCGCGAGCCCGCTCTTGAGCGCCGCCGCGCGCAGCCGCGCGAGCGCGTGCGCGCGGTCGCACGCGCGCACGACGCACACGACGCGATCGAGCAGCCCGGCGTTGACGAGCGACACGAGCACCGCGCCGCCGATGAAGCCGGTCGCCCCGGTAAGCACGATCCGGTCGACGTGCGCGGCCGCGGCGGGCGCGCTCGCGGGCGACACGAGGCCCGCCCGCCAGGTAAGCGAAAGCGCGGTTTTCCAGATCAGCACGATGGGCACCTCCTTCTTCAGAATCAGAAACATCACCGAGCCCGGCGCGTGCCCATGCCCTTCATATAATCCGGGCCCGGCCGGTTGAAGCGGCTCTCGTCCGCGCAGCCGTCGTCATGACTCACCGCGGCCGCGACGGACATGAAGGCCGCGAACGGCACGCAATACCGGAGGGAGTGAAGGGATGGCCGCGCGGTGCCGGGAAAGAGCCAGGGAGTCCGCAGTCTAGGTTCGGGCGCCCGGCGAATCTGTCCCGAATGTTTCGGGAATATGTGCGGATTTGTGTCCGATTGTCGGCGATTGTTGTGGCCGTCCCCGGCGGCCGGCGCGCGCGGCTAGAATGCGCGTGCCCTGCCCGCGCTTCGCGCGCGCAGCCCCTTGCCGAGGAAACCATGAACGAAGTGCCGCTCAAATACCGGGTGCTGCTGATCGAAGACGACGATCGCCTCGCGCAATTGATCCGCGAGTATCTCGACAGCTACGAATTCTCGGTGACGGTGGTCCGGCGCGGCGACCTCGCCGTCGGGGCCGTGCGCGAGCATCAGCCCGCGCTCGTGATACTCGACCTGATGCTGCCGCATCTCGACGGCATGGAAGTGTGCCGCCGCATCCGCGGGTTCTCGAACGTGCCGGTGCTGATCCTGACCGCGCGCTCGGACGTCTACGATCAGGTGGCCGGCCTCGAGACGGGCGCCGACGACTACGTGACGAAGCCGATCGAGCCGCGCGTGCTCGTCGCGCGCGCACGCGCGTTGCTGCGCCGCGCGCAGCCGGGCGCGAGCGTCGAATCGCCCGCGAGCGAGACGCTCGTGTTCGGCGAGCTTGCGATCTCGCCGCCGAACCGCACGGTCACGTGGCGCGGCGAGCCCGTCGACCTGAAGACGGCCGAGTTCAACCTGCTGCTGATCCTCGCGCGCTCGGCAGGCACCGTGCTGAGCCGCGACGACATCCTCAAGCAATTGCGCGGCATCGAGTTCGACGGCCTCGACCGCTCGGTCGACTCGGGCATCTCGAAGCTGCGGCGCCGGTTCGAGGACGCCTCGTCCGAGCCGCACAAGATCAAGACGATCTGGGGGCGCGGCTATCTGTTCAGCCCGTCCGCGTGGGACGACTGAATGCTGCGCTCGCTCGTCAGGCTGTATCTCGTCGTGGTCGTCTGCGCAGCGGCGGCGATCCTTTTCATCAACACGTCGTTCACGCGCTTCTTCTACGACCGGATGTCGAGCGCCGCGCGCGAGACGCTCAGCACCTACGCGTTCGTGCTGAACGATTATCTCGAGCGCCATCCGGGCGAGTCGCGCCAAGGCGCGCTGCGCGAGCTCGCGAAGCACGGCAACGAGGGCTTCGGCTTCATGTCGATCGACGACGCGCGCAAGCTGCTGAGCGCCGAGCAGCGGCGCGATCTCGACCGCGGCGAGATCGCGATCAGCTACGACGGCAAGGACTATTTCATGCCGCTCGTCGACGGCACCGTGCTGCACGCGCGCCCGGACGAGCCGCCCAGCCTCGACATCCAGATCTACGCGTACCTGACCGTCGCGCTCGCGACGCTGCTCGCCGTCGCGCTGTGGATCCACTACCACTGGCGCGACCTGCGCAAGCTCGAGGCGGCCGCGCGCGCGTTCGGCAACGGCCGGCTGTCGACGCGCGCCGAGCTGTCGCGCAAGTCGAACATCTACGAGCTGTCGCAGCAGTTCAACGACATGGCGAAACGGATCGAGGCGTCGATCCAGCAGCAGCGCGAGATGATGCATGGCATCTCGCACGAGCTGAAGACGCCGCTCGCGCGTCTCGAGTTCGGCCTCGCGCTGCTCACGTCGCCGGATGCGACCGAGCGCATGCGCGAGCGGCAGGAGGCGCTTCGCCGCGACGTGCGCGAGCTCGACGAGCTCGTCACCGAGCTGCTGACGATCGGCCGGCTCGAACAGGGCGAGCGGCATCTCGCGCTGATGCAGGTGATGGTCGCGGAGCTGATCGACAGCGTCGCGGCGAGCGTCGCGCACGACATCGCCGATCGCCGGCTCACGCTCGACGTGGCGGCGCGCGGCGCGCCCGCGTGCCACGTGTGCGATGCGAAGCTCGTCGCGCGCGCGCTGCTGAACCTGATTCGCAACGGCATGCGCTATGCGTCGTCGACGATCTCGCTGCGGGCGGCGCTCGGCGAAGCGGGCGCGCTCGTGCTGACTGTCGACGACGACGGCCCCGGCATTCCGGCAGCCGACCGCGACCGCGTGTTCGAACCGTTCCACCGGCTCGATTCGAGCCGCGACCGGCTAACGGGCGGCTTCGGCCTGGGCCTCACGATCGTGCGGCGCGTCGCGCTCGCGCACGGCGGTGACGTGCGGCTCGACGACTCACCGCTCGGCGGCGCGCGCTTCGTGATCACGCTGCCCGCGCTCGATGCGCCGGCTCGCGAGCAGAAGGCGCGAAGCGCGGCTGCGTGACGACGCAAGGCGCGAACGCCTGCCGGACTCGGCGGATTCGGCGATCGGCGCGGGCGCGCCGGCAACGCAGGCCGGCGGCCGCCGAGCCTCGACTCGACGCCCGGCATCGCGCGCCCGATCATCGTCCTCGGATCGCCGCCGACCGACCGGCGACGCCGCGGCCTGCTCGCCGTCACTCCCCCGCCGCGATCCGCTCGGCCGCCGCGTGCTCGCCGCCGACGCGATAGCGCGCGGCCGGATGCGGCGCCGCGAGCCGCGGCCCCGCGCGATGCAGCTTCTCGCGCAGCGTGCCCGGCGCATAGTCGGTCTGATAGACGCCGCGCCGCTGCAGTTCCGGCACGACGAGCTCGACGACGTCGACGAACGTCTCCGGCGTCACCGCGTACGCGAGGTTGAAGCCGTCGACGTCGGTCTCGTCGACCCACGATTGCAGATCGTCGGCGATCTCGCGCGCGTCGCCGACCGACACCGGCCCGAGTCCGCCGATGCCGCCCCAGCGCGCGATCTCGCGCACGGTCCACTGGCGCGTCGGATCGGCGCTCGACAGCGCCTCGACGGCCGACTGGATCGCATTGCTCTCGACGTGCTCGAGCGGCGCGTCGAGGTCGTATTTCGACAGATCGATCCCGGTCCAGCCGGACATCAGCGCGAGCGCGCCCTCGTCGCTCGCGTAGCGGCGATAGTCGGCGTGCTTCGCGTGCGCGTCGGCCGACGTGCGGCCCGTGATCACCGTGTGCAGGTTGAAGATCAGCACGTCGCGCGGATCGCGGCCGAACTGCTTCACGCGCTCGCGGATGTCGGCGACGAACGCCTTCAGGATCGTGCGCGACGGCGCGGCGACGAAGATGCACTCCGCATGCTGCGCGGCGAAGTCCTTGCCGCGCCGGGACGCGCCCGCCTGATAGAGCACCGGCGTGCGCTGCGGCGACGGCTCGCACAGATGGATGCCGGGCACGTCGTAATGGCGGCCGCGATGGCCGACCGGATGCACCTTCGACGGCTCGGCGAACACGTGGCGCGCGGCGTCGCGCACGACGGCGTCGTCTTCCCACGAGCCTTCCCACAGCTTGTAGCAGACCTCGAGATACTCGTCGGCGATCGCGTAGCGCTCGTCGTGATTCGTCTGCTGCGGCAGCCCGAGGTTGCGCGCGGCGCTGTCGAGGTACGACGTGACGACGTTCCAGCCGACGCGCCCGCCCGTCAGATGATCGAGCGTCGACATGCGCCGCGCGAACGGATACGGATGCTCATACGACAGCGAGCACGTGACGCCGAAGCCGAGATGCCGCGTCGCGGCCGCCATCGCGGACACGAGCAGGATCGGATCGTTGACGGGCACCTGCGCGCCCTGCCGGATCGCCGCTTCGCCGCTGCCCTGATAGACGTCGTAGATGCCGAGCACGTCGGCGATGAACAGGCCATCGAACTTGCCGCGCTCCAGCAGTTGCGCGAGCCCGGTCCAGTAGCTCAGTTCGCGATAGCGCCACGACTCGTCGCGCGGATGCGCCCAGAGCCCCGGCGACTGATGGCCGACGCAGTTCATGTCGAAGGCGTTGAAACGGATCTGTCGGGTCATGGTGAAGCGTTCTCTCGATTCGGTCGATGCGCGGCTATCGCGTCACAACGCGCCGTGGCGCGGCGGCAGCGTGTCGTTCAGGTAGTAATCGGCGATCGCGATGTATTTCCAGCGCACCGGATCGTGCAGCGTGTGCGTGCGCGCATTGCGCCAGTGGCGATCGAGCGCGTGCTCGGCGAGCGTGCCCTGCGTGCCCGCGAGCTCGACGAGGCGCGACGACGCCGCGAGCGCGATCTCGGTCGTCGCCGCGCGCGCCTTCGCGACCGCGATCGACGCGGCCGCGACCGTGCGCTCGTTCGCATCGTCGATCGCCGCGTCCACGCGCATGCCCGCGCGCTCGGTCAGCGCGCCGGCCGCGTCGAGGTCGACTGCGAGCCTGCCGAAGATCACGAGCGCGAGCGGATCGTCGCTCGCGCGCGCGACGCCGCTGTCGATCCACGGCCGCGCGCGTTCGCGCACGAAGCGGCGCGCGTCGGCGAACGCGGCGCGCGCGATGCCGAGATCGACGGCCGCGTGCAGCAGTTGGCCGAGCGGGCCGACCGGCGTCGGCTTCGCGTCGAACGCGTCGCTGTACGGCACGACGGCCGATGCGTCGACATACACGTCGTCGAGCCGCGTCGTGCCGCTGCCCGTCGTGCGCTGGCCGAAGCCGTTCCAGTCGTCGTCGACCGTGAGGCCCGGCGCGCGCGCCGGCGCGAACGCGACGTGCAGCCGGTCGTTCGCGTCCTTCGCGACGACCGGAATCCAGTGCGCGAAGAGCGCGCCCGTCGAATAGAACTTGCGGCCGTTGAGCCGGAAGCCCGCGCCGTCGGGCGTGATCGTCGTCCGGTAGTCGCGCACGTGCTTCGTGCCGCGCTCGGACAGCGCGTTGCCGAAGCGCTCGCCCGCGAGCGCGCGCTCGAAGTAGAAGCGCTGCTGCGCGCGCGTGCCGTTCACGCGCAGCACTTCGAGCATGAAGAAATGGTTCTGCGGAATCTGGCCGATCGCGGGATCGGCCTCCGACACGATCGCCGTGACCTCCGCGAGCGTCGCCGCCGACACCGCCGCGCCGCCGAATTCGCGCGGCACCGCGATGCCCCAGAGGCCCGTTGCCGAATACGCGTCGAGCTCAGCGTGCGGCAGACGGCGCTCGCGATCGCGCGCGGCGGCGTCGGGCGCGATCGTCGCCGCGAACGCGCGGGCCGCGTCGAGCGCGTCGGCGTCGCTCGAAATCCGTCGCGCCGCACGCGCGACGGCCGGCTGCGTGATCGCGTTCATCGGCTCAGTTCCATGCGTGGCGCGCGGGCGCGACGCCGTTCAGATAGTAGTTGCCGACGAGGTGATATTTCCAGCGCACCGGGTCGTGCAGCGTATGCGTGCGCGCGTTGCGCCAGTGGCGGTCGAGGCCGTGCTCGGCGAGCGTCGCCTGCGTGCCGGCGAGCTCGAACAGCTTCTCGCTTGCGAGCAGCGCGATCTCGGTCGTCAACACCTTCGCCTCGCCCACCGCAACCGATGCGCGCGCGACGTCGTCCTCGGAGACTTCGCGTTGCGCGGCGAGCGCATCGAGCGTGCGCGCCGCGCGTTCGAGCAGCGCATCGGCCGCGTGCAACTGGATCACGAGGCGGCCCGTCTCGCGAATCGTCAGCGGATCGTCGGCCGCGCGCTCGACGCCGCTGTCGATCCACGGCCGCGAGCGCTCGCGCACGAAGCGCAGCGTGTCGTCGAGCGCCGCGTGCGCGATGCCCGCGTCGATCGCCGCCTGAATGATCTGCGACAGCGGGCCGTTCAGCGTCGGCTGATCCGACACGCGGTGCGCGGCAAACACATGCGACGCCGGCACGCGCACGTTGTCGAGCCTGACCGTGCCGCTCGCGGTCGTCCGCTGGCCGAAGCCCGACCAGTCATCGATCACCGAGAGCCCGGGCGTGCCCTTCGGAATGTACGCGAGCCAGCCCTTGCGATCGTCGTCGATCCCGAGCACCGGCACGTAATGCGCGAACAGCGCGCCCGTCGAATAGAACTTCGTGCCGTCGACGCGATAGCCGTCGCCGTCGCGAATCACTTTCGTCTTCAGGTCGAGCACGTTCTTCGTGCCCTTCTCCGAGAAGCCGTTACCGAATCGCTTGCCCTTCAGAATCTCGCCGAAGAAGAAGCGCTTCTGCTCGTCGGTGCCCGTGAGCGCGATCACGTCGACGAGGCCGAAGTGGTTCTGCGGCAGTTGTCCGAGCGACGGGTCCGCGGCCGCGACGCGCTTCACGACCTCGGTCAGCGTCACGTGCGACACGCCCGCGCCGCCATACGCCTTCGGCACCGTGATCGCCCAGAGGCCCGATTGCGAGAACCAGTCGATTTCGTCGTAGGGCAGCCTGCGCTCACGATCGCGCTCGGCCGCGCCTGGCGCGAGCCGCTCGGCGAGCGCGCGCGCGGCGTCGATCGCCTCGGCGTCGCTCGCGATTAGATGCGCGTCTCGCGCGGGCTCGCCGCGCGCGGTTTGGACGGCCGTCTCATAGATCGCGGACATGCGTGTCTCCGTTGAAGAACAAGGGACCAATCTATCAACGGGGCTTGCCGCGACCAACCGATCGATTCGGGAAACGTTATTCCGGACCCCGGAAAATGCGCATCGCACACGCTGCTTTGGCGACGCGCGCAACCGCGTGCGCGCGGCAAATCGACGCGCCCGATAACGCGATGCAATCGGGCCGACATGACATGCGTGTGCACGCATCGCTCATGAAAACACCTGATTGCGCAGACAAGCCCGTTCACGGCACGCTATGCGCAACCGTTTCGCACGCGCCGCCCAGTGCAGCGCAACGCGATCCGCGTCAATCTTTTTGTGACGCCGCTTGCGTTCCGTGTCAATCCACCTAGACTGAGAAAGCTCACCGGCTAACCTTCGAAAGGAGACGAAGCATGCGCCTCACCATTCGAATCAACGGCAGCGGTTCCTCTGCGCAGCAATTCGCGGTCCTGTGGCTCGACACCGACGAGCAACTGTGGTCGCGCGAAGCGCATCAGGGCATCGATCTGCCGACGTGGGGCAAGGTGAAGGACGTCGAAGGCGCGGTTGCGCTGTGCTCGGCCGACAGCGGCGAAGCGCTGTGCCGGCTGCAAGGGCTGTCGTTCTCGAACGTAGAGCGTTCGTCCGACGAAGAGCATGGCGACGCGGTCCTCGGCGGCGAGAACCCGCAAGGCGCGTGGCGCCTGCAAGCGGTCGATTCGGCGTCGATCCAGCCCGAGCATCAGGGATTCACCGTCGTTCGCTGAGCGCGGCGCACGTGTGGCCGAACTGAGCCGGACGTTGAGCAGCGCGGCTCGCATGCGCGGCCGGTTTCGAATCGGTGCACCGATCGGCAGCGGACCTCCGAACCACCACGACACATCACGTCAAGCACGGCGTTCGCGAAACAGGCGAACGCCGTTTTGTATCGTCGACCCAGTGGCCGGCGTTCGTATGTTCGGCGTTCGTGCGCGCGGCGTGAGCACGGCATGAGCGCGGCGTAGCGATCCCTGATTCGCCCGGCGGGCCGCCGTCAGGCAGCCGCCTGATTTTTTGCGACGCGCGTCGCACGCTTCGGCACGCGCACCACCCTATCCGTTCGCTTGATCGTTTCGCTCAATCGATCCGCTCGACGAGATGCGAGCGATCGTAGGGCGCGGCGTATGGCTCGGGCCAGAACTCGACGATGCGCGCAATCTTCCGATGCACCACCGTGAAGAACGAAATCGCCCGCGCGCGCTGGACGCCGTCCGTGACGGACACGTCGGACACGGCCTCGTGCGCGTCGCCGATCATCCGGCCGATCGTAAACGTCCACGGCCCGTGCGCCGGGTATTCGCTATTCAGCATCGCGAAATTTCGGGCGCCGCGAATGCGCTCGTTCGATTGCGGCCAGTCGAGCACGAAGTCGTCGGCGAGCACCGCCGCGACCGCATGAAAATCGTTCGCGCCCATCAAGCGCCAGAACTCGCGCGCCACGCCGACAGCCGTTTCGAGGTCGGAATTCATTTCGATGTCCGTATTCATGTTCATTGCCTCATTCGCGCCGGCACCGCCGCTTCGCCCGCGTGCGCATCGCGCGCGCACATGCAGGCATGCGCACGATCGCGCGGACCGCATGAGACGCGCGTCCCTCGCCGCGCGCTGCGCATGCCGAACCGAGACCCGTGTCTCACGCCACGCGCCGGCCGCCACTCGCCGCGCGCATCACTCCTGGACGCCCGTCCCGTCGCGGCGCCTCAACTGCACGACGTCGCGCAACGGCGGCGCGCCGAACAGCCGGCTGTACTCGCGGCTGAACTGCGACGGGCTGTCGTACCCGACCCTGAGCGCGACCGAGCCGACGTCGCCGTGCTGGCCGAGCAGCAGCCGGCGCGCCTCGTGCAGCCGCAGTTGCTTTTGATACTGGAGCGGGCTCAGCGTCGTCACGTGCTTGAAGTGATGATGCAGCGACGACACGCTCATGTTCACCTGCTGCGCGAGCGTCTCGACCCTGAGCGGCTCCGCGTAATGATCGCGGAGCCATTCGATCGCGCGCGCGATCCGGTACGTCTGGCTGCCCGCGACCGCGATATGCCGCAGCCGCGCGCCCTGCCCGCTCGTCAGCAGCCGGTACAGCAGTTCCTTTTCGATCAGCGGCGCGAGGATCGGAATGTCGCCTGGAGTATCGAGCAATCGCACGAGCCGCAGCGCCGCGTCGAAGAGCGGCTCGGACAGCGCGCCGACGGCGATCCCCTCGCCCGTCGGCACCGCGTCCGGCGGCGGCATCCGCATCTCGGCCGCGAGTTCGGCGATGCGCTGCACGTCGAGCGCGATCTTCACGCACAGATACGGCGCATCGGCCGACGCGCGCGTGACCTGCGACAGCATCGGCAGATCGACCGACGTGACGAGGCACTGCTGATGATCGTATTCGTATGCCTGCCCCGCGACCGTCACCCGCTTCGCGCCCTGCGCGGCGAACACGAACGCGGCGCGCGTGACGCTGCAGCCGAGGTCGACGGGCGACGAGCAGCGGAAGAACGACAGCGCGGGAATCGCGCTCGGGTGCGCGCCGTCGGCGGGCGCGAAGCGGTCGATCAGCGCGGCGAGCTCGCGGCGCGCGGCCTCGCGCGGCGCGAGCGACGGCAGCCGCGCATCGGCCGGGGGAGACGCCGCGTGCGCGGCGGATTCGAGTGGAGCGTAGCGCTGATCCATCGGCAATGAGCGAGCGTTGGAGTCGTGATCGTGGCAGGCGCGGATGCGGGCGACGCGGCGGCCGCCCACCGCGCTCGGGATTTGCAGGATTGTTCAATATTTTTGCAGGATTGTGTAAACGCAACGGCGGTCCGTCCCTCACACTGCCGGCTATCACCCGGCGCCAAGTCCGGGCATTCCCCCACGGAGATTGTCCATGTCTACCTCGTTTGTGCTGAACGGCAAGAATCTGACGCTGGACGCCGATCCCTCGATGCCGCTCCTCTGGGCGATCCGCGAAGACGCGGGCCTGCACGGCACGAAATTCGGCTGCGGCGCCGCGCAATGCGGCGCGTGCACCGTGCATCTCGAAGGCCAGGCGGTGCGCTCGTGCGTGCTGCCGCTCGCAGCCGTCGCCGGCAAGCGCGTGACGACGGTCGAAGGGCTCGCGAGCAAGCCCGCGAAGGCCGTCCAGGCCGCATGGGTCAAGCTGCAGGTGCCGCAGTGCGGCTACTGCCAGTCCGGCCAGATCATGTCGGCGACCGCGCTCCTCGAACAGAACCCGGCGCCCACCGACGCCGACATCGACGCCGCGATGAACGGCAACATCTGCCGTTGCGCGACCTACACCCGCATCCGCGCCGCGATTCACGAAGCGGCCGCCACCCTGAAGGCCTGACGATGACGACCGACCTCGATCTCCCGAATGCGGTGCGCGCGTCCCGCCGCACATTCCTGAAGGCCGCCGGCGCCGCCGCGGCCGTTGGCCTCACGATCGGCTTCGAATGGCGCGACGCGGGCCGCCCGGCGCTCGCCGCCACCGCCCCCGCCGCCGATGCAGGCGCAGCCGGCGCGTTCGCGCCGAACGCGTTCCTGCGCGTCGCGCCGGACAACAGCGTGACCGTGATCGCGAAGCACGTCGAGATGGGCCAGGGCGCGTACACCGGCATCGCGACGATCGTCGCCGAAGAGCTCGACGCGAACTGGCGCGACGTGCGCGTCGAAAGCGCGCCCGCCGACGCATCGCGCTACGCGAACCTGCAGTTCGGCAAGCTGCAGGGCACGGGCGGCAGCTCGGCGATGGCGAACTCGTGGATGCAGTTGCGCGAGGCGGGCGCGAAGGCGCGCGCGATGCTCGTAGCGGCGGCCGCCGCGCAGTGGAACGTGCCCGCCGCCGAGCTGACGACGGGCGACGGCGCCGTGCGCCATGCGGCGAGCGGCCGCGAGGCGACCTACGGCTCGCTCGCGGCGGCCGCGGCCGCGCTGCCCGTGCCGGAGAAGGTCACGCTGAAGTCGCCGGCCGATTTCCGGCTGATCGGCAAGCCGGTGCCGCGCGTCGACGCGCTCGCGAAATCCGACGGCACCGCGCAGTTCACGATCGACGTGACGATGCCCGGCATGCTCGTCGCGCTGCTGCAGCGCCCGCCCGTCTTCGGCGGCAAGGTGAAGTCGTTCGACGCGAGCGCCGCGAAGGCGGTGCCGGGCGTCGTGTCGGTCGTGCAGGTCGAGCGCGGCGTCGCGGTCGTCGCGAAGGGCTTCTGGGCCGCGAAGCAGGGCCGCGACGCGCTGAAGGTCGAATGGGACGATTCGAACGCGGAGAAGCGCAGCTCCGACGCGATCATGCGCGAGTACCGGCAGCTCGCCGAGCGCCCGGGCGCGTCCGCGCGCCGCGACGGCGACGCCGACCACGCGCTCGCCGGCGCGGCGAAGCGGATCTCCGCATCGTACGAGTTTCCGTACCTCGCGCACGCGCCGATGGAGCCGCTCGACGCGGTCGTCAAGCTGACGGCCGACAGTTGCGAGATCTGGGCGGGCGATCAGTTCCAGACGATCGACCAGGGCAACGCGGCGCGCGTCGCGGGGCTCGATCCGTCGCAGGTCAGGATTCATACGCTGTATGCGGGCGGCAGCTTCGGCCGGCGCGCGAACGCGTGGTCGGACTATGTCGTCGAGGCCGTGTCGATCGCGAAGGCGCTCGGCGCGAACGGCACGCCCGTCAAGCTGCAATGGACGCGCGAGGACGACATCCACGGCGGCCTCTATCGTCCGATGTACTTCCACAAGCTCGACGCGGCGCTTTCGAAGGACGGCAAGCTCGTCGGCTGGCGGCATCGGATCGTCGGCCAGTCGATCCTCGCCGGCACGCCGTTCGAGGCGGTGATGGTGAAGAACGGGATCGACCAGACGTCGGTCGAGGGCGCGGCGAACCTGCCGTATGCGATTCCGAACGTATCGGTCGAGCTGACGACGACGAAGGCCGGCGTGCCGGTGCTGTGGTGGCGCGTCGTCGGCAGCTCGCACACCGCGTATGCGGTCGAGGCGTTCGTCGACGAGGCCGCGCACGCGGCGGGCAAGGACCCGTACCTGTTCCGCCGCGACCTGCTCGCGCACGCGCCGCGCCTGAAGGCCGTGCTCGAGCTCGCCGCCGGGAAGGCCGGCTGGGACCCGGCAAAGCCACTGCCGAAGGGCCGCGGACGTGGGATCGCGGTCGCCGAGGCGTTCAGGAGCTACGTCGCGCAGGTCGCCGAGGTGTCGGTGGACGAGCACGGCGCCGTGAAGGTCGAGCGCGTCGTCTGCGCGGTCGACTGCGGCACCGCGATCAATCCGGACGTAATCGCCGCGCAGATGGAAGGCGGCATCGGCTTCGGGCTCGGCGCGGTGCTGCACGGCGCGA
The DNA here is from genome assembly GCF_001636105.1 of Burkholderia sp. MSMB1589WGS. Lineage (NCBI taxonomy): Bacteria > Pseudomonadati > Pseudomonadota > Betaproteobacteria > Burkholderiales > Burkholderiaceae > Burkholderia > Burkholderia sp. MSMB1589WGS. Next base: position 449,962 of record NZ_LNJT01000008.1, read on the forward strand.
TCACGCTGAAGGACGGCAAGGTCGAGCAGAACAACTTCGACGGCTACCGCGTGCTGCGGATCGCCGAGATGCCGAAGGTCGAGGTGCACATCGTGCCGTCGGGCGAGGCGCCGACGGGCGTCGGCGAGCCGGGCGTCGCGCCGATCGGCCCCGCCGTCGCGAACGCGATCTTCGCGGCGACGGGCAAGCGGCACTACGCGCTGCCGTTCCCGGCCGCCGGAGAAGCGGCGGCTTGACGGGCGGGGGGCGATGGGCGATGGGCGGCGCCCGCCGCCCGCCCCAATCGCTCCGCCGCACGTTACGTCGCCGGTCGCACAGACGTAACGCAAACGTCCGTGCTACGTAACACACCTTCAAACGGTTTCAGATTGTTACATTTCCGGCGCTACCGCAGGCCACGCGCCGCCACCCGAAAACGCTTTCGATTCATGCACTTGAGCGATAAAAAAGACCTTTGATGCCGTTTGACCGCTGCATCTCGCCAGCCTGGCCCGACACTTGCGGTAACGCTCCTCGTGCCGTTCGCCCATTCATCTGCGAATCACGAGGATCATCATGGATTGCAAGTATCTGTACATCGACAACATCAAGATCAACTTCGTCCGCCGCATCATCGAGATCGACGGCGAGCCGGTCAGCCTGACCCCGCGCGAATTCGACGTCGTCGAATTCCTGCTCGACAACATGAACAAGGTCGTGTCGCGCCAGGCGATCCAGGAAGCGGTGTGGGGCCGCGAGCTCGCGGTGTCGTCGCGCACGCTCGACACGCACGTGTCGCGCATCCGCTCGAAGCTCGGCCTCGATTTCGACAAGAACATGCGGATCATTCCGGTCTATTCGATCGGCTACCGGCTCGTGCTGTTCGGCACGGCGACGACGCGCGTCGAGCCGCACGACGAGCAGCACGCGGCGCACGCCGCCGCGCCGCTCGCCCGTCCGGCCGCCGCGCCGCACCTCGCGCTCGTCGCCGAATATCACTGAACGCGGCGCGCGCCGCCGCGCGAAACGCGTTCGTTCGCGCGGCGGCGGCCTACCCGGCGCGCTGCCGCTCGAGCCACGCCTGGAACATCAGCACCGTCCAGAGCGGATGCTGCCAGTTCATCCGGCCCGACTGGTGCTGGCGCCACAGCCGCTCGACGCGCGTCGCGTCGAGATAGCCTTCGTCGCGCAGGCGCGCGGGGCGCAGCAGCTCCACCGCCCAGTCGCTCAGCTCGCCGCGCAGCCACGCGCCGACGGGCGCGCAGAAGCCCTGCTTCGGCCGGTCGATCAGCGGCCGCGGCACGTAGCGGTACAGCAGCTTGCGCAGCAGCCACTTGTCCTGCCCGTCCGGGATGCGCAGCGCCTCCGGCAGCCGCCACGCGAACTCGACGACGCGATGATCGAGAAACGGCATCCGCGTCTCGAGGCTCACCGCCATCGCCGCGCGGTCGACCTTCGTCAGGATGTCGGTGGGCAGGTACGTGAGCGTGTCGACGGCCATCGCCTGCTCGGCGAACGAGAGCCCGGCGGGCCACGCGCCCGGCGTGTCGATCAGCGTCTGCGGCTCGTGCCCCGCGAGCGTGAAGCGCTCCGGATGATGGACCGACGACATCAGCAGCCGGTACAGCGACGTGCGGCTGTCGGCCGTCATCACGTTCGCGAGCTTGTGCAGGCGGTCGCCGACGCGCGGCGACGCGTCGCGCTGCGCGGACCCGCTCCATACGCCCTGCACGAGCGCGGCGATCTGGTCCGCATGGTCGGGCCGCAGCGCGTGCAGCGCGGCCGCGATCCGCATCCGCACCGCGGCCGGCACGCGGCGCAGCCGCCCCCACAGGCGCGGCGTCAGGAAATAGCGCGTGTAGCCGCCGAACAGCTCGTCGCCGCCGTCGCCCGACAGGCTCACCTTCACATGGCGGCGCGTGAGCTCGGAGACGAGCAGCGTCGGAATCTGCGACGAATCGGCGAACGGCTCGTCATAGACGGACGGCATGCGCGGGACCATCGCGAGCACGTCGGACGGCTTCACGTAGAGCTCGGTGTGCGACGTGCCGAGATGCCGCGCGACCGCCTTCGCATAGCCCGCCTCGTCGTAGCCCGCCTCGTGGAAGCCGATCGTGAACGTCTGCACCGGCTGCGCGGTCTGCGTCTGCATCAGCGCGACGATCACCGACGAATCGACGCCGCCCGACAGGAACGCGCCGAGCGGCACGTCGGCGACCGACTGCTCGGCGATCGCGTCGCGCAGCACGTGATCGAGCTGCGCGACCGCGGCGTTCGCATCGCCGTCGAACGGATTCGCGCGGCCCGCGGCGATCACGCGCTCGAGCGACCAGTAGCGGCGCGGCGCGGGCTCGTCGGCCACGTCCTCGAGCTGCACGCAGGTGCCGGGCGGCAGCTTGCGAATGCCTTCGTAGATCGTGTACGGGGCGGGCACGCTCGCGTGGCGCAGATACAGGCACAGCGCGTCGCGGTCGATCGGATGCGCGTCGAAGCCGGGAAAACGCCGCAGCGCCTTCAGCTCGGAGCCGAACACGAACGAGCCGCCGATGCGCCCGTAATAGAGCGGCTTCTCGCCGACGCGATCGCGCGCGAGCGTGAGCACGCGCGATTCGCGGTTCCACAGCGCGAGCGCGAACATTCCGGCCGCCTTTTGCAGCGCGCGATCGATCCCCCACGCGGAGAACGCCGCGAGCAATACTTCGCTATCCGAATGACCGCGCCACTCGGGCGCGCGATGCTCGCGCTCCAGCTCGCGGCGCAACTCGCGAAAGTTGTAGATCTCGCCGTTGAACGTCATCGCGTAGCGGCCGCACGCGGACAGCATCGGCTGATGCCCGTGCTCGGACAAATCGACGATCGACAGGCGCCGATGGCCGAGCGCGACGCCCGCGTCGGGATCAATCCACAAACCGGTATCGTCCGGGCCGCGATGCGCGAGACTGTCCGTCATTCGCGCGAGGGTCGCGCGGGCTGTCTCCGGTGCACATGCAACAGGGCCAACGAAGCCGCTGATTCCGCACATGACGAATTTCTCGTTCGAATGGTGAAAAAGGGTATGGCCTGACGAGCGGCCGGCGCCCGTCGGTTGGGCGCATATTACGAAGAAAATATTCGTCAATTAATCCGGCTTGCGGCGGACATTTTTTTATAGTGAAAAATTAATTCGCCCGTAAACGGTTTTGTATACGATGCGCCAATCTGTTGCGCCGCATCATCCAACTTGCGTCCGATGCACGCTTCGTCATCCGCGCAAGCGCCGCGCCGCAAGATACGCGAGCTGCGCGCGGTTGCGCGCATTGAAGCGTTTTTCGAGCATGCGGATCTGCGCGCCGACGCGATGCAGCGACGTGCTGAGCGCGTTCGCGATTTCCTGATCGGACAGGCCGTGCACGAGCCGCTCGAGCACCGCCGCCTCGTCGTTCTCGAGCACGAACGCGCGCGCGCCGCCGACGCGCGCATCGAGATGCGGCTGCGCGGCGCGATGCAAGTCGAGGCTGAGCGCGAGCGCGCAGCCGATCACCCGATCGTCGAGCGAACCGTCGTGCGCCTCCGACGCGAGGCTCACCACGACGCGCAGATCGAGATGCGGCACCGGCCAGCAGAAGATCACGCCGCTGTGCATTGCATGCGCACGCAACGAATTCACGAGCGCGTGCATGCGCCGCTCGCCCGTGCGGCGCGCATGTGCGTCGAGCTCGTCGAGCCGCCACGCGATCGGCGAAACGCCCTGCCGCCATTCGGCGAAGCGCGGATCGACTTCGAACAGCCGGCCTTCGACGTACGCGCGCAAGAACGACACGGGCGCGAAATCGCGCAACAGATATGCGGCGAGCATCTGCTGGCCGATCAGCTCGAACGCGCCGTAGCAGAGCGTCGTGAAGCCGACCGCGCGCAGACGCGCATCGCAGTTCGCGACGTCGAACGCCGCGCGACGCGGTCCATCGGGCAATGCGGCGAACGAGGAAACGGGAGGATGCGTGTCGCGCGGGGCGAATCCGCCGCGCGATGCGGCGAGCTCGGCATGCGAAAACCATTCGATGCGCGGCGCGCTGTCAGCAATTGTCATGGGGGAAAGCCGGCTTCTTGTGTTCGTGATGCTGTTGCGCAGGAACCCCGGCAAGCAAGTGGTCTTTGATTCGCGCTTTCGTCTCGCTGCCGAGCGCGGTTAGTATTACAAGATATTACGCGCAAGCGTGCCGCTTTGTACAATGCCTTCGCTCGCGACTCGGGCGCGGCGCGCGACGTCTCGATGCCGGATGCGAATGCGCGTTGGCGACGCGCGCGACGGAGCGCACCCGCGCCGCAGACGCAGCAAGCGCGAACGTGAACGCGCTCGTCGCAGCCGCTCGCGTCGCGAGCGAGCAGGCCGCATACGCGTTCGTCACGAGCGTACACGTTGCGATCGCACACCGCATCCGTCCGTTCGATCGAACGGCACCGGACCACCGCCGCGAGGTTTTTCGTCATGTCGGACATTGCAGTGCAGGAAGTCGCCGCCGTCGCGGCAGTCGCGCGTCCCGTGTCGCACGTGAATCCGGGCGGCACGACGCGCGACGCGCAGACGATCGACGTCGTCTGGTGCGGCCACGCGAGACGCGCGGCCGACGCCGAGCCGCGCTTCGCGCCGCGCCTGGGCGTCGCGGAAATGCTCGCGAGCGCGCGCGGCACCGCCGAGTGCGGCCGCATCGCGACAAGCCTGCTGCGGCTGATGGGCTTCGCGACGTTCGCCTATTTCGCGCTCGAGTTCACGCGCGACGCCGCCGAATGCCTGTACCTGCACGAAGCGTTCACGCCTGCCGCGTATCGCGGCGATTACGTGCGCCGCCGCCATCACGACATCGATCCGCGGATGCTCGGCACGCGCGCGTCGAGCATGCCCGTCGTCTGGGATCTGCGGCAGCTCGCGCGCGATCACGCGGCGCACGGCCCGGATGCGGATGCGCTCGACGGCTTCCTGCGCGCGATGCACGACGACGACATGTGCAGCGGCGTGATGTATTCGATGCCCGTGCCGGGCACGCGCGTGCATGCGTTCGCGAGCTTCACCGCGCCGCGCCGCTCGCGCGACTGGATCTCGTCGACGACGCTCGAGCAGGTGCTGTCGCTCGGTTTGTCCGTGCACCGGTTCGCGGCGCCGCAGTTGATCGCGTCGGCGCGCGAGCGTGCGGCCGAGCGCCTCACGCCGTTCGAGCGCGAATTGCTCGTCGGCATCGCCGAAGGCGCATCCGACAAGGAGATCGGCCGGCGGCTCGACACCAGCGCGCACAACGTCGACTACCATCTGCGCAAGCTGCGCAAACGCTTCGGCGTCGCGAACCGGATTCAGTTGACTTATTTCGCGTCGGCGCGCGGGCTGATCTGATGCGCGCTGATGCGCGCGATCGCGCACGGCGTCAGGCCGCGCGCAATCGCGTTCGGGAAGGCCGCCGCCGCGAATCGGGGACAGCGGCGACCGCGACGAACAACAGGCGGCGCGCCCGAACGGCGAGCAGAACGCGAACGCAACCGGGCGCGGCGAAGCGCGCTCCGTCGACGACGATCGCGAGGCGTCGCCCGGCATCGGCTCGCCGATAATCGTTGCGCTCGCAACCAACGGATGCAGCGCAAGCGGCTCGCCGCCACCCGCGCCCTACCCGTCGCGTCGCGCGTCAGCCGCCGTACAGGTCGAGCAGCTTGAGCGTCACGCCGTTGGTCCAGCCGAAGCCGTCCTGCAGCGGATACTCGCCGCCGCCTCCGCCACCCGTGCCCGCGCCTTCGACGATGTACTTCTCGACGAGCTTGCCCTGCGCCGCGTACACGCCCTTCACGTCCGCGAGAAAACGCGTGCCGATGTCGTTCGCGAGCGACTTCTCGCCATAGTGCTGCAACCCGACGAGCGCGATCCAGTGCAGCGGAGCCCAGCCGTTAGGTGCGTCCCATTGCTGCGTCGTATCGTAAGCCGTCGTCGCGAGCCCGCCCGGCTTGAGCAGCGTCTTCTGCACATTCTTCGCGGTCTGCTTTGCGCGCTCCGGCCACGCGACGCCCGCGAACAACGGATACAGCGCCGCCGCCGTCAGGTTCTCGCGCGGCAAGCCGCGCTTCCAGTCGTAGTCGCCGTAATAGCCGTTGCGGTTCCACAGGTAGCGATTGATCGCGACCGCGCGCTTGCCGGCGCGGCCGGCGAACTCGGCGACGCACGCGAAATCGCGCGTCACCGCGCAGCCCTTCACGATCGTCGTCTCGAGGTTGAACATCAGGCTGTTCAGGTCGACGGGCACGATCGCGGTCGTGCGGATCGTCGCGAGCGTGCGGCTGTCGCCGAACCAGCGCGAGCTGAAGTCCCAGCCGCTCTCGGCCGCCGCGCGCAGGTCGCGCCACACTTCCGGCGCCGCCCGGCCGCTCGCCTGCCGCGCGGTCTTCACGTCTTCGAGATACGACTCGTCGCGCGGCGTGTCGCTCGCGTCCCAGTAGCGGTTCAGCACCGAGCCGTCCGGCATCGCGACGACGTTGCGCGTCGCCTGGCCGCGCGGCGTCGTGCGCTCGCCCTGCATCCAGTACGCGTATTCCTTGCGCAGCGCGGGCAGGTACTTCTGATAGACGCGATTGCCCTCGGCCTTCGCCGCGAGCGTCACCATGTACGCGAAGAACGGCGGCTGCGAGCGGCTCACGTAATAGCTGCGGTTGCCGTTCGGCACGTGGCCGACGGTATCGATCAGGTACGCGAAGTTGTCGAGCATGTCATCGACGAGATCTTCGCGGCCCGCCTCCTGCAAGCCGAGCATCGTGAAGTACGTGTCCCAGTAATAGCCCTCGCGGAAGCGCCCGCCCGGCACCACGTACGGTTTCGGCAGCGCAATCAGCGAGCTGTACGGCGGCACGGTCGCCGTCGTGCGCGTGAGCTTCGGCCACAGCCAGTCGATGTGCTCGCGCAGCGTCTGGTTCGGCGGCGGCGTCACCGACTGATCCGACGGCGGCGTGAAGTACTGCGCGACGAACGCCTTCAGCGAGAAGCCGGGCTGGCCCTTCTGCTGCTGGTACAACTGGACGATCGTCGCGGGATCGGCGTTCGGCGTCGAATCGACGAAGGTCTTCTGGTCTTCGAAGATCTGCGCGGTTTGCACCGCAACAAAGAGATCGCCGTAGAGCTGGCTCGGCGGCGGCGGAATCGACGCGGCGCCCGGCGCGGAAGCGGCGCTCGACACGGCCGCGGATGCAGGCGCGGGCGACGAGTCGGCGCGCGCGAGCGTCGCGCTCGTGCAGCCGATACCGGCCGCGGCGACGAGCGCGACCCACGCGGGCGCGTTCAGCAGGCGACGATAGAACGGACTTTCAACATGAAGCGGGCGACGCCGCGGCGTGACCATATCTCCTCCTCCCGTTTTCGAGATGAACGGCAATACGGTCTCCTGCTCGCGCGGGCCCGGCGCGTCGCGGCGTTTGTCTGTGGTATGCCGCGGCGGGCAGATTCGCACGAAAACCGGCGCTCAGGCAAGCGGTTCTTCGCACATGACGCGCAAATAGCCGTGCGCCGCGTGCAGCACGCGCGCTTCAAGCGCGGGCGCGCTGGTTTCGCTGCGCTCGTCCGCCGCGTCGACGATGCCTTTCGCGATCGCCGGCAGGTCTCGCGCCGCGACGGCCGGCTCTCCGAACGGCGACGCGCGGCGACAACACACCGTTGCGCGCGCAAGCATGCTGCAACAATCGATGCAATAATGGCATCTTTACGCGCGTCGTTGCCATGCCGTCTGCCATCTACGCTTTCATCGCACCGCTGATCGTCGCTTGCGCGTTGTTCATGGAGAGCGTAGACGCCAACATCATCGTCACGGCGCTGCCCGCGATGGCGCGCGACTTCGGGCAGAGCCCCGTCACGCTGAACATCGCGATCACGAGCTACGTCGTCGGCCTCGGCGTGTTCATCCCGATCTGCGGATGGCTCGCCGACCGCTTCGGCGCGCGCACCGTGTTCCGCACCGCGATCGGCATCTTCGTCGCGGGCTCGCTGCTGTGCGCGGCGTCGAACAATCTCGAGATCTTCACGTTCGCGCGCTTTGTGCAAGGCGTCGGCGGCGCGATGATGGTGCCCGTCGGGCGCATCATCATCTTCCGCGCCGTGCCGCGCTCGGAGCTCGTGCGCGCGATGAACTACCTGAGCGTGCCCGCGCTCTTCGGGCCCGCGGCCGGGCCGCTCCTCGGCGGCTTCATCACGACGTACCTGCACTGGCGGCTGATCTTCTTCATCAACGTGCCGATCGGCATCCTCGGCATCTATCTCGCGAACAGGCACATCGCGAACACGCACGAGCTCGATCCCGGCCCGCTCGACTGGTTCGGCTTCGTGCTGTCCGCCGCCGGCGCGGCGCTCTTGCTGATGGGCCTCACGCTGCTCGACGGCGCGCTCGTCACGCGCGGCGCCGCGCTCGCGATGGGCGCGACGGGCGCGGCGCTCCTCGGCGGCTACGTGCTGTATGCGCGGCGCGTCGAGCGGCCGGTGCTCGATCTGCGCTTCCTGCGCATCCCCACCTACCACGCGAGCGTCGTCGGCGGCTCGCTGTTCCGGATCGGCCTCGGCGCGGTGCCGTTCCTGCTGCCGCTCGCGCTGCAGGAAGGGCTCGGCATGAGCGCGTTCCATTCCGGCGCGATCACCTGCGCGTCGGCCGTCGGCGGCGCGTTCACGCGGATGCTCGCGCCGCGCACGCTCAAGCGCTTCGGCTTCCGGACGGTGCTGATGTACAACGCGGCGTTCGCCGGGCTCGCGATCGCCGCGTACGGCGTGTTCCATCCCGGCATGTCGACGCTCGCGATCTGGCTCATCGTGCTCGTCGGCGGCATTTTTCCGTCGCTGCAGTTCACGAGCCTCAATTCGATGATCTACGCGGAGATCGCCTCGCGCGACGCGGGCCGCGCGACGAGCCTCGGCAGCGTCGTCCAGCAGATGTCGCTCGGCCTCGGCGTGACGGTCGCGGCGCTCGTGCTGCACGTGTCGCATTGGGCGCAGGGACATCCGACGATGGTCTGGTCGGACTTCTGGCCGGCGTTCGTCGTGGTCGGCCTGTGTTCGTTCGCGTCGATTCCGATCACGCGGCGGCTGGCGCCGAACGCGGGCGACGAGGTAGCGCGCGGCAAGCGAAGCTGAAGCGGGCCGCGCGGCCGAAGCGATCAGGAAAACGAAGCAAGTGGAGAAGCGGGCGGGACGCGACGTGCGCCGCCTGCTGGAATCGAACGGCCGGCCGGGATTGGGCCGCCGAAAATCCGTCGTTCCAAAAAAAATCGGCGGACATCCACTCGGGGCCGGCTGAAAGCCGCATGGATGTCCGCTTGAACTGCCCGGCCGCCTCGACGGGGGTGAGGCGTCCGGACTCGCTCCCTGCGTGCCATAGAGGTATCGTGCGTCGGGAGCAGAGTGCTTGTTTCGATGAGACTATAAGGAAACTTCCGAGAGACTTCTGTCAACGATTGTCAGACGCCCGCGCGGCAACGCAGGGCAATCGCATGAAGGTCCTTACCAGCCAAGGAGTTGAGCCCGGTAGTTGTCGCTGGTGGCGGCCTTGAGTTGACGGATTTTGAGGCCGGCCTTGGTCTGAGTATCTTTGCGCAGCAGGTTCATCGTGATGCGCCGCAGGATGGCAAAGTTCTGCGCCGCATTCTCGACCCGCACCCGGCACTGGTCTTCACCGAATGCCACGTCGAGCGCCCAATGCATCGAATTCTCGATGCCCCAGTGGGAACGCACGGCGTGCGCCACGCGCACCGCATCGGGCGGTAGGCTCGTCACGTAATACCGGCGTTCAACCGACACCGTGCCGCCGATCTCGCGTGTGGCCTCGACCATTGCGATCGAGCGCATGCCCGGCCACAGCGCCACCGCGCGCCATGTGCTCATCACGTTGCTGACGAGGCAGCGACGCGTTTTGATCCGGCCGTGGTCCTTTTCGACGGCTCGATGCTCATTCGAACCGTCCCAGCGCTCGCCGGGCGGAAGACGGTCGAGCGCATCGAGCGTTGTGCGAATCTCCACGAGCAGCGTCGGCTGGTTCTCCTTGACCGCCAACAATCGTGGGCCGGCGTCCGGCTACGCGGATCGCGCAACTCGCCGAATGCGTCTTCGATGCTCAAGGCTTGCGTCTCCGTCATCTGATGCCTCCGCAAAAGATGGTAGTAAACGCTTGATTCGCCTCGGTTTACAACCCCGCTCGTCACTCCTTGATTGTTAACGCCCATTCATGCGATTGCCCTGGCGCGGCAACGCTTCGCCGCGCGCAGCGCGCCGGGCCGATTCGCGCTACAGTGGTGCATCCGTTTCTCGTGCGCCCTTTCCCCCGCCGCTCGTGTCCGCCCCGCTCTCGATCGCCTCCGCCCGCGCGCTGCACCTCGCCGCGCAGGGCCTCTTGACGCCGCCCCGCCGCAAGGCGGTCAAGGCCGACGTGCTCGTCGCCATCCGCCGGATGGCCCAACTGCAGATCGACACGATCCACGTCGTCGCGCGCAGCCCGTATCTCGTGCTGTTCAGCCGGCTCGGCGCGTATGCGCCGCAATGGCTCGACGAGCATCTCGCCGACGCGGAACTGTTCGAATACTGGTCGCATGAAGCGTGCTTCCTGCCGATCGAGGACTTCGGGCTGATGCGCCACACGATGCTCAACCCCGTCGGCATGGGCTGGAAATACGCGGCCGAATGGCACGCGAAGCATCGCGGCGCAATCGACGCGCTGCTCGCGCACGTCCGCGAGAACGGCCCCGTGCGCTCCGCCGATTTCGCGCGCGGCGCCGGCAAGGGAAACGGCTGGTGGGACTGGAAGCCCGAGAAGCGGCATCTCGAAGTGCTGTTCTCGACCGGGCAATTGATGGTCGCCGAGCGGCGCAACTTCCAGCGCGTCTACGACGTTGCCGAGCGCGTGCTGCCGGGCTGGGACGACGCGCGCGACCTGCCGCCGCGCGAAACGGTGCTGCCTCGCCTCGTCGACAACACCTGCCGCGCGCTCGGCATCGTCCGCGCGGACTGGATCGCCGACTATTACCGGCTGCCGAAGCGCTCGTATCGCGACGATTTGCATGCGCTCGCGGACACGGGCGAGCTGCTGCCCGTCGCGGTGGATGGCTGGAGCGCCGACGCGTTCGTGCATCGCGAGCTCGCGCCGCTCGTCGACGCCGCGCGCGACGGCGCGCTGCGCCCAACGGTCACGACGCTGCTGTCGCCGTTCGATCCGGTCGTCTGGGACCGGCGGCGCGCCTCGGCGCTGTTCGACTTCGATTACACGATCGAGTGCTACACGCCCGCGCACAAGCGACGCTACGGCTACTTCTGCCTGCCGATCCTGCACCGCGGGCGGCTCGTCGGCCGCGTCGACGCGAAGGCGCATCGCGCGCAGCGCGTGTTCGAGCTGAAGGCCGTGCACATCGAACCGGGCGTGCGGATCGGCACAGGGCTCGCGGCCGATGTGGGGCGCGCGATCCGCAAGCTCGCCGACTGGCACGAAACGCCCGTCGTCGAGGTCGGCCGCGCGCCGAAGGAGATCGCGCGGGCGATCGGAGCGGCTCGACTCGCCGGGCTAGGGTAAGGGCCGCGGGCGGGAGCGGGCGCGAGCAGGCCCGCGCGCCCGTTCGCGCTCGCTCAGTCGCCCAGCTTGCGAAAACGCGGCGCGCCGTCGGCAAGCGTCTCGTCGAACATCGCCTCGGGGCGCACCCAGAGGCTGCGCTCCTTCGGCCACAACTGCTCGTAGACGACGAGCCGCTCCTCCGTCTCCGAATGCCGCGCGACGCCGATCACGCGATACAGCCCGCCCTTGTCATGACGATGCGTCGCGATGCGTTCGGCTTCCTGCTCGGTCATATGCGCTCCATGAAAATCGACGAGCGCGTATTGTATGCGCGGCGCGCCCGGCGCAGCGCGCACCCGCTTTCGGCTACGCGTAGACGCCGGGCCGATGCAGTTCCATCCAGCGCTCCGGATGCGAGGGCGCCGTGAAGCCGACCGGGCGATACAGCGCGTGCGCGTCGCTCGTGACGAGCGCGACGCGGCGCAGCGCGCGCACCGCGTCCTGCGCGAACACGTGGTCGATCAGCGCGCGGCCGTAGCCTTTGCCGCGCTGCTCGCGCAGCACGAACACGTCGCACAGGTAGGCGAACGTCGCGTGATCGGTGACGAGACGCGCGAAACCGACGAGCCGCCCGTCGAGATACGCGCCGAAGCACAGCGATCCGGCGATCGCCCGCTCGACCACGTCGCGCGGAATGCCCTTCGACCAGTGCGCCTCGTCGCGCAGGAAGGCGTGGATCGTGTCGATGTCGAGTTCGGCCTTGTCGGCCGAAAAACGCAGCGCGGACGTCGATGAGATAGGCACGGCAGGGCTCCGAATACAAAACGCCGATGGCGAATGTTTCGGACGATAACGCGAAGCGGCGGCGTTCAACAAGAGGCGCGGCAACGCCCGCGCCGCGGTGCGTCAAGGCGTCCACCGATACATCAGCAGCTTCGCACGCGCGTCGTCCTCGACGAGCACGACGTATTCGCCGGTCGGCCGCTGGAACGCGCTGATCCCGAGATAGACGTCGACCCAGCCGCTCGTGCCGCCGACGTCGGCGCCCGGCGTCATATAGCCGGCGAGCACGCCCGTGCGCGCGTCGTAGACGTCGATCTTCGCGGTGTACAGCTCGGCGACGAACACGTAATTGCCCGCGACCGCGAAGCCGACCGTCGTGCGCTGCGGATTCGCGCTCATGTCCCACGGCAGCGTGATCGCATAGCGCAGCTCGGGCGCGCCCGAGCGCCAGTTGTCGTAACGGGCGAGCACGCGCCCCTGCTCCTTCCAGTGCGCCGGATCGTAAGGCAGCGCCGGCGTGAAGCCCGCGACGTACATCGCGTCGCTGTCCGGCTGGTACGACACGCGCGCGATCCGGTTGAACGGCGCCGGCATCGCGAACATCTGCGCGCTCGCGTAATCGTAGATCGGGTTGCCGTGCGCATCGAAGCCCTGGAACGGCAGCCGGCGAATGCCGCTCACGAGCGAGCCGAGCCACACGTCGCCAGCCGCGTCGACCCACCAGAAGCCGTTCTGCATCGTGTTGCCGGTAGCCGGATTCGCGACGATCTCGCTCGCGTCGACCTTGCCGTCGCCGTTCGCGTCGCGCCACATCCATTCGCCGTATGCGGGCTGCCCGGCGGGCCACGCACCCGGTATCGGGTTCTGCGACAGGAGGCCCGCCGGAATCGCGATCTGCCCTTGCGTCGCGGTGTCGAAGCGATAGACGCTCAGATAGTGGGAATACATGTCGATCGTGTACAGCAGCCGGCGGCCGCCGACCCGCCGCAGCATCGGCTCGCCGCGCACGCCCTTCGGCAGATGGAACGCGGGATCGTCGGGAAAGCCGAAGCGGTCGAGCGTGAACGCCGCGTAGCGCCAGTCCTGGCCGGGCGGCTTCGTATAGTCGATCGCGAAGCGCTTCGAGCCGGTGAACACCTGGTTCGGCTCGCCGGGATCGATCGAGCCGCCGTCGACGAACAGCAGCCCGTCCAGCCGCCAGTTCAGCGTCCGGCTCGCATACGCGTAGCTCTCGAGCACCGCGCCTTCGCCCGTCAGCGCCGAGCCCGGCGCGCGCGGCCCGAAGCCGTTCTGCGATACGTACAGATTGCCGCCGCGATCGAAGCCGATGCCGGTCGGTCCGTTGAAGCGCCAGTCGCCGGGCGCGCCCTTGACTGCATGGAAGATGCCCGAGCGCGTGCCGAGCATGCCCGACAGCACCGGCACGCCGGCCGGCTTCGCGTAGACGTAGATCTGCTGCGACGGGCCGCTGTCGGCGATCAGCAGTTGCCCCGACGGCGAGATCGCGAGATCGGCGGGCAGCACGCCCGGCGGCAGCGCGGCGAGCGACGGCAGCGCGGCGCCCGACGCCGTGTAATGCGCGATCGCGCGGCCGGCCGCCGCCGTGTAGCCTTCGATCACCCACAGCGAGCCGTCCGCGTCGACCGCGATGCGGCCCGGCTGGTTCGCGCGCCAACTGCGCAACTGGCGCATCGTGTTCGCGTCGTAGACCACGATCAGGTTCGACGCCGTGTTCGCGACGTACAGCTCGTGGTCGGTCGCCGCGATGCCGCGCACGCTGCCGTCGACGCCCGAAGGCGACACGTTCACGCGCAGGAAGCTGTTCTTCGCCGGATTCCAGCTATTGCCGATGCCGCTCGCGAACGGCGCGCCGATCTTGATGCTGGAAAGCGGCCGCCGCGTGAGGCCGTACCACGTCTGGCCCTTCGGCGGAAAATCGGCGCCGGAAAGCAAGCCGTTTTCGTTGCTGATCGACATCGCCGCGTACAGGTAGGCGCCGTTGACGGCGATGGCGTCGCCGCCGTGACTGCCCCAGCCGTGCGTCCAGCCGGCCACCGCGACGCGATCGCCGCCGCGGTAGGCACTGACCTCCGCGCCGCTCTCGTCCCACGGCGCGTTCGCATAGACGGTGCCGTCGGGCGCGATCGCGATCGCCTCGATGTTCTGCTGCACCCATTTGCCGTCGCCGAAGCCGAACGTGTTGCCGATCCACGACGTCGTGTAGGTGAGCGGGGTCTGCGCGCCGGCGTCCGCCGGCCGCAAGCAAAGCAGCGATGCGGCGAGCATCGCCGCGAAACCGTTCAGCAAGCGGGGCGCTTTCATGCGTCACTCCTTGGCTGCGTGGCGGGCAGCATCGAAGCAAACGTAGTCGCTGAAAATGAGGAAGACGAGAATTAAAAAAATCGAAAACAAATAGGCGATTCAAAAAGTCGTGCGCCGAGACATTCGTCCGTTTCGATTTTCGATACGCCAGCATCCATTGCACCGCTTCGTGACCGGGTACTGCGCCAGACTGGTGCCCAAGCCTTTCTCCATCAGGCTTTCCATCTCGCGCACCGTCATCAATCATTCAATTTCCGAACGCGAATTTTTCGAACTCTTGATTTCGAATCGCTCAAAACCGATCGCCTTGTTTTCGCGCCGTTCGCGAAACAGCGGCCGCATCGCGCCGCTGCGCCGCCGCCCGCGCCGTCACGCGAACGGGCGCACGCCGATCAGCCATCCGTGCAGCACGAACGCGAACAGCGCCCACGCGACGAGGCCCACGACGATCGCGATGCCGTCGCGCGCGAGCGAGCCCGCCGGATAGCGAACGCCGTCGCGCCGATCGCGCGCGCGCGACGCGATGAAGTCGACGAACGCCCATACGAAGAACGCGGCGAACAGCAGCTCCGCATGCAGCGTGCCGTTCGCGAGCAGATGCGCGCCCGCCCACACCATCACGCCCGCGAGCATCGGATGGCCGACGAGCGCCTTGATCCGCGTGCCCGGCACGTAAGCCGCCACGAGCAGCACGAACGCGATCGCGGTCAGGAGCCCCGTCAGATGCCGGATGCCGACCGGCGGAAACCACAGCGACGCCATGTCCGCGCGCGCGAGCCCGTAGCCCCAGACGATCAGCGCGAATCCGGCCACCGACGCGAGCGCATACATCCCCTTCCAGCGCTGCTCGCCGAGCGCCGCGATCCGCGCGGCGCGCCAATCGCCCGCGACCAGCCGAATCGAATGCGTACCCAGGAAGATCACCAAACCGAGAATCAGGACGAGCATGGACATGTCTCCAGTTGGGGAAATCTTGTTGTCGGTCGAACCGGCATACGCTGCCGCCGTGCATCGTACACCTCGCGCCGCGCGCGTTTGCATCCTCCATACCGTCGTGCGCCGTCTGCGCCGCACGCTTCGCGATCGCGCGCTCGACGGCACGCTTGCAACGCCCACGCAACGGCGCAAGCGACCGATGCGCGCGGTCTTGCGCTCAGGCAGTCTCACACGCGCACGACGCCGCCCCAGCCGCTGCCTTCGGCTTCACCCACACGCCATCGCGCACACCGTACACCATTGCGCACGCGGGCGCGCATCGCGCGGCGGCGTGCCGCAGCCGCGCTACGCCCGCTTCGCGCGAAGCGCCGCGCGATACGCATCGCGGCACCAGTCGCGCAGCATGCCGACGTCTTCGAGCACGTCGGCGGGCGTCTCGTAATAGCCGCCGACGACGACCGTGCGCGTGCGCCCCGGATACGAGAACGGCCGCATGCCCGCGCGCTCGAACGCCGCGCGGTTGTCGTCGTCGACGCGCAGGAACAGCGATCCCGCATGAACGAAGCCGAACAGCACGCCGTCGAGCCTGAGCGACGCGCCGCTGAAGAAGCGCGCGACGCCGATCAGCCCGAGCGCGTCGAGTTGCTCGGCAAGTTCGTCCGCGCGCAGTTTTTCCGCTTTCCAGCTCATCGCAGCCCGCGCCATCGCGCCGCGCGTGAGCGAACGTCCACGGCCGCGGCGGCGGATGCGCGCGGCGATGCAGCCGTCACCGGAAGAGAAGGACGAATCGACACGCACATCAATGCGCGGCGGCGATCACGTCGGCCACCGCGGCCGTCAGCTTCTTCGCGTATGGCACGTGCAGGAACTCGTTCGGCCCGTGCGCGTTCGATTTCGGGCCGAGCACGCCGCACACCATGAATTGCGCGGACGGGAAGCCTTCGTGCAGCACGTTCATCAGCGGGATCGTGCCGCCGAGGCCCATGTACGCGCAGTCGGCGCCGAAGTGCCGGCGCGACGCGTCGTCGAGCGCCGCGCCGAGCCATGGCGCGACGTCCGGCGCATTCCAGCCGGTCGCCGCCCCCGCTTCGGGCTGGAACGTGACCTTCGCGTTGTACGGCGGATCGAGCTCGAGCAGCGCCTTCAGCCGCTGCACCGCCTGCGCGGCGTCGACGAGCGGCGGCAGCCGCAGCGAGAGCTTGAACGCGGTGCGCGGCCGCAGCACATTGCCCGCGTTCTCGAGCGCGGGCAGGCCCTGCGCGCCCGTGACGGACAGCGACGGCCGCCACGTCGAATCTAGGAGCGCCTCGCGCGGATCGGTCGTCGTCGGCAGCACCGGCTTGCCGTCCTGCCCGCACGCCCACGGCAGCCCCTTCCACACGGCGTCGCCGAGAATCGACGCGGCCGCTTCGGTCTCGCGCAGGCGGCTCGCCGGCACCTCGCAATGGAACGACGAGGGCAGCAGATTGCCGGTCGCCGCATCCTCGAGCCGCTCGAACAGTTGGCGCATCACGCGGAAGCTCGACGGCGCGATCCCGCCGTACACGCCCGAATGCACGCCCTCTTCGAGCACCTCGACCTGCAGGTCGCCCGACACGAGCCCGCGCAGCGACGTCGTGAGCCAAAGCTGATCGTAATTGCCCGCGCCCGAATCGAGGCACACGACGAGGCTCACGTCGCCGAGCCGCGCGCGCAGCGCGTCGACGTACGGCAGCAGATCGTAGCTGCCCGACTCCTCGCAGGTCTCGATGAGGCCGACGCAGCGCGGCCGCCCGATGCCCTGCGCGTCGAGCGCGCCGAGCGCCGCGAGGCTCGCGTAGATCGCATAGCCGTCGTCCGCGCCGCCGCGGCCGTACAGCTTGCCGCCCTCGAACTTCGGCGTCCACGGGCCGAGATCGGCGCGCCAGCCGTCGAATTCGGGCTGCTTGTCGAGATGGCCGTACAGCAGGATCGTGTCGGCGCTGCCCGCGCGCGTCGCCGGCGTCTCGAAGAAGATCACCGGCGTGCGGCCGGCGAGCCGCACGATCTCGACCTTCAGCCCCTTCACCGGCTGCCGCTCGGCCCACTGCGCGGCATCGACGGCAACGCGTTCGATATAGCCGTGCTTCGCCCAGTCGGGATCGAACGCGGGGCTTTTCGCGGGCACCGCGATGTAGTCGGTCAGCGCATGCAGGATCTCGTCGTTCCATTTGCGTTCGATGAAATCGGCGAGGCGGTCGTGATCGATGGCGGATGCAATGGTGGTGGTCATGGCGCGTAGCAGACGAGCGGTCTGACGGATGTGAAGTGGCGATGATAGCGCCGATGCGGGCGGTTACGCACGCGTCGAAAAAGCGACCGGCGTTGTGCGATGCAACTCGAGCGGGCGCTCGCTGCGCCGGGGACGCGTGCTCATCGAGTGCGTATGGGTAGCGCGCACGTTCGCGACATGCGCGTTCGCGACGTGCGCGTCCCCGCAACATACACGACCACGGCACGCGACGCCGTCACGGGCCCCGCCGCGTTGCGCGTCACACACCGCGCATCGACACACATCAACCCGCATCGAAACTGCGGCGATACGCGGTCGGACTCGTCGCCGCGATGCGCCTGAAATGCCGGCGCAGCGACTCCTCCGAGCCGAACCCCGCGAGCGCGGCGACGCGCGCCACGGGCAGCGCGGGGTCACGCTCGATCATCTCCTTCGCGAGCCCGATCCGCTCGCGGATCAGCCACTCGTACGGGCCGAGCCCTGTCGCATCACGAAACTGCCGCTGCAGCGTGCGAGGACTCATCGCCGCGCGCGCGGCGAGCGTCGCGAGCGTGTGCGGCTGACTCGCATGCACGCGCATCCAGTCGATCAGCTTCGCGAGCCGGTCGCCGCCGACGCTCGGCAGCGGCCGCGGCACGAACTGCGCCTGGCCGCCGTCGCGATGCGGCGGCAGCACGAGCCGCTGCGCGACGCGATTCGCGATCGCGCTGCCGTGATCGCGGCGCACGAGATGCATCAGCATGTCGAGGCCCGCCGCCGAGCCCGCCGACGTGACGATCCGCCCTTCGTCGACGTAGAGCGCATCGGGATTCACGCGCAGCGACGGGTAGCGCGCCTGCAGACGCCCGGCGTAACGCCAGTGCGTCGTGACGGCCGCGCCGTCGAGCACGCCCGCCGCGGCAAGCACGAACACGCCCGAGCAGATCGAGCACAGCCGCGCGCCGCGCCGATGGGCGCCGCGGATCTTCTTGAGCAGCGGCTCGGGCGGCGTTTCGTCCGGATCGCGCCAGCCGGGAATCACGATCGTGTCCGCGCGATCCATCAGCGCGAGCCGATACGGCGCCTCGACCTTGATGCCGCCCGCCGCGCGCACGGGCCCCGGCTCGCTCGCGCAGACCGCGAAGCGATACCAGTCGACGCCGAGCTCCGGCCGCGGCAGCGCGAACAGTTCGACGACGCAGCCGAATTCGAAGGTGCAGAGCCGATCGTAGGCGAGCGCGACGACAAGATGATTGTGCATGGCGCGATGTTACCGGAAGTTGTCGATCGCGCCACTGTCGCACCGCGCGGGCGCCCCGGATACTGAGCGCTCGTCCGCAGCCGCCTCCCGGCCGCCGCGTTCCGACCCGAGGAGAACCGACATGTCCCACGTCACCGAGATTCCCGCCGCCGACAGCGCCGCCGCCGTCGCCCATTTCGCCGCATCGCTCGCCTTCGAGACCGATTGCTGGGACGTGCACGACGCGCTCGCGTCCGGCGCGCCCGACTTCGTGCTGCTCGACGTGCGCAGCACCGAGCATTATGCGGCCGCGCACGTGCCCGGCGCGCTCAGCCTGCCGCATCGAAAGATCATTGAAAGCAAGTTGTCCGAATTTGCGCGCGACACGTGCTTTGTCGTCTATTGCGCCGGCCCGCACTGCAACGGCGCGGCGCGCGCGGCGCTCAGGCTCGCGCGCCTCGGCCGGCCGGTGAAGCTGATGCTCGGCGGCGTGACGGGCTGGCTCGACGAAGGATTCGCGCTCACGCGCGGCAACGGCGTGTAACGCCAAGCAAGACAGCATAAGGCAGCGAAAGGCGACGAACGATCCGTTACGAAACCGCAACAATTTGTTGTCAGCACACCCGGAGGAAAAGCGCGACAATGAGTCCTATTGCATGTGCGACGTCAAGTCGCACCGCAGCAAGGACGGAGAAGCGCCATGCAGATGGAAATCCTGATCCAGGTTGTCGGCTCGGTCGTCGCGATCGCGCTCTACTTTCTTCCGGCGACCGTCGCCGATCGCCGCCATCGCCACGACAGGCTGACGGTCGCGCTGTTCAACGCGCTGTTCGGCTGGACGGGAATCGGTTGGCTGCTGACGCTGTACTGGGCGCTGCAGCCGGACGCGCCCGCCGATTTCGTCAGCGACGTGCGGCTCAAGCGCCGTGCGGTCAGCATGAAAACGTTCTCGACGGGCCTCGTCGAACGCGTGCAGCGGCGAATTGCCGCGCAGGAGCAGTGGGCCGAAAAGCAAGGCACGCGCTGAGCCCGCGAACGGATACGCGGCGCATCGTCAGACTGTCACACGCTTGCGATCTGCCTGACAAATCCTTTACGTCGAACGCGTGACCGACGTCACGCCTGCATGCCGCCGCGCACCGACAGCGAGCGCATCCGCGCGAGCCCCGCCGAAATCGTCCGCGGCTCGAGCACGACGGTCTCGTTCGAGAACATCTCCTGGCGAAACTCGCCGTGTTCGTCGAACCATTGGCAGATCACCCACTCGCCCGCGTCGAACACGACCGGGCCGGCATACGTCACCGTCATCCGCGGACCGCCTGTCTTGAGCGTCACGACATCGCCGATCCGGAACGAAGTGGTATGCGTATCACGGTAAGTCGTCATGGTGGCCTTTTCTCGGAAATGATTTATTTATTCATTTTTCCGGATCTTCGATCCGGCTATTTGTTCATCTCCCGCAGATTAGCAATCGGCGGAATGACCGGCAAGTCACCATTAAAATTTTTTCGGATTCGAGTTAATAAGTCGCAGCATCGTTACGGCCCTTTGGCCGCTCCCGGGCACGTCGGAACAGCCTCCGAAGCGGCGCGCGGCCCAGTTTCATTTGCGCCGCAACAATTGCCGCCGGCCTAAATCGGCGCATCGATGCGTGGAAACGTTTCCAATTGCAAGACGTTTTATATTCAAATTCGCCGCAAGAAATCGATGCACTCCGGATATTGCAACGCGAAAGACTTTTGCAATCCGCGCGCGGGCCGCGCGTCAGATGACGTAGGCGCCCTTCGCGTGCAGTTCGGCCTCGGCCTGTTCGAGCGCCGCGATCGCCTCGCCGCCCTCGAGCGCGAGCAACTGCGCGACGAGCGCCTCCACGAGCGCGTGCGCGGCGACGAGCGACGGGAAGAACGACGGGCTGTCGTGCGTGAAGATCAGTTGCGCGTCCGCGTGCAGCGCGATCGGCGACACCGCGCTGTCGGTGATCGCGACGATCTTGCCGCCGTGCGCGCGCGCCGCCTGCGCGACGCGCGTCGCTTCGGCCGAATACGGCGCGAAGCTGACGACCACGGTCACGCTGTTCTTCGCGATGGTCCGCAGCTCCATGTCGAGCGAGCCCGCGATGCCCGTGAGCAGCGACACCGTGGGCCGGAACAGCCGATAGCCGTAGACGAACCCGAACGCGACCGGATAGCACGATCGAAAACCGGCGACGTGCACGTGCGCGGCCTTGCGGATCAGCTTCGCCGCATCGGCGAGCGCCTGCGCATTCTGCGCGGCGCTCGCCTCGAGATTGTGCCGCTGCGCGGCGAGCAGATCGGCCGCGAGCGACGCCTTCGCATTCGGCTTCACGAGCGAGCGGGCGCGCTGCGTGAGCGGCTGCGGCCGCGTGCGCACGCGCGCGACGAACAGGTCGCGCAGCTCGTTCCAGCCCGGAAAGCCGAACTGCTGCGCGAGCCGCACGAGCGACGCCGGCTGCACGTTCGCGCGCTGCGCGACCTTGCGCATCGACGAGACGGCCACCTCGTCGGGATGATCGAGCAGGAACGCGGCGCCCACCTGGAATTGCGGGCTCAGCTCGGAAAATTGCGCCCGGATCAGGGACGCGAGTTCGTCGAAATCGGCGGGCATCGTGATCGCTAAAAAAGTCGATCGGACATGGTATCACCCGCCTCGCGCGGCCGATGGCTCCGACGCCGCGCCGCTTCCAAAGCCCGTTCACGCTCACGGGCGGGCTTTAAGCCGCCGCTAAGCCTCCACCGCTTATCATTCCCGCAAGCGGCCCGCACACGCGCGCCGCGCTATGACGGAATCACGGAACATGCGCGTATTGCTCGTCGAAGACGATCCGCTCATCGGCAGCGGGCTCGAACAGGGACTGAAACAGGAAGGCTTCGCGGTCGACTGGGTGCAGAACGGCGACGCGGCGACGCTCGCGCTGCGCACGACCTCGTATGGGCTGCTGCTGCTCGATCTCGGCCTGCCCGACAAGGACGGCCTCGCGGTGCTCGCCGCGCTGCGCCGCCGCGACGACGCGCTGCCCGTGATCGTCGTCACCGCGCGCGACGCGCTGCCCGACCGGATCGCCGGCCTCGACTGCGGCGCCGACGATTACCTCGTCAAGCCGTTCGCGCTCGAAGAGTTGCTCGCGCGCATCCGCGCGGTGAACCGCCGTCAGGCCGGACGCGCGCAGACGGTGCTCGCGGTCGGCGCGCTGCGGCTCGATCCGGCGCGCCATCAGGTGTGGCGCGGCGACGAGGAAGTCGCGCTGTCGCCGAAGGAATTCGTGCTGCTGCACGAGCTGATGCGCGAGCCGGGCGCGGTGATCTCGCGCGAGCAGTTCGAGGAGCGGCTGTACAGTTGGGGCGAGGAAATCGAAAGCAATGCGGTGCAGGTCCATATCCACAACCTGCGCAAGAAGCTCGGCCACGACACGATCCTCACGGTGCGCGGCGTCGGCTACCGGATCGGAGACGGCGCATGACGGGCGTGCGCGGCTTCGCGCGGCGCCTGAACGCGTCGCTGCGCGGGCGGCTGCTGATGTGGCTGCTGCCCGCCGCGTGCGTCGTCGGCGTGCTCGCGAGCACGGGCACCTATTGGGGCGCGCTGCGCGAGCTCGACGATCTGCTCGACGACCAGATGCGCAGCATGTCGAAGCAGATTCAGGTCGACGACGCGGGCAAGCTGTCGATCGAAGGACGCGACAGGCTCGGCAAGCGCCATCCGGCCGACTACGATTCCGACGACGTGCTGCTGCAGGTGTGGCGCGGCGGCAAGCTCGAATTCACGACCGATCCGGCCACGCAACTGCCGCCGCCCGATGCGGCCGGCTTCGTGACGCTCGACGCGGGCGGCCAGCGCTGGCACACCTACGTGCGCGAGAGCGCGGGCACGACGATCCGCGTCGCGCAGCCGCGCCAGGCGCGCTGGGCGGCGATCGCGGGCATCGCCGTGCATCTGCTGTGGCCGGTGCTGTCGCTGCTGCCGCTGCTCGCGATCGGGCTGTGGCTCGGCATCGGCTACGGGCTGCGGCCGCTCGGCGCGATCGCCGCGGGCCTGAAGCGCCGTCATGCGAATCGCCTCGATTCGCTCGACATCACGACCGTGCCGACCGAGGCGCAGCCGCTCGCCTCCGAGATCAACGATCTGCTCGCGCGGCTCGATCGCTCGTTCACGCTGCAGCGCAATTTCATCGCGGACGCCGCGCACGAGCTGCGCACGCCGATCATGGGCCTGTCGATCCAGACGCAATTGCTGCAGCGCACGGCGAGCGCCGACGAACGCGCGCGCATCCTCGCGCAAATCCAGGCCGGCACGACGCGGCTGTCGCATCTCGCCGAGCAGTTGCTGACGCTCGCGCGCCTCGAGCCCGACGCGCAATCGGCGCCGTTCGCCGAGCTCGACCTCGCCGCGCTCGGCCGCTCGGTGGTCGCCGAGCGCGCGCGCATCGCGCTCGCGCAGCACGTCGATCTCGGCGCTGTCGGCGCGGCGTCCGTGCGCGTGGCCGGCAACGCGGACACGCTGCGCGTGCTGCTCAACAATCTCGTCGACAACGCGATCCGCTATGCGGGGGCCGGCGCGCGCGTCGACGTCGAAGCGCGCGTCGACGCCGACGGCGCGCCGGCGCTCCAAGTGCGCGACAACGGCCCCGGCATTCCGGCTGCCGATCGCGAGCGTGTGTGGGAGCGCTTCTATCGCGGCGGCGGCGCGCAACTCGCGTCGGCGTCGGGCAGCGGGCTTGGGCTGTCGATCGTCAAGCGCATCGCCGAGCAGCATCACGCGGACGTATCGCTCGGGACCGGCGCCGACGGGCGCGGGCTGACGGTCACGGTGCGCTTTGGCGCGACGCGGCGGGCATGACCGGCGCGGCGGCGGCGCTTGCGCGCACGCCGTTCGGGATCGATCGCGCTCGACGAGCGCCGTCGTTTTCCACATTTTTTGTGGTCAAGCTTGTGGACATCCTGAGCATCCGTCGTCCAACCCATTGATCCAACGGCATTTTCCCGGAACCGCCAAAAATGCGGCATCGCAGCGGAAATCGGCTCGCCGCGCGCACGCCGGACCTTCTCCATCCTCGAATCGTCCGGCGACGCCCCTCGCAACGACAACTATCCACAACCTGTTTTCGACGTGAGGGTTTTCCACAGTTTTTGTGCGCAAGCTTGTGGATATCTCGTGCCGATGCGCGCCAAGCAATTGATCCATCGAGGCTTTTCCGAAATCCTCGTATCTTCGGCACAAAGCCCGCGCATGCGCCGGCCGCCGCATCCTCGACGTCGCGCCTCGCCGTCAATCCGGATAGTCGAGCGACGGATACCAGTCGACGCCGCGCCCTTCGGGCGTCATGTCGAGGATCGTCCACAGCGGCATCGGGTCGGGCGCGCCGCGCGGGTCCTGCCCCGGGTCGGCGCTCCAGCCGCCCATCTCGCCGCTCCAGAAGTGGCGGATCGTGCCGTCGCGGCGCGTGAATACGTTGATCGCCGGCTCTTCGCCGCCGTCGGCGCCGATCGCGTGATAGTCGCGGCTGTAGCGGCCGTCGAGATCGCAATACAGCTTCAGGTCGCGCCAGCCGCGCTCGCGCTTGAACGCGACGAGCCGCTCGAGCGGCGAGCGCGCGACGACCGCGAGCGCGACGCGCTGCTCAAGGTCGCGCGCCTCGCCGTTCCACGCGCCGAGCAGCGACGTGCACATCGGACACGGCCGCTCGCGCTGCGGTCCGAACATGTAGCTGTAGACGACGAGCGTCTGCTTGCCGCCGAACAGTTGGGCGAAATCGCACGGGCCGCGCTCGCCTTCGAAGCGATAGCCGCCCGTCACTTCGCCGCCCGGCGGCAGCGTGCGCCGCAGCGCGGCGACCCGCTCGACGCGCCGGCGCAGCTCGATCTCCTCGACGAGCAGCGCGTCGCGCGCGCGGCGATACGCATCGCTTTCGTTCGGCCATCGGGTCGTGTTGCGCTTCACGAGCTCGGCGGCCGGTGTCAGCATCGAATGCTCCGTCATGTCTGCCTCCTGTCGATCGAACGGCCGGGGCCTGTTCCCGCTAATCCCGGTCGGGCGCGCCGAGCGGGAACAGGTGCCGGTACGGACGCGCTTCGTCGACCGCCCGCGCGAACGACGGGCGCGCGAGCAGCCGCTTGCGATACGCGATCACGCGCTGCAGCGACGGATCGATCGGATGCGTCCAGTCCGCATAGAACAGCGACGGCGCGGCCGAGCAGTCGGCCAGGCTGAACGCGTCGCCCGCCGCCCAGCCGCGGCCCGCGAGCGTGCGCTCGAGCCACGTGTACGACGTGTCGAGCATCCGCCGCGCATCGGCCACGCCGCGCGCGTCGCGCTCGGCTGGCGGCCGCAGCGCGTCGAACACGATCTTCTGCAGCGGCGTCGACACGTAGCAGTCGAAGAAGCGGTCCATCATCCGCACGTCGAGCGCCGCGCCGGCGTCGGCGGGCAGCAGCCGCACCGGCGCCGGACGACGCAGGCCGAGGTATTCGATGAGGATCGTCGACTCGACGATCGTGCGATCGCCGTCGACGATCATCGGCATGTGCTTGAGCGGCCACCGCGCGGCGAACTCGGCGCTCGCCTCGGGCGTGTCGCCCGCGAGCAGGCGCCATTCGAACGGCACGTCGTACTCGTACAGCGCGATCAGCACCTTCTGGCAATACAGCGAAAACGGATGCCCGTAGAACTTCAGGCTCATTGCGTTCCTCCTCGATTGACGCGGCGCGCACGACACGCGCGCGCCGCAGGCCGCAGGTCGAACGACGCGGGCGGCGACTCTCGCCGCGCCGCCTCATGCCGATGCCCGGCCGCCGCCCGCGCACCGCGCGCTCACTGCGCGGGCGGCGCGCAGTTCTCCATCCCTTCGCGGATCTGCTCGGGGGTCAAGTCGCGCTTGTGCGTCGCGACCGACCAGCGGTGGCCGAACGGGTCTTCGAGCTGGCCATAGCGGTCGCCCCAGAACATGTCGGCCGGCGGCATCGTCAGCTTCGCGCCCGCCTCCACCGCGCGCGCGATCACCGCGTCGACATCCGGCACGTACAGATGGATGAACACCGGCGAGCCCTTCAGGGCCTTCGGGCCGAGCGCGCCGCAGTGCGCCATTTCGTCGACGAGCATCAGCGTCGAATCGCCGATCCTGACGGCCGCATGCATCAGCCGGCCGGCATCGCGCGACGGCAGCCGCGTGATCTCGACGGCGTCGAACGCCTTCTTGTAGAACTCGATCGCGGCGGCCGCGCCGTCGCAAATCAGATGAGGGGTCAGCGAATGCATCCCCTCGGGGATCGGTTTGATTGCGGTAGGCATGATCGCGGCTCCTTGGCTTCGAATGGGTTCATCGACCGAGCGCGCCGCACGCGCGGAGACGCTCTATCGCCACGACGAACGAATCCCGTGGAAATCGACATGCATCGCAAATTTTTTTGGGAAGGCGGCGATCGCCGGCGGCGGCTGCCGATGAAAGAAGGTGGACGGCTGCGCGCATCCGGGCGCCGGTTATCAACAATTTCTGTCGACAAACATGTGGATATCCTGCGCACGCGTGCGCCAAGCCGTTGAAACGACAGCACTTTCCGCACCGCGGCAAAGAACGGACAGCGCGCCGCCCGTGCCGCGTCAGCGGTTGTCGAGATTCGCCTTCAGCTCGTTCGCCTTGTCGCGCAGCGCCTCGTAGCCGGAGCGCGCGTGCTCGGGCAGGTCCGGATCGCCGACGAGCGCGCCGAGCGTCTCGATCAGGCTGAACAGGATGCCCTTCGCCGCGCCGGCCGCGATGCTCCGCGACTGGATCGATTCGTGCAGATGGTCGACGGCCGCCTCGAGTTGCTCGAGCTTCGGATCGTCGTCGTGCGGGCGGGCGTCGCCCGGCTTCTGGTTCGTCATGGTGATGGCCTCCGATATCGGTTCGTTGCGAATCGTCGATCGATGCCGTCATTGTATGGCGCGCCGCGCGCGGCCGACGCGAGCGAGCGCAATCTTTACAGCACCGCGACGACGCGCGCGCCGCCCGGCTCGGCCGCCGCGACCACCTGCCCTTCGACGCGCCGGAACGTGAGCGATACGCTCTCGTCGCCGACGCGCAGATCGTCGACGCGCAGCCAGTCGACGCCTTCCGGCAGTTCCGGCCGCTCGACGCGCACCTCGCCGCGCGCCGCGTCGACCGAGATGCCAAGGCACGCCTGCAGCATCATGAACGGCGCGCCCGCCGCCCACGCCTGCGGCAGGCACGCGACCGGATACGCGGTCGGCGGCTCGCCGCGCCGGCGCGGAAAGCCGCAGAAGAGCTCGGGCAGCCGCATGTCGAAGCTCACGGCCGCCTCGAACAGCGCGCGCAACAGATCGAGCACCGAGCGCTTGTCGCCGTAGCGCGCGAGGCCGCGCGCGGCGAGCGCGTTGTCGTGCGGCCAGATCGAGCCGTTGTGATACGCCATCGGATTGAAGCGCGGCTGCCCGGCCGCGAGCGTGCGCACGCCCCAGCCGGTACGGAACAGCGTCGAGCCGAGCACGCGCGCGACCGATTCGCCGCGGCTCTGCTCGGGCAGGCCGAACGCGAGCAGATGCGCGGCGTTCGACGCGAGCACGCGGCACAGCTCGCCGTGGCCGTCCACCGCGATTCCGTAGAAGCCCGCCTCCGGCATCCAGAACAGCGACTCGACCTGCTCGCGCAGCGACTTCGCGCGTTGCGCGTAGCGCACGATGCCGGCCGCGTGGCCGCGCCGGCGCGAGAACGTCGCCATCGCGTCGAGCGCCGCGCACGCGTATGCCTGCACTTCGACGAGCGCGATCGGCCCGATCGGAAAGCGGCCGTCCGCATGGAACACCGAATCCTGGCTGTCCTTCCAGCCCTGGTTCGCGAGCCCGCGCGCGGACGTGCGCTGGTAGTCGAGCAGCCCGCGCGGGTTGCGCTCGCACACGCTCATCACCCATTGCGCGGCGCGTTCGAGCGCGGGCCACAACTCGTCGATCAGCGATTCGTCGCCGGTGTGCTCGAGATACGCGCCCGCGAGCACGACGAACAGCGGCGTGGTATCGACGCCGCCGTAGTACAGCGCGAACGGCACTTCGCCCGTGGCCGCCATCTCGCTCTTGCGGAACTCGTGCATGATCTTGCCCGGCTCGGCGTCGCGAAACGCCGACGTCTCGCGCGCCTGGTGCTCGGCGAGAAAGCGCAGCACGCCGCGCGCGAGCGACGGCTGCAGCCACAGCATCTGCAGCGACGTGATCACCGCGTCGCGGCCGAACGGCGTCGAGAACCACGGGATGCCCGCGTACGGATACGGGCCGGTTTCGAGCGACGTCGTCAACAGGCCCAGGTCGGCGAGCGAGCGGTCGAGCCAGGCGTTGAACAGCGGATTGCTCGTGTGCACGCGCGCGATCGTGCGGCGGCGCTCGCGCATCGCGCGGTGCACGTCGGCGAGCGCCTTGCGCAGCGCGCCGCGCCCCGTGGCGACGCACGGCTGCTGCGCGAACGCGTCGCCGCCCGCGTGCGCGGCGCCGACGCACGCCTCGACCGTCAGATACAGCGACACGCACGCCTGCGCGGCGATCGTCAGCGTGTAGTCGGCGCGATCGACGGCGAGCGTGTCGGGCGGCGGCTCGAAGCCGATCCGCACGCTGCGCTCGACCGCGTCGAGCCCGTCGTAGCGCAGCCGCACCGCGCCCGCCTCGACGCACGGCGGCGCGATCGCGCCGCGCCGCTCGCGCCGCGAGCCGCGCACTTCGAACATGTCCTTGAAGTCCGCGCCGAACGACACCGACAGCGGCACCTCGGCGTCGCTCGTGCCGTAGTTCGTCAGCGTGAGCGCCTCGTGGAGCACGTTGTCGGAGAGCACGCGCATCCGCTCGATGTGAATCACGCCCTCGGGCGTCTCGCGGCCGCCGAGCGGCGGCAGCGGGCGGTTCGTCAGGTGCGCGGTGAACGACGCGTTGTCCGCGCTCGTCGTGCCGGACAGCAGCGACGGCGCGCGGCCGCCGAACGTGAGCCGCCATTGCGACAGCACGCGCATGTCGTCGACGAACAGGCCGTCGTCGCGCCCGCCGATGTCGCCGAGCGTATCGCTCACGACGAACGCGTCGCCCGCCTTCAGCACGAACTGGCTGCCGCGCACGACCGTCTGCGCGTCGTGCTCGGGCGCGATGAACGCGGGCGTGGGCGGCGCCGGTTGCGGCGTTGCGGCGGGCGCAGATGAAGGCGCGGACGAGAGCGCGGGCGCGGCGGCCCGCGGCGCACGCGGGGAAGAAGGGTCGGCTTGCCTCGGCATCGGAACTCCTGGGCTGGGCTGGACGCGGCGCGCCGGGTGCGCCGCGTTTTCCGCACAGGATAGGACAGAACGCGCCGGGCGCGCCCGCTATCGCGCCGGCGGCTCGCCGCCCCGCGCGTCGATCCGGCTTCGCGTCTGCGCGTCGACGATCTCGCGCATCGCGCGAAACAGCGGCGCCGCGCTCGTGTAGCGGCGGCCGTACGTGAGGTTGAACGCGTAATCGAAATCGGGCGGGTTCTCGCCCTGGTTGTGCTGCAGGATCGTCTCGAGCTTGTCGAGCGCCTTCACCGCCTGCGCCTCCGGCGACGCCGCGCCCTCGTACTCGTCCCACAGCGACAGGATCTCATCGCGCAGCGGCGCATCGGCCATGCGCGTGAGCGCGAGCAGATCGGCGCGCTCGTGCGCGCGCTTGTCGCGATGCGCGCCGACGCAGATCGCCGGCACGTCGCCGCGCAACGCCTCGCCGAGATCGTGGATCACGCACATCTTCAGCACCTTCAGCATGTCGAGCCCGGGCAGCGCGTCGGCGAACGCGATCGCCATCAGGCACAGCCGCCAACTGTGCTCGGCGGTGCTCTCGGCGCGGCCCGTCGATGTGTGCGCGCTCCTCAGCACGCTTTTCAGGCGCTCCGCTTCGCGCAGGAAGTCGAGCCTCGCTTCGATCTCTTGAATGTTCATGACGATGTGACGGGATTGGGACGGCGCGCGATTCGGTGCGGCGGGCGCGACGGGCGAACCCGGGGCTCGCTCGCTGCGCGTCGCGCGATACGTCGCGTGGCGTTCCGGTGGACGATGCGGCCAGTCTACGGCGTGCGCCGACGCATCGTCCACGCATGAGTTATGCGCGCGGCGGGGGCGTGTGCGTCCGTGCGTCCGTGCATCCGAGCGCGCACGATCTGCGTGGGCTCGGACGCGCCGCCGACGACGCTTCGCGCGTGCGTCACATCGTCTCGACGAGGCGCGCTGCAGTACCGTCCGAGAGCAGCATGCGCGTCCACCGGCAGCGGCTCGCGCGAATCGGCACGACGTCCGAATCGTTGACGCCGCTCGCGAATTCCAGCGACGCGAACGTGACGCCGTCGTGCCAGCCCGCTCCGGCGAGCCGCGCTTCCTGCTCGGCGATCTCGGCCGTCGCGTAGCGCCACATCGAGCGGTTCATCAGGTCCGACAGCGGCACGCCGAACTCGGCCTCGCGCGCGGACGAGCAGGCGAGCAGGCGGTGCGTGAGGTCGCAGATCAGATGCACGGGGCGGCGGCTGTCGGCGACGAGCCGCGCGAGCGCGCGATCGCCCGCCGAATCGAGGCGCGCGGCGAGCCGCGCTTCGACGCGCACGCGCTCGGCGGGCGCCATCTGCTGGACGCCGGATTCCCAGCGCGAGATCGTCGATTGCGCGACGCCGAAGAGTTCGGCCGCGTGCGACTGCTTGATGCGGCGCATCAGGCGCCAGCGGCGCAGCGTGCTGCCGAGGGGCGAAGAAACGATCGAGTTCGGCATGGCGGCGGCTCTCGGACAGGCTCGGGATCGGATGCGTGAAAGACGGTTGACGATCGATGCGGCTCTGCGCGCGGCATGGGCCGGGCGGGAGCGCGGGCGAACGGCGCGCGACGCCTTTTCGTGCATCGTTGCAGCGGCGGAGCGATTCGCAATCGTCATGGCGGCCGCGGCGGCGACGGCCTCGCAACGCAACAACAGTCGCGCCGGCTTCGATCAACGTTCGTCGACGAACCGCGCCGACGAACCGCCATGTTAGCGCGTTCGCCCGCGCCGCCGTTGCCGGTGATCGTGCCCGTGCCGAGCGACGCATTGTTGCCGATGAGCGCGACGCCGCCCGACAGCGTCGCGTCCTGCGCGGTCGACGCGCCGCTGGTCGTCCACGCGCCGCTCGTCACGTCGAGATGATTGAAGTTGATGTAGTTGTTGACGGCAATCGCGCCCGTCGCCGGGCCGCCCGCCGCCTGCTGCAGCATGAGCGCGTTGTTGCCGCCCGCCGCGCTGACCGTCGAGCCCGTCATCGCGGTGAACGTGTTCGTGCTGTTCGTGCCCATCGACACGCTGCCGTCGATCGTTCCCGAGTTGACGAACGTGTTGCCCTCTACTCGGCCGTGCCGTTCGACTGGAACGCAATCCGCCCGGTGATCGTGCCGCTGTTGTTGAAATTGACCTGCCCGCCGCCGTATGCGGCGACGACGGGCGAATCCGGCCCGACCGGCGTCGCGCCGACGAGCGCGACGAACACGCCCATCGACTGCGCGGTTTTCGGATGATCGCGGGTCTTTCTGGAACGCGGGCAGTTCAAGTTGCCCCTTCCTTGTTATCGAAAAACAGATGTCGAAGGAAACTGCTTGGCACTGCATCCGGCCACATGTCGGCGGCCGGACACTTCAAAAAAACGAAAATCGGAAAACCCGTGAAGACGCGAACGCTGCTCGATCAGGCGAACGGCATGGCGACTCCCCCTTATGGCGGCGACATCTCGAATTAGTCTAGTTAATGCGGATGACGACTTGTCGAAAGGCTATATCAAAGAATCGGGCCATGCAAAAATTGCGTTCAAACCATGTTCATGGCTGACAAACAGCCAACTCGTTCACTTCTTAATTTTTTTCCATTTCATTTCGCATCTCGAATAATGACTCATCACACCATTCCGATTGATCTGCCTCAACTCGGAAAGCCTGCCGTCCGACACGATGAAAGCGGAACCTGCCAAATGAACGGAGGCCATGATGGAAATTTCAATGAGGGATCTGCTGACCGTGCTGCACGGCATGGGCTTCGGTGCGCTGTTCATGCTCGCGTTTTCCGGCGCGATCGCCGAGGTCTACCGGATGTCTGCGCCGGGCGCGCCCGAGGTGCCCACGCCGCGCGAACATCGGCTGTTGATGATCTATCTGTCCGCGATGGTGATCCTCGCGTGGGCAACCGTGTTCTCCGGCGCATACGTCGTCTATCCGTGGTATCGCGCCGTGCCGCCCACCGGCCTGACCGATCTCGCGAACTACCCGCAACGCCTGTTGATGTCGAGCCGCAACACGTCGGGCTGGCACAGCCTCGGGATGGAGTGGAAGGAACATGTCGCGTGGCTCGCGCCGATCGCGATGACGATGGTCGCGTACGTATTCGGCAAGTATGGCCCCGCGCTCAGCCGGCAACGGCAGATTCGCAACGCCGTGCTGACGTTCACCGTCGTCGCGTTCGTCGCGACCGGCGTCGCGGGTGTATTCGGCGCGTTCCTGAACAAGTACGCGCCGGTTCGCGGCGGCACCGCCATCCATCTCATGACGGGAGAATGAACATGCCTACCTCGCATCCGCGCACTGCGACGCCGAACACGACCGGCGTCGACCAAAATCAGTCATCCGTATCAAGCGAGTCGGCGGCCACGTCGCGCGCGAGCGCGCCCGCTTCCTCCGGCGCGCTGCCGAACGGCCCGGCCGCCGCCGCGATTCTCGCAGCGGGCATCGGCTGCTTCGCCGTCGGGCTCTTTGCGCTCGCCGGCGATGCATTCCGCCCGGTTGCGCATTTCTTCACGTTCTACAAGCCAACCGGGCCGCTCTCGGGCGTGACGACGAGCGCGATCGTCGTCTGGCTGCTGTCGTGGGTGGCGCTGTCGCGCCTGTGGAGCGCGAAATCGGTCGCGCTCGGCCGCGTGACAGCCGTCGCGTTCGTGCTGCTGACGTTCGGCATCCTGCTGACCTTCCCGCCGTTCATGGATCTGCTGCAGGGCAAGTAGCCGCACGCTTGCCGAAGGGAGTCTCGCGCTCTCTTCGGCGCGCGCGGCGCGCCGCGTCGGCAAAGCGTATCGGCGGCGAGGCGCGCGATTCCACTTGGTCCATCTGATTCACATCAATTTTCGAAACGGCGGCAATCCTAAACTCGAATCGTCGATATCGATCGATGCGAGAAACGATTAGCTGGCATCGCGACGCATTCCATAAATTCGAAATAATTCCGAAAGGAACAAGAACAACCACAACGAATATCGGTAAACAACACCGGCTTCAATGCAAGACAAAAAGAGCGGTCGCTGAGCAAAGAACCGATCGGCACATGTCAGAACGATCGACAACAAAGGGGAGGCGGTATGTTCAATCATATCCGCCGCGGTTTCACCGCAATGCTTGCATATCCGTAGATGTCGGTCGCCGCGCTCGCCGGTTGGCCCGCCGGCTCCGCGCACGCGCAGGACGGCGCACGGCTCGCCGCGCAGCTCTGCGCCGCTTGCCACGGCCCGCACGGCCGCAGCGAATCGCCGATGTTTCCGCGGCTCAACGCGCAAACGAACGAATATCTGACCGCGCAGTTGAAGGGCTTTCGCGAGCACGCGCGCGGCGAGACCGACGCGCGCGATTCAGCGAATCAGCGATTCAGGCCGAAATCGCCCGCGTCTTCGTCGCCGGCGTCGAACCCGCCCCGCCCCATCGCCTCGCCGGCGCCGCGCACCGCGCAGGTGAGCGGATCGTCGGCGACCCGCGCGGCGAGCCCGGTCTCGTCGCGCAGCCGCTTGCCGAGATTCGCGAGCAGCGCGCCGCCGCCCGTCAGCACGATCCCGCGATCCGCGATGTCGGTGATCAGCTCGGGCGGCGCGTTCTCGAGCGCGCTCTTCACCGCGCTCACCACCTGGTTCAGCGGCGCGGCGAGCGCATCCGCGATGTCGTGATTGCTGAGCTCGATGGTTCGCGGCAGGCCGTCCGCGACGCTGCGCCCGACCGCGTGGATCGATTCGCGCGGCACCCGGCGGCTCGCGGTGCCGATCGCCTTCTTCACGTGTTCGGCCGTGTGCTCGCCGAGCAGCACGCCGTACAGGCTCCGGACGTGATTGACGATCGCCGCGTCGAACTGGTCGCCGCCGACGCGAATCGCCTCGCGATAGACGATGCCGCCGAGCGCAATCACCGCGACCTCGGTCGTGCCGCCGCCGATGTCGACGACCATCGATCCGACCGCCTCCGATACCGGCAGCCCCGCGCCGAGCGCGGCCGCGAGCGGCTCGCTGATCAGGCTGACCCGCGACGCGCCCGCCGCGAGCGCCGCTTCGCGGATCGCGCGCTGCTCGACCGCCGTCGCGTTCGACGGCACGCAGATCGTGAACTCGACGCGCCTGCCGAACAGCGAGCGCGCATGCGACATGCCGACGAACTGCCGCATCATCTGCTCGGCCGCGTGATAGTTCGCGACGACGCCGTGCCTGAGCGGCCTGACGGCTTCCAGATGCTCGGGCGAGCGGCCGAGGAGCGCCTTCGCCTGCTCGCCGACCGCCTCGACGCGCGCCCTGTCGGCCGGGCCGCCCCGTTTGCGGAAGCAGACGACCGACGGCTGATTCAGCACGACGCCGCGATCGCGGACGTAGATCAGCGTGCTCGCGGTGCCGGGATCGACCGCGACGTTGTGCGCAAAGAACCTTCCGAGAAAGGGTGCCGCCATCGTGAAGCCTCTATTGAATCAGGTGGAAGGATTCTGTGGATGCGCCTGCGGCCGCCCCCGGGGCCGATCGCCGGCGACGAGCGCAATCCACTCAGTCGCTTAGCGGCAGGATGCCTGAATACTTTAGGAGATTTCATGAATTTTCTATAGCGCGGCAGGCCGCCGTGCGCGCGCGCGGCCCGCGCGAACCGCGGCGACGCGTGGTCGCGCCCCGACAAAAGCGGTACTCTCTCGCTTTTGCCGATTCCGCATCGGCGCTCCCGACCGTTCAGTCCGATCACACCCAAGCAACGATAATGACGGCGCTCGCCTCTTCCGCCCGTCCGGGCCTTCGCGTTCCCGGCCTCGTGGCCGCCCTCCTGTTCGTCTGCGCCGCGACGGGTGCCTCGGCGGCCGCGCCCGTCGCGCCCGTCGCGGCCGCGTCGCCGGCGCCGGCGACGCCCGCCTCCGCCATCTCGGATGCAACCGACGCTTCGGCGTCCGCACAAGCCGCGCCGGCCGCCGCGGAGGCGTCCGTTTGCACGGCGGACGGCGGCAGGCCAGGCCGGCCGGCGATCGGCCTCGTGCTGTCGGGCGGCGGCGCACGCGGCTACGCGCATCTCGGCGTGCTGAAGGTGCTCGAGGCGAACCGGATTCCGGTCGACTGCATCGCGGCGACGAGCATGGGCGCCGTCGTCGGCGGGCTGTACGCGACCGGGATGACCGCGCAGGAGATGCAGCGGCGGCTGTCGCAGGTGAATCTCGCCGACATCGCGTTCGACGTGACCGAGCGCGCGGACCTGCCGCAGAAGAAGCGCGAGGACGAACGCCTCTATATCGACAGCCTGACGATCGGCTTCGATTCGAAGGGCTTCAAGGCGCCCGTCGGGCTCGTGCAGGGCAACCGGCTGCAGGCGCTCCTCGCGAGCTGGACGGCCGCCGTGCCGACGAACCAGCCGTTCGACCGGCTGCCGATCCCGTTCCGCGCGGTCGCAACCGATCTGCAGACCGGCCAGAAGGTCGTGCTCGACCACGGCTCGCTGCCGCTCGCGATCCGCGCGAGCATGGCGCTGCCGGGCCTCTTCTCGCCCGCCGAGATCGACGGCCGCGCGCTCGTCGACGGCGGGCTCGTCGGCAACCTGCCCGTCGACGCCGCGCGCAGGATGGGCGCGGACGTCGTGATCGCGGTCGACATCGGCTCGCCGCTGCGCCCGCTGAACGCGCTCGCGTCGCCCGCCGACGTGATGCAGCAGATGATCGGCATCCTGATCCGGCAGAACGTCGCCGAGCAGCGCAAGCAGTTGACGGCAAGCGACATCCTGCTGCAACCGGACCTCGGCAAGCAGACCTTCACCGATTTCCAGACCGCGAACCAGGCGATCGCCGCGGGCGAAGCCGCCGCCGTCGCCGCGCTGCCGCGGCTTGCGCGCTACGCGCTGTCGCCCGAGCAATACGACGCGTATCGGGCCGCGCACAAGCGGCCGCAGCAGCAACCGATCCGCATCACGTCGATCGAGATCCGCACCAACGGCGCGGCGGTGCCGAAGCGGGTCGTGCGCAACGCGCTGCGCGTGAAGCCGGGCGACGTCTACGATCCGCAGGCGGTCAGCGCCGACCTGTTGTCGCTGACGACGAGCGGCAATTTCGAGAACGTCACGCAGCAGATCGTCAACGAAGGCGACGAGCACCGGCTCGTGATCGACGCGCAGGAGAAGTACTGGGGGCCGAACTTCCTGCTGTTCGGGCTCGGGATGTCGAGCAGTTCGAGCGACGAAGGCGGCTTCAGGCTGCACGTCGGCTACCGGCGGCCGTGGCTCACGCAGTCCGGCCTCGAATTCCGCGCGGACACGACGCTCGGCAGCGACATGCAATCGGCGCACGTCGAGCTGCGCCAGCCGCTGTCGAACACGATCGGCTATTACGTCGCGCCGTACGCGGAATACTTGCGCCGCTATGCGAACGTCTACGACTCGAGCGGCGACATCAAGATGACGCAATACCGGCTGCAGACCGAGCGGATCGGCATCGACTTCGGCTTGCCGATCGGCCGCCTCGGCGATTTCCGGATCGGCCTCGCGTACGCGCACGGCACCGGCGCGCCGACCTACAACATACCGTTCGACATCGGCGACACGGTCCCGCAGCAAATACTCCTGTTCTCCGACTACACCGCGCGGGCGCTGAGCGCGCGGGCGCGGCTCGTCATCGACCAGCTCGACGACCCGCTGTTCCCGCGCAGAGGTTATTTCACGGAACTGCGCGTCGAGCGCTCGCTGTCGTCGAGCAGCGCCTTCTCGGACCCCGACTCCGGCGAGGATACGAGCAACGCGCCGTACACCGAGGTGTACGGCAAGGCGATGATTGCGCAGCAGTTCGGCCGGCATAGCCTCAGCGCGACCATCGAGGGCGGCAAGAGCTTCGGCGGCACCAATCTGATCAACCGGTTCAACTTCACGCTGGGCGGCTTCCAGCATCTGTCCGCCTATGCGGCCGACCAATTGAACGGCGACGCGCTGTTCTACGGGCAAGTCACCTACATGAACCAGCTTGCGACGTTCAATGCGTCGCCGATCAAGGCGCTCTATGTGGGCGCGAGCGCGGAAGTCGGCAACGTGTGGGCGGGCGGCGAGCGGATCGGCGGCGGCTCGCTCAAGCAGAGCTATACGCTCTTCACGAGCCTGACGACGGCGTTCGGGCCGGTGTACGTCGGCGTGGCGTTCGCGCCGGGCGGGCGGCGCAACCTCTACTTCCAGCTCGGCCGCACGTATTGAGCCGGGCGCCGGCCGGGGTGACGCTCCGGCGCGAATCCGTCCGTGGTGCGCCGCGCGCCGCGAACGCGCGCCCCCGCCGCGCGTCAGACCGGCCAGCTCATCTCGAAACGCGCGCCCGGCAGCAGCAGCGGATCGACGACGGCAACGCGCCCGTTGTGCGCCTGCAGCACCAGCCGCGTGATCGCGAGCCCCAGCCCGTAGCCGGCCGTATGGCGATCGAGCCGCACGAACGCCTCGAAGATCCGCTCGCGCTCGTCCGGCGGCACGCCGGGCCCGTCGTCCTCGACATCGATCTCGATGTTGCCGTGGCGCATCCGCAGGCCGACCGCGATCCGCCCGCGCGCATGCTTGCTCGCGTTGCGCAGCAGATTGCGCATCGCATACGACATCAGCCGCTTGTCCATCTTCACGCGCAGATCGGCGGGCACCGCGACGCGCGCGTCGAGCGTCTTGCTCGGATACAGCAGCGCGGCGTCGGCAACCTGCTTGTCGAACCACGCGACGAGCACCGTCAGCTCGAGATTCGACTGCAGCGAGCTGTACTCGAGCCGCGCGTATGTGAGGCTCATGTCGATCAGCTCGTCGAGCTCGGACACGTCCTGCTCGATGCTGTCGATCGCGTTCTGATACTCGTCGGCCGACCCCGGCTCGCGCAGGCTCTCGAGCGCGAAGCGCACGCGCGCGAGCGGCGTGCGCAGCTCGTGCGAGATGCCGTTCGTCAGGTCGCGCTGCGCGGCGATCAGGCGTTCCATCCGCATCGCGAGCGCGTTCAGCGTGCGCGCGAGCGGCCCGATGATCACGCTGCGCGATTCGCGCGCGCGCGTGTTGAAGCGGCCGCCCGTGAAGTCGATCGCGCGCTCGCGCACCATCACGAGATCCGACCAGACGGGCCGCATCCACCGATAGCCGGCGAGCGCCGGCACCGCGAGCACGAACGCGGCGAGCGGCAGCGCGCCGCCCGGCAGCGCATCGAGCGCGCGCCACACCACATGCGGCCCGAGCGCCGAGCAGAGCGCGGCGATCGTCCCGCCGACCGTCACCAGCACGAGGCCGACGAGATGCAGATAAGTCCGCAGATAAAGGCGCGACCAGCTCGGAATGCGGTCGGCGCGCGTGTCGGTCCACGAGCGGCGGAAATGCAGCCAGCGCCATTTGCAATAGCGGAACGGGGACAATCGGTGCGCTTGCGTGCTGTTCATGATCGTGTCGAGAATGTGGGGGAATCGGCGCCGTCAGTCATCGGGCGGAAACCGGCCGGGCCTGTATCGGCCTGATCGGCCGGTCGGGACCGTCGTTCGGCCGACGCGCGGCCGGCTCGTCTGCCGCATGGGTCGTCTATCGCGCCAACGCCGCGGCGTTTCGCCGAGTAAAACCGCGGCAAATGTCCGGGCGCAGTCGGAGCGCCATGCTGCGCTGCATCTCGTTCGGCGTGGCGCGGCACGCGCGCCAAACGAAGTGCGAGACGGAAGCCGAGCCGCGCGCGACGCCGGCCGTGCACCTCGACGCGCCGCTCACTCCCACGCGTTCTTGCTGAATTGATACCCCTTGCTGCGAATGGTCTTGATCCGCTGCGGGCAGCTCGCGTCGTCGCGCAGCTTGCGGCGCAGCTTCGAGATCCGCCCGTCGATGGTCCGGTCGAGACCGTCGAATTCGACGCCGCGCAGTTGCAGCATCAGATCGTCGCGGCTCACGACTTCGCCCGCATGGCAGACGAGCACCCACAGCAGGTCGAACTCGGCCGACGTCAGCTCGGGCGTCGTGCCGTCGGGCAGGCTGACGGTCCGGTTCGTCCGGTCGATCGTGAACTGGCCGAACGTGTAGCTCTCCGGCTGCCCGAGCGCGCCGTCCGCCTGCCGCGCCGGCGCGCGGCGCAGTTGCGCCTTGATCCGCGCGAGCAGGATGCGCGGCTCGACCGGCTTGTGCACGTAGTCGTCCGCGCCGAATTCGAGGCCGAGCAATTCGTCGAACGGCTCGTCGCGAGCCGTCACCATGATGATGACGCCATCGTAGTGCTCGCGCGCCTCGCGGCAGATCTCGAAGCCGTCCTTGCCGGGCAGGTTCACGTCGAGGATCACGAGATCGGGGCGTCCCGTCAGAATCGCGTCGACGGCGTCGTCGCCGTTCAGCACGGTGTCGACGACGTACTCGTGCTTGCGCAGGTAGCCCGCGATCAGCGTGGACAGGCGATTGTCGTCCTCGACGAGGAGAATCCGGAAAGGCATGGGCAAATCAGTCGATATGGAAGCCAAATATTATTTGAAACAAGGGCTTAGCGCGAACGAGCGAAACTGACGCGCCAACTTTGTAAGATCCTGAAACATTTGGAATGATACTGCGACGCGCGCCGGCAGACGAACCTCTCGTATCCGCCCCCGTGAAAATCGCGCGTCGGCCGCCCGCCCGCAGCCGCCCGCAGCCGTTACGCTCGCTGCGCCGCAGATGCTTGACGAATCGCCGCCGAGAAGGTTCCATACGGGCTCGCTTCACACCCGCGCGCCGCGCACCGATTCGATGAAATACCCAGCGATCCTCGAACGCATTCACGCGGAACTCGCCCCCTGGATCGGCGCAGGCCGCGCTCTTTCTCGCGAACGGCGGCGGCGCGCCCGCGACGGGCGCGCGGATTCTCGATCCGAGCTCGGCGAAGCGGCTGTCGGCGCTGATGCTGACCTGCGGCACCTACGACGCCGCGGGCGACTTCGTCTACCGCGTCGGGCTGCCGGCGAAGAGCGGCGTGGGCGGCGGGATCGTCGCGGTGCTGCCGGGCGAGATGGCGGTGTGCGTGTGGTCGCCGGGGCTCGATCCGAACGGCAATTCGCTCGCTGGCACGCTGGCGCTCCACTCATATAATTGTTGGCCGGCCACTTCTTTGCCTCAGGCTGGATTGAGCAGACACCAGAAAAGCAATACAAACTGAACACCAGCGCGGCTAAAGCAATTCGCACGATGATCGAGCTTGTCAAACAGGGATATCGAGCACCTCGCGTTATAGAAGCGCTCAACGAAATGGGCTTAGCATTAACGCCCGGACGTCCCAATCACGTCGACCGCGTTCGAAATATCGTCTCCAAGCGGGCATTGACCGGCAAGCGGTCATGCCGTTGATAGAGCTTGATAGAGTAGATCGCCGAATGATTCACGCTTCGTTTCATCTCGCTCTCATCGAATGACCGCTTGTGTTTGAGGGATGGCGGACAATATCGCAATCACGAGCAAGAGCGCACTCAACATTGACGCCTGTCCACCGGAGCAGGACACCACAACGCCGAAGATGCTCAACATGCGACTTATCCATGTAAGAGCGGCGTTACGACGCGCTCGAGGCGATCGGCTGTCCACGAGGGCTTAGGATCATCCCAGCCATTGTCGGCAAGGAGCCCGTTCCGGTCGATGGTGAAGCTCACCGGGATGCGCCACATTCGACCATAGCCGCCGGCGTATGCACTGCCCAGGAGGCCAACTGGAAAGCTCAATTTGGCCGCGACTTGTTGGACAGCCGCGAGACTGTCTGGCCCGTCCAGGCTGAAACCGAGCACTCGCAAGCCGTTCGCCGCATGATGCGCCGCGTATTCGGACAACAGCGGCAGTTCGATTCGACACGGCTCGCACCATGTCGCCCAGAACGTCAGAATGACCACGTTTCCACGCAAATCGTCGCTGGCGATATTTTGCCCGTCGAGCGTGTGCAAGACGAGGCCTGGCGCCGGACGGCCCACCGCCAGGCTGTTGGCCTGCGCCATCGGCAGCCACCCGCCGAGGCTGGCGCCCAGCGCGACCCCACCGGCCCCGCGCAGCCAATCCCGCCTCGACCAGCCACGCTTGGCGAACGGCGATTCCTCAACATCAGAATGCATAGCTCGCCCCGACGGTGCCAGACCAGCGCGGAAACAACTGATAGCCACTGAGCCGGCTATACAGCGACTTCTGGACGAATGCGTAAACATTCAGATTCTTCACCACATTCACCGTCACGCCAGGCGACAGATAGACAACCGTGCCGGCCGTATTGTCAGTGTCAGCGAGCGCGCCCTGGTCCGCACTCTTGCGGGTCACGTTGATCTGAAGTTGCGGGACGATCTTCGGATTCGCCTCATAGCGCAGACCGACGCTGACCGTCGCCTGATTGCCGGGACGGTAGTCCTGGCCAAGACCGTGAAGATTCTCGATCACAGCCGACTGGAATTGACCGTTGATGAACGCGTCGAAGTTCTGGCTCACCGGCTGGTAGTAGTACGCGCCAACGATGAGGTCAGTGCTGCCGGTACCCGGCTGCAAGCTGGTATCGAGCGCCTGGCCGCCTGCGCTGTTCGGGCCCGACGAGAAGAACACCGGACTGCGGCCCACGGCGGCTCCCGTTAGTGTATTTTGGCCGCCGTACTTCCCGGTAGGTAGCTTGACCCCGAGTTGAACGCCGAGATTGTGAGTCG
This sequence comes from Burkholderia sp. MSMB1589WGS, assembly GCF_001636105.1. Lineage (NCBI taxonomy): Bacteria > Pseudomonadati > Pseudomonadota > Betaproteobacteria > Burkholderiales > Burkholderiaceae > Burkholderia > Burkholderia sp. MSMB1589WGS. Next base: position 491,823 of record NZ_LNJT01000008.1, read on the forward strand.
GCAGGAAGCCCTGATAGCTGGCGATCAACTTAACGTCGCCGAGCCCACTGCTTGTTGCGCCGCTCAGATTGCCGGGGGTGAGTTGATCTGGCGTCGCGTTGCCGTAAGTCGAATGGCTGCGGTCGACGAATGGAATGATCGCGCTGAAGCTCCACTTCGCATTCGGGCTATAGTTGATGCCGAGGTTCCAGTAGCGGTTGATCGTCTGGTGTTCGACTTCCTGACTCCCGCCCGCCGCGTTGATTGCCGCCGGCACGTTGGGCGATACCGCACTCGTTCCGCTACGCAATTGGTTCTGCGGGATGTACGTGTAATCGAGGCTGATACGCCAGCCTGGCATCGCCGAATAGCCCATTGCGGCATCGGTACTTAGCGAGCAGCCGCAGGTCGCGCATGCATGGGCGGCAACAGGTATGGTCAGCCCCGTCAAGCAGGCGAGTGCAGCAAGTGCAACGTCGATATTTCGATTCGATTCGATTCGCATGTCTTTCCTCTTTGTGTCGTTTTGGCGCGCGCAATCGATCCGTCGTAGCGCGGACGCGTGGCGCGAACTGTTTCAGTGGCAATCTCGCGCCCAAGAGTCCCGCTCGATTTGGCAGGGCTTCTTGAAGTGGCTGAAAACGATTGACTTAGAACCCTTAACAAAATGAACGAAGGGGCTGTTAACCCTCGATGAATGCTGTTAACCTTTTCATTGTTTCGACGACGAAAAGGACATGGCCAAACCGATACTCGACGACGAATTGTGGGCACTCATCGAACCATTGCTGCCCCCTCCCAAACTACGGCGAGCCCGTTATCCGGGGCGCAAGCCGCTCGACAATCGTGCGGTGCTCACCGGCATTCTCTTCGTCTTACAAACAGGCCTGCGCTGGGACCTGCTACCTCGCGAGATGGGTTGCGGCAGCGGCATGAGTTGCTGGCGTCGCCTACGTGACTGGCAAGCCGCAGGCGTCTGGGAGCAGTTGCACGAGGTACTGCTTGCGCGATTGCGTGCAGCCGACCAAATCGACTGGTCTCGCGTCATCGTCGATTCCTCTTCAATCCGCGCTGTGGGCTCAGGTCAAAAACAGGACCGAATCCCACAGACCGCGCGCGACCCGGTTCAAAGCACCATCTCATCACCGAAGCTCAGGGCATCCCGCTCGCGGTGATTCTGACCGGCGCCAACCGCAACGACGTCACTCAACTTCAAGCGCTGGTCGAGGCAATTCCGCCAATCGGCGGCAAGCGTGGCAGACCACTATCGAAGCCTCGGGTCGTTCAGGGCGACAGAGGCTACGACCACGATAAATACCGACGTCCACTGCATGCCGCCGGCATTGCAACCGAAATCGCTCGACGTGGTCAGCCTCATGGTAGTGGGCTAGGCAAAACACGCTGGGTTGTGGAGCGAACCATCTCGTGGCTTCACAACTTCCGCCGACTGCGCATCCGCTTCGAACAGCTCGCTTTCATCCACGAAGCTTTCCTCAGAATCGCCTGCTGCATCATATGCTGGCGACACCTTCAAAAGTCATTCTGTTAACACCTCTTAGGCGAGGAACGGCGAATCCCGCGGGTGTCCTGCGGAGAATGCGTCACCGTCTACGAATGTAGACGGTACCGACGATTGGGCAATGCGGTACTTCCCGGTCCCCACCATCTGCGGCAAGGCGAGCGGCGGTGCCGGCACATGATGCGTAAGCAGATCGCAATATCCGCAAGCGCCGAGGTGAATCATGGCCACGTGATCTTCGGCGTCATGCCCCCCATCAACCGAGCAGGTCTGCGCAGACGGCAGCTCTCGATCAATAGACGCTATGCCATGACTCACGATCGGGGAAAAAACGATGAACCACATGGCAAGAAGGCCAAGCCAGGCGATCATTCGATTACGGCGACGAGCGGTCATGATGGCGGGCATCGCGGGAGCGACGGCATTTTAACGGAAACCAGAAATGCCGACGATACCGGCAAAACTGGCGGCGCAACGCGACATTTGATCGCATCGCTGATGTGCGTCAACACCCGTTCGGTTGGACCTATCCGTCAAAGAAATGAAGTATGAGCTTGCCGAACCACGCCAAGACCATCAGCGTCGCGCTGCCCGTCGGCGCTCGACAAGTACACGGTGCCCTGGGCGGCCGTAGCCTCCGACGATCATCGAAGCCAGCGCGGCTACATGTTCACGGTGAAATGACGAAGGCCGATGTTGCATACCAGCTCCATTTCTGACCCGTTCGTCACGTTTCGCGTCACTCGCACGTAGCCGTCCGATACCCTGCCTAGAGGGCATTCATCATACGATGTCAGCGGCTTCGCCATTCGCCGTACCGGCGGCACGCCGACATCGGCTCATTTCGCGAAGCGATGCCACCGCCTCGTCGCGCCCGACCTCGCCAGGTCTTCGCAGCATTGGATGTCCGCCTCCTCTCCGCGCATCACGTATCAGCATTGCGACATTTTTTGCCGACTCCGAAAGGCAACGGTATCCCCATGCGCCGGGCCTCCCGATGCAGCCGGCAAACGGCCGGGTTGGCACGTTGCTAGCTTCTTTCGACACGCTCCCAATGGCGAATTCGACGCGCGTTCGAGGACGACTGGCGATCCAGCACTTCCTGACGGAAGCCGTGACGCGCCGGTTTGTCTTCCGCTCGAAAAACGCCACGGGTCCGCAACGCGCCTATCGCTCCCTATCTTCGATTCGCTCGGCCGACGCAGTCTCTACACGTCACCGCCGAACGCATCCGGACGAAGCGCGTACCAGGAACGTTGGATATCACGTGTCGTCCCCCTGACAGGAGAGCACCATGCTGGTCAAGTCGATTCGATTCCTCAGGACGTGCCTGATCCTGTGTTCTCTATGTCTCGCCATCGTCCCCGGACGAGCAAACGCGGCGTCGAATCAGTTGCTGCTGCTGCTGCCGGACAACTTCACGCTCACCGATCCGCGCGTGTCCGCCTGGTTCGACGCGGCGTCGGAAGAAGGCTTGCAGCTTTCTGTCATGTACGACAGCCAGTTCGAACAGGCAGGCACGTCGCTCCAGGAGTATAGAGGCCTGATCCTGCCCGATCAGGTTCATACGGTAGCCGACGACGCGCTCGTGACGGCCATCCAGAACTACGTGCTCAACGGTGGCCACGTGATGCTGGTCTACGATTTCGGCGTCCTCACATCGACCGGCTTTTATTCCGTCCCGCAGTCGAGGTTCAGCTCGATGGCGGGCGTCAGTTACGTTCTCTACAATTCGCTGGGCGGCAACATGATCGGACTGGGGCCTGTGACAGGCATGGGCAGCACGTTGCGTACGCTCCAGGTTCCGCCCGGAAAGTCGATGACTTGGCCTACCAGCACGGGTTCGACCACGGCTACCGTCACAACGTCGGCGTCCGTATCCGTTGCCGCGTCGTCCGCTCAAGTGCTCTATCTGCGGCCGAGCCCGACCAATCCGGGCGGGCTTGCCGGCTACAACCACAACGCGTACTTCAACTACAAGACCGAGAACGGCCTCGCAACCAACATCAGCCTGAATCTCGGCCGCGTGTCCAAAGGAGCGAAGGTCAAGTCCGGCACCTATACCGCGACGTCGACCAAGAGCAAGACCGCATCGACACCGACGACTTCCACCGGAACATCCGCGCTCGCCACGACAACGACCGCCGCGACAACGGACGTGCTCGAAGGCATCTCGGGCTACGTGTACGGCTTCCTCACGTATCCGAGCTTCGTCACGCAGGGCACGTACAGCGGCACGGCCTTGCTGACTTCGCCGAACTTCGGCCTCGTCGCCGGCTACAACCCGTACGGCAGCGGCGGCGTGCTGTTCGTGAACATGCCGCTCAGCTACCTCGAAGGGCAGACCGACGGCATGCCGCTCCACGGCTTCCTGCACTACTTCACGACGAGCGTGTTATCGATGCCGCATCTGTCGCTCGAACCGAAGGCGCAAGCGGGGATGGTGCTCAACTGGCACTTCTGCGCGGAAGAAATGATCCAGCCGGCGCTATACCTGAAGTCGCTCGGCATCTGGAACAACGGTCCGTTTTCGATCGTCGTGACGGCTGGCCCCGACGATGCCGCAATAGGCGACGGCCTCGGCATCAATCTGACCAACAACACGCAGGCAGAGCAGTTGATGCAGTATCTGCTCGGCCACGGACACAACATCGGCAGTCATGGCGGGTGGGATCACGACTACTGGGGCGCCAATGCGAGCGAGACCGATCAGAGCACGTTCCAGCAGTACCTCACGCTGAATCATCAGGCGGTGCAGTCGGTCACCGGCAAGCCCGACGTCGAATGGGCAGCGCCGGAAGGTAACACCCCGACGTGGGCCGCGACCTGGCTCGAGAGCAACGGCTATTCGGGCTACTACTTCACCGGCCACACCGGCATGGCGCAGACCCGCGCGTACCGCAACGGCGCGCTGCTGAATCCCGGCATCTGGGCGTTCCCGGTCATGCCGTTCGGCAAGTACGCGACGTTCGAGGAGTTCCAGGAGTTCGGCGTATCGACGACGGACGTCACGAACTGGTACGAGTCACTGATGAACTTCGTCGTCGCCAATCGCACGACCCGGCTCATCTACATGCACCCGCTCGGCGCGTCGTGGTACCCGAACATACTCGCGACCATCTTCAGCTATGCGAACACGCTGATCGCGACTGGGCAGTACAAGTGGTACACAATGGACCAGTTGACACAGTTCGACAGGCGGCGCCTGCTCGTCACATGGACGGCGACCGATACGGGCAGCGGTTGGTCGTTCAGCGCGTCACAGCCGACGAGCCTGCAGGACATGACGTGGCTGCTGCCGAAGAACGCTTATCAATTGCCGGTCGTGACCGGGGGATCCGCCACGGTCGTGACGACCGACCCGACCAATTGGCTCGTGATCGCCGGCGCGGGAACGGCCTTGACGTTCACGAGCGCCAAAGTCCAATAGCGCCGCGCAGAACGTGCGCTGACGATCGTCGATCCGTCGATCGAATGGTCGTCGGCGCCGCCGGGATCGCTCACGGCAGAGAAACGACATGGAACGACACTCGCTACGTCATTCGCTTGGCATGCTTACCGTAATGGCGACCCTCGCGCTCACGACGGCTGCGCCGTTTGCACAGCAAACGAATCGGCCGTCTCGCGGCTTCACGCGTCCGCCGTTCCATCTGCAACGACATACGGCCGCGAGCCCGGGCGGCCTTTCTCCGGCGCAGATCCGGAATTTCTACGGATTCGATCAGTTGCCGCGCGATTACCGCGGCAGTGGACAAGTCATCGCGATCGTCGACGCTTACGACAACCCCAACGCCGAGGCGGATCTCGACGCGTTCAGCCGCAACTTCGACCTGCCGCCCTGCAATGCGGCCAACCGATGCTTCGCCAAGATCTATGCCACAGCCGATCGAAGCCGTCCGCCCGCGGATGCCGGCTGGGCGCTAGAAAGTTCGCTCGACGTCCAGTGGGCCCATGCGATCGCACCCGACGCGAAGATCGTGCTGATCGAAGCGGCATCCAATGCCTTGACCGACATGATGAGCGCGGTAGCCACGGCGGTCGCGGCGCCGCCCGAAGGCGCCGGCGCGAAAGTCGTGTCGATGAGTTGGGGCGGCAACGAGTTTCTGTCGGAAACGCAATTTGACGGCCAGTTCACGAGCGCGAACGGCGTGTCGTTCGTCGCCGCGTCCGGCGACGGCGGGAACGCCGTCGACTACCCCGCCGCATCGCCGTATGTGCTCGGGGTCGGCGCGACGACGCTCGTCACCGACGCGAGCGGTCGTTATGTCGGCGAAACCGCGTGGTCCGGAAGCGGCGGCGGCCAGAGCGCAATCGAATCCGAGCCACCGTATCAGGCAAGCTATCGGATTCCGTTCGACTCGCCCGGCGTGCGAGGCGTGCCCGACGTCGCCTACGCGGGAGACCCGGCGTCGGGTTTCGCGATATACGATTCGTACGGCTACGGCGGGCAGCGCGGCTGGTTCGTGGTCGGCGGAACGAGCGCGGGCGCGCCTCAATGGTCGGGCCTGCTCGCGATCGCGAACGGCGTCCGGGTCCAGCGCGGCAAATCCACGCTGAATGCAGTCAGTGCCGTCGAAGCGATCCTGTACCGCATCGCGTCCGCTTCATACCAAACGACTTTCTACGACGTCACGAGCGGCGCGAACGGCACATGCGGCGCGTTGTGCGACGCGATGCCCGGCTACGACTACGTCACCGGGCTCGGACGTCCGATCGCCGGCAATCTGGTGCAAGCGCTGATCGATGCGCCGTGACGAGGATCTGCCCGAAAGGGTACTGCCGGAACACGTCGGAGAATCGAAACCGCCGCTGTCGGACCACGCCCGCTCGCAGGGCGGATTGCGTCGAACAGCCGGGGCCGCCACATTGGTCACTGCGCATCCGCCCGCCGTGCCCGCGCTCGTGCCGCTGTTCGCCCTGACGCTCGCGCTGTCCGCTGTCGTGACGGCGCGGGCGGACGGATCGCCGACAGACGACCCCGGCGAGGCGATCTATCGCAACGGAGTACTGAGCTCCGGCGCGCCACTTCAAGCGCTGCGCGAAGGCGGATTGCGCATGGAAGGCTCCGCGGTCGCCTGCGTCAACTGCCATCGGCGCAGCGGCCTCGGAGCCAAATCGGGATTCACGTCGATCCCGCCGATCGCCGGAACGTATCTGTTCAATCCGAGCACGCTGAGTGGCGAGCGTCCCGGCATGCCGTACGTAGAGAGCATGCGCAGCGATCGCGCCGCCTATACCGACGTGATGCTCGCCCGCGCGATCCGCAGCGGAATCGATGCACAAGGCCAACGCCTTGGCTACTTGATGCCGCGCTTCGCGTTGAACGACGACGACATGGCAGCGCTGCTTCGCTATTTGAAACGCCTCGATCCGCGGCCCGCGCCGGGCGTCACCGACACCGCCCTCCATTTCGCGACGATCACGACGCCGGACGCCGATCCGGTGAAGCGCCACGCAATGCTCGACGTGCTGCGGCACTACTTCGCCGACAAGGACGCATTCCCGACGGGCGCGGCCCCACCGCATCCGCCGAGCGACGCGCCAGCCTCGGTTCCGCGTCGCTGGCAACTGCATGTCTGGGAACTGGGCGGCGCGGCATCGACGTGGGAGGCGCAACTCGCTCGGCATCTGGCCGCCGAACCAGTGTTCGCGGTGATATCGGGGATGGGCGGGCGGACCTGGGCGCCCGTTCGCGCGTTCTGCGAACGCGCCCGTATTCCGTGCCTGTTTCCTAACGTCGAGGTACCGGCCGTCCGCAACGACGACTTCTATTCGATCTACTTCTCGAACGGTGTACTGCTGGAGGCCGGACTGATCGCCTCCGAAATCTCCCGGGGCAAACACGACGTCGCACCACAAACGGTCCACGAAGTGTATCGGGTCGGCGACAGCGGCGAAGCGGGCGCGCAAGCGCTCGCCACTGCCTTGCGGGCACGGGGATTCGACGTGTCTCTCCATGCGCTGATGCCAGCCGATCGCGTCGCGAGGGTGTTGAACGGCATCTCGAAAAACGATGCGCTCGTGCTGTGGTTGCGCCCCGCCGATATTGCGACGTTGGGTGACGCGGCGCCAACGCGAATGGTCTACATGTCCGGCATGGTGGGCGGCCTCGATCATGCGCCGCTGCCCGGCGGCTGGCGTGCGGTCACACACATCGCGTATCCGTTCGACATGCCCGATCGTGTGCGCCGACGCGTCGACTACATGCTCGACTGGGCAGCCACCAGGCACATCCCGATCGTCGATCAACAGATTCAAGCGGACACCTTCCTGGCGTGCGTGTTGCTCGAAGAAGCACTGGGCCACGTGACCGGAACCTACGTTCGTGACTATCTCGTCGAGCGCATCGAAGACACGCTCGAACAGCGCGTGATCACCGGCTACTATCCGCGCCTGACGCTTGCACCGGGACAGCGCCTCGCATCGAAAGGCGGCTACATGGTCCGCTTCGCGGACTCGAGCGGCACCCGCATCGTGGCCGACGGAGCGTGGACCGTCCCGTAAACGCCGATCCCGCCTAATTCACGGGACGATGATTCGCCGTGTTGCAATCGAGACGCCGAAGGCGACGACGATCTACGCGGCTCACCACTCAGGGAGACTGAAATGAACATGGTCGGGAAGCTTTCCATATTCGCCAACACGCTGATCGCGGCCGGCACACTCACGCTCATCGGACATCCGGCATCGGCTCAAGAAGACATGCATGCACATCATCACATGATGATGTCGAGCACGAAGACATCGACGGTGGCATACACTGTCCCGGCCGTGACGCTCGTACGCGACGACGGCAAGACCGTTGCACTGAAGGACGAACTCGACGACGGACGTCCGGTCGTGCTGACGTTCATCTATACCACCTGCACGTCGATCTGCCCGGTGATCAGTCAGACGCTGTCGCAGTTCCAGCACGAACTCGGCGCGGACCGCGACAAAGTCCATATCGTGTCAATTTCGATCGATCCGGAAAACGACACGCCTGCGCGCCTTCGCGAGTATGCAGCGAAGTTCGGTGCGGGACCGGAGTGGCAACACTACACTGGAACGGTGGCGGCGAGCGTTGTCGCGCAGAAAGCCTTCAACGTGTACCGGCAGGACAAGATGGATCACAACCCGGTCCTGCTACTACGTGCAACGCCGGGCAAATCATGGCTTCGGATCGACGGATTCGCGACCGCTGACGATCTACTGCATTTTTACCACTCGCTCATAGCATCCGATTAACCACCTTGATGCATGGCGCGAAACATTTTTCGAGTCAAGAATGGATATTCGCCACGTGTCAAGAATTAGCGTCGGAAACAACGATTGACGACACATGTGATGAGATGAATGAGTGCATAGGGATAACCGTAGGTGGTGACGAAATGTCCTCGATCGAATGAGGGCACCTCGTCAAGTTGCCATGACGGGGACCGACGATCTCGATTATTTTTGCAAGATGACGCCTTGGAACGTTGGAACAACCCGGCCGGCTGCGTGGGGTCATTCCAACTGCAATCACATTCGTAATGGAAACGGCGTCCACTGGACGCCGTTTCCACATCCACGCCGGGAACCCTGCCCGATGGCAAGCGTGGACAGCCAATATCGTCGAAAGGGCCCACGTGTCGTATGCATGAAATGCAGACGCGCAGGTTGAACGCCGACCGGCTGCGGTATCATCGCGGGCCGCGCTCAAGAGTTCTCGGACACGCATCCATGACCGAAACCAACTATCAGGAAATCCTCGAACGAATTCATTGCGACATCGAGCCGTTGCGCACGGCGGGCTGCGTTGCTGACTACATCCCGGAGCTTGCCAGCGTGCCTGCTGAGCGCTTCGGCATGGCCGTCGTCACCCTCGACGGCCGCGTGTTCTCCGTCGGCGACGCGCGCGAACGGTTCTCGATCCAGAGCATCTCGAAACTCTTTGCGTGTACCCTCGCCTTCCAGTTGCTTGGCGACTCGCTTTGGAAGCGGGTGGGCCGAGAGCCGTCGGGAACCGCTTTTAACTCGCTCGTCCAGCTTGAGAGCGAGCGCGGCATACCGCGCAATCCGTTCATCAATGCCGGGGCGCTCATCGTCACGGACGTCTTGTGCCGTCGGTTCGTCGGTGCTGAAACTGCGCTCGTCCAGTTCATGCGACGTCTGACTGGTGTCGCCGACCTCGACTATAACCTCCGCGTCGCGAATTCCGAGCTTGCCCACGCCGAACGCAATCGCGCGATGGCACACTTCATGGCAAGCTTTGGCAACCTGCACATGCCGCCCGAGGCGGTTATCGACGCCTATTGCCGCCAGTGCGCGATCGAAATGAACTGCATCGAGCTGGCGACTGCGGCCCTCTTTCTCGCCAATGCCGGCGTTGCCCCCGTTTCCGGCGAACGCATTCTCGACGCCAGTTCAACCAAACGCCTATCCGCCCTCATGCTGACGTGCGGCACATACGACGCGGCCGGCGACTTCGTGTATCGTGTCGGCCTGCCCGCGAAAAGCGGCGTAGGCGGCGGCATCGTCGCCGTGCTACCGGGCGAGATGGCCGTGTGCGTCTGGTCTCCCGGACTCGACGCAAACGGTAACTCCGTCGCCGGCGTTCAAGCGCTCGAACAGTTGACCACGCTTACCGGCCAGTCGATTTTTTGACGCCTGCATCGCGCATCATCGTCGGTTCATTTTCCCGAGCGCTGGCACGCTGGCGCTGGAATGGTTGACGACCTATTCGGGGCGGTCGATTTTTTGAAGCGCCGAGGTCGAGCGCGGCTCATCCGGCGCAATGGCGGCAGGTCAAATACCAACGGCAGAGCCGATGGCTTGCGATGAGCGCATCAAAGGCGCCCATAAAACCGTGGGCCCCCGGCGGCTTTTTCAAAGGATTCGACTCGATGCAAGCCACCACCGGACGACGGAGCGCAGCCGTGCGGGCCATCCCTCCAACACGATTGATGTGGTACTTCCAAACGCTAGCGACGACGGCGCGTCCCTATCGTGCCATGTCGAGGATAAATCCCGCCCTGACACATCAATCCTTCGCATCAAAGGTGAACGGTGGAACGCCTATACGGCCATTTCCGGAATCGGATCGAAAATGGTCGCGGTGTTCAGTCCAGCGCTCGCCGAAGTAAGCGCCGATGAGTACGCGGTCAAGCAGGTTTTCGACGACAAGCCCGGCTTGAGATGGATTCTCTACCTGCCGAAGATTCTTGCACCGCAGCAGACTCCGGAAGCGCGCGTCCTGATCCCCGTACCCGAAAAAGGCAAGCAGACCGGCACGATCATCGTCAGCGTGGCGGATGCCCCCTTTCTCGGTCGACAATCCCGAGCACGTGGCAATCGCGAACCGCATCGAGATGCCGGCTCGTCGACCAAGACCTGCTCCCCGCCTACGTCGATATCTGAACCATGCCGGCCGCACTCGTCAAAACAACCCGGCCGGCCCCGCTGAATCGTCCCGACTGAAAATGATCAGTCCGCGACGCTCGACGCCCTTTCCATCGCCTATCGCGTACCGAATCGGCACACTCTCTATGTGGAAACCCGAACGATCTCCCCGGCGATCGCGCCCACGCGACTTCGTCGGCTCGCGTCACCCGATCCGAACCGTTCCATCCGAACCGGGCACACGCAGCCGAGCCTACTTCGCGATATAGATCCCGGACGTCGGGCACGTGCCCTGCGTGCCCGCGTCGGTCACGAGCGACGCCGCGCTCGGGAACTGTGACGTCGCATCCGTCTTCACCGAGATCCACGCCTCGGTGAAATAGCTGACGTAGTTGACCTTCACGCACTTGAGCGACACCGCGCCGCGCGTGTTGCTGCCGAACGCGCCTTCGAACGCGTTCAGCAGTTGCGTCCGCGTCACGGTGCTGCCCGCGTTCGACTGGAGGAACGTGTTGAACGACGTCGTCGACAGGCGGCTCACCATCCCCGTCGCGTTGTTCCAGTACACATCGGCCGACGGCGCCTGCGCGCAGGTGCCGTGCTTGTACCACTCGTGCTTGTCGAGGCACGACGCGACGCCCGGCATGTACGTCGAGAGCGTCGCGAGCGTCGACGAGCCGACCGGGTACGCATCCATGCTGCACCACTGATGATTGTTGTCGAGGTCGATCTCGTTTTGCGGCACGCCGCAATAGAACGGCTGGTTGCCGTCGTAATTGTTCGGCCACAGACCATGCAGCGACAGGTTCGTCGACGCGTACGAGCCCGACAGCGTGCTGCATTCGGCCGCGCTGTGCGTCGCGCAGAAGCCCGGCTCCCACGACGTCGCGAGCAGCAGATAATCGTATGCGTTGGCGGTGTTGCAAGCCGACGCGACAGCAAACGCGCACGCGGCGCGCGCAAAGGTACGAAGCATACCGGCCCCCCTCAGTATGAACGCGGCGGCCTCGGGAGAGACGCCGCGATGTTGGTGAACTGTCGGGTGCCTATTGTGCTTTCGTCAATATTGCAGCGGTATGACTTCGCGAACGCGCGACGCTGCCCGCCGCGCGACGCCGCCGCACGACGGCCGAGCCGCTTCCCGCATCAGGCCGGCTGCGCGTCGCGCTGCCGCTCCAGCTCGCGCACGAGCGGCAACACGCGCTTGCCGAAATACTCGACGTCCTCCAGATAGTGCAGGAATCCGCCGAGCACGAGATCGACGCCGATCGCCTTCAGCGCGACGATGCGCTCGGCGATCTGCTCGGGCGTGCCGATCAGGTTGGTCCTGAAGCCGTCGTTGTACTGAACGAGATCGGCGAACTTCGAATCGGCCCACATCCCCTGCCCTTCGGGCGCGGCCTTGCCCGCCTGCTTGACCGCGTGGCCGAATGCGTTGACGGCGTCGACGTCCGCGTGGCGCACGATCTCGTCGAGCACGTCGCGCGCCTCGCGCTCGGTATCCCGCGCGATGATGAACGCGTTGACGCCGAACTTCACCTGCCGCCCCTGCGCGGCCGCCGCCGCGCGGATCTCGTCGATTTGCGCGCGATGGCCGTCGGGCGTGTTGCCGTTCATGAAGTACCAGTCCGACACGGCGGCCGCCATCCGGCGCGCGGCCGCCGAATTGCCGCCCTGAAAGACTTCGGGATGCGGCTGCTGCAACGGCTTGGGCTTCAGCGTGTAGTCGTTGAACCGGTAGAAGTCGCCCTTGAACGTGAAGTTGTCCTGCGTCCAGATGCCCTTCACCGCGCGGATGAACTCCTCGGAGCGGCGATAGCGCTCGTCGTGCTCGAGCCACGGCTCGCCGATCGCGGTGAACTCGCCCTTGAACCAGCCGCTCACGACGTTGATTGCGACGCGCCCCTGGTTCAACTGGTCGATCGTCGCGAGCTGCTTCGCGACGACGGCCGGATGCCACGGTCCCGGCAGGATCGCGGCGATAACCTTCAGGCGCTCGGTCGCCGCGAGCAGCGCATGGCTGAACGCGACGGACTCGTGCTGATATTCGGCGCCGTAGCCGGCCGTGAAGCGGATCTGCGACAACGCATAGTCGAAGCCGTTCTGCTCCGCAAGGCGCGCGAGGCGGCGGTTGTAGTCGATATCCCAGCTCGTGCGCTGCTCGATCTTGCTGACGACCAGGCCGCCGCTGACGTTGGGCACCCAGTAGGCGAACTTGAGGGGGTCCGGCTCGTGACTCATCGGATCGTTCCTTGATGCGTGAAGGGGACGGTGGAAATCCGGCGGCGCGCGGCGCGGCCGGCCGGTCGGCAATGGCCCTCGGACGCGCCGCTTCGCGCGGCGTCTGTCCCGGCGCATCGTAGGGCGGGCCGGCATGTCGGCCAACCAACGAATTCAGCTATCGATGCCCGCCGCCGCGAGATATGCAAATGACGCACGGCGGCGCGCGCAACGGCGGCGCCGCGCCCGCCCGCCCATGCGCCTGTCACGAACTGTCGAATTTTTGAGGAAATTTGTCGCCGCATTGAACCCGGCGCGCCTTTCCGTATTCCAATGGCCGGTTTGCATTTTCATTACAATTCCTCGCCTGCCACGCGTTATCGTTCACCTCTCATGAAAAAATCCCAACGCCGCTGGATCGCCGCGGCGGCCGGCATCGTCGTGCTCGTCTCGCTCGCGGCGCTCTACCAACGCTTCTGGTCGAAAGACAAGGCGCCGCATTACCTCGCCGCGAACGTCGCCCGCGCCGATCTCGAGAACGCGGTGCTCGCCACGGGCACGCTGCACGCGTTCAAGCAGGTCGACGTCGGCGCGCAGGTGTCCGGTCAGTTGAAGTCGCTGAAGGCGAAGCTCGGCGACAAGGTGAAGAAGGATCAGTGGCTCGCCGAGATCGATCCGGTGATCTCGCGCAACGAGCTGCGCCAGGCCGAGGCGAACGTCGAGAACCTCGTCGCGCAGAAGCGCTCGACCGCCGCGCAACTGAAGCAGGCCGAGCTCGCGTTCAGGCGGCAGCAGCAGATGCTGCCCGACGACGCGACGTCGCGCCAGGACTACGAGGCCGCGGCCGCGTCGCTCGACGTGCAGCGCGCGAGCCTCGTCGCGCTCGATGCGCAGATCCGCGCGGCGCGCATCAGGATCGAGACCGCGCGCGCGAACCTCGGCTATACGCGGATCGTCGCGCCGATGGATGGCGAAGTGGTCGCGATCGTCACGCAGGAAGGCCAGACGGTGATCGCGCAGCAGCAGGCGCCCGTGATCCTGAAGCTCGCCCAACTCGACACGATGACGGTCAAGGCGCAGGTGTCGGAGGCGGACGTGATCCGCATCCATCCCGACCAGGCCGCGTATTTCACGATCCTCGGCGAGCCCGACAAGCGCTACTACGGCAAGCTGCGCGCGATCGAGCCCGCGCCGCAGAACTTCCTCGACACGCAGAGCAGCCTCGGCGGCATGGGCGGCGGCGGCTCGTCGAAGACGAACGCCGCGGTGTTCTACAACGCGCTGTTCGAAGTGCCGAATCCCGGCCACAGGCTGCGCATCTCGATGACCGCGCAGGTGAACATCCTGCTCGGCACCGCGCGCAACGCGCTCAACATCCCCGTCGCCGCGCTCGGCGCGAAGGACAAGGACGGCACGTATGCCGTGCGCGTCGTCGGCGCCGACGACAAGGTCGCGACGCGCAAGGTCCGCACCGGCATCAACAACAACGTGAAGGTCGAAGTGCTGTCGGGCCTCGCCGAAGGCGAGCGCGTGATCATCGGCGATGCGGCCGAGCCCGCCGGCGCCGGCGCGGCCGCCTCCGACGCGAGGAACTGACGATGACCGGGCCGCTGCTTCAGCTCACGCGCGTCACGCGCCGTTTTCCCGCGGGCGACAAGGACGTCGTCGTGCTCGACGACGTGAACCTGTCGATCGACGCGGGCGAGATCGTCGCCATCGTCGGCGCGTCCGGCTCGGGCAAGTCGACGTTGATGAACATCCTCGGCTGCCTCGACCATCCGAGCTCGGGCAGCTACACGGTCGGCGGGCGCGAGACGAGCGAGCTCGAAAGCGACGAGCTCGCGCGCCTGCGCCGCGAGCATTTCGGCTTCATCTTCCAGCGCTATCACCTGCTGCCGCATCTGTCCGCGGCCGAAAACGTCGAGATGCCCGCCGTCTATGCGGGCAGCGCGCACGCGCAGCGGCGCGAGCGCGCGCTGAAGCTGCTCGCGCGCCTGGGCCTGTCCGATCGCGCCGGCCACCGGCCGAGCCAGCTATCGGGCGGCCAGCAGCAGCGCGTGAGCATCGCGCGCGCGCTGATGAACGGCGGCGAGGTGATCCTCGCCGACGAGCCGACGGGCGCGCTCGATTCGAACAGCGGCCGCGACGTGATCCGGGTCCTGCGCGAGCTGAACGCGCTCGGCCACACGGTCATCATCGTCACGCACGACGAGCACGTCGCCGCGCACGCGCGCCGCGTCATCGAGATCAGCGACGGCCGGATCGTCGGCGACCGGCTCAATCCGCGCGCGGATGAAGCCGGCGCCGCGCGCGACGCGAACGGCAACGCCGGGCCGCTTCGCGCGCACCGGCTGTCGGCGGGCGTCGGCCGCTTCGCGGAAGCGTTCCGGATGGCGTGGATCGCGCTCGTGTCGCATCGGCTGCGCACGCTGCTCACGATGCTCGGGATCATCATCGGGATCACGTCGGTCGTGTCGATCGTCGCGATCGGCGAAGGCGCGAAGCGCTACATGCTCGACGAAATCGGCAGCATCGGCACCAACACGATCAACGTCTACCCCGGCGCCGACTGGGGCGACAGCCGCGCGGACGCGATCCAGACGCTCGTGCCCGCCGACGCCGCCGCGCTCGCCGAGCAGATCTACGTCGACAGCGCGACGCCCGAGACGTCGCGCAGCCTGCTGCTGCGCTATCGGAACATCGACGTCAACGCGCTCGTGAGCGGCGTCGGCGAGCGCTTCTTCCAGGTGCGCGGGATGAAAATGGCGCAAGGCATCGCGTTCGGCCCCGACGAGGTGCGCCGCCAGGCGCAGGTCGCGGTGATCGACGAGAACACGCGCCGCAAGCTGTTCGGCGCGAACCCGAATCCGCTCGGCGAAGTGATCCTGATCGACAATCTGCCGTGCGTCGTGATCGGCGTGACCGCCGCAAAGAAGAGCGCGTTCGGCGACATGAAGAACCTGAACGTCTGGGTGCCGTACACGACGGCGTCCGGGCGCCTGTTCGGCCAGCGGCACCTCGACAGCATCACCGTGCGCGTGCGCGACGGCCAGCCGAGCAACGCGGCCGAGCAAAGCCTGACGAAGCTGATGCTGCAGCGGCACGGCCGCAAGGATTTCTTCACGTACAACATGGACAGCGTCGTCAAGACGGTCGAGAAGACCGGACAATCGCTGACGCTGCTGCTGTCGCTGATCGCGGTGATCTCGCTCGTCGTCGGCGGGATCGGCGTGATGAACATCATGCTCGTGTCGGTGACCGAGCGCACGCGCGAGATCGGCATCCGGATGGCGGTCGGCGCGCGGCAGGCCGACATCATGCAGCAGTTCCTCGTCGAAGCCGTGACCGTCTGCCTGATGGGCGGCGCGATCGGCATCGTGCTGTCGTTCGGCATGAGCTTCGTGTTCTCGCTGTTCGTCGACCAATGGAAAATGGTGTTCTCGGCCGGCTCGATCGCGTCGGCGTTCCTGTGCTCGACGCTGATCGGCGTCGTGTTCGGCTTCATGCCCGCGCGCAACGCGTCGCGGCTCGATCCGATCGATGCGCTCGCGCGCGATTGAGGTGACGCGATGACGACACTACCCTCGACTCATCGTTTCGCCCGGCGCGCCGCCGCGCTCGCATGCGCGGGCGCGCTGCTGTCCGGCTGCGCGAGCCCCTCGCGCAACGCGCCGCCGCCCGCGCTCGAGCTGCCCGCGCAGTGGGCCGCGCCCGTCGCCGCGCAGGCGAGCGCCGCGCCCGACGACTGGTGGCGCCGCTTCGGCGACCCGACGCTCGATCGCCTGATCGACAGCGCGCTGCGCACGAACAACGATCTCGCGGCCGCCGCGATCCGCGTCTACCGCGCGCAATTGCAGGCGGGGCTCGCGGACACGAACCTGACGCCGAACGTGACGCTCGGCGCGACGGGCAACGTATCGCGCACGCTCGACACGCACCGGATGAGCCGCACGAGCGGCATCACGGCGGCGCTCGGCTACGAACTCGACCTGTGGGGCAAGCTCGCCGCGCAGCGCGACGCCGCGCGCTGGGAGCTGGAAGCGACGCAGGCCGACCGCGATGCGGCGCGGCTCGCGCTGATCGGCACGACGGCGGCGCTGTACTGGCAGATCGCCTACCTGAATCAGCAGATCGCGATCGGCGACGCGAACATCGCGTATGCCGAGCGCACGCTGCAGCTCGTGCAGTCGCGCCACGCGGCGGGCGCGACGTCCGGGCTCGACCTCGCGCAGGCCGAGCGCAACCTGTCCGCGCTGCGCGCCGACCAGACGCAGTTGATCCAGCAGCGCACCGAGAATCGCAACGCGCTCGCGATCCTGTTCGACCGTCCGCCGCAGCGGCAAGCGGCCGAGCGCGACGCGCTGCCCGCGGCGCCGCTTCCGGACGTCGCCGCGGGCGTGCCGGCCGAGCTGCTCGGCCGCCGGCCCGATCTGCGCGCGGCCGAGTTCCGGCTGCGCGAATCGCTCGCGAACGTCGACGTGACGCGCACGAGCTTCTATCCGACGTTCACGCTGACGGGCAACGTCGGCACGGCGAGCACGAGCCTCGAGCGCGTGCTGCAGAATCCTGTCGCGACGCTCGGCCTCGGGCTCACGCTGCCGTTCATCCAGTGGAACACGATGCAGTTGCAGATCAAGGTATCGAAGTCGCAGTACGAGGAAGCCGTCGTCAATTTCCGGCAGAGCCTGTATCGCGCGCTCGGCGAAGTCGAGAACGCGCTGTCGGCGCGCGTGCAGCTCGAGGCCGAGGCCGACGAACGCACCCGCGCGCTCGCGCAGGCGCAGCGCGCCGAAACGCTCGCGAAGGCGCGCTTCGCGGCCGGCGCGACGGGCGTGCAGCCGTGGCTCGACGAACAGCAGCGGCTGCGCGACGCGCAAAGCGCGCTCGCGCGCAATCAGTTGGGACGGCTCAACAACCGGATGGATCTCTACAAGGTGCTGGGCGGCGCGGGATAGGCCGCAGCGGGGAACGGCGGAGCGGCCGCATCGTCGTATCTGCCGCCGGCCCCGCGCCTCGAACCGCCAATCGCCGCGCCGCCGCCAACGCGCGCTCAGCCCGCGGCCGCGCCGAGATCGGCGAGCGGATGCGCTTCGCGCTTCCACGGCGACGTCAGGAAATGCAGAACGCGCTCGCGCTGCACCTCGACGAGCGTCGCGGGCGCCCAGCCCGGCCTGCGGTCCTTGTCGACGAGATGCGCGCGCACGCCTTCGCAGAAGTCGCCCTCCTCGATCGCATGCGCGACGATGCCGAGCTCCATCCGGAACGATTCGGCGAGCGTCATCTGCCGGCCGCGCAACAGCGCGTCGCGCGTGACGTCGAGCATTGTCGGCGAATGGCTCGTCAATGCATCGAGCGTCGTCTGCAGCCATTGCCGATGCTCGCGCGAGAGCTCGTCGCGCGTCAGGTCCTGCCGCAGCGTCGCGACGATCCGCTCGACGCCGGAGCGCTTGTCGAAGTGGCGGACGATCCACGGCATCTGGCTGTCGAGCGCCGCATGCGGAACGACGTTGCACGGCGGCGCGAACACCGCGCGCAATCCGCGCAGCACGTCGCCCGACCAGTCGGCGCGCTCGAGCCGCGTCTCGAACGTGTCGAGCCACGACGACGGCACCGACAGATCGGCGAGCTTCGCCGCGAGCGCGTCCGCGCCCGACAGCGTCGCGCCCGTGAGGCCGACGTACAGCGACAGCTCGACCGGCAGCCGCGCCAGGAAATGCGTCGCGCCGACGTCGGGCACGAAGCCGATCCGCGTCTCCGGCATCGCGATCTTGCTGCGCTCGGTCGACACGCGCAGCGCGGCGCCTTGCGCGAGCCCCATTCCGCCGCCCATCGTGATGCCGTCCATCAGCGCGACGACGGGCTTCGGGAACGTGTGAATCGCGTAGTCGAGCCGGTATTCGTCGACGAAGAACGGCAGCCAGCCGCGGCCGCGCGCCTTCGCCATCCGGTAGAGCGCGCGCACGTCGCCGCCCGCGCAGAAGCCCCTGTCGCCCGCGCCGCGCAGCACGACCGCGACGATCGAGCGATCGTCGCGGCAGCGTTCGAGCAACGCGGCGAGCTCGCGCACCATGTCGTGCGACAGCGCGTTGAGCGCGGCCGGCCGGTTCAGCGTGATCAGCGCGACGCAGTTCACGACGCGCATCAGCACGTCGCGCGCCGCCGCGTCGTGCGAGATGTCATGCATCATCGGCGTGCTCATCGCGGCTGCCCTCCGTCGTCGGCTCGCCATTGCGGCTTGCGCTTGCCGAGAAACGCGGCCACGCCTTCGCGCGGCTCGCCGCCGTCGAACAGATCGACGAAGCGCTCGCGCTCGACCGCGAGCGCGGCGCCGCGCGGCACGCCCTGCCGCGCAAGGCCGATCAGCTCCTTCGCGACGCCCACCGCGCGCGGACCGAGCGCAACCGCGCCGCGCGCGAGCTCGATCGCGGCATCGCGCGCGCGGCCGGTGTCGACGACTTCCTCGACGAGGCCGATGCGCAGCGCGGTTGGCGCGTCGACGCGCACGCCCGCGAGAATCATCCGCTTCGCCCAGCCCTCGCCGACGAGCCAGGGCAGCGTCTGCGTGCCGAGCCCGCACGGCGTGAGGCCGACCGACGGCTCGGGCAGCGCCATCTGCGCGTGCCGCTCGGCGACGCGCATGTCGCATGCAAGCGCGCATTCGAGACCGCCGCCCATCGCGTAGCCGTTGATCGCGGCGATCGTCGGAAAGCGGGCGTCGTGCAGCGCCTCGAACGCGACGCCGAAGCGCGACGCCATCGTGCGCGCCATCGCGTGATCGCCGTCGGCGAACGAATGCAGATCCGCGCCCGCGCTGAAGAACTTCGGGCCGTCGCCCGTGACGACGAGCGCGCGCACGCGGGAATCGGCTTCGAGCCGCTCGATCGTGCGCTGCAGTTGGAGGAGCCCGTCCGCGCTGAACGTGTTCGCGGACGGGCGCTTGAGCGTGACGAGCGCGATCGCGCCGTCGTCGGCATAGTCGAGCTCGATCATCAGGTTTCCTTTTTGACCGGCTGGTACAGGCGGATCACCGCCGAGAAATCGAGCTTGCCGTCGCCGCGGCTGCTCATCGTCTGATACAACTGCTGCGCGAGCGCGCCGAGGTAGACCGGCTGCCGCGCCTGCTTCGCCGCGTCGTTCGCGAGGCCGAGATCCTTCAGCATCAGATCGGTGCCGAAGCCGCCCGTGTAGCCGCGCGACGACGGCGCGGCCTCGATCACGCCCGGATACGGGTTGTACGTGTCCGAGCTCCAGCAGCGGCCCGTCGACGTGTTGATGATGCCCGCGAGCACCTTCGGATCGATGCCGAGCGACGCGCCGAGCGCCATTGCCTCGGACACGCCCGCCATCGTGATCCCGAGCACGAGGTTGTTGCAGACCTTCGCGACCTGCCCCATGCCGGTCGCGCCGCAGTGGACGATGTTCTTGCCCATCGCCGCGAGCACTGGCTTCACGCGCGCGTAGTCGGCGTCGCCGCCGCCGACCATGAAGGTCAGCGTGCCCGCCGCCGCGCCGCCCGTGCCGCCCGACACGGGCGCATCGACGAACGCGCCGCCGCCGCCGCGCACGAGCTCGCCGAACGCCTGCGCGCTCGCCGGATCGATCGTGCTCGAATCGATCACCATCGCGCCCGCGGCAAGGCCTGCGAGCACGCCATCCTCCTGCGTGAGCACGGCGCGCACGTGCGCGGCCGCGGGCAGCATCGTGACGACGAACTCGGCGCCCGCCGCCGCGTCGCGCGGCGAAGCGGCAACCTGCGCGCCGCCGTCCTTCACGAGGCGCAGCGCGTCCTCGCTCAGATCGAACGCGCGCACTTCATGGCCCGCCTTCAGCAGATTGAGCGCCATCGGCGCGCCCATGTGGCCCAAGCCGATAAAACCGATCTTCATCGCGCCCTCCGGTCAGTGCAGACGAATCGTCGTATTGACGGCGCCCGCCGTCGCGTCGTCGTCGAACCAGCGCGCGGTGACGGTCTTCGTCTGCGTGTAGAACTGCACGACCTGCTTGCCGTACGGGCCGAGATCGCCGAGCTTCGAGCCGCGCGAGCCCGTGAAGCTGAAGAACGGCACCGGCACCGGAATCGGAATGTTGATGCCGACCTGGCCGATGTCGATCTCGCTCTGGAACTTGCGCGCGGCCGCGCCGCTTTGCGTGAAGAGGCCGACGCCGTTGCCGAACGGATTGGCGTTGACGAGCGCGATCGCTTCGTCGAGCGTGTCGACTGACATCACGCACAGCACCGGGCCGAAGATCTCGTGCGTGTAGACCGACATCTCCGGCTTCACGTCCGCGAAGATCGTCGGGCCGATGAAGTTGCCGTGCTCATAGCCGGGCACGCTTACGCCGCGGCCGTCGAGCGCGAGCTTCGCGCCCTCCTTCTCGCCGGCTTCGATGAGGCCGAGGATCCGCTGCTTCGCCGCGCGCGACACGACGGGCCCCACGTCGGTGCCCGCTTCCGCGCCCGCGTTGACCTTCAGCGTCTGCGCCTTCGCGACGATGTCGGGCAGCCAGTCGCGCGCCGCGCCGACGAGCACCGCGACCGACGTCGCCATGCAGCGCTGGCCCGCCGCGCCGAACGCCGCGCCGACGAGCGCGTTCACCGTCTGCTCGCGATTCGCGTCGGGCAGGACCACCGCGTGGTTCTTCGCGCCCATCATCGACTGCACGCGCTTGCCGTGCTCGCTGCCGAGCCGGTACACGTGCGTGCCGACGGCCGTCGAGCCGACGAACGAGATCGCCTTCACGAGCGGATGCGAGCACAGCACGTCGACGACTTCCTTGCCGCCGTGCACGACGTTCAGCACGCCCTTCGGCACGCCCGCCTCGATCGCGAGCTCGACGAGCTGCATCGTCGACAGCGGGTCCTGCTCGGACGGCTTCAGCACGAACGTGTTGCCGCAGACGATCGCCATCGGGAACATCCACAGCGGGATCATCGCGGGGAAGTTGAACGGCGTGATGCCGACGCACACGCCGAGCGGCTGGCGCAGCGAATACGTATCGACGCCGCCCGCGACGTTCTCCGCGAATTCGCCGAGTTGCAGCGTGCCGACCGAGCACGCGTGCTCGACCACTTCGAGGCCGCGGAACACGTCGCCCTCGGCATCGGGCAGCGTCTTGCCCTGCTCGGCCGTCAGCGTCTTCGCGATCTGCGGCAGGTTCGCGCGCACGAGATCCTGGAACTTCAGCATGATGCGCATCCGCGCGGAGAGCGGCGTGCCCTTCCATTTCGCGAACGCGGCCTGCGCGGCCTCGACGGCCGCGTCGACTTCGGCGGCGGTCGCGAACGGCACGCGCGCGAGCAGCTCCTGCGTCGCCGGATTGACGATGTCGCGCCACTCGGTCGCGTGGGATTCGACGAATTCGCCGGCGATCAACAGCTTCACGGTCGGCACGTGATGTCCCTTCCGGGACGACGGAGTTGCGTTCATCGTGAGATTCTCCTGGCTATGGCCGGCGGCGCGCCGCGCGCGTCGCCGGCCGGTTGATGCGAAGCGGCACGCCGGGCGTCACTTGCCCTCGGCCGCGAAATCCTCTTCCCAATACTCGCCGGGCATCCGGCCCGACGCGTCGTCGCCGCGCTCCAGCTCGCGGCGGCGCAGCTCGACGCGGCGGATCTTGCCGGAGATCGTCTTCGGCAGCTCGGCGAACTGCAACCGCCGAATCCGCTTGTACGGCGCGAGCTTTTCGCGCGAGAAGCGGAAGATCTCGCGCGCGAGCGCCTCGCTCGGCTCGTAGCCCTCGCGCAGCGTGATGAACGTCTTCGGCACCGACAGCCGCAGCGGGTCCGGGCTCGGCACGACGGCCGCCTCGGCGATCGCCTCGTGCTCGATCAGCACGCTCTCCAGCTCGAACGGGCTCAGCCGGTAGTCGGACGACTTGAATACGTCGTCGGCGCGGCCGACGTAGACGAAGTAGCCGTCGTCGCGGCGCAGCGCGATGTCGGACGTGCGGTAATGGCCGTCGCGCATCGCGTGCGCGGTCGCCTCCGGGTGGTTCGCGTAGCCCTTCATCAGGCCGACCGGGCGCCCGGCGCCCGGGCCCACCGGCAGCGCGACCTCGCCTTCGCTCGCGGGGGTGCCGTCCGGATCGAGCAGCACAATCGCGTAGCCCGGCAGCGGCCGGCCCATCGAGCCCGGCACGACCGGCTGGCCCGGCGAGTTGCCGATCAGGCACGTCGTCTCGGTCTGCCCGTAGCCGTCGCGGATCGTCACGCCCCACGCCTTCTTCACGCGCTCGATGATCTCCGGATTGAGCGGCTCGCCCGCGCCGACGATCTCGCGCAGCTTCACCGGGAACGCCGCGAGCGGCTGCTGGACGAGCATCCGCCAGACGGTCGGCGGCGCGCACATCGTCGTGACCTGATACCTGACGAGCGCGTCGAGCACGACCTTCGGCTCGAAGCGCGCATAGTTGAACGCGAACACGCACGCCTGCGCGTTCCACGGCGCGTAGAAGCAGCTCCATGCGTGCTTCGCCCAGCCGGGCGAGCTGATGTTCCAGTGGACGTCGCCCGGCTGCAGGCCGATCCAGTACATCGTCGACAGGCTGCCGACCGGATACGTGCGGTGCGTGTGCTCGACGAGCTTCGGCTTCGACGTCGTGCCCGACGTGAAATACAGCAGCATCGGATCGCTCGCGCGCGTGACGCGCTCGGGCGCGAAATCGGCCGCGGCCGCATAGCCGTCGGCGAACGCGAGCCACCCCGCGCGCGGCGCGCCCGCGACGATCTTCGTCACGTCGAGCCCCGGCTGCTCGAACTTCGCGGCCTCGCTCTCGTCGACGATCGCATAGCGCGCGCCGCCGATCTGCACGCGCTCGCGCACGTCGTCGGCGGACAATTGCGTCGTCGCGGGCAGCACGACCGCGCCCAGCTTCATCGCCGCGAGCATCGCGTCCCACAGCTCGACGCGGTTCGGCAGCATCAGCAGAATCCGGTCGCCGCGCGCGACGCCGATCCCGCGCAGCCAGTTCGCGATCCGCGCGGAACGCTCCGACATCTGCGCGAACGTGTACTGCGCGCCGTCGCCCGTCGCCGCGTCGACGATCCACAGCGCGGGCTTGTCGTTGCCGCGCGCGATCGCGTCGAAGTAATCGAGCGCCCAGTTGAATTCGTCGAGCGCCGGCCACCTGAAATCGCGATATGCGGTGTCGTAGTCGGTGCGGTGGCGCAGCAGAAAATCGCGTGCGTCGAGGAACGCCAGTGCCGTCATCGTGTCGTCTCCTGTCGATCGGAGTTGGCGCTTTAGCGCCTACTCCGATCCCATGCAAAGCTGTCGATCGGAGTTGGCGCTTTAGCGCCTACTCCGATCCCATGCAAAGCTGTCGATCGGAGTTGGCGCTTCAGCGCCTACTCCGATCCCATGCAAAGCTGTCGATCGGAGCTGGCGCTTCAGCGCCTACCCCGATCCCATGCAAAGCAGTCGATCGGAGCTGGCGCCTCAGCGCCTACCCCGATCCCATGCAAAGCTGTCCATGTTGCGCGAGTGCTTCCTTGCGGCGATTCGCGCGACAGCGCTCAAAGCTGCCGCGCGATCACCATTCTTTGCACTTCGCTGGTCCCCTCGTAGATCTGCGTGATCCGCGCATCGCGGTAATGGCGCTCGACCTCGTAATCGACGAGGAAACCGTAGCCGCCGTGGATCTGGATCGCGTCCGAGCACACCGCCTCGGCCATCTCGGACGCGAAGAGCTTCGCCTGCGACGCCTCCGACAGGCACGGCAGCCCCGCCGTGCGCAGCCGCGCCGCGTGATGCGTGAGCAGGCGCGCGGCGTTGATCTGCGTCGCCATGTTCGCGAGCTTCTCGGCGATCGCCTGATGCTCGGCGATCGGCTTGCCGAACTGCACGCGCTCGCGCGCATAGCGGCGCGCGCGGTCGAACGCGGCGCGCGCGATGCCCGTCGCCTGCGCGGCAATGCCGATGCGCCCGCCCTCGAGGTTCGACAGCGCGATCCTCAGCCCCTCGCCGCGCTTGCCGAGCAGATTCTCCTGCGCAATCGCGCAGTTCTCGAGCGTGATCGGACACGTGTCCGACGCGCGGATGCCCATCTTCTTCTCGGGCTTGCCGACGATGAAGCCCGGCGTGTCGGCCGGCACGACGAACGCGGACAGCCCGCGCTTGCCCTCGTCCGGATCGGTCATGGCAAAAACGATCGCCAGGCCCGCGCGCGCGCCGTTCGTGACGAACTGCTTGCTGCCGTTCAGAATCCACTTGCCGTCGCGCAGCTCCGCGCGGGTGCGCAGGTTGTGCGCCTCGGAGCCCGCGTGCGGCTCGGTGAGGCTGAACGCGCCGATCGTCTTGCCGCTCGCGAGATCGCGCAGCCAGCGCTCCTTTTGCTCGGTCGTGCCGTAGTTCAGCACCGGGCCGCAGCCGACCGAGTTGTGCACGCTCACGAGCGTCGCGCACGACGCGCAGCCCGCCGCGATCTCCTCGAGCGCGAGCGCGTAGGCGACGTAATCCGTATACGATCCGCCCCAGTCGGCGGGCACGATCATGCCGAGAAAGCCGAGCTCGCCCATCTGCGCAACGACCTCGTCGGGCAAATGCGATTCGCGGTCCCACTGGGCGGCGTTCGGCGCGAGCACTTCGGCGGAGAAGGCGCGCGCGGCGTCGAGGATCATCCGTTGATCTTCGGTGTAGAGATCGTCCATGACTGCATGTCTCCTGGGCGCCAACCGCGTCGTCGCGCGGCGCGCCTCGATCATTCTGTGTCGATCAGTCAAGTGTAGGCAACGCGCGGAAACTGTTCGATGCTCGCTCCGCTCAATTACACTGATCGTTTTTGCCATACCGCACCGCGGCACGCTCCTGCGATGAAGCACGAAGAGAAGAAGGGCACCGTTTCGATCGAACTCGTCGAGTCGAGCCTCGCGCTGTCGCGGCGGCGCGGCGTCGGCGACGCGCCGCTCCTCGCGCAGGCGGGCATAGCGGCCGCGCTGCTCGCGCAGCCGAACGCGCGCGTGTCGGCGCGGCAGTACGGCGCGCTGTGGAACGCGATCGCGCGCGCGCTCGACGACGAGTTCTTCGGCCAGGACCCGCACCCGATGCGCTGCGGCAGCTTCATCGCGATGAGCCAGGCGGCGCTCACGGCGCGCAACGGGCTGCGCGCGCTCGCGCGGGCGGTCAACTTCATGCACTGCGTGCTCGACGATCTGCACGCCGAGATCGACGCGAGCGCCGAGCGCGTGCGGCTGCGCTTCGTGCATCGCAACAACGCGAACCCGCCGGAGATGTTCGCGTACGCGACCTATTTCGTCATCGTCTACGGCCTCACGTGCTGGCTGATCGGGCGGCGCATTCCGCTGCTGCACGCGAGCTTTCGCTGCGGCGAGCCGCGCGCTGTCCACGAATATCGACTGATGTTCTGCGACGACATGCGCTTCGGCCAGCCCGATTCGTACGTCGATTTCGATCCGGCGTTCGCCGCGCTGCCCGTCGTGCAGACGGCCAAGACGCTCAAGCCGTTCCTGCGCGACGCGCCCGCGAGCTTCATCGTCAAGTACCGCAATCCGCACGCGTTCGGCGAGCGCGTGCGCGCGGCGCTGCGCGCGCTGCCGCCCGCCGCGTGGCCGACCGCGCAGGCGCTCGCCGCGCGGCTGCATGTGGCCGAGGCGACGCTGCGGCGCAAGCTGAAGCAGGAAGGCCATTCGTATCAGTCGATCAAGGACGCGCTGCGCCGCGATCTCGCGTGCGAGGCGCTCGCCGACCCGGCCCGCACGGTGGCCGACGTCGCGGCGGCGGCGGGCTTCGCCGAGCCGAGCGCGTTCTACCGCGCGTTCCGCAAGTGGCGCGGGATGAGCCCCGCCGACTACCGCGACGCCGCGCTCGCCGCGCGCGCGGCCGCTTCACGCTTTCGCCGGAAACCGCCTACTCTTTAAGCACCGGGCGCCCGCCCTTCTCACGGCCCGGCTGCGGCGCCGCACCATGCGGCAGCGCGCCGCCGGCCGACACCGCGATGCCCATGCCCCGTCCTTCGCCACGTCCGCCGCCGCTGCACGGCAAGCTGCCCGCGCGGCTCGCGCGCGCGGCCGTGCTGATCGGCCTGCTGCTCGCGTGCGCCGCGGCCGCCGCCACCGCCGCGGCACGCGCGCCCGTCGTCGTGATTCCGGTCACGGGCGCGATCGGCCCGGCGAGCGCCGACTTCATCGTCCGCGGCCTCGAACGCGCCGCGCGCGAGCACGCGCAGCTCGCGATCGTCCAGCTCGACACGCCGGGCGGCCTCGACACGTCGATGCGGCAGATCATCAAGGCGATCGTCGGCTCGGGCGTGCCCGTCGCCGCGTTCGTCGCGCCGGGCGGCGCGCGCGCGGCGAGCGCGGGCACCTACATCGTCTACGCGAGCCATATCGCGGCGATGGCGCCCGGCACGAACCTCGGCGCGGCGTCGCCCGTGCAGTTCGGCATCGGCGGCCAGGCGCCGCCCGCCGCGCGGCGCGAGCCTGGCGCCGCGTCCGGCGGTTCCGGCGCGGGCGCGACCGACGCCGAATCGACCGAAACCCGCAAGGCGCTGCACGACGCGGCCGCGTACATCCGCAGCCTCGCGCAGTTGCGCGGCCGCAACGTCGAATGGGCGGAGCGCGCGGTGCGCGAAGCGGTGAGCCTGCCCGCGAACGACGCGCTCGCGCAGCACGTCGTCGACCTGATCGCGAACGACCCGGCCGATCTCGCCGCCAGGCTCGACGGCCGCAGCATCGTCACCGCAACGGGCACGCACCGGCTCGATACCGCGCAGGCGCCGATCGAAACGATCGAGCCCGACTGGCGCAGCCGGCTGCTCGCGACGATCGCCGATCCGAGCGTCGCGCTCGTGCTCGTCACGCTCGGCATGTATGGGCTCTTCTTCGAATTCGCGAATCCCGGCTTCGTGCTGCCGGGCGTCGCGGGCGCGATCAGCCTGCTCGTCGGCCTGTTCGCGCTGCAGTTGCTGCCGATCAGCTACGCGGGCCTCGCGCTCGTGCTGCTCGGCATCGCGTTCCTGATCGCCGAGGCGTTCCTGCCGACGTTCGGCGCGCTCGGCGTGGGCGGCATCGTCGCGTTCGCGATCGGCGCGCTGATGCTGATCGACACCGACGTACCCGGCTACGGCGTGCCGTGGCCCGTGATCGTTTCGCTCGCGGCCGCGGGCGCGATCCTCGTGTTCGGCGTGTCGGGCTTCGCGCTGCGCGCGCGCCGGCGGCCCGTCGTCACGGGCGCGGAGGCGATCGTCGGCAGCATCGGCGAGGTGCTCGACGACGGCCTCGTGCCCGATCAGCCGCCGCAGATCGGCCCGAGCGCGGACCCGGGCGCGCCGCTCGCGCCGTCCGCGGCCGGCTGGGCACGCGTGCACGGCGAGCGCTGGCGCGTCGCGAGCGCGACGCCGATCGCGGCCGGCCGCCGCGTGCGCGTGACGGGCCGCAACGGCCTCACGCTGACCGTCGCCCCGCTGTACGACAACGCCATCCCAACACGAGGAGAACAATCATGATGGGTTTCACGTTCGGTTTCGGCAGCCTGCTGTTCGTGTTCGCGCTGTTCCTCATTGCCTCGTCGATCCGGATCTTTCGCGAATACGAGCGCGGCGTCGTGTTCCTGCTCGGCCGCTTCTGGAAGGTCAAGGGGCCGGGGCTCGTGCTGATCGTGCCCGTCGTCCAGCAGGTGGTGCGGATCGATCTGCGCACCGTCGTGTTCGACGTGCCCGCGCAGGACGTGATCACGCGCGACAACGTGTCGGTGAAGGTGAGCGCGGTCGTGTATTTCCGCGTGGTCGACCCGGAAAAGGCGGTGATCCAGGTCGCGCGCTACTTCGACGCGACGAGCCAGCTCGCGCAGACGACGCTGCGCGCGGTGCTCGGCAAGCACGAGCTCGATGCGCTTCTCGCCGAGCGCGAGCAACTGAACGCCGACATCCAGAAGACGCTCGACGCGCAGACCGACGCATGGGGGATCAAGGTATCGACGGTCGAGATCAAGCACGTCGACCTGAACGAGACGATGATCCGCGCGATCGCGCGCCAGGCGGAGGCCGAGCGCGAGCGGCGCGCGAAGGTGATCCACGCGGAAGGCGAGCTGCAGGCGTCCGAGCAACTGCTGAAGGCCGCGCAGCGGCTCGCGCTGCAGCCGCAGGCGATGCAGTTGCGCTATCTGCAGACGCTGACGACGATCGCCGCCGACAAGAACTCGACGATCGTGTTCCCGCTGCCGGTCGATCTGCTCAGCGCCGTGCTCGAACGCTTCGGGCGCGCGCCGCAGTGATCGCGGTATCGATTTTCGCGCATCGATCCTGCCGCGGTCCGACGGCCCGGTGGCTCAACGACACCGCTGCTTCGATGGTCCGATAATCCGATAGTCCGCCGGATCATTCCCCATTTCCCCCGACGCAGCCCGGAGCGGGGCCTGCCGCCTTTCCCGCGACGAATTAGGAAAAGTACTCATCACAAACACGCGCCCAGACGCGATTCGTTGATATAAGATAATTACATTGATCAATGTCACATTTGCTGACGCAGTGCAATGGCGGCTGACGCATCCGCGGCCGGCACCGCCGCTCAGAACGACGAAGAAAGGGAGACGACGCCATGGCCGAGCATCCGCTGCCGGAAGTGCACATCGACGAACTGGACCAGTTCCGCTCCGTCCAACAGCTCGCATACCGCTGCGTCGAATCCGTCGGCGACATGCTGTATCCGGGCATCACCGAGAAGCAGGCCGCGCGGCTGATGCTCGAATGGGCGCAGGACCACGGCGTGCAGGATTGGCTGCACAAGCCGTTCGCGTGGTTCGGTGAGCGCACCGCGTTCGAAGGCTTCTCGGGCCTCAAGCACCTGGGCGGCTTCAATCTCGCGTTCTTTCCGAGCAATCGCACGCTCGAGCCTGACATGCCGGTGATTCTCGACGTCGCGCCCGTCGTCGACGGCGTCATCGCCGACGTCGGCTATGCGACCTGCCTCGGCCACAACCCGATCCTCGAGCAATTGCAGGACGACCTGATCTCGCACCGCGAGATGATCGTGAAGCTCGTGAAGGAGCGCCGCACGCTCGCCGAGGTCGCGCAGGAAGTGGACGCGCTGTGCCGCCGCCAGGGCGTCGAGCCGCGCCACAAGGCGTATCCGTTCAAGGTGCTCGCGCATCGCGTCGCGAAGCTGCGCAAGCTGTCGAAGCCGCGCTTCGTCGCGCGCTTCGGCCTCAATTCGACGCGCAACCTGCTGCTCGAGCAGGCGCGCGCGGGCAAGGAACAGGGCTGGTCGCCGCTGTGGTCGATCGACGCGCGCTCCGATCACGCGCCGACGCCCGGCCTCTGGGCGGTCGAGCCGCATCTCGGCTTCGCAGGCGTCGGCGCGAAGTTCGAGGAGCTGCTCGTCATCACCGACGGCGACGCGTACTGGCTCGACGACGACCTGCCGCACGTGCGCCGCTGGCGCGCGCGCGAGGAGGCGCGCAAGCCGCTCGCGCACGAACAGGCGGCGTGACGGCAGCCGCCGCGCGCCGTTCCTTTCCGCTCACCACACGAAGACATCACGATGCAGCCCCTCTCCGACGAAGCGCCGCTCGCGCTGTTCGAATCGGTTCACACCGAAACCGCCGTCGCGGCCGGCGACGTCACGCTCGCCGCGAAGACCTGGGGCGACGCGTCGCGCCCCGCCGTCGTGCTCGTGCACGGCTATCCGGACAGCAGCGAAGTCTGGCGCCGCGTCGCGCCGCTGCTGGCGAAGTCGTACTACGTGATCGCCTACGACGTGCGCGGCGCGGGCCTGTCGACGAAGCCCGCGCGCACGGCCGACTATCGGCTCGAGCGGCTCGTCGACGACTTCGCGGCGGTGATCGACGCGCTCGCGCCGAACCGCGCGGTGCACGTGATCGGCCACGACTGGGGCTCGATCCAGGGCTGGGAGTTCGTCACCGAGCCGCGGCTCGCCGGGCGCATCCTCTCGTACACGTCGTGCTCCGGACCGAATCTCGACCACGTCGGCTACTGGCTGCGCCAGCAGCTCGCGCGGCCGTCGCCCGCGTCGCTCAAGCGCCTCGCCGGCCAGCTCGTGCGCTCGTGGTACGTGTACCTGTTCCACCTGCCGTTCATCCCCGAGCTCAACTGGCGCCTGTGGCTCGGCCGTGCGTGGCCCGCGCTGATGCGCCGGCTCGAGCGCACCGACATCGGCCCGCGCCCGACGCAGACCGAGGACGGCGTGCACGGCGTGCGTCTGTATCGCGCGAACTTCATCCGCCGCGTGTTCGCGCCGCGCGAGCGCTATGCGCACGCGCCCGTGCAAGTCGTCGTGCCGCTGCGCGACAGGTTCGTGAGCCCCGCGCTGTCGGCCGACATCGCGCGCTGGGTGCCGACCTGTTACCGCCGCGAAGTGGCCGAGCGGCACTGGCTGCCGCTGTCGGAGCCGGCGCGCTTCGCCGCGCTCGCGCAGGAACTGATCGAAGCGGTCGAGACGGGCACGGAGCCGCCCGCGCTCGCGCATGCGCGCCGCACGAGCGGCGCCGGCCCATTCGTCGGCAAGCGCGTCGTGATCACCGGCGCGGGCAGCGGGATCGGCCGCTGCGCGGCCGTCGAATTCGCGAAGCGAGGCGCGTCGATCGTCGCCGTCGACATCGACGGGCAGGCGGCCGAGCGCACCGCGCTCCTCGTGCGGCTGCTCGGCGCGCAGGCCGACGTGCGGCGCGTCGACGTCGGCTCGGCCGACGACATGGAAGCGCTCGCGAACTGGGTGGGCGAAGAGCTGGGCGGCGCGGACGTCGTCGTCAACAACGCGGGCATCGGCATGGCGGGCGGCATCCTCGACACGTCGGCCGCGCATTGGGAGCGCATCCTGCGCGTGAACCTGTGGGGCGTGATCCACGGCTCGCGCCTGTTCGCTACGCAGATGGCCGCGCGCGGCGCGGGCGGCCACATCGTCAACACCGCGTCGGCGGCCGCGTTCGGCCCGTCGCGCGACCTGCCCGCGTACGCGACGACGAAAGCCGCGGTGCTGATGCTCTCCGAATGCATGCGCGCGGAGCTCGCCGACCACGGGATCGGCGTGACGGCCGTCTGCCCCGGCTTCGCCGAGACGGGCATCATGGCGTCCACCCAGTACGCGGGCGCGAAGAGCGCGCAGGACGAAGCGCGGCTGCGCAAGCGCGCGACGAAGCTCTATCAGATGCGCGGCCTGAAGCCGGAGACCGTCGCGAAGGCGATGGTCGACGGCGTGCTGCAGAACAAGCCGGTCGTCGCGATCGGCGCGGAAGCGCATGCGATGCGCTTCGTCGGGCGCTTCACGCCGTGGCTCGGCCGGATGATCGCCCGCATCGGCATGGCGTCGCACTGAGCGGCACAGCGCCCCCGACCGTTGGAGGAGACATCGATGAATGCCCCGGAAAATCACCATCCGATCAAGGCGCGCCACGTCAAGTTCGACTTCGCGAAAGCGCCGATCCAGTGGATCGAAGGAGATCCCGAAAGCACGCACATCATCAACACGCTGAACCTGCTGTTCCCCGAAGGCGAACTGTGGTTCTGCCGCGTGTACAACAAGGCGATACCGCTCATCACCGATCCGGCGCTGCGCGCCGACGCCGACGGCTTCCTGCGCCAGGAAGCCGTGCATTCGCGCTCGCACGGCGGCGTGCTCAAGCACTACTACGAGCGGCACGGGATCGACACGAAGCCGTTCACGCAGCGGGTCAACTGGCTCTTCACCAAGGTGCTCGGCGAAAAGCCGCTCGGCCTGAAGATCGGCCACACGCGCTTCTGGCTGCGCCAGCAGCTCGCGGTGATCGCGTCGCTCGAGCACTTCTTCGGCTACCTCGGCAACTGGGTGCTGCACGCGCGCGGGCTCGACGACGGCCGCGCCGATCCGACGATCGTCGACCTGCTGCGCTGGCACGGCGCGGAGGAAGTCGAGCACCGGGCCGTCGCGTTCGACATCTACCGGCATCTCGGCGGCAACTACGTCGAGCGCTCGATCCACATGACGTTCGTGATCATGATCCTGCTCTACTTCATCATGTCGGGCGCGAAGTACATGTACGAGCGCGACCCCGGCACGGGCCGCTATCCGGGCTTCGTGCTGTCGTGGTGGCGCGGCTCGCGCCGCAATCACCTGCCGTCGTTCTGGAAGACGATCGGCGCGGCGCTGCGCTATTACCGGCCGAGCTACACGCCGCACGGCGAAGGCTCGACCGAGCTCGCGCTCGAATACCTCGCGCGCTCGCCGGCCGCGCAGGCGGCCGCGCACGGCGGCAACTGGGGCACGGAGAAGGCCGCGTCCTGACGCGACGGCGGACGGCTCCGCGCCGCATGCGCGCGCCGTCCGCTTCGTCGTTCTTTTGGGGTTTGTCCGCTCGCTCGTCCGACCGCGCCGGTTCGCCGCCAGCCGATCCGACGTCATCGCGCGCTGCCCGTTCCCGAAAACGGAATGCCCGCCGCGCTTGTTGTCGCTTCCATCGATCCGCACCTGCACTGCGCGCACGCGTGACTTTATTTCACGCAAGCCGGTTTGACATTGTCATCCAATCCTCATAAACCATAACCACAAACCCAGAGCTTAAATTATTAAATTTCTTCATTCGAGAGGAGTAAATCGTGCCAATAAGAAAATGAATAAGCGCGCCGATTACCAACGAACAGAGACGTCGGTCATTCAAGGAAAAGCTGACAAGCGGGCGCGCGCTGCGTTTCATTGAAAGCCACAGCCCGATTTCCGCAATGATCAGCGAAAAAATTCATGTTGCGCACGGAGTGCTGCAATCCGGGTTCGACGGCTTCCGGTCGAATTCATTGACCGACTCGACGCTGCGCGGCCGGCCATCGAAATCCTGGACATCGCGAGCAGGCTGCTGAACGTCCAGTCGCTCGAGCGATCCGGCGTCCCGGCGGTGATTATCGAAGACAAAACGGGGTTGAAGAAAAATTCGCTGCTCGGCAACGACGTGATTCAGCACCAGGAATCGATCGACGATTTTCAGATCATTGCCTGCGTCGAAAGCCTGATTCTCGACAAGGGCATGCCGGCCGCGCTCGCGCGCGCGGCCGCGTATTGCGAGGCCGGCGCCGACGGCGTGATGATCTACAGCCGCAAGAAGGACGCGGACGAAGTCATCGAATTCGCGCAACGGTTTCGCGAGCGCCGTAGCGACGCGTATCTCGCGTGCGTGCCGACGAGTTTCAACGCGATTTCGTTCAGCGAGCTCGCGCGCTACTTCAGCGTCGTGATCTACGCGAATCACCTGCTGCGCGCCGCGTATCCGGCGATGCTCGCGGTTGCCGAAGGCATCGTCGCGCACGGCCGAACGCTCGAGATCGAAGAGCGCTGCCTGCCAGTCAACGAGATCCTGAAGCTCATCCCCGGAACCGCGTGACCATGAACACGGAAGATCTGATCGGCATACTGACCGACGCCGGCGTCGGTCTCGCGGTCTGCGTTCCGGATTCCTTATTGAAATCGTTCTGCAGCCGGCTGAACGACGCCGATTGTCCGCTGCGTCACCTCATGCTCGACCTCGTGATGTTGTCGGCGGGCACGACGCTGCTGCGGGGTGCGATACGCTGAATCGCCGGGTCGACGCGCGCGCAGCCAATCGATCCACGTGCGGCGAATTCGACGCGCCGCCTGCCCGTCGAATTCGCGTCATCGCGCACGCGGTCGCCTGTTGCCGACGAGGTATTTCGTCGTCCGTATCGCTCCCTCCCCGCCGTGCGCTGCGTTTGTCACAAGATTTTCGTTGACAAGCCAACGAAGGATGACGAAACTCATCGGCATGGATACGCGCATGCTCATCGCCGCAGTAGTTGCCCACCCGCCAGTGAACGCCCGTTGTGGCGTATCACCGGGGGCACTCGCGCGTTAGCTATCCGCAACATCGGATGTCGAAGAGGCCCCCGCCGGTAACGGTTGGGGCCTTTTTCATTGCGCTGCGCTCCTTCCGCCGGCTCTATTCAGGAGAAGACGATGGACCAGGCAAGCCGGTTGTTGTTTCGTCCCGATGCGACGCGGCACGATGGGTACGACGCGATCCAGTTGCCGCGCATGACGCTGCACTTCGCGCTCGAGCCGCACGCGATGATGACGTGGCTTGCGCGCAGCCACACCGAAATTCGCGTGCTGAGTTCGCGCGTCTGGCTCACGCGCTCGTTCAGCGTCGACGATTACTGGCTGAAGCCGGGCGACGTGCTGCACGTCCCGCGCGGCGAACGCATCTGGCTCAGCGCCGACGGGCCGTCCGCCGCCGAGGTCTCGCTGACGACCGCGTACGTGCGCCGGCGCGGCTGGATCGGCGGCATGGTCAGCGGGCTGCTCGACGTCGCCGCGGATCTGACGAGCCCGCGTCCGCGATGAAGCGCGGTGCGGGCGGGCATGCGCACGTGCCGCGTCGGCTCGATGCGGCAATCGGCAACGCGCATCGTCGGGTGTCCGTCGCCATGCTTTTTCGCGCGCGGCGATGCACGGCGAATTCCACCGATCGTCGCAACACTTCCGTATAGGAGGTGGTGATGGGCACAAAGAAGCGGAGATCGGATCGGGCAGGCGCGCAACGCGCACATCGGTTCGGCGCATTCTCCGAACGAACCGACGCACGCAACGCATGGATTGAGCGACAGCGCCCGAACGATGAACGACGCAGCCGGAATGACGAGGAAGCGCGCGGCAACGCGCGCGCGGCAAGTATCGCGGCGGCGCGGCATCCGCCGCGCGCCGCGAGCTGTCCGTGCGACGCGTTACGTGCTCGCCGCGAGACGCGGACCGGCCGCACCGCGCACGGCTGCCGCCGGCGCGTCGTCGGTCTTTTGCGTTTGCGCGCTCACCCACGGATCGATGCCCTGCTTCTGCACCTCTTCGAGAAACGACACGCGCGCGCGCCAGTAGTCGGCCTGCAATTTCGCGTCGATCACGCGCTGCTCGGCGGTGAACAATTCCATCCGCGCGGTCACGAGCATCGACGCGGCGCTCTTCTCGGGAGTGGGGGCGTGACGCAACGCCCATCGGCTGATCCAGTTCAACATGCTTGCCTCCGTATTGACGGATGAAATCGCGTGGGGCGTCCACACCCTGCAAGGCCCTGCCCCAGCACTCACCTTCAGCTTCCACTGCGAAATGCGTCGACGCTCGCGCACGCTCCCTGATCCCCGACGACACCTGACGACACCTGACGACATCCGACGCGAGCATTGTCTCCATCCTAGTGAGAAAATTGCGTTAATGCGATGACGAATTGCATTCTTTTACACTGCCGGCGTTATTGCAACACTTCCCGAAACAACAATATCCCATTGATAAAAAAGAAAAATATTGTTCCCTATATGAATAGGAACGCCTATCTCTAAAATCAACGCATATGTCGGCGGAATTGACGGAATTTCCGGATGGCGACTGCGCGGCGGCGCGCGCGGCCGCAAAACGTTTCGCCTATGCCGATGCATTTTTTCTTTTCATGCGATCCGCGCCGACATCATGCGGGCATCGAGCCGCCGAACTTGCTTTCCGTGCAATCCGCATGAAATCGCGCGCGTCCGGCAAGGCGGCCGCAGGTTTCGCCTGCACGCTACGTTCGCGCTCGGAATCGTCGCTGCGTGCACGACGATGGGGCGTCGCACCGTCACGACGCGCGCGAACGCACATTACGCCGTTACTTTCGAAGCGATTACGTTCCGCACGCCGAACGAACGCAGCGATGCGCGTTTGTGCGGTCGAGCCGCGCGCGTCGCCGGCGCGCCATCGCATGAGTCGCGCGCATCGTTCATCGGCGAACCGCGTTCAGCGAGTCAGCCGGGTCCGCATTCGTCCGGCCAACGATACGCGAGCAGCCGCGAACGCGCATACGCATGCTCGCGCACCGCGCCGCGCTGATTGCCGCCGAACAGATACACGTGCGCTTCGTCGTGCCGCAGATAAAAACCAACGTGCCCTTTCCAGCTCGTCGGACGATCGCGCATCAGCACGACGACGCATCCGTACGCCGGCTCGCTCAGCGCGCGCCCCCATTCGAGCCACGATCGCGCGAGCGCGGAGCCCGTTCCCGGTATCCCGACGCGCGAGAAACACCAGTTGATGAACGACGAGCACCACGAGACCTTGTCGTCATAGCCGACGAGATTCGTGCAGCCGTTGTACTCGACGATGCGCGGATTGCTTTCGCCGCGACCGAAGCGCCGCACGCCCTGCTCGGCGAGCGCGACGGGCATCCATGCGGGATGGCCGACGCCGGCTTCCGGTTCGCCGCGCGCCGGCACGACGCGTTGATCCGTTCGAGCGATCGAGGTCAAGCTGTACTCCCCAGTTCGTGAAGGGCGACACGTCGGCGCGAGCATCGACGACGCCCGTTCGCGGGCGCTGCCGGCAAGCGTCCATTTTAACGATCCTCGGGCAAACGCGCGCCGGCGTGGCGCGCCCGACGCCGGGCCACGCCGACCAAACGACGACCAAACGCCTACCAAACGGAGCCCGCGGACGACGCAGCCGGGTCGCCGGCGTTTCGCCGCAAATATATCGTCCGGTCTATGTCCGCTATTACAATCCGCCGATAGCCGCCCAATAGTGGCTGGTTACAGTACGTCCGCCTCGCGCGGCAATACAACGCACAAAGCATTCAGCAACACGACTACTCGACCGGAGAATCGCCCACATGGAATCGATCAAACGGTATTTCGGCTTCGCGGAAGCCGGAACCGACTTGCGCACCGAAATACTCGCGGGCGTCACCACATTCCTGACGATGGCCTACATCATCTTCGTCAACCCGGCGATCCTCGGCGACGCGGGCATGCCGAAGGAATCCGTCTTCGTGGCGACCTGCCTCGTCGCCGCGCTCGCCTCGCTCATCATGGGCCTGTACGCAAACTATCCGATCGCGTGCGCGCCAGGCATGGGCCTGAACGCGTACTTCGCATACACCGTCGTCAAGGGCATGGGCTTCACGTGGCAGGCGGCGCTCGGCGCCGTCTTCATCTCCGGGTGCCTGTTCCTGCTCGTCACGCTGTTGCGCGTGCGCGAAGTGATCGTCAACGGCATTCCCAAATCGCTGCGCATCGCGATCACCGCGGGCATCGGCCTCTTTCTCGGGATCATCTCGCTGAAGACGGCGGGCGTGATCGTCGGCAGCCCGGCGACGCTCGTCACGCTCGGCGACCTGCACAAGCCGACGACGATCCTCGCGATCGTCGGCTTCTTCGCGATCGTCACGCTCGACTACCTGCGCGTGCGCGGCGCGATCCTGATCGGCATCATCGGCGTGACGATCCTGTCGTTCTTCTTCGGCGGCAATCAGTTTCACGGCATCTTCTCGGCGCCGCCGTCGATCGACGCGACGCTGTTCAAGCTCGACATCGGCGCCGCGCTGTCGACAGGCGTCCTCAACGTGATCCTCGTGTTCTTCCTCGTCGAGCTGTTCGACGCGACGGGCACGCTGATGGGCGTCGCGAACCGCGCGGGGCTCCTCGTCGAGGGCAAGATGCATCGGCTGAACAAGGCGCTCCTCGCCGACAGCAGCGCGATCGTCGCGGGCTCGCTGCTCGGCACGTCGTCGACGACCGCGTACATCGAGAGCGCATCCGGCGTGCAGGCGGGCGGGCGCACCGGCGTGACCGCGATCACGGTCGCCGTGCTGTTCATCGCGTGCCTGTTCATCGCGCCGCTCGCGGGCGTCGTGCCCGGCTACGCAACCGCGCCGGCGCTGCTCTACGTGTCATGCCTGATGCTGCGCGACATGGTCGACGTGTCGTGGGACGACGCGACGGAGGCCGTGCCCGCCGCGCTCACCGCGCTGCTGATGCCGTTCACGTACTCGATCGCGAACGGCGTTGCGTTCGGCTTCATCGCGTACGGCGGCCTCAAGCTGCTGACGGGCCATGCGAAGCGGGTGAAGCCCGTCGTCTGGATCATCGCGGCGATCTTCCTGTTCCGCTACTTCTACCTCGGCGCGGAATAAGCGGCGCGGCGCGCGGCTATCGCCCTGCGGCCACTCCACCTGCTCCAGCCGATAGCCTGTCCAGCAACCCAGTGCCTGAAGTGCCTTGCGATCGAGCAATTCTTCCTCCCGACCTCCATAAAGTCACGCGTCAGGTTACGCAATCGCCCTACAAGGCTCCACGGTTTTCTGCGATGAACATCGAGTAGGGTGAGGGGTTACCCCCTCAGCCCTCTCACACCACCGTACGTGCGGTTCCGCATACGGCGGTTCAGTTAATGCTCTGGAGGCGATCCACCGTCCGACGGATCGAGACCAGTCCCCGTGCATCGAAGTAGGCATTGGGTAACGCCTGCTTCAAATGGTGAGAACCGGCGTTCCACCAAGGTCCTCGCCCGTTCACGCTCGATTTCCATGCCCGCTCCGGGCGTAGGCCCAGTGCGATCATGTTGCGCTCTCGGGTTCGGGGGCGCTTCCACTGCCGCCAGATCAGGCAGCGCAAACGCCTTCGCAACCATCCGTCCAGCCCCTCCAGCCGCTTGTGCTGCTGGCTGAGCCGGAAGTAATTTGCCCACCCCCGTAGGACCGGGTTGAGCTTCCGGATCGTCTGCTCAAGGGACCCGCTTCTTCCCTTCAACGTCAGATCCCGCACCCGCGTCATCAATCGCTTGATGCTTTCCGGTGCAATCCGGATCTGTGCTTGACCCAACCTCACCGCCACCCGGTATCCCAGGAACTTCCGCGTGCTCGGCCGCGCCACCGCACTCTTGGCCTCGTTCACGCGCAGCTTCAAGACCTTCTCGAGATAGGCCCTGATTCTCGCCATGACGCGCTGTCCTGCTTGTTGGCTGCCAACGTAGATGTTGCAGTCGTCAGCGTACCGGCAGAACGCCAGCCCTCGGCTCTCCAGCCTCCGATCCAGATCACTCAGCAATATATTCGACAGTAGCGGGGACAGCGGGCCGCCTTGCGGCGTGCCCTCCGTCCTCGCACGCGTCACGCCGTGCGCCATCATCCCCGCTTCGAGGAAGCGGCGAATCAGCTTCAGCGTCACTTTGTCTTTTACATGCCTCGCAACCCGGCCCATCAGCACATCATGGTTGACTCGATCGAAGAACTTCTCCAAATCGATATCGACCACCCAATGCCGACCACCCTGAACATAGGCTTGCGCCTGACGCACCGCGTCCAACGCACTCTTGCCCGGTCGGAATCCGTAACTACTCGCCGAGAACGTCGGCTCCAAGATCGGTTGCAATACTTGGTGCAGCGCTTGCTGGATCAGTCGGTCCACCACGCTTGGCACGCCCAGCGTCCTCACCCCGCCTTGCGGCTTCGGTATGTCCGCCCGGCGTACCGCCTGCGGTACGTACCGCCCTTCCAGCAGCGCCTGCTTCACACTCGGCCAGTGCATCTTGAGCCAGTCACCAAGGCCTTCCACGCTCAGCCCATCTACCCCGGCTGAACCCTGGTTCCTCAGCACCCGGCGGTATGCTCGCCTCATGTTGCCGCGTTCCACGACGCGCTCCATCAGCGCGTCGCCCTCCGATTTCGTTTGCCCAGATGTCGCCGTGCCCGTCTCCGCACCCCGCACGCAGCCCGGTGGCTTCCGGCCACCCCTCGCGTGCTCGGCCACTGTCTCCAGCGCTTCTGCATCCATAACAGGCTTCGAGATCATCCGTCCTACTCTCGGCATTCACTGTTCCGGCCTTCGGTCCCGGTCCTCTTCGGCTCTCCGCCTTCGCCTTGACCTACTATGCCTTCTGCTGACTTCTGCTTCCGCGTCCCGCCGCCTCTCGACCTCGGTAGCTGGCCTTACCGCGCCAGCACAGAAACAGATCTCCCCGGGTATTGCGCACTCACCTTCACGCTTATGCCTGTCGGATCTACGTAACAACGTCGGTGCAAGTTTCGGGCTTCGGTGAATTGGGACACCTTACCCAGTCGCTACGCCTCATATCCGCTTCCTGTTCGTCAGGCCAGCGCTTTGCCTCCCAGCTTCCTTCAGACTCCCAGTCACCCGGGAAACCCTTGCCTTCGGCTAACTCTTCCCCTTGCCGGGCGAGTAGAGGACTTTCACCTCCCAGTGAGTGCGCCCTGCCGGGCGCACCCAAAAAAACGAGCGCTACCCCCGGGCAGCGCTCGTTCGCGGCGTCGGCGCGTTCCATATCAAATGGACCCTAGCGCCCGTTCGCCTCGTAAAACCTGACGTACCCGCTTCTGAGCACCACGCACTGCGCGCGAGTCTCCGACAGCAGGCGCCGCGCGGCGGCCTCGATGCGGAGCCGGTGCGTGTCGAATGCGCCCACCATGTCCTCGAAGCGCGGCGAAGCGGCCCCGAAATGGTCCTCGAGCGCCTCGGCGGTGATATGGCATTGAACCGGCTCGCCGTCGACCATCGCCATGAACGCGAGCGTCAATTCGCGTCCCGAATATTCGGGCGCATCGTTCGT
Source organism: Burkholderia sp. MSMB1589WGS (assembly GCF_001636105.1). NCBI lineage: Bacteria > Pseudomonadati > Pseudomonadota > Betaproteobacteria > Burkholderiales > Burkholderiaceae > Burkholderia > Burkholderia sp. MSMB1589WGS. The sequence goes on from NZ_LNJT01000008.1 coordinate 533,216, forward strand.
GAACTGGATCTGCATCGGAACCGCCTTTGCCGTAGCTCGAGAATGCAGGAAACCGCGCGTCGCCGGAAGCGTTCGCTGGCCGGAAACGTGCGGGCTGACCGGAGAGGATGCCGTGCGGCGGGCGCCTCGCGCCCGCCGGATGCTCCGGTTGACTTCACTTTAGTCGCTTTCCGGCACGACACAAGATTTCGTCAAAAAACCCTGCGCGCGCGCATGCACTGGCGCATTCTTCTGGCTATTGACAACAGATCGGCTTGACTCTGCGCCGAAAATCGGACGACGAATCGTCGTGAGAATCGCACGCCGGACCCGACGGCGAAGCGCCGCGTTCGGGCAGTTGCGAACACGGCGGGCGATGGCCCGCTGCGCTTTCCGTCGCGCGCTTCGACCGGAGGCGGCCCGCGCGTCGCCGCGTCTGCGACACGTGTCTCCCACGCGTCCGGATGCGCCTGCTCCGCTCCGGGCGTGCGCCTCGATCAGACCCCGCGATGCGGCGAACACGGCGGCGGCCGCGCCAGCGACCGCGTCGCCGGCCGAGCGCCGGTCACTTCGTCACTTCTTTTCGTCCTTCGGCCAGACGTTGAGCGCGACCGCGCAGGTCGTCACGCCGAGCGCGATTGCCGCCGCGCCATACCGCAGCGCGGCATCCTGGTCGAACAACAATCCGTGGATCGCCACGGCGATGCCGGCCAGCATGACGAACGTCGCGATCGCGGCCACCACCACTCTCAGTTCCGTCCGAACCATGATTTCTCCCCGAACGGATGCATGTCGCGGCGCATGCTGAATTGCGGGGACCGTGGATGATTTCCGCACCGGTTCCCGGCGAGGCGCGGCGCGTGCGCGCCTTGTTTCCATCATTGCAGGCCGGCGCCCAAAAGCAAGGGAAATTCGATTGGCGGTCGCGCATCGCGCGCGGCGCTTGTATGATGGGACGTGCCCGCGCCGCCACGTCAACCGCTGCGCCGGTCGAGCGGAGAACGCACTCCGCCGGCGGGCCTCCTGGAGACAAGTCATGCCGCAATCTTCCGTGCTGCCCGCCGCGGCGAGCCGCGTCGATCTGCTCGCGCAAGCGCATGCCCGCTCGCTGTCGGTCGGCCTGCGCGCGTCCGAGCTGCCCGATTTCTCGCCGCTGTCGCGCATCGCGCTGCGCGAGCTGATCGACGGCAGCCAATCGCTGTACACGCACGCGCGTCCGGTGATGGACACGCTGCACACGCAGATCGCCGACACGCAAAGCCTCGTGCTGCTGACCGATCGCGACGGCGTGGTCCTGCACAGCATCGGCGACGCCGATTTCGTCGAAAAGGCGAACCGGGTCGCGCTCTGCCCCGGCGTGTCGTGGGCGGAGGACGCGCGCGGCACGAATGCGATCGGCACCGCGCTGATCGCGGGCCAGGCGCTCGCCGTGCACGGCGCCGAGCACTTCCTGCGCGCGAACCACGTGCTCACCTGCTCGTGCGCGCCGATCGTCGATCCGTTCGGCCGCATCCTCGGCGCGCTCGACGTGAGCGGCGATCCGCGCGGCTTCAGCCCGCATACGCTCGCGCTCGTGAAGATGTCCGCGCAACTGATCGAAAACCATCTGTTCGCGAACCAATGCGCGGACACGCTGCGCGTGCGCTTTCACGCGCACGACGAATTCGTCGACTCGCTGTTCGCGGGCCTTGTCGCGTTCAGCCCGAGCGGCGCGCTGATCGCGGCGAACCGCAGCGCGCAATTCCAGCTCGGCGCGACGCTCGACGCACTGCAACAACGCGGTTGCGACGAACTGTTCGGCCTGTCTTTCGCGAAGCTCGCGCAGCATGCGGCGCGCGAGCCGCTCGCGTGCATCACGCTGACGCTCGGCACCGGCGTGCGCGTGCGGGCGCGCTGCGAATTCGCGGATGCGCAGCGCACGGCCGTGCCGGTCACGGCGCGCGCCGCGCTGCCGCGCACCGCCGAAGCGGCGCGCGACGAGAATCCCGACGCGATCACGTTCGCGACGCTCGACACGGGCGACGCGCGGATGACCGCCGTATTGCAGCGTGTCGGCAAGGTGCGCGGCCGCGACCTGCCGGTGCTCGTGCTCGGCGAGACCGGCACCGGCAAGGAGTGGCTCGCGCGGGCGCTGCATCACGCGTCGCCGCGCCGCGACGGCCCGTTCGTCGCGGTCAACTGCGCGGCGCTGCCCGATTCGCTGATCGAAGCGGAGCTGTTCGGCTACGAGGACGGCGCGTTCACCGGCGCGCGCAAGCGCGGCAGCCCCGGCAAGATCGCGCAGGCGGATGGCGGCACGCTGTTTCTCGACGAAATCGGCGACATGCCGCTCGCGCAGCAGGTCCGGCTGATGCGCGTGCTGCAGGAGCGTGCGGTGATGCCGCTCGGCGGCGCGCGCGCGGTGCCGGTGGACGTGCGGATCGTCTGCGCGACGCACCGCGATCTGCGCGCGATGATCGCGGCCGGCACGTTCCGCGAGGATCTGTTCTACCGGATCAACGGCCTGGCGGTCACGCTGCCGCCGCTTGCCGAGCGCTCGGATCTCGAGACGCTCGTCGCCCGCGTGCTCGCGCGGCTCGCGCGCGGCGAGCCGATGCCGGGCGCGGTGTCGGCGGCGGTGCTCGCCGCGTTCGCGCGCTGCCGGTGGCCGGGCAATCTGCGTCAAATGACGAACGTGCTGCGCACGGCGGGGATGCTCGCCGAAGGCGAAGCGCAGATCGACGTCGAGCATCTGCCTGACGATTTCTGGCTCGATTGCCCGGCGCATGCGCGGGACGCGGCGGCAACGCGCACGGACGCCGACGCGGCTGGCGCGGCAACGGCCGCGACGGCGGCGGCGGCCGATACGACGGCGGCCGTCCCCACCGCCGCCGCGACACTGCAGGACCATCAGGCCGCGTTGATCGACGGCGCGCTCGGCCGGCATCGCGGCAACGTGTCGGCGGCCGCGAGAGAGCTCGGGCTCGCGCGCAACACCGTTTATCGGCATTTGCGTAGACGGCGGCCGGAGGCGTGATTGCCGCGGGCGGTTGGCGACTATCGGCTATCTACTGCCGACTGTCGCCGACTATCGGCCGCTGACGGCTGATCGCTGATCGCCAGCCACTGGCCACTGATCACCGACAAGCAACCGTCGTCGGTCGCCACCGCCAGCCGCGAGCGGCAACGGACGGCGCCGATCATCAATCGCCCAGCCGTCGGCCATCGACCGTCGGCAGGCACGACGCGCGACGTCGCGCCTTACCGCGCCGGACGAACCCAGGGCTTCCGCATGAAGGCCCCCATGAATCAAGGCTGAGAGCGGAAAAGGTTGTTGTAAACATTTGGCGTCTCAGGTTTACTCTCGATTTTTGCCGGACGAGAGATGCCAACGATCATGGACGCGTTTGCCGAACTGCGAGACCCGCGCTGCCGCGCCTGCCGTTATCCGTTGCAGGAAATCCTGTTTGCGGCGCTGTGCGCGGTGCTGTGCGGCGTGGAGGACTGGGAGACGATGACACTGTGGGGCCGCACGCAGCTTGCTTGGCTGCGTAGCCATCTGGCGTATGAGAACGGCGTGCCGTCGCCCGATACGTTTCGCCGGGTATTCGGCGCGCTCAGTGCGAAAGCGTTTGAGCGCTGCTTCATCGACTGGGTCGGGCAACTGTGTCCGGCGCTGGCTGGCCAGCATGTGGCGATTGACGGCAAGGCGGTGCGCGGCAACCGTAGCGGCACGCATGCGGCGCTGCATTTGGTGTCGGCATGGTGCTCGAACAACGGCTTGAGCCTCGGGCAAGTGAGCACGGCCGATAAGAGCAATGAGATCACGGCGATCCCGGAATTGCTGGCCGCGCTCGATTTGCAGGGCGCGACGATAACGATCGACGCGATCGGCACGCAGCACGAGATCGCACGCACGATCGTGGAGGCCGGGGCCGACTACGTTCTGGCGGTCAAGGACAATCAGCCGCGACTGGCCGAAGGCGTGCGCCAGTGGTTTGCGGCTGCCCAGGACGGCAAGCTCGAAAGCTCGTACTGGGAGCACACCGAACATGACAAAGGCCACGGGCGGCTGGAGACCCGGGTTTGCCGGGTCAGCGATGATGTGGCGTGGCTGAGCGGGACAGGACAGCACTGGGCGGGTCTCCAGCGGCTGGTGATGCTTGAGCGCACACGCCAGATTGGCGAGAAAGTGACGACCGAGCGCTGTTACTACATCAGCTCGAAAGCGGTGAAAGCAACTGAGATGGCTCCGATCATCCGTGCTCATTGGGGCATCGAAAACCAACTGCACTGGGTCCTCGATGTCTCGTGGGGCGAGGATGCCAGCCTGATCCGCGACACCCTGGCCGCCCGCAACATGGCCAGTCTGCGCAAGATCACACTCAATCTCGCCCGGCTGGCTCAGAGTCGGCAGCCCAAGAAGGTGAGCCTGAAGAACATCCGTAACCTCGCCGCATGGGATACCGCTATGCGTGACTCCATCCTCGGCCTTGCCTGACATGCCTCTTCATGCGGAAGCCCTGCGGACGAACCGCAGCCCGCCGAAACGCTCGACCGCATCGGGTATCCTTGCGGCTTCACTGACCACGACGCCGCGTCGCCGTCCACGATCGCATGACCGAAGAACGTTCGCACTGGGTGCGGGTCGAGCCGCTCGGCACCGGCTTCGACGCGCCCGAATCGCTGTCGCTGCTCGAAGCCGCGGGCTTCGCCGGTGTGTCGCTGCCGCGCTCGTGCCGCAACGGCACGTGCCGGACCTGCCTGTGCCGCCTGCGCGAAGGCTCGGTCGCGTATCGGATCGAATGGCCCGGCGTGAGCGCCGAAGAAAAGGCCGAAGGCTACATCCTGCCGTGCGTCGCGATCGCGCAATCCGATCTCGTCATCGAGGTGCCGGACGCCGAATGAGCGGACGCGCGCGGCGATCGCACGCGTGTCCGCGCCGCGCGCGCGGCGGCGGCGCGCGACGGCACCCTTCATGACGCCCTTCACGACGCTCGCGCACGCGCCGTCCACCCGCGGATGCGCGCTCAGCGCGGCCTCGATCTCACCGAGCTCGGTCCGATGACCGCGCACTTCACCTGCCGATCCGCGCGGCCGAGAAACTCCAGCGTGCCGTCCGGCCAATAGCGGCCGCGATCGCCCGTGCGATACCAGCGGCCCGCATCGGATTCGACGAAGCGCTCCGTGGTCAGCGCCGGATCGTTCCGGTAGCCGCGCGCGAGGCTCGCGCCGCCGATCAGCAGCTCGCCCGCGACGTGGTCCGGCGCATCGCGGCCGGCGTCGTCGACCACGCGATACGCCTGCCCCGGCAGCGGCCGGCCGTATGGAATCGAGCGCCAGTGCGGCGGCACCGCATCGGCCGTCTGCACGTTCGACCAGATGCCCGCCGCCTGCTCGATCAGCGCGCGGCGCGCCGGCGGCTGCGCGAGGTCGACGGGCACATAGCACGCGCCCGCCGCGAGCACGCCGAACGCCGCGACGCTGCACGGGCACGCGACGCTGCTGCGAATCGTCGCGGCGCTGCATCCGACGCCCGCCGTCGCCGGCCACCCTCGCGCCGCCGCGCTCGAACGCATTCGCGCGCACGAGGGCTTCGATCGCGGCTGGTATGCCGGCCCGGTCGGCTGGATCGACGCGCACGGCAACGGCGACTTCGTCGTCGCGCTGCGCTCGGCAGGCGCTTGCCGGCTGTTCGCCGGCTGCGGGATCGTCGCCGAGTCGGAGCCGGCGCGCGAGTATCGGGAGACGAGTCTCAAGCTGTCGGGAATGCAGGCGGCGATCGAGGCGCGCGATGCTGTCGGCAATCTGCGCACGGTCGCGCCGATTCCTTTCACCACGCACTGATTCGCGCGAACATGGCCCGCGAGCGATACGCGTCGGGCCGCCAATCGCGCAAGCAGCGGGAAGCGAAAGAAGACCGGGCAGCGCGTGGCCCGGCCTGCCCACCAGCCCGATCCGACCAGGCCGCCAACGATCACGTCGGCGCCGTCAATTGCCGCATGCCGACACGACCGGATCGTTGCTCCCCGTATAGACGAATCCGTCCGATACCCATCGATTCGAGTCGAGCCGATACCAGAGCCGCGTCGCGCCCCAGTTGCCCTGCACCGTGTCGCCGTATGCATAGCAGGCGAGCTGCACCACCGCGCCGTTCGACACCGTGCCGACGACCGACGCGGACAGCGACGGCGCGCTGCGCAGATTCACGGGCCCCGGCGACTGCACGGTCGCCTTCACGGGCGGCGACGGCTCGGTCGGCCCGCCGCTGTCGTCGGCGCCGTAGTTGGTGAGCGACGCCTGCACGGACACGCGCCGCTGATTGCGGATCGCATAGCCCGAATACGCGTTGCTCCCTTCGAAGAATTGCCAGCCGCCGATCGTCTTGCCGTTCACCGGCACGTCGCTGCCGCCCTGACTCAACGAAAAATGCACGTGCGGCCCGGTCGTCTGCCCGCCGCACGGCAGCCCGTTGCCGACCCGCCCGAGGTATTGGCCCTCACGCACGCGCGTGCCGCTGCCCGCTTGCGTCAGTTGGACCATGTGGTAATACGTGGTCGTATAGCCGTTGTCGTGAACGACCTTGACGATCGCGCTGCCGTTGCGCTCGCAGCTCTTGTAGAGCGTGCCGTCGCGGGCGGCGAGCACCTGGCCGTTGCCGCCGGAGAAATCGAGCGAGTTGAACGGACGGCTGTCGCCGCTCCAGCCGTGCGCGCCGCCCGTCCAGTACCACGCGGTGCCCTGCTGCCACGGCAGCGCGAGCCCCGTCTGCGCGGGCGCGGCCTTCCGCTGCGGCGCGGACGGCGCACGCCCCGCGTTGAGGTGCGCGCGTTCGTCGTCGGCAAGCAGCGTCGCCGGCGCCGCGGCGGCGAGCGCGTAAAACGCGTCGGTGCCTTCGATACCGACGACCCATCCCTCCTTCGCGCGCTGCGCGACGAAGAGCTTCGTGACGGGATAGGCGGGCGTGTCGTTCGAAACGACCTGCGTGATCGTGCCGAGCACCCAGCCGGCATCCGGCTCCGACTTGATCGACTCGATCACGTCGCCACGCACGTCAGGCGCGACCGGCCCTTGCTTGCCGAGCCGCGCGGAGAAAGCCTGCCGGACTGCATGCTGCAAGTCCGGCACATAGACGGGCGCCGCGAGCGCGGCGCCGGACAAGCCTGCCGCGATCAGCGGCACAGCCAACAAACGCATGATCGAATCGGATGCACTATGCCAGACCATCGGGCCCATGAAAACGCCTCCCTCATCGGTGAACGTCATCGTTTCGACGGACAGGACCGGCTGCGGCCCGATGCGGCCTCGCCGGCGAACACGGCCGCAGCGATCCCACTGTGAACCTTGGCAGCTCGATTCGTATTCCTTAGCAGCTTGATCGAGCCGACAAAGTCATTACGCCCCGGGAATCATAGTGATTTTTTTGTAAAAGTAAACCTTTCGGGGAATAAAGCGGATTGATTGCCGTGAGCATTTTTCTCAGTCGCTTATCGATATTGTCGCGACCAATGTGTATTGAAATGTCGATTGTTTCGACAAGTCGCCCGGGAATTTTCCTGGACGCGACGAGCGCATCGCAAAGGAATCCGAATGACGTCGGCGACGGAGCCGCCCGGTCGTGCCGGACGCGCCAATCGATTCCAGAAAACGCGACATCGGCCGCCCCACTCGCATACCGATAAGATGCAGCGATTTAAAACGAATACACCGATCGCATGAAGCAAGGCGAATTTCCGGATATGTAGCCTGAAGCACACTCGCATGAATTCGCGAATGCGGACGAACGCGCGATATTGTGATTTTCGCAGACGCGCGTTCGCCCGCTTTACGGTTTTCACGGACGTCAAGCCCGCGATAACCGCCATCCTACCCGCCGAGATACGCGGCCCTGATCCGGTCGTTTTCGAGCAGGTTCGCGCCGGTATCGGCGAGCACGACGCGCCCGGTCTCGAGCACATAGCCGCGATCGGCGACCTGCAGCGCCTTGTGCGCGTTCTGCTCGACGAGGAACACCGTCACGCCCTCGTCGCGGATCGTGCGGATGATGTCGAAGATCTGCGCGATCACGAGCGGCGCGAGGCCGAGCGTCGGTTCGTCGAGCAGCAGCAGGCGCGGCCGGCTCATCAGCGCGCGGCCGATCGCGAGCATCTGCTGCTCGCCGCCCGACATCGTGCCCGCGCGCTGCGCGGAGCGCTCCTTGAGCCGCGGAAACAGCCGATACACGTGCTCGACGCCGTCGTCGATCTCATGGCGGTTCGCGAAGAAGCCGCCCATCTTCAGGTTCTCGAGCACGGTCAGGCTCGGAAACACGCGGCGCCCTTCCGGCGAGATTGCCAGCCCCTGGCGCATGATCTCGTGCGTCGGCATCGCGGTGATGTCGCCGCCTTCGAACAGCACGCGCCCGCTCGACGCGCGCGGCGTGCCGCACACGGTCATCATCAGCGTCGTCTTGCCTGCGCCGTTGCTGCCGATCAGCGTGACGATCTCGCCCTTCCTCACTTCGATCGACACGCCCGACAGCGCCTCGATCGCGCCGTAATGCGTGTGGACCTTCTCCAGCTTCAGCATCACTCCTCTCCCAGATAGGCCTTGATCACACGCGGATCGTTGCGCACTTCTTCGGGCTTGCCGATCGTGATTGGCCGGCCGTGCTCCATCACCAGAATGCGATCCGAGACGCCCATCACGAGACTCATGTCGTGCTCGATCAACAGCACCGAAATGCCGAACTCGCGGCGCAGCCGGTCGATCAGTTGCTGCAGCTCGACCTTCTCCTGCGGATTGAGGCCCGCCGCAGGCTCGTCGAGCATCAGCAGGCGCGGGTTCGTGATCATGCAGCGCGCGATCTCGACGCGGCGCTGATGGCCGTACGAGAGCGTGCCCGCGGGCCGGTTCGCGACCGCTGTCAGGTTCATCCGCTCGAGCCACGTCGCCGCGCGCTCGAGCGCCTCGCGCTCCGCGCGCCGATACGCGGACGTCGCGAAGAGGCCATGCAGAAGTTCCGATTTCACTTGCCGATGCTGCGCGACGAGCAGGTTCTCGACGACGGTCAGCGACTTGAAGAGCCGAATGTTCTGGAACGTGCGCACGAGCCCCTTGCGCGCGACGAGATGGCTCGTCAGGCCGCCGATCGAATGGCCGTCGAGCACGACGCTGCCCGCCGTCGGCCGATAGAACCCGCCGATGCAGTTGAACACCGTCGTCTTGCCCGCGCCGTTCGGGCCGATGATCGCGAACACCTCGTCGCGGCGCACGTCGAAATCGATTCCGTCCACCGCGAGCAGGCCGCCGAAGCGCATCTGCAGCGCGGACACCTTCAACATTTCCGTCGTCGCGCTCATTGCGGCAGCTCCACGTGGGGACGGCTCGCGGGCAGCAGGCCCTGCGGACGCCACATCATCATCAACACCATCACGAGACCGAATATCAGCATCCGGTATTCGGCGAAGCCTCGCGCGAGCTCGGGCAGCAGGGTCAGCAGGATCGCCGCGAGAATCACGCCGAGCTGCGAGCCCATCCCGCCCAGCACGACGATCGCGAGAATCAGCGCGGATTCGATGAACGTGAACGACTCGGGATTCACGAGCCCCTGGCGCGCCGCGAAGAACGCGCCGCCGATGCCGGCGAACGACGCGCCGAGCGTGAACGCCGACAGCTTGATGCGCGTCGGATTCAGGCCGAGCGAGCGGCACGCGATCTCGTCGTCGCGCAGCGCCTCCCACGCGCGCCCCATCGGCATCCGGATCAGCCGGCTCGTCACGAACAGCGTGAAGCAGACGAGCACGAGCGCGATCAGGTACAGGAAGATCACGACGTGCTCGCCGCTGTACTCGAGCCCGATCAGCTCGTGAAACGTCTTCGCACCCTCGACGCTCGCGCTGCGCGCCATCTCGAAGCCGAACACGGTCGGCTTCGGAATGCTGGAGATGCCGTCCGGGCCGCCCGTGATGCTCGTCAGGTTGTTCGCGAGCAGGCGGATGATCTCGCCGAAGCCGAGCGTGACGATCGCGAGATAGTCGCCGCGCAGCCGCAGCACCGGGAAGCCGAGCAGAAAGCCGAACGTCGCCGAAGCCAGCGCCGCGAGCGGCAGGCATTCCCAGAACGTGAGGCCGAAGTACTGGTTGAGCAGCGCGTACGTATAGCCGCCGACCGCGTAGAAGCCGACGTAGCCGAGATCGAGCAGGCCCGCGAAGCCCACGACGATGTTCAGGCCGAGGCCGAGAATCACGTAGATGAGCGCGAGCGTCGCGATGTCGACCGCGCCGCGCGAGCCGAAGAACGGCCACACGAAGCCGAACGCGACGAGCGCCCAGACGATCGCGCGCTGCTGGCGCGCGCCGAGCGGCGCTGCCGCGGGCACGCGCACGGCCGCCTTCGCGCGCAGCAGCGCCGGCTTGAAGAGCTGAAACAGGAACACGGCGGCAACGGCGATCCAGACCGGCCGCCAGTGCGCCTCGAGCACGACCTGATAGCCGTCGAGCTTCAACTGAAGGCCGAGGATCGGCACCGTGAGGATCGCGGTCAGCACGGCGGCCGTCACCGCGTGCTTGAGCGACTGGACGGCCGGCGCGCCGGCCGTCGTGCGAACGGAAGTCATCGCTTGATTCATGGGCGGCCTCACACCTTTTCGATGTCCGACTTGCCGAGCAGGCCCGTCGGACGGAACAGCAGGATCAGCACGAGGAGGCCGAAGGCCACCACGTCCTTGTACTCGGCGGGCATGTAGCCGGACGCGAAGGTCTCGGCGAGGCCGAGCAGCACGCCGCCCAGCATCGCGCCGGGAATGCTGCCGATGCCGCCCAGCACCGCGGCCGTGAACGCCTTGATGCCCGCGACGAAGCCGATGTACGGATTGAGCTTGCCGATCGTGAGCCCGATCAGCACGCCGCCCACCGCGGCGAGCATCGCGCCCAGCACGAACGTGAACGAGATCACGCGGTTCGTGTCGATGCCGAGCAGGTTCGCCATGCGCATGTCCTCCGCGCACGCGCGGCACGCGCGGCCCATCCGCGAATGCGAGATGAACAGCGTGAGCGCGATCATCAGCGCGATCGTCACGCAGACGATCAGGAGGCGCGCGTACGGCACCGTCACGTCGAAGTCGCCGCCGAGGTGGATGTCGAACGCGCCGGAAATCAGCACGGGCACCGACATGTCGCGCGCGCCCTGACCGATCTGCACGTAGTTCTGCAGAAAGATCGACATGCCGATCGCGGAGATGAGCGGCACGAGCCGCGGCCCGCCGCGCAGCGGCCGGTACGCGACGCGCTCGACCGCGAACCCGTAGAGCCCGGTGACGAGCACCGACACGACGAGCGCCGCGCCGAGCACGAGCGGCAGCGGATAGCCCGCCGACGTGCCGATCGCGGTCAGCGTGACGAGCCCGACGTACGCGCCGATCATGTAGATCTCGCCGTGGGCGAAGTTGATCATGCCGATGATCCCGTAGACCATCGAATAGCCGATCGCGATCAGCGCATAGATCGCGCCCAGCGTGAGGCCGTTGACCAGTTGCTGGGCGAATTGAGGAAGGAATTCATTCATGCGGGAAGCTCCCGTTCGCGCCGGCGCATGCGTGCGCCGCCGCCCGTGAAAGCAGCGGCGCACGCCGCGCACGGGCGTCCGATCTCGACACGCCCGCCGCGCCGCGCGAGCGCCGCTCGCGCGGCGGCGCCGGGCCAATGCATCCGCCCCGCTCGAACGTGCAGCGGGGCGGATGGGCGGGCAAATACTCCGGTTAGTTGGCGGCCGTCTTGGTCGCGTCCTTGTGCCACTTGTAGACGACGAACTTGAACGCCTTCAGGTCGCCCTGCGCGTCGTACGACACCTTGCCGATCGGCGTGTCGAAGGTGTGCTGGTGCATGTATGCGGCAACCTTCGCCGGATCGGTCGACTTCGCGCCCGCGATCGAATCGGCGATGATCTTCACGGCCGAATACGCGGGCATCTGGAACGGGCCGTTCGGATCGCGCTTCTTGTCGGCGAACGCCTTCACGAGCGCCGCGTTGGCCGGATCGGCGCTGAAGTCGGCGGGCAGCGTGACGAGCATGCCTTCCGACGCCGGGCCCGCGATCGCGGTCACGTCCTTGTTGCCGACGCCTTCCGGCCCCATGAACTCGGCCTTCACGCCCTGCTCGCGCGCCTGGCGCAGCAGCAGGCCCATTTCCGGGTGATAGCCGCCGAAGTAGACGAAGTCGACGCCCTGCGACTTCAGCTTCGTGATGATCGCCGAGTAGTCCGAATCGCCTGCGTTGATGCCTTCGAACAGCACGACGGGGATCTTCGCCGCTTCGAGATCCTTCTTCACCGACGACGCGATGCCCTGGCCGTACGACTGCTTGTCGTGCAGCACCGCGACCTTCTTCGGCTTGACCTTGCTGATGATGTATCGCGCGGCGGCTGGGCCCTGCTGGTCGTCGCGGCCGATCGTGCGGAACACGAACTTGCGCTTCTTGCCTTCGGTGAGCTGCGGCGCGGTCGCGGACGGCGTGACCATCACGACGCCTTCGTTCTCGTAGATGTCGGACGCCGGAATCGTCGAGCCCGAGCACACATGGCCGATCACGTACTTGATCTTCTGGCTGACGATCTTGTTCGCGACCGCGACCGCCTGCTTCGGCTCGCACGCGTCGTCCATCATCACCACGTCGAATTTGTTGCCACCCGCGCCGCCTGCCGCGTTGATCTGCTCGATCGCCGTCAGCGCGCCGGCCTTGACCATGTCGCCGTACTGGGCGACCGAGCCGCTCATCGGGCCGGCAATGGCGATCTTCACGGTTTCCGCATGGGCGGCGGCGCCGGCTGCCACGAGCATCGCGGCAAGGGAAATGGACGAAAGACGGGACAGCATCATCAGGAGCTCCTCGATTATGTTTAGTCATACGGGCAAGGCGGCATGACTTGCGCAATCGAACAACACCCGTGGACGAAACGACTTGGAGCACGCCCGAGACGGATTGACGGACCTGCAGATGGAACAGCGCTTGCGGGGCCCGGCAGTGTCAGCCGCCGTCGAAAACACGACAGAGACCTTGGTTCGGAAAGACAACGTGATGCGTCTTGTATTGCGCAAGCGATTCGCCTGCCCCGCTTGCCTAACCGCTCGTCGGACGGATCTGCCGACAGCCGTTGGCAAGGCAGCCGAAATTATAGGATCGTTTTTCGTCCGACTGATCACAATTGGCCGATGAATCAGGGAAAATACGCAGTCCGGGCGACCTGACGCACACGCGGTTGCACCGGTTTCCCGCGTGTTGCACCGCACCCGGTTCCGCTCGCCGAACGGCCTTTCGCGCGAGCGCGCCGCGCAATTCCCCTTTCGCGACGGGCATTTATCGCGACGCTGCAGCGCACCGCAACGCGCGCCGCGCACGTCCGGGCGCCGCGCGACGGCGGCGCGGAACCCGATATCCGGGCCGAGGTGCAACCGTCCAACCGGCCGGGCCGGCGCGACAGCCATGCAAGGTGCGCGCGCAAACGCGCGTATGCCGGCAGTTTCATCGGGGTCATAGCAGGCGTTTTGGAATTTCGGTGAAATAATGCGTCCGCGAAACCGGCCGGCCGCCCTTGCACGTCTGCACCTGGTGCGTCGCGCGGCCCCGGTCCGGCGAATATCATCCGCCATTCGCGCACCACCTCATCGAGGCTTGCTTCATGGATTTCGACGTCATCGTTCTCGGCGCCGGCATCGTCGGCGTATCGGCGGCGCTGCACTTGCAGGATCGCGGCCGCCGGGTCGCGCTCGTCGATCGCGGCGCGCCCGGCGACGGCACGAGCTTCGGCAACGCCGGGCTCATCGAGCGCTCGTCGGTCGCGCCCTATGCGTTTCCGCGCAGCCCGCTCGCACTGCTGCGCTACGCGGCGAACCGCTCGACCGGGCTCTATTGGGATCGCGCGTCGCTACCGTCGTTCGCGCCGTGGCTCGCGCGCTTCTGGTGGGAATCGTCGCCGCGCCGCCACGCGGCGGCCGCGCGCGACATGCTGCCGCTCGTCGAGCGCAGCGTCGCCGAGCACGACGCGCTGATCGCGCGCGCCGGCGCGGGCGAGCTCGTGCGCGCATGCGGCTGGATCGAGGCCTATCGGACGCCGGCCAGCCTCGAACGCGCAACGCGCGACGCCCTGCGCGACGCGAGCCGGCACGGGCTGCGCGTGACGACGCTCGACGCAGCCGCGCTCGCCGCGCAAGAGCCCGCGCTCGGTCCGGGCTTCTGCGGCGCGCTGCACTGGCTCGATCCGAAGAGCGTCGTCGATCCGGGCGCGCTCGTCAAAGCGTATGCGCGGCTCTTCGCGCGCGACGGCGGCACGTTGCTCGAAGGCGATGCGGCGACCGTCGAAGCGAGCGGCGGCGGCTGGCGGGTGCGCACGGCCGACGGCGTCGCGGCGGCGCGCGACATCGTCGTCGCGCTCGGCCCGTGGTCGGATACGGTGTTCGCGAAGCTCGGCTACCGGATTCCGCTACGCGAGAAGCGCGGCTACCACATGCACTACGCGCCGCCCGACGGCGCGCCGCTCACCGCGCCCGTCGTCGATCTCGAGCACGGCTACGTGGTCGCGCCGATGCGCCGCGGGCTGCGGCTCACGACGGGCGTCGAGATCGCCGCGCGCACGCTGCCGCCAACGGGCGTGCAGCTCGCGCGCGCGGAACGCGTCGCGCAGCCGACGTTCAGGCTCGGCCGCAGGCTCGATCCGGCGCCGTGGCTCGGCTTTCGTCCGTGCACGCCGGACATGCGCCCCGTGATCGGCGCCGCGCCGCGACACCGCGGCATGTGGTTCGCGTTCGGGCACAACCATCACGGGCTCACGCTCGGCCCCGTGACCGGGCGCCTGCTCGCGGAAATGATGTGCGGCGAGCCGACTGTCGCCGATGTCGCGCCGTTTCGCGCGGAGCGGTTTCTCTGATTCTCCGATTCGAGGCGGGCGAGCATGCCGGCGATGGGGCAAGACCGGCGCGCCGCCTCGAATCGCGAATGCGATTCGCCCTCATTGCGCGCAAACGATTTTCTTCATTTCGCACCGGCGATTTTCTTCGTTCGTCGAAACGGCAGGCGAGCCTGTCATCGATAATCGCGCCATTCAGGACCACGGCTGGCTCACTGCCGCCACCGGCAGATCATTGCACGTTGAACGAACAGTGCTTTGCAATTCTCACAACGAACGTCGTCAACGCCGATCGATGCGGCCAATCGAACGCAGAATTAATCGAAACGCAGGTGAAGACGCCGCGATCAACCGACAAGAGATCGAACGATCGAACGCCTCTCCTTATTGAAGCAGCCAACCTTGACACGCGACGAAACATCGTGACAACGCGCTCGCCGCCGCCACATGCCCGTGTGGCGCGGGACCGCGCGCAAAACGGCCGCTGCCGCGCGCGGCACGCTCCGGGCGCGGTTTCGCCCTCTTGGCGCCCCCTTCGCGCACCACTCGAGGGAACGAATCCGCACTCCGCTTTTGCCCGCAAATGGAAATCGATTGTTTCTAAATCGGCAAAAAGTAATTTGAGCCAGACAGGATGTTTTTTCCTTGCGAGCGCGCTTACATTTAGCGCACCCTCTAATGGAAATCGCTACGGAATCGACGGAAAGCAGTTGCAATAACTGCCTAGGCCGATACCGCACGAGCTTTAGGAAACGGCCAAATGAAGTCCTCCAAATCCCAGCCTGTGCTCGATCCCGCTGACGTTCACGTCGAAATCCTCGAACGCTCCGACACCCTGCTCGTCGTCCGCTGGGTCGAACCCGGCCGCTGCCATTACGGCGAGCAGCGCTGGCGCCGCCGCTTCGCGCAGCGCACCGGCACCTGCGCGCTGTCGCGCCAGGTGATCCACCGCGGCGACGAAGTGTTCCGCCCCGCCGAGCGTCCGGCGCCTGCCAACGCGGGCGCGATGATCTCCGCCGCAGAAGTGCTCGGCCACACGAGCGGCAAGTAACGCCGCTCGCCACGCCGTCCGGCTAGGACGCCGTCTGTTATAGAGCGCCATCTCTAGCCTGCTCCTTGTCTTCGTCGCGCCGCGCCACTACCGTTACATCAATCAATGTAACGATTTGCGGGGCGCGAACGGCATCAACCGCCGACGCTCCATCGCACCGCCCCAGAGCTCGTCCGCGCAGGCGACGGGTTCGTGAACGCGCCGCCCGACGGCGCGCCATCGATGGAGACGAAGATGCATGCATGGAGCGCGCAATACGTGCCGCCGCAAGGCGGGAAAGTCGCGGTCGTCACGGGGGCCAACAGCGGCCTCGGCTGGCAGATCGCGGAAACGCTCGCCGCCAAGGGCGCGCAAGTGGTGATGGCCTGCCGGGATGCGGCAAAGGGCGAGCTGGCCGCGCATGCGATCCGCACCCGTTATCCGCGCGCCCGGATCGAAATCGCGTCGCTCGATCTCGCCGACCTCGCATCCGTGTGCCGTTTCGCCGACGCCGTCGCCGATCGCCACGGCCGCGTCGACATCCTCTGCAACAACGCGGGCGTGATGTTCCTGCCGCTGCGCCACACGCGCGACGGCTTCGAAATGCAGATGGGCACGAACCATCTCGGCCATTTCGCGCTGACGGGCCTGCTGCTGCCCGCGTTGCGCGCGTCGCACCGCGCGCGCGTCGTGACGATGTCGAGCGGCTTCAACCGGCTCGGCAAGATCCGCCTCGACAACATGCTCGCCGAGCGCGGCTACAACAAGTACCGCGCGTATTGCGACAGCAAGCTCGCGAACCTGATGTTCACGCTCGAACTGCAGCGTCGCTTCGATCGCGCGGGGCTGTCGATCCTGAGCGTCGCCGCGCACCCCGGCTATGCGGCCACCAATCTGCAGTTCGCGGGGCCGGCGATGGAGAACTCGTCGCTCGGCTCGTTCGCGATGCGCCTGTCGAACCGGCTCGTCGCGCAGCCGGCCGATGTCGGCGCGCTGCCCGCGATCCATGCGGCGACGGCGGCCGACGTCGAGGGCGGCGCCTACATCGGCCCCGCCCGCCTGTGCGAGACCCGCGGCTATCCCGCCGACGCGCGCATCCCGCACCTAGCGCGCGACGTGCGGATGAGCACCCGCCTGTGGGAAAAATCCGAACAGTTGACCGGCGTGCGCTACCTCGACACGCCGCCGCCCGATTCGCGCCGCGGCGCGTCGCGCCACGACGCGGCGTTCCGCGCGCTCTGAAGCATTTCGCCAAGCCCAGGCTCGCCGCTTCGTCCGCCGCCGTGCGCGGCGGTCGAGCGGCCTTTTTTCATGCCGCGACGCCCCGCCGCTTGCCGCTCGCGATTTTTTCAGTTTTCGAAAAGATATTTCGCCAAAGTGAGCGTTTACCCGTAGGACTCCGATGACTACGATGTAACCAATCGCTTAAGACATGGTGTCGAAAGCGAAGTCGATAAAACATTCGGAGGTTCTCATGAAATCGCTCGTTTACGCTGTCGTCGCCGCTTCCGCCCTGAGCGCTTCGTTCGGTGCGTTCGCACAATCCAGCCAGCCGCTGACCCGTGCGCAAGTGCGCGCAGAACTGGTCCAGCTCGAGAAGGCCGGCTATCACCCGGGCGTGTCGAGCCCGTACTATCCGGAAGACATCCAGGCCGCCCAGGCGCGCGTGCAAGGCGCAGCCGACACGAGCGGCTACGGTGCGCAAGCCGCGCCGGTCGCGCATGTGGGCGCGCCGGTCGCAGCGGCGCCCCGCTCGCCGCGCGAGTCGATCTACTTCGGTCAGTAACGCGGCAGGCAGGCCGCGCGGCCCGGCTCGATCCGCCGGCCGCGCAGCCTGAAATCCGTATGGCGAGCCAGCCGTTTCGACTCGCCGTCGCCCCCATTCGGGCCCCTAAACCTCCGCCGCTCCGCATGGAGCGGCTTAGCCTGGGCGCCTCGCGCCTGGGCGCTTTTTCGGCTGAGGCGCAAGTCCGCCATTACGGCGGCTCCACGAATGGAAAAAATCGATCCTTACAAAATATGTAAGGATCGATTTTTATTTCTTGCCTCTCCGGATGCCGCGCCCGCATCAAACGCCGGCATGCCCGCCTTCGGCGCCGTTGTCGCGCCGCCCCGCATGCATCGGCTTCCCGCACGTTCCCCGATTTGCGAACGTGCGTCGCACGTTCGTCTTGCCCGGCGCTTCGCATCGCGCGCCGCCTTCCCTCGCGAACGAACGAGGCATCCCGCAAGCGCCGCTTCCAAAGCGTCTCCAGCCCGGGGTCCTCACGAGCGGCTCGCGCACCGTGCGTCACCCACCGGGCGCAAGGAGGAACTCGCACACGGTCCGATGCATCCGCGCCGCCTGCGCGCTCGTGTCTAGCGCTCGCCAGCAGCCGTGAACGAGCCCGCCGCCGTGCCAGAATCGCGCGGCGCCGCCCGCCGAGCGAATGCGTTCGACATAGACGCGCGCATCGTCACGCAACGGATCGTGCTCCGCGCCGATCGCCAGCACGGGCGGCAAGCCGTCGAAGCGCGGCGCGTCGAGCGGCAGCGCGCCCGGCGGCGGCCCGGCGTCGCCCCAGTAGTGGCGGCGATACGCGCGGACGTCGGCGAGCGTGAGCATCGGCGCATTCGCGTGCGTGTCGCGCGCGGGCGATTGCGGCTCGAAGCCGAGCATCGGATAAACGAGCGCAACCGCGCAAACGCCGCCATGCGTTCCGCCGCCGTCGCCATGCCCGATGCGCCCGCCGTCGCGCAGCGCGGCCGCCACCGACGCCGCGAGCGTGCCGCCCGCGCTGTCGCCGGCGAGCCGAAGCGGCAGCGCGATCGATTCGAACGGCAGCCGGCCGTCGAGCGCCGCAGCGGCGACCTCCAGACAATCGTCGAACGCGGCCGGCGCGCGATGCTCGGGCGCGAGCCGATAGTCGGCGGCGATCACGTCGAGCCCCGTGTCCGCCGCGATTCGGGCCGCCACGAGCGCGTGACTGTCGAGCGAACCCAGGACGAAGCCGCCGCCGTGAAAGAACAGCACAGTCCCGCACGAAGCGGATCGCCGCGACCGGTAGCGCCGCAGGCGGATCTCGCGGCCGTCCCGCGCGACAGCACGCGCATCGCATGCGTCGACGTCCGCCGGCAGCGCGGGCGTCCATGCCGCCGCGAAACGCTCGTAAAGCGCGCGCTGCTCGGCGATTGGCCGCGACGCCGCGTCGTCCGGATACCACGCGGCGACGCGCGCGACGAACGCCTCGATGGCCGGCTCCAGCATCGCGCGCCTGCGCCGATTCGTCAGGCCGTGCCGCGTCAGCGGCGCGCGGGCAGGCCGATCACGCGTCCGGCATGGGCCGGCGCGCAATACGCGCGCTGCCGCGCATGCAGATTCGCGATCCGCTCAGCGACGTCGGCGTCGAACGGCGCGGCCCTCGGCCCGCTCGTGTCGACGTGCAGCAGCATCTGCTCGCTCGCCGACACCGCGCCGTCGATTCCTTCGGCGAACATCTCGAGATACAGATGCAGCCGCTTTGCGTCGTGCGCGAGCACGCGCGCGTCGATCCGCACGCGCGCCCCTTCCTTGATCTCGTGCAGATAGTTGACGTGCGCTTCGAGCGTGTAGACGGAGCGGCCGCGCGCGCGACGTGCCGCGTCGTCGAGGCCGATCGCGTCGAGCAGCGCGTCGGTCGCGAAGCTGAAGATCAGCAGATAGAACGCATCGCGCAGGTGCCCGTTGTAGTCGACCCATTCCGCGCGCACCGTGTCGCGGTGAATCGTCAGTTCCGTCGCTCGCATCGCGGCCGTCGTCATCGTCAATCCTCGTAGCGCATTCCGTGGCGCGCCTTCACCGCGGCGATCGCCGCGATCACTTCCGTGATGCATTCGTCCCGATAGCGTTCGAGCGCCTTGATGCTTCGGGGTCCTTGCTGCTCGGCGGTGCCCTCGACGACGCGGTCGATCAGCGCGTCGGTCAGCTTCGGCGCGACGAGCCTGGTCCACGGCAGCGCCAGCGCGGGGCCGAACTGCTGCATGAAGTGGCGCATGCCGGCCTCGCCGCCCGCCAGCGTATACGTGAGGAACGTGCCCATGAACGACCAGCGGATGCCCGCGCCGAAACGGATCGCATCGTCGATTTCGCCCGTCGTCGCAACGCCTTCGTCGACGAGGTGCAGCGCCTCGCGCCACAACGCTTCGAGCAGGCGATCCGCGATGAAGCCCGGCACTTCCTTGCGCACGCGCAGCGGCCGCATGCCGAGCGCGCGATAGACGCCGATCGCCGCGTCGACGGTCTCGGGCGCGGTGCGCTCGCCGCCCAGCACTTCGACGAGCGGCAGCAGGTAAACCGGATTGAACGGATGCCCGACGATGCAGCGCTCGGGGCCATGCGCGCGCGCGTAGAAATCGGTCGGCAGCAAGCCCGACGTCGACGACGCGATGATCGCATCGGGCTTCGCCGCGCGACTGATCCGGTCGTGCAATTCGAGCTTCAATGCCTCGCGCTCGGGCGCGCTTTCCTGGATGAAATCCGCTTCGGCGACGCACGCTTCGATCGTCGACACGAAACGCAGGCGCGCCGGCGACGCGCCGGGCGCCAATCCGGCGCGCTCGAGCGCGGGCCACGCGTTCTCGACGTTCGCGCGCAACTGCTGTTCCGCGCCGTCGGCGGGGTCCCACGCAAGCACGTCGAGCCCATTCGCGAGCGCGCGCGCAACCCAGCCGCTGCCGATGACGCCCGCGCCGATCGCCGCGAACGTGTCGATTTCGGTGATGACAGCCATGTACTTTCGATCCTTGAACGAGAAGATCAGGCGAAGCAGCAGCTTCGGCGCGACGCACGCGCGCGCCCGGCCGCTTTCGCCACGTTGCGCGGCAACGAATGCGCCGCGATATTGCGTTACGCGTATTCGGCGATCGCGCGCCGCTCGAGCGGCCGCTCGCCGCGCGGCGGCAAGCCGAGCTTGCGGCGCCCTTCGGCAGGCGTCAGCACGCGCGCGCCGAGACACTCGACGATCTCCCGCGCGCGCTCGACGAGCGAGCCGTTCGTCGCCTGCACGCCGCGGTCGAGCCAGAGGTTGTCTTCGAGGCCGACGCGCACGTGGCCGCCGAGCAGCATCGCCTGCGCGACCATCGGCATCTGCATCCGGCCGATCCCGAAGCCCGCCCAGTGCGCGCCGGGCGGCAGATTGTCGACCATCGCCTTCATCGTGCCGGTGTCGGCGGGCGCGCCCCACGGAATGCCGAGACATAGCTGGAAAAGCGGCGGATCGTCGAGGAGTCCTTCCTTCAGCAGTTGCTTCGCGAACCACAGGTGCCCCGTGTCGAAGATCTCGAGCTCGGGCTTCACGCCCAGTTCCCGGATCCGCTTCGCGCCCGCGCGCAACTGCGCGGGCGTCGATACGTAGATGTAGTCGCCGTCGCCGAAATTCAGCGTGCCGCAATCGAGCGTGCAGATCTCGGGCAGCAGTTCCTCGACGTGCACGAGCCGCGTCAGCCCGCCGACGAGGTCCGTGCCCTTGCCGAAGCGCATCGGGTCCTCGCCCGCGCCGATCTCGAGATCGCCGCCCATGCCGGCCGTCAGATTGATGACGATGTCGACGTCGGCCGAGCGGATTCGGTCGACCACTTCGCGATACAGCCTCGGATCGCGGCTGCCGCGGCCCGTCAGCGGATCGCGCACGTGGCAGTGCGCGACCGTCGCGCCCGCCTTCGCGGCCTCGATCGCCGCACTGGCGATCTGCTTCGGCGTGACGGGTATCGCCGGATGCCTGCCGACGGTGTCGCCTGCGCCCGTCACCGCGCACGTCACAATGACTTCCTGATTCATCGCTGTCGCCTCG
This sequence comes from Burkholderia sp. MSMB1589WGS, assembly GCF_001636105.1. Lineage (NCBI taxonomy): Bacteria > Pseudomonadati > Pseudomonadota > Betaproteobacteria > Burkholderiales > Burkholderiaceae > Burkholderia > Burkholderia sp. MSMB1589WGS. The sequence continues at coordinate 554,888 of NZ_LNJT01000008.1, forward strand.
TTCAGATTCAAATTCGGATTCGGATGCGCGTCCCCTGCCCGGACCTCGCGCGCCAGGCGGCGAGCCGCACCGTTCAGAGCCCCAGATAAGCCTTCACCGCAGCCAGCCCGTCCTTGCCGTCGTAGGTCTTCACGCCGGCGAGCCATGCATCGAGCACTTGCGGGTTCTTCCTGAGGTACGCCTTCGCCGCTTCCGCGGGCTTCACCTTGTTCATCACCGCCTGCATCAACTGGTTTTCCATCTGCGTCGTGAAGCGCAGATTGCCGACGAGCTTGCCCGCGTTCGGGCAGCGCGCCATGTAGTCGGGCGACGTCAGCGTGTACACGCGCGCTTCGCCGTAGTTCGGGCCGAACGCCGCGTCGCCGCCCGACAGGTAGTTCATGCTGATCTGGATGTTCATCGGATGCGGCTCCCAGCCGAGGAACACGACCCACTTCTTGTCGCGGATCGCGCGATCGACCGTGACGAGCATCCCCGCCTCGCTCGACTCCACGAGCTTGAAGCCGCCGAGCCCGTACTGGTTCGCGTCGATCATCTTCTGGATCGTCGCGTTCGCGCTGCTGCCGGGCTCGATCCCGTAGATCTTGCCGTCGAGCTCTGCGCGATGCTTCGCGATGTCGTCGAACGACTTCAGCCCCGCCTGGTACACGTAGCCCGGCACCGCGAGCGTCGCCTTCGCACCCGACAGGTTCGGCGGCTCGACCACCGAAATCGACTTCGAATCGAGGAACGGCTGCAACTGATGCTGCTGCACCGGCCACCAGTAGCCGAGCGATACGTCGAGCTGCCTGTTCTTCAGCCCTGCGAACGAAATCGGTACGGACGAGATCGTCGTCGTCGGCTTGTAGCCGAGACCGTCGAACAGCAGCGACGCGAGCGCCGTCGTCGACGTGATGTCGGTCCAGCCGATGTTCGCGAAGCGCACGTTGCGGCACGCGGCCGAGTCCTGCGCGAACGACGGCGACGGCAACGCGCATGCTGCGGCGAGTGCCGCGCCGAATACGAGGGTCTTGGTGGACTTCATGGTTGCCTCCCTGTTCGACGGATTCCGCAGGCAATTTCAAGGGGACGACACAGCCTGCACCGTGGGCTCAAAGGTAACGGGCCATATTCGCGGCAAGGCGACCGACGGCGACCTTTTCTTGCCTGTTTGCGACTATGCGTAAAAACCATTAGGTTGACGAATCGTCACGCTTGGCAAGGCTTTACCGCCGGGCGACGCGTCAAGCGGCTTGCCTGCTTGCGCCTTGCTTGCTACGCTCGGCCGATCGTTTCGCAAGCGCAAGCACACGCCCCATGCCAGAAGAGTTTCATTTCCTGCTGATGCCCGGCTTCTCCGCGCTCGGCTTCATGTCGGCCGTCGAGCCGCTGCGCGTTGCGAACCGCTTCAGGCCGGATCTGTATCGCTGGCGCATCGTGAGCCGCGACGGCGCGCCCGTCGTCGCGAGCAACGGCATCTCGCTGAACGCGGACGCCGCGTTCGCGCAGGTCGAGCGCACGCACACGATCTTCGTGATCGCGGGCTTCGATCCGCTCGCGTGCTATACGCGCGCGATCGGCGACTGGCTCAAGCGCGAGTATCGGCGCGGCGCGACGACGGGCGGCATCGACACCGGCAGCTTCGTGCTCGCGGAGGCGGGGCTCTTCGACGCGTCGCATGCGCTGACGCTGCACTGGGAAGCGCTCGCCTCATTCCAGGAGCGCTACCCGCACCTGAAGACGACACAGGAATTGTTCGAGATCGACGAGCGGCGCATCACCTGCGCGGGCGGCACCGCATCGATCGACATGATGCTCGACCTGATCGGCCGCCGGCACGGCGCCGATCTCGCCGCGACGATCTCCGAGCAGTTCGTGCTGAGCCGGATCCGCCAGCGCTCCGATCGCCAGCGCCTCGAGATCGCCGCACGCTACGGCGTGCACAACCGCAAGCTGATCCAGGTGATCGGGACGATGGAGCATCACATGGAAAGCCCGCTGCCATCCGACATGCTCGCGCGGGAGGTCGGCGTCACGCGCCGGCAGCTCGAACGGCTGTTCAGCACGATTCTCAACGATACGCCGGCACGTTTCCATTTGCGGCTGCGGCTCGATCGCGCGCGCGAACTTCTTCAGCAGACCGATATGACGGTCGCGGCCGTATGCGCGGCGTGCGGCTTCGAATCGCCTTCGCATTTTTCCCGCACGTATCGCGCGCAATTCGGCACGAGCCCGAGAAGCGACCGGCGCGCGCTGCGCTGAGCCGATTGCGGCAGCGCAAAAATCGTGCGCCGCCTGACCGTTTTCGCCGATGGAACCGCTCCTCGAAAATAATTCGAAATAACATTGAAAATATTCTGTAACATGTTCTAAAAATAGATAGGCAGACTAACGACGTGACATTCCAGTGCGACCGTTTGTTTGCTGAACAGAACAGCATTCCAAATATTTATTCCGAGGGGTTTGTAATGACGATGCTCATTCAGCCATCGCAGCGCTTGCCGTTTGCTTCGCCGATCGTTCTCTGGCGTTTCCACCTCCCTCCGCCCCGCCCGTTCGGCGCACGCTGATTCTTCGCGGCATCGCGCCGTTTCCGTTGTTGCTCCGTCCGATTGCATCGGCTCGTCGAGGCCGGCGCACGGACCGGGTCGTCCCTGCGGTTCCCGTGGTTTCGTTTGTCATCCAAAACTTTGAAGACGAGGACAATCCATGCAGACATCCCGTAAAGCACTGCCGCTCGCCCTGAGCCTCGCCATCGGCCTCGGCGCAGCGCTGCCCGCGTGGGCCGATTCGAAGGCGCCGAACCCGCAGGAGGAAAGCCTGCGCGCGAGCCTCACGCGCGGCGTCGTGGCGCCCGCGGAAAAGGCAGACAAGACCGGGCAGTTCCGCCCCGGCGCCGTCGCCGTCACGCTGGCGAGCCCGGCGTTCCAAGCGAAGAAGGCCGACGCGGCGACGATGGCGCGCGAGTACATCGCCGCGCGCGCGACGCAGCTCAGCCTCGACAAGGCCGCGCTCGCGAATCTCGTCGTCGCATCCGAGCGCGCCGACGCCGCGTTCACTGTCGTGCGCTTCCAGCAGCGCGCGGCGGGGCTGCCCGTCTACGACAGCGACATCGCGGTCACGGTTGCGCCGGACGGCCGCGTACTGTACGTCGCGAGCAAGGCGGTGAACGGCGTCGCGGCCGTATCGAGCAAGACGCAGGCGGTCGACGAGCAGCAGGCGCTGGATCGCGCTCGCGCGTACCTCGGCGTCGGCGGCTTCGCGAGCGTGCAGGCGCAGGTCGTCGCGTTCGTCGACGGCGCGGGCACGCATACCGCATGGAAAGTGCGCGGCAAGCCGCAGGACAGCCTGCGCGGCGACTGGGAGCTGATCATCGACGCGGGAAGCGGCGAGGTGCTGCGCGCCGAAGACAAGGCATCCTATGCAACCGACGGAAGCGGGCTCGTATTCCGGCCGGACCCGCTGTCGTCCACGAGAAGCAGCTACGGCAGCACCGGCTTCAAGGACAACAACGACGCGGACTCCACGCAACTGAACGCCGCGCGCGTGCGCGTGACGCTCAAGGATCTGACGCAGACGAGCAGCGGCTACAAGCTCACCGGCCCATACGCATCGTGCGTCGATTTCGACTCGCCGCTCGACAAGGCGTGTCCGGTCCAGTCGTCGACGACCTTCGATTTCACGCGCTCGAACCTGTACTTCGAGGCGGTGAACGCGTACTACCACATCGACACGTTCCTGCGCTACGTGAACCTGACGCTCGGCATCAAGGCGCTGCCGTATCAGTACTCGGGCGGCGTCCAGTACGATCCGCACGGCGAATCCGGCGCCGACAACTCGTCGTACTCGTCGGGCTCCGGCCAACTGTCGTTCGGCCAGGGCGGCGTCGACGACGCGGAGGACGCGGACGTCGTGATTCACGAGCTCGGCCACGGCATCCACGACTGGATCACGAACGGCGGGCTCTCGCAGGTCGAGGGGCTGTCCGAAGGCACGGGCGACTACCTCGCGGCCGCGTACAGCCGCGACTTCAACCAGTGGAGCCCATCCGACGCGCAATATCACTGGGTCTACAACTGGGACGGCCACAACGAGTTCTGGCCCGGCCGCGTGACGAACTACAACGTCGGGCGCACCTACTCGCAGATCCGCAATTCCGAAATCCACACGGCCGGCCAGTACTGGGCGTCGTGCAACATGGTCGCGCGCGACGCGATCGGCGGCGCGGCGATGGACAAGGCTTTCCTGAAAGGGCTGTCGATGACGAACGGCTCGACGAACCAGAAGGCCGCGGCCCAGGCGGTGCTGACCGCGGCGGCCGCGCTCGGCTACAGCAGCACGCAACTCAATGCGATCGGCAACGCGTACAACAAGAGCTGCACGTACGGCGTGACCGTGCCGCAGAAGCTGTAGCCCGCATCACTCGCGTCAAGAAGAAGACGTAAGCGACATCGGCGCGGGGCGCGCGGCACGATCTGCCGCGCGCCCGTCCCCTCGACTGCATCTCCCCTCACCCTGAGGAGATCGAACATGTCCAAGCTCCAACACGTCGCCGCCGCGGTCTGCGGCGCCCTCTGCGTATCGGCCGCCCACGCCGCGCCTGTGTGGATCACGCTCGCCGCCCCCGCCTTGCGCGAACTGCGCGCGATCGATCCCGCCGTGACGAGCCGCTACAGCGCGGCGCTCGCCACCGGCGACGCGAAGCGCACCGAAACGGTCCACGTCGCACAGGTCGACGATTCGCTGCTCGAATCGCTGTCGCAGGCGATCCGCCGCGCGCGCGGCCACGGCCCCGGCTTCTTCGTGCACGCGACGTTCGACGAAGCGCGCGCGTCGCTGCAGCCGAGCGCCGCGATGCAGGCGGCCGCGATCGACTACCCGATCACCAACTCGCAACAGGTCCGCAACTGGATCTCGCAACTGCAGGCGAGCAACATCGTCAGCACGATCGCGTCGCTGTCCGGCTTCACGAACCGCTATTACACGACGTCGCACGGCGTGGCCGCGTCCGACTGGATCGCGCAGCAATGGAAGCAGCTCGCCGGCTCGCGCACCGACGTGACGGTCGAGCAGTTCGCGCACACCGGCTGGCCGCAAAAATCGGTGATCCTGACGATCAAGGGCAGCGATCCGGCGGCGGGCGTTGTCGTGATCGGCGGCCATCTCGATTCGACGGTCGGCCGCATGAGCGAGAACACGCGCGCGCCGGGCGCGGACGACGATGCGTCCGGCATCGCGAGCCTCACCGAAGCGCTGCGCGTACTGCTCGCGAACCGCTATCAGCCGAAGCGCACGCTGAAGTTCATCGGCTATGCGGCGGAAGAGCCGGGCCTCCTCGGCTCGCAGGCGATCGCGAAGCAGTTCAGGGCGCAGAACGTGAACGTCGTCGGCGCGTTCCAGCTCGACATGACGAACTACAAGGGCGATCCGAAGGACATCTACCTGATCAGCGACTATACGAACTCGACGCAGAACACATATCTCGCGAACCTCGCGAAAACCTATCTGCCCGAGCTCGCGGTCGGCACGTCGCAATGCGGCTATGCGTGCTCCGATCACGCGTCATGGAACGCGCAGGGCTATCCGGCGTCGTTCCCGTTCGAAGCGGATCAGAACGACAATCCGTACATCCACTCCGCGTATGACACGCTCGATCGGTCGGACTCGCAAGGCAATCACGCGCTGAAGTTCGGCAAGCTCGCGCTCGCGTACGCGGCCGAGCTGGGCGGCGGACTCAGCGCGTCCGCGAAGCGGTAAGCGCTCCTGTGCGGTGCGGATGCGGCGGCTATCCGCACCGCATCGCCGTATATCGATTTCCGTCCCGGCTCCACAAGCTTAGCCCGATATCTTGGTTCACGCCGTTTACTCGCCTGCGTAGATTCATTGTTCCGGATGTCGAAACAATGATCAACACCAGGGAGAGGAATCGTGAACCTAGAATCGTTCGCCCGAACGATGCTGGCGGCCGCATGTGCGACGCCCGTCGCCGCATCGGCGACCAACGGCTACTTTTCGAACGGCTACGGCGCGGCATCTCAGGGCGTCGCGGGCGTCGGCATCGCACTGCCGCAAGACGCGCTCGCGGCCGCGGCGAACCCGGCCGGCATCGCATTCGTCGGAGACCGCTTCGACGTCGGCATCAGTGCGTTCCTGCCGTCGCGCGGCGCAAACGTCGCCGGCAACGGCTACGGCGTCGACGGCCATTACGAAGGCAACAACCGCTCGGTGTTCGCGCTGCCTGAAGCCGGAATCGTGAAGCAGCTTCGCCCGAATCTCTATGTCGGCATCGCGCTCTATGCGAACGGCGGGCTCGACACGGGCTACGCGAACAATCCGTTCAAGGCGTTCGGCGGGAAAGGCTCCGCGGGCGTCGACCTCGAGCAGGTGTTCCTGTCGCCGACGCTCGCGCTGCGGATCGGCGAGCGGCACGCACTCGGCATCGGATTGAACATCGCATATCAGCGCTTTACGGCAAGCGGATTGCAACCGTTCGCGAGCGCATCGGTTGCGCCGGACAACGTGACCGACCGCGGCGCCGATTCGAGCGTCGGCGTCGGCGTGCACATCGGCTATACGGGCCGCCTGACGCGTTCGCTGACGGTCGGCGCGACGTGGGCGTCGAAGATCCGCGGACGCTTCGATCGCTACAAGGGCCTGTTCGCGAACGGTGGCTCGTTCGACATCCCCGAAAACTTCGGCTTCGGCCTCGCATACGAAATCACGCCGGCATGGACGATCGCCGCGGACTTCCAGCGCATTCTGTACGGCAACGTCGATTCGGTCGCCAATCCGCTCGACAATCTGCAGGCGGGCCATCCGCTCGGCTCGCCGAACGGTCCCGGCTTCGGCTGGCGCAACACGAACGTGCTGAAGATCGGCACGACGTACCGCTACAACCCGCATCTGACGCTCAGGCTCGGCTACAGTCACGCGAGCCAGCCGATCGCGTCGACGCAGACGTTCCTGAACGTGCTCGCGCCGGGCGTCGTCCAGGATCAAGCGACGCTCGGCGCGACATGGGAAACCGCCGATCACGCGGAATTCAGCTTCTTCTACGGTCACGCGTTCAGGAAGACCGTCGACGGTCAGGCGTCGATTCCGCCATCGTTCGGCGGCGGCAATGCGAACATTCGTCTGGACGAGAATATCGTCGGCATCGCGTTCGGCAAGAAGTTCTGACGCGTGCGCGCGATGACGGACCCGGCGCGCGCCGCGAACATGCGCCGGTCCGGCCGAGTCAGAACGAGTGGCGCATCCCGATGCGAATGTCCGCTTGCGTCTGCGTGGTGGACGGCGTGAAGCTGTAGCCGATCACCGCATCGACGCCGTTCGACGCGCGCAGGTAGTCGCCGGAAATGTAGACGTCCGTGCGCTTCGACAGCAGGTAGTGAACGCCGGCCGATCCCTGATTCCAGTGATGGCCTTCGAAGCGCGTGTGCTGGTAGCCCGCGACGAAGCTCAACGCCGGCGTGAACTGATACAGGCCGCCGCCTTCGTAGACCTGCATGTGCGACGTGTTGCCGAAGCCCTTGATCGTCGTGTACGTGAAATTGCCGGACAGCGTCAGCTTGTCGAGCGTGTAGCTCGCGCCGATGCCGAACGTGCCCTGGCTGTCGACATTCATCGGCGTATTCGCGAACAGGTCCGTGACCTTGCCTGTCGCCGGATCGACGCTGACCGTCGGCTGGCCGAGGAACGTGTGCGTGCCGATCATCGCGTACGGATCGAACGCATAGATGCCGGACGGGTTGTTCAGATGCGTATAGGCCGCGCCCACCGACAAGTCGCCGTGCGTGTAGCTCGCACCCGCGCTCCACGCGCTGTTGCGATGGAAATCGCCCGCGACGTTGCCGAACGAATACATCGCGCCGAACTTGAGACCGCTGAAATCGTTCGACAGGAATTTCACCGAGTTCGGCAGGCGGTCGCCGTTGAAGCGGTCAAAGTCGCCCTGGTGAATCGCGTAGCCGCTCGCCCATGCGGAGATGTTGTTCAGATAGACCATCTCCTCCGTCATGTCGAGCTGATTGCCGAACGACAACGTCCCCCAGTTGTTCTGCAATCCGACGTAAGCCTGGCGGCCGAATTCCGCGCCGCCGAAACCGAGCTGACCGTTGCCCAGGCGAAAGCCGCTCTCGAGCACGAAGACCGCCTTCAGGCCGCCGCCGAGGTCTTCGGTGCCCTTGAAGCCGATCCGGTTGCCGTACGACACCCCGTCGTCGAACTTGAAGACGTGCGAGCCGCCGGTGTTGTTGACGTATGTGATGCCGGCATCGAGAATCCCGTACAGCGTGACGCTGCTCTGCGCGCGGCTTGCGCCCGGCGCGATTCCTATCGTGAGCGCGATCGCGCTCATCACGGCAACATTCGATTTCTTCATTGTCGGCACCCCACCCTGCTCATTCGATAAAAAAAGATTCCCGCGTTGCGCACGCGAATCCGCGACTATTGCTGAAACGACGCACCACTCCGACGACCGTTGCGCATCCCGCGCACAATCGGATGCCGTTGGCGAAAAATACAAACCCATTTTTCGCGCTACCCGTCACCAAACGACGCCGAATGGTCACGATGCGACGGACCGGGCCGATGCCGACGTCGGCCGTCATCGCGCATCGAGCGCTGCACGCACGGCAGGCAAGCCCGGCGCGCCGTTCGCGGTGGTCACGCCGTCGAGCCACGCGTCGACGAGTAATGGGTTCGCGCGCAACGCGTGTTGCGCGGCGTCCACAGCGGAGCGCTTGTCCTGCAGCATCGCGGCGATCATTCCGTTCAGTTGCCGGGGAACACGTCGATCTGCCCTTTCTTCAGACCTTGATACGTGATCGGCACCGACAGGTTCGACACGCTCTGCCGGTAGCCGAGCGCCTTCAGCACGACGCCCGCGAGCGCATCCGTCGCTTCGATGTCGGTCCAGCCGGGGCCGGCCATCCGCACGTCGCGGCACGCGGCGGCCTCCGCGGCCGATGCTGTCGCGGCACACCACGACAACGCCGCAGCCGCTGTCATCGCGGCCGGCACGCGGCACGCGGCACGCGCCTTCGAAGAAGGTCATCTTGTACCAGAGGCCGCGCTCGCCGAGCATGTCGCCACGATCGGCGGTGACGATCACGATCGTGATCGTGTCGTCGGTGAAGCCGCATTGGTTGAGCGCCGCGCCGAACTGCGCGTCGCTCGGCGGCGTGCGATCGACCTCGCACACGGCGCGCAGGCGCCGCGAATGCGGGTCGCTCGCGTCGAAATCCATTCGGACTGCCATCAGATCGATGTCTTCATCCCGGTACAGATCCCAGTATTCGCGCGTGATCGCATACGGATCGTGCGGATGCGTGAGCGACACGACCATGCAGAAGGGCCGCGTATCGCGGACGGCGGCTTTCTCGCGTGCGACGTCGAAGATCTTCTGGCGCGCGGCGAATGTCACGTCGTCGTCGAAATCGAGCTGGTTGGTCCGCACGCACGGGCCGGCGTCGAGCACCGAGCTCATGTTGTGATACCAGCGCGGCCGCTCGGCGGGATGCGTCCAGTCCGGCACCCAGCCGAAGTCGGCCGGGTAGATGTCGGTCGTGAGCCGCTCCTCGAAGCCGTGTAGCTGATCGGGCCCGCAGAAGTGCATCTTGCCCGACTGCGCGCGCAGTGCCGCTCTTTCGCCGCTGGCTGCTCGAGGCGTGCCCGTGACGCGTCCGGCGTTGGCGCGCCGATTCCAGCAGCGCGGCGCTTCGGTTCTATCCGCATCCGATCTGGCTTGATTAACTTGTGCATCGCCTCGGACGTCCGGCATCCGCGCCGTGCGCGGGGCGCCATCGAGTCAGAGGAAATCCATGTCCGTTCCACAACGTCCCCATCAGTTCGTGCTGACGCTGTCGTGTCCGAGCGCGGCGGGCCAGGTCGCCGCCGTCGTCGGCCTGCTCGACCGGCATCGCTGCTACGTCGACGAGCTGACCGTCTTCGACGACGATCTCAGTGCGCGCTTCTTCGTGCGCTGCGTGTTCCATGCGACGGACGACGCCGATTCGCTGCGCGTGGACGCGCTGCGACGCGAGTTCGAGCCGATCGCCGCACGCTTCGGGATGCAGTGGGCGATCCACGACGTCGCCGCGCGGCCGAAGGTGCTGATCATGGTGTCGAAGCTCGAGCATTGCCTCGCCGATCTGCTGTTCCGCTGGAAGATGGGCGAGCTGAAGATGGACATCGTCGGGATCGTGTCGAACCATCCGGATTTCGAGCCGCTCGCCGCGCAGCACGGACTGCCGTTCCGGCACTTCCCGATCACCGCTGACACGAAGGCGCAGCAGGAAGCGCAGTGGCTTGACGTGTTCGAGACGAGCGGTGCCGAGCTCGTGATCCTCGCGCGCTACATGCAGGTGCTGTCGCAGGAAACGAGCGCGAGGCTCGCGAATCGCGCGATCAACATCCACCATTCGTTCCTGCCGGGGTTCAAGGGCGCGAAGCCCTACCACCAGGCGCACGCGCGCGGCGTGAAGCTGATCGGGGCGACCGCGCATTTCGTCACCGACGATCTCGACGAAGGGCCGATCATCGAGCAGGTGGTCGAGCGCGTCGATCACTCGTACCGGCCCGAGCAGTTGCTCGCGGTGGGGCGCGACGTCGAATGCATCACGCTCGCGCGCGCGGTGAAGGCGTTCATCGAGCGGCGCGTGTTCCTGAACGGCGATCGCACCGTCGTGTTCCAGTAGCAGGCGCGCAGCAAGCGGCGGCCTCGACGTTTCGCTGCGGCCCGGATGCGGCGACGCATCCGGGCATCCTCGCCGACGCACGCCTGCTATCGCAGCCAGGCGAAGTAATACGAAGCCGCGATCGTCAGCGCGGCGGCCGCGAGCGCCGCATACGGCGCGACGTTCAGCCACGCGCTGCGCGCAGGCACGACGAGCTCCATGTCGCGCTGCATCTGCGCGGGGAAACGGCCGCGATCCTGCCAGTAGTGGCGATAGACGAACACCGGCACGATCAGCAGCATCGCGATGAGCCCGTTGCGCAGCGTGCCCGCGCCTTGCAGATCCGCGCCCGCGCCGACATAGACGAGGTTCGCGTAGCCGCAGATCGAGCCGAGCACGACGAGCCATGTCGGGCAACGAAACGGCCGCTGCCATTGCCCGCGGTCCATTCGATGAATCCAGCCCGACTGCAAATTCAGGAAGACGAACAACATGTAGCAGACGTTCGAGATCGACAGCACCGTCATGTAGTCCGACATCAGCAGCAGCACGAGATTGAAGCCGAGATCGGTCCACATCGCGCGCGTCGGCGCACCGTGCTCGTTCACGTGCGACAGGTACTTCGGCAGCCAGCCGTCGACCGACGCCTGATAGAGCGTGCGCGACGAGCCCATCATCGACGTCATCACGATCAGGAGGATCGACAGCATCAGCATCACGACGACCGCGTTCGCAACCCAGGCGCCGCCGCCGACGATCCTCGCCATCGCGGCCGCGACGCCCGTGCCGTCGCCGATGCGCGGATCGAGCATCGCCGCGGTGCCAAGCGCGCCCTGGAACGCCATCGGCACGAGCGTCATCACGATCAGGCAGAGGGCACCCGACCAGAAGATCGCCTTCGCAGTGTCGCGGCGCGGATCACGGAATTCGCGCGTGTAGCAGACGGCCGTTTCGAAGCCGTACGACGCCCAGCCCGCCATGAACATCGCGCCGAGCGCCATCACGACGCCCTGCCCGTTCCAGCTACCGAACGTGGCGGCGGTGAGATTGCCTTGCGCATCGTGGCCGAGCGGCAGGAGCGGCAGGAGATTCGACATCGGCACGTCGCCCGTGACGAACGGCACGATGCCGACGATGAGAAGCGGCGTCAGCGACGCGATGCCGAGAATGCGCTGCGTGCGTGCGGCCTTCGATGCACCGCTGTGCTGCAGCTTGAACGTGATCAGCAACAGGATCGTCGCGATCACGAAGGTGGCGTTGACCCGCAGGGTCAGGCCGGACTTGATGAAGCCGAGATCGGCGAGCGTCCATTGCCAGTGCAGGATCGCTGCGTCCGCCGGGAACAGGCTGGTGAGCGCGTAGCTTGCCGCGAGACCGCAGCCGAGCGCGAGCATCGGCGACCACGCGAGCCAGTTGCACCACACCGAGACGGGCGCGATCAACTTGCCGTATCGCACCCAGCCGATCGCACCGTACACCGATGCGCCGCCCGATTTATGGGGAAATAGCCCGGAAATTTCCGCATAAGTCGCGCTTTGAATCAGACCCATCGTGATTGCGGCGATCCACACCGCCCACGCGGGCTGGCCGACCGTCGCGCATACGCCGCCGATCGTGAACAGCACGCCTGCCGGCACGCCGCTCGTTACCCAAAATGCGTCCTTCCAACTGAGGCCACGGTGCAACGTGTGGCCCCTTTCTTCATGTGAGATGGTTGCCTCGATCTCGCTGGTGCTGCGCGCGCGCAGTCCTGCTTGACTCATCCAAAATCCTCCGTTGAAGACTCCGCACAAGGGTACATTCTAACAACACTACGTTGTGCGAGTCGAAAAAATATCGAAAATCCCGCCAGAAAACCCGCAGTTTTCTCCAATTGTTTCGGATACCTTCGAATTTTTATTCTCACGCTCAAGCCCCTCACACGGGCCTGAGCGGGCTTGTCGTCACTGCCCGGAGCCAAGCCATTCGCCGACGCGATCGCCATGTGCGGCGATCCATGCATCGGCCGCCGCCGCGGGCTTCGATCCGTTCTGGATCGCGAGCATCACGCCGTCGATCTCGCCCGGCTTCCACTGGAACTTCTTCAGGAACGCGACGACGGGCTTCGCCTTCGTTTCGAGCGCCGGATTCGCGACGTTGTCGACGTGCTCGGCCTCGCCGTACACCTTCTTCGGATCGTCGAGGAAGCGCAGCTTCCATTTCGCGAACATCCAGTGCGGCGCCCAGCCCGTGACGACGACAGCCTTGTTCGCATGGATCGAGCGCGCGAGCTCGGCGGTCATCGCGCTGCCCGAGCTCGGCATCAGCGAATAGTTCAGGCCGTATGCCTTGATCGCGTCGTCAGTCTTGCGCATCACGCCCGCGCCGGCGTCGATGCCGACGATGCGCCCGGCGAAGTCGCTCTTCTGCGCGTCGAGATCGGCGATCGTCTTCGCCTTCACATAGATCGGCACGATGAGGCCGATCTTCGCATCGGGAAAATTGGTGCCGAGATCGACGACCTTCGTCTTGAACTGATCCCAGTACGCGCCCTGCGTGACGGGCAGCCACGCGGACAGCGTCGCGTCGAGATCGCCGCGCGCGACGCCCTGCCACATCACGCCCGCCGCGACCGGCACGAGTTGCACCGGGTAGCCGAGCTTCGTCTCGATGATGCGCGCGGCGACGTTCGACGTGGCGACGCTGTCGTCCCAGCCTTCGACGTAGCCGATCTTCAGCGTCGGCTTCGTATCGGCCTGCGCCGGCGCGGCGGCGGCGAGCATCATCGACAGCGCGCCGCAGCCCATGAGTTTCGTGAGGAATTTCATGATCGATCTCCTTGAGGTTGTCGAAAAGCAAGGGGCCTCTCTAGGTTCTTCAACCACAATTCCCCGGTATCGTTCTTTTACGACACGTTCTTGCGCAGCGGCGACGCGCTCACTTGTCGACGACGAGATCGGACAGCGGCTTGCTGCAGCAGAGCAGCACCATCCCCTGATCGATTTCGCGCTGACGAATGCCGCCGTTATGCTTCATGTCGACCTGACCGGACACGAGCTTCACCTTGCAGGTGCCGCACATCCCCTGCGTGCACGACGCCGGCAGGCGCACGCCCGCGCGGCGCGCGGCATCGAGCACGTGCTGGTCCGCGCCGCATGCGATCTCGCGATTGCTCTTCGCGAACGCGACCGTGTACTGGCGCACCTGCGCGTCGCTCGCGGCGTCGTCCGCCGGCGCTTCGGTCCGGGGCTCGCTTTGCGCGGGCGTCTCGAACGAGAAGCTCTCTTCGTGATAGCGGCTGCGATCGAATCCCGCTTCGGCGAGCATGTCGCGCACCGCTTTCATGTACGGCGCGGGTCCGCACGTGAAGATCTCGCGCTCGGGGAAATCCGGCGCGATCAGCTTAAGGAGCGGCAGCGACAGGAAGCCCGTCACGCCGTGCCAGTTCGTGCGCGCGCCGAGCCGCTCGCACACGAATGCGGTGCGGAAGTTCGTGTGCGTCGACGCGATCAGATCGAGTTCGCGCGCGAAGATGATGTCGTCCGGCGTGCGCGCGCTATGGACGAACACGATGTCGCGATCCTCGGCGAGGTCGTGATGCGCGCGGCTCATCGACATCAGCGGCGTAACGCCCGAGCCCGCGGACAGAAACAGGTATTTGCGCGCCGGATGCCGCGCGCACGTGAATTCTCCCGCGGGGCCGAGCACGCGCAGCGGCGCGCCCGGCTGCAGGTTGTCGTGCAGCCAGTTCGACACCTTGCCGCCCGGCACGCGCTTGACCGTGATCGAAATCGTGTGCGGACGCGCGGGCGACGACGAGATCGTGTAGCAGCGGTTGATCGTCTCGCCGCCGATGTCGAGCTCGAGCGTGATGAACTGCCCCGGCTCGAACGAGAACGCGCGCCCCTGCGGCGAGCGAAAGAAAAAGCTCTTCACATCGTGCGTTTCCTGCCGCACGTGGCAGCAGACGAGCGTCTCCTCGACGTCGCTCGTCCAGCGTTCCGGCAGCGCCTGCCAGAATGCGGAACGCGTCACGCGGCTGTCGGCCGGCTCGAAATTCGCGGCATCTCGCATCATTGTTGCGCTCCGTCTTCGTGCTATGCGCCGATATGCGCGGCCAGCCGGCCGACGTACCACTCGCAGAACTTCTCGACGAGCCCTTCGGTGTACGGAGAATACGGGCCCGGCTCGTATGCGCTGCTCGCCGCGCCGCGCTGCGAGAATTCGACGAGCGCGCGATCCTGGTCGTTCGTCGCGTTCCAGACAGCCGTCAGGTTCTTCACGTCGTAGTCGACGCCTTCCTTCGCGTCCTTGTGAACGAGCCATTTCGTGCGCACGAGCGTTTCGTCCGCCGACAGCGGAATCACCGAGAACGTGACGATGTGGTCGCTCATGAAGTGGTGCCACGAATTCGGCTGTGTCCAGAACGACAGGCCGCCGAGATCCGCGCGGCGAAATTCGCCGAGCAGCTTCTTCGACGCGATCTTCGCGTCGAGCGTTTGCGATTCGCCGCTGCGGTCGAGCGGCAGCCGCTGCGTGCGAAAGCCCGTCACGTCGGTCAGGCGCTCCACTTCGACGGACGGCAGATTCAGCGCTTCCCACTGCGCGGCGCGCTCGGTGCAGGTACGCTCGAACGCGGCCATCCCATCGGCATTCGCGGGCGACGGCTGATAGCCGAAGCCGTATTCGTACAACGAAATGGTCAGCTCCGGATGGTTCGCGACGCAGTGATAGCACTCGCGATTGTTCTCCATCGTCAGTTTCCAGTTGCCTTTCTCGATGATGTCGATCTGCGCGGCGATCTTCGTGTTCGGCAGATCGTGCGGCAGCAGGTACGGCTCCATCGCGGCGCGCATCGTCGCGAAATCGGCGGGCGGCTCGTCGGCGAGGCACACGAACAGCAGCCCCGCGAGATTCTGCAGATGAACGGGCTTCAGGCTGTGCTTGCAGCGGTCGAACTTCTCGCCCATGTGCTCGGCGAACATCAACTGGCCCGTCAGGTTGTAGGTCCAGCTGTGATACGGGCACACGATGTTGCCGACCGATCCCTTTTCCTCGTTGCACAGGCGCGCGCCGCGATGGCGGCAGACGTTGTGGAACGCGCGAACCTGCATGTCGTCGTCGCGCACGATCAGGATCGAATCGGCGCCGAGCTGCACCGTCACGTAATCGCCCGGCTCGGGCACGTCCGGCTCGACGCCCACCTGGATCCAGTGCTGCCGAAAGATCGCGTCCATGTCGAGCGCAAAGATCTCGTCGCTCAGATAGAACGGGGCTTCGAGGCTGTAGCCTGCCTTGCGGCGCGCCACCAGCGCGCGGATGTCTGCCGATACTTTCATCGTTTGCTCCGGATTCCTTGCATCCATGGTGTTGTTGCCGACAGGCTTCGTTCAGTAGTCGATGAGCTGATGCTCGCGCAAATACGCAAGGATCACTTGTGCTTTTTCGACCGAACTCCCTTCAATTACGACGTTTCCGCCGCGGCTTTCGGTCGTCGTCGCGGACAGCATCCGCGCGTGTCCGGAGCGCTTGTCGGCCGCCGCGAGCTTCACCGGCTTGCGCTCGGCCGCGCGCGTCGCCCATTGCCCGGCGTCCGCCGCCGCGCGGGTGGCGACGCGCGTCGCGCGCACGTCGCCCGCGCGCAGCCGCGCATACGCGTAGCGCGGCTGCGCATTCGCGAGCGGATGCACGGCGACGACGGCGGGCAGCGCGGCGTCGACACGCCTGCGAACGCCTTTCGGCAGGAATTGCCGCAGCGTCGCGCGTGCAGCGTCGACGCTCACGTCGACCGCCGCGCCGGCGAACCGCCAGCCGAGCGCCGCCGCGACGCGGTACGGCAGCATGCCCGTGTCGTAGGCGCCTTCGGCGCGCGTGCCCGTCAGCACGAGATCGTGGTCGCGCACGCGCTCGGCGAGCGCGGCGGCCGCGTCGTCGCCGTCCGCGCACTCGAGCACGTCGACGCTCGCCGCGCCGAGCGCGAGGTAGTCGGCGAGCGCCGGATTGCGCGCGTCGCCCGCGTGGATCACGTCGAGCCGGGCGCGGTGCTCGGCGGCCAATGCGCGGCCGATCTCGAGCGCGGCCGCATCGTTGCGGCTGTAGCGCGGCGCACCCGACACCGGATGGCGTCCGACCGACACCAGCACCGCGATGCTGGTCAGCTTGCGATTCGCGTTCATGCGGCGGCTCCCATGTACTCGCGCTCGTTCGATACGGCGCCCGCTCGCGGCTGCGCGGCGCGGGCCGCGTTCACCGCTTCGATCAGCGCCGCAATCGTCGCCTGCGCGTCGCCGACGATCGTCAGGTTCGCGCGCTTGACGATCGGCGCGCTGCCGTCGAGATTCACTGCGATCACGTGGCGGCAGTCCCTGATCCCTTGCAGATGCTGGACCGCGCCCGAGATCCCGAACGCGATGTAGACGCTCGCGTCGACCGTCTTGCCCGTCGCGCCCACCTGCTTGTCGCGCGTGAAGTGACCGTTGTCGACCGCGACGCGGCTCGCGCCGATCGCCGCGCCGAACGCCGCCGCGAGCGTCTCGAACGCGGCGACGTCGGTCACGCCGTTGCCGGCCGACACGATGAAGTCCGCCTCCTCGAGCGCGACCTGCGCGGCATCGATCTCCTCGAGGCCGAGGTCGCGATAGTCGCCCGAAGCGCTCGGGCGCGCGCCGAAGGCGCTGGAGGCGTCGAGCGCGCGCTCGAGCGCCGCGCCGACGAACGGCAACGTCGGATCGACCGCGTTCGGCGCGAGCAGCACGACGTCGGGCAGCGCGCGCGTCGCGAAGCCGCGCTTCGCATCGACGTACACGCCGACGTGGTCCGCCGCGATTTCGACGACGTGCGTCGCGACGCTCGCGTTCGCCGCCGCCGCGTAACGGCGGCCGAGATCGCCGTCGCCCGTCGCGTTGTCCGGGATGAACACGTGCTGAGGCGAGAGCGCGGCCGCGCACGCGCGCAGCGCGTCGAGCTCGCGCTCGGGCGCGAACGCGCGGCGGTCGAAATCGCGCAGCACGATCAGCGTGTCCGCGCCGAGCGCGCCCGCATCGTCGTTCAGTTCTCCGAACACGACGAGCGCGACTTCGGTCTGCGCGCCGGCGAGCAGCGCGGCGGCCGCGAGGGTCTGGCGCGCATGGTCGTCGAGCGCGCCGCGCTCGCTGTGCGCGGCGACGAGAAACACGCGCGCAGCTTCCCGCACGACGCGCACCGGCTTAGCGGCCGCCGCGCCGTGCGCGCGCGGCGCCCATTGCGCGGCGCCGCCGGACGCGCCGCCCGTCTCGCCGAGCGTGATGCGTTTCAGTCCCGTCGCGGTCACGATGAACGGCCGGCGCGGATCGATTCGTTTGAGCGTGGTCATCGTTTCACTCCAGCGAAGCGGCGACGAGTTCGGCGACGTCGAGCACGTCGGGCCGCGGGCCGACGACGCCTTCGAGCATCGCGGTGCAGTTCGGGCAGCCGACCGCGACGACGTCCGCGCCCACCGCGCGCGCGTCGGCGATCCGGATGTCGGGAATCCGCTGCTTGCCCGGGATGTCGGTGAGCGGCGCGCCGCCGCCGCCGCCGCAGCAGCGGCCGCGCATGCCGTTGCGCTCCATCTCGACGATCTGGATGCCGAGCGTCTTCAGGAGCTTGCGCGGCGCTTCCGTCTCGCCGTTGTAGCGGCCGAGATAGCAAGGGTCGTGATAGGTGATGCGCTTCTCGCGCAGCGCGTCGGCCGCCTGCGGCTTGATTTTCCCGGCCGCAACCAACTCGGCGACGAACGTCGTGTGATGCTTGACTTCGTAGCGGCCGCCGAGCGCGCGGTATTCGTTGCGCAGGCTGTGCATCACGTGCGGATCGGCCGTCACGATCTGCTTGAACGACAGCGCGCCGAGCGTGCCGATCAGGCGCTTGCCCATCTGCTGGAACGTCGCCTCGTCGCCGAGCCGGCGCGCGACGTCGCCCGTGTCCGTTTCCGCTCGGCCGAGCACCGCGTAATCGACGCCCGCATGATCCAGCACCTTCACGAGCGCGCGCAGCGTGCGCTGGTAGCGCATGTCGAACGCGCCTTCGCCGGCGACGATCAGCACGTCGACGGGACGCCCCGGCTGCGCGACGGGCGCGCTCAGGTCGACCGACCAGTCGTAGCGCGCGGCCATGTCGTAGCCGCCCATCGTGCCCGTCTCGCGCAGGTTCGCGAGCACCTCCGCGCCCTTGCCGGGCACCGCGCCGTGCACGAGCGTCTGGTTGCGGCGCATGTCGACGATCGCGTCGACGTGCTCGATCAGCATCGGGCACTCCTGCACGCACGCGCGGCACGTCGTGCACGACCACAGCGTGTCGGCCTCGATCAGCGACGACACGATCGGCCGCTGCGGATCGCCGCCGTGCTTGCCGACGGCAATGCCGGGCGTCGGGCTGCCGGCATACGCGGCGTCGGTGCCGCCCGCCATCCCGACGACAAGATCCTGGATCAGCTTCTTCGGATTGAGCGGCTGGCCCGACGCGAACGCGGGGCAAGCGGCTTCGCACTTGCCGCACTGCACGCACGCGTCGAAGCTCAGCAACTGGTTCCAGCGGAATTCGGCCGGCCTCGCGACGCCGTACTCGTCGTGCTCGACGTCGGACGGCTTCAGCGCGGTCGGCGGCGTCGCGTCGCCGTTGCCGTTGCCGGTGTATGCGTCGCGCGTCGTCGCGAAGCGCTCCTGGCGCGGATGGAACGCGAGATGCAGCAAGCCCGCGATCGCGTGCTTCATCGGCCCGCCCTTCGCCGCGCCGACCGTCATCGCGAACGCGCCGGCGCCGATCAGCGCCGCACAGAACGCCGCGAACGCGCCCGACATCGCGGCCGCCGGCACGAGCATGAACAGCACGAGGCCGAGCGCGAACGCGCCGAGCAGCCACGGCAGCGTATTCCACGGCCCGCGCGACAGCCGCGCGGGCACGTCCCTCGCATGACGGCGACGCCAGACGAACACCGCGCCGGCGAACATCGTGAGCGCCGCGAGCAAGATCAGCTTGTCGAGCCACGGCGAATAGATCGCGAGCCCGTAGTTGACGAACACGAGCGCGAGCGCGGCGAGCGCGCCGCCCGCCGTCGCGACGTGCGTCTTCGCGATATACGGATCGCGCGCGACGACGTGGTGCAGATCGACGAAGTAACGCTTCGGAATCGCAAACAGATTCGTGAGCCCGAACGCGCCGGGCGCGGTGGCGCGGCCGAGCCGCCAGTACGACGAACGCTTCGCGACCGCGAACGCGAGGCCCGCGACCGACAGCCACAGCAACGCGGTAATCAGGATGGCCGGATTCATCGTCAGAAATCCTTCACGAGACGCAGCGCGTCGTAGATCGCGCCGTGGATGTTGTGCATCGAGATGCAGTCGCCGACGCGAAACAACAGGAAGCGGCCGTTGCCGAGCGCCTCGGAAAGGCACGGCTGCGGCTCGGCGGCGAACAGCTTGTGCACGTCGATCTGGCCGCGATTGACCGATTCGGGCTTCAGCTTCCAGTACAGCGAGTCGTTCGGCGTGATGCCGTTCTCGATCACGACCTGATCGACCGCGCGCTCCTCCTGCTCCTCCGTGTATTCGTTGCGCAGCACCGCGATCTTCTTGCCGTCCTCTTCATAGACGCGATCGAGCCAGTGGTTCGGCGTGTGGATCACGCCCTGCGCGTAAAGCCGGCGATAGAAGATCGGGAACGTCGTGCCGCCGCAGTCGTCGGCCACCTTCACGTCCGGCGTGACGATCTCGACGTTCGAGCCGCGGCTCGCGATGAAGTCCGCGACGCCCGCGCCCGCATGCGTGCTGACGCCGTCGTAGACGAGCACGTTCTTCCCCGGCTCGACGCGGCCCGACAGGATGTCCCACGAGCTGACCGCGAGCGCGTCGGCGACGCCCCAGCCCGGCACCTGATCGGTGAAGCTGCGCCCGCCCGTGGCGAGCACGATGATGTCCGGCCGCTCGGCCAGGATCGTCTTCTCGTCCGCCTCGACACCGAGCCGCCGGTCGACGCCGAGCCGCTTCGTCTCCATGTCGAACCAGCGCACGATGCCCGCCATCTGCTCGCGCTGCGGCGCTTTCGCCGCGAGCATGATCTGCCCGCCGACTTCGTGGTTCTTCTCGAACAGCACGACGTCGTGGCCGCGCGAACGCGCGACGCGCGCGGCCTCCAGCCCCGCGGGCCCCGCGCCGACCACGACGACCTTGTGCTTCGGCCCGCGCGACTTCCCGATCACGTGCGGCATCGTCGCCTCGCGCGACGTCGCCGCGTTCTGCACGCACAGCACGTCGAGGCCGTTGTACTGGCGGTCGATGCAGTAGTTCGCGCCGACGCACTGCTTGATCTCGTCCTCGCGGCCGTCGCGGATCTTGATCACCATGTGCGGATCGGCGATCTGCGCGCGCGTCATGCCGACGAGGTCGACCATCCCGCTCGCGAGCAGGCGCTCGGCCTGGCCCGCGTCACGGATGCTCTGCGCGTGCATCACCGGAATCTTCACGACCGACTTGATGCCCGCCGCGAGATGCACGAACGGCTCGGGCGGCAGCGCCATCGGCGGCATGCAGTTCGCGAGCGTGTTGTGCGTGTCCGCGCCCGAGCCGATCACGCCGAGGTAATCGATCAAGCCCGTCTCGGCCATCGCCTGCGCGATCTCTTTCAGTTGCTCGTGATCGAGGCCGTCCTCGTGGAATTCGTCGCCGCACATCCGCAGGCCGACGCAGAAATCGCGGCCGACCGCCTCGCGCACCGCCTTCAGCACTTCGACGCCGAAGCGCAGCCGGTTCTCGAGGCTGCCGCCCCATTCGTCGGCGCGAAAGTTCGTGCGCGGGCTCCAGAACTGGTCGATCAGATGCTGGTGCGCGGCCGAGATCTCGATGCCGTCCATCCCCGCATCCTTCACGCGCTTCGCGGCCGCCGCGAAATCGCCGATGATCCGGCGGATTTCCTCGACCTCGATGATCTTCGCGTTGCCGCGGTGCACCGGCTCGCGCACGCCCGATGGCGACATCAGGTGCGGCCAGTGCTCGCCGTGGAACGCCGAGCGGCGGCCCATGTGGGTCGCCTGGATCATGATCTTCGCGCCGTGCCGATGCATCGCCTCGGCGAGCCGCGCGAGCGGATCGACGATCCTGTCGATCGACAGGTTCACCGATTTCCACCAGCCCTGCGGGCTGTCGATCGACACGGGGCTCGAGCCGCCGCACACCGCGAGGCCGACGCCGCCCTTCGCCTTCTCTTCGTAATAGCGGATGTAGCGGTCGCCCGGCAGGCCGCCCGGCTCCGCGTACACCTCCGCATGCGCGGTGCTGACGATCCGGTTGCGCAGCGTGAGCTGGTTCAGCGTCAAGGGTTTGAACAGATTGGGATAGCGCATCGCAGGCGACCTCTGGCGTTCGAATGTCTCGTGTTGCGGGTGGGGTTCCGTGTCGGCGAATCAGCGGGCGATCGGCGACACTTCGAAGACGCAATGGTCGTGGCCCTCGGCCGCGCACTGCACTTCCGTCGACCGCGCGCGCGGCGCGCCGCGGCCTTCCGGCGTCGTGTCGTTGACCCAGTCCATCGCGCCCGCGAACCAGCCCGCGAACATGTAGCAGAGCTTGCCAGCCTTGCCCGGCTGCGCGAGCACGAACGACGAATGGCGCAGCTCGATCCTCGCGCGCGCGGCGGCCGGATCGGCGTCGACGATCGAGAACAGCCCCCAGCCGCGCTGCGACAGGCGCTTCAGGTAGTGCTCGAACACCGCCATCCCGGCGATCCCGTGCTGCTTCGCCTCCTTGTCGCACCAGTGGTACGCCGACTTGTAGCCGGCCTGATAAAGGATGTCCGCGTAGGCGTCGCGGCCGAGCGCCTCTTCCACTGCCGTATGGTTGTTCGTGAAGAAGTGGCGCGGCACGTACAGCATCGGCAGCGCGTCGGTGGTCCAGACGCCGGTGTTCGGATCGACGTCGATCGGCAGTTGCGGTTGCATCGTGTGACTCCGTGGGGGTAAAACGCGCGGCGCCCTGGCGCACGCGCGGCATCGTCCGCGCGCCGACGCTCGTCGAGCGGGCGCGTCCTGAATCGGATCGGTTGAAAGCGGGCTGAAAAACGGGTTGAAAACGAACGGCGCGGGCGTGGCATGCGGACGTCTACGCGCCCCAGACCTCCTTGAACACGCGCACCCAGTTCTCACCCATGATCTTGCGGATGCGCGATTCCTTCCATCCGGCGCGCGCCATCGCGGCCGTCAGGTTCGGGAACTCGCCGATCGTTCGGATGCCTTCCGGATTCACGACCTTGCCGAAATTCGTGAGCCGGCGGTAGCGGCCCTTGTCGTGCGTGAGCCAGTCGAAGAAGTCGACGCTGTAGCCCTGCGTGAAATCGGTGCCGATGCCGACCGCGTCCTCGCCGATCAGGTTCACGACATAGCCGATCGCCTCGATGTAGTCGTCGATCGTCGCGTCGATCCCGCGCTTCAGGAACGGCGCGAACATCGTCACGCCGACGAAGCCGCCCGCATCGGCGATCTCCTTCAACTGCGCGTCGCTCTTGTTGCGCGGATGCTCCTTCAGTCCCGACGGCAGGCAGTGCGAATAGCAGACGGGCTTCTTCGAGAACGCGATCGCCTCCGACGACGTATTGCCGCCGACGTGCGACAGATCGACCATGATCCCGACGCGGTTCATCTCCGTGATCACCTCCCGGCCGAAATCCGACAGCCCGCCGTCGCGCTCGTAGCAGCCGGTGCCGACGAGGTTCTGCGTGTTGTAGCAAAGCTGCACGACGCGCACGCCCATGTCGGCGAACGCCTCGACGTAGCCCAGGTTGTCCTCGAACGCGTGCGCGTTCTGGAAGCCGAGGATCACGCCCGTCTTGCCGTCCTTCTTCGCGCGGAGGATGTCGCCCGTCGTGCGCACGAGCGTCAGCAGTTCGCCGTTGTCGCGAATCTGCTTTTTCATCAGCGCGATGTTGTCGACCGTCTTCGTGAAGTTCTCCCACACGGATACCGTGCAGTTCGCGGCCGTCACGCCGCCCTTGCGCATGTCTTCGAACACCGAGCGTTCGAACTTCGAAATGTTCAGGCCATCGATGACGATGCTGTCCTGGTGCAGCGTGCTCATGGATTCTCCAGTCTTGTCGGCGCGTGGGTCAGTAGATCGGGAAGCGCTCGCAGAGCGCGAAGATCTCGCGGCGCACGCGCTGTTCGGTCGCGTGATCGCCTTCCGGGTTCGCGCGCAGCGCGTCGAACACGTCGAGAATCAGGCGGCCGACCTCGCGGAACTCCGCGACGCCGAAGCCGCGCGTCGTGCCCGCCGGCGTGCCGAGGCGAATGCCCGACGTGATCGTCGGCTTCTCGGTATCGAACGGGATGCCGTTCTTGTTGCACGTGATGCCCGCGCGCTCGAGCGCCTGCTCGACCTGCGCGCCCTTCAGGCCCTTCGGCCGCAGATCGACGAGCAGCAGATGGTTGTCGGTGCCGCCCGTCACGAGGTCGACGCCGCCCGCCTTCAGCACGTCGCCGAGCGCCTGCGCGTTCGCGAGCACGTGGTCGATGTAGGTCCTGAAGTCCGCGTGCAGCGCCTCGCCGAACGCAACCGCCTTGCCGGCGATCACGTGCATCAGCGGGCCGCCCTGCAGGCCGGGGAACACCGCCGAGTTGATCTTCTTCGCGATCTCCTCGTCGTTCGTCAGCACAAAGCCGCCGCGCGGGCCGCGCAGCGTCTTGTGCGTGGTCGACGTGACGACGTGCGCGTGCTCGACCGGGTTCGCATGGCGGCCCGCGGCGATCACGCCGGCGATGTGCGCCATGTCGACCATCAGCTTCGCGCCGACCGAATCGGCGATCGCGCGAAAGCGTGCGAAATCGAGCTTGCGCGGATACGCGGAGAAGCCTGCGATGATGAGGCTCGGCTTGTGCCGCTGCGCGAGTTCCTCGACCTGGTCGTAATCGATCAGCATCGTGTCGCGGCTCACGCCGTACTGGAGCGCGTTGAACCACTTGCCGGACAGCGCCGGCTTCGCGCCGTGCGTGAGGTGCCCGCCCGCGTCGAGCGACATCCCGAGCACCGTGTCGCCCGGCTTCGCGAGCGCGAGCATCACCGAGCCGTTCGCCTGCGCGCCGGAATGCGGCTGCACGTTCGCGTAGCCGGCGCTGAAGATCTGCTTCACGCGATCGATCGCGAGCGCCTCCACTTCGTCGGCGAATTCGCAGCCGCCGTAATAGCGCTTGCCCGGATAGCCTTCCGCATACTTGTTCGTCAGCACCGAGCCCTGCGCGTCGAGCACCGCGCGCGACACGATGTTCTCCGACGCGATCAGCTCGACCTGCGACTGCTGGCGTTCGAGTTCCTTGAGGATCGCGCCGCGCACGGACGCGTCGCGCTCGGCGAGCGATTGCGAGAAGAAGGGGTTGGCGTTCGACATAAGGCGTCTCGTCACTGAATTTTGAGGGAGCGCCGGTGGCAGGCCCGAAGGCCCTTCGCACGGCGTTTGGGCGTTCCGCCGCAGCGGCTGCCGACGGCTCTATTCTTGTCGTTCGGATTTTCAGCCGATTGATGAATTCAGACGCTTTCTTTCCCTTTTCCGACATGTCCGTCACTTTTGAACAAGTGACCGGTCGTGCGTTTTTCGCGGCGGCCGTGCCGGGCGTCTGACGGCCGTCCGGCACTGGCTCGGTGCCGCCGCTGCACTCGCGCCGCGCAGCCGCTCACGGTTACGGTGCGGCGCAGCGAAAGGCCGCCGACAGGCCGCCGACGGGATCTAGGGTTTAGCCGTATGGCACGCTTGTTGCGCTCGATTTCACAATACGCGAGCCGAGCGCCCCGGCCGCATCAAGATCAGATCCAAGGAACGCTTCCCCATGTCGCCCGACCGCACCGCGTCGCTGTCTCATTTCGCGTTCATGCCGCTGCCCAACTTCACGATGATCGCGTTCACGAACGCGATCGAAGTGCTCAGGATGGCAAACTACCTGAGCGGGCAGCCGCTATACCGCTGGTCGATCATCAGCCCCGAAGGCGGCATGATCACGGCGAGCAACGGGCTCGCGGTCGACACCGGCCCGGCGGAATGCGCCGGGCAGCCCGACATCGTGTTCGTCTGCGGCGGCGTGGACGTGCAGCGCGCGACGCAAGCCGGGCATCTCACGGCGCTGCGCCGCTTCGCGCGCGCGGGCGTCGCGCTCGGCAGCCTCTGCACCGGCACCTATGCGCTCGCGAAGGCGGGGCTCCTCGCCGGCTACGCGTGCGCGATCCATTGGGAAAATCTGTCGGCGCTGAAGGAAGAATTTCCCGATACGCGCTTTCTCAAGGAACTGTTCGTGATCGACCGCGATCGCGTGACCTGCACGGGCGGCGTCGCGCCGCTCGACATGATGCTGAACCTGATCGCGTCGCGCATCGGCACCGCGCGCGTCACGCAGATCGCCGAGCAGTTCATCGTCGAGCACGTGCGCGACACGAGCGCGCAGCAGCGGATGCCGCTCGTCGCGCGGCTCGGCTCCGCGAACAAGTCGCTGTTCGAAGTGATCGCGCTGATGGAGAACAACATCGAGGAGCCGCTGTCGCGCGAAGAGCTTGCGCGGCTCGCGAACATGTCGCAGCGGCAGTTGCAGCGCCTCTTTCGCGAGCATCTCGGGATGACGCCGACGCATTACTACCTGACGCTGCGCCTGCGCCGCGCGCGCGAGCTGCTGCTGCAGACCGACATGTCGATCATGCACATCACGATGGCGTGCGGCTTCCAGTCCGCGTGCCACTTCAGCAAGAGCTACCGCGACGCATTCGGCACCGCGCCGACGCGCGAGCGCCGCAAGCAGGTCGCGCCGCTCGCGCAGCCGTCGATGCCGGGCGGCGCGAGCGTGCCGTCGATGATGCTGCACGCTTGAACACGATCGCCGCGCCGCGCCCGCGCGTCAGGCCGCCTTCAGCATCCCGTGCGGATCGATGACGAATTTGCGCGGCGCGCCGCCGTCGAACTTCTTGTAGCCCTCCGGCGCGTCGTCGAGCGAAATCACCGTCACGTTGACGATCTCCGCGATCGGCAGCCGGTCGAACAGGATCGCCTGCATCAGGTTGCGGCTGTACTTGAGTACGGGCGTCTGGCCGGTATGGAACGAGTGCGACTTCGCCCAGCCGAGGCCGAAGCGGATGCTCAGGCTGCCGTGCTTCGCGGCGACGTCGACGGCGCCCGGATCGTCGGTCACGTACAGGCCCGGAATGCCGATCGCGCCCGCGGGCCGCGTGATCTCCATCAGCGAGTTCAGCACCGTCGCGGGCGCTTCCTCCGCATGGCCGGACGAGCCGTGGCCGTGCGCCTCGAAGCCGACGCAGTCGACCGCGCAATCGATCTCCGGCTTGCCGAGAATCTGCTCGATCTGCTCGCCGAGCGTCGCGTCCTTCGACAGATCGACGACCTCGAAGCCCATCGCCTTCGCGTGCGCGAGACGCTCGGCGTTCATGTCGCCGACGATCGTGCACGCGGCGCCGAGCAGGCGCGCCGACGCGGCGGCCGCCATCCCGACCGGGCCCGCGCCCGCGACGTAGACGGTCGAGCCGGGCTTCACGCCGGCCGTGACCGCGCCGTGATAGCCGGTCGGCAAGATGTCCGACAGGCACGTGAGATCGCGGATCTTCGCCATTGCCCGATCGCGATCGGGGAATTTCAGCAGGTTGAAGTCGGCATACGGAACGAGCACGTACTCGGCTTGCCCGCCGATCCAGCCGCCCATGTCGACGTAGCCGTAAGCGCCGCCCGCGCGCGACGGATTCACGTTCAGGCACACGCCCGTGTGCTGCTCCTTGCACATCGCGCAGCGGCCGCACGCGACGTTGAACGGCACCGACACGAGATCGCCGATCCTCAGCGTCTCGACATCGCGACCGACCTCGACCACTTCGCCCGTGATCTCGTGACCGAGCACGAGACCGACGGGCGCCGTCGTGCGGCCGCGCACCATGTGCTGATCGGAGCCGCAGATATTCGTGCTGACGACCTTCAGGATCACGCCGTGGCCGATCGCGCGGCCGCTCGGGTCGACCATCTTCGGATAGTCGATCTTCTGCACCTCGACCTTGCCCGGCCCCTGATACACGACACCTCGGTTGCTGCTCATCGCTTCGTCTCCATGTCTCGTTGGCGGTGCGCCGCGCGTCGCCCGGCCCGCGCGTTCGCGCGTCGGCCGGACTTGCAGCGGGCCTTTCGAGGTTAGTCCGCGAGCCGGGGGGCCGAGCGTCCAAAAACCGACATCCGCTTGGCCGCGGCCGACATGCGATGGAAACGGCGGCGCCGAAGCGGCACCGGCGATGGCGGCAGCGACGGCGATCCGCGCGACGCGCGGGGCGTCGCGACGCGCAACCTGTGCGAGAGGGAGGAAATGCGCGTCAGCCGCCGCGCGGGCCGTCCGTGTCGCCGGCCTCGACGACGGGCAACGCGAGCCGATGCGCGACGTCGGCCGGATGCGCGATGACGCCGAGCATCAGCTCGGCGATCGCGCGGCCGGACACGTGCCCGGTCGGCTGCAGCACCGCGCTCGCCTTGTACGGAAACGAGATGTCGGGCGATACGCCGTCGTAGACGATCAACGACACGTCGTCGACGAAACGCCTGCCGCTCGCGACGATCGCCCTGAACGCGCCCGCGCCGGCGATGTTGTTGTCGATGACGAGCGCGGTCGGCGCATCGGGAAGCGCGAGCAGCGCCTGCGCCGCGCCGTAGCCGCCGTCGCGCGTGAACGCGCATTCGCGGATCAGCGCGGCATCGGGCTCGATCCCCGCGTCGCGCAGCGCGCGCTCGAAGCCCGCGCGCCGCTGCGCGGCGAAATTCATCGTCTGCGGCGCGCAGACGAGCGCAATGCGCCGGTGCCCGAACGCGATCAGCCGCTGCGCGGCCGCATGCGCGCCCGCCTCGTTGTCGAAGTCGAACCACGTGTACGGCTTCGCGCTCGCGGTCCGGCCATAGGCGACGAACGGAAATTCGCGCTCCTGAAGAAAGCGGATGCGCGGATCGTCGACGAGCGTGCGCGCGACGATCAGCCCGTCGACGAGCCGGCCGTCGACGAGCCGCCGGTACGTCTCAAGCTCCGCGTCCGGCCGCGCGGACACGATGAAGAAATCGCGGCCGCTCTCGCCCAGGCGCTCCGTGATGCCCGCGACGACCTCGGCGAAGCGCGGATCGCCGAGGTCGCCCGCGCCGAACGGATAGACGATGCCGACCGCGTCCGCACGCCCGGTCGCGAGCCGGCGCGCGGTCGGGTCGGCGACGTAGCCGAGCTCGCGCGCCGCCTGCATCACGCGTTCGCGGGTGGCCGCGCTCACGTCGTCGTAGCCGTTCAACGCCCGGCTCACCGTCGTGCGCGACAGCCCGAGCGCGTCCGAAAGCGCCTTCAGATTCACCTTCACCGTCGTTCCCCGTATTCGATGTCCTGCCCGGCCGAACCCGTTCGAGCAATTATTTCCATCTGGTAAGCATTACCGTCAAATAAATATCTTTTGCCTTCCAAACCGGTTTGAAATAGTATCCAAACCGGTTTGGATATCGATACCACCCTTAGACGTTCCCTTTCACCGTCAACTGAAACAACGCCGAGATGACATATTTTCTTTCTTGCCGCACGACTGCTGCCAAACGTTTGCTGCTCGCTGGCGGCGCACTTGCCGCCTTCGCGTCCGCTTCGCATGCGCAGACCGCCGGCGCCCCCATGCCCACGCCGCACACGCAGCAGGCTTACGACCCTGAAAGCAACTTCACGATGCGCTGGACGCGCGCCGACATCCGTCAGATCGTCGCCCAGTCGCACACCGCAGGCGCAGACAAGAACTCGCTGCCGCAGGCGCTGACGATGCCGAACATCCCGCAGGATTTCCCGCTGATCAATTCGGACGTGTGGGTCTGGGATACTTGGCCCCTCGCCGACCTGCGCGCGAACCAGCTCAGCTACAAGGGCTGGGAAGTGATCTTCTCGCTCACCGCCGACCCGCACGCGGGCTACACGTTCGACGACCGCCACGTTCATGCGCGGATCGGCTTCTTCTATCGCCGCGCGGGCATCCCCGCGTCGCAGCGGCCCGCGAACGGCGGCTGGACCTGGGGCGGCCACCTGTTCCCGGACGGCGCGAGCGTCAAGGTGTTCGGCACCGCGCCGATGACCAACAACGCCGAATGGTCGGGCTCGGCGCGCCTCACGCACGGCGACAACGTCAGCCTCTACTACACCGCGACGTCGTTCAACCGCTCGGCGCCCGGCGGCGCCGACATCACGCCGCCGATGGCGATCATCACGCGCGCCGACGGCCACATCCACGCCGACGACAAGCACGTCTGGTTCAGCGGCTTCGACGATCACAAGGCGCTGCTGCAGCCTGACGGCAACTATTACCAGACCGGTCAGCAGAACACCTACTTCTCGTTCCGCGATCCGTTCGTGTTCACCGACCCCGCGCACCCGGGCAAGACCTACATGGTCTTCGAGGGCAACACGGGCGGCCCGCGCGGCGCGCGCACCTGCACCGAAGCCGATCTCGGCTACGCGCCGAACGATCCGTACAAGGAAGACCTCAACGCGGTGATGAATGCGGGCGCAGTGTATCAAAAGGCCAACGTCGGCCTCGCGGTCGCGACGAATCCGCAGTTGACCGAGTGGAAGTTCCTGCCGCCGCTGCTGTCGGCGAACTGCGTCGACGATCAGACCGAGCGTCCGCAGATCTACATGAAGGACGGCAAGTACTACCTGTTCACGATCAGCCACCGCACGACGATGGCGGCGGGCGTCGACGGCCCGGACGGCGTGTACGGCTTCGTCGGCAAGGGCATCCGCAGCGACTTCCTGCCGCTGAACGGCGGCAGCGGCCTCGTGCTCGGCAACCCGACCGACTTCTCCGCGCCCGCCGGCGCGCCGTATGCGCAAGACCCGAATCAGAACCCGCGCGAGTTCCAGTCGTACTCGCACTACGTGATGCCGGGCGGCCTCGTCGAGTCGTTCATCGACGCGATCGGCGCGCGGCGCGGCGGCACGCTCGCCCCGACGGTGAAGGTCAACATCAACGGCGAATCGACGGCGGTCGACCGCACGTACGGCGTGGGCGGCCTCGGCGGCTACGGCGACATTTCCTCGAACCAGCCAGCCTTGGGCGCAGGCCACAACTAACTGAAGCAACGATGCCGGAAGGCGGACGCCGCGCCCGCCTTCCGGCGCGAGGACGATCGGACATCCCGCGCGCCATGCGCGCCGTGTCCGGCCGTCCTCGCGCATCGCGCCGCACGCGCCGGCCCCGCAGCAAAGAAGGATTCATCCGATGTCCATCCCCCGATCACGTTTTTCTTCCCTCTTCTCCGGCTTCGTCGCGCTCGCCGCGTGCTTCGGCTTCGTCGCGCATGCTGCGGGGGCGCCATGCACGCCGCCGTCCGCGACATCCGCACCGTCCGCCGACGGCACGCCGCAATGGCGCCCCGCGCTGCACTACGCGCCGCAGCGCAACTGGATGAACGACCCGAACGGCCTCGTCTACGACGACGGCATCTATCACCTGTTCTATCAATACAATCCGCACGGCAACTTCTGGGGCGACATGTCGTGGGGGCACGCGACGAGCCGCGATCTCGTGCATTGGGACGAGCAGCCGGTCGCGATGCCGGCGAACGCGCGCGAGGAGATTTTCTCCGGCTCGATCGTCGTCGATGCGCGCAACACGTCGGGCCTCGGCACCGCGGATGCGCCGCCGCTCGTCGCGCTCTACACGAGCGTCTACAAGGCGGGCTCCGGCCACGCAGCCGGCACGCAGGCGCAGTCGCTCGCGTACAGCGTCGATCACGGCAAGACATGGCGGCCGTACGCACGCAATCCGGTCCTCACGCTCGATCCCGAATCGCGGCATTTCCGCGACCCGAAAGTGACGTGGTACGCGCCGGGCGGCTACTGGATGATGACGACGGTCGTCGCCGACGCGCACGTCGTCAAGCTGTATCGGTCGAGTGACCTGATTCACTGGGATTTCCTGAGCGACTTCACGCTGCCCGACGTCCCGCATCGCGGCGCGCTGTGGGAAATGCCCGAGCTGCTGCCGATGCCGCTCGACGGCGACGCGACGCGCACGAAATGGGTGTTGATCGTCAACGTCAATCCGTGGTCGATCGCGGGCGGCTCGGGCGCGATGTATTTCGTCGGCGGCTTCGACGGCAGGACGTTCACGCCCGATCGCGCCGCGCCGGCGAACGCCGATCCCGCGCAATATCAATGGCTCGACCACGGCGCCGATTACTACGCGGCCGGCACGTTCGCGAACGCGCCGGGCGACCGGCCGGTCGCGATCGGATGGATGAGCAATTGGGACTATGCGGACCGCATTCCGACGACGCCGTGGAAAGGCACGATGGCGTTGCCGCGCGAGCTCGCGCTGAAGACGATCGATGGCCGGCCGCAGTTGACGGTCGTGCCCGCGCGGCCGTTCGACGCTTTCGCCCGCGGCCTGCCTGCCGTGCGTATCGGCTCGCTCGCGGTCGCGTCGGCGACGCGCGAGCTCGACGCCGGCGCACGCGGCACCGTGCAGCGCATCGCGCTGACGATCGAGCCGCGGTCGGCGCGGCGCGCCGGCTTGATCGTGCGGCGCTCGGCAGACGGCCGCGTCGGTACGCGTATCGCCTATGACACGGCGGCGCGCACGCTGACCGTCGATCGCTCGGCGTCCGGCGAAACGAACTTCTCGAGCGCGTTCAGCAAGCAACACATCGTCGCGCTGCCGCTCGTGAACGGCAAGCTGCGGCTCGACGTGATCGTCGATCGCGGTTCCGTCGAGGTGTTCGACGGCGACGGCCGCACCGTCATCACCGATCTCGTGTTTCCGTCGCCGGCAGACGACCGGGTCGCCGTGTTCGCCGAAGGCGGCGATGCGACGTTCAGCGATGTCGTGGTGACGAATCTCGGCGCGGCCGCGGGCATGCGGCGAGCGTGCTCGAAATCATAGGGATCGCTGACGGTTGCGGCGTCGATGCGGTTGGCGCACGACATTGCGAGCACGCGTGCCGATCATGTGCAGGACGAGCGAAGCCGATACGCTTCGTTCTCGGCGGGCGAGCCGGTGGATGTGGAGCCACCTGTCCCGCGACGCGAATGACGCGCGCGAGTAAATCGCCGTGACGAGGCGGGCGGCCGCCCGTCACCGGCCGCCGTCATTCTCCCGAATCACCGCCTCGGCCGCCGCCTCCGCCTCGCCCGCATGCGCTTCGTGCACCCGCGTGCGCAGCCCCGGCAGCGGCGCGTCCCCGTCGAGCAGATGCCCGCCGCGCACCTTCGTCTCTACCGTCGCCCGCATCGACAGCCCCACCCGCAGCGGATGCGCCGCCAGCTCCGACGCATCCAGCGAGATCACCACCGGCAAGCGCTGCACCACCTTGATCCAGTTCCCCGCCGCGTTCTGCGACGGCAGCATCGAGAACGCGCTCCCCGTGCCCGCCGAGAACCCCTCCACCCGGCCCCGGTACGTCACCCGCGAGCCGTACAGATCCGATTCGAGCCGCACCGGCTGACCCACCCGCATGTGCCGGAGCTGCCCTTCCTTGAAGTTCGCCTCCACCCACACCTGCCGCAACTGCACCACCGACATCAGCGGCGCACCGGGCCCCACCTGCTGCCCGATCTGCACCGACCGCTGGCCGACCGTCCCGTCCACCGGCGACACGATCGTCGTGCGCTTCAGGTTCCGGTACGCGAGCTTGAACTGCGCGCCCGCCTGCTGCACCGCCGGGTTCTGCCCGACCGGCCGCTCGCTGCCCAGCGCGCGCGCCGCCTCCAGTTGCGCCCGCGCCCCCGCCAGCGCCGCCTGCGCGTTCGCGAGCGAGGACTTCGCCCGCGCCAGCTCCTCCGGCGCCACCACCTCCACCGACGCCCCCACCCGCGCCCGATACGCCTGCTGCGCGAGCGTCAGGTCCGCCTCGCGCGCCTTCACCGTCTGCTCGTACGTCCCCATCGACAGCCGCGTGTTCGCAACCTGCCGCACCGCCTGCGCAAGCTGCGCCCGCGCCTGCGCGAACGCCGCCGACGCGTCCGCGTCGTCGAGCTTCACCAGCGCCTGCCCCGCCTTCACCTGCTGCGTGTCCGCCACCAGCACGTCGGTCACCGTCCCCTGGATCTGCGCGGCGATCTGCACGACGTTGCCGGCCACGTAGGCGTCGTCCGTCTCTTCGCTGAAGCGCCCGACGAGCCACCAGTAGAGCGCGGCGGCCAGCGCCGCGATCGCCAGCACGCCGAAGAACAGCGCGAGGCGGCCGCGCCGCGCCGCACGGCGCGCGGCGAGCGACGCCGCGGTTTCGGGATGCGGCCGCGGCCCGGGCTCCGGCGCGGGCTTCGCGGGCGCGCCGCCGATGGCGGCCGGATCGGTCGGCGCCTTCGCGCGCGGGGTGTCGGTGGCGGTGTCGTTCAAGGTCTTCGCGTGCGTGATGTCGGCGGCGCCGGGCTGCGCGGGCCGGCTCGATGCGCTTCGATGCCCGGCGGCGGTGTCGGTCGAATCTCTCGTATTCACAATGATGGTGGCGTTGATGTGGATGTCTTCGCGCTCGATGGCTTCGTCACAGGCTCCTGCGATGCGTTTGTACCCGATGCGTTCGCGCATCGATCCCGGCGGACAGCGATGCATCGGAAGCCTCCACCGCGGCGATCGTCATTCCGCCGCCGTTCGGCCATCCGCCGCGCCGCGCGATCCCGATCAATCGTGTCGCGTGTCGTTCGCCGCGGCCGGCGGCGCCGCCGCGAACGGCTTGCCCGCCTGCGCCAGCGGCGCGCCGTCCGCCTGCCGGGCGTCGAAGCCCCCGCCCAGCGCACCGATCAGCCCCACCCGCAGCGCCCGCCGCCGCGCCTGCAGCTCGATCGCGTGCGTGCGCTCGTCCAGCAGCGTCAGCTTCGCCATGTCGACGTCCTTGCGCATCCCCATCCCGCGCCGGTGCCGGTCCTCCGCCAGCGCCACCATCCGCTGCGCCGCGCGCACCGCCTGCTGCTGCTCCCCGAGCAGCGCATCGACCGTCGACAGCGACGTCAACTGCCGCGCCACCTCGCCCAGCGCCGCATCCACCGTCTGGTTGTACAGCGCCAGCGCCACCTCCGCGTTCGCCACGTCGCCCCCCAGCTTCGCCTTCAGCCGGCCGCGATCGAAGATCGGCAGCGACAGCGCCGGCCCGATCGAGCCCCCCAGCGCGTCGTGCCTGAACAGCGACGCCGGCGCGAGCGCGAACAGCCCGCCCAGCGCCGCCAGGTTCACGTCCGGGTAGAACGCCGCGCGCGTGCCGTCGATCGTCGCATACGCCGCCTCCACCCGCAGCCGCGCCGCGACGATGTCCGGCCGCCGGCCCAGCAGCTCCGCCGGCAGCCGCCGCGGCAGCGGCGCGTCCGCGGGCGGCGCGAGCCTCGGCCGCGCGAGCGACAGCCCCCGTTCCGGCCCGCGCCCGCTCAGCACCCCCAGTTGCAGCTTCTGCAACTGGATCTGCTCGTCGGTCAGCGCGATCTGCTCGAACAGCTTGCTGCGCTTGAGCGCCGCGTCGTCCGCGTCGTAGCCGTTGTCGATCCCGCGCGCCGCGCGCTCGCGCAGCACCGCCTCGACCTGCTCGCTCGCGCGGCGCTTGAGCTGCAGCAGCTCGCGCAGCGCATACGCGCGGTCCAGCTCGCCGTACAGCGTCACGATCGCCACCGACAGCGCGAGCCGCGCCTGCTGCGCCTCGACCCGCGCCGCGTCGCGCATCGACAGCAGCCCGCGCGTGGCCGCCGCGTTCCTGCCCCACAGGTCCAACTGATAGTTCAGCCCGACGAACAGCGACGACGACGACACCACCGATTCGCCGACGAGCGGCACCGACACCGGCAAGCCGTTCAGCGTCGTATTGATGGTGCCGCCCGAGCGCGGCACGTGCGCCTTGGACAGCGACGCGCCCGCCTTCGCGGTGAGTCCCGTCAGCGATTCGAACTGCTGCAGTTGCGACTGCGCGACGCCGATGCGCGCCTGCGCGGCCTGCAGCGTCGGGTTCTGCCGCAGCGCTTCGTCGACCAGCGCATCGAGCTGCGGATCGCCGAGCTGCCTGACCCAGTCGGGGCTCGGCCAGGCGCCGTGCGCGGCGCCCCCGTCGTTTGCGCGAGCGCGTCGTCGCCCGGCGCGCGCGGCGCGAGCGCCGGCTCGAAGCCCGACGGCGCGCAGCCGGCGAGCGCCCACGCGAGCGCGGCCGCCGCGAGCCGGCGCGCCGCGCGGCTGCCTGCCGCGGTCGTTGCGGTCGTTGCCGCTTGCGTTGCGGTCGTTGCCGCTTGCGTTGCGCTCTGCCTCATGCTCGTGACGCGTGCCTCGTTCTCATATCCCTCTGTCCGGCCTGCTCCGGTCATTCCTGCCGCACCGGCTCGCGCGCCGCCGCGCCCGCGCGCGCATCGTCGAACGATCCCAGCCGCCCGAACAGGCCGTCGAGCACGCCCAGCGCGATCCCCCGCAGCTTCGCGCCCTTCTCCCGCTCGCACAGCACCACCTGAACCACCTGCCATAGCGTCAGCAGAGTCGGCACCAGCGCCACCGGAAACCGCAACCCGTACTGCAGCCCCAGTTGCATCGCGTTGCGCGCGCCGTAGTACCGGCGCAGCCACCCGTGATGCATCGCCGTCAGCTCGAACGGCCCCACCTTGTGCCGGCGCCGCGCGCCGATCCGGTGCGTCAGCACGAGCGACGGCACCACGTACAGCGGCACGTTGTGCGCGAGCGCGCGCAGGCAATACTCGGTGTCGACGTGATCGATGAACAGCGCCTCGTCGAATCGCCCGAGCCGCGCGTACGCGGCCCGCGAGATCACGCTGCCCGACGAGATCAGGAACGCGCAGCGCCGCGGCCCCGTCTCGCCCTCCACCCGCACGCGGCGCACCGTCACGCCGCTCGTCATCAGCACCGGCAGGAAGCGCCGCTCGTTCGCGTCGTAGATCCGCGGCCCCGCGATGAATGCGCCCGCGTGCGCGCCCGCGCCCAGTTGCGCGCACGCCTCGCGCATCCGCGCGAAGTACGCGGCCGGCACCGTCGAGTCCTGGTCGAACAGCGCGACCGCCTCGACGCCCTGCGCGAACAGCGCCGACAGCCCCGCGTTGTACGCGCCCGCCACCCCGCCGCGGTTGCCGTGGTGCTGCCACACGACCCTCGTCCGCGCCGACAGCGCGCGCACCCGCTCGCGCGCCGCCGCGTGCTCGTGCGGCGTGTTGTCGATCACCGCGAGCGCATCGCTGTCGCGCGCGAGCGCCTCCAGCCCCGACAACTGCTCGTCCGTCGGGTCATACAGAATCACCAGCGCGCCCAGGGTCGTCATCGCTCTTCCTTCCTCCTTCCGTGGTTCGAGCTTCGGCGTGCTCGCCTCGCCATCGCGGCGATGCGCCGCCTCCTCAGGACTTCGATGCATCGCCGCTCGCCTTCGCCTCAATGCCCGAGCGGCGCCGCCGCGCCCCGCTTCGGCCGTGTCAGCCACATCAGCCCCGCCAGCAGCAGGCACGTCGCGCTCGCCATGCAGAACATGTCGTTCGTCGCCATCATGTACGCCTGCTGCCGCACCACCTGGTGCAGCGAGCTCAGCTCGCGCACGCCGTGCAGCCCCATCGCGTGCAGCGCGTCCACGTACCGCTGCGTGTTCTCCGACGCGCGCGTCACCGACTGCGACACCACCGCGTAGTGATACGTCGCCCGGTTGTCCCACCACGTCACGCTCAGCGCCGTGCCGAACGCCGCCGACAGCGTCCGCAGGAAGTTCGACAGGCTCGACGCCGCCGCCAGCTTGTCGTCCGGCACCCGCGACAGCGTCGCCGCCGTCAGCGGGATGAAGAAGCACGGCAGCCCCATCCCCTGGATCAGCCGCGGCGTCACCACCTGCGCGAACGTCATCGACAGCGTGAAGTGCGTGCTCCACCACATCACCGCCGCGAACACCCCGAACCCGAACGTCACCAGCACCCGCGCGTCCAGCCGGCTCGCGTACAGCCCCACCAGGATCGAGAACGCCAGCGCCAGCACCCCCATCGACGCCGTCGCCAGCCCCGCCTGGTACGCCGTGTACCCCATCACCGCCTGCAGCCACAGCGGAAACACCACCCCCACCACCGAGAAGCTCATCATCCCCAGCGAGATGATCACCACGCAGAACGTGAAGGTCCGCTCCCGGAACAGGCTCAGCTCCACCACCGGATGCGCCTCGCCCAGCTCCCAGATCAGCAGCGACACGAGCGACACCCCGCCGTGATCGCCAGCCCCGTGATCAGCGGCGAATCGAACCACCCCCGGTCGTGGCCCAGATCCAGCATCGCCTGCAGCGCGCCCACGCCGATCACCAGCAGCACGATCCCCGGCACGTCGATCGGACTCGCCTCGCCCCGCTGCGCCTGCGGCCGCAGCATCAGCGCGCACACCGCGAACGAGAACAGCCCGATCGGCAGGTTGATCAGGAAGATCCACGGCCACGAGAAGTTGTCGATCAGCCAGCCGCCCACCACCGGCCCGAAGATCGGCGCGAGCAGCACCGTCATCCCCCACAGCGCCAGCGCCAGCGTGCGCCTGGCCGGCGGGAACGCGCGCATCAGGATCGTCTGCGACAGCGGCACCATCGGCCCCGAGAACAGCCCCTGCAGCGCCCGGCACGCCACCAGCACCTCCAGGTCCCGCGCGAGCCCGCACAGCAGCGACGTCAGCGTGAACAGAAGCACCGACACGACGAACAGCCTGAGCTCCCCCACCCGCCGCGCGAGCCACCCCGTGAGCGGCACCGCGATCGCCGCGGCCACCGAGTACGAGCTGATCACCCACGTGCCCTGGCTGTTCGCCACCCCGAGGCTGCCCGAGATCGCCGGCACCGCGACGTTCGCCACCGTCGAGTCCAGCACCTCGATGAACGTCGCGAGCGACAGCGCGAACGTCAGCAGCGCGAGCTTCGCCCCGCGCAGCGGCGCGACGGCGGGCGGCGCCACGCCGGCCCTGGCCCGATCCGCCGGCAACGCCTGCGCGCTCATGCCGGCTGCGCCTGCCGCGCCGCGACGCCCGGCGCGAAGCGCTCGATGAAGCGCGCCGCCTCGTCGCAGCCGTCGGGCTGCGCCGCCATGCGCGCGCGCACCTCGGCGCAGCGCGCGGCCAGCGCCGCGTCGCCCAGCACGCGCGCCAATGCCCGTGCCAGCGGCTCGCCGCGCACCGGCGCGTCCAGCCGCACCCCGCAGCCGCTCGCCGCCACCCGCTGCGCGTTGTCGAACTGGTCGTGCGCGAACGGCGTCACCACCTGCGGCACGCCCGCCGCGTACGCCAGCGACGCCGTGCCGATCCCGCCGTGATGCACCAGCGCCCGGCACCGCGGCAGCAGCGCCGCGAGCGGCACGTAGCGGCGCTTGAGCAGCGCCGCGCCCGGCGTCTTCGCTGCCGTTGGCCCCGTCGTCCCATCCCATGCCGCCGGCGCGTCCGGCGCGAGCAGAATCCCCCGCACGCCCGTCGCCCGCAGCACCTGCGTCACCGCCCGCTCATACGTGCGGCCGTCCACCCGCGTCGAGCCCGCCGTGAACACCACCGGCGCCTCGCCCGACGCGACGAACGCCTCCAGCTCCGCATCCGCCTGCGCCGGCCCCGCGTCGTTGAACAGCGCAAACCCGCTTTGCACGCAATTCGCCGGCCAGTCCGGCTGCGCCGGCGCGAACCACGACGGAAACAGGCACAGCACCCCGTCCGTCGAATGCAGCCACCGCCCCAGGATCCGCTTCGCCGGCGCCAGGCCCAGCGCCTGCCGCGCCGCGTTCAGCTCCGGGCCGCACACCCGGTCCAGCACCTGCCGCTCGATCAGCGTCATCAGCCCCGCCTTCACCGCCAGCGGCAACCCCGCCGGGATCGTTAGCCGCTTGTGCGTCGGCGGCGCGTGCGCCGACAGCAGCGTCGACGGCGACACCTGCACCGACACGTAGCGCGTGCCGAAGCGCTCCTGCATCAGCCGCGCCGAGAACGCCCACAGCGTGCCCACCAGCACCGTGTCCGCGTCGCTCAGCGCGCGCAGCACGTCGAAGTGCGGCCGCACCACCGGCGCGATCACCCGCCACAGCGTCCGGAACGACGTGCGCGGTTCCCACAGCGCCGGGTCCGCCATCGCCTGCGCGTAGTCCTCGGCCGTGCCCACCGGCACGAACGCGAACCCGCTCGCGCGCACCGCCGCCTCGAACGGCGCGTGCGTGCAGAACACCACCTCGTGGCCGCGCGCCGACAGCGCCCGGCTCACCCCCAGCAGCGGATGCACGTCGCCCGCCGACCCGATCGCCGTCACGATTACCTTCGCCATCGCTTCGTCATCCCATCCCGCGCGGCAGCCGGCGGCACATCCGGCCTCGCCAAACGTTCGAACCGGATCGTCCATCCCCGGCCGGATCCGTCCGCCTGCCGCCGAACGAACGCCTGCGTCATGCCGATGTGCCTGACCATCGCCTCGCGCCGCGTTTGCCTGTCTGATTGAAGGAGCCTCGCCCGCCGGTGCGTCACGGCCGATGCCCGCCGCTACGACAGCGCCGGCAATTGGCCCAGCGGCGGACCGAGCGGCGCGA
This sequence comes from Burkholderia sp. MSMB1589WGS, assembly GCF_001636105.1. NCBI lineage: Bacteria > Pseudomonadati > Pseudomonadota > Betaproteobacteria > Burkholderiales > Burkholderiaceae > Burkholderia > Burkholderia sp. MSMB1589WGS. The sequence goes on from NZ_LNJT01000008.1 coordinate 595,025, forward strand.
GCGTCTCGTCCTGCGCGTCGTCGCGCGCCGCACTCGCCCGCTCGTCGCCGAAGAAGCCCAGGATCGACGCGCGGAGCTGCTCCTGCGGCTGACGCCCCTCGAGGTCCAGGAAGTGCCCCGCCTGCCGGATCGTCGCGAACTCCGCGCGCCGCACGTACGCCGCCAGCCGCCGCACGTCCGACGCCGTCGTGTACTCGTCCAGCTCGCCGTTGATGAACTTCACCGCGCAGCCGATCTGGCGGAACTCCGGCAGATACTGCTCCGGCTGCATCGACAGGATCTGGTCGACGTGGAACGCCACCTGGTCCTGCTCGTTGCGCGGCAGCTTCGTCAGATACCGGTAGTTGTACAGCTTCATGATCCGCGGCAGGTAGCGCCCCACCGTGTCGTTGAGCAACTGCGCCGCCTTCAGGTTCTCGCCCGCCGCAATGTGATCGCGCGCGCGCGTCACATAGTCCGTCATCGCCTCGTTCAGGAACGGCGAGAACGACGCGATCACCGCCCGCCGCACGCTCGCGCACCCGCGCGCCAGCGCGAACAGCGACGCCACCCCGCCCCACGACACCGACAGCATGAAGCTCGGCTCGAACCGCTCGGCCAGGTGCAGCAGAATCTCGACCTCGTCGTCCTTCGTCAGAATGTACTCGCCCGGATTGTGCTGGCGCGACTGCCCCGCGTACGGCAAATCGAAGCACACCGCGTTCACGCGTTCGCCCAGGTAGCGAATCGTCTGGCCGAACGACGCGCTCGTCGCCAGCGCGCCGTTCACGAGGATGACCGTCTCGAAGGCCGGATCGAACACGTGACGCTCGACGTGGACCTTCAGTCCGCTCGGCAGCGCTACAACCTGTTTCTCGATAGGCATGGCGTATCTCCCGCATCTGCTCGGCAAATGAGCTGATCCCGCGCCCTTGACAGGACGCCAACACGTAGCCGCACGCCCTCCCGCGCGATCCGCACGCCCTGCCTCGCGCGCCGCGGCGGCTACCCACCCGCCGGAGCCGCGCATCGCCTCGTCACCTATCCAACCGGCAATACGCTCCCACCAGGCCCAACACGGTCATCCCGCTGCCTTCGGCCCGTGGTCTCCAGCGCCTCTTACTCGCATGACGCCTCTTGAAGGATTAACCGCTTCCCGACATCCTGCCGCCCGAATTACGCCGTGCGGCGACGTGTCTTATTGAACTGAGAATTCTGCGATGCAGCATAAGATATCAAATCCCAAATGTAAACATTTTTAAATCTATTTTCGAATTTCGAATCGGGCTTCAAAAATGCACTTGCTCACCACCATCATGCCGATATGGAATTTTCAAATAAGCTTAATCGTGCATTTACGGCACCGCTTCCGGGAAATGACATCGCACCCTGATCGCCATCGGCCGCCGCGCACCGGAATCAACGCCCGACGCCGGCCAGCCCCACGTATGACACGCGGCCGTTGTCCGCCGGATCGACCATCACCCGCACCCGCTCGCCGACGCGCGGGATATTCCCCAAATCGATGAATTGCTTGATCGTCACGTCCCACGATGCGCCATTGTGGTGAACGCGCAGCTCGATCCGCATCATCGGCACGTTATTCAGCGTCACGCCGGTTTGACCGATGCTCAAGACGTCGGCCACCGCCTCATAACCGTTCTTCACGACGGTCTGAGCCCGAACCGACGACATCACCATCGACAAAGTCTTTGACGTCGTCACCACCACGAAAATCAAGACAATCGCCACCAATATGCCGACGACGCTGATTATCGAAGTCTGGAACATGAATACGCTCCCTTTCCGCCAATAAAACACTCCTGGTTGATTCCGAGAAGAGTCTCGATTACTGCATACGCAAATCGATGTTTATACGATAGTTTTACGCTTATTCAAGCGGCTTTCGCGACGGTCGCGCCACACGTCACGCGCCACGCGCCGCGAAAGCCGTCCGGCACGGCGCGCCGGCCGTTACTTGCGCGCTTCGTTCAGCGTCGCGTCGTTCGTCTCCGCGGTCGTCGAAGTCGACGTGGCCGCGGGCGACGACGACGGCGAGCGCACCGAGTCGATCGCCTTGCGCGTGCGCGTCGACGTCGCCTGCACCGCCTCGTCGGTCGCCGAGCGCACGCCCTGGTTGACCTGCGACGTCGCCGCCTGCGTCACCTGCTCCTTCACCGACTGGAACAGTTGGCCCAGTTGCGCCTGGCTGCTCATCGACACGAGCCCCACCACGATCCCCGCCACGATTTGCTTCTTCATCGACATCTCTCCATTCCTCACAAAAGATTGAAACGGGCGCGCCGGCGCGCGCCCGGAATTCGCCTGTGCATCGCCAGGCATCGCGCGACGCGCGACGACGCCCGCGGCCGCAGCGCGCTGACGCCGACACAACTGCCCACGCAGCCGAAGCGCATCACTTGCCGGTCCTGAACGGCGCGAAGAAGATCGACGGCATCTCCTCCGGGAAGCCGACCGCGTTGGTCGGACGCAGGTCCCGCATGTCGACGTTGAAGTCGTAGGTCTTCTGGCGCTGCTGGTTGTCCTGATGGATCATCACCTGCTTGTCGACCGCGGACTTGATCGTCGACATGTGCTCGAGCATCTTCGAGCCGACCTGCTGCACGTTGCCGATCAGGTTGCTCGCGTTGCTCGACGACGCCGTCGACAGATCCGGAATCGAATCGATGAACGGCTTGGCCATCGAGCCGCTCGCGTCCTGCCCGTACTGGTGCGCGTTGTTGCATGCAGCGAAGATTTCCTTCGGATCAATCATGTCTTGCTCCTTTCCAGTGTGCGCGCCCTGCGGCGCATGAATAGCGATGCTCGACGCATCACGACGGACACCTGAACGACTGCAGGATGCCCGACCATATCGGCGACGGCAGCGTGAGCGCCTGCCATTCGATGCGGACCGTGCCGAGGCTCGTCTGATAGAGCCGCTCGCGCCGGTCCGCGGTGCCCGTGCCGCCCACTGCCTGCCCCGCGTCGAAGAAGCGGAACAGCGCCCACGGCCCGTCGAACTGCAGCGTCGTCATCCGGCCGTCGACGGACTTCAGTTGCAGCTTGATCGCGAGCTGCGTGTTCTGATTGGTCCAGTCGACCCGGTGCGGCGACGTCACGCCGTGCGCGAAGCGCACCGTCTGGCCGGCGGCGCTCAGTTGCGCTTCGGACAACTGCGAATCCATGTCGATGAAGCGCAGCACGGTCGACACGCGCAGGTGCCCCGAATCGTCGAGCATCGCGCCGCGGATGCGATCGGCCGTCTCGTACGAGCTGAGGACCGACTGGCTGACCAACCCGTTCGGCCCGCCGTTCGAGCGCAGCGCCTGCCACGGCTTCGCGGACGTATCGACATAGGCGGCGAGGTGATCGCGGAAGTACGTCGCCATCAGCCCCTGCGAGCTGAACAATCGTTCGAAGTCCTCGACGCCCGCATCCGCCTGCGCGTTGCGGCGCATCGGATAGCGGCCCGTGAAGCCCTGATCGCAGACCATCTTCGTCGCGCCCGCCGCGCCGCGATTGAGCAGCGCGCCCGATTCGCGCGTCGTCATCGTGCTGCCGCTGCTCACGAGGTCGAGCATGATGCCGCGCACGGGCTCCGGCTGACGCGCGGCCGTCTCCTTCAGCCGCGAGAACGCGTCGTACTGCGCGGGCAGCACCTGGCCCGCCTGCAGCGCGCCGTTGACGAGGCCGAGCTGCCGGTACAGCGGCTCGAACAGGCGCGACAGCGGATTGTTCGCAATCGTGTTGTTGCGGTTCAACTGAGCGGCGAGCTGGCGGATCGCCTGGAAGTGCTCCTCGACGACGTGCTCGGGCAGCAGCACCGTCCGGTAATGCTGGCCGCTCAGCTCGCCGACGACCTGCCGCCGCCCCTTCTCGAAGCGATACTTCTGGCGATCGATCCAGCTATCGATGTTGCCCTCGTCGCTCGCGCCCGTTAGCGTCGTCTCGCGCGCGGCGAAGCGCAGCAGGTTCGCGAGCGGCGATTGCGCCTCCATCATCGCGGCCGCGAGCTGCGACGCATCGTCGAGGCCCGTCACGCCGCGCACCGTCACGTCGTTCAGGAAGTTCTGCCACGCGGAGATATAGTCCTGAAGGAACTGGTTGCGCGCGGAATCGGCGAGCTTCTGCACGAGTCCGTCGATCTGGAAGCTGTTGCCGGACAGCGTCTCGTCGCGCAACACCCAGCTCTCTTCCTCGAGCATCGCGCGCGCGCTCTTCTGCAGGCGCGGCACGAACACGTCCGTGTAGCCCGCGCGCGTGAACCAGCCGGACACCGCGGTGTCGGTCGACGGCACGTTGCTGCGCATGCGCAGGCTCATCGACGCCTCGAAGCCCGCCGCGCGCGACAGCGAGATGTCGTTGACCTGCTGCGGCAGCCCCTGCGCGTGGATGTGCTGCAGCACGCGCGTGACGAGCGGAATCTGCGCGGCCTTCGCGCGCGCCGAGCGCACGAGGTTCGCGTCCTCCGGCGTCGCCGGCACATTCTTCAGCGATATCAGCGTGCGCACGTGCGCGAGCAGCGAGCGGCGGTCGTCGTCCGAGTACTGGCCGCCCGCGAGCGCGTCCCAGCGGCCGTCGAGCCAGCGCACGACGTCGTCCGCCGAGCGTCGATCAGGACGACAGAGCATCAGGTAGACCTTCAGCGTCTGATAGATGTCGCCCGGGCTGCCGTCGACCTGCGACACGAGCGTGCGCCGCACTTCGTTGTACAGCTCCGGCATCAGCATCTTCTGCAAGTGCCGGTAATAGGTGTCGCGCGCCGTCTCGGCGACGAGCCCGTGCTCGAAGTACGGCGTGGCCATCCCCTGTGCGGCGTCCTCGGCCTGCAACTGCGCATAGCGCATCTGGTTCGCGATCTCGATGAGCGTCGAGCCGCCGTCGTTGCCATAGGACGCCTCGGCCTGCGCGAGCCGCTTCGCCTCGGTGAACTGCGCCCAGACGCCGTCCAGATAATCGCGCTCGGTGACGTAGCCCCAGCCGAACCACAGCAGGAGGCCCAACGCGACGATCGGCACCGCGCTCCAGCGCAGCGCCCCGCCGAGGCGGCCGCGCCACGACTTCGGGCCGCTCGGCCGCACCGCATCGCGCTCGAGCGACACCTGCCGGATGAGCGGCGTCCACAGCTCGCTGAGCGGCCGTGACGGCACGGGCAGCTCCGACGAGCCGGCGCCCGCCGCGCCCGCCGGATGCGCCTGCGCAAGCTCGGCCATCGAGCCGAGCCACACGCCGCGCAACCGCGCGGCCGTATGCGTTTCGCCCGGCGCGAGCGCGACGTGCAGCCATGCGACGAGCGCCTTCTGCAGCCGGCTGAGCGTTTCGACGAAACGCAATTGCGCGTGGTTCATCGACACCTCGGTCGCGGCGGGCGCCGAATACAGCACCTGCTGCTGGACGCGCCGCTGCAGCCCTTGCAACGCGTGCTGCCACGTCGCGTCCGCGCGCGCCGCGTCGGCTTCGGCGCCGTCGTCGGGCAGGCTGAAGCCGACGCCCTTCGCCCACTTCGACGCGTCGAGCAGCGACAGCGTCGACACCGCGCCGTCGAGCCGGTCGAGCCCGTTCAGCGCGACGTACACCTGCACCTGCTGGCCGAACGCCTCGCGCATTTCGTCGAGCCGCGCGCGCACCGAATCGGCGAGGCGCTTGCGCGCATCGAGCGGCGCATCGACCATGTCGGCGCCGTCGACGCACAGCACGACGCCGCTGATCGGCGCGCCCTTGCGCAGCCGCCTCATCCCGCGCAGCAGCTTGCGCCACGCATCGAGCTCACCCTCGTCGACGCCCGCGCGCAGGCTCCAGCGGCCGCCGACGTCGAACCACACGGCCTCGCGCGTGATCCGGAAGTTGAAATCGTCGCCGCGCCCGTAAGTGGCGTCGGAGCCGAGCACGCGGTCCTGCAGCGAGCCGGACACGCTGACCGCCTTCGCGACGAGGCTCGACTTGCCGCTGCCCTCCGAGCCGAGCACCAGATACCACGGCAGCATCGCGCGATGCTCGCGCGTGAGCGCGCCGATCCCGCGCTTCCAGCGGCTGCGCGGCTCCTTGCGCCAGCGCTCCTTCAATTGCTGGTCGAGGTTGCGCAAATGCTTGTCGACGAAATCGAGCTGCTTCGTCTTCGGCGCGACCTTCACCTGCCGCGGACTCATTGCGAGCCGCGCCCAGAGCCGCGCGAGCGTCGGCCAGAAGCCCCAGATCAGCACGAGCGCGACGAGGATCTCGCGCACCCACACGGGGCCGAGCGGGTGATAGATGCCGAACGCGAAGAGCGGCCCCACCCACCAGATCAGGATCGCGATCAGAATCGCCGCGAAAACTCTCAAGCTCGTGCGGATCATGGCTGACGGCCCTCCGTGGTCGGTCTCGTCGCTTGCGTCGTTGCTGGCATCGTGGTTGGCGTCGCGGTCGTGATCTCCGTCGTCGCATACGGCAGTTGCCCTTCAGGCGCGATCTCGACGCCTTCCGGCATCGCCGGACGCATCGGGACCTGGCCGGGCTTCTCCGGCTGCTGCAGATTCAGGCTGCGGCCCGGTTGCGACGCGCCGTCGGGAATCACCTTCCACAGCACGTCGACGCGGCGGTTGCGCTCGTAAGCGGCGGCCGTCTTCGCGGTGTCGATCGGCTGCGCGTCGCCGCGCCCCGAATACTCGATGCTGCGCTGCACCGCGTTCTCCGGCGCGCGCGCGCCGCCCGGCAGCGCGGTCGTGCGCAGTTCATCGGCGACGGTGCGCGCCCGCGCTTCCGACAGCGCCTGGTTGTCCGGGAACTCGCTCGTGCGGATCGGCCGCGAATCGGTGTGGCCGATCACCTCGAGGTCGCCCGGCCACGGCGCGAACGCGAGGCCGAGCCGCTCGATGTTGTGCATGAAGTCCGGCCGGACCTTCGCCTTGCCGACGTCGAACGCGCCGTCGCTCTTGAACACGAGCAGCCATCCTTGCGGATGCTTGTACGCGGTGAGCCATCCTTCCGTGAGGATCTGCGGCAGCGGCGGCGGCAGCGTCTCGGCGATGTTGATCGTGCGCGTGGGCGGCATCCACGCGGCGAGCGCGTTGCGGATCGGCCGCCCCTGCGAATCGAGCCAGAGGCTGATCGCGCCGTACGCGAGCACGAGCACGCCGAGCGCGACGGCCGCCGCGCGGCCGGCCGTCCACCACGAGCGGCGCCGCTTCGCGGGCGTGACGAGCTCGGTGCCGAGCGGCTCGGGCGGCACGTGATGCCAGATCAGCGCGTGCAGTTGCGAGCGCAGGTCCTGCAACAGCACGTCGCCGCGATCGAGCACGCGGTAGCGGCCCTGCCAGCCGAGCGACAGGATCAGTTCGTAGAACGAGAGAAGCGGAACCGGCGGCTGGTCCGCCTTCATCCAGCGCGACAGGTCGGCGAACGCGTCCTCGCCGCCCCATGCGTCATCGTGGAACTCGACGAGCAGGCTGCGCTCGCCGTCATAGACGACCTGCGAATGCTCGCGCGCCGAATCGTTGACAGTCTCGTCGAGATACGTGCACAGCAGATACGACGCATCGCGGATCTGTTCCCATTCGCAGCCGGAGCCGGCGAGCCGCTCGCGGTAGAGCCGCACTTCGAGACCGAGCTGCGTGCGGATCGCGGCCTGATTGAGCGGCCCGGCCGCGAGATGCCGCTGCAATTGCAGCACCGCGGGCAACGCGTGCGACACGAACGGGTTGTTCCAGCTCGCCTGCTGCAGGCCCGCCTTCATGATCGCGGCCTGCTCGCCCTGCGCGCTGTAGACGACGGGCGCCGCGCCCCGCGCGTCGGCGGGTGCGTGCGCGCCGCCCGGCACCGGAAACTGCAGCACCGCCGGATTGCGCGGCGAGCCGTCGGCATGCGGCGGCGCGTCCGCAGCCGCGGATCCGGCCACCGACGCGGCGGCGCCCGACGCAGCCACGTTCGTCGTGCCGGCGGTCGACACGGCGGAGCTCGACATCGCCGCGCTGGACAGCGACGACAGCGTCGGTATCCGCGTCGCGAGATCCGGATTCGCCGCCGCGCGATCGAGCATGTTGGATGCCATCGATACGCGGCGCAGCGTAGTGGAAAGATTTCGTAGCAGGCTCATAGCAGATTGCGTCTCATGTCGTGGTTCACGCCACCTTGCCGTCTCTCAGCCCCCAGGCTTCGAAGCGAAGATCGGGGAAATCGCCGACGATGCGCAGCGCCATCGCCGAGCCGGCGAGGGTCTGCTTCCAGAACGGATCGGTCGATTCCACTTCGAAGTACGTGCTTTGGGCGTAGTAGGGAATCTGGCGCGGGGGATTGGGCAGCGCGTTCAGGCGCGCGCCCGGCAGTTGCAGGTCCACGAGCTTCTGGATCTGCTCGACGGCGCCCAGCTTCGTCTGCTGCGGCAACAGTTGCCGCAGCTTCTCCGCCGGCATCGCGGCCGAAAACGCGAAAATCAGTTTCTTCAGGTTCCACTGCTTGTCGATGATGCAGATGTGCACCTGATCGCCGCGATCCTCGAAGCGCAGCGGCAGCACCGGCGTCTCGATCACGCGCGCGAGCGCCTGGCGCAGCATCGTCGCGAGCGGCTCGAAGCTCGTCTGAAGATCGTCGTGGTCGTAGCCGAGCTCGCGGTCGGCGAGCTCCTCGTCGACGCCCGGCAGCACGCTCAGGCGCCCGAGCAGGCCGACCAGCTCGTGATACAGCATCGCGGGCGGCAGCGGATCGAACGCGTCGAGGTTCGCGAGGCGCATCCGGTACTCGGCGATCGCCTGGCGCAGCAGCAGCTCGATCAGATCGGCGACGCCGCCGCCCGTCGACAGCACGCGCTGCGCGGACGTGCTCGCGAGCCGCACGCGCAACGTGCTCTGCAGCTCGTCGATCAGCGAGCGCAGCACGAGATGCGCGCGCGTGTCGAGGAGCGGCGGAATGAAGCGCGGGTCGAGCGATACGGTGCGGCTCGCGTTGCGGCCCGCCACGCGCGCGATCGGCAGCGCGGCTTCGTCGGAGCGCAACTGCGACTTCCAGCAAAGGCGCGTGACGAGCTGCCCGGTCTCGATCGTCAGGCGCCGCGGCGTGCCGGGCGCGTCGAGGCCGACCGCGAGATCCGGCACCTCGGTCGACACCGCGCGATAGCGCGACGCCGACGCGACGTCGCCGAACGCCATTTCCGGGCCGCCCGTGCGCGCCGCCTGCAGCGCGAGGCACGCGATGTCGCCCGCCTGCGCGAACTCGGTCTCGAGCGGCGGCGGCAGCGGATCGTCGGACGGCAGCGAGAACGCGGTGCCGTCCTGGAACACGCCGCGCGCGTGGCGCAGCCCGAGCCTGCCGAGCCCGAGGCCGTCCTGATCGAGATCGAGCAGCGTGAAGCCCCAGCCGTGATTCGACGTCTGACCGAGCCGCAGCGCGGCCTGATGCGCGAGATGCCGCTCGAGCTGCTGGAAGTGCTGCGTCTCGATCAGCATGCCGTCGCTCCACGCGACCGGTCCTACCGGCAGATTGCTCATTGCCTGCTTCTCCTTGTCCCATAGGTGGTTTTCGTCCTGCGCTCGGGCGGCGGCTCGTCGGTGCGGACCGCCGATGCGGCGAGCGCGCCGCCGACGGGCACAGGCCCCGGCAACAACGCGTTGTAGATGCCGTCGCGGTCGAGCCAGACGGCCATGTGAATCAATCCGCGGCCCTCGATGCGCACGCGCAGCGGCCCGTAGTTCGTCGGCCGGCGCGCGTAGTCGGCGTCGGCGACGAGCCACAGGTCACCCGAGCGCGGCAGGTTCAGCGAGAACTGCAGCACCTGGTTCGGCGCGACCACGTGGCGCGAGTCGGCGACGACCGTGCTGTCCTGCCCGCGCGACGCGCACGACGAATCGTCGCCGCCTTGCGTCGGCAGCCAGTCGGCCGCGGTCACGACGTACACGCACGTCTGCACCGGCCGCGGCTCGCCCGTCGGCGCGACGTTCAGCCGGTTGCCGCCGACGAGCGTCACGTGCAGTTGCCGCGGCTCTTCCGGCTTCGACGACGAGAACATCGAGCAGCCGGCGAGCGTGCCGAGCGCGAGCGCCGCCGCGAATGATTTGAAGGGGCCCATCTTGCGACGCACGATGCTTAGCTGAGTGTCATCGTGATCGTCTGCGACGGAACGGCGGAAAAGCCGGCCGTGTTCTGATTGTTCGGCAGGTTGGTGTCCGTGAGGCGCGTCTCCGGCGCGCCCTGGATCATCACCTTGCTCGAGCCTTTCGCGTGCCGCGACGGCCCCGACACGGTGCCCGACGCGACGCCGCCCATCGATCCCGGCTCGTCGCTGTGCGTGACCGGAATGATCGTGTTCATGTTGTGAGCCGGCCCGCCGTTGATCAGGATGTTCGGCACGTTCGGCACGGCCTCCGGCTTGTTCGCGATGTTCGTGTACGGCATGGGAATCGCGAGGGGCGGCGTCTTGCAGACGTCGTTCCCCGGCGCGATCGCCATCCCTCCCGCAGAGCAATTTGCAAACATGATTGCCTCCTTCTAGAAACCGGGCGCGAGCGACGCTCAGCCCATGTGGATCTGGCCGGCGTCGATCTTCAGGAGCGACGCCGCCGTGACGGCCGCGCTCTTCGCGTGCATCGCCATGTGCCGCTCGGTGTGGACGACCGTGCTGCCCGCGTGCGTCGCGTCGGTGCCGCTCACGTGCGTCTGGCGCTCGGCCGCCGCCTGCGTCACCACCTGCGCGCGGCTCGCGAGCTGCGCGGCCTCGAGCGACAAACGATCGCGCGCCTCGACGCGCACGTCGCGCGCGCGAAGCGCGACGTGCGCGTCGCCGAAATCCAGCGTCACCTCGTCGTTGGTCCTGTCGTTCGCTTCATCGCTCGCGCCGCCGCGCTCGAGCACCGCGAGCACCCAGCACCGCTCGCCTTCGCGGCAGATCTGCACGAGGTCGCCCGCCCGAGGCGCGACGACGCAGCTCACCGCCTTCTTCGCGCGCAGCACGACGCCCGGGCGCAACGCGACGCGCCATTCGCCCGCCGCCGTGCGCTCGCCGTCGATGCGCGCGAGCGCCGTCGTCGCGGCGGCGTTCGCCGGCGGCGCCGACTCGCGCGCCGGCACGTCCGCGGACGCGGCGCGCGCGCTCGCATCGGCATCGCGCCCGCCGCCCTTCATGATTCGCGTCAGCGCGCGACGCGACGCCGAATCGTCGTCGCCTTCGTATGCAAGCGCGTCGTGCGCGACAGCCATTTCCCGCGTGCTCATCGTCAAACTCCTCTTGCTCCGGGTTGCACTCGCTGCCACCAGAGCCGGTCGTCGGCGCTCGTGGCTTCCTCGAAAACCGCGTCCCGCGTATCGGCCGCCGCCCACGTGTGGCGAAGCTGGCCGATCAGATTGCCGCCGCGGCAATCGGCGCCGCGCAGATCGACGCGCTCCAGATGCGCGCCGCGCGCGTCGAGCTGCTGCAATTGCGCGCCCGACAGGTTCACGCGCGTGAGCCATGCGTCGCGCAACGCGATGCGCGGCGCGCGCACGCCCTGGAGCGCGCTGTCCGCGACGCTCGCGCTGTCGAAGATCGCCTGCGGCAATTCGCTGTTCGTCACGGTCAGGCCGTTGACGCTCGCGTGATCGAAGCTCGCGATCGGCAGCCGGCTCGCATGGATCTCGCCCGTCGCCCATGTGCTGTGCGACCACGCGGCCTGCTTCAGCTCGCAGCCGTGCACGGTCATCCGTTCGATGCGCGAATCGATCCAGCGCACGTTGATCCCGCGGCATTCGACGAGCACCGCGCGCTCGCAGCCGCTTTGCCCGGCGATCAGGTTCTCGAGCCCGACCGATTCGAGCCGCAGATCGGCGAGCCGGCAGCCGATCCACGACGTGTCGCTCCAGTGGCCGCCGCGCAGCGTGACGCCCGCGTAGTCACCCGCGACGAGCGACACGTGCGCGCCGCGCACGGCGTCGAACGTCCAGGCGCCGCCCTTCGATTGCGTGCACACGACATCTTTCAGCAGGCAGCCCGTCCACGTACCGCCGTCGATCTCGCACTCGTCGAACGTCACGCGCTGCAGCGCGCTCTGCGTCCACGCGCCCGTGCGGATCCGGCTCGATTCGTGAGAGAGCTTCACGAGCTCGCAGCGATCGAAACGGTTCGCATCGAACGTGCAGTTCACGAAGCGCAGGTTCGACAGCCGGCAGCCGGTCCATTCGACGCGCTCGAAGTGGCAATCGACGAACAGCGTGTCCGCGAGCGCGACGCCCCGCTGCGGCGATGCGTAGCGCTGCCCCTCGACGATTTCGGGTAGCGGCGGCGGCGGCACCGCCGAGCGGATCTTGCTCATCACGCCCTCCTCGGCACGTCGAGCTGGCCGGCGTTCAGATTGCCTCGCCACGCGCCCGCTTCCGGAGGATGGATCCACGACGTGCGGACCCGGACGAGATTGCAGTCGCGCATCCGCGTCTGCCGCATGTCTGCGCCATAGAACATCGCCTCCTTCAGCGAGCAGCGGTCGAACGACGTGCCCGTCAGTTGCGCATGCATCACGTTCGCGCCGTCGAGCACCGTGCGGCTCCAGTGCGACTGCAGCGCATGCAGGTGCTGCGCATTCAGTTGCATGAACGAGCAGTGGTCGATTTGCACGCGGTCCGCGCGCAGCTCCTGCAGGCTCGACGACTTGAACACGCAATCGGTGAGCCGCGCGCCGTTGATCGACGTGCCGTGCGACAGCACCGCGAACGTCAGCATGCTGCGCTGCCAGATGCTCGCGGACAGGTCGGTCAGCAGGATGCTCGGCTTCGCGAGCGTGCATTGCGACACCGCGAGGCCCGCCATCCCGCACTCGACGATCGCGAGATCGTCGGCGCGCACGCGCGTCCAGGTCCACCCCGGCGCGCTCACCTCGGACCACGACACCGAATTCCATTGGACATCCTGAACGTCGCCGCGCACGCCGCCGCGCCCCTGCACCGCCAGCATCGACCACGATCCGCCCGCAACCTTCAGATCGTCGAGCCGGCACTCGTCGAGCGAGATCCGCTCGATCTCGACGTTCAGCCACGCGCCGCGCTCGAGATTGCAGCGCTGGAGCTTGCCGCCCTTCCACCAGCCGTCGCTCATCTTCACGTCGGCGAACGAGCAATCGACCGCATGCACCTGATTGAGCCGGCAGTTCGCCCACTCGCTGCGATCGAACGTGCAGCGCTCGAAGCGCACGTCGTCGAACTTCCAGCCGTCGAAGCGCATCGACGACAGATCGGCGTCGCGAATCGTCACGTTCGCGAGCTCGGGCGTCTTCGCCTGGCGCAGCCGCGTGCGCCAGTTCTCGCCTCCGCGCGGCGCGCCCGGCAGCTTCGCGTTGCGGTTCGCTTCCTCGAATGCCGAGAGCCGCTCGCCCGCGTCGCGCGCCTCGGCCAACTCGCGGCGGTTCTGCTCGACCCGCGCACGGACTTCTTCATAGCCGCGCGGCGCCGGGGCGAAACGCGGGTGGTCTTCCGTGTCGAGGATCATCTCCCAGGTCCAGCCCCTCGCAACGGCGGGCATCAGTTCGTGATCCGCCTGCTGCAGCGGATCGGTGCAGTTCAGATCGGCGCGCTGATCGGCGAACTTCATCAGCGCGCCGACGTCGATGCGCTCGGCGTCGTCCTTGAATGCGGTGACGAGCATCGTCGGGCTGTCGTCGAGCAGGAAGTCGAGCGCGACTGCGCCATTCCACCACAGCACGCCGATGCCGCGATCGGGCAGGAACCACGCCGTCTGCTGCTTGAACGTCAGGCGCTCGATCCCCGGCCGGCCGTTGCGCGTCACGAGCGCGACCGGCGCAATGCGCGGCAGCTCGCCCGCGAAGCCCTCGCCCTGCGGCCCGAAGCCGCTCATCTCGAAAGGCGCGCCGGGCGTCCAGCATTCGCCGCGCGCCCACTGGTCGGGCGCCGCCTGCTGGAAGAAGCGCAGATCGACGTCCGCGGGCCAGCCCATGTGCGTGCCGTCCTGCGCCATCGCGTCGACCGTGCCCGGCCGCGCCGGCATCCATTGCGTGCGCTCCGGCCAGTCGCTGCCGATCGCGCCCATCGCCGCGAGCGGCGCGGGGCCGACGCCGAACGTGCGCAGTTGCTGCAACGGCGGCGTGCCGGACGCCATGCCGAACGGGTTTTCCTGCGCGCCGCCCGCTGCCGCGTGCCGGTGATCGATCGCGATGCGCGCGTAGCCCCCCGGCGCATGCTCGTCGCCCGACTGCGCCGCGCACGAAACGATCTTGCGCACGCCGTCGAGCTCGACCCAGGCGGTCCAGTCGACGTCCCGCGAGCGAGCGAGCGGCGCGACCGCGTGCACCGAGTGGCCGGCGAGCAGCCATTCGGCGCGCTGCTTCGGCAACGCGGCCTCGTACAGCGGCAGCGAAGGCGCGGCCGCCTTCAGCGCCTCCCAGACAGCCGCTTCGTGCACGAGGATCGACGGCTGATCGAGCCGGAATCCCATCCCGACGCTGATGCCGAGCATCGGCTGCGCGCCGATCTGCGTATTGGTCGTGGCCACGAGGGCCGCTTGTGGTTTGATATGTCGCATAGGTCAGTTCTTCGTCTGCATCCCGAGCTTTTTCAGATCGACGCCCACGTCCTCGTAGCTCGCCCCCGTATACGAGAAGCTGAAGCCGGTGACCGACATCTTGCTTCCCGTCGTCGATACGCTCGAACCCGTCGTGCTCACCGAGCTGCCGGTGGCCGACATGCTCGAGCCCGTCGTGCTCACCGAGCTGCCCGTCGTCGACGTCGACGTGCCCGTGATGCTCGTCGAGCTGCCGGTGTTCGACATCGACGTGCCGGTGATGCTCGTCGAGGTGCCCGTCACCGACGTGCTCGTGCCCGTCATGCTGTTCGACGTGCCCGTGTACGACAGCGACACGCCGGTGATGCTCTGCGACTGGCCGGTCGTCGACATGCTGACGTCCTTCCACGACGACGAGATGCCCGTCATGCTGTTCGACACGCCCGTCACCGAATTGCTGGAGCCCGTCATGCTCGTCGCGACGCCGACCATCGACGTGGCGACGCCGGTGAAACTCGTGTCGACGCCCTTGAATCCGGTCGAGACGCCGGTGAAGCTCGTATCGACGCCGGTGAACGAAGTCGACACGCCGGTGAAGCTCGTGCTCACGCCGGTAAACGACGTGCTCAGGCCGGTGAACCTCGCCGATACGCCGGTGAAGCTCACCGACAGCCCCGTGTACGACACCGAGATCCCAGTGAAGCTGACCGAGATCCCGACGACCGACGTCGACGTCCCCTTCACCGACAGGTTCAGGTCCTGCGCGATCGACGTCGAGCTGTTGCGCTCGACCGTCTGCTGCATGTCGCGCTCCGCGTGGATCATCACGCGCTCCGCGCCGCGCTGGTCGTCGAACGTCAGTTGGCTAGCGTTCGGAAAACCGCCCGCGCGCTTGATCGAGCGCGTGACGAGGCCCGTGTAGCGGATGTCCTTCGGCAAGTCGTATGGCGTCGGGTTTTCGCCGTTGTAGACGATGCCCGTCGCGAGCGGCCGATCGAGATCGCCGTCGACATACACGACGATCACTTCCTGCCCGACCCGCGGCATCGCGATCACGCCCCAGCCCTTGCCCGCCCATGCCTGCGACACGCGAATCCAGCACGACGCATCGGCCTCGGTCGTCTTGTAGCGGTCCCAATGAAAATGCACGCGGATGCGCCCGAGCTTGTCGGTATGCACCTCCGACATCTCCGGCCCCACCACCGTCGCGCTCTGGAGACCCGACACGCGCGGCCGCCTGGTGACGAGCAGCGGCCGGAACGGCTGATCGTCGGCGAGCGCGCGGAACTTGACCGCGACGTTGCGCCCCTGCGACGTACTATCCGGTCCGTCCTGAATGAACGTCAGCTCGCTGTTCGTCACGTAGTACCGCCGATTGCGGCCCAGCGCCGGATGCCCGATCAGCGTGAACGCCCGGCCCGTCGCCAGCGCGCGCGCATTCGCCTCGCCCACCAGCGTGTGCGATTCCGCCTGAAGCGCTTCGAGCCGCAGGCGCGCGAGACGCTCGCCCTGATCCGGGTCCCGATAGCCCGTGGCGTAGTCGTAGTATTCGAGCGGAATCCCCTCGAGATTCGGCGGCGACTCCTGCCGCGCATCGCTATCGAGCTTGTTCGACGGCGCGTGATAGTCGAAGTCGCGCAGCGCAACGTTGTTCGACTTGATCCGCCGCGTGCGCTGCAACCGCTGCACGCCTTCGCGCCCCTGGATCGCTCGCGATTCCTCGCCGTCCGGCAAGTATTCGAGCTCATCGTTCGGCAGCGGCAAATCCTCGAACCGCTGCGTATCCGAGATCACGACGACGTGACGGTCCTGCTCGTGCTCGACCCGGAAATAGATCCCTTCGTCCTCCAGCAACCGCTTCACGAAGTTCAGATCCGTTTCCTGGAACTGCACGCAGTACTCGCGCGGCTCGTACGCGCCTTCCAGCTCGAACCGATAACCGTTGCGCTGGTGCCCCTGAAACACCTGCTCGACGATCTGCGGCACGCTCACGTTCTGGAAGATCCGGCTGTTGCGGTTCTCCGCGAGAAACGACAGCCAGCTCCTCAGTTCCAGCGTGTACGTGTACTGCCCGCTCATCTGCCCCGTGTCGTAACCGCCGAACACGTGCGTGTTGAACGTGCGCACATCGCCTCCGCCCAGATCGATGTCCGCCGACAGCGTCGAGCCGAGCAGCGCGTCGAAATCCAGATCCGGGTCGTGGCTCAGCAGGTCGAGCTGATACGACGGCTCCTGCGACAGGCTCTCGTGCACCACGAAGCTCAGCGCCACCGCGTCCGGGTCCAGCAGGGGACTACGCAGTTCGATCAGACGCATGGCCACCCTCCGATCGTCCCGGCATCCGCGGATGCAAACGCCGCGCGCAGCGAGCCGTTCCCGTCAGGCGACGCGGCCGAAGCAACCGCTTGTGAATGAATATCGCTCATAGGATCAACTCTTCACTTGCATGCCGACCTTCTTCAGGTCGATGCCGGTATCCGAATAGCTGACGCCGGTGTACGAGAAGCTGAAGCCTGTCGTCGACACGCTGCTGCCCGTCGTCGATACGCTCGATCCTGTCGTGCTGACCGAGCTGCCCGTCGTCGACACGCTCGACCCGGTGACGCTCGTCGAGCTGCCCGTCGTCGACATCGACGTGCCCGTGATGCTCGTCGAGCTGCCGGTGTTCGACATCGACGTGCCGGTGATGCTCGTCGAGGTGCCCGTCACCGACGTGCTCGTGCCCGTCATGCTGTTCGACGTGCCCGTGTACGACAGCGACACGCCGGTGATGCTCTGCGACTGGCCGGTCGTCGACATGCTGACGTCGGTCCACGACGACGAGATGCCCGTCATGCTGTTCGACACGCCCGTCACCGAATTGCTGGAACCGGTGATGCTCGTGCTCACGCCGGTAAGCGAAGTCGATACGCCCTTGAAGCTCGTGTCGACGCCGGTGAACGAGGTCGAGACGCCCTTGAAGCTCGTATCGACGCCAGTGAACGAAGTCGACACGCCGGTGAAGCTCGCGCTCACGCCGGTAAACGACGTGCTCAGGCCGGTGAAGCTCGCCGATACGCCGGTGAAGCTCACCGACAGCCCCGTGTACGACACCGAGATTCCGGTGAAGCTGACCGAGATTCCGACGACCGACGTCGACGTCCCCTTCACCGACAGGTTCAGGTCCTGCGCGATCGACGTCGAGCTGTTGCGCTCGACCGTCTGCTGCATGTCGCGCTCCGCATGGATCATCACGCG
Source organism: Burkholderia sp. MSMB1589WGS (assembly GCF_001636105.1). Classification (NCBI taxonomy): domain Bacteria; kingdom Pseudomonadati; phylum Pseudomonadota; class Betaproteobacteria; order Burkholderiales; family Burkholderiaceae; genus Burkholderia; species Burkholderia sp. MSMB1589WGS. The sequence continues at coordinate 612,690 of NZ_LNJT01000008.1, forward strand.
CTCCGCGCCGCGCTGGTCGTCGAACGTGATCTGGCTTGCGTTCTGGAAGCCGCCCGCGCGCTTGATCGAGCGCGACACGAGGCCCGTGTAGCGGATGTCTTTCGGCAAGTCGTATGGCGTCGGGTTTTCGCCGTTGTAGACGATGCCCGTCACGAGCGGCCGGTCGAGATCGCCGTCGACATACGTGACGAGCACTTCCTGCCCGACCCGCGGCATCGCGATCACGCCCCAGCCCTTGCCCGCCCATGCCTGCGACACGCGAATCCAGCACGACGCATCGGCCTCGGTCGTCTTGTAGCGGTCCCAATGAAAATGCACGCGGATGCGCCCGAGCTTGTCGGTATGCACCTCCGACATCTCCGGCCCCACCACCGTCGCGCTCTGGATGCCCGGCACTTCGGGGCGCGGCGTCGTCAACAGCGGCCGATACGGCTGATCGTCGGCGAGCGCGCGGAACTTGACCGCGACGTTGCGCCCCTGCGACGTACTATCCGGTCCGTCCTGAATGAACGTCAGCTCGCTGTTCGTCACGTAGTACCGCCGATTGCGGCCCAGCGCCGGATGCCCGATCAGCGTGAACGCCCGGCCCGTCGCCAGCGCGCGCGCATTCGCCTCGCCCACCAGCGTGTGCGATTCCGCCTGAAGCGCTTCGAGCCGCAGGCGCGCGAGACGCTCGCCCTGCTCCGGGTCCCGATAGCCCGTGGCGTAGTCGTAGTATTCGAGCGGAATCCCCTCGAGATTCGGCGGCGACTCCTGCCGCGCATCGCTATCGAGCTTGTTCGACGGCGCGTGATAGTCGAAGTCGCGCAGCGCAACGTTGTTCGACTTGATCCGCCGCGTGCGCTGCAACCGCTGCACGCCTTCGCGCCCCTGGATCGCTCGCGATTCCTCGCCGTCCGGCAAGTATTCGAGCTCATCGTTCGGCAGCGGCAAATCCTCGAACCGCTGCGTATCCGAGATCACGACGACGTGACGGTCCTGCTCGTGCTCGACCCGGAAATAGATCCCTTCGTCCTCCAGCAACCGCTTCACGAAGTTCAGATCCGTTTCCTGGAACTGCACGCAGTACTCGCGCGGCTCGTACGCGCCTTCCAGCTCGAACCGATAACCGTTGCGCTGGTGCCCCTGAAACACCTGCTCGACGATCTGCGGCACGCTCACGTTCTGGAAGATCCGGCTGTTGCGGTTCTCCGCGAGAAACGACAGCCAGCTCCTCAGTTCCAGCGTGTACGTGTACTGCCCGCTCATCTGCCCCGTGTCGTAACCGCCGAACACGTGCGTGTTGAACGTGCGCACATCGCCTCCGCCCAGATCGATGTCCGCCGACAGCGTCGAGCCGAGCAGCGCGTCGAAATCCAGATCCGGGTCGTGGCTCAGCAGGTCGAGCTGATACGACGGCTCCTGCGACAGGTTCTCGTGCACCACGAAGCTCAGCGCCACCGCGTCCGGGTCCAGCAGGGAACTACGCAATTCGATCAGACGCATGACGGTTCTCCCGTCGTGCCGGCGTTCGCCGAGGTCGTTTCGTCGGACCGATGCGCGTCGGCCTGAGGTTCGTCGCCCGCATCGGCACGCGCGCCGCCGATCGCTTCATGCGCGTCATGCGACTCGGGGGCACCATGAGCATCTTCGTGCGCGTCGCACGCTTGCGCTGCAGCGGCCTGCTCGCCGAGCGCCGCGGCATCCGTGCCGCTCAGCTCCCATGCGTCCTCGTCGAACACGAGCGACAGCTTCTCGTGCGCGGCGAGCCGTACCGTCTTCAGCGCGCGCCCTTCCGCCCGCGCGGCGAGCACGCCGCGCGCGACGGCCGGCATCACGTGCTGGCGCAGCAGGTCGCGCACCGCGCGGCCGTTCGCCGGATGCTGCGACACCGCGTGCGCGACCCACGACGCGACGCCTTCGTCCGCGCGCCATTGCAGATCGTTCTCGGCCAGGCGCTCGCCGAGCTCGTCGAGCGCCTGCGTCGCGACGCCGGTCAGCGCGTCGATGTCGAGCGGGCGGAACGCGACGAGCTGGATCCGCGCGAGCAGCGCGGGCGAGAAGCGCCCTTGCAGCCGCTCGCCGACGAGCTTGTCGAGCTTCGCCTGCGAAATCCGCGGATCGGCTTTGCACGCCGCTTCGATCTCGACGTCGCCGAGATTGCTCGTCAGCAGGATCAGGCAGTTGCGGAAGCTGATCCGGCGGCCTTCGCCGTCCTCCATCCAGCCCTGATCGAAGACTTGATAGAACACCTCATGAATGTCCGGATGCGCGCGATCGAATTCGTCGAGCAGCAGCACGCTATACGGCTTCTTGCGCACCGCCTCGGTCAGGCGCCCGCCCTTGCCGTAGCCGACGTATCCGGGCGGCGCGCCCTTGAGCGTGGACACCGTGTGCGCTTCCTGGAATTCGTTCATGTTGAACTGCAACAGGTTGCGCTCGCCGCCGAACAACAGCTCGGCGAGCTTCGCGGCCGCCTGGCTCTTGCCGGTGCCGGTCGGGCCGGCGAGCAGCATCACGCCGAGCGGCCGGCGCGGATCGTTGAGCCCCGAGTGCGACACCTGCAGCGCCTGCGCGATCGAGCGCATCGCGCCCGTCTGCCCGTGGATGCCCGCGTTCAGCGCGCCCTCGAGCTCGACGACGCGCTGCGCGTCGTCCTGCGCGAGCTGCGCGACGGGCACGCCCGTCCATTCGGCGAGCACCTCCGACACGACGTGCTCGTCGACCCACGGACGCACCCAGCGATTCGCGCCGATGCGCGCGGCGAACGAATCGCCGTCGCCGTCGCTATCAGCCGACACATGCGTTTCGTCGTTCAGGCGCGCGAGCCACGAACGCACTTCGTCGCGCTGCGCGCCGACCACCGTCTCGAGCGTCGACGCCTGCTGCACGAGGCTCGCGCGGCGGCCTTCGAGCCCGGCTTCGTCGCCCGGCGTGCGCACGCCCATCCGGCGGTCGCTCGCGCGCCAATCGAGCGTCTGGCCGATCGCGAACGCCTGATGCCGCAAACGCTCGAGCTCGGCGGGCGCGCAGTTCTGGCTCATCGCAACGCGCGCGCACGCGGTGTCGAGCAGACTGATCGCCTTGTCCGGCAGTTGCCGCGCGGGCAGATAGCGGCGCGACAGCTCGACCGCACCGCGCAGCGCCGAATCGACGATGCGCACGCCGTGATGCGCGGCGAAGCGCGGCGCGATCGTGCGCAGCATGTCGACCGCCGCGTCGTCGCCCGGCTCATCGACGGGAACCGCCTGGAAGCGCCGCACGAGCGCGGCGTCCGGCTCGATGTACTGCTTGTATTCGGACCACGTCGTCGCGGCGACCATCCGCAGTTGGCCGCGCGCGAGCATCGGCTTGATCAGGTTCGCCGCGTCGCCCGTGCCGGCCGCGCCGCCCGCGCCGATCAGCGTGTGCGTCTCGTCGCAGAACAGGATGATCGGAGCGGGCGACGCGATCACCGCGTCGATCAGCGATTTCAGCCGCTGCTCGAACTCGCCGCGCACGCCCGCGCCCGCCTGCATCCGCGCGAGATCGAGCGCCCACACCTGCGCGCCGATCAGGCCCGGCGGCACTGCGCCCGCATGGATCTTCTGCGCGAGCGCCTCGACGACGGCCGTCTTGCCGACGCCCGCCTCACCGACGAGGATCGGGTTGTTCTGCCGGCGGCGCGACAGGATGTCGATCACCGTGCGCAATTCGTCGTCGCGGCCGACGACGGGATCGAGCTCGCCGCGCGCGGCCTGCTCGGTCACGCACGTCGCCCATTTCACGAGCGCGTCGCTCGCGCCTTCGGCGCCGGCTTCGCCCGCATGCTCGCCGAGCGCGCCGCCGCCGGCCGCGGCGGGCGCTTCGTCGGTCTCCGGCCAGCCGGCCGCGAGCGCCTCGTAGCGCTTCACCACTTCGTCGAGCGCGACCGACGTGATGCCGCTCGGCACGCGCTGCTGCAGCCAGCGGCGCGTCAGATCCTCGTCGAGCCACGCGAGCAGCAGGTGGCCGGAGCGCACCTTGGCCGCGCGCGCCGCGATCTGGCTCCAGATGACGGCCGGCCCGACGCTGCGCTCGAGCGAGCTGGAGATGTCGCGCAGCGAGTCGCCGCTGACGTCGAAGCCGTCGAGTGCCTTCTCCATCCGGCGCTTCGCTTCGCCGACATCGCTGCCGAACTGCTCGAACAGCCGGGCGAGATCGCTCTGCTCGCGCTGCAGCAGGCACAGCGCCCAGTGATCGAGATCGATGAAGGCGTGCCGACGGGATCGGCCTAGCGCCGTCGCATCGACGAGGGCCGCATAGGTCGTGCGGCCGAGACAGTTGAATATGCGTTCGCGATTCACGTCTAGTCCCGAAAAGATTCAAAGACAGTCAAGGTGCGCAGCGCCCGATTCGGCCGTGACCACGCGTCGACGCCGACGCGCATGCACCCAACCCTTCCTGCAAGCTCAGGGCGCGTCCACACCTGAACCTTGATGACGGGGTAAATTCGTCCGTCGACGAAATCCGTCACGACCGCGGACAGCGCCATCACGGCGGCCGCGCGGCGTTGCCACCGGTAGAACTCGTCGGCCTCGATCGGACCGACGACGATCTCGACCGAGTGCTGCACATCCCAGATCCGCGCGCCGAGCCGCCATCCGCCGAGCCGCCGCGCGCGGCTCGGCGCGGCCGGCACCGGCACCCAGCGGCCGTGGCGCGGCACGACCCGCAGCGCGACGCCGAAGTACGCGCACAGCAGCCGCTGCAGATCGGCGAGCGAGCGGCGCGGCGCGCAGTAGATGCCCGGAAACGCGCGCCGGCATGCGAGCGCGTGCTGCTCGAACGGCTCGCCGTCGCCCTGCTGCGCGCGACGCGCATCGGCGAGCGCCGTCACGCGCTCGACGAACGGATTGCGCGCGCGCTCGTAGCCGAGCACCGGATGCATCGACGACCACGCCGAGTAATGCAGCCATGCGAGATCGCCGCACGCGACGTTGACGAAGCGCTCGAACGCCGCGTTGCGCTCGAAGCGCTTCTCCTGCATCGCGTGCTCGGTCACGTGCAACGGCAGCGGCCCGTACGGCGCGAACAGCCCGAAGTGACGCTGCGCCACCGTGACCTGCGGGTGGTCGTCGTCCTCGATGAAGCGCGCGAGCGCCACGTGCACGCGCTCGACTTCCGTGCTCGCGAAATGCATCTCCGCCGGCTGCTCGATGCGCAGCCACTTCGGCATCCGGCGCCTGCGCGCCGAGCGCTTGTCGTGCCTGCGCTGCAGCGCTTCGACCCGCCGCATCAGCTCGAAGAACGTGCGGCGCGGCGTCAGCGCCTGGGTCACGCGCTCGAGCGTCGTCATGCGAGCCTCCCGTCGCGCGACGCGACGTTCGTGTGCGTGCTCGCCGCTTCGCCGTCGAGCCGCACGACGATCTCGATGCCGTCGTTGAGCGTCGCGGCCTCGGCGAGCGCGTGCGCGAGCAGCCGCCCGAACAGCCAGCCGCCGCGATCCGCGTGCAGCGATTCGGCGATGTCGATCTCGACCTGCGTCGCGCGCACGAGCGCCGTCGGCGTCGCGCGGCCCGCCGCGACGAAGCGCGAGCGCAGCAGGACCGAGCGCAGGCTCTCGAGCCGCTGACGGTCGAGCGCGTCGTCCTTGTCGATCGCGAGCAGCAACTGCTCGACGATGCGCGCCGTCACGTCCTGCTGCGGTGCGCGCAGCGCGAGCGGATTGCGGCCGACGTGCGACACGGCCTCCCAGCACGCGTCGATGCTCGGCCTGCCGCGCGGCGCGCTCGCCGGCCACAGGCACTCGATGCGCTTCACCGCCGTCGGATCGAGCAGTTGCAGCTCGGCGTCGAGCAGCCCGCTCGGACGCCAGTCGCGATCGGCCACGAGCGCGCGGCCCGTGATCGTCGCGACGTCGTCCGGGGCGAGCGTGTCGTCGACCATCGAGACGGCGATCAGGTCGTGGCTTGCGAGCGGATCGAACCGATCACGCCGCACGCCGTCGACAAGCAGCGCGTCCTCGCGCCGCATGCCGTAGCGGATCGAGCCTTCATGCCCTTCGTAGCCCGCCGTCTCGAGCACTGAGCGCGCGCGATGCGCGCGGCCGTTGGTCTCGCACACGAACACCTCGGTCAGCGCCCACAGGTGATGCGCGGCGGGCCGCATCCGGTCGACGGGAATCCACTGCTCGGGCTGATTCGCGTCGTAAGGCACCGGATCGAAACGTTTGGAATACAGATTGATCGCCGGCGTCGCGAACAGGCGAAACTGGCTCGCGTCGACGTCGCCGACCAGATCGCCCGGCGCGTCGCGCAACGCGAAGAACAGCTCGAACGCGCGCGCGGACGGCGCCTTCGCGGCGATCTCCGCCAGTGCGTCGACGTAGACGCCGAGCAGACGCGTCGGCTGCGCGAAGTACTCGCGCAACAGCCGCAGGCCGGGCAACCCGCCGAGCTCCTCCGGCAGCAGCGCCTCCGCGTCGTCGACGCCGGACAGCCGGATGCCCGACATCGGCAGCGTCAACACCTCGTCGCCGCGGTTCGTCGACACGAGCGCGTACCACGCGGTCGTGTCGGCGAGCATCGCGCGATGCAGCGCATACGCGCGCGGCAGATCGCCCGCGAGGCTCAGGTGCAGCGGCTTGAATCCGTCATCCTCGCGTGAGAGCTCCGCGATCGACGCGCCGCCCTCGACCTCGAACCTGAAGCGCAGCACCGCGTGCGACGACGCAAGCCGCTGCGCGAGCAGCGCCGGCAGCCCGGTGATGCTGCGTCTGCACTCGACCGACGCGATGCGCAGCGGCAGCAGCGTGACGTCGCGCGCGGTCGAGAACATCACCGGCAGCTTGCGGCCCGGCAGGTGCGCGGCAACGAGCGAGCCGCGCGGCAGCGTGTTGCCGCGAAACGCGTCAGGCGAGCCGAGATCCGGATGGAACGCGAACGTCGAGATCGCGGGCGTCGACGCCATATAGAGCGGACAGATGCGCCCGAGCGCCTGCTGCGCGAACTCCGCGCACTCGCGATCGAGCCGCTTCTGCACGCGCGCCGACAGATACGCGACGCCCTCGAGCAGCCGCTCGACGAACGGATCAGTGACCGCATCGGGATGCAGCCCGAGCGCCGACGCAACCTGCGGGTGCTCCTTGGAGAAGCGCGCGCCCGCATCGCGCAGTTGGCGCAATTCGTCGTTGTAGTGATCGAGGAAATTCATCGCCGTTCGCCGCTCATCGGTCGTCCGCCAGGCTGAAATAGCCGCTCAGGTAATCGAGCGCGAGGCTCGCCCTGAGCTCGGCTCCGTCTTCGCGCGCCTTCATCGACACATCGAAATAGATCGTCTGCGCGAGACGCTTGCGGCTCTCGGTCCGAGGCTTGACCGTCGTGGCGACGGGATCCACGCGCGGCTCGAAGCGACGAATCACCTCGCAGATGTGCGCGGCCGCATGAGCCGGATTGATCTTCGTCGCGCCGGCCGTCTGCATCGGCGGACAGCCGAAGTTCAACACCGAATGCGCCGCCGGGCTGTCGTTCGCGATACGCATGCGCGCGCCGCGGATCGCGTGATTCATCAGGTCGACCAGGTGATCGGTGACGACCTCTTGAAGCGAATGGCGACGAATCCGTCTCGACAGCTTGTTGTAGAGTTGAAGATCGCTCATGTGCGTGTTCCCGAGTGTTGTGGCGCGAGGCCACAACACTGCCCAAGGTTAGCCTGGAAACCAGAACCTTCCGACGGGTTAGATCGGGGCGTTCTGCTTGAGGTCGTATCCGGCCTTGATCACCGCGCCCATCGTGCCGTCGTTGCGCTGCTCGCGGTACTCGAACTCGATCTGGGCGAAGTTGATCCGGATCTGGTCGGTCGGCAGCACGCCGTCGACTTCGCCGCTGGCGTGGCCGAGCTGCGAAATCGGCATGTTGCCGAGCGTGCGGAACGACGACACGAGGCCGCTCGCGAACGAGATCGTCAGGAATTCCTGCTGGCCCTTGCCCGACTTGCGGCAGATCAGCTTCGCGTTCTGAATGTGCTCGCCCGTCGCACACATCAGGAACAGCTTCGGCGAAGCCTTGTTCGACACCATGCGGAACTCGAAGTCCTTCATCTCGACCTTGCCTGCGCCGCCGCCGCTGCCGAAGCCCCAACGGCCGGAGTTCTCTTCCGCCCACTGCCAGCTCTGAATCTGGATCAGGCCGGGGTATTGCTGATCGGTCGACTCGCCCTCGACGCCATCGATCTGCAAGAAGTAATCAACCAACGCATTTGCCATGCTATGAACTCCTAATTAGTTATAACAAGACCATATCGAAAAGACCGCTGTTGAATCTGCTGCGAAACGGTTCGACTCCGTCCCGCAGCGCCTCGAACACCTCCTTCTTTAAGCGAAACCGCAACCGGCCCGGGAGTCGCGGCTCAGGTCGTCACCTCTTGCTTGGTCGACGGAAGCTTCGAAACCAGCCGGAGAGAAACGGTCAAACCCTCCAGTTGGAAATGGGGGCGCAGGAAAAACTGCGCGCGATAGTAGCCGGGGTTCTCCGGAATCTCATCGACGACCACCTCCGCCGCCGACAGCGGACGCTGCGATTTCGTCACCTCGCTCGAGATGCTCGGGTCGCCGTCCACGTAGTTCATCAGCCAGTCGTTGAGCCAGCGCTGCGTGTCCTCGGCCGACTTGAACGAGCCGATCTTGTCGCGCACGATGCACTTCAGGTAGTGCGCGAAGCGGCACGTCGCGAAGATGTACGGCAGCCGCGACGACAGATTCGAGTTCGCGGTCGCATCGTCGTCCTCGTAGATCGCCGGACGGTGCACGGTCTTCGCGCCGATGAACGCGGCGGTGTCCGAATTCTTCCGGTACACGAGCGGCATCAGGCCGGACTCCGACAGCTCGTGCTCGCGGCGGTCCGAGATCGCGATTTCCGTCGGGCAGTGCAGATCGACTTCGCGATCCTGCGACGGCAGCACGAACTTCGGCAGCACCTCCACCGCGCCGCCCGACTCGACGCCGCGAATCTTCGTGCACCAGCCGTAGGTCTTGAATGCGCGCGTGATGTTCGCGCCCATCGCATAAGCGGAGTTCGCCCAGCAAAAGTCCTCGGCGCGGTTCGGATCGACCTTCTCCTCGAAACCGAACTCTTCGACGGGCTGCGTCTTCGGGCCATACGGCACGCGCGCGAGAAAGCGCGGCAGCGTGAGCGCGAGATAGCGCGAGTCGTTGCTCTCGCGCAGGCGCCGCCAGAATGCGTATTCGGTCGCGGTGAAGATCTTCGACACGTCGCGCGGATTCGACAGCTCGCTCCAGTCGTCCATCTGCAGGAGGCCGGGCGCGGCGGCCGCGATGAACGGCGCGTGCGCGGCCGCCGAGATCTTCGACATCTCGGTGAGGATCGACACGTCCTGCATGCTGTGGTCGAAATAGAAATCGCCGATCAGGCAGCCGAACGGCTCGCCGCCGAACTGGCCGTACTCCTGCTCGTAGATCATCTTGAAAATCGGACTCTGGTCCCACACGACGCCTTTGAAGCGCCGCAGCGTCTTGCCGAGATCCGCTTTCGAGATGTTCAGGTAGCGGATCTTCAGGTTCTCGCTCGTGTCGGTGTTCGACACGAGGTAGTGCAATCCGCGCCACGCGCCTTCGAGACTCTGAAAGCGCTTGTTGTGCAGCACGAGAGTCAGTTGCTCGGAGATCTTCTTGTCGAGCTCGGCAACCAGTTGCTCGATCGTCTGCGCGACATCCTCGCGAACCACGACCCGGCTGCGCCGCGCATACGTGAGCAGCGTTTCGACGGCGTTCTGCACCGCCTCGGCGGCTTCGTTGGTGCGCGGCCGGAACGAGCGGCGCAGGATGTCCTTCAGATCCTCGTTGACGTTGTTCTGATCGACGACCACCTTCTCGGCAGACGATTCAAGCTGCTGCATACTCATTTCGCACCCTCTTCCGGTTGATGGTCTCCACCCTCACCGGCGCTGCCGGATTGCCCCGGCGCCGCGTCGGCCTCGTTCGCCCACTGCGGGCTCTTCAGCAATTCCTGGATCACGTCTTCGGCCGCCGCCTTGCCGTCCATGTAGGTCAGCAACTCCTTCAGGCGGTTGCGGGCCTCGAGCAGCGTCGACAGCTCGGGAATGCGCTTGACGACCGCCGCGGGCTCGAACGACTCCATCGACGAGAACGTGAGATCGATCGGAATCAGCGTGCCGTCGTTGGTGAGCACGTTCTTCACGTGATAGCTGAGCGACGGTGCGATCTGCGCCATCCGCTCGTCGAAGTTCTCGACGTCGATCTCCTGAAAGCGCCGATCCTCGACGGGACCGAGCGGCTCGACGTTGTCGCCCGACAGGTCCGCCATCACGCCCGCGACGAACGGCAGCTCGACCTTCTTCTGCGATCCGTACACCTCGACGTCGTATTCAATCTGCACGCGGGGCGCACGACTCTCCCCGATGAATTTCTGTCCATCCTTTTGTCGAACCATGATGAGCAAACCCTCTACACGAAGTTGTTCACGTTACTTGATGGAGCTCTGCGGCCGGTTCAGTTGGGCCACGAGAGATGCCGCCTCGGGATAGAGCTCCGCCATCACTTCCTCGAAACCCGCCCCCAGCATTCGTTGAATTCGCGACAGGAAGATCGGCGCCGGATGGCTCGGCTCGTGCAAGCGGAAGTACTCGACGATCCGCTCGAGCGCCGCGCCGACTTCCTGCCTCGACCTCAGCCCGCCGCCCGGCCCCGCGGCGGGCTGCTGCGCGCCGGGCGCCGGCGAGCCGGGCGCTGCATCGGCCAGTTTCTCATCGGCGACGCTTGCGTTTGCCTCGCTCCCCGATCCCGTTTGCGCAAGCCGCGACGCCGCGACGCTCAACAGGTCGAGCGCGCGAGAGAGGTTGAGCTCCTGCTCCACCACTGCAATCGATTTCCTGATTCGCGATAAGGAATCCTGAATGTCATGTACAAGAGTATTCGCTCTATCGCGATAGCCGCGATCCTCCACGATCGCGGCGGCCCGCCCGCCGATCAGGTCGTTGAGCGTCGCATCGCGGTCTTCGAACCGGGAACCGCCGAGCTGATGCAGAAACTGCGGCCCCGCAAGCCAGCCGAGATGAATCAGGAGCGTCTCGCCCGGCGATTCGTCAGGCAGCGCGCGAGGATGCAATGCCTCGACGGGCGCGCTCATCAGATCGGCCAGCAATCGAACGCCGTCGGCCAACCCGCTCAATCCGCGCCGCGCGATACATGCGCGCAGATGCCAGATGGCGACCCGAACGTCCTTCGCCTTTTTCAATAGCGCGAGACAAGCCGTTTCGACGGACGCCCACTGGAACGCACTCTCGCCCTTGCGTTGCGGCGCATAACCGACGGAATCGTATTCGCAGATGGCTGCGTCGATTTTGATAAAATCCTCGTCGAAATCCAGCAAATCCGGCGAATGACCCGGCAGTGCATCGTCGTTCATGGTCTGTCCACAAATCACAGGCGTCGGGTACCGACTGCGCAAAACCAGATTAGCTTGCGCTTTGTCAAAATACCCAAATTTATTTCTTCGAATGTATTAGCGACCACATAACTCGATGCCGACTATCAGTCAAAGCGGCTTGGGGAATTAGATTGGCAATCGCCGACAAAGGCAAACAAACGGCCATGGGTTCCAGGAATATATTCCACGGAAACCGTTTACGCTGCTGTTTTTTCTCAGCGGCATTCCCCCCCTTCCGCCCAGCCCAATCCCTGCGAACCGGCATGCGCCGGCTTTCCGCATCGGTAATCGGTAAGATGCGCTTCCGTTAAATCAAATACAGCGTACACATAAATCAATACGCCGTTGCGATTGCGGCGGAAACAGCATCCAAGCATCGGGTTTTATCTGAAGCGTCACACCTTAGCGGCCCTCAGCGACACCGGCGTGACAATCGTTCATATCGTTACAGTCTACGCTGTAAACTTATAGAACGCTCGTAAATTTGGCAAGTGGAAATAATTTTTTCTTACAAACGGGACTGTAAGTTTGATTCAATGAATTTGAAATAAGAGGATTCTCTCCGAAGCGGAGCGAGTGTCGAACAACGCGGAGATTTTTATCTTGGGCGCTCCTTCCGGGCGACATTTCCTCGCCTGGCTGCCAATTTACTCAATCACTACTTCATAGCGCCCGGCCTGATTTCTCAGACTACTTAATATGTATTCGCAATCGTTTGCGCGACCTGTTGTCCCACAGTAATCCCACCTCGAAGTAATTGCAACCCGGTTGAAAATATCCGCCGCATGCGAGCAGAAGCCGGCCGGGCGAGCGGACAGTCCGAATGCATGCCGGAACGTCGGGCGAAACATCTTTGTTACATCAGGTTCATTTTAACTCGCACAAGAGACAACTTTTCTGCATACCCCATCATATGTCCGCTAAATAATCGAAATCGATGCAATAACGATTGAATCGACCAGACAGACGAGCCGTCCCGGTCGATGCCTGACGAATCGATGCCCGCTCGCCGCGCAACGGCAGCGCCATCCATTCGACGAGAGCGGCCGTCACCGCATTCAGTAGTATCACGAACTGTTTTTAAGAAGACTGTGCATCCGCAGTTTCTCGCCGGAACCGAGTACATCCTCGAGACTCCCTCGCCCGAACTCGATACCGCGCCAAGCCTCTACGCACAACGTCCCACAACAGCGCCACAACGAAACGGCGCGGCCACCTTCCGGTGCCGCGCCGTTTCATTCGCCTGTCCGGGCGGGAGATGCCGCCCGCCCGGCGCCTTGCCGTACCGGAAGTCAGGCTTTCATCGAGCCGGTCCGCACGTAGCGCTCGTGCCACGACAGCGCTTCGCCGAGCAGGTGCGGCGTCTGCTTGCCGAAGCTCTCGCGGCTCGCACGCTCGAAGTAGTCTTCGAGCATCGGCCGGTAATCGGGGTGCGCGCAGTTCGCGATGATCTTGCGCGCGCGCTGCTTCGGCGACAGCCCGCGCAGATCCGCGAGCCCCTGCTCGGTCACGACGACCGCGACGTCGTGCTCGGTATGATCGACGTGGCTCGCCATCGGCACGATCCGCGAGATCGCGCCGCCCTTCGCGGTGCTCGCCGACATGAAGCACGACAGATAGCCGTTGCGCGCGAAATCGCCGGAGCCGCCGATCCCGTTCTGGATCTTCGTGCCCATCACGTGCGTCGAGTTCACGTTGCCGTAGATGTCGGCCTCGATCATCCCGTTCATCGCGACGATGCCCAGACGCCGCACCAGTTCCGGATGGTTGCTGATCTCCTGCGGCCGCAGCACGATCTTCGAGCGGAACGTGTCGATCTCGTCGGCGAAGCGCTTCACCGCGTCCGGGCTCAGCGACAGCGCGGTCGCCGACGCGAAGCTCAGCGTGCCGTTCGCGAGCAGATCGAGCATGCCGTCCTGGATCACTTCCGTATACGCGGTCAGGTTCGAGAAGCCGCCCTCGCCGAGGCCGGCGAGCACCGCGTTCGTGATGTTGCCGACGCCCGACTGCAGCGGCAGCAGGTTTTCGGGCAGGCGGCCGCGCTTGATCTCGTGGCGCAGGAAATCGATCAGGAGTCCGGCGATCTGCTTCGACGTCTCGTCCGGCGCGGCGAACGCGTTGCTGCGATCAGGCGCGTCGGTCTCGACGATCGCGACGATCTTCTCGGCCGGGCAGCGCAGATACGGCTCGCCGATCCGGTCGTCGCTCTTCACGAGCGGAATCGGCTTGCGGTTCGGCGGCAGCGCGGTGCCGTAATAGATGTCGTGCATCCCGTCGAGGCCGAGCGGCTGCCGCGCGTTCACTTCGAGGATCACGCGCTTCGCCTGGTCGAGCCACGTCTTGTTGTTGCCGACCGACGCCGACGGAATCAGGCGCCCGTCCTCGCGAATGCCCGCGACTTCGACAATCGCGACGTCCAGCTCGCCGAACAGACCGAACCACGCGTACTGCGCGACGTGGCTCAGGTGGATGTCCTGGTAGTCGAGCTCGCCCGCGTTGATCTTGTCGCGCAGCGTCGGATCGGACTGGTACGGCAGCCGCATCGAGATGCCGTCCGCCTTCGCGAGCGCGCCATCCAGCTCGGGCGCGGTCGATGCGCCCGTCAGCACGTTGATGCGGAAGTCTTCGCCGCGCGCGTGGGAAGCCGCGATCCGCGCGGCGAGCGCGGCCGGCACCGCTTTCGGATAGCCGGAGCCGGTGAAGCCGCTCATCGCGACGGTCATGTTCGGGCCGATCAGCGCGGCGGCCTCGTCGGCGGTGCGGACGAGGGAGCGCAGACTGGGGGCGAGGATACGAGAGGTTGGCATGGCTGAATGTCGAACGGTTGTATTAGATCTGGCGACGCAGCGCCGCAGGGGTGTCTCCGGAGTGGCGCGCGCTCCCGGCGCCGGCGGCAGTCGTGGCCGGGTGGCGGAAGCACGGCCGGAGTATCGCAGACCGCACCGCGGCATAGTGTCCGCCCCGTGCAAAAGTAACTTGCCGGATTTGCTGGCTATTTGCCCGAAATCAAATCCGGGCGCGACTTGCGGCGTGGCCTGCTCGACGTTCGGGGGTCGCGGCGGCCTCGGCGAGACGGTACAAAACCTTACACTTTTCTTTCTGTTGCGCGCAATCAGCACGTTCCAGTCATGAAAAAGCAACAAATTACAATTCCGTATATATTTCGCCGATGGACCCAAGAAAAACCGCCGCCAACCGTATTTCGAGCCCGCCGCCCCGCACCTGGGACGCCCGGCTCGCGCGTCGGCTCGTCACGCCGCTCGTCGGCACGCCGGTCACGCCGAACCACCTCACCACGCTGCGCCTCGCGATCGGTCTCGCCGGCGCCTGGTGTCTCGCGCAGCCGGGCTTCGGCTGGATCAACGCCGGCGCGTTGCTGATCGTGCTGTCCAATTTCGTCGATCACACCGACGGCGAGCTCGCGCGGATCAGCGGCCAGTCGAGCAGGCTCGGTCACTTCTACGATCTCGCGAGCGACGCGCTCGTCACGATCGCGCTCTTCGTGAGCATGGGCGCCGGCGTCGTCGCGGCGGGCGGCCAGATGGCCGCGTCGCCCGTGCTGCTCGGCACCGTCGCGGGCGCGGCCGTCGCGCTCATTTTCTTCCTGCGGATGCGCATCGAGTCGTTTGCCGGCAAGGCCGGCACGAAGCAGGCGTTCGTCGGCGGCTTCGAGACCGAGGACGTGCTGTATCTGCTGCCCGTCGTCACGCTGCTCGACGGCGTCGAGCCGTTCCTGCTCGCGGCAGCGATCGGCGCGCCGCTCTTCGCCGCATGGGTCGTGATCGACTACTGGCGCATCGTGCGCCGCAGCGCCGCCGCTGGCGCGCCCAACTCAACCGAAATCCAGCCCTCGAAATGACGATGGACCTCGAAGCACCGGCGGCGCACGGTTCGGCTGACGCCGCCGTCGCCGCGCGCGTGGCCGCGCTCGACCGCGCACGGCTGCGCGACGACTTCGCCCGCCAGGATGCGTTCCTCTATCTGGACGAATTCCTGCCGAAGGATCTCGCCGGCCGCCTCGCCGACTGCGCCCGCGCGCTCCTGCCCGACATTAACCGCAACTATCTGCCGGGCCACAAGCAAGGCGGCAGCGTGAGCCGCCACACGATCGACGAAAAGGCGCCGCTCATCGCCGAGCTGTACCGGTCGAAGGCGCTCGTCGGCCTCCTCGAGACGCTGACGGGCGACAAGCTGCTGCCGTCGCCGGACGACGATCCGCACGCGTACGCGCTGTACTACTACACGAAGCCGGGCGATCACATCGGTTGGCACTACGACACGTCGTACTACGACGGCCGCCGCTACACGCTGCTCTTCGGCGTGATCGACAATTCGACGAGCCGGCTCGACTACGAGCTGCACACGCGCAATCCGGACGCGCCCGACGAGCCGGGCTCGGTGCAGATCGCGCACGGCGGCATCGTGCTCTTCGACGGCGACAAGCTGCGCCATCGCGTGACGCCGCTCGGCGAAAACGAGATTCGCGTGTCGCTCACGTTCGAGTACGTGACCGACCCCGGCATGCGCCCGTGGAAGCGCTTCGTGTCGAACATGAAGGACGCGATCGCGTACTTCGGCTTCCGTCAGGTATTCAGGCAAACGGCAGCACGCCGCCCGTCGCGCTCATGACGCGCACCGGGATGATCCTGCTGTCGCTCGGAACGGCGGCGTTCGTCGCCCTCCTCGCGTGGCAGGGCCTCGGCGCGGTCGCGGCGACGCTCGCGTCGGCCGGCTGGGGGCTCGCGCTCGTCGCGGCGTTTCATCTGGTGCCGCTCGTCGTCGACGCGACGGCGATCGCGGTGATGTTCCGGCCCGGCGAACCCGGCAGCCGGCTCGGCGACGCGCTGCGCGCGCGCTGGGTGGGCGAGGCGGTGAACAGCCTGCTGCCCGCCGGGCAGATCGGCGGGCCGGTGCTGATGGTCCGCTATCTCGCGCAGCGCGGCGCGCGCCTGGCCGACGCGGCGGCCGCGATAACGGTCAGCACGACGATGCAGGCGCTCGCGCAGATGGTGTTCGCGCTCGTCGGCATCGTGGCGTTCAGCGCGTACGCGACGCACGATGCCGCCTCGCATCTGCGCACGCCGGCGCTGGTCGCGACCGCGGTGCTGGGCGGCTGCGCGGCGCTCTTCTATTTCGCGCAGCGCCGCGGCCTGTTCGGGCGCGGGCTGCGCGCGGCGTCGAAGCTGCTCGGCCCGCGCGACTGGTCGTCGCTCGCGACGCGCGCGGACGCGATCGACGACGCGCTCGGCCGGCTGTACCGCGAACGCGCGAAGGTGCGCACAACGTTCGTGCTGAGCTTCATCGGCTGGGTCGTCGGCACCGCGGAGGTGTGGCTCGCGCTGCGCTTCCTCGGCCACCCGGTGAGCTGGCTCGACGCGCTGCTTCTCGAGAGCGTCGGGCAGGCGATCCGCGGCGCGGCGTTCGCGATCCCCGGCTCGCTCGGCGCGCAGGAAGGCGGCTATCTGCTGCTCGCGCCGCTCGTCGGCCTGCCGCCCGACGCAGCGCTCGCGCTGTCGCTCGCGAAACGCGCGCGCGAGCTCGCGCTCGGCCTGCCGGGCCTCCTGTACCTGCATTTCAGTGAAAGAAACTGGCAGCGGCGGCGCGCGCCGCAGCCGATCGCCGATTGATCCGACGACGAGACGGTCGGCGTCCTTTGCGTGGAGAACTCATGCGAGCCATCATTCTTGCGGCGGGCCTAGGCCTGCGCCTGCAACTGCCTCCCGAGGCTCAATTCCCGAAGTGCCTGCTGCGCTTCGACGACACGTCGCTCCTCGAGCGGCACCTGCGCGTGCTCGACGCGGCGGGCGTCGACGAGATCGTGCTCGCGCTCGGCTTCCAGTCCGAGAAGGTCGAGGCCGAGCTCGTGCGGCTGAACCGCAGGGCCGAGATCGTGCTCAACCCGCGCTACGACCTCGGCAGCGTGCTGACCGTCCACACGGCCGCCGGCGCGCTCACGCGCGGCGGCGACGTGCTGCTGATGGACGCCGACGTGCTCTACGACGACGCCATCCTGCACGCGCTCGTCGCCGATCCGTCGCGCGCGATCGATCGCCTGCTGATCGACCGCGATTTCGAAACGGGCGACGAGCCCGTCAAGCTGTGCGTGAAGGACGGCGTGCCGGTCGAGCTGCGCAAGCAGCTCGCCGCGGGCCTCGAATACGACACGATCGGCGAATCGGTCGGCTTCTTCCGCTTCAGCGAAGGCGCCGCGCGGCGGCTCGCCGAGATCGTCGCGGGCTACGTCGACGGCGGCCGCGCGAACATGCCGCACGAAGAGGCGGTGCGCGACCTGCTGCTCGAAGGCGGCCGCACGTTCGACATCGCGGACGTGACGGGCTCGCCGTGGATCGAAATCGACTTTCCGGGCGACGTCGCGCGCGCGCGCGACGAAGTCCTGCCGCACATCCAACAACGCACGATAGGGGCCATCCGATGAATGCACGCGAACCGAACTTCACCGAATCGCGCAGCGCGCGGCTGCGGCGGATGCTGACGAGCCCGTCGCTCGAATTCCTGATGGAGGCGCACAACGGCCTGTCCGCGCGGATCGTTCGCGAGGCGGGCTTCAAGGGCATCTGGGCGTCGGGGCTCGCGATCTCCGCGCAGTTCGGCGTGCGCGACAACAACGAAGCGAGCTGGACGCAGGTCGTCGACGTGCTCGAATTCATGGCCGACGCGAGCGACCTGCCGATCCTGCTCGACGGCGATACCGGCTACGGCAACTTCAACAACGTGCGCCGGCTCGTGAAGAAGCTCGAGCAGCGCGGCATCGCCGGCGTGTGCATCGAGGACAAGCAGTTCCCGAAGACCAACAGCTTCATCGACGGCGAGCGCCAGCCGCTCGCCGAGATCGACGAGTTCTGCGGCAAGATCAAGGCCGGCAAGGATTCGCAGAGCGATCCGGATTTCTCGATCGTCGCGCGCGTCGAGGCGCTGATCGCCGGCTGGGGGATGGACGAGGCGCTGCGCCGCGCGAACGCGTATGCGCAGGCCGGCGCCGATGCGATCCTGATCCACAGCAAGCTGTCGCGCCCCGACGAGATCCTGCAGTTCGCGCGCGAATGGAGCGGCCGCGCGCCGCTCGTGATCGTGCCGACCAAGTATTACAGCACGCCGACCGACGTGTTCCGCCAGGCGGGCATCAGCACCGTGATCTGGGCGAACCATCTGATCCGCGCGTCGGCGTCCGCGATGCAGGCGGTCGCGCGCGAAATCCAGGACAGCGAAACGCTCGTCAACGTCGAGGAGCGCGTCGCGAGCGTCAACGAGATCTTCCGGCTGCAGGACGCCGACGAATACTCGGCCGCCGAGCGGATCTATCTGTCGTCGAGCGCGCGCGCGTCGAGTGCGGCGCTCGTGCTCGCGGCGAGCCGCGGCAAGGGGCTCGAGGCCGTCACCGAGGACAAGCCGAAGGTGATGCTGCCGATCGCCGGCAAGCCTCTGTTGCGCTGGCTCGTCGACGGCTTCAAGAAGCAGGGCGTGAACGACATCACGGTCGTCGGCGGCTATCGCGCCGATGCGATCGACACGTCCGGCGTGAAGCTCGTCGTCAACGAGCGGCATGCGCAAACGGGCGAGCTCGCGTCGCTCGCGTGCGCGGCCGAGCGCATGACGGGCGACACCATCGTCTCGTACGGCGATCTGCTGTTCCGCAGCTACATCCTGCGCGATCTCGCGGAGAGCGAGGCGGAGTTCAGCGTCGTCGTCGACTCGTCGCAGACGCAGCCGTCGAACCAGAGCGTGCGCGACTTCGCGTTCTGCTCGGCCGCCGACGACCGCGGGCTGTTCGGCCAGAAGGCGCTTCTGCGCCGCGTGTCGAGCGACGCGAGCGAAGCCGGGCCGCACGGCCGCTGGATCGGCCTGCTGAACGTGCGCGGCGCGGGCGTCGCGCGGCTGAAGGCGATGCTCGACACGCTGAAGGCGCGCGACGATTTCGATGCGCTCGATCTGCCGGCGCTCCTGAACGCGCTCATCGACGCGGGCGAGCAGATCGAGGTGCAGTACGTGCACGGCCATTGGCGCGGCGTCAACGATCTCGACGACTTCCGCCGCGCGGGCGATTTCGCGCACGGCCAGACGCCGTATGCGGAGCAGAACGCGGGCAACGGGGACGCGCGATGATCGAAGCCGCACAGTTCGTCGAGGCGGCGCGCGAGCGCGGCTTCGACTGGTACGCGGGCGTCCCCTGCTCGTACCTGACGCCGTTCATCAATTACGTGCTGCAGGATCCGGCGCTGCATTACGTGTCGGCGGCCAACGAAGGCGATGCGGTCGCGCTCGTCGCGGGCGCGACGCTCGGCGGCCGGCGCGGAATCGCGATGATGCAGAACTCGGGGCTCGGCAACGCGGTGAGTCCGCTCACGTCGCTCACATGGACGTTCCGGCTGCCGCAACTGCTGATCGTCACGTGGCGCGGCCAGCCGGGCGTGCCCGACGAGCCGCAGCACGCGCTGATGGGCCCGATCACGCCCGCGATGCTCGACACGATGGAAATTCCGTGGGAGACGTTTCCGACGCAAGCCGACGCGATCGGTCCGGCGCTCGACCGCGCGATCGCGCACATGGACGCGACGGGCCGCCCGTATGCGCTCGTGATGCAGAAAGGCAGCGTCGCGCCTTACGCGCTCGAACACGCGGCGATGCCCGAGCGTCGCGCGCACGTCGCCGCGCGCGCGACGCCGCGCGCCGCCGCGCCCTCGGCATGGCCGACGCGCCATGACGCGCTCGCGCGTATCGTCGCGCGCACGCCGGCCGACTCGACGGCCGTGCTCGCATCGACGGGCTTCTGCGGCCGCGAGCTGTACGCGCTCGACGATCGCCCGAACCAGCTCTACATGGTGGGCTCGATGGGCTGCGTGACGCCGCTCGCGCTCGGCCTCGCGCTCGCACGGCCGGACCTGACCGTCGTCGCGCTCGACGGCGACGGCGCCGCGCTGATGCGCATGGGCGCATTCGCGACGCTCGGCGCGTACGGGCCGTCGAACCTCGTGCATCTGCTGCTCGACAATGGCGCGCACGAATCGACTGGCGGCCAGGCGACGGTGTCGCAATACGTGTCGTTCGCGAACGTGGCGGCCGCGTGCGGCTACGCGACGGCGATCGAGGGCGACGATCTCGGCGTGCTCGACGCGGCGCTCGACGCGGCGCTCGACGCGGCGCGCGCGGGCGCGCAGGCGGCGAAGCAAGGCGGCGCGCACTTCGCGCGCCTGTCGATCCGCACGGGCGTGCCCGACGGCCTGCCCCGCCCGACCGTGACGCCCGTCGACGTGAAGACGCGCCTGATGCGCCACCTCGGCGCCACGCCAGCCTGACAAGGAGTACGAAGATGCTGTTGCTGAACCCCGGTCCCGTCACGCTGACGGAGCGCGTGCGCAAGAGCCTGCTGCAGCCGGACCTCTGCCATCGCGAAAGCGAGTTCTTCGATTTGCAGGACGAGGCGCGCGTGCGGCTTGTCGCCGCGTACGCGCTCGATCCGGCCGAGTGGAGCGCGGTGCTGATGACGGGCTCCGGCACGGCCGCGGTCGAGAGCATGATCGCCGCGCTCGTGCCGGAAAACGGCAAGCTGCTCGTGATCGAGAACGGCGTGTACGGCGAGCGGATCACGCAGATCGCGACGCAGTACCGAATCGCGCACGACGTGCTGAAACATGACTGGATGCAGGCGCCGGATCTCGCGCGCGTCGCCGGGAAGCTCGACGCGGATCGCGCGATCACGCACGTCGCGGTGATCCATCACGAAACGACGACGGGCCGCCTGAACGACCTCGCCGCGCTCGCCGCCGTGTGCCGCGCGCGCGGCGTGCGGCTGCTCGTCGACGGCGTGAGCAGCTTCGGCGCGGAGGCGATCGATTTCGCGGGCGGCGACATCGACGCGGTCGCCGCGACCGCGAACAAGTGCCTGCACGGCGTGCCGGGCGCGGCGTTCGTGATCGTGCGCCGCCGCGCGCTCGCCTCGGCCGCGAGCCGCACGTATTACCTCGATCTCGGCCGGCTCGCGAAGCTGCAGGACGCGCGCAACACGCCGTTCACGCCGTCGGTGCACGCGTACTACGCGCTCGTCGAGGCGCTGCGCGAGTTCGACGAAGCGGGCGGCCGGCGCGCGCGCCACGCGCGCTACGCGGCGCTCGCCGAGCAGGTGCGCGCGGGCCTAGCCGCGCGCGGGATGCCGCTCGTGCTGCCGGACGGCGAATCGTCGGTCGTGCTGCGCGCGTACCGGCTGCCCGCCGGCGTCACGTACGAGCAACTGCACGACGGCCTCAAGGCGCGCGGCTTCGTGATCTATGCGGGCCAGGGCGGGCTGTCGAGCGCGTTGTTCCGCGTGTCGACGATGGGCGCGATCGAGCCCGCGGACGTCGAACGGCTGCTCGACGGATTCACGGCGCTCACGCGCTGACGCGCCTCCGTCGCCGGGCGGCGCCTCGCTCGAACCCCGCGGCACCGCTTTTTTCGCGAGCGGTTCCGCGCCGCGCGGTGCCGGCTGTCGCGCCAGGCATCGATGACGGCCGGCCCGCGTGCGAACGATCCGCAGCACTGCGTGCTCACCGCGATGGACAGCGCATCATGCTTAGGTTAGCGTAACGATCGATCCCGCCGCGGCGCGCATCGCGTGCGGCGGTCAGCGTTTTCGCCCACTCCGCTGTTTCATGACGTCGACCTTACAATCCCGCCTGCCCGGCTTCGCCCGCAACGCGTTGCGTCCGGTGCTCGATCCCTATCGCCGCTATCGGCACGCGAAACTGATCCATGCGGCGCGCGTCGCGCTGAGCGTGCTCGCCTCGATCGCGCTGACGACCGGCCTGCACGTTCCGCACGGCGAATGGGCGACGATCACGGTGCTGATCGTGATCGGCGGGCTCCAGCATCACGGCAACATCCGCAAGAAGGCCGCCGAGCGCGCGCTCGGCACGCTGATCGGCGCGATCGCCGGCCTGTCGCTGATCCTGCTGCAAACCACCGTGCATCTGTCGCCGCTCACGTTTCTCGTGATGAGCGTCGCGTGCGGCGTCTGCGCGTATCACGCGATCGGCAAGGCCGGCTACATCGCGCTCCTGTCCGCGATCACGATGGTGATCGTCGCCGGCCACGGCGACAACGAGATCGCCGACGGCCTCTGGCGCGCGGTCAACGTGCTGGTCGGCATCGTGATCGCGCTCGCGTTCTCGTTCGCGCTGCCGCTGTACGCAACCTACTCGTGGCGCTACAAGCTCGCCGACGCGCTGCGCGGCTGCGCGGCCGTCCACGCGCGGATCGCGGGCGAGCGCTACGTGAGCGACAACGAGCACCTGAAGGACATGGCGAAGCTCAACGCGCTGCTCGTGCAGCTCCGTTCGCTGATGCCGTCGGTATCGAAGGAGATCTCCGTGTCGATGCCGCAGCTCGAGGCGATCCAGCGCGGCCTGCGGCTGTGCATGAGCTCGCTCGAGATCCTGTCGAACCTGCAACCCGGCGAGGACGACGAAGCAGGCAGACGCTTCGTCCAGATCCAGATGAAGGCGGACAACCGGCGGGTCCAGGAAATGCTCGTCGGCGCCGGGCGCGCGCTGAAGTTCGGCACGCCGAGCCGGCTCGGGCCGCCGCACCGGCAGGCCATGCCGGCCGGCGAGCAGGTGCCGCCCACGCACTTGTCCGGCTACGTCTCGCTGACGGCGAAGCTCTCGCACGAGATCGAGCAGCTCAGGCAGCGTCTGCACGACACCGCGCCGCAATGGAATATCTGAGCGCGCCGTCACCGCCGCGGCGCGCCCGATCAGGCGTCCGAGCACGAAGCACACGCCGATCGAGCCGCTGAACAGGCCGAGCTGCGCGCTCGTGTAATGGAAACGCGTTTGCAGCAGCAGCATGATCGTCTGCAGATGGAGACCGTGCCGACCTGCATCAGAAAGAACACGGCCGACAGAGACGCGACGCTCGAATGGATCGCCGCCTGGTGGATCGCGCGCAGCGGCATCAACGGATCGACGCGCAAGCGGCCGTCTCGCGCGGCGGCTCGGGCACGTGCCGCGCGTGCTCGCCGCGCATCCGTTCATCCGCGTGCTCGGCCTCTTCGACGCTCGAGCGATTGCGCCTCCTCGACGCGAAGCGCTCGAGCGTCGATGCGCCCGATCAACGCCGCGATCGGCACGAGCCATTGGCGGCCGGTCTATGAGCTGCCGCGCGCCGGCGGGCTTCGATCCGCATGCGCTCTATCCCGCCGCGCGGCCCGTGCCCGCGAAGACGCG
Organism: Burkholderia sp. MSMB1589WGS; assembly: GCF_001636105.1. Taxonomy (NCBI): domain Bacteria; kingdom Pseudomonadati; phylum Pseudomonadota; class Betaproteobacteria; order Burkholderiales; family Burkholderiaceae; genus Burkholderia; species Burkholderia sp. MSMB1589WGS. Next base: position 636,310 of record NZ_LNJT01000008.1, read on the forward strand.
GATGATGCTGTCGATGCTCGGCAGGCATTTGCCGGAGGCGATCGTGCGATGAGGCGGCGAGGCGGTTTCGGCGCGCGGCGTTACGAAACGCCGCGAGTGAATACCGAGCATCCGAGCGCCCGAGCATCACGACCGTCGAAAATCCGGGTTGACCGACATCCGCCTCATAACGTATCGTTTTGATACGTTACATTGCCGGGTACGCCGCCCATGCATTCCCGTTTCGACCGCTTCAGAACCACCCCGCTCGGACAGCAGCTCGCAGCGTTGATCGAGCAGCCGGAGCGTTACATCGAATTCGCCGCGCTGTCGCGCGTCGGCGTTGCCGCGATCGCCGCCGTCGCCGACGAAATCGCGCGGAAATTCCCCGAGATCGAGCACGATACGACCGCCAGGCAGTTTTGCGGCGCGATGGTCGCCGACGTGATGCGCCGCCACGGTCACGAGGTCGTTCAAGCGCGGGGGCGCGTCGGCGGCGCGTTGTTCAGCTACGGCGCGGTATTCGGCCCGCAGCCGAATCGGCCGCCGTTCGCGGAAGTCGTCGGCCTGCTCGCACGGATGCCGGCGGCACTCGCCGATGCGATCGCACGCATTCCAGCCGAACAGCGTGCGCAACGGCCGCCCGGGACCGGCTTCGCGCTCGTCGAACACGCATGCCACCTGCGCGACCTCGATGCGATCTTCGCCGAGCGGATTCGCGCGGTCCGGACCACGCCTCTGCCGGCGATCGAATCGGTCGACGGCACGGCGCTTGCCGAGCAGCGCGGCTATCTGCGGGAGAATCTCGACGAAGCCGTTCGCGCATTCCGCGAGTCGCGACAACGCCTGTGCGCGTCGCTGCGAAAGCTGCGGCCGGATCAACTGACGCGCTGCGGCATCCGCGACGGCGTGCGACGAATGACGCTCGAAGAACTCGTGCGCGAGTGGCTCGACCACGATCGCACGCATTGCCTCGAACTCGACGAACTCCGTGCGGAGCTGAACCAGGCCGCCGCGCCTCATCGGCATCGGGAACGCTCATGAACGCCTCGCCGCCCGTCGTCTTCGTCCACGGATTCATCGGCCGCCTCGGCATGCATGGCAGCGCGTCGCAGCGCACCGCGCCCGATCTGCTCGGTTACGGCGAGCATCGCGCCGCGCCGCCCGAATCGATCACGCTCGGCGCACAAGTCGAGCATCTGCGCGCGTTCGTCGATGCGCATGCCGGCGGGACGCCCGTCGACATGGTCGGGCACTCGGTCGGCGGCGCGATCGCCATGCTGTTCGCGCACGCCCATCCGGCACGCGTTCGGCGCATCGTCAACGTCGAAGGCAATTTCACGCTGGCCGACGCGTTTTGGTCAGCGTCGGTCGGCCGGATGAGCGGGCCCGACGCGCAAGCGATGCTCGACGGCTTTCGCGCCGATCCGCTCGGATGGCTCGGCGGCGCGGTCGATGCGCCCACGCCCGCGATGCGGGAGACGGCGATCCGCTGGCTCGATCATCAGCCGGCGTCGACGCTTCGCGCGATGGGGCGATCGGTCGTCGAAACGACCGGCGACACCGGCTATCTCGCCGCGCTCGCGCAGGTGTTCGAACGCCATCCGGTGCATTTGATCGCAGGCGAACGCTCGCGCGCCGGATGGAGCGCGCCGGATTGGGCGCTCGCGCAATGCGCAGGCCACCACGTCATCGACGGTTGCGGCCATCTGATGATGATCGAGCGGCCCGATGCGTTCTCGACATTGATCGATCGATGTCTCGCGTCCTGACGATCGCGACGTCACGCCACGCGCCGCCGCTCGCGACGAATGTCCGTTCGCCGCTCGATGCTCGGAATTCGCCACGGACGTTCAGTTCGTCACGCGCATTCCTTCGGATTGCTGACCGCATATTCGCGCATTTCATCGCCTGCGACGCCGGCAATGTCATGCCGCCCGCGGCAAAGAGCGGCGGCAGCGCACCGCGGCGGCCATGAACGCCGCGCTCGATGCGGCGGTGACGACGGCCATCGGTCGCGCGGAGCCATCGGACAGCCCGCTCAGCATCCCGCCGCATGCGGCCGTCATCGCCATCTGAATGAAGAAGAACAATCCGGAAGCGGTGCCCGCGATCTTCGCGAACGGCTGCAGCACCGCAAACTGGCAAGCCGGGATCGAGACGCCGACCGACACCATGACGACGAACATCGGCAACGCAATCGACCAGACGGACGGCGATGCGGCGGAGGTCCAGATCCATAGCGCGGCCGCGCCGCACAGATTGACGACCGCGGCCGACGCGACGATCGCGTCGATTCCGAATCGCCCGCTGGCTCGGCGAAACACGCTCGAACCGATCAGGTAGCCGAGCACGGTGATTCCGAATATCGCCGCATAGACGGCGCCGGATACGTGAAGCGTCCGTTGAAACAGCGCCGACGATTCGGCGATGAACGGAAAATACGTGCAATAGACGAAGCCGATCGCGAGCGAGTAGCGAACGAACCGGCGGTCGCGAAGCAGCGACAGGTAAGTCTTCGGCAGGCTCGCATCGCGCTCGCTGCCCGTCGCGCGCACACGCGTCTCCGGCAGGTAGCGATGCACCATCAGCGCGGCCGCCGCCCCGCCGAACGCGAGCAATGCGAAGACGCCGCGCCAGCCGAGCCAATGCGCGACGCATTGCCCGACAAGCGGCGCGACGACGGGCGACAACGCCATGCCCGCCGATATCCGGCTGAGCATCGTCGCCTGCATCGCCGCATCGAAGCGCTCGCGAACGATCGCGCGGCCGATCACGGTGCCGCTGCAGCCGCCCAGCGCCTGGCAGACTCGCGCGACGACGATGGCCGGCATGCTCGTCGCCATCGCACACGCGACGGTCGCGCCGAGATACACGAGCATGCCGGCGAGCAGCACCGGCCTGCGCCCGTAACGGTCGGACAGCGGGCCGGACACCAGCATCGACAGCGCGTAGCCGACCATGTACATCGTCAGCGTCAGTTGCATCTGCGCGTCGGTGCCGTGAAGCGCGTCCGCCATCGCGGGCAGCGACGGCAAGTACGCGTCGATTGTCGCGCGCGGCAGGCAGACGACGAGCATCAGCAAGCATGGCCAGCCCCAGTCGGGCAGTGTGTTTTTGTCGGTCGCGTTCATTCGGGCAAGGTCCACGCGGCCCGGATCGAATGGCCGCAGGCCAGAATGTAAAGGCGATGTGGTATAAGCCGAAGAACCACTTGATCGAAACCTGAATAGACCACTATGACGCGAGGGAAAACCGCGATCCCGCTCGACCTGCCGCGCCCGCCCGGCTTGTCCGAGCGCTCCGCGCAATCGAAGCAGGACTGCATCGGCGACGCGCTGCGCGACGCCATCTTGCGCAAGCTGTTGCCGGGCGGCAGCCTGCTGCCTTCCACCCGGACGCTCGCCGCGCGATGGGGCGTCGCGCGCGGCACGGTCGAGGCGGCGTTCGACCGCCTCTGCGCGGAAGGCTACATCGCCCGCGCGCACGGCTCGGGCACGCGCGTGAGCGCCGTCGTCCCCGACGACTATCTGGCGCCCGCGCAACGTCCGGCGAAGCACGCGTCCCGTCCGCGCAGCGAGCCGGCCGGCAAGATCGCGCGAAACCGCGCGGCCGAACCGGCTGGTCCGGATGGTCCGGTCCGCGCCGGCGTGCCGTTCGTCGCGCGTCTGGCCGACCCCGCCCTGCTGCCGATGCAAACCTGGAAGCGGCACGTCGGCAAAGGGCTGTCCGAAGCGACGCCGGCCGAGCTCTGCGCGTTACCGCCGCAGGGCGCCGAGCCGCTGCGCGCGCGGATTGCCGACTATCTCGGCCAATATCGCGGCATCGCGTGCAGCGCGGCCGACATCTTCATCACGACCGGCATCCGGCATTCGATCGATCTGATTGCCCGCACGATCGCCGGCAACGAGAGCCGGATCGCGATCGAGGATCCCGGCTATCGAACCGCGCGGCGAATTTTCGAGCTGGCCGGCGCCGAATCGATCTGCGTTCCGGTCGACCCGGAAGGCATCGACACGAACGCGTTGAGCGCGCATCGCCGTGTCGCGGCCGCGTATGTGACGCCCGCGCATCAATCGCCGCTCGGCGTGACGATGTCGGTCTCGCGGCGTCTCGACCTGCTCGACTGGGCGCATGCGCGGCGCGCGTGGGTGATCGAGGACGACTACGACGGCGAATTCGGCTATCAGTCCGCGCCGCTGCCTGCGCTGAAATCGCTCGACGTGCGCGATCGCGTGATCTACTGCGGCTCGTTCAACAAGACGCTTTTTTCGGGAATTCGCGTGGGCTTCATGGTCGTGCCGGCGGCGCTGCGCTCGGCGATGTCGGCGCTCGCGCAAGCCGTCGGGCGCTCGGTCGGCACCACGGAGCAACTCGCGCTGGCGAGCTTCGTCGGCAGCGGCGATTTCGCGAAGCATCTGCGGACGAGCCGCCACGCGTACCTGCAGCGCCGCGATGCGGTGCTCGAGCAGCTTCGCCGGCACGCGCACGGCCAGTACGCGATTTCCGGCGAGCATGCCGGATTTCATTTCGTGCTGTGGCTCGGACACGGAATCGACGAACGCGCGTTCGTCGCGGATGCGGCAAAAGCCGGCCTCGCGCTCGAGCCGCTGCACGCGTTCCGCACGCGCGCGGCGCTGCCCGCGGGCGTCGTCGTCGGCTATTCGGCGTTGAGCGTCGCGCAAGCGCGTTACGCGGGGAAAAAGCTCGGGCAGTTGCTCGCCGGCATGCGGCGCGACGCCGCTGCGCCGCGCACCCTTCGCGCGGATCACGACGCCGGATCGAGCGGCTCCACCGTCACGCCGACGGTCAGCACCTGATCGGCGCCGCCGCCGCGAATGACCCCGCGCAACGGCGTCACGTCCGCGTAATCGCGGCCGATCGACAGCATCACGTAATCGTCGCCGGGCGCGCGATCGTTGGTCGGATCGAGCTGCAGCCAGCCGGCGTCCTCGGGCCAGGCCGGATCGTAGACCTCGACCCACGCATGCGACGCGTCCGCGCCGATCAATCGCGGCTGCCCCGGCGGCGGCTGCGTCAGCAGGTAGCCGCTCACGTAGCGCGCGGCAAGCCCGAGCGAGCGCAGCGCGCCGATCATCACGTGCGCGAAATCCTGGCACACGCCCTTGCGCAGCGCGAGCGCGTCGAGCGCGGTCGTGCCGACGTCGGTACTGTCCGGCGTATACGCGAAATCCGCGTGAATGCGGCGCATCAGCTCCCACGCGGCCTGCACGAGCGGGCGGCCCGGCGTGAAGCTCGCCGCCGCATAGGCGGCGAGATCCGGATGGCATGCGACGTGCGGCGACGCGAACACGAATTCGCTCGCCGGATCGAACGGCCGCCCCGCGCGAAACGTCAGGCACTCGCGCACCACCTCCCACGCGCTCGCGCATCCGTCGCTCGGCGCGGCGATCGCGGGCGGGGGCTCGCCGCGCTTGCCCGCCGACAGCGCGGGCGGCGCGACGCGCACGACGCTGCGGCTGCGCACGAACAATGCTTCGTGCGGCTGATTGAGCGCGAACGACGTGCGCTCGTTGCCGAACGAATCGGTATCGACGACGAGCCCTTCGGCGCGCGGATCGATCTCGAGCGAGAACTCGAGCACGCGCTGCCGCGGCGTCTCGAGCGGCCGCAGACGCGCCTGATGCTGTGCGGATTCGACGCGCGCCGCGTAGCGATAGCGCGTGTCGTGCGTGACGCGCAGCAGCGCGCCGCGCGCCGGCTCCGCGCGCACGGCCGCCTTGCGCGCGCGGGCGCCCGTCTTCGCGTTCGCAGGCGATTGCTTCGTCATCCCCATAGCGACCTGCCCGCGTCGCGCACGTGGCTGAAATAGCGCTCGCCGATCCGGTTCGACACATCCCGCGCCGCCTTGCAGCACGCTTGCAGGCGCGCGAGCAGCGCCGCGTGGCGGCCGTCGCCGTCCGTCTCGCACAGCACATGCAGCGGCCAGCCGGCGATGTCCGGAATGCCGTCGGCAAGCTCCGACAGCGCATAGCCTTCGCTGCGCTCGACCTTCGACAGCCGGCCCCGCAGCGCCTGCGCGACCCACGCGAGCGAACGCGGATTGTCGGTATCGAGCACGACGAGCGACAGCAGCGGCGCGACATCGAAGCAGCGCTGGAAGCGCGAGCGGAACGTGATGCCGCTGTCGAACAGCTCGAGCACGAGCTCGAAGCCCTCCTGCTTGTGGATCGCGCCGCCGTCGAACGCGTGGCCGAGCACGTCGCCCAGGAATTCGAGGCGATCGATCTGGCGGCCGATCGACAGCAGGCGCCAGCCGTCGTCGCGCGTCATGTTGTCGGTCTGCGCGCCCGTGATCGCCGAGAGCAGCAGATTCAGCCGCTCGAGACGCAGCAGCGCGTCGTTGCCGAGTTGTTCCTCGGGCTCGGCGGCGGCGTCGCCGGCTTCGTCGAACAGTTGCGTCGCGTCGTCGATCAGGCGCCACTGCTCGCGCGACAGCCGCTCGCGTATCGCCGCCGCCGCGCCGCGCATCCCGAACAGGCACGACGCGATCCCCGTCGAGCGATCCGCGCGAGGCGTGAGCGAGAGCGTCAGCGCCTGCTGGAACGCGCGCGGCGCATCGACGGCCGACGGCGCGTCGGCAGGCAGCAGGCCGTTGTCGCGGCACAATGCATCGAGCAGATGCAGGTGGATGGGCGTCTCGACGTCGTCCTCGCCGCGCAGCCGCTCGAGCGCCGCGCGCGCGAGCCGCGTCAAATTCGTCGCGCGCTCGGTATAGCGGCCGAGCCAGAACAGGTTCTCGGCCGCGCGGCTCGCTATCGCGCGCGATCGCTCCTGCAGGTCGTCCGGGCCCAGGTGCGTCTGCAACAGCGTCGTCGGATCGACCGCGCCTTCCGTCATCACCCAGGTATCGACGCTGCTGCCGCCGCGCGGCATCGGCGCGTTGAACAGCTCGTCGCGCGTGCCGACGCGCGCGAGGCCGCCCGGCAGCACGCGCCACGAGAGCGCGCCGTCCGCGAGCGCGAACACGCGCAGCAGCAGCGGCCGCGGCACGATCCGCGCGCCGCCGTCGCCCATGCCCGCGCCCCCCGCCCATGTCGGCGCCAGCGACGGCGGCAGGTCTGCCTGGATCGTGTAGTGCGCGGGCTGCGCGGCGATCCGCGCGCGCCATTCGGCGAGCTGCGGCGGCGCAAGCCGCGCGCCGATCACCGGCTCGAACACGCCGCCCACTTGCACGCTCGCGGGAAATGTCGGCTTCACGATGCTGCGCGCGAGAAGCGGCAGCGCTTCGTCGCACGCCGCCTGCTCGCCGCACCACCACGACGGCACCGCGGGCAGCGACAGCGTCTCGCCGAGCAGGCTCTGCGCGAGGCGCGGCAGGAAGCCGAGGATGCCGGGAGATTCGACGAAGCCCGAGCCCGGCAGGTTCGCGAGCAGCACGTTGCCCGCGCGCGCCGCCTGCATCAGCCCCGGCACGCCGAGCAGCGAATCGGGGCGCAGTTCGAGCGGGTCGAGCCATTCGTCGTCGACGCGCCGCAGGATGCCGTGCACCGGCTCGAGCCCGCGCAGCGTCTTCAGATAGACGCGCTGGTCGCGCGCCGTCAGGTCGCCGCCTTCGACGAGCGTGAGGCCCAGGTAGCGCGCGAGATACGCGTGCTCGAAATAGGTCGCCGCGTGCGGGCCCGGCGTCAGCAGCACGATGCGCGAGTTCTTCCGCGCGGGGCTCAGCGCCTGCATGCTCTGCAGCAGCGCGCGATAGCTCGCGGCGAGCCGCTGCACGTGCAGGCCGCGAAACGCGCGCGGGAAGAGCCGCGACACGATCAGCCGGTTCTCCAGAAGATAGCCGAGCCCCGACGGGCCTTGCGTATGCTGCGCCATCATCCGCCACGCGCCGTCCGGCCCGCGCGCGAGATCGAACGCGACGACGTGCAGCCACGTGCCGCCCGGCGCGCGCGCGCCGCACATCGGCCGCAGATAGCCCGGATGCCCGGTGACGAGCGCGGGCGGCAGCAGCCCGCGGCGCAGGATTGTCTGTTCTCCGTAGAGATCGGCGAGGATCGCGTTGAGCAGGCGCACGCGCTGCAGCACGCCGCGCTCGATGGCCGCCCAGTCGTCGGGCGCGATGATGAGGGGCAGCAGGTCGAGCGACCACGGCCGCACCGCGCCGCCGCCCGCCGCCCGCTCGTGCGGATGATAGGCGAGCCCGTTCTCGCGCATCCGGCGCTGCAGCGCATCGGCGCGGCGGTCGAGATCGGCGAAGCCGACGCTGCCGAGCTGCGTGAAGAACGCGCGCCACGCGGGCGCGAGCGACGCGCTCGACAGCGCGGCCGCGCCGCCGCGCAGTTCGTCGTAGCGGCCCGTGACCGCGGGCGCGGCGAGCGCCGCGCCGAGCTCGGCCGCGTCCTGCTGCGAACCCGTATCGAATAGCGTCTGCATCGCGTCGGCGGTCAGATCGTCGTCGGAGGAAAGTGAAAGCACGATTCGATTTTTCAAAGGCGGCGACGCCGGGCCGCCGTCGCGTCGCGAACGCCGCGCGCACGCGGCGCGCGCCGCCCGTCGATGTCGAATCCTAACATTCCTGCCCGGTACCATATGCCCGGCACGCCCGGCGCGCTACGTCCGCACGCCGCGCGTCGCGGCGACGCGGGCGCCGTTGCCGCGGCCTTCGACGCGCCCCGCACCCGCACGCGCTCGCGCATCCGCTCAGCCACGCCGCAAATCCAGCGTGAACGGGAACTCGCGGCTCGGTGCGGCCGGCTCGACCGTCATCGTGCCCGGCGTATGCCCCATCGACACGAAGCGCGCGAGTCGCCGGCTCTCGGCTTCGTATGCGTTCACCGGGAACGTGTCGTAATTGCGGCCGCCCGGATGCGCGACGTGATACCGGCAGCCGCCGAGCGAGCGCCGCATCCATGTGTCGACGATGTCGAACGTGAGCGGCGCGTGCACGCCGATCGTCGGATGCAGCGCCGACGGCGGCGCCCATGCCTTGTAACGGACGCCCGCGACGTATTCGCCGGCGGTACCCGTCGGCTGCAGCGGCAGCGCGCGGCCGTTGACGGTCACGACGTAGCGGCTGTCGTTCAGCCCGCTCACCTGAACTTCGAGCCGCTCGAGCGACGAATCGACGTAACGCACGGTGCCGCCGATCGCCCCCTCCTCGCCCATCACGTGCCACGGCTCGAGCGCGCCGCGCAGCGCGAGCGCGACGCCGCGCGCCGCGATCCGCCCGAACAGCGGAAAGCGGAATTCGAGGTGCGGCGCGAACCACGCCGGATCGAACGCGAAGCCCGCGTCGCGCATCTCGGTCAGCACGTCGTCGAAATCCATCCCGACGAAGGTCGGAAGCAGGAAGCGATCGTGCAGCGCGGTGCCCCAGCGCGCGAGCGGCGTCGTGTACGGCGCGCGCCAGAAGCGCGCGATCAGCGCGCGCAGCAGCAGTTGCTGGACGATGCTCATCCGCGCGTGCGGCGGCATCTCGAACGCGCGCAGTTCGAGCAGGCCGAGGCGCCCCGTCGCCGAATCCGGCGAATAGAGCTTGTCGATGCAGAATTCGCTGCGATGCGTGTTGCCCGTCACGTCGATCAGCAGATTGCGCAGCACGCGGTCGACGAGCCACGGCGGCATCTCCTCGCCGTGGCGCAGTTTGTTGCGGCGCATCTCGGCGAACGCGACGTCGAGCTCGTGGAGCTGATCGTCGCGTGCCTCGTCGACGCGCGGCGCCTGGCTCGTCGGGCCGATGAACAGGCCCGAAAACAGATAGGACAGCGACGGATGGTTGTGCCAATACGCGATCAGGCTCGCGAGCAGATCGGGACGGCGCAGGAACGGGCTGTCAGCGGGCGTCGCGCCGCCGAGCACGAAGTGATTGCCGCCGCCCGTGCCGACGTGCCGCCCGTCGACCATGAACTTCTCGCTCGACAGCCGCGATCGATACGCGGCGTCGTACAGGAATTCGGTGTGCTGAACGAGCTCGTCGAAATCGTGCGCGGGATGGATGTTCACCTCGATCACGCCGGGATCGGGCGTCACCTGCAGCATCTTCAGCCGCGCGTCGCGCGGCGGCGGATAGCCTTCGAGCACGAGCTTCGCGTCGAGCGACTCGGCGGTGAGCTCGATCGCGGTCAGCAGATCGAGATAGTCGTCGAGCGCCGCGATCGGCGGCATGAACACGTAGAGCACGCCGTTGCGCACCTCGACGCACAGCGCGGTGCGCGTGATCCACGCGGCGGATTCGAAGCGCTGCGGATAACGTGCGGCGTCGGCCGCGCTCGCCGCGCCCGCATGCTCGCCGGCGCGCGCCTGCATCACGGTCCGCGCGGGCGCCGCGGCATCGCGCGCAGCCGCGCCCGGATCGCGCGGCACGTCGTAGCCGCCGCCCGCATAGCGGGCGCGCAGTGCGCTCGCGTCGGGCAACGCGTCCTGCGGCGCGAACGGATCGCGCTCGACGAGATACGGATAATCGCCGCGGCTCACCCAGGGCAGCGAATCGAGCGGCAGACGATAGCCCATCGGCGAATCGCCCGGCACGAGATACATCCGCTCGTCGCGGAAGAACCACGGGCCCGTCTCCCAGCGCGGCCCCGCGAGCGCGGGGTTCGGCGCGAGCGGCTTGAGCGGCAGCGCGTAGCCGATCACGCTGTCCAACTGCTGCGAAAACACCTTGCGCAGGCGCGCGCGCTCGAGCTCGTCGTCGAGCCGCGCGTCGAACGGATCGACGTTCACGGGCAGCCGCCGCTCGCGCCACAGGTAGTACCAGACGTCTTCGTAGCCTGGCGTCACGTAGTCGCTCGTCAAGCCGAGACGCGCCGCGAGCGCGCGGATGAAGCGCCCGGCGTCCGCGGTCGTGTACGCGGCGGGCTCGCGCTCGTCGGCGAAGCGCGCCGGATCGCGCCAGACGGGCTCGCCGTCCGCGCGCCAGAATACGGACAGCGCCCAGCGCGGCAACTGCTCGCCCGGATACCACTTGCCCTGGCCGAAGTGCAGGAAGCCGCCCGCGCCGTACTCGGCGCGCAGCTTCTGCACGAGCGACGTCGCATAGCCGCGCTTCGTCGGCCCGAGCGCATCCGTGTTCCATTCGGCGCCGTCGCGGTCGTCGATCGACACGAACGTCGGCTCGCCGCCCTGCGTGAGGCGCACGTCGCCCGCGTTCAAATCGGCATCGACCTGCACGCCGAGCCGCAGCACGCGCTGCCAAGCTTCGTCCGTGTACGGCTTCGTCACGCGCGGCGATTCGTGGATCCGCATCACGCGCATTTCGTGCTCGAACTCGACCTCGCATTCGTCGACGAGCCCCTCGACGGGCGCGGCGCTCGTCGGCTGCGGCGTCGCGGCGAGCGGGATGTGCCCCTCGCCCGCGAGCAACCCCGACGTCGGGTCGAAGCCGATCCAGCCCGCGCCCGGCAGATACACCTCGCACCATGCATGCAGATCGGTGAAGTCGACCTCGGTGCCGCTCGGGCCGTCGAGCGACTTCACGTCGGGCGTCAGTTGAATCAGATAGCCGGACACGAAGCGCGCGGCGAGGCCGAGATGGCGGCAAAGCTGCACGAGCAGCCAGCCGCTGTCGCGGCACGAGCCCGACGCGAGCGCGAGCGTCTGCCCGGGCGTCTGCACGCCCGGCTCGAGCCGCACGACGTAGCGGACGTCGCGCTGCAGCCGCTGGTTCAGCGCGACGAGGAAGTCGACGGTGCCCGCCGGCGCGCGGTCGATCGATTCGACATACGAACGAAACGCGTCGGACGCGCTCGTGTCGGGATCGCACGCGAGATACGGCGCGAGCTCGCGGCGCAACGCGCCGCCGTAGTCGAACGGAAAGGTTTGCGCATGCTCTTCGAGGAAGAAGTCGAACGGGTTGTAGACCGACATCTCGGCGACGAGATCGATCGCGATCTCGAACGTGCGCGTGCGCTCGGGAAACACGAGCCGAGCCATGTAGTTCGCGAACGGGTCCTGCTGCCAGTTGACGAAGTGCTGCGCGGGATCGACCTTCATCGAATACGAGAGGATCGGCGTGCGGCAATGCGGCGCGGGCCGCAGGCGCACGATCTGCGGCCCGAGATGGACGAGCCGGTCGTAGCGATAGCGGGTGACGTGGTGAAGCGCGACGTGAATGGACATGACGTGGGCCGTTCGGTGCGGTTGCGGGGACGGTCGGGTGCGACGCGCGGCGGCGCGGCGGCATCGCGAGCCACGCGCCGCCGTTGGCCGCGCCGCTGCGCGCGGCGCGCGCGTCAGACGAGTTCCGGGGACTGGATCACGCTGATCTCGACGCCGACCGGCTTCGCGCCCGGACCGTACACCGGCATCGCGTCGCGATAGTCGAGACCCGCCGCGAGGCGCACGTAGCGCTCGTCCGGGCAGCGGTTCATGAACGGATCGAAGCCGACCCAGCCGAGCCCTTCGACGTACGCCTCGGCCCACGCATGGCCCGATTGCGGTTGCGTCGCGACCGCGGTTTCCTGCATCGCGACGCTCGTGCGGCGCGATGCATCGCCCGGCGCCTCGTGCGCGCCATCCGCGTCATCCGCATCGTGCCGCATCTGCATCGCCTGCTGCGCGACGCCGCTCGCCTGCTGGAGCGCTTCCGCGATCCGTCGCATCGGGCCGTCCGTCAGCAGATAGCCGGACACGTAGCGCGCCGGAATCTGCAGCGCGCGCGCCGTGGCGACGAACACGTGCGCATGATCGCGGCTCGCGCCGGCGCCGCTTCGCAGCGCGGTCTCCGCGTCGCGCGGCGCCGATTGCGCATGCGGCTCGTAGGCGACGCGGCTGTGCACCTCGGTCATCAGCCAGTGCAGCGCGTCGAGGCTCTTGTGCTCGATCGGCAGCGCGTCGGCGAGCGCGCGGATCGCGTCACCCGCGCGCGTCAGGTCGGTCGTGCGCTCGTAGATCCAGGGCGGCGCATATGAGACGACGTTGCCGAGAATGCCGGCGCGATCCTGCGTCTCGACGACGCCCGCCGCGACGATCGCGAACTCCGGCTTGTCGCGCTCGTGCCGCACGAGGTCGACATGATTGCCGAGGCCGTCCGCGTAGGTGAGCGTCGGCTCGACGCCGTCGATCGTCACCTGCCACGCCCGCACGGTCTGGCATGGGCCGCTTTGCGGGCGCAGCCGCAGGCGCTGCAGCACGTGCAGCGCGTGTTCGTCGAATTGGAAGCGCGAGATGTGGCGGATGGCAAGGCGCATGGCTGACCTCAATCGAAGTTGTAGGCTTGGGCGATTTCGAGGCCGAGACTGTTGTTCTTGGCGATGAAATCCGTCAGAAACTCGTGCAGTCCGCTCTTAAAGACACGTTCGACCGTGTTGCCCTCGAGCGACTGCCTGATTTTGGCGGCGGTTTCGTGACAACCGTGCGTGAGCCCGTAATCTTTCGCGAGATGCTCGAGGCTCGACACGACACGCCCGTAGCAGTAGCGCAGCGAGCGCGGCATGCGCCCGTTGAGGATCAGATAGTCGGCGATGTTGAGCGGCTTGTACTGGACGTCGTAGACCCAGCGATACGACCGGTGCGCGGCGACGCAGCGCAGGATCGATTCCCACTGGTAGTTGTCGAGGATCGTGCCGACGTGCGACACCGACGGCAGCAGCAGGTGATATTTGACGTCGAGAATCCGCGCGGTGTTGTCCGCGCGCTCGACGAACGCGCCGATCTGCGCGAAATCGAAGATCTCGTTTCGCAGCATCGTGCTGTAGAAGCTGCCGAGGATCAGCGCGGTCTCGCGCTTGATCTCGTCGAGGATCGCGGGCAGCGCGCTCGCGCGGATCGGCTGCGCGAGCGCCCGCTTGATCGCGAGCCATGCGCCGTTCACGCTCTCCCACGCCTCGCGCGTGAGCGCCGTGCGCACCATCCGCGCATTCGAGCGCGCGTACTCGATGCACGAGAGCACGCTCGACGGATTGTCGCGATCGCGCAGCAGATAATCGGCAACCGTGTCCGCCGCATATGTTTCGTACTTCTGTCGATAGCCGTCGTCCGCGCCCGAGCTGACGAGCACCGACGACCATTCCGCGGGCGCGTCCGACGTGCGCGTGAGCGCCATCCGCAATCCGGCGTCGACGATGCGCGCGGTGTTTTCCGCGCGCTCGATATAGCGGTACATCCAGTAAAGACCGCTTGCTGTGCGTCCGAGAAGCATGTTTGCCGTCCACTCCGATCATTGTTCGGTGCGGCGCGCGCGAACGCGCGCCGCAAGCGCATGCGTTCGCATGCGCCGTCTTGCGCGTGCGTTCAGTCGGCGAGCACCCAGGTGTCCTTGGTGCCGCCGCCCTGGCTGGAGTTGACGACGAGCGAACCCTCCTTCAGCGCAACCCGCGTGAGGCCGCCCGGCGTGATGCGAATCCGGTCGGACACGAGCACGAACGGCCGCAGATCGACGTGGCGCGGCGCGAGCCCCCGCTCGGTCAGGATCGGCGTCGTCGACAGCGCGAGCGTCGGCTGCGCGATGTAGTTCGACGGCTTCGCGCGCAGCTTCGCCGCGAACGCGTCGCGCTCGGCCTTCGACGCCGCGGGGCCGACGAGCATCCCGTAGCCGCCCGAGCCGTGCACCTCCTTCACGACGAGCTCCTCCAGATGCTCGAGCACGTACTTGAGGCTGTCCGCTTCCGCGCAGCGCCAGGTCGGCACGTTCTCGAGCATCGCGCGGCGGCCGGTGTAGAACTCGACGATCTCCGGCATGTACGAGTAGATCGCCTTGTCGTCGGCGATGCCGGTGCCGGGCGCATTCGCGATCGTCACGTTGCCCGCGCGGTAGACGTCCATGATGCCGGCCACGCCCAGCACCGAATCCGGCAGGAACGTGAGCGGATCGAGGAACGCGTCGTCGAGGCGGCGGTACAGCACGTCGATCGGCCGGAAGCCTTCGGTCGTGCGCATCGCGACGCGATCGCCGATCACCTGCAGGTCGCTGCCCTCGACGAGATGCACGCCCATCTGGTCGGCGAGGAACGCGTGCTCGTAATACGCGGAGTTGTGAATGCCGGGCGTGAGCACCGCGACGGTCGGATTGTCCGCATTGCCGCCGGGCGGGCAGACGGCCGCGAGCGACTGGCGCAGCAGTTGCGGATATGTCTCGACGGGCCGCACCTTCACCCGCTGGAACAGCTCGGGGAAGAGCTGCATCATCGTCTCGCGGTTCTCGAGCATGTACGACACGCCGGACGGCGTGCGCGCGTTGTCCTCGAGCACGTAGAACTGATTTTCCGCGGTCCGGACGATGTCGACGCCGATGATGTGCGTGTAAACGTTTCCGGGCGGCCGGAAATCGATCATCTCCGGCAGGAACGCATCGTTGTGCGCGATCAGGTGCTTCGGCACGATCCCCGCGCGCACGATCTCCTGGCGGTGATAGATGTCGTCGAGGAACGCATTGAGCGCCATCACGCGCTGCTCGATCCCCTGCGACAGCCGGTTCCATTCGCTTGCCGAAATGATCCTCGGCACGATGTCGAACGGAATCAAGCGCTCGGCGGCCTCGGCGTCGCCATACACGGCGAACGTGATGCCGGTCTTGCGGAACACGCCTTCGGCGTCGTGCGCCTTCTGGGCGAGGCTCGCGGGATCCTGCGTGTCGAGCCATTGCTTCAAGCGCTCATACGGCGCTCGTACAGTATCGCCGGGTTGCAGCATTTCGTCGAACGGCTTCATCGAAAAATTCTCCATCCATCATTCACTCGGCATCTCTCCATGCCGAACCGGCGCAATGTCTGATGAGCAAAGAGCGTGCCTTGCTGGAATCCTCCGGCCTCCCGTCTGATTTGGCACTTTTGCGCGGCACACCGCACCACGAAGGTGCGAAGGCCGGCGGCCAGCATGTGCCGATTCGGCGCAGCCGGTGTCGCCCGCGTGGCAGATTTCCCGCGCGTCTGTCTATGCGGGCGATCACTTCGGTATCCGATCGAACCATCGGCTCTTTCTGGATTAACCGGATAGTTATGACTGCGCGAACCTCGGCATCGCGGGCGCTCGAACCGCTTTCCGCACGGCGGCGACGGCGCCGCGATAACACACTGCCAGGAATCGATCAGCCGATGCATCGCCCCGAAGCTTCCTTGCGTGCACGAATTGAGAACGCGCGCTGCAAGCGGGCGGTTCGGGGGAATCGATGCACGCGCCTTGCTCGCCGCCGGAATCCCGCGAACCGCACGGCCGCCGGTGACGCGCTGCCCCACCCGAATCGTTACGCGGCCCTCGAATCGCCCCATCCGCAAATGAGAATCGTTTGCATTTAAAGCGAATCTGTTCGATGATGTATTCCGTTCATCGCCCGATACCGGAACCTCGACCATGAATGCCATCGCCTCCGCGGCGCCCGCGCGCGCCGCCGTATCCGACGACCCGCGCGGCCCGCTGCGGGGACTGCTGTCGCGCCGCTCCCGCTGGCCGCTAACCGAACCCGCGCCCCGCCCGTGCGAGCTCGACGCAATCTTCGACGCCGCTCTGTGCGCGCCCGATCACGGCAACCTGCGTCCGTGGCGATTCGTCGTGATCCGCGGCGCGGCGCGCCACGCGTTCGGCGATCTGCTCGTCGAGCTCGCCGATGCGCGTGCGCCCGGCGATCCGCCCGGCTCGCACGAGCACCGCCGAGCCAGGGCGCTCGCCGCGCCGCTCGTCATCGCGCTCGGCGCGGCACTGAATCGCACGTCGAAAGTACCGGAGGTCGAACAGTTGCTTGCCGTCGGCGCAGCAGCGATGAACATGCTCAACGCGATCCATCAGCTCGGCTACGGCGGTTTCTGGGCAACGGGCGTCGATTCGCACGAGCCGGCGATGCACGCCGCGCTCGGCTTCGGCGCCGACGAGCGACTCGTCGGCTTCCTGTTCGTCGGCACGCCGGCCGCGCCCGCGAGCGACGCGCGACGTCCGGATCGCGGCGCGCACGTGCGCGAATGGCTCGGCCCCGCACGCTGACGGCCGCGCCGACCGACATCCATGCGCGGCCCGCCGCTTGCGTGCCGCATCGAACTCCGGAGGTTCCGTCATGCATTTCCCTCACGCCGCCCCGAACGGCGCACCGCTCGCCGAAGCCGACGTCGAACCGCGCGATGCCGATGCGGCGCGGATCGTGCTGACCGCGATCCGCAGGTGGCTGCATCCGGCCAAGGTCGCCGACGGCGACACGCGATGCCGCCGGCAATCGTGGCGCGACGTGCTGGCCGCGGCCGGCTTGCGCGCCGACGGGCTCGTGCATTTCGACATGCTGATGCGCTTCCTCACGTGCAACGCCTGCCACCCGCTCGACACGCACTGTCGTTGCGCGTGCGGGCCCGCGAACGACGAGGCGCAGCTTCTGCAGGCGCTCGCCCACCTGCAATCGGCGCGCAGCGAAGCGGCGCTGCGCGCGCTCGCCGACTGGCTGCCGCGCTGTGCGGACAGCGGCGTGCTGAAGATCGCCCGCTGGTTTTCGATCGCGCTGCTCGACGCAGGGCTTGCGATTCGCACGCCTACGCAGCCCGCCGCGTATCTGCATTGACGCGCGCGTCGAACGCGCGGCCGCTTGACCGCTTGACCGCACGCGGACGAGGACGAGGACGAGGACGAGCGAATGAGCGCGCGCCCGGTTCGACCGCCGCCGCGCGATCGTCGCGCGCCTCGCCGGTCAACCTCCCAAGTTTCGTGGTAACGCCCACCTCCGCACTGGCGATAGGCTGCGATCTCTTTGCTTGCGACGCGCCCTCTTCGAACGGATCGGGCAGACAGAAGGCCGCCCGTCGCCCCGAACGCCCGGCATCGCGCGAATTCGCCGCGCCTGCCATTTTTGGTAGGCCGTGCTGGCGTGCGACGTCATCTACCATCGTGACGGAATCCTCGGAAGAAAGCGCCAACGCCGTACATTTCGACATCCAAAACAATCGACGCATCTCCATCACGCTGCGGAACGCGAACCGTGTCATTTCTCACCAGGAGGAACGCTACATGAAGTCGCTCTTCGATGCGCCGTCACCCCGTCAGCGCGTGCGCGCCGCAGTCGCGCTCGGTGCCGCCGCCACGCTGGCCGCTTCGCTCGCCGCGCTGCTCGCGCCTGCCGACGCCGACGCGCACGGTGCAGTCGGCTTCCCGATCGCGCGTCAATATCAATGCCGCCTCGAAGGCGGCTACTGGGACCCGCCCGACGGCTCGGCGATCCCGCACGACGACTGCCGCGCCGCCTATCGTGCCGGCAACAATTCGGCCTACCCTTTCACGCAATGGAACGAGGTGTCCGCGAATCCGGTCGGCCAGGGCAACGATCTCGCGCAACTGAAGGCCGCGGTGCCCGACGGCCTGCTGTGCGCGGGCGGCGACACGTCGAAGGCGGGTCTCGACAGGGCGCCGACGACGGTTTGGCGCAAGACGCAACTGACGCCAAACAACGGTCATGTCGAGCTTCAGTGGGAAAACACGACGTCGCACAATCCGGCGCGCATGCGCGTGTTCATCTCGAAGCCGTCTTACGATCCGTCGCAGCCGCTGCGCTGGGACGATCTGCAACAGATCTACGACGCGCCGGCTCCCGCGCCCGTCCCCGCGAACGGCGCGGGCCATCTGCCCGGCTCGATCCAGTCGTTCTACACGCTCGACGTGACGCTGCCCGCCGGCCGCACCGGCGATGCGGTGCTGTACAGCTACTGGCAGCGCATCGATGCCGGCAACGAAGGCTTCTTCAATTGCAGCGACGTGACGATCGCCGCCGACGAGCGCGCATCGGGCTTCCCGTGGGTCGCGACGCGCGCGTTCGTCGAGCCGGGCATCGCGCCGCAAGCCGGCCAGCAGGTTCGCTTCCGCGTGATGGGCGCGGATGCGCGCGGCGCGGAAGTCGTCGACGTGCGCCAGCCGATCACGCCGTACAACGCCGATCGCGGCGTGTGGGCGAAACAGCTCGCCGATCAGGTCAACGGCCGTTACGGCAACGTCGCGAAAATCGGCGTGCGCTCGGGCAACACGATCTATTTCGACACGACGAACCTGAACGCGAACAAGGTCTGGCTGCAACCGAACTACAGCAGCGCGCTCGGCGTCGTCGGCGCAAAATAGCCAACTGACGGGCGACGCGCGCGGCACACCGGCGCGCGCATCGCCTCACATAGCGTGCTTGCGGATATTCCCTCGATATCCGCATTGGGCGACGCATCTCGATCCTCGATGCGCCGCCTTTTTTTTGGATCTCCTCGCAATAACGTGACTGCGTAACGGCGTTCGATGCCACTTGGTGTCCAGTACCGGAAGATTATAGTGCCTGTGTTGCTTAGTCTCGAAAGGCATTCTCTTTGTAAAATGATTGATCGAACCCCGATGCGGTCGAAGCGATTCGCGCACTTACGTTCGTAGCGGATAAGCCTTGGCGCCAGATCTGCATACCTATGTGGATTCAACGCTGCCGCGCCTCCAATCCGCCGCGCGTTGATAACGCCGCCCACGCATCCTCACGCATGAAGCGATTCACCGACATTACCGCACCATCACCTCTTACCGTGTGAAACCATCCAACTGGCAAAATGAGCAACTCACCGGGGTGTAATTCACACTCGATCGATTTTGCTCGCCTTGCGAGTGGAAACTTCGTCAGATCTGGCCGGAATGGATCAAATCTCGCAATCTGGAACATATTGAAGCAGGCGCCTGGATATAGATATTCTGCGTCGTCCGGTCTGTATAGGACGAATCTCTTTGAGCCTATCACTTGACCAATAAATGCATGTAAGAAATCACGATGCAAGCGAGTGCATGCGCGGAAATCCTGGCGCCCCATCCATAATTGCGGCCGCGTAAAACACTTTCGGTTCAGCAACGGGAGCTCGAACATTTCATGCATGGGCCCGGGCAATGCGCACCCACCGCTGTAGACGCCGGACGCGTCGCCATCCAAAGTGGCATCGATCAACGCCCCCAAGGTCGATAGGCCCAGCGTGGCCCCAAGAATATCGGCATCCAGTCCAGCGAGCGGCAGGTGGCCAAACCTTTGCTGAAGTTCGTCGAACGTCGTCCGCCAGCCTGAAGCATTGAGCATCGCCGTTAGAATCACCGGCGTCCCTCCATGCAATATCTGCATCAATTGCCTTGCATCGACGGTCGCCATTCGATGTACCTCGGTCTCGGGCAAAGCCAGATTTGTCACCTGCAAAGTCAGATCGCGCAAGCGGGTTCGGCCGCTATCCACTTCCGGCTGCGCAGCATGAGCGATGAGAGAAACCAAAGCGCGATTCCCAGTCACCTTGACGGCATCCTCCAAGGTTGCGTATGGCTGCTCGATCAGCATACGAAATACTGCAGCGGACATTTCGACCACAGCGTCCGGCGCTTCGCACACGCCATCAAGAAATCTGATGTTTTCTGAAATATCCGCATAAAACTTCCCATCGGTTTCGTCGGACACGATGAATTGCACGATGCCACCCTGATACCCCGGCAAAAAATTCCGACTGATATGTCGACAAAGAATTGACTTGATGTTGCAAAATAATTCCATTTTTTGCTGATTGCTTTAACCATATGGAGCGCCGGCCGCGCAGCCTTTCGCAAGATCAGCATGCGCAGCGCAAGCGCTTCAAATTCACCCTATGAGAACGATGGTCAATCGGGATGAACATCGACTCAAATCAAAGCTCACTTCGATTCGCGCGCGTTTTCCTCAAGCGCGCGCCTCAGGCTCAACGGACGCATGTCTATCCACGTCTTTTCTATGTAATCGAGACACACCGCTTTCTTGCCACTCACGCCCACTGTTTTCCAGCCGGCCGGCACTTCCTTGTAAACCGGCCAGATCGAATACTGCTCTTCATGATTGATGACGACGTTAAATTCGGTATCTTCATGATCCCAACTCATTTTTCATTCTCCTTGACAAAGCTAACTTGCATATCTTTCATATGCACGATTGTGTCGGCCACATCGAAATAGTCACTGTCATGCGTCACAACGATGACCAGTTTCTTCATCGCCGCCAGTTCGGGCAGGAACCGTCGATAGAACAATTCCCGACGGCTCCTGTCTTGATCCGCAGCCCATTCATCAAAAATACAAACCGGCTTATCGTCGGCCAGCAGATTGACCAGCGCCAGCCGCTTTCGCTGCCCCTGGGAAAGGCGCGGAGCCGATTGCCAGCCGCCCGCCGCAGACAATTTGTCTTCGAGCCCAAGCAGTTGAATCCATTGGCTCAACATCGGGCTTCGTGCCGAAGCGGCCGTCTCAAAGGGCATGACAAAAAAATCGCTATGGATCGCGCTGACGCACCGCCGCAGCATCAAGGCCGAATCCAGGCCGAGCGCGACATCGTTCAGCAGCACAGATCCTTCGCTCGCCGCATAAAGCCCCGATAGCAATTTCGCCAGCGTCGTCTTGCCCGAGCCATTGCCGCCTGTGACGAACACGATTTTTCCGGCGGTCAACTGCAAATCAATCGGGCCGATAGATACGGGCTGCTCGTCCGCGTCGACGGGATAGCGAAAACGCAGGGCCCGCAGCGCGAGGCTCCGGACTGTGGGTTCAGTCACGTCGGCACGCTCGCGCGGCAATTGAGGCTGTTCAAACCGGGCGAGGCGCTCAAGGGCAACTTTACCCGCGACGAGGGTCGGCACCATTTCCATCAACGCCATCATGGGGCCGCGCAACAGCAGCAACACGAGCGCATACGTCGTCAACGTGCTGGCGTTGCCGAGCGACAACTGGTTCGGCAACACGGCCGCCATGGCAAGAAGCATAAAGAAAACGAAGTTGTTCCATTGCACCGTCGCCCCCCAGAGGATGCCGCTCGCCCTCTTGCGCGAAGCAAGCCGCAGACTCAACGGCGCGAACGTCGACTCGATGAAGCGTTGCCGACGACCGGCGCTGAGCCGGAACTCCTTCGCGCCTTCAATGAGCGCGCGATACAGTCCCTGCATCTCGTCCTCGTCGGTCCGCGCTTCGCGAAGCGTTCGGCCAAGGCGCGCGGACGCGTATCGCGCGACGCTCATCCCGACCAGCAGAACCGCGGCCACCCCCACGAAATGAACGGGCGAAAGCAGCAACAGATACCCGAATCCGAATGCCACGAGGCCCGCGCAGACGACGAAAGACGGCAGCGTTCCGAGCGCGGAGGATGCCTTGGCGACGTCCTCCGACAAGATCGCATGCATGTGGGACGCCCCGAGCCGCTCGTGCGTCTCGTATGGCAGATGCATGATGCGCGACACAACCTGGCTTCGCAGATCATGCATGATCCGCGCGCCGATATGGCTCAGCGTAACCTGCGAACACAGGCCGCCCAGCACGGTCACGACAAGCGCCGCGATGAATACGGGCCACGCGAAATGCTGACCGGCGACGCGATCCGTCAACGCAAAGGCGATCTCGCGAATCGCCACGATGACGGCACACGACGACGCCAGCCCGGCGAACACGCATAGCGCGAGAAACAGCGCCCGTTCACGGCGCAACAACAGAATCCTGACTGGCATGTTCAGATCGACTCCGTCACTGGCATCCCATGTGCCGCATCGTGATCGAGGGACGTCATGATCCACGACGCCACCTCCTGCACCCAGGGCCGGCGCAGCAGCGCGTAGTGATGCGCGTCAAGCGCATGCACGTGCAACAAAGCCGTCCTCGGCCAGCTCGACGACGCGCTGACGTGCGCCGGACCCGCGCTTTCGAGGAGCGCGATGCAGGGCGTCGTTACCTCATGTCCGCCTGTCGCGCCCACCTGCAGGAGAGCGACGGATGCCTCGCGCAATTCGGCCAGGGCTGCACCGTCGATCGCATCGGACAGCAATCCCGCCACCGCGTCGAACGTCTCGCGCGCCGCGTCGGGCTGCCCGGCCCCGCCGCCGACCGCATCCATTACGCCGAACGCATCGATCAGCAGCGCGGGCGACGACAGCGTCAGCCGAGACGCATCGGCCCAGCCCAGCAGATTCGCCGCCAGCATGCCGCCGAACGACCATCCGCACGGTATCGCGCGTTCGATTCCGGCCTCCGCGAGCGCGGCCGCCATCAGTCGGCACAGCGCGCCCACCGACTGTTCCGCGCCATCGCGCCACCGCCGCAACAGCGGCAACGTGAGCGCAACCGTGCCAAGCCCGCCTGGCCAGGCCCGCAACTCGTCCATCAACGCCGCATAGCAGGCGCCGTCGGTCCCAGGCGGCGCGATGAAGATCAGCATCGGCGTGCGACCGTCTCCGGCCTTCCAGACGCTGACCACCGCCGGGCCGGCGGACGACGCCGGCCGGGACGGCGGCTGCGCGTCGGGCGCGGCGATCCGCATCGCGAGCCGGGTCGGCGTCGGATAGCGAAAGACGTCGATGACCTGCAATGCCGCGCCGAGCCGTTCATTGACGAGACCGATTATCCGCACCGCCATCAACGAAGTTCCGCCGTAGTGGAAGAAGCTCTTTTCCATGTCTTCAACGGGGGTGCCCAGCACTTCTTCCCATAGCGTCGCGAGCCGGCTCGCCAGCGTACTGAACGCGGTTCGCGGACTGCGGCTGGCCGCCCTGCCGTGATCGGACGCAAGCCGCTCGCGGTCGACCTTGCCGTTGACCGTCGTCGGCCATGCGTCGATGAAATGAACCGACGCCGGAACCATGTAGTGCGGCAGCCGCGCGCCGAGATAACTCAGCACCTGCGCGTCGTCGAGCGCGCCCGGCCCAGTGAGTTGGACATAGGCGCGAATCTCCTGTCGGTCGGCGTCCATCAGCGCCAGCGCGGCGCGCACCTCCGGCATCCGCTGGATGGCGCTTTCGACTTCGCCGAGTTCGATCCGATAACCGCGCAACTTGATCTGCGTATCGGTCCGGCCCAGTATCCATAGCGTCCCCGATGCATCGCGCCTGACCCGGTCGCCGGTGCGATAAAGCCGCCCGGACGCCGCGAAGGGATCCGGAATGAATCGCTCCGCAGTCAGCGCAGGGGCGCCGAGGTAGCCATCCGCGAGACAACCGCCGCCGATATACAGCTCGCCTTCGACGCCGTCCGGGCAGATCCGCAGATCGTCATCCAGCACGAAATACGCTGCCGCGCCGAATGCGCGCCCATAGGGAACCGCGCGCTGCCAGCGCATCGCCCGTGCCGCCTCCGCCCGGCCGATGTCATGGAAGTTCGACCAGATCGCCGCTTCGGTCGCGCCGCCCAGCGCGTACCAGTGCGCGTTCGGAAAATGCCGGCTGCCGTCGGCCGGCAACGTGACCGGAATCCGGTCGCCGCTCAGCATGACGAGCCGCATCGTCTCGCTGCGGAATGCGTCTCCCAGCACTTCGCAGCCAGCGAGCGCGAACTGCAGCACGGCCGGCGCGGAATCCCACATCGACACGTTCCAGTGCGTCAGATAGGCGGCCAGGACGGTCGGGTCGAACAGCATGCCGCGATCGGCCACGCAAACCGTGGCGCCCGCCCCCAGCACGCCGAACACGTCGTAAACGGACAGATCAAACCCTGGCGACGCGCACCACATCAGCCGGTCGCCGGCGGCGACCTGGAACCGCGTGTTGATCCAGTCGAGCGTGGCGCACGCTGCCGCGTGCCCGATCATCACGCCCTTCGGCGCGCCGGTGGAACCGCTCGTGAAGATGACATAGGCGGCGTGCGACGCATCGTGCGCGACGGAGACGGGCAACGGGCGCGCGTCGGCCCAGTCCCGCGCGGTCACGACTGCCCCGAATCCGCCCGGCGCGGACGGACCCCGTTGCGTCCCGACGTCGTACAGGCAGACATCGCGCATCGACTGCGTCGCTTCCGGCGACCAGCGCGCGACGATCGCGTGGGTCGACACGAGCCGGGTGATGCGATGCTGCGCAATGATGCCGCGCAGACGCAGCGCCGGCACGTCGCTGTCGAACGGCACGAAGCAGCCCGCCGCCTTGCTGACGGCCAGCAGCGCGACGATCAGCGGATAGTCGCGCTCCACGCAGAGCGCGACGCACTCGCCCGGTTGCAGGCCATCCGCCAGCAAGCGGCGCGCGAGTCGATTCGAATCGGCGTCGAGCGTCGCATAGCTGAATTCGCCCGAGACGGTCTTGACCGCGATCGCATCGGGATTCGCCTTCGCGTGGCGTGCGAATCCGTCGGTCAACCGGGCGTCGCGCACGGCCGGCGCGGCCACAGAGGCGCCAACATCGACGCCCGGCAACGCGGCGAGCGGCACGTCGAGATGCGTCGCCAGACAGCTCAGCAAGCGCCGCAGGTGCGCGCCAAACGCGGCGATGCTTGCCGGTGCGTACAGCGCGGTCTTGTATTCGAGCGTCACCCACATGCCGTCCGGCGTTTCGTTGCAATGGCAGGTCAGGTCGAACGGCGTCGCGTAACGGCCGCCCTGTGACACACGCCAGCGCAGCCCGTGCGCGTCGTTTGTCGCGAGCGCCTCATCCGTATGCGCGAACGCGAGCTGGAACAACGGGTGATATCCGGGCACGCGCTCGGACTGCCGGTCCGCGACAATCGCCTCGAGGCCGGGCTCCTGGTGACGGAAGGCATCGACCCAGACGGCATGCACGCGCCTGATGAAGCCGGCCAGCGTATCACTCGACGAAAAGCGCGTGCGCAGCGGCAGCGTATCGACAAAGAAGCCCTGCATCGCGCGGGTCGACACGACCTGACGATTCGTCACGGGTGTGCCGATACAGATGTCCCGACTGCCCGCGTAGCGATGCACCGCCAGCTTGAACAACGCGAGCAGGCCGACAAAGCGCGAGACGCGCAGCCCGGCCAGCAGGCCGCCCACCTGCTCCAGCTCGTCCCGTCCGATCAGGAACGCATGCGTCGCGCCATCGTGACGCATCGTCGCGTCGCGCGGGTAATCGGCGGGCAGCGACAGGAACTCGGGACAGTCGCGCAACTGCTCACGCCAGTACGCCAGATGCGCATCGTGCGCGGGGCCGCGCGCACGCGCGCGCGCCCATGCCGCGTAGTCGACGTATTGAATGGCGGGCGCGGCGAGTCTGGCCGGTTGCGCATACTGCTGGCCGATCTCGTCGACCAGCAGCGAGATCGAACCGGCATCCGTGATGACGTGATGCAGCACCAGCGCCAGCAGCCGCGTCTGCTCGGACAGACGCGCTACCTGCAGCCGGAACAGCCCCGGACGACGCAAATCGAAACGATGCGACGCCTGCATCGCGCGCCATGCGGCTTCGTTCTTGCGCTGCTCGAGCTCCGTCAGCGTCGACCAATCCTCACACGCCAGATCGGGAACATGCGTATCGTCGATCTGCGCGACGACCTCGCCGTCGACGAAATGAAATGACGTCCTGAACACCTCGTGACGCTGAAGGCACGCGCGGATCGCGCACAGAAACCGCGCATCGTCCGTCACGCCCTGCACGCGCAGGACGACCGACACGTTGTAGTGCGTCGCGCCCGGGTCGAGTTGATCCAGAAACCACATGCGCCGCTGCGCGCTCGTCACGGGGAGATGTCCGCCGCGCGCGATCGGGCGGATGCCGTCCCGTCCCGGCTGCGACGCCCCGCCGGCTCGCGCGAGCGCGTCCGCCTGCGCCGCGAACTCGGCAAACACGGGGAATTCGAACACGTGCACGAGCGGCAGCGCGAGCCCCGTCGCCCGTTCCAGTTCCGCCAGCATGCGCAGCGCGAGCAACGAATGACCGCCCAACGCGAAGAAATCATCGGTTTGCGCAATATCGTCCCGCTTCAGCGCGTTTCGCCATGCGTCGCGCAGCAGGTGTCCGAACGGGTCCGACGGCGCGAACGGCACCCGTGGCTCGGGCCTCGCGCGCCATTCCCACTGTGCGAGCAGGTGGACGTCGACCTTGCCGTTCGGCGTGAGCGGCAGTGCATCGAGCGCGATGAAGCGATTGACGAGGCGGCCGTACGCGAGCGGGCGGGTGCGCGCCACGCGCGCCCGGAACGCCTGTCGCAGCGTCGTTTCATCGAGGATCGCGCCCGCTTCGGGCACGCAGAACGCGATCACGCGCGCGTCGTCCTCGTCGTCGCCGGATGCGATCGGCAGCACCACCGCGTCGCTCACGCCGTCGCACGCGCGCACGTCCGCGGTCAGATCATGGAAATTGACCCACACGCCGCGCAGTTTCCGGACGCCATTGGCGCGCCCCAGATAAGCAACATGGCCGCGCTCGTCGACCCGGCCCAGATCGCGCGTGCGGTACATCCTCGCGCCCGGTTCGCCGGCAAAGGGATCGGGAATGAAGTGCTCGGCCGTGAGCACGGGTTGTCCGGCATAACCGTGGGCGAGTCCGCTCCCGCCTATGCAGATCTCCCCCGGCACGCCCGCGGGCATTTCCGACAGAGCGTCGTCCACGAGATACAGCGCGGCGTGCGGATGGGGACGGCCGATGCCCACCGCGCCGTCGAATGTGGCGCGCCGGATATCCTCGACGCTCGCGTAGATCGAGCATTCGGTGGGGCCATACAGATTGACGACGCGCTGTACGTCCGTCTGCGCAAAGATCCGTTCGACCAGCCTGCGCGGCAGCGGCTCGCCCGCGACGTTCAGCGTCGCGGCGCCGGCCGGGAAGTCTCCCCGGTCGAGCAGCATCGCGACGTGCGACGGCGTGCCGCTCACGCAGGTCAGCGGGGCGTCCGCCTCTGGCACGACCTGCAGACTCTCCAGCATCGTCGCGCAGCCGCCCAGCGCCCAGGGCGTGAACATCTCGAACAGCGACACATCGAACGTCAATGCGGTCGCGAACGTGCTGTTGCGATATTCGCGCGCGGCATACGCGCCACACGCCCACGCAATCAGCGCGAGCACGCCCTGATGCGGCACCGTCACGCACTTCGGCCGGCCTGTCGATCCCGAGGTGCGAAAGACCACCGCGCTCGCCTGAGCGGTTCCCGATGCGATCACCGCGGCCGGTCCATCGGCCATCGGCGCAACCAGATAGTCGAGCGCGATCGTGCGCACGCCGTCGAGGCCCGCGCCAGCCGGTCCGGCCAGCACGATCGCGTGGAGGCCAGCGTCGCTTGCGTGCTCACGCCAGTCCGACGCGCAGGCCTGCATGTCCATCGGGCTGTAAGCCGCGCCCGCGCGCAAAATGCCGAGCAGACAGACGATCGCATCGGCCGAGCGCGGTACGCCCAGGCCGATGCGCGAACCCGCGCCCACACGTTGCGCCCGCAACCGCGCGGCCACGCGATTCGCGCCAGCATCGAGTTCGGCATAAGAGAGTGTCGTCGCGCGATCGCGCAGCGCCGGCTGGTCCGGCGCACGGCGCGCCTGCCGGCTGACGATCTCGCACAGCGCACGCACGCCGCCTAATCCGGCCTCATCGGCGGAAACCGGCGCGACCGGCGACACGCGCGCCGTGTGCGGCGTCAGCGCCAGGATTCCAGCGTCGGGATGCGCTGCCCATTGCTCGAGCATCGACACATAATCGGCCGCCAGGCGCCCGATCATCGCCGGGTCGAGCACATCCTCGCGGAACTCGAATTCGCCGTAGCCGATGCCCGCTCCGAGCGTCACCGTGCCGCTCAGCTTGAACTTCGCCTGCTGCGTGCGCTGCGCGATACCTCGCAGCGTCAGGCCGTCCGGCGCCGACACCGACGGCGGAAACGCCTGAAACGCGAACATGGCCTCGAACAGCGGCGACGCATCGAGATGCCGCTGCGGCTGCAGCGCCTGCACGACTTCCTCGAACGGCGCGCCTGCGTGCGCAAGCGCATCGATGACCGTGTCCCGGGTCGCCGCGAGCAGATCGGCGAGCGAGCGCCCCGCATCGATCCGCATCCGCAGCACGACGGTATTGACGAACAGCCCCACGATCGGCGCGGTCCCTTCCTGATCGCGGTTCGCGACCGGCGCGCCGATGCACAGATCGCTCTGGCCGCTGTATCGCGACAGCACGATCGCAAACCCGGCCAGCAGGATGGCGTGAATCGACGCGCCGTGCGCGGCGGCGACCCTGCCAAGCCCCTCGCACAGCACTGCGGACAAGCGGAACGAATGATGACCGGCGCGCGGGCCGGCACCCGGCTCCGCCGTCCGTGCCGGCAACGCCAGTTCGCCGCGCGCGCCGCCCAGATGGTCGCGCCAGTAACGCAGGTCCGCATCGACGGCCTGCCGCGCCTCGTCCGAGCGCCGCCAGCAGCAATAGTCCCGATACTCTGCGGGCAGGACGGGAAGCGCGTCGCGGCCCGAGTAAAGCCGCAGCCAGTCGTCGACGATCACCCCCATCGACCAGCCATCCGCCACGATGTGATGAAGCGCGACGTACAGGTAATGCACCTTCGGATCGTTGGTGTGCACGAGCCGCGCCCGGATCAGCGGCCCGCTGCCCAGATCGAACGCCGCATCGAGGTCCTGGATCAGGTGCGCAGGCGGCGCATCGCCTGAAGGCGTCTCGCCCTCCCAGCGCGCTTCATCGAGGCGCACCGCGCCAGTCGGCAGCAGGCATTGCCGGATCTCACCGTCCACCGCCCGAAATACCGCCCTCAACTGTTCGTGCCGCCGCACCAGCGCCGCGAACGACGCGCGCAGCGCGCTCACGTCGAGCGCGCCGTCGATCCGGTAGGCGGTCTTCATCACGTAACGGTCCGACACATCGGGCAGGCGGTCGAGCACCCACATCCGCGCCTGCGCCTCGGAAACCGGGTACGACAGGCTGCCATCCTCTTCGATGCGGGTCCACTCGTCACTGCGTGCGTCCGGCTGCATGTACCAGGCGCCGCGGGCGGCGTCCTCTCGGCGCTGCGCGGCCATGACGGCAAAGCGCGCGACCGTGCGTGCGTCGAACAACTGCTGAAGCGTCGACGTACAGCCGAACTCCCGGTTGACCTCGGCGACGATCAGCGCAGCGGACAGCGAGTTGCCGCCCACAGCGAAGAAATCGTCCTCCGCGCCGAGTTCGGGAAAGCGTAGCGCGTCCGCCCAGATGCGCAACACCGCCGCCTCGTGCGCATCCCTCGGCGGGCGCTTGCGCGACGCGTCGTCCGCATCGCGCCCGACCCGCCACAATTCATCGAGGTCGGGCGCGCCGCCGACCTGCTCGACGATCCATGGCACGACGCGAAATCGCGACGGCACGCCATGCATCGGCAACGACGCGAACAGCGCGCGACGCAGCACGGCGAGCGCGAATGCCGCCTCGTCCACCATGAGATGCATGACCAGCCCGTGTTCGACATCGTGCGTCAGCAGCGCGCGACGCACCCCCGTCACAGCGTGCGCGCACCGTTCGACCGCGTCGATGTCGATGCGGCCGCCGTCGACGTCGTAATGCGCCGGCCGCGTGTCCAGCGTCCGCACACTGAGGTCCGCCAGCCGCCGCGCCGGCACGCCCAGGCGCACCGGCGCGGCCGACGGATCGTCGAACCGGCACAACTGCCCGACAAAACCAGCGGGCACCGGGACGCCCCAGTCGTCCAGCACGTCCGTATCGCCCGCCATCCTGGACGCGATCGAATCGCGCCGCGTCCAGCCGAGATGAGTGAGCGGCGTATCGGGTTCCCGCGCGGCATCCATGAGCATTCGCAGATACACGTCGAGCCAGGCCTGCGCCGTCGACAGCTCGACGACGCTCGCGTCGTATTCGAACACCACCTCCACGGCCGCGTCTTTTTCATACGCGGTCAGCTTCAGGTCGTAGGTCGATCCCGCGTCGATGCCGCCCAACTGCGCGAGCGCCACGTCGCCGAGCCGCAGACGCGGCCCCGACGCATTCATGAACGCGAACAGCGCCTGCGTGAACGGCACCCGCGCGGGATCCCTGACGGGGCACAGCCGTTCGACGAGGTACTGGAACGGAACCTGCTGCCGCGCCATGCCTTCGAGCGTGATCTCGGCCACTCGCGCGGCGAAGTCGCGGAACGGCTGATCCGGCCGCACGTCCGAGACGAGGACGATCGTGTTGAAGAAAAGGCCGACCGTATCCTCGAATTCGCCGTCGCCGCGATTCGCGACCAGCGTCGCGACCGGCACGCGTTCGCAGCGGGACAGGCGCCACAACAGCACGTCGTAGGCGGCCAGCAGGATCGAAAACAAGGTCGCATGCGTGGCACGGGCGAGCGCGTGCAACTGGCGCGTCGCCGTGACGGGCAGCACGCCCGTCAGGGTCCGCTTGCGCGGCGCGCCCGCGACGCTGCGCTGCCGATCGACCGGCAGCGCAAGCTGGGCGGGCAGCGCGCCAAGGCGGTCGGCCCAATACGCGACCGCGCGCGCGCCCTCGTCGGAGCGCAACCACGCGTGCTGGCGCCGGGCGAAGCGTAGATAGCGCGCGCCGCCATCGTCCCGCGCGGGGCGCGCCGGATCGCGTCCGGCATAGCGCGCCGCGAGTTCCCGGTGCAGCAGTCCCATCGACCAGTCGTCGGCCAGCAGATGATGCACCGTGAGCAACAGGCAACTGTCGCGCGATGACAGGCGCACCAGCGCGTATCGGAACAGCGGGGCGGCGGCCAAATCGAAAGGCGTTTCCCGGAACCGGACGCGCAGCGCCGCGAGTCGCGCCGCCGCCTCGCCGGGCGGCAGGCCGGACCAGTCGTGCACCGGGCACTCGATCGGCGCGATGTCGTCGAAGCGCTGCGCGACGCCGTCGTCGTCGTCCGCGCACGGCACGAAGCGCAGATGTAGCGTCGCATGGCTGGCAAACGTATCGGCCAGGCTGCGCGCGAGCCGCGGCAGATCGACGTCGCCCTGCAGCGCCAGCACATCGGTCATGTGGAAATGGGCCGCGTCGCGATCGATCCGCATCGCGCGGTACATCTGCTTTTGTCCCCAGGACAGGGGCGCTTCGTCGGCGTGGCGGGAACCGAAAGACGGGCTGTTTCGCTCGTTCATCGTGATTGGTCTGGTGCGAAGGTGTCGGTCAGCGTGAGCGGGCTCGACAGCGCCCACGACAAGGGGTTTCCGCGTACCGGACGCCGCTTCCCGGTACGCGTGAAATAGTCGGCCCCGAAGCCGGGCGACGTGAACACGCCGTTGAACACCCAGCGTTCGCCCTGCGTGAAATCGCCCGCGCGGTGATAGCCGCGCGTATCGGCGAAAACCAGCGTGCCCGCCGGGCCGTCGCACGAGACGGCCTGCCGATCGAGGCTCGCCGGCGCAATCTCGATCCGGCTGCCCTGCGCGCCCTTGCGGTGCGTGCCGCGCGCGTAGCGCATCGCGCCATTGCCTGCGCCGACATCGGCGAAGTAGGCAAACAGACGCACCACCGACGTATCGCACCGTCCATCGCGATGCCACTTGCCGTTCTCGGACAGCCCGCCCCCCGAATGCCGGAATACCGCGTACTTTCTCAACTGAACGAACATGTCGAAGTACGCGTTGATGATTTCGAGGAACGGGGCCTGGCACGCGAAACGCGCGTACACGCTATCGGGATTGAAGCGCGGGTATGAACCCAGCACGTTCGACATGAATGCATAGACCCGCGCCTGGTCGGAGTTCGCGGGCACGCGCTTGCGGCGTTGCGACTCGGCCCGACACGCCTGCTCGCGCAATGCGTCGAACAGCGGCTGCATTCCGGCGAAGCGGCTCACATGCGAGATCGCCACGCCGTCGTCGTTCAACGCCTTCAGGATCCGGCGTCCCTCGTCGCACAGCACGGCGCGGTGATGGCGGTACTCGCGCGTCGGACGGCGATTCAGGACGTTCCGGTACAGGAAATCGCATTCGACAAGGCGATGGAAGATGCGGTCGAACAGGTTCATGGATTGGACTTTCACTGAAACGGATTCAACGCGCGCAGGAGTCGCGTCGCCGCGGCCCGGTCCGTCTTGCCGCGTTCGTTGAGCGGTATCGCAAACACGATTTCAATCAGTTGCGGCGTCATGTACGCGGGCAGCGCCGCCGCCAGACGCGCGCGGCACGCTTCGCGCAGCGCGTCGACGGGCAGATCCGGCTCCGCGCGCTCGACGAGCGCCGCCAGCTCGGCACGCTCGCCATCGCGGTAAAGCATCACGACAGCCGCGCGCACGTGCGGGTCCCGCAGCAGCACCGCTTCGATTTCCTCGGGTTCGATCCGATGGCCGCGCAGCTTGATCTGCAGATCGAGCCGACCCAGGAATTCATAGACGCCACCGCCGCGTCGCCTGACCCGGTCGCCCGTCCGATAGAAGCGCCCCCGCGCGAACGGCACCGCGACGAATGATGTGGCCGTCTGTGCCGGCGCGTCGATGTAGCCGACGCCCGTCGCCACGCCGCCGATCAGCAGCTCACCCGCGTCGCCGTCCGCCACGGGCGCAAGGTCGGCATCCACGACATGCAGTTCGGCGCCCGGGATCGCGCGGCCGATCGGCACGGCGTCGCCGTCCGGCGCGCATGTCATCACGTGATGCGTGACGTCCACGCCGCACTCGGTCGGGCCGTACGCATTGACGAGCGGCGCGTCGCTGACGTCGAACCAGCGACGCGCTACCGCGATCGGCAGGCTCTCCCCCGCCGTCACCATGATGCGCAGCGTGTCGGGCGCGCGCGCGCGATGCCGCGCCACGACATCGAGCAGCGTCGCCAGATAGCTCGGCACCGCCTGCAGCACGGTCACGTTCGCGCGCGCCAGCGCATCCAGCAGCGCCGGCGGATGCGCGACCGCGTCCTGCGCCACGACCGTCACGCGCGCGCCGACCAGTCCCGCCGCCAGAAACTGCCAGACCGACAGATCGAACGCGCACGGCGCGGTCTGCGCGATCCGGTCGCCCGCATGAAGGCCGAGATCGTCGATCTTCGCCCACAGGTGATTGACCAGGTTCGCCTGCGACAGCAGCGCGCCCTTCGGCTCGCCGGTCGAGCCCGACGTGAAGATCACGTAGGCGGGATCGTCGAGGGTCACGTCGGGCAGCGCGTGGCCGGCTTGCGGACCCGACGCCAGCCACGCCGCGGGATCGACGACCGTGACGGCGCGATTCGGATCGATCGCGTGGTCTGCATGCGCATCCGCCAGCATCAGCGTACATGCGCAACGTGCCAGCATGTACCGCTTGCGCTGGGCGGGCGCGCCGGGATCGATCGGCAGATAGGCCGCGCCGCACTTGAAGGTCGCCAGGATCGCGGCAAGCATCACGACATCGCGCCCGCGCGAAATCGCGACGATCGCACCGCGCCCCGCGCCCAGCCGCCGCATTTCGTGCGCGAAGCGATTCGCCAATCCGTCCAGCTCGGCGTAGGTCACGCGCCGGGCCGCGTCCTCAGCCGCGATCGCCGACGGGTGCGTCCGCGCCGTTTCCTCGAACCGGTGAATGTACGGCACGCGCCGCGCCGTCCGGTTGCGGTCCACGTTCGTCAGCATGTCGCCCGCCCGCTCACAGCTCGACGTCATCGAAGCTGTCGGCGCCGACCGTCCACTCGATCAGGTCGCCCAGCCCCGCGATCGTGACCGCTTCGAACACATTGCGAATGTCGAGCTTCACGTTCAGTTCCGCCTGGATCCGACGCACGATCTTGACCGCGCTCAGCGAGTGGCCGCCCAGTTCGAAGAAGCTGTCATAAATGCCGAACGGCCGGTCGGCGGGCAGGTCGAGCACGTCGCGCCAGATCGCGACCAGCACGCGCTCGTGCTCCGTGCGCGGCGCCCCTTCGGGCGTGCTCGTCGGCGCCGCCGGACCGGCGCCGTATGCGGCCAGCGCGACGCGATCCACCTTCCCGGTCCGACCGCGCGGCAGCGCATCGAGTTGCGTGATGCGCGCCGGCACCATGTAGAACGGCAGTCGGGCCTGCAGGATGGCGCGCAGTTGATCGGCGAGCGGCGCCTGCACATCTTTCCGGCGCACCGGGAAACGCGCCTTGAGCAGTTGCGCGATCCCCTTGCGCTGTTCCACCGGCAGCGGCCGCGCGCGAATGAAAGCGGCAATCGCCGGCTCGCCGCGCAGATCGGACGACACGACGACCGCCGCCTCGTCGACGCCGTCGATCGACATCAGCGCATGCTCGATTTCGCCGAGATCGATCCGGTAGCCGCGGATTTTCACGCGCTGGTCGCTGCGCCCGCGCAACGCAAGTCGCGCTTCCTCGTCCCATGAGCCGAGGTCGCCGCTGCGATACATGCGGCTGCCCGGCGCGCCGAACGGATTGGGCACGAACTTTTCCGCCGTGAGACGCGGATTCCCCATATAGCCCCTCGCCAGCAGGTCGCCCGCAATCGCGATCTGTCCGGTCACGCCGGTCGGCACCGGCCGCAGGTACGCATCGAGCACGTAGACCGCGGTGTGCGGCGCAACGCGGCCGACCGGCGCGAGCCCCGCGTCGGCCGCACCGTCGCACGGATGGAACGTCACCGGGCACGCTTCCGTCTGCGCATAGCTGTTGTAGAGCGTCGCGCCCGACATCGCGACAAACCGCGCCGCCAGTTGCTGCTCAAGCGACTGTCCGACGCAGTACACCAGCTTGAGATCGGGGCAACGGGCCAGCACCCGGTCGTCCAGCAAAGCCGTCAACACCTGGGGCAATACGCTGAAGTGGGTGATCCGCTGCTGTTGCAGAAGCTCGCCCAGATAGACGGGGTCCTGATGCCCGCCCGGGCGACACATCACTACAGTCGCGCCGTTGAGGAGCGGCCACAGCAATTCGCCGACGAGTCGCGCCGAGCTGGTCGGCGCGGTCATCAGCAGCCGGTCGCCGGGACCAATCGGATGCGGGCACGTCTGCGGCAACTGCCCCTTCAACACGCCCGCATGCGTCAACTCGACCGCGTTCGGCACGCCGGTCGAACCCGACGTCATGAAGACGAAGGCCGTCTGTTCGGCGCATACGCGGCGTGCCCCAGGCGCGGGCGCGGCGGACGCGCGCGCGGCCAGCGCATCGAGCGTGATCGCGTCGCCCGGCAGGTTTCCCGCGGCTTCCGGAAGCGGGTCGCACAGCAGCGTAACGATGCCGTGCGCGCGCACCGCATCCCCGATCCGGCGCGCCGGCGCGCTGTGATCGAGCATCGCGCACACGCCGCCCGCGCGCAGCACCGCGAGCACCGTCTCGACCATCGGGATCGAACGGTCCGCGAGCAAGCCGACCCGCTGCTCCGGCGCCAGCCCCGCGAGCGGCGCGACGCCGGCGAGCCTCGCGCTGGCATCCGCCAGCGCCTGGTATGTCACGACCCGCTCGCCGTCGATCAGCGCGGGGCGATCGGCCCAGCGCGTCGCCATCCGCTCGAACCACGCGTGGATCGCCGCCGGCGGCTCGGCGTCGCGCGGACCGGGGCGCGGCGCCGGACACAGCGCGCGAACCTCGTCCTCCGAGAGCATCGCAAGCGCGTGAATCGCCGTGCCCGGGTTTGTCACGCCCTGTTCGAGAATGCGCAGGAAATGCCGGATCATCCGCTCGATACGGCTCGGCGCGAACAGTTCCGTGTCGTACTCGACGCCCCCCAGCACCTTGCCGTCGCGCTCGCGCAGGTACATATAGATGTCGTATTTCGTGGTCGGGTGCGGCACGGTGAAGCGCGGCTTGTCGTGCAGCTTCCCGGTATTGATCTGAGGCAGGCCGATATCCGCCCACTTGATGTTCTGAACCGAAAAGAACACGCGCAACAGCGAATAGCGGCTGAGCCGCTCGCCCTTGCCCCGCACGCCCAGCGCCTCGACCACCGACTGGAACGGCGCCGCCTGGTGCTCGTACGCTTGCAGCGCGCTCGTGCTCACGCGCCGCACCGCGTCCTCGAAGGTCGGATTGCCATCGAGTTCGGTGCGCAGCGCGAGCGAATTGATCGTGAAACCGATTACGTCGCGCATCACATCCAGTTCGCGGTTCGCATGTGGCGTGCCGACCACGATATCGGACTGTCCCGTATGGCGCGCCAGCATGATCTTGAACGCGCTCAGCAAGACCATGTAGAGCGTGACGCCATGGCTTCTCGCGTACGCATTGACTTTCTCCAGCAGATCCGGCTCGATCAGCACGAGGCTGTTGGCCGCCCGGTGACTGCGCCGCTCCGGCGCGGGGAAATCGGTCTCGAGCTGCAGCGGCGGCGCCTCGGCGAGCCGCTCGACCCAGTAGTCGACATGCTGCGCGTGCGCGCCGCGCGCGATCTGCTCGCGCTGCCAGATCGCATAGTCGCCGAACTGTGCCGCCACAGGCGGCAGCGAGCACGGACGCCCGTTCACGATGTCATCGTAATGCGTGCGGATCTCGCGATCGATGATCGCCACCGACCATGTGTCGCATACGATGTGATGCAGCGACACGATCAGCACATTCTTGTTCGGCGCGACGATCAGCAGCGTGAAGCGGATCAGCGGGCCCTGTTCGAGATCGAACTGGTGGGCCGCCTCCTTGTCGACGAGCTTCCATCCCGTCGCTTCCTTCAGCGCATCCGGCAGCGGCCGCAGATCGACGCGCTCGAGCGCGGGCGGCCAGCTCTCATGCACGATCTGCACGGCGCCGGCATCGTCCTGCCGGAACGTCGTGCGCAGGATCTCGTGGCGCTCGATCATGCGGCCGATCGCCTGCAGGAGCGCCGGTTCGTCGATCTCTTCCTCGGGCAGGCCCATCGGATACACGACGTTATGCGCGGTATCGCCGCCCTCGTACCGGTCGATGAACCACAGCGGTTCCTGATAGCTGGTTAGGGGGATGCGCTGACCCGGCGCGCGCGGGGCGATGCCCTGCCCGCCGGGATCCGCGAGGCGTCGTTCCGCGAGCAACGCCCGGTAGCGTTCGCGCTGGTCGGCAGACAACAACAATGTATCCAGATTGCTCATGATCGATTCCCAATGAGGCCGCGCCGAACCCGCCCGGCCCGCGCGCGGCCAATCCAATCAATTCGACGGGCGATGCGCACCACCGCCCGTATTCCCCTCCAGGATCGCCGTCCGCCACGGCACAACGACGCGGCGGCAGCGCGGTCCCCGGTCCGTCCCTCAGCCGGCCACGCCGAAACATCGCTGCAACGCGAAGAAGCTGAGCGCCATCATCAAAAAGCTGTCGACCCGTTCCTGCGATTTTCTGGACAGCGACGGCAGCAGGCTGTCCAGCCACAGCAGCCGTCGATGGTCGAAAATCGACGAGTGCCGCGCCGCGTCGCTATGCAGCACGTCCTGCCAGTAGCGCTGGAACGCGCCGCTTCGCCGCGCCGAGATCGGCGGCGCCTCGAACGGCCGCTTCGGCGCGCGACGCGCGCACTCGGGCGTCAACGACGCGACCGCGGTCCTGAGAAAACGCTTGTCGCGCACATCGTCGGCGAGCCACGCATCCGGCAGCGCATCCGCGACGGCAGCGACGCGATGGTCCAGATACGGGTAGCGCGTCTCGAGTCCATGCGCCATGTCCAGCCGCTCCGATACCAGGATGTGATTCACGAACAGCGACTTGCGCCATAGCTGCAGCGACCGGCGCATGGTTGACCTCGACGGGTCGCTGAAGCCGCCCGTCGCATCCAGCAGCATGTCGTACGGGTTGTGCTCGCGAAACTGCTCGAGAAACGGCTGCGCGAGCAGCAGGCGCATGCCGCTGCGCTGATAGTTCCAACTGGTCACGAGGTAAGGCGCGATATCGCCATGGCGCGCGACGTCCAGCCCGAAGAGCGGCAGCGCCTGGCCAAGCTCCGCCGCGAGCGCCGCGCGACCGCTCTCGAGTACATGCGTGATCAGGTCGCGCTGACGCGGCGAGCCGCCGAACAGGCCGTCCATCACGGAGAAGCCATACCCGCCGAACAGTTCGTCGGCGCCGTCGCCCGCGAGCACGGCCTTGTAGCCGCTCGCGGCAACCGCCCGGCCGAGCATCCAGCGCGCGGACCCGATGAAATTGAAACCGATGGTCTCCGCGTGCCGCACCGCGTCCTCGAAATGCGCGACGAGTTGCTGTTCGTCGAACGGCAGGACCTGATGCTGGATGCCGAGACTCGACGCGATCGCCGCCGCGCCGGCCGCATCGTCGGCATGGGCGCCGAAATCCACGGTGAAAGCCGCCAGTCCGTCGGGCCGGTGGCGGACCGCCAGCGCCGCAAGCGTCGCGGAATCGACGCCGCCGCTCAGATAGCAGGCAATCGGCGCGTCGCCCTCCAGCCGGTCGCGCACGGCATGGTCGAGCCGCGTGCGCAACGCCGGCATCAGCGCGCGCACGGGGTCGCGCGGATCGCGCGGCAACGCATCGTCGGCCGCCGGTTCGTAGGGCGTCACGCGCCAACCCTGCGCATCCCATTCGAGCACATGGCCCGGCGGTACCTGATGAATGCCGTCGAACAAGGTCTGAGCCGGTCCGAGCGACGCGAAACAATGCTGGAACAGCGCGCCGTGGTTCCAGCGCAAGCGTGCGCCGAGCGCGGCCAGCGCCCTGATCTCGGACGCGAGAAGGATGCCGTCGCCGTCGATGCGGTAATAGAGCGGCTTCACGCCCCATTGATCGCGCATCGCGTATAACGTCCGCGCGCGCTGGTCCCAGATCACGCCGGCGAATTCGCCGTTCAGCCGCCGCACGAAGTCGATGCCGTCGCGCCGGTAGCCGTGCAGCATCACTTCGCAATCGGATTGCGTCGAGAACCGCGCGCCGCGCGCGGTCAACTCGCGCCGCAGCGCCGCGTGTCCGTACAGTTCGCCGTTGACCACGACATGCACGTCGCCGGCGTGAAACGGCTGCATCTCGTGAGCGGGCCCGACCAGCGCGAGACGGTGGAATCCCATCGCGCTACGCGCGTCGTCCGCGCGCCATAGCGCGCGACCGTCGGGACCGCGATGGCGCAGCGTGTCGAGCGCGTGACCGATCCGCTCGATCGGCACGGCTGCCTCACGATGACAGACGACGACGAATCCGCACATGGTGTCCGCTCCTGTTCATCTCAATCATTCCGGTCGGTTCCGTGCGAGCCGTGAACGCCGCGTGTGCCATTGGGACGGCGCGCGCGTCTGCGGCGCGGGTGCGTCAACCTCGCCCGACGCGAGCCAGTGCGCGAGCCGCCGGGCCGTGGGAAAGGCGTATAGATCGGCCAGTTCGATGCGCGTCGCAACGCGCGGCGCGAGCCGCGCGTACACCCTCGACAGCACGATCGACGTCGCGCCCAGTTCGTGAAAATTCGCGTCGACGGTCACGTCCGAGCGGCCCAGATCTTCTTCGAGCGCGTGCACGATATCCGCCCGCAACCGGGCTTCGTCAAGTGACGGGGCATCGGACGCCGACGCACCCGCCGCCCGCTCCAGTTCGGCCTGGATCGCATCGAGATCGGGCTTGCCGTTGCGCGTCAGCGGAAACGTCGGCCGATGAACGAAACGTATCGGCAACACATAACGCGGCAAGGTCTCGCGCGCGAAGCCGGCCAGCGTCGCGAGTGGAATCGGCTGGCCATCCGACGACGTATACAGTGCGCCGACGCCGTCATCCGGAAGATGCGCGCAGCCGACCTGCGCGATCCCGGGACACGCCGACAGTGCGTGCGACACGGCATCAAGCTCGACGCGATAGCCATTGATCTTGACCTGCCGGTCTGCCCGTCCGACGAACAGCAATCCGCCGTCGCGCGAATAGCGGACGCGGTCGCCGGTGCGATACATGCGTTCGCCCGACCGCCACGGATCGGGCACGAACGCGGCGGCTGTCGCGCTGGGCGCGCCCAGGTAACGCGTCAACTGCGGCCCGCCAAGATAGAGCTCGCCGGTCTGACGCTCCGGCGCCCACCGAAGTCGTTCGTCGAGCACATAGGCGCGCATGCCCGCGAGCGGATAACCGATCCGCGCGTCCTCGTCGTCGGCGCGCAGCCGCGCGCACGTGGCCCAGACCGTCGCTTCCGTCGGGCCGTAAAAGGTCCACGCGTCGACGCCGAGCGACGCGAGCCGGTTGACGAGCGCACTGTCGACCGCAGCGCCGCCGACGCACACGACCTTCAGCGTCCGCACGCCGCACCGGTCCAGCACCGGCAGCAGCAGACGGCAGGCGGCCGGCGTCAGTCCCATGTGCGTGATGCCGTCGCGCACGAGCGCGTCGTACAGCGCGTCGGGCGAGGCCGCTTCCCGCTCGTCGAGCACGGTCAACGCGCCGCCGTGAGCAAGCGGCCCCCACAACTCCCACATCGAAAAATCGAAGCTCGGATGATGCGCGAGCGTCCAGTGCGCATCGGCGACGTCGAACATGAACCGGCTCGCCGCCAGCAGGTGCTGCAGGCTGTTCCGGCTCACCGCGACGCTCTTGGGCAGGCCAGACGACCCCGACGTATGGATCACATACGCGGTATCGAGCGGATCGGGGCTGGGCAGCGCGGCGTCGCCGACCTGCTCAGCCAGCGCCCGCCACCGCGAATAAGCGAGCGTCGGCGCCGGCATCGACGCGGCCAGTCCGGCGTGCGCGGCTGAACACACGAGGTGGCGCACGCCGGCATCCCGGCATGCGCGGGCCAGCCAGGCGGAGGATTGATCGGGATGCAGCGGCGCGACGGCAATCCCGGCCCGGAATCCCGCGATCACCGCCAGCGCAACATCGACGCCGCGTTCCATCAGGATGCCGACGGGACCGCCCGCCGGCGCGAGTTGCCTGAGCGCGAGGGCCATGCGGTGCGTGACGCGCATCAATTCGTCGCGCGACAGGTGCTGCTTGCCGTCGCGCAGCGCGATCGCATCCGGCGCGCGGCGCGCATGCGCGCGCAACGCGGCTTCGATGAAATCGGCCGGCGGCGCCGGCGCGACCGGTTCCCGGCGATGCCAGTCCGGCGGCTGCACGAACGCAAGCTCACCACATGGCGTCGCCGGCGCGCCGGCGAGCAGCAACGCGAAACGCGGCAGGTCGGCGACGCATCGCTCGACGAAATGCCGGGGCACCATCGCGGCGTCGTGCTTCAGTCCGCAGGTCCACCCGTCGCTCCGCACGTAGACGGTCAGTGCCAGATCGTATGGCGTCCCATGCTGTTCGACATGCTGCGTGTCGAGCCATGCGTCGGCATCCGGTTCCGGCATCACATTCCACACCAGCCCGACCTGCGTGAATGCGGTCATGCCGGGGCTCACCTCGCGCACGCCGGCGCGTTCGCACAGCGCGGGAAACGGCACCGGCGCGGCACGCAGTCCGCCGCGCAACGCATCGCGATTGCGCAGCAGGAGATCGGCAAAGGTGTCGCGCGCGTCGATGCGCTGGCGAACCGGCAAGGCATTCGCGAAATAGCCGACCGTCCGGCTGAATGCGCGGGTCCGGCCATGAACCGGCGTGGCCACGCTGACGTCGTCCGACGCGCAATGAACGTGCAGCAGCAGTTGAAACACCGACAGCATCGCAACATATGGCGTCACGCCGTGCGTGCGCGCGCAGACCGCCAGCGCATCACGGACAGCGTTCGGCAAGGCGAAGCGGTATTCGCGTTCGGTCCGGTTTGCGGGCCGCGCCGCGGGCGCGCCGCCGAACGACAGCAGTTCTGCCGGCTGAACCAGATGAACCGCGTACGCGTCGGCGCGCGCGCGCGCATCGGCGCTGTCGAGCCAGTCGCGCTCCCAGGTCGCGAACCGCCGGAAATTCGCGTCGGCCTGAAAGGCGCGCCGCGTCCGCGACGCAGCCGCGGTCTCGTCCGCGTAGTGCGTGTCCAGCTCTCGCAGAATCAGCGGAAACGACAGGAAATCCACCACGATGTGATGCGCGGTGAACACGAGCAGCGCCACTGTCCCGGCCGCCGGATCGCCGAGCGGCGCGCACACCCGCGCGCCGTTCAGAGTCAGGCCGTCCGCCGCCGCGCGGGACGCAAGGACCGCCACGCAGCGAAACAACGCCACGTCGCCGACGGCGTGCGCGCGCGCAAAGCGCGCGTCGATGAAGGCCGCCAGGCGCTCGCTGGACCAGTCCTGCGCCGGTTCGAGCGGCAACAAATCGTCATCCCCGATCCGCCCGAGGTCGAGCGGATACGCGGCGAGCCCGCTCGCTCCGTCGCCGATCCGGCACCGGAGAATCTCATGACGTTCGACGAGGCGCCGATACGCGCGCCGCAGCGACGCGATGTCCGGCACCGTGCGCGCACGCGCAATGCCCAGCATCGCGTACGTCGCCGCGTCCGGAAACATGGACTGATAGCGCCACAGCAATTGCTGGTTGACGGAAAGCGGATAGCCGTCCCGCGTCTGCGCGTGATTCACGGCGCCAAGCCTCCGAGCAGCGTGTGCAGACACGCCTGCCCCTCGTCGAGTTCGAACCAGCCGCGCACCGGCTCGAACGCGAAATCGCCGATCGCGCACAGGCCGATGCCGCAGGACGGGGCGCGCATGCGCAGCAACTGCGCCATCGCCCCCGCTTCGAGCAGGCTGTAGTCGCGCGCGCGTGCGCCGTACATCGGTTCGATGGCGGCCGGCCGCGACACCAGATGAATCGAAAACGCGGCCTGCCGATGGATCTCCGCGTTGAGCAACGGGTCGTACAGCGAGCCATCGATCACGAGATCGGGCGCCAGCAGCCACAGCTCTCCGCGCGTCGGATGGAAGTAATACAGGCCGCATGACAGACCCGCGACAGCGCCAGCCTTGACGTACAGATAGGCCTGCACTGGATAGCGCGCGCCGGCCGACGCGTAGGCGGCGCGGCGCGGCGAGTTCGCATCCGTTTGTGCGAGCACGCCCAGCAGCCGCGCCAACTGCGCGAGTTCCAACGGCGTCTCGCGAAACGTCCGGACGCTGCCGGCGCACGGACTGTCCGCTGCATCGACCGCGAGACGCACGATCGGCCAACCGGCGTCGTCGCGAAGCGCGTCGATCACCGGCCCGACGCGCCGCTCGTCCGCGCCGCCGATGTCGGCCGCATCAGGGGGCGCCGGCGGCGCGACCGCGTCTCCTCGCGCCGCATCGACGCTTGCCGCCAGCATCGCGACGGACGGCGAGAAATTCAGCGCGTCGAAGCCGATGCGCACGCCGGTGCTGTCCTCGATGCGGTTGATGATGCGCACCAGCTCCATCGAGTTGGCGCCGAGGCCGATGATGTTCGTGTCGTGGTCGGGCACGGCCACGCCCAGCACCGATTCGACGATCTGCCGGATCTG
Organism: Burkholderia sp. MSMB1589WGS; assembly: GCF_001636105.1. Classification (NCBI taxonomy): domain Bacteria; kingdom Pseudomonadati; phylum Pseudomonadota; class Betaproteobacteria; order Burkholderiales; family Burkholderiaceae; genus Burkholderia; species Burkholderia sp. MSMB1589WGS. The sequence continues at coordinate 680,019 of NZ_LNJT01000008.1, forward strand.
CGCGAGGGTCGACGACGCGCCATCGGAACCTTCGCCGACGATGGGCGAACCAGCCGACGGCGATGCAAGCGATGCGTCCATCATCGCTCAGTTCGCCGCGCCGGCGGCGTTCGCCGTGCTCGCCGCGTTGCGGTGAACGGGCACCGCGTACAGTTCGTAAATCGGACGCCGCGTATACAGGTCGCCTTCGCCGCCATAGCTGCTTTTCGCACCGGCCGGATGCTCGCCGCTCGTCACCTTCGCGAAGAACTTGTCGTAGGACGCCCGATCGCGCCAGATCGTAAAGTGCTTGAAGGGCGCTGCGTTGTCGTCGGCGAGCGGCGCCAGGAGATAGGATTCGAGCAGGCCGTCCGCGCGCCCGAGGGCGCCGGCGTAGCGCTGTTCGTACAGTGCCTCGAATTGCGCGCGCTTGCCAGGCGTCACGTAAATGCTGGCGATGGAAGCGACGGGCGCGTTTGAGTTTGAGTCGGCCGCGCTCGTCGCGGTTTGCGCGCAGGCCGGAACGCCGGCGAGCGCGGCCAGCAGCAGGATTGCCTTGCCAATGCGGGTCTTCATGGTTTTCTCATGACGTATCGAGGGGTGACGGAATACGATCGGCGACGATGCGCCGGATCAGTCCAGGCGGGGCACGATGTCCTCCAGCACTTTGCGGGCCATCCAGTTGCCGTCCGCCGAGGTCGCGCCCAGCCTCACCACCACGAGATCCTGGTCCGGAACGACGATCACGAACTGGCCCTGGAAGCCGCCGAGATAGAACGCGCCGTGCGACACCTCCGGACCCAGGGAATTGAGCCAGTAGCCGGCGCCGACTTCCGTGCCGATCGGCATGTTCCGCGCAAGCGTCGGGCGCAGGCTGTCCTTCAGCCAGTTCGCGGGCAGCAGTTCGCCGGCGCGCGCGCTGTTGCGCGACTGATCGAGCAGGAACTGGCCGAGCCGGCCCCAGTCGCGGGCGGTCGCGAGCATGAACGACGACAGCATGTAGTTGCCGTCCGGCGCCGCTTCCAGCACCGCGCTCGTCATGCCCAGCGGACCAAGCAGCGCGCGATATGGATAGACGAGCGGGTCTTCCCGGTGTGCGCGCAACGAATCCGCAAGCACGGCCGACAGGATTTCGTACGAGCCGCCCGAGTAGCGCCATGCCTCGCCGGGCAGCATAGTCCGCGCAACGTCGCGGGGCGTCAGACTCTTCGCCGGGCCGAGCACCGATTCGAAACGCTGCGCGTCCGGGAGCGGCTTCGGTGCACCGGCGGCGTCCTCGCGCGCGGCCAGCGGCTTGGCCGCCGCGTACGCCGCGGGATCGTGCGCCGCGGTCAGCATCTTCATCAGATCCGAGCGCGTGCCGAGATAGCTTTCGCTCCACGCGAGTCCCGACGTCATGCGCAGCAGTTGATCGACGGAAATCTGCCGGCGCGCGTCGTCGGGCGCGCCGCGCCATTCCTGCCGAAGGTCCTGTTGCGCGAGCGTCAGCCACCCGCGCCGCACGAGCGTCCCGGTCAGCAGATTGGCGACGCCCTTCACCATCGAATAACCCGGCAGCGGCGTATCCATCGTGACGCCCTGCGCATATCGCTCCGCGACGATCCTGCCGCGATGCATGACCAGCACCGCGCGCGTATTCTTCAGCAGCGCGGAATCGTTCTCGTCGAACGCATGGTCCAGCGCGGGGATCAGCGCCGGGAGCGGAGCGGCCGCGAGCGGCGCGGGATGGGTCGCGCTGGCTTCGCCCACCTGCGGATAAGGTTTCGGCGACGCCGCGCGCGTCAGCGCGGGGGACACCGCGTTGTCGAGCGTGCAGCCGAGCCCGTCCCGATAGCGGGCGGTGCGCTTCACCGGGCCCAGGCTCGCGGAGACCGCGCGGCGGTCGCGATCGATCTCCACCGGGATCGGCGGCAGATCGGCCAGATCCTGCGTGCGGATCTGCCGTTCGTCGAGTCCGGCAACGAAGAGACCGGAGCACATGATCTTGGCGTAGGTCGACGCGCCGATGAAGGCCGGGCTGGGGCCGTCCGGCGGGTTGTCGGCGGCGAGCGCGGCAAGCGGCGCGCCGGACAGCGCGGCGCTCAGCGCGACACCCTGCAAGTAGCGCTGCGCCGGCAGCCGGTCGAGGAGACGCGGCGCGCGCGGCGAGCGGGAGGCAACAGACGAACGTTTCACTGGTCTTTCCTGTTCGAAGAAGTTGTCAGAAAGCCGATCACGGCATTCAGATCGTCGGCCGACAGCGCATTCAGGCTGTCGCGCATCCTGTCGGGCATGCCGCGCCGACCGTAGACGAAATCGCGCAGCGCGCCGACGAGGTACGCGCGGCCCTGCCCTCGCAGCAGCGGACTGTCGGCCGCCTGCTCGTGGCAAACGGCGCAATGCTGCTGATAACGCGCAAAGCCGATGCCGGCCGTGCCGGCGCCCGCGCCAGTCGACGGCAGCAGGCCGGAGCGCTGCGACGCCAGATACGTCGCGAGCTGGTCGATTTCTTGCGGCGTGAACGCCGGCATCAGACGCGGCATGAGACTGCCGTCGGCCCCGGGGTGGCGAAACGCGTCGAGCCGGCTGACGAGATAGCCTTTTTTCTGCCCGAGAATGACCGGTATCGCCCTGTCGTGTCCGCCCGCCGTGTCGTGACAGGACATGCAGTCCTTCACGTGATAGCGGTTATCGTCCGCGACCGCCGACTGCGACGCGCAGACGAGCAGGCTCGCGTACACCGCGCGGCGCAGCGCGCCGTGCGTCCGATGAATCGTCCAGTGCGCGAATCGCGCCATGTCATTCAGCCTCCATGAGTGCCGCTTCGATGCGTTCGCGCATGACGCGCCGATCGAGCTTGCCGTTGTCGTTCAGCGGAATTGCCATGTCGCGATGCCAATGCCGCGGCACCATGTACGCCGGCAGTCGTTCGCCGCAATGCAGCCGGATGCGCTCCGTCGACAGTGCGTCGTCGGCCTGCAATACCGCATGCAGTTCGACCACGCCCGCGCGGCCCGCGACCGGCACCACGACGGCGCGGGACACCCCGCCGCACGCGCCGATCACATGCTCGATCTCCGCGCACTCGATCCGATGACCGGCGATCTTGACCTGTGAATCGATGCGTCCGAGCAGTTCGATCACGCCGTCGGCCCGATAGCGCGCGAGGTCGCCCGTCCGGTAGCGGCGTTCGCCGGTCAGCGCGTCGACGACGAAGGCCTGCGCGGTCAGATCGTCGCGCTGCCAGTATCCGTCGCTCAGGCTCGCGCCCGCGATCGTCAGTTCACCGGCGACGCCATCCGGACAGGACAGGCCAAAGCTGTCCACGATGTCGCAGCGCTGTCCGCGCAGCGGCATGCCGTATGGGATGCGGGTCCAGTCGGGGGCCACCGTGGCCACGGGAAAGGACACCGACCAGATGCCCGCCTCGGTCGCGCCGCCGAGCGACAGGAAGCGCGCGCCCGGCGCGAGCTCTCGCAGCGCGTCCGGCAGATGCAGTGCGATCCAGTCGCCGCTCAGCATCACCCAGCGCAGCGGCAGCGTGCCGATCCGCGCGGTCTTGCCCTTCGCATAGTCGACGAGCAGTTCGAACAACGCGGGCGCGGTGTTCCAGATCGTGACCCGATGTTCGACGCAAAGCGCCCACCAGGCCCCCGGCTCCATGCGCGCCGACGCATCCGGCATCACCAGCGCGGCGCCGGACGACAGCGTGCCGAACAGGTCGAACACGGACAGGTCGAAGCCGGGATCGGACAAACCGAGCACGCGGTCGCCCGCGCCGAGCCGCAGGCGGGCGCGCAGGTCGTCCAGCGTGTTCGCCACGGCGTGGCGGCGCATCATGACGCCCTTCGGCTCCCCGCTGCTGCCTGACGTGAACATCACGTACGCGAGCGCGGCGGAATCGAAGACCGGCTGGAATTCGCCCAGATCGGTCTCGTCGTCGCGCTCGGGAACGTGGAACGTCCGGACCGCCGGCCGATCCGGTCGCGACGGCAGGTCCGCGCCGTCCGAAAACGCATACCGGATGCCGTACCGGTCGATCACGCGGGCCACGCGCTCGCGCGGCCAGCGCAACGACAGCGGCACGTACGCGAAACCGGCCAGTTGCACGGCGAGCGCCGCTACCGCATAGCGCCAGCCGGGCGTCATATGGAGCGCCACGCACGTCGCGCCGTTGGCTTCGCGCGTCAGGCGCGCGGCAAGCCGCGTCGCGCGCGTCCACAGCGCGCCGTAGGTCAGCGTGCGGTCCGACGCAATGACGGCCGCCGCATCGGGCGCCTCACGGCATCGGCGCGCGAACCGGCTCAGATAGTCCTCGCCGGGTTCGCTCTCGCGTTCGGTCGCGCGACGGCGCGCGCGTTGCGCGGCGGGCAGCCGGACGGACGGCGCGTTCACTTCGTCCGCGGCGGTCAGCGCGGTCACCAGATCGCGGTAGGCCGCGAACATGTCGTCGATCACGCCCGGCGCGAACCGCTCGTCGACGCTGTCCCAGTGCAGGCGCACCAGACCGCCCTCGCCCACCACCTGGTTGTCGATCCACACGCCAGCCGTGCGCGTGATCCGGTGGCGCTCCGTGCCCAGCGACGCGAAGGACGCCGCGCCGCCGTCGAGCTCCGGGATATGCGTAAAGACATAGCGCATCGCGTCCTGAGTCGCCGACGCGTGCCGCGCTTCGCGGGCCACTTCGACGCCGCCATAGTCGCGATGGTCCAGGTCCGCAAGCAGGCGCGCGTGGACCGCGCGCGCGAACGCAAAGAACGACGCGGCGGGCGCGCCGTCGATTTCGAGCCACAGGACCGACGTGAAATCCCCCGCCACGCGATTGACGTGCGGGTGAACGGGCGGCCGGTCGAACCAGGTCAGCGTGATGGAAAACGCCTTTCGCTCCGACCAGCGTTGCAGCACCGCCACGTAAGCGGCGAGATACAGGCTGCTCGCCGGCACGCCAACGCGGGCGGCGAGCGCCGCGAGCGCCCGCTGCGCATCGGCATCGAGCGTGAGCGCGCGCCGCCTGACCACCGGCAAACGCGCATCGGCGTCGTTGCGCACCGGCAATGCCGGCATCCCCGGCAACGACGCGAGCCGTTCGCGCCAGTACCGCCGCGCCGCGTCCCGTATGGCCGGATCGGCGTGCCGGCGCCGGTGCTCGAGTACGTCGCGGAATGAAATGTCGAGCGCCGGCAGCGCGGCGTCCGGATCACGATAGAGCGTCGCACATTCGCGCGCGAGCATGCCGAGGCTCCACGCATCGGCGATCAGGAAGTCCACCTTGACGACGAGAATGTCCATCTCGGCCGAGAGCCGGAACACGCGCAAATCAAACAACGGCCCGCCATCGAGCGGGAGCGGCGCGAACGCGTGCCGCTCGCGCCATTCCAGCAGCACGGCCGCCTGGCGCGCCGGATCGAGATCGCGCAGGTCCCGGCAAGCGATGCGATACGGCCGCGCGGGCTGCACCGACAACTGGCCGTCACCATCGAACCGGGCGCGCAGCATGCCGTGACGCACAATCAGCCGATTCCACGCATGCGTGAGCCGGTCGGCGTCGAGGCGCGCGATTTCCCACTCCTGATACAGATGGCTGCCGCCGCCGTCGGATCCCGCCTGGTGGCGCGCGATCCAGTACGCCTGCTGCAACGGGGTGGGCGCGAACGGAACGGCCTCCGCGGCCGGGTCGCCGACGAGCGGCGTCGCGGCGGGCGCCGAGGTTCGTTGCGCGCGCACCAGTTGCGCCTCGTCGGCCAACGTCGGCGCGGCCAGCAACTCCGCGACGCTCAGCCGGCAACCGAACCTGCGCTCGATCAGGCCGCCCAGTTGCAGCAGCAACAGCGAATGACCGCCGGCTTCGTCGAAGCGACTGTCCCGCGTGACGTCCGCGTCCGGCAACAGTTCGCGCCACAGGCCGGCCAGCGCCGCCTCCACGTCGTCCAGCGAGGTCGCGGCGGCGCTTTCGAGACGGCGCGCGTTCGTCGTGCGCAATGCCGCACGATCGATCTTGCCGGTCGGCGTGAGCGGCATCTGCTCGAGCCGCCAGAACTGCGCGGGCCGCGCCTCCGCGCTCAACTGCGCGCGCAGCGCCTGCCGCCACGCGTCGGGATCGCATTCCGGCGCACACTGCAGGAAAGCGATCAGCACGCCGTGCTGCTCGATCACGGCGGCGCGCCGCACCCGCGGCAAGCGCTCGAGACATGCCTCGACACCGTCGAGATCGACGCGCACGCCGCGCACCTTGATCTGCCGGTCACGCCGGCCGACGATCTCCACGCCGTGCGGGCCGACCCGTGCGAGATCCCCGGTGCGGAACAGCCGGCTGTCGCCGCGCTCGCGCGCCCAAGGATTCGGCATGAAGCGCTCGGCGGTCAACGCGGGCTGCCCGAGGTAACCGTGCGCCAGCGCCGCGCCGCTCACATACAACTCGCCCTCGCCTCCCGGCGGCGCCGGGTCGAGGTTCGCATCGAGGACATGAAGGCACAGGTTGTCGAGCGGCGCGCCGACGGGAACGCCCGGTCCCGGATCGTCGGAGTCAGCGCACGCATCCAGTGCGAAAGCGCTGACATCCGCCGCCACCTCGGCGCTGCCATACAGGTTCAGGCATTGCACCGTGGGCAGCAGCGCGCTGACGCGTCGCGCAAGACCACGCGTCAGCGGCTCGCCGCTCACCGCGATGCGGCGCAACGCCAGCCTGGGCCGCGATGGGCGCAGTTCGAACTGCGTCAGCAGGGATTCGAGCAGGGTCGGCACCACGACGAGATGCGTGACGCGGTGCTGCTGCAACAGCTCGGCGATACGCCCGGCATCGCGGCATTCGGCATCGTCCGGCAGGACCAGCAGCGCGCCCGCGCACAATGGACCGAGTACTTCGCAGAACACGTCGACAAAGCTCGCCGCCGTCTTCGCCAGGCAGACATCGCCCGGCTCGAGCGGATAGCGCTTCAGTTGCCACGCGATGCGGTTGCTCAATCCGGCGCGCGTGCCGACGACGCCCCTCGGCTCGCCCGTGCTGCCGGACGTGAAGATCAAATAGGCCGGCAGCGCGCCTGCCGACGGCCAGCGTTCGAGGACCACCTGGTCCGGGTCCGAGACGCCGTCGACCGGTGCAACGTGCCGCCCGGACGGGAACGCGCCGCCCGCCCCCCGTTCGTCCGCGATGACGAACGCGGGCTGGCTCGCACGCAGCATTGCGTCGATGCGCACGGCGGGAAGCCGCGGGTCGATCAGCACCGCCGTCGCGCCCGCCTTCATGACGCCGAGCAGCGCCACGACCCAGCGAAACGAGCGCGGCACGATGATCGCGACGATCGCGCCGCGTGCGTCGCCGGCATCCAGCAAGCGCCGGGCCATGACCTGCACCGACGCGGCGAGCGTGCGATAGGAGTACTCGCGGTCGCCTTCGCGTAGCGCGATCCGCGCGGCATGTGCCGCCCACGCCGGCTCAAACAGGTCGCCGAGTTCCGGCACGGCGACCGGCGCGCCCGCCAGCCGCGAAGGCGTCATCTCCAGCCGCGTGACCGGCGCGACGCCGATCGTCAGCACATCCGCGTCGGGGGTCCGCGCGAACGCGCTCAGGATCGCGTCGAACTGCAACGCGAACGCGTCGGCCTGCTCCGGCGCGACGCGCGCGCGATCAAACGCCAGATAGAGCCGGTACGCACCCGTGGCGGCATCCCGGTCCACCCACAGCTTGAACGGATAGTGGGTCTTCTCTTCGCCGAAGTAGCCGCGAAGCTGCAACGCGCGGCCCAGCGCACCGGTGTCGGCGATCGCCTGCAGTTTGCGAAAGTGCGTGTAGTTGAAGCAGTTGTCGAACAGCGCCACGGACCAGGGCCGCTGAATGTCGCTCAAGGGCAGATGCCGGTGCGCGATCACCTGCGCCTCCGTGCGCATCAGCGCCGCGAGATAGCCGCCAACCGGCATCGATGCAAACACATGACGCAACGGCACCGTGTTCAGATACAGGCCCAGTACCTCCGCGCCGCCATCGGTCTCGACGCGGGTGTGCGTCTCCAGCCCGACGACGACATCCAGTGTCCCGCACCAGAGCGACAGGGCTCTCAGATAGGCGGCGAGCAGCACGACCTTCGGCGTCGCGCCATGCGCGCGTGCCACGGCGTCGACGGAACCGGCCGCGCCGAAGGGCATTTCACGGATCACGATGTCGGGCGGCGAATCCCCCGCGGACGGCGCGTTGCGCGTCACGCGGCTCGGCGCGCAGTCCTTCAGGTGTTCGCGCCAGAATGCGCGCGCGTCGTCGCGCGCCACGACGTCGCGTTCATGGCGCACGTAATCATGGAAGGTGAGCGCAGGGGGCGCGGGACGGACTGGCGCGTCGCCATCGAGGAGGCGACCGTAGTGCGCCACCAGTTCCGCCAGCAGCGACGTGGCGCTCCAGCCGTCGAGCAGCGCGTCATCCAGCAGCAGCAGCACATGCAGGACGGGGCCGGCGGGCAGCGCGAACAGATGGACGGCCCGCCCGATCGGATAATGTGCGGCCGGCGTCCGTTCCGCCAGCCAGTCGCGCACGGTCCGCCCGTGCAGCGCCTCGACGGTCACGGACGCGTCACCCGCCGGATAGACGATCTGCATCGGCTCGCTGTAGCCCGACGCGTCGATGACGGTGCGCAATACCGGATGCCGTTCGACGCAGCTCGACCATGCCTGTTCGAGCAGCGCGGGCTCGAACGCCACACGGCTTTCGAGTTCCGCCCACAGCACGTCGCGGTAGATCGTCGCATCGCCGTAACGGGACCGGTAATACACGATGCCCTGCTGCAACGCCGACAGCGGAAAGGCATCGACGGCCGCATCGGGCACGCGCCGGCGATCGTCGCCCGACAGCAGCGCGAACGGCTCGGCGCGCCGCGCCGGACCGGTGGGCGGCGCGGCCGCGTTCAGTCCGGCGAGCTGTGCGATCGTGGGCGCGCGATACAGGTCGGCGAGCGACATCCGGAACCCCGCCTTTTGCGCGCTTTCGATCACCAGCAGACCGCTGAGCGAATCGCCGCCCAGCGCGAAGAAGTTGGCGTCGGCGGCGACCGATTCGAGGCCGAGGTGCCGTGCGACGATGTCGCGGAGCATCGCCTCCCGCTCGCTCTCGGCGAGTCCGTCATCGTTCGGCCGGTCGGCGATGCGGGTGCGGAACCGCTGCGCGCGCTGCTCGACCCGGTTCGCCAGATCGGCGACCGGCGCTGCGGCTACGATCAGGCTTTCGAGCGCGCATCCGTCGATGAGGCGTTCGAGCGACGCGAGCGCTGTCGACGCCGGCAACCCGTGAGAAAGCGCATCGCCCGCGATCGCCAGCGCGGGCAGCACGCGTTCGTCGAGCGGCGCGAAACGCACGCCGGCCATCGCCAGCAAAGGCACGTCGTGCGCATCCGTCACGCAGACATCGGCGAGCACGAACTCTTGCGCTACGTCGCGAATCGCGACGTAGCTATAACGCGCGGCGGCTAGCGATGCCACCGCTCGAATCCGCCCGAATGCGACCGGCACGGAGAACGTGGCCGCGCATGACTGGATCGGCGCCAGCGCGGCATCCATCACCGCGGGATGCATGGGCCATTCGTCGAAGTCACGGTCCAGCGCGTCGACCCGCAATTCGACGCGATAGAGGCCGCCGCACCGGCGAACCTCGCCCAGGCAGCTCCAGCGCGGGCCGACGCTCAGGCGCGCGGGAAGCCGAACCGCGCACGGCGCGGCGCGCCCGTCCGAACAGGCCGCGATCCAGCGCGCCGGAACGTCGTCCAGAATCGGCTCGTCAGGCTGCGTCGCAACGGCCGTGCAGACCACTGCGCCGCTCGCGTCGCTGACGTCGAGCTTCCGGGACGCATCCGCGCGCGACACCGACAGCGCGACCCCGGCGCCGTCCGGCGCCAGCACAGGCGCAAGCAGCGCGACGTCGCTCAGATCCGCATCTGGCGCCACGCGCAGCAGCAGTGCGATATGGGCGGTTCCCGGCAACAGCGCGACACCATCGACCCGATGTTCGCGCAACAGCCATGCGTCGCGCGGCAAGACCACGTGTGCAGCGACGCCGCCGGCGTCGCGGGACCGGCCGGCCAACGCGGGTCGCGCGCCGCACCAGCCGCGCAACGCGCGCGCCATGCCCGTGTCCAGCCAAGTGTCCCAGGCAATCGACAGCACGCGCCACGGGGTCGCGCGGCTTCGTGCGAACGCGTCGAGATACGCGTTCGCCGAACAGTATTCGGCTTGCCCCACGCCGCCGAGCCAGGCGTTGACCGAGCTGGCCAGCACCATGAAATCGAGCGGCACGTGCGCGAACACCCGGCATAGCGCCTGCACGCCGCGAACTTTCGCCGCGCAGCGTCGCCAGGCCTGGTCGGGCTTCTTGGTCAGCAGCACGCCTTCGCCGCTCGCGCCCGCGCAGTGGAAGACACCGTGAATCGCGTGCAGCCCGCCGTCGATCCCGTCGCCCAGCCGCGCGAGTTGCGCGTCGCTTTCGACGTCCGCCTGAACGTAGACGATGGACGGATGCTGCTCGCAAAAGGCGCGCCAGTCGTCGAGCGCCGTCTGCGCGCGTCGCCCGCACACGAGCACGCGCGCGCCATAGGCGCTTGCCAGCCATGCCGCCAGCGCTCGCCCGATTCCGCCCGCGCCGCCTGTCACAAGATAGGTTCCGCCGGTGCGCAACACCGGACCGGGCGTCGCGGTCGCTTCGTCGAACCCTCCCGGCATGGTTTCGATACGCGGGGCGTACACGCGCGCGCCGCGCACGGCGAAGACGGCGAACGCGCCGTCAGCGTCCGCGTCGGCCGCGATCAGGGCCGCGGCGGTTCGCCAGCCCGCATCGTGTTCGATGCCATCGGAATCCTCCGCGACGTCGTACACCCGGCAGACGACGCCTGACGTTTCCTGAGGCAGCACGCGCGCAGGCCCCCACATCGCGGCCCGGTCGGCACTCGGCGACACGCCTTCAGCGTCAGTCAGTCCCGACGAGATCCAGTGAATGCACAGCGCCTGTTTCGCGTCCGTCGGCCCTGCCGCGATCGCGCTCGCGAATGCGAGCGCACAGGCGAGCGACGTGTCGAACGGAAGCGCGGTCGCACCCGCGCCGTCGAAATAGATCAGCGACGCGGGAACGTTCGCTGCCGCTTGCCCGGCCCACGCGCGCCGCCACGCTGCGACGGAGGTGAAGTCGAAGCACTGCGAAGCGGCCCTGCGCGCATCGTGCGCGACGCCGTCGGGCACATGCATCCATACGTCGAGCTCGCCCATCGCGGCGAGACTGTCGCGCAACGTATCGGGCAACGGCGTCGCCGCGACGCACAGGAGCCGGCCTGGACCGCGAGCGGGAACCCGGCGACGCGAATCGCGCACCCAATGCAGATGCGCGACGTGGGCATTCTTGCCCGCTTCGGGGCGCGGCACGTCAGGTTTCGCCTGATACGTCAGCGTCGTTCGCTTGAATGGATAGCCGGGCGCCGACGTCGTACGCGGACGGGACCGATGCAGCCGGGTCCAGTCGACATCGACGCCGCGCGTCCACAGCTCGGCTAGCGGACGCACGCCTGCCGCTTCGTCGAACCCATCCGCGATGACCGTACACGAGGAAAGCGCGTCGAGGCACCGTGCAAACGGCGAGTCCGGCGCGGTCCCGACGCCGATCCGTTGAAGAATCGCCGCGCCGCCGGACAGTGCGCTCAGCACTGTGTCTGCCAAGCGCGCGGGCGCGTGGGCGCGCATCGCCCAGTGCGACGGCTGACGCGCGTCGTTTCGCGTCAGCCAGCCGCCCGTGACGCACGATGCGACGGGAATCGCCGGATGAGCCGTCTCGACATCCAGCAGACCCTCGGCAAGCGAGGCGGCGGCCCATGACGGCGACGCGCGCCACGCGTCCGCCTCGTCAACGTCGCGTTGCCGGCCGGCCCCGCCATCGGCATCCGCCGAGGTCGCCGAGGTTGCCGCGGACGGCGCGAGCCGGTTCGCGCAGCGCTGCGCCAGTTCGAGCGCATCGTCCGGCGAGAACATCCCGGATACGGTCGCGGCGATCAGTTCGCCGATCCCTTCGCCCAGCAGCGCGCGCGGCGCCACCCCGCATGCCAGGTAATGCTGCGCCAGCGCGTAGCCATGAACGAACGTCGCCAGATACGCACTGCGCGCATCGTGCACGCGCGTCTCGTCCGCCGCATGCGCGTGGCCGCCGAGCAACCATTGCCGCACCCGCGCCGCCGCGCGTGCATCGAGTCGGCCGAGCAGCCGGTCGAGGTTCGCCGCGAACACCGGCGCATTGCGATAGGACGTCGCGCCAGCGCCGGCGAACGGCATGCATTCGCCGGAAAACGCCCAGATCACGCCCGGTGCGACGTCCGGCGCCGGTTCGGCGCCCTCGGTGCGCAAACAGGAAAGATCTCCGCGCACGCCATCGCGCCGCGCCAGCAACACGCCGCGATGACGGCCCCGCCCGCGCCTGCGCTGCAGCGTGTGGGCGAGGTCCGGCAACCCGGCCGGCGGCGCAGCGCGCGTCGCCTCGACGAGCACGTCCAGGTAACGCTGCAGCGAATCGACATGCGGCGCGACGAGCGGCATCGCCTGCATCGCGCCGTCGCATCCCGCGCATGCCGCGTCGCCGCTCGTGTCAGGCGCCTCCTGCAGCACGACGTGCGCGTTCGTGCCGCCGATGCCGAACGAACTGACGCCAGCCAGCCGCGCGCGCGTTCCGCGCGGCCACGGCGCGACTTGGTCGCAAATCGAGAATCGTCCGTCGGTCGGAAGGGCCGCGGTTTCGCTGGAGACATTCAGCGTCGGCGGCAGCACGCCGTGATGCAGGCTCAACGCGGTCTTGATCAGCCCGGCGATGCCGGCCGCGTTGTCCGTGTGCCCAAGATTGCCCTTCACCGAGCCGAGCAGGCAGCGCCGCCCAGACGATCCGGCCGCGCCGAACGCCTGATCGAGCGCGCGCAATTCGATGCGGTCGCCGACCGCCGTGCCGGTGCCATGCGCTTCGACGTAATCGATGTCGTCGCCGCTCACGCCCGCCACCGCGTGCGCCATGCGAATCACTTCGGCCTGCCCGCGCTCGCCGGGCGCGGTGTATCCCGCCTTGTCGGCCCCATCGTTGTTGACGGCCGACCCGCGAATCACCGCGTAGATGCGGTCGCCGGCCGCGCGTGCGTCCGCGCATCTCCGCAGCACGACCACGCCGACGCCATCGCTGAAAACCGTCCCGCCCGCATCGCGCGCGAATGGCCGGCACACGCCGTCCCGCGCCTCGATGCCGTCCGCGAAATGGCGATAGCCCTGCTGCAACGGAAAATGAACGCTCGCGCCGCCCGCCAATGCGACATCGCAATCGCCGTCGAGAATCGATTGGCACGCCAAATGCACGGCGACCAGCGACGTCGAGCAGGCGCTCTGCACCGTGACTGCCGGGCCATCTAAATCGAGTTTATAAGCCACTCTTGAAGTGGCCGTATCCTTGTCATTGGCAATACCGGCGCGCCACCGGTCGAGTCCACTCCATTTGCGCAGATCATTTGACAAATGCGTGACAAGATAGGTGTTAAAGCCGACGCCGCCATATACGCCAATCCGCTCGTCTTTATCGTCCGCGAGCGCGGCGTCTTCGAGAGCATGCCAACAGGTTTCGAGAAAGATGCGCTGCTGTGGATCCAGCAAGGCCGCTTCTTCGGGCGCATAGCCGAAAAACGCGGCGTCGAAATCGAGCGCATTATCAAGGCTGCCATTCGCCCTGACATAAGCGCTATCGGCAAGAACTTCCGGCGTAACTCCGGCGGAACGCAATACGTCGTCGGACAGCAGGCGAATAGCGCTGCGACTTTCCAGCAGAAAACGCCAGAATGCCTGGACATCGCTCACGCCCGGAAAACGGCACGCGATGCCGACAATGGCGATCGCTCCATGCTCGCCGGACAGCGTAAGCCCCTGATTCTCTTGCATTCTGACTCGATCCCGCTCGTATCGTGTCTACGCCCGCACACGCCGCTCTGCCGCCCCGCGGACATTGACTGCCCGCGCCTCTCACCGTCGGCCGTTCACTCAAAAAATAAGGCAGCCGCTTCTTTCCCCCATGCCGCCGCCCCGGTTTTACGCGGTCGCTTACGACATGTAAGTCGCGCAGGAGTATGACATAGAGGCTCCAAGAAACGCAAATCATTCTCGCTACCAATAGCAATTACAAATTGAATCGGCTACTCTATCGTGGCATTACGTCTCCCTGACATACGACTGCCCACCCTCTTATCTGATGAAGCAGGAGCTCCAATGACCCTTCCCATGACTCGTGTGATTCTTTACGTCCACGACGTGGCGCTGCTTAAGTCGTTCTATCAAAAGTATTTCGATCTGCCGATCGTCGAGGAAATAGACGGCGAATGGGTGGTATTCAAGGCGGGAGAAATCGAACTGGCTCTGCACCTGGCCGGCGAGGCCTATCAGAAGAAGCCCGCGGCGCCCGCTCGACGGCGCACCAACACGAAATTCGTGTTCTTGATCGGAACGGGCATTGCCGAGCATCACGATCAGCTCGCGGCGGACGGCGTCGTCGTGCAGCCGATGAAGCGTTACGACGGCTTCGCTTATCAGATGTACGACGGCGTCGATCCGGAAGGCAACGTATTCCAGGTCATGCAGTTCGACTGACGCCGTCCGCTTTCCCGTTTCTGCCGTTGCTTTCGATCATCCGCGATTTCACAGGCCCGAGCGCCATTCATGACTACGCCCTCCCTGCTGGCGGACGCCCCGGGCCCGACGTGTTCCAGAACGCTTCCCATGACGCTGGGACAACGGCGGCTGTGGACGCTCGAACAACGTCATCCCGGCAGCGCCGCCTACCACCACCTCAGCGCGCTGCGACTCGCGGGTCCGCTGGACGAGGCCGCGCTGCGCGTGTGCCTGCAGCAAGCCGTCGACGCGCACGACAGCCTGCGCATGCGCTTCCCGCGCGTGAACGGCGAGCCGGTGTGCCGGATCGACGCGCGCTGCGCGCTGCCGTTGCGGCGCTACGATCTGAGCGGAATCGATGCGGATGCGTGCGACGCAGCGCTCCGGCAGTTGGCGCACGAAGAAGTCCGGCGCGCGTTCGATCTGGAAGCCGGGCCGCTGCTGCGCGCGAGTCTGCTGTCGATCGCGCCCGGACAAGCCGTTCTGCTGCTCTGCTTTCACCACATGATCACGGATGGCTGGTCATTAGGCATCCTGGTCAATGACATCGCGACGCGATATCGCGCCTATATATCGAACGACGCGCCGCCCCGGGACACTGCGCCCCGCCCCGCGCGCGAGACGATCGACGACTATGTCTCCCAGACGCTCGGCGCGATCGGGACGCCCGCCCATCTCGCGTCGCTGAACTACTGGCAACAGCAGTTGGCTGGCCTGAGATGGACGCGGATTCCGGTCGACGCCGCGCCGGCGGCACACGCGCCGGTCTCCCGGCGGGGCCGCACGCTGCGCCGCCGTTTCGACGACGTGCCGACGGCGCTCGACGCGCCGGCGCGCAAGCTGTGCGTAACGCGCTATCAGTTGTTGCTGAGCGCGTTCCTGCTGTACCTGTCCCGACGTTGCGGCAGCAACGATGTCGCGATCGCGACGCTGCTCGCCAACCGCAACACGCGCGCCCGGCAGCACCTCGTCGGCTACCTCGCCAACACGGTCGTGGTTCGGCATCGTTTCGCGCCGGACCAGCGGGCGGCCGAACTCGTCTCCGGCGTGGCGGCCACGGTCCGCGATCTGCTGCGGCACGGCGAGGTGTCGCTGTACAGCATCGCGGAGCACATCCCGCAAGCGGTATCGCGGGAGCCGTCCATTCTGTTCGCTTTCCAGAACAACCCGTTGCCGCCGATGCAGCTCGGCGACGTGGCGCTGACGACGCTCGACCTCGAAACGGGTTGCGCAAAATTCGATCTCAGCGTCTATGTCGCGGAAAGCGAAGGCAGTCTCGATCTGTGGATCGAATACGATACGGGGCTTTATCGCGACGCGAGCATCGCGTCGCTCATCGAGGGCTTCCGCGCGACGATTGACGCACTGTGCGCGGCGCTCGCCGATCCCGACACGAGCGTCGAGCGGCGGCTCTCCGGCGTCGTCGCGCCGTCCGCGCTGCTCGGCGCCGATCCGGTCGCGAACCCGGACGCGTCGCTGCTCCGCGCGCTGCTGGACTGCGCGGCGCGCACGCCGGACGCGGTCGCGCTCGAAGCCGACGGCCAGATCCTCACCTTTGCCCGCATGCGCGACGGCGTCGCGTCGATCGCCGCCGCCCTCGATCGGCTTGGCGCGGCGCCGGGCGAACGCGTCGCGATACTTGGCGAACGCACCCCGGCCACGCTGTGCACGATCTGGGCCTGCCTCGCGCTCGGTCTCACCTACCTGCCGCTCGCGCGCGATCTACCGAACGCGAAGCTGCGGCTCATCCTCGACGATGCGGCGCCCGACTGGCTGCTCGCCGACGCGCCCGTGCACGATCTGCCGGGCGCGTGGCGGGTGGTGTCGCCCTGGCTCGCGGGTCCGCCGGCGCACGCGGCGCTCGCGCGCGCGGCGTCGTTGCCGCCGATGCTGCCGGCCTACCTGCTCTACACGTCCGGATCGACGGGCCGCCCCAAAGGCGTCCTCGTGTCGCGCGCCAACCTGGACGCCTTCTGCGCGGCGATGGACCAGACCGTGCCCCGCACACGCTCGGATGTCTGGCTCGCGGTGTCGAGCCTGTCGTTCGACATTTCCGCCGTCGAACTCCTGTGGGCAATGAGCCGGGGCTTCCGGGTCCGGGTCGACACCCTGGCGGCGCTCTGCGCGTCGCGCGCGCCGCGCACGCGCGAGGACGCCGGCCCGATCCCGTCGCTGAGCGCCTTCTACTTCGGGTCCACGGACCTGTACGCGCCCGACGAGCACCTCCGGATCCTCGAGCACACGGCCCAATGGGCCGATCGCCACGGCTTCCACGCGCTCTGGACGCCCGAGCGTCACTTCTCGTCGTTCGGCGGTTTTTTCTCGAACCCCGCCCTGACCTGCACGCATCTCGCCGCGCTCACCGAGCGCATTGCGATTCGCGCCGGCAGCGTCATCGGTCCGCTGCATCATACTGTCCGGCTGGCGGAGGACTGGGCCGCCGTCGCGCGGCTGTCGGGCGGCCGCGCCGGCCTCTCGCTCGCCCCGGGCTGGAATCCGGCCGATTTCGTGCTCGCCGGGCGACCGGTCGCGGAACGCGCGGACACCGTGGCGCAGCAGGTGCGCGACCTGAGGCGGCTATGGAACGGCGAGCCGATCGCGTTTCGCGATGCCGACGGACGCTATTTCAACGCCCGCATGCCGCGTGTGTCGCGCGCCGACGTCCCGCTCGCGTTGACGGTGTCGAACCGCCCCGAGCAGTTCGAACTCGCGGCGGAACAGGGACTTGACGTACTCACGCATTTGCTCGAACAGGACGTGACGCAGCTATCGCGCAATATCGAGCGTTACCGCCAAACCTGGCAGACCTGTCACGGCGAGGCGAGCCCGCCGGGCCGCGTCGTGCTGATGCTGCACACCTACCTCGACGCCGACGACGACACGGCGTCCGCCGTCGCCCAGCCATTTCTCGCCCGCTATCTGGCCAGCGCGCGCAACGCGCTGCGCAGTCTCGCGAACGGCCATGAGACGCCCGAGCCGCACACGGAAAGCGGGCTGCTCGACAGCGCCGCCCGGCAGCTCATCGCCGAGCGCAGCCTGATCTGCGGCGCGGGGACGGCGAGGCGGCGGCTGCGGCAACTGCAACGGCTCGGCGTAGACGAAATCGCCTGCCTGATCGATTTCGGCCCCGATCGCGCAGCCATCCTCGCCAGCCTGGAGCGGCTCGCAACGGTGCGCGACACCGCCTGCCAGCCGCGCGCCGAACCCGTCGCGCCGCCGCCCGCGACCCACTTGCAATGCACGCCGTCGGCCGCACGGCTGCTCGTCGCGCGTGCGGACGGTCTGCCCGCGCAACTGGACAGACTCGCCTGCTGGGCGATCGGCGGCGAGGCCCTCGACGACGCGCTGGCGCGGCAGTTGCGCCAGTCGACCGACGCGACCCTGCTGAACCTGTATGGCCCGACCGAAGCGACGATATGGGCCACCTGCGCCGCCATTCCCGCGCGGCGCGTCGGGCCGCTCAGCATCGGCCGGCCGCTGGCGGGCACGCGCGTCCATCTGCTGGACGACGCGCTGCGCCCCGTGCCGCCGGGCGTCGAAGGGCAGATCCATCTCGGCGGCGCGGGCGTCTCGCAAGGGTACTGGCGACAACCCGCGCTGAGCGCGGCAGCCTTCATCCCGGATCCGTTCGGCGGGCCCGGCGCGCGCCTGTACGCCACGGGCGACTACGGCCGCATCACTGCGTCCGGGACGCTCGAATTCACTGGCCGCCGCGACAGTCAGATCAAGCTTCATGGCCATCGCGTCGAACTGACGGGCCTGCGCGACACGCTGCTGCAGCATTCCGCCGTGGCGGATGCGTACGTTCATCCGAGTGCGGACGCGGCGACGCACAGCGGGCCGCGGATCGTCGCCTTCGTCGTGCCGCGCGAGCCGGCGGGCGACGCACTGGCCGCCGATTTGCGCGACCACCTCGGCCATTACTGGGAGCTCGGCAGCCAGCCGCACGACATTGTTCTCGTGCCGTCGATTCCGCTCACCGCCAGCCAGAAGACCGACACTCGGCGTCTTGACGCCATGCATCGCGCGCACCTCGAACAAGCGTCATCCGTCGCGCCGACGTGCGTCGACGATCCCCGGTCAGCCGCGGCCCGCGCCGAACTGATCGACATCTGGCGGACGGCGCTGCCCGGCTTCGAGGCCGGCGCGGATTTTCATCGCGCGGGCGGCAATTCGCTGATCGCGGTGCGGCTGCTGGCGCAGGCGAACGCCCGCTTCGGCGTCGACCTCACGCTGCAGGACTTTTACCGCTCGCCGACGCTGGCCGGTCATCTGCGCGCGATCCTCGAGAGCGGCGCCCGCGCGCCAGCAGGCGCGCTGACGCGCATCGCACGACGCGGCGACTATCCGACCTCGTTCGCGCAGCGCGCGATGCTCATTCTCGACGCGATGGGCCATGCGCGTCGCGACGCCTATCACGATCATGTCGTGCTCGAACTCGACGGTGCGCTGTCGATCGACGCGCTCCGGCGAGCCTATGCGACGCTGTTGCAGCGTCACCGCATCTTCACCACCGCCTACCGCTTCGAGGCAGGCGACTACCTGCAGGTATGGCGCGACGATGTCCCGCCTGATTTTCGTATCGTCGACGCCCCGGCGTCCCGTCACGAAGCCCTCCTGAGCGCTTTCGTCGAGGAGCCGTTCGATCTGGCCAGCGGCCGGGTCGTGCGCGCGCTGCTGCTGCCGATTGGGGGCTCCGCGTCGCGCCTGTGCGTCGCCATCCATCACGTCGTCAGCGACGGCGCGACCTTGCGGATGATGCTGGAAGAATTGCTACACCACTACCAGCGGGCCATGGACGGCCAGCCGGTGAACGCGGCCGAGGCCGACTGGCAGTACGTCGATTTCGCGCACTGGCAGCGCCAGCACGTCGATGCCCGCCGCGCGGAACTGGAAGCCTTCTGGAGCAGCCAGCTCGCCCGCGGCCGCTGCGCCACGCGCATCGGGCCGGCGCGCGCGCCGGTCGACGCCGGCCCGATGCCCGCGGCCGGACACCTGCACATCGAAATCGACGCCGCCGCAACGCGGATCATCGACGAACAGGTCGTCACGCATCGCATCGGCGAACTGGCCGTGCTGACCGCGCCCCTCGTTCTCGTGCTCGAGCAACCCAGCGCGGACGCGCCCGTCGCGATCGCCACCGATGCGCGCAACCGCGAACGTCCGGAGTTCGAGCGCATTCCCGGCATGATGGTCAACCAGTTGCTGCTGGCCATGCGCATGCCCGACGCGGGCGACCTCGACACGGTCCTGCAAGCCTGTCAGCGCCAGATCGCCGATGCGTTCAGCCATCAGGCGTATCCGTACGAGCGGCTGGTCGCGCTGTCGCGCAAATCGCCGGCAGGGCCCGACGGCACGGCGCTGTTCGACGTCAAGTTCGTGCTGAACGATGCGCGCACACCGGTCGCCGCACCTGGCTTTCACATCGTCGAGCGCACGCTGCCGCCGCGCGTCGCGAAGTTCGGCATGCTCATCAACATCGCGCGCGACGGCGACCGCTTCACGGGAAGCATCGTGTTCGACAGCCGCCGCTACTCGGCCGATGCCGTCCGGCAACTATGGGACGACTACCGCTTCATGCTCGAACACCTGCCGCGCATGCGCGACGTGCGCGACGCGCGACACGCGCTGGCGGCGCGGCGCAGCCGCGGCGACGCGCCACGCGGCCCGACGCCCGAAGCCGCGCGCGCTCCGGACATGCCGTCGCTGCTGATGCAGTTGCGCAATGCGCGCCGCCAGCCGTTGGCGCCCGCGCGCGCGATGCTGCGCGTGCTCGCGGAGGACGCCGGCTGCCCCGTGCCCAGGATCGAACCGGAGCGTCCCGGCACGCCGCTCGCGACCGTGATCGCGGAAGCGAGAAGCGCCATCGTCGAACACGTTCAACGCGACGGCGCGGTCTTGCTGAAAGGTTTCGCCGGCGTCACAGCCGCCGAACTCACGCGGGTCGCGACCGACCTGTGCGGTGAACTCGTCCCGTACATCGAACGGTCGACGCCGCGCATCCGCCTGGGCGATTCGCTCTACACGGCGACGGAATACCCGGCGCACCAGCGTATCGACCTGCACAATGAAAATGCCTATGCGCATCGCTGGCCGGGGACCCTGTTCTTCTGGTGCGCGCAGCCCGCCTCGTCGGGCGGCGAAACGCTGCTGGCGGATTCCCGCCGCATCCTCGCCCGGCTTCCGGACGCGCTGCGCGACACGTTCCTGCGCAAAGGCGTGCTGTACCGGCGCGAGCTCGGCCCACCGCTCGGCATGGCGTGGCAGTACGTGTTTCAGTGCGACCAGCGCAACGAAGCCGACGCCCTCGGCCGCGCCGCGGGCTACCAGATCACCTGGCGTTCGGACGAACGCGTCAGCCTGGCCCGTGTCGCGGACGCGGTCGCGACGCATCCTGTCACCGGCGCCGCGTGCTGGTTCAACCACGCGCTGTTCTTCCACGAAAGCAGCCTGCCCGACGGCATTCGCGACGGTCTGCGCACGCTGTACGGGGAAGACTACCTGCCTCATCAGTCGTTCTACGGGGACGGCTCGCCGATCGATCAGCCCGCGCTCGATGCGCTCCGCTCGGCGCATCGGCATTGCGAACGCACGCTGCGGCTGGAACAGGACGATGTGTTGATCATCGACAACCTGCTGATGGCCCACGGCCGTTGCGCGTATGAAGGCCCGCGCGACATCCGGCTGATCATGGGAAAAACAATCGAATGACATCATGAAGATCGACTTGCGAAACGCGTCGCCGGGATACCGCCTTTCTCCACAGCAACAGGCGCAATGGCCGGGCGACGGCACCCGGCGCGCCTACGTCGTCACCCTGACGCTGGACGGCAGACTGGATTCGCATCGCCTCCTCGACGCCGCCAACGCCGTGGCGCGGCGGTACGAAATTCTTCGCACTGTCGTCCGTCCGCTTCCTGACGGCGCAGGCGCGATACAGATGGTCGGCGCGCATGAGCCGGCGACGACGCTGCCGGCGCGCTTGCCGTCCGACGACGCGCCGTTCGGCGTCGCGCTGCGCGATGACGCGGCGGGTTGCGTCATCGACGTGAGCATCGATGGTTCGTGCGCGGATCGCTGGTCGGTCGCGACGATCCTCGAGCGCCTGGCCGATGCATATCGGGATGCGCGGTTGCCTGACGCGCGCCCCGTCATCGAATATCCCGATCTGAGCGAGGGCTACCACACGCTGCTGCTCGACCCGGCGGGACGCCGCTATTGGAACCAGCGTCTCGCTTCGACGCGCGCGGCGACGCATGACGCCGCACCGCCCGCCCCGGCGAGCGAGGTCGCGCACAGCACGACGCTCGCGTGCGACGCCGGATTGACGGAAACCGAGTGCTTCGCGCGCTGGGTGCTGTTCCTGACGAAATGGACGCGCAGCCGCGCGGTCATCGCGGGCTATCTCGCGCCGGGCAACCGGTTCGCCGAGCACGCTGATCTGGTCGGACCCATCGCGCGGCCGCTCGCGCTGCCATTCGAGGTCGATTGGTCGTCGGACGTCGATTCGATCCTCCGCGCGATCGCCCGGCAGACCGGTGCCGATCTCGCGCAGGCCGATCATTTCGACTGCACGGCGCCCGGGCCTGTCGCCGGTCCGGCGTTCATGTTCGAGCCATCTTGCGCGCTGCCCGCCGTCTTCGCCGGCCTCCGCGTGCTTGATGCGACGTTGCGGACGCCACCTTCGTCGGCCGTTCTGCAACTGTCCATGATTGCACCCGGCGTGCTGCGTCTGAGCGCGCGCGATCTGCCCCATGCGCGGTTCGAAACGATGATCGCGCAAGTGCGCGGCGTGTTTGACCCCGCCGCGCCCATCGGCGGCATGCGGCCCGGCGCCGTCGCCCCGCGCGGCAACGACGCCGCCTTGGACCAGGCGCACGACATGCCGTGCGTCGCGGATACCGTGCGCCACTGGGCGCGGCATCGTCCCGAGCACATCGCGCTGCGCGATGCGACGCAGTCGATGTCCTATGCCGCGCTCGACGTCGCCGTGCGCGACGCGGCCCGCACGCTCGCCGCGCGCGGCGTCTCGCATCGCGATACCGTCGCGCTGCAAACGCGCCGAGGGGTGGAATGGGTCGTCTGGTGGCTGGCGATATGGCGCACGGGCGCGGTCGTGTTGCCGCTGCCGGCCGATGCATCCGCCGAACGCACCGCGCAAGGGTGCGCGCAGGCCGGCGCGCGCTGGCTCGTCTCGACCACGACGCCTGCCGATCACACCGCGGGCCTGCCGCCCGTGATCACGCCGACGGCCGAGCGCGCGTGCGTCGAAGCGACCGCCCCGGACCATCGCCCCGCCGCCAATGAGCCCGCGTACATCCTGTTTACGTCGGGCTCGACGGGCACGCCAAAAGCCGTCACGGTCAGCCATCACGCGTTGTCGACCTATCTCGGCTGGGCGCGGACGCGCTACGCAAGCGAGCGCCACGGCGGCACGATCGTGCATTCCGAGCTCACTTTCGATTTCACGCAAACCTGCCTGTGGCTGCCGCTGCTGGCGGGCGAAACGGTGCGCTTCGCGCCCGATCCCGTCACGCCCGCCATGTTGCACGACCTGCTGCTCTGCGAGCCACCGCTATCGTTCATCAAGCTCACGCCCGCGCACCTGCAAGGGTTCGCGGCACTCGAAACACTGAATCCGCGCGCCGTGCCGTGGCCGGATCACGTGGTGGTGGGCGGCGCGGCGCTCGCGGGCGCGATGTTGCCGCCCTCGCTGCGGCGCGCACGCGCGATCATCCACAACGAATATGGTCCCACCGAAGCCACCGTCGGCTGCTGCGTGCAGAGCGAGCCGGCCGAGGGCATCTCGCCGGGACCTGTCTCGATCGGCGCGGCCACGCCGCGTAGCGCGCTCCTGGTGCTCGACGCCGAATTGCAGCCCGCCCCGGCAGGAGAAGCCGGCGAGCTGTATCTCAGCGGCGATCAACTGGCCCTCGGCTATGTCGGCAATCCAGCGGAAACCGCGCAGCGGTTCCTGCCGAATCCCGCCCCCGGCAGCCCCGGGGAGCGGGTCTATCGCACCGGCGACCTGGTCCGGCGCACGCCTGACGATCACCTTGTCTTCGTCGGGCGCGTGGACGACATGATCAAACGGAACGGCGTGCGCATCGAACCTGGAGCCATCACGGCGCACGTGCTGCGCCATCCGGGCGTATCCGGTTGCCACACATTCGCACAGCGGCCCGCGCCCGCGTCGGAACCGCTGGTCGTTTGCGCCGTCGTCGGCGACGGGGTCGACGTGCATGCGCTGCGCGCGTGGCTCGCGTCGCAGTTGCCGGCGCACACGATGCCGAATCGCATCGTGCCGGTCGACACGCTGCCCTGCACGCCGCAAGGCAAGATCGACGAACGGGCGCTCGCCGCCAGCCTGTCCGTCGCGGCCCCCGCCCCGCCTTCGCTCGCCACGCGCGCGGAAACGGTGCTCGGCGCCATCTGGCGCGCCACGCTCGGCGCGACGGAGATCACGCCGTCCAGCCATTTCTTCGTCGAAGGCGGAGATTCGATCCGGGCAATCACTGTCGCCGTCGAAGCGCGCAAGCAAGGCCTCCTGCTGACCGCGGAACACCTTTTTCAGCATCCGGTGCTGCGCGATCTCGCGGCCGCGGCCACGGCCGCCGGCCCCGTTCCGGACGACGCGGCGCCGACGATGCCGGACGCCCGCCCCCCGGATGCCGACGTGGAGGAGACCTGTCCGGCGTCCTACCTGCAACTCGGCATGATTTTCCAGAATCAGGCCCATGGGCACGACGGGCGTTATCACGACATCTTCAGCTACCGGCTCGGCCTGCACGTCGACGAAGCCTGCCTGCGCGAAGCGGCGCGGCGCGCCGTCGCGCGTCATCCCGCGTTGCGCACGACTTTCGATCTGGCCGCCGACGGCCAGGCGGTGCAGCGTATCTGGACGCGCGGACCGGACGTGCTCGACTACGAGGACCTGACCACGCTGTCGCCCGCCGACCAGCAGCGGACCATCGACCAGTGGATCGCCGGCGAACGGGCGCGCGGCTTCGATGTCCGGGTGTTGCCGCTGCTGCGCTTCAAGGCGCACCGGCTGGGTCCGCGCACGCTCCAGTTCACCACCAGCTTCCATCACGGCATCATGGACGGCTGGAGCGACCAGCAGATTCACACGGAACTGTTCGCCGACTACCAGGCCCTGCTCAGGGGCCGGGAGGCCCGCCTCGCGCCGCCCGTCAGCCGTTATCGCGACTTCGTCGCCGCCGAGCGCGCCGCCGTCGAATCGCCAGTGACGCGCGCGTTTTGGCGGGACTATCTGGAGGACGCGGCGTCGACCCGCCTGTCGCCGGCGAGCGAGGACCCGCCCGCCTGCGCCGAACCCGGCGCGCCGACGCACCACCACCGCACCGGGACCGTATCCGCGCCGGTCTGTCAGCGCCTGCACGATGCCGCGCGGCAATCGCGCGAGCCTCTCGCCGTCCTGCTGCTGAGCGCCCATCTCGTCGCGCTGCGTCTGCTGACCGGGGAGCGCGAGCTCCTGTCATGCAGCGTAACGGATTGCCGTCTCGACGAAGACACGGGCGAGCGGGCGGTCGGCCTGTACATCAACACGCTGCCCGTGCGCGCGCGCGTCGACGACGACACATGGCGAGCGCTCGTGAATCGGGTGGGTCATGACCGGCGCGCGGCGTTCGGCCATCGCCGGCTGCCGTATGCGGAGATCTGTCGCCTCGCCGGCGAGGCCCGCCTGTCGGATTCACTGTTTTACTTCACGAACTTCCACAACGGCATCGCAGCGACCGACGATCTCGTGCAGTATGGCAAGTCCTCGCACGAGGTCACCAGTTTTCCGCTGACGGCCAGCTTCAACGTTGCGCCGTCCACCGGCGAGATGACCTACAGCCTCGCGTTCGACACGCGGCACTTCACGGCCGCCCGCATCGAACAGATCGCACGCTGCTACGACGCGGCGCTCGATGCGCTCGCGCGCGGCATCGACGCGCCGCTGCCGACGATCGACGCGATGCCGGACGTGTCGCGCTCGATCCTGTTGAACGACGACGCCAGCAGCGCCAGCGCGCCAAACCTGCCCGCGCTATTCGCCGCGCAAGTTCGGTCGCACGGCGACGCGCCCGCCGTTCGCGACGCGCACGGCGTCCTGACGTATCGCGAACTCGACGCGCGCGCGCGCTCCGTCGCGGCCGCGCTCGCCCGGCGCGGCATGGGCGCCGGCTCCGTGGTCGGGATCCGGATCGCGTATTCGGCGGCATTGCCCGTCGCGCTGCTGGGCGTGCTGATGAGCGGCGCCTGCTTCGTCGCGGTGGACCCGGATGAACCTCACGCCCGCCTCGCGCATGTCCTCGCGAACGTGGCGCTCGTCCTCTGCCCCAACGGCGACGACGCGCCCGCATCCGCCGTTCCCCACCTCGACCTGCACGCGCTCGAAACAGAGGGCGCCGGCGCGCAGACGTTCGAGCCGCCCCCCATCGCGCCTCTCCTGCCCGCGTACCGGATCTATACGTCTGGAACGACCGGCATCCCTAAATGCGTCGATGTCCACCACGCCGCCTACGTCAACGCCATCGCTCACTTTCGCGACATGCTGCGCGTCGGTCCCGGCGATCGCGTGATGCTGACTTCGGCCCTGACGTTCGACATCAGCCTGCTCGAAGTCGCGCTGCCGCTCGCGAGCGGCGCCGTGCTGCACGTCCTGAACCGCGACGAGGCGCTGACGCCCGCCGCCTACGACACGACCGGGCACGCAGCGGGCCACACGATCATCCAGGCCACGCCGTCCGTCTGGTCCGTGCTGCGTCTGCGCGGCTGGTCCTGTCCGCCGCGCGTAACGGCCCTCGTCGGCGGCGAAGCATTGCCGCGCGAACTCGGCGACTGGCTGTCCGACGCGACAGAAGCCGCCTGGCAAGTGTATGGACCATCCGAGACCACGATCTGGTCGACCGCCGCGCGGCTGGGCCACGCGTCGCACACAATCGGCGCGCCGATCGCGCAGACCCGCTGTTACCTGCTCGACGAGCGGCTCGACGCGGTGCCGTCAGGCAGCGTCGGCACGCTCTACATTGGGGGCGCCGGCGTCGCGCTCGGCTACGCGGGCGCGACGGGCGCGACGGCCGCATCGTTCCTGCCCGATCCGCACGCCGCGACGCCAGGCGCCCGCATGTACCGCACGGGCGATCGCGCGCGCGTCGATGAGACGGGCGCGCTGGTGTTTCTCGGTCGCGTCGACCGGCAGGTCAAGCTCGCCGGGCATCGGCTCGAACTCGACGAGGTGGAAGCGCGGCTCGCCGCCCACCCCGACATCGCCCACGCGATCGTGGTGCTGCATCCCGAGTCGCAAGACCGGCTGGCCGCTTACCTCGTGGCGCGCGCGCCTCGCGCGCAGCCGGACGCCGCGCAGTTGCGCGACTGGCTGTCGACGCACGTGCCGCCCTACGCGCTGCCGGCCAGCTATACCTGGATCGACACGCCGCCGCGCACGCGCAACGGCAAACTCGACCGGCGCGCGCTACCCGTCCCGGCCCGTGCGCACGCCGCGTCCGCCGCCCGCCAGGCCGCCCCGTCGCGCCCGCTGGAACGCGTGCTCCAGCACCTATGGATGAAGGTCCTGACGGTGGAGTCGATCGGCGTGCACGACAACTTCATGACGCTCGGCGGCTATTCCCTGTCCGCCATCCGGATCGTCGCGCAACTGCGCGATCTGTTTGGCGTTCCGGTCTCGGCGTCGGCGCTCTTCACCGCGCCCACCATCTGCGAACTGGCCGATCATCTGCTGGACACCTACCCGTCAGCCGATATCGATGCAAAATCCGATCTCCTTCTCTCGTTAATCTAATATGTCCACGCGCCCTTTCGACCGCACCCGCCGCACTTTTCTCGCCGCCCTGTTAAGCGCGACGGCGGCCGATCTCGTCTCGGCCGCCGGCCTGCCGACCGGCGGCGGCGTCCGGATCGGCATCGTCGGCGCGGGCGTCGGCGGCCTGACGGCCACCCGTTATCTGCACATGCTGATGCCGCGCGCGCATCTCGTCGTGTTTGAACCCGATCGGCGCTATCACGCGTGCTTCAAGTCGAATGAAGCGCTCGCGGGCATCCGGCCGGACAGCGACCTCCTGTTTGGCTACGACGCGTGGGAAAAACGGACTGAGTGGATCGCCGAAGCGGTCGCATCCGTCGAAACCGGCGTGATCGTCACTGAGCGCGGCAGCCGTCATGCGTTCGACTGGATCGTCGTGTCGACCGGCGTGCAGTTCCGCTACGACCGCATCGACGGGCTGTCCGCCGCGCGCGCGCTGGACGTTCCGCATGCGTGGGCGGGCAAGGCGCAGTACGACGCGCTGCGCGCGCAGCTCGTCGCGATGCGCGACGGCGGCGTGGTGCTCATCGCGCCGCCCAAGGCCCCGTACAAGTGCCCGCCAGGGCCGTTCGAGCGCGCGAGCCTCGTCGCGCACTATCTGCGTCATCACAAGCCGAACGCCAAGATCATCATTGCCGACGGCAACGAGAACTTCTCCAAGCAGCCGCTCTTTCAGCGGGGCTGGGAACGGCTTTACGGCTTCGGCACGCCGCAGAGCCTCATCGAGCGCATCAGCGGCGGCAAGGGGGGACGGGTGGTCAGCGTCGACGTCGCCAGCCGGCGCGTCACGCTCGAAAACGGCGAATCGATCCGCGCCGACGTGTGCAACCTCATTCCGCCGCAATACGCGGGCGCGATGCCCGAGCGCTCGGGCCTGGCCGACGAAAGCGGCTGGTGCCCCGTCGACAAGGCCACGATGGAATCGACGCGCGTAGCCGGCGTCTATGTGGTCGGCGACGCATGCGACGCCGCGAGCATGCCGAAATCGGCGTTTTCCGCGACCTCGCAGGCCAAAGCCTGCGCGTTCGCGATCGCCGCGGCGGCCGCGTCGGCGCCGCCGCCCACCCCGCGCTTCATGAACGCCTGCTTCAGCCTGCTGGAACCAGGCTATGGCATTTCGATCGCCCATCACTACGCGTACGAAAAGGCGGGCAATCGCATTACGCAGTTGTCCGGCGGCACGACATCGCTCGATGCATCGGACGAGGATCTGTCGAGAGAGGCCGCATTTTCCGAGGACTGGTTCAACATCGTCACGCATCAGCTCTTCGCTTGACACGGTCACCATGCCCCTACCTCACCCATCACACGCTGACCCGCTGCGCACCGTCGATCCAGGAAAGCAACAGTGCGTCGTGGTCGGCGGCGGCACGCTGGCCGTGTCCTGCTGCGAACAACTGCTCGCATCGGGCCGCGTCGTCGCCGCGCTGCTGCCGACGGATGCCGCGCTGCATGCATGGGGCGAGCGCGAACACATCGTTCGGCTGGACTCCATCGCGTCACTGTCCGAATGGGTCAGGGACCATCCGGTTCACTGGCTGTTTTCCGTCTCGAATCCGCTCATTCTTCCGTCGACACTCGTCGACGACATCGGCTGCGGCGCATTCAACTACCATGACGGTCCCCTGCCGAAATATGCCGGCAGCCATGCGACGTCGTGGGCGTTGCTGTCTGGCGAAACGGAGCACGCAATCTGCTGGCATTGTCTGTCCTTCCCGGTAGACGCGGGACATATTGCCATTCGCCGCAAAGTGCCGATCGAAGCCCGGGACACCGCGCTGTCGCTGAACCTCAAATGTTACCAGGCGGCCCGCGATGGTTTTGCCGAGTTGCTCTCCCGTCTCGATTCGAACGCGCTCACACTTGAACCGCAGGATATGGCGCAGCGAAGCTTCTACGCAAAGTGGCGCCGACCAGAATCCGGCGCGCACCTTCGCTGGTCCATGCCAGCCCATGCTCTGTCAGCGTTGGCACGCGCGCTCGATTTCGGCGACCATTACCCCAACCCCCTGACTTCCCCGAAGCTATGGGTCGCCAATACCGCGTTCGCGATTCGTCAGGTTCATCCTTTGAGGCAATGTTCCGGCAAGCCGCCGGGCACACTAATCGGTATCGCCTCTGATGCCTGGCAAGTTACCACTGGCAGCACCGACGTGCTCGTGCGGGGATTCTCCAGTCTCGAAGGCGTTCCGTATGTCGCAAACGAACTCGCTGACGCGTTGGCTTTGGGCCGAGGCTCGTCGCTACCCGTCCTCACGCAAGAGGAGACTGAGTTGGCGAGAAGCACGCTTGAGACCTTGGCTCCGGGCGAGGCATTCTGGCGCGAGCGTCTCGCCCGGTCCGGCGCCGGTCGTCTGATCTTTCCGTCATCTCGCGATCACGGCGGACAACGCGCGCGTGCGACGACCGATTGGTTCTCCCCACATCCTGTAATGCGCTGTGAAGACCCCGCTGTTGTCACGCTGAGTACATTCCTGGGTTGTATCCAGCTCGAATTCAATCAATCGTGCGTTCAAGTCGGATGGAGAATTGACGAGGCAGCGACTTTGTCCGGGCGCATGGCCGGACTAGCGGAGATCGTCCCGTTGGAATTTCAGGTCGAACGGAGAAGCGATTTTCGTTGCCACCACCAGTCTGTCACGAGGGCATTGGGGCTTATGAAACAACATCGCACGCATCCACGCGATATTGTGTCTCGATACCCGGAATTAAAAACGATGCCCGCTCTGCGGACCCAGCATCCATGGGAAATTGGCATTTCCTTGGTTCGAAGCAACATCGGTTCGACGAATCATACGCTCACTCCGACTTGTGATGTCGGTAGAGTCGCCACTTTGGAA
This sequence comes from Burkholderia sp. MSMB1589WGS, assembly GCF_001636105.1. Taxonomy (NCBI): domain Bacteria; kingdom Pseudomonadati; phylum Pseudomonadota; class Betaproteobacteria; order Burkholderiales; family Burkholderiaceae; genus Burkholderia; species Burkholderia sp. MSMB1589WGS. Next base: position 710,283 of record NZ_LNJT01000008.1, read on the forward strand.
ATCGGGGAAGAGGGACGTTTCCGTTGGATATATGACGCACAACAAGACAACCGAGACATTATCGAACGGTTGAATGGCAGGATGAAAGACCGTGGTTCATTTCCGGGATCCGACTTCTGAGCGAACAGTGCAATAAACCGCTTCATCCATCTCTGAAGTTCATAACTGCAAACGTCTGCCAAGGTGAGAGACGATATATTCAATGGCCTCGCGAGCGGATTCCCGATGAAAGAAGTGCCACCGTGAACTGCCTGCGGCGTGAAAGCTACCACGGGTATGGAGGCCCCATTGTGCCATGCTCGCGCAATCGTGATGGGCGCCGTGTGTGTCGAACAGGGCTACGACGGGACAATCGAGCCTGTCTTGCGCCGCGTCGCAGGCATACCGATTGAACAACGTGAGGTCGGCTGCCATCACCGGCAGGAAGTACCTCATGAATTCGGGCTCCGCAGCAAAGCTGTCGTCGACGCCGCCAAAGCGACGCACGGTTCGCAGCAAGCTCTGGTCATCTTCAAACTGTGTGTTCGCCTTGCGCTCCGCCGACGGCGCATACGACGCGCCAACGAAGAGCATTCGCGGCCCTGCGACGCCGCGGCGTCGCAGGGCAATCGCCACCTCGTATGCGATTAAGCCGCCGAGGCTGTGTCCATAGAACGCGAACGGTTTGTCATGCCAGCAGTCGAGCGCATCGCAAATTTCCTAACGAGCGGCACCCAATCGATGCGCGGCGGCTCATCCCTGCGCTGCTCGCGTCCTGCGAGTTGAGCGGCATGAACGCCCACGTCAGGAGGCACCAACGGCTCCCACTCGTAGTAGATTGACGCCCCCGCCCCTGCATGCGGAAAGCAGACCAACCGCACGGCGCGGTCAGTGTGTCGCGATACGGTATACATGCAACGCACCTTCGTCATCGGCGCTCGCCTTGCGAGGTTGCAGAGAATCTCCGGCCAGCGTGCTCTGAAGCATTCGCCGCACAACCGGCACCAAGCGGTTCGTACAATTCCTCGTCCAACCAGTGGGCGGCCGCCCGCAATCTCTTGCAGGATTCAATCACATCCCCCATACGGCCTTCTTCTTTAACAATAAGGCGAGAAAGAACGGCGCGCCAAACAGGGCAGTTAGAATGCCGAGAGGAATTTCGGCGGGGGCGTGCAAGGTACGCGCGCCGAGGTCCGCGAGTAGCATCAGGATCGCACCGAACAGCGCGGCTGCCGGCATAACGAAACGTTGGTCGGGCCCGCCAAGCAGCCGCATGCAGTGCGGAGCAACGAGGCCGACGAAGCCGATTACTCCCGTGCACGCGACTAGTGTACCAACGCATAGTGCGACGCCGAAGAGCACGACTCGCTTGACGCGCAACACCGGGACACCGAGATGCTGTGCTTCAGTCTCCCCCAACTGCAGCGCGTTAAGTGCCCGTCGATGACCTAGCAGCAACCCACCACCGAGCGCGATGATCGGAGCGACTGCCGCGATAATTGTCCAATTCGCACCCGCTACGCTACCGAGGTTCCAGAATGTGAGTGTCCGCAACTGCTCGCCGTTGGAGACATAAATGAGCAGACCGATACCGCCGATAGCGAGCGCGTTGACCGCAATACCTGCGAGCAGCAGCAGGGGTATGGCAAGTCGGCCGCTTGATGCCGCGAAACTATACATCAGCAATGAAGCGGCGAATGCACATGCGAATGCAGCCACCGGAAGGTAGCCGAACACTACCGGGTGGGGAAGGAAGAGAGATCCCAGCACGATCATCGCCGCGGCACCGAATGCAGCGCTGCTCGATATGCCAAGCAACCCGGGATCGGCAAGAGGATTTCGAAAGAGAGCCTGCATGGCACTTCCCGACAAGCCCAAACCCCCTCCCACCAGAATCGCCATGATGACCCGTGGAGCACGGATTTCGAGCAGCACGTAGCGCATTTGTCGCAACTCGGGATCATGGAGCAATGACGCGTCGCTTGCGAACATCGCCGCTAGAACCCGCTCAAGCGGGAGCCGATAGGGACCAATGCATAGCGCGGTGACCATGATGGCGATGAGACCAAGAGCCAACGTAGCCAACGCTAGTCGGCCGGTAAATACAGCAGACTGGGACCTTGAAATATTCCTCACAGTGGACGCATAAAGGGAATTTAGCAGCGCGTTGAATTTCATATATACAAGGCGAATTGAATTTCAGTCGGGAAGACTACGTCTACGTTATGAGTCTACCTTCAGAAAACATAATTTCGGAATCACGCTTTTGTCATGGGAATCCTTGGGTTGCGGGGATCTCGCCGTTGTGCTGAGGACCCTCTTTTCTAGAAGAGATCAAGACAAGTCCAAGACTGCGGATAACGGTACGCCAGTTCGTCGAACAGGACACAGGTTGCGAAATTGGTGACTTACATTCGAGACGACTTGCTCGACGCCGCACGCGGTAGGCTAGTGCATCTCGCTCACGCCGAGTCTTGGCATGCTTCGGTTTTGTCGATGAGCAAGACAACGTCAACGCGATGCGCGCTTGCTGAACAGCGAGACAAAAGCGACCACAGCAACGCAGGATGGGTACAAATTCACCGAGAGTCTCCAAGTACGTATCAACTGAAGGCTGGCTGGGCGGACATCTGCACCTGGCTGGAGTACCCATGATATGGGCGTCATCGCGAACCGCGTGATTTTTGATCGACAGTGTAATCGGGGATGTTCATCATTAGCAATGGCGAATCGGACTAGTAAGTCTGCCACGCCCACCGTTTCCGAGACACGGCCTGATGAATTGCGTGATTCACGGACATCACACGTTTTGGTGTCTCCAGGCCGACGCTTCGCAAGTGGTTGGCTGCTACCAAGAGACGGGAGAGGAAGGCCTTCGCTCTCAAAGCCGTCGCCCTCTGACCAGCCCGAATCGAAAGGTCTCTGACGCTGATCGGGCAACGATTCTTCGACTGCGGGCAGAGCGCAAGGGGGCACGGCGAATCCAAAACGGATTGCGTCTGCATGAGCAAAGAGAACTGTCCCTTGCGACTATTCACAAGGTTCTGCGCGAGGCGTCTATCAGTACACGGCCATCGACGACTGTTCACGCTTTCGTGTGCTGGCCATCTACCTGCGTAGAAATGCCCGAAATACGCTGCTTTTTCTTGATCGTGTCATCGAGGAGATGCCGTTTTCGATTCAACGTATCCAGACCGACCGCGGCAGCGAGTTCTTCGCTGAATCCGTGCAGCGGCGCCTGATGACCGAGTGCATCAAATTCCGGCCAATTCCACCACGTTCGCCGCACCTCAATGGCAAGGTCGAACGCTCGCAGCTCACCAACCTGAACGAGCTTTGGTCTCACCATGGCCCGACGGAGCAGGCAACCCTGTTGACCGCATCGCGGAACTGAGGAAGTCACGCCTCTCGCCGAGGAGGTGGAAAGTGCATACGACGAGCGGAAAGAGCGAATTTGGCACCGCGAATGGCGGGTCGACAAAATCCTCGGCGAACATCATCGGCGCACGTCGGAACCCGCGTCTCCTACCGGCGCCACGGGTTCCGACGCGCCAAAGAAACGGTCGTCAACAAAGTGAAACGATGTCTGCGAATCGCACAGATGAATGAGGTCCCAACGTGCAATGGCTAGAACCTTGGCTGCATCCAAGCATTGTGACCAGATCCGCAACTACTTGAGGGGCGCTGCTGTTTCGGATGCGCATTCTGCTCCGGACGGCTAGTCGGCGATGCTGTACGCCTTGCGCCGCATAAATATGTCGACGCAAGAATGCAGCCACTCAAGGTCAGACAACACATCAATCCACGCGCCTGAAATACGACAACGTGATTTCGCGCAAGTCCGGCAACGCGAACACTTCCGGGTGCAGGAACGCGGCCGCTTCGGCCAGCACCGCATGTCGCGCGATCGGCCCGAGCGATTCGATCCAGTGATCACCCACGCTCACGATCCTCACCCGGCGCGTCGACGCCAGGTGCTGCCACACCGGATTGGTCTCGAAGCCGCGCCGGCCGCTGTCGTCGTACACGAAAATAATGTCGGGCTTCGCCAGCAACAGCGTCTCGAGGCTCATCTGGAACGCCGTATTGTCGCGCTGCGACGGCAGCGGATTGCGCCCGGCGATGTTGACGCCACCCAGCGCATTCAGTAGCGAACAGGTCATGTTCTCGTCGTAGAACGCCCACGGCGCAACGCCCGCTCCCCAGACGAACAGGTACCGCGACGCGCGGCGCGATCCTGCCCGCGTGCGGAATCCCGCGAGCACGTCGGCAAAGCGCCGGTTGAGCGCGGCGGCCGCCTCGGCGTGACCAAGCGCCGCCCCGACGAGCGCGATGCTGCGGTCGCTGTCGTCGCCAGTCTCCAGATCGAGTGCAAGATACGGCGCGATCTGCCGAAGCTGCGCCGCGTTCGCCTCGGTATAGCGACGGATCGCGACGACGAGGTCCACATGCGCGCTCGCCAGCAGTTCCAGGTTCGGGCTCGCACGCTGCCCAAGGTCGATCACGCGATCCATCCTGTCCAGCAGATGGGCGGGCCGCCGATTGCGCACGAGAAACGTCGACGCGATCGGCTGCACGCCGAGCGCCAACGCGGTATCAGCCCCGAAATACGAAATCGCCGCAAGCCGGCTCGGCGCGGTATCGAAGTGCAGCGTCACGCCGCGATCGTCCACGACGCTGTACGGCCGGGCAACCGACGCCGCGCGAACGGGCCGCGCAAGTCCCGTCGCCAGCGAAGCCAGCAACGCGAACGACAGTGCACGACGCTTGCGGTCAATCATCCCCGGCTGTCCCGATCGACGACACGGCATCGCGAACGGCCTGCCCGGCACCGTTCTCATCGCCGCCGGGCGCCGCATAGCCGAGCGGATGGCAGACCGGCACACCGTCGCTCGCGCCATGCAGCCGCTCGCTGCGCACATGGAATACGTCCGCGACGAACGCCGGCGTCAGCACGTCGACCGGCGCGCCGTCGGCCGCGAGCCGGCCGTCGCGCATCACGATCGCCCGGTCCGCAAAACGCATCGCCTGGTTCAGGTCGTGCAGCGACATCACGAGCGTCAGCCCGAATTCCTCGTTGAGCCGCCGCAGCGTCTGCATCACGTCGAGCTGATGGCCGAGGTCGAGATAGGTCGTCGGCTCGTCGAGCAGCAAGATGTCCGCGCGCTGCGCGAGCGCCATCGCGATCCATACGCGCTGACGTTCGCCGCCCGACAGCGCGACGAGCGAACGATCGCGCATCGTGATGAGCCCGGTCATCTCCAGCGCCCATTCGACCGCTTCGCGATCGTCGTCAGTTTCGCCACGCAGCCAGGTTCGGTACGCAAACCGTCCGTGGCGGACGAGTTCCTGCACCGTCAGGCCGGACGGAATGTCCTGCGTCTGGGCCAGGAACGCGACGCGACGCGCGAGCTTTCGGCGTGGCCATTGCCGCAGCGACACGTCGTCGAGTAGCGCATCGCCGCCGCGCGGCGCGAGCAGGCCGGCCAGCGCGCGCAACAGCGTGCTCTTGCCCGAGCCGTTCGGACCGAGCAGCACGGTGATCCGACCTGATTCGATCGACAGCGACAGGCTGTCGACGATGCGGCGCGGGCCATATCCGAGCGAAAGATTGTGGGCGACGAGTGTCATCGCGACGACCGGGACAGCAGATGGAGAAACAGCGGCGCACCGAACAGCGCGGTGACCGCCCCCACCGGAATCTCGGCCGGTGCGACGACGACGCGCCCGGCCAGATCCGCAAGCGCGGTGATCAATGCACCGCAAAGAAGCGCGAACGGCGCCTGCCGCGCGAGCGGGCCGCCCACGGCAAGCCGCGCGAGATGCGGCGCGATCAGGCCGACGAACGCGACCGGGCCGGCAATCGCTACGGCACCGGCCGCCGCGAAACCTGCATAGACGATCGCGGCGAGACGCCACCGCTCGACGTTCAGCCCGACGCTCGTCGCCGCGTCGTCGCCGAGCGACAACACCTGCACCGCCGGCAGAACGACCGGCAGCAGCACGATCGTTGCCGCGGTCCACGGCGCGAGCAGCAGCACGTGCTGCCAGCCGCGCGCGTACAGGTTGCCCGCGAGCCACGTCAGCAGCACCTCGATGCGGCTCGAACCCCAGCCCGCGAGTATCGTCATCGCGACCGCATACATCGCCGCGCTGACCGCAACGCCCATCAGGATCAGCCGGAACGGCGCCGTGCCGCTGCGCCACGCGAGCGCGTAGACGCCCAGCGCCGCGCCGATGCCGCCTGCCTGCGCGACGAGCGGCATCCACGTGATGTCGTATGCGTCGAGGCGGCTGCCGTCGAGCGCGCCGGCGAAGTTCGCGACGAGCAGCAGGAGCATCACGCCGAGCGTCGCGCCGGACGACACGCCGATCACGCCGGGCTCCGCGAGCGGATTGCGCAGCGCCGCCTGCAGCACGAGCCCGCTCGCCGCCAGTTGCGCGCCGATCATCAGTGCAAGCAGCACGCGCGGCAGGCGCAGATCCCACATCACGAAGGCAACATCGCGCGCGCCGTCGCGATGGATCAGTGCCTGAGCGACCACCGTCAACGGGAAATCAGCCGCGCCGAAACGCACCGACAGGACGACCGTGAGCATCAGGATCGCGGCCCATCCTGCGCGACGCGCGTGCGGCGTGCCAATCGGCCGGCTCGGCCCGCCCTTCATGTCGATACTCCTTCGTCGCGGCGAATCACCGCGATCAGCAGCGGCGTGGCGACCAGCGCGGTCAGAAAGCCGACCGGCAGTTCGCGCGGCGCGGCAACCGTGCGGGCGACGAGATCCGCGGCCGACACGAGCAACGCGCCCGCCAGCGCCGTCACGCCCAGCGTCCGGCGATAACCGCCCCCGAGCGCGACACGCGCGAGATGCGGCACGCACAGTCCGACGAAGCCGACCGGCCCCGCGATCGACACCACCGACGCCGACAACGCGACCGCGATGCCGCCGAGCACCAAACGCCAGCGCAACAGGTCGAGGCCGACGCTCTGCGCCGCTTCGTCGCCGAGCGCGAGCGTGTCGAGCACGCGCGCACCGGCCAGCGCGGCGGCGAGCCCTGCGACGGTCCACGGCGCGACCATCGCGACCTGCTGCCAGCCGACACCCGCGAAGCCGCCGGCCAACCAGTAGAACAAGGGTCCCGCCTGCGGACCCGCCACAATCATCAGCGAAATGACGCCCGCGCTGCCGAGCGCGGCAATCGTCGTTCCGGCCAGCGACAAACGCAACGGTGACAGCCGCGCGCGCCACGCCAGCGCGAACGTGAGCGTCGCCGCGATGCCACCGCCGGCCAGCGCCACGAACGGCAGCACGCTCGCGGACCAGGCTGGCGCCAACACGGTCGCCGCCACGACCGCGAGCGCCGCGCCGCTGACGACGCCTGTCAGCGTCGGGTCGGCGAGCGGATTGCGCGTGATGCCCTGCATCAGCGCGCCTGCGACCGCGAGGCTCGCCCCGACCATCAACGCCGCGATCAGGCGCGGCAGCCGCAGCGTGTGAACGACCTGCGCGGCGGGCGTGTCGCCGCCGGCCAGCGCATCGAGCGCAGCCGCGGGACTCAGCACGAGGTTGCCGGCGCACAGGCTCGCGAGCGCGATCGCAACGAGGCCGCCGATCAACACGAGCGCGACCGCGCCGACCCGTGCGCGTCCCCCGCATGCCTTCCCCGGCAACGGAGAGCGCGGGCGCTTCGCCGTCACGGGCCGTCCGTTCACGAGCGTGCCGCGCCGGCCTGTTTCGCCAGCGCGTCCAGCCGGTACTCGAACTTGCGCAGCAGCATGGACGAGGTCGCGGCCAACCCGATCGCGAGTCCGATCCAGATGCCGTAGATGCCGTAGCCGAGCTTGACGCCGGCGGCCCACGCGACCGGCAGCCCGATCATCCAGTAGCCGACGATCGAGATGCGGAACGAACTCGTCACGTCGCCGAGCCCGCGCAGGATGCCGACGCCGATGTTCTGGCTGCAATCGAAGATCTGCAGCAGCGCCGCGATCGTCAGCAGCCCCGCCGCGAGCCGCAGCACGTCGGCATTCGCCGCCGAGCCGCGCGCCAGAAAAGGGGCGAGCACACTCGTCGGCGCGACGAGGTACGGCAGCGCGACGATCAGCATCGCGCCGACGCCGAGCGCGAGCCCCGTATAGCCGAGCCGCCGCGCACCGCGATAGTCGTGCTGCGCGCATGCATGGCTGATGCTGATCGACGACGCGTGCGACAACCCGACCGAAATCATGAACACGATGTAGATCACCTGATTGACGACCGTCTGAGCCGCCAGCGCATCGGTGCCGAGCGTGCCGATCACGAGCGTGAGCACGGTGAAGAATGCGGCCTCCGACCCGTAGGTCGCGGCAATCGGCACGCCCATCTTCAACGTCTGCCTGAACGCATCGGCATCGGCCCGCCAGAACGCCAGCGACAGGTGCTCCCGCAGTGCCGCCCGGCGCTTCGCAATCGTCAGAAACGCGACGAACGACAGCAGGTACACCACGCTCGTCGCGCACGCGACGCCGGTCAGGCCGAGTTCGGGGAACCCGAGGCGGCCGAACATCAACGCGTAGTCGAGCACCGCGTTGACCGCGATCGACACGACCGTGATCGCGAGCAGCGGCCCCGGCTTGCGCAGCCCGACTGTGTATTGGCGCAGCGACTGGAACCATAGGCACGGCAGCATGCCGGGCGCTGCCGCCGCCAGATAGAGCGCGGTCTGCCGCGCGACGCCGGGATTCTGGCCGAGCCACACGAGCGGCCGCTCGACGGCCAGCATCAGCAGTACGAACGCGAGCGCGGCGAGCGTCGACAACGCGAAGCTCGCTCGGACGAGACGCATGATCCGCGCGGCGTCGTCCTGCCCGTTCGCGAACGCGACCAGATTGCCGGTGCCCGTGACGAGGCCCGTCCCCATCGTGCGCAACTGGTTGAACAACGTGAGCGCGAGACCGCCAGCAGCGATCTCGCGCGGACCGAGCATCCCCATCATCACGATGTCGGTCGTGGTCAGCGCGACCTGCGCGAGCTGGGTAAGGATGAGCGGCGCGGCAAGCGCGCCGATGTGCCGGGCGTCGAGCCAGAACTGTCCGTGAGGTTTCATGCAATGACGGTGAAAATCGGAACGGCAAATCGTCGGCAGGCCGGGCGGCACATACGCCCCCGGTCTGCCGACGCCCGTCACAGGTCGGTCGACACCGACAGCCAGAACGTGCGCGGCGCGCCCGTGAACAGATACCCGGTCGGGTTTGCCTGCCAGTAGTCGCGGTTGAACAGGTTCGTCACGTTCGCGCGCAGCGTCACGTCGCGGCCGGCCACTTTCGTCGTATAGCGGCCGCCGAGATCGAAGCGCGTCCAGCTCGGCACGTGCTGCGTGTTGTCCTGGCTCACGTAGGCCTTGCCCGTGTAGATCATCCGGCTCGTCAGCGTGACGCCCGGCAAGAACGGCGTATCCCATTCCGCGCCGAGCGTCGCCTGCAGCGACGGCGCGCCGATCGCGTGATTGCCGTCGTACGTGCCGCCCTGCGTGCGGCGAAGCCGCGCGTCGAGCCACGTGAAGCCGCCGAGCAGCCGCACGCCGCGCGTCACCTCGCCGAAACCCGACAGTTCGAGCCCGCGATTGCGCTGCAACCCGTTGAGGCTGTACAGCTTGCTGACCGGGTCGACGATCCCGCTCGGCACGTCGATCTGGAACAGCCCGAGCGTCGCGCCGAACTTGCCGAGATCGAGCTTGGTGCCGACTTCGTATTGCTTCGACTTGAACGGCGCGAATACCTGATTCGGGTTCGCCGCGTCAGGCGGCGGCGCCGAACCGGGCGTCAGTGCCTCGATGTAGTTCGCATAGAACGACAGTTGGTCGAGCGGCCGGACGACGAGCGCGACGGACGGCGTCGTCGCACCCTGGTCGTAGTGCGACGTTTCCGCTCCGGACGTGTCGAAGTTGCGGCTGCTCACCTGCTGGCGACGCACGCCGACCGTGAGCTGCACGAGCCCGCCGGCGGCGGACAGCGTATCGGCCACGCCGATGCTGCGCAGAATCTGCGCGCTGTCTTTCGCTTCAGGCGACACGGAAACCGGCGCACCCGGCCCGGCAAGGCGGGTCGGCATGTAAATGTTCGTCGCGTAGCTGCCGTAAGCGGTCTGGCCGAACCACGTCGTCTGCTGCAGGTAGTCGCCGCTCACGACGAGCTGGTGATCGATCGGGCCCGTCTTGAAGCGTGCGCGCGCACCGGCCTCGGCCGACAACGCACGCGACGCGCCCGACTGGTATCGCGACAGCGACGTCGCGTCACCTTGCGCATTGACGATCGTCGCACCCGGGTCTTCCAGCTTGTCGTAGCCGAACCGGTTCATGCCGACCGCACCGAACAGCGTCACATTCGACGACAGGTCGTATTCGGCACGCCCGAGCGCCGTCAGACTGTGGGAATTCGAATAGGAAAACGTCTGCGCGAGATTGGTCCGCGAATCGGGCGCCGCCGGCACCGCGATGCCGGCGATCGGCGTGTAGCCGCGCACCGGCGCACGCATGAAGTCTTCCTGGTAGATCACGTCGCCGGACGCGCGCAGGCGGCTGCCGCGGTAGTCGAGCCCAACCGACAGCGACGTGTTCCGCCGCGATTGTTCGTCGATCGGCGTATCGCCTTCGCGGTGGGCCGCGTTGACGCGCACGCCGAACTCGCCGTTCTGGCCGAAGCGCCTGCCGATGTCGGCATGACCGCCGAACACCGAGCTCGACGCATATTCCGCCGTGAGGCGGTTGAGCGGCGTATCGTCAGCGCGCTTCGTCACGACGTTCACGCTGCCGCCGACGCTGCCCTGCGGCATCATCCCGTTCAGCAAGGCACCCGGCCCCTTGAGGATTTCGACCCGTTCAACCGGATCGGCGCCGACACGATAGGCGGGCACGAGCCCGTAGAGTCCGTTGAGCGCGATTTCGCTGTTCTCGACGCGCAACCCGCGGATCGTGATCGCGTCATAGCGGTTGGTGCTGTCGATCGCGGCGCGGACCGACGGGTCCGTGGTGGTCAGCAGGTCCGCGACGCTCGTCGCCTGCTGGTCGCGGATCAGCTTTTCCGTATAGCTGGAGATGCTGAACGGCGTATCCATGTAGTCGCGATTGCCGAGCATGCCGACCTTCGCTCCCTGTGCCACCTGACCACCCGCATAGACCTCGGGTACTGCGTCGTCGATTCGCTTGCCGAGGACCTTCACGGCCGGCAGTACGGCAGCTTCGGCACCTGCTGCCGCAGAAGCCGGACGCAGCGAAAAGCTGCCGTCGGACTGCCGTACGGGTTCCAGACCCGTACCATTCAACAGCGCCTGGAACGCGCCCTGCACCGAGTAGGTGCCGTGGATGCCCGCGCTGGTCTTCCCGGCCGTCAGGTCGCCCGGCACGCTCAGCATCACGTTGGCCTGATCGGCAAGACGGTTCAGCGACGCCGACAGCGGGCCGGCCGGAATGTCGTATCGCCGGGTGGCGGCTTGCGCCGCCGCGCCGGCGGCCGACTGCGCAGATGCCGCCTGCCACGCGCCGCTCCCGGCGAGCGCGATGCCGAGAACGGCACACCGTACCGCGTGCGCGGTGGGACGGTGGGCGGTGCGCATCCGTGCGCGGTTACACGCTGGCAACGAAATACCGGGGGGATTCGACGAACACGACGGGCGATGCATGGACGGCATTCCTTGAGAATGAAGTGAGCAAGGGGAGGTCCATCGCGCGTCTAACAGAGCCGGATACCTTGGCTTGATAGCGGCCGCGCCCGATCGTTCGGGCGGCGCCATGCTGGCTGCGACTGTCGCCATCGCACGACGCCTGCTTCCGTCCGGAAACAGGCGCCGTCAGGCCGGAGCTGGTGCTCCGCCTCGTGGCGCCGGGTCGGCATTCAGAGCACTGATTGATCTCCGAATGGTCCTCTTTCATCTGTTAATCGGATGACGCCCGGAAATGCGAACCAGAATTGGAAATTTTTTTAGTGCAGGTGAGATAGCGCTCGGACGCGCCAGTCACCGGGCGTCGATCGTGACCCACCACGGCAACGTGCGACGTACCCGGATCGGCAGATCGCGTTCGAGCATCGCGAGCATCCGGCCGGGGTTGTCGGCCGGAAAACGGCCTACCACACGAATGCCCGCCACCGACGGATCGACGCCGATGTGCCCGTGCTGATAGCGATCCAGCTCGGCGATCAGCGCACCGAGCGTAACGTCGTCAGCCAGGATCACGCCGCGCGACCACGCTTCGCGCGCGGGATCGGCCCGCTCCGGCGCGAGGATCGCCTCCGCCGTGAACTGCCGCTGCTGTCCGGCCGGCACGATTTCGACATGACCGGCCCGGTTGCGAATCTCGACACGGCCGTTGAACACGGCCAGCAGCGTGTGCGTGTCGGACTGACGTACAGTGAACCGGGTGCCCAACGCCTGCATCCGGCCGTTCGGCGTGTCGACGAAGAATGGCCGCCCCTGGCGGTCCTTGGCCGTATCGATGAGGATTTCGCCCATCGTCAACGTCAGCAGACGCCGCGTATCGTCGTAGTGAACATCGAACGCGCTGTTCGCGTTCAGCCAGACGCGCGTGCCGTCGGCGAGCTGCACGTCCCGCCGCTCGCCGATCCCGGTACGGTAGTCCGATCGCAACGCGACGATGCGCTCCGGCAGCGGCGTGAAATGCCATGCGAGCCATCCGGCGAGACCGGTTCCGGCCAGCGCCGCGAGACTGCCCAGCACATGGCGCCGGCTCGCCGCGCGCGTCGAGGAAACATGCACGGCCGCCGCGGCAGCATTGCGCTCGGCTGCGCTCTCGCCTCTCAGCGGCTCAAACCGGAGGCTGACCGCTTCGACATGTGCCCACGCACGCCGATGCTCCGGCCGCTCCGCCAGCCACTGCGCCCACGCGGAGCGATGCTCGCCGCTTCCGCCATCGGCATGCAGGAGCGCATACCAGTTGGCAGCTTGTTCGAGACTTTCGAAATCCGCCTGGACGCCGGATTCGGCAGCGGACGAGGACGACGGGACAGCCATCGGTCAGTGCTTGATGCCGGCGTCGAGCAACGCGAGCTGCAACATCGCCTGGGCGAGATACTTCTGCACCATTCGGTCGGAAACGCCGAGCTCGGCAGCAATCTCGCGAGTGGAGAGGCCGTGGATCTGCGCCATGACGAATGCGTCCCTCGCTTTATCCGACAGCCGGCTGATGAGCGCGCCGACTTCCATCAGCGTCTCGATGACGATCGCGCGATATTCGGGCGAGGGCTCGCAAGGTTCCGGCTGGGCGGCAAGCGCGTCGAGCCACGCCTGCTCGACCTGACGGCGGCGGAACAGGTCGATGCACATGCCCTGTGCCATCGCACGCAAGTAGGCGCGTGCCTCGGCGTCGCTGTCGAACCCCTTGGGCGCCGGCTTGAGGATCAGGCGGAGAAACGCGTCCTGGGCAAGGTCCGCAGCATCGAAAGCGTTACCCAGCCGCCTGCGCAACCATCCCTGCAACCAGCCGTGGTGGTCGCGATAAAGAGCCTGCACATCCAGGTGGAGGGCAAGTTGAGCGGCGGACATGGAGCACCCCTTCTGCGTCAAACGTGAATGACAAGAAGCCAAATACGAATCATTCGCGTTTATAAACCAATTCAGTCGGTTTACGCAATATTTCGCAATTAGGGGCCGCATCGATAGGCCACGATATCAGCGCCTTCTATTCATCAGACATTTTCATGGGCGCCTTTCGTTTCCCGCTTCGGCATGTCGCACGTCATTTCGCCTTGGGATTCGCGACACACTCAGACGACGACAGTTGCAGCCCGTGATCCAATGCCCTTCGCCAGACATTCGGGACACACTCCGTCGATCACAAGAGACGCGGCGTGGAACTTGAAGCGATGTCCCGAAACGACGCGCTCGAACTGCTGGTTCAATTCGTCTTCGTAGAGATCGCAAATCGCTCCACAGTACCGACTGACGTTGCCCGCGAATTTCGTATCCCTGCCCGAGCCAGTTCCGAGTAAATGGCTTTATGGTCTTACGCAAGGATTCCCTGCTACATCACGTGCCGCAAATGCTTTAAGCGTTCGTTAACGTTGGCATAGATCAACTCGGGGCACGGACGCGAGGTATGGTTTTTCCTGCGTCCGAGAAGCGCGGCGTGCCTTCGCGCGTGTGAGCATTCATTCGAATGCCGGAGATCGCAAGTGTGTCATGAAGGCGCCCTGCCTCGTCGGGGACAATCGAACGAGCGTCACCCCGCCCGCGATATTTGCGTCTTCGAGCAAATCAGTCGAATCGGAAGGGTGCCCGAACGGCGGTGTCGGCGGGCAAGCAGTCTCACGCAATGCGCAACATTGCATCCGGCAACGGCGTCCTATACGCTCATGAGTCGAGCGAGGTCATGCCCGATTGCAGGTAGTTCTGGATGCCGACCTTCTGAACCAGTTCCAACTGCGTTTCCAGCCAGTCGATGTGCTCTTCCGTGTCGTCGAGAATGTTCTCGAGAATTTCGCGCGACACGTAGTCCTGCACCGATTCGCAGTACGCGATCCCTTCCTTGCAGGTTGCCTGTGCAACCCGCTCGAGCTTCAGGTCGCATTCGAGAATCTCTTCCGTGTGTTCGCCGATGAGAAGTTTGTGCAGATCCTGAAGATTCGGCAATCCGTCGAGCATGAATATGCGCTCGATGAGTGCGTCCGCATGTTTCATCTCGTCGATCGATTCCTCATATTCATGCTTGCCCAGCTTGTTGAGCTGCCAATGACGATACATACGAGCGTGCAGGAAATACTGGTTGATCGCCGTCAGCTCGTTCTTGAGTTGAGCGTTCAGATAATCGATGACATTCTTGTCGCCTTTCATCACAGCTCTCCCGTTCAGCCTGTGCATGCACACGACCTATCCAGAACCTACAATAGTCGGCGACCGGGCCACTCGCAAACGACTTCTCAGCGAAAGAGGCCAATCAAGCAAGTCAATCGTCGCGTAGTGCGAATGATTTCAATTCCTGTTCAAAACCCTCTGTGCAGCGAAGCCTATCGGGCCACTGCCCCGGAATCAAACCCCGCTCCGCATATCGCCCTGACACAAAACCAGGGAGATATTGCAGTTCGGTATCGGCGAATGAAGGTCCGCATTCTGCGACACCCCGACAAACTTGCGCTCAGGATGCGGATGGCTCAGGAAATCATGATGCGATATGTGCCATCCATAGGCACCCGCCAGTCTGAACACGATACGGCCACCGACACGCAAATGCGCAATCTCTACATCGCGCGCAAGCACGTCGTCGATCAGCGTGTGTTCAAGGTCGATCACGACGAAATCGAAACCTGCGGCAGCGATGAGCTCGACGGTCAGCGGCGCCGGCGTCGAGCAAAACAACCCGACCAGCGATGGTCCGTCGGAATCTCCGATCCGCGACTTCAGCGAACGCGGCGGTAGCGTGTTCGATGTCATGCGTACTCCGGCTGTGCGAGTGGATTCGCCGTCGCGCGTGTCCGCAGACGAATCTCGGGCAGGAAGCGGCGGCTGGCAAGCAGCTCGATCTCCATCTCCGGTGCAAAGCAGTCGAACAATGCGAAGCGTTCCGCGAGATCCGGACACTGAACCTGATACTCATGGATCGCGCGAGAGACGATCGCCCAGAATTCAGCCTCCTCCAGATTGAGATGGCAGGAGAAGAACCAGGCGATCTCCGCGAGATTGACGAAGAACAGCGCATCGCACGTGAAATCGCGCAACTGGTCGGCGTCGTCGGTCTCGATGAACGAATTGGGATTGACTCGCGCGTGCTCGGCAGGCGGAGCGTCGAGTGCCGGCGGAGCCACCGACAGCCATTGCTTCAAGTACCGCACGCCGTCGTGAAAGTCCTTCAGGGCGACACGCGTGGGCATCCCGTCGGCGTGCTACAGCACCATGTTCTGGGCGTGCGACTCGAGCGCGGTGCCGTTACGCCACCGGCAGCCACGCCCGCTCCAAGAGCCGGCGAACCCAGGTCCGCACACCACGCCGTGCAACCCAGTTCAGCTATCAGCGGTCGGCCGTCGGCATCGATGTGTGTGAGCGCGGTTATCTGACGCTGCCGGACTCGTACCGGCAGATCGCGCGCCTGCTCGTTCCCGAACTGACGCGGCGCGGGCGCCACCCGGTGGCCGGTGTGCCGGGATCGTTTCGGGAAAAGCTGTTCGGCTTCGCGTGGAGCCACACGCAACTCGACTACGTCGACGGCTCGTCACGCAAGTTCAACAACTACGACGTGAACGGGCGTTACCAGATCACGCCGGCGGCGACGCTGATCGGCGTCTACACGTTCACCGACGGACGCGCGAGCGGCCTGCCGGGCACCGGCGGCCAGACACTGAAGCCGCGCTGGCACCAGTTCACGCTCGGGTTCGACTACGCGTTGTCGAAACGCACCGACATCTATCTGTCCGGCATCTACCAGCTCGCGGCCGGCGATGCGAACACCGCGACGTCGGGCGGCTATCGCAAGATCGCAGCGATCTCGAACATCGGCACCGCATCGTCGACGAATCGCCAGGCCGCACTCGTCAGCGGGCTGCGCGTGAAGTGCTGATCGCGCACACCGCGGGGGCGACGGGCGCGGCGCGATAAGCAAAGCGGGAATCGTTGTTTGTCGCGCCACGCCCGGTTGCCGAGAATGTCCGTTTTTCCGCATGATGCCGCGCCCGCGCGCGGCACGGCTTCGAACATGACCGACTCTCCTTCCCGCCCACGCCGCACCGGCCGACGCGCGGCGCTGCGCCAGCTCGCCGGCGGCTGGGCGGCGGCGATGCTGCCGGCCGGCGGCGCGCTCGCAAGCCCGCCGCCTGCACCGCTGGATGTGCCGCCATGGACGCGCACGCCCGGCGCACCGTTGCTGTCGCCCCCGTATGGCCTGCCGGGCGCGCATGAACGCGACGTCGTCCGTCGCAGCGCGCGCACGCCGGCGCTGCCCGGCGCCGGCTCGTCGATGACGCCGCTCGCCGACCTGTTCGGCGACATCACGCCGAACGGTCTCGTCTACGAGCGCCATCATGCCGGCGTGCCCGACATCGACGCGCAACGCCATCGCGTCGTCGTGCACGGCCTCGTGCGCGAACCGCGCATCTTCACGCTCGACGACCTGCTGCGCTTTCCGTCGGAGTCACGCATCCACTTCCTCGAATGCTCGGGCAATACCGGCAGCGAATGGAACGGCCCGAGCGGGCTGCCCGTCCAGTTCACGCACGGGCTGCTGTCGTGCTGCGAATGGACGGGCGTGCGGCTGTCGACGCTGCTCGACGAAACGGGCATCGACCCGGCCGCGCAGTGGCTGCTTGCCGAAGGCGCGGACGGCGCGGCGATGACCCGCAGCCTGCCGCTCGACCGGATTCTCGAACGCGCGCTCGTCGTCTATGCGCAGAACGGCGAGCGGCTGCGCCCCGAGAACGGCTATCCGGTGCGGCTGATCGTGCCGGGTTTCGAAGGCAACACGAACATCAAGTGGCTGCGGCGGCTGAAGCTGGTTCGCGCGCCGGAGATGACGCGCGAGGAAACGTCGAAATACACGAACCTGTTGCCGAACGGCTGCGCACGCCAGTTCGTGTTCGAGATGGACGCGAAATCGGTAATCACGCGCCCGTCGGCCGGCCACCGGCTCGCGTCGCACGGCTATTACCCGATCAGCGGCTATGCGTGGTCGGGGCGCGGTCGGGTTCGCGCGGTCGACGTCTCGACCGACGGCGGTCGCACCTGGCGCACCGCGCGGCTTGCGGGCGACGTGCGCGATCGCGCGCTGACGCGCTTCGAAGCGGACTGGGTCTGGAACGGCGAGCCGGCCGACCTGCAAAGCCGCGCGACCGACGATACGGGCTACGTCCAGCCGACCCGGGCCGCGCTCGTCGCCGCACGCGGCGTCAACTCGCAATACCACTACAACGGCATCCAGAACTGGCGCGTCGGCGCGGACGGCGAGGTGCGCAATGCGTAAGATGATTGCGCGACGGCTCGCGTCGCTCGCGATTGCGTCGGGAACGATCGGCGCAATCGCGCCGCCAGCGTTGCCCGCGTTCGGCGCAGGCTTCGGTCTGGGTCAGCCGGTCGACCGCGCGGCGCTCGCCGCATGGGACATCGACGTGGCGCCCGACGGCAGCGGCCTGCCACGCGGCGCGGGCACGGTCGCGCGCGGCGCGCACGTGTTCGCGGACAAGTGCGCGATGTGTCATGGCACCGGCGGCCAGGGCGGTATCGGCGATCCGCTTGTCGGCGGCATCGGCTCGCTCGCCGGTGCGAAGCCGAAGAAGACGGTCGGCAGCTACTGGCCGTATGCGACGACGCTGTTCGATTACATCCGCCGTGCGATGCCGTACAACGCGCCGCAATCGCTGAGCGCGGACGAAGTCTATGCGGTCACCGCATACGTGCTGCGCCTGAACGGCATCGTGCCCGACGACGCAACGCTCGACGCACGCACGCTGCCGCGCGTGAAGATGCCGAACCGCGACGGCTTCGTGCCCGACCCGCGGCCGGGACAGATGTGACGCGACGCGATCCGCCGGCCAGCACACCGGCTATCGCCATTCCGCGACCGCCGGCATCGTGCCGGATTCTTTCGTTCGGCGCCAGCGCGTCCCGTATGGAGCCCACCTTGACCGCCCCCTCCGTCGCCGCCCAGGCCGATGCACCGCTCGCGCCAACGCCGTTCGTCAACGTCCGTTCACCGGCCGATTTCCCCGGCAGCCCCGTGTCGCGCGTGCTCGCGCAGCCGCTGATGCTCGGGCTGTTCCTGCCGATCCAGGCCGGCGGCTGGAGCGCATCGACGCTGCCGCGCTCGACCGACTGGACGTTCGACTACAACGCCGACCTGGTCGCGCGCGCCGAAGCACTCGGTTTCGATCTCGTGTTCGCGCTGTCGCAGTGGCTGCCGAAAGGCGGCTACGGCGGCGTGTTCGACGGCCAGGCGCTCGACTCGTTCATGACACTGGCGGCGCTCACGGCGCGCACGGAACGAATCATCCTCGTCGCGACGAGCCACGTGCTCTACGGGCCGTGGCATCCGCTGCATTTCGCGAAGTTCACGGCGACGCTCGATCACATCTCGCGCGGACGCTGGGGCATCAACGTCGTGACCGGCCACCGCGCGATCGAGCACGAGATGTTCGGCTGGAACCGGATCGAGCACGACCGGCGCTACGAGATGGCGGCGGAATTCGTCGACGCGGTCAGTCAGTTGTGGGCGCAACCGGACAACTTCAGCTACGCTCCCGCGCTGTCGAGCTGGCGGCTCTCCAGCGCGTTCGTCACGCCGAAGCCACGCTACGGCCGCCCGCTCCTGATCAACGCGACGGGCTCCGACGCGGGCATCGATTTCGCGGCCCGCTATTCGGACATCGTGTTCATCACGAGCCCGGCCGGCCCGGACGTCGATCTCGCGCTCGACGCGCTGCCCGCGCATACGGCCCGAGTCAAGGCAGCAGCCGCCGAGCGTGGCCGGACGATCCGCACGCTGCTCAATCCGCTCGTGATCTGCCGCGAGACGACGGCCGAAGCACGCGCATACCGCGACGCGATCGTCGCGCATGCGGACGAAGGCAGCTTCCATCGCTTCGACAGCGACGCGCATGCGTGGCGCGGCGGCTTCGAACAACGCGCACAGGCGGCCGCGCGCGCGATCGGCGGCAACATCTCGATCACCGGCTCGCCCGAGGAAGTCGCCGACTACATCGTGCGACTGCATCGGGCCGGCATCGACGGCATCCAGTTGAGCTTCTACGACTTCAAGCCGGATCTCGACTTCTTCGGCGCGCGCGTGCTGCCGCTGCTGCGCGACGCCGGCCTGCGACGCTGAATTCAGGCGGCGGGCGCGGCCGGCGTCGCCGCCGCGGCCGGCGCGGCGAACGGGCGCCACGCGGGCCGCTGCAGTCCGAGATGATCGCGCAGCGTGCGACCGCCGTACTCGCTGCGAAACAGCCCGCGACGCCGCAGTTCGGGTAGCACAAGTTCGATGAAATCGTCGAGGCCGCCGGGCAAGGTCGGCGCCATCACGTTGTAGCCGTCCGCGCCGTAACGCACGAACCGTTCCTCGAGCGCGTCGACGATCTGCTCCGGCGTGCCGACGAGCTGCCAGTGACCGCGCGCACCCGCGATGCGCAGATAGAGTTCGCGTATCGTCAGGTTCTCGCGGCGCGCGAGTTCGAGCGTCAGCGTCTGCCGGCTCTTGCTCGCATTGGTTTCCGGCAGCGGCGGGATCGGGCCGTCGAGCGGATACGCGGACAGATCGACGCCGCCCGTCAGGCCGGACACGAGCGCGAGCCCGACCTTCGGGTCGATCAGCGCCTGCAGCGCGTCGAATTTCTCCTTCGCTTCGCTTTCGGTGCGGCCGACCACCGGAAAGACGCCCGGCATGATCTTCAGCGTGTCGGGGTCGCGGCCGAACGCGGCGAGCTGGCCCTTCACGTCCGCGTAGAACGCAATCGCGTCGTCGAGCGTCTGCTGGGCGGTGAAGATCACCTCGGCCGTACGCGCGGCCAGCCGCGTGCCGGCCGGCGACGAACCGGCCTGCACGACAACCGGATGCCCCTGCGGCGCGCGCGCGACGTTCAGCGGCCCGCGCACCTGGAAGAAGCGGCCGCGATGATCGAGCACCTGGCGTTTGTCGGGATCGAAGAAGCGGCCGCTTGCGCGATCGCGCACGAACGCGTCGTCGTCCCAACTGTCCCACAGCCCGCGCACGACGTCGGCAAACTCCTCCGCGCGTGCATAGCGTTCGCCATGATCGAAATGCGCGTCGCGGTTGAAGTTGCGCGCTTCGTGCGCGCTCGACGACGTGACGAGGTTCCATCCTGCGCGGCCGCCGCTGATGTGATCGAGCGACGCGAACTTGCGCGCGATGTGGAACGGCTCGTTGAAGCTCGTCGATGCGGTACCGACGAGGCCGATGCGCTCGGTGACGGCCGCGAGCGCGGACAGCAGCGTCAGCGGTTCGAACTGCGCGACGTAGCTGTGCGCGGTGCGGCTCAGGAACTCGACGTCGTCGCCGCGCGTGCCGACGCCGTCCGCGAGAAACACGAGATCGAACTTCGCGGCCTCGGCCGCCTGCGCAAGCCGCACGTAGTGACGAAAGTCGACGCCGGCATCCGCCTGTGACCCAGGGTGGCGCCATGCGGCGATGTGATGGCCGGTCGGATACAGGAACGCGCCAAGGTGCAGGTGGCCGGTACGGGTCGTCATCAGGAGGTTTTCCGGGAAGTGGGCTGCGGGCGCAGCGGGATCAGAACACGCGTCCTTCGGTCGGGTATCTGCTGGATGAAGTGATCGTCGCGCGCGGTCGGCGCCGGGCTGTGCAGCACCGGCCGGCCGTGCGCGAGCACGTAGCGGCGCGCGTCGGCCACCACGTTGCGCACGATGCCCGCGGCCGTCGCGACGAGATGCAGTTGCCGCAGCGCACCGCAGTGGCGCCCGACGAGCGTCGAGCCGTCGCGCGCCGCGATTTCGTCCGCGAACACCTGCACGTCGTGCAGCAGCAGGCTGCCGCTCGCGGTCATGCGCTGGCCCATGCCGTCCCAGTCGTCGAGCACCTGCACGCCATCGCGCGCGACCGGAATGATCAAGGCGAGCGGGTCGCCCTGCTCGCTCTCGACGTTGATGCGCGCGAAATCGGCAAACGCGGTGCCCGTCGAATAGTATTTGCGGCCCGTCACGCGATGATGCTCGCCGTCGCGGCGCAGCACGGTCGTGTTCTCGCATCCGCAGCACGCCGAGGGCGGAGCGGCGAAAGAGCGCGAAACCTTCGAATGGCAGTTCGCGACGTGCTTCGCGTTGGGCGGCATCGCGCCCGATCCCGATCGCGAGGTCGGGCAATGCGGCGAGCGCGGCGTGCAGTGCGTCGCGCGTATCGGCGCCATGACGGGCATTCATTCAGCGGTTCCTCATCCCGAAAGGCGAGGGCTCGCCGCACGATTGCGCGATCCGCCGCCGCAGCCCGCAGGCGGCACCGAAAAGTATAGGGACGCATCCGGCGTGCGTGAAAAACCGATTTCAGCTTTGGTTATGCGTGCGCCGGGAATGCGCAGGCACTTGCAGCGATGCGCTCAGTGCTGGATGCCCCAGCGGCGCACGGTCACGCGTTCGAGCGTATCGAACACGAGGTGCTCGACGAGCAGGCCGATCACGATGACGGCCGCGAGGCCCGCGAACACGCGGTCGGTATACAGCTCGTTGCGGTTCTGGAAGATGTACCAGCCGAGTCCGCCCTGCCCCGCGCTCGCGCCGAACACGAGCTCCGCCGCGATCAGCGTGCGCCACGCGAATGCCCAGCCGACGCGCAGCCCCGACAGGATCGACGGCAGCGCGGCCGGCACGAGGATCAGCGCGATCTGGCGCAGGCCCGTGAGGCCGTAGTTGCGCCCGGCCATCTTCAGCGTGGCCGGCACGCCGGCGAAACCCGTGTACATGCTGAGCGCGAGCGGCCACAGCACCGCGTGCACGAGCACGAACAGCAGGCTGCCGGTGCCGAGCCCGAACCACAGCAGTGCGATCGGCAGCAACGCGATCGACGGCAGCGGATTGAACATCGACGTGAGCATCGACAGCACGTCGCGGCCGATGCGCGTCGACACCGCGAGCGACGTCAGCACGAACGCGAACAGCACGCCGAGCGCATAGCCGCGCAGCAGCACCGAAATCGAGATACCCGTCTTCACGAGCAGTTCGCCCGACGCGATGCCTTGCACGAACGCGGCCAGCGTCGCGCCGAAGGTCGGCACGAGCAGATCGTTCGCGACGATGCGCGCGACGATTTCCCACGCGGCGATCAGCACGAGCGCGATCACGGCGCGACGAAACCCGCTCGCGCCGACGATCCGACGCAACAGCGGCGCGGGTGTCGCACGCTCGGCGGCGGGCGGTGTGTCGAGCGCGTGCACGTATTCGGCGCGAACGGGCGGCAGCGGCGGCAGGACCGGATCGATCGCGCTCATGATGCGGTTGCCTCCGTGGCCGGCGCGGCATGCGTTTCGTTCGCCACGCCAGTATCGAACAGCAGGCGATGAATGCGCGCGACGCTGTCGCGGAAGTCGCCGCTGCCGACGCTGTCGAGCGAATGGTCGTGGCTGTTGAGCTCCGCGCGCACGCGGCCCGGATGCGGCGACAGCAGCAGGATCCGGTTGCCGATCACGAGCGCCTCCTCGATCGAATGCGTGACGAACAGCAGCGTGAAGCGGAACTCGTCCCACAGCCGCAGCAGTTCTTCCTGCATCTTGCGGCGCGTGAGCGCGTCGAGCGCGGCAAACGGCTCGTCCATCAGCAGCACGCGCGGCTGCATCGCGAGTGCGCGCGCGATCGCGACGCGCTGCTTCATGCCACCGGACAGCGTATGCGGATACGCGTCGGCGAACGCGGCGAGGCCGACCTTGTCGAGATAGTGCAGCGCGCGCTCGCGCGCCTCGGCGCGCGACAGCTTCGCGGCCGCACGCAACGGAAACGCGACGTTCTCGACGACCGTCTTCCACGGCGGCAACTGGTCGAATTCCTGGAACACGACGATGCGGTCGGGGCCCGGCCCGTGCACGGGCCGGCCATCGAGCGCGATCGAACCCGACACGGGCTCGATGAAGCTGGCGATCGCCTTCAGCAACGTCGACTTGCCGCAACCCGACGGGCCGAGCAGCACGAAACGGTCGCTGCCGTACACGTCGAAGCTGACCTGGTGGGTCGCGCGGACGATCCGCGCGCCGGTTCGGTATTCGAGGCTCACGCGCTCGACCGCCAGCAGGCGCTCGCTGTGCGCGCCGGCCGGCGCGGCCTGCGGCGCGGGCCGGCTCGCGGTGCGGGCCGCGTCTGTGGCGGGAGGCGCGCCCGGCGCAGCGGCACCGCGCGCCGCATAGGGCGGCAACCCGATTCGGGGAGAAGTGGCGTTCACGATCGAAACTCTTGCGGGTAAAGCATCAACATACGGCGGCGCGGTGCGCGGCCCAACCAACGATTGCGCATATCGAAACCGCGTCGACGCATAAGCGTCGATCGCGACGTCGCAACGCCACCGCCGCTCAACTGCCGCCGGCCGTCGCCGGATCGTCGAAGAAGTAATCGCGCCACGACTTCGGCTCGTTGCGGATCGCACCGGTGCGATACATGAACTGCGCGAGCTTCAGCGTGTTCTGCGGTGCCGTCTTGAACTGCACCTGCGGATTGCGCAGGATCTTCAGCAACAACGCGCGATCGATCTTCGAGTCGTTTACGCGAATATAGGTGTCGGCCGCGCGCTCGGGGTCGGCCGCGATCTGGCGCGCCGCATCGGCGAGCGCGGCGACGAACGCGCGATACGTCTTCGGGTTGTCGTCGCGGAATTTCCCGGTCGCGTACAGCACCGTCGCGGAGCTCGGGCCGCCGAGCACGTCGTAGGAATTCAGCACGATGTGAGCGTTCGGATTGCCCGCGAGTTCCTGCTCCTGGAACGGCGGATTGCCGAAGTGGCCGGTAATCACGTTGCTGTTCGCGAGGATCGCGGCCGTCGCGTCGGGATGCGGAATGGCCTGCGTGAGCGGATCGAGCTTGTCGAACTGCTTGTCGCCCCATTGCTTCGCGGCTGCGTACTGCAGCACGCGCGACTGCACCGACACGCCGACGGCCGGCACCGCGATGCGGTCCTTCGCGCCCAGGTCGGCGATCGTCTTCACGTTCGGGTTGCTGCTGACGAGGTAGTACGGAAAATTGCCGAGCGACGCGACGCCCTTCACGTTCTGCCGGCCGCGGGTGCGATCCCACACGGTCAGCAGCGGCCCGACGCCCGCGCCGGCGATGTCGACCGCGCCCGACAGCAGCGCGTCGTTCACGGCCGCACCGCCCGACAGCCGCACCCAGTCGACCTTGATGTCGAGGCCGGCCTTGCGCCCTTCCTTCTCGATCAGTTGCTGGTCGCGCGCGACGTTCAGCATCAGGTAGACGACGCCGAACTGCTCGGCGATGCGGATGCGGCCTTCCGCGTGCGCGGCTTGCGGCGTGCCGGCGGCGGCGAAGGCCAGCGCGGCGGTGAGCGAGGCGGCCAGAGCGCGGCGCGCAAACAGGGTCGTGCGGCGCAGTGCCGGCGAAAGCGGAAACGACATCGGAACTCCAGTGAGAATGACGCTGCGAAGCGAAGACGTGACGCTCAGAACGGCGCGTCGCCTTCGATCGTCGTGCGGTACAGCTTGCGGCGCAGATGGTCGGGGGTGCCGGCCGCGAGATGCATCAGCGAGCGGTTGTCCCAGAACACGAGGTCGTGGTCGCGCCAGTGGTGCCGGTGCAGATGCTCGGCGCGCACGCTGTGCGCGAACAGTTCGTCGAGCAGCGCGCGGCTTTCGTCCTCGGGCACGTCGACGATGCGCGTCGTGAAATGCTCGCTGACGAACAGCGCCCGGCGTCCCGTTTCCGGATGCGTGCGCACGACCGGGTGCACCACCGCTTCGACTTGCGCGATCTGCTCGGCCGACAGGTTCGGCCGCCACGGGCTGCGCGCCTGCAACTCCGCATAGCGCGCCAGATACGTGTGCTCGGCGCGCCGTCCTTCGACCGCGCGACGCAGATGCGCGGGCAGCGTGTCCCAGGCGAGATGCATGTTTGCGAACAGCGTGTCGCCGCCCTCGGCCGGCAGCTCCTGCGCATGCAGCAGCGAACCGAGGCTCGGCTTTTCCTTGTACGACAGGTCGGAGTGCCAGAAATGGCCGGCGTCGCCGAGCCCGATCGGCTTGCCGTCCTCGACGATGTTCGACACGATCAGCACTTCCGGATGCGCGGCCAGCGCGAACTGGTGCAGCACGTGGATCTGCAGCGGGCCGAAGCGGCGGCTGAATGCGATGTGTTCGTCCGGCGTGATGCGCTGATCGCGAAACACCAGCACGTGATGGTCGAGATGCGCGCGGTGGATGCGCGCGAAATCCGCGGCGTCGAGCGGTTGCGACAGGTCGATGCCGACGACTTCGGCGCCGAGCGGCGCATCGAACGGGACGATGTCGAAGCGCTGCGCGCCGGCCTCGGGCGGCAACGCGGGGCGATGGCCGGCGAACGTCGATGCTGCGGTGCGGATGGCGGGAGTCGTCACGATACAGCCCTTGATTCGGTAAAGATGCGAATCTACGAGCGCGTGCCGGACTGCGTCAACGAAGCGATTCGGATACGTTTATCTGCTGCAGCGATAAAGATTGCTGCTCGGGCGGCGGGCCTGTAAAACGAGCCGCCGGCCGCCCGACGCGCCGTCGATCCGTCCGGTCACATCACCGGCTTGCGACGATGCCGGCTCGACATCCAGCGACGACAGCGGCCACGGCCGATCGCCTGCATCGTCGTGCGCGTCATGCGCGTTCGGCCACCGCTTGCCGGTCGGGTCGCGCCCGGCGGTTCGCCCGAATCGTCCGGCACGCCCTGGTGCGCGCGGTCGCTGCATTCATGGGCGCTCAGTCGGCCGCCGGAATCCATGCGGCAGTCGCCGCGTCGCTCGCGCGGAACGCAGGAAACTTCGCGCCGAGTTCGGCCACGGTGCGAATGTCGTTTTTCACGAGATCGTCGCGCGTGATCAGTGTCGGCTTGACCGCGATGCGCGCGCCCGGGTCCTGGCCGGCGACCAGCAGTGCCGCCGCGCGCACCGACACGGCGCCGACGACCGCGGGATTGGTCGCGGCCGTCGCGACCCACGCGCTGTTCGGCGCGCGGATCGCCTCGATGTCGGCCGTCGAGATGTCGGCACTGTAGATGCGGATCTTCGACGACAGCTTCGCTTCGTCCGCGGCGAGCTTCGCGCCGCGCGCAAACTCGTCGTAAGGCGCAAAGACGACACGGATATCCGGATTCGCGCGATACGCCGCGGCCGCCTGATTCGCGACCGATTGCGCGATCGGATTGTCGACGGTGCCCCAGCGCGCCTTCTCCCGCACCTTCGGATGCGCGCGCTTGAAGTCGCGCCATGCGGCATCGCGCCGGTCGAGCGGCGCAAAACCGGCCACGTAGACGTAACCGGCCGAGAACGCGTCGCCGTTGTCCTTGACGGCCTGCCCGAGCAGCAGGTTGGCCAGGTCGCGATCGTTCTGCTCGATCTGCGGCACCTTCGGATTGCCGAGGTCGACGTCGAACGCGACGACCTTGATGCCTTTGTCCAGCGCACGCTGCACGACGTCCTTCAGCGATTCCGGCAGGCCGTGATTGACGATGATCGCGGACACGCCGATGCTGATCGCCTGCTGGATCTGCTCGCGCTGCTCGGCCGCATCCTGCCGGCCCTCGTAGATGCGCAGATCGACGCCGAGCGCACGCGCCTGCTTCTGCGCGCCGGCCTCGTAAGCCTGGAAGAAGTCGCCGGTCGACAGATAGTTGACCAGCGCGATCTTCACGCCGCCCTTGTCGAACGGCGCGGGCGCGCCCTTGAGCGGACCGGCCTGCGCGGCGGGCGCGCCCAGCACAGTCGCGAAACACAGCATGAGTGCACCGATCTTCAGATCGACGCGCGATTTCCGGCAAAGCAACGAGCGCATGGCGGGCCTGTCTCCACATGGGACGATATGGGCGCCAATCTATCAGCGCGGCACACGAACGCAAACCGAGCGATTCGGAAATGGATATTACTTCGGATGGCAAACCGTTACGGCATAACGATCCGGCGGACAGACTCCGGCCCACGCGGCGCATCACGGCATGCGCATCACGCGCGCGCATCCGTACGGCGGCCAATGCCGAACGTGAACGCCAGCGCGAGCACGAGCAGCGCCCCCTTGATGAAATCCTGCATGTAGTACGGCGCGTTCAGCATCGTCAGCCCGTTGAGCAGCACGCCGACGAATACCGCGCCGACGACCGTACCGAACACGTTGGGCCGCTTCGCGCCCCATACTGCATAACCGATCAGCGCGGCGGCCACCGCATCGAGCAGCAGCGAATGGCCGGCGCTCACGTCGCCGCGACCGACCCGCGCGGCGATCAATACGCCGCCGAGCGACGCGATCGCACCCGATACGACATACGCGGCGCCCCGGTAGCGCGCGGCGGGCGCACCGGCAAGCCGCGCGGCCGTCTCGTTGCCGCCGATCGCATAGATCACGCGGCCCCATCGGGTCGCCTCCATCGCGACGCAGGTCACTGCCGTGACCGCTGCGAGCAGCAGCACCGGCAACGGCACCACGTCGAACACGCGCAGCCGGCCAAGCGCAAGAAAAGCGTCGGGGAACACGCCGGTCGCATCCGTGCCGTCGGGCAGCACCGAGCCGGTCGCGAGTGAACGGCCGCCGGTCGGAATCAATTGCAGGCCGGCCATCAGGAACAGCGTGCCGAGCGTCGCGAGCTGGTCCGGCACGCGCAGGCGCGTAATCAGCACGCCGTTGAACAACCCGGCGGCCACGCCAAGCGTCACGCAGGCGATCACCGCCGCCAGCGTGCTGCCGTGCCACACGACCAGCACATAGCTGGCGGCCATCTGCGCGGTCGCGGCCACGCTGCCGACCGACAGGTCGAAACCGCCGGCCGCGAGCGTGATCGTCACGCCGATGCCGAGCAACGCGACGATCGACACCGACTGCAGGATGCTGAACAGATTGTCGACGTTCAGGAACGCCGGTTCCCTGAGCGCAAATCCGATCACCAGGAAGATCAGCACCAGCAGGATGCCCGTGCGCTCGAGGGCATCGCGAATGCGGGCTGCTGCGGCGCGCGGCCGTTCGACCGGCGCGGCATGGTGGTCGACGGAAGAAGTCACGATTTTCATGAGCAGGCACGCAAGGCGGAGGACGTTGGCGGCAAGTCATCGATCGTCGCGCGATCGAACCGCACGATACGATCCGCGATCTCGGCCGCTTCTTCGAGATCGCTGACGAACACGATCGTCGCGCGCGCATGTGCATGACGCCGCAGCGTATCGACGATATCGGCCCGCGCGCCGGCATCGATGCCCTGAAACGGCTCGTCGAGCAGCAACAGCCGCGCGGGTTCGGCATGCCAGCGTGCGAGCACGACCTTCTGCTGATTGCCGCCGGACAAGCGGACCACGCGATCGTCCGGACCCGTGCAGCGGATGCCGAACCGCCCGATCGCCGCCGCGGCGGCCGCGCGTTCGCGCGCCCTGCCCACCGGGCCGCGCGCGAACCAGCGCGACAGGAACGGAAAGCCAATCGTGCCCGCGATCGAAGCGAACGGCACACTGTCGGGAAACAGCGACGTGCGCCAGCGGTCCTCGCCGGCCAGAAAGACGCCGGCGCGAATCGCGTCGGCCGGCGAACGCGGGCGCCACGGCCGCCCGTCGAGCGTCATGTCGCCGGCCACCGCGCGCGCGGCGCCGAAGATCGTATTCGCGAGGCGCGACTTGCCGCCGCCGACCGGGCCCGCGATCGCGACGATCTCGCCGCGCCGGACATCGAGGTCGAACGGCGCACTGGCCGGCGTCAGCCGGATACGCCGCATGCTGAACGCGGCGTCCGACTCGCGCGACGCGGCGCGAGCCGGCACCGGCTCGCGCGTTTTCGGCAAAGGCCGCCCGATCATCGTCTCCACCGCCGCATCGAAATCGACGGGCGCGGGCAGATCCGCGACGATCCGGCCGTCGCGGACGATCGCCACGCGATCGGCGATGCGGCGCAAATCGCCGAGCCGATGCGACACCAGCAGGATTGCCACGCCATCGCCGCGCAACGCGTCCAGCAGCGCGAAGAGCCGTTCCGCCTCCGGCGCGGACAAGCTGGCGGTCGGCTCGTCGAGTATCAGCAGCGACGGCTGCCCGCCAAGCGCACGCGCCAGCGTCACGCGCTGCTGGTCCGCCAGCGACAGCGACGCCAGCGGCGCGGCCAGGTCGACGTCGAGCCCGACCCGCTCAGCGAGCGGCCGCGCCGCAGCCCGCCGCGCGGCCGGCGTCGCGCGCCACGGCGACGCCCGATCGCACAGCCGGTCGAGCAACAGGTTGTCGGCGATCGACAGCGTCGGCACGACGGCGTCGGCGACCGACTGGTGCACGGTCGCGACGCCGAGCCGCTTGGCCGCGTGCGGCGATGCCGGTCGATACGGTTCGCCGCGCAGCATCAGCGTACCTCCGTCCGGCCGCAGCACGCCGCTCAGGATCTTGACGAACGTCGACTTGCCGGCGCCGTTCGCGCCCATCAACGCGACGACTTCGCCCGCGTCGATCGACAGGTTCAGCGCCGACAGCGCGACGGTCGCGTCGAAGCGCTTCGCGATGCCGGCGGCGCTCAGGACGGGCGGCGACGCCGATCGATGCGATCGATCTTCACGCGTCGCACCGGCGGTCTCATTTGCCGTCGTATTCATGCCGGAAGCTCCTGCTGGCGGGCACGGCGCGGTAGCAACCGGAACAGCGCGTCATGGTTCATGTCACGCAACTCCCCGATAATCGTTCCGTATCGACCGGCGCATCAGCGTCCGTCAGATGCGGCTTGCCGGAACGACGCGCCATGCGCGGTGTCCGGCAGGCGGTCGCGGCCGCTCAGCCGCGAGCGGAAGGTGCCGGCCGGCGCCGTCGTCCGGTACAGTCCGCGCTTTTTCAGTTCCGGCACGATCAGTTCGGCAAAATCGTCGAGCGTGCCCGGGCTGATCAGCGGGTTGAGCATGTAGCCGCTCGTCGTCGACTGCCGTGCATGCTCTGCGATCCGATCGGCGACTTCGTCGGGCGAGCCGACGAGGATCAGGTCGGTGCCGCGCGTGACGCTCGCGAACTTGCGCCGCACGTCGCCGGCAGTGAGCGGCTTGCCGCTGCCGTCGGGCCGCACGACGTACGACGTGAGCCCTTCCGTCTGCGTCGTTAGCGGTTCGTCGTCCGCATAGCGGTCGATGTCGATGCCGGTGTCGCCCGCATAGCTGACGAGTTGCGCGTGCTGGTGATAGTGCTGCTGCAGCGTGTGGTATTTCTCCTTCGCGTCGCTCGGCGAGCGCGCGGTCACGATCCGCAGCACGGTCAATGACTTCACGTCGTCCGCAGCACGGCCGCGCTCGGTCGCCAGCCGGCGAATCTCGTCGAGCCCCGCACGAATCTCGTGCGGATTCGACTTCGCGACGAACACCACCTCCGCGTGCTTCGCCGCGAACTCACGTCCGCGCCCGGACCAGCCGGCCTGGATCAGCACCGGCGAGCGCTGCGGCGACGGCGCACAGACGTGCGGCCCCTGCACGCGATAATGCGTGCCCTCGTGCGCGATCGGCCGCACGCGGTCGCCGCGCGCATAGCGCGGCGCGTGCTTGTCTGCGACGACCGCATCGTCCGCCCAGCTCCCTTCCCACAGTTTGTACACGACGTCGAGAAACTCCTCCGCGCGCGCGTAGCGTTCGTCGTGGCCGATCATCCGGTCGAGCCCGAAGTTGCGCGCCGCACTCGTCAGGTAGGACGTCACGATGTTCCAGCCGATCCGGCCGTTGCTCAGATGATCGAGCGTGCTGAAGCGGCGCGCGAGCGCGAACGGATGCTCGTAGGTCGTGCTCGCGGTCACGCCGAACGCGAGCCGCTCGGTCTGCGCGACGAGCGCCGGAATCAGCATCATCGGATCGTTCGCGGGCGACTCGACCGCCCATCGCAGTGCCGCGTCGGCCGACCCGCCATATACGTCGTACAGGCCGAGCACGTCCGCGAAAAACAGCATGTCGAGATCGGCCTGCTCGGCCGTGCGCGCGAGGTCCGACCAGAACGCGAGCGTATTCGCGCGCAGCCGTTCGTCGGCCGGATGAGTCCACAGGCTCGGCGCGCCGCCGCAGCCGACGCTGGCTTGTTCATACAGGGAAAACAGCAAGGGGCGAGGATCGGACATCGTGGAATTCGTTACCAGGGCAGGAATCAGTTGGGTGTCGCCCACGCGCCCGACGATGCGCGGCGGCGTCGGGCACGCATGCGAGCGTCGGGCGCGTGCGTCAGATAGCGATTGACGCGCTTCTCGAGACGGGCGGCCGGAATGGTCAGCAGCGCGACCAGCACGACATAGACGACAGCCGCGCCTGCCAGCGGTTCGTACACGCGCAACGTCTCGAAACGCAGCGTATTGGCCGTCCCCATCACGTCGAACACGGTAACGGTCGACGCGAGGACGGTCGATTTCAGCAGCAGGATCGCCTCGCCGGTGAGCGCGGGCAGCGCGAGCCGCCACGCGCGCGGGCCGACGATCCGGCGCAGCACCTGCACGCGCGTCATCCCGTATGCGTGCCCGGCTTCGATCTCTTCGGCCGGCACGCCGGCGATCGCGCCGCGCAGGATCGTCGCGACATACGCGCTCTCGTTCACGCTCAACGCGACGATCGCGTACCAGAACGCGTCGCGCAGCAGCGGCGATGCCCAACTGTCGCGCATCCATTCGCGCGGGACGATCTGCCCGAATCCGTAGTACAGCAGATAGAGCTGAACGAGCAGCGGCGTGCCGCGAATCAGCATGAGCCAACCGCGCGCGGACCAGCGCAGCGGCGCATGGCGCGCACCGGCGGCGAGCGCGAGCGGCACGCCCAGCAGCACGCTCGCCGCGCCAGAAACGAGCGTCAGCGCGAGCGTCGTCGGCACCGCGGCGAGCAGCTTCGGCATCACCGTATCGAGCAGGAACGGCAGCGAGAAGATCATGCGGCGCGCCTCGTGCCACGGCTCGCATGCCGCTCGAGCGCCGCGAAGATGCCCGTCGACGCGATGCTCAGCAGCAGGAACAGCGCGGCCGTGACGAGATAGAAGAATACGTAGTGCCGCGTCGCGCCGGCCGCGAGCTGGCTCGCCTTCAGCAGATCCGTGAACGAGCCGAGCACGCTGATGAACGACGCGTCCTTGGTCGCGTTCAGCCACACGTTGCCGACGCCCGGCAACGCAAGCCGCGCGGCGGCCGGAAGCCGGATGCGCGTCAGTGTCTGCCACGGCGTCATCCCGTACGCGTGCGCGGCTTCGACCTGGCCGGCCGGCACGTTGACGAGCGCCGCGCGGAAGATGTCGGTCAGATACGCGCCCTGGATGAACCCGAGCGACAGTGCGGCGACGACGAACGGATCGAATGCGAAGCCGTCGGACACGATCCCGCTGTCGCGAAGCGCATGCTCGACGGCCGGCGCCACCGCATAGAACGCGAGCAGCAGGCACAGCAGCTCGGGCAGCGCGCGCACGAGCGTCGTGTAGAGCCGCGCGAGCCATGCGAGCGGCGCGTGCCGCGACAGCTTGCCGAGCGCGCCGGCGATGCCGAGCAGCACGCCGGCGCAGAACGACGCTGCCGCGACGCCGAACGTCAGTGCGAACGCGCCCGCAAACACGCGGCCATAGCCGCCGTCGCCGAATGCGAGCAACGCGAGCAGCGAATCGTCCGCGGCCATCGGGTCAGCGGCCTTTCTCGATCGTGCCCTTCAGGTTCGGATAGCGGGCGGTGATCGCATCCCACGTGCCGTCCTGCTGCAGTTGGGCGATCGCGGTCGACAGCTTGCCGCGCAACGCATCGCCGTGACGGACGCCCGCGCCGATGCCGAGGCCCAGCACCGGATTGTCCGCGCACGTGGCCTTGACCTCGAAGTCCTTGCCGTCGCGCGACGCGAGGAACGCCGTGAACAGCCCCTTGCCTTCCTGCACGTAGTCGACGCGGCCGGACGCCAGATCCGCGAGCGCATTGTCGAACTTGTCGAACGCCTTGATCTGCGCATCCTGCTTGAAGCGGGAATCGAGGAACGCCGAGAAGTTCGTGCCGGCCTCGACGCCGATCACGCGGCCCTTGAAGCTCGCGGGCACCGCGCAGTCGACGCGGCGCCTGTCGCTTTTCGCGCCGACGAACACCGTCGGCGATTCGTAATACGCACGGCTGAAATCGATCGCCTTCTGCCGTTCGCCGGTGATCGTCATCGACGACCAGATCACGTCGATCTTGCGATTCTGCAGTGCCGGAATCAGGCCGTCCCACGCAATGTCGGTGAGTTCGCACCGCACGTTCAGTTTGCCGCACGCGGCATCGAGCACGTCGATTTCCCAGCCCTTCCACTTGCCGGCTGCGTCCTTCGAAAAGAACGGCGGATACGACTCTGCGTCGATGCCGACGCGCAACGTCGGCTGGGCCGCATGGGAAGCCGGTACGAGGCCGAGCACGAACAGCGCGGCTGCGGCACGGCGGCCCCTGGAACGCATCAAACGATTCATGTGGCGAATTTCTGAAATAACGTCGGAACGACCGGCGTCGCAGCCGGCAGGAGGCGAGACTGTAATGCGCGCCGACGCGTGTACCAAATGGTTATTTGTTCGATGGATATCTGATCGCGCGATATGGCGGAACGGCGCACCGTCGAACGCGAAGCACCGTGCATCGTGCGGCCGTTCGCCCGCTCACGCCTCCACTGTTTCGTGCTGCAACGCCGGCAGCCACGGATGATCAGCTCGCGCAGCGTCAGCCGCTGGCGTGCGTAGCCGACGAAGATCGCCACGCGTCCGCGCCGGCGATGCACGCTGTCGATCGCCGGCAGCAGCAATTCCAGCAACGGCTGGTCGAGCGGCAGCTCGCGCAGGTCGACGCCGCCGCCGAGCATGTCGGCGAGCTTCAGCCGGCCCTGTTCGTAATCGATGCGTTCATGCTTGTCGCGCAACCGTCGAATGCGACGGCCTGCCCATGCAGCTCGGCGACGAACGCGCGCGCTTCTTGCCCGCGCTTTCCGCTTCCGCAAAGCTCATTTGCCGTTTCATCGTCGTCGTGGGATCGTTCCGTGAACTATCTTCCACAACGTCCTCGGCGGCATCGGAGATGACCACCGAGCCAGATAAATCAGCTTTCCCCAACCCTTGTCGCCGCTATATCGACGTACACCGGCAAATCTGCCTCGAAATCGAGGGGGCCGCCGATTCGTGCCGCGGACGGGCGTCGGCGCGGGCGAACGAAGCAAGGGTCGCAGTACAGTTCGACCTCTGTGCGCCCGCGCCCGCGCGGCCTCAGAACTTGTGCAGCAGACCCACGCGATAGACCATCTGGTTGCCGCTCGACGACAGATCCGCGGAACCCACGATATGCGCTGCATCCAGCGCCGTCCCGGTACTCCCGTTGGTGTGCTGCCACGCGCCCTGCGTATAGACCGACGTGCGCTTGCTCAGGTTGTAGCTGAGCGCGAGCGCGCATTGCAGCCAGTACGGATTGGTGCTGCCCTGCGCGTCCTTGAACGAGCCGTGCGTATAGGCGACTGCGCCCGCCAGCGACAGATCGG
The DNA here is from genome assembly GCF_001636105.1 of Burkholderia sp. MSMB1589WGS. Classification (NCBI taxonomy): domain Bacteria; kingdom Pseudomonadati; phylum Pseudomonadota; class Betaproteobacteria; order Burkholderiales; family Burkholderiaceae; genus Burkholderia; species Burkholderia sp. MSMB1589WGS. The sequence continues at coordinate 745,343 of NZ_LNJT01000008.1, forward strand.
GCTGGATGAAATACTGGCCGTTCAATTCGAAGTTATCGAATTTCCACGACTTCCACCCCTTGCCGCCGATGTCGCTCACATAGGCGTTCGCGGCCGGATCGTAGACATCGACGTGCGAATATGCGAAGCCCACGTTCGAGCCGTTGGAGAAGGTCCATTTGACGCCCGCGTCGATGTTCTGCTGCACCGAAGCGGCGAACACCGCGTCGCTGCCCACGGCGCCGCCCGCCGTCGTGCCGCCGTTGTTCGTGCGCATGTAGGCTGCCGCCGCGCTCAGCGAACCGGCCGACCACGTCACGCCAGCACTGTAGTTGCGGTTGTCGGCGAAGCCCGTCGTGTTGCTGAAGCCATAGGCCGCTTCGACCTGCGCGCCGCCGAAGACCGGCGACAGATACTTGACCGCGTTGTTCACGCGCGTGTCGTAGTCGGCGTTGTCGTTGTCGAACGGATGTGCGGCCAGATCGCCGATGGTGCTGCCCGCCGCCGTGAACGGGCTCCACAGGTCGACGGTGGCGTCGTACTGGCGGCCGAGCGTGAGTGTGCCCGCCTGCTGCGACGCGAGCCCCACGAAGGCCTGACGTCCGAACAGGCGGCCGCCCTGATTCGCCGCACCCGTGGAGGCGTTGAAGCCGTTCTCGAGCGTGAAGACCGCGCTCAGTCCACCGCCCAGATCCTCGACGCCCCTGAGGCCCCACATCGACTCCTGGCTGTCGCCGCTGACCATCGCGAAGGCATGATGGCCCGCCGCGTTGGTGGTGAAGTTGATGCCTTCGTCGATGGCGCCGTACAGCGTCACGCTGCTCTCGGCATGGGCCGCCGTGGCGGCGATCAGTGTGATGGCCAGGGTGGCGCACGCGCTTGCGATGTCGTGTTTTTTCATGGAGTGGTGGCTTGTCGTTGTGGAGAATCCGGCAAAAGCGCTGGACGAAGTCCAGCCTCCATCCATCAGGATGGCTATTTATTTCCAAGCGAAGTGCGATGCGTGCTTTTCTGCGCGGCGCGGATCAGACCTGCGTGCCGCGCCGCATCGCATCGTCAGAGAGGGGCCACCGCTTCCGGGGCCGTGCTCGCGCCGCGCACATCGGGCGGACCGGCAAAGCGGTGGCGCACACCCACAACGAACCACAGCAGCGCCATCACGCCGATCAAACCGAGGCTCACGTAGAGCACCTTTTCGTTCGGCGGCTGGCAGCCCACGTACACCAGCACGGAGCCGCCCAGCACGGCCAGCAGCGCCACCGGCTTCGACCACTTGCGCAGATCGAACGGGCCTTTGCGCGTCCACGTGCGGTCTTCCGCGTTCAGGGCCGCCGCGATCGGCATGACATAGGAGACGTAGAGGAACACCGCACTGCCTGTCGAGAGCACCGCGAAGGCGTCGCCGTACAGCGTCGCCGCGATGGCGAGAATCGAGCACACCCAGATGGCCGCGCCCGGCGTGCCGTAACCGTTCACTTTCTTGAGCCACGCCGATGCGGGCAGGCCGCCGTCGCGCGCGAACGCATAGGTCATGCGCGAGCACGACGTCAGGCAGGCCAGTCCGCACAGGTAGTTTGCGAGGAAGATGCCCACGCCGAGCGGCACGCTCAGCCAGCCCGGCAAGGTGCCCAGCAGGATCGTAAAGAAACCGCTGCCCGCCTTCACGCTGCCTTCGAGGTCGGGCAGCACGAGCAGGAAGGTGCAGACCATCGCGTAGCCGAACAGGCTCGACCACAGCACCGCGCGCAGCATGCCGCGCGGCACGTTGCGCGGCGCATCGTGGGTTTCCTCCGAGGTATGCGCGGACGCGTCGAAACCCACGATCGTATAGATCGTCAGCAGCAAGCCCGAGAGGAACGCGGCCACCGCGCCCTGATGCGGCCACGCGCCCCCCTCGAAGCCGGTGAAGTTGCGGAACGTGACGAGTCGCGTGAAGTCCAGCGGCCCATGCGCCGAAACCAGCAGACCGAGCGTGAGCACCACGGCGATCGCGAAGATCAGATAACCCGAGAGGTCCGTGAGACGCGTGGTCAGATGCACGCGATAGTGATTGAGCAGCGCCTGCGACATCGTCACGATCACGATGAACGCGGTTTGATGCGCAAACGTGAGCTTGTCGGGATCGATATGGAACAGCGGCGCGATGAAGGTCTTGAAGAACGGATCGTAGACGCCGAAGTTCACCGAGGCGACCACGAAGATCAGCCCGAGCAGATTGAACCAGGCCGTGGCCCAGCCCCAGCCCTTGTTGCCGAGAATCGAGCTCCAGTGATAAAGCCCGCCCGCCGTGGGATAGGCGGATGCGATCTGCGCCATCGAGAGCGCCACCACCAGCGCGAACAGCGCGCCCACCGGCCAGCCGATGCCGATGGACGCACCGCCGCCTGCGCTCAGCCCCTGCGGAAAAGCCGTGATGCCGCCCGCGAGAATGCAGATGATCGCGAACGAGATGGCGAAATTCGAAAAGCCGCTCATGCGCCGCATGAGTTCCTGCGTATAGCCCATGCTGCCGAGAATGCTGGCGTCGTGATTCGCCGCATCCGCCTTCGTGGTGGGTTCCATCCTGATCTCCCGGTTGGGTCGGCCCGCGTGCGTCAGGCGCGCGCGCCGATATGCCTGCGTTGCCGTGCGTGTCGTTGCGCCTGCTCTTCTTGGCCTGGCGACGGCCGGCGCATCGCCGGGTGTTGCGAACTGCGCGTGCAGCGAGTTCCACAACGGGTCGCTCGACGAGTCATGCAACGGCTCATATAAAAGGCGGCCCGCCGCAGCGGGCCGTTCGCATCAGGGAAACTTCGCCATGATGTGGCGCGCGCAGGTGTACTCCTCGAGCGCGAACACCGACATGTCCTTGCCGTAGCCCGAACGCTTCATGCCGCCGTGCGGCATTTCGCTCACGAGCGTGAAGTGCGTGTTGATCCACGTGCAGCCATATTGCAGTTCGGCCGCCACCTTGAAGGCCTTGTTGACGTCGCGGGTCCAGACCGAACTCGCAAGACCGAAGTCCGAATCGTTGGCCCAGTCGATGGCCTGCGCCGCGCCGTTGAAACGCGTGACCGACACTACCGGCCCGAACACTTCGCGGCGCACGATCTCGTCGTCCTGACGCGCGCCCGCCACCACGGTCGGCTCGTAGAAGAAGCCGCGGCCCTCGGCGAGCTTGCCGCCCGTCGTGATCTCGATGTGCTTCTGGCTCGCCGCGCGCTCGACGAAACTCGCCACGCGTCCACGCTGGCGCTCCGAGATCAGCGGCCCCATCTCCACGCCTTCCATGTGCTGCTCGCCGTAGCGGATCGAACTCACCGCGCTGGAAAGGTCCGCGACCAGGCGATCGTAGATCTTGTCTTCCGCATAGACGCGACACGCAGCCGTACAGTCCTGCCCGGCGTTGTAGTAGCCGAAGGTGCGCAGGCCGGCGACCACTTCGTCGAGGTCGGCGTCGTCGAACACGATTACGGGCGCCTTGCCGCCCAGCTCCAGGTGCGTGCGCTTCACGGTGTGCGAGGCGGCTTCGAGAATGCGCTGGCCCGTCGAGACGTCGCCGGTGATCGAAATCATGCGCACCTGCGGCTGCGTGATGAGCGGCGCGCCTACGGTATCGCCGCGCCCCGTCACCACGTTGATCACGCCCGCCGGGAAAATGGCGGCGATCAGTTCGGCGAGCTTGAGCGTGGTGAGCGGCGTCTGCTCGGACGGCTTGAGCACCACGGTATTGCCGGCCGCAACGGCGGGCGCGAGCTTCCACGCCGCCATCATCAGCGGGTAATTCCACGGCGCGATCGACGCGATCACGCCCAGCGGGTCGCGGCGGATCATGCTCGTATGGCCCGGCAGATATTCGCCCGCGAGCGGACCGTGCTGCGTGCGGCACGCGCCCGCGAAGAAGCGGAACACGTCGGCGACCGCGGGGATTTCGTCGTTGAGCGCGCCCAGATACGGCTTGCCGCAATTGAGCGATTCGAGCCGCGCGAATTCGGTGGCGCGCGACTCGATGGCGTCGGCGAGCTTGAGCAGCAGCGTCGCGCGATCCTTGGGCGTGCTGCGCGCCCACGCGGGCCACGCGCGGCTCGCGGCGGCCGTTGCCGCCTGCACCTGTTCGAGCGACGCTTCGGCCACGCGCGCGATCGCTTCGCCCGTCGACGGATTCAAGATGTTTTCCTTGCTGCCGTGGCCCGGCATGAATTCGCCGCCGATCATCAGGTTCGTTTGCATCGATTTTTCCATTTGCTCTCTCTTCGTTGAGCCTACGCTCTTGGGTGTCGGTCCTGTCCGCGATGGCCGCGCGCCGTTCAGCGGCTGCTGCCCGCGGTACTTTCGGTGTCGCGCGTGAGATACCACGCGCCCAGAATTGGAATCATGGTGATGGCCATCACCATCAGCGCGACCACGTTGGTCACGGGCACGTCGCGCGGCCGCGATAGCTGGTTCAGCAGCCAGATCGGCAGCGTGCGTTCCTGTCCCGCCGTAAACGTGGTGACGATGATCTCGTCGAAGCTCAGCGCGAACGCGAGAATCGCGCCCGCCAGCAACGCCGTGGCGATCTGCGGCAGCACGACGTGACGGAAGGTCTGCCAACCATCCGCGCCGAGATCCATCGACGCTTCCACGAGGCTCGCGGGCATGCGCCGCAGCCGCGCGACCACGTTGTTGTAGACCATCACCACGCAGAACGTGCCGTGCCCGACCGCGATGGTCCAGAAGCCCAGGTCGAGATTCGCGGTCTTGAACGCGGACAGGAGCGCGATGCCGGTGATGATGCCTGGCAGCGCGATCGGCAGGATCAGCGCAAACGTCATGGCTTCCTTGCCGAAGAAGTTGCGCCGGTACAGCGCACCCGCGGCGGCCGTGCCGAGCAGCACCGCCAGCAACGTGGCGAGCGCCGCCACCTTCACCGAGAGCCACGCGGCCGCGAGCATGTCGTCGCGCGCGAAGGCGTCGGTGAACCAGTGCAGCGTGAAGCCCTTGAGCGGGAAACTGAACGCGCTGGTTTCGGTGTTGAACGCGTAGAGCGCGACCACGAGAATCGGCAGATGCAGGAACGCGAGGCCGCCCCAGGCGGCGCAGCGCAGCAGGCGCGAAGGTTGGGCGTCAGAATGCATCGAAAGCTCCCAGGCGTTTGGCGATGACGAGATACACGCCGATCAGCAGCATCGGGACAACCGTGAAGGCGGCGGCCATCGGCACGTTGCCGATCGAGCCTTGCATCGTGTAGACCATGGTGCCGATAAAGAGGCCGCTCGGCCCCACGAGTTGCGGAATGATGTAGTCGCCCAGCGTGAGCGAGAACGTGAAGATCGAGCCCGCCGCGATGCCGGGAAACGCCAGCGGCAGGATCACGGTGCGGAAAGTCTGGCGCGGATGCGCGCCGAGGTCGGCGGACGCCTGCAGCAGATTGGCCGGAATGCGCTCGATGGCGGCCTGGATCGGCAGGATCATGAACGGCAGCCAGATATACGTGAAGACCAGAAAGCGGCCGATGTTCGAGGTGGACAGCGAGTCGCCGCCGATCACCGGCACGCGCAGCAGCGCATCGAGCGCCGCGCGCAGATGCAGCGTGTCGATGATCCAGTAGAGCACGCCGCCCTGGGCGAGAATCACGGTCCACGCATAGACCTTGACGATGTAGCTGGCCCACATCGGCAGCATCACGGCCACGTAGAACAGGCCTTTTTTCCAGCCCTTCGCGTAGCGCGCCATGTAGTACGCCACCGGAAACGCGAGCAGCGCGCTCGCGAGCGTCACGCAGCAGGCCATGCCGGTCGTGCGCAGCACCACGTCCAGATTGGCGGGATCGTGCACCAGCGCCAGATAGTTCGCAAGCGTGAAATCGGGACTCACGGCCATCGTGAAGTCGTCGAAGCGCCAGACGCTTTGAAGCAGCAACGTGAACAACGAACCCAGATACACTACGCCGAACCACAGCAGCGGCGGCAGAAGCAGCAGCGACAAATACAGGTTCGCGTGCCGGTGCAGGAAGCCGCTTGCGCGGCGCATCAGGCCGTCGCGCGGCGGCGCGGCGCGCGTCACGGCCGCATTCGATGTCGTGGTCATGCTCCCCCCCGCGGCTCCAGCGCCACCATCGCACGGCGCGCCCACGCGAGCGTGACGGCGTCGCCGACCGCGGGCAGCGCCGTGGCCGCATCGTCCTGATTCGCGATCGTCACCGCGAGGCGCTGCCCTGCATCCGAACGCACCTCGAAGCGGCTCGTCGCGCCGTAGTACTGGATGTCGATCAGCGTGCCGGGCAACTGCACGTCATCGGTGCTCGCGGGCGCAGCGCCGCTGAAGCGGATGTGCTCGGGACGGATCGCAAACGGTTGGGTCGCGCCCACGCGTTGCAGCAAGGCAGGGTCGACGATCACGTTCGAGGTGCCGACGAAATCGGCGACGAACGGCGTAGCCGGACGCGTGTAGAGATTGCGCGGCGTGTCGACCTGTTCGATGCGGCCTTTGTTGAACACGGCCACGCGGTCCGACATCGACAGCGCCTCGCCCTGATCGTGCGTGACGTAGATGAAGGTCACGCCGAGCTTGCGCTGCAAGGTCTTGAGTTCGATCTGCATCTGCTCGCGCAGCTTGAGGTCGAGCGCGCCCAGCGGTTCGTCGAGCAGCAGAATGCGCGGACGCCGCACGAGTGCGCGCGCCAGCGCCACGCGCTGCCGCTGTCCGCCCGACAGTTGGCCGGGACGCCGCGCGCCATAACCGCCGAGCGCGACGAGTTCCAGCGCCTCCTCCGCCTGACGATGACGCGTGCGTTTGTCGGCGCCGCTCACCAGCAGCCCGTAAGCCACGTTGTCGCGAATGTTCATGTGCGGGAACAGCGCGTAATCCTGGAACACGGTGTTCACGTCGCGCTGATACGGCGGCAGGCCGGTCGCGTCGCGGCCATGCAGGACCACGCGGCCCGCGCTGGGCTGTTCGAAGCCCGCGATCAGACGCAGGCATGTGGTCTTGCCGGAACCCGACGGCCCGAGCATCGAGAAGAATTCGCCGTCGTTGACGACGAGCGAAACGTCGTCCACGGCGCGCACGCCGCCGTAGTGACGCGAGACCCGGGAGAATTCGACTGCGCTATTCATGATGTTTCCTGCCTGTTGTTGCGACTTGCCGCATCGTGCCGCGGAAGGGCTGCCCCCCGCGCCACGCACGTCGGCGTGGCGTCCCGTGGTTTTCCCGTAGCGCTATCGACCACCCATGATCGAAATGAAATCCTGGGTCCAGCGGCCGTACGGCACGCACTTGCCCTGCGAACCGCAATTCGCCACCGGCGTCTTCCAGAAGTGAATCTGGTCGAAGCGGTCATAGCCGTTCGCCGCGCAGAAGTTCGAGCCGCCCGCCGCCGCCTGCTGGCAACCGCCCTGAATCACCGGATTCGAGCCGAACCATTCGGCCAGATCGGCCTGTAATTTGCGGTTGAGCGACCAGTTCATCCACTTGTAGGCGCAGACGGGATGCGGTGCGTCCGCGTGCATCATCGTGGTGTCGGCCCAACCCGTGGCGCCTTCCTGAGGAATCGTCGCGGCGATCGGGAATTTTTCGGCTTGCAGCGAATTCACCGTGTAGCCCCAAGCGCTCGACACGGCCACGCCTTCGTTCTTGAAGTCGTTCATCTGCACCGTGACGTCGTGCCAGTAGCGATGCACGAGCGGCTTTTGCGCGCGCAGCACCTTGAGCACTTCGGCGTATTGCGCTTCGTTCAGCTCGTATGGGTCCTTGATGCCGAGCGCGGGATTCTTGCGCATCAGATAGACGGCGGCGTCGGCCACATAGATCGCGCCGTTATAGGCCTGCACGCGGCCCTTGTTGCTCTTGCCGTCGGGCAGCGTCTGCTGCTCGAAGACGACCGACCACGAGGTGGGCGCCTTCGGGAAAATCTTCGTGTTATAGGCGAGGAAATTCGCGCCCCACTGATACGGCACGCCGTAATGCACGCCATTGACCGTATGCCACGGCGCGTTCTGGAGGCGCGGCTCGATCGTGTTCCAGGCGGGAATCAGCGCGGTGTTGATCGGCTGCACCTTCTTGCCGTATACGAGCCGCAGACTCGCATCGCCCGAGGCCGTGACGAGGTCGTAGCCGCCCTGGTTCATCAGCGAGACCATTTCGTCGGAGGTCGCGGCCGTCTTCACGTTCACCTTGCAGCCCGACTGCTTCTCGAAGCCGGTGACCCAGTCGTATTTCTTGTCAGTGTCGCCGCGTTCGATGTAGCCCGGCCACGCGATGATGTTGACCTGGCCTTCCGGCCTGCCCAGTTGCGCAAGCGGCCCGGCCGCGCTGGCGAGCCCCGTGTTGACGAGCGCGGCAAGGGCGATGGCGGCAGCGATGTAAGGGGTGTGCGACATGCTCCGATTCCTCGTGATTGTGGCCCGGGCGGCGTACCTGAAAGCCCCGTGGGCAAAGGGTTTGAGGCGATGCGATGATGGTCGGAGCTATTCTAGGAGGGGGTCTTTTTTGACCGATAGGCCGAAACCCAGATACGAGCTATCTTAAATTCCGAACGCTCGGGCCGCAGAAGTCGACGAAAACGCGCTCGAGCGTGGCCGTGCGGCGTGGGAGGAATCGCGGCTGTCCCGCATGACGCGGAGCTTTCAGGCACGACGCAAAGCGGTGGATGCGCCGTCCGGCGCGCTTTTGCGAAACCCTCGGCGCCGCAAGCGGTGTCCGTGAAAACCCGAGCGGTGATGCGTATAAGAACCTGAAGGTTTCGGCGGAATGGAATGATCTACGTGTAATATCGGAAATTCAGATCGACGATTTGCTGTGCGTGCGCGAATACTCGCGTGCGACGCTGAGGAAATGCTGCACCATCTCCGGCAAAGTGAGGCTGCGCCGCCAGGCGATGCCGATATCGACGGTCGGCATCTCGCCCAGAATCTTGCGCACCTCCAGTCGGTCGCCGTCGAGCGACCAGGGGCGGTACAGCACGTCGGGGAGAATCGACAGGCCCGCGCCGGTGGCCACCAGACTCCGCACCGCTTCCACCGACGCCGTGCGCATCACCGTGTTGGGCCGCAGCCCCGCCGCGCGCCAGAACGCGGTGGTGTTGTCTTCCAACTCGTCCACTTTCAGCATGATCATGCCTTCGTTGGCGATCTCCTGAAGCGAGATGCTGCCCAGGCCGCGCAGCGCGTGATTGGCCGGCAGCCACAGACGCCACGCGGCCTTGATCAGCGATTCGGTTTCGATGGCCTGGCTGTTCTGCACGTTCGAGACGATCAGCACGGCCACGTCCAGTTCGCCGTTGACGAGCAGATGTTCGATGTAGTCGCGCTGATCCTCGACCACCTGCACTTCCACCTTGGGGAACACGCGTTTGTATTGGTCGAGCAGGTAGGGCAGGAAGTAGCCGGTCATCAGGCTCGTGACGCCGACGTTCAGGCGGCCGGTTTTGGTGTCCGGGCGCGCGGAGAGCGCTTGCTGGGCGTTGCGCACGGCTGCGAGGATCTGATGCGCGTGACGCAGGAATTGATGGCCCGCGTGCGTGAGCACCATGCCGCGCGCGTGACGCACGAAGAGTTGCGCGCCCAGTTCGCTTTCGAGACCTTTGATGGCCTCGGTGATGACAGATTGCGAAATGTTGAGCGTCTGGGTTGCGCCCGTCACGGACTCGGCTTCCGCCACCGCGATGAAATAACGCACGCTTTTGACGGAGAGGCTCATGGGGACGTCGGGCGGTTTTTGGGATCGGGGGGAGTATATATCGCGGTACCCTCAGGAAACGGATTCTTACGTACGCGTGCGACGTGAAGTCGCGCCAGTTGTTGGCTCGACCCGTACCCCCTCGCTACGGTGAGCTTGGCGCTTTCGCCCTTCGCCGACGCTTTCGCGCCCTTCACATCCGCCTCGTGAGCCGCGGCAATATCAGCGTCGACGAGTTTGTCCGCATGCTCGTCGTCGAACCCTGCGATGTCGCCGGGTGTACGCGTTGTTGATGATTTCGAAACCGCCGCCATCGCGCGCTCGAAGGTACGTGCTAACGTCTTGGCCATCTCGCCAGTTTCTAAGCTGGAAGTCCGCCTGCCAGCCTTGTTTAATGAGCGCTAAGCGGCCGCCAACGATTTCGCCGGACGTGTTCAGCTTCGAGTTTGGGTCGAAGTTACCAGTGTCCCAAGGCGTCGATCCTGCGAAACTCGGTCGAGCCGGAAGGTTCATTACGCCGTTCTCATCGATCACCGTGTACTTGTACGCGTTCGATGGACCAGTTCGGAAAACAACGTTTCTGACGGACGGGTCGTTGTAGATCATCGGCTTCGTGCCGTCGTTGTCCGCATACCCCTGGCTCAACTGAACCTGTGGCACCGCCAACGTACCAGTCATTGCCCCTCCGCCCTTGGGAACGGCGTTGTTCAGCACCCACTGCTGCGATGCATATGCAGCAAGTTGACTCGCGAACGCGACCACGCCGACGTCGGTTGTATCGACCGTCACACGCAGACCTGAACCATCCGTCGCCCAACCGATTTTCACCACGTTTTGGCCTTGCAGCGCGCCAGTACCCTGTTGAACCGGGGTGTATCCACCCGATTACAGGACGGCCTTCGCTTTTTCCGCGTTCTTTTACCCGCTATGCCATCAGCCTTCCTTGCGGTTGGCCTGCCATCGCTGGCAGCATGTCGGGCTTACCGTGTTCCACAAACATCACAACGAGTGGGTTAGGTCCTGCCTGTACACCGGTGGTCTTCCTGTCCGTGTGCTCCGTAGCAAAGGGAGGAGCAGCCGACCACGTACCGTTTGGTTCAAGCCTGTCAGCATCTTTGGCTTATCGTGCCTAACGATGCCTGCGGCAGTTCACATTCGTTGACCATGTCACTCAGCCTGGGATCCCATCGGCTCCGAGCGGCATATCGATGCTGCACTATTGAAGAACCCTGCGATTAAAACCCCGGAGCAATACAAGGTAAGGCTCCGTCCTTACAAGATATGTTCGCCGGCGGCGATTCAGTTACGAAACAAAGTCTGGCTAAAGTTGAAGGGAAATCGCTGACACACCATAGGCCCAACGAGTTCCAAACCGGCGAATAGTCGAAGGAAAGAAAAATACAAGCTTAAGACGGCATGCCTGGTTGTTCTGGAAAAGGCCGTCGATCCTGGCGTACCGAAATGATGCGGCCGTGGGTAATGCTGCGAACATTACCCACGGCCTGACCTAGGTGTACACATTGAGAGACCACCATGGCTGACTCTATTCTACGGGAACATCGAGACACTTGTCGTTTCGATATCTCAACGTTTCCTTTTGTGACGACGCAAGCACGGCCGCACACCATGAATCGCCCGCGCCCGTGCTCGTCGCGCACGAACATTAGGCCTCCATCGGAAAACCAAAAGACCTCAGGCAGTCGGATGTTCGGGCGCCGTTTAACGCTTCACAGTGGCCGACCTTCGATCGACAATTCGATCATTTCTCCGAACACCGCTCGCTGTAATTCAATCCGATACGTGAGCGACACCTGATGGCTAAAACCGTTTAGGCCACCTCCTGCTGCCCTTCGATCTGCCTCGGAGCAGGCAGCTTTTGCGATCGTCGATATCGACGATCGCCTTTTTACTCTCGTCGTGTCGTCGAATGCATGGCACACGATACGCGCCCCTGATGATGCACGGTGCTCGGATGTGCACGTTTAACGTAATTCGATTGGAGAGGCATTGTGGCAACTTACGAGGAACTGAAAGCTCAACTCGATGCACTCAATAAGGAAGCCGAAGCAGCCAGAGCGCGCGAAATCTCGACGGCGCTTTCTCGGATTCGGGAGGCCATCCTGATGTACGAAATTCGGCCCGACCAGATCTTTTCGCAATGGAGGCGCCTTCGCTCACCGGACAAGCGGCGTGGTCCACTGCCTCCAAAGTATCGGAACCCGATGACTGGCGAAACATGGTGCGGCCGAGGGCGAGCACCGAAATGGATGTCTGGCTCGCCGCGCGAAGCTTTCCTGATCGATCGGCTTGCTTGATCGACAATCGAGCTCTCGCTCTCGCGCTCATGGAACGAGCCAGTAGGCCAAGATGGTTCCGCTTGGAAGGTCCATTTCGTGGCTTGGGATGCCGCGGCCCATGCTGAGCGCACCCAAAGACGGTATTGGCCGGTCAATCTTGACAGGTCGTCTCGACGTTGTCGAACCGTCCACCGCCAACATGATCGTGAACCTTCGTTAATTTGGCTGCCGCCTTTTCTCTCTCATAGCCGCCCGTCGAATGCCGGACTATCTCCGCGAATTTGCTATCCTCCCTGTCACAAGTCGGTGGTGCGCCTCAACGCACTGGAGCAACAACGACCAGAGGTTTTTGTACGGCGCGAGCAGGAACGGAAAGATGTGATTGCCGGCCTGCGCGATATGCTCGTTACAGCGGATCAGGACGGCGTCCGGATCGTTGTTCAGTGCGGCCCGCATCTGCGTGATGCGCACGGCCGCAGGCGTTTCGTCGTCCTGCAGCACATTCAGGACGTCGCGAAACTGGCTGACAAGCGACTGCAACTGGTCGGCATGCGCGAGCTGGTACTGCTGAAGTCGCAGCTTGGCGGTGTGCTCAAGATTGCGCACGATCTTGATGAAAATCTCGACGACGTCGTTGAGCGCCTTCTGGCGTTGCGCGAGCATGAACAGCACCGCGAGCGTGTAGCGCTTGGCGGGCTTGGGCGCCCGCATTTCGTGGACGTCCAGCGCACGCGCTTCGGTGACGAACTGCATGCGCTTCGGGACCAAGAGCATGTTCGGCACGGGCGGCAAACCATCCGCCAACGCGTTCATCGCCTGAATGTGCTCGAGGAAACTTGCGATTTCGCGCGGCCCGGGTCGCTTCGGCTCGCGCTTGAGCTCATCCCACGGCGTTCGGCCGCGTCGAACCTGAAAGAGCGTGTCGATCCGATCCTTCAATGCGTCGTCGAGCGAGTCGACGAAGGCGCGATAAATCGATTCATGGAGCTGGCTGCGAGCGTGGCGGGCAATCCGGGTGAGCGTCGCAAGCGGCGGCAGCTCGTAGCGGCGCCGAACCAGCTCTTCTAGCATCACGTTGACGATGTCCGGTAGTTCCGCCTTGGTCCGGGCCGTGAGAGCGGCTAATTCGGCCAGCCATGCGTGGACTGCGCTATCGACGGGGAGAATCCGAACGAACTCGCGAAGGATCTTCTGATGCCGGGATTTGCTGCCCGAGCGGTCGTAGCGTGCGAGCGTTGTGCGCGGCAGCGGGCGGACGCCGAGCACCGTACATAGGTGCTCGATGATGGCGGGCGGCACATCGGAGATCACCGGCATGTATCCGGGACGCTGCAGCAGCTTTAGTTGCGCGAGGATCAGCACGCGCGTCGGCGCCTGGCGGAACTGACCAAAAACGAACCGGATCTCGGCCGCGCTGGACGTGTAGATCGTCCGTAATTCCGCTTCGTCCAGCTCAGCCGGGAGTACCGGGTACGCGGGTTCGTGAATTTGGGTCATCGCAGCCTCCGTCCTGGCGGTCCCCGTCGTTCAGCGCTTCGGCAGTTTGAGCCGTCCCGACAGTACCGCTGCGGCGAGGTCGGCGTCGCTCATCCCCATGATCCGGTCGATGGTGCCCGATGACAGTTCGTCAACCAGCCGGAGGATCTGGTCCTGCAGCGCCGACAGTTGATCCGCGCGTGCCGTCAGATGCGCGAGCATTTCGCGCTGTCCGGGCGTCGAGAGCTCGGACCGCTACCGCTCGAACTGTTCACATTGAACTGGGAGGAATTCACGTTGCTCACCGTATACCTGCCTGATTCGCACGAGCGTGGCGTCGTCCAGTACGTTGGGCTGTGCGCTTCACGACGTCAGCTTGTCGTGAAGCGCCTGCGCCTCTTCCAACTGTCCGCCAAACAGGTCGAAGACGATCGGCAGGTAGCTGATCGGCCGCCAAACGGGCTTTCGTGGCTCGGTGGTTTTCATGGGGCGATTCCCTCCGGCGGACTAATGAGCGTGACAATGCCGGCTAGGTTGATCGGCGTCGTCAACGGAATTGATCATTGTAGCGCGCGGCTGTGTCACCTTCGAGGCATGTCCTGGACTGGACGATGAGCTGTGTCAAACCCCTCAATCCCGAACAATGCGCGGCCGACCGTTATGCGATAATCGAGCCCTCTCAGGTTCTGGCGAAGCCATCCCCGGATTGCCGGAACATTCAGGTCGACATTGCCCGGTCGGCCTTTTTTTCGTCCGCACAGCGCCAATCCCGGAGGGTGCCGGTTTGACCATCGATATCCGGACGATCCAGGCAACCGGTTAGAATAGTCCAGTCATTGCGGAGCGCTGATGTTGATGGAAGCCATATCAAGGCAATGATCGTTGACTGGCAGCGCCCTCCTTTTTAATTGGGGCACGATTATTTGACAATCGCTGTAGTTTGATGTCATTTGCTCTGCCTAAAATGAGCTTGCCGCCTGTTCGGCAGAAAATTCTAGAAAAATATTGAGAGATAAATGGTACTCAGACCACCTGCGCTCGGGGAGCTGACATATCGCGATCTGTATAACGCGATCCACCGGGGCCTATTGCAGCGAAACCGCCTGTTGCGGCTGGACACGCCGCTCGGCCAGAACGCGCTGATTCCGCTGCGCGCACGCGGATCGGCACGGATCGGCCGCGATTATCACTGGACACTCGATGTCGCGTCGCTGCGCGACGACACCGCGTTGTTGTCGCTGATGCATCAGCCGGTGACGTTGTGGCTGCAACAGCCGAGCGCCCCATATGACGATCCGGTGTATCGCCCGATCCACGGCTTCGTGCACAAGATCGGCTACCTGGGCGGGGATGGTGGGCTGTCGACGTACCAGCTCGAATTTTCGTCGGCGCTGGTGTTCCTGAGCGGCACACATAACGACGAAGGCTGGCTCGAACGGACGGCGCAGGAGATCGTGTCCGACCTCCTGAATCGCTATCCGCAACTGCAAGGCCAATTCCGTTTCAATCTGAACCGCGAGCCGGCGGTGCGCTCGTGGTGCCGGCAGAGCGAAACGGATCTGCATTTTTTCCACCGGCTGCTCGAAGACGAAGGCTGGTATTGCTACTGGATTCACGCGCCTGTGAAGGACGGCGAGACGCCGAAGTCCACGCTGGTGATCGTCGACCAGATCGCGGCGCTCCCCGACGCCAAACCGGCCGACTTCGCGCGTGGCGCTGGCGCCGACGAGGCGGTGAACGGGTTCACGCACTGGGCGGCGATGCAGACGATGCAAAGTCTGCGGTACGAGTCGAGCGCGTTCGATTACAAACGCCCCGCGTCCCGCTTTGAAGCGGCGAGTACGCTCACGTCGATCAGCTACGTGACGGACGACGGGCGACACCAGGCGCAGCAGCAGCGGATTCCGAGCGTGCCGATGACGGTCTATGAGCCGACCGCGTACGGCTACCCCGATTCCGACAGCGGCGCGGCCCGCGCGCGCCTGCGCGTGCAGGGCTGGGATGCACGCGCCCGGCGCTACTTCGGGGTCGGCAGTCTGCGCTGGCTCGATGCCGGTTCGCGCTTCGTGCTGAACGACCATCCGCGTCATCCGGAGCGCGACGAAGCCGCCCGGACGTTCCTGGTTGTCGAGGCGCGCTGGTTCATCGAGAACAACGTGCCGATCGGCCAGCCGATGACCGAATTCCCGCTCAGCCTGCGCGCGACGCTGGCCGAGCAGCAGACGGCACACGGCGCGCGCTTCACGACGCCGGGCCACGTCGAGGACGGTACGGCCGGCTTCTTTGTGCTCGAGGTCGAGGCTCAGGACGCGCGGGTCGAGTTTCGTAGCCCATTCGAGCATCCGAAGCCGGCGATGTCGATCGAGCACGCGCTCGTCGTCACGCAGCAGGGAATCGAGGCCTGGTCGAACGAGCGGAATCAGGTCCGCGTCCATTTCGCATGGGACCGGAAAAATCCGGACGGCGCGTTCAATGCGTCGCCGCTGCTGTCGTCGATGCAGGCGGACACGGGCAACGGTTACGGCGCGGTGCACGTACCGCGCGCGGGCGAATGGGTGCTCATCGGCTACTGGGGCAATGACTGTGACAAGCCCTTTATTCTGGGGCGTGCCAGCGGCGGCACGACGCCGGCGCCGTGGCATACGAACGTGCTGCTGTCGGGCTTCCAGTCTCTGGGCTTCGGCAACACCGGCGCGTACAACGCATTCGTGCATGACGACGCGACGAACCAGGGCGGCACGCGGCTCATCAGCTACACGGGCAAGAGCTACGCGGCGCTCACCCAGGGCTATCTGATCCAGCAGGACGGCAACACGCGCGGTCGGTATCTCGGCCAGGGGTTCATGCTGCATGCCGACGAATATGGTGCCGTGCGGGCGAGCAAGGGCCTGTCGATCAGCACGCACCCGAAGGCATACGACGACGAGCAGCTCAGTGTCGACGAGGTCCGCGCGCAGTTGCAGAAGACCGGGATGCTGGTGGAATCGCTGTCGAGCGCCAGCACGACCGCGCAGGCCGAATCGCTGCAGGCGGGTCAGGACGCGCTCAAGGCGCTGACGGCGGCCGCGCAGCATGCGGTGTCGGGGCAAACCTCGGGCGGGGTGACCGCCGGCGGCGGCACGGGCAGCGCCAACGGGTTTGCGAAGCCGGTGATCGTGATCGCGACGCCCGCGGATTTTGCCGCCGTGGCGGACCGCTCGGCGCACGTGGTAGCCGAAGCGGAAGCCAACGTGATCAGCGGCGGGAACACGCACCTGGCGAGCGGCAAGTCGCTGATCGCGGCGGCCGCGGAGAAGATCAGCCTGTTCGTGCACAAGGCCGGCATGAAGCTGTTCGCCGCCAAGGGGCCAATTGAGGTGTCGGCGCACACCGATGAAATCAAGCTGAACTCGGCCAAGGATACATCGCTGTTCAGCAAGAAGCGGATCGTGATCGAGGCGACCGAAGAGCTGATTTTGAAGTGCGGCGGCTCGTACTTGCGCCTGACGAAAGCCGGCATCGAGGACGGCACGCGCGGCGCCCGAACGATCAAGTCGGCGTCGTTCAGCCGGCAGGGGCCCAGTTCGGTGGCCGAGCACATGAACAGTTTGCCGCAGGCGCAGTTCAACGATCCGTACATACTGCGCGATCGCGTCACGGGCGAGGTCCTGAAAAACCACCCGTACGAACTGATCCGCGGGGACGGCACGCGCCTGACCGGGATGACGAACGAGCTGGGGCATATCACCGAACAGAAGAGCGAGGATATCGAGAAGCTGGCGGTGTGCGCGTTGCGGCCGACGCCGAGCGGTCCCGCGGCATGAATTCGATAACCGATGTGCGAATTTGAAAAACGACGATGACCGATAACACGAATCAAACCGGCGGCGGTTCGCCGTTCGACGATGGCGCCGAGCAAGAGGTCGTGCAGCAGATCGGGCGCACGGACAAGGACGGCGCGTCGGTCGGCCACTTCACGTTGACGCCGGCGAGCGACACGCGGCGCAAGGAACTGCTGTGCGACGTTCGGCCGATCATTCCGGTGATCTTCCTGCCGGGCGTGATGGGCTCGCCGCTGGTGAACACGGAAACCGGCGACGAGATGTTCTTTGCGCCGAACACGGACGGCTGGCTGGGGGACGCGGGCGCATTGCCGACGTTGCTCGGCATGTGGTTCAAAGGCGCGTCCACGCGAGAGACGCAGTTTGATCCGACCGTGGCCGCGGTGACCCCGTTCGGCCCGATCCGTGCCGGCAAGCTCCAAAAGGATGACACGGAAAACCAGTATGTCGATGAAGCAGAGGCGCGTCGACGCGGCTGGGGCTCGGTGTACCGCTCGAGCTATCAGCCGGTGCTGGCGTGGCTGGAAGAGCAGTTGAACGATGTGAAGCACCTGAACGAGGTGCAGGGGCAATGGGTCAAGCCCGACCCCGACGGCAAGAAGTGGACGCTCAAGCCCCTGCTGGATACCGAGCCGGCCGACTATGGGGCGACCGATGCCGGCGCGCAAGGCCGGGGGCAGAAGCTCACGGAAAAATCCGAGGCTTTCCAACACTTCCTGAAATACCGGTACCGGGTGTATGCGATCGGCTACAACTGGCTGCAATCGAACGAGAAGTCGGCCCGGGACGTGATCGAGGGCATGGATTTCAAGGACAAGAAATCCGGCAAGTCGATGCGGCTGATGGGGATCAAGGAGATCATCGCGGAGAACGACAGCGGCAAGGCGATCATCCTGACCCACTCGATGGGCGGCTTGGTCGCACGCATGGCGATCGCGATGCACGGTGGAGCGGACCTGATGCACGGCGTGTTCCACAACGTGCTGCCGGCAACCGGCGCGCCGATCGCGGCGAAGCGATTCCGCACCGGTGGCGGCAGCGAAGGCGGGCTGAACGGCTTCATCAATGGCGCGCTGCTCGGGAGCAACGCGGACGAGTTCGTGGCGGTGGCCGCGAACGCGCCGGGCGCGCTCGAACTGTTGCCGATGCCGGATTATCACAACGGTGAACCGTGGTGGATCTTTGCGCGGCTCAACGGTGAACCGGTGATGAAGTTGCCGAAAGAAGGCAACGTTTACAAAGAGATTTATGCCAATTCGAAATGGTACGGTTTGGTCCCAGAACAATCGTCTTCGCTGCTCGATCCGGCGGGAATCGTCAAGAAGCGTCTCGACGCCCTACCAATAAAGACGAGTGTATCTGAGAATTTCAGCAATGTTATGGGTGATGTGGTGGATAACCAGAAGAAAATAATAAATACCTACCACGATAAAACATATGTTACCTATGGGGACGGCGCTTTAAAACCTAAGAGCTCGACCACATCGAGCGAAAGCCACGGCAAACGCACGATCGAACAAGGCAAGAATCTCGACGACCTGTTGGCATGGGGCACGGTAATCTGGAAAGGCATCGTGCCGCCGGACGTGACGGAGGAAGAACTGCGTGCGGCGCGGTTCATGCACGATTCGCATAGAGGCACGGTGCGCGTGCACCTGGACTCGCGCAACGTCACCATCGAATTCGAGGTGCAGAAGGTGACGAAGTTGCCATCGGACAGCGACGTGCCCGATCCCGAGAAGAATGGCATCGTGGCGGGAGACGGAACGGTGCCGGTCTGGTCCGCGGAAGCCCCCGCGCGCGGCGCGAATGGTGGAGCGGCCCCAGGCGTTCAAATGGTGTTTGACCAAGGAGGCTATGTGCATCAGGAAAGCTACAACCATCCGTGGGCGCGCTGGGCGTTGCTCTACAGCATCGTGCAAATCGCACAGGATGCGCCGGAGCCGAAATGCTGACACGTCTTGGCCGACTTCTGTTTCTAGTAGCGGGCGTGTGCGCCTGTTCGATAACGTTTTCTGTGGAACCGACGATGACGAATCCCTTGTTGACCAAGCCGCGCCCATGGTGCATCGGCCGCTTTGTATTCGAGCGACCCACGGCGAGCGAGATCACGAACCAGCGATACGCGTATTGGGGGGAGAAGCTGGAGACACAGCACAACGTATCGTCTGCAACGTATCAGGCCAAGGTTGACGGCCTCGAAAGGGAATTGAAAACAAAGAAACGCACTGATCCGGGTAGTAGAGATAATAAAACGTATAATCCGTGGTTAGAAAAAGTATTGTCACCAAAGACTGACTCCAGAGTTTTTGCTTATAAGAAATTTTATACTGAAGGGGTCGCTTTACCGTTTCAGACGGAAGGTTACATTTACGAAAACAAAACCTTGTTCCATATGACTGGGTCATTTGGCTCAGGGGGTCTGGATAAGTTTGAGCCTGTTTACACCGATCTCTATCGTCGCATCAAGGCACGCGATAACTGGTCCGTGCCGACGGAGTCGGGATTCTGCTTCGACGGCGGCATTGCCACAGGCTCGTCGACTTATCCCGAAGAAGTGAGCCAGTCGTTCGCGCTGATGCCGGGACGGCCGGCGCTGCTGGTGATCCAGATGCGGGATACAGTTGACGTCGACCAGAAAGAGCCGCTGACCAAGACACTGCCCGCCCTGCGCGCGCAGATGGACCGCGTGTCGAGCGGCAGCTACCGCATTCTGCGGCAAGGCAAACGCACGGTGGCCGGGATGGACGCCGAGGAAGTGCTGTTCGCGCTGAAGGAGGGCGAGATCACGTCGTACCGCTTCTACCTGCTCGCGCCGGGTGATCCGAGCACGTTGGCGAAGCCGCATACGGCCATCCAGTTGCTGCTCGGTGCGAGCAGTCCCGATTTGAAGCCTGAAGAAGCGACTTCTCCGGTCGACGAGGCCGGCGCTCTGCAAACGTGGGACACGCTGCTGAACAGCCTCCGGCTGCGACCGGGTGCCGTCTGAGCGGAGTTGACATGCGACGCTACGACATCGTGAAGGGTGACACAACGACCGTCGGCGGCATCGTGCAAGGAGGCGATGGCGCCGATCTGATCGGCGGCCGAGAGCAAGCCTACGAGCACGATCCGGTGTGGTGCCCCGTCTGCAAGACAGTGGGTACGATCGGCTGCACCGGCCCGCGGATCTCCACTACCGGACCGGATGGGCGAGAGGCGGCGCTGAGCGATGATCTCTGCCTATGCGCGTGTCCGACGCCGCCGAAACTGGTGGCGTCGCAATCCGTGTCATATATCGAGGTCTGAACAGGGATCCCATGCACTTGCACCGTATTGTGTTCCTGGTCCTGCTCACATCCTTTGCATTTCTTTCCGGATGTGCGGCATTGCACATCTGCGGACCATTCGATAGTTACGAGGAAGGCACTGGAACGTACATTGACTGGCAGGCTGATACTTTGTCAGCCTATCATTTGGGGGTAGAGCAGGCACGGGATCAGTGCAGGGATGAGCTGATAGAGCAATGTGTCGCCAAGTATGTTGAACTGTGCCGGAATCGCTCGGACGAGCGTTTCAGGAACATGAGCAAAGCGGATGCTGATCACGCTTGCGCACGTGTCGATCCGTTTATTCAAGAGCCCGGCATGACGTGCGAACGATTTCAGGAACGCGCCGACGCTGCCGGAATATGGAGGTCCGTCAAATTGCCTTGGGAAGACGCGTGCGGGAGTTGCGCCTACGAGCCCAACGCGCAACATCGCGATCCGTTCATCCCACGTGCTGACGATCGCATGTTCGACGCGTGTATGGTCGACAAGGAATTCAAGCTGGTTACCAAAACAAGCCGGGGGACATGCGAGCCCCGTGGGATTTTGAACGGAGTCTTGTAACAGAGCACTGCGTGGGCGAGGATGCGACGCTACGACAGCGTGAAGGGCAACCAACTATCGATGTCTGAATCGAATTCTAGCCAATACCCCTGATCCGAGCATCGCAATGACGACTCCCCATCTCCTGGAACCCGGCGGATTTACCTTGTCCGACGGACAGCTTTTCGCCGAGGGACGCGAGCTGGACGTGTTTGGCGATTCGCTCGACACGCAGGACATTTTCAGCCTCGCGATGTCGGCGTCGCTTGACCTGCACGGCAAGCCTGTTGTCTGCCAGGACCTCCTGCCAGAACTGTCAATGCGGATCGAGGCGCACCCGCTGCCCGCCGGCAGCGACCCGGCCGAGCGGACGCAGTACATCGGCCAGGCGTGGCATTCCGTGGCCGAGGTCCTGATCCAGCGGCACGGTCGTCTGGAGAGGGATGAATGCGTGACACTGACGGCCCCGGCGGGCGTGCAAGTGACACTGGCGCGCACAAGCGGACAAATCGTCCTGCCGCCACACGCGATGCGCCTCCGGGTCGAATATAGTCCTGTCATCCTCGCCCGGTTTCTCGTCGCGCGGCACGAGCTGCCGCTGATCCAGCAGTCGCATCGCACCACGGCTCCCTTCGCGAGCGTGAAACACCCGCGCTCAACCCGACTCGCGCCCAATACGCCGCCGATCGCGGAGCTGATTCGCGAGGCGCTGCTCAAAACCGAGCAGGCCGCGGATGACCGATTCGCGCGCCTGCCGATGCCGGTACGTTACCGCGCCAGTGGCGCACTCGGCGCCTGGTCCCGCGTCAGGGCGGCCGCCGGCCAATCCGGTGCCGAGTTCACGCAGCGACTGCGGGCCGATCCGATTTCGCTGATGCGATCGGATTTCGGCACCTATCTGGAATGGTGGAGCAACGGCAGCCCAACCCTGTTTAGAAGCACTGACGATCGCGCCCGCAGCCACGGCACGCTGTGCTGGCAGATGTTCGACGCATGCCAGGGCGTCTTGTTCGAGCCGACTCCGCCGCTGCACCACCTGCTCGACGATGCGTTCATTGCCGACGACGTGCCGGTTGGCACGATCGAGTTGCCGGCCGAGACGATGTGCATTATTCCCGATCCGTCGTGGTGGGGGCATCGCGGCGGACTGGACGCCATCATGCTGTTTCGCCGCGGGCCGGCGTCACACTCCGGGTACGCGACGAGCGACGTGATCAATGTGTTGTTCTGGACCGAGGTCCGGGCGGAATCCTGGCTCGAAACGGGAAACCTTGCGATCCCGCTGGATGATCCCCAACGAACCATCCGCCAGTTCCTCGATGGCATCGGTGCCGATCTGACGCAGAAGCAGGAAGTCGACACCGACACGATCGCTGCCGCGGTGCAACATTGGCAACGCTTGCTCGACTACGCGATCAAGATGCTGCTCTACCTGGCGACCGGCGAGGCCCAGGTCGTCCAGGATCGCGCTTACACGAACGCGCCGCGTGATTTCGGCGGATTGGGCAAACGAAAGCGCACCGAGCGACTCGCGCAAATCGAAATGCTGTACGACCGTCACGTGATCGGGCCGGCCGTGCTTGATGCGTCGTCCCTCCCCTCGTTACCCGCTGAAGGCGCGCATCGGGAGGTCCGAGGCCACTGGCGCCGGCCGCACTTCAAGATGCAGCCGCACGGGCCACGACGGTCGCTGCGCAAACTGGTCTTTATCGGGCCCACCCTCGTGCGGGCCGATCGCCTCAGTCTGGCATGATGGCGCGGTCGAGATTCATTCACGAGTGGACACGATGGAAAGCAGGAAACGTGCGTTGCGCCGCACCGGCCGATCGGGCCTGACGAGAGAAATGCTGTTGCCGCTACCAACAGAAAAGGTCCGGGCGCTGTCGCTCGAGAACCATCTCGCACTGGCTACCGTGCGCGGCGGCCGCGGCGACCTCGATCAGGTCAGTTGCCTGTTGCGCGTGGTGTACCTCGCCTTCTATCTGCGGGAAGCGACTTTATCCGGCGCGGATTTTAACCTGTACCGGCGCGCCGAAGCGGCGCTCAATGCATGCGTCAAGCGTGTCGACCAAGGCGAGCGGTGCCTGCTGCTTGACCACGAACTGGCGCTCGTTGAACGGATTCGGTTCTTCACGGATTAGCATGAAGGCTCGCCCAAAAGGAAAGCGGTGCCCGAAGGAATAGACTGGTTGTGCGACCAATCAGACGATTCCAACGACCACCTCTTTCATGGCCGATCATAAACTCGACCTCCTGTTCTGGGAAGGTTTTACCGTTACCGAGCTTGAGCGCACGCCTGGCGTGACGCGCATCACCTTGCTGCCGCAGGTCGGCCATCCCGCGCAATGCTCGAGTTGCGGCCAGCACAGCAAGCGCGTGCACGAACACGGCTGGCGCACGATTCGCGACTTGCCGATGCTGGGCAATGCAGTCTGGCTGCGCGTGCGTCTGCGCCGCGTGCGGTGCGACGGCTGCGGACCCCGTACCAAGCGGGTGAGTTGACTGGATCGCCACGCCCGGATCACCCGGCACCTGGCGGAATTCGTCGGGCACTGGTGCGAGAAGCTGCCGGTTGCCCATGTCTGCCAGTTGTCGGGCTGCACTGGGAAACCGTTCGGCGCATCGATACGCGGCGCTTGCAGGCGCGGCTTGAGGCGTTGCCCGAAGCGCAGCCGCGTCGGCTGGTGATGGATGAGTTTGCGCTCTACAAGGGCCATCGCTATGCCACGGTGGTGATGGATGCCGACACGCGCCGGGTGTTGTGGGTCGGCGAAGGCCGCAGCCGGGAAGCGATTCGCCCGTTCTTCGACTGGCTCGGTGTCGAGCGGTGCAAACGTATTGAAGCTGTCGCGATGGACATGAACAGTAAGCGCCTCGCGACGGCCGTTTGCAACGCGATGCCTGCGTGAGGGATGATCGGGAATCGGGCTACCGAGGTCTCACTGACAGGCAGTCAATGAGTCGGCCTGCCGAGGCAGTTTCCCGGCCACGTTCCAGGGCAGCAGTGCATCGATGCGGTTAATCGGATGGTCAGCGATATGGGTCAGGACATATTCGAGGTAGGCACGCGGGTTGATCCCGTTGAGCTTGCACGTCCCGATCAGACCATACATCGCCGCAGCCCGCTCGCCGCCGCTATCGGAGCCGGCGAACAGGAAGTTCTTGCGACCCAGACTCACGCAGCGCAGCGCGTTTTCGGCCAGGGCGTTGCTGATCTCGGCGCGGCCTTCTTCGCAGTACAGCACGAGCGCATCCCATTGGTTGAGCGAGTAGCGGATCGCTTTGGCCAGCTCGGATTTCTTCGACAGCGTGGCAAGCTTGTCCGTCATCCACGTCTTGATGATCACGAGCAGCGGCGCGCTTTTCTCCCGCCGCACGCGCAGCCGTTCAGCGGCAGGTTGGCCACGGATGTCTACCTCGATGCCGTAGAGTTCGCCGATCAATTCGAGTACCTGTCGGGTCGCGTCGGTCGGCGTGCGGTCGTGAACCTCGTAGATGTACCGTCTCGCATGGTCCCAGCATGCCGCCTCACGGATCTTGCCGCTCTCGTACAACTCGTTGAAGCCGCCATAGGCGTCGGCCTGCAGGATGCCCTCGAATCCGGCGAGATGGGTCTGGGGATGGATGCCTTTGCGGTCAGGCGAGTAGGCGAACCACACCGCAGCCAGTTCCGTCGAGACCGAACGGCTGTCATCGCGCACGTACACCCAGAGTCGCCCAGTCTTCGTCTTCTTGTTGCCCGGCGCGAGCACCGGGATCGGCGTGTCGTCCGCATGCAGCTTCGACGTTGCCATCGTGTAGCGGCGCAGCGCCTCGGTCAGCGGTTCGCAAAGCGCCTCGCACTGGCCGACCCAGCGGCCCATGCTGGCCGGGTCGAGCTTCACGCCGTCGCGCGCGGCAATCTGCGACTGCCGGTACAACGGCGTGTGGTCCGCGTACTTCGCGACGAGGATGTCGGCCAGCAGGCTCGGATGGGCGATGCTGCGCGTGATCGGCAGGCCGGGCATGGGCGGCTGCGAGAAGTGGTTGTCGCACGAACAGACCGTCTTGCGCCGAATCGTGCGAATCACCTTGAACATCGCCGCGACGCGAGCGAGCTGCTCGGACACATCTTCTCCGAGCGGTTGCATGGCGCTGCCGCACTTCGGGCAAATCGCGTCAGCGTCCAGCACGCGTGCTTCGCGTGGCAGATGCGGCGGCAACGCTTCTTTCGGCGACGCATCGCCGACAGGCGTGCCCGCGCTCGATTGGCGGGCGCGCCGCACATCGGCAACACCACGCTCGCCCGTCAGATCCTCGAGCGCGGTTTCGAGCCGCGCTATCTCCCGATCCAGTTGCTCGGACTTGCGCCCGAACTGCATGCGCTTGAGCTTGTCGATCTGCGCCTTCAACTGCTCGATCTCGAGATCGCGTTCGGCAAGCTGAGCACGGGCCTCCAGGAGCAAGGCCCGCAGCGTTTCAACATCGTCAGGAAGTTCGGCGCCGTTCGACATGCGGCGCAGTTTACGAGCCTTCCTCGCGGTTTACAACATCGACAGTGCCGCGGTACGGCGCGGCTGTCGATCGCGGTAGGGACGTCCCTTTCGGGACGCCCCCCGCACAGATCCGGACGTGCCCAATTAAGGCATCCGGCTCCTACCGTCGGTGTTTGACGAGGAAGCGTTGTTCCGGCCATGGGTGCAGGACGCGTGGCATGGGCAGGTACTTCTCAACGATCACGTTCATGCGACGCCACGTAAGCCGCCGGCGCTGGCTCCGCCTCAGAAGGCTGAGATACCAGCGAATCTTGACCAGGTGGCGAACAGCACGAACAGCCTGAAGGTTGGTCGGCACCGCAAAGTAGGCGTAATGCCCCCGCAGTACCTGAGCCAGCCACCGGCCTTGCTCGTCGATAGGACTTGACCTCATGTGCCGCAGTTCTGTCGCGATTCGCTTGACCGTCTCGGTCTTACGCTTGCGCTTCGTCTTTCTCCAGAGCTGGAAGCCTTTGCCCCCTCGCTTCTTCCCGCAAATGTGCGTGAAGCCGAGGAAGTCGAAGGTCTCGGGCTTCGAGAGCCCTTGCGCCGCGCGCCGTTCGGCAACGAAGCGCCCAAACGCGATCAATCGCGTCTTCTCTGGATGCAGACTCAGCCCAAACTTCGCCAGTCGGTCTCGCAACTCACCCAGAAATGCGTGTGCATCTGATACATACTGGAAACCAACAATGGTGTCGTCCGCGTAGCGGACAACAATCATGTCAGCGTCTGCATGACGTTTCCGCCATGCCTGAACCCACAGATCGTACACATAGTGCAAGTAAATATTCGCAAGCAGGGGTGATATCACGGCTCCCTGCGGCGTTCCCTGAGATGTATCGATCCGCGCGCCTTGCTCCAGCACGCCCGCCTTCAGCCATTTCTGGATCAGGCGGATGATTCGTCGGTCGCCAATACGGTGCTCCATAAACTTGACCAGCCATTCGTGGTTGATCGTGTCGAAGAAGCGACTGATATCGGCGTCGAGAATCCACCAGATGTTGCGCCCCTTGATTCCGTACGCGAGCGCGTCCAACGCATCATGCTGGCTGCGCCCGGGCCGGAACCCATAACTGAAACCCAGAAACTCCGCCTCGTATATCGGCGTGAGGATCATGACCGTCGCCGCCTGAACGATTTTATCCTCCATGGCGGCGATGCCGAGTGGCCGTTGTTTGCCATCTGCCTTGGGGATGTACACCCGCCGCGAAGGCAACGCCCGATACGCTCCTGCGTGGAGCCGCTGATGCAGCCGCTGGAGATTCTCTTCCAGTGCTGCCTCGTACATTCCCCACGTCATCTGGTCAACGCCCGCTGATGCGCTCTTCTTCAACGACAGGAAGCCCGCACGCAGGACGTCAACGTCAATGTGATGCAGGAGCGCTGTCAGTTTCTCCTTCCCGTTTCTGTTGACAGCTTCCCGTATGCGACTCTGCGCCTGTGACACGGCTTCCCAGCTCTGCGTCCGGACCATGCTTTGCATCATCGCATTCCCTTCGGTCCCGCTCCTTCCCTCCACCAGCTCCGCTGCGGCTGACGCCGCTTTGTTCGCCGGTTTCCCTGGTACTACGAGCGAGTCTGACTTCTCCGGACCGTGCATCATGGTCTACGGCTCCCAGCCTTCACCATGCGGCCCATCGCCCGGCTGGCGAGGGCGGTCTGGAGACCTCGCGGTTCCCGCTCAAGAGACGTACACGCATGCCAGGGTCTACCGACGACGCGGAGCCGCCCACCGCTCGCGATATCGCGGTGGGACGTATTGCCTTCTGCTGACTGGAAAGCATCAGCACTCCGATTGGGAAGTCTTTCGTCGCTCAATGGCTGGCCTACGTGCGCCCCTGTCAACGCTTCGGTGACACTCTCGCGAGTGCCCCCGCATGACTCGGGGTCGATGTGATTCGCTGGTTCTTCATCGCAAAGGACTTTCACCTTCTATCTCTTGACGGTCTCCCGTCGCACCCAGTCGATGCCTTCGAGCAACATCGACAGTTGTGCCGCCGTCAGATGAACCTTGCCACCATCAGCCTGGGGCCAGACGAAACGGCCACGCTCAAGCCGCTTCGCGAGAAGCCAGAGCCCGTCATCGCTCGCCCACAGAACCTTCACAAGATCGCCGCGACGACCGCGGAAGATGAACACGTTGCCGCCCAGCGGATTCTCCTCGAGCGCCGTCTGCACCTTCGCCGCCAGCCCCTGGAACCCGCAGCGCATGTCGGTGACGCCCACCACCAGCCAGACGCGTGTACCCGTGGGCAGCGCAATCACGATCGCAAGCTCCCCAGTACGGCCCGCAGCGTCTCGGCGTCAACGACGCCGTCGACCTTGACGACTACGCCGCCGATCCGAATCTCGATCGTCCCGGTTCGCGGCGTCGGATGGCTGACGCCGGACGCTTCTGGCGGCATGGCCACACGCGCCGGCGGCCTCTCATGAACCACCGACACGGGAATCAGCGACGTCGATTCGGCCTGCAATTGCGCGCGATAACGGCTCCGCCAAGTGAACAGCATATTGGCGTTGATGCCATTCTCCCGCGCCAGCTTCGCGACCGACACGCCGGACTCACCGGCTGCGGCCGCCAGTCGGCGCCGAAACTCCGGATCATGGTTCGGGCGTCCCTTGCGGCTACCCGGCTTGGCTTCCGATTCCGTCACAGTGATGTCCATCAAATCGAAAATGATGGACATCACTTTGAGGTCGAGCATCGGTGCCGTCTATGATGGTCGTCGCGAGGTGCTTACCATGAACACCGCGTTCGATCTGGAGGTGCAAGAGCGCTGCCCGAATGCACGGTCGTGTACGACCTGTATCACGTGGTCGCCAAATACGGCCGGGAAGTGATCGACCGGCTGCGCGTCGACGAAGCCGATCGGCTCAAGCATGATCGCCCGCAGCGGCGCGTGGTCAAGCGGGCGCGTTGGCTGTTGTTGCGCAACCGCGAGAATCTGTCGGCCGAAAGCCAGATCAAGCTGCACGAACTGCTGGAAGCCAATCAGGCCCTGATGACCGTCTACGTCCTTAAATCGGTGCTCAAGGAACTCTGGCAGTCGATGACCGCGTGGCAATGGCGTCGCGCCTGGCGGAACTGGCTGGCGCAGGCTCGCGCGAGCGGGATCGAACCGCTCCAGCGCTTTGCTAACAAACTGGCCGCTTACTGGCGCGGCATCCTCTCGCGGGTGCGCTGGCCGATGCACACCGGCCAGCTCGAAGGCATCAACAACCGCATCAAGGTCATCAAGCGTATGGCCTACGGCTACCGCGACAGCGCCTACTTCTTCCTCAAGATCAAGGCCGCCTATCCAGGTAATCCGTGAAGAACCTTTTTTTATGATGACGGCCATGCCACCGACGAGACCCTCGCTGAGCTCGCCTTTGCATCGGATCGCCTGAGGTCGCAAGAACGCAGGGGAGTTACCGATTACGACGCAGTTGAACTCGACGGAGTCGTTACGCTCACTACCTGGTCCTTGTCCTGAAGCTCGACGGTAGCCTGCTTCTCGGTCACTGGCAACGACTTGTACAGCAGAGTGACCAGAGTCTCGCGCGAAAAATCGCTCATCTGCATTTCCTTGTGTGGGCCGTGCTTCGCGCAGCATGGCTACATGCCGATTCCTGCTCGACGCTGCTTCACAACTAGCCCACGCGAGCCGCTTACGAATGCTTCGTGCATGCCAATCCACAGTTATTGGCAGAATACGCTTATATTAGACTCAATCCGCCTCAACAACTCATCCGCAGCGGCTGAGAGTACACGGCGCGATTTTACAACGATGGACGTCGATTGCTTACCCAACGCCGGATGGTCAATAGGCATCGCAACTAAAGTTCCTGCTTCGACCTCTGGCTTGATCGTAAAGGTGGAGACAAAAGCGACCCCGAGGCCCTCCAATGCAAATCGCCGAAGCACGTCAAGCGTATTCGCAACAACTAGCGGCTTGAACTTGACTGCTTCGGTATGTGCTACGCTCTCCATCAGCCCGCCCAAGCCGTAAAGCGAAGGCATTGTTGCGAACGGATATGAGACTGCGCGTGCAAAAGGAATAGGTCCTACATGCTTAGCCAACGGATGATCCGGATGAACCGCGGCGATCAGCCCGTCCCGAACACTGCGATAGACGGAGATTCCATCGGTAGGAGGGGGATTATAAACGAGGCCGATATGAGCAGCATCAGTAAGGACGTCTTCGATAATCTCCCGAGTCGCACGTTGATTCAATAAAACTCGAACATTCGGGTAGTCTCGACAATATCCCCATAAGACCTCGTTTACAAACGGAACCATCATGCTCTCGCTGGCAGAGATCGAAACAATCCCCGTCTTTAGTGAGTGGAGCAAATCAATCTGCCCCCTGAAAACCTCGAATTGAGATTCACAGCCGCGGCGATACTCCAAATACAATTCTGCTTCACGTGTCGGCACTACTCCGGAGGGCTCGCGATCAAATAGTCGAAGCTTCATTTCTCCCTCTAGCTTACGAATCTGTCGACTGACTTCTGAGACGGACATCTCAAGGCGTTCCGCAGCCTTTCTAAGCGAGCGTTCGATCATGACCGCTTCAAAACATTGAACTTGCCGTGATTTGCTAAATTCCATGACCGAATCCTAGCGCGACTCGTGGGTGACAAATTTCCGCACAGGGTGTCTCGTATATTGACAACCAGCCGGGATAAATCTTCTGTATAGTCGTTATTAATTTGACTGCACAATAACTCGATAACTTATCGCCACTGAGGCCAGAATGTCCACTTCATTTATAGAGGCGTCAACCCCACGAGCCAGTGCGTTCAGAAAAATCAATCTGCGGATACTGGCATTTCTGACAGTATGCTACTGCATCGCATATGTGGATCGCGTAAACGTGGGGTTCGCGAAGCTGCAAATGCAGCAGGAGCTCGGCCTCAGTGATGCGGCCTACGGCCTGGGTGCCGGCATCTTCTTTCTCGGTTACGTTCTGCTCGAAGTGCCCAGCAACCTGCTCCTCGTACGTATTGGCGCGCGCAAAACGTTAAGTCGGATCATGGTGCTATGGGGCATCACAACGGTGGCGACAAGCATGGCGTCTGATGTTACGACGTTTTACATTCTTCGCTTCCTTCTTGGCGTTTTTGAAGCAGGTTTCGCCCCAGGAATCATCTACTTTCTGACTCGTTGGTATCCAAAGAAGCAGATGGGTCGAACGATGGCGATTTTGATGTGGGCGTTGCCGATCGGGTCAATCGCTGGCGGTTTGGCGTCCGGCACGATTATTGAGTATTCCGATGGTTTGGCGGGCTTATCGGGATGGCAGTGGATGTTCATTCTCGAAGGCATCCCCGCGCTGATTATGGGGTTCGTCACGTTCGGAACGCTTTGCGAGTCGCCGGCTGAGGCAAGCTGGCTCACGTCACACGAGAAACGGGCCGTCCTGACGGAACTTGGCCAGACGCCTCCGGCACGCCCGGCCCATGGAGCATTGATGCGTGTCGCCACCGACCTGCGCGTTCTCTTATTGGCGCTGACGTATTTCGGCCTCATCAGTGGAATCTATGCTGTCGGGTTCTGGCTACCGACCATTCTCAAAACAGCCGGGTTACACAGTTACATCGAAATCGGCGCGTATTCGGCTGTGCCGTACGTGCTGACTATCATCGTGATCTATGTGGTTGGTCGACTCTCCGACCGCAACCGTGAACGACAACTTCATGCTGCGCTGGCAACCGCAGTGGGTGCAGTCGGCCTCATGGCTACAGCCCACTTCTCCGACCAGTTTGTCGTGGCGCTTGCAGCCATCTCTATTGCGACGGCGGGAACGTATGCCGGTTACACCGTCTTCTGGGCCATACCAGCCGACTATTTTTCGGAAGACGCCGCCGCTGTTGGCATTGCATTTATCAATACGTTAGGTCTGTTCGGCGGATTTGTTAGCCCAACCGTAATCGGCTGGATGAAAACCGCAACGGGAAGCAGCGAGGTAGGTTTTCTTGCGATTGCGATGCTTCTGCTCACAAGCGCTTTCGTGCTCGCTGCGCGTCCCGCAAGGGACGTCAAGGTGACCGCATCATGAAAATCTATGTTGGCGGATTCTTGCACGAGACCAACACGTTTGTTGAGACACACACGCAGTATGCCGATTTCGCGAATGGCGCAAACGGTCCAATTGCGGTTGGCGACGCTATCTTTGCAATGCGTGATGCGAACCTTCCGATTTCTGGCTTTTTGCAATCGGTCGCGGATACGCCGAATGTTGTTGTCCCTGGGATATGGACTTATGCGACGCCATCTGGCCTCGTCATGGACGACGCGTATGAACGAATCGTCAACGAAATCCTGCGCCGCGCTACTGAAGTACGTCCAGATGCAATCTACTTGGACCTGCACGGGGCAATGGTGTCCGAACGCTACGAGGATGGGGAAGGCGAATTGTTGCGGCGACTACGCGTGCAAATCGGTCCGCGGCCGATAATCGTTGCGTCCCTCGATTTGCACGCAAACGTCACCGAGCAGATGTTCGAGCATGCCGATGCACTCGTACCGTTTCGTACCTATCCGCATGTCGACATGGCGAAGACTGGGGCTCGTGCGGCTCGGACTTTGTTTCGAATCGCCGAATCGGGTAGACGCTCGCATCGCGCGTTTTGGCGTGCTCCATTTTTGATTCCGATTGAGGCGATGTCTACCTCACAGTCCCCCGCTGCAGAGATTTATGCCCTCGTTGCGGACGTAGAGCGAAGGTATGACGTCGACCTTGGTGTTGCGCTCGGGTTTCCCGCTGCCGACATCCGCGAGTGTGGGCCGGCCGTATGGGCATGCGGTTCTAGCAAGCGTGGGGTCGAGAGTGCACTTGACGAACTCAAACTGCTGATTGTGGAGAGCGAAGGAAAATGGAAAACGACGTATTTCAGCCCTGATGAAGCAGTCCTCCGAGCCAAGAAGCTCGCAGACTCAGCGCTGCACCCAATCGTGATCGCGGATACGCATGACAATCCCGGTGCTGGCGCGGCTTCCGACACGACAGAAATGCTCGAGGCGCTACTTCGGCATCGAGTGAGACGTGCCGCTATCGGGATCGTCTGCGATCCTGCTGCGGCACGGAGGGCTCACGAGGCAGGCGTCGGCACTCGCGTAAGCATGGCACTTTCAGAGCACACGAATCATCCGCTGCGTGGTGACTTTCTCGTCGAGTCGATATCTGACGGCCTGTGCAGACTCGAAGGCCCGATGATGCAAAACTTGGAACTTCACCTCGGTCCATGCGCGTGTTTAAAAATCGATGACGTGCGTGTCGTGGTCAGTACCGTGAAAACGCAGCTTCTGGATCGCAACCTGTACAGAATGGTCGGTATCGCTCCAGAGAAAATGGCCATCTTGGTAAACAAGAGTTCCGTCCACTTTCGGGCGGCATTCGAACCTATAGCTGAAGCAGTCCTCATCGCGCGAACGGCAACGGGTATTGTGACCGACCCCGAACGTTTACCGTGGAGAAAAATCGATCCTCGAATGCGCCTTGGGCCGGGCATTCAAACTAGAAGAGTGTATTAACCGAAAGCGGCTTCGCCGAGTGCTGCAACACGCGACGAAGCCTAATCATAGATTCTTCAAAAAAGAGAGCGAACCCTATGACTGAGTACATATTACTCGAAAATTCGAGTGCGTTGTCGATTCTATTTCCCTCAGCGTCGTTGCCTTCACGCGCCAAGCCCTCGCGGCCAAACTTCGCGTATTTGCCAGCCACCGCTGTCCGACCTACTTCCTAGAGGCTACCGGGAACTCCAGGTTCTCGGTGCCATAGCGGTGCAGAAATGCGACCTACGTCATTTCTCAAAATATGCCTATGGCGTATTGCGTGTGTAAGTCACTCACAGAAAGAAATTTTGTAGACCCGTTACACGATTGTGGCCGCGCCCTGCCTCCGATCTGCCTCGGAGCAGGCGGTTTTGCGATCGTCGATATCGGCGATCGCCATTTTATTCCCGTCGTGTCGTCGCATGCATGGCACACGATACACGCTCCTGACGACGCACGGCGCTCGAATGTGCACGTTTAACGTAATTCGATTGGAGAGACATTGTGGCAACTTACGAGGAACTGAAAGCTCAACTCGATGCACTCAATAAGGAGGCCGAAGCAGCCAGAGAGCGCGAAATCTCGACGGCGCTTTCTCAGATCCGGGAGACCGTCCTGATGTACGAAATTCGGCCCGACCAGATCTTTCCTCAATGGACGCGCCTTCGCTCGCCGGACAAGCGGCGTGGTCCACTGCCTCCAAAGTATCGAAACCCGATGACTGGAGAAACATGGTGCGGCCGAGGGCGAGCCCCAAAATGGATGTCTGGCTCGCCGCGCGAAGCTTTCCTGATCGATCGACCTGCTTGATCCTACGCGCTCCACGAACGACGCCCCTCAGAGAAGGTGGCGGAGTGTGTGAGGTGTGGTAACGCTGCAGGTCAGCATTGCCGGGCGGTGGTAGTACGCTTCGATGCTCATGTCTGTTCCTTCCTCCCGTCACCTGGCGGGATAGAGTTCCAGACAATGCCGAACGGAAAAACAGAGCGTGTCGTTCAGCAAGCGCCTGTGTACTTCGACTCGGCGTAGCCCGGGACTCGGCACGAACGTGCAAGCTCAACGGGATCAACTCGAGCGCATCGCAGCGAGCGTCGCGCCGCCCGCCTGCGGACCATGCGACCTCACGATGCAGCCTACCGCGCGTCCGTCGAGATAAGGCCGGTCATCCGATCGCAAATCGTCCAGCGTGTCAAGCGCATTCTTGATCACGCCGGACATTCCGCCGTGGTAAGCGGGGCTGGCGATAATGACCGCATTCGAATTTCTTACTATCTCGACAAACGCTTTCTGGATTTCATCTCTCAGCCCACACTGTGGCTTATAAAACGACAATTCGTAAAGTAGCTCTGCTCCGATATGCCTGATCGATGCGTCCATCGATTGCGTTACGCTCAATGCAACCGCAAGTGCATATCCGGTCGAGGATGTGGTCAGGCCCGTGCCGCCGATGCCGACGATGAGTGGCCCGCCACGGCATTGTGTTGAATTGGTCAAATGTTCCTCCATTTATTAATCAGTGCGGCTGCCTCGATGCGGGAATTCGTAATACTCATCGACAGTAATCTACGGCACGAAAAAATCAGATACGGAGTCTTAAATTTGATCTGCACGATAAATTTATTAGTGATTTATTTTAAATAAAATACATCCGATTGAGCTTGGGTGTACGCAAATGAATCGAAAACCACAAGTCCTTCTTGTATTTGACGACGACTTTTGTTCAACGAACGAGAATTCCCTCGATAAGGAGCGGATATGAGAGTGACGTTGGCCGGGCAGTTTGACACGGACGAGATCGAGTTCCAGGACAAGACGCTAGACTTCTTCATCCGGCGCGTCGTCGAGTGTGACAGCATCTCGCAGCTTTTTCTGCAAGCGGTCGAACAGCACTCCGAGGCCGGCTACGTCATCTTCGATCGCGAATTGCGCGCGCGTCTGATCCGCTACCCTATGATGCTCGCTGACGCGCGTCGTGTTCTCGCAGGCTTGCAGTCGTCGGGCATCTCACGCGAAGCCCGCGTGGCGATCCGACTCGACGAGCCGCGGGAGTTCTTTCCTGTCTTCTGGGCGTGCCTGCTGGGCGGCTATGTGCCTTGCCCGTTGCCGCCGCTACGCGGCACCGACATGGACCGCGCGGCCTACGTTGCCCACGTGTCGGCGCTGCTCGACGGACCGCTCTTTGTTACGGCTGACAAAGACTCCGCATCGCTCGGCGACGTGCGCACGACCAGCGTCGAATCGCTGCGCGCGTTTCCGCCAAGCATCGCATTCCAGCACGCGAGCCGGGACGATCTCGCGATGCTGATGCTGACGTCCGGCTCGACCGGCAAGCCGAAGGCCGTGATGCTCAGACATCGCAACGTGCTCGCGTCGATGGCTGGCAAGATCGCGCGCCAGCAGCTTGTGCCTTCGGATATCACGCTAAACTGGATCGCGTGCGACCACGTCGCAAGCTTGCTCGAATGCCACATGCTGCCGCTGGCAGTTGGCGCGGTTCAACTGCACGTGCCAACCGACGCGATCATCGGCTCGCCGCTGAACTTCATCAAGCTGCTCGGCCGCTATCGGGTCGGCATGACATTCACGCCGAACTTTCTGCTCGGCCTCATCAATCAGGCGCTCGCGCGCAGTGCCGAACTTGAGCCGCTCGATTTGTCGCACCTGAAGATCATCGTCTCGGGCGGCGAAGCGGTTGTGAACGCAACCGCGCTACATTTCCTAGATCGGCTTGCACGCTTCGGCCTGCGCCGGAACGTGCTCGCCCCCGCGTTCGGCATGACCGAGACCTGCGCGGGCAGCGTCTATGCGCGCGACTATCCGGCGTCAGGCATCGACAAGGAGTTCGCGCCGCTCGGTATGGGGATCGACGGCCTCACGATGCGCATCGTCGACGCGGAGGGCCGTGTCGTGCCGGACGGTGAGCCAGGCGAGTTGCAGTTGCGCGGACCGATGATCTTCTCCGGCTACCTGAAGAACGACGATGCGAACGCGGAAGCCTTCACACTGGACGGCTGGTTCCGCACCGGCGATTCAGGACGCCTCGACGACGGCGTGCTAACGCTTGTCGGGCGCACGAAGGAAAGCGTGATCGTGCACGGGGTCAATTACTACGTACACGAGATCGAAACTGTGCTCGAGCAGGTGGACGGTATCGCAGAATCCTATGTGGCGGCTGTGCCGATCCGGCTGCCCGGACAGGATAGCGAGCACCTCGCGATCTTCTTTCATCCGACTTTCCCGGTCGACGACGCAGACGCGCTGTATCGGACGCTCACCGAGATTCGCGAGCGGGTCGTGCTGCACTGGGGTTTCCGACCATCGATGATCTTGCCACTCGATGTCACCGACATGCCGAAGACGAGCCTCGGCAAGCTGCAGCGCATGAAGTTGCGTAAGCGCTTCGAATCAGGCATGTTCACCGCTCCGCTAGTGCGCGTGAACGCCGCGCTTGCGCATCGGCTCGGCGCGCGGACGCCGTTGGAAGGCGACGCCGAGTACATGCTCGCGGACATCTATGCGGAGATCTTCGAGCTCGACGCATCGATGCTTGGCGCTGCGATGAACTTCTTCGAGCTGGGTGGCACGTCGCTCGACATCATCCGGTTCAAGGACAAGGTGCAGCGGCGATTCGGGCTCGACACGCTGCCCACCGTCACGCTTATGCACCACCCGACGATCCGCGAGTTCGCGGCCTTCCTCGCGCACCGCCACGCGCGCGAAGACGCGACCTACACGCCGCTCGTTCCGTTCCACCGCAGCGGAAGACGGACGCCGCTCTTCTGCGTTCACCCAGGCCTCGGCGACGTGTTGGTGTTTGCGAATCTCGCGAAGCACTTCATCGGCGAACGGCCCTTCTATGCGCTGCGCGCCCGCGGCTTCAATCCCGGCGAGCGCCGCTTCAACAGCTTCGACGAAATGGTCGAGACCTATCTGCTCGCAATGCGCGACGTGCAGCCGTGCGGTCCGTACGCGATCGCCGGCTACTCGTACGGCGCCGCGGTGGCGTTCGAGATCGCCCGGCGCCTGGAAGCGCGTGGCGAGCGGATGGCATTCGTCGGGATCATCGATTTCCCGCCGGACATGCTCGCGCGAATGCCGCAGATGGACGATGCCGACGCACTGCTGAACCTTGCGTTCTTCCTGTCGCTTGTCGACCGGTACCAGATGGTCGAGTGGGCGCCTTCCCTGCGCGCGATGAGCCGGCGCGAGCGTGCCGAATGGCTGCTGTCGACCGTGCCGGCGCGCAAACGGATTGAGCTCGACCTCAATGCGAACCGGATGCTCGCGTGGGCCGATCTATCGCGTGGGCTCATCGACATCGGCCGCGCGTATCGGCCGGCGGGCCGCGTGCGGACCGTGCATGTGTTCCATGCGGCACCGCTGCCCTGGATGACGGAAAACGGCATCGATAGGCATACATGGCGCCATCGCGAACTCGAAGCGTGGCACGACTGCGTGAGCGAATGCGCGACCTTCGTCGATGTGCCGGGCGAACACCATACGATAATCGCGCCGCCGCATCTCGACACGTTCCAGGCACGCTTCAAGGCGGCGCTCGATGCCAACGAGCGATACGCGTGACGCATACGGCCCTCCGGGCGGACGGCCGACGATCCTTCGATCTCCTTCATTCAGGAACGCCATGACACAGCGCACGACGAAGATGAAGCTGGGAGTATTCCTCTATCAACCCGGGCACCACGTTGCCGCATGGCGCCACCCGGACGCGCGCGCGGAGGGTGGGATGAGCTTTCGGCACCACGTCGACATGGTGCGGCTCGCCGAGCGGGCGAAGTTTGACATGGCGTTCATCGCCGACACGCTTGGCGTCTGGGGAACCGACATCAAGGAGTTGAGTCGCAGCGTGAAGTTCGTCGCACAGTTCGAGCCGCTGACGCTGCTCTCCGCGCTGTCGTCCGTGACGGAGCGCATCGGCCTCGTCGCGACCGCGACGACCACGTACAACGAGCCGTTTCACGTTGCGCGCAAGTTCGCGTCGCTCGATCACTTGAGCGGCGGGCGCGCGGGATGGAACGTCGTGACGTCGTCGAACGAATCCGAGGCGCTGAATTTCAGCCGCGACGTGCATAGCTCGCATGCGGATCGCTACGCGCGCGCACGGGAATTCGTGCACGTCGTGAAAGGCCTCTGGGATAGCTGGGAGGACGACGCGTTCCTGTACGACAAGGATGCCGGCCTTTACTTCGACGAGCGCAAGCTGCATTTGCTGCATCATCACGGCGAGCATTTCGCGGTGCGCGGGCCTCTCAATATCGCGCGTGCGCCGCAAGGTCATCCGGTGCTGTTCGAGGCGGGCCAGTCCGAGGCGGGCAAGGCGCTCGCGGCCGAAACGGCGGAAGGCATTTTCACGATCCAGCAGTCGCTTGCGGACGCGCAGGCGTTCTACGCGGACCTGAAGGCGCTCGTCGAGGCGGCCGGCCGCTCGCCGCGGCACCTGAAGGTGATGCCTGGCGTGTTCCCAATCACCGGGCGCACGGCCGACGAAGCCGAAGAAAAATATGCCCAATTGCAGGCGCTAGTGCATCCGGACGTCGGGATGGCACTGCTGGCGGCGATGCTCGGTGGCGCGGATCTGTCGGGCTGCCGCCTCGATGATCCGTTGCCGGAGCTTCCCGAAACAAACGCGGGCAAGAGTCGGCTAGCGCTGCTCGTGCGCACGGCCCGTGAGCAGAAGCTCACCGTGAAGGAACTCTACCTGTCGGTTGCGTGCGCGCGCGGGCACTGGATCGTTCGCGGCACACCGCAACACATAGCCGATCAGCTCGAGGAACGCTTCACGCATCACGCGGCGGACGGCTTCATCGTGATGCCGCCGTATTTCCCGGGCGGATTTGTCGATTTCGTCGAGCAAGTAGTGCCCGAACTGCAGCGGCGCGACCTGTTCCGCACCGAGTACGAAGGCAGCACGCTGCGCGATCACCTCGAATTGCCGCGCCCAGCGCACTGGTTCGCGCGATGAGCGGCGTGGCCGCTTGCCCTCGAACGAGTCCGACCTTTCGATTTCCACCGGTCACATTTCAGGAGAATTGAAATGAATACACTCTCAACATGGTTGCCGATGATTGTCTGGAGCGGCTTCATCGGCTACTGGCTCGTCGCTGCCCGTCACGCACGCAAGACCGTCCGGCGTGCGACGGGGCCCGCGCAGACGGTTCACATCGCACTCGTTATGGGCAGCCTTGTGTTAATGGCGATGCCGCTTCAACTCTTGGGACTGCCGACGCACCGCATGGTGGCGGTTGCCGAAGCGCCCTGGATCGGGCTACTGCTGTGCGTCATCGGCATGGGCTTTGCGGGCTGGGCTCGATACTGGCTCGGCCAATACTGGGCGGGCGCGGTCGCGCTGAAGGAAGACCATCGCCTGATCCAGGGCGGGCCCTATGCGATCGTCCGCCATCCGATCTACACGGGTGTGCTCGCGGCCGCGCTCGGCACGGCGCTGATGGCTGGCGACCTGCGCAGCTTCGTGCTGTTTGCGGTCGTAGCTGGATGCTATCTAGTCAAGATCCGCCGCGAGGAGCGCTGGCTGTTGGATGCATTCGGCGACGAATACACGCAGTATCAAGCCAGAACGGCCGCCCTGATTCCCAAGGTATATTGAGCGGGGCCGCCGAAGATGCGGACCCCGCGAACCTATCCGAAACATTGTGTGCGAGGCATAAACTGACGGCCAATGAGCCACTTTTATGCCACGCAAACGCAAGGAAGAAGATACGATAGAACCGGGCAAGGGCTTAAACCTGTGCCCGGAACTGATCAAGCAACTGCTCCCTGGAACGCTGGACCGGGCGACGCTCAACGAGCAGCTCGCCGCGCTCAAGAAGGCGTCTTCGCGCGGGCCGCCGACCAACTGGCGATCGCGTACCCGAACGCGGCCGCGGATCTGCACTACGCGAGCACGCACTGGCTGGGCCACACGTTCGCGAACTACGGGCCTGGACGCCGGCGCCGACATCCTCGACATGCGAGAGCTGCTCGGCCACGCGAGCCTGGGCACGAAGACGCTCTACACCAAGGCGAACGCGGTGCGTCAGTTCCAGTCGGTCGAGGCGTTGTTCAACGCGGCGCTCGATGGCGCGGATCCGCCGGCGCCGGCGGCCGCCCGCGCGCGGCGCCGAGCGCGGTGTCGCACGCCTTCAGTCCGGAGGCCGTCAGCGCTTCGGCAACTTGAGGTGCCCCGACAACACCGCCTTAGCGAGATCGGCCTCACTCATGCCCATGCATGATCTGGTCGATGGCGCCCTGAGACAGTTCGTTGACCAGCATGAGAACTCCTCCCTCGACGCCGACAGTTGATTGGCATGTACCCTCGGCAAAAGCTGGCCACCAGCCGGATCAGGGCCGCAGGCTTCCCGAGACGGCGGGACTGGTTTCATGGACGCGATGGTGTGACCACGACTCGTCATCAATATGGGAACGAAGATTGGTGTTCTGAGCGGTTAGCGGACCTCAGATCCCACGTGACGTTACCCG
This sequence comes from Burkholderia sp. MSMB1589WGS, assembly GCF_001636105.1. Taxonomy (NCBI): domain Bacteria; kingdom Pseudomonadati; phylum Pseudomonadota; class Betaproteobacteria; order Burkholderiales; family Burkholderiaceae; genus Burkholderia; species Burkholderia sp. MSMB1589WGS. Next base: position 785,954 of record NZ_LNJT01000008.1, read on the forward strand.
CTCGTCGCCAATCAACTAACGAAGTTAAACTTGCGAGCGTCGCTCTTCCAAATGGAAGACATAGACAGATGCCGCAAGTGCAAGCGCGCACGCAAACAACATCATGCCAAATGGTGAATATCCAGCATTTTTCGCAGTCAAGATAACTCCAGTTCCGGAAGAAAACAGGAATCCCCCCCCTATCGTGATGCAACCTGCGAGACCAGCTGCGCTTCCCGCTAGTGTTGGATGCACCGAGACGGCGCCAGCATTCGCACATGGACTCGAAAGGCCATTGCCGATTCCGACGAGCATGCAGGGTGCGAGCACCCAGAATACTTCCGAAGTGCCGAGCATGGCGATAGTAAGACTGATCAATGGACCGAAGCACGCCAGAATACGTCCCCAAACCATGGTTCTCGCAAGCGACCATCGTTTCGAATAGCGTCCGGACAAAAAACTCCCTGACATAAACCCCAGTGTAATGGCTCCCATGTATGCGCCTAGTGCCGCAGGCGATAAGTTGAACGATATTTTTGCAGTCATGGGTACACCGGTGAGGAATGCATAGAATGCACCGGTGGAACAAGCGAGGCAAACCGTATAACCCCAGAAACGGTTCGAGCGGAGAAGAATCGGATACGCTTCGAGCTGCGCTTTTATCGACCTGGAAATATTGGTCTTGGTCTCGTCAAGGTCGATCCAGCAGAACACGAACAACAGCGCCCCCACACCGGCAAGCACCCAGAAGTTGGCGCGCCAGCCGAAGATTTCATCGAGAAAACCACCCAATGCTGGCCCTAACATAGGTGCTAGCGCCGCGGCCGTCGCCGCGTAGCCGATCTTTCCTGCCGCCGCCTCCTTTCCAAAGACGTCTCGGACTGCCGCTATCGAAACTGGGTAACTAGACGTTACTGCAGCCTGAACAAACCGGGACGCAAGAAATGACCATGCGTTGGTCGCGAGGGCACACCCTAGTGACCCAATCGTGAACAAAGCAAGACTCAATAAAATAATCGGCCGACGACCGAAGCGATCCGACAGCGGGCCCATGAAGAGCTCAAGAATCGCGGAGAGTCCCGCGTATCCGGCTAGCGAGAGGCTCATGACCGCATAGTCAACGTGTAGATCGCTGCAAATATTAGGCAACGACGGTAAAAATATACTCAGAGGCAGAACCGAGCACGCGCAAAGAAGAGTGACGACAACCAAGTTCAAAGACGGCGCTGATTTTGAAATACCTATTTCTTTGCTTTCCATCGCTTTCTTTCCTTGCGGTTTGTAAAAAACGCGGTGGCATACGCCAACGCTACCGGTTGGAAATGCTGACAAGAGGGCGTATAGAGCACCGGCAGGTTCCCGCAACCGCGTAGAAGTCTCCCAAAATTTCCTCGATCGCAAGCAGATCAACGTCGTCTCCGAGATGCTCGAGCAGTGGTGTACCAACGTGATGCGCTCCAAGGTCGAACCCATGAAGGAGGTTGCGCGCATGATCCCCAAGCACTTCGACGGCATCGTCGCCTGGACCCAGACGCGTCAGACCAACGGCTTCCTGGAGGCGCTCAACGGCCTGTTTCAGGCCGCCAAGCGACGCGCGCGCGGCTACGCCAACCTCACCACCATGCGTACCGTGCTGTTCCTGATCGCCGGCAAGCTTGACTTCGCTTCGATCAACCAGCATGCCGCGTAACCCACTCAAATTTCAACAGAGCCAATTTTCTCGACCTGCAACGGCGCACCATTTTCTTCATCAACGTCCCCATCGGCATGGTAGCGCTGTATTTTTCTCGCCAATTGAAAGACGCACGGCCGATGCGGAAACAATCCCTGGACTGGATCGGCATTGCGCTGTCGAGCATCGGGATCTCCATCGCATTGCTCCCTTTGCTGATGATTTCCGCGTGGAGTTGGAATTTTGAAGCAATGTGCTGATATTGACGGACCTCTTCACCCTATATTTTTTTGCGTTCCATGAAAACCGGTACGCAGCAACGGACACGTCCCACTCGTGGACATGAAACTCCTTTGAAACATGCCATTCGCGAAAGAATCGCTGCTGGTTATGTGAATCTATGTAAACGCAGGCTCATTTACGCTGAGCTTCTCCATGCTTCTCCAGTTTGACCTGAAAATGAATCCGTTTCAGGCCGGCATGATTTATGTTTCCACCAGTATCGGATTTTCGCTTTCTCCCCTGTTGATGCCGAGACTGGTCAATCGCCACGGCCCCTGGTTCATTTTTCTGGGCGCAATCTTGTATGCCGCGAGCTTCGTTCTCTTGATGATCGTGGTGATGCATATCCCGATTCTCCGGTTCCCGTGGCTCTTGCTGCCCGCGCTGTTTGCACTGGGGCCCACTCAAGGTATGGTGATGACGCCGCTCCTGAGCATCAGGATAGCGACCGTACACGGCGAGTGCGCGGGCAGGCGGCCGGGGGTTCTCTCCACTTTGCAGCAGTTGGGAGCCGCGTTCGGCGTGACTGCCGCCAGCACGATCATGCAAATTGCGCTCAGGAAACTGTTGGACCTGGACGCGCTTCCTCAGCTTCAGAGTGCATTCGTCTACAGCATGCTGTTCAACCTCGCGGCCGTCGTGATCGCCAGCCTGCTCCTGCGCACGTTGCCGGAACGGCCACAGCGCGTCTGAAGCGGCAGCGTTCCCCCGCCTCCCGACCTGGGCGTACAACGCAGCGTTGATGCACGGAACCTCACCGGAACTGATTTTCATGCACAATTCGACCTGCGAAGGGTCATCAACGACAGGTTGGTTACAACCGTTTCATGGCCTAGACTTCTGACTTTTGCATACGAGCTTCCAATCTGCATGATGAGATACAAGACCAGCCAGCGCGAGCAGGGAACGCCGAAATCTCCCCGCACCAAGCCAGCCGAAGTACGTTTAGACGAATTGATGGCCGCGGCGGAAAAGTTGTTCCTGGAGCAAGGCGTCGAGGCCACCACGATCAACGATATCGTCGAACTGGCTCAGGTTGCCAAGGGCACCTTCTATCATTACTTCGCATCCAAGCACGAATTGCTGACTGCCATGGGCCAACGCTACACGGCGCAATTCCTGGACAGCCTGAAACAAGCCGTCGACGCGTGCGCCGAGGACGATTGGTTAGGTCGACTTTGCACCTGGATCCGCACGAGCATCGAGGTCTACGTCGAGACATATCGCACGCACGACATCGTGTACACCGACCATCATCATCACAACCGCAGCAATCGCGAAAAGAACGCCATCCTCGACCAGTTACAGGACATTCTTGACGGCGGCGCGCGGGCAGGCGTATGGCAACTTGCGCAATCACGCGTCACCGCCCTCCTGATCTACACGGGCGTGCACGGCGTCACGGACGACGCGATCGCAGCTCAGGAGACGGATTGCTCCAAATTCGCCCGTGATGTCATCGCGGTCTGCCTGCGCATGGTCGGCGTTGCCGACGACGGGCAGCCGCCCAAGCCGCGCCGCCGGTCGCGCCAGGCAGCCGGCCGTGAAAATCCGGCCGACAGTTCCTGAACGCTCATGCATGGAAAGCGTGCCCGGTTCAGTCAGGCGTGCGCCGCGTCAACCACGATCAAGCAACAACGCGCCAGACTCGCCCTTCAGCCCCTTGGTGGTTCCAGACAGTGTCGATTATTCGATATGCCAACGTTCTGTTGCACGCATAAGCTGTCGCTCCTCGGCTACTGCGGCGAAGCAGCCGAGGTATCGCAACCATAACTGGAGCCTCTATCGACGCACTACTTGTTCGTCGGCGCCACCTGGAGAGCGGGTCGCTCGGTATGAAAGAAGAGCAATAGGCATGCTATCAACAGGCAGACCACACCGGCGCATGCCATGGCGAGTGCGAAACCGCCGGCCATGGCAGACCGATACAGATCGGAGACCCATGCTTGCTGCGTCGGCAACATATGGTCCAGCACTGCACTCCTCGCCATTCTTGCAGGATCGCTCGCGCCCGCCGCCGCGACCGAAACCGTCAGTTGGCGGACAGCGCAAACGCTCATTGCGCTGCCCAGCATGGCGATCCCCAAGGTCATTCCGGTTTGGCGCAAAGCGTTCATCGTAGCCGACGCAATGCCCGAGCGCTCCGAAGGCGCATACCCCATGACCATCATGCCGGTTGCGGGCACGGACAGCCCCATCCCCAGCCCCAGGACCGCAAAGACCAGCTTGATCACGGCATCGGACGTCCATGGCGTGAAGGAAACCATGATGCATAGCGCCAAGCCGACCAACGCGTAGCCCGCAACCATCAGCAATTTCAGCGAAAAACGCGCTGCGAGGCGACCGAACAAGAGCGATGCCGCTGCCATCACAGCGAACTGCGGCACGAGTTGCCAGCCAGCCAGCGCGGGCGCACTTCCTTTCGCTTGCTGAAGGTAGAGAGACAGAAAGAAGAGACTGCTGTAGGCCGAGAAGCCAAGCGCAAACGACGCCAGATTCGCCAGTGCCAACGAGCGGTTGCGGAACAACTGCACGGGAAACAGCGGCCGCGGCACACGCGTTTCGATCCAGACGAATGCGACGAACCCCACCAGGGCGATGCTCAAAGGCTTCATCACCTTATCCGGAGAGGTGCCGTGCTCACCGATCCCGATCAGGCCGTAGCTGAGCATCCCCAACCACACCATGCTGAGCACCTGCCCCACCGGATCAAACGCCGCGTGATCGGGATGCTTGCGTTCCGGGATGCCCCATGCGCCGAGCAATGCTGCGGCGATGCCCAGAGGGACATTCACGAGGAAAACGCTCTTCCAGCCAACATGCTCGACCAAGAGCCCACCAAGCAACGGCCCGGAAATCAGCGCAAGCGCATTGAAGGCGGACCATCCGCCGATCGCGCGAGCGCGTTGGCGCGGATCCGGGAACGCATGAGTAAGGATAGGCATGGCGCCGGGAATCAGCAACGCACCGGCGATGCCTTGAATCGCGCGCCCCCACAGGAGCATATCGAGGCGGCCTGCCGCCGCGCAGGTAATTGATCCAAGGACAAACAAAAGAACACTGCCAAGCCACACTCGCTTATGCCCATAGCGGTCCCCCAACGGCCCGGCCGACAGCATCACGGCCGATAGGGCTATGGCATACACGTTGACAACCCATTGCAGGCCGGCCAGATCGGCCCGCATTGCCAGTTGAAGGGTCGGCAGCGCTACGTTCACGATACTGATATCGATAGAAGCAAGAAATGTGCCCAAATAGGCAGCCGCGACTAAGGCGGGAAGGCGATATCTGTGCATGGCGATCCATTAGATAGTCTGAAAGCAGTTCCCATGCTATATATTGACCGACCGTCGGTCAATAATAATCGCTCGCGATACCGTGAGCGTGGTCAAGACTGCAAACTCTTGTGCGCCAGAGGCGGCGGTCGATGCGGGTGAACCAGATGAGTGATTGAATCGGCGGCGCACCTGGATACGCACTAGTGTCACAGCCTGCGTCGAAACGTACCGCATCCCCGCCATCGTTTAACTCACCGCCATCATGATCGAAGCAACCGCGGAACGAACGCCATGCCGGATCTGCCGGAAGCGATGCAGGAGGGTGGGACACAGGCCGGCACGTGGCAGCACTGGCAGTGCTCGTATCACGACCCTGCCGGCCCACTCGGGCATGCACGGCGTCATCGACGACGCCATTGCAGCCCGGCAGAGGAATGTGAGCAAGTCGCTCAAGGCGTCGCCAGCGTGGCTGCACCTGGTGGGTGGAACAGGGGAGCCCTGGCTCGTCAGCCGTTACCGCCGATCATGCCGACGAGCATGTCGATGCTGGGAGCCCGCTCCAGGTCATCGACCAACGCCGCGATTTCTTCATGATGCGTGTGGAATCCCGCGCATGCTGACTGGCCGCAGCAGACCCGGAACTTGTTGAGCAGTTCTTCGATCCCCAGCGGGTTTTCCGGCCAGCCCTTCCCATAGGCAGCGTCGATCGAGAAGCACTCTACCTGCTGCTCCGTGATACTGAGGCGGCATTGATCGAAACGCTCGAATTCCGGAACTTCCACCAGCTCGATGCGCTGCGCCAGCTCGACCACCATGGTTTCGCGTGCGGCATCTGCATGGAATTCACTGGGCGTGGCACTTCCGCGCAGCAAAGCGTTGGCCGTGACGTACTGCGCGCTAAATTGGGCATCGATTTGCGCCGTATCCGACGGTTGGTAGTGAGCACCGCACACCATGCGCATGGTCGGCGAGACTTCGAGGCGGATGTCGCATGCGTCGAGCCTCAGTCCCAGTATGTCGGATTTGGCGGCCAGCAGTGAGTCGGTCAACGCGAGCAGAATGCTGCAGTGGGGGTATGCCTTGAAGCATGTCTCCGCTCGTCCCAGGAACCGTACTCCCAGGTCCGCCGTGAGAATGGACAGATCCGGCTCGCCAGGGGCATAGAGATTGAAGAACCCGTTTTCGCCAGCCAATATCCGGCGCGGCCCGGTCACGCCCGCCTGTGCCAGAATGGCCGCCTCGATGGCATGGCGCGCGATCAGCCCCTGTCCGAAGCGCACCGACATCACCTTATCCTGATAGTGCTGGAATGTGCCGACGCCGTAATCGAACGCGAGTCCGATGGCGTCGACATAGCGCTCCGAAGGCAGGCGAAGCAGTCGCGCTGCGATGATCGCCCCCGAAAACAGGCCCAACACATTGGAGTCGAAACCCCGGTAGAAAAAGCCATTGCTCTGCGCGGCGAGATTGATCCGTTGGCCGATGTCCTGACCGATTGCCATCGCGGCCAGCATCTCGCGCCCGCTGGCCCCGGTCATCTCCGCTATCGCCAACGCAACCGGCAGGTCCGACGAGCTCGGGTGCCAGCCGGGAGAAACGACGTCGCAGTAGTCCAACGCGCGGGCGCGCACCGCATTGACGAACGCAGCTTGACCGGCAGCCAGCCGCAGGTCCGAGCCAAGTACGGTTGCCTCCGAGCAGCCACTGTAGCGTTGCGCGAATTCAATGGCCTGCTGCACGCCAGCCGCATCGTAACCGGCTGCCAGGCATGCCAGATGATCCAGGAGACGCAGGCGCTGGAACGCCATCACGTCTTGCGGGATTTGCTCGACATCGGTCGAGAAGGCACTCTGCGCGAGTATCAGGATAGGGTCGACGGTTGTCATGTCAGGGTCCTCTCTAGGACAGGCGAAGGGAAAGCAACTGCAGGTTCGACGTGCTGTCCATCGACAATCACGTGCAGGTGACCTTGAGAGCAGTGCTCGACCCGCGCACGCACGCCGTAGACCTGCGCGAGAAGCGAAGGCGTGATGACTTCCCCGGGGACACCGAACGCCAGGACACGGCCCTCGTGCAGCACGGCGACGTAGTCGGCAAACCGCAGCGTGTGGTTGAGGTCGTGACTGGCCATCAGCACACACAACCCGCGCTCACGAGTCAGCCACTGCAACTGCGCCAACAGTTCGAACTGCCGCTGCAAATCGAGCGCGCTGGTGGGTTCGTCCAGCAGCAGAATGCGAGGGTTCCGAATCAGCGCTTGCGCAATCGAAACCAACTGACGCTGGCCGCCGCTGAGCGTTTGCAGTTCGCATTGCGCGATACCTTCGATCCGCAGCTGTCGCAGAAGCACGGCCACAGCATCCAGTTCATCCGCGGCGATGCGCCAGCCACCCTGCTGCTTGCACGCGAGCAGCATGGCTTCAAGCACGCGCAACGCAGCGCCAGCAAAAATGTCCTGCGGCACGAACGCCGGGCGATTGGAATGCTGAGACGGCCAGAACTTGACGGGACGACTGTCGACCTGGATCAAGCCCGGTCCGTCGAGATCCCCGGCGATTCGCCGCAGCAAAGTGGATTTTCCGGCGGCATTGGCGCCGAGCAGCGCGGTCAGGCTGCCGGGTGGCAAGGGGCCGATGTCCACCCGGTCAAGCACCCTCCGCCCATCAAGCGTGGCGCCAACGTTTTCGATGCGCAGCAGTTCCATCAACGCATCCCTTTGCGCACGATCAGTACAAAAAACAATGGCACGCCGACCAGCGAGGTGACGATGCCGATCGGCAACGTCTGCCCCGCAAGAACCACCTTGCTTGCCACCGAAGCCGCCGACAGCAACGTCGCCCCGCACAGCGCCGCGGCCGGCAGCAGGAACCGCTGATCCTCTCCGACCAGCATGCGCGCGATATGAGGCCCGATCAGCCCAACGAAGCCGATAGCACCGACGAAGGAAACGCAGACGGACGCCAGGAGGCTGCTCAGCACGATGATCCGCAACCGGAGTTTCGCGACCGGGACGCCCAGCGCGCCGGCACGGGCGTCCCCCAGGCGCAGCGCCGTCAAGGCCCACGCATCGCGCATGAACGCGACGAGTACCAGCAGCAAGGCGCCCGCCATGATGGCCAGCCGGATGCCATTGGTACGGGTCAGGCTTCCCATGCTCCAGAACACCACAGCGGCCAGAGCCTGGTCCGGGGCCATATATTGCAGCCCCTGAAGCAACGCCGTGAACGCAAAGACCAGCGTGGTCCCCAAGAGGACGATCAACTCACTGCTCATGCCCCGCCATCGTGTCACGCGGTCGATGAGCAGAACCGCGCCCATGGCCATCACAAAGGCATTGACCGGAATGATGTACGGAACCAGTGCGGCGGGAAGGACGCTGACGCCCAGCACCAGGCCGAGTGCGGCACCGAAGCTGGCCGCGGCTGACACCCCGAGTGTGAATGGGCTCGCCAGAGGATTGTTCAGCACGGTCTGCATCTCCACACCGGCAACGGACAAGCTGGCGCCCACCACCAGGGCGGTCAGCGCCGCCGGAATGCGGATGTCATGCAGCACCACCCGTACTACCTGGGGGGCATGCGGGCTCCAGAGCGAGGAGAACACCTGGTTCATCGGGTAATGCGCTGGCCCTACCGACAGATCGGCAAAGCTGCACAGCAGCGCCAGCAGGCCCAGCATGGCAAGCCACAGCAGGCGTCGCTGCACTGAGCCGGCGTACAACTGCCACATGCCGGATTGTTGAGCCCCTTGGGCATGCTTACCCGCATGCGCCCGACTCGCCGACCAGGACGACGACTGCCTGCCCTCAGGCTTGGCAACTGCTACTTGAATGCGCGCCATGTCACCACCGATAGGAGAGCGTTGCGTTGATCACCCGGTCCTGACCGATGAAGCAGTACATCTCCGAGGTACAACTGGCCACGTAGGACTTGTTGGTGAGATTGCTCACGTTGAGCGAGAGCGTCGCATCATGTCCGATGAGGTATCCAAGATCGTAGCTGGCAGCCAGATCAACCAGCGTTGCCGACGACACCTTGAACGTGTTGCGCGGGTTGCCCCAGGTCGAACCAAGATACCGCACGCCGCCACCTAGGCGCAGCCCGGCGAGCGCGCCCCTGAAACTGTAGTCCAGCCAGGCACTGGCAGAGTGGCGCGGTGTTCCGGCGGGTAATTTGCCTCGGTAGAGCGAATCGCTGACCAGGCTGCTGTCCAGGTAGGTGTAGCTGGCGATAAGATTCAGGTCGCGCGTCAGCCTGGTAACCGCCTGCATGTCCAGCCCGCGCGAACGCAACTCGCCGGCCTGCGTCCAGTAACCCAGGTGCAGTACGTCGCTCGACTTCACGTTGGTCTGGTTGGTCTGGAATAGCGCGACGGCCAGCATGGTGGTGCCGCCTGGAGACTGGTACTTCACCCCCACTTCCGTTTGCCTCGCCTCCATCGGAACGAAAGCGCGTCCCTTGAAATCGGCACCCAGTTGCGGATCAAATGAAGTGGCGTAGCTGACGTAAGGCGCAAGGCCACTGTCGAAGACGTAGCCGAGCCCGACACGTCCCGTCCACTTACTGTCTTCTTGCCGGTGGGACGTCCAGACGGGCGAGTAGCTCCGCGAGGTGTCGTCGGTGCGGGAGCGGTCGTAGCGGCCGCTGAGCGTCAGCCGCCAGCGTCCGTAGACAATTTGATCCTGTGCGTATACGCCCACGCGCTGGAAATCCTGGCGCACGTTGTATGGCCAGTTGACGCGACTGTCGGTGAAATCCGGTGTCGCGTGGGGCCGATAGTTCACGGGGTCGTACGGGTCAAACAGTACCGGAGCCATCCGATACGAGTCGCTTTGCAGCCGCCCCGTCGCATAGTCCCCCCCCACGAGCAACCGATGGGTGGTGGCTCCCAGAGAGACCTCACCGGTCAGGTTGTTGTCGAGTTGAAACGTGTGAGAGCTGGCCGGGGCGAGGCCATAGGTGCCCTCCAACCAGAGGTGGCCGCCCCGGTCCTGGTAGCCGTAGATCGACGTGCGCCGAATGTCCGAGTTGATGTACATGTAGCGCATGTTGCTGTTGAACGCCCAGCCGTTGCCAAGCCGATACGTAAGCAGTGAACTGACCGAGTCCTGCTTGCGTGACGACCCTTCGAAGTCCATGTCGGTATAGTTGCGATTCCGCATCACCCCCGGATACCGGCTGCCGTTCAGCCCAAGCGCGGCCGCAGGCACGCTGTTGTAATTCGGTATGTCCGGCTCCCACGAATGCGTCGCCAGGATCGTCCACGAAAACCGGTCATCGGGGCGCCAGGTCAGCGCAGGTGCGAAGTAGATGCGCTTGTGGTGCACGTCTTCCACCTGCCCGTGCTCATCCAGGCCCGTCGCGATGAAGCGGTACAAGAACGTGCCGTTGGCGTTCAGGGGGCCCGTGCTGTCGACACCAATCTGCAGGTGTCTGAAGCTGCCCGCTTGCATCATGATTTCGTGCGCGGATTCACGCTGCGGCCGTCGGCTGACCTGATTGATCACGCCACCGCCGCTCCCCTGTCCATACAGCGCGGATGACGGCCCGCGCAGCACTTCCACACGCTCCAGCGTGTACGGATCGATCTGCGGCGTCCAGGTCGACGTATTGCTGATCACGCGCAGCCCGTCCAGGTAGTAGTCCGCATCGATGCCACGGATGCGCGTGAGGTCCAGTTGCGTTCCAAAGCCGCCGTAGCTTTCGCTATTGACGCCGGCGGCATAGCGCAGCGCCTGGCTCGTGGTGGTCGGCTGTTGCGCCTCCATCTGCCGGCGGGTGACCACGGAGACCGACTGCGGTGTTTCCAGCACGGATGTACGCACCTTGGTCCCCACAGTGGCGGCCTCGGCCACATAGCCTCGCTCCGGCCCATTGTCTGCGCCGGGCTGCCGGCCGGTGACAGTAATGGTCTGCAGTGCAGAGGAATCCTCCTCTTGAATACGGGTAGTCGATGGATTGCTTCCTGCGGCCTCCCGCGCCCACGCGCCGGAAACGCCAGCGCAAGTTGCCAGCATCAGCGAGAGCGCGAAACGGCGGTGCGAAGACGTGTAGCGGGCCCGAGCCCCTCCATCCGGTCGGCGGGGCCTGGTTTGAAAATGGCGTTGCATGTTTGTCAGTGCTGTCTCGAGTCAAAGGGTCGTTCGCAATGGGCGCCGGGTTGAGAGCGCATGCGCACCGCTGCAACCGACGGCCTTGACGAAAGATCTTCTGACAGGCGCGCGCCGGGAACGGGTGTACTTGCCATCCGGATAACCGTAACGGGAAGGAAGCGGCTCAAAGAGCCATTGACCGACCGACGGTCGCAGTTAATAATAACCATTTTCATTTGCAAGTCAAGCAATGATGCACTACGCCGCGAGCAATAATTTGAGTCTCAATTGCAATTGACCGACCGACGGTCATATGTTAATAATTCTCACTCATGAACCAAACACAGAGGTGGGGAATGACATCTGGACGGATCATCGGCCTACTGACCGAAATAGGGCTGCAGCCCGAACTACTTCGAACAGCGGCGAGTGACTGGCAACTGCGAGCAGACCTCGGGTTGAGCTCGGCGGAAACGTTCAAGCTGCAACGGATGCTGGAGCAGTTGGGGTGCGTCGGCTTTTCGCTTTGGGGGACCCACGATCACTCGCTGCAGGAGTTGGAGCAACTGATCGACTCGGCACCTGCACTTGCCCGGCCGTCTGCCGTTGCCGCGAGCGACGCGGCGAGAGGCGCTTGATGAACGGCCACCCTGCCCTCCTGAACCAGCGGCTGGCGGCCGCCCTGCAAACCGGCGAAGACGCTCCCGCACTGGTTGCCGCCGGCACTGTGATCTCATACCGGCAGTTGATGGTGCAGGTCGCCGCTACCGCGGCACGGCTTCGCACTGCAGAGATCGGCAAAGGCGACCGCGTCGCGTTCCAGTTGCCCAATTGCGCCGATGCCGTCGTGTTGATGCTTGCGGCACTGATGACGGGAGCCGTCCCCGTTCCCATGCTCCCCGCATACCGGGAACGGGAACTTCGACACGTACTCAAGGCGACGCGTCCCCGCGTCATTGCGTTGACCAAAGGCAATCGGCGCTTCAGCGCGGCGCGCGTCGTGACCGACTTTCTCCGCGACGAGAACCTTGATGTCGCGCTTCGGCTGCTCGACGGTTCGCCGGGTGATGAACATGCGGGCTGGCGCGACCTTGGCCTCTTCTGCTCCGCGCCCGCCGACGCGACCGCGTTCAGCGAATGCGCCGCTGCCGAAATGCTTGCCGAGGATACGGCGATGATGCTGCTATCCAGCGGCACGACGGGCTTGCCGAAAGCCATCGCGAGACTGAACGGCGGCTACAGCTACATGATCGCGAAAGCCTGTCGGGTATTTGAGCTCAGCCGCCAGTCCGTCTACCTCGCGGCCATGCCGATCTCGCACGGCTTTGTCATCAACTGTCCCGGCATGCTCGGCACCCTGATCTGCGGCGGAACCGTCGTCCTGGCATCCGATACGTCGGTTCAAACGGCCCTGGAGCTCATCAGCGCACACGGGGTAACTCACACCACGCTCGTTCCGGCATTGCTGACGCAATGGCTCGAGCAAAGCGATGACCTGCCCGCCAGACCCGGCACATTGCAACACGTCCAGGTGGGCGGGTCGCGCCTGTCCCCGGACCTCGCCGCTCGCGCCGAATCGAAATTGGGCATCCGCATTCAGCAGTGCTACGGAATGAGCGAGGGGCTGCTTTGCTTCACCCGCAGTACCGACACCGATGCAGTCCGCTTCCATTCACAGGGGCGTCCGCTGTCCGAGCAGGACCAGGTGCTGATCGTCGATGAAAGCGGTACGCCAGTGCCCTGCGGCGCATCCGGCGAACTGATCACCCGCGGTCCGTACACGATCAAGACCTATTACAACGACCCGCTAGCCTCTTCCCGCGCCTTTACACCGGACGGGTACTACCGCACCGGCGACCTAGCCCATCTCGATGCCGATGGCAACGTCTATATCGACGGGCGCGTGACCGACTCCATCAACCGCGGCGGCGAGAAATTCAGCCCCGAGGAACTCGAAGAATTGAGCAAGGGGCACGCCCGGCTCAAGGACGCCGCCTGTGTCGGCATGGCCGACCCGCGCTTCGGCGAAGTGGCCTGCCTGTTCGCCGTCGCGCATGAAGGCGAACCGTTGTTGCTGTCGGATATCCGCCAGTATTTGGAGACGGCTGGCGTCGCGTCGTTCAAGCTGCCGGAGAAACTCGTTCTGGTCGACGAGATACCCCGCAAGGGCATTGGGAAGATCGATCGCGCATTGCTCCGGGCAAGGGTTCGCGACGATGCCGAAGGTGCCGGACAGGCATCAAAGGCGGCACTGCTATGAGACACCTGCAAACCCAAGCCGAAGGAGCCGTGAGATTCAGCCTTGCGGGCGCAGCGCCGGTGCGGCACCAACTGGTGATCTTTCCGCATGCCGGCAGCAGTACGGAATTCTACCGCCCATGGCGCGACCACCTGCCGGCGGATGTCGCGCTGATCGTCCTGCAGTATCCACAACTTGGCGCAGGCACCGCCTCTGCCTGGGACGATCCCGTCGCTGCGGTCCGTCGTTGTACGCGAGGGCTGGCCAATCTTCTGGGCGTCGCGCCCATCACCGTCTTCGGCCACAGCATGGGCGCGCTGCTGGCCCTGCATGTCGCCCAGGCCCTGGCACCGTTGCGATTTCGAATCGAACAGCTCGTCCTGTCATCGCAGATGACGCCGGCCGCCCTGCAGACCGAGCTTCGAACGGAGCAGGACATCGATCGCCTCGCTCAACAAGCGCTGGGGCTCGGCGAAGTGGAGGGGTTGAGCCGGATCGGGGAAGACGCTCAACGCCTGCTGGTTTCCTTCATTCGCCAGGATCTCGCGCTGTTGCAAAGGCTGGCGCCGCTACCCGTCGGCGAATTGCCGGCAACCCGCATATTCGGCGGCGATGAAGACCCCCTGGTCGACCGACCCAAGCTCGCCGAATGGTCTGCATTCCTATCGCAACACCTGACACCAGAGGTATTTCCCGGAGGCCACTTCTATCTTCGTGACCAGGTACCGGCCGTGGTGGACGCCCTCCTGAGGTCCCATCGTTCGGCACTCGCCTCATAAACACTCAACTCAAATGCGCAGTGGGAGACTCATCTTGGATTTTGAACTGTTCAATGCTCAGCCAGCAGCCCCCGCATTCGGAAAAGCGCTGGAGCTGTTCCCTCAACTGAAGGCCTATCGCGATTCGCTAGGCAATACCCCGCTGGTAGAGGTCCCGGGGCCGACGAACGGCGCTCGCGTGTACGCCAAGCTGGAGTCCAAGAATCCGTCCGGCTCCATCAAAGATCGCGTGGCGTTCGGCCTCTTCTGCGACGCGATCAACGCCCACGACTTCAGCAGCGGCCCGCTGAAGCTGCTCGATTCCTCAGGCGGCAACATGGCCAAAGCCCTGGCTCACCTGGGCAATCTGTGCGGACTGCCGGTACACGTGGTGATTCCGGATTCTGCTTCGGACGAGCTGCTGCAATCGCTGAACGACAACAAAGCAATCGTCACGAAGGTGGATCGCAGCCACTTTCTGCTCGGCATCATCGCCCGGAGCCAGCAGATCGCTCGCGAAGAACCGGGCTGGACGCTGCTGTCTCAACACTTGAATCTGGTGAACACGGCGGTGCACCAGCACCACACCGGCACGGAGATTTGCCGCCAGCTCGACGGCCGCCGCGCCGATGCCTGGGTCGCAGCCGTCGGCACCGGCGGCACGCTCGCCGGTGTCTACGCGGCGCTGGCGCAGCAGAATCCCGATGTGCGCGTGGTCGGGTGTACGCCCGACGAAATGCCCTTCGGCACCATGGCGCCGCCAAATGGCAGCGCCCGCTTCGCCGGCGCCGGCGGCTTGGGCTACGGATTCCGCCAGCCGTTCGTTTCGCTGATTCCTTTCGCCGTGCCATTCCAGACGGTCACGCATGCCGAGTCGCTCAAGGCGATGTACCGTTTCCTCGAGGAAACGGGCATCCCGATCGGAGGCTCGGCCGCCGCCAACTGGATCGTCGCGTGCAACGTCGCCGCCGAACTCGGACGCAACGCCACCGTCGTGACCGTATTCGCCGATGCCGGCAGCGACGCCGACCGCGAGCGCGGCCGCCAGTTGATGGAAAGTGACAAGAACCCTATCGGGAACCCCGACTATGCCAATGCGTGAGCAAATGCCTGAACTCGACATGATGTCCAGCCTCGTCGCTCTCGCCAATCTGGCAAGAGCGCAACTGGGCCAGCCCGACGGAATCGAAACGGCGCGGCAAGCCGTAGCCGAGCGGATCGGCCATGACCACATGGTCATCATTCCGGCGGTCGAACTGTGCGAAATCAAATTCAAGGCCCAGGCCGACGACCGGCCCAGCGTGGGCGACGTCAACTCGCACAACGACCGGTGGGTCGGCGACGACGGCGATGAACTGGGAACCATCTGCGGCGAAGGCTGGAAGATCTCGCGCCTGGACGATGACGTCGTTTCCTACTATCGGGAAACGGCGGAGACGAAGTTCGGCAGGATCGAGACCGCGGGCATCTGGAATTCGTCCGCGATCTGGCAAGGCCGGTGGCAATCGCTGTTTGCCACCGGCGTCAGCGGCGAGGTGGCCGGCATGTTCGGAGTCCGGCAGTTGTATCAGGAAGTCCCTCGCCTGCGCTATCGGTCCTTTGTGCTGCTGATTCCCATCAACGCCGCCGACGCCGCCCTGCAACAACGCATCCGTCGCGGATACGTGGCCGACTGAATCGGGGATTCCATGCACATCCAGCCCTCTGATCGGGACATCGCCGTAATCGGCATGGCTTGCCGGTTCCCAGGTGCAAGCGATCCCGACGAGTATTGGCACAACCTCGTCAACGGCGTCGAATCGGTGATGGAACTCGGCGATGCGCCGAGCGACCGGCAAACCCTCCCATTCGCCGCGCCGCTGACGGGCGACGTGCTGGCATTCGATGCCGCCTTCTTTGGGATCGGCCATCGGGATGCCGCATTGATGGACCCTCAGCACCGCCTGTTTCTCGAATGTGCGTGGCACGCGCTGGAGCAAAGCGGAATTCGCCCCGGGCGCTTGCCGGATACCGGCCTGTTCGCGGGGGGGAGCAGTTCGGCGTATCTAGCGCACCTGCAGCGATCGGAACTGATGGAGAAATTCCAGCCGTCCGCTTTCGAGCTGCAGATCACCAACGACAAGGACTATCTGGTCAGCCGCACAGCGTGGCATCTGGGCATCGAGGGGCCGGTGCTCGGCGTGCAGGCCGCCTGCGCCACGTCCCTCGTCGCCGTCGCCGAGGCCGTGGAGGCGCTGCGGACGGGCCGTTGCCGCACCGCGCTGGCCGGCGCATGTACAGTTCGCTTTCCCCAGCGGGTTCCGTACCAGGCCCAGCAGGGCATGGTCTACTCCCGCAATGGCCATTGCATGCCGTTCTCCAGCAACGCGAGCGGCACGGTGTTCGGCAGTGGCGTGGCTGTCGTCGTGCTGAAGCCGCTGCGGTTGGCGCTGGTCGATGGCGATCGTGTGCTGGCGGTGATCAAAGGCTGCGCCGTAAACAACGACGGAGCTCGCAAGGTGAGTTTCACCACCACCAGTGTCGACGGGCAACGCCGGCTGATCAGCCAGGCCATGAAGGATGCCAACCTCGCGCCATCGGCCATGCGGGCTATGGAAGCGCACGGCACCGGCACGATTGCCGGCGATCCGATCGAGTTCGACGCGCTGAACGAATTGTTCGCGACCGGCGACGTCGCCCCCCGCCATTGTGCGTTGGGCGCCGTCAAGGCAAACGTCGGGCACCTTGAAACGTGCGCCGGGATGGCTGGCCTGATCAAGGCCGTGCTTCAGATTCAGCACGGCTGGATAGCACCGCAGATTCATATCGACGAGGTCAACCCGTCCATCGCGCTGGATGGCAGCCCGTTCTACTTTCCAACGTACGCCGAGCGTTGGGAGTCGACGGACCCGCGAACCGCGATTGGCGTCAGCGCATTCGGCATCGGGGGAACCAATACGCACGTCTTGCTCGCCCGTCCGCCCCTGGACGCCGACGAGCGGCCTCCGGCTCCGGCTATCTACCCGTCGGCCGTTCCGGTGTCCGGGCAAAGCGAGGCCGCGTGCCATCGACTGATTCAGACCTACCGCTCGGATCTCTCGGCATTGCCGATCGATACGCTGGCGTGGAGCGCCCAAACGACGCGGCGGCCGCTCAGATACCGCGCGACCTTGCTGGCCGGCAAGGACGGAATGCTTCACGTGGGCGAAGAGGTGCGCGACAGCGGGCGCCGCGCGCCACATGTCGTGTTCCAGTTCCCCGGTCAAGGCAGCCAGTTCCTCGGCATGGCGACGGGCCTCGCGCAGTCCAATGCCCGCTTCGCCACCGTTCTGCGTGAACTAGTCAGCCTGCTTCGCGACAGCGCAAACGTCGACGTCTCCCTCCTGCTGCATGGCAGCGGCGGCGCCGGACTCACCGACACCGCGACGGCTCAGCCGGCTCTGGTGGCCGTCCAGATCGCGATGGCGCGTTTTCTCATGCAGCATGGCATCGTGCCCGACGCAGTCGTCGGGCATAGCCTCGGAGAAATCGCGGGAGCGTGCATAGCAGGCGTATTGACTGACGAACAAGCGCTCCTGTTCGCTGCCCGCCGAGGCCGGTTGATATCCGCCCTGCCTCCGGGCTCGATGCTGGCGGTATCCATGAGCGAGGAAGCCTGCCAGGACTGGCTTGCGGAGGATGTATCGCTCGCCGCCGTCAATGGCAAGGAATCGTGCGTGCTCTCTGGCACGGTGGCGGCGATTCAACGCGTGCAGGCATCGTTGTCAGCGCGCGGGATTCGCTGCCGCGCGTTGTCGGTATCCCACGCGTTCCACTCTTCGATGATGGACCCTGCTCTGGCCGAACTGGCACTGGCGGCGCCGGCCCCATCGACGGACGCTGCCGGGATCCGGTTCCATTCGACCTTGCTGGGTTCCGAACTTGCATCAATGGCGCAGTTGGACCGGGACTATTGGGCTCGGCACGCCCGCGAGCCAGTGCGGTTCATGGACGCGATCCAGTCGATACCGGTCCGGGAAGGAACGGTATTCGTCGAGGTCGGGCCCGGCACCACGCTGACCGCACTGACGATGGCGTTGCGCGAGAAAGACATCGCCGTCCGCACGATGCGCGCCGAACGCGACGAATCCCAAGAACACGAAATCTGGCACGGGGCGCTGCAAAAACTATGGACGGCAGGCGTGGACCTGGACTGGCGCCCGTCATGGGACAACGCCGGCACGGCCGCGCCCTTGCCTCACTATCCGTTCGACAGGACACGTCATGGCATCGCCGCGGATACGGATGCGGCCGGAAGCCCGCCGCCCGAGGCGCCCGTCCGCCGTCCGGCGTCGCGCGAGTATGAAACGCTCGACGCCGCAGCCGCAGCCCTTTGGGAGAAAGCCACCGGAGTGGCACCGTCGGACCCGCATCGGCAGTTCAGCGACGATGGCGGCGATTCGCTGTCGGTCATCAAACTGGTCGCACTTGCCGACTCCGAGCTCGGGGTCATGGTGAGCGTGCCGAACTTCATGCGCGCCCCGACACCAACAGGCTTACGCGCCTGCCTAGTGGAAGCGGGTGCCGCCAAAGCTATTCGCACACATCGTTAAGGAAAAAAGTACGCTTGACTATGGCCATCATCAATCATCCCCGCTACGGCAAATACGAAGTCGAAACCATCGTCGTGGACGACCAGAGTTCCTTCACCATCGCATGCTCGCCGCGCCGGCACGCGCTGCCGAGCAACGGCGGAATCCGCTGGCATCGATATGACTCGCTGAGCAAGCAGAAGGACGAGGCAGTCATGCTGGCCCATGCGATGGACCTGAAGCACGGCCTCTACCGCACGGGCTTCAGCGGCGGAAAGATCGTCGTCAACAGCAACGCCGCGCCCGACGACGCGCAGCACGTGTTCGACGCAATCGGCGAGACGCTCAACCGGTATGCCGGCTCGATGTACACCGGATGCGACATCAACACCAGCAGTACCCACATGGCCTATCTCCGGAAGTCAACGCAGTGGATTCTGGACGCCATGGACAACCCCCAGATCAATACCTCGATCGCCACGGGCTACGGAGTCTGGAGTGCGTTGCTGGCCGTGCTGCAGTTCACGCACCGGAGCACCGACACGCCGCTGGTGGCAATTCACGGCATGGGCAAGGTGGGCCGGGAGGTGGCCCGGCAATGCCTCGAACGCGACTACGACGTGGTCGGATTCGACGTTCGGCCAAGTCCGGAGATCCCTACCGGCGTGCGTATGCTGAGCGAGGACGAGTTCTGGCCATGCGCATCCGACGTACTATGCGTCGCCTCCCTCTCCGGGATTCTCGACATGAAGACCGTCGATCGCATTCGCACTCGCTGGGTGGTCAGCAGTTCGAACTCCCCGTTCGAGAGCCCGGAAGCGGAAGCGAAGCTGATCGGCAGGGGCATCGGGTATCTCCCCGATTACGTCAGCAATGCCGGCGCTGTGATCTGCGACAGCGTCGAACGGTCGTTCCCGGATGTCTTCCGCATCATGACGCAAAATCAAGCAAACGAATACACCGGGGCGCTGATCGGCGCCAAGACGGAAGAGTTGCTCAAGCGCTCGCATCTGCTGGGTTGCAACATTCCCACGCTGCTTTCGCACGCCCACTAGCCTTGGCGCCCGCGTCCAGGCGATAGGAGCCTGCCTGGTCCGCGTTCGCTGCAAGCGGCACCGAGAGAAAGCGCCGCGTCCGGCGCAGCCCTGCCGTACAGCCGTGCAATCGAGCGGCTGCGCCCGGACGCGGCCCATTCGTCGCGAGATGAAAATTTGACTGACATTTCCCTGTCGCGCCGCGCGCTGCTGCACGGTATGCTCGCCACGGCGTGGCTGGCATCCCTGCCTTCGGCGCGGGCCGTCTCCGCCGAAGCGACGGCGATCAAGGACGTCGCAGACCGCGCCGTACCGCTGCGTCGCCCGGCGCGCCGCCTGTTGCTGGGTGACGGCGCGCTAGCCTATGTCCTGCCCTTGCTGCGTCCGAACGCGCCGTTCCACGACGTGGTCGGCTGGGGGGAGAACTTCCGCGCCGCCGATCTCGACGGCTATCGCGCGTATCAGCGGCGCTTTCCTGAAATCGGCAACATTCCCACGTTTCCGGGCGCGACGTCGGACGCGCTGAGCGCAGAACGGCTCATCTCGCTGGAGCCCGACGTGGTGCTGCTGAACCTGAGCGCACGCTCGGCCGCCGAATCGTCGGGGCTGGAATCGCATCTGGAGCGAGTCGGCATTCCGGTCATCTACCTGGATTTCCGCACGCCGCTGTCTGCCAACGCGACGCGCAGCGTGGAGATCATGGGCGAGTTGCTGGGGTGCCAGGCGCGCGCAAGCAGTTTCCTGGCATTCCGCGACACGCAAACACGGCGTGTGACGGAGACCTTGCAAAAGGTCGCATCGCGGCCGCTGCTCATGCTCGAGCGTGCCGCCGGCCTCTATGACGACTGCTGCCTGAGCTACGGCCATGGCAACTTCGGCATATTGGTCAGAGCTGCGGGCGGCGACAACCTCGGCGACCGATTTCTGCAAGGGGACTTTGGAATACTGCATCCGGAGCAGGTCATCGCATCCGACCCGGACGTCGTGATTGTCACAGGAGCCAACTGGTCACTGTATTCGCCGGCGGGCAATTGGGTCAATCTCGGGCCGGGCGCCAGCCTCGCCGAAGGGCAGGCCCGTCTTCAACGACTGATGGCAAGGCCCGGGTACCGGGCCTTGCGCGCAGTCAGAAGTGGGCGCGTGCATGCGATCTGGCATCCGTTCTACGACAACCCGTATTACTTCATCGCGCTGCAGCGCCTCGCCAAATGGCTGCACCCGGAGCCCTTTGCGGACCTGGATCCCGAAGCCACGTTTCGCGAGCTGCACGAGCGGTTTCTGCCGGTTCCCTATCAACCCGGGTACTGGGTCAGCCTGAGCGCGGCGCAGCCCCGGACCGAGCGCACTTAAGACCCGCTGCGCTGCCGGTCGCATCAATGAATCATCACCATCACGCAAGCTCTAGCTATCAGGAGAATACTGATGCATCCCATCAAATCCGGTTCGAATTTCGACGTGCTGGTCGTAGGCGGAGGCATTCTCGGTCTCGCAAGCGCCTACTATGCGACGGCCAAGGGCCTGAATACGCTGATCATCGATCAGTTCGGTGTCCGCAATGACGTCAATAGCTCCAAGGGCATCGAGCGGATGTTCCGCCTGATGCAGGACAACAAGTCGGAAACGCGTCTGGCCGAAACGTCGCTCGCCCTCTGGATGGAACTCCAGCACGCAACGGGCGCGCAACTGCTTGCGGTGAACGATCTCATTTTCTTTGGACATCGGGATGCGCCGATGACGACCGAAGGCAACATCATGCAGGTCCGGGCGACCATGGACGGCATGGGAATGCCGTACGTGTACTTGGACTCTCCCGATGCGATCCGCCGGCGGTTCCCGGTATTCAATCGGGCGGCCCTGCCTGACGATTATGCGGGGCTTGTCCAGGCCGCGAGCGCCTCTATCAATGCCCAAGCGGCCGCGAAGGCGTTCTTTCTGGCGGCGAAGCAGACAGGCCGTCTGCACGTGCTGGACAAGCATGCCGTGGTCGGCATCGAACATCATCCGGCGGCCGCGGGCCGCAGCTACATGCTGCACACCGAGAGCGACGGCGAGTCGCTCTCGGTCCACGGACAACATCTGATAGCGTGTCCGGGCGTATGGACCGACTCAGTGCTGAAGAGCTTCGGCCTGCAGCAAACGCCGCGCTGGAAGATCTGGCAGATGAACTACGCGTACTGGGAACTCAAGAAACGCAGTCCCGAGGTACCGATCTGGTTTGAGTTCGGGAACATCGATGCGAGCGACCATGGCACGTTCTACGGCTTCCCGCCGCTGGATTTCTCGCCGACCATGAGCAACATGGTGAAGATGAGCGCGGACTACACCTACGATGTCTTCGACTCGCCCGCGGCAATCCGGCCTGGCGTGAACGAGCGCCTGCTGGATGAGCTCACCGGTCATCTCGGCCGGCTCATCGATCCCGGTGTCATCGATGCCGGCCGCTACCATCACGCCGGCACATGCCTCTATTCCATGAGTCCGGACGGCAAGCTCGTCATCGGCCGGATCCCGACGGAACCGTCCACCGACGCGTTCTATCCACGCGCTTCAATGTGCGTCATGGAGTCTGGGCGCGCATTCAAATACGCTCCGTTGTTCGGGCGCGTGCTGGTCGAACTGGCAGTCGAAGGTCAATCCCGCTACCAAGCGGACCTCGATGTCTTTTCGCCCGTTCGCGAAGGACTGTTCGACGTGGCGCGTCCTTGACGTGAAAAGCCTGTCCGTACGGTCACTCCCGCGCAGACAGAAGTGACCGTCCGCGCGACTCTTGTTTTGTCGATCGGGCGGTCGAGTGGGGTTGACCCGGTTTCGTGGACACCTATCCTTTGGAACAGGAGGAGCCCATCATGGGAAAGCACCACAACCCTACGCGCCGGAATTTCGGGCGCAGATGGTCGAGACTGTATGACGTACTGCGCGAGGCGCCGCAGCGCGCTGCCGTCGCCGCAGCCCATGTCGGAAATGCCGGCCGGCTGCTGATCGAGCGGCGTATCGTCGAACAGGCGGCGAATGATCTTTGTCGAAATCTCCCTCGACGCCGGACCCGATCCGGCGCCGCTCGACGCGTACACGTTCATCATGCGATCGATGTGTCCGTCGCGATCGACATCGAGCGGATCGGGGTCGCCGAACAGCAATTCGTCGAGCAACGCGTACGTGCGCAGGTACGATGCGGCAAGCCCCGCATACGGCGCGGCGATCGGCCGATGGATGCGTCCCGCTTCGTTGAGCTGCACGCGCTCGCCCTCGGAATCGACGTCTGCAACGCCCGCGTGGCCCATCAGCGCCCACGCCGCGCTCAGCGCGACGCGATCCACGTCGGGCCGAGCAGCAGCCCGTCCATCGCGTTGCGCAACTGCGCATGGACGTGCCGCCCGAGGCCATCCCGCGGTTCCGGCAGCGGCCATCCGTCGATGCAGATTCGCACGAGCTCCGCATAGAGCGCGCTTTCGTCGTCGTTCACGCGCCGACGATGGCACAGCGCATGCAGGTGCTGCAGCATCGATGTTGCATCGGCCAAGCGCGTGAAGAGCGGTCGCTGCTCAGCGTGACCCAGCCGGCCAGCGCGAGCAGGTTCAGCGTCCCCCACAGCAGCCCGAGATTGCGCGTCGGATCGGCCTTGTGCCCGGCGGCGAACGCGTGCATCGCCCGCGGCTCGCCGGCCTTCAGACCGTCGAACGCGCCCGCGAGCACGAGGCGCGTGAGCGTCGGCACGAGCACGATGCCGTTCGCCCAGTTGCAACTGCGCGTGTAGGCCATCACGCGCTGCGCGTCGTCGCTGCCGATGCGCAGCGTCGCCTCGCGGTCGCCGCGGCGGGTTTCGATCGGCGCGCCGGCGTCGGCGATCTCGACGCGCAGCGGCGTGCCGAGCGGCACGCCGAGCAGCTTGCAACTGTCGTCGGCGTGCGAGCGGAGGTAGTTTTCAAGCTGCTCGTTGTCGCTGCTCGCGCACCGCAAGTTCAACGTGCCGGTGCTCGGCCGGATGGGCGCGACGCTGCGCTACGACTTCCTCGCGAACAGCAAGAACGGCGGCGGCGGCGGCGGGGTCGCGCTCAACGGCAACGGGATGGATACCGCGGACGGCTTCGGCATCGATGCGGACTGCCTCGCGACATCGAAGGCGAACGGCGGCCTCGGCTTCGAGTGCAAGGGCGCGAACCGGCAGGACGTCGCGCTCGACCTGCTGTTCTACCCGACGCAGCAGATCACCGTGAAGGTCGAATACCGGCACGACTGGGCGAACAACAAGGTGTTCCTGCGGAACGACGGCTCGTACAGCAAGTCCAACGATCTGCTTGCGACGCAGTTCATCTACTCGTTCTGACGTCAATGGCGCGACGCGCGTGCGTTTGCGCCACAACCTTTCTCTGAAGCATCACGCGCCGCGACTGCACGACGTCGCGACGCGTGCATGCCGAACGGCTTTCGCGTTTTGCCCATGATCGACACCTTCGCCCGCCGCGCCGACGCGCTCGCCCGCCGCTCATACTACGAAGCCACCATCCGCCGCCCGGCCGACGACCCAGTGCTCGACGATGCGCTCGACGTCGACGTCTGCGTGATCGGCGCCGGATTCGCCGGCCTGTCGACCGCGCTCGACTGCCGCGCGCGCGGCCTGTCGGTCGCCGTGCTCGACGCATACCGGCCTGGCTGGGGCGCGTCCGGCCGCAACGGCGGGCAGTTGATCGCGCGCATCGCGCCCGTCGCGTCGTACATCGTCGCGACCGAGGCGCTCGGCGCCGACCGCGCGAACGCGCTGATCTCCCGGCGCGACGCGGTCTGCGACAACAACTTCTTTCTCGATTACTTCCGGCTGTCCGCCGACCACCGGATGCTGTTCGGCGGCCGCGCGAGCTCGGCGGGCGCGTCGCCCGACGCGCTCGTCGGCGCGATACGCAGCCGGATGATCGGCGCGTTCCCGCAGCTCGCCGACGTGCGCATCGAATTCGCATGGGGCGGCTTCGTCGACGTGACCCGCAACCGCGCGCCGGATTTCGGCGCGATCGATCCGAACTACTTCTATCTCCAGGGCTTCAGCGGCCACGGCGTCGCGCTGACCGGCATCGCGGGCCGCATCGTCGCGCACGCGATCGCGGGCGACGCGCGCGCGTTCGATCTGTTCGCGCGGCTGCGACACCGGCGCTTTCCCGGCGGCCCCGCGTGGCGGCAGCCTGCGCTCGCGCTCGGCATGCTGTATCACCGCGCGCGCGAGCTGCTGTTCTGAACGCGCATTTCGCCTGTTTTCGCTCGACACATTCGTCACTCGGTTGCCGCAACCCCGCGGTCAACCAACTGCTCCGCATGGGAAAAACAACAGGGATGCGATCTACAGACAAACCATGCCGGCGGCACGCTGATTTGCCGTCGCGTCAAGCGAGACATCGAGGATCGCGACCGTTGTACATCACGATATCCATCGTCAGATTTCGATCGCACTCGTTCGCGCACATCCCGCGTTCGACGAAGATACACTTGCGACCGAAATCAGCTCGCACTTGGCGCTCCGCGAATTGGCCTCTCCGACGACCGTGACCAAGAGGCAAAACGTTCTCCATCACAAAGCGCCGCCTTTTGTCCGGACGCTTGTTGCGCCCAAGCATTCGATTCTTGCATGCTCGTCCTCTTTCACAGGTCGCCATCGAGAACGCCGCTCGAAGACGCCTTCGGTTTCGTCAAACGTGCCCGCCAAGCCCGATGGATCCGTGTTTCTCCAACTGAACGCAAAGCATCGTTTGAGCATGTTCGATCCCTTCTCGAACGGTTCTTGCAAAATCCCCGTGAAGACGAAGCGAATTCATGATGCTCTCGGCAATGCCGCCCGGCGTCGCGCATTGATTTACATAATCCTCGATTTCATTTTTCTTTAAATCTACAAGCCTAACCCGCCTCGCCCAATCGATAACCCCGCCCCACTCACCGAGCCCGTATTCTTGAGCACATTTCAATATTTCCCGATCACCAACAGCCGCTCCGATAAAATCGCAATACATTAATATAAACGGAAGACAAGTACCGAGCACGGTAACTGGCTCAAAATGATTCTCGGATCGCAAATTCAAAAAGTGCGCCACCATGGATTCAAATAAATCCCTTGCGCTTTCATTCATGTCGCCGCAAGTTACACCGAGCGCCTGCCCGCTGGAAATCGTATCCGGTGAGCTTATAATCGCCCGTGCGATCGACCCCGATCCATGCGCAACGCCTGACAATCTGGAAAGCGAAACACCGGCCAAAAACGAGATGATTATCTGCCCATCTCTCAATTTGTAATTGGATAGCATTCCGTAATCTATCGGCCGTACGGTATACAAAATTACATCGCAATTCTGCATGACCGCATCTACGTCTACAAGACGGTCTTCGACTCCCGATGTCGCACTCGTCGTATACGATTTTTGGGAACCACGATGTCCGAGCCAAACATTTCCTCGATCAAACCCAACATCGATCAAGCGCGACGCAAGAGCAACCCCCAAGTGCCCCGCACCAATAATTCCGATTCTTTGACTCGTCATCCCATCACCTCCGATAGCCTTCGAAAGTTCGATTTGTTCTGCCATTGGACAAGCAGGTGAGTCTGAAAACGGCCGGCGTCGCCGTGCCGCTAAAGGGCTCATGAGGCCTCGCGCCCGATGATCAACACGAACCGCGATCACTCGACATTCGGCTCGAACAAGCCGTTCGCTGAGCCATGCGCCCCACGGCATCGCGACGTGACAGCGTCAGCATGAGTTGCTATCCTAGAGCTTGACCGACCATCGGTCAATGGGATGTCGCTGCACGTGTCGATACCTTCCCAGACAACCAGGAATGCAAATTTGGGCGCGTATTCAAACCCTTGTTCGATTACGCGCACATGCTCCACTGCAAACGGTCTTCGACTTTCCGTTGCATCGAGCTAACGATATTAGGATTTTTCCAGATTCAAGGTGGAGCCCACCGCCCGCATATTGAATTCAATCGAGGTTCACATGATCAGCCATCAACGCTATGTTTTATTCGCACTCTTGCTATCCGGATTCGTAACGATTTTCGATTTATTTGTTGTCAATATCGCGATCGTCAACATTGAGAAGACACTGCACGCAAGCTACGTAGAGCTGACGATGATTATCGTAGCCTATGAGTTATCGTTCGGCCTCTTGCTCATCACCGGAGGAAGGCTGGGCGATCTATGGGGGCGCCGTCGGGCCTATCAGATCGGCATGCTGTGCTTCACGGTGTCATCGGTTCTTTGCGGACTCGCGCCCCACGCGGCGGTACTGATCTTCGCGCGCTTTTTACAAGGGCTGTCTGCCGCCATACTCTTTCCGCAAATCTACGCAAGCATCCGAGCAGATTTTGACGAAACCGGCGCCCGACGGGCTTTCGGATACTTGGGAATGACGCTCGGGCTCGCTGCGATCGCGGGGCAAGTTCTAGGCGGCCTGATCATCTCGATCAATCTGCTGGAGTTGCAGTGGCGAGCTATCTTTTTTATCAACCTCCCCATCGGCTTGTTGGCGCTGGCTTTTTCTCGTCATTTACGGAACACGTCTATCGAGCAGAAAAACAGCCTGGACTGGGCCGGCGTCGCTCTTTCGAGTATGGGAATCTCCGTTTCACTGCTGCCTCTGCTAATGAGCGCGGTCTGGGGATGGAGCTTCAAAAGCTATGTCCTGATGTTGATCGGTCTGGGCACCTTGTATCTATTCATGCGTCACGAAATCCGGTACGCACGCAATGGCCACGTTCCTCTCATCAATATGAAGCTTCTCCAGGAAAGACGATTCATCAAGGGCTCGTCGCTGGTCATGTGCATCTATGCGACTGCCGGTTCATTCACGTTGGTGTTTTCGATTTTTCTTCAGTCCGGTTTGAAGCTAAGCCCGTTTGAAGCGGGAATGACCTATGTTTCGACCAGCATCGGATTTGCAATTTCGTCGCTATTGATGCCCCGGCTAATCGGCCGATCCGGCCCCCAAGTCGTTTCCGTTGGCGCGGTCTCTTACGCGGCAAGCTTCATCGCGCTAATACTCGCCGTGCGATATTTCCCTATCCTCGAACGGCCGTGGCTCCTGATGCCGGTACTATGGACGCTGGGCTTTACTCAAGGCATGGTCATGACCCCTCTTTTGAATATCGTTTTGGCAAACGTCCAGGAAAATTTCGCGGGAATGGCCGCTGGAGTCGTTTCGACCTTGCAGCAGGTGGGCGCGGCATTTGGCGTAACGGCGGTCAGTACGATCCTGCAGATGACCTTAAAAAAAATGTCCCATCTGCAGGAATTCTCTCAACTGCAAAGCGCGTTCGTCTACAGCATGTTTTTCAACGTGGGGGCTGCTGTCGTCGCCAGTTATATCCTGCGGAAGATGTTGAATCAAGCGCAGCGCGTTTGAACGGCACCATTAGTTGCTGACCTAGTGTCGTGAGTTAGAAGTTCGTTTCATTATTATGTTTCGCCACTTGTGGCAACGAAGTGCTGCTTGAAGAGGCGTTCGGATTCGCGCAAGCCCTCGTCGGTAAGGATCACGGATTTCGCCTTGTTGACAGGATCGTCGATGAGACCACGTGCATGAAGCCGGTCGAGCACATCCCAATCGAAGTTCTTCCATGCTCGGTTGTGGTCATGCAGGGTCAGGTAAAGAAGGGCGAGAACCGTATCGTCAATCGCAGCGGTGTTGATGTTCATGGCGTTCATCCGGAAACCCAACGCAATCGCGCGGCAATCTCACGGTCCATCACCGCATTTTAGTTGAAACGATGTCCATGAATCACACATCCCATCTCATCCAGCACGAGATGATGTCGGCCGCACGCACGCCGGCCTTCGCCAAGCTGCCCGCCGTCCTCAAGCGACTTCGCGAACACCTCAAGCTGCTCATCAATGTAAAACGGCCCGATCGCAAATGCGTTCGGGCCGTCAAGTCCCGTCCCGCTCGTTATGCCGTCCGGTTCCTCAGAAAAAAACCTTAACTGAATGGCATTAGACCCACGGGTCGGCTTTTTTGCGTCCAATCGCGACTGCCCGCCGCGACCAAACTTTTAAACTTATCACCAATTCCCGATAAACCAAAATGCGTCCCATCCGAAAATAAAGCATAACCTGTCCAGGTGGCCACTTTATGCTTAACGGCACAGTAAATCGTTGATTTTCAATAGAAAAGAGTGGTGGGCCCGGCGGGGTTCGAACCCGCGACCAATCGATTATGAGTCGACTGCTCTAACCCCTGAGCTACAGGCCCTAAAAACGAATGCGGCGCAAAAAAAGACCCGGTGATGCTGGCCGGGTCGGCATTGTAACAACTAAGTAAGGAAATCGCCGCCGGATTTTTGCGCCCCGGCGGCGATCAATCGGAATCGGACGATCAGTTCCCCTCGAGGAATGACTTCAGTTTGTCCGAACGGCTCGGGTGACGCAGCTTGCGCAGCGCCTTCGCCTCGATCTGACGGATCCGCTCGCGCGTGACGTCGAACTGCTTGCCGACTTCCTCGAGCGTGTGATCGGTGCTCATCTCGATACCGAAACGCATCCGCAGCACCTTCGCCTCGCGCGGCGTCAGCGAATCGAGCACGTCCTTCACGACGTCGCGCATGCTCGCATGCAGCGCGGCATCCGCCGGCGCGACCGTGTTGGAGTCCTCGATGAAGTCGCCGAGATGGGAATCGTCGTCGTCGCCGATCGGCGTTTCCATCGAGATCGGCTCCTTCGCGATCTTCATGATCTTGCGGATCTTGTCCTCCGGCATCTCCATCTTCTCGGCGAGCGTCGCCGGATCCGGCTCGAGGCCGGTTTCCTGCAGAATCTGCCGCGAGATGCGGTTCATCTTGTTGATCGTCTCGATCATGTGAACCGGAATCCGGATCGTGCGCGCCTGGTCCGCGATCGAGCGCGTGATGGCCTGGCGGATCCACCACGTGGCGTACGTCGAGAACTTGTAGCCGCGACGGTATTCGAACTTGTCCACCGCCTTCATCAAACCGATGTTGCCTTCCTGGATCAGGTCCAGGAACTGCAGGCCGCGGTTCGTGTACTTCTTCGCGATCGAGATCACGAGACGCAGGTTCGCCTCGGTCATCTCGCGCTTCGCCTGGCGCGCCTTCAGTTCGCCTGCCGCCATCTGGCGGTTGGTTTCCTTCAGGTCCTTCAGCGGCAGCACGACGCGCGCCTGCAGATCGAGCAGACGCTGCTGCTGCTCGCGGATCGCCGGAATGTTGCGCGACAGGATCGCGCTGTACGAATGGCCTTCCGCCGCAACCTTCTCGGCCCAGTCGAGATCGGTCTCGCTGCCCGGGAAGCGCGCGATGAATTCCGAGCGCGGCATCCCGCACTTGTCGACGACGATGTGCAGGATCTGACGCTCGACCTGACGCACTTCGTCGACTTGCGCGCGCAGCGTGTCGCACAGGCGCTCGACGGTGCGCGCAGTGAAGCGGATCGACATCAGCTCGTTCTGGATCGTTTCCTGCGCCTTCAGGTACGACTTCGACTTGTAGCCTTCCTTCTCGAACGCGCGGCGCATCTTGTCGAACCATTCGCTGATGAGCGCGAACTTCTCGAGCGACGCGCGCTTCAGCGCTTCGAGCTGGGCCGCGTTGGCGGTCGCCTGCGCGGCGCCGTCGTCCTCGTCCTCTTCCTCTTCGTCGCCCTCTTCGGCTTCCTCGTCCTCGTTCTCGATTTCCTCGGCGTCCTTCTCCGAGAAGCCGTCGGAATCGGCGGCGTTCGGATCGATCAGGCCGTCGACGAGTTCGTCGACACGGCTCTCCTCGTTCGCGACGCGCTCGGCCATCGCGAGGATGTCGGCGATCGTCGTCGGGCATGCGGAAATCGCCATCACCATGTGACGCAGGCCGTCCTCGATCCGCTTTGCGATCTCGATTTCGCCTTCGCGCGTGAGCAACTCGACCGTGCCCATCTCGCGCATGTACATCCGGACCGGATCGGTCGTGCGGCCGAATTCGGAATCGACGGTCGACAACGCGACTTCCGCTTCCTCTTCGACTTCATCGTCGGACGACGCGGCGGGCGCGTTGTCGTTCAACAGCAGCGTCTCGGCGTCGGGCGCCTGCTCGTACACCGCGACGCCCATGTCGTTGAACGTGCCGATGATGCCTTCGAGCGCTTCCGTTTCCGTGAAGTTGTCCGGCAGATGGTCGTTGATTTCGGCGTACGTGAGGAAGCCGCGCTCCTTGCCGAGCTTGATCAGCGCGCGCAGCTTCGTACGGCGCTCTTCGAGTTCCTCGGCCGTGCCGGGCGTGCTCGTCGCGAACGCTTCCTTCAGCAGCGCCTTTTCCTTGGCGCGGCGATCGCGCGCCTTGGCCTTTTCGCCTTTGCCCGACGCAGCGGTAGGCTGGTCGTCGCTCTGGTTTGCGTCGTCATCGACGGATACTTCGTTCAGCTTTTTCGTCATGGAGTTCGCCGTACCGGCTAAATCGACTCGCGGCTGCTGGACTACAGCCGGTTGAACCGTGGATGCTCGAGTAGCTGCCGTTTCGTCCGGCGCGGCAGCCGCTCCCCTTGCGCTTTTCGCACTCGCCCGCGTCAAAGCCGGCTTCGCCGTCTTCGCCTTGGACCTCACGACGACCCGTGATGTGCTGGCCGTCGGCGCCGGCGCAGCCTTGGCGGTGCCGGCCGCGGCTCTCTTCCTCGCAGGGTGCGCCGCGCGGGCCGAAGACGTCTTTGCGGAAACTGCGGATCGGCCCGGCGCGACCTTCACGGTCGATTCCGTCGCCTTGCCCGCCGCTTTTTTTCCGCCGGTAGTCTTTGCCATCGCGATTCTCGCCTTCTTTCTCGCCTCTGCCAGGAAAACAAACCGCTGAAAACCTTATATTATAGCACGTTGAGGCAGCCCCTTCCCCGGCCGGTTCACAGCCCGAGCCTCCGCTTCATGTCTGCCAGGTTCTGATGCAAGTCCTTGATTTCCGCCAATTCCTCGGAAGAGGGCGCCGAACGCTTCGACAGGCTGTTGAGCCTGTCGCAGCACACGTCATAGCGCATCTTGAGCACCGCTGCCTGAAGTTCCTCGCCTGCGATCCGTTCGCGCTCGCGCAACTCTTCCTGCGCCGCGTCGCTTTCCGGATTCTGCTGCATCAAGTCGCGGACGTTTTCATCATAGACCAGAATTTCCCGGAAAATTTCGTCGTAAGTTGGCGCGTTAGCCGAATTGCGTAGCACGTCAGACAAAAGCCGGAATTCCGCTCCGTCCCCGAGCGCGTGCGCGTGGCCGATCACCTCGTCGAACAGTTCCCCGATTCTCGGCAGCGCCCGCAGCGTCGCGACACTCTCGTCGTCGAGCGCCGCCGCGATGCGCGGATGCATCACCAGATTGCGCAGCGCGCGCTTTTCGCTGTCCGTCACGCGCCGCCGCTCGCTGCGGGCGGGCGCCTGGCGGGCCGGCGCGGCGATCCGCGCGTCCACTTCGGCGAGCGCGGCGACTTCATCGAACGGAATCTGCAGCCGGTCGGCGAACATGTGCATGATCTGCGCGCGCAACGCGTTCGCGGGCAGCGCCTGCAGCAACGGCTTCGCGTCGAACAGCGCCTTCGCGCGCCCTTCCGGCTGGTCGAGCTCCTTGCCGGCCGTCGCCTCGTTGAGCAGGAACTGGGACAGCGGCATCGCGCGCTTCACCTGCTCCGAAAACGCATCCGTCCCGAATTCCCGCACATAGCTGTCCGGATCGTGCTCCGGCGGCAGAAACAGGAAACGGATCGTCCGGTTGTCCGCCGCGTGCGGCAGGCACGCCTCGAGCGCGCGCCGTGCGGCGCGCCGGCCGGCCGCGTCGCCATCGAAGCTGAAGACGACCGTGTCCGTCTGCCGCAGCAGCTTCTGCACGTGGATCGGCGTGCACGCGGTGCCGAGCGTCGCCACCGCGTTCGGAAAGCCGAGCTGCGCGAGCGCGACGACATCCATGTACCCTTCGACGACGAGCGCGTATTTGTGCTCGCGAATCGCGAGCCGCGCCTCGAACAGGCCGTACAGTTCGCTGCCCTTGTTGAACAGCGGCGTCTCGGGCGAATTCAGGTATTTGGGCTCGCCGCCGTCCAGCACCCGGCCGCCGAAGCCGATGACCTGCCCCTTCACGTTGCGGATCGGAAACATGATCCGCTCGCGGAACCGGTCGTAGCGGCGCGCGACGCCGTTCGCGTCGGTCTTCTCGCTGACGATCACGAGGCCCGCGTCGACGAGCGAATCGTGGCGGTAGTCGCCGAATGCCGACTCGAGGTTCTGCCAGCCGTCCGGCGCGTAGCCGAGGCCGAAGCGCAGCGCGATCTCGCCCGTCAGGCCCCGCCGCTTCAGATACTGGATCGCGTTCGGCGCGCCGCGCAATTGCTTTCGGTAGTAGTCGCAGGCGGTCTGCATCACATCGGACAGCGCGGTCGTGACCGATTTCGATGCGGCGGGCGGCGCATGGCCTTCGCCCGAGCCGCCGCCCGCGCCCCGCATCGGCGACGGCTCATGCGGCACCGTGAGCCCGACCGATTGCGCGAGTTCCTGAACGGCCTCGGGAAACGTGAGCCCCGCGTGCTCCATCAGGAAGCCGATGGCGGTGCCGTGCGCGCCGCAGCCGAAGCAATGATAGAACTGCTTCGTCGGGCTGACCGTGAACGACGGGCTCTTCTCGTTGTGAAACGGGCACAGCCCCATGAAATTGGCGCCGCCCTTCTTGAGCTGCACGTACCGGCCCACCACGTCGACGATGTCGACGCGGTTCAGCAAATCCTGCAGGAACGAATGCGGAATCACCGTTGGATCGATCGGAAGACGTGCCGGCCGACACGCGCCGTTGCGGCCGGCGCGGGCCGCTTGAACGACGGGCGCGCGTCGCGCCGGCTGAGGGTCACTTCGAGAGCGCCGCCTTGACGAGCGCGGACACGGCCGTCATGTCGGCGCGGCCGGCGAGCTTGCCCTTGAGCACGCCCATCACCTTGCTCATGTCCTGCGGGCCCGCCGCGCCCGTCTGCGCGACGGCCGCCTGCACTTCGGCCGCAACCTCGGCCTCCGACAACTGCGCCGGCATGTACGCGGTCAGCACCGCAACTTCCGCCTGCTCCTTCTCGACGAGATCGGTGCGGCCAGCGGCCTCGAACTGGCTGATCGAATCCTTGCGCTGCTTGATCATCTTGTCGACCACCGCGGTGACGCCCGCGTCGTCGAGCGTCACGCGCTCGTCGACCTCGCGCTGCTTGATCGCGGCGAGCAGCAGGCGGATCGTCGCGAGCCGCTCGCTTTCCTTCGCGCGCATCGCGGCCTTCATGTCTTCACTGATCTGGTCTCTCAGACTCATCGTATTTCCGGTATCAAAATTTCCATGCGACGCCGCCCGGCGGCATCAACACAAAAACCCGCTTGAGACGGTTTCTCAAGCGGGTTTGCTCGAATCCGGCATCGACGGCCTCGCTTGCGGAGCCCGCCGGCGCGCCGCCCCGCGAACCACGCGGCGCGGGCAATGCTCAGTAGAGCTTCTTCGGCAGCATCTGGCTACGGATGCGCTTGTAGTGGCGCTTCACCGCAGCGGCCTTCTTGCGCTTGCGCTCCGCGGTCGGCTTCTCGTAGAACTCGCGCGCGCGCAGCTCCGTCAACAGACCGTTCTTTTCGATCGTGCGCTTGAAGCGGCGCATCGCAACTTCGAAAGGCTCGTTTTCTTTAACGCGGATGATCGTCATGACCCGTCACGTAAAAAAAGTAAAGGTATTGCGGAGAAAGGTTTTTAAGTATACCAGACGCTTTGCACAAACGCACTAACCCGTCAAGCGCCGCGTGCTGTCGGCGGCCGCGCGCCCGGCCGCGACGCCCGACGCCCAAGCCCACTGGAAATTGTAGCCGCCGAGCCAGCCTGTCACGTCGACCGCCTCGCCGACGAAGAACAGGCCCGGCACGCGCTCGCTCATCATCGTCGCCGACGACAGCTCGCGCGTGTCGACGCCGCCCTTCGTCACCTCGGCCTTCCGGTAGCCCTCGGTGCCGCTCGGCGCGAGCGTCCAGCGCGACAGCGTCTCGCCGATCCGGCGCAGCGTCTTGTCCGGCAGGTCGGCAAGCCGCGCGTCAGCGCGCACCCGCTCGGCCTCGAGCCACGCGTGCGCAAGCCGAGCGGGCACCCATTCGGCGAGCAGCGTGCCGATCTGCCGCCGCGAGCCGGCCTTCGCGCGGATCAGCTCGTTCGCCGCGTCGATCCGCGGCACGAGATCGACGTGGATCGGCTCGCCCGAGCGCCAGTAGCTCGAAATCTGCAGGATGCCCGGCCCGGACAGTCCGCGATGGGTGAGCAGAATGTCCTCGACGAACTCACCGCCGCCCTTCTTCGCGCCGGTCGACACCCGCGCCTCGAGCGACACGCCCGACAGCGCCGCGAACGGCGCCCACGCGTCGGCCGAAAAGGTCAGCGGCACGAGCGCCGGCCGCGTGTCGACGAGCTTGTGGCCGAACTGTTTCGCAATCCGATAGGCAAAATCGGTCGCGCCGATCTTCGGGATCGACAACCCGCCCGTCGCGACGACGAGCGCCCGCGCGCCGATCGCGCCCGCGCTCGTGTCCAGCGCGAAGCCTGGCGTGAAGCCGTCCGCCTGCGCGTGCCGCACCGCGTCGACCGTCACCGGCCGCCGCCACGCGACGCCGCCCGCGTCGCACTCGCTTTTCAGCACGTCGATGATCGCGTCGCTCGAATGGTCGCAAAAGAGCTGGCCCTTGTGCTTCTCGTGCCACGTGACGCGGTAGTTCTTCAGGAGCCCGAGAAAATCGCGCGGCGTGTAGCGCGCGAGCGCCGAGCGGCAAAAATGCGGATTCGACGACAGGTAGTTGTCCGGCCCCGCGTACCGGTTCGTGAAATTGCAGCGCCCGCCGCCCGAGATGCGGATCTTCTCAGCGAGCCGCGCCGAGTGATCGAGCAGCACGACGCGCCGGCCGAGCTGCCCCGCCACGGCGGCCGCCATCATGCCCGCCGCGCCCGCGCCGATCACGGCGATGTCGAAATTTTCCATGGCGCGGATTGTACCCGCGTCGCGCGCCGCTTCGCCCGCGCGCCCGGGCAAGGCGGCCGCGCTGTTATACTTTTTTGTTACGTTGATTTCCGGCCGCGCGCGTACGCGCGTATCGATGCGGCCGCCGCACACCATCATGCTCGTTCTCGGCATCGAAAGCTCCTGCGACGAAACCGGCCTCGCGCTCTACGACACCGGGCGCGGCCTGCTCGCGCACGCGCTCCACTCGCAGATCGCGATGCATCGCGAATACGGCGGCGTCGTCCCCGAGCTCGCGTCGCGCGACCACATTCGCCGCGCGCTGCCGCTGCTCGAGGAGGTGCTTGCCGCCAGCGGCGCGCGCCGCGAGGAGATCGACGCGATCGCGTTCACGCAGGGGCCCGGCCTCGCGGGCGCGCTGCTCGTCGGCGCGAGCATCGCGAACGCGCTCGCGTTCGCATGGGACAAGCCGACGATCGGCATCCATCACCTCGAAGGGCATCTGCTCTCGCCGCTCCTCGTCGCCGAGCCGCCGCCGTTTCCTTTCGTCGCGCTGCTCGTGTCGGGCGGCCATACGCAGTTGATGCGCGTGACCGACGTCGGCGTCTACGAGACGCTCGGCGAGACACTCGACGACGCCGCCGGCGAAGCATTCGACAAGACCGCGAAGCTGCTCGGCCTCGGCTACCCCGGCGGACCGGAAGTGTCGAAGCTCGCGGAAGCCGGCGCGCCGGGCGCGGTCGCGCTGCCGCGGCCGATGCTCCATTCGGGCGATCTCGACTTCAGCTTCAGCGGGCTGAAGACCGCCGTGCTCACGCAAATGAAGAAGCTCGAAGCGGCGCACGCGAGCGGCGTCGAGCTCGAGCGCGCGAAGGCCGATCTCGCGCGCGGCTTCGTTGACGCGGCCGTCGACGTGCTCGTCGCGAAATCGCTCGCCGCGCTGAAGAAGACGCGGCTCAAGCGGCTCGTCGTCGCGGGCGGCGTCGGCGCGAACCGGCAACTGCGCGCGGCGCTGTCGGCCGCCGCCGGCAAGCGCGGCTTCGACGTTCACTATCCCGACCTCGCGCTCTGCACCGACAACGGCGCGATGATCGCGCTCGCGGGCGCGCTGCGGCTCGCGCGCTGGCCGTCGCAGGCGAGCCGCGACTACGCGTTCACGGTGAAGCCGCGCTGGGATCTGGCGTCGCTCGCGCGATAACGCGCGCACGTCGTCCGCCATCCCAAAACGAAAAGGGCCGTTCGAATCGAACGGCCCTTTTCGCATCCGGCGGCAAGCACCGCACGACGCTCACGCGCCTCGCCGCTTGTCGCGCTCGATCAGCGCATACGCGCTGTGATTGTGGATCGACTCGAAGTTCTCCGCCTCGAGCACATACGCGACGATCCGCTCATCGGCGTCGAGCCGCCGCGCGACGTCGCGCACCAGATCCTCGACGAACTTCGGATTTTCGTACGCGCGCTCGGTGACGAACTTCTCGTCGGGACGCTTGAGGAGGCCCCACAGCTCGCACGACGCCTCTTCCTCCGCAATACGAATCAGATCCTCGACCGGCACGTCGGCCGCGAGCTCCGCGTCGATCGTCACGTGCGAGCGCTGGTTGTGCGCGCCGTACTGGGAAATCTTCTTCGAGCAAGGGCAAAGGCTCGTCACCGGCACGAGCACCTTCGCGAATACGCGCGTGAGCCCGTCGCGCACGTCGCCCGTCAGCGTCACCTCGTAATCGAGCAGGCTGCGCACGCCCGACACGGGCGCCGTCTTGTTCACGAAGTACGGAAACGACACCTCGATGCGTCCCGCCTGCGCCTCGAGCTTCTCGAGCATCGTCGCGAGCATCGCGCGGAACGCGTCGGCCGTCAGCGGCCCGTCGCTTTCCTCGAGCAGCGCGACGAAGCGCGACATGTGCGTGCCCTTCTGATCGGCCGGCAGATGCACGTCGAGATTCCAGGTGCCGACTGTGGCCTGCGTCTCGCCCTCGGCGGTGCGCACCGTCAGCGGATGGCGGACCGCGCGCACGCCGACGCGCTGGATCGGCATCTGCCGGGTATCGACCGTGCTTTGCACGTCGGGCATCACGAATTCGGGATTCATCAGGTTCATCTTGTTCGATCCTTGTAGGGTCGCGCGGCGCGACATCGCCCTATGCCGCCCGACCTGCCGGAAATGCAACATGGGCCCGCAGGCCCATGCATTCGAGGGAACGCCGCCGCGCGGCGGCCTGACGCGACGGTTATGCGACGCGCTTCGCCGGACTCGCGACGCTCGCCGCATGGTTCAGGAAGCGTTCGCGAATCGAATTCGCGATGCCGTCGCTGTCGAGGCCGCACATCGACAACAGCTTCGCCGGATCGCCGTGATCGACGAAGCGGTCCGGCAGGCCGAGCTGCAGCACCGGACGGACCACGCCGCTTTCCATCATCGCCTCGACGCACGCGGAGCCCGCGCCGCCCATCACGCAGCCTTCCTCGACGGTGACGAGGTAGTCGTGCGTCTGCGCGAGCTCCCGCACGAGTTCGGCGTCGATCGGCTTCACGAAGCGCATGTTCGCGACGGTCGCGTCGAGCGCCTCGGCCGCCGCGATCGACGGCGCGACCATCGTGCCGAACGCGAGAATCGCGATGCGCTTGCCGTCCGGCTGCGACGTGCGACGGCGCACTTCGCCCTTGCCGAGCGGAAGCTCCGTGAACGCCTTGACGGTTGCAACGCCCGTGCCCGCGCCGCGCGGATAGCGAACCGCGGTCGGGTTCGGCTGTTGCAGCGCGGTGTACAGCATCTGGCGGCACTCGTTCTCGTCCGACGCGGCCATCACCGTCATGTTCGGGATGCAGCGCAGGAACGCGAGATCGTATGCGCCGGCGTGCGTCGCGCCGTCCGCGCCGACGAGGCCCGCGCGGTCGATCGCGAACACGACGGACAGGTTCTGCAGCGCGACATCGTGAATCAACTGATCATAGGCGCGCTGCAGGAACGTCGAATAGATCGCGACCACGGGCTTGAGCCCCTCCGTCGCGAGGCCGCCCGCGAACGTCACCGCGTGCTGCTCGGCGATGCCGACGTCGTAGTAGCGCTCCGGGAAGCGCTTCTCGAACTCGACCATGCCCGAGCCTTCGCGCATCGCGGGCGTGATGCCGACTACGCGCGCATCGAGTTCCGCCGCGTCGCACAGCCATTCGCCGAACACCTGCGTGTAGGTCTTCTTCGCGGGCGTCGTCGACGGCTTGATGCCTTCCGCCGGGTTGAACTTGCCGGGCCCGTGATAGAGCACCGGGTCGGCCTCGGCGAGCTTGTAGCCCTGGCCCTTCTTCGTCACGACGTGCAGGAACTGCGGCCCGCGCAGCTCCTTGATGTTCTGCAGCGTCGGGATCAGCGAATCGAGATCGTGGCCGTCGATCGGCCCGATGTAGTTGAAGCCGAATTCCTCGAAGAGGGTGGCCGGCACGACCATGCCCTTCGCATGCTCCTCGAGCTTGCGCGCGAGCTCGAGCACGGGCGGCGCGACGCTCAGCACGCGCTCGACGCCCGCGCGCGCGGCCGCATAGAAGCGGCCCGACATCAGCCGCGCGAGATGGCGGTTCAGCGCGCCGACGGGCGGCGAGATCGACATGTCGTTGTCGTTCAGGATCACGAGGAGCTTCGCATCCTCGGACACGCCCGCGTTGTTCATCGCCTCGAACGCCATGCCGGCCGTCATCGCGCCGTCGCCGATCACCGCGATCGAGAAGCGGTCGTCGCCGTTCAGCTTGCTGCCGATCGCCATCCCGAGCGCGGCCGAGATCGACGTGCTCGAGTGCGCGGTGCCGAACGTGTCGTATTCGGATTCCGAACGGCGCGGAAAACCCGAGATGCCGCCGAGCTGGCGCAGCGTCTTCATCCCGTCGCGGCGGCCCGTCAGGATCTTGTGCGGATAGGTCTGGTGACCGACGTCCCACACGATCCGGTCATCCGGCGTATCGAACACGTAATGCAGCGCAATCGTCAGCTCGACCGTGCCGAGATTGGACGACAAATGGCCGCCCGTCTTCGACACGCTGTCGAGGACGAACGCGCGCAGCTCGTCGGCGAGCGGCTGCAGTTGGCGACGATCGAGACGGCGCAGGTCCGCCGGGTCGTCGATGGTTTTCAGCAAGTCGTACATCGTCGTTCCATTGTAGGAAAACAAACGCGCCCGCACTTCTTGCGCGCACCACCCGTAGCGTGGGCGCGGCGGCGGGCTTTCGCGTCAGCTAACCCGGTTCACCACCAGGTCCGCCAGTTCGGCCAGGCGCTGCGCGCGCGCGCCGAACGGCTCGAGCGCGGCGTGCGCATCGGCGCGCAGTTGCGCGGCAAGCGCACGCGACGCGTCGAGGCCGATGATCGACACGTAGGTCGGCTTGTCGTTCGCCGCGTCCTTGCCGGCCGTCTTGCCGAGCGTCGCGGAATCGGTGGTGACGTCGAGAATGTCGTCCACCACCTGGAACGCGAGGCCGACGGCCGCCGCATAGGCGTCGAGCGCGTGCATCGCGTCGCCGGACGGCGTCTCGCCCGCGAGCGCGCCCATCCGCACCGACGCGCGCAACAGCGCGCCCGTCTTCATCCGGTGCATCGTCTCCAGCGCGTCGCGCGTGAGCTCCACGCCGACGCTCGCGAGATCGATCGCCTGGCCGCCCGCCATGCCGATCGAGCCGCTCGCGAGCGCGAGCTCGCACACGAGCGCCGCCTGCCGGTCGGCCGGCAGCGCGGCGGCGTCGGTCAGCGCGACGAAGGCCTGCGACTGCAGCGCATCGCCGACGAGGAGCGCGGTCGGCTCGTCGTACTTGACGTGGACGGTCGGCTTGCCGCGACGCAGCGCGTCGTCGTCCATGCACGGCATGTCGTCGTGCACGAGCGAATACACGTGAATCATCTCGAGCGCCGACGACGCGGCGTTCAACGCCGCCTCCGACGCACCCGTGAGCTCGCCCGCCGCATGGCACAGCAGCGGACGCACCCGTTTGCCGCCCCCGAGCACCGCATAGCGCATCGCTTCGTGCAGTTGCGCGGGCGCCACAGTCTCAGCCGGCAAATAATGGCCGAGGGCCGTCTCGACACGCTCGAGCACCGAGCGCATCCATTGGTCGAATGTCATAGATCGTCGTCTTCGCCGTCCGCGGCGGCCGTTCCTGCGGAAAGCGGCTTGAGCGCGGCGCCGTCGAGCACGCGCACCTGCTGCTCCGCTTTTTCCAATTGTTGTTGGCAAAATGCAACGAGCGCCGCGCCGCGACGGTACGCCGCAAGCGAATCCTCGAGGCTCAGCGTCCCGCCCTCCATTCGGGCGACGAGCGCCTCCAGTTCCGCGAGCGCCATCTCGTAGTTTTCCGGCAGCGGGCCGGAACCGGGGTCGGACGCGGACGCGCCTGGGGTTGCGGTTTTCGCCATGGACGGGGTGTCAAAATTCAAAACAAGTCGGACATTCTACGGCAAAAGAGAATTTTGCGACCTGCCGACTTGGCTTCACGGGGCCTGCACGCGCCGCGCCGCGTGTGCAATTCGCACGGAACGCATTCCTATTCCGGGGGAAATTTGACACAAATCAGTCACTTATCCCACCCCAAGGAAGCCGATCCAGGTATAATCGCCGGTTCCCCTAAATCGAATTTTCGATGGTTGGGTTGTTCACTGCTTTCACGCTTTCACCGGGAGTGGGAATGTCCAATCTGAGCGACGCACTGCAATTGAAGTCGGCACATAGCCAGCTTCCCGTCACCGCTTATTTCGATGAGGCGCTCCTCGCGCGCGAAATCGAAACACTTTTCAAGAAAGGACCTCGCTACGTCGGGCACGAGTTGATGGTGCCCGAAGCGGGAGACTATTTTGCGCTGCCTTCCGAAAACGAAGGCCGCGTGCTGGTACGCAACCAGGCCTCGCAGATCGAGCTGCTCTCGAACGTGTGCCGCCACCGCCAGGCGATCATGCTGAACGGCCGAGGGCACGCGCGGAACATCGTCTGCCCGCTGCACCGCTGGACCTACGATCTCGAAGGCCAGTTGCTCGGCGCGCCGCATTTTCCGGACAAGCCCTGTCTGAACCTGCACGCGACGCCGCTGCAGAACTGGCAGGGCCTGCTGTTCGAAGCCGAGGGCCGCGACGTCGCGCACGATCTCGCGGAGCTCGGCACGAAGCATCACTTCGACTTTTCGGGCTACCAGTTCGATCACGTCGAGATCCACGAGTGCAATTACAACTGGAAGACCTTCATCGAGGTCTACCTCGAGGACTACCATGTCGTGCCGTTCCATCCGGGCCTCGGCAGCTTCGTGTCGTGCGACGACCTGAAGTGGGAGTTCGGCGAGTGGTACAGCGTGCAGACGGTCGGCGTGCACAACGCGCTCGCGAAGCCGGGCAGCCCGACGTACCAGAAATGGCACGATCAGGTCCTCCGCTATCGCGACGGCACGCCGCCGGAGTTCGGCGCGATCTGGATGGTCTACTATCCGGGCCTCATGATCGAGTGGTATCCGCACGTGCTCGTCGTGTCGTGGCTGATTCCGCGCGGCCCGCAGAAGACGACGAACATCGTCGAGTTCTACTACCCCGAGGAAATCGCGCTGTTCGAGCGCGAGTTCGTCGAGGCGGAGCGCGCCGCATACATGGAAACCGCGATCGAGGACGACGAGATCGCACTGCGCATGGACGCCGGCCGCCGCGCGCTGATGGAGCGCGGCGAATCGCAAGTCGGTCCGTATCAGAGCCCGATGGAAGACGGCATGCAGCACTTCCACGAGTTCCTGCGCCGGCAACTCGGCGCGATCTGAGCGCGGCCTTGGCGCGCTCCGCGCGACATTCGCCGAAACCTTGTTCGATCCGGCCTCGCGCCGGGCCGGCACAGAAAAGACGGGCTGCGGCCCGTCTTTTTTTGTTTAGACTTAGAGCATCCGGCCCGTATCTCCAAGGGAGGCGTCATGCCACACACTCACTACACCACGCTCATCTCGGCCGACAATCTCGCCGAACGTCTCGCGGCCGCGCCGGGCAGCGTGCTCTTATTCGATTGCCGCTTCGATCTCGCCGATACCGGCCTCGGCGAGCAGGCTTACGCGGCCGGCCACATTCCGGGCGCCCACTACCTGCATCTCGACCGCGACCTGTCGGGCGCGAAAACCGGCACGAACGGCCGTCATCCGCTGCCCGCGCGCGATGCGCTCGTCGCCACGCTGAAGGCCCACGGGCTCAAGCAGAACCAGCAGGCCGTCGCGTACGATGCGCAAGGCGGCATGTACGCCGCGCGCCTGTGGTGGCTGCTGCGCTGGCTCGGCCACGATTCCGTCGCGGTGCTCGACGGCGGCCTGCAGGCGTGGCAATCGGCGGGCCACGCGGTGTCGCAGGACACGCCGCCGAAGTCGGCGGGCGACTTCCGCGCGGCCGCACCGCTCGCGACGGTCGTCGACGCGCAGACGGTGCTCGCGAATCTCAAGACGAAAGACCAGCTCGTAATCGATGCGCGCGCCGCCGACCGCTATCGCGGCGAGAACGAGACGATCGATCGCGTCGGCGGGCACATCCCCGGCGCGCTCAACCATTTCTTCAAGGACAACCTGACCGCCGACGGGCGCTTCAAGAGCGGCCACGAGCTGCGCGACGCGTTCAATCCGCTGCTCGGCGCGACGCCTCCGAACAAGGTGATCCTGCAGTGCGGCTCCGGCATCACCGCGTGCCACAATGCGCTGGCGATGGAGATCGCCGGCCTGCACGACCCGGCGCTGTATGCGGGCTCGTGGAGCGAATGGAGCTCGGACCCGTCCCGCCCCGTCGCGACGGGCGCGAATCCGTAAGGGCGCAAGCGACACCACACGCGCGCGCGGCGGCATCACATCACGCCGTGATGCCGGAACCACGCGACGGCGCGCTTCCAGCCGTCATCGGCATCCGCCTTCACGTAGCTCGGGCGGTAGTCGGCGAAGAACGCGTGGCCCGCATCCGGGTACACGACGATTTCCGATTCGCGCGCCGCCTTCGTACCGGCCGCCGCGAGACGCGCGCGCATCTGCGCGAGCGAGCTCTGCGCAATGCTGTCGTCCTTGCCGCCATAGAGACCGAGCGTCGGCGCCTTCAGTTGCGCCGCACGATCGACGGGATTGAACGGCGTCATCTCGCTCGTCTCGCCGATCACCTTGCCGTACCACGCGACTGCGGCGCGCACATGCGGATTGTGCTCGGCGAAGAGCCACGCCTGCCGGCCGC
The DNA here is from genome assembly GCF_001636105.1 of Burkholderia sp. MSMB1589WGS. Taxonomy (NCBI): domain Bacteria; kingdom Pseudomonadati; phylum Pseudomonadota; class Betaproteobacteria; order Burkholderiales; family Burkholderiaceae; genus Burkholderia; species Burkholderia sp. MSMB1589WGS. Next base: position 829,964 of record NZ_LNJT01000008.1, read on the forward strand.
CCCAGCAGAAACCCGTCACGCCGAGCCGCGACAGGTCGCCGCCGTTCTTCCCCGCCCACCGGAGCGTCGCGTCAAGATCCTCGGTCACCTGACGATCGGGCACCTTGCTGACCACCTGGTCGATCAGTTCCTGGATCGACGGATACTTCGACGGATCGCCCTGCCGCGCAAACAGATCCGGCGCGATCGCCAGATAGCCGAGCTTCGCGAAGCGCCGGCAGATGTCGGCGATGTGCGCGTGCACGCCGAACACCTCGTGGATCACGACGATCACGGGCAGATTGCTCTTGCCCTGCGGCTGCGCGCGATAGGCCGGCACGCTCGCGTCGCCCGAGCGGATCTCGACGGTGCCGACGTCGAGGCCGGCGGTATCGGTCGTGATCGTCTGCGCGGACACGGGCAGCACCGCCGCGGCGAACGTGCCGCCGAGCGCCGCCTTGACGAACTTGCGGCGGCTGAACGGAACGTGCGGAACCAGGCTGTCGACTTCGGGTTTCAACATGAATGCGCTCCTCTCTTCTCGTAGCCGCGCACGCGCGGCACACGCGACGGCGACATGAATTCGATCCACGACGGCCACGCCGAGGCGGAACCCGTACACGATGCCCAACAACGCGGGGATGCGTCAACCTTTTGTCAGAAGTAAAAGAGCGGCGGCGATGCCGGACCGACTTTTTTGCATGGCTCGCCGCGATACCGGGGCCGCCGCGCCCGCGCATCGCATGAATGCGCGCGCTTCAAACGCGTCAAACACGTCAAACGAGCGCCCGTTTCATTGACAGTCCTACGAATTGCACGCACCGCTTTTCATTTCCCTTTGCATATCGAGATAAGTCTTCTCCGATACGCGCATTCCGGGAAAATATTGGATTGCAAAATAACCGCGATTGACCGCATGATGCGCTGGCGCGACACGCAACGCCGACGAAGCACAACGAGGTTGGAATGAACAAGCCGACACGCCGCCCGACCACCGGTGATCTTTCCGACCGACGCGAGCCGAATCGGCGGCGCCGCTCGCCCGCACGCCAGCGCGGCTCGCTCGCCATCATCGCAGCGATCGCGATCGGCGTTGTGATCGCCGCGCTCGGCGCGGTCGATCTCGGCAATCTGTTCTATCAGCGCCGCGCGCTGCAAAGCGTCGCCGACCTGGCCGCGCTCGCGGCCGCGCAGACGATGGACGACGGCTGCGCGAAACCCGCCGCCACCGCGCAATCGGCCGCGCTCGGCAACGGCTTCGACAGCACTGCGTCCGGACAATCGATGACGGTCGTCTGCGGCAGATGGGACGTGAAGGACAACACAGGCCCCAGCTTCTTCGCAGGCTCGGCGCCGGGCGCCGGGGCCGGCAGCGACGCGCAGCTCAACGCGGTCCAGGTGACGGTCACGCGCGTCGTGCCGTACTACTTTCTCGGCGCGCAGCGCACGGTCGCGGCGACCAGCACAGCGCAGGCAACCAACGTCGGCGCCTACTCGATCGGCACGGCGCTCGCGCAATTGCAAGGCGGCGTCGTGAACGCGCTCCTCAACGGGCTGCTCCACACGAATCTGAACCTGTCGGTGCTGTCGTATCAGGGCCTCGCGAATGCGCGGATCAGGATCAAGGATCTGATGGCCGCCGCGAACGTCGGCACCGTGAACGCGCTGCTGAACACGCAGACGACCGTCCCGCAGCTCGCGAACTGGATGTTGACCGCGCTGTCGCAAACGTCGGTCGCGAACGCCGACTTGCAGACGAGCATCGGCGCGCTGCAGACGATCATCAGCGCGAACATCCCCGGCGGCCAGACCTTCACGATCGGCAGCACCGCGAATTCGACAGGCATCTTCTCGGTTGGCCTGTCCGACCCGCAAGCCGCGCTCGACGCGACGTTCAGCCCGTTCGACGCGCTTCTCGTCGCGGCCGAGATCGCGACCGGGCAAACGGCGTTCTCGCTCGCGAACGGGCTGAACGTCGGCGGGCTGAACACGAGCTTGCAAGTGCAGATCATCCAGCCGCCCGTGCTCGGCATCGGCGAAGCGGGCGTCGATCCCATCACGAAAACGTGGCGCACGATCGCGCGCACCGCGCAGGTGCGGCTCTATCTGAACATCGGGCTCGGCACCGCGAACCTGCCGCTCGGTCTGCTCGGCGCGCTCGTGCCGGTACAGGTGAACCTGCCGTTGTCGATGCAGATCGCGCCGGGCCAGGCATGGCTGCAGTCGGCGAGCTGCACGTCGTCGCCGTCGACTTGCGCGTCGGCCATCGGCGTGCAGACGGGCCTCGCGAATCTGTGCGTCGGCGACACGCCGGCCAACCTGTCCGCGTCGCTGCCGTTCACCTGCTCGACGCCCGCGACGCTCGTCAACGTCGCGAACCTCGTGACGATCAAGTCGCTTGCGTCGCTCATGGCCGACGTGCCCGCGGGCAGCACGCCGACGCTCACGTTCTACGGCACGACGGGCGGCTATCAGAGCACGAACTCGAACGGCGTCGGCAGCGTGCTCGGCAACGCGCTGTCGGGCCTCGGCGCATCGCTGCAGCAAACGCAAATCTCGCTGATCGGCATCAGCCTGCCGCTCGGCCCGATCCAGACCGCGCTCGATTCGCTCCTGGGCGGCGCGCTGCCGCCGATGCTGTCGGGGCTCGACGCCGCGGTCGTGCCGCTGCTGCAACTGCTCGGCGTGCAGGTCGGCGAAAGCACGATTCACGACATGTCGCTGACTTGCGGGGTGTCGCAGCTCGTCTATTGAGCGCGCTGCGATCGGCGATGCGGCTATGGGCGCGCGTTTGTGCCCGATTCGGCAGCGCGACAGGTTGTCGAACCAAGCATGCCGTCCGTGTGTCGCGTCGAACGTCGGCATGGCCGAGCCGCGCCGACACCCGCGCGACACCGGCGCTAATGCAGCTTCACGCGCGGCAGCGTCGAGCGCCGCAGCCAGTGTGCGACCGTGTCGAGCACCATCCGCGGATAACCGTGCAGCGCCGCGACGTGCAGCCGATACAGCGACATGTACATGAAGCGCGCGAAAAGCCCTTCGATCAGCATGTTGCCGCCGATCAGCCCGCCCATCAGATTGCCGACCGCGCTGAAGTGCCCGAGCGACACCAGCGAGCCGAAATCGCGATAGGTGAATTCGGGCAGCGGCCGGCCTTCGAGCCGGTTGGCGAGCGCGCGCAGCATGAAGCTCGCCTGCTGATGCGCGGCTTGCGCGCGCGGCGGCACGTTCCGCTCGTGGCCCGGCCACTCGCAGCCCGCGCAATCGCCGAGCGCGAATATGTTCGGATCGGTTTCAGTCTGCAGCGTGCGGCGCACGACCAACTGACCGAGCTTGTTCACTTCGAGGCCATCGAGCTTCGCGAGCACCGAAGGGGCCTTGATGCCCGCCGCCCACACCGTCAGGTCCGCCCGCACGCTCTTGCCGCTCGCGGTGCGCACGACGCCCGGCGCGACTTCGGTCACGCGCTCGCCGAGCATCAGGCGCACACCGAGCTTCTCGAGCAATTCGCCGGTCGCCGTCGATACGCGCTCCTGCAGCGCCGGCAGGATGCGCGCCCCCGACTCGATCAGCACGATGCCGATGTCGTGCCGCGGATCGAGCTTGTGCAGCCCGTACGCGGACAGCACCTGCGCGGTGTTGCGCAGTTCGGCGGACAGCTCGACGCCCGTCGCGCCGCCACCGACGATCGCGACCTGAATGCGCGGCCCGGCCAAGGCCGGCGATGCTGACGAGGCCGGCGGATCCGCCAGCTCCGGCGCATCCGCCGGCCCGGCCGCGGCGGCGGTCTGCACGGCCGGCTCCGCGGGCTGATGCTCGGCACGCATGCACGCGGCGATCAGGCGCTTGCGGAACCGCTCCGCCTCCGCGACCGTGTCGAGCGCGATCGAATGCTCCTGCGCGCCCTGCACGCCGAAATAATGCGTCGTGCTGCCGATCGCGATGACGAGCGTGTCGTATTCCAGCTCGCGCTGCGGCAGCAACTCGGCGCCATCGTTGTCGGCGACGGGGGCAAGCGTCACGCGGCGCGACGCGCGATCGAGCGCGATCAGCTCGCCCTGATGGAATTCGAAGCCATGCCAGCGCGCCTGCGCCGCGTATTCGAGCTCTTGCGTGAACGGATCCATGCTGCCCGCCGCCACTTCATGCAGCAGGGGTTTCCAGATATGGGTCGGGTAACGGTCGACGAGGGTCACGAGCGCGCGCGCCTGCCGATTGCCGCGCGCGCCATAGCGGTCTCCGAGGCGGGTCGCCAGTTCGAGCCCGCCCGCGCCGCCGCCGACGATGATGAAACGATGCATCCGATTCCCCTTACGATTCGAGACTGCCTGCGGTCACGGCGGCGAACGCGCCTGCGTTCGCCGCCAATCGACATCCTAACTAGTTCGGACACTTTAGGCGCGCGAGCGCCTCGGCGTCGAGCGCATCCGTGCGCGACGGATACGGCGACGCCCAAGTTTGCATTGTCCCGGAGTTTGTGTGACGACCGCAAGCGCTCAAATTCGATCGAGCGGGAAAGCGACGAAGCACGACTCGATGGAAACGGTACGCACCGTGCACGATGCACGGTGCGTACCCGCGGGCGCGAAGGCCGGGCGGGCGGCGCGTCAGTGCGCCTCTTCCCAGTTCTCGCCGACGCCGACCTCGGCGACGAGCGGCACCTTCAGTTTCGCGACGCCGCACATCATCTCGGGCAGCTTCTCGCGCACGACGGACAGCTCGCCGTCCGGCACCTCGAGCACGAGTTCGTCGTGCACCTGCATGATCATCCGTGCGCGCAAGCCGCCGCGCTCGAGCCAGTCGTCGACCGCGATCATCGACAGCTTGATCAGATCGGCGGCCGTGCCCTGCATCGGCGCGTTGATCGCCGCGCGCTCGGCGGCCTGGCGGCGCGGCCCGTTGCCGCCGTTGATCTCGGGCAGCCACAGGCGGCGGCCGAACACGGTTTCGACGTAGCCCCTCTCTTTCGCCCGCGCGCGCGTCTCCTCCATGTAGTGGGCGACGCCCGGATAGCGGAGGAAGTAGCGGTCGATGTAGAGCTTCGCCGCGTCGCGCGTGATGCCGAGATTCGACGCGAGACCGAACGAGCTCATCCCGTAGATCAGGCCGAAGTTGATCACCTTCGCGATGCGCCGCTGATCGGACGTCACTTCGAGCGGCGTCACGCCGAACACCTCGGCCGCGGTCGCACGGTGAATGTCCTCGCCGTGCGCGAACGCGCGCAGCAGCGACTCGTCCTCCGAGATGTGCGCCATGATGCGCAGCTCGATTTGCGAATAGTCGGCCGACACGATCTTGCTGCCCGGCGGCGCGATGAACGCCTCGCGGATGCGCCGCCCTTCCGCCGTGCGCACCGGGATATTCTGCAGGTTCGGATCGTTCGACGCGAGCCGCCCCGTGACTGCCACCGCCTGCGCATAGTTCGTGTGCACGCGGCCCGTGTTCGGGTTGACCATCCGCGGCAGCTTGTCGGTGTAAGTGGACTTCAGCTTCGACAAGCCGCGATGCTCGAGCAGCAGCTTCGGCAGCGGATAGTCCTCGGCGAGCTTTTGCAGCACCTCTTCGTCGGTCGACGGCGCGCCGCTCGGCGTCTTCTTGACGACGGGCAACTGCAGCCGCTCGAAGAAGATCTGGCCGATCTGCTTCGGCGAGCCGAGATTGAATTCACCGCCCGCGAGCGCGTAGGCCTCCTGCTCGAGCTCGACGAGCCGCGTCGCGATCTCGCTGCTCTGTCGGCTCAACCGGTCGCTGTCGATCAGCACGCCGGTGCGCTCCATCTTGCGCAACACGAGCGACACCGGCATCTCGATGTCGCGATACACGCGCGTGAGCCCCGGCTCGCGCGCGACCTGCGGATACAGCGCGCGATGCAGTTGCAGCGTGATGTCCGCGTCCTCGGCCGCGTATTCGGACGCCTTGTCGAGCGGGACTTCGTCGAAGCCGATCTGCTGCGCGCCCTTGCCCGCGACGTCCTCGTACTTGATCGTCTTCACGCCGAGATGGCGCAGCGCGAGGCTATCCATGTCGTGCGTGCGGTGCGATTCGAGCACATACGATTCAAGCAGCGTGTCGTGCTCGATGCCGTTCAGCGCGATCCCGTAGTTCGCGAGCACCTGCGCGTCGTACTTCAGATGCTGGCCGAGCTTCTTCCTGCTCGCGTCCTCGAGCCACGGCGTGAGCTTCGCGAGCACTTCGTCGCGCGGCAGTTGCGCGGGCAGGTCCGGCCCGCGGTGCGCGAGCGGCACGTACGCGGCATGGCCCGGCTCCACCGAGAACGACAGGCCGACGATCTGCGCGAGCATCGGATCGAGCGATGTCGTCTCGGTGTCGAATGCGGTCAGCTCGGCGGCGGAGATCGTCGCGAGCCACGCGTCGAACTGCTCCCACGTCTGCACGGTCGCGTAGTTGCGCGCAGCGGCGAGCGGCAGCTCGGCCGTCGCGCCACCTGCGGGGTCCGGCGCGGCGCCGGCAGCGGCCACCGTGGCGAGCGCGCCGTTCGCGGCGGATTCGCTGTCGAGCTCGCGCAGCCAGGTCTTGAAGCCGTATTTCGCGAAGATGTCGCGCAACGCGTCGCGGCCTTCGCCGTCCGTCGCGAGCGACGCGTCGAACGATTCGACGTGCGGCGCAAGCTCGCACGCGGTCTCGACCGTCACGAGCTGGCGCGCGAGCGGCAGGAAATCGAGCGCGCGGCGCAGGTTGTCGCCGACGACGCCCTTGATCTCGCCCGCATGCTCGACGACGCCGTCGAGCGAGCCGTATTGCGTCAGCCACTTGACGGCCGTCTTCGGCCCGCACTTCTCGACGCCCGGCACGTTGTCGACGGTGTCGCCGATGAGCGACAGGTAATCGACGATCCGCTCCGGCGGCACGCCGAACTTCGCGAGCACGCCGTCGCGATCGAGCGCCTCGTTCGTCATCGTGTTGATGAGCGTGACGCGATCGGTGACGAGCTGCGCGAGATCCTTGTCGCCCGTCGACACGATCACGTTCATGCCATGCTGCTCGGCCTGCTTCGCGAGCGTGCCGATCACGTCGTCGGCCTCAACGCCCTCGATCATCAGCAGCGGCCAGCCGAGCGCGCGCACGGCCGCGTGGATCGGCTCGATCTGCAGCGCGAGATCGGGCGGCATCGGCGGCCGGTGCGCCTTGTAATCGGCGTACAGATCGTCGCGGAAGGTTTTGCCCTTGGCGTCGAACACGCACGCGCTATACTCTGCACTGACATCCTTGCGCATGCGGCGCAGCATATTGATGATTCCGTAGAGCGCTCCGGTCGGCTCCCCGCCAGGGCCGCGCAAATCAGGCATCGCATGGTAAGCCCGATACAGATAGCTCGAACCATCAACCAATAGCAGGGTCTTACCTTCCAGATTTCGTTCTTCAGGCATTATGAATAAGAGAAAAGTGATTCCGAGTCTGCGTTCGCTCGCAGATCAAGAACGCGCGACGGCGAAGAAGGCCCGCGCTTCGTGGCAGATGTTCACGATTATGGCAGAGTTTATCGAGGCGACAGAGTACCTGTCCGAGATCCGCCCTGCCGTCAGCATCTACGGTTCCGCGCGTCTGAAGCCGGATTCCGCGCACTACAAGCTCGCCGTGCAGATCGCGCGCAAGCTGTCCGACGCCGGCTTCGCCGTGATCTCGGGCGGCGGGCCGGGCATCATGGAAGCGGCGAACAAGGGCGCGCACGCCGGCAAGGCGCCGTCCGTCGGCCTGAACATCGAGCTGCCGCACGAACAGGCCGGCAACCACTTCCAGGACATCTCGCTGCGCTTCCGCCATTTCTTCACGCGCAAGGTCACGTTCGTGAAGAATTCGGACGCGGTGATCGTGATGCCGGGCGGCTTCGGCACGCTCGACGAGTTGTCCGAAGTGCTCACGCTGATCCAGACGAAGAAGTCGCGGCTCGTGCCGATCGTGCTCGTCGGCAGCGCATTCTGGAGCGGCCTGCTGCAGTGGTTCCGCGACCAGATGATCCCGATGGGCCTCATCAATCCGGACGACATGAACCTGATGAAGGTGATCGACGATCCGGACCAGGTGCTCGAAGCGGTGCTCGCGTTCTACGAGGATCGCGGCGAGGAAACCGAGGAGGCGCACCCGCCGCGGCCCGAAGAAGACCGGATGTTCTATCTGTAACGGCGCGTGCATCGCGCATCGCCGGACGGGCGGAGCCGACGAGGCGTCCGCCCGTTTTTTCGTGCGCCGCGGCGGCCGAAAACGGCAGCCGGCACGCGGCGCGGCGCGCACTTCGTAACCGTTCGTTTCACCCGCCGCAGGGTAAATGTCAAATTCGGCGCGCGATGTGCCGCAATGCGGCCCGAGCGCCGACCGGATTGTCAAGCAAGGCGCTACCCGCATCCGTGCGCGCAAACCATGCGCGAACGCGCCGTTACAAATCCACACGTCAATTAATCCATCGCACCGCCACACTCCGTCCTGCAGCGTGTCCGTCGAAACGGACGCGGCGGGTTCGGGGCTCGACGCCCGCACACGTCGGAACGGACGCTCATTTCAACTCGTGAGGAACAGAACATGAAACGCTCGTTGATCGCCTTTGCATTGACCGGTATCGGTATCGCGCTGTCGGGCGCGGCGCATGCCGTGAACGTCGACGTCAACATCGGCGCGCCCGCGCCTGTCGTCGTCGCGCCGGCGCCGGCGCCCGTCCTCGTCGCCCCCGCGCCCGCGATCGTCGTCGGCTGGCACGGCGACCGCTACTGGGATGGCGATCGCTACTGGGAACGTCGCGAGTGGGAAGAGCATCACCGCCATCGCGGCTTCTGCCCGCCGGGACACGCAAAGAAAGGCGAGTGCTGACGCGCGGCGACTAATCGCGCCGCGGCGACGTGGCGCGTCACCGTCACCGCGCGGCGACCGTCGGCGATGCCGTCGACGCGAAATGAAAAGGCCGTCCATGATCGGATCATGGACGGCCTTTCTGCTTTCCGCGATTCGCGCAATCGCTGCAACGCCGCAACGCCGCGCTCGTCGGCTTCGCCGCGCTATTGGAACGCCACTTCCGCAAAGCTGCGCAGCTTGCGGCTATGCAGCCGGTCGAGCCCGTTCGTGCGGAGTATCTCCATCGCCTTCACGCCGATCTGCAGATGCTGATCGACTTGCCCACGATAGAACTGATCGGCCATCCCGGGCAGCTTCAGCTCGCCGTGCAGCGGCTTGTCCGACACGCACAGCAGCGTGCCATACGGCACGCGGAAGCGAAAGCCGTTCGCGGCGATCGTCGCGCTTTCCATGTCGAGCGCGATCGCGCGGCTCTGCGACAGCCGCTGCACCGGCTCGCGATGGTCGCGCAACTCCCAGTTGCGGTTGTCGACGCTCGCCACCGTGCCCGTGCGCATCACGCGCTTGAGCTCGACGCCTTCGAGCTGCGTGACCTGCGCGACCGCGCGCTCGAGCGCGACCTGCACTTCGGCGAGCGCCGGAATCGGCACCCATAGCGGCAAATCCGCGTCGAGCACGTGATCCTCACGAACGTAGCCGTGCGCGAGCACGTAGTCGCCGAGGCGCTGCGTATTGCGCAGCCCCGCGCAGTGGCCGAGCATCACCCACGCGTGCGGGCGCAGCACCGCGATGTGATCGGTGATCGTCTTCGCGTTCGACGGTCCGACGCCGATGTTGACCATCGTGATCCCGCTGCCGTCCGCGCGCTTCAGGTGATACGCGGGCATCTGCGGCGCGCGCGGCGGCGGCATGCCTTCGCTCTCCTCGTCGCCGAGGTTCGCGTTGTACGTGATCACGTCGCCCGGCTCCACGAACGCCGTATATTCGCTGCGGTACGCGCGCACGTCGGGATCGTCGCTCGCCGACATCATCGTGCGGCCGAGCTTCACGAATTCGTCGATGTAGAACTGGTAGTTCGTGTAAAGCACGTAGTTCTGGAAATGCGTCGGCAGCGTCGCCGTGTAGTGGCGCAGCCGATGCAGCGAGAAATCGACGCGCGCCGCCGTGAAGAGCGCGAGCGGATGCGGCTCGCCCGGCGCGGGCTCGTATGTGCCGTTGACGATCCGGTCGTCGAGGTACGCGAGATCCGGCGTATCGAACACGTCGCGCATCGCGACGAGGCGGTCGCGGTCGAGATCGCCTTCGAGATGGATTCCTTCGGAGAACGCGAAGTGAACCGGAATCGGCTGCGCCGACACGCCGACTTCGATCCGCACGTGATGGTTCTTCGCGAGCAGGCGCAATTGCTCGCGGTAGTAGTTCGCGAACAGGTCCGGGCGCGTGACGGTCGTCTCGAACACGCCGGGGCCGGCGACGAAGCCGTACGAGCGGCGCGAATCGATGTGCGTGTTGACGTCGGTGCGGATGCGCACGAACGGATAGCACGCGCGCACGCGCTCGTCGAACGAATCGTTGCGGCGATAGCGCGCGAACGCGTCGCGCAGGAACGCGGTGTTCGTCTCGTAGATCTCGGAGAGCCGCGCGACGGCGGCGATCGGGTCGTCGAACGCTTCGACGGATGGACTGCCCGGCGTATGCGTCCGGAAACGGCGGTTGGGATCGTTCTTCATGGAGCTGTGCCTCTTCTGGTCTTTTCGACATTATCACGGAACCCGCTCGCGCGGCCGATGCCCATCGCGACGGCAAGGCCGCCCGCGCATCGTCGAACGGCATCGGCATGACGCCGGTATTTGCTAAAATCGAATAGTTCAATGGGAGAAACACGATGAAGCCGCTCCTTTTCGCCGCCGCCCTGACGGCACTCGCTCTCGGCGGCCCCGCCTGCGCCGCCGACGCCGCCCAGGCAGCCGCCGACGCAAAGGCCCAGGCCGCGGCCAACGAGGCGGCCGGGCTGCCCGATCTCACGAAGATCAACCGCCCCGGCGCCGAAGTGACGTCGAAGGTCGATTTCAACGACGTGCGGCGCACGCCGAGCTTTCACGAAAAAAGCAAGAACGGCACCGAAGTCACCGAATTCCGGGATCGCGGCAAGCCGGTCGAGATCAACGTGAAGTCGAACTTCGGCACCCGCTATCAGATGAGCGCGTCGCCCGACACGTCGCCGCGCCCGCATGACGCCGGCGTGCCGGTCACCCGCCTTCCGTCCGTCAACCTGCACTATTGACGCACCGCCGGCGCCGCGCGGCGCCGGCTCCCTTCCGCCCTTTTTGCGACACCGGCGCGCCGCCGGCGCGCCAACCCGAACCGATGTTTCCTGCATGGCCGTTTTCACCGCAGTTTCCGACGCTGACCTCGCACTCTGGATGCGCCACTACGATCTCGGCGACGTTGTCGCGTTCCGCGGCATCCCGTCCGGCATCGAGAACAGCAACTTCTTCCTGACGACGACGCGCGGCGAATACGTGCTCACGATCTTCGAAAACCTGACGGCCGGGCAACTGCCGTTCTACATCGATCTGATGAGCCATCTCGCGAAGCACGGCGTGCCCGTGCCCGCGCCCGTCGCGCGCGACGACGGCACGCTGTTCGGCGAGCTGCACAGCAAGCCGGCCGCGATCGTCACGAAGCTCGAAGGCGCGGCGGAGCTCGCGCCCGGCGTCGAGCACTGCGTCGAAGTCGGCCAGATGCTCGCGCGCATGCACCTCGCGGGCCGCGACTATCCGCGGCATCAGCCGAACCTGCGCAGCCTGCCGTGGTGGCGCGACACGGTGCCTGCGATCGCGCCGCTCATCACGGGCGAGCAGCGCGCGCTGCTGGAAAGCGAGCTCGCGCACCAGGCCGCGTTCTTCGCATCGGACGACTACGCGGCGCTGCCGGAAGGCCCATGCCATTGCGACCTGTTCCGCGACAACGCGCTCTTCGCGCACGCGGCCCCGGACACCGGCCACTCGGTGCGGCTCGGCGGCTTCTTCGATTTCTACTTCGCCGGTTGCGACAAATGGCTGTTCGACGTCGCGGTGACGGTCAACGACTGGTGCGTCGATCTGCCGACGGGCGCGCTCGACGCCGCTCGCGCCGACGCGCTGCTGCGTGCGTACCAGACGGTGCGCCCGTTCACCGCGGACGAGCGCCGCCACTGGGGCGACATGCTGCGCGCGGGCGCGTACCGCTTCTGGGTATCGCGCCTGTATGATTTCCACCTCCCCCGCGCCGCGCAGATGCTGAAGCCGCACGACCCGGGCCATTTCGAACGCATCCTGCGCGAACGCATCGCGCACGCGGGCGCGCTCCCCGAGACCCACGCATGCAACTGATCGAAGTCTCCGCCAAGACCGGCTACGTGTGGTTCCGCCAGGGCATCTGGCTATTCCGGCGCAATCCGCTCGCGTTCGTCACGCTGTTCTTCACGTACCTGCTCGCGATGATGCTGGTGTCGCTCGTGCCCGTGATCGGCGCCGCGCTGCCGCTCTTGTTCATTCCCGGCATCGCGGTCGGCTTCATGGCGGCGTGCCGCGACACGATCGCCGGCAAGCAGGTGCTGCCGACGATCCTGATCGACGGCTTCCGCTCGTACGGGCCGATCGTCACGCAGCGGCTGTTCACGCTCGGCGGGCTTTACATCGTATCGATGGCGGCCGTGTTCGCGTGCTCGGCGCTCGGCGACGGCGGCACGCTGCTGAAGATCATGTTCGGCCTCGGCGCCGAAAACCTCGGGCCGGAAGCGCTCGATTCGCCGGGCGTCAAGATTGCGGTGCTGATCGCGGCCGCGCTGTACGCGCCGGTCGCGATGATGTTCTGGTTCGCGCCGGTGCTGACCGCGTGGCACGACATTCCGCCCGTGAAGGCGCTGTTCTTCAGCGTCGTGAGCTGCTGGCGCAACAAGGGCGCGTTCACTGTCTACGGGCTGCTGTGGTTCGGGCTCGCGCTCGGCGTGTCGTTCGGGCTCGCCGCGCTGATGCAGGCGCTCGGCGCCGGCGCATACGCGCTCGCGGTGATGATGCCGGCATCGATCGTCATCACCGCGATGCTTTACTGCTCGTTCTACGCGACCTATCGCGGCTGCTTCGGCGTGCAGGAGCCCGGGGCGTCGAAGCTGCCGAACGCCCCCGATCGGTGAGCGCCCCGGCCGGAAGCGGGATGGCCGCGCGAAAGCGTGGGCGTCCCGCGCAGGTCATCGTACGGCGCCGATTGGCCGGCAGGGCCGCGATGCTGCTTTAGCGAGGAAAACGGCACGAACGCGGCGTCAAATGAGGGAATCGACGAATCGCCCGACGGCGACGCCGCATCGCAACGAAAACGCCCCTCCCGCGAAACGGCATCGCCATAGCGTCCTCTCGCCCTCTTTCCACACGCTCCCGCACTCGACACGCATTCCGTCGCCGCCCGCTGCGGCGCATTCGCGCCCGCCGGCTTTCGCCGTCCGCCAGGTCCGGCGCCGTCGGCCTCGCTGCCATTGAGCTCGACGATACCGCTGCCGCTGCCGCCGTGGCGGCGATCACCCGATTCGCCGGCTCCCCTTTTGATCGATCCTCGCCTCTCGCCAATCGGCATGGTTAGGCGCAAAATCGTTAGTACACGAATCTTTTGCACCTTATCGAAACTTTCGCCATGAACGACTCGCCGACTTTCCCGCTCACGCTCGACGACCAACTCTGCTTCGCGCTCTATTCGACGTCGCTCGCGATGACGAAAGCGTACAAGCCGCTGCTCGACAAGCTCGCGCTCACCTATCCGCAATACCTCGCAATGCTCGTGCTGTGGGAATCCGACGACATGGCCGTCAAGGACATCGCCGCGCGGCTCAGCCTCGATCCCGCGACGGTCACGCCGCTCCTGAAGCGCCTGGAGGCGCTCGGCTACATCGAGCGGGTGCGCGACACGAACGACGAGCGGATCGTCCACGCCCGGCTCACCGCCGAAGGCGCAGCGCTCAAGCACAAGGCCCGGTCCGTGCCCGCCGAGCTGTTTTGCGCGATGCGCCAGACGCCCGATTTCCTGATCCGGCTGCGCGAGGATCTGACGCGACTGCGTCAAGCGCTGGCGGACGCCGACGACGCCTGACCACCCTCGCCTTCGTCTATCGGATCACACCCTCAAAAATTAATTTGCACACTAATGATTAGCTAGCTATATTTCTGTCGTGGCCCGAGCATTGCGATTCGTCGAGGCCCATTCCTCTCACGAAACAGGAGTCCAGCATGAACATTCTGTACAAAACGGCAGCAACCAGCACCGGTGGCCGCGACGGCCGCGCGACGTCCCACGATCAGAAGCTCGACGTGAAGCTCGCCGCGCCGCGCGAGCTGGGCGGCGCGGGCGCCGAAGGCACGAACCCCGAGCAGCTCTTCGCCGCCGGCTATTCGGCATGCTTCCTGAGCGCGATGAAGTTTGTCGCGGGCCAGAACAAGCAGACGCTGCCCGCGGACACGACTGTCACCGCAGAAGTGGGCATCGGCCCGAACGAGGAAGGGGGATTTGCGCTCGACGTCGAGCTGCGCGTCGCGCTGCCCGGGCTCGACGTGGCGGCCGCGAAGGCGCTCATCGATCGTGCGCACCAGGTCTGCCCGTACTCGAATGCGACGCGCAACAACGTCGCGGTGCGCCTCGTCGTTGCGTAACGACAGTAAGGGCAGCGCGCGAGCGCCGGCATGACAAAAAGGGCGCGCAGGCCAGAGCCGGCGCGCCCTTTTTTCGCTTTGGCGACTTTATGCGTATAAATTCAGTATGCGTTTAACGCGAAATTACGCACGATCGAGTGCGGCTTCGCGATCGAGCTTGCGCATCCGGAATTCGAGATCGTACAGATCGGATGCGCCGGCGAGATACGCATCGGCGCGTTCCTTCGCGCGTTGCTCGGGCGACTTCGTCAGGAACAGGAACAGGCGGCTCAGCAGATACATGATCGGTCACTCCAATCCAAGGGTTTTCTCTTAGGTATTTACCCGCATTATAGGGAAAACCCTGAACTGGTGCCAGCCGTTCCCGTGCGTGCGTCGTTACGACGCGACAGTCGCCCGCGCGCGAGACGCGAAGAAAGACCAGATCAATTCGCTCGCGTCGGGACCGGCCGCCGAATGGAACGGCACGCTGTCGTCGCCGCCCGCCCACGCGTGCGCGAGACCGTGGACCCGGCAGAGGCGCACGACCGATTCGCCGTCGCAACGGTAGTCGATCGTGCGCACGTCGGCTGCGCGCGTCTCGAAACGCTCGACGCCCGCCGGTTCGCCGTCGGGATTGGCGAGGCCGTTCAGCCGCAGGAACTGTATAGCAAGTTCGTCCGCGTTCTTCGGCACGACGACGCGATCGTCATCGCCATGCACGATGAGGGCCGGCATCCCCGGATGCGAGCCCGGCTCGACGAGCGCGTCGACGACGACGGCGGGATTGCGGTGCAGGCCGCGGCGCATCACGTCCATTGCGGTGATCCCGGAATGCGCATCGCCGAACGCCGGCCCCGAATGGAGCGCCACGGCCGCGAAATGCTGCGGAAAGTGCAGCGCGAGCAGCGTCACGAGCCCCGCTCCCGCCGACAGGCCGGCCGCATAGACGCGCGACGCGTCGAAGCCGCGTTCGGCGACGAGCGCGTCGACGAGCGCAACGACCGCCTGCGCTTCGCCGCGCCCGCCATGCACGGTGTCTTCGTACCAATGCCAGCAACCGTGCGCGTGCGCGCTGAGCGACTGCTCAGGATAGAGCACGGCAAAGCCGTATCGGTCCGCGAGCAGGTTCATCCGCGTGCCTTGCGAGAACTGATCCATGTCCTGCTTGCAGCCGTGCAGCATCACGACGAGCGGCAGGCCGTCTGTCTTCACGCCGGGCGGCACGTACAGCCCGTATTCGAGATGCTTGACGAAGCGCCCGAACGCAGGCGGCAGCGGGTGATCGGCACGAATCCATTCGCCGCCCGCCCATGCGGCGGCGCGCGGCCGCACGCGCGACTCGCGCGCGACGGGCGGGGCCGGCTCGGCGGGCGTCGCGACAGCGGCGACGGTTTCGGAGAACGGCCAGTCGGCCGCCATCTTTTGGGCAGCCTTCAGAGCGGACTTCGACGTCCGCGCGTTCGGCATGTGCAGCAAGCGTTTCACACCGCCCAGCCAGAATTTCGTCAGACTTTTGGTCATCGGTCGGGGCTCGCAGTCAGAAAATTGGGACACCGCAATGGGTTCAATCGTTTTGGTTTGTGCAATGCACAATACCACTGTTTCTGGGATTTATCCTGACACCCGATAGTTCCCTGCCGGCTTACGATCGGAGCGCGGCCCGTGCCGACCGGTATACTGGGTGCTCGCGCTTGTCTTCGTTGTAGTCGCTATTTCCGGCTCATGCGTTAAGCAAGTATCCCGCATTCTCCGTACCTGCCCGCAGCCCCGATGTTCGATTTGCCGCCCCGTCTGTGGATCTCGATCACCGCCCTAGGCGGTGTCGGCCTGACCTTGCCCCTCGCCGTCACGATCGCCGTCTGGCTTGCGCTCGGCTATTCGCTTCGCCGCGCCGCCGCATGGCTCGCCGTGCTCGGCGTTGCGATCGGCGCCGTCGCGCTCACGAAAATCGCGTTCCTCGGCTGGGGCATCGGCGTGCGCGCGTGGGATTTCACGGGCTTCAGCGGCCACGCGATGCTGTCGACATCAGTCTATCCGGTCGCGATGTTTCTCGCGCTCGCCCGCGCGAAGCCAGCCGTGCGTATCGCGGGAATCGTCGTCGGGCTTGCGGCGGGAGTGGCCGTCGGGCTGTCGCGCGTCGCGCTCGACGCGCATTCGCCGTCCGAGGCGGTCACGGGCTGCGTGATCGGCGCACTCGCCGCGCTGTCGTTCATCGCCGGCTCCTGGCGCGCGACGCCGCACCGCTGGTCGGCGCCCGCCGTCGTGACGAGTCTCGTGGCCGTCACGATCGCGCTGCACGGCGTCACCGTGCCGTCGCACCGCTGGGTCACTGCGGTCGCACTGCAACTCTCCGGTCACGAACGGCCGTACGTGCGGGCGCGCTGGAAGGCGAATCCGAACTACCGGCCCGCGTCGCGGCCGGCTCAGCAGCAGACGTTCGGCATGCCCGCCGCCGTCGAGCACGCGTAAGGATCACCGACAGTCCGCTGGAGGGGCCGCAGGCCCGTGGGGGCGCCGATCGGCCTTTCTGCCCCGCTGATCCTCCGATCAGCCGCTCCGCCAATCCCCACGCCGAATCCCCCGCCTCCCACCTCGCTGCGGCGTCATGCAGCAGCAGCACAGTCCAGCAATCCGATCCGCTATCACCTCGCGTATATTACGATTACGGTTTCCGTCCACCTCATCGTTTCCCGCCATGTCCGCTCCCGCCTGTTCTGCCCGCCGCCTGTTCCTGCTTGTCGCCACGCTGTTCGCGCTCGCCGCCGGCTTCGCCGCGCCGGCCGCGCATGCCGCCGACGAGCTCGTCGTGTCGGCCGCGGCGAGCCTCACCAATGCGTTCAAGGCAGTCGGCGATGCCTACGAGAAGCAGCATCCGGGTACGAAGATCCTGTTCAACTTCGGCGCGTCCGACGTCCTGATGCAGCAGATCGCGAAGGGCGCGCCGGCCGACGTATTCGCGTCGGCCGACCAGAAGGCGATGGATCGCGCGACCGCCGAGCGCGTGATCGCCGACGGCACGCGCCGCGACTTCGCCGCGAACTCGCTCGTGCTGATCGTGCCCGCCGACAGCCGCGCGACGTTCGGCTCGCTGCGCGATCTGGCCGCGCCCGCCGTGAAGCGCGTCGCGTTCGGCGATCCTGCGTCGGTGCCCGTCGGCCGCTACACCGAGGGCGCGCTGAAGGCGGCCGGCGTGTGGAACGACGTCAGCGCCAAGGGCGTGCTCGCCGCGAACGTGCGCCAGAGCCTCGACTACGTCGCGCGCGGCGAAGTCGACGCGGGCTTCGTGTTCGGCACCGACGCGGCCGTGATGCCCGAGCGCGTGAAAGTCGCGCTGACCGTCCCAACGCAAACGCCGATCACCTATCCGATCGCCGTCGTCAAGGACAGCCGGCACGCGGCCGCCGCGCAGGGCTTCGTCGCGTTCGTGCTGTCGCCCGCGGGCCAGGCGGTGCTCGCGAAGTACGGCTTCAAGCCGGCCGCGAACGGCGCGAGCGCCTCGAACTGACCGGAATGCGCGATGCACGACGCCTGGGTTCCGCTGCTGCTGTCGCTGAAGGTTGCCGGCTGGGCGACGGCGCTCGATCTCGTGCTCGGCGTCGCGACGGGCTATGCGCTCGCGCGCTGGCGCTCCGGCGCGCGCGACGTGATCGATTCACTGCTGACGCTGCCGCTCGTGCTGCCTCCGACAGTGCTCGGCTACTACCTGCTCGTGCTGCTCGGCCGCCGCGGCGTGCTCGGCGCGTGGCTCGACCGGCTCGGCATCCAGCTCGTGTTTACGTGGCAAGGCGCGGTGATCGCGTCGATGGTCGTCGCGTTTCCGCTGATCCTGAAGTCCGCGCGCGCCGCGTTCGAGGCGGTCGACCCGCAGCTCGAGCGCGCGGCCCGCACGCTCGGCATCAGCGAAGCCGGAATTTTCTTTCGCGTGACGCTGCCGCTCGCCGCGCGCGGCATTCTCGCGGGCGCGCTGCTCGCGTTCGCGCGTGCGCTCGGCGAATTCGGCGCGACGCTGATGATCGCGGGCAATCTGCCCGGACGCACGCAGACGCTGTCGGTCGCGGTCTACGCGGCCGTGCAGGCGGGCGACGACACGACCGCGAACTTCCTCGTGCTCGTCACGTCCGCGACCTGCGTGCTGATTCTGCTCGTCGCGGGGCGGCTCGTGCCGCAGCGCGCGCTCGCCGGAGCGAGATGAGATGAGCCTCGTCGTCGACATCCGCAAGACGCTCGTCACACCGGAGCGGCGCTTCACGCTCGACGTGTCGTTCGTGTCGAACGCGCAGCGCATCGTGCTGTTCGGGCCGTCCGGCGCGGGCAAGAGCCTCACGCTGCAGGCGATCGCCGGCCTGCTCGCGCCCGATCGGGGCACGATCTCGATCGGCGGCGACACGCTGTTCGACGATACGCGCGGCATCGACGTGCCGACGCAGGCGCGCCGCGTCGCGTACCTGTTCCAGGACTACGCGCTGTTTCCGCATCTGAATGTCCGGCAGAACCTCGCATTCGGGCTGAAGCGCGGCTGGCGCAATCCGCGCGCGAAGGAACTGCCGGACGCCGCCGCGTACTGGCTGCGCGCGTTCGAGCTCGAAGCGCTGGCGGGACACTATCCTGCGCAGTTGTCGGGCGGGCAGAAGCAGCGCGTCGCGCTCGCGCGCGCGCTGATCGCGCAGCCGCGAATCCTGCTGCTCGACGAGCCGTTCTCGGCGCTCGACGTCGCGATGCGCCAGCGGATGCGCCGCGAGCTGACCGACTTGCAGATGCGGCTCGACATTCCGATGGTGCTGATCACGCACGATCCGGACGACGTCGCCGCGTTCGGCGATCAGGTCGTGCGGCTCCAGGAGGGGCGCGTGCTGCCCGATACGCCGGTCGCCGAATGGGTGACGAGCATGCGGTGACGGCGGCGTCGATCGTCGCCCCGAATCGGCCCGCGGATTCGGAAGGCCGGCAGCGATGAGCCGGCTCTGCGGGCGTGCCGCCGTTCGCCGCCCGGCCGGCGCGGCCGCGACGTCATCCGTTGACCGCGAGGATCACGCTCGACGCCTTGAATGTCGCCACCGCGCTCGCGCCCTTCGCGAGCCCGAGCGCGTCGACGCTGTCGTTCGTGACGATCGCCGCGAGCGTCATGCCGCCGTCGAGCGAAAGCAGCACCTCGCTGTTCACGGCGCCGCGCGTGACCGTCTCGACGACGCCGTGCAATTGATTGCGCGCCGACAGCCTGAGCGGCGAGCCGTTTTCGACCGCGAGCACGACCCACGACGCCTTCACGAGCGCGCAGGCCTCGACGCCCGGCGCGAGCCCCAACTCCTGCGTGCTCTCGTGCGTCACCACGGCCGTGATCGTGTGTTCGCCCGGCAGCGCGAGCACCACTTCGTCGTTCACCGCGCCGTGCTTGACCGCCAGGACCTTGCCGAACAACTGGTTGCGTGCGCTCGTCTTCATGCCGATTCTCCCGATAAGTTCCCAATTGACCTCGAAGCCTTCGACCGCCGCGCTCGCCGCGTCGATGAAGCGCCGATGCTCGCGCTCGATCGCGCGAAACGCCGCGATCAGCGCGGTCGCGCGCGGCGTGAGCGTCGTGCCGCCGCCGCCCTTGCCGCCCGTCGAGCGCAGCACGAGCGGCTCGCCCGCGAGGTTGTTCATCGTGTCGATAGCGTCCCACGCGCCTTTGTAGCTGAGGCCGACCGCCTTCGCCGCGCGCGTGATCGAGCCGGTCTCGCCGATCGCGGCGAGCAGCGCGATACGGGCCGCGCCGCCGAGCGTCTGCCCGCCCGCGCGCAACCACAGCTCGCCGCGCAGCGCGAGCGGCTCGCGCGCGGCGCGCGCATCGGGACGGGAAGAGGACGAATCGGCGGTCATCGGCGCGGCGAAGCAAGACGGGAGGCCATTATAGTCACGCCTTCCTGCCGCCGATCTTCGGCGCGCGCATCCCGCGCAGCATCTGCTCGGCCGCCTCCGCGGCATAGCGCTGCGCCGCTGCGCCGTAGCCGCGCGCGAAGCCGAGCTGGTACGGCGGCGCGGACAGCCGCTCGAGGCAGCGCAGCGCGACGGCCGCGTCGTTCGCTTCGCCGAGCGCGTTCTGCACGCGCGCGAGCAGCCGCACCGTGCCCTCGCGCGTGCGGCGCGACGCGAGCGACGAGAAGAACTCCAGCGCGTAGCGCAGCCGCTTCGCGTCGATCCGCACGCGGTGACGCGCGGCCGCGTCGAGCGTCGTCAGGCGCCCCGCGCCGTACAGATGGCCGAACAGCCGGCTCACGCGCTTCGCCGCGTACCGCTTGAGCGACAGCGTCTTGCCGTGCGCCGGATCGGCCTCCCCGAGCGGAAACAGGCTCAGCCATTCGAGCCACGCGAGCACGAGCCGCGTGTAGCGCGCGGTGCCGAGCGCCTGCCGCAACTCGGCGCGCGCCGCGTCGCCCTGCGCGCAGGCGGCATCGAGCGTGCCCGCCCACGCGGCCTCGTCGCCGTCGGCGGCGGCGAGAGCGGGCAGTGTCGACGTCACGCACACGTCCCAGTCGCGCACCGCGCCGAGCATCCCGCCGAGCCAGCCGATATCGCCGGAGAACGCGTCCTTCCACGCTGCATCGGCATAGCGCGGGAAGAGTCGCGCGAGCGTGCGCAGCCGGCGCAGCGCGACGCGCATCTGATGGACGTATTCCGGGTCCGCCTTGTCGCGCACGCCGGCCTCGTTGCCGAGCCACTGCCCGGTCACGCCGCAGCCGAGCGCGAAGAACGCCGCGCGCTGCGTGCGCACGTTCGACAAGTCGACCGACTGCGCCTTCGCCGGCGCGCCGATCGCGTCCGGCGCGTCGCCCGTGCACGCGCGGTCGAGAACGCTCGTCGGCGACAGCGACGCCGGCCACGCGCCGCTCAGCTCGCGGGCCGCATTGAAGAGCGCGCGCAGCGCGGCGGCGCGCGCGGCGGGATCGTCAGGATCGGCAACGGCGAGACGCAATTCGCAGATGCGCGAAGGGACGGCACGGGTGGTCTCGGACAACGCGGCGGCCGGCGCAAACGCGATGTCGTCGAGCGTCAGCTCGACCTCGATGCCGTCCGCGTCGAGCCAGCGCCCGTGTCGGCGCTCGGCGACGAAGCCATGCGCGGGCTGGTCGGCGGATCGAGATTCGGGGGGCGCGGCGCCGTGCTCGGCGGCATCGGCATCGGCATCGCGCGAATCCGACGCCGATGGGGCCGCCCTCGACGCATGATGCTCCGCGACCGGCGTCGCGACCCGCACGTCGCCGCGGTAGTCGTCGAAACGCTCGCGCACCGTCACGCCCGGCACGAACGGATGGCAGCGCACCGCAATCACGCGCCGCGCCTGCGCGGTCGCCTCGATCCAGGTCTGCCAGCGACCGCCGTCGTCGGGCTGCGCCTCGACGAACCGGCACGGCTCGATCGTCACGCGCTCGTGCCCGCGGCGCATTTTCACCGGCGGACAGATCCGCCATGCCCGCGCAAGCTCCGCGCCGAGATCGCGCGCCGTGCGCGCCCGCGACCCGCGCCCGGCTTGCCAGCCCTGCAGCGGAAAGTCCAATACGATTTCCAGAACGCGCGCCATGGAAGCTCCGGCGTAGGTCAGGCCGCCCGCTGCGCGTCTCGCGCGCGTCGACGGACTCCGACGTTCTCCATAGTACACGGCCCTTTTTACAGCCAATGAGGCGGAACGCCGCGTGCGGACGAGCGAATCGCCCGCGCGCCGGCGCACCGCGTTTCAACTTGTCATGTCAGCTCGTCGGCCTTCAGCCGTCCGACCGGCCCGAGCGCGCCGAGTTTCAGCTCACATACTGCGCGATGCCATTGCCGAACGACCAATCCTCCTTCAGCACCTCGACGAGGCTGATGAACACGTCCTCGCGGCGCACGCCCGGGCGTTCGGCGAGATGGTCGGCGATCAGCCGGTACAGCTCGCGCTTCTGCTCGAGCGTGCGCGTGTTGTTCGCGGTGATCTGGATCATCACCAGATCGTCGCTGCGCGCGATCCCGAGATAGTCGCGGCCATAAAAGAAATTATCGGCGCTGTGCTCGGTCACGGTCATGAAAATATCGTCGACGGGCACGTCGAACGCGCGTTGCAACGCGCGATGAACGCCCTCCGACAGCGCCCGGCGGTATTCGGCGGACTTGCCTTCGCGCAATGCGATACGGGTGAACGGCATCGTGTTTCTCCTTGACGGTTGGGATACGCATGCAGCTTAGGCCTCGTCATCTATAATAAACAGACATCAATGAATATTTCATCCATTTTCATTTGAAATGAAACCGCTCGATCTCGACGCCGTTCGCGCGTTCGTTCTCGTCGCCGACCTCGCGAGCTTCACGCGCGCCGCCGACGCGCTCGGCACCACCCAATCGGCCGTCAGCCTGAAGCTCAAGCGGCTCGAAGCACAGCTCGGCAAGCCGCTCCTCGAACGCACGCCGCGGCGCGTGACGCTCGCCGCCGTCGGCGCCGCGTTCCTGCCCGCCGCGCGCGACCTGCTCGACGCGCACGAGCGCGCGCTCGCCGCGCTGTCGGCCGGGCAGCGCAGGCTCGTGATCGGCGTCAGCGAACACGTCGCGGTGCCGGATCTGCCCGCCGTCCTCGCCGGCCTGAACCGGCACGATCCGGGGCTCGCGCTCGAGATGCACGTCGGGATGTCAGCCGGGTTGCTTGCGCAATACGACGAGCGCCGGCTCGACGCGGCGTTCGTGCGCCACGAGCCGGGCGAGGACCCGCCGCGCGACGGCGCGACGCCGCTCTTCACCGAGCCGCTCGCGTGGCTTGCCGCGCCCGGCTGGGCGCCGCGCGCGGACGAGCCGCTGCCGCTCGCGGTGCTGGCGGGCCCGTGCGGCGTGCGCGCGGCCGCGCTGCGCGCGCTCGAGCGTGCCGGCGTGCGGTGGCGCGAGCGCTTCACGGGCGGCGGCATCGCGGCCGTCGCGGCCGCCGCCGCCGCGGGTCTTGCGGTGTGTCCGCTGGCGCGCCGTGTCGCGCCGCGCTCGCTCGTCGACGTCGGTGCGCGCCTCGGCCTGCCGGCGCTGCCCGACTCGCAAGTCGCGCTGTATTCGCGGGTGCGCGACGCGCGCTCGGTCGACACGCTGCGGCGCTTCGCCGACAGCCTGGCCGGGCCGGCGCAATCGGCCGGACGCGAGTAGACTGTCAGGTTTTCGTTTGCCGATTTGCCGTCTTTCGCACGGCTTTCGCCCGCTCTTCCGCCGCATGAAACACGACGCCCGCAAGCACCTCCGCGCCAATCTGCTGATGCTCACCGCCGCCGCGATCTGGGGATCGGCGTTCGTCGCGCAGCGGCTGAGCCTCGCCGTGATCGGCCCATTCCTGTTCACCGGGCTGCGCTTCCTGCTCGGCGCGGCGGTGCTCGTGCCGCTGCTGCGCCTGAACGGCGCAGCGCGCGCGCACTGCGCGGCCGTCGCGCGCGACCGGACGCTGCTGCTGCCGGGGCTCGCGCTGGGCGGGCTGCTCGCGGTGTCGATCTCGCTGCAGCAGATCGGGCTGCAATACACGAAGATCGCGAACGCGGGCTTCATCAGCTCGCTCTACGTGGTGCTCGTGCCGATCATCGGCGTGTTCTTCCGGCATCGCACGGGCGCCGGCACGTGGCTCGGCGCGCTGCTCGCGGCGATCGGCCTGTATTTCCTCAGCGTCGACGAGCACTTCTCGATGCTGTACGGCGACTGGTTCCAGCTCGCGGGCGCGATCGTGATCGCGGTCCACGTGATCGCGGTCGGGCACCTCGTGCGCCGGCACGACCCGCTCGCGCTGTCGTTCATGCAGTTCGTCGTCTGCGGCGCGCTGTGTCTCGCGCTCGGGCTCGCGACCGAGCCCCTCGACCGCGCGACGCTCGTGCGCGCGCTGCCGACGCTGCTGTACGGCGGGCTGCTGTCGGTCGGCGTCGGCTACACGCTGCAGGTCGTCGCGCAACGCGACGCCGCCCCCGCGCACGCGGCCGTGATCTTCAGCATGGAAGGCGTGTTCGCCGCGATCGCCGGCTGGGCCGCGCTCGGCGAGACGCTGTCGCTGCGCGCGCTCGCGGGCTGCGCGCTGATGCTCGCCGGGCTCCTCGTCTGCCAGTTGCTGCCGGGCCACGCGAGGCGCGCGGACGACAACGACGCGCTTCCCGCCTGACGCGCGCCGGACGCCACGCGCCTGTCCGGTCCCTATAATGTCGATTCGACCGTCATCACGATTTCACACAAGGGAAACACTGTGATTCAGTCCGCCGCCGATCCGGCCGCCGCGCTGCTGCGCGAACGCGCCGCGCGCTATGCAGCCGAGGTGGCGCTGTTCGTCCGCGACCACGCGCTGTCGATCGCGTCGCACGATCTGCGCAGCCCGCTCAACGCGATGCATAGCTGGGCCTACGTGCTCGAGCGCCGGCTCGCGGCGAGCGACGAGAGCCTCGCGCGCGCGCTCGACGGAATCCGGACCGGCATCGAGCAGCAGACGAAGTTGCTGGAGGCGGTCGTCGACGCACCGCGCGCCGAGACGCGCACGCTGCCGATCGCGCGCGCCGACGTCCCGCTCGACGCGCTCGCCGACGAATGCGCGGCGCTCGCACGCATCGCGCTCGGCGACGCGCGCGGCACCGCGGTGACGGTCGCGTCGCACGCGCGGCCCGCGTCGCTCGATTGCGACCGCGAGCGCGTCGCGCAAGCACTGTGGTCGATGCTGACGTTCGCGATCGAGGCGAGCGCGCCGGGCGGCGACGTCGCGCTGGACTGCGTCGAATCGGCGAACGCGACGCGCCTGACCGTGACGTTCCGCGCGCAGCCGTCGGCGCTGACCGACGCGGCGCTGCCACACGCGTTCGAAACGTTCGCGCGGCGCGACGCGCTCGCCGAGCGCCACGGCGAACGTCCTGCGTCGGTGTTCGCGCTCGCGCAGCGCGTCGCGCGCGCGCACGGCGGCGCGTTCGCGCAAGACCCGAACCCACTCGCGGACGGCGCGCGCGCAACGCTCGCGCTGACGATTCCCGCCGCGCGCGCGTAATCGGCCGCGCGCATCGCGCCGCAAAACCGACGCAAAACATTACGCCTTCCTTTCCAACCTTATACTGTCGCTTCGTTCATTTCCGGAGTCCCTTCGTTGATACAGATCTTCGCGCTCGTCGGCGCGTTGCTCCTCGTGGCCCTCAACGGCTTTTTCGTCGCCGCCGAATTCGGTCTCGTCAAACTGCGCGCGACGCGCGTCAAGACCCTCGCCCGCCAGCACGGCCTGCGCGGACGTATCCTGCGGATCGTTCATTCGCGGCTCGATGCGTATCTGTCCGCCTGCCAGCTCGGCATCACGCTCGCGTCGCTCGGCCTCGGCTGGATCGGCGAGCCGGCGTTCGCCGCGCTGCTGTCGCCCGTCCTCGCGTTCGCGGGCGTCGAGTCGGAAAAGCTCGTGCATCTGATTTCGCTCGTGTTCGCGTTCTCGGTGATCTCGTTCCTGCACATCGTCGTCGGCGAGCTCGCGCCGAAGTCGATGGCGATCCGCCAGGCCGAGAAGACGGGCCTGTGGGTCGCACTCCCGCTCTATGCGTTCTACTGGACGATGTATCCGGCGATCTGGGTGCTCAACACGAGCGCGAACGCGGTGCTGCGGCTCGCGGGGCTGTCCGCCGATCATGGCGGCGACGCGCACTACTCGACCGACGAACTAAAGCTGATCCTGCGCAGCCGCCGCAACGCGGCCGACGCCGCGAAAACGCCGAAGAACGCATACAGCAGCGACGAATGGAACACGCTCGCGCATTCGCTCGATTTTTCGTCGATGACCGTATCGGACCTGATGCGGCCCGCGCACGAGATGGTCGGCCTGCGCCGCGACGTGCCGCTCGCGGACAACATGGAAGTCGTCGCGCGCCACCGCTTCAGCCGCTACCCCCTCTTCGACGACAAGACGCGCGAAACCGTGAACGGCCTCATCCATCTGAAGGATCTGCTGCTCGCGCGGCACGCGGGCGCGGCGCTCGCCGACCTGTCCGACTACGTGCGCCCGGTGCAGTACGTGAAGCCGGACACGCCAGCGCTCGATCTGTTCCGGCGCTTCCGCAAGGGCGCGCCGCACTTCGCGCTCGTCGGCAAGAAGGGCGAGAAGCCGATCGGCTTCCTGACGCTCGACAACCTGCTCGGCGCGCTCGTCGGCCAGATCCACGACGAATTCCGGCAGGGCGATTCGGACTGGAGCCGCCTCGACGACGGCACGCTGATCGGCAAGGGCAGCCTGCCTGTCGTGTCGCTCGAGCAGGCGCTCGGGATCGACATCGACGAAGGCCGCGCGGAATCGGTCGGCGGCCTCGTCATTCAGGCGCTCAACGATCTGCCGACGGAAGGCCAGCGCGTGTCGTTCGAGCGCTTCGACGTCGTCGTGAAGAAGATGATCGGGCCGCGGATCGTGCTCGTGCGCGTGTATCCGAAGGCGTTCAAGGAGGCGGACGAGTGAGCGTGCGTACCGGACGGCGATCGATCAGGATGACGACATGACCGGCCCGCTCGCCCTGCCGCCGTACTACCTGATCACGCCGGAGCCGGACTCGGGCTCCGACGCGGATCTCGCGGCGTTTCTCGACCGGCTGTCGGCCACGCTCGCGACGGGGCTCACGCTCGTCCAGCTCCGCGTGAAAACGCTCGACGCGCCCGCCTACGCGGCGCTCGCCGCCGAAGCGATCGCGCGTTGCCGCGCGCGAAGCGCGCGCATGATCGTCAACGGACCGATCGGCGCGGAGACCGCGCTCGCGCTCGGCGCGAGCGGCGTGCACTTCGGCAGCGCGGCATTGCGCGCCGCAGCCGTGCGCCCGCTTGCTTCGGACTGCCTGCTGTCGGCCGCGTGCCACTCGCTCGACGAGCTGCTGCACGCACAGCGCATCGGCGCGGATCTCGCGACGCTGTCGCCCGTCCTGCCGACCCTCACGCATCCGGGCGCGCCGACGCTCGGCTGGGCGCGCTTCGCCGAATGCGCGGCGCAAACGCGCGTGCCCGTCTACGCGCTGGGCGGCATGACGCGCGCGCATCTGGCGACGGCGCGCGCGCATCACGCGCACGGCATCGCGAGCATTCGCGGATTCTGGCAGGAAACGATGCGATGATGGGCGCAACGCGTCCGTCATCGCGTCACGCCGTTTTCCGCCGTCTTCGTCAAACGGCCCTCGCCCGGCATTTCGTCAGGCATCCCGATCGAACAAAGCGAAGCGGAACGGACGCCGCCCGTCGGCGCGACGCCCGCCGAATGACTTCCCCCGCTCAAACGCCGCCCAACGAGCGCGGCGCGACATCCGCATAACGACGCACGTCGTGCGTCAGCGCGTATTGATTGACGTCGCCCGTCAGCCACGCGACGAGCGCATACGGCGGCAACTCGCCCGCGTCGACGCGATCCCGCGCGCGCGCCGGCGTCTCGAACACGACCGTCCCTTCCGGCGCGCCACGGAACGGCAGCGCTTGCGGCGACAGGTTCAGCGCGATGCTGAGCGTCTCGCCGTCGCCGAGCCGCCACGCGGCGACGAGCGCATCGGCTTCGACGCCGTCGATCGTGCGCAGCATCTCGGCGCTGCGCGGCCGCACGTCGACGAGACGCGGCGCAATCAGCTTCGCGCGCACCGCGAGCGCCGATTGCAGGAAATGGCGCCGCGACGCGTCGCCCGCGGCTTCATCGAAGATCAGCGGAATCTGCGGCGTCAGCAGCGACAGCGCGAGCGCCGCGAGGTCCGCCTCGCGCGCGTCGCGCAAGACGCCGTCGGACAGCACGAGCGACGTCAGCGGCAAGCCGACGTCGGCCATCCCGCCGTCGCCGATCGGATGCGCGCGCTGGAACACCGCGCCGTCCGCGGTCAACGCGCGCGCGAGCGCGTGAATCGACTGATGCGTCGACACGCCGTCGCCTTGCGCGCGATCGCGGCGCCCCGTCAGCCGGTACAGCGCGCGCTCGCCGCAGCCGTTCCATTGCGCGTCGAAATGCGTATCGGCAAGGTGCGACGGGTGCCGCTCGCTGCCGAGCACGAGGTGCACGATCCGGTCGGTCGGCAGCGCCGCGTGCACGCGGTCGGCAATCTCGCACAGCCATACGCTGTCGATGCGGTCCGCCTCGCGAATCCGCAATCCGTCGCATCGATATTCTTCGAGCCAGTACAGCGCGTTGTCGCAGAAGAAATCGCAGACCTGCGGATGATCGAGCGCGAGCGGCGGCGCCTGCAGCGGATCGTCGCGGGTGTGGAAGAACGGTTGCGCGTAGCGCCGCATCTCGTCGGTGCCGCAGCCGAAGCGCGCGTAGTCGAGATCGAGCAGCACCGCGAGGCCGAAGCCGTGCGCTTCGTCGATCATGCGCTTCAGCGCGTCGGTGCCGCCGTATGCGGCAATCGGCGCGAACGGCAGGCTGTCGTCGCGCGCCTGCGGCGCCGCGAGCAATTCGAGCGCGGTGACGCCGAGTTGCGCCAGTTGCGGCAAGCGCGCGCGGATGCCGTCGTAGCCGCCCGCCGCGCCGGGCTGGATCGCGTAGAGCGCGATCTCCTCCCATGGCCGGCCGCGCCAGAACGTATGGCGCCACGTGAACGCGCGCGGATCGACCACTTCGCTCGGCCCGTCGACACCTTCCGGCTGCGAGCGCGACGCGGGATCGGGAATCGTCAGCGCATCGTCGAGCCGATACCGGTAGCGCGCGTGCGCGCCGCAATCGGCGAACGTCTCGAACCAGCCGTCTCCCGCGGGCGCCATCGGCAGTTCGAGGGGGCCGCCCGCGATGTCGAGCACGAGCACCGCGCTCGCATGCGCGGGCGCCCAGACGCGGAAGTGAAAGTGGGTGCGCGTCGTCGCGCCGGCGGCGCCGCAGGGTTGGGCGCCGAACGGCAGGCAATGCGAATAGTGATGCGCATACGGATCGTGAGGACATTCGGACATGATGCGCTCCTCCGGCGTTCAGAGGCATGACGATGCGCCGCTTGCGGCGCGCATGCATGACACGCGTGGCCCGACGAAGAGGGAGCAATCAGTATGCGCCGATTCATGCCGCGATGCGAGTATCGGCGCGGGGTTTTAAACGTGAAGCGACCCTGAAAATAGCCGGTAGCGGCGATACCATGATCGCCACTCGTCTTGTTGCGCGCCGCGCCGACGCCTACGCTGCGGTTTCGCGCGCGATCCCGGCGCGCGATTCTTCAGGAGTCCGACCGCCATGTCCACGCCATCCGGCGCAGCCAAATTCGACCCGTCGCGCGCCGCCGAATACGCGGAGCAAAGCCGCATTGCGCTCGCGGGCTATGACGCGTGCCACGATCTCGCCGCATGCATGCTCGCATCGTCGGTCGCCTCGGAAGCGGGCGCCGCGCAGATCCTCGTCGCGGGCGCGGGCGGCACCGCGCGCGAAATCGTCGCGCTCGCGGGCCTCGAGCCCGGCTGGCGCTTCACCGCGATCGATCCGTCACAGCCGATGCTCGACCTCGCCCGCGCGAACGTCGCGGCGGCCGCTCTCGACGCGCGCGTGCACCTGCATCACGGCTACGTGGACGACCTGCCCGCCCACGCCCGCTTCGACGGCGCGACGCTGATCGGCGTGCTGCACCACCTGCCCGGCGACGACGCGAAGGCCGCGCTGCTCGGCTCGATCGCGCGACGCCTGAAGCCCGGCGCGCCGCTCGTCGTTGCGTGCAACCATCGTCGCTACGCCGAGCATCCGCGCCTGCTGGGCGCGTGGGCACAGCGCTGGCGGATGCATGGGGCGCCGCCCGACGAAGTCGCGCAGAAGCTTGCGACGATCCTGCGCGGCGCCGATCCGCCCGCGTCCGAGGACGCCGTGCATGCGCTGCTCGACGCCGCCGGGTTCCGCGAGCCGGTGCGTTTTTTTGCGAGCCTGTTCTGGGGCGCGTGGATCGCGACGCGCGGCGCGTGAGCGCGGGCATGCAGGCGGCCCGAGATGCGGCGTCGGCTTCGTTTTCGCGCCCCGTGCGATGCATGAACGCTCGGCCCGAGGGCGGGGCGCGTTGCGCCCGCCCGCCCAACGTTTCCGCCGCTTGCCCGTCTCGATCCGCTCCGCGAATGACCGCCACGGCCGCTCGCTGCACAATCGTTCAATACATCGCGCGCCGCATGCGCTAGCCTGTCTGCTCCGCGGGTTCATCAACGACGCGGTAGTGACGGTCGTCGAGTTGCCTTTGCGCTCGCCGACCATGCGAAGACAGGCAAGCCGGCCGAATGGAGGGCCAAGAACGTGAGTGTTGAATCGGTTCGCCAGTTTCTGGCGGAAAAGGCGCCGGACATCGACGTCGTTCCCTTGGACGAAAGCAGCTCCACGATGACGCTGTCGGCGGCCTGGGACATCAAGCCGGCGCAGATCGCCAAGACGCTCGCGATGAAGGTCGGCGACACCCATTTGCTGCTCGTATCCTGCGGCGATTCCCGTCTCGACAACCAGAAAGTCAAGGCCGCGCTGGGCGGCAAGGCAAAAATGCTCTCCGCGGAGGAAACGGTCGCCGTCACCGGCCATCCGGTGGGCGGAGTGTGTCCGTTCGGTCTCTCGACTCCGCTGCCCGTTTATTGCGACGTGATGTTGAAATCGTACGACTTCGTCGTGCCGGCCGCCGGATCGACGCACGCCGCGCTGCGCATCGATCCGGTCCGGCTGGCCGAACTGGTCGAGGCCGAGTGGGTCGACGTCTGTAAATAGCCCGCGCGACGGGCCCACCGCCATTGATAGGCCGCTCGACGCGGCGCCAATGCTCCCGTTGCCCATCCTCGCTCCATTCGGCATCGATATCACGAATGCCGCCACTCTCGTCGATGCGAGAAGCAATACGACAATCGCGCCGACAACGAGACCCCAGGCCTCTTCGAGCAACCGACGCACCTGATGAAACGCGCGCATCGCCACGGCCACCGCAACGAGCCGAGCCGAAAGAAAGCGCAACGCATCCGGAACAAGCTCGACTTGGTTTACCATCGAAGCTCCAATGCGCCATTTTCTGTTTTGAACAGGTAGCTTATGGAAGCATCACGGAGGCTGTCTTGAACGATCGTGAATGCGACACCGTTCCCTGCGGGAACCATATTCGGATCGGATTCGGCGCCGCGGGCATCGAGCGCGTGGAGGTCCACTTCCTCGATCACGCGTTCTCGCTCCATCGTCACGACACATACGCGATCGGCATCACGCTCTCGGGCGTGCAAACCTTCCGCTATCTCGGCGCAACCCACCACTGCCTGCCGGGTCAGTGTCATATCCTGCATCCGGACGAACTGCACGACGGCTGCGCGGGAACCGACGAAGGCTTCGGCTACCGGATCGTCTATGTGGACCCCGCGCTCGTCCAGGAAGCCCTCGGCGGCCGCATGCTTCCGTTCGTCCGCTCGCCGGTCGTCGAGACGCCTGCCGTCGCCGAAGGGCTCGCGGCCGGCATCTGGAAGCTGGACGAAGAAATCGACACCCTGTCCCGCATCGAGATCGCAGTCGCCGTCGCGAACCTGCTGACGGCCGCCGCCGCGATAAGCGACGCACACAAGACCGGTGCGCTCGCCGTGACCGAATTGACGCGCATACGCGATATCATCGCGTCCCGTCCGCGCGAGCCGATCTCGATGGACACGCTCGAACACGTCTCGGGACTCGACCGCTGGACGATCGCTCGCCAGTTCCGCAAGCTGTTCGGCACGAGCCCAAGCCGCTTTCGCACGCAACGGCAGCTCAATCTCGTGCGTCGGCAGTTGATGGAAGGCGAATCGCTGTCGACCGCGTCCGCCGATGCCGGCTTTTCCGACCAGAGCCACATGTCGCGACACTTCAAGAGCACTTACGGCATCACGCCGGGTTCATGGATTGCCGCGGTGCACGCCCGGCGTTCGCGGCAGCGGACAGGCCGCTGAAAACATCCGGCCGACCGCAGCCGTCCGCATGCCCCGTCACTTTCGGGCCGGGGCGGCAATGCGCGCCGCGCCGCCGAGGCGCTGAAGCTGGAGGAGCATGCTGTCCATCAGTTGTTCACGTCGATCGACAAGAGGACGAACAGCGGCCACATCAGGACGAGCGCGAACAAGGCGAAGCCGTCCGGTTTTCTGGCGCCAAGCTACCGCTCCGAATCTGCGCGGCGCAGCGCCCGCCCGCGCGCTCCATCGTCGGTGGCTGCTCGCGGGCATTCGGCCCGCGAGCGGATTCAGTGCCCCAACACCGAGTACGCGAGCGACCCCGAAAATGTCGCGAGCACGAGCGACGCGCAACGCATGAACGTCGACGTATGCGCAGCCAACGAACGCTGCGACGTCAGCAGCCCGCCTAGGCTCGACCAGCCGACGCCGATCGGCGCGAGCACGATCAGGAACACGACGACCGCCCATCCAAAGTAGCTGAGCGAGCGAAACGCCTCGAGCGGGAACATCGTGCTCGCGAACAGCAGCGCCTTCGGGTTCATCAGCGTTGCGACGAACAGATCGCCGAAACTGATCGGCCCCGCGGACAGTTCGTGCAGCGCGCGGCTCTTCGTCCACATCTTGACCGCGAGCCACAGGATGTACGCGGCGCTCAACAGCTTGATCGTGCTGAAGAGCCAGGGCCGGCTCGCCGCCACGGAGAGCAGGAAGAATCCCCATAGCGAGATCGCGACGACATAGCCCAGGGCCTCTGCGATCACGAGGTGCCAGGTGCCGCGCAGGCCGACCTTCAGGCCCGACGACAGCAGCAGCGTGTTCGTCGGCCCCGGCACGATCAGCACGAGCGACACGTAGAACGACATCTTGAGCAACGCATCCTGAATGAGCACGGCGCCTCCTCGGTTCGTCGGCTTCGGTTGAGAGTCGTCATCGGCTCGCCGAAGGCGCGGGCGAAGCCGCGGCCGACGTGCCGGCGAAATAGCGATTTCCGCCGGGCGCGAGCCAGTCCGCCCGCACCGGCGTGAACACGTCGAGATCGACTGCGTCTTCGAGACACAGCGCGTTGTGCGGCACGTTCGCCGGAAGATGCAGGATCTCGCCGGGCCCGACCTCGGCCTCGTGCTCGAGATGCTCGCCATAACGGAACAGCAGGCGCCCCTCGAGGATGTAGGTGAACTGCTCGTTCGGATGCGAATGCGTCCCGACGAACGCGCCTTTCTTCAGGTACAGCTTCGCCATCGTCAGCGCCTCGCCCGAGACGACTTGCCGCTCGATCCGCTCGGTCAGCGTCTCGCGCTCGACCCGATTCCATGCGCCGAAACCTCGTTCATTCAAACCGGTCACGATTTCCTCCTCGCTCGATCATGTGACGTGCGTCCGCGCTCACGCGGACAGCTCGCGAACCCGCTCGCCGCCGGTCGCGCGCTGCACGTCCCGTTCGCGTGCGAGACGGCTCGCCTCTTCGATGATGATGTCCTCCTGTCCGGCGACGAGCTTGCGCTCCGCAAGCCGCTTGTACAGCTCGAATTCGTTGACGCCGAATTCCTGCGCGGCTTTCTGGATGTGCGGCACATAGCCGGAAAAGAGGCCGTACAGTCCGCTCGCGATGTTCGCCGGCTGAATGTGCGGCGTCTTCGGATTGAGAAACGCCTCGGTGCCGCGCGCGAGCGCCATCACGCGCTCGAACGTCGTGCGCGTGTCGTGCCCTTCGCGCTCCATCGCGGCGACAAGCGTTTCGAGCTGCGTATTGCCCGCCCCGGCGCCGAAGCCTTTCACGCATGCATCGACGATGCGCGCCCCCGCTTCGAGCGCGACAAGGCTGTTCGCAACCGCGAGACCGAGGTTGTTGTGCGCATGAAAGCCGACGTCGATGTCAAGACCGTCGACAAGACGCTCGACCTTCGCGCGCACGAGCGACGGCGTCGAATAGCCGGCGCTGTCCATCAGCACCACCGCCTGCGCGCCATAGCGCTCCATCAGCTTCGCCTGCGCGAGCAGCACGTCGGGCGGCGCCATGTGCGACATCATCAGCACGCCGAACGCCGTGCGGCCGGCCGAGCGCGTCTGCTCGATGAAGCGCGCGGACACGTTCGCCTCGGTGCAATGCGTCGCGACGCGCACGACGTCGACGCCGATCTCGAGCGCGAGCGCGATGTCCGCCGCCTTGCCGAGCCCCGGGATGAAATGCACGCCGAGCCGGCTCGTACCCAGCGCGGCGCGCGCGGTCTCGAGCATCACGCGATCGCCGATAGGCGTCTGCCCGAGCAGGCACGACGAGCCGCCGAGGCCGTTGCCGTGGCCGACTTCGACGATGTCGATGCCGGCTTCGTCGGCCGCGCGCGCATAGGCATGTATCTGCGCGGCGCTCAGTTGGTGACGAATCGCGTGGTTGCCGTCGCGCAAGGTCGCATCGCTGATCAGTATCATTGTGTGGCTCCTAGTCTGGCGGTTGCGTGCCGATGCGAGGCGACCGCGAGCGCCGCGCAATTGATGATGTCGAGATTGCCCGCGTACTCGGGCAGATAGTCCCCGCGCCCGCGCACGGTGAGGCTGATCGTGATCCTTCCCTGGCTCTCGATCGGCTCGACGACGAGCCGGTAGCCGGGCACGTATTCGCGGACCTTCTCGACCATGTCGGCGACGCACGCGCGCACGCGGTCGAAATCGCGATAGCGCGCGTACGCATAGAGCGTCGTCTGCATCCGCACGCCGGGCTCGGCCGGATTGATGTTGAGGATCGCCTTCGTCTTCTTCGCACCGCTGAACTTCGCGAGCGCGTACTCGGTCGTCGTCATGTATTCGTCGATGTTCTCGCGCGTCGCGATGCCGGCGCTGCGCGACGCGATCGCCGACACCACCTCCAGGTATTCGATCTCGTCGACCGCCTGCTTCAGCGCATACGCGAGCGGCAGGCTCGCCTGCCCGCCGCAGGTGATCAGGTTCACGTTCTGCTCGGTGCCGATGTCGTCCAGATTGATGCACGGCACGCACAGGCGGCCGAGCTTCGCGGGCGTCAGATCGATCACGAACTTGCCCGCGTCGGAGAAGAAGCGGTTGTTGACCTTGTGCGCGGCGGCCGACGTCGCGTCGAACACGAGGTCATACGCATCCTCGTGCGCCTTCAGGAAGTCGAGGCCGTCGCTCGACGTCTCGACGTTGCAGCTACGTGCGAGCTTCAGCCCCTCGCTGTTCGCATGGCGTCCGACGACGAATTTCAGATCGAATTGTTCGGATGCCTTGACTTTGAACATCAGGTCGAGCCCGATGCTGCCCGACCCGAGGATCGCCACCCGCGTGCGCGATGACTTGTTCTTCATGTTCCGCTCTCCTGCGTCAAATGACCCATGCGCGCCGCCGGCTCGCGCATGCCGTTCGGCCCGTTCCGCGCGGCGCGCGCGAGCACGCGCTCCAGCTCGCGGCCGACTTCGGCGAGCACGCCGCTTTCCTCTGCGTGCATAAAGAAATGGCCGCCGGAAAATCCGACATAGCGCACGGCCCCGAGCGTTTCCGCGAGCCAGCCTGACAGCCCGGCGTCGCTCACGAGACCGTCGTTCGAGCCGTGCAGCACCAGCATCGGACAATCGAGCGGCGTCGACTCGACGTAGCGGTACGTCGCCGAAATCGTCAGGTCCGCGCGCAGCCGCGGCAGCCAGAGATCGCGCAGCGCGGGATCGGCGATCAGCGCATCGGGCGTGCCGTTGTAATCGCGCACCGCGGCGATGAACGCGTCGTCGGGCAGCGTCTGAATGCCCGCGTCCCGCCACCTGAAGCGCGGCGCGCTGCGGCCCGACGCGACGAACAGCAAAGGCTGCGCGAAGCCGCGTGCGCGCAGCAGGTGCGCGAGATCGAAGGCGATCAGCGCGCCCATGCTGTGGCCGAAGAACGCATACGGCAGATCGAGCAGCGGCGGCACGATGTCCGCGAGCGCCTCGACGACCGGCTCCGCTTGCTCGATCAGCGGCTCGCCGAGCCGATACTCGCGGCCGGGCAATTGCACCGCGACGACTTCGACCCAATCCGGCAAGCCGCCCGGCCAGCTCCGGAAGATCGACGCGGTCGCGCCCGCATAGTGGAAGCAGAAGAGCCGCATGCGCGCGTTTTGCGCTTCGTGAACGATCAGCCACGGCGAATCGACTGCGGCTTCGCGCGCGCTCATGCCCGTGCTCCGTCGCGCGACGGTACCGGCACGGGCGTGAGCCAGTTCCACTTGTCCGCATGCGTGCCGCGCACGACGCCGAAGTACTGATCCTGGATCGCCTTCGTCACGGGGCCGCGCTTGCCGCTGCCGACCGGCATCCGATCGACCGAGCGCACCGGGCAGATCTCGACTGCGGTGCCCGTGAAGAAGATTTCGTCGGCAAGATAGAGCATTTCGCGCGGGATGCTCGTTTCCGTCACGGTGTAGCCGAGGTCGCGCGCGATCCGGATCACGCAGTTGCGCGTGATGCCGCTCAGGATGCTGCTGCCGATCGACGGCGTGAAGATCTCGTTCTTGTGGACGAGAAACACGTTCTCGCCGCTGCCTTCGCTGACAAAGCCGTTCGTATCGAGCGCGATGCCTTCGCTCATCCCGTTCTCATGCGCCTCCATCACGATCGCCTGGCCGTTGACGTACTGGCCGCCGATCTTCGCGAGCGTGCTAGCCGCCCCCGCGCCGTTGCGGCGCCAACTGCTGACCTGCACGTCGACGCCCTGCTGCAACGCCTCGTCGCCGAGATACGCGCCCCACGGCGTGGTGATGAGCAGCGCCTCGGCCGGACATTGACGTGCGTCGAGCCCGAGCGACTCGCCCGCGCCGCGATAGACGAGCGGCCGGATGTACGCGCTGCGCTGGCCGTTCGCGCGCAGCGTCTCGACCGTCGCTTCCATCCACTGCCCGACGCTCATCGGCGACGGAATCCGCGCGACCTTGCAACTGAACAGCAGGCGCTCGAAGTGCTCGCGGCCGCAGAGGATCGCCGCCTTGTCACCGATCTCGTACGCGCGCACGCCCTCGAACACGCTCGTCCCGTAATGCAGCGCATGGCTCATCACATGCACCTGCGCGCGCTCCCACGGCACCAGTTCGCCGTTCTTCCACACGTAGCTCGCTTTCATCGTTGTTGCGCTCCTCACATGACGTTGTATTGGTTGAATGCATCGACGACACTGCGCCCCTCGGCGATCGCGCCGCGAACCTTGCGCTCGAGCCGGTTCTTCGCGATCGCACGCGTGATCACCTCCTGCTCGGCTTCGCGTGGAATCACGCAGACGCCGTCGCCGTCGCCGAAAATCAGATCGCCCGGACGAATCCGCACGTGGCCGACGGTGATCGAGCAGCGATAGTCGACGACGTTGTGGCGGCCCTGCAGCCCGTACGCGTACGTGCCGTGCGCGAATGCCGGCAGATTCAGATCGAGGATCGTGTTCGCGTCGCGGACGTGCGCGTTGAGCACGACGCCTGCCGCACCGAGATTGCGCGCGCGCGTGACGAGCAGGTCGCCGAGCCGCGCAACCGCCGTCGGGCCGCCGCCCGCGATGTAGACCTCACCGGGGCGCAGCGCCTCGACCGATTCGAACAGCAATCCGAACGGTTTCGCGTCGTAGCGCTTGAGGCCGCCGTGCGGCACGGGCGGCTCGTCCTGCACCGGCATCGCGCGGCCGATCATCACCATGTCCCGCCGCAACGGCCGGATCTCCGGCGGCAGCATCGGGTAGGCGAACCCGAGCAGTTCCATCACGTCGCTGACGGGGCAGGTCGAGAGCTCGGCGCGCATCAGCGCGAACAGCTCGTCATCTGAATTCCACTGCGCCATTTGTCTGTCATCCGATTAGAGTGGAGCTCGCGTCGCTCAGGAGCGGCTCGAGCTCGCGGTTGATGTGGTCGAGCACCGACGCCTCTTCGTCGTGGATGAAGAAGTGGTCGCCGGCAAACCGGTACCGCGCGAAGCTGTGCTGCGTCTCGCCCGCCCAGCGGGCGAGACCCGCGTCGTGCACGAGACCGTCGGCGGCGCCGTGGAAGACGACGATCCGGCAATCGAGCGGCGCCTGCCGCTCATACCGATACGTCTCGAACACCGCGCCGTCCGCGCGTATCCGCGGCAGCAGCAGCTCGAGCAGCGCCGGGTCCTGCAGAATCGCGTCGGGCGTGCCGTTGCAGCCGCGCAGCACTTCGACGAACTCCGCGTCCGACAATCGATGCCGAATCACTTCCGGCTTCACGTCGGGCGCGTTCTGCGCGGACGCGATCAGCAAGCGCGGCTGCGGATAACCGCGCGCGCGCAGCACCCGCGCAACCTCGAAACCGATCAGCGCGCCCGTGCTGTGCCCGAAGAACGCGAACGGGCGGTCGAGCAGCGGAGCGAGCGCATCGACGAGCGGGGACGCGACGTCATCCATCGCGTACAGCAGCGGCTCGTTCAGGCGATTCTCGCGGCCGGGCATCTGCACCGCGACGAGCTCGACGTCGTCCGGCAGCGCCTCATCCCAGTGCCGGAAGATCGAGCCGCCGCTGCCCGCGTAGTGAAAGCAGAACAGCCGGATTCGCGCATCGGGTTTCCGTTCGTCGGCGCCGAACAGGAACCAGCGGGCCTCGCGTGCATTCATGTCGGCGCCGTCCATCGCTTACGCGACCGCCGCGACGGCGGCAAGCGGCTTCGTCACACGGTTATGGCCGTAACGGTCCTCGCCCGCCACCAGCACCGTCGAGTAGCGCTCGAGCGGCAGCACTTCGCCGAAGTGGTGGAACGAGTCCTGCCCCGCGTAGACCTTCACGTGCGTCGGCACGAAGCGCGTCGCCCAGCCGAAGCGCACCGAGTCCTTGCTCGTGTTCGGGTTCGAGCCGTGCATGCAGCGCGACGTGAAGATGAAGAACTGGCCCGGCTTCACCTCCATGTGCACCGCGCGCGACTCGTCCGGCTTCCAGCTCGGGTCGAGCTTCAGCTTTTCGTAGTCGTAGCCGTAGAAGCCCGATTTCTGGCCGTCGTCGAGCACGCGCTTGTTGAAGTTCTCCGGCTCGAACGGGATGTTGCGCTTCTCGTCGAAGTACCAGGTGCGATGGCTGCCGGGCATCAGCTTCAGGCAGCCGTTCTCCTTGGTCGCCTCGCTCATCGCGATCCAGGCGGTCAACTCCCACGGCCGCCCTTCTTCCTCCGCCGTCGGCTCGAGCTTCTCGGTGCCTTCGAACTCGACGAAGCTCTGGGCCTGGTGCCAGTCGGTGCCTTCGTCCCCCGGGTATTTCGGGAACCACTCGGTGCGCCAGCTCAGCACGTCCGGCCCGAGGATGCTCGAGATCCGGTCGACAATCTTCGGATGGCTGATGATCTGGTTCAGCGAGAGCATGTCGAGATGGCGGTCGTAGTTGAGCTTGCTGTCCGGGAACGCCGCCTTCGCCGTGTCGAGCAAGTCCATCCGCACTTCTTCCCAGACGCGGGTCATCTCCTCCGGTTCGTACAGCGTGAAAGGGCCGGCGTAGCCGTTCTCGTAGAAGAATTTCTTCTCGGCTTCCGACAGGTAAAAACGCTTTTGCATATCAGTTCTCCTAAATATGGCGTAAAGAGCCATGTCCTGAAAAATCCGCTTGTCGCGGCCGCCGCTTGCGCGGCCCTTGCAATGCCCTGCGGGATCAGCCCGCGACCGGGGCCGCTGCGCTGCTCATTTCGCGCAGCGTATCGATCTCGGCGCTCAACGCCGCCACCGTCGAGCGCGTCTTGTCGAAAAACAGCCTCGGCGACGGCGCGACGCCCGTCTGCGCCTTGATCTGCTTGAGCACTTCGACGAGATTGAGCGAATTGCCGCCGACGTCCAGAAAACGGGTATCGCCCGTCACCTTCTTGACGCCGACCACGCTCTCCAGAATCTGAATCAACATCGTTTCGGTATTCATGAATTCACTTCCTCCTGGTTACTTTCGTTGATGCGGTGTTGCAATATCGACAGAAGCGCTTTGCGATCCGTCTTTCCCGACGACAACTGCGGAAACTGCTCGAGAACCGTGACGTGGCGGGGCACCATGTAGGCGGGCAGTTCCGCCGCGAGGCGCTGCCTGATTTCGTCGACCTTGCGGCCGGCGTCGAGCGACGCGCCGCGATCGAACAGCACGCCGGCGGCGAGCAGCGTCTCGCCGTAGCGCGATTCGAGCAGCACCACCTCCGATCCGTACACGTGCGGCACGCTGTTGATGACCCGCTGGATTTCGCTCAAATGAATCCGGTAGCCGCCGATCTTCACTTCGTTGTCCTTGCGGCCCATGTAGTACAGGCTGCCGTCGGCGAGATACGTGCAGACGTCGCCCGTCCGGTAGAACGGCACGCCGTCGAGGCGCACGAGCCGCGCCGCCGTTTCCTCCGGCAGATTCCAGTAGCCCTGCATCACCTGCGTGCCGCCGATCATCAGCTCGCCAGGCACGCCCGGCGCCGTGATTCGGCCGCCGCCTTCGTCGACGAGCAGCGCTCGCACATGCTCGAGCGGCTTGCCGATCGGATAGAGCGTGCGCCGCTCCGGCTCGATCTCCCGGATCACGTGTGCGGTCGCCGCGCAGGTCGCCTCGGTCGGACCGTATGCGTTGATCACCTGCACGCCCGCGTTCTTCCTGAGCCAGCGCTGGATCGTCTTCACGTCGGGCACGTCGGTGCCGGTAAGGATCGTCTTCAGATGCGGCAGCGGCGCGGATTCGAATTCTTCCGCCTGCGCGATCAGGCCGAGCATCATCCCCCACGCGGAAAAGTGCGTGACGTCGTGCGCGCGGATCGCGTCGAACAGCAGATCGGGCGCGTTCACGTCGTCGTGCACGTACAGCGAGGCGCCCTGCGCAAGCGGAAACAGCATGTCCATCAGGTACACGTCGAAATTCAGCGGCGAGAAGCTCGCGCAGCGCGATTGCGACGTGACGTCGTAGACGGAGCGCGTTCCCTCGAAGAAGTCCACGATGCTGCGATGGTTGATCAGCACGCCCTTCGGGCGGCCGGTCGAGCCCGACGTGTAGATGCAGTACGCGATCGCGCTCTCGTCGAACCGCGGCAGCGGCAACGGCTGCACGAGCGCGTCGAGCCGCGGCGAATCGTCGTCGGCGAGGAGCCGATCGAGCTCGCTCAGCGGCACGATCGGCGCGGCGCACGGCAGCGCGTGCTCGATCGCGTCGATCAGATCTTCGTCGGCGATCACGAGCGCCGGCGCGACGTCGTGCAGGATGTAGCGAAGGCGGTCGGCCGGCATGCGCGGATCGAGCGGCACGTGCACGCAGCCCGCCTTGAACACGCCGACGATCGCCGCGACGAGCAGCGCGCGGCGGCTCGCGAGCATCACGATGCGCTCGCCGGGGCGGCAGCCCAGATCCTGCAGGCGCAACGCGAAGCGAGTGCTGAAACGGTCGAGATCGGCGTAGCCGAGATCGCCGCGAGAATCGGACAGCGCGCATTTGTACGGCGTCGCGAACGCATGAGACTGGATTGCTTGAATGATGTGTCTGGCCATCTGGCTGAATCCTCTTTGCGATGTCTCTTCACGGGCACCTTCGAGATTCAGGCGGCATTGCGCACCGGCAGACGGCGGAACGACACGGCATGCGCGCTCGCGCTGCACGTTCGTTCGTCAACGACTACCGGCCCCTCGTCGTTTCACTGCTTGCTGCTTTCTCTCTGACTGCTGGCTGCTTTTTTTCGAATCGCTCGCCGATGTGCCGTCGATTCCCCCCAAGGAGCGGATTCACGTGTGCGCGGCGTCGCATCGAATGCGTGTCGTTCGTCGCCGCATTCAATGGTTGATAGGCTAGATGAAATTCCCTGCGGAAATACTTAGATTACTTCCGGAATATGTGCATGCCATTTCATCGCAATTGGAGAATAAGCATCGAGGCAGATATTTAAGCGCTTATTGATTTTTATTTTTGGTCGCACAATCATTTTCGGCGACTCAATCAATTGGCCGGCGTGAAGCCACTGCGCGCGCCAAGTGCGCATTGCGATGAATGAAAGGCCGTGTCGCGCTGCGTTTTACGCGTGCCCAAAGCTGTCGAAATGGAAATCGATGAGCCAGGCGTATTCGCCGATCGGTTGGCCGCCATTTCGGCTGCGCTCGCGATGTAATCGAATGCGTTCTATTTCACCGGCCAATAATCGACGAGCGATGACGATGCGATATGCGGCGAAGCTCCCGTGTGGCGGCAATGGACAGCATGTGCGCGCTGCGCGCGCTTCGCATGTCTTGCGCGGAAGCGCCCGCGCGGATTCGGCAGCATGCGTCGTGACATGGGCATCGGCGCGACGCGTTGCTCGACGACGGGCATTCGTTCGACCGCCCCTATCGGCCGACGAAGCCGACCGTTCGTGTCCGAAGGCGGCGAGGCCATGCCGCCGTCATCCTTCGACGGCCTGCTTGAGCCGCAGCAGCGCCTGATCCCACTGTCGGCCGATCGTCTCCAGCGCCGCGCGCGCGGCGTCGATCCGCGCGGGATCGAAGCTCCACAGCCGCTCGCGCCCGACCTTCGCGTCGCGCACGAGTCCCGCTTGCGCGAGCACCAGCAGATGCTGCGTGACCGACTGGCGCGTGATGTCGGTGCCCGCGGTGATCTGCGCGATCGACAGCGCCGTGCCGGCGCACAACGCGGCGACGATCCGCAGGCGAGTTTCGTCGCCGAGCGCAGCGAACACCGCCGCGCAATCGCGCAACTGCGCACGCTTGAGCGGTGCGCGCGACGGCCGGCCGTCAGCGCGCGTCGACATGCGCGGCGATGTTCGTCATCTGCTCGTCCCAGCCGCCGCTGTTCATCCGGAATGCGTCGGCGCGGCGCTCGATCGGCAGCTTGTCGAAGCCCGATTCGACGACGGTGAGCAACGTGCCGCCTTCGACGTCGGCAAGCTCGAACGTGACGAGCGTCGGCGCCTCCTGCGAGTAGTCGACGGCCGGATCGACCGCGGCGGGATGCCAGCGATACGAGAAACGATGCTCCGGCTCGATCCGCTCGATCCACATCTGCAACACCAGATGCTCATAGCCGGGGTACATGATGCGGCCTTCCACGCGCCGCCCCGCTTCGAACGCCTGCCCTGCCAGATCGACGCGAAACCACGCGCCGAATTCGTCGGCGTTCGTCAGCGCGCGCCAGACCCGCGAGCGCGGCGCATTCAGCACGATCCGCCTTTCGATACGATCGGTCGATGTGTTCATATGCAGCCTCCTGGCTGCATATTAGGCAGCGCCTCCGTGAAATGCAAGGAAATGGCTGCATATCCGAGGCTCGCGCGCCGGCTCGTTCCGCCCGTGCGTACGCGACGGCCGACGCGACATGCAACGTCCGCGCATTCGGGCTCAGCTCAGCAAGCCGGCCGCGACGTTGACCGACAGCCCGAGCACGGCCATGTTGAAGTAGAACGACAGGATCGATTGTGCGAGCGCCGCGCGCCGGATCGATCGCCCGCGCAGCGATACGTCCGACGTCTGCGACGCAACCGCGATCGTGAACGAGAAGTAGAGGAAATCCCAGTAATCGGGCTCGAGCTCGCGATCGGGAAACGCCATCGCGCGCGCCTGCGTCGGCGAGAGATAGTAGAGCCGCGCATAGTGCAGCGTGAAGATCGTCGGAATCAGGAACCATGCGCCGAACATCGTCGCGCCCGTCACCGCGTAATGGCCGAGGCCGGAGCGGAACCCGACGCTCTTCACGCTGACGAGCTCGAGCACGATCGCCGCGATGCTCGCGACCGTTGCAAAACAGATGATGGCCAACACGATCGTCGCGTTCTCGTCCTCGCGCATCGCGATCTCGCGCACCTTGCGATGATGCGCGCGCACCATCCTCACCCACATCAGCGCGAGATACAGCCAGATCGTGCAATCCCAGCCGATCAATGCGCGCGCGAACGGCCGCAGCGGATACGGGAACAGCAGGCCGAACGCGACGCCGGCAGCGGCCGCGATCATCATGCGCGGACGATTGCGCAGCACTTGCGGGTAGAACGTCATGGTTGTTCGTCGAAACGATCGAAAGTCGGGTGAAAGACAGCGCCGCTGCTGCGGCTCGGTAAAAACCGCGCCGCGGCAGCGGCGCGTCGCAGCGATTATCGTCATGTTCTCCCGCTGCGCCAAGCGCGGCTGTGTCCTAAGATGGGCGAATGGACACCGCTCCCCTGATCCGTCGCCATACCGCGAACCATGCCGGCCGCGATTTCGTCGTCGGCGATCTGCACGGCTGCGTCGACCCGCTGCGTGCGCTGCTGCACACCGTGCGCTTCGATCCGGCACGCGACCGGCTGTTCTCGGTCGGCGACCTCGTCGACCGCGGCGCGCAGTCGGAGGCAGCGCTCGCGCTGCTCGATCGCCCGTGGTTTCATTGCGTGCTTGGCAATCACGAGGACGCGCTCTGCTCGGTCGCGGACGGCAAGCTGCCGATGAGCGTGTGGAAGCGCATCGGCGGCGAATGGGCGGCCGACCTGCCCGCCGGGA
Source organism: Burkholderia sp. MSMB1589WGS (assembly GCF_001636105.1). Lineage (NCBI taxonomy): Bacteria > Pseudomonadati > Pseudomonadota > Betaproteobacteria > Burkholderiales > Burkholderiaceae > Burkholderia > Burkholderia sp. MSMB1589WGS. The sequence goes on from NZ_LNJT01000008.1 coordinate 874,639, forward strand.
CGCTCGAGCGCTACGCCCGGCGGCTGCGCGAGTTGCCGCTCGTGCGCGTCGTCGGCGAAGGCGACGAGCGCTTCAACGTGCTGCACGCGGAATTCTTCGGCAGCGACGCCGATCTCGACCGCGGCGACTACGCGCCCGACGTGATCACGCGGCTGCTGTGGGGCCGCGAGCTTGCGTACGGGCGCACCGACCCGGCCGCGCGGCAGATCGGTCTGTCGACCACCTACTGCGGCCATACGCCGATGCACGACGTCGTGCGCATCGGCGCGCAGACGTTCGTCGACACGGGCGCGTTCGATCCGTCGGGCCGGCTCACGCTGCTCGATGTGAAGAGCGGCGAAAGCTGGTCGATGTCGGTCGCGGCCGCGCGCCATCAGGGCGCCGCCGACGTGCCGCTGCCGTGACGCGCGGCGGCTGAGCCGGCCCTCGACGTCGCGACGCAACCACACCGCATGCCGTGCGCGAGCTCAGCCGACCTGATTCAGCTCGAACACCGCATCGACCGCCGCGCCGTTCCAGTTGTATTCGAGATACGCCGCGTGGCGGCAATCGTGCAGCAACGTCGTCCTGAACGCGGCGAGACATTCGCCGCCCGGGTCCCGCACCGACGGATACGCGACGCCCGCGACGCCCGCGTCGCGCACCGCGCGGCCGAACGCCTGGCCGGCCGAGTAGTCGACGAGATCGAGGAGCGCCGGATCGCGCTCGCGCCACATGCGCACGTCGGCGACCTCGCCCTGCGCGGCCACCGTGTAGAGACGCATCTGCTGGCGCATCGGCGGCTCCTTCGTCGCGGCGAGGAACAGCGACGTGTGATAGCGCGTCTCCGCGATCGCCGTATTGCGCGCGCGGGCGCAATAGAACACGCCATAGCTGCCGTCCGAGAAACGGCTGCCGTTCGGATTCAGGTGCGTGAACGCCGCCATGATCGGCCCGTAACCGGGCCCGAAGCGCCGCTCTTGCGGCGGCACGAGCTCGAGCATGCCGACCTCGGTCCGCACGCGATCGTTGGTCAGCGCCTCGAGTGCGTAGAGCGCGTCGAAATCCTCGGCCGATGCGACGCGGTCGAACAGGTTGATCGCGGGAAAGCGCGTGGGAATCACGCGGTAGGCGGGCGTCCAGTCGAGCGCCGCGGTGGGCCAGTTCGTCTGCCGCTCCGGAGAATTCACGCCCATCCGCCTCGCGCCGCGTCGAGATATTGCCGCACCGCGACGAGATCGCTGACGTTCCCCGCGAGCATCCGGTCGAGCGCGCGCCGGCCGTTGAACGGCGCGGCGTCGTTCGGCCGCTTGACCCACGCATCCGCCGCGGCCGGCTGCGGCAGCAGGATCTGCAGCGCCTTGTAGATGCCGAGCACGAGCGACAGGCGCTCGAGCGTATCGTGCGTGAGGCGCGCGGTTTGCGGCGACGCCTTCCATTTGAAGAACGTCGAACGGCCGGGCGAGCCCAGCAGGACGAGCTGCTCGTCGGTCGACAGATCCCAGTCGCGCGCGATATTGAAGAACGCGCGCAGACCGGCCGCTGACATTTGCTCGACTGTCGCCGCCGGCGGATTCGGAAACGGCTTCAGGGCGGGACGGGACATGGCGGTTAGTCTCGAAATGAATCTACTAACAAGATTAGTCCATTTCGGGATCTTTGCAAGAAAAATGATGGCGGAACCGAATAAGCTGCGGATTGGGGTTTGATGGGGTCTGAGTTGAATGGCCGCTGTCCAGGCCGCGTTGTCCGGGTCGTTGTCGGCCGCTGCACGGCGGCTGCCTGCCTCCGCCCGCACGCCTTCCGTGCTGGTTCTCTATCCGTCTCTCGCGCAATCGCCCCGCCTACGGTCCCACGAATTCGCGGCGACGGCGAATCGCCGGCATTTGCTCACGCCGGCTTGGCGCCGTCGAGGTCGACGGGCGGCAGCGTCTGCGCGGCGCGCGCCTGCGTCGCCTCGACGATGCCGTCGACGCGCGCGAGATGGTGCCGATTGTCGTGGTCCCACGGATGGAAGCCCGGCCGGAAGAAGCTCAGCCACTCGCGCGCGATCCCCGGAAACATTCCCCGCCGCGGACCGTACAACAGGCAGACCACGCGCCAGAGGCCGCGCACGCTCTTGTCCGACGTCCGGTCCCAGCGGATCAGTTGCGAATGGATCAGGAACACGTTCGGCCAGAACGTCATCGTCGTCAGCAAATACACGCCGACGCGAATCAGGTAGCGCTTCGGCCCCGGCTTCATCACCGTGTTCCAGACGTCGAACGACACCGCCTTGTGCTCGGTCTCCTCGAGCGCGTGCCACAGCCACATCTGCCTGTAGCCTTCGTGCGAGCCGGCGAGCGCGGCGGGCTCGGTCAGCAGCCAGTTGGCCAGCATCGCCGTATAGTGCTCGGCCGCAACCGTATGCGCGAGCTGCACCGAATGCGGCAGCACCTTCTTCATCCAGCCCGTCACCTTCCATACGCGCCTGTTGACCGTGCGCGCCGGCAACCGATTCGCCTGCATCAGTTCGTTGTACTCGACGTGCTCGCGCGTGTGCATCGCCTCCTGGCCGATGAAGCCGAGCACCTGTTGCTTCAGCACGGGATCGTCGATCCGGTCGCGATAGTTGCGCACCGAATCCATGAAGAAGCGCTCGCCCGCCGGAAACAGCAGCGACAGCGCGTTGAAGAAGTGCGAGACTTGCGAGCCCTGTCCGTGCCAATTCGTCGCGCGCTCGACCGGCAGATTGAAGCGCAGGTCGCGACGCACGGGCATGACGAACACCGAGTCCGTCGACTTCGCGGGTCGATTCATCCACGTCTCCTCATATCTTCGATTTGCCGGGCCGGCGGCGGCGCGCAAGCCGATCGTATGGTCGCTCGCCCAAACGATTCGCCGTCGATACGCCCGCCCGGGGATCGCGCGCCGAAAACTGCCGCCGACCTTTACATTAATAACTGAAACAATATGGCGAGGAGCCGTGGATAAGCAAGGCGCGAGTTAGTGGCGGTCTTCCAAACGCGCAGGCGCGCGGCAAGCGCCGGGCCGCGAAACCAGCACGAAGCCGGCCCGCCGGGAAATTCGGTCGAGATCCTGCGGCTCCCCTACAATAGCGGATCATTTCGATCCTTCAGGAGCAATTCATGGCAGTCGTCACCACCGAATCGGGCCTCAAATACGAAGACCTGACCGAAGGCGCGGGCGCCGAGGCGCGCGCGGGCCAGACGGTGAGCGTGCACTACACGGGCTGGCTCACCGACGGCCAGAAGTTCGATTCGAGCAGGGACCGCAACGATCCGTTCGCATTCGTGCTCGGCGGCGGCATGGTCATCAAGGGCTGGGACGAAGGCGTGCAAGGGATGAAGGTGGGCGGCGTGCGCCGCCTGACGATCCCGCCGCAGCTCGGCTACGGCTCGCGCGGCGCGGGCGGCGTGATTCCGCCCAACGCGACGCTCGTGTTCGAAGTCGAACTGCTCGGCGTCTGACGCCGGCATCGCCCCGTCGCCAGCGTTCGCCGGCCGTCGCTCGATCATGACCCGCCCCGCTTCGCCCACCCTGTCGCTGCGCCGTTACGGCGTCGTGCAGGAGTCGGACGTGCACGACTTCCATCAGATCGTGCTCGGTGTCGACGGCGCGATGACGATGACGGTCGACGGCGTCGACGAGCGGATCGACTGCCGCTCCGCGTGGCTGATTCCGGCCGGCTCGCGGCACGACTACGCGGGGCTCGCCCACAACAGCCAACTGGTGCTCGACTTGCCGCCCGGCTCGCTCGCGGTGCCCGAGCGGCTGTTCGAGCGCCCCAAGACGATGGCGATCGCCCCGGGCCTCACGATGCTCGTCGGCGAATTCGCGTCGCGACTCGCGCGCGGGCCGCGCGTCGACACCGCATCGGCCCGGCGCCTGCACTGGCAAGCAGCCGCGCGGCTATGCGACGCGCTCGTCGGCGAACTGGGCGGCGCGCCGGCGCAGCCCGCCGTCGGGCTCGACTTCGCGCGCATCGATCGCTGGCTGCGCGCGCATCTCGCTCAGCCGCTGCGCATCGCCGATCTCGCCGCGCATTGCGGATTCGGCATGCGCCGCTTCCATCAGCTCTTCTGCGAAGCGTTCGGCGAGACGCCGCATCGCTATCTGCAGCGGCTGCGGCTCGACGCCGCCGTCGTATTGATGGGGGATCCGAAACGTTCGCTGACCGACATCGCGAGCGAAGTCGGTTTCGCCGATCAGAGCGCATTCACGCACGCGTTCACCAAACGGTTCGGACTCGCGCCCGGCCGGTGGCGCAGCGATCAACCCGCCGCCCGAATCGCCTCCTCGTAGACCTCCGCGACACGGCGCGCAATCACTGTGTTGTCGAAATGCGCGCGCGCGTATTGCCGGCATGCGTCCGCATCCGGCAGCACGAGCGAGCCGGACAGCGCGGCCGTCAACCCGTCCGCGATCGCGGCCGCGCCGATCTCCGGCAGCACGAGCGCCTCGGACAGGCCCGCGACCGCCTCCGGCAGCCCGCCGACGGGTGTCACGAGCACCGGCGTGCCGGACGCGAGCGACTCGACGGTGATGAGCCCGAAGCCTTCGAGCGCGACGGTCGGCACGACGCTCAGCGTCGCCGCGCGGTACAGCGCGGCCAGATGATGGTCGGGCACGAAGCCGAGCAGCTTCACGTTGTCGCCGAGCTCGGCATCGTCGATCCGTTCCTGCAATTCGCCTTCGAGCCGCCCCTTGCCGGCAATCAGCAGCAGTACGTCCGGATGCCGACGGCGCACGGTCTTCACCGCGTCGATCAGATCCTCGAGCCCCATGCGCCGCACGAGCCGCCGTACCGCGAGCACGATCGGCCGGTCCTGCGGCAGTTGCAGCTTGCGACGCGCGTCGGCGGACGTCATCGGCAGATCGAATTGCGTGGTGTCGACGCAACCGGGCACGACGCGCACGCGCGCCGGATCGACGTTGTAGCGCGACGTGAGAATCTGCCCGAACGCGCGCGACAGCACGATGAGCCGCGACGAGCGCGCGTAGACCGCCTGCTCGAGCCGGTGCTTGACCTTCTGCCCGATCGAATCCGCGCCCTCGACGTGGCTCTCGTCAGCCCACGGGCCCTGGAAATGCGACACCTGCGGGATGCCGCGCGTCACGTCGAGCCCGGGGAACGTGTACAGCGCGAAATGCGACGACACGACATCGGGCCGCTCGATGCGGACCACGTCGCGCAGCGCGTGACGCGCGGCGATCATCCGGCGCGGCAGCGACGACGTCGCCGGTCCGAAGCCGCGGATCGCGCCGCCCGTATCGGCCGCGACGCGCTCGGAGCCCGCGACGACGCCGCGCACCGCGACACCCGCGCCCGGCAATGCGCCGACGAGCGAGTAGTACATGCGATCGAGCCCGCCCGCCCGCTCGGGAAACCAGTGCATGCCGATTTGCAGCGACTTGATCGACGTTCCGGTGTGCTTCATCACGATGGCTCCTGCGTCACGACATGCTCGGCGCCGGCGAGCGACGGCGACTGCGACGACTGGCGCAGCCGCCGATACAGCGCGATGTACTGCGCGCCCATGCGCGCCCAGCCGAATCCCTCCATCAGCCTGCGCGCCGCGTCGCCCATCGCGCGGCACGCGTCGCGCGAGCGCGCGAGGCGTTCGATCGCGTGCGCGAGCGCGGCCGGATCGTCCGGATCGTCGAGCACGATCCCGCACTCCGGCGTGATGATCTCCGCGCCGCCCGCAGTGCGCGCGGTCACGACAGGCAGCCCCGCCGCCATCGCCTCGAGCAGCGACAGGCTCATCGCTTCGTAGCGCGAAGGAAACACGTACGCGTCGACCGACGACATCAGCGTCGGCATGTTCTTCACAAGCCCGAGGAAATGCACGCGCGAATCGATCTTCAGCGCGCGCGCCTCGCCCGGATACGGACTGCCGGGCAAATAGCCCGCGACCGCGAGATGCACGCTCGACGGCAGATGCGCGAGCGCTTTCAGCACGGTGCCGAGATTCTTGCGCGGCGTGCGCAGATCGCCGACGAACAGCAGCATGAACGGCTCGGCCGGCAGGCCGAACGCGCTGCGATCAGGCGCCGCGTTCGCGAACGCCTGCGCGTCGACGCCGTTGTAGATGACGCCGATCCGCTCGCCGTCGATACCGATCTGCCGGATCTCGTCGGCGACCTTCTGCGACACGGCCGTGATCGCGCGCGCGCGCCGGTACGCCCAGCGTTCGAGCAGCGTGTTGGCGCGCGTATAGACGTACTGATACGCGGACCACATCCCCTTCGACAGGCCGAACGGGTAGTAGCGGCTCGCGAACCAGCCGCTATGGACGAAGTGGGCGGTGTTCACGTCGGCGCGCACCCACGAGATGAAGCCGTTGACGTGCAGCACGTCGTATGCGTCGCGATGACGGCGCAGCCACCATGCGCTCTTGATCGCGAACACCTGCTGCTTGACGAGGTTCGACGGCCAGAAGCGGCCCGCCTTCACGGCGATCCAGCGCACGCGCGCATCCGCGAGCAACTCGGGCGCGACGTGCGACGCGACGAGCGTCACCTGGTAGTTTTCCGCGAGCGCCGCTCGCGCGATCTCGTAATTGACGCGTCCCTGGCCGTCGTTATGGCGCACGACGTGCGTGACGATGGCGATTCTCACTGGTCGGCTCCCGGAAAACGCGCGGCGCTCACGCGTTGCAGCTTTTGCCAATGCGCCGCGGACAAGATCGAAAATATGCTCATGAACAGCAACAGCCCTCCCGTGCCGATGAACGAATTGGTAAAGACGAGCATCGCGAAGACAGACAAACTGAGACTCAGGCACGCGGCGGCGAACTTGTCGCGCCGCAGCCGCAACGATGCGCGCAGCGCGCGGCCGAGCAGCCAGACGAGCCCGAGCAGATAGAGCAGCGTGCCGGGCCAGCCGAGCACGAACGGCACGTTCATCACGCCGCTGTCGAAGCTGCCGTACTTGCCGAGGCTGCCGCCGTCGCTCGACAGCTTCGTCGACGCGCCGGTCGCGCCGAGGCCCTCGCCCGCGACGTCGGTAAACGCAGTCTGCGCGAACGTCGCGTAGAACTTGTTGCGGTCGTCGTAGCTGCGGTCGTCCTTCAGGTTCGTGATCGACTGCAGGCGCTGGCCGAGACGGTCCGCCACCGGCCCGACGGTCAGGAGCGGCACGCACAGCGCGGCCAGCACGACCGCGCTGCCGATGATCCGCACGCGCACGCGATTGCTCGATTTCGCGAGCTGGATCGCGAGCGCGATCACCCAGCCGCCCCACGTCGAGCGCACGAGACACAGGCAGAACGAAATGAAGCCCGCGGCGCCCGCGATCCAGCGCACGCGCTCCGTCGCGGCGATCATGAACACGAGCGCGCCCATCATCGCGAACGCGAACGGCCCCGACGAATTCATCGTGCTGAACACGCGCACGCCGTACGGCACCGGATCGCCCTGCGAATTCATCTGCGAGCCGATCATCCACAGCGCATCCCATTTCGGCATCGCGAAGAACTGCACGATTCCATAGACGCCCATCACGAGCATCCCCCAGACGAACGTCGACAGGATCACCTTCCGGTACTCGGGGTAGTCCCGCGAATGAACGGCGATGTGAAAGCCGATCAGCACCGGGTAGAGCCAGTTCGCGAGGTCGTAGGTGGCGGCGAGCGGCCCGCTCGACACGACGCCGACGAGAAACGCGTATATCAGGCCGAACAGGATCAACAGCACCGGCAGCCCGCGTCGCTCGGCGAGCACGCGGTAGTGGCGCAGCAAGCCGAGCCCCGCGATCATCGTGACCGCGAGCGGCGCGATCTGGATCAGGCTCGTCGGCGTATAGGCGCCCTTCGACCAGTCGGCGAGGCGGCGCACCTCCGGGCTCAGGAACCACATCCACCACATGAAGCCGACATAGCGCGCCGGGCTCATGAAATACAGCCACAAGCCGGCCGCGACCGCGAGACATGGAAAGCCGTACGTCAGCAGCGTGCCCTGATGCGCGGCGATCAGCAGCGCCGTGACGGTCCACAAGCCTGCCTGCGCGACCCAATGCTTCGGATCGCTCAGCAGTTTGCTGCGGCGCGCGCCGCCGCCGGATGCGGGAACGGGCAGGGTCGTCGCGCTCATCGCAGCCGTCCTCAACCGTTCGAGTGCGAACGCGAATCGGCGAACGACAGCGCCGCCTCGGCCGCCTGTTGCGCGCGGCGGCGCGTGAGCAGATCGCGCGTGATCCGCGCGTGCTGCGCGGCGAACTGCTGCGTCGTCAGATCGCGTTCCCGCAACCGGCGCGCGGCCGCCTGCGCGCGCGCGAGCGCCTGGTCGGGCCGCGCGGCGAGCGCGTCGGCCGCGCGCCGCAGCGCGGGCGCGTCGAACGGCTGCACGTAGGTCGCGGTGCCGTGCGGGAAATAGTCGCGCAGCCCGCCGACGTCGGTGACGATCATCGGCTTGCCGACGGCCGCCGCCTCGAGCATCACCGTGATGCCCGACGCGTGATGGTTCGGCCGCAGCGGCACGACGATCAGATCCGCCCAGTCGTACAGCTCGCGCTGCTTGACGATGCCCGACGCGGGCGCGATCTCGACGTTCGGCGCATGCAGCGCGCGCGGAATCCGGCGGCGCGTCGCGAGCCGCACGTCGTAGCGCGAATCGCCGCCGAACGCGGCGACGAACGTCTTCCAGTCGCGATCGCGATCGTTGCCGATCGCGGCGATGCGCAGCGGCCGGTGCGGCGACCAGGCATCCGGCGCGCCAATCGGGAAATCCTGCGTGTTCAGCCCGTAGTACACCTGCAATGCATCGCGCCGCAGGTAGCGGCGGCACAGCTCGGCGTTGTTGCGCGCGAGCGTCGTCAGCACGTCCGCGCGGCCGATCAGCTTCCGGTACGCCCAGCGGCGCACGAAGCCATAGCCGGGCCATTTGTCGAGCAGCCAGACGCTTTGCGCGAGCAGCAGCGGCCTCGCGCCGCGCGCGCCGGACAGCTTCAGCACGAACGCGGCCGCAAGATGCTCCTGCTCGGTGTGCGTCCAGATCACGTCGGATTCCAGCAGCTCGGCGCGGTTGCGCCATGCATGCATCAGATCGAAGCCGAGCGCGTACTTCAGCGCGCGGCGGCCGATGCCGACGAGCCGACCCTCGCGCGCGTCGCGCGAATACGTCAATGCGAACTCTTCGGACTCCGCATGGTGATAGCCGTACAGGCAGCCGATATCGTCGCCCTTGCGATAGGTACGCGGATCGGCGCCGTAAAACAGATGAACGTGAACCTTCGTGACGGTCATGCGAAAACTCCAGCCCGAATCGATTGAATCTGCAACGTGTCGCTCATTGCGCAACGCCGGCGTGAGGCGCGGGCGCCATGCGTCGCGCGTCGTGCGCGCCTTGCCGCACCGCGCGCCAGCGCGCGCGCATGCTCGCGCCGTTCTTCGCCGCGGCGGTCAGCACGACGTGCACGAGCCCCGGATACGCACGGGTGCCGACGAACGTCCACCACCACCATGCGATCTCGCGCCGCATGGGCGGCAGATGCTCGCGCAACGTCAGATGCAGGTTGTACGCGGCGTTCGACAGCGCGGCCATCGACGCGGCGTCGCGGCGGTCGTCGTCGAAGCGCTCGGCCGGGTAATGGTCGACCGCGACGGCCGGGTCGTAGACGAGCTTCCAGCCCGCGCGCTTCACGCCCATGCTGAACGACGTGTCGTTGTGCGTCTGCGCGCCCGCGCCGCGAAGGCGCGTGTCGAAGCGCAGGCCCTCGATCGCCGCGCGGCGGTAGCTCATGTTCGCGCCTTTCAGCGTATCGACTTCGCGCGCGCCGCCGACGCCGAGATGATGATTGCCGATGATCTTGCCCGACATCGTGAGCCTGCCGACGAGCGACTGCTCGCCGTCGAGCAGCCGGCCTTTCTCGTGCACCCAGTCGCGGCCGCCCACGGCGCCGACGCGCGGATCGGCCGCGAAAATCGTGCCGATCCGCTCGATCCAGTCGGCGCGCGGCGCGGCGTCGTCGTCGGTAATCGCTACCACGTCGCCGCGCGCGGCGTCGAGCCCGCGGTTGAGCGCAGCCACCTGTCCCGGCACGTCGACCGTCACGATCCGCAGCGCGAGCGCGCCGCATACGCCCGGATCGGCGAGCCGCTCGTGCGTCGCGTCGTCGTCGGGGCGCGCGACGACGATCACCTCGTCGGGCGCGACGCGCTGCCGCTGCAGCGCGACCAGACAGCGCGCGAGATCCGCGGGACGCCGGTAGGTCGGCACGAGTACGGAAATTTTCATCGTCACCTCGTCGATCGAAGAAGAGCCCGCGTCATGCGTTCAGATATTCGTGCACGGCCGCATAGCCGCGGCCGTAGCCGCGCGTGCGCGCCGGCACGCCGTTGAAGATCCCGCCTTGCAACTGCACGCCCGCGGTGCGCAACCGCTTGATCGCATCGCCGATCTCGCCCTCGGTGTGCATGCCCGAGCGCAGCACGAGGAACGTCGAGCCGGCGAGCTCGCCGAAGATCGTCGCATCGGTGACGGCGAGAATCGGCGGCGAATCGACGATCACCATGTCGTAGCGCTTCGCGAGGCCGTCGAGGTATTGCGACAGACGCGGCGACATCAGCAGCTCCGACGGATTCGGCGGGCGCGCGCCCGACGGAATGAACGACAGCCCCGGCACCGACGTTTCGCGAATCGCCTCTTCGAGCGCGACCTGGTCGCTCAGCAGCTCCGACAGGCCGCTTCTCCCACCCGTTCCGAAATGGCGGTCGAGCGTGCCGCGCCGCATGTCCGCGTCGATCAGCAGCACACGCTTGCCCGAATGCGCGACGAGCGCGGCGAGATTGATCGCGAGAAAGCTCTTGCCGATGCCGGGCGTCGGGCCCGTCAGCACGATCACGCGGTTCCTCGCGTCCATCAGCGCGAACTGCATCGCGGTGCGCAGGCTGCGCAGGCTCTCGACGCTCAGATCCTTCGGCCGCGCGCACGCGAGAATCGGCCGCACGCGGTTGCCCTTGTCCGCGGCATCGAATCGCGTCTGCTCCGCGCTCATCGGCACGAGGCCGTACAGCGGCAGGTTGAACGCGCGCTCGACGCGATCCGGGTCCTCGATCCCATGAAACAGGTTGCGGCGCAGGAACACGACGCTCGTGCCGAGAATCAGGCCGAGCAGCGTCGCCGCCGACAGGATCAGCACCTTCTTCGGCTTGACCGGCACGCCCGGGCGCAGCGCCGCATCGACGAGGCGGATGCTGCCGCCCGTGCCGGCCTTCTGCACCGATAGCTCCTGCACGCGGTTGAGCAGCAGCACGTAGATGTCTTCCGCGACCTTCGCGTTGCGCTGCAGCGCGACCGCCTTCACTTCGGTCGCCGGCAGCCCGCGGAACTTGCCGTCGTACTTCGCGCGCTCCGCCTCGAGTTGTCCGAGCTGCTGCTTCGCCGCGACGACGAGCGGATGCTCGTCCGTGTAGCGCTGCGCGAGCGCCGCGAGCTGCAGCCGCTGCGCGGCGATCTGCTGCTCGTACTGGACGCTGCCTTCGAGATAGACCTTCGCTTCGTCGCTCGCGTTGATCGAGCCCGACGTGCGCTGATACTGGGTGAGCTCCGCCTCCGCGCGCTCGAGGTCCGATTTCAGGCGCGGCTCTTCGTTCTTCAGGAACTCGAGCATCTTCGTCGCTTCGGCCTGCTTGCTCGTCACGTGCTGATGCAGATACGACTGCGCGAGCGCGTTCGCGATCTGCGCGGTCTGTTCGGGGTCCTTGCCTTCGAGCGAGATCTGGATCACGCCCGTCTGCTTGCCCTGCTCCGTCACCTGGATCGCAGACTGGAACGCGGTGATCGCATCGAGATCGTTCTGCCGGATCACCGTGAACCGCGTGCCCGGCCGCGCGACGAGCTTCGACACGCTGATCGTCACGCCGCCGCCCTGCTCGCTCTCGCCGACCTTGCCGCGCACGAGCAGGGCGCCGTCCGGATCGGCGAGCGTGTAGGCACCGTCCGCGCCGGCCGTGAGCGTCAGCTTCTTGCCTTCGAGCGCGGGCGTCACGTCGATCGAATCGACGTTCGCCTCCTCGCCGCCCCACGCGTACGAGGACAGCCCGAGCCACGGCTTGGCCGGATGGCCCGGCGTCGCGAGCCGCGCCGCGATCGCGCCGAGAATCGGGAACGTGTTCGGGCTCACCGACGAGTTCAGCTTGAACTGCTCGACAACCGGCGCGACGACGCCGCGGCTCTTGATGATCTCGATTTCGGCATCGGTGGGCGGCGTCGGCGGCCCGCTGTTGATCATCGCGCCCGTCTGCGTCTGCGTGAGCGCTTGCGACGTGTTGTCGCTCGCCTCGACCCGCACCTGCGCATCGGCCGAATAGATCGGCTTCGCGACGTAGCAGTAGAGCCCGGCGAGCGCGATCACGACCAACGCGATGCCGAGGAGCAGCCAGATATCGTCGAGAATCACCTGGATCATCTGACCCAGGACGACGTCTTCCTCGTCGGTCTTCACCGCGAGGTCGGCATAAGGATGTTTCGCTTGCGTATTCACCATGCATTCCCGCTTGAGGTTGAGGCGGGCCGCGCGCGACGGCCCGGGACCGATCAGCGCGTGATCTGCTTCATGTAGTAAATCGACTGGATCGTCGGGAAAATCTGCTGCAGCAGGCGGTTGAAGCGCACCGATCCCGCCGTGCCGACGTACACGACGTCGAGCGGCTTCAGCCGGAAGCGGCTCGACAGCATCAGCGCGTCGGGCTGCGTCATGTCGAGGCGGAAGATGTCGGGCGTGTTCGGCTTGTCCTGCAGATCGCGCAGCACGTACACCTGGCGCGGATTCGCATCGGTGTCGAGGATGCCGCCGCCCGCCGTGAGCGCGTCGGCGATCGAGAGGCGCCCCTTGAGCATCGGCACCGTCGCGGGCGTCTTCACCTCGCCCATCACGAACACGCGGCTGTCGCCGCGGTCCGGCACGTTGACGATGTCGCCCGGCTGCAGCATCACGTTCTGCGAAACATCGCCGCGATCGAGCATGCCGTTCGCGTCGAGCTGGTAGAACTTGCCTTCGCGCGTCAAGCGCACGCGCTGCAGATCGGCCTCGTTCGTCGAGCCGCCCGAGCGCGTGATCGCATCGACGAGCGTGAGCGGCACGTCGGTGATCGCGAGCGGGCCGGGCGTCTTCACTTCGCCCGTCACCTGCACTTTCTGGCTGCGATACGACAGCACGCGCACGTCGACCTGCGGATTCTTCACGTAGCGCGCAAGCCGCGCCGCAAGCTCGTCGCGCACCTGGCCGACCGTCTTGCCCGCCGCACGCAGGCGGCCGACGAACGGAAAATAGATTGTGCCGTCGGACATCACCGTCTGCCCGTACGGATCGGCCTGGCCGGGCAGCGCGTTCGCATACGGCTGCTGCAGCGCGCCCGCGACCGTCTGCGTCGTGTTGCCGCCGCTCGAGAACGACTGGCCCTGCGGCGTCGTGAGCTCCGGGTGATCCCAGACGGTCACGCCGAGAATGTCCTGCGGCGCGATCCGGTACACGTACTGCGTCGGATCGACGAAGCGCGCGGGCGGCAGCGGCTGCTGCTCCTTGCGCTGCGCGTCGGCCTGCGATGCGACCAGTTGCGCGGTGATGAGCTGCACGTTGTAATGCTCGGCAGACTGCGCATCCTTGTCGTCGAGACGCGACGTGTCGAGGTAGTTGCCGGGCGCCGTCGCGCACGCCTGCAACAGCGTGGCGGCCGCGACGGCGAGCATCAGGGGTCTAAGCGAACGATTCAGCATATCTTTTGCAACCATCCTTGAACGAGACGTTCGATCAATGTGTAGCTCTCCCGATAATCGGCCTCGGGACCGCCGTACGGATCGGCGATCTCCGCGCCCTCCCATTTGCCGAGCAAATGCACCTTGCCGCGCGCGAACGGATCGATCGTCTCGACCTCGGCGATTTGCCGGCGCTCGGTGACGAGCACGAGATCCGCGGCGCGCACGAGCGCGCGGCTCAGCCGCTGCGAACGATGCGGCGCCGCGTCGACGCCGCGCTCGGCGAGCAGGCGCGACATCGTCGGATCGATGCCGTCGCCGTCGTTCGCGGCGATGCCCGCCGAGTGGAACGAAAGCGGCTTGCGCAGCGCCATCGACCTGAACAGCAGCTCCGCGGCCGGACTTCGGCACACGTTCGCGCGGCATACGATCAGAATGTTACGAAACATGCTCGAACCCGTGCCGATCGCTCACGCGCCCGCGCGCGCTGCGCGCGCATCGTTCCGGTCGCCCGACGCCGCGCGCTGCGCGGTGCCGGGCCGCCCGATCGGGTAGTACTCGATGCCGAGCTCGCGCATCGCGATCGGCTCGTACAGATTGCGTCCGTCGAAAATCACGGGCGTCTTCCAGCGCTTGCCGAGCGCGACGAAATCCGGACTCTTGAACGCCTTCCATTCGGTGACGATCACGAGCGCGTCCGCGTCCTGCGCGACCTGCGCTTCGTCCTCGGCGAATGCGAGTCGCCCGAGCACGTGCTCGCGGTCGCCCAGATCGAGCGCGAGCACGCGCTGCGCCTCGGCCTGCGCGACCGGATCGTAGGCAACAACGTGCGCGCCGCGCGACAGCAGCTCCGCGATCAGCGCGCGGCTCGGCGCCTCGCGCATGTCGTCGGTGTTCGGCTTGAACGCGAGGCCCCACACGCCGAAGCGGCGGCCCGTCAGATCCTCGCCGAAGCGCGCGACGACCTTCCGCGCGAGCACGTGCTTCTGCTCGTCGTTGACGGCGGACACCGCCTGCAGCACGCGCAGCGCCTGCCCGTGCTCGGCCGCCGTGCGGATCAACGCTTCGACGTCCTTCGGAAAGCACGAGCCGCCGTAGCCGCAGCCCGCGTACAGGAAGTGATAGCCGATGCGCGGATCGGAGCCGATCCCGCGCCGCACCGCTTCGATGTCAGCGCCGAAGCGGTCCGCGAGATTCGCGAGCTCGTTCATGAACGAGATGCGCGTCGCGAGCATCGCGTTCGCCGCATACTTCGTGAACTCGGCCGAGCGCACGTCCATGTAGAGCGTGCGCTCGTGATTGCGATTGAACGGCGCGTAGAGCTTCTTCATCAGCTCGCGCGCGCGCTCGCCGGGCACGTCGTCGTCGCAGCCGATCACGATCCGGTCCGGCCGCGTGAAATCCTCGATCGCCGCGCCCTCCTTCAGGAACTCCGGATTCGACACGATCGAAAACATCGAGTCGTCGCCGCGCGCCTTCAGCTCGTCAGCGACGGCCGCGCGCACGCGCTCGGCCGTGCCGACGGGCACCGTCGACTTGTCGACGATCACCTTGAAGCCCTTCATGTAGCGACCGATGTTGCGCGCCGCGGCGAGCACGTACTGCAGGTCCGCGGAGCCGTCCTCGTCGGGCGGCGTGCCGACCGCGATGAACTGCACGTCGCCGTGCGCGACGGCCGCTTCGACATCGGTCGAGAACTGCAGGCGGCCCGCCGAGCGGTTGCGCGCGATGATCTCCTTGAGGCCCGGCTCGTGAATCGGCACGCCGCCGCCGTTCAGGATGTCGATCTTTTTCCGATCGACGTCGAGACAGAACACGTCGTGGCCGATGTCGGCGAGACATGCGCCCGTGACGAGCCCTACATAACCGCTGCCGATAATAGTCAGATTCATCTGTCGAACCTCTTTACCCAGTGAGTCGTAAAACGCGTTGCCGCGCTCAGTACGCGTTGCTGCCGGTGAAGCCTTTCCACAGCGTCAGCGCGACGATCTTGATGTCGAGCCAGAACGACCAGTTCTGCATGTAGTACAGATCGAGCTTCACGCGGCCCATCATCTTCTCGATGCGGTCGGTCTCGCCGCGAAAGCCGTTGATTTGCGCCCAGCCGGTGATGCCCGGCTTGATCCGGTAGCGGAACATGTAGCCCTTGACGAGATCCTTGTAGATGTCGTCGTGCTCGAGCGCGTGCGGACGCGGGCCGACCACCGACATCTCGCCCTTGAGCACGTTGATGAACTGCGGCAGCTCGTCGAGGCTCGTGCGGCGCAGAAAGCGGCCGAAGGGCGTCACGCGCGAATCGTTCTTCTTCGCCTGCGTGACCTTTCCCGCCGCCTCCTGATGCATCTTCATCGAGCGGAACTTGTAGATCTCGAACTCGTTGCCGTCGATGCCCTTGCGCTTCTGCCGGAAGAACACCGGGCCGGGCGACGTGAGCTTCACGAGCATCGCGATCACGAGCATCGCGGGCGACAGCATCATGAGCGCGCCGAGCGCGAACAGCCGGTCGAACACGAACTTCGGCAGGATCCGCACGTCGGTGATCGGCGAAGCGGCGAGATTGATCGCGGGCACGCCGAGCAGCTCGATGACTTCCTGATTGAAGAACGACAGGCTGCGTACGTCCGGCACGAAACGAATGTTGACGAAATCGTTTCGGAACTCGGTGACGATCCGATGAATCTGCGGCTCTTCGGACAGCGGCAGCACGAGCCACAGTTCGCCGATCTCGCGGCCGCGCACGCGGCGCACGAGGTCTGCGAAGCGGCGCTCGATCGCGATGCCGTCGGCGCCCGCCATCGACGCGTCGCCATGCTCGTCGTAGATGCACACCGGATTGAAGCCCGCATCCGGACGCGCCCGCATGTGGGCGACAAGACGCTTCGTCGCGCCGGCCTGCGCGCTGCCGACGATCGCAACCGACTTGTGGTTGTAGCCGCCGCGCCGCAGTTGCCGCAGCACCGCGTACACGCAGGCCTTCGAAGCGACGAGCAGCGTGATCGCCGCCATCGCCCAGTAGCCGAGCCACAAGCGCGACAGTTCGCCCGCATGGTGAACGCTGAAGCTCATCAGGATGCCCGCGCCCTCGACGACGAGCCATGCGACCGACACGCGCCACATGAGCCCGAACACCGGCTTGCCGCGCCACGACTGATAAATGCCGAACGCCGGAAAGAACACGACGACGAGCATGCAGTCGAACACGACGACCGTGCGTTGCAGTTCGTCGAGCCACACGAAGCCGCCGCGATGGATCATGGCGGCGATCATTGCACCCGCCACTGCCATCGCGATATCGATCATCCTGGCCAGCACGCTCAACATGGTTATTCCTCGTGAGACGGAAACCGGCCGCACCCATCCCGTCGACGTGCATCCGATTCAAACATTGCATGCCGTTATTGAACCGGGAAGAAAATTCCTCCCGCAAGCGCACAAGTATTTCTAAAAATAATCGGAAATTTTTTCGTCGACATGCCGATTTTCGGCCAGCATGTTTTTCCGAATCAATCGTCCCGATAGACAACCAGAAGATATGAAAATCGGCCCGATCGCCTTTGCCGGAGCGGCTCCCTCCGGTTGGCACCCAATATTTTTCTAATTTTTTATTCATTTGTTCGTGCGCATCCCGTGCAATTTTTATGCACCGCACGATAGTAATCAGACAATCTTTCCGATCCGCGCGATTCTTTTATTGTCGATTTACGTCGTGCTACAACGTCGGGACAGTCTTGTACTCGAGGAGTGATCATGAACGCCACGCTCGCCGCGGACGCCCGGTCCGCTTGCGCCGCCGGCACGCGCGTCGCCGTGCAACCCGTCGTATTGGCCGGAGGCTCGGGCACGCGCCTCTGGCCGATGTCGCGCGAGCGTCATCCGAAGCAGCTAATCAATCTGCTCGGCGACGAATCGCTGCTGCAATCGACCGCGCGCCGCCTCGACGGCCTGGCGGGCGCTCATCCGGTGTCCGAACGAATGATCGTCGTGTGCGGCGAGGAGCATCGCTTCACGACCGCCGAACAATTACGGCTCGCGGGCAAGGACGCGACGCTCGTGCTCGAGCCGCTCGGCCGCGACACCGCGCCGGCGCTGACGATCGCCGCGCTGCGCGCGGTCGCGGGCGGCGACGACGTGGTCCTGACCGTGATGCCCGCCGATCACGCGGTCGCCGACGTCGCGCGCTTCCAGCAGGCGGTCGCCGCAGGCGTGCGCTACGCCGAGCAAGGAATGATCGCGACGCTCGGCATCGTGCCGACGCGCGCGGAGACGGGCTACGGCTACATCCGCGTCGGCGCGCACGCGAGCGCGAGCGACGCCGAGCTCGGCGTCGCGGCAAGGAAGCTCGACCGCTTCGTCGAAAAGCCGCATCTCGAACTCGCCCGGCAATATGTCGCGTCAGGCGAATATTGGTGGAACAGCGGCATCTTCATCGTCCGCGCATCGGTATGGCTGAAGGCGATTCGCCACTTCCAGCCCGCGATCCACGACGCATGCGCGCGCGCAGTCGCGCTCGGCAGCGACGACGGTCCGTTCTTCCGCGTCGATCGCGACAGCTTCGCCGCGTCGCCGTCGAACTCGATCGACTACGCGGTGATGGAGCCGCTGTCGAACCTGCCCGCGGTGTGCGAGGGCGCCGTCGTGCCGCTCGACGCCGGCTGGTCCGACGTCGGGTCGTGGGACGCGCTCTGGCAGATCAGCGACAAGGACGCCGAAGGCAACGTCGCGCGCGGCCGCGTGTGCTTCGAGCAGGCATCGTCGACGTTCGCGCATTCGGAAGGACGCCTGATCGCCTGCGTCGGCACGCAGGATCTCGTCGTCGTCGAGACGCCCGATGCGATCCTCGTCGCCGATCGCTCGCACGTGCAGGACGTGAAGAAAATCGTCGGTCGCCTGAAGGCGGAATCCGGTACGGAAGCGTCCGATCACCGGAAAGTGCATCGCCCGTGGGGACATTACGACTCGGTCGACAGCGGCGAGCGCTTCCAGGTGAAACGGATCGTCGTCAAGCCGGGCGCGCGCCTGTCGCTGCAGATGCATCACCATCGCGCGGAGCACTGGATCGTCGTGCGCGGCACCGCGCGCATCACGCGCGGCGACGAAACTTTCCTGCTGTCCGAGAACGAATCGACCTACATTCCGCTCGGCGTGTCGCATCGGCTCGAGAATCCCGGCAAGATGCCGCTCGAACTGATCGAGGTGCAATCGGGCTCGTATCTCGGGGAAGACGACATCGTCCGCTTCGAAGACAACTATGGACGGCACTGACGGAACGGCCGCGCCGAAGCGACCGCGCGGCCCGCGTGCGAGCGGGCCGCGCGGCGAGAGGCGCTGCCTCGTTCAACCGACGCGATAGGCGTACTCGTGCCGGTCGATCTGCGCTTGCGACGCATCGCCGCGGCCTTCCGCCAGCGCGCGGCGGCGCTCGGCCGCGAAGTGCTTGATGTTGGTTTCGGCCATCGCGAGCGCGGACAGCCCGGCGATCGTCGGCACCGATTTGCCGACCTGCCCGGCAACGGGCGCCGACGCCTCGCGCGCATCCGGCGCGCCCGCGCATTGACGATCGATCCATTGACGCGCCCAATCGAGCGCATACTGCTCCGCCGATTCGGCATCGGTGAAACGCGGACCGATGAGACCCGAGCGCTCGACGCGCCGATCATCCCGCACGATCTCCGCCCACGCGCGATACATCAGGTTCTGCACGGGTTGCGCAATGCCGTACACGGTATAGCCGCGATAGGTTTCGGTTTGCGGCGCGTGCGTGGCGAAGCTGAACGACGCGGCATGCGCGCGGCCGTGCCCATGATCGCGCACGGGCGCGCCCGGCACGGCGAAGCCGTGATGATCCGGCGCCGCGGCGTCGCGCGCCCCGTCTTCATCGTCGTCGCTCGCGAAGCGGTGGACATTCACGCCCGCGCCCGGACGGCAGACATCCGCCTGAGCGACAGGCAATTGCCACGACTCGGGGTTCTGCCAGAACACGCCGCGCAGGCGATCGCAATCGGCGGCCGGCTCCGCGCGCCGCACGGGCGCGACGGGCTCGGGCGGCGGCGGCACGTAGGCGAACGCGCGACCGCTCTCTTCCGACAGCACTCTCACCATCTCGCCGAGCGTGCCGCTCGCAAGCCATTCTTCGAAGCGGCGCCGGCACGTCGGGCCTGACGGATAGCGGCCGGGCAGTTTCGACCACGGCTCGCCCGTGGTGAGAATCCACAGCACCGCGTTCGCGACGACCCGATTCTCCGCGCGCGGACGGCCCCGTCGGTTCAGTCGGATGGGTTCATCGGCGATCAACGTCGACAGACGGGCCCACTCTTCATCGTTTAGCTCATCGAAGAACATAGATCTCTCCACGCAGCCAGGCCGGGCTGCGATTGGCGGCACGGCCGCGAGCAAATCGCGCTCGTGACCGCGGCCAGGTTGCACATGGACGCTATTCGGTTGTGCACGTCGGCGCACCAGGCACAAACAAGGTGCCGCAGCTCCCGACGATGACGCACGAACCACTGTCTCACTCGTATGCGATATTTTTTGTGCATGAAGCATACCATCATCAGGGTTTATCTCAATATGACAACAGCGTCATGTTACGCACTGAAACAAGAAAGTCGCCAAGCAGGGTCAGCTTTTCTTTTCAATTTTTATGACGTTTTTATCTCTGCCGGCTCGAGAGTCCCGTCCAGCAAGGCTGAAGGGAAGATGAAAACTACCTTGAAGACGGGTTCCCGCACTAGCTCCCACGCTTAGCGGAAGCATTTTCCGATGCCGTTGCAACATCGGTAAATTAAGGGAAAATACGTGACAAATTGTTTATGAATCGGTAAGTAAATCCTTTTTCGATCGTTATACTTTTCATTACGCGCAATCTCATAATTGATTGAATGCGGTCGATGCCAGCCCCGTCGACGCTTGCCGCGCGCTCGCGCGCTCAGTCCAGATCGCGGGCGAGCGAGGCGGCAACGTCCGGATCAATTCTCGTCGTTTGTACCGGATAGTTAGGATGGTCGCAGCCGATCGATAGCGGCGCGCCCGCCTTGAGCCTCGCCTTCAGCGCATCGCCGAACTCGAAGCGCAGGAAGTGCACGGCGGACGTCTTCTCCGCGGTGTCGCGTTCGAGGTCCTCGTCGGCGACCGCATAGACGGGCGTCTCATCGTCGACGACGAGGAACACGCGATCCTCGATGCCGATCAGGCGCGTGAGCGCCGCGCGTCGCTGCGTTTCGTTTTCGTATTCGATCTGCAGCGTCGCCTTGAAATTGCTGCCGTCCGGCACGAGCGGCAGATACGCGTCGAGCTCGGCCTGGATGCCGTCCTCGTCGAAGATCTTCTCGATGTGCAGCATCTCGTGGATCTGATAGCGGATCGTCGTCTCGTCCTCGAACAGCAGGCGCAGATGATTGCCGATCGATACCGCACGGCGCTTCTTGTGCTCGATCACGCGCGCATGCTCGTGGCGGCGCACTTTCGCGTACGCTTCGAGCGTCAACAGCGAATCGCGGGTGAGCGTCATGTGATGGCCCTCGTCCGGTACGCTCAGACGCCGTACGCCTTGCGCAGCAGCGTGAGCGGATGCGCGAAGGGCGGCGGCTCGACGCCTTTCGCGCCGATGCCCTCTTCGATGTGGTGTCCCGCGAGCGCGCAATCGGACGACATGTAGTCGGGCGTCTGCTCCGCGATCGACTTGAACACGGGCGCGCCGATCTTCAGCGCCTGCTCGTGGAATTCCTGCTTCACGCCGAACGTGCCCGCGTGGCCCGAGCAGCGCTCGACGACGTTCACCTTCGTGCCCGGCACGAGCGACAGCGCGTCGGCCGTCTTGCGCCCGATGTTCTGCACCCGCGCATGGCAGGGCACGTGATATGACACGGTGCCGAGCTCATGCCTGAAATCGGTCTTCAGCAGCCCGTCGCGATGGCGCGCGATCACGTACTCGAACGGATCCCAGAACGCGTCGGCGACCGCGCGCACATCGGGATCGTCGGGAAACATCAGCGGCAGCTCGCTCTTGTACATCAGCACGCAGCTCGGAATCGCGCCGAGCAACGCATAGCCTTCTCGCGCGTAGCGGGCGAGCACGGGGATGTTCACCGCCTTCTTCGCGGCGACGCCGTCGAGATTGCCCTGTTCGAGCAGCGGCATCCCGCAGCACGCCTCGCTCGCGACGAGCTCGTACGGGATGCCGTTGTGCGCGAGCACCGCGAGCAGGTCATGGCCGATGCCGGGCTCGTTGTAGTTCACGTAGCAGGTCGCGTAGATCGCGACGCGCCCCGGCGTGCGCTCGCCGTCGCCCGACGGCGGCGAGACGGGCGAGCGCTGCGCAGCGCGACGGAACTTGCGCGACGCGAACGGCGGCAGCCACGCGCGCCGGTCAACGCCGAACGTCGCTTCGAGCGCGCTGCGCATCGCAGGCGTGCGGTTCGCCGCATTGACTGTCTGCGTGACGATCGGGATGCCGGCGAAGTGGCCGAGCATGTCGGTGTTCGACAGCAGCTTGTCGCGCAGCTTCACGTCGTTGCGCTTGTAGCGCGCGGCCTTCGCGCGCAGCATCAGATGCGGAAAGTCGACGTTCCACGGATGCGGCGGCACGTATGGGCATTTCGTCATGTAGCAGAGGTCGCACAGGTAGCACTGGTCGACGACCTTGCCGAAAGACTTCGGATCGACCGCATGGGCTTCGCCCGTATCGGTCTCGTCGACGAGATCGAACAGCGTCGGAAACGCGCCGCATAGCGACACGCAGCGCCGGCAGCCGGCGCAGATCTCGAACACGCGCGTGAGCTCGCCGTCGATCGCGGCCTGATCGTAGAACGCGTCCGAGCGCCAATCGAGCGGGTGCCGGGTCGGGGCCTCCAGACTGCCTTCTCGGTGAGACATGGGGCGGCTCCATCACGTTGTGCGCGGCCGCGCGCGTTGCGCCGGAACTCGCGGCGACGCGCGCTCGCGCGGCCGCGTCCGCTGGCCGGGGGCGCCCGCGCGCGCCGCGCTCAGTCGACGAGCCCTTCGAGCGCTTTTGTATACCGGTTCGCGTGGCTGCGTTCCGCCTTCGCGAGCGTCTCGAACCAGTTCGCGATTTCGTCGAAGCCTTCTTCGCGCGCGGTCTTCGCCATGCCCGGGTACATGTCGGTGTACTCGTGCGTCTCGCCCGCGATCGCCGATTGCAGGTTCTGGCGGGACGAGCCGAACGGCAAGCCCGTCGCCGGATCGCCGACCGCTTCCAGATATTCGAGGTGGCCGTGCGCGTGGCCGGTTTCGCCCTCGGCGGTCGAGCGGAACAGCGCGGCGATGTCGTTCTGTCCCTCGACGTCCGCCTTCGATGCGAAATACAGGTAGCGGCGATTCGCCTGCGACTCTCCGGCGAACGCGTATTTCAGGTTCTCTTCGGTCTTGCTGCCCTTGAGCTGTGCCATCTGCGCCTCCGTGTCCGATGCCGGCGCGCGCGGCGCCGGACCGGATGAACGATTGTGGGGAACGATGCGCAGCTCGGCTGCCGCCGCTGAGGCACCGTGCATTTCAATCTAGGCGCTCGCGCGCGACTCACCCAATAGGCTTTTTCAATGTCGTCGATAGTCGTCGCGGCGACGCAGGCGGGAGCGGCGGGGCCGAACGATGGCCGTGCTGCGTCGCGTCGCGGCGCAGCACGGCATGCAGGCGTGAGCCGCGTCAGCGCGACGACGCGGGCACGAGCGGCCACACGTCGCTGCCCTTCTCGCCCTCCGGCGCGGTCGTGGCCGGCCGCGCCTGCTTGTTGATCGCTCGGCCGCGGCTGAAGTACTTCTCGAGCAGCGCATCGAGAATCGCGACGGTTTCGACGTCCGGCACGCCGTCGTAGCGCGACGGCCGAAAGTGCATTTGAAACGCCGACACGACGTCGACGGTCCGCGCGTCGAGCGTGCCCGTCTGCGGCGCGTCGTAGCCGTATGCGAGCAGCCTCGACTGCAGGCTCGCGACGTCGCCCGCGAACGGCCGGTTGGTGCGGTAGTAATCGACGGCCTCCGTCTCCGGCCACGCGCCGATCCTGTATTGATCGTAGAGTGTCTTCCACGGGAACAGCGGCCCCGGATCGGTCTTGCGGCCGGGCGCGACGTCCGAGTGCCCGACGACCTTGTGCGGCAGCACCTGATGCCGCGCGACGACGTCGGCCGCGAGCGCGCCGAACACCGCAACCTGCGCGTCCGGATACGGATACCAGCGCCGGTTCATCAGCGGCAGGTTTTCGTCCTCCGGCGGAAAACCAAGATTGACGATCTCGATGCCGACCGAGCCCGCATTGAGCATCCGGTCGCCCTGCCAGTAGCTGACGCCCGCGTGCCATGCGCGGCGTGCTTCGGGCACGAGCTCGAAGACCTTGAAGCGCTGGCCGCCGTCGACCGCGTCGGGCACCAGATAGTGCGAGCTGACCTGCCGCTGCGGGCTCGTCAGCGAGACGATCGAATCCGTGAGCGTCTGCGCGGTGTAATGCAGCACGAGCGTGCGCACCCGCGAATCCTGATTCGGCGACTGGATCGAGCGATCGATCGTATAGCCCGCGCCTGACGGCTGCGGCGCATCCTGCGCGTGCGCGGACGACACGATGCCATCGCCGTCGCCGCAACCGGCAAGCGGCATCATCAGCATCCCCACCGGCCATGCCGACGAACGCGCGAGAAACCCGCGCCTGCCCTCGTTGATGATTTTCGCTTGTTGTTCTTCAGCCATACCCTTTTCCGTTCGAGTCGTAACTTGCAATTGAGAATCGGCGCGATGCGCCGAGCGAGTAGGTTGCGCGATGACGCGACGCGCGACCGTGGGAGTCGACGGCGTCGCGCAAGTTCCGATTCGGAGTACGATGTATTTTTGGGAGACGGGAGAGCTTCGATGCGAACGCGACGTTGCGGCGGGGGCGCGGTGATGATGTGCTGCGTGTCGATGTTTCGCGTGAGGGGGTGGTGGTTTGCGGAAGGCTACGTGAATCGGCTCGACATGTATCGGGAACCTGTCCGCATTTTTGTGGGCGAGGCGGTTGAACAACAGATTATCCGCGCGCCGCCCGCGCGCGCCGCCTCACCGCTCCGTTGCGCGCGCAAGCAGCATCTCGCGCTCGCGCGCATTGAGCGTCATGTCGGCCGCGCGCCGGAACTCCGCCTGCGCCTCGTCGCGCCGCCCGAGCTTCGCGAGCAGATCGCCGCGCACGCTCGGCAGCCAGTGATAGCGCGCGAGCGCCGGATCGGCCGCAAGCGCATCGGCGATCTCGAGCCCCGCCGCCGGCCCGAACGCCATGCCGACCGCAACCGCGCGATTCAGCTCGACGACGGGCGAAGGCGCGACCTGCGCGAGCGCGTCGTAGAGCGCGACGATCTGCGCCCAGTCGGTATCGTCGGCGCTGCGCGCCCGTGCATGGCACGCGGCGAGCGCCGCCTGCAGCGCATACGGCCCGCTCGCGCCGCCGAGCGCCTCGGAGCGCGCGAGGGCGGCGAGCCCGCGCCGGATCAGCAGCGGGTCCCAGCGGCCGCGGTCCTGGTCGAGCAGCAACACGGGGCGCCCTTGCGCGTCGACGCGCGCGTGCATCCTCGACGCCTGGATCTCCATCAGCGCGACGAGCCCGTGCACCTCGCTCTCGTCGGGCGCAAGCTCGGCGAGCACGCGGCCGAGCCGTAGTGCTTCGTCGGTCAGCGCGGGGCGCATCCAGTCGTCGCCCGCCGTCGCCGAATAGCCTTCGTTGAAGACCAGGTAAATCACTTCGAGCACCGAAGCAAGCCGCGCCGCGCGCTCCGGCGCGCGCGGCACCTCGAACGGCACCTTCGCCGCCGACAGCGTGCGCTTCGCGCGCACGATTCGCTGCGCGATCGTCGGCTCGGGCGCGAGAAACGCGCGCGCGATCTCGCCCGTCGTCAGCCCGCCGAGCAGCCGCAGCGTCAGCGCGACGCGCGCATCGGTCGACAGCACCGGATGGCACGCGGTGAACACGAGCCGCAGCAGATCGTCGCCGATGTCGTCGTCGCGCGCCGCCTCGAACACGTCGGCGACGTCCGGCGCGACGTGCGCGCCGATCGCCTCGAGATCGAGGCCGATCTGCTCGCGCTTGCGCGCATGCAGCACGTTCTGCCGCAGATGATCGAGCGCGCGGCGCTTCGCGGCCGTCATCAGCCACGCGCCCGGATTGTCCGGCACGCCGCCGTCCGGCCAGTGCTCGAGCGCGGCGACGAGCGCGTCCTGCGCGAGCTCTTCGGCAACGCCGACGTCGCGCACGAGCCGCGCGACATGCGCGATGATTCTCGCGGCCTCGATCCGCCAGACGGCGTCGATCGCGCGGTGAATGGCAGCGTCCGTCATGCGCGCCCTTCGGCGAGCGCCTTCAGGTTCGCGAGCCCCGCGGAGAAGTCCGTGCCGACCATCTTGTCGATGCTGAAGAACACCTGCATCAGCTTCGACAGAAACGGCGACGGCCCGTGCATCGCCCACGTGACGACCGTCGCGTCGCCGTCCGGGCGCAGCGTGAATTCGGCGACGTTGTGCGCGTCGAACGGCTTCACGAAATCGAGCCGCATCGTCAGGTGCGACGGCTCGGTGAGCTCGGTGATCTCGAAGCGACCGACGCCGACCTTCTCGCTCGTCCACGCATAGCTCGCGCCGACGCCCGACGTCACCGCGCCGTACTCGCCGTGCAGCGTCGGATCCTTGCGCTCGTAGGGATTCCACGCGTTGAAGCGGCGCAGGTCCGCCAGATAAGGAAAGATGCGCGCGGCGCTCGCATCGATCCGCGCGCTGCGCTCGACGCGAAACGTACCCGGGCGCGATGCCGCATACAGCATCAGCAGCAGCGCCAGCGCGAACACCACTGCGCCTGCGATCACCACGATCTGGACCATTGCCGTCTCCTGTCGCTCCCGCCGCTATCGTCAGCCGAGCTTGCTCTCGAGCTCGCGGAACCGGTCAACCGCGTCGCCCGGCTCGAAATCGTCGAGCTCGAACAGTTGCCGCACTTCGATCTCGCCGTCCTCGCGCTCGCCGAACGGCGCGGGAAAGCGGCGGGCCCACTCGAGCGCCTCGTCGCGCGAGCGCACCTGGATCAGCGTGTAGCCGGCGATCAACTCCTTCGTTTCGGCGAACGGGCCGTCGATGACGGCGCGCTTGCCGCCCGAGTAGCGCACGCGCCAGCCTTTCGACGACGGTTGCAGGCCGGCCGCGTCGAGCAGCACGCCCGCCTTCGCCAGTTCTTCGTGATAGGTCGCCATCGCGGCGATCAGTGACGCATCGGGCATCGCGCCTGACTCGCTCGTCGCATTGGCCTTCACCATGATCATGAAACGCATCGCTCTCTCCTTTCGAAGATGACAGGACGCGCGATCCGGCGTCCTGTCCCTACGACGGGCGACGCGATCCCCGCTCGACACGGGGCGCGCAGAATCAGGGGAAACCCCTATCCTCGCCGGGCATGCGATGTCCGGCTGCCGCCGCTCGCGTCGATTCGCGAGCGCTTACCGGAAGCACGGCCCGATCTCGCGAACCTCCACCGAGCACCATTCGGCGGCGGGGCAACCCTTCGCAATCGCGAGCGCCTCGCCTTGCGTCTCGACATCGAGCAGGAAGAAGCCGCCGACCATTTCCTTCGCCTCGGCGTACGGCCCGTCGACAAGGCGCACCTCGCCGTTGCGCACCAGCACGCGCGTGGATTTGTCGTCGGACACGAGCGATTCGGCGCCGATCAGCACGCCGCGCGACTGAAGCTCGCCGGCGAAATGACGCATCCGCTCGTACAGGGCCTCGCCTTCGGCTCGCGTGCGCGCCGCGCGTTGGCCCCGCGGTTCGACGATCAACAACATGTAACTCATTTGCGTCACCTCCTATGACGACGCCTTCCGGAATCGCGCGGTGCGGCCGCGCCGCGCCGCCGATCGTGGAACGGCTGCGCTTCTATTTTGAGCGGGCCGCGGGCGGCGGTCCATCAGAATCGGCGGCCGCGCGGGCATCGCGAAGCCGCGCGGCCGATCGCACAGATTGCGCACGGGCCGCGCTCACGAAGACGTTCCGCGCGGCCGGTGGAAACGGTTCTGTCACGCTCCGCTCGATCCGCCTCGATGATGCGCCGCCGGCACGTCCGAAAAAAACCTGGCCAGATTACATATCCCCATCCATTCTTTACGCAGAACTGTCAACATGCATCACTAAGCTTTCAGGATTCCCACACAACGGACCATCCTCATGCGCACGCCAACGCCCTTGCTCGCCTTACTGCCGCTCCTGTCCTCCATCGCCGCCGCACCTGCGTTCGCGGCCACCGCCGCCCCCGTCAGAACGAACTGCGGCGATAGCGCGACGCCGATCTCCGAGATTCAGGGCGCCGGCGCGCCTTCCCCGCTCGCCGGCCAGAACGTGTCGATCGAGGCTGTCGTCACCGCCGATTTCGGCGGCGCCGACGGCTTCGGCGGCTTTTTCGTCCAGCAGGCCGATGCGCAGCGCCGCAACCAGCCCGGCGTGTCCGAGGGGCTGTTCGTCTACTCGCCGAAAGCGCGCGCACAGGCGGGCGACCTCGTGCACGTGACGGGCAAGGTCGAGGAGAAATACGGGCAGACGCAGCTCACGCAGTCGGGCGCCATCGCGGTCTGCGCGAGCGGCCAGTCGGTCACGCCCGCGACGCTCGTGCTGCCCGTCGACAGCCCGAGCGCGTTCGCCGCGTATGAAGGCATGCTCGTGCGGCTGCCGCAGACGCTGACCGTCACCGAGGTCTACGAGCTCGGCCGCTACGGCAGCGTGCTGCTCAGCAACGGGCGCCTGCGCACGCCGACGAGCGTCGTGCCGCCCGCGCAGGCGAAGACGGTGGCCGACGCGAACGCGCGCAACCGGCTGATCCTCGACGACGGCTCGAACAAGCAGAATCCCGCGACCGTCCCGTATCCGGCGCCGGCGCTCTCCGCCGCGAACACGCTGCGCGCGGGCTACACCGTCGCCAACGTCGAAGGCGTGCTCGAGATGCGCTACGGCGCATGGCGTCTGCAACCGGTGCCGGGCGCGCGCGCACCGGCGTTCGGCGCGAGCGCGAATCCGCGCACGAGCGCGCCCGCACGCGATGCGCGCGCGAACCTGCGGGTCGCTTCGTTCAACGTACTGAACTACTTCAACGGCGACGGCACGGGCAACGGCTTCGACGATCCGAACAACCGCGGCGCGAAGAGCTACGAAGAGTTCGTCCGGCAGGACGCGAAGATCGTCAGCGCGCTGAAGGCGCTCGATGCCGACGTGATCGGCCTGATGGAAATCGAGAACGACGGCTACGGCCCGCTGAGCGCGGTGCGCCAGCTCGCGGCGAAGCTCGGCGACAACTGGCGCGTCGTCGATCCGGGCAGCGCGCGGCTCGGCGGCGACGCGATCGCGGTCGCGCTGATCTACGACAGCCGCAAGGTGAAGCCGGTCGGCAACGCGGCGACGCTCGCGATCGACGACAGGAACCGCCAGCCGCTCGCGCAGACGTTCCGGCCGATCGGCGGCTCGCGCGCGGTGACGGTCGCCGTGAATCACCTGAAATCGAAGAACTGCCCGGACGCGACAGGCGACGACCTCGATCAGGGCGACGGCCAGGGCTGCTGGAACGCGACGCGCTCGCGCGCGGCGGCGAAGGTCGCCGACTGGCTCGCGCGCAATCCGACCGGCGCGCACAGCGAAGGCGTGCTGCTGATCGGCGACCTCAACAGCTACACGTACGAGGACCCGGTTCGCGCGCTCGAATCGCGCGGCTACGTGAATCTCGTGTCGAGCAAGATCGGCGCGGGCGCGTACAGCTACGTCTACAACGGCGAGGCCGGCTATCTCGACCACGCGCTCGCGACGAACGCGCTCGCATGGCGCGTGAAGGCGGTGCACGACTGGCACATCAACGCGGACGAGCCGATCGCCCTGCAATACACGCTCGCGTACAAGACCGCCGAGCAGCAGCGCACGTATTACGCGCCCGACGCGTATCGCTCGTCCGATCACGATCCGGTGCTGATCGACATCGCACTTGCCGACGAATATGCGGCCGCGGCGTCGCGCCGGGGCGCGGAGATGGCGGCCGCGCACAGCCGTCGCCCGTGGCAGTGACGCGTCCGCTCGCCCTCGGCGCGAGCGCGCCTGGACATCCATGCAACGACGGAAAAACGGCGGCATCGTCGCCACGATGTAGAAAACGACGTGGACAAGAAGAAAAAGGAAAGGCCCGACGCCCGTCGACACATGAAGAAAGTCACATTTACCGAACGACGGCGCAATAAAACGTAAAAAATTCCGCCGCCGATTCGGGCAAGCGGCCGCTCCCGCGCCGGACTGCCGCACAAACTGTTGCATTTTCCGCCGCCCCCCGCCCCGCAACGGCTTCGGCTCCGCGGCGACGGCTTGCCGCCGTCGCCGCGCGAAACTCAGGGCCGGATAACGGATCACACATGAGCAACGTCCGCACACTTTCCCTTCAACCATCAGGAGAACGACCATCATGGCTCTTTCCGACACTGTCGAATACAAGCTCGACCGCGGCCTCTCCGAAGCACGACGCGCCGGCCGCCGGTTCGCGCGCGATGCGCGTTCCGCGGCGCGCGACCTGAACGGCGACGTAAAGGACAACATGCGCTCGCTCGTCGACGAGCTCGACGCGCTGCTGAAGGAGGACGTCGACGTCGACGCGCTCCGCAAGCGCCTGCACGGGCGGCTCGAAGCCGCGCGCGACACGCTCGACGACGCGTCGTGGCACGCGTCGCGCCGGCTGCGGCAATCGGCCGAGCGCGTGTCGCAGGCCGTCCACGACAACCCGTGGCAGACGGTCGGCATCGTCGCGGGCCTCGCGTTCGCGGCAGGCATCCTCCTTGCGCGTCGATAAGCGCGGCGCTCTCGCCCGACGTTCAACCATCAAGATGGAGGAAGCATCATGCGCAAGACGCTCGTTATGAAGGTCGCGATCGCGACCGTGCTCGGCAGCCTGGCGCTCGCAGGCTGCACCACCACGCCCGACAAGCCGTCGACCGCATCGTCCAATGCGTCGACCCGGGAGGCGATCGATGCGCGCGTGAACGCGACGCTGTCGCGCCTCTACTCGACGGTGCCGGGCTCGCGCGAACTCGTCTCGAAGTCGCGCGGCGCGCTCGTGTTCCCGAACGTGCTGCAGGCGGGCTTCATCGTCGGCGGCCAGAGCGGCAATGGCGCGCTGCGCGTCGGCGGCGCGACGCTCGGCTACTACAACACGTCGTCGCTGTCGGTCGGCCTGCAGGCGGGCGCGCAATCGAAGGCGCTCATCTTCCTGTTCATGACGCAGGACTCGCTCGACAAATTCCGCAACTCGGACGGCTGGGCCGCCGGCGCCGACGCGTCGGTCGCGCTCGTCAAGATGGGCGCGAACGGCGCGGTCGACACGACGACGGCAACCGCACCCGTGGAAGTCATCGTGCTGACCAACGCCGGCCTGATGGGCGATCTGTCGGTCAACGGCACGAAGGTCACGCGCCTGAAGCTCTGAGCTGAAACGCCGGCGGTAGCGGCGCGGCGCCTCGCGCGTGCGCGCCGCCTGCGCCGCGGCATTTTCAATCGCAGCCCGAACGATATCCGCTCGGGGCGGGGCAACGCACGGTCGCCGCGCCGCACGCGTCAGGCATAATCGATGCGTCACGGCGGGCCGCCGCGGCGCGGCTTGCCCGTCCGATCAACCATCCTCCCCCCGAGCACATCATGGATAGCGGGAACGATCACCAAAAATTCTTCCACCTGCTGCTTCTCGTCGTCACCGTCGGCCTTTGCTGGATATTGACGCCGTTCTTCGGCGCAATCTTCTGGGGAACCATTCTCGCGATCCTGTTCCAGCCCGTGCAGCGCTGGCTCGCCGCGCACTTCGGCAAGCGCCGCAATCTCGCCGCGCTCGTCACGCTGTCGCTCATCATCCTGATCGTGATCCTGCCGCTCGCGTTCGTGACTGCGACGCTCGTGCAGGAAATCGCGTACGCGTATCAGCAGATCAAGACGCTGCAGCCGAACATGACGCAATACTTCCAGGAGTTCATGCACGCGCTGCCGAGCTCCGTGCATCGCGTGCTGCACAACTACGGGCTCACCGACATCGCCGGCATCCAGAAGAAGCTGACCGACGGCGCGGCCGCGATCAGCCAGTTCGTCGCCGCGCAGGCGCTCAGCATCGGGCAGAACACGTTCCAGTTCGTCGTGAGCTTCGGCGTGATGCTGTATCTCGTGTTCTTCCTGTTGCGCGACGGCGGCGAGATCGGCCGCCGCGTGCGGCGCGCGCTGCCGCTCAACGAAGCGCACAAGCAGCATCTGCTGACGAAGTTCACGACCGTCGTGCGCGCGACCGTCAAGGGCAACATCGCGGTCGCGGCCGTGCAGGGCGCGCTCGGCGGCCTGATCTTCTGGATTCTCGGGATCGAGGGCGTGATTCTGTGGGGCGCGCTGATGGCGTTCCTGTCGCTGCTGCCCGCGATCGGCGCGGGCCTCGTCTGGGTGCCCGCCGCCGGCTATTTCGCGGTGACGGGGCAGGTCTGGAAATGCGTGATCCTCGTCGCGTTCTGCGTCGGCGTGATCGGGCTCGTCGACAATCTGCTGCGGCCGATCCTCGTCGGCAAGGACACGAAGATGCCCGACTGGGTCGTGCTGATCTCGACGCTCGGCGGCATGGCGCTCTTCGGCATCAACGGCTTCGTGATCGGCCCGCTCGTCGCCGCGCTGTTCATGGCGAGCTGGGACATCTTCGCGCGCACCGAGCAGACCGACTGGGAATGACGCGGCGATCGAATGCGGCGGGCGACGCCGCGCATCGCCCGCCGCATCGCGTCGCGCCGCTTACTCGAAGCTGAAGCGCAGATCCTTGACGACGGGCTCCTTGCCCCAGTCGAACGAGCACACGCGCCCGGTCTCGAGGCTCACCGCGTCCGCGCCCTTGCCCTGCGTCTCGCTGACAGGCGCGCAACCGCCCGAAATCGTCACGGTGGGCGTGCCCTGCTTCGACAGCGGAAACTCGATCGCGCCGTCCTCCGGCACCGTGTGCGTGAGCGCGACCTTCTCGACGTAGTCGTCGGGCAGCATGAAGATCGGCGAATCGTCGACCCACAGCGTGTAGTAGTCGTGCTTGAACGGCGTCTGCTCGACGCACATCTTCGACGTGTGCGCGCCGAGCTTCTGGGTCTGGCACAGCGGCGCGGCGACGCAGACCGAGCCTGCGGCGAGCAGCGGCACGAGCGCCGCCCAGCTTTTCTGGATTGTTCTTTTCATTCTTGACTCGAAAAGGAATGGCGGAAGGGGGTCATGCCGTTTCGCGCGGCGATCGCTATATTACAAACGAACGCCGGCGAACAGAAGAGGGGCGCGGACGGGCGGCGGATGTGCCCGCGCGGCGCGCGCTCAGAACGTCGTGCGCATCCCGACGGTCACGCTGCGCCCGCCCTGCGGCGCGATGTTGCGCACGACCGAGCTCGCGTAGCGGATGTCCTGGTTCGTCAGGTTGTCGCCGCGCAGATACGCGAGCCAGTTTGTCGCGCCAACGCGGAACCTGTACGTCAGCGCGACGCCGAGCGACGTATAGCCGTCGGTCGCGAGATCGTTCTCGGGCACCCGATGCTGCGCCCACGCATGCGTGACCTGCGCGCGCGCGCCGAACGGGCCGTAGCCGTAATCGGCCGCGAGCGTCGCGCGCAGCGGCGCGATCCGCGGCAGCGGCTCGCCCGTGTCCGCGTTGCGCGCATGCGTATAGTCGGCGCTCAGCTCGAGATCGACGCGATGCCCGCGCTTCTCGAACGCGCGCCACTTGCCTTCGAGCTCGACGCCGTAGAACTCCGCGCGCACGCCGCGATAGACGGCCTCGCGCAGCGCGTCGCCGGCGCCCGCCGCCACGGGCGCGCCTTCGTCGTCGACGAGCCGTCCGGTGTCGTATTCGGCCAGATAGTTCCGAAAGCGGCTGTAGAACACGCCGACGCTGCCGCGGTTCGGCCCGCTCGCGTAGCGCAGCGCGAGATCGGTCGACACCGCCTTCTCCTTCGGCGCGTCCGGCAGGCCGATCAGGTATTGCCCCGTCGCGCCGTGCGGGCCGTTCGCGTACAGCTCGTAGAACGTCGGCGCGCGCTCCGTGTACGACACGTTGCCCGCGAGCGACCACGCGGGCGCGAGCTGGTACAGCGCGCCCGCCGACACGCTGCCCGCATTGAAATCGCGCGAGCGCGCGAAGCTGAACTTGTCGTCGCCGTTCGCGCTCGGGTCGAGCCGCACGTGCTCGATCCGCGCGCCGGCGGACAGCTTCAGCGCATCGGTGGCCTGCCACTCCTCGAGGCCGAACAGCGCGACGCTCGTCGTGCGCGTCGTCGGCGCGAGCGCCTCGCCGCCGAGCGCGGAAAACGTGTTCTGGCCGACCTGCACGCCGAGCGCGCCGTCGAGCGGGCCGAGCTTGCGGTGACGCGCCTCGACGCGCGCCTCGTAGCCGTGGTTGCGGAACGTCGTGCCCGTCACGCCGTCCTCGATTTCACGGTGCAGATAGTTCGTGTAGCCGAAGTCGAATTTCAACTGCGAGAACGGCCCGCGCAAATTGCGCACTTCCGATGCGACCGCGACGCGCTCCTGCCGCATCTGCAGCCGCGCGTCGGTTTCGGCGACCGAGCCGTAGTTCGATTCGTAGCCGCTGTACGACGCGCCGACGTAGCCGTCGGCCCACGTGTACGAGCCGCCCGCCGCGCCGCCGTAGCGGCGGCCGTCGCTGTTCGGCAGCTTGCCGTACGGCTGGCTTGCGTCTTCGCCGTCGAGCGCGCGCTGGCGCGCCGAATGCGCATAGCCTGGGATACGCAACGCGTCGGTCTCGCGGCTGAACGCATCGAGATGGAACGCGAAGCGGCCGTTGCCGCCTTCGACGAGCGCCGCGCCCGCGCGCGCGTTGTTCGCGCCGCCGTAGCTCGCGTCGACCGCGCCCGTGACGCCCGTGACCGCTTCGCGCGGAATCCGGTTGTCGATCGTGTTGACGACGCCGCCGACCGCGTTGCCGCCGTACAGCAGCGCCGCCGGCCCGCGCACGATCTCGACGCGCTCGACGGTCAGCGGGTCCTGCGGCACCGCGTGGTCGTATGACAGCGACGACGCGTCGTACGCGGCGACGCCGTTCTGCAAAAGCCGGATGCGGTCGCCGTCCATCCCGCGGATGATCGGGCGGCCGACGAGCGGGCCGTAGGTCGTCGTCGACACGCCGGGCAGGCCGTTCAGCGTGTCGCCGAGCGAGTCGGCGCGACGCAGCGTCAGCTCTGCGCCGGACAGCGACGCGGTCGGCGAAGTCAGCGCCGATGCGCCAAGCGGGTTCGCGGTGACGAAGATCGGCGCGAGCGCCGTCTCGGGCGGCGCGTTCGGCGAACGGTCGGCTGGCGGCGCGCCCGTCTCGCCATGCGCAAGACTCGCGGCGAGCAGCAGCGATAAGGGATGCAGCCTGCGGGCGAAGGGCGGCGCGATACGTCGGTGGTCATCCATTGCGGTAATCGGTGTAGTGGTGTCGAGGTCGACGGAATCACGGGTCGAATCGCGCGGCGATAGAGAAACGATATAACGTATCAATTTCGGCGCGCATGGAGGCCCGTGGCGGAGCACATCGGCGGCCGGTTCGTCGGGTGCTGCGGTGTGCGCCCGGCTCGAGTCGGCCTGCGATGGGCTTGATATGTTATATCATTTCAAATTATGTAACAAATTGCTTACGGCGGCGTTGGCACTGATGCTGATGCCGGCGTCAGCGCCGCGAGCCATGCTGATGCGTCGCCGCGCGATTGCCGGGACGGCATCGGTCGGGCACGCGCGGCGACGAATCGGCGTTTCGACCAAAACGCGAATTCGTGCGGGTCGCGCGTCATGTGCCCGCGCAGTGACGCCGTTCGCGACCCAGTATCGTCACGACACGCGCCGCCCGGCCGCGCGCATCGGCGTGATATCGTCGGGCGCTCGCAAACCGGCAAAGTCCTTTCAGTTTCACGCATGCATCCTCTCCGATCGATCCTCCCGCTCGCCCTGTTGACCGCCGTCGGGCTCCTCGCCACCGACCTGTATCTCCCCGCCGTGCCGTCGCTGCCGCAGCAGCTCGGCGGCTCGATCGAAAGCGCGCAGGCGACGCTCGCCGCGTTCTCGGCCGCGCTCGCCGTGTCGCAGCTCGTCTGGGGCGCCGCCGCCGACCGCTTCGGGCACCGCCGCACGCTCGCGTTCGCGGTGCTGCTGCAACTCATCGCGGGCGCCGCGTGCGCGCTCGCGCCGTCGATGGGCGCGCTGATCGGCGCGCGCGTCGCGCAGGGCTTCGGGGTGGGCGCGGCGACGGTCATCGTCCCCGCGCTCGTCCGGCAGTCGTTCGGCGACGGCGGCGCGGTCCGCGCGCTCGCATGGCTCGGCATCGTCGAAAGCGCGGTGCCGGGACTCGCGCCCGTCGTCGGCGCGGCGCTCCTCGTCGTCGCCGACTGGCGGATGAGCTTCTGGATCATCGTCGCGCTGTCCGCTGTCGCGGCGCCGCTCGTGTTCCGCGCGATTCCCGCGGCTCGCGCGACGCGCGCGCCCGCGCATGCGAGCGCCAACGCGCGCGCGGGCGGCTATCGGCGGTTGCTGCGCTCGCCCGTCTATCTCGGCTACGCGCTCGGTCACGCGCTCTGCTTCGCCGCGCTGCTCGCGTTCGTCGCGAGCGCGCCGCAGGTCGTCGAGATCTGGCTCGGCGCGGGGCCGTCGACGTTCAGCCTGATGCAGGCGTGCGGCGTCGCCGCGTTCATGCTGACCGCCGCGCGCAGCGGCAAATGGTCCGACGCGCTCGGCCTCGACCGGATCATCTCGCTCGGCGCGCTGCTGCAGTTCGCGGCGTCGGCCGCGTTCCTGCTGCTCGCGTACGCCGATTGGCGTTCGACGGCGCTCGTCGTCGCATCGTGGATGCTGTTCTGCGGCTCGCTCGGCTTGCGCGGGCCGGCGTCGATGGCGCGCGCGCTCGCGGCCGAGCCCGCCGTCGCAGGACGCGCGGCCGGACTGCTGATGTTCTTCGGGCTCGGCGGCGCGGCGCTCGCGACGCAGGCCGTCGCGCCGTTCCTGCCTCTCGGGCTCGCGCCCGTCGCGTGGATGTGCGCGGGCTTCACGCTCGCGAGCGGCGCGGTCGTGCTGTGGGGAATCGCGATGCGCGACAGGCATCGCGCAGCGGCGACGGAAGTTGCGTGAGCCGGCCGGAGGCGCGCGCCGGCGCTGCCCGCCCGATCACGCCTGCGGATCGACCCGCAGCACGAGCTTGCCGCGATGGCTGCCGTCGAACAGGCGATTCAGCACGTCGGGCGCGTTGGTCAGCCCGTCGGCGACGGTTTCCTCGGCCTTCAGCCGGCCGTCGCGCAGCCAGCCCGCGAGCGTCGCGATCGCTTCGCGGCTCTTCCGGTAATCGAGGATCAGGAAGCCGCGCATCGTCAGCCGCTTCGCGATCAGCACGCTGACGTCGTCGGACGGCCGCCCGCTGTTGTAGTTCGCGATCACGCCGCACAGCGCGACGCGTCCGCCGATCGCCATCCGCGAGAGCACCGCGCGCATGATCTCGCCGCCGACGTTCTCGAAGTTCACGTGCACGCCGTCGGGCGTCGCGTCCTTCAGCGCGCGCTTCCAGTCGTCGGACTTGTAATCGACGGCCGCGTCGAAGCCGAGCTCATCGGTCAGATAGCGGCACTTGTCCGCGCCGCCCGCGATGCCGACGACGCGCGCGCCATGAATCTTGCCGATCTGCCCGGCAACGGAGCCGACCGAGCCCGCGGCCGCCGACACGACGAGCGTCTCGCCCGGCTGCACCGGCGCGATCTCGGTGAGCCCGTAGTACGCGGTGAGCCCGCTCATCCCGCACGCGCCGAGCAGGCGCGGCAGCGGCAGACCGAGCGCGGCGGGCAGCTTCGTGTAGTGCGCGGCTTCGCCGGCGCGCACGTGCGCGTAGTCCTGCCAGCCGACGAGCCCTTGCACGAGATCGCCCTCGGCGAACCCCGGCGCGTTCGACGCGACGACGCGGCCGATGCCGAGCGCGCGCATCACGTCGCCGATCGCCACCGGCGGCAGATATTGCGGGATGTCGCTCATCCAGACGCGATTGGTCGGGTCCATCGACAGATACAGCACGCGCACGAGCAGCTCGCCCGGCCCGAGCGCGGGCAGCGGCGCTTCGGCGAGCGTGAAGTGCTCCTGGCCGACGCGCCCGTCGGGGCGCGCCTTCAGACGCAGTTGGCGATTGACGGGGGTGGACATGGGCATCACCTTCGAGGGTGGGAATGGAAACGGACGGCGTGCGCCCGCATCGGCGACCGCCGCGAGTGCGCCGCCGACGCATGCGCGGCGTCAGACCGCGCACATCCCGCCGTCGATCACGAGCTCCGCGCCCGTCACGTAGCGGCTCTCGTCGGACGCGAGATAAACGGCCGCATACGCGACGTCGTCCGGCTCGCCGAGCCGGCGCATCGGCACGCCGCGCGCGAGCTTGCGCGCCGCCTCCTTCTCGCCGACCTGCCGGACGATCGGCGCGACGATGCCGGTCATGATGAACGACGGATGGATCGAGTTGCAGCGCACCTCGGTCTGCCGGCGCGCGCAGTCGACCGCGATCGACTTCGTCAGCGACGCGACCGCCGCCTTCGACGCGTTGTACGCGGTGTAGTCGGGCTCCTGCTTGAACGCGGCGACCGACGAGATGTTGACGATC
Source organism: Burkholderia sp. MSMB1589WGS (assembly GCF_001636105.1). NCBI lineage: Bacteria > Pseudomonadati > Pseudomonadota > Betaproteobacteria > Burkholderiales > Burkholderiaceae > Burkholderia > Burkholderia sp. MSMB1589WGS. The sequence continues at coordinate 912,956 of NZ_LNJT01000008.1, forward strand.
GACGCGGGCGCGCCCGCCTCCAGATACGGCAGCGCGTGCTTCGTGCCGAGCACGATGCTCTCGACGTTGATCGCCATCACGCGCCGCCATTCGTCGCGCTCGATCTGCCCGACCGCACCGAACGAGCCGACGCCCGCGTTGTGCACGAGCACCGACAGCCCGCCCATCGCGTCGCTCGCCTGCGAAAGCCGCGCCGCCCACTGCGCTTCGTCGGCGACGTCCTGACCGGCCGCCCACGCGACGCGCTCGCCCGCCGCGCCGTTCAGCTCGGCGGCGAACGCATCGAGCACGGCCGCGTCGACGATGTCGGTCAGGAACACCTTCGCGCCCTGCTCGGCCATCCGACGCGCGATCGCGCGCCCGAGGCCGCCCGCCGCGCCGGTGATGAATGCGCGCTTGCCGGCAAGACGCGGCGCCAGATTCTTCGTCATGAACACTCCCTGTCGTTTTCGATGTGCGCTCGTCGCATGCGCGCTTCGCGCGCGTGCATGAAATCAGCCGCTCGGTCATCGGCAATCGGCCGCCGGTCGCGAGGAGTCAACCATCGCCCCTATCGCCCATCAAACCGACAAATACCCGCCGTCGACGTTCAGCACCGTCCCCGTCGTATAGCTCGACGCCGCCGATGCAAGATACAGCACCGCGCCCGCCATCTCCGTCGGCTGCGCGGCGCGCCGCATCGGCACGTGCGCGAGCACCTGCTTGAGCACGTCGGGCGTCTGCGTGAGCGCCGACGCGAACTTCGTGTCGGTCAGCCCCGGCAGCAGCGCGTTGCAGCGCACGCCGCTCGCCGCGCATTCGATCGCGAACGCCTTCGTCATCGAAATCACCGCCGCCTTCGTGATCGAGTAGATACCCTGCCAGTAGCCCGGAATCACGCCGTTCACCGACGCGACGTTGACGATCGATCCGCCGCCGCCCTTGCTCATCAGCCTCGCGCCGCGGCTCGACATGAAGAAGTAGCCGCGGATGTTCACGTCGACGGTCTTCTGGAACGCGCCGAGATCCGTATCGACGATCGGCCCGTAGTACGGATTCGTCGCCGCGTTGTTGACGAGCACGTCGAGGCGCCCGTGCCTGCCTTCGAGCGACGCGAAGAGCGCATCGATCTGGCCGAGCTCGCCGATGTGGCACACGGCCGCCTCGGCCGAGCCGCCCGCCTCGACGATCTCGCTCGCGACCGCGCGGCAATCATCGATGCGCCGGCTCGTGACGACGACGTGCGCGCCGAATGCGCCGAGCAGCTTCGCGGCTTCCGCGCCGATGCCGCGGCTGCCGCCGGTGACGACGGCGATCTTGCCGGACAGGTCGAACAGGTTGGGTGCGGTCATGGAGGATATCCTGAATCGATGAAGGAAACGGAATCAGCGGTGCGTGACGAGCCGCTCGCCATCCGCTCCGTCGAGGTGCGGCCAGCCGTTGTACGTCGTCACGCGCGCGCCGCCGCGGCCGATCCTGATCCGGGTCACGCTCGTGTTGACGAGCGGCCACGCGAGCTCGAAGCTGCGCTCGATCGGCACGCCGAACAGCGCCGCGACGATCACGCCGATCGGTCCACCCGACGTGAACGCCCAGATCTCGCGCGCCGGCTGCCCCGCGAGCGCGTCCCACGCGGCGAGCGTGCGCGCGCGGAATTCGGGCCACGCGCAGCCGTAATCGCCGTCGTGCGCGCCGCCCGTCCAGCGCGCGACGGCCGCCGCGAACAGCGCCTGGAACGCGCGGCGCGGATCGGCTTGCGTCCCCATCGCGCGCAGCAGCGCGTCGCGCGACGCGAGCGCCGGCCGATGGCGCGCGATCAGTTCGTCCGCGTCGAGCTCGTCGAGGCCCGCGAGCGCGAGCCGCGGCGCGTCGACGCCCGCCGCGCGCGCGCAGCCGTCGGCCGTCTGCGCATGGCGGCGCAGCGTGCCGGTGGCGATCAGCCCGGGCCGCCGCGCGCCGCGCGCCATCCACGCGCCGAGCCGCGCCGATTGCTCGTCGCCGAGCGGCGACAGGCAATCGTAGTCGGCCGCATCGAAGCTCGCCTGCGCGTGGCGGATCAGGAACAGCTCGGTCATCGGGCGCCCCCGGCCGCCTCGATCACGCGCCGGCAGCGCTCGCCGAGATAGCGCACGACCGCGCCGAGGCCCGCGAACTGCGCGTTCGTCGTGTGGCCGAGCACGAAGCGCCGGTAGATCTGCTGCGCAATCACCATCAGCCGGAACAGGCCGAACACTTCGTAGAACACGAAGCCGCCGACGTCGAGCCCCGTGCGCGCGCCGTAGTACTCGATGAGCTCGCGGCGCGTCATCATCCCGTCGACGTGCGTCGGCTGGCGGCGCATCGCGACGAACGCGGGATCGTCGTCGGCCTGCGCCCAGTACGCGAGCGAGCCGCCGAGATCCATCAGCGGATCGCCGAGCGTCGCCATCTCCCAGTCGAGCACGCCGACGATCGACAGCGGATCGGCCGGATCGAGCACGACGTTGTCGAAGCGATAGTCGTTGTGGATCACGCAGATGCGGCGCTCGCCCGCCGGGCGATGGCGTTCGAGCCACGCGAGCACGTCGTCGCACGGGTTCGTGCCGTCGGTGAGCGCCTTGCGCCAGCGCTCGCCCCAGCCGCTCAACTGGCGCGCGACGTAGCCTTCGCCCTTGCCGAGCGCCGCGATCTCCGGGCGCGACGCATCGATCGCGTGCAACTCGATCAGCCGATCGACGAAGCGCTCGCACAGCTTGCGCACGCCCGCGCGGTCGAGCTTCAGCTCGGCGGGCAGCTCGCGCCGCAGGATCACGCCGGCGATGCGCTCCATCACGTAGAACTCGCTGCCGAGCACCGCAGGGTCGTCGCAGCGCGCGAGAATCGCCGGCACGTGGCGGTAGTCGGGCGCGAGCGCCGCCATCACCGCCGCCTCCCGCAGCATGTCGTGCGCGGTGCCGGCCTTCGCACCCGCGGGCGGGCGCCTGAGCACCATCTCGCGATCGCCATAGCCGATCAGATAGGTCAGGTTCGACGCGCCGCCGTGGAACTGCCGGATGCGCGGCTCGCCGCTCAATCCCGGAACGCGCGACTTCAGGTATGCATCGAGCTTCGCCGCGTCGAGCCGGTCTTCGTCGCGCACGTCGCGCGCATCGTCGAGGCGCACGCTCATGCGGCGGCCTCCGCCGCGGCGAGCTGCCGCTTCACCTCGAGCCTCGCGACGACCGCGCGATGCACCTCGTCCGGCCCGTCCGCGATCCGCAGCACGCGCGCGTACGCGTAGAGCGCGGCGAGCGGAAAGTCGTTCGACAGGCCCGCGCCGCCGTGGATCTGGATCGCCGCGTCGGCCGCCTGCTGCGCGACCGCAGGCACGACGACCTTGATCTGCGAGATCAGCGACAGCGCCGCCTTCACGCCCTGCGTGTCGATCGTCCACGCGGCCTTCAGCGTCAGCAGGCGCGCCTGCTCGATCGCCATGCGCAGGTTCGCGACGATGTCGCCGTTGCCGCCGAGCTTCACGAGCGGCTTGCCGAACGCGGTGCGCGCCGTCGCGCGCGCGCACAGCAGCGTGAGCGCCTTCTCCGCCGCGCCGAGCGCGCGCATGCAGTGGTGGATGCGGCCCGGGCCGAGCCGGCCCTGCGCGATCTCGAAGCCGCGCCCCGGCCCGAGGATCACGTTCGACGCCGGCAGCCGCACGTTCGTAAAGCTGACTTCGCCGTGGCCCGAAGGCTCGTCGTACGCATTGAACACCGGCAGCATCCGCTCGATCTTCACGCCAGGCGCGTCGAGCGGGCACAGCACCATCGTGTGCCGGCGATGCGGCTCCGCCTCCGGATCGGTGAGCCCCATGAAGATCACGACGCGCGCGAGCGGATGGCCGATGCCGGTCGACCACCACTTGCGGCCATTCAGCACGACTTCGTCGCCCTCGATCCTGGCCGTCGCCCGCATGTTCGTCGCGTCCGAGGACGCCACCTCCGGCTCCGTCATGCAGAACGCCGAGCGGATCTCGCCCGCGAGCAGCGGCTCGAGCCAGCGGCGGCGCTGCTCGGGCGAGCCGTAGCGCGCGAGCACCTCCATGTTGCCGGTGTCGGGCGCGTTGCAGTTGAACACCTCGGGCGCGATGAACGAGTGCCCCATCAGCTCGGCGAGCGGCGCGTACTCGGCGTTCGACAGCCCCGCGCCGCCGTGCTCGACCTCGGGCAGGAACAGGTTCCAGAGGCCGGCCGCGCGCGCCTTCGCCTTCAGCGTTTCCATCACGTCGGGCTGCCGCCAGCGGCGCCAGTCGGCGCTGCCCGTCAATTGCTCGACATAGCGCGCCTCGACGGGCGCGATCTCGTCGCGCACGAAGCCCGCGATGCGCTCGCTCAGTTCGCGGCCGCGGGCCGAAGGGGAGAAATCCACGGCGTCTCCGGATAGTCGGTTCGAATGCAAACGAGCGTACGCGATCCTCGACAATCGATGAAATGAATATTTATTATGCAAGGACATAGACGTCATTGATGGGCTTTCGCGATCGCGCAAGCCGCGCCGATACGTCGGAACGCCAACGCCTCGAAACGCCGGAACGCCGATGCAGCCCGACCACCGACTCGACCTGAACCTGTTCCGCGTGCTCGACGCGGTCTACGCGCAGGGCGGCATCAGCGCCGCCGCCCGCGCGCTGCACCTGACGCAGCCGGCCGTCACGCACGCGCTGAACCGGCTGCGCGCGCACTTCGGCGATCCGCTGTTCGTGCGGCAGGGCAACAAGGTCGTGCCGACCGAGCGCACGCGCGCGGTGATCGCGGACGTCCAGCTCCATCTGAAAGGTCTGCAGGGCGCGGCGCGCGCGCAGACGCGCTTCAGCCCGGACGCGCTCGACATGCGCTTCGTCGTCGGCGTGCGCGACGTGCTCGAATCGATCGCGCTGCCGCAGCTCGTCGAGGCGCTCGCGCGCGACGCGCCCGGCGTGCGGCTCGTGAGCCGCCGCGTGCCGGTTGCCGACATCGAGCGCGAGCTCGGCAGCGGCAACCTCGATCTCGCGATCGAGCGCCGCGTGCCCGCCGGGCCGCGAATGGCCGCCGAATACGTGGCGGATGACACGCTCGTCGTCGCGATGCGGCGCGACCATCCGCTCGCGGGCGCGCCGCTGCGCCGCGCCGACTATTTCGCCGCGCGGCACGTGACGGTGTCGCCGCTCGGCGAGCCGCACACGCTCGACGTGCTGCTCGGCGCCGACGGGCGCTTCCGGCAGATCCAGCTCGTCTGCCAGCACTACTTCGCCGCGTGCCAGATCGCGGCGTCGGGCGACCTGCTGCTGACGCTGCCGCGCTCTTACGCGCTGCGGATGACGCGGCTGCTGCCGATCGCGGTGCTGCCGCTGCCGCTGCGGCTCAAGCCCTACCCGATCCTCGCGTACTGGCACGAGTCGCGCGAGCTCGACCGCGCGCACCAGTGGTTCCGGCAGCGCGTGATCGACGTCGTGCGCGCCGCGTCGTCGCATCCCGCCGGCGCGTAGGCATCGCTGCAGGCGCGCGCGAAGCCGTTTATGCTCGCCTATCGTGACCGTGGCCGGCGCGCCGGCCCGCTCCTTCCCCTTACCTCGAGAACACGCCATGCCGCTCATTCACGCCACCGCCGAAATGGCCCCCGACGCGCCGAACTACGTCGTCGACCTCGAAGCCGGAAAGCACCGCCTGCAAGGCGACGAGAACGAGCACGAGGGCGGCGGCAACGTCGGCCCCGCGCCGTACGAGCTCGTGCTGTCGGGGCTCGCCGCGTGCACGGTCGCGACGCTGCGGATGTACATGCGGCGCAAGGCCTGGCCGGCCGCGCGCCTCGCCGCGCGCGCCGAGCTGCATGTCGACCGCGCGGGCGCGCAATACGTGCGGCGCACGATCGTCGTCGACGGCGCGCTCGACGACGCGCAGCGCACGCGGCTCGCGGAAATCGCCGAAAAGACGCCGGTCACGCTGTTCATCAAGCGCGGGACGCGGATCGAGACGACGTTGAAGTGACGGGCGCGCGGACACCCGCGCGACGCCGCCGCGCCGCCGTTACAGTCCGAGCGCCGACAGATCGAGCTTGCCGTCCTTGACGGGCGGACACCAGAAGAACGAGCCGGTGATCGGCTGCGTGAAGCGAAACAGGCCGTCGTGCACGCCGTCGGTCGCGCCGATCATCCTGCGCATCTGCACTTCGAATGCGCGGAACGAATGGCCGAACGCGACGAAGTACAGACCGGCGCGGCGCTCGTCCGCCCACGGCGACGAGCGGCGCAGCACCTTCGCCTCCGGCTCGAAGCTCTCCTGCTCGGTGCGCTTCACGTGCGCGTACGCGGGCGCGTCTTCGAGCTCCTCGTTGTCTTCCTTGCGGCGGCCGATGACCCGGTCCATCTCGTCGCCCGGAATCTCGCGCATCTTGCCGAAGTCGTGCACCCATTGCTGGACCGCGACGAAGCTCGCGCCGTCGAGCCCCGCGCCCTTGCCGGACACGAACGCGGCTTCGAGCGCCTCGTCGCCTTCCGGGTTCTCGGTGCCGTCCTCGTAGCCGGACAGGTCGCGGTCGTCCGCGTAGCGGAACGCGTTCGCCGCGGCGTCGAGCTCGAACGCGGGCGCGACGAGCTGCTCGATGTCGCGCGAGCGCACGGTGGCCGCGCCGAGATCGTCGGCGCGCAGCCAGACCCACAGCGCCGCGGGCGTCGACGGCACCGGCGCGCCCGGCACCGACAGTTCGGGAAACTCCTTCAGGCCGTCGATCTTCTTGTCGAGCGCCTGCACGAGCGACAGCCCGATGCCGATCACCGTGCCGGCGCCGTCGAGCGCGTCGCGCAACGCGGCGAGCACGCTCGCCGCATGCTCCGGATGCGCGATCCGGAAGGACAGGTAGCGGCTCGCGGCCGGAATCGGAGCCAGAATGCCTGGTTGAAAGTCGCTCATCGTTTCCTCGGTCAATGGTCGGTTCTACAGGGGGACGCCGGATTGTCCCATAACGTCGGGACATGTTCGGGACATGCCCGTTCGGGACGTGCCCGTTCGGGACATGCCCGCGCGATGCAATCGCGACGCTCGCCGAGACCCGATGTCCCCCCCGCCTTCCAACCCCGGCGGTCGCGGCGCGCCGCGACGCCGCGTGTCGAATCAGCAACATCCATTCGTCTGACATTGCAGCAACGCGAAACGGCCGCTAGAATCGCTTCACGAGCTGAACTTCGCTCGCTTTCATTCCACTCACTCAACGCTCGAAGGAGGTGCCAGATGTCGCAAATGCATGTTGCCTCCTCGATGGCAGTTCCACGGCGCGCATCTTAAGTCGTCGTCTTCGCGGGCCACGCTCCGGCCCGCCCAGCTTCCGGACAGTTTTTCGCCTTCGCTTCGCGCGCTGACGCGCAGCGGCGTCCGTCCGGCTTTTGTTTCGAACAACAATCGACAAGTCCCGTCCGCCACGAGCGGCCGGGCCCCGACAAATGGCCCAGAAAACTCCTCATCCGGGCGGACGCGCGTTTACCGACGTGCTCGCGTTCACCTTCCGGCACTGGCGCGCGCAACCCGCGCGCATCGCCGCCATCGCCTTCTTCGCACTCGCCACCGCGCTCGGCGACGTGCTGACGCCGCTCTTCGCGGGACGCCTCATCGACGCGCTGTCGCACGGCGTCGCCGCCGCCGACAAGGCCGGCGCATGGAGCCGCGCGCTGCACGCGTTCGGCGTGCTGATCGGCATCGGCGCAGCATGCACGCTGCTGCGGCAGGCGGCGTTCCGCAACATCATCGTGCTGACGCTCGAGATGATGAGCGAAATCGCGGCGAACGCGTTTCATCGCGTGCAGCGCTTTTCGACCGACTGGCACGCGAACAGCTTCGCCGGCTCGACCGTGCGCAAGATCACGCGCGGCATGTGGGCGATCGACCTGCTCAACGACACGCTGCTCGTCGCGCTGCTGCCGTCCGTCGTGATGCTGACGGGCGCGACGCTGCTGCTCGGCCTGCACTGGCCGGTGATGGGCGCGGTGGTCGGCGGCGGCTCCGTCGTCTTCATCGCGGTGACGGTCACGATGTCGCTGCGCTACGTCGCGCCCGCCGCGCGGCTCGGCAACCTGTGGGACACGCGCATGGGCGGCGCGCTCGCCGACGCGGTGAGCTGCAACCCGGTCGTCAAGGCGTTCGGCGCGGAGACGCGCGAAGAGGCGCGGCTCGACGGCGTCGTGTCGAAGTGGCGCGCGCGCACCCGCCGCGCGTGGCGGCGCGGCACGCTGAACGGCGGCGTGCAGGGCGCGATGCTCGTCGCGATGCAGGCGGCGATCCTCGGCGCCGCGCTGTGGCTATGGGCGCACGATCGCGCGAGCATCGGCGACATCACGTTCGCGCTGACGACGTTCCTCGTGCTGCAAGGCTACCTGCGCGACATCGGCATGCACATCCGCAACCTGCAGCGCTCGGTCAACGACATGGAAGAGCTCGTGTCGCTCGAGCGGCAGCCGCTCGGGATCGACGACAAGCCGGGCGCGAAGCCGATCTCGATCACGCGCGGCGAGATCCGCTTCGAGCGCGTAACGTTCGGCTACAGCGGCGCGCACGCGAAGCCGCTGTACGACGACTTCTCGATCCGGATCGCGCCGGGCGAGCGGATCGGGCTCGTCGGGCATTCCGGGTCGGGCAAGACGTCGTTCATCAAGCTGATCCAGCGGCTTTACGATGTCGACGGCGGGTGCGTCACGATCGACGGGCAGAACATCGCGGACGTCACGCAGGCTTCGCTGCGCAGCCAGATCGCGATCGTCCAGCAGGAGCCGCTGCTGTTCCACCGCACGCTTGCCGAGAACATCGCGTACGCGCGGCCCGGCGTGACCCGCGCCGAGATCGAGCGCGCCGCGCGGCTCGCGAGCGCGCACGACTTCATCGACGCGCTGCCGCAGGGCTACGACACGCTCGTCGGCGAGCGCGGGATCAAGCTGTCGGGCGGCGAGCGGCAGCGCGTCGCGATCGCGCGCGCGTTCCTCGCCGATGCGCCGGTGCTGATCCTCGACGAAGCGACGTCGAGCCTCGACAGCGAAAGCGAAGTGCTGATCCAGCAGGCGATGGAGCGGCTGATGGTGGGGCGCACGACGCTCGTCGTCGCGCACCGGCTGTCGACGGTGCGCGCGCTCGATCGGCTGATCGTGCTCGACAAGGGGCGCGTGATCGAGGAAGGCAGCCACGATGAGCTGATCCGGCTCGAAGGCGGCGTCTACCGGCGGCTGTTCGAGCGGCAGGCGCTCGAGCTCGCGAAGGGGCTGATCGAGCAGACGGGCGGCGACATCGCCGACTGGCTGCGCGACGAGCATGACGGACGCGACGAGCGCAACGAGCGTGGCGAACGCGACAAGCCCGGCGTGCTCGACGGGAACCGCGACGGCGGGCAGGTCGACGATTCGGCCGTGGCGGTCGAGAAGTAGCGGCGGTTGGGACCGGGCGCGACGCGCCCGGCACGCGCCGAGACAACCGAAGTCGCGACGCCCGTTCAATCGATCGACACGCGGCTCGACTGGAGCGCCCGCAACCCGGCCCCCAGCCGAGACGCGGAGGATCGCATCGCGTCGAGGCCCCCGCGTCGATCGGTCAACACGCGATGCGCATCACCCGTCGGCCCGTTGCAGCTACAGCGCCGCCGCGACGCGCCCGACCACCTGCTCGCGCCGCGCGAGCGCCGGCTTCGACCGCTCACGCACGCGCTCGACGATCCGCGCCGGCGCGGTATCCGGATCGCCCGCGTCGAACGGCGGCGCCGGCGCATATTCGAGCTGCAACTGCACCGCCTGCGCGTCGTCCTCGCCGACGAGCTCCGCCGCGAGCGTCAACGCAAAATCGATCCCCGCCGTCACGCCGCCGCCCGTCACGAGATTGCCGTCGCGCACGACGCGCTCGCGCACCGGCGTCGCGCCGAGCGGCGCGAGCAGCGAATGGAACGCCCAGTGCGTCGTCGCGCGCCGCCCGCGCAGCAGCCCCGCCGCGCCGAGCACGAGCGCGCCCGTACACACCGAGCTCACGTAGCGCGCGTGCGCCGCGTGCCGGCGAATGAACGCGAGCGTGTCCGCATCCTCCATCAGTTCGGCGACGCCGACGCCGCCCGGCACGCAGATCACGTCGAGCGGCGGACAGTCGTCGAACGTCGCGTTCGGCGCAAGCACGAGCCCGCTGCTCGCCGTCACCGGCTCGCGCGTTTTCCAGACGAGCCGCACCGTGACGCCGGGCAGCGACGCGAACACGTCGTGCGGCCCGGTCAGGTCGAGTTGCTGCACCTGCGGAAACAACAGTAATCCCACTTCGATGGCCATGCGGAACCTCCTCCTTTTCATGAGCGTCATGCGTGTCACGCCGGCCCGGCCCAGCGCACCGCGCATCGTGGACAAACCGACTGTACGCAAGTACCGTATGGCGGATATGCCAAAGTCCCCACGTTTCCCGCCAACCTCGCCGCCAGCCTCGCCGCCGGCCGCGCTGCCCGCGCCCGAACCTGCCGCCGCGCGCCCGGTGCACGTGCTCGCGTTCGACGACGTGCAGTTGCTCGACGTCACCGGGCCGCTGCAGGTGTTCTCGACTGCGAACGACTTCGCCGCGCGCCGCGGGCTCGCGATTCCGTACGCGCCGAGCGTCGTCACCGCAGGCGCGCCTTCGGTCATGTCGTCGGCCGGGCTCGCGTTCGTCGCCGCGCCGCTGCCCGCCGCGCGCGAGCCGTCCGACACGCTGATCGTCGCGGGCGGCTGGGGCGTCTACGACGCCGCGCGCAATCCGCGGCTCGTCGACTGGGTGCGCCGCCGCGCGGCGCAAACGCGGCGCGTCGCGTCGGTGTGCTCGGGCGCGTTCGTGCTCGCCGCGGCCGGGCTGCTCGACGGCCGCCGCGCCGTCACGCACTGGTCGCGCTGCGACGAGCTCGCGCAACGCTATCCCGACGTGCGCGTCGAGCCCGATCCCATTTTCATCCGCGACGGCAACGTCTGGACGTCGGCGGGCGTCACGGCCGGCATCGATCTGGCGCTCGCGCTCGTCGAGGACGATCTCGGCCGCGCGCTCGCGCTCGACGTCGCGCGGCATCTCGTCGTATTTCTGAAGCGGCCGGGCGGCCAGGCGCAATTCAGCACCGCGCTGTCGCTGCAGCACGAGGGCGGCCGCTTCGGCGAACTGCACGCGTGGGCAGCCGCGAATCTCGGCGCGGACCTGTCGGTCGCGACGCTCGCCGCGCGCGCCGGCATGAGCGAGCGCAGCTTCATGCGCCGCTACCGCGAGACGACCGGCAAGACGCCCGCGCGGGCGATCGAGCAGATGCGCGTCGAAGTCGCGCGCAACCTGCTCGCCGACGCGCCGCTGCCGATCAAGCGGATCGCCGCGCGCTGCGGATTCGGCAGCGAGGAAACGATGCGCCGCAGCTTCCTGCGCATGCTCGGCGTGACGCCGCAGGCCTATCGCGAACGGTTCGCCTCGCATGGCGAGAAAAACGAAAATGTGCGACCCTAGGGTCTATTCACGCTCATGACGGGCTTGCCCTGGCCCTGACCACATGTCGACTCAACGGCTTTCCCGCTCGCATTTCTGGCGCCGCTCCTGAAGGAGCGGCATCGTCACGTCCCCACCACGACCATGCCGCCGCATCCGGCCGGCATTGCGTCGATCGCGCCCCTTCGTTCGGCCCGGATTGCGGCGGTTCTTCCCGGAGAAACCGTTCATGCAAGACGACATCTCGACCCCGCCCCGACCGCCGGTCGCATTGACGGGCGATCGCCCGACGGGCGCGCTGCACCTCGGCCATTACATCGGCTCGCTGAAGACGCGCATCGCGCTGCAGGACACGCACCGGCAATTCATCCTCGTCGCCGACACGCAAGCGCTGACCGACAACGCGCACGACCCCGACAAGGTCCGCCGCAACGTGATCGAAGTCGCGCTCGACTATCTGGCCGTCGGCATCGATCCGCGCAGGAGCACGATCGCCGTGCAGTCGGGCCTGCCCGCGCTCGCCGAGCTGACGCTCTTCTATCTGAACTTCATCACCGTCGCGCGCCTCGAGCGCAATCCGACGATCAAGGATGAGATCCACGCGCGCGGCTTCGGCCGCGACATTCCCGCCGGCTTTCTCTGCTACCCGGTCGCGCAGGCGGCCGACATCACCGCGTTCAAGGCCGACACGGTGCCCGTCGGCGACGATCAGTTGCCGCTCGTCGAGCAGACGAACGAGATCGTCCGCCGCATCAACCGGCAGGCGGGCGTGGACATGCTGCCCGAGGCGAGCGCGCTGATCTCGCCGACGGGACGGCTGCCGGGCGTCGACGGCCGGGCGAAGATGAGCAAATCGCAGGGCAATGCGATTGCGCTGTCGTCGCCGCCGTCGGCGATCGCCGATGCGGTCAAGCGGATGTACACCGATCCGAAGCACTTGCGCGTGTCCGATCCGGGCACGGTCGAGGGCAACGTCGTGTTCACGTATCTCGACGCGTTCGACGACGAGCCGGACGAAGTCGAGCGGCTGAAGGCCGCGTATCGCGCGGGCGGCCTCGGCGACATGGCGCTCAAGCGCCGGCTCGAAGACAGGCTGCAGGCGTTGATCGCGCCGATCCGCGAGCGGCGCGCGCAGTTCGCGCGCGAGCCGGGCTATATCGTCGACGTGCTGAAGGAAGGCACCGCGCGCGCGAACGACGTCACGCAGCGCACGCTCGACGAGGTGCGCGATGCGCTGGGCGCGTTTTCGTTCCGGAGATTTGCCGGTTGACGCGCGCGGCGCGGCGGGTGGCCGGAGCGCCCGGGCATGGGAGCCACGGGAAGATGCTAACGGGGTGGACTCGCGACTTCGACTGGCGACTTCGAATGCCGGATGTTTTCGGGAGCACCGTTCGAGATGCTCGAAGCATCCGGCGCACGCGCCCGACGACACCGTGTTTTCATCGGACGGATCGCTTCGCCGCCCCGACCGACCGCGCGGCAACAGACTTTACACACTGTTACGCGCGACGCTCATCCAACGATGGGCGCATTCCCTATACTGCCGGCGTGTAACAGCAACCACCCGCTACCATGAACACGAAGCCCACCCGAACAACGACAACGAAGCGCCCGGCTTTCACGAAGACCACCCTGCTCGTTTCGCTCGCCGCGACAGCCGCGCTGTCGCTGAGCGCATGTGTCGCGCCGAATGCGTACGGACCGTATGGTTCACAGCCGCAGTACGGCGCGCCCGCCTATGCGCAGCCGTCGTACGCGCAGCCGGCCTACACGCAACCGTCATACGCGCAGCCCGATTACTCGCAGCCCGGCTATCCGCAACAGGGCTATCAGTCCGGCTATTCGGGCTACTCGACGCAGTACGGCACGATCGCCGGCATCCGCCCGATCGGCGGCGCGACGGGCCCGTCGGGCGTCGCGGGCACCGTCGTCGGCGCGCTCGTGGGCGGCGTGCTCGGCAACCAGATCGGCCGCGGACACGGCCGCGACGCCGCGACGGTCATCGGCGCGCTCGGCGGCGCGGTCGCGGGCAACCAGATCGGCCAGCAGATGGGCGCGCAGCCGAGCGCCTATCGCGTCGACGTGCAACTGAGCGACGGCTCGATGCGCTCGCTCGACCTGCAAACGCCGGGCGATCTGCGTCCGGGCGATCGCGTGCGCATCGACGGCAACCAGATCTCGCGGTACTGAATCGCAGGTATCGAACGGCGACGGCGTGCCACGTACGCGTCGCACGCGCGTGCTACAGCCGCGCGCCTGCCGCGCATGAACCCGGCGACGGAAAGCGCGCGCCGCCCCCTGCCCGAGCGCCTGCGCGCCGGCCGCCCGACGACAGGCGCACGAAGGGCAAACACCGCTCCCCGCCGCGCACGCTGCGCACTACCATGACGCTTTGTTCGCGCGCCTGTCGCATTCGGCCCGTGCGCGCTCGTCATCCCGAAGCCGAATCCGGGCACTCATCATGCGCATCACGCCTCTCCTTCCGTCGCACTGTCCCGTCGCAGACAACTTCGCCGCCACGCTGTTCGGCGGATTCGCGCCGTTCCTGACCGCGTGGCCGGTCGCGAAGACAGGCAGCGACATGGCGCCCGCCCTCATGTGATGGCCGCTGCGGCCATCAGCCGCGCCGGCGCCTTCCACGTGAAGGACGCGCGCGACGACTTTCATTCCACAAGGACAAACGCAATGACGCTCAAGGTGATTCAAGGCGGCAACGTACTCGATCTCGAACGCGGGATCGTGCTGAAACGGCATCATGTCGTGATCGACGGCGAACGCATCGTCGACGTCACCGATCGCGAGCCCGATCTCCCCGGCGCCCGCGTGATCGACGCGCACGGCAAGACGGTGATGCCGGGCTTCATCGATTGCCACGTTCACGTGCTCGCGTCGAACGCGAACCTCGGCGCGAACGCGGCACAGCCGAACATCCTCGCGGTGATCCGCGCGCTGCCGATCCTCGACGCGATGCTCTCGCGCGGCTTCACGAGCGTGCGCGACGCGGGCGGCGCCGACTGGTCTCTGATGCACGCGATCGACACGGGCCTCGTGCCGGGGCCGCGAATCTTTCCGTCGGGCAAGGCGCTGTCGCAAACGGGCGGACACGGCGACTTCCGGCCGCGCGGCGACTCGCTCGAACCGTGCTCGTGCTGCTTCCGCGCGGGCGCGATCGCGCGCGTCGCCGACGGCGTCGACGCAGTGCGGCTCGCGGTGCGCGAGGAGATCCAGAAAGGCGCGACGCAGATCAAGATCATGGCGTCGGGCGGCGTCGCGTCGCCGTCCGATCCGATCGCGAACACGCAATATTCGGAGGACGAGATTCGCGCGATCGTCGCCGAGGCGCAAGCGGCGAACACCTATGTGATGGCGCATGCGTACACGGCGCGGGCGATCGCGCGCGCCGTGCGCTGCGGCGTGCGCACGATCGAGCACGGCAACCTCGTCGACGCAGCGGCGGCGGACGTGATGCGCGAACACGGCGCGTTCGTCGTTCCGACGCTCGTCACCTACGATGCGCTCGAGCAGCACGGCGCGCAATTCGGGATGCCGGCCGATTCGATCGCGAAGGTCGCATCCGTTCGGCAGGCGGGCCGGGCTTCGCTCGACATCTACGCGCGCGCCGGCGTGCGGATGGGCTTCGGCTCCGATCTGCTCGGCGAAATGCACGCATTCCAGTGCAGCGAGTTCCGCATTCGCGCGGACGCGCTCGGCACGCTCGAAGCGCTGCGATCGGCGACGACCGTCGCCGCCGACATCGTCGGCATGTCAGGCGAGCTCGGCACGATTGCCGCCGGCGCGATCGCGGACGTGCTCGTGATCGACGGCGATCCGCTCGCCGACATCGAAGTCGTCGCCGGCCAGGGCGAGCGGATCGAGTACGTGCTGCAGCGAGGCCGGATCGTCAAGGAGCGGCGCGCCGCCTGAGCTGCCACTCACGAATATTCCCAAATATTCCCAAAAATCCTCGACTCAAGGCACAATAGGGAATATTTTCATTGGATGTCTCCGTGCCGCCGCCATGCTCGAACCATTCCACACCGTCGACGAAGCCGCCGAACGCTTGCGCCTGCATCCGAAGACGGTGCTGCGCTTCATCCGCGAAGGCCGCCTGCGCGCGACGCGCATCGGCAAGGCCTACCGGATCGCGCGCGCCGATCTCGACGCGTTCGCCGGCGCGCCGCCCGATGCGGCGAAACAGCCGCCCGCGCGCGTCACCTGCGTCGCGGACCTGCAGGACGCGTCACCCGAGTTGCACGGCCATGTCGCGCGGAGCCTGCAGGCGATGCTGTCGACGCACGAAACACGCGCCCATCCGGTTCATCTCGAAACGATCTTCGATCCGGCCGAGCGGCGGCTGAAGGTCGTGATCGTCGCCTCCGCCGGCGACGCGGCGGCGCTGCTCGGCGTGCTCGACACGCTCGCCGCATCGTTCGCGCGATGATCACGCGCTATCGTCACGGCGCGACGCGTGCGACGGTTGCCGCCGCATGCGCACGTGCGCCGGCCGCCGACCAGCCGCACTTCGTCCGCGGGCAGCGCGACGTGATGCTCGATCTTCTCGTCGGCCACATGAAAGGTTCACGCGATGAAACATGAGATGCTGACCGTCGGCGACGTGCGCGTATTGCGTTTCGACGCGGCGAGCGCCGCGCCGCTGCGCGACGGAGCCGCCGAAACCTTGCTCGCCGCCGCGTGGGAGCACGACGCGGCGTGGGTCGCGGTGGCGGCCGAGCATCTGTACGACGACTTCTTTCGCCTCGACACGCGCGTCGCCGGGCATCTCGTGCAGAAGCTGATCAACTATCGCGTCAAGCTCGCCGTCGTGGGCAACATCGACGCGGCGCTCGCGCGCAGTCGCGCTGCTCAGCGCGCGCGACGCCGCGCGTTAGGCGATGCGTGAGACGACGCGGCGCAACCCGACACATCGCCCGCCGCGCGCCGCCAGACACATCGTCACCATTCTCCACAATCGGCGACACCACATTTTCTCGCGCGGGATGTACCATTCGGCCCCGTACGCGCCGCATTCCGAGACCTGGCCGAGCGCCGTACGCGAAGGCATTTCGTAAGCCTGATCATCGAAAAATCCAGGGACGCGCAAATGGGAGATGTGAACAAAACCGGCTGGCCGCCCCCGTTACCGCCTCGACTCAAACGCATCTGGCACGGCGCCGACGGCCTGCGCGCCGGCTGGGCCGTGCTGCTTTACGCGGCGATCGTCGCGGCGGTCCTGCTCGCGCTCGGCTTTGCGGCGCGCATCGCGCATCATCCGTTCCGGCCGCGCAGCGATCTGAGCGCGGCCGGACAGATTCCGTTCGAGCTCGCGCTGTGCGCGGCCGCGCTGATCGCAACGCGCGTGATGAGCCGCCTCGATCGCCGCTCGTGGCTCGATTACGGCCTGCGCGCGCCGCGCGGCGCGGCGCATTTCGCCTGGGGCGCGTTCTGCGGTCTCGTCGCGGTGTCGGCGATCATGGGCCTGCTCGTCGCGACGGGCGGCGCGACGATCGAATACTCGGGCGTGAGCGGAGCGGCCGCATCCGAATCGGCCGTTGCGTGGGCGGCCGCGTTCGTGCTCGTCGCGCTCGCCGAGGAAGTCGCGTTTCGCGGCTATGCGTTCATGAAGCTCGCGCAGCGCACGCACCCCGTCGTCGCGGCGGCGCTCACGTCACTCGCCTTCGGCATCTCGCACGTGTCGAATCGCAACGAGAACATCGCGGGCATCGTGCCCGTCGTGATCTACGGGCTCGTCGCGTGTCTCGCGATCTGGCGCACCGGCTCGCTGTGGTGGGTGCTCGGCGAGCATGCGATGTGGAACTGGAGCGAATCGTTCCTGTTCGGCGCGGCCGACAGCGGGCTCACCGCGCCCGGCGCGCTGTTCAGGAGCCACGCGATCGGCCCCGTCTGGCTGAGCGGCGGCACGGTCGGCCCCGAGGCGAGCGTGCTCGTGTTTCCGGCGCTCGCAGCGCTCGCGTATGTCGCCTGGCGTCTGCCGTCGCGCGCGGCGTCGAGCGGCCCGACGCTCGCGCGCGGACGCCGGCAGCCGGTGTGAGCCGGCTCCGCCGCTCGGTCCGCGATCCATCAGTTCGCAACCAGTTCGCCATCCGGTCAGTTCGCCGTCAGCGCGCAATTGACGCGCGCGCCGCGCATTCGACGCGCGCGCCGACAATCGCGCCCGCCCCGCTTCGTCGCCGCGCCGCGACGCGCGATCACCTCGGCGCCGATTCCCCCGCCACCGCGTTCGCGAGGCTCGCCTCGCCGCGCGGCCCCGGCAGCTTCGCGTGACCGATCCGTTGCGCGCGATAGATGCCCGCGTGCCCGGAGAACAGATACGCGACGACGCAAGCCAGCGCCGCATACGCGCCGATCGGCGCGCCGAACAACTCGATCGCCATGATCGTCGATGCGATCGGCGTATTCGCCGCGCCGGCGAACACCGCGACGAAGCCGAGCCCGGCGAGCACCGGAACCGGCAGCGCGAGCAGATGCGACAGCGCGTTGCCGAGCGTCGCGCCGATGTAGAAGAGCGGCGTCACTTCGCCGCCCTTGAAGCCCGACGCGAGCGTGACGACCGTGAACGCGAACTTGCCCGCGAAATCGTAGACGGGCAGCGGCCCGCGAAACGCGGCCTCGATCGTCGGGATGCCGAGGCCGAGATACTGCGGCGCATGCAGCAGCGTCGCCGCGAGCGCGACGAGCGCGCCGCCCGCGACGGGCCGCAGCGGCGGATACGCGATCCGGCGCTTCGCGAGCGCGCCGAGCGCGTGCGTCGCGGCGGCGAACAGCCGGCCGACGACGCCGAACGCGACGCCCGCCGCCACCGCCGACGCAACGCCCGCCGCGCTCAGCGCGGGCACGAACGGCACGACGTAGACGGTGTGATGGATGCCCCATTGCCGGCACACCGCATCCGCGACGATCGACGCCGCGACGCACGCGAAGAGCGCGTCGTAACGCAGCCGGCCGATCGCGAGCACTTCGAGGCCGAACACCGCGCCCGCGAGCGGCGTGCCGAACACCGAGGAGAAGCCCGCGGCGATCCCGCTCATCAGCATGATCCGGCGATCGTCGCGATCGAGCCCGGCGAGCTGCGTGACGCGATCGGCGAGCGCGCCGCCCATCTGCACCGCGGTGCCTTCGCGCCCGGCGGAGCCGCCGAACAGATGCGTGACGACGGTCGCGACGAGCACGAGCGGCGCCATCCGCTTCGGCACGATCGTCTGCGGATCGTGGATCTCGTCGATCAGCAGGTTGTTGCCGCGCTCGACGGACCGGCCGACGCGCTGATAGACCCAGCCGGTCGCGAAGCCCGCCGCGGGCAGCAGCCACAGCAGCCACGGATGCGCGACGCGCGTGCCGGTGGCGAGATCGAGCGCCCAAAGGAAGAGCGCGGACGCCGATCCGGCGAGCGCGCCGACGGCGGCCGACAGCGCGAGCCAGCGGCACAGATGCGCGAGCGCCGCGACGGGCTCGAGGGTGTGCAGACGTTTCATGAATTTCCAGATTCGACAGGACATCAAACCCGGGCGGCAGGACGCCGCTTGCTACGGATGGCCTACGACCTCCTGCACCCAGGAACGCGTAGGCATCATCAGCCGGCTCGCCGGCGGTTGTACGGAGGCATGCCATCTCCGGTCGCCGCGGATTGTACGCGATGCCGCGCGCACGCGGCAACCGGCGCGGTGACGGCGGGCGCGAAAGCAAACGTGGACGTGAATGCCGTCACGCGCCGAAGCGCTCCGCGAGCTCGACGAAATCCGCCGCGACGACGTCCCAATCCTGCTCCGCGCGCAGATCGGCCGTCTGCGCGGGACCGTGCTCGCGCGGGCGCGCGACGAACGCGGTCCGATAGCCGCAGCGCCGCGCGGCCGCGAGGTCGCCGTTGTGCGCGGCGACGAGGCACACCTCGTCGGGACGCAGCGCGAGGATGTCGGCCGTGCGCAGGTACGCTTCGGGCGTCGGCTTGTACGCCTGCGCCACTTCGGCGCCGAGGATCGCGTCCCACGGCAATCCCGCGCGCTTCGCCATGTCGATCATCAGGATCACGTTGCCGTTCGACAGCGGTGCGATGATGTAGCGCGCCTTCAGCCGCGCGAGCCCCGCGACCGAATCGGGCCACGGATCGAGCCGGTGCCACGCGAGATTCAGTGCGTCGAGATCGGCGTCGGCCACGCCCGCGCGATCGATGCCGAACGCGGGCAGGATCGCTTCGAGATTCTCCCGATGCAGCACGTCGAGCCGCGTGAACGGCCGGCGGCCGCTGCGCACGTGCTCCATCGCGGGCGAATAGCGCGCGCGCCACGCATCCGCGAAAGCGGCCGGATCGGCTCCCGCGCCGCCGTACTTCGCAAGAAACGGCGTCGCGTCGCGAATGACGCCGGAACGCCAGTCGACCACGGTGCCGAACACGTCGAATACCAATGCCTTCACGCCAAGCGCCTGCATGATGCTCTCCTGAGTCGTGGAATGACGTTTCAGGATGCAGCGGGCCCGTCGGCGGCTCGAACCGGGCCCGTCGCCATGCGCGCGCAATCGGCCGGGACCGCGGCAAACGGCTCGCCGGCCGGCGAAGCGCGCGCATACGACGAACGCAGGACCGCCCCGCACGGTCCGCCGAACGCGGGCCGCCGCTCCTGCACGTCTGGAAGAAACGCACATCTGCCGCTCGACATTATCGGCGATCGCATGCAGGCGTTCTTGGCGAAGAAATCGAGGCCGACGTCGAAATCGAAACCGGATTCGGCGGGCGAATCGCAGCGAGAGACCGGCGCCGCATGGGGGCGCGCGACGAACGCGCGCGGCCTCAGCGCCAGCGCTGCTTGTTGCGCTGAACGAGCGAGATCAGTTGATCGGCGATCCGCTCGAGCGGCAGCACCGCGCTCGCCGCGCCGATCGCGGCGGCCGCCTTCGGCATTCCGTACACCGCGCTCGTCGCTTCGTCCTGCGCGATCGTGTAATGCCCCTTCGTGCGCATCGCCTTCAGACCGAGCGCGCCGTCGCGTCCCATGCCCGTCAGCAGCACGCCGATCGCCTCGCCCTTCCAGTGATCGACGACGCTGTGAAAGAACACGTCGACCGATGGCCGGTAAGGCGTCTCTTCCGGACGCCGCGTATACGCGAGCAATCCGCGCGACGTCAGGTGCAGGTGGTCGTTCGTCGCCGCGAGCAGCACCTCGCCCGCCTGCGGCACGCTGCCCTGCCGCGCGATGCGCACCGGCAACTGCGAGTAGCCGTCGAGCCACTGCGCCATGCCGATCGCGAACGCCTGGTCGACATGCTGGACGATCACGATCGCCGCCGGAAAATCGCCCGGCAGCCGCCGCAGCAGCGCGGTCAACGCAGTCGGCCCGCCCGCCGACGCGCCGATCGCGACGAGCGGCGGCAGCGCGCCCTGCGGCGCGGGCGCGGCGGCGGCGGGCGCGGCCACGGGCGAGCGCGTCGCGAGCAGCCGGCCGATCTGGTCGATCTTCACGAGCAGCGGCTGCGACGGATCGGCGCTGCCGCCCTGCTCGAGCGTCGGCGTGTCGACCGCGTCGAGCGCGCCCGCGCCCATCGCCTCGTAGACGTACGACGCGTTCGCGCCGACGTTCGCGGTGACGATCAGGATCGCGCACGGCGAGCGCGCCATGATGCTGCGCGTCGCCGACACGCCGTCGATCCGCGGCATCACGAGGTCCATCAGGACGAGGTCCGGCGGCTGCGCGACGCAGAAATCGACGGCCTGCGCGCCGTCCGTCGCGACCCACAGCACGCGGTGCTCGGGCCGCAGCGCGATCGCGCGGCGCAGCGCCTCGACGGCGAGCGGCAAGTCGTTGACGATGCCGATGTT
Source organism: Burkholderia sp. MSMB1589WGS (assembly GCF_001636105.1). NCBI lineage: Bacteria > Pseudomonadati > Pseudomonadota > Betaproteobacteria > Burkholderiales > Burkholderiaceae > Burkholderia > Burkholderia sp. MSMB1589WGS. Next base: position 934,184 of record NZ_LNJT01000008.1, read on the forward strand.
CATGGCTTCTTACGCGTCCCCAATCAGGTCTTGCACGGCATCGAGCAACGCCTCGTCGTGGAAGCCGCCCTTCGCCAGGTAATAGTCGGCGCCCGCTTCGAGCCCGCGCCGCCGGTCCTCGTCGCGATCCTTGTACGACACGATCATCACCGGCACCGCTTTGAGCAGCGGATCGCCCTTGATCAGCGTGACGAGCTCGATGCCGTCCATCCGCGGCATGTCGATGTCGGTGACGACGAGATCGAAGCTGTCGCCGCGAATCGCGTTCCAGCCGTCCATGCCGTCGATCGCGATCGTCACGTCGTAGCCGCGCTTCTCGAGCAACTTGCGCTCGAGCTCGCGCACGGTCAGCGAATCGTCGACGACGAGCACGCGCTTCGCGCGCCGCGCGAGCGCATCCTGATCGCCGCGGCGCACCGTCGCGAGCTGGCCGCCGCGAATCAGCTTGTCGATCGAGCGGATCAGATCCTCGACGTCGACGATCAGCACCGGATCGCCATTTTCCAGCAAAGCGCCCGCCGCAATGTTCTGAATTTTGTTGAGGCGTCCGTCTAACGGCTGCACGACGAGCATCCGCTCGCCGAGGAAACGGTCGACCGCGACGCCGTAAGTCTCCGGCTCGCCTCCGACGACGACGACGGCCGTCGTCGGCCGGCTCTCGTCGAGCTCGCCCGCATCGAACAACTGATGCGCGGTGACGAGGCCGACGCGGCGATCGTCGAGCGGAAAATGCGGCTGGCCCTCGAGCACGTCGAGGTCCGCGCGGTCGAGCTCGAGCGTGCGGCGCACCTGCACGAGCGGGAACGCGTACGGCTCGCCGCCGACGTCGACGATCAGGCTGCGGATCACCGACAGCGTGAGCGGCAACTGCAGCACGAAGCGCATGCCGAGGCCCGGCTCGTTGAAGATCCGCACCGCGCCGCGCACCGATTTCACCATCTCCTGCACCGCGTCGAGGCCGACGCCGCGGCCCGACACGTCGGTCACCTGCTCGCGCATCGAGAAGCCCGGCAGCAGCAGGAATTCGAGCAGCTCCGGGTCGGACAGGCGCGCGGCCGTGTCCTCGTCGGTCAGGTTGTGGCGGACGATCGCCGCGCGCACCGCGGCCAGATCGGCGCCGGGGCCGTCGTCGCTCACGCTGACGAGGAGCGACCCGGCGCTGTGCCGCGCCTCGAGCGTGATGGTCGCTTCAGCCGGCTTGCCGCGCGCGAGCCGCGCATCGGGCGGCTCGACGCCGTGGTCGATCGCGTTGCGCAGCAGGTGGCCGAGCGGCGCGTCGAGCATGTCGAGGATGTCGCGGTCGACCTGCGTCGCCTCGCCGACGATCGAGAAGCGCACACGTTTGCCGAGCGAGCGTGCGAGATCGCGCACGACGCGCGGGTACGCGCGCGTCGCGTCGCCGAACGGACGCATCCGGCATTGCAGCGCCTCGTCGTACAACTGCTCGGCGATGTGCGAGCTGCGGCGCTCGAAGCGGTCGAGCTCGTCGAGCCGCGCCGCGAACGTGCGCTGCAAGTCGGTGAACATCTGCCGCACCTCGTTGAGCGCGGCGCGCACGCGCGGGTCCGCATCGTCGGCGAGCACTTCGAAGGCCGAATCGAGCGAGCGCGCCGCATCGCGCTGCGCGCGCTTCACGCGCAGCATCGATTCGGCGAACGGCTTCAGCCAGCGCGACTCGACGAGCGACTCGCCGGACAGGCTCAACAACCGGTTCAGCGTGTCGGCGCGCACGCGGCGCACCTGGCTCGACGCGCGGTCCGCGTCCTGCGCGCGGGAGGACGGCCGGGGGGCGTCGTGGGGCAAGGCGTCGCGCGGCATGTCGGCCGCAGTCGCATCGTGCGCATCGTGCGCATCGCCAGTTTGCCGCGCATCACGCGCATCACGCGCGTCACGCGCGTCGCGTGCGTCGCGTGCGTCGCGTGCGTCGCCGGCGTCCGCGTCCGCGCTCGCTGCGCTCGCCCCCGCCTCCGCCGCCGCGAGCGCCGCCGCGAACGCGTCGATCTCGTGCGGCGCGACCGACGCCGCCGTCTGCGGATCGCCGACGCGCACGAGCAGATCGACGCCCGTCAGCAGCGCGTCGACGTGGCACGGCGTCAGCGGCTGCCGGCCGTGCTGCGCGGCGACGAAGCAATCCTCCATCCGCCCCGCGATGTCGACGCCCTGCGGCACGCCGACGATCCGCGCCGCGCCCTTGAGCGAATGCGCGGCGCGCATGCACGCCTCGAGCGTCGCCGCGTCCTGCGCGCCGCGATCGAGCGCGAGCAGCCGCTCGGACAGCGCCTGCGTCTGCGTGTGCGTCTCCTCGCGGAACAGCTCGAGCAGCGACGCGCGGCCGAGATCGTCGTCGGCGCTCATCGCAGGCTCCGCGTCAGCGAATCGAACAGGCGGTCCTCGTCGAGCAGGCCGATCGTCTTGCCGCGCCACGCGAACACGCCGCGCGAATGCACGGCGCCCGCGCGCGCGACGGTGGCCGGCACCGGCATCCAGTCGGCGGGCGTGAAGCGCAGCACGCCTTCGACTGCGTCGACCGGAAACACGACCGGATCGCCGCGATGCGCGACGACGAGCATCCGCGTGAAGCTCGTGCGCGACGCGGCGCGATCGGCGCGCGCATCGAGGCTCAGCAGCTCGGCGAGCGACACCGCGACGCGCAGCATCCCGCGCACGTTGACGATGCCGAGCACCGCGCGGTTGCGCCGATGCGGCAGCGGATGGATCGAGCGCGTATCGGTGATCTCGCGCAGTGCGCGAATCGGCAGCGCGAGCCATTCGTCGGCGACGCGAAACGCGAGCGCCGAATGACCGGACTCGGCTTCGCCGTCGCCGTCGCGCGCCGCCGGCGCCGCGTTCGAGCGCGGCGCGCGCTCGGCGGCAAGACGCGCCGCCTCGGCGAGATCCGCGTCGGTCAGCGGCCGGTCGAGCAGCAGCGCCGCGTGCCGCTCGTACACCGGGCAGTTCAGGCAGCGTCGACAGGTATCGAGCCGCTCGCACGAGCGGTCGCCGCGCGTGCCGATGCGATTCCAGCAGGCATCGATGTCGAATGCGATCTTCGGTCGCTCAACGACGTCGCGTTCCATGGGTTCCTCTCGGTTCGCCGTCGTCCGTGTCGGTCACGGACGCGGCCGATTCGTACTGGGCCGCGCGTCGGGCCCGTTGCATCAGCCATTGTGCGCTGTCCCGATCGCCCGCGATGTCGAGCAGCGTCGCCAGATGAGTCAGCGCTTCGTAATGCGACGGATCGAGGTACAGCGCCTTCCGATAGCAGTCCGTCGCTTCGTCGCCGCGGCCTCGCGCGTCGGCGATCAGGCCGAGCAGGTAGAACGCTCCGGCGCTCGGGCCGGACTGCTCGATCGACGCGTGCACCGCCTGCTGCGCGGCGTCGAGCGCGCCGGCGTCGGCGAGGCGGCGGGCGGCGTCGAGCGGCGCTTCGGCGAGCGCGCCCGCATGCGAAGCGTCGGTCGCGCGCGGCGCCGCGCCGGCATTGCGCGTGGCCGCCGCCGATGCGAGCCGGCCGGCATCGGCCGACGCGTCGGGCAGCGTATCGAATGCCGGACGCGCGGCGAACGATTCGAACGCGGGCGGCCCACCGTCGATCGCGCGCGCGATCGGCTCGGGCGTCGGCCAGCCGGCATCGAAGAGCCATTCCTGCGCGATCGCGCGCAGCGTGCCGCCGAGCGTCGGCGTGCGATCGCCGCCCGCAGCGCCTGCACTTCCCGCGATGCCTGCACTTCCCGTCGCCGCCGCGCCGCGCCGCGCGCCGCCCGCCCCTTGCGCGCCGACGCCGCTCGCGCCGGGCCGCGTCGACGCATCGGCAGCCGGCTTGCGAAACGCGAACGCGAGCGGAATCTGCGCGGACGCAAGCCCCTGCCGCATCACGACGCCCGTCTCGGCCGGCCCGACGAACAGGATGCCGCGCTCGTCGAGCCGCTCTTCGACGATCCGCACGACGCGATCCTGCGCGCCCCGATCGAAATAGATCAGCACGTTGCGGCAGAACACGAAGTCGTACGGCTCGCCCGAGCAGCCGGGCAGATCGAGCAGATTTGCCTGCCGGAACCGCACGCACGTGCGCACCCGCTCGTCGAGCACCCAGCCGTCGGCCGCCGCCTTGAAATGCCGGTCGCGAAAGCCGAGCGCGTGGCCGCGAAACGAGTTGCGGCCGTAGCGCGCGCGCTCCGCGTGCGCGATCGCGCGCGCGCTGATGTCGAGCGCGTCGATCTCGAAGCGCGCCGCATCGATGCCCGCGTCGAGCAGCGCCATCGCCGCCGAATACGGCTCCTCGCCCGTCGAGCACGGCGCGCTCAGGATTCGCAGCACGCGCGCGGGCTGCGCGAAGAGACGCTGCGCGCCGAGCCGCGCGAGCGCGCCGAACGCCTCGCACTCGCGGAAGAACCAGGTCTCAGGCACGACGAACAATTCGATCAGCGCGCGCCGCTCGTCGGTCGATGCGTTCAGGCGCCGCCAGTACGCGTCGAGCGCCTCGTCGGTGATCGGCTGCTGCGGGTGGCCCGCCTGCGCGGCCGCGCCGTCGCCCGCGCCGGGCTGCGTCGCGGCGATCCGCTCGCCGAGCGCGCGCGCGACGAAATCGTTGCCGAGCGACGCGGGATCGATGCCGGTCTCGCGCGAGAGCCACGCATGAAAACGCGGATCGAAGACGTTCATTGCCCGCCTCCCGCCGGCGCGCCGTGCGCATCGAGCGACGCTGCGTAGTCGAACAGCAACGCGCGCGCGTCGCCGTCGACGATATGCTGGACCGCGACCCACTGCACGACGCCGTCAGCATCGCTCGCTATCGGTCCGAGCCAGCGCGCGTGCGGCGTCGCGAATCCGCTGTCGCGAAACGCGGCGCGCGCAATCCGCGCGGTCTGCGTCGCGCGTTCGACGATGAGCCCGAGCAGGCGCGTGCGCGGCGGCGCGAACGCCTGCTCGGCGGACGCGGGCGGCCGGTAGCGCACGAGCACGAGCCGCGTCGAGCGCAGCGGCTGCGCGGGGCGCCCGAGCGCGAGCCGCGGCACGTCGATCACCGGCACCGGCTCGCCGCGATGCATCAGGATCCCGGCCGCCCATGCGGGCGCGCCGGGAATCGTCTTCGTCGCGGCGAGCGGCAGCACTTCGGCGATCTCCGCCGCATCGAGCGCGTAGCGCTCGCCGTCGAGGTGGAACAGCAGGAACAGCATGTCGGCTCCGCCTTTCCCGTCACGCGCGCATCATGCGTCGACCTTGAAGCGCGACACGCCGGTGCGCAACTGGTTCGCGACGAGCGTCAGGTCGTCGATCGCCTGCGACGACTGCCGCAGCGATTCCGCTGTCTGCTGCGCGGCCTCGGACAGTTGCGCGAGCGCCTGCGTGATCTGCTCGGCGCCGCTCGCCTGCGTCTGCATCCCTTCGTTGACCATCTGGAAGCGCGGCGCGAGCGTCTGCACTTCGGCGATGATCTGCGACAACTGCCCGCCCACTTGCTGGACATCGCGCATCCCGCGGCGCACCTCCTCCGAGAACTTGTCCATTCCCATCACGCCCGCCGACACCGCCGACTGGATCTCCTTCACCGTCTGCTCGATGTCGTACGTCGCGACGGCCGTCTGATCGGCGAGGCGGCGGATCTCGGTCGCGACGACCGCGAAGCCGCGCCCGTATTCGCCCGCCTTCTCCGCCTCGATCGCCGCGTTCAGCGACAGCAGGTTCGTCTGGTCGGCGACCTTCGTGATCGTCGCGACAACCTGATTGATGTTGATCGCCTTCTCGTTGAGGATCGCGAGCTTCGCGTTCACCGAGCCCGCCGCGTCCATCACGCTGCGCATCGTCTCGCCCATCCGCGTGAGGCCGCTCTGGCCGACGCCCGCGAGCGTCGCCGACTGCTCGGCCACCCCCGACACTTCGTTCATCGTACGCAGCAGATCGCGCGACGTCGCGAAGATCTCGCGCGACGTCGCGCCGATCTCGGTCGTCGTCGCCGCGGTTTCGTTCGCGGTCGCCTGCTGCTCGCGCGAGGTCGCCGCGATCTCGGCGACCGACGTCGTCACCTGCAGCGACGACTGCTGCGCCTGCGCGACGAGCGCGGTCAGCTCGTCGGCCATCCGGTTGAAGCCGCTCTCGAGCGTGCCGAATTCGTCGCTGCGGCCGAGGTTCAGGCGCTGCGTCAGGTTGCCGGTGCGCATCACGTCGTGCACGTCGATGAGCCGTGCCATCGGCACCGTCACCGCGCGATGCAGCAGATAGCCGAGCGCGAGCGCGGTCACGAGCACGACGCCAAGCGCCACCGCGAGCGTGATCTCGGTGCCGTGCACCGATTCGCGGATCAGCGTCGCCGACTGATCGGCGAAGCGCCGGTTCTCCTGCACGAGAATGTTCGCATGACGAATCACATCTTCCCACGCCGGCGTCATCTTCGCGTACGCGGCGAGCGCGTCGGGCTTCGCGCCATGCGCTTTCTGCACGGTGTCATTCAACAGCGGCAGGTAGCGGTCATACGCCGCGCGGAACGTGTTGAAGCGCTCCTGGTCGTCGCCGCGAAACGTCGACGCCTGATACGCGGACGACAGCTTGTCGAACTCTTCGAGCAAGCCCGGCACCTTCGCGAGATCACGCCGGGTCGCGTCGGCATCGGCGTCGACGAACACCGCGCGCTGCAGCGTGATGTACGACTCGTTCGCCGCCGCGCGCAGCGACGACGCGAGATAGACGCCCGGCAGCGAATCGCGCTCGATGCTGACCGCCTCGTCGTTGATCGCGCGCAGGCGCTGGTAGGACAGCGCCGCCATGAACAGCATCAGCACGAACAGCACGCCGAAGCTGAACAGGATCCGGTTGCCCAACGTGAGCCGGCTGCCGGCGGCGGGTTTGCGGAGTGTCTCGTTGCTGGCGCGAGGCGTCACAGTGGGCATGTCGTTCTATCCGGCTGGCGGAAATCAGGTGAATGAAGCGGCGCGCGGCGCGCCGGGCGAATCGCATCGATCCCGGCGCGACGCGCAACCCGGGCCTCGCGAGTGTAACTTGAACCACCGCAAACGAGATGTGCCCTCGCGCGAACGCTGCGCGCATTGCGCGCCACGCGTCACACGGCGCTCACATCCTTCGGAATCCGAAGTCCCGCGAGAAAGCCGCGCGGCGTGTAGCGCATCAGGATCTGCCCGCGATGCTTCGCGGCCGTCGCGCGCACGAACGCGAGACCGAGCCCGAAGCCGCCGCGCTGCGCGCCGCCCGCCGGCACGAGCCGCACGAACGATTCGGTCGCGGCCGCGCGCTGCTCGGGCGCGATGCCCGCGCCTTCGTCCTCGACGCCGATCAGCCAGCCGTCGCCGTCCTCGACGAGCGTGCAGCGCACCTCGGAGCCCGCGGGGCCGTACTTCAGCGCATTATCGACGAGGTTCGCGACCGCGCGCGTGAGCATCATCCGGTCGCCGATGCACAGGCACTCTGTCGGCGGCACGTCCGCGCGCACGCGGCTGCCGACGCTGCCCGCCTTCTCCCAGAGTTGGTCGACGGCGTCGAGCACGACCTCGTTCAGGCTCACGGTCTCGCTCGGCCGTTTCTCCGATTGCGCGCGCGTCAGATGAATGAAGCCGTCGGCGAGCGCGAGCGCGCGGCGCGCATGCATCTCGATCCGCTCGAGGATCGGCGGCATCGCGCCGTGCTCGTTGCGATAGACGTCGAGGAGCGCGAGGATCGACGTCTGCGGCGTGCGCATGTCGTGCGACAGGAAGTCGAGCACCTCGTCGCGCTGCCGCAGCATCAGATACGAATTCGAGTGGTAGCGGATGCGCGCGATCAGCTCGATCGTGTCGGGCAGCTTGACGAGATAGTCGTTCGCGCCGGCGACGAACGCCGCGCGCTTGACGACGGGCTCCTCCTTCGCCGACAGCACGATGATCGGCACGCGGGCCGTCTGCGCGTCGGCGCGCCACGCGCGCACGAGGTCGAGGCCGTCGATGTCGGGCATCACGAGATCCTGCAGGATCACGGTCGGCTTCATTTCCTTCGCCATCGCGAGCGCGCGCTGCGCGTCGGTGCATGTGTGCAGCACGATGTCGCTCTCCGGGACGAGCGAGCGGCGAATCACTTCGCCGACGAACGCCTGGTCGTCGACCAGCAGCACCGAGATCCCCGATTCGAGCGAATCCGGAGCATTATCCCTGCTCGTTTTGTTCATCATGTCTTAGCACTACACAATCGTTGCCTTGTCGCCTGTTCCGCCAGCCCCGTTCGTCGCTCGCTTGCCCGGCATGGTGAGGCATGCGACCGCGTGAGCGCGAGCCCGCCGTTCCTCGCAGGACGGCAATGAAACGGGCCCTCATTCTTTCTCAAAACGGATATAAAGCACCGATATTAAATGAAATTAAGTCGACTCGCCGATCTCGCGCGATAATCGCAGCGCATTTCACTTCCTTTTACGATCGAATCTTCGGTCGATCCGGTAAAAACGCGTATCGGAACGATCCGGTTGATTCGGTAGCCACAATGCGCCGGATACGCCCGGCACGCAATTGCATCCGTGCAGTGTGTTATCTGCCAGCCACAGTCTGATTTATCAATTGCGTCTGCAACACTGCAAGATGTGGAAGCGCAAACGTTTTCGCCGATGCGGATCGCCGAACATGCGTCGAATGTGCGCCGGCGGGAGGGAAACGGTCCGCGACGCTTGCCGGACAGGCGTTTGCGGCATGCGCGCGACGCGCGCCGCCGTCGCGCCCGGCCGTGCGCGCGAACATGCGAAACCACGGCGCCCGGATGCGCGGGACGTCGGTTTGACCGTCTGGTCGGTGGGCGATAGCATGCCGAACGTTGTGCAGCCGCGCGCGCCGCAGGCGAGCCCCGGCGCCATCGCGAACATTCCGCGCATCACGCGTCACTATCCGTTTTTTCGAGATATCGGCGATCGAGGCCGCTGATTCCTTATCTCAATATTCCCGCAATTTTCGTTTAAAACGAGCGCAGCACTTTCTTATCCAATTATTCACGGCATCCTCATGAAACCGAGTTACTGCGTTGGCGAAACTATCTCGAAAATGGCCACATTCGACGTGGATTCCGTGCGCCGGATCGACGCGATTCGGCGGACTGATCGTCAGCGGTACGCATTATTCGGCGCTGATCATGGGCATGGTCGCGACCTTCCTCAGCGAGCAGCGGGCGACACGGTGACGAGGGCATGGCGGATCGTCGCGATCGCGGCAGCCTGGCTGCGATCGCCCGCCCGTGCCAGCCGCTGCGGTCGCCGCGTCTGATTCGGATGGCGAAAGAACAAGTCCGACGAATCCCGCGGACATCTCGCGGCGAGGCCGCGCAGGCGCGGGCGAACGCGGCGCCGAACCGCCCCGCCGCGTTCAGCGCCGGCGCACGACCATCAAGCGCAGCTCGGTCATGTCCTCGATCGCGTAGCGGATTCCTTCGCGGCCGAGCCCCGAGTCCTTCACGCCGCCGTATGGCATGTTGTCGACGCGGAATGACGGCACGTCGTTGATCACGACGCCGCCCACTTCGAGTTCGTCCCATGCGCGCTGCGCATGCGACAGCGAATCGGTGAACACGCCCGCCTGCAGGCCGAAGTCGCTGTCGTTCACGCGCGCGAGCGCGTCGTCGAAATCGGAGTACCGCTCGAGCAGCGCGACCGGGCCGAACGCCTCCTTCCGATACAGATCCTGATCGCGGCGCACCTCTTCGAGCAGCGTCGCCTCGAACATCGCGCCGTCGACCTTGCCGCCCGCGACGATCTTCGCGCCCGCCGCCACCGCCGCGTCCATCCAGCCCGCGAGCCGCCGCGCCTCGGATTCGGAGATCATCGGGCCGACGAACGTGGCCGGGTCCTTCGGATCCCCCATCTTCAGCGAGCGCGTCTTCGCGATCAGCCGCTCGCGCAGCGCATCATAGACGTCCGCGTGCACGATGATCCGCTGCACGCCGATGCAACTCTGCCCGGATTGGTAGTACGCGCCGAACGCGAGACGATCGACGACGTAGTCGAGCCGTTCGCGCTGGTCGGCGTCGACGATCGCCGCCGCGTTGCCGCCCAGCTCGAGCACGACCTTCTTCTTGCCCGCCTTCTCCTTCAGCGCCCAGCCGACGGCGGGCGAGCCCGTGAACGACAGCAGCTTGAAGCGCTCGTCGGTCGTGAAGAGATCGGCGCCGTCGCGGTGCGCGGGCAGGATCGAGAACGCGCCCTTCGGCAAATCGGTTTCCGCGAGCACCTCGCCGATGATCAGCGCGCCGATCGGCGTGCGGCTCGCGGGCTTCAGCACGAACGGGCAGCCGGCGGCGAGCGCGGGCGCAACCTTGTGCGCGGCGAGGTTCAGCGGGAAATTGAACGGCGAGATGAACGAGCACGGGCCGATCGGCACGCGCTTGTAATAGCCGCTGTAGCCCTGGGCGCGCGGCGAGATTTCGAGATTGACGAGGCCGCCCTCGATGCGCACCGATTCCTCGGCCGCGACACGGAACGTATCGATGAGGCGCGTCACTTCGCCCTTCGAATCGTTGATCGGCTTGCCCGCCTCGATGCACAGCGCCTCGGCGAGCTCGTCGAAGCGTTCGCGAAAGCGCGCGACGCAGTGTTCGAGGATCGCCTGCCGCTTGAACGCGGGCAGCGCGCGCAACGGCTTCTGCGCGTCGACGGCCGCCGCGATCGCGGCGTCGATCGCCTTCGCATCGGCAAGCGCGACGCGCGTCGCGACCGTGCCGCTGTACTTGTCGGTGACGTCGAGATCGGTGTTCGCGTACACCGCCTCGTTTGCGAGGTAATACGGATAGGTTTCCTTCAGCATGTCGAATGACTCCGTCCGGTTGATGTCCGGTTGATCCGCGGTCCGCCTGCTGCGTCACAGTTGCGCCGACAGGCGCTTGATTTCGCGATTGAGCACGCGCTCGTTGTCCGAGTAGTCGATCGGCACGTCGATCAGATGCACGCCCGGCGACGCGAAGCACTCGCGCACGAGCGGCTCGAGCGTCGGCCGACGCGATCCGGTGCCCGTGCGCGCCGTAGCTCTGCGCATACGCGACGAAATCCGGGTTCGCGAGCGTCATCGCGTAATCGGGGAAGTTCATGTTCTCCTGCTTCCAGCGGATCATGCCGAACGCGTCGTCGCGCAGGATCATCACAACGAGATCGAGCTTGAGCCGCACCGCCGTTTCGAGCTCCTGAGAATTCATCATGAAGCCGCCGTCGCCGCACACGGCGATCACCTTGCGCTGCGGATGCACGATCTTCGTCGCGATCGCCGACGGCAGCCCCGCGCCCATCGACGCGAGCGCGTTGTCGAGCAGCAGCGAGTTCGGCTCGTGCGCGCGCCAGTAGCGTGCGAACCAGATCTTGTACATGCCGTTGTCGAGACACACGATGCCATCTTCCGGCAGCGACCGGTACAGATCGTTGACGATGCGCACCGGATACATCGGAAAGCGCGGATCGTCCTGCCCCTTCTTCAGGTGCGCCTCGAAGTGCTCCTTGATCAGCATGAAGCGCGAGAAATCCCAGTGCGGCTGCCGCGTGAGCTTCTCCTTCATCTGCCACACCGCGTTCGCGATATCGCCGACGACCTCGATCTGCGGGAAGTAGACGGGATCGACCTGCGCGCCGAGGAAATTCACGTGGATCACGGTCTTGTCGTCGGCGCGCATGAAGAACGGCGGCTTCTCGATCACGTCGTGGCCGACGTTGATGATGCAGTCAGCGTGCTCGATCGCGCGGTGAACGAAATCGCCATCCGACAGCGTCGCGTTGCCGAGCCACAGCGGATGCGTCTCGTCGATCACGCCCTTGCCCATCTGCGTCGTGAAGAACGGAATGCCCGTCGTGTCGACGAACTCCTTGAGCATCTTGCAGGTGGTCTTGCGATTGCCGCCCGCGCCGATCATCAGGAGCGGATGGCGCGCCGCCTGGATCGCGTCGATCGCGCGCGCGAGCGCCTTCTCCTCGGCGATCGGCCGGCGGCTGTAGCTCGCCGGAATCGGCTCGCCGTCGCCCTCCTCATGCGCGATGTCCTCGGGCAATTCGAGATGCGTCGCGCCCGGGCGCTCTTCCTCCGCGCGCCGGAACGCCTCGCGCACCGCAGACGGAATGTTGCCGATCGACACGATCTGCCGCGTGAGCTTCGTGAGCGGCTGCATCATCCCGACGACGTCGACGATCTGGAAGTGCCCCTGCTTGCTCGACTTGATCGGCTTTTGCCCGGTGATCATCAGCATCGGCATGCCGCCCAGTTGCGCATACGCGGCCGCGGTGACGAAGTTCGTCGCGCCGGGCCCGAGCGTCGCGAGGCATACGCCCGTCTTGCCGGTCAGCCGCCCGTAGGTGGCCGCCATGAAGCCCGCCGCCTGCTCATGCCGGGTCAACACGAGCTTGATCCGGGATCGCCGCAGCGATTCGAGCAGATCGAGGTTTTCCTCGCCGGGAATGCCGAACACATACTGGACGCCTTCCGCCTCCAGCGCCTTCACGAACAGATCGGATGCTTTCATGGGGACTCTCGGTTGGTGCCGCGCATCCGGCCTACGGTCCGCGCGGCGTTGAGCGACGCGCGCGCCGGCCTACGGCGCGCGCGACCCTTTCCTTCGACAGACAAAAGCAACAGCAAGCCATGCGAAACAGCCGCGGCGATGCGCGGCGCGGCCCGCTTCAGCCCAGTTCAGCCGGCGCGCGCTCGACGGCGCGCCAGTGGCGGGGACGCTTTCCGATTGTAGGTGATCGATGAAAAAGTCGCTTCGGGCCGCACGGTTTACGAAACGATGACAGACGCGCCAGGCGCGCGCCGCTACCCCTTCGCATGCTCGGCCGCAATCTCCTGCAGATCGAGATCGCGTTCGAGCAGATACAGCATCTCGTCGTGAATCTGCCCGCCGCGATGCAGCCGCAGCAGCTCCGCGCGGCCGGCCGCGATCGCCGCGAGCACGACGTCATAGTGCGCTTCACGCTCGCTCTGCGCAAACGCGGGCTCGTTCTGATGGCGCGCGGTCATGTTCGCGCGGTACGTATATTGCTCGAGCAGCCGCGGGTGGATCACGTTGCCGTCGGCGTCGCGCACGAGCGGCTGGATCGCCGCGAGTTGCGCGGCCTCGACGCGCGCCCATGTCTGCGGCTCCGTCAGATGATGCGCGGCTCGTCCCGGATCGCGCAGCTTCAGCAGCCGGATCAGCGGCCCGATCGTCGTGCCCTGCAGCAGCACGGTGACGAGAATCACCGCGAACGCGGCGACGAGGATCAGGTCGCGGCCCGGCATCGCGTCCGGCAGCGACAGCGCGATCGCGAGCGTCACGACGCCGCGCATCCCGGCCCAGCTCATCACGGCCGCCGCCTTCCAGTCGCCGCGCAAGCCGCGCCCGCGCACACGCGCGACGGGCGCCTTCAGCAGCTCGACAGCGAACACCCAGACGAAACGCGACGCGACGACGGCGACGAGCACCGCGACCACCGCGGGCGTCATCGTCGCGAACACCTCGCCGAGCCCGCCGAGCCGCTCGATCACGCCGCGCAGCGACAGCCCGATCAGCACGAACACGAGCGCCTCGAGCAGGAACACGATCACCTGCCAGAACGCGGTGCCGCGATTGCGCACCGACGCCGAGAACACCTCGTGCTGATGCCAGCCGAGCATCATCCCGGTCGTCACGGTCGCGATCACGCCGGACACCTCGAACATCTCGCCCGCGATATAGCTGATCCATGCGGCGAGAACGGCCACCGTGATCACCAGATAGTCGTCTTCGATGAGCTTCAGGAGCCGCACGATCAGCCAGCCGACGACGCCGCCGACCGCGACGCCGCCGATGCCGAGCTCCGCGAAGCGCACGACGGCGTCGCCCGCGCTGAACGCGCCCGTCAGCGCGGCGGCGACCGCGAAGCGAAACAGCACGAGCCCTGCGGCGTCGTTCAGGAGGCTCTCGCCTTCGAGCAGCACCATCAGCCGGCGCGGCAGCGCGACGCGCTCGAGCACGGCCTTCGCGGCGACCGCGTCGGGCGGCGACACGATCGCGCCGAGCGCGAAGCACGCGGCCCACGGCAGCCCCGGTGCGACGAGATGCACGGCAACGCCGACGGCGAGCGTCGTGAAGGCGACCGCGCCGATCGCGAGCATCATGATGCCGCCGACGTTGCGCTTGAATTCCTCCCACACCGAGAAGTACGCGCCGTCCATCAGCAGCGGAGGCAGGAACACGATCAGCACGAGATCGGGATCGAGATTGACGGGCGGCAGCCCAGGCAGGAACGCGATGCCCGCGCCGCCGACGAGCAGCGCGGCCGCGGGCGGCAGCTTGAGCCGCTTCGCGAGCAGCTCGAGCGCGACGATCGCGAGAAAGGACAGCAAAACGAGCTTGAATGCCGAGACCGGGGACATGACGCGCCTTCCACGCTGGGATTGAACGGCCGAACCCGAACGAACGGTCGGCCCGGTCGCGCGATTACAGCATGAGCATGCATCCCGCGTCGAGCGCGCGAATGTCAAATCCGTTCAGGGCGCCGATGTTTGCGCGCGGCGATGCGGCGGCGCGCGAGCGCCTCAGTAGGGCAGCGCGCCCACCCACCGCGCGATGCTCGACACCGCGTAGAGCCCGAGCCCGATCAGCCCGCCGACCAGCGTGCCGTTGATCCGGATGTACTGCAGGTCCTTGCCGATGTTCAACTCGATCTGCCGCGACATCTCGCGCGCGTCCCAGTTCTTCACGGTGTCGCTGATGTGCCGCGTCAGGAATTCGGCGAACTCGGGCGCCATCTCGCTCGCCGCGCGCTCGACGTGCTCGTTCATCGAATCGCGCAGTTGCGGGCTCTGCGCGAGGCGCTCGCCGAGCCAGCCGCCGAGCGCCGTCGCGCGCTGGTGGACGACCGAATCGTCGCGCGCGAGGTCGGCCTTCAGCCACGCGCGCAACTGGTCCCACAGGTCCTTCATGTAGCGGTTGAACGCGTCGCCGTCGCGCAGATAGCGCTTGATCTCCTCGCCCTTTCCGATGAACGCCGGGTCGCCCTTCAGCCGCGCGACGAGGCGCGCGGCCGCGTCGTCGAAGCTGCGCCGCAGCCGGTGCTCCGGGTCCTCGGCGATCTGCGTGAGCACCCGCGTGACGACGTTCGAGATCAGCTCCGCGCCGTGCTCGCCGAGCCAGTTCGTCGGCAGCAGCTTCTCCATCTTCGGGAACTGGTATTTGAGCCAGTCGACGATGTACGTCGCGATCGACGCGCGATTGTCGGGATCGCGAAGGAATCCGACGATCTGCGCGATTCCGTCGTCGAGGAGCGCCTGGTGGCGGCCGTCCTTCGTCAGCGTGTCGAGGATCGCGCCCGCCGATTGCGACAGGTCGATCCGGTCGAGCACCGCATGGAACGCGTCCTTCATGAACGACTGGATGCGCGCGTCGTCGGTCATGTCGAGCCCGAACGCGATGAGGCGCGCCGCGTAGCCGCCGAGCACGTCCGCGTTGCGCGGCGTCGCGAGCCACTGCGCGAGCCGGGCGGCCGGATCGTGCCGCTTGATCAGCGCGACGATCGACGCCGGATCGAGAAACTTCTCGTGCACGAATGCGGCGAGATTGTCGGCGATTTTTTCCTTGTTCTGCGGAATGATCTCCGTATGCCGCGACACGAACGGAATCGGCACGCGGCGAAACAGCGCGACGACCGCGAACCAGTCGGCGAGCGCGCCCACCATCGACGCCTCCGCGACCGCCTTGACGCCGTCGATCCAGAAACCGCGCGGCACGAACAGCGTCGCCGCGAACACGCCGGCCGCGGCGAGCAGCAGCGCGAGCGCGCGCCGCTTGCTGTTCCGGAGTTCCCGTTCCTTGTCGTCGAGCATCGCGATCCGGCCGTATCGATTCCGCACGTCAACCGCGCGGCGGCGCGGACGGCAGGAACCTCACCATCAGCAGCTCGTCCGCGTAGCCGTTCGCGCCCTTGAGCGCGCGCGGCTCGACGCCGTACGCGACGAAGCCGTGCCGCTCGTAGAACGCGCGCGCCGCGCCGTTGCCGTCGATGACGGCAAGCGTCACCTGCTCGACCGTCTGCGCCGCGGCCGCGAGCGCCGCGTCGAGCAGCGCCGCGCCGACGCCGAGCCGCCGCGCGGCGGGCGCGACGTACACGCCCCACAGGAAGCCCTTGTGACGCTCCTTCGCGCCGTCCAGCCGCTTGAAGCCGGCCATGCCGGCGATCGCGCCGTCCACGTACGCGCCGAACACGATCGAGCTGTCGAGCCGCTGCGCGAACGCGGCGAGGGAACGCTCGGCCTCCGCGTCGTAGGTCGAGCCGAACGCCTCCGGCGCGTCGCGCAGCGCGGCGAGACGGATCGCGCGGTAGTCGGCCGCGTGCGCGGCGAAGAGCCGCCTGATTTCGACGGACGGGGCGGATGCCGGATGAGTCATGACGGGCTTCGCGAGCGGGAGAAATGGACTCGTCAGATGGTACACCGGCCGGCGCGCGGCTCGGTTGACCCGCGTCGTCGGCGCCACTTAGAATGCCTTCGCGCGGTGCACCGGCCTGCCGCGCCGTCGATTCGACGTTTCGTTCCGACAGATGCCCGAAGGAGTCCCCAACGTGCCGGATCGCCCCGCCCGCCGCCGCCTTGCGCCGCGCCGTCCGCTGCGCATCGTGACGGCCGCCGCGCGCGCGCTCGCCGTATGCGCGGCGCTCGGGCTCGCCGGCTGCGCGACGCACCCGCCCGCCACCGCGCTCGACCGCACGGTCTCGCGCGCGCTGCCGCCCGATGCGCCGACCCCGCTCGCCGACGCGCTCGCCGCGCAGGCGCGCGTGCATCCGGGCGAATCGGGCTTCGTCGTGCTGCCGCGCGGCGACGAGGCGCTGCAGATGCGGATCGCGGTCGCGCGCGCGGCGGCGAAGACGCTCGATATCCAGTACTACATCGCCGCCGAGGACACGACGGGCAAGCTGCTGCTCGGCGCCGCGCTGTACGCGGCCGACCGCGGCGTGCGCGTGCGGATGCTCGTCGACGATCTGAACTTCAAGGACGTCGACAGGCTGATGGCCGCGCTCGACGCGCACGCGAACCTCGAAATCCGCGTGTTCAACCCGTTCGGCGCCGCGCGCCTCGGGATGTTCGCGCGCACCGCGAACGTCTTCACGCGGATCGACAATTTCACGCGCCGGATGCACAACAAGGCGATGATCGCGGACAACCAGATCGCGATCGTCGGCGGGCGCAATCTCGGCGACGAGTATTTCAACGCGAGCCCGACGCTGCAGTTCCGCGACCTCGACGTGCTCGCGGCCGGCCCCGTCACGCGCGACGTTTCCACGAGCTTCGACGCATACTGGTCGAGCGCGCTCACGTATCCGCTGCCGGCGCTGAATCAACGGCGCTACGACGCGAAGGATCTGGATGCGGCGCGCGACGCGCTGCGCGCGCACTGGCGCGCGAATGCGACGCCGTTCAACGCGAAGCCGCTGAACGCGACGCCGCTCGCCGCGCAGATCGCGCGCAACGAGCTCGGCCTCGTCTGGGCGAGCGCGGAATTCACGGCCGATTCGCCCGACAAGATCGCCGCGCCCGACGACAGCTACAAGAGCCCGCCGATGCAGCGGCTCTTCGAACTGACGCGCGACGCGCAGCGCGAATTCCTCGTGCTGTCGCCGTATTTCGTTCCGCACGACGCGGGCGTGAAGGCCCTCGGCCGGCTGACCGCGCGCGGCGTGCGCGTCGCGATCCTGACGAATTCGCTCGCCGCGACGGACGCGGTCGCCGTGCAGGCGGGCTACGCGCCGTATCGCGCGGCGATGCTGAAACACGGCGTCGAGCTGTACGAATACAAGCCGGATCAGGGCCGATCGCGCATCGGCATGCTGGGTTCGCGCTCGCGCGCGAGCCTGCATGCGAAGGCGTACGTGATCGACCGGAAGATTCTCGTGATCGGCTCGATGAATCTCGACCCGCGTTCCGCGCACCTGAACACGGAGCTCGCGCTCGTGATCCACAGTCCGCAACTCGCGAACGAAGTCGCGAATCTGTTCGACGAAGTAACGAAGCCGACGATCAGCTACCGCGTGACGCTCGCACCCGATGCGCCGCACGCGCCCGGCGCGGTGCAGGCGGCGGGCGCGTACGCGCCCGCCTGGCCGCTCGTGTGGACCGAAGTCGCCGACGGCCGCGTGCGCACGTACAGCGTCGATCCGAACGCGGGCTTCTATCGGAACCTGCTCGCGGGATTTTGCCTGCTGCTGCCGATCGACGATCAGCTTTGACGCATGACGCGGCGCGCGATGTCGCCTCCGTCGCGCTTAGAGGTGTTAACAGAATGACTTTTGAAGGTGTCGCCAGCATATGATGCAGCAGGCGATTCTGAGGAAAGCTTCGTGGATGAAAGCGAGCTGTTCGAAGCGGATGCGCAGTCGGCGGAAGTTGTGAAGCCACGAGATGGTTCGCTCCACAACCCAGCGTGTTTTGCCTAGCCCACTACCATGAGGCTGACCACGTCGAGCGATTTCGGTTGCAATGCCGGCGGCATGCAGTGGACGTCGGTATTTATCGTGGTCGTAGCCTCTGTCGCCCTGAACGACCCGAGGCTTCGATAGTGGTCTGCCACGCTTGCCGCCGATTGGCGGAATTGCCTCGACCAGCGCTTGAAGTTGAGTGACGTCGTTGCGGTTGGCGCCGGTCAGAATCACCGCGAGCGGGATGCCCTGAGCTTCGGTGATGAGATGGTGCTTTGAACCGGGTCGCGCGCGGTCTGTGGGATTCGGTCCTGTTTTTGACCTGAGCCCACAGCGCGGATTGAAGAGGAATCGACGATGACGCGAGACCAGTCGATTTGGTCGGCTGCACGCAATCGCGCAAGCAGTACCTCGTGCAACTGCTCCCAGACGCCTGCGGCTTGCCAGTCACGTAGGCGACGCCAGCAACTCATGCCGCTGCCGCAACCCATCTCGCGAGGTAGCAGGTCCCAGCGCAGGCCTGTTTGTAAGACGAAGAGAATGCCGGTGAGCACCGCACGATTGTCGAGCGGCTTGCGCCCCGGATAACGGGCTCGCCGTAGTTTGGGAGGGGGCAGCAATGGTTCGATGAGTGCCCACAATTCGTCGTCGAGTATCGGTTTGGCCATGTCCTTTTCGTCGTCGAAACAATGAAAAGGTTAACAGCATTCATCGAGGGTTAACAGCCCCTTCGTTCATTTTGTTAAGGGTTCTTACAGCGCCGTGCGAATCCTCACGGCGAGCGCCTCCAGCTCGGCCGCATCGGCCATTTCGCGCGCGTGCATCTTGAGCGGCTCGTCGGCCCAGCGCGGAATCACGTGGAAATGCACGTGCGGCACCGTCTGGCCCGCCGCCGCGCCGTTGAACTGGCCGATGAAGAGCCCTTCCGGCTCGAGCGCGCTGCGCAGCGCGAGCGCGACGCGCTTCGTCATCTTCATCGCCTCGGCCGCGGCCGCCTCGGACAGATCGTAGAACGTCTGCGCCGCCTCTTTCGGCACGACGAGCGCGTGCCCCTTCGATTGCGGCATGATGTCCATGAACGCGAGCGTCGTGTCCGTTTCGCACAAACGGATGCACGGCACCTCGCCACGCAGGATCTTCGCAAAAATGTTCGATTGATCGTAGGCCATCAAAGTCTCCCGGCTCGCGAGCCTGTCTATCGGATGTCAGTCAACACGCGATTCTTACCGGTCGCGCGCGAACGCGCAAGCGATACGGCGCACGATCGCGCCTGCGCGCGAGCATCGGCCGCGTGCGCGGGCGCGATCGGCGTCGATCCGGGAGCGATTGCGCGAAACGCACGCCGGCGCGTAACGGCCGGCGCGCGCCGGTCATTGCGCGCCGCCCCGCAGCATCGAGCGCAACGCGACCGACGGATCCGCGAGACACGGGGGATCGAGCGCGACGTTCGCCGTCATCAAGCGCCGGCACCCGGCGATCTCGCGCCCCGCGTTGACGGCCGCGACCGCCCGCAGCTCCCGGCGCGCGTTCAGCCCGAACACGCAAAATGCGCGGTCGCGCTCGGGCGAGCCGCGCAACACGAGCGTCTGCCCGCCGTCGAAGAGCCCGAGCGTCTGCAGGTTGCAGTCGTACTGATCGGACCACAGCCACGGCCATTGCGCGTAGGCCTCGTCGCCGCCGAGCATGTTCGCCGCGGCGACGGCCGGCTGGTTCTCGGCGATCTGCCATGACTCGATCCGCAAATGCCGGCCGACGAGCGGGTTGAAATGCCGCGTGACCTCGCCCGCCGCGAAGATTGCCGCATCGGCGGTGCGGCACCGCTCGTCGACGCGGATGCCGTCGTCGACATGAAGGCCCGCCGCCTGCGCGAGCTCGACGTTCGGCACGATGCCGATGCCGGCCACGACGACGTCGGCCGCGATCCCGCCCGCGCTCGTTTCGACGACGGCCATGCCGTTCGCGCCGCGGCGGATGCGCTCCGGCAGCGCGCGGAGCCGCACGTCGACGCCGTGCCGCGCATGCAGCGCGAGCGCGAACGCGCCAACGGCCTCGGGCATTGCGCGCTGAAGCAGCCGTGGCGCGGGATCGACAATCGTCGCGCGGCAGCCGAGCCGCACCGCCGACGCGGCAACCTCGAGCCCGATGAAGCCGCCGCCCAGCACCGCGACGCGCTTGCCCGGCGCGAGCGCCGCGCGCAGCGCGCGGGCGTCGGCGACCGTGCGCACGTAGTGGACGGCCACGCCGGCGTCGACCGGTCCGGCGAAGCGCCGCACGCGCGAGCCGGTCGCGATCAACAGCCGCGCGTAGCCGAGGCTCGCGCCGTCGCTCAGGCGCACCCGCTGCGCGCGGCGCTCGATCGCCTCGACGCGCACGCCGAGCCGCAGCGCGATGTCGCGCTCGCGATACCACGCGGCGTCGCGCACGAACGCGCGGCGCTCGCCTTCGTCGCCGCCGACGAGCGCGTCCTTCGACAACGCGGGCCGGTCGTACGGCAGCTCGGGCTCCGCGCCGATCATCACGATGCGCGCGGCAGGATCGCGCTCGCGCAGCGTCTCGGCCGCGCGGCGCGCCGCGTGCCCGCCGCCCGCGATCAGATACGGATCATTCGTCGACATGGATCTCGACCCGACCGTCGACGATGCGAACCGGATACACGCGCACGGGCTCCGTCACCGGCGCGCATTTCGGCGCGCCGGTGCGGATGTCGAAGAGCCCCTGATGCAGCGGACACTCGACGCAGCCGTTCTCGGCGAATCCTTCGGACAGCCGTGCGTGTCCGTGCGTGCACAGGTCATGCAGCGCGAACACGTCGTCGCCCAACCGGAACACCGCGATCGGCCTGTTGCCGACGACGCGCGCGGCCGGCTCGCCCTCCGAGAATTCGTCGAGTGCGCCGAGCGGATGCCATGCGGCGACGGTTTCCTGGCTCATGCTTCGAACTCCTTGTCGAATCAGATCGGCGTCGCGAGCAGCGTCTGCACGCGCGACGTGTCGTAAATCACGCGCTTCTTCCTGTAGCGCAACCCTGCGGCCGTGCGCACGACCGTGTCGTAATACTTGCCCGCCTGGTAGACGTTCGATTCGCCGTCGCTGCGCGTCTGCACGACGACGTAGCTGCTCTCGGTCTCGATCTCGCCGTCCTGGCCGCCGACGATCGCGAGCCCGGACGTCAGGTGCCGGTACGTGTGCGCCTCGTAGATGTTCGCGTGGCGCAGCGACACGACGCGATCGCGCAGCATTCGCCGGTTCGTGCAGTGGACGATGCCGATCGGCAGCCCCAGGTCCGCGTTTTCCTTCGGGACGATCTCGTACAGGCAGTCTTCGGTGAAGAGCTCCGGCCAGCGCTCGAGGCGGTCGTTGTCGAGATGGCCGATGTAGCGGTCCTGCAGCAGGTGCAGCTCGTACCACGTGCGAATGTCGTCGGTGATGTCGTCGGTGATGCCGGTCATGTTCGCCTCCCGCTTCAATAGCCCATCAACTGCTGGTAGCCGACCCAGAACTTGCGGATCAGGCTTTCGGTGATCGCCGTGTCCTGCTGGTCCGGATTGCCGCGCGACATCTCGATCACCGACGCCGCGTGCGCATCGCGCACGGTGCCGCGCTGGACGAGCTCGGTCGCCTCGGTGTCCTCCATCGAGATATAGCCCGCGGGCCCGACGAGGTTTGCCTGCCTGATCCGCAAATCGCGCAGCTCGGGCGTGTCGTCCGCGTAGCCGAAGAAGTGGAAGATCAGCTCGAAGTTCTTCGGCCCCTTCGGCAGCAGTTGGCGCGCGACGAGCGTGTTGTGGATCTGCTGGATCACGAGCTGCGGGAAGATCGGCTGGATGTGATTCGTCGTGTCCTCGTCGTATTCGGATACCAGCGCGAGGATCGAATCGTCCTCGAGCGAAAAACCTTCGTCGAACGAACGGATGTTCTGCTGCTTGTACGCGGTCGCGGTGTCCGCGTCGTCGCGCGCCTTCGTCATCGTGATGATGCTGTGCAGCCCGTGCGTCGCGTCCGGGATCGAACGCGCCTTCATCCCGACGCGGAAGATGTTGAACGTCGTATGGAACAGATGCAGCATGCTCGCGTGATACGGGTCCTTCACGTTCTCGAAGTACAGCTTCCAGTTCGATTTCGAGAACTGCCGTGTGCAGCCGAGATACTCGATCGGCTTGTGGAAGATCCGGTCGATCCACGGCCGCATCTGCGCGCCGAGGTAATCGGGTAGCGGCGCGACGGCGTCGCTGAACGTCGCGAACACGAGGCCCTTGTAGCTGTCGACTTGCAGCTTGCGCAGCCCGTGGTTTTTCGGATCGAAATCCGCGGGCATTCCGGCCATGCCCTTCTGGCCGCGCCGGAACGGCACGCCGAGCAGGTTGCCTTGGCTGTCGAAGCTCCATTGGTGATATACGCACGTGTGCGAGCTTGCGTTGCCGCGCGCCTTGCGGCACACCTGCGCGCCGCGATGCGCGCAGCGGTTCACCCACGCGGCGAGTGCGCCGTCCTCGCGGCGCGTGACGACGACGGGCGTATCGCCGACGAACGTGCTCTTGAAGTCGCCCGGCTTCGGGATTTCCGCTTCGAGCGCGACGAAATTCCACGTCTGCCCGCGGAAGATTCGCTCCTGCTCGCGGTCGTACACCGCTTGCGAGCTGAACACCTTGTACGGCACGCGCGAGCCGTCGTCGTGCGGGAATCGCACGTCGGACGAATCGGTGTGATCGATCAGTATCACTGGAGATTCGGTCGGGTCCATTGTTGTCTCCTGTCGATCGGAGTTAGCGCTTCAGCGCTTACTCCGATCCCATGCCGTGGTTGACCAGAGTTAGCGCTTCAGCGCTTACTCTGGTCCCTCGGCGGTCGATCGGAGTTAGCGCTTCAGCGCTTGCTCCGATCCCATGCCGTGGTTGACCAGAGTTAGCGCTTCAGCGCTTACTCTGGTCCCTCGGCGGTCGATCGGAGTTAGCGCTTTAGCGCTTGCTCCGATCCCATGCCGTGGTTGACCAGAGTTAGCGCTTCAGCGCTTACTCTGGTCCCTCGGCGGTCGACCGCAGTTAGCGCTTCAGCGCTTGCTCCGATCCCATGCCGTGGTTGACCAGAGCTGGCGCTTCAGCACTTACTCTGGTCCCTCGGCGGTCGATCGCAGTTAGCGCTAAAGCGCTTGCTCCGATCCCATGCAAGATGCTTGCGATTGACGCGATCGACAATCCGCCTGACGACACCGATTTTTGAAACGCTAGAATTCGCCGTCTATCCGGAAAGTGCGATTGCGGCGACGCAGTATCCACTTCCGGCGGATTTCCGCGCTACGATGCGCGCATCAGACATGCCGCCCGGCCGACGAACGATATTCAGGACGCCGGCGCTTTGTGCGAGGCAGACGATCATGCCCCCGACCCCATTCGATCCGCTCGCGCTGCGCGAGCACCGGCTATTCGAATCGCGCGATCTCGACGAGACGCGCGAGCGGATCTCGCGCGTGATGCAGCCGCACGCGCTGCTGCCGGACGGCACGCGTCACGGGCCGTCGCACATGGATTTCGTGCGGCTCGGCGGGCTAGGAATCGGGACCATCGCGTTCGGCGACGCCATGCGGGTGCGCGTGGATGCGGTCGACGGCTACCACCTGCTGATGTTTTGTCTGACGGGTGCCGCGCAGGTTCGCACGATGGGCCGCGCGTTCGACGTCGATGCGCACACGGGCGTGCTGTGCGCGCCCGGCGAGCCGTTCGACGCGCATCTGTCCCGCGATTGCGAGCAGTTCGTCCTCCGTATCGATGCGGCGACGCTCGCCGCGCACGCGGGCGACACGGCAGCGTCGCTCGATCCGGTGATCGGCGTAGACGATTCGGCGCTGAGCGCGTGGATGCAGCAACTGAAGCTCGTCGCGCGCTCGCCGGAACTGCTCGCGAGCGCGAGCGCGAACCCGCGCGTCGCGGCGCGGCTCGAACAGTTGCTGCTCGATCTGCTGATCGACGGGCATCCGCCTGCTGCGGCGCCCGCGCGGCGCGCCGATCCGGCGCCGGGCTTCGTGCGGCGCGCGCAGGAGTTCATCTACGCGCAGCTCGCGCAGCCGCTGCAACTCGCGGACATCGCGCAGGCGGCAGGCGTGCCCGAGCGCACGCTGCGCGATGGTTTCCTGCAGTTTCGCGGAATGAGCCCGATGCAATACCTGCGCAAGCTGCGCCTCGACCGCGCGCGCGACCTGCTGCGCACGGCGGCGCCCGACCGCAGGATCGCCGAGATCGCGCTCGACTGCGGTTTCGCGCACTTCGGCCGCTTCGCGATCGCCTACCGCGAGCGGTTCGGCGAGCTGCCGTCCGCGACGCTGGCCGATCGGCGCGACGCCTGATTCTTGCGCCGTCCTTCGCCCGCGCGCGGCATCCGGCGCGGCGCACGCGCACATGGGAGACGGCGCGCGGCGTCAGCGGCCTGCCATCAACTCGCGCGCGAGCGCGCAGAACAGCCCGGTCGCGCGGCTTTCGTCGTGCAGCCGCCGGCTCAGGATGATCGGCGACGTCGCGACGGGCTCCGGCAGCCGCCGGTAGACGACGCCCTTCACCCGCACCCCTTCGACGCTCTCCGGCACGAGCGACACGCCGACCTGCGCCGCGACGAGCCCGAGCGCCGTCTGCAGCTCGCGCACCTCGTGCACCGCAGCGGGCGCGAGCCCGCCGTCGCGCAGCGCGGACAGTTGCTGATCGGCGAAGCTCGGCCGCGGCGTGCTCGGATACACGATCAGCGTCTGCCCGGCGATGTCCGCGAGCGAGATCGGCGCACCGGGCGCGGCGAGCGGATGCCCGTGCGGCAACGCCGCGATCAGCCGCTCCTCGACGAGCACCTCGCGCACGAGCTGTTCGTCGTCGAAGCGCAGCCGGCCGAAGCCGATGTCGATGCGCCCGCCCTTCAGCGCGCCGAGCTGCTCGAGCGTGAACATTTCGATCAGTGACAGCTCGACGGCCGGAGCCGCCTCGCGAAACGCGCGAATCACGTCGGGCAGCGCGCCGTACAGCGTCGACGGCACGAAGCCGATCACGATCCGCTCGGCCGCCTGCGCGAGCCGCCGCGTGAGCGGCGCGAGCTCGTCGGCCTGCTCGAGCACGCGCCGCGCCTGCGCGTACAGCACCCGCCCGGCGTCGGTCAGCTTGAGCGGCCGCGCGCCGCGCTCGAAGAGCGGCAGGCCGATCTCGTCCTCGATCAGTTGGAGCTGACGGCTCAACGGCGGCTGCGTCATGTGCAGCCGTTGCGCGGCGCGCGTGATGTTCATCTCCTCGGCCACCGCGATGAAGTACCGGAGCTGACGCAGTTCCATGCATACCTCGAAAGTATGGAAGTAGTCGGAAAGGGTGTTGGACGCCGTCGCGCGTTTGTTTCTACCATGTGTGCGACAGGAGGATTCCGATGATAGCAACAGGCATCACGATCGACCGGGTCACGATCGACCGGGTCGACACGCTGCTCGTCGACGTGCCGACGATCCGGCCGCACCGGCTCGCGGTCGCGACGATGAATTGCCAGACGCTCGTGCTCGTCCGCGTTCGATGCTCGGACGGTATCGAGGGCGTCGGCGAAGGCACGACGATCGGCGGTCTCGCATACGGCGAAGAGAGCCCCGAGAGCATCAAGACGAACATCGACGCCTATTTCGCGCCGCTGTTGCAAGGCGCGGACGCAACCCGCCCGGGCGCCGCGATGGCGCGCGTGCGCAAGCTGCTCCAGGGCAACCGCTTCGCGAAGTGCGCGCTAGAGACCGCGCTCTTCGACGCGCACGCGCGCCGGCTCGGCGTGCCGCTGTCCGAGCTGTTCGGCGGCAGGACGACCGATGCGCTCGACGTGGCGTGGACGCTCGCGAGCGGCGATACCGCGCGCGATATTGCGGAGGCCGAAGCGATGCTCGAAGCGCGCCGCCATCGCGCGTTCAAGCTGAAGATCGGCGCGCGGGCGGTGGCCGACGACGTCGCGCACGTCGTCGCGATCAAGCGCGCGCTCGGCGAGCACGGCGACGTGCGCGTCGACGTGAACCAGGCGTGGACCGAGAGCGAGGCCGTATGGGCCGGCGCGCGGCTCGCGGACGCGGGCGTAAGCCTCGTCGAGCAACCGATCGCCGCGGCGAATCGCGCGGGCCTCAAGCGCCTGACCGCACTCGCGCACATTCCGATCATGGCCGACGAGGCACTGCACGGCCCCGTCGATGCATTCGCGCTCGCCCGCGATCGCGCGGCCGACGTGTTCGCGGTGAAGATCGCGCAGTCGGGCGGCCTGCAAGGCGCGGCAGCCGTCGCGGCGATCGCGGCCGCAGCCGACATCGATCTGTACGGCGGCACGATGCTCGAAGGCGCGGCCGGCACGATCGCGTCCGCGCAACTGTTCAGCACGTTCGGCGCGCTCGAGTGGGGTACCGAGCTGTTCGGCCCGCTGCTGCTGACCGAGGAGATCCTCGTCGAGCCGCTACGCTACGAGGATTTCAAGCTGCGCCTGCCGGCCGCCCCCGGTCTCGGCATCGCTTTCGACTGGGCCCGCATCGAGCGGATGCGACGCAAGGCCCGCTGACCCACGCCACTATTCGATATTGGAGACACTGATGAACAAGGAAGCCATCGACGCCCTGCTGAAATCGTTCGACGACGCCGCGACGAAGCCCGGCAACCCGCGCACGCGCGCGATCGTCAACCGGATCGTGAGGGACCTGTGCTACACGATCGAGGATTTCGACGTGCAGCCGAGCGAGTTCTGGACCGCGCTCAACTACCTGAACGAAGCCGGCAAGGAATTCGGCCTCATCGCAGCCGGCCTCGGCTTCGAGCGCTTCCTCGACGTGCGGATGGACGAGGCCGAAGCGAAGGCGGGCCTGCAAGGCGGTACGCCGCGCACGATCGAAGGGCCGCTGTACGTCGCGGGCGCGCCGGAATCGGTCGGCCATGCGCGGCTCGACGACGGCACCGATCCGGGCCGCACGCTCGTGATGCGCGGCCGCGTGCTCGGCGAGGACGGCGCGCCGCTCGCGAATGCGCTCGTCGAAGTCTGGCATGCGAACCATCTCGGCAATTATTCGTACTTCGATCCGTCGCAGCCCGCGTTCAACCTGCGCCGCTCGATCCGCACCGACGCCGAAGGCCGCTACAGCTTCCGCAGCGTGCTGCCCGTCGGCTACAGCGTGCCGCCCGGCAGCAAGACCGAACAGTTGCTCGACCAGCTCGGCCGCCACGGCCACCGCCCCGCGCACATTCACTTCTTCGTGTCGGCGTCCGGCCATCGCAAGCTGACGACGCAGATCAACATCGAGGGCGACCCGCACATCTGGGATGACTTCGCGTTCGCGACGCGCGAAGAACTGATTCCGAAGATCGCGCAGGCGGAAGGCGCGCAAGGCAAGCCCTATGGCATCGACGGCCAGTTCGCGCTGATCGACTTCGATTTCACGCTGACGCGCGAGCGCGGCGACGTGCCGGCAAGCGATGTCGAGCGCGTGCGCGCGCAGGCGTGATCCGCGTCGCCGTCACGTTCGTCGCAAGGAGAATTGAAATGAACGCGTCCCACCCGAAACCGTGAGAGCAGAGGAAGTGGGTGGATCCTCACGGGCCAACGGCATCGAAGTGCCCAAGTGGAAAATGCACGCATTTCCCGGCAACCGGAGGATCCACGATGAACAGTATGGCAGTGGGCGTAGATATCGCCAAGAACGTGTTCCAGGTGCATTACGTCGCTCAGGGCAGCGGAGAGATCGTCAACAAGCCGATCAAGCGGGCGAAGTTTCTGGAGCACTTCGCGAACCGTGCGCGGTGCCTGATTGGGATGGAGGCGTGCGGCGGCGCACACCACTGGGCGCGGGAACTGACGCGGCTGGGTCATGAGGTCAGGCTGATGCCAGCGGAGTTCGTGAAGGCATTCAACATCCGCAACAAGAATGATGCGGCGGACGCGCGGGCGATCTGGCTGGCGGTGCAGCAGCCGTGCAAGCCGGTGGCGATGAAGACGGAAATGCAGCAGGCGATGCTGGCGCTGCACCGGATGCGCGAGCAGTTGGTGAAGTTCCGCACGATGCAGAGCAACGGACTGCGCGGGTTACTGACGGAATACGGCGAGGTGATGAGCCGGGGGCGAGCGAAACTGGACAAGGCCATCCCGGCGGCACTTGACCGGCTCGCGGAGCGCCTGCCGGCGGCGCTGATCGATACGTTGCGGGAGCAGTGGAGCGGGAGCGGGTTGGCGAGGCTGGACGGGCAGATCGCCGAGATCGAACGCCGGATGCGTGAATGGAAGAAGGAGGATGAAGCGGTTGCGGCGATCAGCGAGATTCCCGGCGTGGGGCTGCTGACGGCAACAGCGGCGGTGGCGATGATGGGCGATCCGAAGGCATTCAGTTCGGGGCGCGAGTTTGCGGCGTGGGCCGGCCTGGTACCGAAGCAGACCGGCTCGGGCGGCAAGGTGAACCTGCACGGGATCAGCCGGCGCGGCGACACCTATCTGCGAACACTGCTGATTCACGGCGCGCGAAGCGTGTTGAGTCATGCGAAGGAGCCCGGCCCGTGGGTCGAGCAGATGAAGAAACGGCGGCCAGCGAATGGGGTGATCGTGGCGCTGGCCAACAAGATGGCGCGGACGATCTGGGCGGTGCTCGCTCATGACCGGCCGTACCGGAAGGACTACGTGAGCGTGAAGCCAGCTTGAGTGGCTCACGCAAGAGTAGAAAGATCAACGCTTAACACAGGGTGAACGTCGAAAGGTTGCGCAGCAATCGAGTGTGATGACAAATCAGGTAGGACCGGGGCTCGCTAAACCTGAATGGCTTGAAGAGCTCCGAAAGCTCGCCAGGAGAATGAGGTGCGAGTCAGCGTATTTCATAGGGGCCCGCAGCGGCAGGACCGGCTGCAACAAGGCCGGATATAGAGCTGCAGCCCATCCTGTCCGTTAAAACACACGAAAACTGTTGCAAACGGGACGCGTTCATATAGCAAGCCATGCTGTTTCATGTGGAAATGATCGTCAACCTGCCCGCCGACATCGATCCGGTGAAGGCCGCGGCCCTGAAGGCGGAAGAAAGGGAGATCGCGCAGCGGCTGCAGCGCGAAGGCGTGTGGCGGCATCTGTGGCGCATCGCGGGCCGCTATGCGAACGTCAGCATCTTCGACGTCGAGAGCCCCGCGCATCTGCACGACGTGCTGAGCCAGCTACCGCTCTTTCCGTACATGCGGATCGACGTGCGCGCATTGTGCCGCCACCCGTCGTCGATCCGCGACGACGATCGCTGAGCCGCGCGGGCATGCGCCGGCCCTCTCGGCGCATGCAAAACTCATGCTCAACGCGACATCATGTTCATGCCGACGTTGTGCATGACCCAAAGCGTGCCGACGATCAGGATCGCCGCCGTCAGCACCGTGTAGCTGAACGCCATCACGTTCCAGCGCTGGCTGGACGATCCGTTCATGTGCAGGAAGTACACGAGGTGCACGACGATCTGCACGAACGCGAGCGCCGCGAGCCCGACGAGCGACGCGTGCGACGACAGCGCGCCGCTCAGCACGAGCCCGAACGATGCGGCCGTCAGCAGCACCGACAGCAGGAAGCCCGCGATATATCCGCCGACGGTGCCGTGCGCTTCGCCGTCGTGAGAGAGATGCGTATCGGCCATTTAGATCACGCTCGCGAGATAGACAAAGGTAAAGACGCAGATCCAGACGATGTCGAGGAAGTGCCAGAAGAGGCTGAGGCACGTAAGGCGCCGGATGTCGCGCTCGGTCAGCGCCGGGCGGCGCATCGCCTGGAACGCGAGCACGGCCATCCACAGGAGGCCGATCGCGACGTGCAGCCCGTGCGTGCCGACGAGCGTGAAGAACGACGACAGGAACGCGCTGCGCTGCGGACCCGCGCCCTCGGCGATCAGGTGCGAGAACTCGCGCAGCTCGAGGCCGAGGAACGCCGCGCCGAGCGCGAACGTCACCGCGAGCCAGCCGAACAGCACGCCACGGCGGCCGCGCTGCGCGCCGATCATCGCGAAGCCATACGTGATGCTCGAGAGCAGCAGCAGTGCGGTTTCGAGCGCGACGCCCGGAATGTCGAACAGGTCGACCGCGGTCGGGCCGCCCGCGAATTGATGCGCCATCACCGCGAACACGGCGAACAGCGCGGCGAAGATCACGCAGTCGGTCATCAGGTACAGCCAGAAGCCGAACACCGAGTGCGACGGCGGATGATCGTGCGCGGCCTGATGACGAGCGGCGCTCACGGATTGATACGACATCAGTTTGCCTCCAGTTCGACTTCCGCCGGCCGCGCAACGAAGCGCGCGCCGCCGCGTTTTTCCTCGATCTTGCGCACGGCGTCGGCCGGGATGTAATAGCCGTCGTTGTCGCTCGCGCTATACGCGATCACCGTCACGACGATGCCGACAAGCGACGCGATCGCGAGCCACCAGATATGCCACACCGCCGCGAAGCCGAGCACGAGGCTGAACACGCCGACGAAGAGGCCCGCGCTCGTGTTCGACGGCATGTGGATGTCGCGATACTCCGCCTGCTTGCCGAGGCCGAGGCCGCGCCCCTTGCGGTACGCGAACTCGTCGAGCGTGTGCACGGTGGGAATCGTCGCGAAGTTGTACGCGGGCGGCGGCGACGACGTCGCCCATTCGAGCGTGCGGCCGCCCCACGGGTCGCCCGTCAGATCGCGGTTCCCAGGCAGCTTGCGATCGCGCAGGCTGACGACGAGCTGCAACAACTGGCATGCGATGCCGATCGCGATCAGCCCGGCGCCGCACGCGGCGACGATGAGCCACGGATGCCACGCGGGATTGTCGTAATGATTCAGGCGGCGCGTCATCCCCATGAAGCCGAGCACGTACAGCGGCACGAACGCGACATAGAAGCCGACCTGCCAGAACCAGAACGCCGCCTTGCCGAGCTTCTCGTTCAGCTTGAAGCCGAACACCTTCGGGAACCAGTAGTTGAAGCCCGCGAGATAACCAAACAGCACGCCGCCGATGATCACGTTGTGGAAGTGCGCGATCAGGAACAGGCTGTTGTGCAGCACGAAGTCCGCGCCCGGAATCGCCATCATCACGCCCGTCATCCCGCCGAGCGTGAACGTCACCATGAAGCCGATCGTCCAGAGAACCGGCGTCGAGAATTCGAGCCGGCCGCGATAGATCGTGAACAGCCAGTTGAACACCTTCACGCCGGTCGGGATCGCGATCACCATCGTCATGATCCCGAAAAACGCATTCACGTTCGCGCCCGAGCCCATCGTGAAGAAGTGATGCAGCCACACGAGGAACGACAGCACCATGATCGCGCAGCTCGCGTAGACCATCGTCTTGTAGCCGAACAGCGGCTTCTTCGCGTAGGTGGCGACCACTTCCGAGAAGATCCCGAACGCGGGCAGGATCAGGATGTAGACCTCGGGATGGCCCCACGCCCAGATCAGGTTCAGATACAGCATCGCGTTGCCGCCGGCGTCGTTCGTGAAGAAGTGCATGCCGAGGTAGCGGTCGAGGCCGAGCAGCGCGAGCGTGACCGTCAGGATCGGGAACGACGCCATGATCAGCACATTCGTGCAGAGCGCGGTCCACGTGAACACGGGCATCTTCATCATCGTCATGCCGGGCGCGCGCATCCGCAGGATCGTCACGAAGAAGTTCACGCCCGTGAGCAGCGTGCCGACGCCGGATATCTGCAGCGCCCACAGGTAGTAATCGACGCCCACGCCCGGGCTGAACTGCAGCTCCGACAGCGGCGGATACGCGAGCCAGCCCGTCTGCGCGAATTCGCCGACGACGAGCGAGATGTTGATCAGGATCGCCGAGACCGCCGTCATCCAGAAGCTCAGCGAATTGATGAAAGGGAACGCGACGTCGCGCGCGCCGATCTGCAGCGGCACGATGATGTTCATCAGGCCGATCATGAACGCCATCGCCATGAAGAAGATCATGATGACGCCGTGCGCGGTGAAGACCTGATCGTAGTGGTGCGGCGGCAGATAGCCGGGGCCGTTGTACGCGAGCGCGAGCTGCAGGCGCATCATCACCGCGTCCGCGAAGCCGCGCAGCAGCATGATCAGCGCGACGATGATGTACATCACGCCGAGCTTCTTGTGGTCGACCGACGTGAGCCACTCCGTCCACAGCCATTTCCAGCGCTTCGTATAGGTCAGCGCGCCCAGAATTCCGAGCACGACGAGCCCCATGAACGCACCCGCGCCCATGATGATCGGCTGATCGAACGGGATCGCCGAAAGCGTCAATTTACCGAACATGCATTACCTCTTCGTCCGACAGGCGGCGTCCGTCAGGTCGAGGACGTGGCCGTCGTTGTACTTCGCGATGATGTTGTGAAAGAGCCGCGAATCGACCGTCGAGTAGTAGCGCACGGGCTGCTTCTCGCTCGGCTGCGCGAGCTGGCCGTATGCGGTCATGTCGAGCCGGTCGGCCGATGCGCGCACCTTCGCGACCCAAGCGTCGAACGCGTCGCGCGATGTCGCGAGCGTGCGGAACTTCATGTCCGAGAAGCCGCGGCCGCTGTAGTTCGCGGAAATGCCGGCGAAATCGCCCGGCTCGTCGGCGATCAGGTGCAGGCGCGTCTGCATGCCGGCCATCGCGTAGACCTGCGTGCCGAGCTGCGGAATGAAGAACGAGTTCATCACCGAATCGGACGTGATCCGGAAATTGATCGGCGTGCCGACGGGCACCGCCAGTTGGTTCACCGAAGCAATGCCGAGATCGGGATAGACGAAGAGCCATTTCCAGTCGAGCGCGACGACCTCGACGTTGATCGGCTTCACCGACGATTCGAGCGGCCGGTACGGGTCGAGCGCGTGCGTCGTCTTCCACGTGAGGATGCCGAGAAACAGGATGATCAGCGACGGAACCGTCCAGATCACGATCTCGATCGCGGTGGAATGCGCCCACTTCGGCGCGTAGGTCGCGTTGCGGTTCGATGCGCGGTAGCGCCACGCGAACAGCAGCGTGAGGAGGATCACCGGCACGACCACGATCAGCATCGCCCACGTCGACGTCGCGATCAGCGACTTCTCCGCGGCGCCCACCGCGCCTTTCGGATCGAGCACGTCGAGCCCGCAGCCGGACAGCGAGGCGAGCGCACCGATCGCCCCGAACCACGACACGCCTTTGAAAGCCTTTCTATTCATCACATTTGCCAGCAAGATGTATCACGCTCCAGGCGAACCGACGGACGACCGACTCACGGAAGCGCTCGCATCATACGGCGAGCGAACGAGATGAAAATCCGTCAATGAGGCAAATCATCTTTGCTGAAAATGACAGTGCGACACGATGTCACAGCATTGGCGACACGTGTTTCGACGAGGCGGGAAGATGACTGCGCATGCGCGATGTCGACGCGAAACGCCCTCGGTTGCTCGGCGCTTTCGAATGCGCCGCCGCATCGGAGCCGCCAACATGACAGAGCGCGAAGCCGGCGATCGCGACCGGTCGCCTCCGCCGCGTCGCCCGCTTCGACGAGCGTGGCGGCCGGACGCGCGGACAAGCGCCGAACGCCGCTCGAACACGCGCGCCGACCGCGCAAGCTTCGCGCCGCCGCACGCCGCGCCGCGCTCAAAGTCGCGCGGCGAGCCTCGCGCCCTGGTCGATCGCGCGCTTCGCGTCGAGCTCCGCGGCCAGCTCCGCGCCGCCGATCAGATGCACGGACACGCCCGCCGCCTTCAACGGCTCGAGCAGCGCGCGCTCGGGCTCCTGCCCCGTGCACAGCACGATCGTATCGGCCTCGATCAAGGTCGGATCGACGCGCTCCTTGCCGAACGTCACGTGCAGCCCCTTGTCGTCGATCAGCTCATAGTTCACGCCGCCGATCATCTCGACCTGCTTCATCTTCAGCGTCGCCCGGTGGATCCAGCCGGTCGTCTTGCCGAGCCCCTTGCCGAGCCCCGTCGCCTTTCGCTGCAGCAGCGTGACGCGGCGCGCGGGCGGCGCCGCCTCGCCGCGCATCACGCCGCCACGCGCGAGCGTGGGGTCGGTCACGCCCCACTCCGCTTTCCATGCGTCGAGATCGAGCGCCGGCGATTCGCCGTCCTGAACGAGAAACTCGGACACGTCGAAGCCGATCCCGCCCGCGCCGACCACCGCCACGCGCTCGCCGATCGGCTTGTTGCGCGCGAGCACATCGATATAGGTCAGCACCTTCGGATGATCCTGGCCCGGAATGTGCGGATTGCGCGGCGCGACGCCCGTCGCGAGCACGACATCGTCGTAGCCGGCCGCGATCAGCTCGGCCGCGCCGACGCGGCGGTTCAGGCGCAATTGCACGCCCGTCAGCTCGATCTGGCGTGCGAAGTAACGCAGCGCCTCGTGAAACTCCTCCTTGCCCGGAATGCGCTTGGCCATGTTGAACTGGCCGCCGATCTCGGCCGCCGCGTCGAACAGCTCGACGCGATGCCCGCGCTGCGCGAGCACCGTCGCACACGCGAGGCCGGCCGGCCCCGCGCCGATCACCGCCACGCGCTTCGCGTGCGCCGCGCGCGCGTAGTTCAGCTCCGTTTCATGGCATGCACGCGGATTCAGCAGGCACGACGCGATCCGGTTCTTGAACGCGTGATCGAGGCACGCCTGATTGCAGCCGATGCACGTGTTGATTTCGTCGACGCGGCCCTCGGCCGCCTTCTTCACGAATTCGGCGTCGGCGAGGAACGGCCGCGCCATCGACACCATGTCCGCGCAGCCGTCCGCGAGAATCTGCTCGGCGACTTCCGGCCGGTTGATCCGGTTCGTCGTCACGAGCGGAATGCCGACTTCGCCCTTCATCTTCTTCGTGACCCACGCGAACGCGCCGCGCGGCACCGACGTCGCGATCGTGGGCACGCGCGCCTCGTGCCAGCCGATGCCCGTGTTGATGATCGTCGCGCCCGCGCGCTCGACCGCCTTCGCGAGCAGCACGACTTCGTCCCAGTTGCTGCCGTCCGGAATCAGATCGAGCATCGACAGCCGATAGACGATGATGAAATCGCGGCCGACCGCCTCGCGCGTGCGCTCGACGATCTCGACCGGCAGCCGCATCCGGTTCGCATACGAGCCGCCCCATTCGTCGGTGCGCTTGTTCGTATGCAGCGAGATGAACTGGTTGATCAGGTAGCCTTCGGAGCCCATGATCTCGACGCCGTCGTAGCCCGCCTCGCGGGCGAGTTGCGCGCAGCGCACGAACGCGCGGATCTGCCGCTCGATGCCGCGCGCGGTCAGCTCGTGCGGCGTGAACGGCGAGATCGGCGACTTGAGCCGCGTCGGCGCGACCGTGAACGGATGGTAGCCGTAGCGGCCGGTATGCAGGATCTGCAGCGCGATCTTGCCGCCCTGCGCGTGCACCGCGTCCGGAATCACGCGATGCCGGCGCGCAGCGGCGCCCGTCGACAACGTGCCGCCGAACGGCTTCGTCCAGCCGGCCACGTTCGGCGCGAAGCCGCCCGTGACGATCAGGCCGACGCCGCCGCGCGCGCGCTCGGCAAAATAGTCGGCGAGCCGCGGCAGCGTCTTGCGGCTATCCTCGAGGCCCGTGTGCATCGAGCCCATCAGCACGCGGTTGCGCAGCGTCGTGAAGCCGAGGTCGAGCGGGGCGAGCAGGTGCGGAAACGGGGTCGTCATGGGTTATCGCGGGAACGGAAATATCGGGATCGTCACATCGTAGGCGCTTGCGCCGCTTGTCCGTAAGGGGTCAAGCAGCCATAATGCTTGTCATTCATGGCCAATCTTGGCCATTCTCATCCGGTTCACGACACCCGCGTGCGACGCTCGACGAAAGACCAGCTTGGCTTGCGCCGGCCGACGATTCCGGTCGCGTACCTGCGGCATCTGCTGAAGGTGTTCGACGAACGCGGCATCGACGCGCGCGACGCCCGCGCGGGCACCGGCCTGCGCGACGCCGTGCTCGGCGAGCCGGACGCGCGCATCGCGCCGTCGCAGTGGGGGCGGCTCGTGCTGAACGCGATCCGGCTGAGCGGCGACGAAGGAATCGGCTTCGAGCTCGGGCTGCGGCTGCGGATGTCGGTGCACGGCTTTCTCGGCTACGCGGCGCTGACGGCTGCCGACCTGCGTGCGTCGCTGCTCGTCAACGCGCGCTATTCCCGGATGCGCAACCGCCAATACCGGCTGCACTACGCGGAGCGCGACGATGGCGCGACACTCGCGCTGCACGGCGTGCAAGCGAGCCCGGTGCTCCAGCATCACGCGATGTTCGAGATCGTGCTGACCGGGATCGCGCAGAACGTCGGCACGGTGACGGGGCGCGCCGATCCGCCGATCGAGCTGCAATTCGCGTGGCCGGAGCCCGACTATTACGCGCGCTATCGCGACCGGCTGCCGCCCATGCGCTTCGGCTGCGCGGCGAACGCGCTGTGGGTGTCGCACGACGCGCTCGACTGGCCGTTGCCGCTCGCGGATGAAGTCGCGCACCAGCAGGCGCTCGCGCAGGTCGAGCGCGAATACGCGGACGTGCGTCACGAGGAAGGCGACCTCGTCGCGCGCGTGCGCGCGGAGCTCGCGCAGCCGGCGCACGGCTACCCTGGGCCCGACGAACTCGCGCGGCGCCTCTTGATGTCGGCCCGCACGCTGCGCCGGCGGCTGCTCGATGCGGGCTCCGGCTATCGCGCGCTCGTCGACGAAGCGCGGCTGCGCGACGCGCGCCGGCTGCTGCGCGCGTCGGACCTCGATCTGAAGACGATCGCCGAGCGGCTGCAGTTCAACGATCCGGCGAATTTCACGCGCGCGTTCCGCAAGTGGACGGGGCAAACGCCGAGCGCGTACCGGGAAGCGGGCGGCGACGTCGAACGATAGACGGCATGCGCCGCGTTCGCTTTGATGTTCACGCACGCACTCACTCACGCGTGCGAGCGGGAGCGAATTTGCGTCGATGCGCGAGATGCGCCATCTGTGGCGCGAGGCGCTGCGCATGGACAACGCAAAGCTCGTCACCGCGCTCGGCCGGGAACCGCACACGCCGCTCGACGCGGCGGTCGAAACGCTTGTCGGGCGCAGCCGCTGCGCGCGCCGCGTCTCGATCGTGGCGAGCCCCTCGAGCGCGAACGCGACCTGCGCGCTCGACAGCCGATAGTAGCGATGTCGCCCTTCCGACTCGACGGCGAGGAGCCCCCCGTCCAAGACCTCGACGCACTGATGGCGCTCTACGCATACGACGCGACACTCGAGACGCCGCTGATCGTCGCCGTGCTGCGAGACCGCGCCGAAGGCATTCTTCACGGCGGCGCAGCGATCCGCGCGTTCTTCGAAGCGGGATTCCTGCGGTTGCCGAACGAGCTCGCGCGCTGGCACCGCACCGACACCTTCTTCACGAACCGGCCGTCAATTGATCTGGGCATATCCGCGCGAAACGCCGCAAGGCGATCAGGTCGACCTGAACGAATCGATCGACGTTGCGGGCGGGCGCATCACGCGCCACCGGGTCTACTGGGGTTGGGTCGGATTCAAGACGCTCGTCGCGGCGATGAAGCGCGCCGAACCGGCCACATGACGCGGCGGGCTCCGGCACGAAAGGAAAAAGACCGCACGCCGCGCGGTCGGCGACGCGCGCCGCCGCGTCCGGGTGCAAACGCGCATCCGCTGTCGACTCACCGGCACGGCAACGGATTCGAACGCGCGGCCCGAACGGATGCGACACGCGCGCCCGCGAGCCAACGCGCACCGACACGCATCGGCGGTTCCGTCGACGCTACGCTTGACGCGGTGCATCGACGGGCGGCGTGCCGTCGTGGAAAAGCGTTCTTAGCTGCGCGCGCAGTTCCGGCGAATCGGCGTGACGATGCACCGAGACCGCGTGCTGGACGGCCGCCTCCAGCAATTCGTCATCCGAATCAGCGGACATTGCGACGGTGCAGTGCATGTCGCTCGGAAACTCCCGGCAATCGATGTATTTGCGAGCCATGACGTCCTCCTCGCACGAAATATGAAGCAACCTGACGATCGATGGTCCCCCGGGACAATCGCTTCGAAAACGACGATGCCCGCACGTCGAACGAAGTGATGGTTGGATTCTAGGTCACGGCGAAACGGTTCGTTAGGCTAACCGACGAAGGGCGCGAACGCGCAGCGCGCCCGCTCATTCGTGCGGCGGCAAGTAGTCCATCTTGAATTCGTCGTACAACCGATAGATGAGTTCGAGCATCGCGCGAATGTCCTCCGATTCGTCGAGCATCCGCGTGCTCATGATGATCGGCGACACGAGGTTCGGATCGTCGAGCTCCTTGTAGCGGACGTCGTCGCGCTTGAGCCCGTACACGCTGTGCGGCACGACCGACACGCCCTCGCCCGCCGCGACGAGCCCGAGCGCGATCTGCAGCTCGCGCGTCTCGTAGATCCGGTGCGGCTTCAGCGCGCGGTCGTGGAACGCGGCGAGCACCTGGTCCGCATAGCTCGGCCGCGGCGACTTCGGAAAGATGATCAGCGTCTCGCTGACAAGGTCGTGCAGCGACAGCACCGGCTTCGCCGCGTCGAGCGGATGCGCGTCCGGCAGCGCGACGATCATCCGCTCCTCGCGCAGCACGATGCGCCGCACGCTCGGGTCCTCATGACGAATACGGCCGAAGCCGACGTCGATCCGCCCTTCCTTCAGCGCCCGGATCTGATCCATCGTCGACATCTCGCTCAGGCTCAGCTCGACTTCGCCATGCTCCGCGCGAAAGCGCCGGATGATGCGCGGCAGCATCCCGTACAGCGTCGAGCCGACGTAGCCGACCGACAGCGCCCGCTCGATCTTGCCGATGCGCTTCGTCATCGATTCGAGCTCGGCCGTCTGCGCGAGCAGTTGCATCGCGTGCGAATAGAAGAAGCGGCCCGCATCGGTCATCTTCAGCGGCCGCGCATGACGCTCGAACAGCATCACGCCGAGCGCTTCCTCGAGTTGCTGTATCTGGCGGCTCAACGGCGGCTGCGCGATGTGCAGGCGCTCGGCCGCGCGCGTGAAGTTCTGCTCCTCCGCGACCGCGACGAAATAGCGTAGATGCCGCAATTCCATCTTCATACCCCGAGGATATCGATCCGATACTCAATCAGTGTTGGACGCCCCGTTTTACCAGCAACTATCCTCAATCTGACCGCGTTGTCGTCGAGCACTATACCTGCGAAGCATCGTAGGTTCACCCGGGGTTTTCCGCACGGCGCGCGCCGGTCCCGATCAGAGCCCATCAGGAGATGCCCATGATCCCGATCTATCCGGATCGTCACCCGACGCTGCGATGCATCGACGATTTCCTCGTCGAAGACAAGGCGCGCGGCGACTACCGGCTGCACCGCAGCGCGTTCACCGACGAAATGCTGTTCGAGCTCGAGATGAAGCACATCTTCGAAGGCAACTGGATCTATCTCGCGCACGAGAGCCAGATCCCGAACGCGAACGATTACTACACGACCACGCTCGGCCGCCAGCCGGTCGTGATCGCGCGCAATCGCCAGGGCGAGCTGAACGCGTTCGTCAACGCATGCACGCATCGCGGCGCGATGCTGTGCAGGCACAAGCGCGGCAATCGCGCGAGCTACACGTGCCCGTTCCACGGCTGGACGTTCAGCAACAGCGGCAAGCTGCTCAAAGTGAAGGACCCCGAAGGAGCCGGCTACCCTGACTGCTTCAATCGCGACGGCTCGCACGATCTGAAGAAGATCGCGCGCTTCGAGAACTATCGCGGCTTCCTGTTCGGCAGCCTGAATCCGGACGTCGGGCCGCTCGCCGCGTATCTCGGCGACGCCGCGCGCATCATCGACATGATCGTCGACCAGTCGGCGGACGGCCTCGAAGTGCTGCGCGGCTCGTCGACGTACACGTACGAAGGCAACTGGAAACTCACCGCCGAAAACGGCGCGGACGGCTACCACGTGTCGGCCGTTCACTGGAATTACGCGGCGACCGTCAATCATCGCAAGACGGACACGCAGCACGAAGACACGATCCGCGCGATGGACGCGGGCAACTGGGGCCGCCAGGGCGGCGGCTTCTATGCGTTCGATCACGGCCACATGCTGCTGTGGACGCGCTGGGCGAACCCCGAGGACCGGCCGAACTTCGATCGCCGCGAAGAATTCGCCGCGCGCTGCGGCAGCGATGTCGCCGACTGGATGATCCGGAACTCGCGCAACCTGTGCCTGTACCCGAACGTCTACCTGATGGACCAGTTCGGCTCGCAGATCCGCGTGCTGCGGCCGCTCGCCGTCGATCGCACCGAGGTCACGATCCACTGCATCGCGCCGAAGGGCGAAGCGCCCGACGCGCGCGCGCGACGCATCCGCCAATACGAGGATTTCTTCAACGCGAGCGGGATGGCGACGCCCGACGATCTCGAGGAATTCCGCGCGTGCCAGCAGGGCTACGCGGGCCGCGCGGTCGAATGGAACGACATGTGCCGCGGCGCGGCGCACTGGATCGAAGGCCCCGACGAAGCGGCGCGCAGGATCGGCATCCGGCCGCTGATGAGCGGCGTGAAGACCGAGGACGAGGGGCTGTATACGGTCCAGCACCGCTACTGGATCGCGACGATGAAGCAGGCGCTCGCCGCCGAAAGGAGCCGCGCATGAGCACAATCGACATCGCCCGCATCCAGGCGTTCCTCTATCGCGAAAGCCGGCTGCTCGATGACAAGGCATGGGACGCGTGGCTCGACTGCTATCACCCGCGCGCCGTGTTCTGGATGCCGTCGTGGGACGACGCGGACGCGCTCGTCACCGATCCGCAGCGCGAGATCTCGCTGATCTACTACCCGAACCGGCAGGGGCTCGAGGATCGCGTGTTCCGCATCAAGACCGAGCGCTCGAGCGCGACGATGCCCGATACGCGCACGAGCCACAACCTCGCGAACGTCGAGCACGAGAGCGCCGATGGCGACGTGCACGTCGTGCGGTTCAACTGGCACACGCTCAGCTATCGCTACAAGACGGTGTCGAGCTACTTCGGCATGTCGCGCTACGCGATCGATTTCTCCGGTGGCGCGCCGAAGATCGTCAGCAAGTACGTCGTCCTGAAGAACGACTACATCAACCAGTTGATCGACATCTATCACATCTAGCTGGCCGCGCGGCGCGCGCCGCGCCGCGCCCGAGGAACGCATCATGGAACACCGCATCGCCCTGCACTTCGAAGACGGCGTCACCCGCTTCATCGCGTGCCGCGACGGCGAAACGCTTGCCGACGCCGCCTATCGCCAGCAGATCAACATCCCGCTCGATTGCCGCGACGGCGCGTGCGGCACCTGCCGCTGCCGGTGCGAATCGGGCGACTACGACCTGCCCGAAGCGAGCTACATCGAAGACGCGCTGACGGCCGACGAAGCCGCGCAACGCTATGTGCTCGCATGCCAGACGCGCCCGCGCAGCGATTGCGTGATCGACGTGCCCGCGTCGTCCGCCGCGTGCAAGACGGGCGCCGCGCGCCACGAGGGCACGCTCGCGTCGGTCGAGCGGCTGTCCGCGTCCACGATTCATTTTTCGATCGACGTCGACGAGCCCGCGAAGCTCGCGTTTCTCGCCGGGCAGTACGTGAACGTCGAGATTCCCGGCGTGGGCGCGACACGCTCGTACTCGTTCAGTTCGCGGCCGGGCGACGCGCGCGTGTCGTTTCTCGTGCGCAACGTGCCGGGCGGGCGGATGAGCCGCTACCTCGCCGGCGAGGCCGCGCCCGGCCAGCGGATCGCGTTCTCCGGCCCGCACGGCAGCTTCTACCTGCGCGACGCCGCGCGGCCCGCGCTCTTTCTTGCGGGCGGCACCGGCGTCGCGCCGTTCCTGTCGATGCTCGACGTCTGCGCGTCGCGCGACGGCGCGCCGCCCGTGCGGCTCGTCTACGGCGTCACGCGCGACGACGATCTCGTCGCGCTCGAGCGCCTCGGCGACGTCGAGCGTCGCCTCGCCGGCTTCGCATACCGGACCTGCGTCGCGGACGACGCGAGCGCGCACCCGCGCAAGGGCTACGTGACCGCGCACGTCGAGCCCGAATGGCTGAACGACGGCGACGTCGACATCTATCTGTGCGGCCCCGCGCCGATGGTCGACGCTGTGCAGACGTGGCTGCGCGAGCGCGGCGTCACGCCGGCCAATCTGTACTTCGAAAAATTCTCGTCGAGCGGCGCGTCATGAACACTCGCCACGCACCCGGCCGCTTCGACGGCAAAGTGACGATCGTCACGGGCGCCGCGCAAGGCATCGGCCGCGGCGTCGCGCTGCGCGCGGCGCGCGAAGGCGCGACGGCGGTGCTCGTCGATCGCGCGGATCTTGTCCACGACGTCGCGGCCGACATCGTCTGCGCAGGCGGCCGCGCGCTCGCCGTCGTCGCCGATCTCGAAACGTACGCGGGCGCCGAAGCGATGGCGCGCGCGGCCGTCGACGCATTCGGCTCGATCGACGTGCTCGTCAACAACGTCGGCGGCACGATCTGGACGAAACCGTTCGACCGCTACGAAATCGCGCAGATCGAGGCGGAAATTCGCCGCTCGCTGTTCCCGACGCTGTGGTGTTGCCGCGCAGTGCTGCCCGGCATGATCGCGCGCGGCGGCGGCGCGATCGTCAACGTGTCGTCGATCGCGACGCGCAGCGTTCATCGCGTGCCGTACGCGGCCGCGAAAGGCGGCGTCAACGCGTTGACCGCGAGCCTCGCGTTCGAGCACGCGGCGCACGGCATTCGCGTGAACGCGGTCGCCGCGGGCGGCACCGACGCGCCGCCGCGCAAGGTGCCGCGCAACACGGAACCGCCGGGCGGCGACGATGCGCGCTGGTATCGCGCGATCGTCGACCAGACGCTGTCGTCGAGCCTGATGCATCGCTACGGCACGATCGACGAGCAGGTCGCCGCGATCCTGTTTCTCGCATCGGATGAGGCGTCGTACATCACCGGCTCGGTGCTGCCCGTCGGCGGCGGCGATCAGGGCTGAGCGTCGCGCGCGGGCTCGGGAAGCCGGTAATCGGGATCGCGACGACGCAACCGCGCGACGTGAGCGGCGGCGTTCAGCACGGCCAAAGGACTGGATTGCGGCCGGCCCACGCGCCGAGCGTCACGACCGATCCGATCAACGTCATCCCTGTCAGCAGCGCCTGCTCCTCGATGGCCGCGCCCGCCATCGGCATTGCGCCGCGTCCTGCGTCGCGACATCCCATCCACTCCAATCCGCTCCATATTGCTATAAAAATATAGCTATATTAAAGTAGCCAACATGATCACCGCCCTGCACCTCCAGCAAGCCTCCCGCCTGCGCGGCCAAGTCACCGCGCTCACCCGGCGTTTGCGTCGCGAAGCGCAGGCCGATCCCGTGCAGTTCTCGCAACTGGTCGTCCTCGGCGCGATCGATCGCCTCGGCGGCGAGCCCACGCCGTCCGAGCTCGCGTCGGCCGAGCGGATGCGCTCGTCGAATCTCGCCGCGCTGCTGCGCGAGCTCGAAAGCGGCGGCCTGATCCGGCGCCACGCGGATCCCGCCGACGGCCGCAAGAGCCGCGTATCGCTGAGCGCGAGCGGCAAGCAAATGCTGTACGGCAACCGCGCGAAGCGCGAGGAATGGCTCGTTCGCGCGATGCACGCATGCCTTTGCGCCGACGAACGCGAGGTGCTCGCCGCCGCCGGCCCGCTGCTCGAGCGCCTCGCGCAATTCGACGAAGCGGCCAGCGCCGCGCCGCCCGCCCCCTCACCCAGGAGCTCACGATGAACACTGCCTTGATCGGACTCGACTACATCGTCGACATCATGCACCCCACCGGCAAGATCGCCCGCAGCGCAGCGCACGCCGCGCAGCGCGACGTCGTCGGCCGCTTCAACCGCGCGCTCGCGGCCGCGAAGCAGAAGGACTGGCTGCGGATCGGCGTCAAGGTCGGCTTCGAGCCGGGCTATGCGGACTTGCCCGCGCATTCGCCGATGTTCGGCCGCGCGAAGGAATTCGGCGCGCTGGACCTGAGCGGTCCCGGCACGGCGTTTCATCCGGATCTCGACGCCGACGCCGTGCAGCTCGTCGTCGTCAAGCCTCGCGTGAGCGCGTTCTACGCAACGCGCCTCGAAGCCGCGTTGCGCGCGCGCCGGATCGAACGCGTGATCGTCGCGGGCGTCAGCACGACGTGGGCCGTGCAGGCCGCCGCTCGCGACGCGCACGATCGCGACTACGAAGTGCTCGTGCTGGAAGACG
Source organism: Burkholderia sp. MSMB1589WGS (assembly GCF_001636105.1). NCBI lineage: Bacteria > Pseudomonadati > Pseudomonadota > Betaproteobacteria > Burkholderiales > Burkholderiaceae > Burkholderia > Burkholderia sp. MSMB1589WGS. Next base: position 978,633 of record NZ_LNJT01000008.1, read on the forward strand.
CGTGCGCGGCCGCGACGGAAGACGAGCATCAGCGCTCGATCGACGCGCTGCGCGGCATCGCGCGGATCGTCACGGTCGGCGATCTCGCGGCGCTGTGAGCGCGGCTCGCGCGAGGCCCGCATGATCCGCGCGATCCGCGCCGCGCTCGCCGCCCGGATCGGCCACGCATTCGACTTGCCGACGCTCGGCCGCACGCTCATCGTTTGCGCACCGACGATCGCGCTGTACGGCGCGACGGACGATGCGCGCTGGCTGCTCGCATCGATCGCGACGGTGTCGATCGCGATCGCCGTCGAGCGCGTCGGCATTGCGCCGCTCGGCGCGCTCGCGCAAGGCGCGGCGATCATCGCCGGCTTCCTGTCGCTGTCGCACGCACTGAGCGCGTGGCCGGCATTCGTCGGCGGCTGCGCGGCGCTCGCGGCCGCGGCCGTCGCGCTGTCGCGCTTCGGCGCGCGGCTGCGCTCGCTCGGCAACTTCGTCTTCATCCCGTCGCTGTATCTGACCTGCGAGGCCGCGGCCGCGCAGCATTGCGCGCCGCGGCTCGTCCCCTACCTGTGCGCGGCGATGCTGCCGCCCGTCGCGCTGTCTTGCGTGCAGGCGCTGCGCGGCGCGCCCGCGGCGCAGCGCCTGCACGCGCTCGCGCGCTGGCGCGACGCACGCGATCTCGGCCGGCCCGCCGCATGGAGCGATGCGGCGCAGGCAATCGTCGCGGTCGCGCTCGCGGCGGCTGTCGCCGCGCTGCTCGTCGAATGGCTGCACATCGACAATGGGCAATGGGCGATCTGGTCTGCCGCGAGCGTCGTCACCGGCGATGCAGCCACCGCGCGCCTGAAGCTGCGCGATCGCGGCCTCGGCGCACTCGTCGGCGTGCCGCTCGGTCTCGCGGCCGGCTACGCACTGCCGCACGGCGCGCTCGTCTACACGCTCGCGACGCTCGCATCGGTTCTCACGCTCGTCGCGTTCCGCCATTACGCGACCGGCTTCAGCGCACGCTGCGCGTGCATCGCGTGCGCATCGTGGATCGCACAGCAGTCGGCGGCGATCGCCGCCGAGCGCGTCGTCAACGTACTGGCCGGCGGCCTGATCGGCGTCGCGTTCGTGCTCGCGACGCACTGGTTCGCGACGCGCCCGCTCGCGCGATGGCGCAACGCGCGCGCGAATCGCCACGCCTGACTGACGCGGCGAGCGCCGCGTTCGCGCGCGCGGCGCTCGCCATGCGTCACGCGCGCCGCGCCCAATACATCGGCATCCGAATCGAGCGCGAACGAACGACGATTCGATGACGTACACGCGTGCTCCGCCCGGAACATCGATGCACCGCCGCATTCGAAACACCAGCCAAACGAAGAACGATTGGCATTTCGCTTACGCGCCTTGCGCACGAAAAGCCCGCGCGATCGGCAAATCTTCCGCCCGATTCTTTCAGCATCCTTAAGCCAATTCCGTCTCTTTCCGACGCTACGCTCTGTTACAAAAAAGTTCCTGTCGCCACGCGCGAAGTTGCCTACATTGCAATCCACTTCGAGGCATTCGTCGCCGTGACTTCGCGGCGCGCGCGGCCGACCGTCGCGCACCGCCGCATGACGGCAGCAACAAGAAACGAGAGAGTCGTACCGATGCGCTGGCGGAACCCAGCGATGGCGGATGGCGACAGTCGATAACGGCGAAGCGAAAGCGAGCGCGGCACCCCGCGCGCGTCGACGACCTCATTCGATCGCGCCGACCAAGGGGGCGGCCCGTGACGACGAACGCGACGTCTCGCGCGCTCGCGCCGCTTTGGTTCGGCAGTCGCCGCCGCCGCTCACCGAGGAGAGTTGTCCATGCGACGCATTGCCTTGCCTGTCTCGTTTGTCACCGGAATCTCCGCCGCGGCGGCCCTTGCGATGGCCGCGGCCGCGCACGGCGCGCCCGTGCTCGTCTCCGGTCCGAGTCCGTTCGCCAGTTGCACGATCGGCGGCCCCGGCACCAACTATGTGAACGCGGAAGTCGAGCCGTGGGTTGCGGTGAATCCCGCGAACCCGTCCAACGTGATCGGCGCGTGGCAGCAGGACCGCTGGTCGAACGGCGGCGCGCACGGCCTCGTCGCCGGCTATTCGTTCGACGGCGGCCTCACATGGAAACGGACGAACCTGCCGTTCAGCGCGTGCGCGGGCGGCCTCGCATACGAACGCGCGTCCGATCCGTGGGTGTCGATCGGGCCCGACGGCACCGCGTACTCGGTGTCGATCTCGTTCAACCAGTCGAACAACAGCAACTCGGTCGCGGCATCGGTCTCGACGGACGGCGGCCAGACCTGGAGCGCGCCGACGCTGCTCATCGCCGACAACGAGCCGACCACGCAGTTCTTCAACGACAAGGAATCGGTGACGGCGAATCCGAAGAAGGCGGGCACCGCATACGCGGTGTGGGACCGGCTCGAGCAGCCGACCGGCAATCCGCACGCGAACCTGCACACGGCCGCGTATCGCGGGCCGACGTTCTTCTCGAAGACGGCCGACGGCGGCAAGACGTGGAGCGCGCCGGCCGTGATCGTCGACGTGCCGTCGCGGCAGCAGACGATCGGCAATCAGATCGTCGTCGATCCGCGCAGCGGCGCGCTATACGATTTCTTCGACCTGATCCAGCCGCCGTTCAGCGCGGCCGCGGGCAAGGTCGCGTTCATCAAGTCGACCGACGACGGCGCGACCTGGACGAAGCCGCAAATCGTGTCCGGCCTGCAGACGGTGTCCGTCACCGATCCGAATACGAACGAACCGGTTCGCACGGGCGACATCATCCCCGAGCCCGCGATCGATCCCGCGACGGGCCAACTGTACGTCGTCTGGCAGGACTCGCGCTTCAACGGCGGCCTGTACGACGAGATCGCGCTGTCGACGTCGTCCGACGGCGGCGCGACGTGGAGCGCGCCGATCCGCGTGAACACGCCGAGCGGGCGGCCCGCGTTCAATCCGTCGGTGCGGGTGAATTCGGCGGGCGTCGTCGCGGTCACGTATTACGACTTCCGCGATCTGCAGGCCGGCAACACGACTACGCTGCCGACCAACTACTGGCGCACGCTGTCGGCCGACGGCGGCCGCACGTTCGGCACCGAGCGCCGGATCGCCGGCCCGTTCGACATGCGGACCGCGCCTGTCGCCGAAGGCTTCTTCATCGGCGATTACGCGGGGCTCGACACGCGCGGCACGTCGTTCCTGCCGTTCTTCGTGCAGACGAACTCGGGCAACACGGCGAACCGCACCGACGTGTTCGCCGCGCCGTAAGCGGGCGCGCCGCACAGCGCGGCGCGACGCGGCGCGACGCGCCAAGAAGAAAAAACGACGGGCAACTCAAATAAAAAAGCGGCCGCGCCCGATGCCGGGCCGGCCGCCTGTCGAATTTGCAGCGAAACGAACGAGCGCTGCGGGACGCGATGCGTTACGACGCCGCCTCGGGACTCGACGGCACGCGAATGGCCGCCGCTTCGCGCGCGTCATGCGCCGCCGCGCGCTCGTGCTCGGCCACCCATGACGCGATGTCCATGTCTTCGTAGCGGACCCAGCGCGTCTTGTGAACGAGCCGATAGCCGAGCCACACGACGAGGAAGAGCGGAATGCCGACGTAGGTCGCGAGCACGCCGACCCAGTCGATCCTGTTCGCGAGGAACGCCTGATAGTCCTGGCCGAGCGCGATCACGATGCACAGGGCGAACGCGAAGATCGGGCCGTACGGATACAGGCTCGACTGATACGGCAGTTGGCCGACCGAGAAGCCCTGGCGCACGTAGCCCTTGCGGAAACGGTAGTGGCTGAGCGCGATGCCGAGCCACGCGATGAAGCCCGTCATCCCCGACGTGTTCAGCAGCCACAGATACACCGTCTTGTCTCCGTACAGCGACGACAGGAAGCACAGCGCGCCGACGGCAGTCGTCGCATACAGCGCGTTGCGCGGCACGCCGCCCGCCGAGAGCTTCGCGAACAGTTTCGGCGCGCGGCCCTCGGTCGCGAGGTTGTAGAGCATCCGCGTCGACGCATACATCCCCGAGTTGCCCGCCGACAGCACGGCGGTCAGGATCACCGCGTTCATCACGCCGGCGGCGAGCGCGAGGCCCGCGTGGCGGAACACGAGCGTGAACGGGCTCACGCCGACGTCCGTCACGTCGCTCTTCAGCAGGTTCGGATCGGTGTACGGAATCAGCACGCCGATCACGAAGATCGCGAGCACGTAGAACAGCAGAATTCGCCAGAACACCTGACGCACCGCACGCGGGATCGTCGTGCGCGGGTTTTCCGATTCGCCGGCGGCCACGCCGATCAGCTCGGTGCCCTGGAACGAGAAGCCGGCGATCATCGCGACGCCCATCATCGCGGGCAGGCCGCCCGCGAACGGTGCGTCGCCGATCGTGAAGTTGCTCCAGCCGTTGCTCGGGCCGCCCTTCAGGATGCCGAAGATCATCAGCAGGCCAACGCCGATGAACGCGAGCACGGTCACGACCTTGATGAGCGCGAACCAGTATTCGGCTTCGCCGAAGCCGCGCACGGTCAGCACGTTGAGGAGGAACATCACGCCGAGGAACGCGGCGCTCCACCAGACGCCCGGCACGTCCGGAAACCAGTAATGCATGACGAGCTGCGCGGCGACGAGCTCGACCGCGATCGTCACCGCCCAGTTGTACCAGTAGTTCCAGCCGAGCGCGAAGCCGAAGCCTTCCTCGACGTATTTCGCGCCGTACGTCGCGAACGAGCCCGACACCGGCATGAACGCGGCCATCTCGCCGAGACTCATCATCAGGCAGTAAACCATCAGGCCGATCAACAGATAGGCGAGCATCGCGCCGCCGGGGCCCGCCTGCGAGATGGACGCGCCGGACGCGACGAACAGGCCCGTGCCGATCGAGCCGCCGATCGCGATCATCGTCAGGTGGCGGGCTTTCAGGCTGCGGCGCAGCCGAGGAGGATTCGATTGTGCGGTTGAGCTGTCGGAATTCGGGTGTGGTGACATAACGGGCTGGCAAAAGCGGCGGGCGACGGTTCGACGCCGCGCCGGGCAGGACGCCGGATTCGGCGCGTCCCCGGGACGATCCGCGGCGCGCCGCCCGGTGCCGACCGGGCGCGCCGCGCCGCACGCATTTTTTGCGCAGCGCGGATTCTACCCGATTCATCAGAGCTCGCCTGCAACATGACGTGCTGCGACGCGCAAGATCGACGCGGGAAAAACGCTTTGCCGATCAATGGGTTGCGCACCGAGCACGGCGGCTCGGGGCTCGCCGCGCGCATCGTGGGCCGGCGCTCGTCCGATGCAGCGCGGCATCGAAAAATATGAAGAATGCGAAATCGGCCGATCTTCGCTGCGGCGCGCAATGGTTCGCAACACGAAAACGCCGCGAGACGACGCGATAAGCACGAACACGAACGGCGGCCGAGCATGCTCCCCCGGCACAGCGGCGCCCCGAAAAAAATGGAAGGGCCGCTCGTAGCGGCCCTTCTCTTCTCCCTGATTTGCCTGCTTGTCCTGCGTTACACCGCCCGCGGCACCGGATGCAGCGGCACCCGGCGGGGCGCGGCCTTCGCCGCCTGACGCGCATTGCTCGCGTCGATCTCGGCGATCAGATCGTCGAGGCGCTCCAGATGCGCGCTGTTGTCGTGATCCCACGGATGGAAGCCCGGGCGGAAGTAGTCGATCCATTCGCGCGCGATCAGCGCGAAGATGCCGTTCTTCGGGCCCCACAGATACTTGACCAGCTTGCCGATGCCGAGCCCCTTGCCGATGCGGCGGCGATGCGAGATCAACAGGCGCGTGTTGAAGTCGAACAGCGTCGCCCAGAACACGACCGTGACGAGCAGCATCGCGCCCGTGCGCAGCAGGTAGCTCGCGAGGCTCGGCTTCATCACGGTGCGCCACACGTCGTATGCAACCGCCTTGTGCTCGGTTTCCTCCATCGAGTGCCACATCCACATCTGGCGATAGCCGTCGACTTCGCTCAACGTGATGCGGTTCGCGAGCACGAGGCCCGTGAACATCGCGGTGTAGTGCTCGAGCGCCATCGTGATCGCGAGCTGCATCGAGTGCGGCAGCGCTTTCTTGAACCAGCCGAGCACCATCCACAGGCGCTTGTCGAGCTTGTGCGCGGGCAGGCCCGCCGACTGCAGCAGATCGTTGAATTCGACGTGCTCGCGCGTATGCATCGCTTCCTGGCCGATGAAGCCGGCGATGTCGCGCTTCAGGCCAGGCTCCTCGACCCGGTCGCGATAGTTGCGCACCGAATCCATGAAGAAGCGCTCGCCCGCCGGGAACAGCAGCGACAGCGCGTTGAACAGGTGCGTCACGCCCACGCCGGCGGCGTGCCAGTCGCAGATGCGGCCGGGCGGCAGGGCGAAGCGGATATCGCGACGAACAATTGCATTCACGGTGTTTGTCTCCATTGGTCCCGTCAGGGGACGTCGGTGCGACTCGATGCAACGCCCCGATGAGCCGATTTGGGAATAGGGGCGCGGTCGCCATCACATCAAACCATCAATCAACGTTACATTGATTGATGTCATCATAGGAGACGTTCAAACTCTGCGCAAGAACGACTTCGCGCAAAAAACACATTCTTCGCTGCGGAGTTTCCCCTACTCGCCCGCGCAAGCGTCCGGCGCACGCGGCACGCGGCGACGCCCGAGCGCGGCCTTCAAACGGCGCGCCGGTGTCTTCGCCGGTTCCCCCCTTTGCCGGTTCTCCCCCTTGTTGCCTCGCGCCCGGGAAGCTCCGCCTCGCAGGTTGATCCACGTCAGCAATGAGCCCGTCGCGTGTAGTGCAATGGGCTCATCGGACATCACACGCTTTTCAGGGGGTCTCATGAAACTGACGTTTCTCGGCGCGACGGAAACCGTCACGGGCTCGAAGTACCTGCTCGAGCACGCCGGAACACGCGTCCTGATCGACTGCGGGCTGTTCCAGGGCACGAAGAAGCTGCGGCTGCGCAACTGGAGCCCGCTGCCCGTGCCCGCCGGCTCGATTGCCGCCGTCGTGCTCACGCACGCGCATCTCGATCACAGCGGCTATCTGCCCGTGCTCGTGCGCGAGGGCTTCCGCGGGCCGGTCTATTGCACGCACGGCACCGCGGCGCTCAGCGAAATCATGCTGATGGACAGCGCGCGGCTCCTCGAGGAAGAAGCCGATTTCGCGAATCGTCACGGCTACTCGAAACACCATCCGGCGTTGCCGCTCTATACGGCCGACGACGCGCAGCGCGCGCTCGAGCGCCTCGCGCCGCGCGATTTCGACGCGCCGACGGCGCTCGCGGGCGGCCTGCACTTCCGCCTGCTGCCCGCCGGCCACATTCTCGGCGCGGCGAGCGTCGTCGTCTGCTGGCGGCACACGCTGCTCGCGTTCTCCGGCGACCTCGGCCGCGCGCACGATCCGATCATGCGCGCGCCCGTGCCGCCCGTTCACGCGGACTATCTCGTCGTCGAATCGACGTACGGCGACCGGCTGCACGACGCGAGCGACCCCGAGACCGAGCTCGCCGACGTATTCGCGAAGACGTTCGCGCGCGGCGGCGTGGTCGTGATGCCGTGCTTCACGGTCGGGCGCGCGCAGGAGATTCTCCACTACATCGCGCAACTGAAGAAGACGGGGAGGATGCCGCACGTACCCGTCTTTCTCGACAGCCCGATGGCGACGAGCGTCACCGAGCTCTACCGGCGGCGGCTCTCCGATCACCGGCTCACGATGTCCGACGCGGACGCGATCGGCCAAGCGGCGGTGATGGTGCGCACGGTCGAGCAATCGAAGGCGATCGCCGATCACAACGGGCCGATGGTCATCATCGCGGGCAGCGGCATGGCGACGGGCGGCCGCGTGCTGCACCATCTCGAGCGCTACGCGCCCGACAGCCGCAACACAATCCTGCTCGTCGGCTATCAGGCGGCGGGCACGCGCGGCGCGGCGCTCGCCGCGCACGAGCCGACGCTGAAGATTCACGGCGAATACGTGCGCGTGCGCGCGCAGGTCGAGATGATCTCGTCGCTGTCCGCGCACGCGGACTACGGCGAGATCCTCGGATGGCTCGGCGCGCAATCGAGCGCCCCCGCGCGCACGTTCGTCACGCACGGCGAGCCCGCGGCGGCCGACGCGCTGCGGCGGCGGATCGAGGAAACCCTGCATTGGCGCTGCGAGGTGCCGTCGTATCTCGAATCGGTCGAGCTCGAGGATGGGCCTGCTCACACGAAATGATTCCGGCGAGAGGCGCGAAGCGCCGGGCATGCGCCGATGTCCGGCGGCTTCGCTGCGCCGAACGCATCGCCTGAATCGGCTGGACATTGCGGCATGCGCCGTTTTCGTCATGTGATGCAAGCGCCGCACGACAAGGCAGCGCGACGCCGGCCGCCGCACGCGCATCGTGTCCGGCCGAAGCGCACCGCTCGACCGCCGAAGTGCGCCGAAGCCGTGCGAACGGCGTCGGCGCACTCTGGTCAGGACATGTGCATCCCGCCGTTGATCGCGAGATCGGCGCCGGTGATGAACGCCGCGTCGTCCGAGCACAGGAACGCGATGAACGCGGCCACTTCATCGGGCTGGCCGAGCCGGCCGACCGGGATCTGCGGCAGGATCTTCGCTTCGAGCACGTCCTGCGGCACCGCTTCGACCATCGCGGTCGCGAGATAGCCGGGCGACACCGTGTTGACCGTGATCCCGCGCTTCGCCGTTTCGAGCGCGAGCGTCTTCGTGAAGCCGTGAATGCCCGCCTTCGCCGATGCGTAGTTCGCCTGACCGAATGCGCCGCGCGAGCCGTTCACCGAACCGATGTTGACGATACGTCCGAAGCGCCGCTCGACCATGCCCGCAATGAACTGTTTCGTCACATTGAACATCGCGTCGAGATCGGTTCGCATCACCGCGTCCCAGTCGCCCTTCGTCATCTTCACGAACGTCGCATCGCGCGTGATCCCCGCATTGTTGATCAGCACGTCGATCTTGCCGAAATCCGCGAGCACCTTCTCCGCGCACCGCTCGCACGATTCGAAATCCGCGACGTCGACCGCATACGCCTTGAAATCGCGTCCGGCATCGCGCTCGTGCATCAGCCACGTCGACACATGATCGTTGTGCTCCGAATGCGACACCGCCACAGCCATGCCGGCGTCGTGCAGCCTCCGGCTGATTGCCGCACCCAATCCGCCCATACCGCCCGTCACGAACGCCACGCGTTTTGCTTCCATCACGGCCTCCCGATGAGGTGCCCGGTGCGGCATCGACGCCGCGCGCCCCGCAAACGGGGTCGCGCGGTCGCCATCCGGGCATGGGTTGAGAAATGTGTTACTCGCGGCGCGCGGCGAACGCGCGCGCCGATTCGCGTGTGCGGCGACATGCCTTCGCCCGCCGCCGCGACGCGAGGTGAAACCCCTCAAAGCTATCGCGTTTTACTGTAAGCGCGCACTCACGCGATCCGTTGACCTGAGTCAAACGAACAAACAGCAACACTCCGTGCCAATGCTGTAGGAAACGACCTACAGCGCTACGCTGATGCTTACGCCAAGTTCAATGTTTGCCAATTTCGATGCAGCAATCCGCGTTCCATACTGGCAATCACAGGGGCAGTCCGTGGAGGATCGCTCCGACCCGCGTTTCGTCGTCTATGCTCTTAGCGGGCAGCTTGCGTCGGCCGGTTCGGCAATCGCAACGAAATGGCGGATTGCGCACGACGACGTGCGAGCCTGGCCCCGGGCGACCACCCCGGCAGCTTGCAGTCGCCGTCCGGCACGCCGCGCGGCGCGCGTCGATCGCTTCGTCGACGCCGTCGCGCAGAGCGGCACCGCGTGCCGCGCCACGTGTACGCCACGCCTGATCGTGCCAGTCGGGCGTCGCGCATGAAAGGAGTCGATTATGCCAACCGCCTCTGTCAATGAAGCCGCGCCCTGCACCGAGCCGCAGCGGCCGGTGTTCCTGCCGCACCCCGTCATGGCCGACGACGCGCCGAAGCTGCCGGCGACCCGCTGCTCGACCTGCGCGATACGCAACGTGTGCATGCCGGCCTGCCTCACGCCGAGCGAATTGGCCAGGCTCGACGCGATGGTGTGCACGACGCGCCACGTCAAGCGCGGCGACGCACTGTTTCGCACGCACGACACGTTCCAGAGCATCTATGCGGTGCGCACCGGCTCGTTCAAGACGGTCGTCATGCACCGCGACGGCCGCGAGCAGGTGACGGGCTTTCAGATCGTCGGCGAGACGCTCGGCCTCGACGGCGTGTGCAGCGGCCGCCACAACAGCGACGCGATCGCGCTCGAGGACAGCACCGTCTGCATCATCCCGTTCGCGCAGCTCGAGGCCGTGTGCCGCGAAGTGAAGCCGATGCAGCACCACGTGCATCAGTTGATGAGCGGCGAAATCGTCCGCGAATCGAGCCTGATGATGCTGCTCGGCACGATGACGGCCGAGCAGCGCGTCGCCGCGTTCCTGCTCAACATCTCCGAGCGTTTCCAGAAACGCGGCTATTCCGCGTCGGAGTTCAACCTGCGGATGACGCGCGAGGAAATCGGCTGCTATCTCGGGATGAAGCTCGAGACGGTCAGCCGGATGCTGTCGAAGTTCCAGCGCGACAAGCTGATCGCGCCGCGCGGCAAGCAGATCCGCATCACCGATCCGCAGGGGCTCGCGCGCGTGTGACGCATCGCGCGCGGCGGCGCGGCGCCGAGCGGACGCGCCGACGTTTCGGCATGCCGGCATGTCCGCATCTCGACGCGCAGCCGCGCCCGCACGCCGCAGGCGCGTCCGTTCCGGGCGGCTGACGCGGTGCGTTGCGCGCCGCCCTGCCTCAGCGCATCGTCAGCACCGCCGCCCCCGTCAGACGTCCGGCGCGCAGATCGTCGAGCGCCTGGTTCGCCTGCGCGAGCGGATACGGCGTCGCCTCCACGTCGAGCTGCACGTCGTTCGCAATCCGCATGAATTCCGCCGCGTCGTCGCGCGTCAGGTTCGCGACCGACACGATCCGCCGCTCGCCCCACAACAAGTCGTACGAAAATGACGGAATGTCCGACATGTGAATCCCGCCGCACACGACGATGCCGCCCTTTACGACCGCCGCGAGCGCGGCCGGCACGAGCGCGCCGACCGATGCGAAGATCAGCGCCGCGTCGAGCCGCTCGGGCGCGGCTTCGTCGCTGCCGCCCGCCCATGCGGCGCCGAGCCGGCGCGCGAGCTGCTGCGCGGCGGCGTCGCCCGGGCGCGTAAACGCGTAGACGGTGCGCCCCTGAAAGCGCGCGACCTGCGCGACGAGGTGCGCGGCCGCGCCGAAGCCGTACAGGCCGATGCGCCGCGCGGAGCCCGCCATCTTCAGCGTCCGGTAGCCGATGAGGCCCGCGCACAGCAGCGGCGCCGCATGGATATCGTCGTAGCGGCTCGGCACGTGCACGCAGAAGCGCGCGTCGGCGACCGTGCGCTGCGCGTAGCCGCCGTCGATCGTGTAGCCGGTGAAGCCCGGTGCATCGCACAGGTTCTCGCGGCCGCTCGCGCAATACGCGCAGTGGCCGCATGTGCGGCCGAGCCACGGCACGCCGACGCGCTCGCCGATCGCGAAGCCCTTCGCGCCCGCGCCGAGCGTGGCGACCGTGCCGACGATCTCGTGCCCCGGAATCACCGGCCGCTTCGGATCGCGCAGATCGCCGTCGACGACGTGCAGATCGGTGCGGCACACGCCGCACGCATGCACGTCGATCAACAATTGTCCCGCCGCCGGCACAGGGTCCGGCAGCTCGGTTTCGCGCAGCCGCGGCGCGCCGCCGTCGAACACCATCGCGCGCATCAACGCGCTCCCGGACGACGCGCATGCGCGTCGTCCGCCGCGCGCGCGGGCGACGCGATCCGTTCGCGCACGCGCCTGATCGCGATCACGCGCAGATAGTCGTGAACGCGCGCGCCGTCCGCGAGGCGCGCGATTTCGTCATCGAGCATGTGCATCAGCTCTCCCTCCGTGATCGAACGACGCCGCGCGGCGGCGAGCAGCGAATCGAAAAGCATGTCCTGGCGCATGATGCGTGTTCCCTGTCCGTCATCGAATCCGACGGTTCCAGCGTAGGCCCATCGTCATCGATTGAACCCCCGCGGCGCGGGCGCGGCTTGACTTGCGTCAAGCGTCGCCGGGTCGCGCCTGCGCCCGCCCGCGACGATTTCACCCGAACTGCATTGACCTGCGTCAATCGCCGCTCCCCGCCGCTGCTTAGACTGGAATCGGATCTCCCGAGCGAGGCGCACGCCATGACGAACAGTCTGCAGAATATTGCGCTGGCGTGCACGCTGAGCGCGGTCTGCGTCGGCGCGGTGAGCGGCGCCGACGCGCAGGTGCGCGAGCCGACCGCGCTCGTCGACCAGCAGCATTGCATGTTCTGCCACGCGCCGAACATGCCGTTTCTCGCGCCGTCGTTTCATCAGATCGCGGAACGCTATCGCGACGTGCCGAACGCCGCCGCGATGCTCGAGCAGAAGCTGCGCCGCGGCGGGCGCGCGCACTGGGGCGATACGCCGATGCCGACCGCCCCCGAGCGCGACGGCCCGCTGTCGGAGGAAGACGCGCATACGTTGATTCAATGGGTCATGAGTCAGTAGCGCGGCATCGCCGCGCGTTCGACAAGGAGCGAACCGTGCGCATCACCGTTCATCTCGATACGTTCGCGTCCACCGATCCGGCCGCCTACGCGATCCTGTGGATCGACACGGCGAAGCGCAGGTGGTCGCGCGAAGGCCATGCGGGCGTCGAACTGCCTGCGTGGGGCAACATCGTCTGCCGCGACGGCGCGACGCGCATGACGGGCGCCGACGACGCGCATTCGCTGTGCGTGCTCGAAGGTCTCGACCTTGGCGCGAAGCAGGGCCCGTTCGAGGGCGAGACGGGCGCGGCGCGCTGGTATCCGCACCCGCACGCGCATCGCGCGCCAGTCGTCGGCGAATGGCATGTGCAGTGCGTCGACGAAGCCGGCGCGCCCGCCGAGCACGAACTGTTCACGGGGCGAGAGACGTCCTGAGCGGACGGCGCCGCCGCGCCGGTGCGCTGGCTCGTCGAGTCACGGAATCGCGATTCCGGCCGGCGATCGTTTCGGCAATTCGCCGGGCAGCGGGATCATCGGATCGCCGGCAACACGCGATCCGCCGTCGGATTCGCGCCGCCCGCTTCGCCGCGCGGCCGCTGCCGGGCGTCAGGTCGCCGGGCCATCACGCGAACGCCGCGGCAAGCTCGCGTTCCGCTGCGTCGAATGCCCGCTGGATCGCGTCGAGCGGATCGGCGCCCGTCATGTGCGGAATCGGCTTCAATTCGTAGTCGCGCGTGATCAGATCGAGACGGACGTCGTACGTCGTGTGCGCGGTGCCGGCGCCGAGCGCCTCGATCGCGAGGTGACAGCCCGCGAGGCGCGCACCGAATCGCTCCAGTCGGATCAATTGGATGCTCGCCTCGGCTTCGAGCTGCGCCGATCCGGCGAAGCCGAAATAAGCGATCTGCATTCCAATTCCCATTGCCCTTTCTCCCCTGGCGCTCATGCGGCAAAGCGGGATGACGTGCCGGAGCGATAAGCATTGCGTCCATCTTCGGGGCGCCTGACTAGCATCTTCCGGCTCCCCGACGGATGTCGCTTGATATGCGTCAAGCGTGAGTCCGATACCGGGCGCGCCGCTCTGCTGCAACGCAGGCGCGCGCCGACTTCGCGGCGGCGCGGGACAGCCGCGCATCGTCGCCCCGGCTTTGTCGGCCGACGTTGACCGCGATCAAGCGGCGCGCAACGATCCGGCTTAACGTGGTCATCGTCCCGACCTTCCGTATCCGGACAGCGCGATGAACCGACCGCCTCCGCCACGCGTCAAGCGCCGCCGCGCGCAAGCCGCCACGCCCGCCTCCGCGCCTGTCGCCAGAAAGCGCGCGACGCCGCGTCGCGCGCGCATCGCGCCGAAGAACCGCGCACCGCTGTCGGCCGCCGTCGAGCGGCTCGTATCGAGCCCGACGTACCGGCAGGCCGACGAGGATCTCGCGTTCCTGCAACGCCCCGAAATGTGCGGCGTGCGCTTGCAGCTCGATTACTGGAAGACCGAGGAAACGCTGCAGCGCTTCGGCATCTGCGATACGGTCGTCGTCTACGGCAGCACGCGGATCGTGTCGCCCGCCGTCGCGCGCGCGAGGCTCGCCGACGCGCAGCGCGGGCTCGCCGAGCGTCCGAACGATCCCGAGCGGCGCCATGCGGTCAGCGTCGCGGTGCGGCTGCTCGAGCGCAGCCATTACTACGGCGTCGCGCGCGATCTCGGCCGGCTCGTCGGCGAGACCGGCCCCTCGCCGCATCCGCGGCGCCTCACGATCATCACGGGCGGCGGCCCGGGCATCATGGAGGCGGCCAATCGCGGCGCGCACGAAGCGGGCGCGCCGAGCGTCGGGCTCAACATCGCGCTGCCGCGCGAGCAGCATCCGAATCCCTACGTGACGCCCGAGCTGTGCTTTCGCTTCCACTACTTCGCGATCCGCAAGCTGCACCTGCTAGAGCGCGCGAAGGCCGCCGTGTTCTTCCCCGGCGGCTACGGCACCTGCGACGAATTGTTCGAAGTGCTGACGCTGTTGCAAACCCGCAAGATCGCGTCGCTGCCCGTCGTGCTGGTGGGCTGCGCGTTCTGGCGCTCGGCGGTCGATTTCGGGTTTCTCGTCGACGAAGGGATGATCGATCCGCGCGACGTGGAACTGTTCCGGTTCTGCGAAACCGCCGACGAGATCTGGGCCGCGATCGGCGGCCAGCATCACCCCGAGTAGCCCCGCAGCGCCCTCGCGCGCATTCCGCGCTCGTCGTCGCGCTCTTTCCGGGTTCTCCCGTAAGGGGCTTTCCTACATTGGCGAACGCGCGCATCCGATCTGTAGGAAAACGCCGATAAGCCCGCCGCATTTCCTACGGCAAGCTCGGTGCGCGCTGCTTGGAACCGAGCTCGCGCCGCCCGATACTGTCATTGCAGACACGCATTGCGCGACGCATGCAACGAGGATCGCGCCACGGGAATCAGGAGGCCGCCATGTCATACCAGGACGTCTATACGGAATCGGGCTACCTCGCTTATGGCCGCGCCGAAGCGACGCCCGCCCCCGAAGCGGATCGCGCCGCGCAGCCGGCGGCACGCGCCGATCGGGCCGACGCGCTCCTCGCGCTCGCGCGCGAAGCCGGCATGCTCGTCACGCTCGACGGCCAGATCGGCCGCGAACGCTATCAGAGCGTCGCCGGCTCCGTCGCGTCGCTGATGCGTTTCGTGACCGCGCTCGAACATTCGCTACTCGACGCAGACCACTGACATGCTCGCCTGCGAAACCCCGGCCCGCTGCTCGCGGTGCCGCAGCACGCGCACGTCGCGCGCCGTCGCCGCCCGCGCGCGCAGCCGCCGCACCAATTCCGCGTCGCGCCGCTACGCATCCGGCTGCCGCTAGCCGAAGCGGGCGCGCGTGCGCTTCGCGCCGCCGTCCGCACGCACGTCTTCATTCGTTTTCGTCTCGCGAGCCACGCAACACCATCTCCTCTCGACGGCTCGCGAGCGTCTTTTCCAACCGTCACTCGACGACCAGATCGTCGACCACCGCCCGCACGCCGCGCGTCGACCAGGCGGCGCCGCGCGCGACCGCGCGTTCCGCATACGAGCCGACCTTGCCCGACAGCGTGACGGTGCCGTCCTTGACCGCCACGTCGATATGATTCGCCTCGCGCTCCGCATGGCGTTGCATCGCACGCCGGATGCCGCCCGCGATCTCGTCGGCGCTCACGTCGCCGAGGACTTCGATCTGGTTCGTCACGCCCGTCACGCCGCGCATCTGCGAAATCGCGCGAACCGCGACATGGCTCTGATACGACCAGTCAACCTTGCCCGACAACGTCACCCAGCCCGATTCGACCTGCACCTGCACGGCCGCGTCGTGCAGCCCGACGGTCCAGTGCAGCATCGACCGCACGGCGTCGGCGATCGCCTCGTCGGTGCGCACGTCGTCGCCGGGCAACCGCACCTGCACGTCGATGACGACCGCCCGCACGCCCGCGACCCGGTTCGCCGCCATCTCGGCCGCGAGCTTTTCCGCGTAGCTCGACGGATGGCCGGTCAGCGTGACGATGTGCCCGGCGACGTCGACGCTGAAATGCGCGACGTCGATCATCGGGTCGCCCGTCAGTTCGTCCTCGACTTCCTGCTTGATCTGCCTGTCCGTTTTCATCGCTCGCTCCCCCTGAAAACGCGGCGCGCATCCGCCGCTTCAGGACAGCTTTGCATACGCGCGCCACGGATTTCCTGATGCACGTCAAGTACGGACCGGCGCTTCGCGAGCCGCATGTGCGGAGGATCGAAGATCGATCGTCGACGGGCGCGCACGCGCGGCGTTCCCGCGGCATTCGTCAGTCGGATACGTCGAGCAGTTCGACGCCCACAGCGCGGACATGCGCG
Organism: Burkholderia sp. MSMB1589WGS; assembly: GCF_001636105.1. Lineage (NCBI taxonomy): Bacteria > Pseudomonadati > Pseudomonadota > Betaproteobacteria > Burkholderiales > Burkholderiaceae > Burkholderia > Burkholderia sp. MSMB1589WGS. The sequence goes on from NZ_LNJT01000008.1 coordinate 995,031, forward strand.
AGATGCGCCGCGCCTCGGACGAATTCGCGATGTCGGGCATCCGCGGCAGGAATTCGATGCCGAAGAACGCGCATACGCGCTGCAGCGTGTGCGCCTGATCCGACAGGAAGTCTTCGTAGCGGATCGTCAGCACGCGCTGCGGATGGCGCGCGATCAGGGCTTCGGCGTAGTGCACGCTGTCGAGCGACTTGTCCATCACGACGCGCGCGCCCTCGCGCGCGCCAGCGCGCAGCGGCAGCGCCCACGCGATGCGGTGGACGCTGCGCGGCGCGTGCCGGACCGCATCGAAGATCTCGACCGGATCGAACGCGACGCCGGGACATTTGACCATGCTCGCGGCCTGCAGGCCGACGACGTACAGCGGATACGGCGAATAGAACTGCGAATTGAGATTCAGCCGCAGCGGAATCATCGGCACGGGGCAGTGGCGGACGGCGTCGGTCGCGCCGCCGGTTGAGGGATGCGTCATGCGATGTTCCGTCAGGAATCCTGCCGTGTGTCGGGCGGCGAATCGCGCGAGCGCGACGAGCAGGTGCGGGTCGCAGCGCCGATTGAAGTGCCGATCGCACACGAAGCACTGCAGTGCGCCGGAATCATGTGGCCGAATCGATCCGGCGGCAAACAAGCCGATCGGAAATGCGTCGAGGTCATCGAGCGACGAGAAATGCTCAGGATTCCATTTCGATTTATTCTCGCCATTTCTTGTTGCGCGCGTCGAATAAAAATCGACTTGCGGCAAACGTTCGGCTCCGGCAATGGCGCTGTCGATATCCGGAATGCGCTCCGCCCGCGAAGCAAGCGAAGCGGACCCGCGCGAACGGCGCATCGCCGCCCTGGCAATCCGCATCGACGACATGCAACACGCAAACGGGCGCGGATTTGACGTACATCAAGAATCCTGCGTGCAGCCACCGGTCACATCGCCGGCATCCGCCTATAGTGGCGCCCTGCATTGGTGCGACTGCGTTGACCTGGCTCAACGCACGCAGGCATGCGCGGCGCATGCTGGTACGCAAATGCTTCGCATGCTGCTCTCGAGGCTCGAAAGTCCGTTCGTCCAGCGCCGCTTGGCAGCATCTGCCGATGCGCCGACAGCGCCATTCGGCGCGCTGCGAAGAACGCTCGCGTCCGGCCTCCGATCGCAGCCTGCATGCCGCCGGCGCGACGCCGGCCCCGACAACCCAGCGACGAACATCACCATGCCATCTCGTTCCCGGTTCACCTGGCGCACGGCCGTTTTCGGCCCCGGCTTGCGGCCCGTCTCGCGGATCGTCGCTGCCGATGCGTCGAGCAGCGCGCCCGCCGACGCGCCGCCGGCCGACGTCGCCGTGCTCGTCTATCACCGCTTCTCGAACGACTCCGGCGCCGATCCGATGACGGTGGGCACCGCGACGTTCGGAGCGCAGCTCGCGTACCTGCGCCGGCTCGGCTACCGGATCGTTCCGTTGCGCGACATCGTCGGCTGGATGCGCGGCGAACCCGTCGTGCTGCCGCCGAAGGCGGTCGCGCTGACGGTCGACGAGGGGCATGCGTCGATCTTCGATTGGGTGCGCACGATCGCGCTGCGCGAGCGAGTGCCGATCACGCTGTTCGTCTATCCGTCCGCGGTCGACGAATCGCCCGGCTCGCTCACGTGGCATCAACTGCGTGTGCTGCACAAGACCGGCTGGTTCGACGTGCAGTCGCATGCGTGGTGGCATCCCGATCTGAACGCCGCGCACCGGTCGTCCGCGGCGTTTCGCGATGCGACGCGCGCGCAGTTCGAACAGGCCCGCGCGCGCATCGAGCGCGAGATCGGCAACACAGTCGATCTGCTCGCCTGGCCGTTCGGCGCGTTCGACGGCGAACTCGGCGCGGCCGCGCGCGAGGCAGGCTACGTCGCGGGCTTCACGCTCGAGCCGAGCAAGATCCGGCGCGACACGCCGATGCTCACGCTGCCGCGTTTCCTGATGGTCGAGGAATGCAAGCCGGCCGTGCTGCGGCGGCTGCTCGCGAAAACCGGCGCGGCGCTGACCCGCTGACCCGCGCAGCGCGCGGGAACGTCACCGTTGCCGCGAATCGCCCCACCCGCCGCCGAGCGCCGCATACAGCGCGACCGTGTCCTGCAGCCGCTGCGCGCTCGCCTGCACCCACGCGAGCCGCGCCTGCCGGTATTGCTGATCGGCCACCAGCACCTGAAGATAGCCGGCCGCGCCCGTCTCGAATTCGATCGTCACGAGCCGCAACGCTTCGCGCGCCGCGTCCGTCGCGCGCGACTGCGCGTCGAGCGCCGCCGCGTCGTGATCGAGCGCGCGCAACGTGTCGGCAACCTGCGCGAACGCGCTCAGCACAGTTTGCCGATACGCGGCGCTCGATTCGTCGAACGCGTCGATCGCGGCCTTGCGCTGATACCAGAGCGCGCCGCCATGAAAGAGCGGCGCGGTGATCGACGCGCCCACGCTCCACGTCTTGCCCGCCGCGCCGAACAGCGCGGACGCGCGCGTGGCGTCGAAGCCGCCCGATGCGGACAGCGTGACGCCCGGAAACAGCGCCGCGGTCGCGACGCCGATGTTCGCGCTCGCCGCATGCAGCGCCGCCTCGGCCTGCAGGATGTCGGGCCGGCGGCGCACGAGCTCGGACGGCACCGTCTGCGGCAGCTCCGCCGGCAATGCGATTTCGGCGAGCGACAGCTCAGGCGGCGCGCGCTCGGCCGGATAGCGGCCCGCGAGCGTGGCGAGCAGGTCGTCGGCCTCGCCGGTCTTCTGCTCGAGCGCGGGCAGCGACGCGTCGAGCGACGCGCGCGCCGCCTCGAGCGAAAGCACGGCCGAGTATGCGCTCGCGCCCGCGTTCACCTGCGCGCGCGTGAGGCGGATCTGCTCGTCCGTCAGCGCGATCAGCTCGCGCGTGACCGCAATCTCGTCCGCATACGCGGCGCGCGCGATCATCGTGTTGACGACGTTCGCGGCGAGCGTCAGGCGCGCGGCCGCAAGCGCATGGCGCTGCGCGTCGGCCTGCGCGGCGAGCCCTTCGACGTTGCGCCGCTCGCCGCCCCAGATGTCGAGCGCATAGCTGACCGTCGTCGACAACGTGAACAGATTGAAGATCGACGCGGGCAGATTCGCGCCCGTGCGCAACGGCACGTAGCGCTGCCGCGACGCGCCCGCCTGCGCGTCAGCTTGCGGATAGAACACGCCCGCGCCCGCGATCAGCTCGTGCTCGCTGCGCGCGAGCGTCGCCTGCGCGCGCGCGAGCGTCGGGCTGCCGGCGAACGCGTCGTCGACGGCCGCGTCGATCTTGCGCGAGCCGAACAGCCGCCACCACGCATCGGGAAACGGCGCGTCGGGCGCGAGCGTCTGCGTCGCGCCGCTCGCCGCGAAGCGCGTGCGCGCGGCGTCGTCCGGCACGTAGCCCGCGACGGACGGCCGCGCGGGCCGGACGAAGTCGGGCCCCACCGCGCAGCCGGCGACGAGCGCCGCGCAGCCGAGCGCGAGCGCAGCGCCGCGCAGCCGGCCCCGGTGCGCGCGACTAGTCGGACGCAATGTACACATCGACGATCTGCCCGGGAAACAACCGCAGGTCCTTGCGCGGCACGACGCGGAAGATCACGGGCAGGACGCGCACGTCGACGCGCTCGGTCCGCTGGTCGGACAACTGGATCTTCGGCGTCACGTACGGCTGCACGCGCACGAACGCGAGATCCGCCTCGGTCGTCGTGCCGCGCACCGACATGTGCGCGTGCGGCACCTTGCCCGCCGGCAGCCGGCTGATCAGGATTTCGTCGACGTAGCAGCGCACCTGCAGGCGGCTCGCGGGCGAGCCGAGCACGATCGCGGGCGTCGTGCCCTGTGTGTACGTGTCGTACATGCCCTGCGGCGACAGATACGAGCCGAGCGCCGCATTCATCGCGAGCACGACGCCGTCCGCCGGCGCGCGCAGCGTGTAGCGCGCGAGCAGCGCGGCCGACGCGTCCGCCGCCTTGCGCAGCGCGGCGGTCTGCTTCTCCTGGTTGCGAACGTCGTAGGCCCACGCGCCCGCGCGCGTGAGCCGGTACTGGCGCGTGACGACAGCGAGGTTCGCACGCGCGACCTTCACGCCGTTCGATGCGTTGTCGAGCGCGTCGCGGCTCACGGCCTTCGGATCGATCGCGAACGCGCGCTGCTGCTTGTCGTACTGATCCTGCGCGGTCTTCAGGCTCGCGGCGGCCGCCTCCACCTGCGCGGCGGCGACGTCGAGCGTCTCGCGGCGCGGCTGCGCCTTCAGCTCGTCGAGCATCGCCTGCGCGGCGTCCGCCTGCGCGGCGAGTTGCGCGGCGGTCGCCTTCTGCACGGAATCGTCGAGCGCGAGGAGCGCGTCGCCCGCCTTCACCGCATCGCCCTCGTGCACGAAGATCCGCGTGACGGGGCCCGTGACGTCCGGATACAGGTTCACGTTCGCGCCGGAGGTCTGATCGCTCTCGACGATGCCCGTCGCGTAGACGCCGCGCGGATACGGGTTCGACGCGGGCTTGAACACGGGCGGCTGCGGCGGCTCCTGGATGCTGTAGACCCACGCGGCGGCGACGCTCGCGAGAAACCCGACGATCGCGGCGACGAAGACGATACGCCGCTTCACAGGCCGCTCCCGTTCTCGATCGCGGTGAGCTTGCCGTCCTCCATTCGCAGGATGCGGTCCGCGTAGTCGAAGATGCGGCTGTCGTGCGTGACGATGACGATGCAGCGCTTGTCGCTGAGCACCTTGTGCTTGACGAAATCGATGATCGTGCGGCCCGTGTCGCCGTCGAGCGACGCCGTCGGCTCGTCGAGAATCAGGATGTCCGGCTGGCTCACGATCGCGCGCGCGATCGCGACGCGCTGCTGCTCGCCGCCCGACAGCTTCACGGGCGGCAGCGACGCGCGGTTCCTCAGGCCGACGACGTCGAGATATTCGTGTGCGTCGGCGAGCGCGCGATTCCAGTCGCGGCGCTTGAGGATCAGCGGAATCGCGACGTTCTCGGCCGTCGTCAGGCGCGGAAACAGATGGTAGTCCTGAAACACGAAGCCGATCCGGTTGAGCCGGAATTCGGCGATCGCGTCGTTGTCCTGCGCCCACAGATCGACGCCGTCGACGATCACGCTGCCCGCGTCCGGCCGCAGGATGCCGGACATCACGCTGAGCAGCGTCGTCTTGCCGCTGCCCGACGGCCCGACGATCAGCAGCATCTCGCCGAAACGCGCCTGCACCGACACGTCGGCGAGCGCGCGCGTGCGCGCGTCGCCCTCACCGAACCACTTGGTGAGCCCGCGCGCGTCGATCGCCAGCCCCGTCATCGTCATCCCCTGAAAATGTCGAACGGCTCGATCCGCAGCACGCGGCGTACGCCGAGATAGCTCGACAGCCCCGCGATCACGACGACCATGCCGAACGCGAGCGCGAGATTGCCGTACGTGATGAGCGCCGCGTAGCTCGGCAGGCGCAGCCGCGCGAAGCTGATGAGCGCGGTGCAGAGGCCGACGCCGAGGCCATAGCCCGTGAGCGCGGTGAACGTCGCCTGGAACAGGATCATCGCGACGAGCTCGCGGTTCTTCGCGCCGATCGCCTTCAGCGCGCCGAATTTTTCGAGGTTCTCGATGATGAACGTATAGAACGTCTGGCCCGAGATCGACAGCCCGACGATGAAGCTGATCGCCGTCATCAGCAGGATGTTCGTGCCGACGCCCGTCTCGTACTTGTAGAAGTCCGAGATGCGCTTCATGAATTCTTCTTTCGTGTACGCGCGATAGCCGAGCGCGGCGACTTCCCGCTTGATGCGCGCGACGTCGCGGTCCGACTTCGGCTCGACGAGGATGTACGACGTCGTGTAGCGCGTCGACGGGATGTAGCGCGTCGCGCGCGCGTAGGTCGTGTAGAGCGTCGGCGTGCCGAACAGGCCGCTGCTCGCGACCTTCGCGATGCCCACGATCACGCCGCGGTTGTCGTTCAGCTCGAACGTCGTGCCGAGCTTCGGGTTCTTCAGCTTCGGGAACTCGGCGTCGTCGATCGCGATGAAGCCGTTTTCCGCGTAGATGTCCTCGATGCGGCCCGCCTTCATCGTCGGCCGGCCGAGCAGGCTCGCGTCGTCGAGGCCGATCACCGTGACGGCCTGATAGGTGCCGTCGGCAAGCTTCACGAGCGCGCCGCCCGAATAGATCGGCACCGCGTACTTGACGCCGTCGACGCTGCGCACCGCATCGAGCACGTAGGCCGGCATGCCGATGCTGCTCGCGATCGTCTGCACGCCGGGGTCCATCACCCACACCTTCGCGCCGACGTTGATGACGGTCGACGACGATTTGTTCAGGATCCCTGCGAACAGCGACGTCATCTCGACCATCAGGAACACGGCGAACGTGATCCCGACGATCAGTGCGGTGAACTTCGCGCTGTCGTTGACGAGCAGCTTGAACGCGAGCCTCAGGATCCCGTTCACGATGCGTCGCGCGTGCCCCCCCGGCGACGGTCGGCGAATGCGACGCGCTGCCGCGCGAACGCGGGGGCGAAGATCGGCCGGCAATACAGGTCGACGAAACCGAGCATGCCCGCCGCGATCGCGAACAGCACGAAATACGGAGCCGAGCCGTCGGCGACGAGCAGCCCGCGCACCGCGCCGATCAGGCCGGCTTGCGAAGCGAACACGGCGACGGTCGAGGCGATTGCCTTGCGGTCAGAATGCATCATGTCGTTCTCCTTGTATCCGGGGCGCGCACGGCGCGCTCATACCTGCACTTGATGCTCGGCTTCCTCGCCGCGCACGAGCAGCACCGGGCAGTGCGACGCGCGCAGGAAACGCTCGGCGACGCTGCCGAGCACGACGCGCCGCACGCCGCGGCGGCCGTGCGTGCCCAGCACGACGAGATCGGCGCCGTGCTGCTTCGCGCAGCGCTCGAGCGCCTGCGCGACTTCCTCGCCGATGCCGGCCGTCTCGAACAGCTCGGCATCGCCCGGCACCTGCGCGGTTTCCATCTCTTTTTCCGCTTCGACGAGCGCCTTGCGGCCGTCGTCGCGGAAACCTTCGAGAAGCGCGTTCGGATCGAAATGGCCCGCGTAGCTGAACACCACCGACTTGTCGACGACGTACACCGCATGGACGCGCCCGCCCGTCGCCTTCGCGATCTTGATCGCCTCGGCCAGGGCGCGCTTCGAGATGTCGCTGCCGTCGAGCGCCACCATGATCTGCTGATACATACCAACCTCCTGATTCAAGTCGATGTCGTTTCGGCGGCCGGCGATCCGGCGGCCGGCGATCCGGCGCATTCGCGCGCGTCGGAAAGCCGCTTCGCGCACCGGAATCCCTTGCCGTTGCAACGAACCGTTCGGGCTGCCGAAAACATGGGTTCATGATCCGGCGTTCTGCGTATGAAAAGTTGACTTCCGTCAACGTTCCGCCGTGCGGCGCGCGGATTCCCGCATTTCACCGGGTCAGCAGCTCCTCGATGAAGCGCGCGTAGTCGCGGCGCGACGCGGCAACCTCGCGCCGGGACGGGGGCGCGGCGCGCAGCGCCCGCCGCAGACAGGCTTGCGTGAGGGGCGCGACGAGCAGCAGCGGCGTGCGCGCGGCGATGCCGTCGCGCAACTCGCCCGCATCGACGCCCTGCCGCACGAGCCGGCCGACCGCCGTCGCGAACGCATGCTCGATGTGCTTGCGCCAACGCTCGACCGCGTGCGGCGCGCGCCGGCTTTCGGCGATCAGCAGACGCAGCATCGCGATCACCGGCTCGCTCGTCGACCACGTGTAGAGATCGCCGGCGAGCAGATCGACGATTGCCGCGAGCGATTCGAATGCGGGCACGGGCGCGGCGGACGCACGAGCGGCGCGCGCCGCGTTCGATGCGCCCGGCAGCGGCGGCATCAGCGCGCGCTCGAGCAGCGCCTCGAAGATCTCGTCCTTGCTGCCGAAGTGCGTGTAGACGCCGCCCTTCGACATCCCCGCGCGTGCGGCGATGTCATCGATCCGCGCGCCCGCGAAGCCGCTCGCCGAGAACTCGGCGAGCGCCGCGTCGAGGATCTGGTTGATGCGGATATCGGCGGGCAGGCGGCAGCGCGGCGGCCGGGCCGGCGCCTCGTGTCGCGCCGCAGCCGCCCGCTCGTTGCCGTTCCGGTTTCGCATGGTTTGCCGCCGCTTCGCCGCCCGACAGGCGGCCGTTCGTTGTGCCGTTCGTTTCGCGATGCGCGACGCCCGCGAACCGGACGCACCTGCACCGTGCATGCCGACATCTTAAAAACTGACCAGTCGGTATCTCACTGACTCAGATCAAGACAGGACACGGTAATCGTCGGATATAAAGGGGGCACGAGAGCGCCGCGCGACGGTGAGCATTTTCGGGAGCGCGCGGCTTCCACGAAGCACCGTCGGCTTCATCGACCACCGAGGATATGACCATGCGCAACGATGCGCGTCACGACGAACGGCATCAGCGGCGGCCCGGCATCGCGCGCCGCGCGCCGCGGCACGCCGCCGCGCTCGCGCTGTGCGCGGCCGTGTCGGGTTGCCTCTCGCTCGCGCCCGACTACGCGCGCAAGCCGCCGCCCGTGCCCGCTTCCTACCCGGCCTATCCGGGCGACCCGGCAGGCGCCGATGCGCGCGCGCTCGGCCAGCTCGACTGGCGCGCGTATTTCGTCGACCCGCGCTTGCAGGCGCTGATCGAAACCGCGCTCGCGAACAACCGCGATCTGCGGATCGCCGTGCAGCGCGTCGAGGAGGCGCGCGCGACGTACGGCATCCGCCGCGCGGACCAGTTCCCGACGATCGCCGCGAACGCCGCGTACCTGCGCTTTCGCGAGCCGGGCGGCCTGCTGCTGCCGAGCCCGATCATCGGCGAGCTGTATTCGGCGTCGCTCAGCGAAGTGCAATGGGAGATCGACTTCTGGGGCCGCGTGCGCAGCCTGAAGGCGGCCGCGCTCGACACGTTCCTCGCGAGCGACGCGTCGCGCCGCGCGGTGACGGTGAGCCTGATCGGCCAGGTCGCCGACGCGTATCTGGCGCTGTGCGCATACGGCGAGCGCCTTGCGCTCACGAACGAGACGATCGCGAGCCGCCGCGACTCGCTGCGGATCTTCCGCCGGCGCTACGAGGAAGGCGCGATTTCGAAGCTCGATCTGACGCAATCGGAAATCCTGCTGCAGCAGGCGCAAACGCTCGGCTCGCAGCTCCAGCAGGCGCGCGACGTGCAGCAGCACGCGCTCGACCTGCTCGTCGGCACGAGCGCGGCCGCGCCTACGCCCGCTTCGCTCGACGACGCGAGCATCGCGCCCGATCTCGCGCCCGGCCTGCCGTCCGAGCTGCTCGCGAACCGGCCCGACATCGTCGCGGCCGAGTATCAGTTGCGCGCCGCGCACGCGAACATCGGCGCCGCGCGCGCCGCGTTCTTCCCGCGCATCGCGCTGACAGGCTCGATCGGCACCGGCAGCACCGAGCTGCACAACCTGTTCGCGTCCGGCACGACCGCTTGGAACTTCATTCCGAACCTGTCGGTGCCGATCTTCGATGCGGGCCGCAACATCGGCAACCTGAAGCTTGCGAACGCGCGCCGCGATGAAGCGCTCGCGCAATACGAGAAGACGGTCCAGGCGGCGTTTCGCGACGTCGCCGACGCGCTAGCCGCGCGCCACTGGCTCGCCGATCAGGTGCGCATCGCGCAGGAGACGCTCGCGACGCAATCCGAGCGCGCGCGGCTCGCGAAGCTGCGCTACGACAGCGGCGCCGCGCGCTTTCTCGAAGTGCTCGACGCGCAGCGCGACCTGCTGAATGCGCAGCAGCAGCTCGTGCAGACACGCCGCGCGCTGCTGGCGAGCCGCGTCGCGCTGTACGCGGCGCTCGGCGGCCGTCTCGACGAGCCCGCGCGCGACGGCGCCGCGCCGCGCCCCTCCTCCGAACCCCCAGCGAAACAAGGTCCGTTGTCATGATCCAAGTCACCAGGAAGCAGATCGCCGCCGCAGCAGCCGTCGTCGTGGTCGCGCTCGGCGGTTACTACGGCTGGACGCTGCTGCGCCACCAGGGCCCGGGCGACGGCTTCGCGAGCGGCAACGGCCGCATCGAGGCCACCGAGATCGACGTCGCGACGAAGCTGCCCGGCCGCATCGACGCGATCCTCGTCGACGAAGGCGATTTCGTGAAGGCCGGCCAGCCGCTCGCGAACATGCAGATCCAGGTGCTGCGCGCGCAGTACGACGAAGCGAACGCGCAGCGGCAGCGCGCGCTGAACACCGCGGCCGGCGTTCAATCGCAGGTCGCGCAGCGAAAGAGCGACAAGGCGGCCGCGCAGGCGATGGTCGTGCTGCGCGACAGCGAACTCGACGCCGCCCAGCGCCGGCTCGCGCGTTCGGAAACGCTGTCGCGCGAAGGCGCATCATCGATGCAGGAGCTCGACGACGATCGCGCGCGCGCGCGCAGCGCGCAGGCGGCCGTATCCGCGGCGGCCGCGCAGGTCGCCGCCGCGCAGGCCGCGATCGAGGCGACCGAGGCGCAACTCGTCGCCGCGCACTCGGCTGTGACGGCGGCCGACGCGACGGTCGCGCGCGTGCAGGCCGACATCGACGACAGCCAGCTCGCGTCGCCGCGCGACGGCCGCGTCCAGTACCGCGTCGCGCAACCGGGCGAGGTGCTGCCGGCGGGCGGCAAGGTGCTCAATCTCGTCGATCTTTCGGATGTCTACATGACGTTCTTCCTGCCGGAGACGGTCGTCGGCAAGGTCGCGCTCGGCGCCGACGCGCGCATCATCCTCGACGCCGCGCCGAACTACGTGATTCCCGCGACCGTGTCGTTCGTGTCGAGCACCGCGCAGTTCACGCCGAAGACCGTCGAGACCGCGAACGAGCGGCAGAAGCTCATGTTCCGCGTGAAGGCGCGGATCGATCGCGAGCTGCTGCAAAAGCACCTGAAGCTCGTGAAGACGGGGCTGCCCGGCGTCGCGTGGGTGCGCGTCGATCAGGGCAAGCCGTGGCCCGCGCAACTGATGGTCAAGGTCCCGCAGTGAACGCGTCGAGCGTCGTTCGCTTCTCGGACGTGAGCCTGCGCTACGGCAAGACCGTCGCGCTCGACCGGATCACGCTCGACGTCCCGGCCGGCCTCACGACTGGGCTGATCGGCCCGGACGGCGTCGGCAAGTCGAGCCTGCTCGCGCTCGCGTCCGGCGCGCGCGCGCTGCAGACGGGCGGCGTCGACGCGCTCGGCGGCGACATGCGTTCGCGCCGCCATCGCGAGCGCGTGTGCCGGCGCATCGCGTACATGCCGCAGGGGCTCGGCAAGAACCTGTATCCGACGCTCTCCGTCGAGGAGAACCTGCAGTTCTTCGCGCGCCTGTTCGGCCACGACGCCGGCGAGCGCCGCCGCCGGATCGACGCGCTCACGCAGAGCACCGGCCTCTTTCCGTTCCTGTCGCGGCCGGCGGGCAAGCTCTCGGGCGGGATGAAGCAGAAGCTCGGCTTATGCTGCGCGCTGATCCATGATCCCGACCTGCTGATCCTCGACGAGCCGACGACCGGCGTCGATCCGCTCGCGCGCGCGCAGTTCTGGGATCTGATCGCGCGCATTCGCTCGGAGCGGCCGGCGATGAGCGTGATCGTCGCGACCGCGTACATGGACGAGGCGCAACGCTTCGACTGGCTGATCGCGATGGACGCGGGCCGCGTGCTCGCGACGGGCGCGCCCGCCGAGCTGCTCGCGCGCACCGGCTGCGATTCGCTCGAAGCGGCGTTCATCGCACTGCTGCCCGAAAACGAGCGGCGCGGCCACAAGCCGGTGAAGATCGAGCCGCTGCGCGCCGACGCGCGGGCGGGCACCGCGATCGAGGCGCGCGGCCTGACGATGCGCTTCGGCGATTTCACCGCGGTCGATCACGTGAGCTTCCGGATACGGCGCGGCGAGATCTTCGGCTTTCTCGGCTCGAACGGCTGCGGGAAGTCGACGACGATGAAGATGCTCACGGGCCTGCTGCCCGCGACCGAAGGCACCGCGCAACTGTTCGGCAAGGAAGTCGATCCGAAGGACATCAACACGCGCCGGCGCGTCGGCTACATGTCGCAGGCATTCTCGCTGTACAGCGAGCTGACGGTGCGGCAGAACCTCGTGCTGCACGCGCGCCTGTTCGGCGTGCCGGCCGCCGAGATCGACGCGCGCGTCGACGAGATGGCGCGCCGCTTCGGCCTCGCCGACATCTACGGCATGCTGCCGGACAGCCTGCCGCTCGGGATGCGGCAGCGGCTGTCACTCGCGGTCGCGATGGTGCACAAGCCGGAGCTGCTGATCCTCGACGAGCCGACGTCGGGCGTCGATCCCGTCGCGCGCGACAGCTTCTGGCAACTGATGATCGACCTCGCGCGCCGCGATCTGGTGACGATCTTCATCTCGACCCACTTCATGAACGAGGCGCAGCGCTGCGACCGGATCTCGCTGATGCACGCGGGCCGCGTGCTCGCGAGCGATTCGCCGGCGGAGCTCGTGCGCGCGCGCGGCGCGGCGACGCTCGAGGACGCGTTCATCGGGTATCTCGTCGATGCGTCGGCGCAGGATGCGGACGGCGGCGCGGGCGCGGGTGCCGGCGCGGCCGATCGCGCGGCGGGCGGCGCCCCCGCCGGCCGCAACGCGACAGTCGATGCCGATGTCGATGCCGATGCCGATGACGCCGCACGCGCGCATCCCGCGGCCGATGTCGCGGCTCGTGCAGGCGACGCACCTGCGGCGCGGGCCGAAGCCGGCAGCGAAGCCGGCGGTGAATCCGTCACCGAAGCCGCCACCGCTTCGCATCCCGAACCGAACGCGCCGGCCGCCCACGCGCCGCTCGCTGCCGTGCCGCGATCGAGCTCCGCCCCGGCCGAGCCGCCCCATCGCGCATTCAGCGCGCAGCGCACGCTCAGCTACATGTGGCGCGAGATGCTCGAACTGCGCCGCGATCCGGTTCGCGCGACGCTCGCGCTGATCGGCTCGCTCGTGCTGATGTGCGTGATCGGCATCGGCATCAGCCTCGACGTCGAGGACCTGACCTACGCGGTGCTCGACCGCGACCAGACCGAACTGAGCCACGACTACGCGCTGAACCTGTCCGGCTCGCGCTATTTCGTCGAGCGGCCGCCGATCGCCGACTACGCGGAGCTCGACCGCCGGATGCGCGACGGCGAGCTGTCGCTCGCGATCGAGATTCCGCCGAACTTCGCGCGCGACGTCGAGCGCGGCGCGCCCGCGCAGGTCGCGATGTGGATCGACGGCGCGATGCCGCAGCGCGCGGAGACGATCCGCGGCTACGCGATCGGCATGCATACGATGTGGCTCGCCGACAAGGCGCAGCACCGCCTCGGCGTGACGCTCGCGCCGCGCGCGGAGGTCGTCACGCGCTACCGCTACAACCCGGACGTGAAAAGCCTGCCGGCGATGATCCCCGCCGTGATGCCGCTGCTGCTGCTGATGCTGCCCGCGATGCTGACGGCGCTCGCCGTCGTCCGCGAGCGCGAGCTCGGCTCGATCCTGAACCTGTACGTGACGCCTGTCACGCGCACCGAATTCCTGATCGGCAAGCAGGTGCCGTACGTCGTGCTCGCGATGCTGAACTTCCTGTTGATGACGATGCTCGCGCGGATCGCGTTCGACGTGCCCGTCAAGGGCAGCTTCATGACGCTGCTGCTCGCCGTGCTGATCTTCAACGTCGTCGCGACCGGCATCGGCCTGCTCGCGTCGACGTTCACGCGCAGCCAGGTCGCCGCGATCGTGATGACGATCATCGGCACGATGATCCCCACCGTGCAGTTCGCGGGGCTGCTCACGCCGCTGTCGTCGCTCGAAGGCACCGGCCGCTTCATCGGCCTCGTCTATCCGGCCACCTACATGCTGTCGATCAGCCGCGGCGTGTTCAACAAGGCGCTGTCGCTGCAGGATCTCCACTCGCAGTTCTGGCCGCTCGCCGCCTCGGTGCCGGTGATCCTCGGCGCGACCATCCTGCTCTTGAAAAAACAGGAACGCTGATCATGCGGCGCCTCGCGATCGTCTACCGTCTCGGCGTGAAGGAATTGTGGAGCCTCGTGCGCGACCCGATCCTGCTCGTGCTGATCGCCTACACGTTCACCGCGTCGATCTACTCGGCCGCGACCGCGCGGCCCGACACGCTGCACATGGCGCCGATCGCGATCGTCGACGAGGACGCGTCGCCGCTGTCCGCGCGGATCGCATCGGCGTTCTTCCCGCCGCAGTTCGCGCTGCCGAAGATGGTGACGCTCGCGCAAGCGGACCGCGGAATGGATGCGGGCGACTTCACGTTCGCGCTCGACATCCCGCCGAACTTCCAGCGCGACGTGCTCGCGGGCCGGCCCGCGCAGATCCAGTTGAACGTCGACGCGACGCGAATGAGCCAGGCGTTCACGGGCAACGGCTACGTGCAGCAGATCGTGAGCGGCGAAATCGACGATTTCGCGCGCCGCTACCGAACGAACGCGGCGCCGCCCGTCGACATCGCGATGCACATGCGCTTCAACCCGAATCTCGATCAGACGTGGTTCGGCTCGCTGATGGAAGTGATCAACAACGTGACGCTGCTGTCGATGGTGCTCACGGGCGCGGCGCTGATACGCGAGCGCGAGCACGGAACGATCGAGCACCTGCTCGTGATGCCGGTGACGCCGGGCGAGATCATGATGGCGAAGGTGTGGTCGATGGGGCTCGTCGTCGCGTGCGCGGCAGCGTTCTCGCTCGCGTTCGTCGTGCGCGGCGCGCTGCACGTGCCGATCGAGGGGTCGGTCGCGCTCTTCGTTGCGGGGATGGCGATTCACCTGTTCGCGACGACGTCGATGGGCATCTTTCTCGCGACGCTCGTGCGCAGCATGCCGCAGTTCGGGATGCTGCTCGTGCTGGTGCTGCTGCCGCTGCAACTGCTGTCGGGCAGCCTGACGCCGCGCGAGAGCATGCCGTTCGCGGTGCAGAACATCATGCTCGCCGCGCCGACGACGCACTTCGTCGAGATCGGGCAGGCGATTCTTTATCGCGGCGCGGGCATCGAGACGGTCTGGCGGCAATTCCTGATCCTGGCGGTGATCGGGACGGTGCTGTTCCTGCTGTCGTTGAAGCGGTTTCGGAAGACGATCGGGCAGATGGCCTGAAATAGGTCATTGCGACATACCGGGAGAACGCAGCGAAGATCCCGGGCCGCACCCGCACGCTGTCGGCGTCTTGCGCGTGACCATCAGCGCCCGAACAGGAAGTCACCGGAATCGAGGCGATGCCGCGCGGCTTGGCGTCCTCGACTCGACGCCTCGCGCAGAGCCGGCGTCGCCGGACGGAACGGCCGCGCTTCAGCGGGCGGCTGAACGTTGAGGCGGGACGTGTCTCCCGGCGCAATACGAAGGTGTCAGGTACGAATATCTGTTTCGCTGCGCGCATGGGAACGGACTCCGCGCCGTCATCGTATTCAATGCGGGGAGCGGGTTGCGTCGCCTGAAACCCCACGTTCCGGCAGCCCGGCGCGCCCGGCAATCGCGCAATGTAATCCTTGTCGAAGACCGCATCTCGCCTAGACTTCGTCATATAGGCCTCGAACAACGCGCCTATCCCGCACGCGGCCTGCCGGACGAGACACCATCGAAGTCATGGGACCCGGCAACCTACGCCCGGGCGTCCCCTGACAGAGGTCATCATGAGACGGATCTATTTCCTGCTGCCCGACGCGGACACGGCGCGGATGATCGTCGACGAGCTGCTCGTCAAGCGCATCGAATGGCGGCGCATCCACGTCGTCGCGAACGATCAGATTCCGCTGGATAATCTGCCCGAAGCGTCGATCGCGCAAAGCAGCGATCTGCTGCCCGCGCTCGCCCGCGGCACCGCGGCGGGCGGCGTCACCGGCGCGCTCGCCGGATTGGCCGCGATCGCGTTTCCGCCCGCCGGCCTCACGATCGCGGGCGGCGCGGTGGTCGCGTTCGCGATCGCCGGCGCGGGCTTCGGCGCGTGGGTCGGCACGATGATCGGCGTCAGCGTGCCGAATACCCGGCTGAAACACTTCGAGGACGCAGTCGACAAAGGCGAATTGCTGATGATGATCGACGTGCACCGCGACCGGGTGGAAGAAATCGAGGCGCTCGTCAAGCTGCATCATCCGGACGCGCATCTGGAAGGGACCGATCCGACCATTCCCGCGTTTCCTTGATGCCGTTCTTGCGTCAGCCGTTGCCGAATCTCGGGCGAGCGCGGGTGATCCGCACCCGCCCGCGCCCTTCGCCTCACTCCCCGGTCAACACGATCCGCCCGTCGACCTTCCCCTCGCGCAGCGCCGTGAACACGCGATTGATGTTGTCGAGCCTGTCGCGATGGATATGCGCGCGCACGAGCCCTTCGGCCGCGAAGTCGAGCGACTCCTGAAGATCGCGCCGCGTGCCGACGATCGAGCCGCGCACCGTGATCCCGTTGAGCACCGTCGAGAAAATCGGCAGCGGGAAATCCCCTGGCGGCAGCCCGTTCAGCGACACGGTCCCGCCGCGCCGCACCATGCCGAGCGCCTGCGCGAACGCACTGCGCGACACGGCCGTCACGAGCACGCCGTGCACGCCGCCGAGCTCCTTCTGGATCACGGCCGCGGGATCGTCCTGCGACGCGTCGACGACGAACGCCGCGCCCAGCTTGCGCGCGAGCGCGAGCTTCTCCGGCGCGACGTCGACCGCGACGACATGCAGCCCCATCGCCTTCGCGTACTGGACCGCGACGTGCCCGAGCCCGCCGATCCCCGAGATCGCGATCCACTGGCCGGGGCGCGTGTCGGTCATGCGAATGCCCTTGTAGACGGTCACGCCCGCGCACAGGATCGGCGCGATCTCGTCGAACGCCACGTTGCCCGGCAAATGGCCGACGTAGTTCGGATCGGCGAGCACGTATTCCGCGTAGCTGCCGTTCACCGAATAGCCGGTGTTCTGCTGCTCATGGCACAGCGTTTCCCAGCCGGTCTGGCAATACTCGCAATGGCCGCACGCGGTGTAGAGCCACGGCACGCCGACGCGGTCGCCCTCCTTCACGTGCTTGACGCCATCGCCCACCGCCGCGACGAAGCCGACGCCCTCGTGCCCCGGAATGAACGGCAGCGCCGGCTTGACGGGCCAGTCGCCGTCGGCCGCGTGCAGATCGGTATGGCACACGCCCGACGCCTTGATGTTCACGAGAATCTGGCCCGGGCCAGGCGTCGGCACGGGGACTTCCTCGATGCGCAGCGGTTCGCCGAATGCGTGCACCACCGCGGCCTTCATGTGTTGCGCCATCAGTCGCTCCTGGTTGGTTCGATGCCCGATCGAGTATCGATCACGCATGGCGCACGTCGTTGACGTGCGTCAATCGCGCCCGGTTTCACAGCGCGCTCGCCGCCAGCTCGACGATGTCCGCCGTGATCTCGTCCTGCCGCGCGATCCGGTACGCCTGCAACAGCTCGCCGAGCGCGCGCCCGACCGATTCGCGCGCGGCGATCATCGCGCGCGTGCGCGCCTCGTTTTCCGCGGCGAACGCGAGCATCGCCGCCTCGCACAGCTCGACGAACACGTAGGCCTGCGCAAGCTCCGCGAGCAGTGCAGCGGGCGGCAGGTGCACGAGCGGCGGCTGCGCGCGCGGCGCGGTGTCGAAGCGCGCGTAGTCGAACGGCAACAGCCGGCGCTCGCTCACGTCGAGCCGCTGCGCGCCGCCCGGCATCGCATGGACGATCGACACCGGCTGCGCGCCGCGCTTCGCGAGATGCGCGTACAGCGCATCGGTGATGCGGTTCGCGAGATGCACGACGTCGTCCGCGTGCGCCGCCATCGGCGTGCGCCAGACGAGCGGCACGCCGCCCGCGTCGGCCAGCATCGCGCCGCGCGAGCCGACCATCATGTATTCGCGCGCCGCGTCCGCGCCCGGCCTCATCGCGTAGTCGATCAACTGCGCGTTGTATGCGCCGACGAAGCCCTGCTCGCTGCACAGCACGACGACGAGCCGCGCGCGCGGCGCGCCGCCGCGCGACTGGCTCGCGGCTGCTTCGCGCGACGGCGCACCGGCCGCGAGCGCGTCGCCGATCGCCGCGCCGACCGTCGCCGCCGACGCGCGGATGCCCGGCAAGCGCTGCTGCGCCTCGTGCGCGCGCGCGGCGGCAACGCCCTGCATCGCGCCGATCACGGTCTGCAGTTGGCGCGCGGTGTCAGTGCGCGCTTCGATTGCGGCGAGCTTGTCGCTCATCGCTTGCGTCGCGCGCCGGTTTCGGCGCCGCCCGGCGGCGCCGGCTCGATGCGTGCCGCGCGGCCGCTCTCCGGCGCACCGTCGAGCGCGCCGCCGCCCATGTCGCCCGCCGCGTCTTCCGCCGGCGCACCCGCCGTCGCGCGATGCGCGGCATCCGCGACGATCCGCTCGATCAGCTCGCCGACCGATTCCGCGAGCGCCGAAAGCGCCGCGTCGTCCGCGAGCCAGTTGCACGGCGGCGCGCCCGCCGGCGTGAGCGCCGCGATCCTTGCATCGAGCCACGACGGCAGCCTCTCGCGCAGCGGCGCGACGAGATCCGGCGACATCGCATCGAGCGCGCCCGCCGCGAGCGCCTTCAGCAGCACGACTTCGTCGAGCGTGCGCAGCGCGCGAAAGCGCGGCTGCGTGATCAACGCGCGAATCCGCTCGCCGCGCGTGATCTGCGCGCGCAGCCGCGCATCGGTGAGCCCGCCGAAACGCGTGAACGCCTCCAGCTCGAGAAACTGCGCGTAATCGAGCCGCAGGCGGCCCGATGCCGCGCGCAGCGCCGGATGCTGCGCCTTGCCGCCGACGCGGCTCACGCTCAGCCCGACGTCGACGGCCGGCCGCTGGTTCGCGGCGAACAGCGCCGAATCGAGCACGATCTGCCCGTCGGTGATCGAGATCAGGTTCGTCGGAATGTACGCGGCGAGGTTGCCCGCGTCGGTCTCCGCGATCGGCAGCGCGGACAGCGACCCGCCGCCGAGCTTCGCGCAGAGTTTCGCCGCGCGTTCGAGCAGGCGCGCGTGCACATAGAAGATGTCGCCCGGATACGCCTCGCGGCCGGGCAGCTCGCGCGTGAGCAGCGCGAGCTCGCGATGCGTCGCCGCGTGCTTCGTCAGATCGTCGACGACGACGAGCGCGTGCTGCCCGCGGTCCCGGAAATATTCGGCGATCGAGAACCCCGCGAACGGCGCGATCCATTGCAGCCCCGGCGCGCACGCGGCCGGCGCGACGACGAAGATGCAGCGCTCGGGCGCGCCGTAGCGGCGCACCGCGTCGATCACGCGCCGCACCGCGCTCGCGCGCTGGCCGATCGCGACGTACACGCAGATCACGTCCGAATGCCGCTGGTTGACAATTGCGTCGATCGCGAGCGAGGTCTTGCCGGTCGCGCGATCGCCGATGATCAGCTCGCGCTGGCCGCGCCCGATCGTGAAGAGCGCGTCGGCGATCAGCACGCCAGTGTCGAGCGGCTCGCTGACGAGGTCGCGCTCGATGATCGCGGGCGCGGGGCGCTCGATCGGCAGCGTGCCTGCCGTGCCGAGCGGCGCGCCGTCGTCGAGCGGGCGGCCGAGCGGATCGACGATGCGCCCGAGCAGTTGCGGCCCGACCGGCACCTCGAGCACCGCGCCCGTGCGCGTGACCGCCGCTTGCGCCTGAACGCTCGCGTCCGGATCGAGCAGCACGACGCTGATCAGATCCTCGTCGAGCGTGTGCGCGAAGCCGGTGACGCCGCCGTCGAAGCGCAGCACTTCGTTGAGCATCGCGTCTTCGAGGCCGGACACGAACGCGATCCCGTCCGCGACGCGCTCGACCCGCCCGAGCGCCTGCGCGACGGGTGCGAGCGCGACGCGCTCGAGCGCGACGCGGCGGCGCGCGAGCCAGCCGGCATCGGTTGCGGCATTGGTTGCGGCATTGGTTGAGGCATTGGTTGCTTCAGGCGTTTGCGTCATCGTCGTTCAGCAGTGCCGCCTCGATGGTCGCGAGATCCTGGCGCAGGCTGTTGCGCACGTTCGCATATTTCGATTCGAGCTCGAGCCCCGCGATCAGCGCGGGATCGACGCGCACGTCGGGCTCGAGCGGCCGGCCGACGCTCGCCGCGAACGCCGCGCGGCACGCGGCCGCCTCCTGCGCGGTCAGCGCGCGCGGCGCGACGAGCCTCACCTGCGCGTCGTCGGCGGCGAGCGCCGCGCGCACGTCGGCCGGCAGCTTCGCGAGCGACGCCGCGACGCCGTCGACGAAGCCCGCGACGCGCGCGCTGTCCGGCAGCCGCGCGAGCAGCTTCGCGGCGATGTCGATCGCGAGGCGCGTCGCGCGCGCGTCGAGCGCCTTCGCGCGCTGAGCGGCGTCGGCGTCCGCCTGCGCGCGCGCCGCGTCACGCAGCGCCTGCGCATCGGCGCGCGCGGCGTCGATCAGGCGCTCGCGCTCGGCGGCGGCCTGCGCGAGCGCGTCCTTCAGCGCATCGTCGCGCGCCGCGGCGAGCGACGCGCGCTCGCCGCACACCCGTTCGCGCTCGGCGCGCGCGGCGTCGCGCTCGTGCGCCGCATCGTCGATCAGCTTGCGCGCGGCGGCCTGGCGCTTCGCGATGATCTCGCTCACGGGGCGAAACAGGAAGCGCGACAGCAGCCACACGAGCACGACGACGTTGACCGCCTGCAGCGCGAGCGTGGACCAGTCGATTCGCATCGCCGCCTCCGCGTCACTTGACGAACGGATTCGCGAACAGCAGCAGCAGCGCGACGACGAGGCAGTAGATCGCCATCGTCTCGATCATCGCGAGCCCGACGAACAGCGTGCGCGACACGGTGCCGGACGCGTCCGGCTGGCGCGCGATCGCGTCCATCGCCGCGCCGACCGCGCGCCCTTCCGCGAGCGCGGGACCGATCGCGCCGAACGACACGGCGAGCGCGGCCGCCGCGATGCTGACCACTTCGATGAGATTGTTCATGCGTTCTCCTGCCCGCGCCGCGGCGCGGAAGTTTCGTCACCGGATACGGCCGCGCCGATGAACACCATCGACAGCACCATGAAGATGTACGCCTGCACCGTGCCCGTCAGCAGATCGAGCGCCATCAGCGGAATCGGCACGAACAGGCCGGCGAGCGACAGCACGATGCCGATCACGAACACGCCGCTCATCACGTTGCCGAACAGACGCACGATCAGCGAGAACGTGCGCGTCAGTTGCTCGACGACGTTCAGCGGAATCATCACCCACGTCGGCTCCGCGAACGTCGCGAGATAGCCGCGCACGCCGCGCGCGCGCACGCCGTAATAGAGCGTCGCCGCGAACACGACGAGCGCGAGCGCGGCATCGGTCTCGAGATGCGCGGTCGGCGGCTCGACGCCCGGCACGAGCGACGCGCTGTTCGCGCAGAACACGAGCACGAAGATCGTGCCGATCAGCGCGCGATAGCGCGCGGGCGGCGTCTGCATCGTGTCGGCGATCTGCGCGTCGATCGTCGCGACGAACAATTCGAGCACGCTTTGCAGCCGCGACGGCGCGTCGACGCTCAGCCGCCTGCGCGCGGCGAGCGCGAGCGCGACGAGCATGGCCATGATCGCCCACGTCGCGAGCACGGGTTCCGAGATGCCGACGGGGCCGATCGAGAACATCGGCACGGTCGACAGCGGCGACGCGTTCATCGCCGCGCTCCCGTCAGCGCGGCCGCGCGGCGGACCGCGAGCGCGCGCGCGGCGAAGAAGCCCGCCGAGCCCGCGACGAGCATCGCGAGACCCGCGCGCGCGAGCACGACGAGCACCGCCACCGCGAGCGCGATCCGCACGAGCTGCAGCGCGAGCGCCGCGCCGGCGCGGCCCGCGACGAACAGCCGGCTGTTCCAGCCGAGCGACGCGAAATGGCACGCGCCGGCGGCGAACCCGAGCGCGAGCCCGATCGCGACGGCGATGCCGTCGAACGACGCGCGCGCGGTTTCCCACATGTCAATCATCGCGATCTCCGTGTTGTTGAGCTTTCATCCAGCGCCACGCGAGCCAGAAGCCGAGCGCCGCGCCGAGCATCAGGAGCGGCGCGGAAAAGAACACCCGCGACGCGAACGTCCGGTCGAGCCAGCGGCCGAGCGCGAGCGCGGCGAGCGTCGGCGCGACGATCGTCCAGCCGAGCACGCCGATCTGCGCGAGCCGCCGGCCGAGCGACGGCTCCGGATCGCGCGCGCCGCGCGCCGCGCGCGTCGCGGCCGTGCGCGCCGCCAGCTCGACGCGATCGGCGGCAGGCTTCGACGCGGCTTCGGCGGACCGCGCCGCGGCGGGCATCCCGCCATCGCGCGCGGCGGGCGATTCGGGCGATTCGGGCGATTCGGGCGATTCGGGCGACCGGGCGCGCCGTGCGTCGCCGCGCGCCGCGTCATCGCGCTTCGCCTCGAACTGCCGACGCTTCGTCATTCGAGCGTCTCCGGCTTCATCGGCGCGTGCATGCCGTCCTTCGCATGCTCGGGCCGCAGATACGTGAGCAGCCGCCGCACCGCCTGCGCGTGCAGCCGCGTTTCGTCGACGCGCGCGCGGCGCTTCGCGTCGAGCTGCGTCGCGCGCACCCCGCGCACGACCGCTTCGAGCTCCGCAAGCGACTCGCCGAGCACCGCGTCGCGGCACGCGATCTCGATGCGCGCGCCGCGCGTCACGCGCAGCACGCCGCCGTCGAGCGCGGCGTAATGCGTCGCGTCGTCGGCGGTGCGCCAGCGCACGACCGACGCGCGCAGCAGCGTGACGAAATCGACGTGGCCCGCGCGGATGCCGAACGCGCCGCTCGCGTCCTCGGCGCGCAGCGACACGATCGGCAGATCGTCGACGCACACGCGCGCCGGCGTCGCGATCGTCACGCGCAGCTCAGCGGCCATCGGGCGCTCCTTGCGGCGCGGCGGAGCCGGGCGCCGCGCCGGACGCGGAGCCGGCCGCCGCATCGCGCCGCGCATCCGCCTCGCGCGCCGCCGCTTCCTTGCGCCGCGCGTCGTCGAGCGTGCCGACCATGTACAGCGAGCTCTCGCGCCAGTCATCGCAATCGCCGCGCAGGATCGCGCGGCAGCCGGCGATCGTGTCGGCGATCTCGACCGACGCGCCCGCCTGCCCCGTGAACGCCTCGGTCACCGCGAACGGCTGCGTCAGGAAGCGCTGCAGCCGCCGCGCGCGGCCGACGATCCGCCTGTCGTCCGCGCCGAGCTCGTCGATGCCGAGCAGCGCGATCACGTCCTGCAATTCGCGGTAATGCTCGATCACGCGGCGCACCTCGATCGCAACCTCGACGTGCCCGTCGCCGACGACGAGCGGATCGAGCAGAATCGACGACGACGCGACCGGGTCGATCGCCGGATACATCCCTTCGGCCGCCATCGCGCGCGACAGCACGACCATGCTGTCGACGTGCGCGGCGATCGCGGTGACGGCGGGATCGGTGAAATCGTCGGCGGGCACGTAGACGGCCTCGATCGCCGTCACCGCCGCGCCTTCGACCGATGCGATCCGCTCCTGCAGCGCCGCGACCTCGCTCGCGAGCGTCGGCTGATAGCCGACCCGCGACGGCAGCCGCCCGAGCAGGCCCGACACCTCGGCGCCCGCCTGCACGAAGCGAAACACGTTGTCCATCAGAAGCAGTACGTTCTGCGCGCGCTCGTCGCGAAAATACTCGGCGATCGCGAGCGCGGTGAGCGGCACGCGCCAGCGCGCGCCGGGCGGCTCGTTCATCTGCCCGTAGACGAGCACCGTGCGGCCCAGCACGCCGGAGCCGCGCATGTCGAGCAGCATCTCGTGCCCTTCGCGCGAGCGCTCGCCGATGCCCGCGAACACCGAGATCCCGCGATAGCGCTCGACCATCGCGTGAATCAGCTCCATCACGAGCACCGTCTTGCCGACGCCCGCGCCGCCGAGCATCGCCGCCTTGCCGCCCTGCGCGAGCGGCGCGAGCAGATCGATCACCTTGATGCCGGTCGCGAACAGCGCGGTCGCGCTCTTCTGCTCGGCGAGCGGCGGCGCGCCGCGATGGATCGGCCGCCGCGCGACGTCCGCCGCGAGCGCCGCGCCGTCGTCGCCGGGCTCGCCCGTGACGCTCAGCAGGCGGCCGAGCACCGCGTCGCCGACGGGCACGCGAATCGGCCCGCCCGTCGCGCGCGCGGCGGCGCCGCGCCGCAGCCCGCCCGTCGGGCCGAGCGCTAGCGCGCGCACCGCCGCGTCGCTCAGGTGGGCATGCACCTCGGCGAGGATCGGCGCGGCGCCGTCGATCGGGATCGCGAGCGCTTCGTTCAGCGCGGGCAGCACGCCGCCGTCGAACGCGACGTCGACGACCGCGCCGCGCACCGCGACGACGCGCCCGGCGCTTGCGTCGCTTGCGTCGCGCTTCGCGTGCGTCGCAGCCGTGCCGTTCGTCGCATGCAGATCCGCCACCGTCGCTCCCGTCTGGCTGGTTCGTCGATGGCTTCACCATAACGGCGCGCGCCGCCTGCCGGCTGATCTCGGTCAAGAAACGGAAAATCGCCAGATGAAACGACGCGTCTCGCCATACGAAACAATCGACGCGCACGCACGCGGCGACGACGCGATTCGCGCGGCGCCCGGCGTCGATCGTTGATTCAAATCAGATTCCGCAGATCTATGCGTGGCTACAGTGGCCGTGTCAGTGATCGTCGACGCGTGCGATCGAGGCGCGCGGCGGGCGGCAACGCCCGCGCAGCGGCTTCGCGCAAGGCCGGCCGCATCGGCTGCCGTGCTTCGTCATGCCGTCGCCCGCGCAGCGCCAGCCTAAGGAAGCCCGATGGACACACGCCACACCCCCGCATCCGGCGCGCCCGCCGCGCCGCTGCCCGCCCACCCGCCCGCGTCCGGCGAGCCTGAAAACCCTTATCGCATCTTCGATCTCGCGAAGGAGGCGTCGCTCGCGAAGCTGACGTCGGGCCTGTCGCCCGCATCGTTGCAGCTCGCGCTGTCGGACTGGCTGATCCACCTCGCGGCCGCGCCCGGCAAGCGCACGGAGCTCGCGACGCTCGCGGTGAAGCACGCGGCGCTGCTCGCCGAATACCTGTTCGAAGCGGCCGCCGGACACACGCCCGCGCCGCCCGCGCAGCCGTCGCCGGGCGACCGGCGCTTCCGCGCGAGCGCGTGGCAGCTCGAGCCGTACCGCTTCTGGCACCAGTCGTTCCTGCTCGCCGAGCAATGGTGGCGCGCGGCGACCCACGACGTGCCCGGCGTGTCGCCGCATCACGAGGACGTCGTCGCATTCTCCGCGCGGCAGATGCTCGACATGTTCGCGCCGGCGAACTACGTCGCGACGAACCCGGAAATCGCGCAGCGCACCGCGCTCACGGGCGGCGCGAACCTCGCGCAGGGCGTGCGGAACTATCTGGACGACGTGCGCCGCCTGCTGACGAAACAGCCGCCCGCGGGCGCCGAGCGCTTCGCGGTCGGCAAGAACCTCGCGATCACACCCGGGCGCGTCGTGTTCCGCAACCACCTGATCGAGCTGCTGCAGTACGGCCCGACGACGGCCGACGTCTACGCGGAGCCCGTGCTGATCGCGCCCGCGTGGATCATGAAGTACTACATCCTCGATCTGTCGGCGCACAACTCGCTCATCCGCTACCTGGTCGGCGAGGGGCACACGGTGTTCTGCATCTCATGGCGCAACGTCGACGCGAGCGATCGCGACCTGAGCCTCGACGACTACCGCAAGCTCGGCGTGATGGACGCGCTCGACACGATCGGCGAGATCGTGCCCGGAGCGAAGATCCACGCGACCGGCTACTGCCTGGGCGGCACGCTGCTCTCGATCGCGGCGGCCGCGATGGCGAACGCGGGCGACGAGCGCCTCGCATCGGTCACGCTGCTCGCCGCGCAGACGGATTTCACCGAGCCCGGCGAGCTGCAGTTGTTCATCGACGACAGCGAGATCCACTTCCTCGAAAGCATGATGTGGGAGCGCGGGTTTCTCGGCGCGCACCAGATGGCGGGATCGTTTCAGTTGCTGATGTCGAACGATCTGATCTGGTCGCGCGTGATCCACGACTATCTGCTCGGCGAGCGCACCCCGATGATCGACCTGATGGCGTGGAACGCCGATTCGACGCGGATGCCGTACCGGATGCACTCCGAGTATCTGCGCCACCTGTTCCTCGACAACGACCTCGCGACGAACCGCTACGTGATCGACGGGCAGACGGTGTCGGTGCACAACGTCCGCGCGCCGTTCTTCGTCGTCGGCACCGAGCACGACCACATCGCGCCGTGGCGCTCCGTCTACAAGATCCACTACCTGAGCGGCAGCGACGTGACGTTCGTGCTGACGGCGGGCCGCCACAACGCGGGCATCGTCAGCGAGCCCGGCCATCCGAAGCGCCATTACCGGATGAAGGTGACGGCCGCCGACGCGCCGAGCGTCTCGCCCGACGAATGGCTCGCCGGCGCGACCGATTTCGAAGGCTCGTGGTGGCCCGCGTGGCACGCGTGGCTCGCCCGGCATTCAAGCGCGCAGCGCGTCGCGCCGCCGACGCTCGGCAAATCGGGCGCGCACGCGCTCGGCGACGCGCCGGGCACCTACGTGTTCCAGAAATAAGGAGTGCCGCGTGGATCGCGAAATCCTTCAGAACCGCCCGTTCGACTCGCTCGCGATCGGCGACAGCGCATCGCTCGTGCGCATCGCGTCGCGCGACGACATCGACCTGTTCGCCGCGATGTCCGGCGACGTGAACCCCGCGCACCTCGACGCGACGTTCGCCGCGCACGACCTGTTCGGCCACATCGTCGTTCATGGGATGTGGACGGGCGCGCTCGTGTCCGCGGTGCTCGGCACGAAGCTGCCGGGGCCGGGCACGATCTATCTCGACCAAACGCTCGAGTTCCGTCATCCGGTCGCGCCGGGCGACACGATCACGGCAACCGTGACCGTCACGGAAAAGCGCGCGGAAAAGCGGATCGTGCTGCTCGACACGCGCTGCACGAACCAGGAAGGCCAGGTCGTGCTGCGCGGCACCGCCACCGTGATCGCGCCCGATACGCCGATCAAGTGGGAACGCGTGCCGGGGCCCGATGTCGCGGTGCGCCGCCACGACCGCTACGAGACATTCGTGCGCGACGCGCGCGAGCAGCCGCCGCTGCGCACGGCGGTCGTCCATCCATGCTCGCCGGATGCGATCCGCGCGGCGATCGACGCGCGCGACGCGAACCTGATCGAGCCGATCCTGATCGGCCCGGAAGCGAAGATCCGCGCGGTCGCCGAGGCGGCCGGCGTGAGTCTCGCGGGCGTGCCGATCGAGCCGGTCGAGCACAGCCACGCGGCCGCCGCGCGCGCGGTCGAGATGGGCGGCGCGGGCAAGGTCGCCGCGCTGATGAAGGGCAGCCTGCACACCGACGAGCTGCTCGCGGCGGTCGTCGGCCCGGCGTCGCTGCTGCGCACCGAGCGGCGCATCAGCCACGTGTATGCGATGGACGTGCCCGCGTATCCGAAGCCGCTCGTCATCACCGATGCGGCGATCAACATCGCGCCGACGCTCGAGCAAAAACGCGACATCTGCCAGAACGCGGTCGATCTGCTGCACGTGCTCGGCGTCGAGCGGCCGCGCGTCGCGGTGCTCGCGGCGGTCGAGACCGTCAACCCGAAAATGCCGTCCACGCTCGACGCGGCCGCGCTCACCGTGATGGCCGCACGCGGCCAGATCGCGGGCGCGGTCGTCGACGGGCCGCTCGCGTTCGACAATGCGGTGAGCGCGGTCGCCGCCACGTCGAAGGGCATCGCGTCGCCCGTCGCCGGCGACGCCGACATCCTGCTCGTGCCGGATCTCGAAGCGGGCAACATGCTCGCGAAGCAACTGATGTACTTCGCGGGCGCCGACGCCGCGGGCCTCGTGCTCGGCGCGCGGCTGCCGATCATCCTGACGAGCCGCGCGGACAGCCTGCGCGTGCGGATTGCGTCCGCCGCGCTCGCGAAGCTCGTCGCCGAAAGGACGCGCGCCGGCGCGCTCGCGTCATGAGCGAGCCGCTGCTGCTCACGTTCAATGCCGGCTCGTCGACGCTGAAGATCGGCCTCTACAGCGTCGCGAACGGCGAACCCGCGCCGCTCGGGCGCGGCAAGATCGACTTCAACCGCGCGCCGCTCCAGTTCGAATACTCGAACGGCGGCGACGCGCACACGGTGCCGCTCGCCGCGCCCGTCACCGACGATCTGCACGGCGTGCTCGACGAGGCGCTCAACTGGATCGACGCGCATCTGTCGGTGCACGAGCTGGTGTCGGTCGGCCATCGCGTCGTGCACGGCGGCGACGCGTTCGACGGGCCGGTGCGCATCGACGACCGGACGCTCGCCGCGATCGCGGCGCTCGTGCCGCTCGCGCCGCTGCATCAGCCGCAGAGCGTGCGGCTGATTCGCGCGCTGCGCCATCTGCGGCCGCACCTGCCGCAGGTCGCGTCGTTCGACACCGCGTTCCACCGCACGCAGTCCGATCTCGTGCGGCGCTTCGCGCTGCCGCGCGCGCTGTTCGACGAAGGCGTCAAGCGCTACGGTTTTCATGGGCTGTCGTACCGGTACGTCGCCGGGCGGCTGCGCGAGCGGCATCCGTCAATCGCGCGCGGCAAGATCGTCGCCGCGCATCTCGGCAGCGGCGCGAGCCTGTGCGCGCTCGACGCGGGCGTGAGCCGCGACACCAGCATGGGCTTCTCGACGCTCGACGGCATTCCGATGGCGACGCGCTGCGGCGCGCTCGACGCGGGCGTCGTGCTGCACCTGCAGAAGACGCTCGGCCAGA
Organism: Burkholderia sp. MSMB1589WGS; assembly: GCF_001636105.1. Taxonomy (NCBI): domain Bacteria; kingdom Pseudomonadati; phylum Pseudomonadota; class Betaproteobacteria; order Burkholderiales; family Burkholderiaceae; genus Burkholderia; species Burkholderia sp. MSMB1589WGS. The sequence goes on from NZ_LNJT01000008.1 coordinate 1,023,684, forward strand.
CGGTCGACGACGTCGAGCAGATGCTGTATCACCGCTCGGGCCTGCTCGGCGTGTCCGGCGTGAGCGGCGACGCGCGCGTGCTGCTCGCCGATCCGTCGGCCGGCGCGCGCGACGCGCTCGAGCTGTTCGCGTTCCGGATCGCGGGCGAGGCGGCGCGGCTCGCGGCGACGCTCGGCGGCCTCGACGCGCTCGTGTTCACCGCGGGCATCGGCGAGCATCAGCCGCAGACGCGCGCCGCGGTGTGCGAGCGGCTGCGCTGGCTCGGCGTCGAGCTCGATGCAGGCGCCAACGCGCGCAATGCGGAGATCGTCAGCCGCGACGGGAGCCGCGTCGCGGTGCTCGTCGTGCCGACCGACGAGGAGCAGGTGATCGCGCGGGATGCGGCCTCGGTTCTGCATGCCCGCGCGCCCGGGAGCGCCGGACGGTAGCGGCGGCGCGAGCCTCGTCGGCATGCGCTTCGTGCGTGCCGGCGAGGACTTGCGCGTGCGAAGAAGCCAATGAGGGCGGCTGGATCGCCGGCCGACTCATGCATCGCGCATCACGCGTCGACCATCCCCGGCAGTTCGCGATAGATCCGCTCGACGTCGTCCTTCGCGCACAGCGCGGTGCCCACGCTCAGCAGCGACGCCGACGCGGCGGCGAGCGCGTAGCGCGACGCATCGGCGACGCTCGCGCCTCGATTGAGCGCATCGACGAGCCCCGCGACGAAGCTGTCGCCCGCGCCGATCGCGCTGCGCACCGCGACCTTCACGCCCGGCAGCCGCACCGCTTCGTCGCGCGACACGACGAGCGCGCCTGCGTCGCCGAGCGTCAGCGCGACGATCTGCGCGCGCCGGCTGCCGACGATCGCGCGCGCGGCCGCGAGGCGCGCGTCGTCGTCTTCGAGCGGCAGCCCGGTCAGCGCGCGCAACTCGCCGAGGCTCGGCTTCACCAGATAGACGCCCGCCTCAAGCGCGGCCGCGAGCGCCGGCCCCGACGTGTCGACGACCGCGCGCACGCCGCGCGCGTTCGCGAGCCGCGCGAGCCGGCCGTAGCAATCGTCCGGCATCCCGGGCGGCAGGCTGCCGCTCATCACCAGATAGCGCGACGCATCGGCGAGCCGCGCGAGCGCGTCGACGCAGCGCGGCCATTCGTCGGGCGCGAGCGCGGGCCCCGGCAGCACGAAGCGGAATTCGCGCCCCGTCGACGTTTCGTGCACCGAAAAGTTTTCGCGCGTCTCGCCGGCGATGTCGACGCAGCTCGCGCGCACGCACTCGTCGGCGAGCAGGCCGTGCAGCGCGAGGCCGGTCTCGCCGCCCGCCAGATAGACCGCCGAGCAATCGGCGCCGAGGCGCGTCAGCACGCGCGCGACGTTGATCCCGCCGCCGCCCGGATCGCGCCGCGCGGGGCCGCAGCGCAGCTTGCGGGTATCGGTGACGCGCTCGACGGACGTCGCGACGTCGATGGCGGGATTCGGCGTGACGGTGACGATTTCGGGCATCGTGGCGGTCGAAAAAAAGGGCGTCGCAACGAAAAGCGAACGGGATGATGGCCGGTGCGGCGGCGCGGGGTCGCACGCTGCAAGGCGTCGTGCGGTCGATCCGGCGTCGAACCATCGGCCTGGACGCGGGCCGACGGCCGCTTGCCGCCGGTCGGTGCCGGACGCCACGCGCGCCGTGCGCCGCGCGCATCGCCGCCCGCGCCTACGCGACGGTCAGTTGATCGATGACCTCGCGCACGCCCTTCACCGACCACGCCGCGCCGCAGGCCGCGCGCCGCTCGATCAGCGAATCGACGGTGCCCGTCAGCGTGACGATGCCGTCGCGCTCGTCGACTTCGATATGCGCGGCCTCGCGCTGCGCGCGCCGCGCGAGTGCATCCGCGACGCGCTCGCGCACGGTCGCGCCCGCGTCCTGCGAGCGCACGGCGATCCGGTTGACGACGCCGATCACGCCGCGCATCCGGCTCACGACCGTCTCGGCCGCCTGCCGCTGATAGCCGAACTCGACTTCGCCCGTGAGCGTGACGCACCCCTCGTCGACGTCGACGCGGATCTCCTGCCCGGCCAGCCCTTCCTGCCACGCGAGCGCCGACACGATCGCGGCGGCGAGCACTTCGTCGTCGCGCGGCGATTCGCTCGGCAGCACCTTCAGCTCGAGCACGAGCGCCCGCGCGCCGGCGACGCGCTGCGCGGCCTTCTGCGCCGCGTACTTCTGCGCCCAGCTCGGCACGAAGCCGCGCAGCGTCACGATGCGATCGTGCACCGACACGTCGATCTGCCGCGCATCCAGCGACGGATCCCAATACAGTTCCTGTTCGACATCTTGCCTGAGCGCAGCATCGGATTTCATCGTCGTCTCCTCGCCGACCGGTTTCGATAAACGGCCGCCGGCGGCAGAACGCGCGCGGCGGCGCACGCAAACCAGCATCGCGCATTGCGCGGCGCGGACCTTGACGCGCGTCAATGAAGGGAAAATGACAGACGAATAACGCGGAAAGCACGCGAAGCATGGCGCGGCGCGGCGAATCGCGCACGCGCGGCGCCGCGTCACTTCAGATAGAACGCATCCGGCAGCAGGTCGCCCGCGCTCGTCACGCGCGCGTCGCCCGACATGTTCGCCAGCACGACTTCGAGCGTCGGCGTGCCGAGCTCGATCATCACCTGCCGGCACGCGCCGCACGGCGCGATCGGGCCGTCCGTCTCGCCGACGACCGCGATCGCCGCGAACTCGCCCGGCCGGTAGCCCGCCGCGAGTGCCGAGAACAATGCGGTGCGCTCCGCGCAATTGCACAGCCCATACGACGCGTTCTCGACATTGCAGCCGTGGAAGATCTTGCCGTCGTTCGTCGCGAGCGCCGCGCCGACCTTGAAGTTCGAATACGGCGCGTAGGCCTTTTCGCGCGCGGCCTTCGCCGCTTCGATCAGTGCGTGGTGAGTCATGTCGTGTTCCCTTGTTCGATGATTCGATGTCCGGCGATTTCGTTTTTGCGCCGCGGTGGGCGACGTTGCATGTTGCTTGCGCGGCGCCGCGCGCCGCGACATATCCGATATCCGCCATGCCTCGGCCGGTTCGATGCGCCGATGCGCCGATGCCCGCCACATGATCGATCATTCGATCACCGCATAGATGGCGCGCGTCTGCGCCGGCGGTTCAGCCCCGATCCGATACGCGCGGCGCACCGCTTCGGCGGCCTGCGCGGCCGCGTCGGCGTCGCGCGCGTGAACGGTCGCGAGCGGCTGGCCCGCCTCGACGCGCTCACCCAGCTCCGCGAGCGCGGACAGCCCGACCGAATGATCGAGCGCGTCGCCGATCTTCGCGCGCCCGCCGCCCAAGCCGACGACCGCGAGGCCGAGCGCGCGCGCGTCGATCCGCTCGATCCAGCCGGCACGCGCGGCGGCCACCGGCACGGCAACCGCCGCGCGCGGCAGATGCCGCTCCGGCCGCTCGATCAGATCGGCGGGCCCGCCGAGCGCCGCGACCATCCGCGCGAACCGCTCGGCAGCCGTGCCCGATTCGAGCGCGGCGCGCAACCGGCGGCGCGCGTCGCCCGCGTCCGCGGCGAGCCCGCCCATCGTCAGCATCTGCTCCGCGAGCGCGAAACCGACCGCTTCGAGCCGCGCTGGGCGCGCCGCGCCCGTCAGGAAATCGATCGCGCAGCGCACCTCGATCGCATTGCCCGCGCACGGCGCGAGCGCCTGGTTCATGTCGGTGAGCGTCGCGGCCGTCTTCATTCCGGCGCCGTTGCCGACGTCGACGATGCTGCGCGCGAGCTCGGCCGATTTCTCCGCCGTCGGCATGAACGCGCCGGAGCCGACCTTCACGTCCATCGCGAGCGCGCCGACGCCCGCCGCGAGCTTCTTCGACAGGATCGACGCGGTGATCAGCGAGATCGATTCGACGGTCGCCGTCACGTCGCGCACCGCGTAGATCCGCTTGTCGGCGGGCGCGAGCTGCGCGGTCTGGCCAACGATCGCGATGCCCGCGTCGCGCACGACGCGGCGCAATGTACCGACGGACGGCGCGACGTCGTAGCCGGGAATCGCCTCGAGCTTGTCGAGCGTGCCGCCCGTGTGGCCAAGGCCGCGCCCCGAGATCATCGGCACGTAGCCGCCGCACGCGGCGACCATCGGCCCGATCAGGAGCGACGTCAAGTCGCCGACGCCGCCCGTCGAATGCTTGTCGACGACCGGGCCGTTCAGGCGCTCGCCGCGCCAGTCGAGCACGTCGCCCGAATCGCGCTGCGCGAGCGTCAGCGCGATCCGCGCGGACAGCGGCAGCTCGTTGAAATGGACGGCCATCGCGAACGCGGCGATCTGGCCTTCGGTCACGTCGCCTGTCGTCACGCCGCGCACGAAACGCACGACGTCGGCCGCATCGAGCGGCTCGCGGTCGCGCACCTTGCGGATGAATTCCTGCGGCAGAAAAGTCATGGTTTGCCCAAGCCTTTGATTATCAGCGACACAATTGAATGGCATTCGGGCGCATTCGAAACGACGAAGCCGCCCACTGCGCGCGCCGGCGGCCGATCCGTCGCCGAAGCCGCGCGGCCGGGTGAAATCCCGTGAGGAGAAACGCTAACACGGGCGCGCACGCGGCACGCGAAAACCTGAAGAGCCGCGCATTCCCTCTCTCCCGCCTGATTCATTGCTTTCCGTTTTCCGATCTCGATCGAAATTCGGCATATCACTCTAACCCGGGATTTTCCCTGTCAAGGCGGCGCGGGTTGCGGCCGTTAAGTTGACTAAAGACACGGAGGTCGACATGCTCTACGCCATCTTGATGCCGAAAGCCGAAGCCCCGCTGGGTTACTACGATTCGTCGGTCACGCCGACGCCGGAAGACATGGCCGACTACCTCGCGAAGACGATGGGATTCGACGATCGCGACGACTGGATCGAAGCGTACGGCGTCGAGAGGCTCGGCTATGCGCCGGTTCATTGACGGAAGTCCGGATGCGTCCCGATCCATCAGCCGTCCGCGCCCGCCCGCTCGCTCGCCTGGCGGCCCGCGCATCGCGGCGGGTGCGCCGGCGGTTTCGGCTGCTCGCGCCGGCTATCGAATGGCGCGCGGTCCTGAACGCGCTGCCCGGCCGCCGCTGGCTTCGGGCGCTCGACGAACTCGCTCGCGCGAGCGCGCCCCCGAGCCTCGGCCTGGTCGCCATCGAACGGCGCGCCGATCGCAATCGAACGCGACGCGCCCGCTTCGACTGACGCCGCCCTTTTGCAACGCGCAGCGCCCGCGCCTCACTCAATACGCGCTGCCGCGCGTCGCGCCCGCCCGGTGCCCGAGCGTCTCGAGCAGATTCCCGAGCAGCCCCGACGCGCCGAAGCGGAACGTCGCGCTCGTCAGATAGCCGGAGCCGAGCTCGCGCTCAGCGAGCGACAGGTACTGCGCCGCATCCTGCGCGGTGCGCACGCCGCCCGCCGCCTTGAAGCCGACCATGCGCCCCGCGACGCGGATCGTCGCGAGCATCACGGCCGCCGCGTCGAGCGTCGCGTTCACCGCGACCTTGCCCGTCGACGTCTTCAGAAAATCCGCGCCCTCCTCGATCGCGATCTCGCTCGCGCGGCGGATCGCCGCCGCGTCGCGCAGCTCGCCCGTCTCGAGGATCACCTTCAGGCACTGGCCGCCCGCCGCCGCGCGGCATTGCGCGACGAGCTCGCGCCCGACCCGCTCGTCGCCGTCGATGAGCGCGCGATACGGAAACACGACGTCGATCTCGTCCGCGCCGCGCGCGAGCGCATCGGCCGTCTCGCGCGCGGCCGCGTCCGGATCGGCCGCGCCGTGCGGGAAGTTCGCGACGGTCGCCACCGGCAGCACGAGCCCGTGCCGCGCGAGCGCCGCATGCGCCGCGCCGACGAAGCGCGGGTACACGCACAGCGCGGCGGGCGTGCCGACCGGCGTGTCGGCCGACGCGGCGAGCGCGGCGATGCTGTCGTCGGTGTCGTCGTCGTTCAGCGACGTGAGGTCGATCAGGTGCAGCGCCTTCAGCGCCGCTTCGGTCAATTGATTGCGATTCAACGAAAGCTCCATGCGGGCACCTCGTTCAGGAAAGGGACAGGAACAGCCCGGCGATCGTCGCGCTCATCAGGTTCGACAGCGTCGCGGCCGCGAGCGCGCGCAGGCCGTAGCGCGCGACGTCGGAGCGCATGCCGGGCTCGACCGCGGTGAAGCCGCCCGTCAGGATCGCGATCGACGAGAAATTCGCGAAGCCGCAGAGCGCGAACGACACGATCGCGATCGTCTTCGGCGCGAGCACCGGCAACCCGGCCGCGACGACCTGCGCGGCGTCCTTCAGATAGGGCGACAGCGCGCCGTACGCGACGAACTCGTTCAGGATCAGCTTCTGGCCGATGAAGCTGCCGGCCACCGACGCATCCTGCCACGGCACGCCGATCAGCCACGCGAGCGGCGCAAACAGCGTGCCGAGCAGCGATTGCAGCGTGACGCCGGCAAAGCCGAGCCAGCCGGCGACGAGCCCGACCATCGCGTTCAACAGCGCGATCAGGCCGATGAACGCGATCAGCATGGTACCGACGTTCACCGCGATGCGCATCCCGACGCCCGCGCCGGACGCGGCCGCCTCGATCACGTTCGCCGCGCGCTTCTCGTCGAACTCGAGCGAATCGACGACGACGCGCGAAGGCTCCGTCGTCGGGCACAGCATCTTGCCGAACAGCAGGCCGCCCGGAATCGCCATGAACGACGCGGCGAGCAGATACTCCATCTTCACGCCGAGCCCCGCGTAGCCGGCGAGCACCGAGCCCGCGACCGACGCCATGCCGCTCGACATCACCGCGAACACCTCGGTTGCGCTCATCCGCCGGATGAACGGCTTCACGAACGCGGGCATCTCGCTCTGGCCGAGGAAGATCGTCGCGACGGCCGAGCACGCCTCGATGCGGCTCACGCCGAGCAGCTTCGCCATCGCGGTGCCGACGATCCTGATCAGCCACTTCATCACGCCGACGTAGTACAGCACCGCGATCAGCGACGTGACGAACACGATCATCGGCAGCACGCGCAGCGCGAACGCGAAGCCGCCGTCGCCGAAGAGCGCGAACATCTTGTCGCCGACGAGGCCGCCGAACAGGAACGCGACGCCGTGCTGCCCCATCTCCAGCACGCTGTTGACCGCGTGCGCGGTCGCCGCGAGCGCGTCGCGGCCGACGGGCACGAACAGCACGAGCGAGCCGATCGCGAGTTGCGTCGCGAGCGCCGCGACGACGGTGCGGGCGCTGATCGCCCGCCGGTTGATCGACAGCGCATAACCGACGCCGAGCAATACCACGATGCCACACAAGCTGCGCAAGATGTCCACGAACGTACCTCGGAGATGGGATGGAACGCCGCCGTCGCCGGCGCGACCGGTCCGGCTCGCCGGCCGTCTCGACCGGACGCGCGAGCCCGTTTATTCATCGGACGAGAACATAACGTGCGCGGGCGGCGAACGCCAGGGGTCGAATCGATCGGGGAACGAAAGATGTGCGCTCGCGCGTGCGGCGCGCGATTTCGGTTGTCGGCGGGATTTTGGTGAGGTAGGCGTGTGCGGTGCGGGGCACGCAGCCTGCGGCTCGCGCGAGTGACGAGTGACGATACAGCGAAGCGATGAAGCAACGAGGCGGCAGCTTCGCCGCCCCGGTCCGTCGCGCTACAGATCCAGCGTCACGCGGGGTGGCCCGCTTTGCGCATCGCCGATGCAATCCGGCGTCGCCATGCAGACGAGCGCCATGCCCGGCGCGACCTCCGCGTCGACCGCACCGCCGTAGCGAACCCGTCCGCCGAGCACGCGCACCGCGCACGTGCCGCATGCGCCCGATCGGCAATTCGAATCCGCCGGCACGCCGTGCGCCTCCGCGAGTTCGAGCAGCGTGCCGTCGCGCGGCGTCCATTCGACCGTGCGCTCCGACCGGCTGAACACGACGGTCGCCGCGTGTTCGCCAGCCTGCCTGTCGGCTTTCGCGTCGTCTCTGTCGTCGTTCTTCTCGCCGCCACGCGACGCCGTGCGCCGAATGCTCGACGGCCCGAATGTCTCGAAGCGGATGCGCTCGTCGGGCACGTCGAGCGCGCGCAAACCGTCGTACAGCGATTTCATGAACGCCGCCGGCCCGCACAGATAGAAGTCGTAGCTGCCGAACGGCAACACGCGCGTCAGCGCGTCGACGCTCACGCGGCCCGGCGACGCGTCGGTCGGCGCGCCGTTGGCGCGGCTGTCGAACAGGTGCACCGACAACGCCGGATGCGCGCGCGCCGCATCGGCGAGATGCGCGGCGAACGGCCGCTCGGCGCCGCGCCGCGCGCCGTGCACGAAGTAGATCCGCTTCGCGTGCGCATCGGCCGGCGCGCCCGCCGCGCGGTACGCGAGCGCGCCGTTGAGCATCGCGATCATCGGCGTGATGCCGATCCCCGCCGACACGAACACGGCGGGCCGCGGGCTCGCCGCATCGAACGTGAACGCGCCGCGCGGCGCCATCGCATCGATGCGCACGCCGGGCCGCGCGTGATCGTGCAGCCACGACGACGCTTTGCCGTCGCGCTTGACGCTGATCCGGTAGCGCCGGCCGTCGAATGCGTCGGACAGCGTGTAACTGCGGATCAGCGGCCCGGATCGCGCGGCCGCGGGCAACCGGATCGTCAGATGCTGGCCCGGCTCGAACGGCGCGAGCGGGCGCGCGTCGGCGGCTTCGAAATGGAACGAGCGGACGTCGGGCGTCTCGTCGCGCACCGCCGCGACGACGAGCGTGCGCCAGCGGGTGTCCGGCGACGGCGCGGAAATCACGGCGCAAGCCTGCGCCATCTCTTTCGTCGCCTGTGTTGCCTCCGACGCCTCCGACGCCTTCAATACTGTCGATGACGCCGACGATTCCAGCACTTGCGCCGATTCCATCCCCAACGAAGACGAAAACGCGCCCGCCCCGCTCCATGCCGCGAACTGCGGCGCGAACCGCGGCGCCGACCACCGCAACGGCAGCACCGCCGCGCTGCGCCGCACTTCGCGAATCCGCAAGCGCACGAGCCGCTGCGCGCCGTCGAACGCGGCGATCGCCGGCCCGTCCCAGACGATCTCCGCGTCGGCCGCGACGTACAGCAAGTCGCCTCGCTCGAAGTCGACGAACAGCAAACCCGCGCGCGGGTCGTGCAGCAGATTGCCGATCGTGTTGAAGAAGTTGTTGCCGCTGTAGTCGGGCGTCGTCAGCGTGCGGTCGTCGTCGACGCGCACGAAGCCCGGCGGCCCGCCGCGATGCGACACGTCGACGCCGCGCGCGCCGCCCGCCGCATCCGACGCGTTCGCGGTCGCGATGAAGAACGTATCCGCGCGCGCGAGCAGCGCGCGGTCGTCGGCGTCGAGCCGCGCGGCGCGGCGCTGAGGCGGCGCGGGGTCCGCCTGCCGAGGCGGCGCGGGCGTCGGCGTGCGGCTCTGGATGTACTTCGCGCAGTTGCCGAAGCTCTGGCCGACCGTCACCGACATCGCGTCGCCCGCGAGCGACGCGACGACGCCGTTGATCCGGTTGCGCCGCCGCGTATGCAGCTCGATGCCGAGCCCGCCGAGCAGGCTGCCGACGCGCCAGTGGCCGGCGAGCGGATCGTCGCGCAGCGCGCCGCCCGCAATGTCGAGCGTGCGCGGCTGCGGCGACGACACGAAGCCCGGCGCGCCGACGCGCAGCGTCGCCCATGGCTGGCCGTCGCCGTCGATGCCGCCGACGACGAAGAACGGCAATTGCGCGAAGAACGCGCGATGTTGATCGGGCATGAATGTACGGATGCCGCGCCCGCCGGACACGGCGGCCGTATCCAGAACGCCCGCGCGCCGCTGCGCGGCGAGCTCGCCGTCGTGAAACGGCGCGACGGGCGGCGGCGCCTCGGGCGCTGCCGACGCAGGTTGCGTCATGTCGTTCTCCTTCGCAAGGGTCAGGCGGCGGGCAGCGGCGGGCAGCGCCGCGCCCGGCGGCGTCAGGCCACGCGCAACCCCGCGTCGCTCGCGGGCATCGGCACGAAACCCGGCAACGCCTCGATGCGCGCGAGCCACGCGCGCAAATTCGGGTAGGGATCGAGCGACACGCCACCCTCGGGCGCGTGCGCGATGTACGCATACGCGGCGACGTCGGCGATCGTCGGATGCCCGCCCGTCGCGAAGCGCTTGCCGGCAAGCTCGGGCTCGATCACGTCGAACAGCCGCTGCGCGATCCGGATCGCGCTCGCGCGATCGAGCGACGCGCCGAACAGCGTGACGAGGCGCGCGGCGGCCGCGCCGTACGCGATCGGTCCCGCCGCGAGCGACAGCCAGCGCTGCACGGCGGCCGCGCGCGGCGGATCGTCGGGCAGCCACGACGGATCGCCGTAGCGCTTCGCGAGATAGACGAGGATCGCGTTCGAATCGAACAGCACGAACTCGCCGTCCTCGATGACGGGCACCTGTCCGAACGGATTGAGCGCGAGAAATTCAGGGCGGCGGTTCGCGCCGCCGCGCATGTCGACTTCGACGAGCTCGACGGGCAGGCCGAGCAGCGACAGGAACAACTGGACGCGATGACAGTGGCCGGACAGCGGGCTCCGGTGGAGCCGGATCGGCGAGGCGGGCGGGCGGCGGGTGGACATGGGGCGGCACTCCTCGAACGAAGGGCGAAGCACAAAAAACAAGCGTCAAACGACGACGCAACACGGCGCAAACGCGCGGCGGCCGACAGCGCCGGCCATCGGCGCGGCGCAGCGACGATCCGGCCGCCGACACCCGCAGCGTAGCGCGCGCATCGTGTTCACATAAGATGGATAATTGCCGAAACACAATCCTTGACGAATGGACAATCGGCAATGGCGGACATCCGCGACGTGAACCTGAACCGGCTGGCGATCTTCGTCGCCGTGGTCGAGGCCGGCTCGCTGACGGCGGCGGCCGAACGGCTCGGCCTCGCGAAGACGATGGTGAGCACGCACGTCCAGCGGCTCGAGGCGGAGGTCGGCGCGAGCCTCGTCGTGCGGACCACGCGGCGGCTCAACGTGACGCAGGCGGGCCGCGCGTTCTACGACGCGTGCCGCGACATCCTGCGCGCGACCGACGCGGCGCTCGCCGCGGTGGCGGGCGACGCGGGGCCGCTGCGCGGCACGCTGCGCGTGAGCGCGCCCGTCGATTACGGCGCGCTCGTCGTCGCGCCAGCGCTCGTCGCGCTGCGCGACGCGCATCCGGCGCTCGACGTCGAATTGCAATGCGACGACCGCGTCGTCGATCTCGTGCGCGAGAACCTCGACGTCGCGATCCGGCTCGGCCGGCTCGCCGATTCGAACCATCGCGCGGTGAAGCTCGGCGGCTTCGAGCGCTGGCTCGTCGCAAGCCCGGCGTTCGTCGCGCGCCACGGCGCGCCGGCCGCGCCCGATGCGCTCGGCGCGCTGCCGTACGTGATGCTGTCGACGGTGCCGCGCACGACGCTCGAGCTCGCGAACGCGCGCGGCGAGCGCGCGAGCGTGCGTTGCAGGCGCGCGTTCGTGTCGAACACGGCGACCGCGTGCCGCGCGGCGGTGCTCGCGGGCGGCGGCTTCGGCGTCGCGACGAGTTTCTCGAGCGCCGGCGACATCGCGGCCGGCCGGCTCGTGCGCCTGCTGCCGGGCTGGTCGTTTCCGCCCGGCGACATCCACGCGGTGTTTCCGTCGGCAAGCCATTCGTCCGCAAAGGTGCGCGCGTTGATTGACGCGCTGAAGGCGCGGCTCGCGGCGTCATGCTGAACGCGCGGCTCGCCGCGCAAGCGCGGGCCGCAAGCGCGCGACGGCTCGGAGCGACGGCTTGGAACCCAGCGCCGACGCCGCCCGCTCACCTCGCTGCGAGAAACCGCAGCGTCCCGAGCAGCACCTTCCGGCAATTTCGCACCATCTTCTCCTCCGGATCGCGATAGCCGGTCAGCAGCCATGCCGCGCCGACGTTCGTCATCGCGCCGACGAGCGCGAGCCCGATGATCCGCTGGTCCGCGCGCGCGTCGGCGTTCTCGCTCACCGGCCCGGCGAGCGAAATGATCATCTTGCCGAATTCGAGCAGATTCCGTTGATAGGTCGCATCGGTTTCCGCGCTCACGCCCATCACTTCGAGCAGCAGCACGCGCGCCGCGCACGTGTTGCGCAAAAACGCGAAGAACGCCGCGAGCCCCGCGTCGACCCGCGCCTCGAGCCCGTCGCGCGCGCAGCCGAGCGCGTCGACCGCCCGCGTCACCGACGCGCGCAACTGCTCCGCGTGATGCTGATAGGTGCAACGCAGCAACGCGTCGGCGCTGTCGAACGCCGCGTAGAAATAGCGGTCGTTGAGCTTCGCCTCCTGGCAGATCGCGCGCACCGTCGCCCGGCGAAAGCCGATCGTGCCGAAGATCCGCGTGCCCGCGCGAATCAGCGCGTCGCGGCGCTCCGCGGCGCGCGCCTCGGATGCGACCCCGCCGTATGGGCGGCCCTTCTTGCTGAGTTCGAGAGAGTTCTCCATTTCGCTATTTGACATCAGTCAATGTCAAAATTAAAGTGGTGACGGTTCACACCACATTTAAATCCGACATATATCACGAGACACCACGAGACACCCTTAGGGAGGGCCGTCAGATGAGGAATCTTTCCGGCAAGGTGGCGGCAATCACGGGCGCGGGTTCCGGCATGGGGCGCAGCCTCGCCGTCGGGCTCGCGCGGCGCGGCTGCCATCTCGCGCTGGGCGACATCGACGAGAGCAGCCTCGCGCAGACCGTCGCGATCTGCGCGGCGCACGGCGTGAAGATCACGTCGCAGCGGCTCGACGTGGCGTCGCGCGACGCGGTGTTCGACTGGGCGCGCAAGACGCGCGATGCGCACGGCAAGGTCAACCTCGTCTTCAACAACGCGGGCGTGTCGCTCGCGGCGCCCGCCGAGACGGCGCGAATCGAAGACTTCGAATGGATCATGGGGATCAACTTCTGGGGCGTCGTGCACGGCACCCAGGCGTTCCTGCCGTATCTGCGCGAATCGGGCGACGGCCACGTGGTCAACACGTCGAGCCTGTTCGGCCTCGTCGCGATGCCGACGCAAAGCGCGTACAACGCGACGAAGTTCGCGGTGCGCGGCTTCACCGAGGCGCTGCGCATGGAGCTCGAGCTCGAAGGTGCGCCGGTGGGCGTGACCTGCGTGCATCCGGGCGGCGTCGCGACCAACATCGCCACCGCGTCGCGGATCGATTCGAGCATCGCGACGCTGACCGGTCAGGATGTCGAAACGCATCGCCGCGCGGCGAACCGGCTCATCAACGCGACGACGCCCGAGGCAGCCGCGCGCCAGATCATCGCGGGCGTCGAGCGCAACGCGCGGCGCGTGCTCGTCGGCGCCGACGCGCGCCGCGTCGACAAGCTCGCGCGCCTGTTCGGCGCCGCGTACCAGGTCTTCGTGCTGCGCTTCGTGCGCAAGTCGCGCGCGCGCAACCTCGCGCGGCAACAGGCTGCGGCACGGCCCGCCCCCGTTACTATCAGCAAGGACCCCGCATGAGCTCGACGACAGACTGGAACGCCGCGCGCGCGCCCGACGAGCGCGCGCCGCATGCGGCAACGGGCGGCGCCGCCCGCGCCACGACCGACTTCGACGTGCTGATCGTCGGCGCCGGCCTGTCCGGCGTCGGCGCCGCGTACTACCTGCGCGAGCGCTGCCCGGACGCGACGTATGCGATCCTCGAAAGCCGCGCGACGATGGGCGGCACGTGGGACCTGTTCCGCTACCCCGGCATTCGTTCGGATTCCGACATGTTCACGCTCGGCTTCAGCTTCCGGCCGTGGCACGGCGACAAGGCGATCTCGGACGGCCAGACGATCCTCGACTACATCAGGGACACCGCGCGCGCATACGGCATCGACAAGACGATCCGCTTCAGCCACAAGGTGACGGCCGCGAGCTGGGATTCGACGAGCGCGCGCTGGACGGTGCGCGTGCAGCGCGCCACAGGCGACGCGCAGCACGAGGAAGCGGTCTACACGTGCCGCTTCCTCTACATGTGCAGCGGCTACTACGATTACGACGAAGGCCACGCGCCGAGCTGGCCGGACATGGACGCGTACCAGGGCCGCATCGTGCATCCGCAGCACTGGCCGGGCAATCTCGACTACAGGGACAAGCGCGTCGTCGTGATCGGCAGCGGCGCGACCGCGGTGACGCTCGTGCCGTCGATGGCGGCCGACGCGCGCCACGTGACGATGCTGCAGCGCTCGCCGACCTACATCGTGTCGCTGCCCGCGCGCGACGCGATCGCGGACGCGCTGCGCCGCTGGCTGCCGTCGGGGCTCGCGCACCGGCTCGTGCGGCTGAAGAACGTGCTGCTGACGATGTACTTCTATAACCTCGCGCGCCGCCGCCCGGATGCGACGAAGAAATTCATCCTCCGCGCGGCGGGCAAGCAGCTCGGCCCGCAGTTCGACGTGAACAAGCATCTGACGCCGCGCTACAAGCCGTGGGACCAGCGCCTCTGCCTCGTGCCGAACGGCGATCTCTTCAAGGCGATCCGCGCGGGCCGCGCGTCGATCGCCACCGACGAGATCGAGCGCTTCACGCCGGGCGGCCTGCGCCTGAAGAGCGGCCAGCGCCTCGAGGCCGACGTGATCGTCACCGCGACGGGCCTGAAGGTGAAGATGCTGGGCGGCGCGGCCGTGACGGTAGACGGAGTGGCCGTCGACCTGTCGCAGACGGTGTCGTACAAGGGGATGATGTACAGCGGCGTGCCGAATCTCGCGTCGTCGTTCGGCTACACGAACGCATCGTGGACGCTGAAGGCCGAGCTGATCGCGCAATACGTGTGCCGGTTGCTCGAGCACATGCGCACGCACGGCTACGACGTCTGCGTGCCGCGGCTCGCGCCCGGCGGCATGGAGCTCGAACCCGCCGTCGACCTGACGTCGGGCTATATCCAGCGCGCCGCCGGCGTGCTGCCGAAGCAGGGCACGAAAAAGCCGTGGAAGTCCTACCAGAACTACGCGCGCGATTTCGCCACATTCAGGTTCGGCCCGCTCGCCGACGGCGCGATGCAGTTCGAGCGCCGCCGCCCGGCGCTCGCCGAACGTGACGCCCCCCATCAGCCCGCCTATGAAGGAAGGTGATCCCGATGATAATCAAGCTGTTCCATTTTCTCGTCTACGCGTTCGTCGCGCTCTTTGCGTTCACGCTGTTCACCGCGTATCGCATCAAGAAGATGTTTCCGCCCGAGGGCAAGTTCGTCGACGTCGGCGCGGACCGCCTGCATTACGTCGAATACGGCGAAGGTCCGCCGATCGTGTTCGTGCACGGCCTCTGCGGCCAGTTGCGCAACTTCGCGTATCTGGACCTGCAGCGGCTCGCGAAATCGCATCGCGTGATCCTCGTCGACCGCCCCGGCTCCGGCCGCTCGACGCGCGGCCCGCGCTCGAGCGCGAACGTCTATGCGCAGGCGCGCACGATCGCGATGTTCATCGCGACGCTCGGCCTCGACAAGCCGGTCGTCGTCGGCCACTCGCTCGGCGGCGCGATCTCGCTCGCGCTCGCGCTCGACCATCCGCAGGCCGTGAGCCGGATCGCGCTGATCGCGCCGCTCACGCACACCGAGACCGAGCCGCCCGGCCCGTTCCGCGGCCTCGCGCTGCGCTCGTCGCTCGTGCGCCGCTTCGCGTCGTTCACGCTCGGCATTCCGGTGTCGATTCTGCAAAGCCGCAAGGCGATCGAGCTGATCTTCGCGCCGGAAGCGGTGCCGCACGACTTCGGCGTGAAGGGCGGCGGCCTGCTGGGGCTGCGCCCGCATGCGTTCTATTCGGCGTCGTCGGATCTCGTCGCCGCGCCGGAGGATCTGCCCGACATGGAAAGCCGCTATGCGGCGCTGACCGTGCCCGTCGACGTGCTGTACGGCCGCGGCGACCAGATCCTCAACTGGCAGCGTCACGGCGAAGCGCTGAAGAAGCGGCTCGACGCGGTCAATCTGACGGTCGTCGACGGCGGCCACATGCTGCCCGTCACGCAGCCCGCGCAGACGACGGACTGGCTGCTCGAGGTCGCCGGCAAGCCGGTGGCCGCCGCGCCCGAGCGCCTGACCGAAAGCGCGGAAAGCTGAATCGGCGGTTGACGACGGCAGGCTTCGCGACGCGCGCCGCCTTTTGTGCGGCGCGTTTTTTTTGATCGGGCGGCCGCCGTCGCGCGCCCACGCCGCGGCGGAATCGCCTCGCAACCATGCGGCAATCCACCGCATGCGCATTCCGCCCCTCCACCGCGAATCGGACTTGCGGCGACGAACGGCCGCTGCGCAAATCCGCCTAGGGAATTGCCCTTGTGCGACGCTCGAATGCTCAAGAAAATGTGGCATTGCACGATAACCCGAATAACCGTCGCCTCCGCGTGAGCTGAAACATTCGCGCGGCGGCGGACGAAACGACGGTCCGATCGAACGGCGTGCGCACACCGCGACGCCGCCGGTCCGATCACCCGACAGGCTCCCCCGACGTCATGCGCAAGCGTTCGACCTCCTTCGCGACTCGTCACCTGCAGTCATGGATGCAGCGCCTGATGTCGCCGACGGGCGTAATCGTTTGCGGCGTGCTGCTGCTCACGCTGATCTGGCTGTTCTGCGCGCGCGTGCTGTACGAATCGCGCAATGACGCATACCTACATGCGGTCGAAAACGCGCACAATCTCGTGCTGCTGCTCGAACGTGACATCGCGCGCAACATCGAGCTCTACGATCTGTCGCTGCAGGCGGTCGTCGACGGCGTCAACGATCCGCGCATCATGGCGCTCGATCCCGCGATACGCAGCAAGGTGCTGTTCGACCGCGCGGCCACCGGCAAGTATCTCGGCACGATCTACGTGATGAACGAGCGCGGCGACGTCGTGCTCGACTCGCATTTCCCGCTTCCGCCACCCGTCGCCAATTTCGCGTATCGCGACTATTTCGTCTATCAGCGCGACCATCCGCAAGGCGGCCTCTACATCAGCAAGCCGTATGCGGCGCGCCTGCGGCACGGCGCGCTGACGGTCGCGCTGAGCCGGCGCATCACGCGCGCCGACGGCTCGTTCGGCGGCATCGTCGTCGGCACGCTCAGCATCGATTACTTCCGCGCGCTGCTCGACGGCCTGTCGGTCGGGCCGGACGGCACGGCGTCGGTCTTCGAGACCAACGGGACGTTGATCACGCGCCTGCCGTTCGATCCGAAGATGGTCGGGCGCAGCGTCGCCAACTCGGCCCTCTACGCGCATGCGAGCGCCGACGACGAAGGCGTGTTCACCGGCGTCGCGTCGATCGACAGCGTGCGGCGGCTCTACGTGTACAAGCGGCTGCCGGGGCTGCCGATCGTCGTCAACGTGTCGCCCGCCGAGCGGCACGTCTTTCTGCAGTGGCGCATCCGGGCGCAGCGGCTCGTCGCGCTGATGCTCGCGTTCGGCATCGTGATCGTCAGCGGCACCGCGCTGCTGTCGCGCGAGCTGCGCTGGCGGCGGCACGCGGAGCTGCGCCTGCAGCGCCTCGCGCGCACCGATGCGCTAACGGGCCTCGGCAACCGCCGGGCGTTCGACGAGAACCTGCGCAGAGAATGGGCGCGCGCGCTGCGCACCGGCCGGCCGCTGTCGCTGCTGTTCGTCGACATCGACCAGTTCAAGGACTACAACGACGGCTACGGCCACCAGGCGGGCGACGGCGTGCTGCGCGAAGTCGGCCGCTGCCTCGCGCTGAACGTGCGCCGCGCGGTCGACGACGTCTCGCGCTACGGCGGCGAGGAGTTCGTGATCACGCTGCCGGACACCGACGCGAAAAGCGCGACCGCGATCGCCGAGCACATTCGCCGCGCGGTCTACGATCTCGACATCCAGCACGCGAAAAGCCCGTATGCGCGCGTGACCGTCAGCATCGGCCTCGTCACGTCGCACGAGCACGTCGCGCACTCCGACACGACGCTCGTCAAGATGGCCGACGCCGCGCTGTACCAGGCGAAGTCGACGGGCCGCAACCGCGTCTGCGGCGCGCGGCACGCTTGAGTTGGCACGCTTGAACCTGCGCGGCGGCCGCGCCGCTTCACGGCTCGCGATCACGCCCGGAAGGAACCGCGGCCGCGCGATCCGGTCATTCGTATACGCTATCGCTTTGTCCACCCTCGAGACCTCCGCCCTGAACCATGCGAGTCGGCCGCCCCGTTCCCGCCCTCCCCCAACCCGTCTGCGACTACTGCGGCGCGAAAGCGCTGCTCGCGCGCTTCGGCGACGACGCGTATCCCTATCGCGAAGATCACGGCGAGCTGTGGATCTGTCCGCCGTGCGACGCGTGGATCGGCGTGTTTCCGCGCAGCCGGCGCCACGTGCCGCTCGGCCGGCTCGCGAACGCCGAGCTCAGGCACGCGAAATCCGAATTGCATGCGGCGCTCGAGCCGCTCGTCGCCGCGAAGATGCGGCGCGACGGCTGCAACGCGTTCGAGGCGCGCGCGAAGGGAATCCGCTGGCTCGCGACGCAACTGGGGCTCGACGCCGCGGCAAGCACGATTCACGCGTTCGATCTCGACGCATGCCGGAATGCGCTGCGGCTCGTCGAGCAATTCATGTCCCGCAAATCCCCACCCGCGAATTCGTAATACGGATTCGCCGCGCCCATTTCGCCTCGAACGCCTTCCGTCGATTGACTGACAACCGTCTTAATCGAATTCGAGCCGAACGAATTACGCCACTAAATTTTTTAGATCCAATCAAAAAAAGTTTGACGCTCTGATTTTTTCCTTGCTATCTTTTCGCAGACAAATGCCGCGAGGGCGCGCGGCACAAGCACTATCCGACATCATCCTGACTGAATTCTTCCAATTCAATTACGTTATTGGCGAGGGGCGGCATTCAAATCACGAAGAAACCGCAGTGAATTTCCGGGCCATCGATTAATTCCCGATTAACCGGCAATCCAATGCCATTCATCGCGAATCGGAAATACCGAAAATCGCTCGATTAACTGCGGATACGCGGTCTTTCGCGCGCCATATGAATTGGATTCCTAAGCATTTGAAGAACGGCCAGCGTGAAACGCGCGGACTCGCCCGACGCGAACCGCGCCGCCGCTGAAGCCCAACGAAGGGAGGAAATCATGTCGCCGTGAACGTCTGCCTCGCCGCATCGCCGTGCATCGGCTGCGCGCCGCGCGTCCCTACCCGTCGGAGCGCGTCGCCGCATCCGTTCTTCATCGTTTTCTTGGGGCTCCAAAATGCAGAGAACTCAGCATGTCAACCGGCTATTCTCGAAACGCTTCGCGCTGTCGCTGCTACCGCTGGCGATTGCCGCCACGTTGTCCCCGCTCGTCGCGCACGCGGCCCCCGACTGGGCGCCGACCCGCACCGACGCCTTCCTGATCGCGCGCGCGAGCGCCGCGGCCGCATCGCAAACGCTCGCGAAGACCGCGCCGAGCTACGCGCTCAACGTGATCGGCACGCCCGAGCTCACCGATACGAACGTCACGCCGCTCGAGCTGAGCCAGCCGCTGCACGTGACCATCGTGCTGAAGAGCCGCAACGAAGCGCAACTCGACGCGCTCGTGCGCGAAGTGAACCAGCCCGGCAGCGCGAACTATCGCAAGTACCTGACGCCCGAGCAGTTCAACGCGCGCTTCGCGCCGACCGACGATCAGGTGCGGGCCGTCGTCGCGCACCTGAAGGCGAACGGCTTCGGCAACATCACGGTATCGGCGAACAACAAGCTGATCTTCGCGCAAGGCAACGCGTCGAACGCGGAGCGCGGCTTCCATACGACGCTCAAGCGCTTCAACTACCGCGGCAAGGCGGTCTATGCGAACGACTCGGCCGCGCTGGTTCCCGCATCGCTGAGCCCGTTCGTCGAATCGGTGCTCGGGCTGCAGAGCGCGGCCGTTCCGCATCGGCTGATCCATCGCGGCACGCCGGCCGACGCGCGCATCCAGACCGACACGATCACGAAGAACGCGACGGCGAGCGGCTCGCAGGTCGGCCATCAGCCGACCGATTTCGCGCAGATCTACGACGCGAGCGGCCTGCCCGCCGCGACCAGCACGACGGTCGGGATCATCACGTGGGGCGACATGACGCAGACGATCGCCGACCTGAACACGTTCACGCAGAACGCGGGCCTGCCGACCGTCAACACCGCCGTCGTCGCGGGCAGCGCGGGCACGCTCGCGAACGACGGCGATCCGAGCGAATGGGATCTCGACAGCCAGACGATCATCGGCACCTCGGGTGGCGTGAAGCAACTGATCTTCTATGCGGCCGTCAACGGCGACAGCAACGACAGCGGCCTCACGAATGCGACGCTGACCGCCGCATACAACAAGGCCGTCACCGACAACGTCGCGAAAGTCATCAACGTATCGCTCGGCGAGGACGAAGCAGCCGCGAATTCGGACGGCTCGCTCGCCGCGAACGACGCGGTGTTCAAGCAGGCGGTCGCTCAAGGGCAGATCTTCTCGGTGTCGTCCGGCGACGCGGGCGTCTATCAATGGTCGACTTCGCCGTACGGCTCGCCCGGCTACGTCGGCACCTACAGCGGCGGCAAGGTGACGACGAAGATCAATCTGGCGAAGTACAGCGTGTCGTCGCCGGCGAGCTCGCCGTACGTCGTCGCGGTCGGCGGCACGACCCTGTCGACGAGCGGCACGACGACCTGGGCGGGCGAGACCGTCTGGAACGAAGGGCTCGCCTACGCGGACGTCAGCAGCAGCGGCCAGCCGCTCGACAATGCGGTGCGGCTGTGGGCGACGGGCGGCGGCGTCAGCGGCTACGAAGCGGCGCCGAGCTGGCAGACGGCCGCGCTCGGCAGCTCGGTGACGAAGCGCGTCGTGCCGGACGTCGCGTTCGACGCCGCGCAGGCGACGGGCGCGTATCTCGTGATCAACGGCCAGGCGAATCAACTGGTCGGCGGCACGAGCCTCGCGTCGCCGATCTTCGTCGGCGGCTGGGCGCGCGTCGAATCGGCGAACGCCAACAGCCTCGGCCTGCCGACGTCGGCGTTCTACCAGGGCCTGCCGGGCAACCCGTCGCTCGTCCACGACGTGACGTCGGGCAACAACGGCTACAACAGCTACGGCTACAGCGCGAAGTCCGGATGGGATGACGACACCGGCTTCGGCAGCCTCGACTTCGCGAAGGTCAGCGCGAGCTCGGTCAAGTAGCGGGCGGGAATCGCCGCGCGTCGCCCGCTCGGGACGCGCGGCGGGGCCGAGTCGTGGCCGTATCGGCATCGGGGATGGGTGCCGGTGCGGTGGGCGGCGGATGTCGGTTGCCGCTGGTTGCCGGCGCGCGCGCAGCGATCGATCAACGTGCCGGCCACGTGAACGCGAGAACGCCAAGGCTGCCGGCAAAGCGATGCCGAACGGTCGGTCGAAGCCGCGTCTACCTCACGCTCCTTTGCGAATCGAGCCGTTTTCGTGCGATATCGCAACGCACGCGACACATTCGAGTTCGCACTGCATATCGACATGTCGACGTCCGACGCAATGCCTTGGCGATACCCGAATGTTCCGCGGTCCCGGCGCAGCCCGTTACGTCGCCCGGAACGTCACGTAGCGAAACGGGAACACGCTCTTTGCGGTCTCGCAGAAAATCCGACTTTCCAGGCCAATCTCGAACGATTAATCGATGATTTGATATTTTTTATACATTAAAGAAGGCGAACTCTACAAAATAATCAATGGTACGAAAATTGCGTCGACGGCTGGCATCGTGATTTATCTGGGAGCCTGTCATGCAAAAACTGTTCAATCAATCGGCCATCGCAATCGGCGTTTCCGCACTCCTCGTCCTGTCGGGCTGCGGCTCGGTCGACGGCCCGTCGTCGCCGTCCAGCGGCGTCAAGCCCACTACCGTCGGCAATACGGGGACGTCGGGCACGTCCGGCACCTCGGGTTCGGGCGGCACGTCCGGATCGTCGGGTTCGGGCGGCACGTCCGGATCGTCGGGTTCGGGCACTTCCGGGACTTCCGGGACTTCCGGCACTTCGGGCACTTCGGGCACTTCGGGCACTTCGGGTACTTCGGGTACTTCGGGTACTTCGGGTACTTCGGGTACTTCGGGTACTTCGGGTACTTCGGGTACTTCGGGTACTTCGGGTACTTCGGGTACTTCGGGTACTTCGGGTACTTCGGGTACTTCGGGTACTTCGGGCACTTCGGGCACTTCGGGCACTTCGGGCACTTCGGGCACTTCCGGCACTTCGGGCACTTCGGGCACTTCGGGCACTTCGGGCACTTCGGGCACTTCGGGCACTTCGGGCACTTCGGGCACTTCGGGCACTTCCGGCACTTCGGGCACTTCCGGCACTTCCGGCACCTCCGGCACCGCCTCCTCCCCGCTCGGCAACATCCTCTCGCAGACCGGCAACCTGATCACCGCGACGGGCACCGTCGTCTCCGCCACCGGCAACCAGATCTCCGGCACGTCGGTGCCGGGCGTCAATGGCGCGACGACCACGAACCTCGGCAACACCGTCAGCTCGCTCGGCAACGGCGTCCAGACGCTCGGCAACGGCACCGTCGCCGGCCTCGGCACGCTCGGCACGTCGACGAACCCGCTCGGCCCGACGCTCACGTCGACGTCCGGCGTCGTATCGAACGTCGGCAACGCGGTCTCGTCGCTCGGCCGCGTCGTGACGAGCATCGGCACCGGCCCCCTCGCGCCGCTCGCGCCCGTCACGTCGCCGCTCGGCGGCGTGGTCGGCACGCTCGGCAGCACCGTCACGCAGGTCGGCTCCGGCCTGAACAACGTGCTCACGAGCGCGCCCGTCCAGCAGCTCGAAACCGGCGTCAGCTCGATCATCAACCCGATCACGAACGCCGTATCCGGCACGACGCAGACGATCGGCACCGCGACCGGACTCGGCGCGCCCGTCAACAATCTGCTGGCCACCGTCGGCAACGGGCTGAACGCGGCCGGCGCGAAGGTGTCGGGCTCGACGAACAACCAGGTGGTCCAGGCGGTCGGCGGCGTCGTCAGCCAGCTCGGCAACACGGTCACGAGCGTCGGCGGCCTGCTGACGGGCGGCACGACCAATCCGCTCGCGCCGATCACCGGCGTGCTGTCCGGCGGCTCGACCAACCCGCTCGCGCCGATCACGGGCGCCGTCGGCTCGCTTAGCGCCACGCTCGGCGTCAACGCGGGCCTCACGGCGGGCGCGACGCAGCCGGCGGGCACGGCGACGAATCCGCTCGCGCCCGTCACCGGCCTGCTCGGCGGCCTGTCGGGTTCGGCGGGCGGCAATGCGACGGCCGGCCTGAGCGCCGTGCTCGCGCCCGTCACGAACCTCGTCGGCTCGCTGAGCGCCGGCGTGCACGGCACCGTCGCGGCCACGCCGCCCGCGACGGCCACCGGTTCGACGACGACCGCGCCCGTCACGGGCGTCGTCGGCAGCCTGACCGGCAGCACGACCGCGAGCGGCTCGTCGACGACGAACCTGCTCGCGCCCGTGACCAACCTGCTCGGCGGGCTGCTCGGCGGCGTGTCGGGCAAGTAGGCGCAGGCAAGCCGAACGGCGCGGCGGCCGGGCCCAATCATTCCAAACCGCCCGGCCGCCCGCCGTCCATGTCATGACACGGGGGATGACATGCAATCCACTCTCGACAGCGTCGCGAACGCGCAAGAACGGCCACCGCGTTCGGCGACGCCATTTTCGATCGGCCTCGCCGGCATCGCGGCGGGGCTCGTCACGCTGTGGGCGTCGCGCGGCGCGGCCGCGCTGACGGGCGCCGAGCGCAGCCTGCTCGCGTGCGCGGCGATCATCGCGACGATCGGCGCGTATGAGCTCTTCATCGCGCGCGTCCATCTGCGGCCAAGCGCCGGCCTCGCGAATCGCGCGTTGCGGCCGCTCAGCGTCGCGCGCGTGTCGCTGCGGCTCGCCGCGCTCGCGTCGGTCTACGCGGGCATCGCGCTCGTCTACTGGCTGCTGCCCGAATATCACGGCGCGTTCTACCAGCCGTTCTGGTCGCTCGTCGGCATGCTCGCGCCGCGCGTCGCGCTCGCCGCGCCGTTCTATTTCGGCTGGATGGACCGGCGCATGCGCGACGCCGATGACGCCTATCTGTGCTGGGGCCGGTGGCTCTTGCGCGGACAGCGCCCCGCCGACTGGCGGCCGATCCGCGAGATGCTCGCCGGCTGGGCCGTGAAGGCGTTCTTCCTGCCGCTGATGGTCGTCTATCTGTCGACGGACGCCGAGCGCATCGGCGCGTCGTTCGCGAGCGCTGCCAGCGCGCCGTTCTCGCTCGCGACGTTCCGCTTCATGTACGACCTGTCGTACACGATGGACCTGATGTTCGGCGCGGTCGGCTATCTGTGCACGTTCCGCCTGCTCGATTCGCACGTGCGCAGCGCCGAGCCGACGACGCTCGGCTGGCTCGCCGCGCTGATCTGCTATCAGCCGTTCTGGTCGCTGATCGCGAACAACTACATTCACTACGAAGGCTCGATGTTCTGGGACAACTGGCTGCTGTCGGTGCCGGTGATCCGCTTCGCGTGGGGCGTGGTCATCGTCGTGCTGCTGCTCTGCTATGCGTTGTCGACGATCTCGTTCGGGCTGCGCTTCTCGAACCTGACGAACCGCGGCATCATCACGTCCGGCCCGTACCGGTTCACGAAGCATCCCGCGTATCTCGCGAAGAACCTGTCGTACTGGATGATCTCGGTGCCGTTCGTCGAGCCGCTCGGATGGCGCCTCGCAATCATGCATTCGGCGGCGCTCGTCGCGGTGAATCTGCTGTACTGGCTGCGCGCGAAAACCGAGGAACGGCATCTGATGCGCGATCCCGACTATCGCGCGTACGCCGAATGGATCGCGCGGCACGGCATGTTCGCGAAGCTCGGGCGGATAGCCGGATGGGGGCCACGCACGTAACGCCGCCTGCCGGCAGACGACCGGCGAGCGCCGGCCCGCCGCGGCCGCCTCTCCCGCGCGCGATCTTCCGCCACGCGCGCGCCGCCTCCCATCGCCTTCCCCTATTTTTGCCGCCGCCAGCGCCGATTCCCCGCCTTCCGCGCGATCTGCGTAGTGTGGGCTGTCGTACTTTCTCGGCCGAACGGCGACGCTATCCTTCGACACAGATGCATGGCTCGCGCGTCGATCCATGTTCGACGCCGTCGCCCACGGGCGGCGGCGGCGCCCGCCAACCGGGCCGTCGAGGCGACGGCCGGCCGCACGAACGCGTCCACACGCGCGCGGCCCGAGTGAATCAGACGAATCGAGCCGAAACCGCCGTTGTTGCGGCATCGCTCGCTGATTGAAGGCGGTGCCCGCAACCGTTCGAGACCCGACGATGCCAGCCCGCAAGACCCGGCGGTTCGATCCGCAGTTCGACTCGCCATCCGACCACTACGCACCGATGCCACGTATCTCGAAGATACACAGGCTCTGGGCGGCGACGTTCGTCATCGCAGTCGCGAGCGACGTGCTGTCCGGCGCCATCCGCTACTACACGTCGCTCGCGGGCGTCGCGGCGCTCGGCTATCTGCCGAAGGCGCTGATGGTCGCGTGCCTCGGGCTCGCGATCGTCCAGCGGCCGAAGGCGAGCCACGTGCTCGTCGCCGCGTACCTCGCCGCGCAGACGTGCGTGTCGCTCGCGAACGGCGTGAGCCTCAGTGCGGCCGGCTTCTGGATCTGGACGATCGCGCCGATGCTGTTTGGCATCGTGATGCCGCTGCAAGCGCTCGACGAGCTCGAGTCGCGGCGGATGCTCGGCGCGTTCGTCGCGCTCGCGCTGCTGTGCATCGGCGGCGTGCTGCTCAACTATTTCGTGAAGCTGCCGTGGGTAGGCGGCAGCATCGACATCGGCGGCGTCAGCGTGCAACTCGCGAAGTCCTCGTATGTCGGCACCTCGTCGCGGCTGCCCGGCTTCGGCCGCAGCAGCGCGACGACGGGCCTGATGATCGGACTGCTGACGACCTGGATCTTCCCGCGCCTGCGCTCGCGGCTCGCGCTCGCCGCCCTGCTCGCGCTCGCGGCGCTCGGCATCTGGGCGACGACGAACAAGACCACGCTCGTCGCGCTCGCGCTCGTCGTCGCGCTGCATGGCATGCTGCGCACGCGTTCGCTTCGCACGGTGTGCATCTGGACGAGCGCGATCACGATCGCGCTGCCGGTCGCCGGCTGGATCGTGACGCTCGCGAGCACGCAGGATGTCGGCAGCTCGGGCTCGCTGTCGTCGATGCAGGACCGCTTCATCAACACGTGGCCGCTGCTGATCGAAGGGCTGCTGCGCGAGCACCTGATCTGGTTCGGCATCGGGCCGGGCGGATTCGGCTCGGCGGTCGGCTACTACACCGCCGATTTCGGCTTCAACGTCGGCTACGCGGACAACATGGCGCTCTACACGGTCGCGAACTTCGGCGTGATCGGCGCGGCGCTGATCGTCGCCGCATTCGTGCGCCTGATCCTCGCGCTGCCGGCGAACGATCGGCCCGTCTGGCTGATGCTGTGCTTCCTGCTCGTGAGCGGCGTGACGACCGACATCTGCGAGACCACCGGCTGCCTGCTGTTCCTCGGCCTGACGCTGCGCTCGATCAACCTGCACGCGCCGCGGCGCGCGCGCGTCGCAAGCGCGCGCATCGCGTTCGAGCGGCTGCGATACGGCGCGGGCGTGGTCGCGCCGAATGCGCGCTGACGCCCCGATGCGCCGCAAAGGAAACGACGACATGAAGAACCCGACGCCCAACCCGCGCCGCCGGCTGCTCGTCGCGCTCGCCGGTGCGATGCTCGCCGCGCCCGGCCTGCCGCGCGCGGCGACGACCGTCGTGCTGGACGCCGCCCAGGCGAGCGCCGACGCGAAGCGCGGCTATGTCGGCTTGCCGGGCTTCGCCGCCTCGCGCGGGAACACCGGCATCGCCGTGCATGCGATCGACGATACGAAGCTGCTCGACGCGGTGAAGGACGCAGGCTTCTCGTTCGTGCGCGCGGACCTGTTCTGGGAAGCGGTCGATACGCCGCATGGCTGGGATTTCTCGCGATACGACACGCTCGTCGCCGATCTGGCCGAGCGCGGGCTCGGCGCGCTGTTCATTCTCGGCGGCATTCATCGCCTGCACAGCCCGAACCGGCCGCCGACGACGCCCGCGCAACTCGCCGCGTTCCGCCAGTACGTGTTCAACGCCGCGCAGCGCTACAAAGGCAAGCCGGTGCGCTTCGAAGTGTGGAACGAGCAGGACCACAAGACCTACTGGCACGGCGAACCGTCGCCCGTCGCTTACCGGAACGTGCTGAAGCTGGCGGTGCAGGCGGTGAAGGCCGCGAATCCCGATGCGATCGTCGCGACGGGCGGCGTGCAGCAAGTCAACCGCACGTTCATCCGCGCGGTCGGCGACATCGCCAGCCCGGCGCAGCCCGCGCCCGATGCGGTCAGCGTGCATCCGTACCGGCAGACCGAACCGGAAACGGTGTTCGCCGACTACGCGGCGCTGCGGCGCGACCTGTCGTCGTACCGGAGCCCGCCGCAGATCTGGGCGACCGAATGGTCGTACCCGAGCTACGGCTACAACTACGTGGCCGACATCGGCGACGGCCATTCGAGCGTCGCGCGCGCGCGCCAGGCGAACTATGCGGTGCGGCTGCTGCTCGCGAACTGGATTTCGCAGATCGGGCTCACGTCGTACTACGACATTCGCGACGACGGCCGCGATCGCAGGAACATGGAGCACAACTTCGGACTCCTCGATGCGGACGACGCGGCGCTGCCCGCGTACGTCGCGGTTCGCCGGCTTTTCTCGTTCACCGGGAATGCCGTGCGCGCCCAGTATTTTCTGGATTCGGACGCGCGCTACGTAGTGCTGAAGCTCGACGCCGCGCGCGCGACGAAGTACGTGGTCTGGTGCTACGGCGCGGGCAATGCGATCGGCGTCGATCTGTCGCGGCTGCCCACCGGCGCAGCCGCGACGGACATGTACGGCGCCGGACTCGACGCCGGCAATCGCAGGCGGCTCGACGCGCCGGAAGCGCGCGGGCCGATATTCATCACGATCGGGGCATGAGCGTCGCGCCCGGCTGCCTGGCCGCATCGGGCCGGATTCGCTCGACGCTCGCTGAAGAGGATTGACTGAGAGGATTGCGGCGGCGCGCACCGCGGCCGTCGTCGCCTATCACGGGAAACAACGATGGATCTGAAAGCACAACCGATTTCGGCGACACCGCACGCCAAGCGAAACGACGGGCTCGCAAGCCTATGGTGGAGCGTCGTTCGGCACCGGCGGCTCTTCGCGACGATCGTCGCCGTGTTCTTCGCGCTGGGCGTGCTGTACGCGCTCGTCGCCACGCCGCAGTATCGCGCCGAGGCGCTGCTGCGGATCCAGACAAAGCCCGGATCGTCGATCAGCGCGCTGTCGGACGTGTCCGGCACGATCTCGAACGGCCCGTCCGCGAACGACGAGAGCGAGGTGCTGACGTCGCGCGCGATCGTCGGCGCGGCGATCGAGCGAATCGGCGCGAATCTCGAGATCCGCACGCTCGACCATTTCCCGCTCGTCGGCCGCCCACTCGCGTCGGGCCACGCGAACGACGACAAGCTCGCGTCGCCGTGGCTCGGTCTGTCCGGCTTCGCATGGGGCGGCGAAAAGCTCAAGCTCGGCGAATTCTCGCTGCCGGACGCCGCGCTCGGCGACAAGTTCCGGCTCGTCGCCGGCAACGACGGCCAATGGACGCTCTACGACAAGAAGGACCGCCTGCTCGCGCGCGGCGCACTCGGCGAGAGCGTGCCGTTCACCGTCGCCGTGGACGGCGAACGCGCGCAGGCGGGCCGGATTCGCGTCGACACGCTGCGCGCGCGCTCGGGCATCGCGTTCTCGATCGTCAGGGAGCCGACGCAGCTCGTCTACGACGACGTGATGAAGAAAATGAAGACGGTCGTGTCGAACCGCGATTCGACGCTCGAAGAGCCGTCGATGATGAAGCTCATCTATCAGGCCGACACGCCGCAACGCGTGCAGGAGATGGTCAACGCGATCGTGCGCGTCTATCTCGACCAGGACATCAAGTATCGCGCGGAGAAGGCGCAGCGCAATCTCGACTCGCTGCATGCGCGGCTGCCCGGCCTGAAGCAGGACCTCGAGAAAGCAGAGGACGCGCTGAACCGCTACCGCACGACGACGGGCACGATCGACGTCGATCAGCAAGGCATCGCGCTCATCAACCGGCTGAACTCGCTGTCCGAGCATCAGACCGTGCTGCAGCTCGCGCTCGACAACGTGAAGGCGCGCTTCCTGCCCGGCAGCACCACGTATCAGACCGTGCAGACGCAGCTCGATCAAGTGAAGAAGGAGATTCAGCAGACGACGACGGCGGCCAACAAGCTGCCGACCGCGCAGCGGGAATTCGTTCGCCTGTCGCGGCAGGTATCGGTCGCGGCGCAGCTCTACACGAGCGTGCTGACCAACGCGCAGCAGCTCGAGATCGCCGTCGCCAGCACGACGCCCGGCGTGAGCGTCGTCGACTGGGCGAACAAGCCGTACAAGAAGGCATGGCCGCAACGCGGCATCGTGGTGCTCGGCGCGCTGCTCGGCGGGCTGTTCGCGGGCCTCGCCGCCGCCTACCTGCTCGCGCGCCATCGCGACGAGCTGAGCGGCCCGCAGTCGATCGCGGACGTATCGGACATCCCGTGCGTCGCGGTCGTCGCGCCGTCCGCGGCGTCGCTCGCGCTCGACGACGATCGCTCCGGCAAGGCGCGCGCGACGGTGAAACCGCTCGCCGCGCAATGCCCGAACGATCCGGGCGTCGAAGCGCTGCGCGCGCTGCGCACGAGCCTGCGCGCAGCGCTCGCGCACGACGGCCGCGGCGGCGGCAAGGTGCTCGTGTTCGCCGGCCCGACGGCGGGCGTCGGCGGCAGCTTCGTCGCGTCCAATCTCGCCTATCTGTTCGCCGACGCGAACGCATCGGTGCTCTTCGTCGACGCGGACATGCGCGGCGGCTCGCACAATCCGCTCGGGGTAGGCCGCAACGGCGGCGCGATCGGTCTCGCGAACGTGCTCGAAGGCGGACAGCCGCTCGAGAAGGCGATCGTCAGGCTCGGCAAGGGCAAGCTGTCGGTGATGACGCCCGGCACGCTGACCGGCCCGAATCCGGGCGAACTGCTCGAACGCGCGGAATTTCCGCAGTTGCTCGCGGCGCTGCGCACGCGCTACGACTTCGTGATCGTCGACGCCCCGCCCGTTCTCCCATACAGCGACACGCTGTCGATCGCCGCGCAGGACTGCGACGCGGTGCTGCTCGTGTCGCGCGGCAGGACGACGCGCGCGTCGGAGCTCGAAACGGCGTTGCAGCGCCTCGATAGCGTCGGCGCGAAAATCGCCGGCCACGTCTTCAACGCATACGTCGTGCCGCCGCGTCCGCCCCGCACATCGCTGCGCGACGATTGGCGCGAAATCGTCGCGCGCTGGACGAAGCCTCGCGGCCCTCGCCGGCCGGTGCAAGTGGAGCGAACGTTCAGGCCGGCGAAGAGCGCGGTCGCGAAGGCCACCCGCAACTGAATGCAGCCGTTCCAGTTTCGTCGGATTCCCAATCAATAAACACAAAGAAGCACACGAGGAATCAATCACCAGAAAAACCGGATGTTTAAAAACCTCCGGTTTTTTATTGGTTCAAGCATTCATCTCTCCGATGCACGCCGCGCACGAGCCGACATCGTCCGCGCAGGCCGCAAAGTCCCGTCACACTGGCTCTCTACACTTTTCGACACTGCGGCATTCGCCGTTTCGGAGCGTGTCATGGGCGTCCTCCAATCCTCACGCCGAGTAGGCAAAAGCTACCCGAAAGCCACTATTTATCTCTCGACTTCAAACATTCTCGGCGATCGCTTCGGAATTTTGAGATAGGTTTATCTCAATTTAACCTAAAATAGAGTTTTCCCTGATCGGAGAACCCACCATGAAGCGCCTAGCCGCAGTCGCCATGAGCGTGACACAATCCATTAGCATTCCTATTCATTATCCGGCGGCGCCAGCGATATTGCTTGTGCTGCTGCTCTGCGCTTGCGGCGGCGGCGGAGACCAGAGCAAGGTCAACGCCGCCGCCTCGCCCGCGAACGGCATCGTCGTACCGGCCTCCGGCACGTCGCCGGCCGGCGCGTCGTCCGGCGCGGCCGCGCCCGCATCCGGCGCTTCGTCGCCTTCGGAAACGGCTTCGGTGCTGCCGTTCTTCGGCGTGAACGGCCATTACGTCGACGGCGGCATCTACGCATCGGTCCCGCTCGCCACTCAGGCAAGCCATCTCGCCGGGCTCGGCATGAGCGTCTATCGACAGGACGCGTACATTCCGGATCACATCGATGCGCTCGCATCGGCGGCCATCCCCGGCCTCGGTTCCCACATCACGGTCCTGCCGATGATCGAGGCGCATCCCTGGGCCGATCCGTCGCTGAACGGGCAGCAGCCGACCGAAGCGAGCGCCTACGCGTATGCATACAAGCTGTCCGTCTACGCGGCGAAGAAACTCGCAGGCATCCCGATGGTGGAGTTCGGCAACGAGTACGACATCGACAGCCACAACGCGCCGATCCAGGGCGACGGCATCAATGTTTCGGACTACGACAATTCCACCTTTCCGATCTGGCGCGGCGCGCTCAGAGGCGCGCTCGACGGCTGGCGTTCGGTCGACACGAACCGCACGACGAAGCTGATCGCGAACGCGACGTCGGGCGCTCTGCATTTCGGTTTCCTCGACGGCCTGATGACGGGCACGCAGCCCGACGGCACGACCGGTCATCCAAAAATCACGCCTGACGTGCTTCAGTGGCACTGGTATTCGAATGGCGGTGATTTCGAAAGCGCGCTCGGCAAGACCGGCCGATACAACGTGCTGGCGCGGCTGAAGGACCGCTACAACCTGCCGATCGTCATCACCGAGATCGGCGTGAACACGGACAACTCGGACGCGCAAATCGCCGCGTACATCGCGAAAACAATCCCTGAGCTGGTTGCGGCGAAAGCGGCCTACAACGTCATCGGCTTCAACTGGTATGAGCTTTACGACGATCGCAGCGGCACTTACGGCTTGCTGACGAACAGCGCTCAGGAAAAGCCGCGCTACGGGCTCATGCGCGCGGCGATCGCCGGCGCCGTGCCGAACTGACCGGCGGCCGCGCCGAAAAGCGCAGCACGCTTGTAACCGATCGGTAACGCGTGCTTCCGCTTTTCAGGTGCACGGCCGAATCTGCCCGCGCACGGCCAGCGCGCGCGGCTCTCGTCCGCGCGCGCCGCCGCGCCGAACGCGGCCCGTCGCCGCAGTTACCTTTGATTACAACGCCGCCGTTGCGCGCCATATGCGGTTCATACAATGCAATGGCCCAAACAACGTTTAGGAAGAGGCGAAAATGAAAGGTATTCGTTTGGTCACACTGACTGCTACGGGACTGTTCGTGTTGATGTCGTCGGTCGCGCACGCGGCGGGCGGCGGCCACGGCGGCGGCATGGGCGGCATGGGTGGTGCCGGCGGCAATGCTGGCGGCATGTCGGCGGGTCATATGAGCAGTTCAGGCATGACGAACACGAACGGCTTCGATTCGGGCGACCGCGACAAGGGTTTCGCACGCGCGTCGGACCGCGCGTCCACGCACTCGAACCTCGCGGATGCGCAATCGGGCCGCACGCGCTCGCATGCAACGACGCATACGACTCATCAGCACCATCTCGGCAAGCACCTGGCTGTCGGCAAGGCAAGCTGATCGATTCGCAGCACGCGATGTCGATGACGAGGGCGCCGCTGGTGCCCTCGTTGTTTTGGGCGTTCGACGTTCACATCGCACCGATGGGCCCGCACTACGGCCCAGCCGAATATCCCGACCTCTCCCACCTTCCCTCGAACCGCTCGTTCCGTACGCCGGATGGGCGCAGACGCGCGATCGCCATCCCGTACCGCCTCCGTGCACCAACTACGATTCTCGAATACCCCTCCCCGCTATACGAACACGCAGGTTGTTATATACTCCCCCCCGGTATTTTTGAGGAACAGCGATGAGCCACACCATCCGCGAAAAACAGAAGCTGCTGAACCGCGTGCGTCGCATCAAGGGGCAGGTCGAAGCGATCGAGCGCGCGCTCGAGGAGGAATCCGGTTGCAGCGAAGTGCTGCAACGGATCACGAGTTGCCGCGGCGCAATGAACGGCCTGCTGGCCGTCGTGCTCGAGGACCACATCCGCACGCACCTCGTCGACGCGGACACGAGCGACGATCACGAAGGCAGCGCGGCTGAGCAGTTGATCGACGTGGTCCACAGCTATTTCAAATAAGCGGAGCGATCCATGAGCGAATTCGAAGACGTCGCGTTCGGCGCAGGTCACGACCATATTTTCCTCGGCGCGGCGCACGAGCAGAACGAACGCAGGACCTGGATCGTCATCGCGCTGTGCGCGGCGATGATGGTCGCGGAGATCGTCGGCGGCACGCTGTTCGGCTCGCTCGCGCTCGTCGCGGACGGCCTGCACATGTCGACCCATGCGGGCGCGATGCTGATCGCGGCGCTCGCGTACACGTATGCGCGCCGGCACGCGAACGACGCGCATTTCGTGTTCGGCACGGGCAAGCTTGGCGACCTGGCCGGCTTCACGAGCGCGATCGTGCTCGCGATGATCGCGCTGCTCATCGCATACGAAGCGATTGCGCGGTTCCTGTCGCCCGTTCCAATCCACTTCGACGAAGCGATTCCGATCGCCATGCTCGGCCTGCTCGTGAATCTCGCGAGCGTGTGGCTGCTGAGCGGCGATCATCATGGCCATGCGCATGGACACGACGCCCGCCATGAACACGACGACGACGAAGCGCAGGCGATCTCGACGCGCGCGGGCGTGTTCGCCGTCTCGATCTTCGAGGACGGCGTGCCGCCGGTATTCCGGATCTCGCCTGCGGCAAAACAGGCGTCCATCGGCGACTCGCGGGCGACGATCACGACGATCCGCGCCGACGGATCGCGGCAGACGTTCGCCATGGCGAATCGCGGCGACTGCCTGGAATCGATCGATACGATCCCCGAACCACATGCGTTCACCGCGATCGTGAAATTCCACGACGCCGAGCATTCGCTTGCGTTCGTCGAGCACGAACAAGCGCACCATCACGGCCACGGCGGCACGAGCGACGCCACGTCGAGCGATCACAACATCCGGTCCGCCTATATGCACGTGATCGCGGACGCGGCCGTCTCGGTGCTCGCGATCGTCGGGCTCGTGCTCGCACGCGCGTTCGGCTGGATGTGGACGGACCCGCTCGCGGGCATCGTCGGCGCACTCGTGATCGCGAACTGGTCGTACAGCCTGCTGCGCGACACGGGGCGCATCCTCCTCGACGTCAATCCGGACGCCCGCCTCGCCGACAGCGTACGCCGCTCGATCGAAGGCAGCGGCGATCGCGTCACCGATCTGCATGTCTGGCGTCTCGGCCCCGGCCACATGAGCGCAGTCGTGTCCGTCGCAACAGGCGATCCGGCGCGCGACTCACGCTTCTATCATCAGTTGCTGAAGCGCTTCAAGAGTTTGTCTCACGTGACCGTCGAAGTGCGTTGCCGCGCCTGACACACAAGCGGCACGGGCGCCACGGAAGTGCCGACGACATCGACGTTAGCCCGGCGCGCGACGGCTGCCCCGCCGCGCCAGGCGCTCGTTCGGACCATCGTCGCGGCGTGCGGGCGAGTGAAGCGCTTAACTCAGAATCGAGCGGCGCCCGCACAGACGACATCTCCCCCGGCGCCGCGGCTCGCCCCACGCCAGGAGGCTAGCGCCTCGCCCCCACCGAAAACCCGCGCCGATCCCATCCCGCATCGCAACGCGCCCGGATTGTGCTTACCGTTTTCGTTTGCGTGTCCTATGCTAAGACCACAAGAATCCGCTGCGTCCGGAGTCGGACCGGTTCGGCCGTCAACGAACGGGTTCAGGCGCGAAGACAACGGAAAGTAAAAAAGAGGGGACCTCTATGCGCATCAGTCGATTCAACCGCTAGTCCATTCGCATTCCTACTCATTGATCGTCGATACCGACGGTTCGCGACGCGAGCCGGCGGGTGACGTCGTGCGCACGCATGCCGGCATTCGGCAACCCCGTGCGCGCAACGCGCATCCGTCCGCCGCTCGCGAGGGCGCTTGCGCGCCCGGATAAAGCGAAGCTCTGCCGCGTTGCGCGTGCCACGCAGCCGGCGACAGCGGACAACCGTCGACGACAAGAAAAAGACGCCTCGCAACAGCGGGCGCCGCTCGCCGCGCATGCGGCGCCATTCAGCAACCGGGGGCATCAAATGGCTATCTCGCCGCGCGACGAACAGAATCGATCCGTCGATCTATGGTTCGCCTACAAAGTGCCGAAGCTCACGAAGGATACCGACAGCGACAGCGCGACCGGCTACGAATACGTGTACTACGATCGCGAAACCGGGGCCGTGCAGAAATCGCCGAATCTGATGAATGATCCGAAGGGGGCGCTGTTCTACACGCTCGATTCGATCTTCGGCGATCCGGGCAGCACGACAGGCTGGATTCTCTACAACGACGAAATGCCCGCCGATGCGAATCGTTCGAACAATGCGACGCTCGGCCATACCAAAGGCGTGATCGCCTTCGACACCGCGTCGAACTCCGCATTGTGGCTGCTGCACTCGTGGCCGAAATACGCGGACCCGTCGGCGCCCGGCGTGCCGACGCCGCTGTACGGACAAACGTTCCTGTGCATGAGCCTCGATCTCGCGACGGCCGGCAAGCTCGCCGCGCAGATGGCGCTGCATCAGCAGCCGCAGGTCTACCTGCCGCGCACCGGCGGACTCGATCACGCGAGCCCGCTATACGCGCTCACGCAGCCGCTCAACGCGTCCGCGCCCGGCGACTCCGACTCGCTCGATTTCGAGACGCGCGGCGGCGTGCCGTTCAAGGTAATCGCGAAGAACCGCAAATGGGGCAAGGATTTCTGGAACGACCTCGTCGGCCCAACGCTGAAAGCCGACATGTACGTCGAAACGTGGATTCGCGGCAAAGTCCCGCCCATCCTCGATTCCGACGGCGTGCACAAGACCTACGACATCAAGTTCATCGATCTGCGCAAGCTGGGCGCGCCGTGGGCATGGCCCGAGACGCAGGACCACGCGAAATGGGGCATCACGACGACCGACAACTGGGTATGCGTCGGCGACATCAACCGGATGGTGACGCAGGAGAAACGCGGCGGCGGCACGATCGCCTTCCAGGACCCGAAGCTGTGGAAGGCGCTGTCCGAAACCGATCTGATCGTGCCGCCGCCCGGCAAGACCGATGCACAGGCGCGCGCACTGATCCGCAAGACTCACGAACCGGCCGAATAGCGCAGCGTCCTCAGTAGAACAAAACGTCGACGCTCACGCGCCCCCACATCGCCCAGGAGCCTTGCCATGAATGCGCATCTGCCCGACGGCGCGCTCGTACCGCTCGTCACGCGCCATACCGACATTGCAACCGCCGCGCCGCTGCGTGGCGTCACGACGCTGCCGCCCGTCGCATGGGAGCGCATCGGCCGGCGCGCGCCCGTGCGCATCGCGCCCGGCTCGCGCACGCCCGATGATCCGCTGCCGCACGCCGACATCGTCGTGATCACGTGGACGAGCGCCGAGTGGTTCGCACTCGACCACGTGTTCGTCAACAGCGGCCACGCCGGCAACTACGACGATTACGCATGGAAGCAGGCATGGCTGCCGTACACGCGTGGCGCATCGTCGTACGCAGCGGACGCGAAATCGGGCACGCTCTGGGGGCTCTTCCAGATGGTGCGGATCGTCGACCGCTCGGAACGCCCGTGGAACGTGCTGCTGTTCAAGTCGAACACGCATCTCGCGCATTCGCCGTGGCTCGACGGCCTGTCCGCGATGCTCCGCTGCATCGTCGAGGACGCGCGCCCCGACCGCATCTACACGATCGGCACCGCAGGCGGCGCACGCCACGATCAGCGCCTCGGCGACACGGTGCTCGCGAACGCCGCGCTGCTCGAACTGCAACGCCCGCAGAACACGGCGAGCCCCGACCGCGGCAACATGTATCGCTGCCCGACGTGGTATCCGTCGACCGCGCTCGTCGGCGAAGTCCAAAGCAAGCTGCTGTTCAGGATGAGCGAAATCGTCACGCCGCAATCGCTCGCCGCGCTCTTCGACGAACTGAAGGCGCGCCATCCCGACGATCCGGGCCTGGGCGAGCTGACGCTGCCGGATCTTCTCAACGACGCGATTCGGCCAGAATGCCTGCACGCGCCGGCGATCCGCCCGCTGAAGGACACGCCGCTTCTGACGACGGATTTCTATTACATCGCGGAGGGCAACGACGCGCATGCGTACTCGTGCCTCGAAATGGACGACGCGATCATCGCCCAGCAGGCGAACCGCCTCGGCGTGCGTTTCGCTTGCGTGCGCAATATTTCCGATCCGATCGTCCGGCGCCGCACCGACCGAGGCACGCCGATCCCGGACGCCGTGCGCGCAGACTGGTCCGGCCTCATCTATTCGACGTTCGGACTGCAGACGAGCTACAACGGCGCGCTCGCGACGTGGGCGACGATAGCGGGCGAAGGTTCGGCGACCTACAACCCGAGCCGCGAGCACCGGCCCGCCGACGAAGACGATCCGCTCGAGGTGCAGCTCGCGTTCCAGGTGCGCTCGTGCGGCACGTGCTCGTTCTTCTGGCCCGCTGATCTGAAGCAGCGCGCGTATGGCCCGTATACGGCGTTCGACTTCGACGTCACCGTGCCCTATCCGGCAAGCGCGAACGGCAAGAGCGGCGCGGCGCGCTGGATCACCGGCCACACGCGGCCGCCGGCGTTCCCGAACGGCGAAGTGATCGACGGCTGCCGCAAGGCGCCCATCATGACGATCGGCATCAATCCGAATCTGACTGCGTTCCTGCCGGGCCAGACGGGTGCCGCATGGTGCTATCCGGATTTCTCGTCCGACGGCGATACCGACGCATGGGCGAAATACGCGTGGTATTACCGCTATCGCACCGTCTATCAGGAGAAGCTCTATCTCGATTTCGTGCGGCGCTTCATGTTGCTCGAAGGACGCGTGAGCGCAGCGCGCGGCGGCGAGGTGACGGGCGCCGCGCGCATCGACGACAGCCCCGCGTGGTCGATCACGGTGCGCTACGACGGCGACGCAGCCGATACGACGATCGCGATCCCCGGCAAGGCCGGCGATTTCCCGTACGTGCTGCTCTTCGACACCTACCGGCCGCACAACCGCTTCGCCGCTGGCGACGTGCTCGCCGCGCGCGTGTCGGTGCCGGAAGGCATCCAGGTCGACGTGCTGCAGCAGCCGCAAAGCTACTACCTGCAGTTCGTGCCCGTGCTCGAGCGCTTCGAGCGCACGCTGCGCAACGGCGGCCATCCGGCCGCGGCGCTGCACGTCGGCGAGGACGTCTGCCAGCTCGATATGGTCGCGTGCGCGTCGCCGCACTGGAAGCCGGGCTTCCTCGGCGGCAGCGAAGCGAGCGTCGCGGCGATCGTCGACAACTGCGTGAGCCGCAACGCATGGGCGATCAAGCAGATGGTGCAGACGCGGCCCGCCGTGCTCTACATCGTCAGCGAATCGAGCTGGAACATGTTCCATTCGGCGTTCGGCGCGCATGTGCGGCGCGATCCGCCACTGTCGCCGCATCCCGCCGACAAGGATTACACGCTGCTGAAGGAAACGACCGATCCCGCGCATCCGGCCTATGTCGAGTTCGACGTGACGATCGGCGGCGTGCGCTACTTCAATCGCACACGCCTCGTCATCACGCCGCACTTCTCGTACAACAGTTTCTTCCTGCAGCAATACCGGATGAGCCCGCACGACTGGCAGGCGTTCGGTGCGGCCCAGCCGCAATGCGTCGCGGCGCTCACGCCGCAGAACGGCTTCACGCTCGTGCCGCCGACGCAGGAGTACCCGGACGATTATGTCGCGATCCAGTTGCCCGCCGACGCGGATGCGGCGAATGCGGCGCGCGCATGGCTCGCGAGCCAGTTCCCCGACGCGTCCCGCACGCTCGATGCGTACTTCGTCGACGCGCATGCGTCGATGGCTTCGGTGCTCGACGAGCTCTACGCGAAACGCGCGCTCACGTGGCATGACGCCGACGGCGGCGGCTATCTGTCGCGCACCGAAGGCTCATGCCGGTTCTGCGTGAATCGTCACTGGCAATTCCCGAACGAATGCCGCTACGACAAGACACATGAACCCCAACCGCCCACCGGCTTTCTCGCCAGGGTCGCGCAGCATCTCGTCGCCACCGGCAGGCCCGCTGCATCGGAGGCCAAGTCGGACGCCACGACAGGAGCACCGCAATGAGCACGAACGATCTGCCGCAGGACATGCGCGTCGCACCGGATTCGGTGCGGGTATGGCGGGGCTTCCGGCTGCCGTCGCTCGGCCTCGATCAATTCATGAGCAAGCTCGGCACGGT
Organism: Burkholderia sp. MSMB1589WGS; assembly: GCF_001636105.1. Taxonomy (NCBI): domain Bacteria; kingdom Pseudomonadati; phylum Pseudomonadota; class Betaproteobacteria; order Burkholderiales; family Burkholderiaceae; genus Burkholderia; species Burkholderia sp. MSMB1589WGS. The sequence goes on from NZ_LNJT01000008.1 coordinate 1,062,984, forward strand.
GTTCGTGCCGGCCACCGTGAAGATGCAGATCGATGCGGGCCTGCGCGCATATGCGCCGACGGTGCCGGCGGGCCTGCCCGGCAAGCCCGCGTCCGTGCCGGACGAGACCGCGATCCTGTTCTGGGCGTCGCCCGCGACGTACTGGAACGGCTTCACGCGGCTCGCGGTGCGCACGTATACGCTGACGCACAACGGCGTCTACCTGACGCAGGACAATCAGAGCCGCGCCGATTTTCCGGTCCGCTTCGACGGTACGCTCGCCGTCGATCAGCCCGTCTATCTGTACGACGCGCCCGCCGACTGGATGCACGGTGCGATCCGTCATCTCGTCGCGGCGCGGCCCTCCGCCGCCGATCCCGCGTCGTTTCGCTCGGCCATCGCCAAAGCGCTCGCCGATATTCAGAAGAACGTACCGCTTGCCGGCGCGCTCGCATGCGCGGGCAACGACTATGTCGTCTACTGGGAGCTCGGCCCCGTCGCGGCCGGCGCCGCGCAGCCGCCGAGCGGCGTGCCGCGCCTGCAGGCCGTGCTGACCGACTGGAGCGAAACCTTCGCGCCCGCGCCGACGTTCCTGCCGATCGGACTCTGGGACGAATGGGCCGGCATGGACGTGCGCTCGGGAAGCAGCTTCAACATGCAATTCGCACGCGAGGTCAGCCGATGAACACGCCGCAGGAGTCTTTCCCGGTCGCGCCGAACGCCGTCTACGTGTGGCGCGGCTTCCGGTCGCCCGCGCTCGATTACGAGCATTTCGCGCAGTTTCTCGGCAGCGTGTTCGTGCCCGCTTGCGTGCTTCTGCAACCGCCCGTCGGACTGCGCGCCTATCTGCCGACGATGATGCCGCAAGCCGGCAAGCCGCCCGCCGTCCCCGACCAGACCGCGCTGATGTTCTGGGCGACGCCCGCGTCGCACGATCGCGCGACCAAGGCGATCGCGGCGCGGATCTATCAGAACCTGCACGGCGACGTCTACGACATGACGCGCAGCAAGCTGCCCGAAGTGCCCGTTGCGCTCGACCCGCACGCCGATGCGCTCGTCGCCGAGCAGCCGTATTTCCTCATCGATCGCCTCGCGGACTGGATGTTCGGCAGCACGAAGCACTTCGTCGGCGCAAGGCGCGCGAATCTTCGGGCGTCGGATTTTCTCGCGGCCGTACACGTGTGGGCGGCGTCTTTTCAGGTCGAGCCGCCCGACGGCGTAGACGGCGCGCTCGTGTGCTGCGGAGACGATTATGTGGCTGCGTGGATACACAGCGCGTATCCGCAACCGCGCTCCTTCCCGGCGCTCGATCAGCTCGCGGCGCTGACGACGCCCGTGCTGCGGATGGCGCCGCGCCCGCTCACGCTGCCGGCCGGACTCTGGGACGACTGGCCGGGTCTCGACCTCACGCGCGACACGTGCATCAACTTGCAGTTCCCCCGGCCGCGCACGTCTCGCGCCGCGCCGCGCGAACCGGAGGCATGAATGATTCCGATCGAACACTTCGAGGTTCCGCACCTGGCGTTGTGGAAGTCGTGCGTCGCGCAAGTGCTCGCGCACGCGCTCGGCGTCGAGCATCGCCCGTCCGCCGGCATCGACGCCGACCACCCGCTGATGCGCGCGACCGACCGCTATTGCCGCGCGATGCTCGACAACCAGCCGCTCGATGCGCCTCCCGCCGATAGCGACGACGAGGCAGCGGTGCAAGCCTACCTGTCGTATCTGCATCACCGCCGCGCGCACGCGCGCATCGCCGACGATGCGCAGATCGAACGCGACGTCGAACATCAGACGCAGCAGTATAAATTCGGCAATCCGCTGTGGCAGCAGATGTACGTCCAGTATTTCGAGTACTACTGGCAATATCCGTATCACAAGGGCGGCGAGCCGCAGTATCGCTCATGGCAGGCCGCCGGCGCCGGCAAGGGCGACTTGCGCTACGGCGTGATCGAATGGAAGCTGCCGGCGCGGGCGCGCGTCGCGATCGTCGGCGACATCGGTACGGGCACCGACGTCGCGGCAGCCGTCCTCGTCGCCGCGTTGAAATTCGCGCCCGACGCGATCCTGCATCTCGGCGACGTCTATTTCTCCGGCACGCGCTTCGAAACCGATCATCGGCTGGCCGGCCTCGTGCGCGACGTGCTGCGCGGCGGCAAGCGGCGCGTGCCGTTCTTCACCGTACCCGGCAATCACGAGTATTTCACGGGCGCGGTGTCGTTCCTGCATGCGCTCGATTCGGGCCAGCTCGTCGACAGTCCCGCGCAGCGGCAGCAGGCAAGCTATTTCTGCCTGCGCACCGCGGACGACGGCTGGCAGTTCCTCGGCCTCGACACCGGCTATCACGGGCATTACATGAATGTCGCCGCGTCGGCGCAGCAGGCGACGCTCGAGCGGCTGCACATCGGCAAGGTCGAGACGGCGGGCGCCGGCGCGAGCCCGCACTGGCCGACCGACAGGAATCCGTACTTTCTGCACACGCCGCTTGACGATCTGCCGACGCGCGACACGACGTCGCCCGTCGACCAGGTAAGCGTGCGCACCGACGAAGCGGTATGGCATCTCGACAAGCTGACGAACTTCCCCGGTCGCTCGGTCCTGCTGTCGCACCATCAGCTCTACTCGGCGCTCGACGTGTGCGGCATCGCGCAGCGCCGCGACGCATCCGGCGCGCCCGATCCCGCCGATTTCAATCGCGAATGGGTCAACACCGGGCTCTGGCGGCAATTCGGCCCGACGTTCGGCGACCGCGTGGCCGCGTGGATCTGGGGTCATGAGCACAACCTCGGCATCTTCGCGGATGCGTATCGCCCGTCCGATTGGCCGGCCGACGGCGACGAGGCGACGCGCATCTTCAAGACGCTGCCGAAAGGCCGCTGCGCAGGACACAGCGCGATTCCCGTTCAGGCGAACGAAGCGCCTTACGCGCAAAAGTATCCGGTGCCGCTGAAGCAGGCGGAGCTGCAGCTCGATCTGATCGACGGCTGGTACAACCGCGGCTTCCAGATCCTCGAGCTCGCGGGTGCAGGCAAGCCGGCCCGGCTGAGCTACTTCCAGGTCGCGGGAGCGGACCCGACGCCGCTGCCGCTGTTCGTCGAATCGATTTCATGAGCGGTCGGCAGCGCCTGGACGCCGTTCGCGCCCGGCCCGCCGGTCACCGGCCGTTCGATCGCAAAGGAGCGAACATGAGCAGCCTCTATTCGATTCACCCCGATTCGGGGTCCGAAAAAATCGCGCTGAAACGCGTGTGGGATGGCGACGGCCCGCTCGCGGGCGGCTACACGAGCTTCGTCGCGCTGCCGCGCGCCGGCGGGCCCGATCTGATCGCCTACAACAAGGCCACGCAGAGGACCGACGTCTATGCGCTCGGCGACGCCGCGCCGTGGATCAATCCTGTCGATTCGAAGATCGAACTCGCCGGCGGGCCGTGGGACAGCGTCGCGTCGTTCGCGCTCGGCAACGTGCCGTATCTGCTTACGTATCGCGCCGACGACGGCACGTTCGGCTTCTTCGCGCTCGGCGCCGATCGGAGCGCGTTTCCGCCGTACACGTTTGCGCTGCCGCGCAACACCCCGACGCGCGGCTTCACGAACGTCGCGCCGTTCACGTCGCTCGGCCAGCAATACATCCTCGGCTACGACTTCAACACGGGGCGCGTCGCGAACTTCAGCGTCGCCGTGACGCCTTCGTCGGCGGACGGCGTGCCGCCGCTGCTCGCGCTGAACGTCTGGTATCACGAGTGGGCGAAGGGCTGGACGCAGTTCTCGTTCTTCCAGCTCGGCGGCGCGAACTTCTTCTTCAAGATCAACACGGCGAAGCTCAACGTCAACATCGATCACATCCAGGACAATCCAGCGCTCGGCACGGTCGAGGTCGGCAGCTACCTGCAAGGCCAGCTTCCGGACGCGCTGAAGATCACGAATGCGGCATGCGTGCCGTGGGCGCACGGCGAGCCAACGCTCATCACGTACATCGCCTCGGACGGCGCGACGGCCGTCTATCGGATTCACGCGAACTGCCTCGGCTGGACGCGCATCGGCGCCGCGACGACGGTCGCGGGCGCGTCGCACGTCGTGCCGTATCGCGCCGGCAACGCGTCGTATGCGCTGTTCTATCGAGGCTGAACGATCGATCGAGGAACCTGCGATGAACCCGAACACTGTCCCCCCGGCTGCGCGCGACGTCGCGTGGATCAAGCGCGCGTTGCAAGCCGCGATCGAGCTCGAATACTCGACGCTGCCGCTGTATCTGTCCGCGATGTTTTCGCTGGAAGTCCAGAACTACACCGCATACAACGCGATCCGCAGCATCGCGATGGAAGAAATGGTGCACATGGCCATCGCGTCGAATCTGCTCGCCGCGCTCGGCGGTTCGCCGCAATTCCAGTCGATCCGGATCGCATATCCGACGACGGGGCTGCCGGGCGGCGCGGAGCCGGATCTGCACGTCGGTCTCGCGCGCTATTCGAAGCCGCAACTGAAAAACTTCCTGCGCATCGAGACGCCCGCCTTCCTGCTGCGCCAGTTGGGCCGCGGCGGCGGCTACCCGACGATCGCCGCGTTCTACGAGAGCATACGTGATGCCGTCGAGCGCAACGCGGACGCAGTGCGCGCGGCGGTGCAGGCGGGCGGCCCGGCGAACCAGGTCGGCGACGACATCGGCTTCACGACCGTCACGTACACGCCGGGCGTCGATCCCGTCGACTCGTTCCATGCGGGCATCGACGAAATTCTTCAGCAGGGCGAAGGTTCTGGGCGCGGCGACGTGTTCGCCGGCAATCCGTTCGAGGACGAAGAGTCGCACTACGCGCGCTTCGCCGAGCTCTATTACGGCGCGCGCTACCAGGCGCCGTCACCGCCCGTCGATTTCAATCCGAAGAACGAGCCGCTTTTCTTCGGCGGTGCGGCGATCGCGGCGCCCGTCGTGATCAACACGCTCGCCGTGCCGGGCGACGGCTACGCGAGGATTCTCGCGCTCGATCCCGACCGCAGCACGGTGGAAAACGATCTGAACGCGTTCGACAACGGCTTTTCGGCGATCCTGTCGGCGCTCGACGCTGTATGGAACGGCCCGTCTGCTGCTTCGTGGAAGACGCTCGGCGGGGCCGTGCACGGGATGGTCGACCTGCGCGTGCTGTCGTGCTTCAACATCATGCGCCATCCGGTGCCGGCCGCCGCCGTCGCGCAACTCGCCGAGCTGTATCCGGACGAAATCGGCTACCTGCGCACTTACACCGATCTGTCGAAACCCGTGTTCTACGGTCCGAGATTCGTCAACGTGAATGGCAAGCAGGCGTCGTGAGCAGTCCGCACGACGACGGGCGTTGGGCGGCGCGCGCAAAGCGCGCCGCTCCTTTGTATTCGAGTTTGCGTGTGCGAGCGTTCAGGTCCTGTAGCCGTCGTCGCGACGCTCTAGCTTGCGAAGCAACGCCGGCCACACGAACGCGCCACCGAGTCCGCCCGTCTGCACGGACGCCGCTTCGGCACTCGTCGCGACGATCTCGGGCGGTATCTCGATCAACTCGCCGCCATTCTGCGCGGCAAGCTGAATCTGGCACGCGGTCTCGAACAGATACATCGCGAGAAATGCGTCCGCGATCGTCGGACCGACCGTCAGCAAGCCATGATTGCGCAGCATCAGGAACGTCGCGCGCCCGAGATCGGCCTGCAAGCGCGGCTTCTCGTCATCTCTGAGCGCAACGCCTTCGTAATCGTGATACGCGAGCGACGGCAGCACGAACGTCGATTGCTGGGAAATCGCCCGCATGCCGCCGCGCTGCGCGCTGACGGCCACGCCCGCGCGCGTATGCGTGTGCAGCACGCATTGCACGTCTTCGCGCGCGGCGTGCACCGCGCTGTGAATCACGAAGCCCGCGCGGTTCACCGCGTAAGGAGAATCGCCGACCTTGTTGCCGGCCTGATCGACCTTCACGAGCGACGACGCGGTGATCTCCTCGAACATCATTCCGTACGGGTTGATCAGAAAATGGTGATCGGGGCCGGGCACGCGCGCCGAAATGTGCGTGAAGATCAGATCGTCCCAGCCGTGCATCGCGACGAGGCGATAGCACGCCGCCAGGTCGCAGCGGAGTTTCCATTCGGCCGGATCGATGCCGGCGGCGGATGCGGTGCTCATGAAGGCTTCCTTTCGTTGCTGCCGACTGCCCGTGCAGTCGCTTTCGATGCAATGGGGCGCGCATGCGTCACGCGTTCGGGTCGCGACGCCGACGCGCCGCCGCGGTGGAGCCGCACGCCACCCTACCAGTTTCGCGCGCCGATGTGCATTAGGATTGCCAGCGCTCTCCCTCATCGGCAGTCGCTTCAAACGTTTGAAACGGGATGGAACGCGCGCGGCAAAACGGCGGCATAATCACGGGCGATGCCACCGAAACGAAACGAACCGTCGCCGATCCGCAACGGCACACGTCCGAAGCCGACGCGACACGCCTGCCTCGATGCCCTCCTTCGCGAGATCCGCGCGTGCACCGTCTGCGCGCCGCATCTTCCGTGCGGGCCGCGGCCGGTCGTGCGCGCCGATCCGCGTGCGCGCATCCTGATCGTTGGTCAGGCGCCCGGCGCGCGCGTCCATGCATCCGGCATCCCGTGGGATGACGCGAGCGGCAAACGGTTGAGGAAGTGGCTGAACGTCGACGATACGACGTTCTACGACGAATCGCTGTTTGCGATCGTCCCGATGGGTTTCTGCTATCCGGGGCGCGGCGCGAGCGGCGACAATCCGCCACGTCCGGAATGCGCGCCGCTTTGGCTCGACAAGCTGCTTGGCGAACTGCCCGACATCCGGCTCACGCTGCTGATCGGCCAGTATGCGCAACGCCGCTTCCTCGGCGCGCGCCGCAAACCTTCGTTGACCGAAACGGTGCGCGCGTGGTCCGAGTACGCACCGGAATTCATTCCGCTTCCGCATCCATCGCCGCGCAATCAGGGCTGGCTCAAGCAGCATCCCTGGTTCGACGCCGAGGTGCTGCCCGCGCTGCGCGGCAAAGTGGCCGAACTGCTGCTGCCACCGCTAGGCCGCCGGCGGACGAAGCGCTGATCGTCCGAAAACGCCCGGTTCGTTCGTGTTCCGAATCGTCGCTGCAAACGGCTTCGCCGCGAGCGACCCGCCCGCGTCGAAGCCCCGGTCAGGCGGCGCGCGGGCACGCCGCCCCGTGCCCGCGCGCTTCCCGTCAGGCCGGAAGCAGCGGTACCGTCACGCTCGTTCCGGCCGGATCGAGCGTGAGCTCGGTGCCGGGCGTCGGCCGCAGCGTCGCCTCGTTGTCGCTCGACAGCACGACGAGCCCGAGCCGGTGGCCCGCTTCGAGCTTGTAGTCGCGCGGCATGAATGTCAGGCGCAAGTCGTACGGCATGCCGGGCAGCACCGGCTCCGAGAACCAGCTCGACAGACGGTTGCGCGGGTCCGTCCATGCACGGGTGACGATCGTCGCACTGCCGTCCGGCGCGCGATCGATCAGCAGCGCGGTCACGTTCGCGGTCGCCGAGAACGTCAGGCGCACGCGCGCGGTCGCAGTGCCCGAGATCCGCGTCGCGCTTGCGACGGGCATCGTCTCGAAGCGGCTGCGATGCTCGCCCGTGTTCGCGTTCGCGAGCGTGAGCGCCATGATCCTCGCATCGTCGGTGAACTTCGCGAGCGGGCCGTCCGCCGGCTCGGCCAGCAGCGTGCCGGTGCTCGCGCCGTCGCCGCCCGCGAAATACGTGACGGACGATGCGCCGCGCGCGGGCCAGCTCGCCTCCTTCAGCAGCGTGCCGTCCGCCTGCTCGATCACCGAGCCCGGGCTGCGCTCGACGCCGTTGTCGTAGCCGAGCAGATAGCGCGTGAACCAGCGGTTCACCTGCTCGGTCCACGCGTTGGCCATCGCGGACACGCGAGTCGGATCGGTGTGGCGCGCGCGGTGCAGCCACAATTGCGCGGGCACGCCCTGGCGCCGCATGGCGAGATACCACGATGTCGACTGATCGGTTCTGACGTTGTCGTCGGCAAGCCCCTGCGCGACGAGCGCGGGCGCGACCGCGAGCGCGCTCGGAATCTCGCGCGCCGCCCAGAACGCCGAATAGTCGCCCGTCTTGCGATCCTCCTTCTGCAATGCCTCATCGATCAGATGCGTGCAGCGCTCCGGATGCGGGTTCGTCAGCAGCGCCTTGATGTAGACGTCGACATCCTCGCCCTGATAGCCGTCGGGCGCGCGCACGAGCCCGCCCGACCGGTAGTAGCCGTACATGTCCGTCAGCCCGGCGACCGGCACGATCGCATCGAGCCCGCGCGTGCGCAGGCTCGCGACCATCTTCGGCAGCGTGCCGTCGTACGATACGCCGTACATGCCGACGTGCCCCGTCGACCAGGTCGCGACGGCCGGCTTGCCATTCGCGTCCTTCGCGGCCGCGCCGCGCCCGAGCCAGCGGATCACCGAGGCCATCGCCACCGATTCGTCGCGCGTCAGGATCGTCGGGCAGCCGTCCGAGCCGGCCGTGCCGAGCGAATCCGCGTACACGACCGTGAAGCCGCGCGGCACGAAATAGCCCTCGATCCACGAGCGCCCCGCGGCGGCCGCGTCGACCTGCTGCCAGATACGCGTCTGCGGCGCGGCGGCCATGATTCGTGCGGACACCGAAGCAGCCGGATGCGGCGTGCCGTCGAGCTCGACGTCGACGTTGTGGTTCGGGCTGTCGGCAAGCCCGTTGTAGTAGGGACTCGCGAGCACGATGACGGGCGTGCGCGCGCCCGACGCGGTTTCGGACGGACGCACGATGCGCACGTGAATCCGGTCCTTCGCGCCGTCGCCGTCGGAATCGACGGGCGTCTCGACCCACGCCTCCTCGGAGATCGTGCCGCCCGACAGCGACGGCTGCACCTGCCCGTTCTGGATCACGGGCCGATAGCGGCCGCCGCTCGACAGGCTGGCATACGCCACGCCTGACGGCGAGAAGCGCGCAGCGAGCTGCTGTGTGCCGGCCGCGGACGGCGCGGCCCCCTCCTGCTGGACCTGAGCGAGCGCGGACGCACCCGGGATGCCCGCGCCGTCGTCGCCGCCGCAAGCGGCAAGCGTCGCGGCGGCGGCGAGTACGGCAATCCAGGCGCGACGCGGTTCGGTTCGATGAAGTCTCATTGTTGTCCTTGTTTCGATGATCGTCTGGGAACGGTCATCCCGTGCGGGATGGCGTCGTGTTGAACATGCCGGCGGGCGCTGCCGGCCGCATCGCGCGTATCGTCGCCCTCACGAAATCGGGCGCGTCCGCGACGCGATGCTTCGACGCCGCCGGCCATGCTGCGACGGCGGCGTCGCTATGCGGGCGTTGCAAGGGAAAGCGCGTCGCACATCGATGCGCCGCGCCGATGCCCGCATCCCGCATGACGGACATCGGCGCGCGCGAACGCGAAACCTCCCTGCCGCAACGCCCGCGTTCGCTCACTGCGCAGCGGCGTCGACCGCGTTGCCCGCGTCGAGCAGCCCTGCGCCGCAAGTGCTCGTCGAGCAGTTCGATCCGCTCGCGAACGGGCGCGCGCTCGATTGCAGCCGCTGCAAGACCTGCGAAGGCGACAGCGTCGAATTGACCGCGAGCATCAGCGCGACCGTGCCCGCGACGTGCGGCGTCGCCATGCTCGTGCCGTTGTAGCTCGCGTAGCTGTCCGCCCCCGGCGACGTCTTGCCTGCATTGAGCGTCGACAGAATGCCGACGCCCGGCGCGGCGATCTTCACGGCGGCGCCGTAGTTGCTGAAGCTCGCGCGCACGCCGTTGCTGTCGATCGCGCCGACCGCGATCACGCCCTGACAATTCGCCGGCTGCGTCGTCGACACCGGGCCGCCGTTGTTGCCCGCCGCCACGACGACGCTCGCGCCGCGCGACGCGATCTCGTTGATCGCGTTCTGGTAGGTCGAGCTGCACGTGCGGCCGTATCCGCCGAGGCTCAGGTTCAGCACCTTCGCCGGATTCGGATTCGACGGCACGCCCGGCACCGCGAGGCCCACCGCCCAGCGCATGCCGTCGACGATGTCGCTCAGCATCCCGCCGCACTTGCCGAGCACGCGCACGGGCAGCACCTTGCCGACCCACGAGATGCCCGCGACGCCGACGCCGTTGTTCGTCACCGCGCCGATCGTGCCCGCGACGTGCGTGCCGTGCCACGAGCTGTTGCTCGCGCCGCAACCGTAGAACGGACCGCTCGGATCGGTGTCCTCCTGCGCGGTGACCCAGTCGCCGGGGTCCGATGCGTCGCTGTCGCGGCCGTTGCCGTCGTTCGCGGTCGGGACGTCGGAGATGAAGTCGTAGCCGGGCAGCAGGTTGGCGGCGAGATCCGCGTGCGGGCGATAGCCGGTATCGATGACGCCGACGACGATGCGCGCGGACCCGGTCGTGCGATCCCATGCCTTCGGCAGATTCGCGCCGGCTGTCGGATTGAAGTAGCCCCACTGCTCGGGATAGCGCGTGTCGTTCGGCACGACGAACGCATGCATCCGCGCATCGGGCTCCGCATATTCGATCGCACCGTCCGCCGCGAAATCGCGCGCGAGCCCCTCGGCCTCCGCGAGCGGCACGCGGCGCCGCAGCGACAGCACGGTCGCGCCGCCCGACATGTCGCGCTTGATGCGAATGCCCGCGGCGGGATCGCCCGGATTGCCGGGCGCGGATGCGGCGGCCGCGCCGAATGCGCGCCCCGCCGCGCGCGCATTGCGTGCGGCCAGCACGCGATCGATGACCGCCTGGACGTCCGCTTGCGCGGCCTTCGCGGCCGGCGCACCGGACAACGTCTTCGCGGCGCGCAGCTTGACGATCAACTGATCGACCGCATCGGCGGGCCCCGGAACCCAAGGCGCGGCTGTGGTTTCCGCTCGCGCGACCGAAGCGAGACCTGCCAGTGCGGCGCACAGCACGGTCATCCTAATAGAAGTAGTACGAATCAATATTGACATGCCCATACTCCCCCAAACGGAATGGAACGGAATGAGTCGACGATGTTGTGCTGTCGCTGCTTGCTTCGCTGCGCTGCCGGCAAGAAAGGACACGCCGCGCCGATGCGAACGACGTAACTTGGCTGGACGACGTGTTGCCGACAAACCGATCGCGGTCGACCGAACCGTCCGGCTGCGCGAGCCGGACGGTTCGTCTTCCGTCAGATCTGCGTCATGGGAACGAGCGGAACGGTGACCCGCTCCGTCTGCCCCACCCTCTCAGGTTCTTTTTGCCGCGTTTGTATTTATCGGTACATCTTTGCGACTCGTCAGGCCCGCATCAAGCATTCGCCGTGTCGTTCGACGACGGCGAACTCGGATTACATTCTTGTTTCTCGATGTCGACACGAGATCACGAGCAGCGTGCAAGCGGCGGATCGGCGGACCCGCCGGCACCGGCTATCGTCAGCAGAGTCGCCCGCCTGTCCACGTTGCGGCGCTTGCGCCGCCCGGTCTCGTTTCTTTCCAGAAGCTTGCACAAAACTTATCTCGCTGAAATCCTCGTGTCAAACATTTTTAGCTAATATCAAAAAAAGTTTCATCTCAATTACCCGGCGGAGAATCGCTTTCCGCGTCCGGGCAAAAACAACCATCATGTCGAATGCGGACGCCGGCTCCACGCTGCGCCGTTTCTCCATGCCGCCGATCTCGTAGAAGAAAGTAGCGGCTGCGCAAGAAAATGCTGTTTGAAAGCGTAAGGGCGAGAGATTTTCAGGCGCCAAATCGAGCGGGACGGTCCACAAGGTTTTGTGCGCAGCAGCTATTTCAGGTCGAATATCCCCAAACCTTATAAGGAATACCGTCACTCACTTGCGTGCGTTGCTCGTGACGCCCGGCACTTTTCATCGCATGCAAGCGTATCGTATTTCTTCGATTTTCCCGGTTGCAGCCGCGCTTTTCGTTTTTTGCTCCCCCGCCTCGCGCGTCGCACGCCATCTGACGAAGCGTGTCGGCACACGTCGGTTTCTCTCTTCGGCATCGAGGCGTCGAATCGATTGCTGCCGCATCCGCATGACATGTTTGTTACGCTCGACCGACGCAGACGTCCATCGTACGTCGTCGTCAGCGCAAGCGACGTGACAAACGCAAACGACGACGCGCCACGGCACGTTGCATCATCGATGCATCACCGGGCGCCCGCACGCCCTCACCTCTTCGCATCGCACGTCCATGTCACGGATCGGTTCTCGGATGTGACGTTTTATCGCTGCATTTGCCGGAAAAAACGATATCCGAATCGCACGTTTAATCACGGAAACCGAAATGTTGAACTGTGAACGACACACATTCTCAAAGAAAATTTAACGAGTTCTTAAAGAGTTTGAAATGAAGGTCCTCATCGTAGAAGACGAGCCGAAGACGGGCATGTATCTGAAGCGCGGGCTCACCGAAGCAGGCTTCGTCTGCGACTGGACCCAGGATGGGATCAGCGGTCTGCACCAGTTGCAGACGGAGAACTACGATCTCGCGATCCTCGACGTGATGCTGCCCGGCTGCGACGGCTGGACGGTCGTGCGCGAGCTGCGCAGAACGCACCGCACGCCGGTGCTGTTCCTCACCGCGCGCGATCACGTCGACGATCGCGTGAAGGGCCTCGAGCTCGGCGGAGACGACTATCTCGCGAAACCGTTCGATTTCGCCGAGCTGCTCGCGCGCGTGCGCTCGCTGCTGCGGCGCGGCCAGGCGACCGATGCGCCGGTGCTGCGCGTCGCGAATCTCGAGCTCGATCTCATCCAGCGCAAGGCCCGCCGCCAGGGCAACACGATCCTGCTCACCGCGAAGGAATTTCTGCTGCTGTGGCTACTGATGCGCCGGCGGGGCGAGATCCTGCCGCGCTCGCTGATCGCATCGCAGATCTGGGACATCAACTTCGACAGCGATTCGAACGTCGTCGACGCGGCGATCAAGCGCGTGCGCGCGAAGGTCGATCAGGACTACGAGCCCAAGCTGATCCACACGGTGCGCGGAATGGGCTACGTCCTCGAGCAGCGAGGCGAGCCGTGCGAATCGTGCGCATGATGCGTCGCCTCGCGCCGCGCACGATGCGCGCGCGGCTTGCGATCAAGTTCGCGCTGTCCACGTCGGTGCTGCTCGCGATCAGCGGCCTGCTGCTGTACGAAACGCTCACGCGCACGTTCGCGTATTCGTCGGAGCGCGCGATGGAGACGACGCTCGCCGGCGTCGTCGCGCACATCGACGAGGCGCGCAGCATCGCCGAGCTGCGCGAGAAGGGAACCAAGTTCTACTACTCGTTCCATAGCGACGAAAAGGTCGACTTCGCGATCTACGACGCACTGGGCACCGCATGCATGCAAAGCGGCTGGTACGTGCCATACGGCGGCGTGCGGCAGGCGAGACCCGGCCTCGATCCCGCGATCGTCGACGACAAGCGCAACGCAAGGCGCTATCTCGTGGCCAACGCGCGCCTCACCGGCAATCCGGGCTTGCCGCTGCGCGTCGCGGTTCAGTACGACTTCCGTCGCGAGCAGTCGCTGCTGCGAACGTGCGCGATCAGCATCGTCGCGATCATTCTCGTCGGCACCGCCGTCGCGGCAACCGTCGCTTACTGGATCGCCGCTTACGCGCTCATGCCGCTACGCCGCTTCGCCGCGCAGGCCGATCAGATCTCGAGCAGCCGTCTCGCGCAGCCGCTGGCCGAAACGGAAATGGCAGGCGAGCTCAGAGAGCTCGCGGTGTCGTTCAACCGGATGCTCGTGCGGCTCAATGCTTCATTCACGCGGCTGAAGGAATACTCGTCCGACCTCGCGCACGACATCCGCACGCCGCTCACCAATCTGCTCGCCGAAGCACAGGTCGCGCTGTCGCAGCGGCGGTCGGTCGACGAGTATCGTCAGGTGATCGAATCGAGCGTCGAGGAATATCAGCGGCTCGCGAGGATGGTCGACGACATGCTGTTCCTCGCACGCGCCGACGGCCATCAGAACAAGCTCGACATCGAGCCGATCGACGCCTATGAGATGGCCGATCGGCTCGTCCGCTACTACGAGACCGTCGCCGAGGATCGCGGCATCGGGATCGTGGTCGAAGGCCAGGCGAGCTTCAGCGGCGATTCGATCCTCGTGCAGCGGGCGCTGAGCAATCTGCTGTCCAACGCGATCCGTCATGCGCCCGATCACTCGACGGTCGTCGTCCGCTGCGAGCAGTCGGAGCGGGACGTCGTGATCGCCGTGACCGACACCGGCCGCGGGATCGAAGCCGTGCATCTGCCGCGGATCTTCGATCGCTTCTATCGCGTCGATCCTTCGCGATACGATTCGGCCTCGGGCACCGGGCTCGGGCTCGCGATCGTGCGCTCGATCATGACCGAGCACGGCGGCGATTGCCGGGTCGCAAGCATGCCGAACGTCTTCACTACGTTCTTCCTGCGCTTTCCTCGTGAGCACGTGACCGACGGTGGCGATTGCGCGCCGTCTGGCCATGATTCGCGTTGGCATCTCGAACAGACTTGAGTCATGTCGCGAGCCATTTTAAATTCGAATGCGGCTTTTTCATCAAAATGACAAAAACATCATAGCGAAGTCACGTTGCCGGAGGGCCCCCTGTTCAAAATGTCAATCATCGAATTCCCCCTTCTGGATTCGATATTGATATGGAGAACGTATGAAAGCCACATTCCTCACTGCCGCCCTCGCCGCCGCGCTCGTTTCGCCTGCGGCATTCGCGGACGCACCGGCCGGGAAGACGCGCGCCCAGGTCTACCAGGAACTGGTCGAGGCCAAGGCCAACGGGCTCGACTACGTGACCGACGCGTCTTATCCGGAAATCTCGCCGCTCTACGCGCCGCGCTTCGCGAACAGGGCCAAGCCGCAGCAACCCACGCACGCGGTCGCCGATACGCGCGGCGCCGCAGAGGCGGGTACGTCTGGCATGTCCGAAGCGGCTCAGGACGAGCGCTGCGTCGGCCCGCGCACGTTCTGCAACCCGTATGCCGGGTCCTGAGCGTCATGGTAGCGTCCCGCGTGATCGCGGATCAAACGTCCGGCAGGTCGTCTTATGACGCCTGCCGCTTTTTTGTCGTTCGGCAATGCGCTGCCGCACGCGCGACGGCGCGCTCGCATCGCGAAAGGAATCGTAGACGCGCTCGCCGCGCGTCGCCGCGTCAGTGCGCAGCCAGGCGCTGCGGCAACTCGCGCAGGAACGCATCGCGCGTGCGAACGCCCGTGGAACCCGGCTCCTGGCGCTCGTCCTGCGTGAGACTCGCGAACACGAGCGTCTCCTTGCCGCGCTTGATCCAGCCGACGAACCAGCCGAATCCATGCGCTTTGTCGCGCGTACCGTCTGCCAGAAGCGGGTAAGCCATGCCGGTCTTGCCGTGCACGATCGTTCCGTCGGCAAGCGTCGTCGTATCGACGATCCGCTCCGTCATGTCGATCGCGTTCGCGGACACGGGCAAATCGCGATTCAGCATCCTGCGCAGGAATCCGATCTGTTCGAGCGGCGAGATCTGCAGCGACGAGCCGATCCACGCGCGATCGAGACCGTTGTTCTTGCCGGGGTCGCCGGAGAGGTCCGCGTTGCCGTAGCCGAACGCCTTCGCGTATTGCGCAACGCGTTGCGCGCCCAGATGATGCGTGATCTGCTGCGAGTACCACACGACCGAATACTTGAGCCACCGCGTCGGATCGGTCGGCTGCTTCCATGCCGCGCCGCCCCAGTCGACGTAGCCGTCGCGATACGGCAAGACAGGCTCGTGTTCATTGCGCAGGAAGCCTGCGTCGTAGCCCATGAGGCTCATCGCGATCTTGAACGTCGAAGCGGGCGTCGCGCGACGGCTGCAATCGCCGTCCTTCAGCAGGAACTTGCCTGTCGTTGCGTCGGCGATCGCCGTGCAGAGGGTTTTCGCATGCGCGGGGGCGGCGGCGCAGCCCAGCAAAACGAGCGCGCTCGACAGCGCGTGCCGGATTTTCACTATAGGTCTCGACGAGTTGGATGGTGTCTCATCGTTCGGCCCGAACGATCGAGTCGATGATTGTATAGCCAATCGTCACTCTTTCGTTCAACGGATACGATTTGTTCGCCAGAATGACGACGCCGACCTTCTTCGACGGGACGAACGCCACATACGTCGAGAACCCGTTGGTCGACCCGGTCTTGTTGATCCACACGTCCTGCCTCGGCGGCAGCGGAGGATCGAACGGCTTCGCGACGACGTCCTTGCCGATCAGATCGTTGCCCGCGAGCAGCTTGCCGAGACTCACCGGATACGGGTACTGCTCCCAGATCAGGCTCTGGATCATGCCGTCCGCTTCGTAGTAGCCGACATGCGTCGCTTTCATTGCGCGCGCCCATTTGTCGCTCAGCGGCACGAGCCCCATGTTCGCGTCGACGAAGCGGATCAGATCCGTCGCGCACGATCTGACGCCGTACGCTTCGGACGCGAGCATGCCCGCCCTCAGCCGAATCGGCGCGCCCTGCTTCGTGTAGCCCTGCGCATCATCGTCTTGCCGCTCGGCGGGCACGTCGATGTAGCTGTGCAGCATGCGAAACTCGGGAAACAGGTTCTTCTCGATCAGCGCCTCGAAGCGCTCGTTCATGCTCGCCGCCGCGATCATCCCGAGCGTGCCGATGCCGAGATTCGAATAGACGCGATGCGTGCCGGGCGCACGGTCGGGCCGCCAGTTCTTCAGGTAGTCGAGCAGCTCGGCGGTATTCGTGATCGTGTCGGGCACGAATAGCGGCAGGCCGGACGTCTGCGTGCCCATGTTCAGGAGGCTGATCCGATCGAAGCTGCTGCCTTGCAGCGCCGGCAGGTAGCGGCTCACGCTGTCGGCGAGCGACAGCTCGCCGCCTTCCTGCGCGTACGCGGCGAGCGTCGCCGTGAACGTCTTGCTGAGCGAGC
Organism: Burkholderia sp. MSMB1589WGS; assembly: GCF_001636105.1. NCBI lineage: Bacteria > Pseudomonadati > Pseudomonadota > Betaproteobacteria > Burkholderiales > Burkholderiaceae > Burkholderia > Burkholderia sp. MSMB1589WGS. The sequence continues at coordinate 1,079,783 of NZ_LNJT01000008.1, forward strand.
CGATCTCGAACAGCGTCCGGCCGGTGACGGGCCGCCGCGTCGCTGTCGACGCGACGCCGTAGTTGTAGAAGTAATGCCTCCCGTCGATGCTCACCGCGATCGCGAGCCCCGGAATGCCGTACTTCTCTTGCAGAGGTTGCGCAACGGCGTCGACGATGCGCCCGACGTCCGCCGGCTCGATGCTTCGAGCGGCGTGCGCGGCGATTGCGAGGCAGCAGCTCAGCGCGAGCCACATCCTGATGACGAACTGCGTACGTTTGCGCATGGAGAATCGGAACGTTCGGGAGAATCGGAGCCGGACCGCCGACGCTTTATCGTCGAGAACGACACGGCGCGGCACGGACTTCGGCTGTCAGTCGAGGATTATTGCAAACGCAACCCACCCGGACAAGCAACGCTCGCGGACGAGCCTTCTCCGCCGCGCGACCGGCGATGCCCCGAAAAGCAGAACGGACCGGCGCGAAGCCGATCCGTTCTTCTCCCGCGCGTGCCGCCACCACGCGCATTTCGACCGAGCGGCGCGCCTGCGCGCACCGCTCGACGGCTTGCATATCAACCGCGCGCCGCGCTCTTCGCTTGCGACACCTTCACGTCGTCATCGTCGTCGCGGCGATGGGGCGTCACGCGCTCGCCAACGCGCACCGGGTACGCCCGGCCGCCCATCAGCCCCTTCCACAGCACCTTGTTGTACGCGACCGCGTCGATCCGGTCCTCGACCGAGAAGTCCATGCCGCGCGTCGCGAGCGCCCAGTAGCGCATCCCGTGCGTCGGCCTGAGCGCCGCCGTCCTGATGTCGCCCGACGGAATCGGCAGTTGCGTGTTCGCGAGCAGGCCGGACGCGACCGCCTTGAAGCCCCACTTCGACTGGTTCAGATCGAACACGTCGGTCATCGGGCCTTGCGTCGCATCGAACAGCCCGAGGTGATCGAGGCCGAGCACCTCGGTGATCGTGCGGATCATGTTGACCGTCGTGTAATGCGTGCTGACGACCGCGTTCTGCTTCACGTACGGCCCGATCACGAACGCCGTGCTGCGATGCGCGTCGACATGGTCCGGGCCGTCCTGCGCGTCGTCCTCGACGACGAAGATCAGCGTATCGGCCGCATACGGGCTGTTCGCGACTGCCTGCGCGACGCGGCCGACCGCATAGTCGTTGTCGGCCATCTGAATCTCCGGCGTATTGACGCCGTCGAGCGCGGTCGAATAGGAGCCCGTATGATCGTGCGGCAGGCGCAACAGCGTCAGCGACGGCATCCGGCCGTTCGCGGCGAAGCCGTTGAACTCGCGCTCCCACTCGAGCTCGCGATAGAGATCCGGATACGCGTTGTCGTAGCCGCGGAAATAGGAGTCGGTCAGATTGACGAGCGCGGGCGTCACGCAATATCCCTGCACCACCTGGTCGGCAAACGGTGCGCGGTCCATCGGGATCGCGTTTGGACCGCTGTTGCGCGCAATCTCCATGAAGAACCCATAGTTGCGCACCGTGAGGCCCGCGCGCAATGCCGCATTCCAGATGTAGCCCTGTTGAACCGCGTCGGACGGGCCGTCCGGCGCGGACACGTCAGCCGTGCCGGGGAGCAGGTCCGGATCGGCCGGCAGCGCCGGGTTCGCAGCCGCGCGCTGCGCGCCCGTCAGCCCGACGTCAACGTTCCGGTTCTGGCCTTCCCAATCGTACGAGCCGCCGCGCGAGCCGGCGCGCACCGGGCTGCCCGCATAGTTGACGGGCAGCATCTTCGCGCCCGCGTCCGATTCGCGCGCGCCCGTGCTCCACGGCCAGCCGTCGCCGCTCACGTCGCCGGAATCGTAGAAATTGTCGAGCGTGACGAACGTCTTCGCGAGCGCATGCATGCTCGGCGTCGTCGCGTCGGGAAACTCCGCGAGCGACGGATCGCTGTTGCCGCGGCCGACGTCGCCGAGAATCTGGTCGTACGTGCGGTTCTCCTTGACGATGTAGATCACGTGCTTGATCTTCTTGCGCAGCGCGGCCATCGTCGCGATGTCGTTCGACGTGAGCGCCGCGTTGAAGCTGTTGTTGTTCGCCACCTGCGTCGTCAGCAGATCGAGCGTCTTGCTGCCGGGCGCCGGCATCCACATCAGGCCGCCCTTGCTCAGTTGTTCGATGTACTGATTCTCGACGAGCTTCACCGGCGTGTTCTTCACCGGGCACGGCACGGTGCGGCCGCTGTCCTTGCAGTTGCCCGGATTCGGGCCCGGCATGTTCTTCGTGTAGACGACGTACAGCGCGTTCGCCGCGCCGACCGCGACGTCGGACGGATACCAGCCGGTCGGAATCAGGCCGGTGACGGCGGGCGACGCGCCCGCGAGCGAAATCGCCGCGACGTCGTTCGTGCCGCGGTTCGTCACGTACAGCGTGCGCTCGTCGGCGGACAGCGCGAGCCCGTTCGGCGACGCGCCGCGATACTGCATCTCGGTGACGAGCCCCGTGGGCGCGACCGTCGACACGGTCGACACGACCTTGTTCGCGGCCGTGTCGATCACCGATACGATGTCCGCGTTGTCGGACGCGACGTAAAGGCGCGACTGCGCCGCGTTCAGCACCATCTTGTTCGGATTGCCCTTGACGGGAATGCGCGTGACGACTTGCGGCGCATTCGTCGAGAGATCGACGACGACGATCTCGCGATCGCGCTCACTCGACACGTATGCGGTCTTGTTGCCGACGATGCGCACCGCATTCGGATACTCGCCGCCCGGCGTGCCCGATGCGCCGCCGCTCTTGCCCGGCCGCAGATCGCGCTCGGCGAGCACCGCGCCCGCGTTGAGATCGACGAGCGTGATCGAATCGTTGTAGCGATTCGCGACGACCGCGCGCTTGCCGTCCGCCGTCACGTCGATGCCCGTCGCGAGCGGCGTGCTGCCGATGCCGTTGCCCGTCTTGTGATTCAGCGCGATCGGCGCGCCGGCCTCGCCCCATGCGCCCTGCGAAAGCGCGAAGCGATGCAGGTTGTCGTCGCCTCCGCCCGTCACGTAGAAGTGCTGACCGTCCTGCGCGAACACGATGCCGACGTAGGTGTCGGGCACCTGCAGCACCTGCTTCTTGATGGGCGTGCCGCCCGACACGTCGAACACGAACACGTATTCGCCCGAGTCCGACTTGATCATCTTGCCGTTCGCATCCAGCACGTTGTTGTAGCCGCTCGTCAGCACGAGAAGCGTCTTGCGGTCGGGGCTGAGCGCCTCGGAGACCGGCTGCCCGGCGATGTAGTTCGGCGAATCCGCGAGCCCCGGATTCAGCGGAACGAACGCCGTGCCCGGCGCGGCCGCGGGCGAGATCAGTTGGCCCGTCGCAAGCAGCGTCGTGCTGGTGTCGCCGAGCGCTGGCGTGTCGACGGAATCGCTGTTGCACGCCGCGAGCGCCAACGCCGTCATCCCAACGAGCAGGAAACGTCTATACACAATGAACCCCTTCAAGAAGGCGCGACGCCGCTTTGACGGCGCCGGTGTTGTAATGATCGGTAATAGACAGGAACCCTAAGGGCACGGAGTGACCCGCTGATGACAGCGCAGCGGCTTCTCGCTCGTGCGGCAGCCGCGGGACGCCGCAACGGCGCGCCGCATATGTGCGACGGAGTTTGGAGAACGGGTGTGGACGCGCGGCTATCTCGTCATACGAGTGCACGCCTGCGGATTGCCGCTGTCCATGACGTACCGCTCGTCGCGCAGGATCGATTTCGTTTGGCTTTCATCAGGCATGGCGTTCGCGTGCCGATGTTTTCTTCGCGGCGATGCCGGAAGGGTTCGGCATCGCGCGAACGTCGATGCGCCGGCGGCTACGCCGCGCGAGTCGGCGACGCGGCAGTCGCTTGCGCACGCGCCACTCTGCGCGCAAGCAGCACGATGACGAGCAGCGTGGCGACGTAAGCGACGATCTGGATGCCCGCCGGTCGCGCCGTATAGCCGACGAGCGTATGCAGCATCTTGCCGACGACGCTCGATTCCTTGAGCAGCCACGACGTGTCCCAGACGGTGTCGCCCCACGAAGGCAGCCAGCCGGCCGACACGAGAAAACCGACGCCCTGGCTCGCCATGCCCGCGGCAAGCAGGACGATCAGCGCGTTGGTCACGGAAAAGAGACGCTTCAGCGGAATCTGCAGCAGCCCCGCATACATGCCGGCGCCCAGCCCGACGCCGCCGAGCACGCCCAGCGCGCCGCCGACGATCATCTGCGGCGTCTGCCCCGGGTCGCTCGCCGCGATGCCGTACAGGAACAGAACGGCTTCCGAGCCTTCGCGCAGCACCGCGACGCCGACGACGATCGCGAGCCCCGTGAGCGGCCGGCTGCCGGCCGCGACGGCCCGGCCGACCTGCGACAACTGCAGCGCCATCTCGCGGCCGTGCTTGCCCATCCAGATGCTGTGCCACGCGAGCATGATCGTCGCGACGAACATCACGCCCGCGTTGAACACCTCCTGCCCCATGCCCGACGCCCACGCGGAAATGACGTCGGCGAACGCCGCGATGAGCGCCGCGCCGACCACGCCGCCGAGCAGGCCGCCGCTCACCCACCACGTGCGGCCGCGCACGCCCTTGGTCGCCGCGAGGACGATGGACACGACGAGCGCTGCTTCGAGCACTTCCCGAAAGACGATGACAGCGGTGGAGAGCATGGTGCGCGGCGCTTTACTTGACGCTCAGCCTGGTTTTCGATTCGGCTTCGTGATACTCGTCGTGGAACTCGTACGTGCCCGCCTTCAGCGGCCCGATGTAGACGTCGACCTGCTTGCCCGCGGGAACCACCTTCTCGGCCTTGAAGTCGTCGCTCTCGAACTCGGCGGGCGTCGCGTCGAGGTTCTTGACCGTCACCTTCACTTTCTTGCCGGCCGGAATCGTGAAATCCGCGGGCGAGAATTTGTGATCCTTGAGCGTCAGGCTGTATGCGTCGTCGGCGGCGAACGCGGGCGTCGCCGAAGCGGAGAACGCGAACGCGAACGCCAGTGCGGAAATCGTCTGAAGAGCTTTCATGTAATGAACGAAAGGAAAGGATGAAGATGAAGAGATGCGGACGATAATAGAATCGATTCTCGTTCAGACAATTCGATATCCTTATTCTCGTTATGGACATGTCGCACCGCGCGATTCGCGTGCGCGGCGCGCAAGTGGCGAAGCGCCTGGGTTCGGGAACATCGCGCGCTTCGTCAATCCGGCAAAGCACCTGTCGCTTCCAGCATCGTATGAAGAAAGCATGCGGCGACGGCCGGTCGCAACAGCATGCCGGCCGATCGAACGCGCCCCCGCGATACTGAAAGGCAGATGTATGACCCATCGTCGACATTCGGGCCCCGGTGCACGTCGACGACCGCCGGCTCGCATCATCGCTTCGCAAGCGGCTTGATTGACAGCTTCGCTACCTTCGGACGGAATCGGTTCGGCGCGTCTTCCGTTGCGGCGCGCGTTCCTCTCCAACCCGCCATGCATGATGCTTGCCGCATTCGGCGACATCGTCCGACATGTTCGCCGTCATCGAAACCTTCACGCCGGACACGCTATCCGGCATGCGGCTCATGGATGACGACGGGGCATTGCATGCAGGCGGCGCTCGCATGCTGCGCGTACCACCTGCACGTGCTTCGGATGCCGCACTTCGGCAATCCTGCCTCCGGCGGCGCAAGCACCGCAGGCTCCTTCACGATCGCATCGACGAGGCCGCAACGATGCCCGGTCCACTGCGCGCACTTCCCGCCCAGGCACGGGCCGAGAAATCGAACGCGGTTTTCGACCGGCACGCCGTTTGCGCGCAGACCGTCGAGCAATTCCCTGCTGATCGGGATCTTCGGGCTGATATAGGCGACGGTCCCGCTGTCCATCACCGCGCCCAGCACCGCTGAGGCCGACTCGGCCGGCGCGCTCGGGCAGGTGCCGAGCGACGCGTCGCCCGCATCCGCCTGCGCCGCGCCGGCCGCGCTTCCTCCGGCCGGCGTCATCTCATTCCCCGATCCGCTCTTGCTCGGTCACTTTGAGCAGGCGCTCCGCCTCTTCGGCGACGATGATCCGCCCGCCGTTCGGCAGCACGACGTTCCACGCAGGCCCCTTGATCTGAGTGGCATTCTCGCCGACGAGCGCGGTAAGCAGCGCGATGTTCAGTTGCGCGGACGCATGCGCGATTTGTCTCCCGTCCAACGCCGCGCCGGAAACCGTGATTTTGAATTCGGTTGGTTTCATGGTTGTCTCCACAGGCTATTTCAGTTGTTGATGACCTGCACCGGGTCTTTGTTTTTTGCGCCGCATAACGGATTAAAAATAGTTCACCGAAACCGGCAAGTCAAAATTCGATCATTTATATGAAAACTGGATTATCGAATTAAGTGATTGGATAACGCATCGGCTTCTCGCTGCATCGGCTTGTCGCTCAGCACTTCGAGATTTCGCTTGTTCCGCGGGCTCATCGGCATCTTCTGGTTCGCGCCTTTCGGCGGGATCGGCGATTCGAACCGCTCGATGCGGCACAATGACGCAGAACCGGCGGCAACATCGACAGAAACGCCGATGCGCGGAATGGCCCGCTAAAATGGCCACGCGCGCTGATCGATCGCCCGCCTCGCCCCTTTGGCGCGCCGTGCAAGACTACCTCGGCAAGCAGCGCACACACCGCGCCCGCTTTTCATTTCAACGGAAATCATCATGGCCCAACTCCCCGAAGACAAACCGGTTTCGCCCACGAGACGCGCGATTGCAGCCGGCCTCGCGCTGCTGCCTGTCGTCGCGTTTGCGCAGAAGACGGCGGCGAAACCCGTCGTTCAGGTGTGGAAGACACCCACTTGCGGATGCTGCGAGGACTGGCTGTCGCATCTGAAGAACAACGGCTTCGATGTCGCCGTGCACAACGTCGAGGACACGTCCGACGTGCGGCAAAAAGCCGGAATGCCGGAACGCTTCGCGTCGTGCCATACGGGCCTCGTCCAGGGATACGCGCTCGAAGGCCACGTGCCCGCTCGCGAGATCAAGCGGCTTTTGCGCGAGAAACCGAACGCCGTCGGGCTTGCCGTGCCCGCGATGCCGATCGGCGCGCCCGGGATGGACGGACCGGCGTACAACGGCCGTCACATGCCTTATGACGTGCTGCTGATCAGGCGCGGCGGGCAGCCTAGCGTGTATCAGTCGTATAGCTGACGGATTGCGCGCATTTCGAGCGAGGGGCGTGCGGTCGCGGCGCGCAACCGACGAGGCCGCGGGTGCTTCCGGACGGTTTGCCGACATTGAAAAATCGAGAAACGGGGCGTCGGATCGTTCGGCATGCGCGCGTCGATGAGCCGCGGCAACTGCTGCAACAACGCGCCGATCGCATCCTACTCCGGCACGTTCAAGAACGAACTGGTCTATCATCGGCGCTTTACGACGCGTGAGCGGGCACGAAGCGCGATCCGCGAATACATCGAGATCCTCTGCAACCGGCAGCGCATGCAGGCTCGCCGCCATGACCGATCATCTGCTGCATTTACGCCGCGCTTCCATCTGAATCAGACTGCCGCTCAACCCGTTGGCCTCCGCGAATTCCAACCGACCTCCCCCGACGCCATGACCCGCCAACCGACCGCCATGCCGTTCAGCACGCTGCCGCTGACGCCCGCCACGCTCGCGAATCTCGCGCAGCTCGGCTACACCGACATGACGCCGATCCAGGCCGCGAGCCTGCCGATCGCGCTCGCCGGCCACGATCTGATCGCGCAGGCGAAGACCGGCAGCGGCAAGACGGCTGCGTTCTCGCTCGCGCTGCTCGCGCGCCTCGATGCGCGCCGCTTCGACGTGCAGGCGCTGGTGCTGTGCCCGACGCGCGAACTGGCCGACCAGGTCGCGCAGGAAGTGCGCCGCCTCGCGCGCGCGGAGGAGAACGTCAAGGTGCTGACGCTGTGCGGCGGCACGCCGATGCGCCCGCAAACGCAAAGCCTCGAACACGGCGCGCACATCATCGTCGGCACGCCGGGACGCATCATGGACCACCTCGACCGCGGCACTCTCACGCTCGGCGCGCTGAACACGCTCGTGCTCGACGAGGCGGACCGGATGCTCGACATGGGCTTCTTCGACGACATCGCGAAGGTCGCGCGGCAATGCCCGCCGGCGCGCCAGACGCTGCTGTTCTCCGCGACCTACCCGGACGGCATCGCGAAGCTGAGCCAGCAGTTCCTGCGCAATCCGAAGGAAGTGAAGCTCGATGAACGCCATGACGACAGCAAGATCCGCCAGCGCTTCTACGAAGTGACCGAGGATGAGCGGCTGCACGCGGTCGGTCTGCTGCTGAACCACTATCGTCCGGTGAGCACGATCGCGTTCTGCAACACGAAGCAGCAATGCCGCGACCTGCTCGACGTGCTGCGCGCGCAGGGCTTCCACGCGCTCGCGCTGCACGGCGAACTCGAGCAGCGCGAGCGCGACCAGGTGCTGATCCAGTTCGCGAACCGGAGCTGCTCGGTGCTCGTCGCGACCGATGTCGCCGCGCGCGGCCTCGACATCGCGCAACTCGAAGCGGTGATCAACGTCGACGTGACGCTCGATCCCGAGGTGCACGTGCACCGCATCGGCCGCACGGGCCGCGCGGACCAGGACGGCTGGGCGCTGAGCCTCGCGAGCATGGACGAGATGGGACGCGTGGGCGGCATCGAGCAGGCGCAAAAGCGCGACGTCGAATGGCATCCGCTCGCGGAACTGAAGGCCGACCGCAACGAACCGCTGCTGCCGCCGATGGAAACGCTGCAGATCCTCGGCGGCCGCAAGGACAAGATCCGCCCCGGCGACGTGCTCGGCGCGCTGACCGGCGATGCGGGTTTCAGCGGCGCGCAGATCGGCAAGATCAACGTGACCGAGTTCTCGACGTACGTCGCGGTCGAACGCGGCATTGCGCGCGACGCGCTGCGCAAGCTCAATGCGGGCAAGATCAAGGGCAAGCGCGTGAAGGTCCGGCTGATGGACGAATGACGCCGGCGTCACGCCGATGCGACGCGCTGGCCCACCCTCTCCAGATACCGCTGGATCGCGCCCCACTCGCCGCCGCGCCGGGTCAACGAATACACGGCCGACTTCGTCGCCCGGCATCCGGCGCGCTTCGGCCGCTTCGCGACCCTGCCGATGCGTGGGAGCAGCCGGTGTCGATCGAGCACCGCGCCGCGTGGGAAACGTGCAACCGCCGGTTCCATGAGGCGCTGATTTAGGCGGCCGCGTCACCGTGGACCTATCTGGTGCGGCGCATGCTGTCGCAGCAGAGCGAGCGCTACCGGCGCGTGTGCATCAGCCTCGAAGATTCGAAACGCGACGCGCACGCGGAACACACGTGCATCTTCGACGCGGCGATGCGCCGCGCCGATGCGCGCGCGGCGCTCGCGCCCGAGGATCACATCAGCACGACGCTCGACGCCGAGACATACGCGGCATCGCGAAACCTCGGTCATCACGTTTGGGCAGGCGCGCGGAGCGGATGCCGACGCGGCGGTTTGCCTCAAAAGCAGGATGGGCAAACACATTTCGGCAGATGTAAACGAGCCTCAGTTACGGCTTTCGTTTCCCGTGACCGCGCGCCCCACCCTCCCTACTCCACCGTCACCGACTTCGCCAGATTCCTCGGCTTGTCGATATCCGCCCCCCTGATGCACGCCGCATGATACGCGAGCAACTGCAACGGCACGACGTGCAATATCGGCGACAACAACCCGTAATAATCCGGCATCCTCATCACCGAGACCCCGTCGCCGTTATCGATCCGTGTGTCCGCGTCGGCGAACACGAAGAGCTGCCCGCCGCGCGCACGCACTTCCTGCATGTTCGACTTGAGCTTCTCGAGCAACGCGTCGTTCGGCGCGATCGTCGCCACCGGCATCGTGTCCGTCACGAGCGCGAGCGGCCCGTGCTTCAGCTCGCCCGCCGGATACGCCTCCGCGTGAATGTACGAGATCTCCTTGAGTTTCAGCGCCCCCTCGAGCGCGATCGGATAGTGCAGCCCGCGCCCGAGAAACAGCGCGTTCTCGTGGCGCGCGAACTCGTCCGCCCAGCGCGCGACCAGCGGCTCGAGCGCAAGCACGTCCTCGAGCGCGCCGGGCAGCCGGCGCAGTTGCTGCGTGTAGCGCGCGAGCTGCGCGTCGTCGACGTAGCCGCGCATCCGCCCGAGCGTGACCGCCAGCGTGAACAGCGCGACGAGCTGCGTCGTGAACGCCTTCGTCGACGCCACGCCGATTTCCGGACCCGCCCGCGTCAGGAAGCGCAGCCCGGCCTGCCGCATCATCGCGCTCGTCGGAACGTTGCAGATCGCGAGCGTATCGATGTGGCCGAGCGCCTGCGCGTACTTCAGCGCGGCGAGCGTATCGGCCGTCTCGCCCGATTGCGACACGACGACGATCAGCGTGTTCGGCATCGCAACCGCGTCGCTGTACCGGTACTCGCTCGCGATCTCGACCTGCGCCGGTATCCGCGCAACCGTCTCGAGCCAGCGGCGCGCGGTCAGCCCCGCGTAGTGGCTCGTTCCGCACGCGAGAATCAGCACGTTGTCGATCTGCTCGAATGCGCGTCGCGCGTCGTGGCCGAACACCGCCGGATCGAAGAGCCCGGCATCGGGAATCGTCGCGGCAACCGCGCGCGGCTGCTCGAAGATCTCCTTCTGCATGAAGTGCCGGTAAGCGCCGAGCTCGACCGTGCCCTGCGTCGACGCAACGGTCTGCACCGCGCGCACGACCGGCCCGCCGTTGCGATCGACGATCCGCACACCGCCCGGCGTCAGCTCGACGATGTCGCCTTCTTCGAGAAAGATGAACTGGTCGGTGATGCCGGCCAGCGCGAGCGCGTCCGACGCGAGGAAGCACTCGCCGTCCTTCAGGCCGACGACGAGCGGCGAGCCGACGCGCGCGCCGATCAGCCGGTTCGGCTCCGTCTTGCTGAACACCGCGATCGCATACGCGCCGCGCAATTGCGTCGTCGCGTCGCGCACGGCGGACAGCAGATCGCCGCGGTACCTGCTGTGGATCAGATGCGCGACGACCTCGGTATCGGTCTGTCCGTCGAATTCGTAATGCTGGCTGGCGAGTTGCATGCGCAGCGCTTCGTGATTCTCGATGATGCCGTTGTGAACGAGCGCGATGTGATCGCGCGAGAAGATCGGGTGCGCATTGCACGTCGCGGGCGCGCCATGTGTCGCCCAGCGTGTGTGCGCGATGCCCGTGGTGCCGGTCAGGCCGGCCGTGCGCACGTGCGCCTCGAGATCGGCGACGCGCGATACGCTGCGCGCGCGCCGCGCCTCGCCGTCCACCACGGTCGCAACGCCGCACGAGTCGTAGCCGCGATATTCGAGGCGACGCAGGCCTTCGATCAGAATCGGAACGATGTTCCGTTGCGCTACCGCGCCGACGATCCCACACATGACTCGTTACCTCCGATGACCTGCGATGCCTGCGCGCGTCTTCTTCTGCGCGGCGCGGCAGCGGCCGACGCGGTTGTGAATCCGCAGCGCGCGGGCGCGACCGGATCGGCCATCCTGCTTTCGAATGCCAGGTAGAGCGCTTCCTCGAGCACGTTCCAGTGCGGGCCGTGCCGGTACGGACCGGAGCGCGCGTGCCAGCACGCGACGGTGTTCCAGTCGTTCATCTTGTATGCGACGAGCGCGATCAGCCCCCACGGGAAATCGGTGCCCGCCAGTTGCAGCCATGTCTTGCCGTAGCGATGCATCCATTGCGCGTAGATCGTCGCATTCGATTGATCGGGCACGCGGATGCCCGACAGGATCGGGAAGATCTGCGCGACCTTCTCCGGATAGAAGCTCATGTCGCCGATCTGCTGCGTGCTCGCCCGGAATCCCGACTGCGCGCCGCGCCAGAACACCTGCAGGATCGCGGCGGACAGACGGTCCGCGCGCTGGCTCCACGGGCCCGCGTGCGCGTAGTCGGCATGGCGGATGTAATACGCGGCGAGCGCCTGCAGCGCGCTGTGCACTTCGACGTTGTCCATCAACAGCGCGACGTGCAGCGTCGGCGAGATCTGGTAGACGCCCGTGCGCTTGTCGAGCAGCGTGTCGAGATGCGCGCTCGCGCGCGCGAGGCTGCGCGCCCAGCTAGCCGGCATCCCGCCCGGCGGCGCGAAGCGCGCGAGCAGCTCCATCCACGTCGCCATCATCGCGTCGTCCGCGTCCGCGTCCGCGCAGGCCGTGTATTGGCCGTCCTTCAGGCAGAAGCGGTTGAAGCCGCCGTCGGCGCGCTGGCGCGGCAGCAGCCATGCGATCCATGCGCGCGCGGCCTGGCGCGCGTCGAGCTGCGCGTCGGACGCGGCGAGCAGCGCCTTCGCGGCGAAGTACGGATCGATGCCGGCCCCGTTCAGGCGCACGGTGATCGCGCCGTCGGGCCGCTGGTAGTAGCCGGTCAGTTGCAGCTCGGCGGCGTTCGCGCACAGCGCGAGTCCGCACATCGCGAGCGACGCCGCGCGCGACGCGCGGCGTAGCAGAAGACGGGCCGCCCCGCATGTGCGAGCGGCCGCGGCGAGCGCGGGCCGGTTCATGATGTCGTGCGCTTTCCGCGCGGTTGTGCTTCGAAGTCGCCGGCGCGGCCGAAGCCGCGCGCGGCGACATGCTCACTGCCTATTGCATCGCTACAGTTTCGCGCTCGTGAACGTCAGGCTCGTGCCGGCGCCGGCAATCACGAGCCAGTTCGTCGAATCGGAGCCATCGACGGCGGCTACGCCTTGCGTCACGACCGGCATCGCATACTTCGCCTTCGGCAGCAGCCACGTCATGTCCGCGAGGCTCGTCGGATGGCTCGCGTTGAACGTCCAGCTCGCCCCCATGTCGGTTGCCGTCCACGTGACGTTCAGCCGCGAGCGGTCGAAGTTCGTGATGTCGCTCATCGTGTACCACCTGAACTGGCCGAGCTGCTTCAGCGCATTCGCCTGCGTGAAGATCGACGCCAGCACGGTCGGGTAGAACGACGCGCCGTACGGGTGCGCGTAGATCAGCCGGCTCGTTCGGTTCGCGACGACGAAGTTCATCAGGTTCGCGTACCAGTTCGCGATGTCGTTGATCGACACGCCGTACTGCTGGAACTCCTCGAACGTCGCGTACTTGCCGAACGGCATCACCGGATACGCCCACAGGCCCGGGTTCAGCAGCGCGCCGTTGCGATACGCGCGCGTCGGCTCGGAGCCGGTGTGGCCCGTGAAGTAGTAGCCGTTGAAGCCGTTGCTTTCGAGCCAGTTCACGGACCAGGTCGGCGTGTTGCCTTCGGGCGCCGCGTATTCGACGTCGGGCAATCCGGTCGCCGTCATCACCGCCGAATGGTTCATCGTCAGATACTGCTGGAACGTGCTCTGGTTCGTCTCGCTCGCATACGCGCCCCAGTAGTCGTGAATCCAGCCGCCGTGGCTGCCGACGTGGTGCCCCTTCGTCAGGAAGTATTTGACGAGGTTCAGCGCGGTCGGGTTGTAGTCGAGGTTGATGCCGTTGCCGTCGCCGAACGTCGCTTCGTCGGGGCCGGCGGTGATCACGATCGAGAACGGCCCGTTCGTCCACACGCCAAGGCTCTTCAGGTACATCGCCGGCTGGATCTGGTCTTCCGCGCAGAAGTGCCAGTTGAGCACGAGCCCGGCCTTCGCCCTCGGCAGGTTCGACAGCGACGGCAGATTCAGCAGGTTCGTGCCGAAGTAGTGCAGGTAGCCGTGGATCAGCATCCCATCGGTCTGGCCGTCGAGATACGCGAGCGGCAGGTTCACGAACAGCACGCCGCCGTTGCCGTACGTGTTGTAGCCGGACACGAGGCCGAAGCTCGGCGACGTCAGGATCGTCGTGCCGGTGTACGTGCCTTGCGTGACGAAGCTCGGATACGTGAGGAACCCGTACACGTAGCCCGAAATGCCTTCGAGCGTGTCGGTCTGCGTGCTGGTCGTCGCAAGCAATGTGTTCGTCTTGGCCGTCACGGTCTTCGTCAGCGAGCTCGCGCTGTACGTGCCCGACTTCACCGGCTGGCCCGTGACGAAGCCCGTCAGTTTCGGCGAGGTCGACGTGAACGCGCCCTTGCCATCCTTCGGCAGCGTGTAGCCGAACCATGCACTGTGGTTGTAGCCCTTCAGGCCGCCAGGATTCGACGGGCTCGCGCTCAGGTACATCACCGCGCCCGAGGTCGCCGTGCCCGTCGTGCCGGTGGCGGCGGCCGGCAGCGTGCTCGTGGTCGTGGTCGCGGACGTCGTCGTCCACGGCATCGACTTGCCGGGCGGCACCTGAAGCGTGCGCAGCCAGCTACTCATGCCGGTCACGTTGCCGAGGCCGATCATGTTGCCGAGCAACTGGCTGTACAGCACGTAGTCGACGCCGACCATCGAGCTGAAGCGCGACTTCGGAACCGGGTAGAAGCCCGCCGAATTCAGCACGCCGAAGTCATAGACGAGCATCACCTTGCCGCCGTTCAGCGCGTAGTTCTGGATCGCGGTGACGAGCGTGTCGTCGGCAACCGTATGCACCTGGTCTGGCAGGATGAGGCCGGGATACTGCGACAGCGTCGCGCCCGCCAGCATGAACTGGCTGTCCGTCATCACCTTGATCTGGAGTCCTTCCTCCTGCGCGCTGTCGAGCCAGGCGGACACTCTCGGGTCAGGCAGCGTGAGCGTATCCGGAACCAGCAACAGCAGTTGATTGGTGGCCGCGCGCGCGCCGCCTGGGCTGAACGCGAACGCGAGCGCGAACAACGCGAACACGACCCGCAAGAATTTGCCTGACTTCGCCAACATGATGCGCTCCTCTCTACAGGAAGGGCGGCTCGCGACCGGCCGCGATGCGGCCAGCGCGCCGTGCAGCGGACCGGTCCGGACCTCGTGGATGTGATGGCCGTCCATCACGCCGGCACGCTGTCCGGCGTCCTCCGATGACGGCGCCGCCTCGTATCCGGCATGGCACTGCGATCGGACCTCCCCCCGGTAGAAGCGAGCTCCGTGCCATTTGCTTCGGATGCCCGAACGATCGGACTCTGTGGCCGCCCGGGCGGGTCATCCCTGACGAAATCTCGCGAAATCGTCTCAGCACTGATACGGAGAAAGCTCTTCTTGCCGGCCGCTCAGGGCGGCTCCCGCGTCAGCGCGCCGCGCCAGCTCGCGCAATAGCTGTAGAGCGTGACGAGCAGCCCGATCAGGAGCGGCGCGCCGAGCACGAAATAGCAGAACGGCACGAACAGCAGCGAGCCGTGATAGATCACGACCGCATGCAGCAGCAGCACGAACGGCAGCGCGAGCACGAAATAGCCGAGCACGAGCAGCGACGCGAACGCCTTCTGCGCGAAGGAGAAATCGAGCGGGTAGTAGAGCGCGGCCATCACGAGCGGAATCAGTGCGATCGCCGCGACGTTCATCACGAACACGTCTCGCAAATGAAGCAGCGCGTCGTACGGGAACGCGCCGGGCGTCGCTACGCCGGGCGTCGCCACGCCGGGCGTAGCGATGCCTGACGCCGCGGCGGCGGCCGGACCGTACATCGCCCAGAAATACACGCAGATCATCAGTTGCGCGAACGCGGCGATCCGTAGCAGATACGCAACGGGCAACCATTTCGTCCGACGAACGAACGTCGCGCCGCAGACCGCCGCGCAGACCGCCGCGGTCGCGAGCAGCAGCGCGCCGCTCGGCATCCGTGCGGCGAGATTGATCGACAGCAGCGGCACGCGCGGCGCGCGCGCCGGGTAGCCGAGCACGACCGCGGTCAGCGACGGATCGAGCTGCCGCGCGCCCCAGCCGACGACCGCGCGCCAGTACCGCCACGCGTACGGCAGCGCGAGCCACAGCAGCGCGTACAGCGGGGGCGTGAGGAGCGCGGCCGATGCGAGCCAGCGCCGCGGATGCGCGTGCGTGCGCAGCGAGCGATCGTCGGGCGGCGGGACGGGGTCGATGTCCATGCGGCCCGCCCGTCACCACCGATAGAACATCCCGACTTCGCCGCCGATGCGCGAGTAGTACGGGTTGTGGTAGTAATCGAACTCGACTTGCGTGCCCCACTTGCGGGTGAACCAGTAGCGCCACTTCAGCGACACCTCGTGGCTGCGGAAATCAGTGATCTGCGCGTTGTTGCCGGTCGCCTGGTACGCCTCGCGGCCGAAGCCGCCGCGCAGCACGATCTGGCTCTTGCCGACCTCGCCGTAGGTGATCGCGCCGTAGTAGGCGGGCGCCTTCACCGAGCCCGGCGAATCGACCGTGTAGTTCCAGCCCGCCTCGAAAATCCACTTCGGCACCGCATACCAGATCGCGCCGAGGTGATAGAGCTGATCGCGGTGGCCGTTGCGGTTCCACGCGTAGCCCGCGCCCGCCGACAGCACGAGCGACCGGTTCGACAGCAGCTTGCGGTTGAGCGACAGATCGACGCGCGCGCTCGGCAGGATCGTGCCGGACGTCGTGCCGGCGAACCCGATGCCGCCGAACCAGTTCGGCCCCATGTCCTGGATGTATGTGATCGCGCCGAGCTGCGTGCTTTCGTGGAAGCGGTGCAATTGCGCGAGCTCGCCGATGATCGTGCGGCCGCCCGCCTGATAGAGCCCGCGCAGATGCACGCCGTACCAGTCGCCATAGCCGTTCGTCAGGTGCGCCATCGAGTACGCGAGCGACAGCTCGGTGTGCCGTTGCGCCGGCGCCTGCACGTGCGTGACGATCGCTTCCGGCAGCGTCGGCCGGTTTTCCTGGTCCGGCGTGACCTCGGCGAGCGGCCAGCCGTCGGGCATGCCTTCCGAGCCGACCTTCACGAGCGCCGTGTCGTCGAACCGGCGCGGAACGATGACGAGCGGCGCGGCGGGCGGCGGCGCGGAAAGAGGCGCGGATTGCGATGCGGCGGCCGCCGGCGCGGATGCGATCGCGGACGGCGCGGGCGACGGTGCAGGAGAAGTGACTGCTGGCAGCGCCGATGGCGCAGCGGACGGCGCGGGCTGCGCGACGAGCGCCGCGGCCATGACGGCCGCGTCAGCCTGCGCGCCGGCCGGCCCGGACGACGCGATCGAAGCGGCGGCCGGCACATCGGCGTAAGCCGCCGCCGCGCGCGCGTACGGCGCGCCGTACGCGCACGCGAGCGCGAGCGCGGCGACAGGGACGGGCGGGCCGCGTCGGCAACGAAGCGCATGCATGTTGGTCTCCTCGTTACGACGCGTGATACCAGCCGCTGCGCCACGCGACGAGGTCGCCATGCACGCAGGCGTGGCCGACGACCGACACGTCGCGCGCGCACGCGCTGACCGGATGATCGGCCGCCCCGATGCGCGCGCCCGTCAGCCGCAGCAGCCCGCCCGCGGACACGACGCCGTCGATGCAGCTCGCGTCGTCGAGCAGCACGTCGTCGCGCGCGAACACCGCGCCGTTCAGCAGCGCCTCGCACTCGAGCACGACGCTGTGCGCCTTCACGCTGCCGATCAGCACGCAGCCTTCGCCGAGCGTCAGCCGGCCGTCGACGATCAGCGTGCCGTGCAGGATCGTGTGCGACGGCAGGCGGATGTCGCGCTGCACCAGATAGCGGCCGTCGAGCACGCGGTGCGGCACGCAGGCGAGCCTGCTCGCGAGCGACATCGCGCGGCGCGGCGTCAGCGCATCGTCGCGGCCGAGCGCGCGCGAGAGGCGGCCGAACACGATCGGCGTGCCGTGCAGGTTCGAGAAGCCGCCGCAGCCGTGAACGCGCACCGCCTGTCCGACGACCGCGCCGCGCACGAGCGTGTTGTCGATATCGATGTTCGGCGCGTACGCGAAACCGCCGAGCGTCGCGCCCGCACGCATCTCGATGCGCTCCTCGGCGAACGCGTACGTCGCGTGCGAGCCCGCGCCGAGCGAGATCGTCCGGTCCGCGTACAGCACGTCGTCGCGCCAGTCGCCGCGCGCGAGCCGGAGCGCGTCGACGTGCTCGACGCGCAGGCCGAGCGCCTGCCAAGGCGGCGCCGCGTCGTCCCGCGCGGGCGGCTCGCCGCGCGCGCTCACGCGCAGCGCATCGAGCCACTGCGCGGCGCGGCGCGGATAGTCGACGAACGGCCCCTCGCCGATCGGCAGCGCGGCGACGTCGCTGCGCTTCACCAGCTCGTTCAGGAGCGGCAGGAACGGCAGCGTGAGCATTCCCGCCACCGGCATCATCACGTTGAAGGTCGTCATCGCTCATCGTCCCGATTTCAGCGGCCGGCGAAAGCGCTCGGTCTTGTCCCAACGCAGCTCGCGACGCAGCAGCGCGTCGAGCGCAAGCCCCCACAGCGCGGCGACGACGGCCGCGATCATCACGCAGAATCCGACGACGTTCACCGGCACGAGCCGCAGCCGCGTCGCGCGGCCGTCGAGGCGCGCCGCGACGACGATCTCGAAGAACACGCCGAAGTTGCCGAACGTGCTGAACGCGAACAGCGCGAACACGGACACGAGCAGGCCAAGCGCGAGCGAATCGATGCCGTTCGTCAGATACAGCGCGAGCGCGATGCCCCACGCGAGCGCAAGCAGCGCGGGCATCATGAACACGCCGAGCAGCAGCGCGCCGTCGAGCCGGCAGCGCCGCGACGTCACCGGGCTGCGCAGCAGCGGAATCAGGTAGCGGCACAGCGCCTGGTTGTGCCCCTTCGCCCAGCGCGTGAGCTGGCGCGCGCGCACGGGCCACCGCTCCGGCACTTCCTCGTAGCACTCCGCATGGTTCAGGTAGACCGTGCGCCAGTCGCTCAGCAGCAGCCGGTAGGTCATGTCGGTGTCTTCGGCGAGCGTGTCGTCGCGCCAGCCGCCCGCCGCGTCGAGCGCGCTCTTGCGAACCCCGCCGGCCGTGCCGCCGTACTGCGGCACGAGGCCGAGGTTGTTGCGCGCCTGCTGGTTCACCTGATAGCCGCCCGCGCGCTCGAGATCGAGCAGGCGCGCGAGCAGGTTGCGATCGGCGTTCTGCGGCACGACGCGGCCCATCACCGCGCCCACTTCCGGATCGAAGAACGGCGCGACCAGTTCCTTGAGCAGGTCCGGGCGAGGCAGGTAGTCGGCGTCGAACACGACCATGATGTCGCCGCGGATCTCGCGCAGCGCGTCCTTCAGCGCCGCCGCCTTGCCCGGCTTGCCGCTCTCGCGGTGAAATGGCTTGATCAGATCGGGCGCGCGCGCCTGCACCTCGTCGATCAGCGCGCGCGTGTTGTCGGTCGAGCGGTCGTTGACCGGGACGATCGTCAGCCGGTCGCGCGGATAGGTCGTCGCGAGGAGCGCCGTCAGGCAATCGACGACGACCGCCTCCTCGTTGTGCGCGGCGACGAACACCGTGATCTCCGGCCAGTCCGCGTGCGTGATCGCGCGGTACGGCGCGCGCTGCGGCCTGAACAGGCGGTCGAGACTGAAGACGTAGTGGCGCGACGCGTAGACGCCGGTCAGCAGCGCGAATATCCACAGGTATGCCGCGCCCAGGCCGACGACGATCCCGCTGCCGGACACCTGCGGCTTGTCGACGGCGGGCGGCCGGGCGGCCGCGAAAGGCCGCCCGGCATCGAACGATGCGGGCTGCGCGAGCGCAAACGCAATCGCCTCCGCGTGCGGCCGGCTCGGTTCCGCGAACGCGCGAACCTGCGCGGCGCGCGCGAGCGGCGCGGCCGGAAGCGAGACGGACGCCGGCCGCACCGCGGTATCGCGCACGGCCAGCGAACACGCGAACACGATCAGCAACAGCACGCATTGCACGCACAACGACATCGCTCGCCGGTTCTTCATGCTCGTGTCCCCGTGCCCGCATCGGCGGCGACTGTGCTCGCCCCCCGCACGGACTTGCAAAAGGAAACCGGCGCCGCGCGTCGCGCACGTATCGCTCATCGCGCGTCGCCGCCTGTCGCCGCCGCGTCGCTGAACTGAACGCGCGCCGCACCGCCGGTTTTCGGTTTCGTCACATTGGCCGTTCCTTTGGTGTGCTGACGTCGTATCGCGTCGGAACGGATCTGCGCTGGTTCAAAGCAAAGGACGAGCCATCGTTCGGAAAAGACCGCGCGACAAGGGTTTCGCGACGAAGGCGGATTGCCGCCGCCGGCGCACGCGCAGCGTTTTGATTCATCGGCGAATCAACGCCGGGGAAACCGGCACGCGCGGCGTGCCCCGGAAGACCGCACGCGTTGCGCGTGCGAACGGCCCGCGCGGCGCGCGTTGCCGCCGCATACGATTGGCCTTTGCCTGCATCCGGCCCCCTCTTCGCATGGCCGCGACCGGCCGAGAGCAAGCCGCCGAACGCCCGCGTTTCAGAATCGATACGTTTCGCCGCGGCGGCGGCCGCTGCCTGCCTTCGGCCGGCGGCGGCCAGGAAATCCCTGACGCAATCCGCCGCGCGGCGCACGTCGCGCGCGGGGCCGGCCGTGCGCGCGCGAGACCCACGCGCGTCAAAGGTTCCGGGCCGACGCTCCCGCCGACGGCCGCGCCCCGCGCCACGACGGCATCCGCACATCGCGCGCGCGCCGCGCGGCGCGCGCGCGATTCCGGACGCCGCGACCGGACGCCGTAACAGCCGCGAGACGTTCCCGCGCGCCGGCGCGGCGTTCAGCCCTGCGCGGCGCGGCCGCGACGACGCTGGTTTGAATATTGCTCGACAGTGGTCGAGGCAGCGCGCCGGATACGAAGCGCACGGACGTGCGCGACACGCGCCGCCGATTCACGACATCACGAGGAGCGATTCATGACGTGACCCGCCCATCGCGACGGACCCGGCCCGCCGCCACGGGATTCGCGCCGCGAATCCGGGCGCATGCGCCGGGCCCGGACGTCGTAGCACCGTCGTGCGGCGCGCAGCGGACCTCGGCTCGCGCAACCGCGCGGCTCGATTCGCCGCGCCGCGCGCTCACGCCCGCGCCTTGCGGCGCACGGCCGTCGCGCCGGGTGCCGAATCGACCGGAACAACCGTGAACCGGGGATCAAGATGAAGAAAATCCTGCTTGCGTTCGGCACTCGTCCCGAGGCCATCAAAATGGCGCCGCTCGTGCGCACGCTGCAGACGCGAGCCGATGTCGACGCGCGGGTATGCGTGACCGCCCAGCATCGGCAGATGCTCGACCAGGTGCTTGCGCTGTTCGACATCGCCCCCGCATACGATCTGAACGTGATGCGGCAAAGCCAGACGCTGACCGACGTGACGACGGGCATCCTCCAGACGATCGGCGCCGTGTTCGACGACTTCGATCCAGACATCGTGCTCGTGCACGGCGACACGACGACGACGCTCGCGGTGAGCCTCGCCGCGTTCTACCGCTACTTGCCGATCGGCCACGTGGAGGCGGGGCTGCGCAGCGGCGACGTCTGGTCGCCGTGGCCCGAGGAGCTGAACCGGCGCGTAACGGACGCGGTGTCGTCATGGCACTTCGCGCCGACCGAGCGCGCGCAGCACAACCTGTTCAGCGAAGGCGTGCCGACGGAAGGCGTCGTGCTGACCGGCAATACCGTGATCGACGCGCTGCACGACGTGAAGCGCATGCTCGACGCCGACGCGCCGCTCGCGCGCGAAATCGCCGCGCAGTATCCGTTTCTCGGCCGCGACGAGCGCGTCGTGCTGATCACCGGCCATCGGCGCGAGAGCTTCGGCGAGCCGTTCGCGCATTTCTGCGACGCGCTGCGCACCCTCGCGCTCCGCTATCCGGACGTGCGCTTCGTCTATCCGCTGCATCTGAATCCGAACGTGCAAAGGCCCGCGCATTCGCTGCTCGACGGCCTGCCGAACATCCACCTGATCGTGCCGCAGGAATATCTGTCGTTCGTCTTCCTGATGTCGCGCGCGCATTTCATCATCACCGATTCGGGCGGCATCCAGGAGGAAGGGCCCGCGCTCGGCAAACCGGTGCTCGTCACGCGCGACACGACCGAGCGGCCGGAAGCGATCCAGGCGGGCACCGCGCGGCTCGTCGGCACGAACACCGAGCGGATCGTCGGCGAGGCGTCGCGGCTCCTCGACGACGGCGACGCATACGACGAGATGTCGCGCGCGACGAATCCGTATGGCGACGGCCACGCGAGCGAGCGCATCGTTCATGCGCTGCTGGACAGGCCGCACGCGACCGACACGGCCCGCTTCCCGCTCGCCGCGCTCGAAGCGCCGCGCAACGCGCTCGCGCTCGGTCTGCATGCGCTGAGGTCCGCATGAGCGTGATCGTCTGGCGGCACGCGAGCCGCGGCGTCTGCGCGAGCGCTCGGGCGGGCGACGTGTGCGCTTGCGCGCGCGGCTGCCATCCGGTGATCGGACGGCGGCGGGTCGCGTCGCTGCCGGCGCGGATCGGCGGCGGTTGCGGCGGATTCGGCTGCGAACACGGGCCGCGCGCGACGCAGTGTCCGGCGGGGCGGTGTTGCCGGCAGCGGTGACGCGTGACGCGCAGGACGCGGATCGCCGCACGCGGCAAACGTGAACGAAGGGAAGCGCGATGCGTGCTGATGTGCGCCGATGCGTCCGCGCACCATGCCGAACGAAACGGCGAAAAACGAAGGATGCCGAAAGACCTGCCGCCCTGCCGGGACGGCGGACGCGCGGCCTGCGCCGGATGAAGAAGAACGCGGATGAAGGCGCTCGCCCGCCAGGGCTTTTGCGCTGTTCATCCGCGTCCGATATGCGTTGGTAGGCTCGATTGGATTCGAACCAACGACCCCCACCATGTCAAGGTGGTGCTCTAACCAACTGAGCTACGAGCCTGTGTGAGGCGCGAATTATAGAGAGCCTCTTGCGGGCGCACAAGCTCTTTTTAGAAAATTCTTCGATCGATCGCTCGACGGCGACAGGACGCGCACAGCCGATCGCGCGGCCGGCGGGCCGACCCGCCCGCTCGGAAAGACGCGGCGCCGCTCACCCCCGCGCCGCCGCGGCCAGCACCTGCGCGACGAGCGGATGATGCTGGCCGCGATGCGACCGGATCGCATGGATCTCCTCGGTCACGCCTTCCGCGCGCCCGAGCCGCCGCAGCCCGCGCAGCAGCGCGACGTCGCCCGCGCCCGGCTCGCTGAGCGGAAACACGCCGAGGCCGCGCGCGGCGAACACGGCCATCAGTGCGCTGTCCTCGAACTCGCCGACGATCCGCGGCCGGATTCCGTGCGCGTCGAACCAGCGATCGAGCCGCGCGCGCAGCGCCGCGTGCACCGTCGGCAGCAGCACGGGCAGGTCGGCCAGGCACTGCGGAAAGCGGCCGCGCGCCGCCGACGCGATCGCTGTCGGCCCGTACCAGTCGACGGGCGACGCGACGATCCGCTCGCTCGCGAGCCGCAGGTTCACGCGGCGCGGCGCGGGCTCGCCCGCGAGCACGAGATCGAGCCGATGCAGCGCGAGTTCGGCAAGCAATTCCTCGTATTCGCCGTCGTGACACAGCAGCCGCAGCGACGGCGCCGCGAGCGCGGGCGCGAGCACCGCGTGCGCGGTGAGCTTCGAGATGCCGTCCGTCAGGCCGACCGCGAGCCGCGCGCTCTCGCCGCGCGCCGCTTCGCGCACCTCGTCCTCGATCAGTTGGCCGATCCGGAAGATCTCCTCGGCGCGCGCGAACGCGGCCTGCCCGGCTTCCGTCATCGTCACGCCGCGCCCCGCCGGCTTCAGCAACTGGTGCCCGATCGATCTTTCCAGCTCGCGCACCTGCGCGCTGATCGTCTGCACGGCCATGTCGAGCCGCTCGGCCGCGCGCGCGAAGCCGCCTTCCTTCACGACGACCCAGAAGTAATACAGATGGCGAAAATTCAGCATCGCGCCCCTCGCTCCGTCGTCATCGACACTTCGTAAAAACCGAATCATAAGTCAGATTTCAACTGATTTTTACGAAACATGAAAGCGCCGATCATCACGGCTTCGACATGCGATCCATCCGCCCAAACCACCACGATCATGGACTACCTGCTGACCCTCGCCGCCGATCCCGCTGTCTGGGCCGCGCTCGTGACACTCGTCGCAATGGAAATCGTGCTCGGCATCGACAACCTGATCTTCATCTCGATCCTGAGCAACAAGCTGCCCGAAGCGCGGCGCGAGCGCGCGCGGCGCCTCGGCATCGGGCTCGCGCTGATCTTCCGTCTCGCGCTGCTCGGCACCGTTGCGTGGATCGCGCGGCTCACCGAACCGGTGTTCGCGCTGTTCGACCACGCGTTCTCGTGGCGCGACCTGATCCTGATCTCGGGCGGGCTGTTCCTCGTCTGGAAGGCGACGAAGGAGATGCATCATCACGTATCGCACGACGGCGCGAACGAAGGCAGCTCGACGAACGGCGCCGGCCTGACGATGTGGGCGGCGGTGAGCCAGATCCTGATGCTCGACATCGTGTTCTCGATCGACAGCATCGTCACCGCGGTCGGCATGACGACGCACATCCCGATCATGTTCGTCGCGGTAATCGCGGCCGTCACGGCGATGCTGTTCGCGTCCGGCCCGCTGTCGCGCTTCATCGATCGCCATCCGACCATCGTGACGCTCGCGCTGAGCTTCCTGATGGTGATCGGCATGACGCTGATCGCGGAAGGCTTCGGCTCGCACGTGCCGAAGGGGTACATCTACGCGGCGATGGCGTTCTCCGCGTTCGTCGAGGGAATGAACATGCTGGCGCGGCGCGCGAAGGACAAGCGCGCGAAGCGAATCGCCGCGCATTGACGCGGCGCGACGTGAACGGTTGCCCGGTTCGGCTCGATCGGGCCGCGCGACGCGAATAGGCGACGGCACGACTCGGCGCGCGGCGTCGGCCGCGATGCGCCGCCGACACGCCCGGCTTCATGCATCGCGGTCCAGTGTCCGAATCCGCGCCCTAGGGTCTGTTTACATACGGAACGCCCATGCGAATGCCCGAAATCGCCCGTAGGGCAAGAAGCGAGGAGCGCGGTTTGGCCGAGCCAAACAAGCGACGAGCGACGCCGCCCTACGGGCGATTTCGGGCATTCCCCTGGAATGAATTTCAAGTTTGGGGTTGCCACGAGAACGGCCGCTCGCCGCGTTGCGCTCCTTGCGAATACGTCCAGTATTCGCAGCGTCGCGCGCCTCGCGAGCGGCCGTTCTCGTGGCAACGCATGGGCGTTCCGTATGTAAACAGACCCTAGATCGGACAGTCGGTAAACAGATCGAGCACCTGCGTAAAGAACGCTCTCGCCTGCGCGTCGTCGCGCAAATCGAGTCCGGCCGAATCGCCGCCGTAGACGCCGCTCGACTGCGCACGCGCGTGCGCATGGCGTCGCGCATAGTCGACCGCTTCGCCGAGATCCTGCCGGAACCGCTCGATAACGCCCGGCCGCGTCTGCGGCCCCGTCACGCACATGTGCAGCGCGTCCGGATGCTGAAGCCCGTTGAAGCGCCAACCGTGCCGACGCATGCAGTCGTTCACGTGATAGACGTCGAACGCGTCCGATGCGAACGCGAAGCAGAACGTCGGCTTGCCGAGCACACGCAGCTCCGGGATCGCGCGAACCGCGGCCTGCATGTCGAACGCCGTATCGAAGACCGCCTTTGCGCGCGCCCGATAGCCTTCGCGCCCGAGGCTGCGCAGCGCCGCCCACGTCGCCGCGATCAGCCCGCCCGAGCGGCTCCCGGCCAAGCCGGGCGAGCCGTAGACGCCGCCCACCCAGTCGGTCATCAGAAAGTACTGGTGGCGGCGAAAGCTCGCGTCGCGCCACGCGAGCACCGAGCCGCCCTTCGGGCCGTAGCCGAACTTGTGCGTATCGGCCGAAATCGACGTGACGCCCGGCAGACGAAAATCGAATGCCGGGATGTTCGGATAACCCAGTTCCTCGCCCCACGGCAGCATCCAGCCGCCGAGGCAGCCGTCGACATGCAGCCACACCTCCTTTTCGACAGCGATCTCCGATAACGCTTCGATCGGATCGATCGTCCCGTACGGGTAATTGCATGCCGAGCCGACGAGCATCACGGTATCGGCGTCGATCGCATCGCGCACGAAATCGGTGTCGACCCGCATCGTGTCGGGATCGATCGGCGCGATGATCACGTCGATGCCGAACAGATGCGCGGCCTTGCGAAACGCGGGATGCGCGGACGCCGGCCAGATCATCCGCGGCCGCTCGATGCCGCGCTCGGCGCGCGCTTTCTCGCGATACGCGAGCGTCGCATTCAGAATGCTCTCGGTGCCGCCGAGGCTCAGCGCACCGCATGCGCGATGCGAGCCGTCATGCTGTTGCACGGCTTCACCGTGCAACAGCGCGACCGTCATCTCGACGATCTCGCTTTCCATCCGGTTCATGCTCGGACACAGGTCGCGCTGCAGCGCGTTCACGTGGCTGAAGAGCCCGTACGCTTCATTCAGGAAAGCATAATGTTCGTGGTCGCCGCAGTACATCGTGCCCGAGCAGCGGCCGTTCTCCCATTTGCGATCTTCGCGTGCGGCCATCGAGCGCAGCTCTTCGAGCAAGCGCTCGCGCGGCATCCCATGTTCGGGAAATCCGTGCATCGCGCCGAATTCCGCTGCATAAGGATAGAGCCGCCTGATGCCTTCTTCGAGATCCATGACGCCCTCCTGTTCGAGGCCGGCATCGGCGTGCGGACTCGCGTCGATGTCGGCGGCACGTCGGATGATCCGGCCTCGCCGATCGAATTGAGGCTGCCTGATTAACACATTAAAAATTCCCTGGAAGTTCCTTTCGTTCACGCTATGCTTGAACGACATCCTAATAAAAAACAGGAACATCTCATGAAAAAAATCGCATTGGCGCTCTTGTTGATGCTGTTTTCATCGATGTCGGCAATGGCGGGGGCGATCATTCCATCGGGCGGCACACTGGTCGCGGGGCAATACGCGATATCGAACAACGGCAACTTCGCATTCGGCATCGACGCCGCGAGCGGCAAGCTCTATTTCCACTACAAGTTCCCGACGCAGGCATGGGGCGCGAGCTCGATGTCGCAAATCTACGGAACGAAACCCGAGGGCGCGCTCTACGTGGGCACGGGCGACCGGCTCGTGATGCAGACCGACGGCCGGCTCGCTTTCTATTCGGGCAACGACGTCGTCTGGAGCAACTGGTATTACGGGCCCGCGCCCATTCCGGGCTCATACGCGGTCGTCGAGGATTTCGGCGTCGTCGCGATCTATCCGCCGCAGGGCGGCTATCCTTCGTTCACCTGGCCATTCGCATCGGTCACGCCGAACAGCGGCGCGCTCGCGACGGTCATCGGCTATCCGTTCGGCCTGAACTTCCCGGTGCTCAACGGACGCCAATCGCTGCAGATCTTCAACAACGTCACCTATTACCTGTGGAACAAGAGCTTTGCGTCGGACAGCGTCGCGATGCAGCCCGACGGCAATCTCGTCGTCTACAACAAGGGGCAGCCGGTCTGGTCGACGGGAACCTCGGGCAATCCGGGCGCCTACATGCTGGTGACGCCCGTCGGCTTCGTTCTCGGCAAGCAGTATGGCGGCATCCTCGCGAACGTGCCGTATCCGGTGTCCGTCGACCAGCCGAGCCGCGCGAGCGGTCCGAACGATCCGAAGCCGACGCCGGCCACGCCGCCGCCGCCTTCGCTGAACCTGCCGATCAACGCGAGCTGGAAGTGCTATTACGTCAAGGACTGGCTCGTGTGCTACGCGCCGGGCTGAGCAGCCCGCCGTTGCGCGTTCGGCGCATTGCCGGCCAAAGCGCGCAACGCGCATCGTCGAAGCCGAAAAAACATATCAGGCGATTCACCGATCGACGTTCATCGAGATTGCTTTTTTCGATGCGAAATCGATTCATTGAAAAATGCGCTGCAGCGCCCTGAAAATCGGCCGATTGCGCCTGAACGCCTCGACGAATTGCGTCGACATTTCCGCATAGACGGCCGCATTCGCGCGATTCGGCTCGCAGACGCCGTGAATCCGCACGCGCGACGCGAAGTCGTCGAAACCGAGCAGGCCGAGCCGCTCGAACGCAAGCAGCGCGACGCCGACGCACGTCGTGTACTGCGGCTGCTCGATGCGGTGAACAGGCGCGTCCAGCACGTCCGCGACGATCTGCGACCACGCATCCGACTCCGCGCCGCCGCCGTAGAACACGAAATGCGAGAAGCGCCGCTTCGCGAACGCCTCGACGGGACCGCGCAACCAGCGCAGGTTCATCGCGACGCCTTCGAGCACCGCGCGCGCGAGATGGCTGCGCGTCGCATCGAGCCCGAGATTGACGAAGCCGCCGCGCATCGACGCATCCGCACGCGGCGCGAGCGATCCCGCAAGCCACGGCATGAACATCACGCCGCCGCTGCCGGGCGGCGTCGCGTCGATCGCCTTTTGCAGGCGTGCGAAGCAATCGTCGCGCGGCAGCGCGCCGAACGGATCGTCCGCATAGACCTGCTGCTCGATGAAGTGTTTCAACGCCGCGCCGCCGATGCCGTTCTCCGCCATCACGAAATACGTGTCCGGCACCGGGCTCGGCATGCTGAGGATCGCATGGCGGATGTCGGTGCGCTTGAATCGCACGTGCGCGATCATCACGCTCGAGCTGCCGATCGACAGCGCCGCATGATCGCCCGCGAACGCATGCGCGCCGATGCCGCCCGCCTGTGTGTCGTTCAGCCCCGCAACCACCGGCGTGTCGCGCGGCAAGCCGAGCTCGTCGGCAACGTCGGGCAGCACGCGGCCGACGATCGCATCGACGGGCAGCAGCTCGGGCAGCTTGTCCGCGTCGATGCGCGAATAGCGCACGAGCCGCGGATCGTAGCGTGTCGCATTCAGGCTGCGGTTGTCGACCGCGAGCGACATGAACGCCGTGCATTGATTCGCGCACGCGCGCCCCGTGAAGCACAGGTTCAGATAGTCCATCGGCTCGAGGAACGCCGCGGTGCGCGCGTAGACATCGGGTTTCGCATACTTCAGATAGCGCATGTGCGTGAGCGAAATGCCGCCTTCGACGGGCGGCAGACCGTGCACGCGCAACCAGCGCCACTGCCGCAGCAGCGAATCGGCGCGCAACGGACGATTCGCGAGGCCGCGCATCGCTCGCGGCGCGCCGCGCCGGTCGAGCCAGAGCATCATGTTCGCGACAGGCGCGCCGTCGGCGCCGACGGGCACGATCGACGAATACTGGCTGCTGCACGCGACCGCGAGCACGTCGCGCGGCGCGACGCCCGACGCACGCAGCGCGACGCGGCATGCACGCCTGACCGCGCGCCAGATGTCGAACGGGTCCTGCTCGACGCCGCCGCCCGGCGTATGCAGCGTCGCGACCGCATCGCGCGCCGCCGCGACGACGCGCCCGTCGAGCGAAACGACGGCGGCCTTCGGGCCGCTCGTGCCGAGATCGATCGCCAGCACGCAGGGTCCGGGTTCGGCCATCGCGCCTCCTTTCATCGGGACGTTGCGATACATGTTTGAAGCATAGTCGAGAGAGCGCCGCGAAAGGGTTCGGCGGCGGCGCTCGGGATACCCGCGATGGGAAGCGCGCTCGCGCGAAAACGAGGCAACGGTGTCCGACTGGTCAGCAGGACATCGGCAGGCGCCGGGCAACACCGGCATTCGGCGATACGCGGGCGATGGCTCAACGGAGACGATTGTCCCGTTCGCGATCGTTGCGCATCTGGATTTTCCTTTTATCTCGACACGCCTTTTGCCGGGAATTTCCCTCTATCGAGTTCGCCGTCTCCACACCGGCGGCTCGGCGATCAGATCGCAAATCGCTCGACGACCGTCGCGTGTTCGTGACTGCCCCCTACGCTCGATCGATAGACATGCACGAACGTGAGGCAATCTCCGATTCGATAGGCAGTCGAATGGATTTCGGCGGAATCGAACAGAAACAGCGGCCGGTCGATCTCGATCTCGATGCCGCCGAGGGGCGCGGCCAGCCCGGCATGCAACTCACGGCGCTCCGCCGGATTTGCCTCGAGGATCATCGCCTCGCGGGCGCTCGCGGCATTCGCGACGACTTCTATATATGACCACTGGTCCGCCGCTTCGGAATCGTGCCGGCAGATCCGGATCGCGCGCGTCGCCGTGGCGATCGCCGATGCCGCCGACAACGCACCCAGTGTCTTGCGCAGCGGCCGCTCCACTGCGTCATTTGAGATCTCGTCGGGGAGGAACATGCCCAGCACGGCCCCCTCGACGCGAGCCGGCATCGCGCCCAGGTCGCTGCCGTGCTCGATCGCGAGCGGCCGCATCGCGCACTGCAGATGCGCGAAGCGCTCGTCGCCGTTCATGAACTGGACATCGCCGAGCAACAAGTGACGCTTCTGGCGTACCGATATCGTGCAATGCACCAGGAACTCGTCGGCCGAGAAGAAACTGAAGGGCCGTTCGTAACGGATGCTCTGACGCACGACGACGACGCCGAATCCGAATTCCCGAATGAGTTGTGGAAAGGGGCGAAGGTGATCCTTCAGCCATTGCGCCCAAACTCTCATCGTGCACGCCAGCACGCTTCGCGGCAGCAACTGGCGAGAATCGAAGAGACTCGTATCGTTGAGAACCTGCAGGGTGGAATAGCGCGCCATTTTTCATCCCGTCGTCCGGCCCGCCGCGCGGGCAACCGCAAGTAAGCCCATGTTGACCTCCAGCACGTCCTGCGAACCGGCGCCGGAGATCAATCCGCAGAAATCGCGAAGATAACGCTCGAACTGATTCGCATGCGCATAGCCGCGCGCGCCGGTGAGCCGAATGGAGTCGAGCGCGACGGCAATCGCATGCTCGGTGATCTCGTGCTTGGCCGCCGACACGATCTCCTCGAGATGATTGTTCGCCGCGTTCTGGTCCAGCCAGTCCAGCGCGGGATCGATGAGCGCCTTCGAAATGTGGACCTTCATCTGCATCCGGCCGAGCCGGGCCTGTATCAGTTGCATGCTCGTCAGCGGCGCGCCGTGCCGGACAGTCTCCGACAACATCTTCACGCACTCGTCCACGATACGCTGCATGCGCCCGATCGGCGCGCAACACAGAATGCCGCGGCGCGGATTCAGAAAATTCTGCACGTGGTCCAGGCCGTTCTCCGCGAGCAGCAACTGTTCCTTGGGCACGCGCACGGAATCGAAGCGAACCGCGGCAAGGCCGCTCGCGCGCAGGCCCATCGTCTCGATCGGCTGCACGTGAACGCCCGGCGCATCCCGGTCGATCATGACGACCGCCATGTCGTCGGTGGCTTCGTTCATCACATACGTCATGTAGCTGTCGGCCATCGCACCGGCCGTCACCATGACCTTGGCGCCGTTCACCACGTAGTCGCCGCGATGTCCGCGCAGCATGCTCTTCATGCTGAACGCGTCCGCCTCTTCCGTGTAGGCGAACGCGACGAGCCGCTCGCCGGTGCAGACGGGCGCGACATAGCGCTCGATCAGCCCGGCGTTGCCGCTCGCAACGAGCATGTTGGCCACGGACTGAAACAGGCTGATGTTCAACGCGAACGACGCGTCGTCGCACAGATAGCCCACACGCTCGAGCGCGTGCCCCCAGCCCAGCAGCGACATGCCGAGGCCGCCGACGTGACGCGGCAACGACGCTCCGAGCAATCCGCGGCGCGCCGCCTCGATCATCACCTCGCGCCGGAGCGTCGCGCCGGCCCGGTCCAGTTGTCCGGCCTCGTTCGACACCTCGTCGAGCAGATCGCCGGAGAACCGGTCGACCCAGCGGCTCGTCGCATCGCGCGTCGCGTCCTCGGGCGGCGGCAGCTCGAAGAGCCCGTCCGCGTGCCGCGACACAGGCCTGCCCGGCGCGATCACGTCCAATTGAGGGGCGAGCATGCGCGTCAACCTCCCGCGATCGCGGTCAGAATCTCCAGCCTGTCCTCCTGCTTCACGCATTGGCCGACTTGTTCGGGCGAAATCTGATGGCCGTTCAGAAACATGCGGTGCACCTTGCGAGGATGACCGGCCGAATCCAGCAGCACGTTGCCCATCGCGGGGAAGCGTCCCACCAGCAACTGGATGGCTTCCTGAACCGTTTCCGCGGCCAGCGAGTGCTCACGCTGATATTGCGCGTATTTCTGCAGCACACCTGACAATACGATATTCATGGCGATTCCTCCGGATGGGGTCATGCTCGAACTACGACGAAGCGATGCGAAACGGCGCCGATGTGCTTGCTCATCCGCCTGCGGCCGTTCTCGCCGGGGTCAGGCGCCGGAACACCGCCTCGGCGAAATGGTCGGAATCGCGCTTCAGCGGGTGGAAATGCGGCGACAGGTATGCACGAGCATACGCAAGCATGAACTGTGCGAAGCGCTCGTCGACAAACATGAAGCGAAACCACTGGGCATACGTGGACGGCCGCAACAAGTCCGAAGACTGGACGGCGAACCAGAAAGTGGTCGCGAACAGCACTCCGGTATAGAGCGCGAACGCGAAAGCGCCGACGGCGATCCGGGTGACGTAGCCCACGCCGGCCGCGTCCGCGACGTCATGGATCACGGCGCGATGTTCGATTTCCTCGGCGAAATGCCAGCTCAGCAGCAGGCCAAGTTCGCGGTTCGCCCGCGCGAAGTAATCCGGCCGGCGCAGGCACATCTCGCCCATCAGCGTATTGAGATGCTCGAGCGCCGCGATCAACGCGATGCGAAGTTTCCGGCCGAGAAGCGGAAACAGGAACCGGAATACGAGAAAGTTCTCGACCTTGTGAAAGCCGCGGTACCGGAGGCCGACACGATCCAGATAATCGCAGGCCTTCCGGTGCTGGACTCCGTGCGAGGCTTCCTGCCCCAGCCATGATTTGAGTTGGCGCCGCAGATGCTCGTCGCGTATCGCGGGAAGGTAATCGCGCGCGATGGCGACGAACTCGAATTCGTCGCACAGCAGCAGCGTGTACGCGTTGAACAGCGCCGTGCGGAACCGATCGCCGCCGAACCACAGGCGGCCTTCGACGACGTCGAAACGCGGTCGAACCCGGCGAACCGGAATGACTCTTTCAGGCTGTGGGCGCATGGCGTTTATCGGGCGGCCGCCGCGGCGACCGGCTCCCTCACTCGGAAGGTTGCAGGATGTAGTAGTCCTTCATGACCTCGTGGCTCCAGGCAGGCTGGCTGACCCTTCCGATCGGTCCGAACTCCTCCAGGTACGGCTTGATGTCCAGCACGGGGGTGCCGTCGACGGCATCGAGCCCCCTCACGCGCAAGGTGCGGCCTTCGACCGACAGCAACTGGCAGCGGGACACGCCGATCAGGTTCGGGCGCCCTTTCGCGCGTTGCGCGAGAATCCCGACCTTCGGCCAATCGGCGCGCCCGCGCGGATGCCGCGCGCCCCGCTCGATCTCTTGCGAAGGCACCTGATTCAAGTGATAGATCACCTCGATGTGACTGAACGTATCGAGCCCCATCAGCGCGTCGTCCGACAGCGCAGGCGAATCGATCGTGATCGCCGATTCGATCGCCCCCCAGTGATCGTCGATCAACTCGACACGCGGCGACGCCACCCTGCCGATCGGAACCATGGTGATTTGACTAGCCGACACTGAATACCTCCTCGTCTTCAACGCGGATGACTTGAACAAACACGGAAGAGAAACCGCATCCGAGCGCGGCGGCCAGGGTCGACCGCACCGCGGCCACGATGCCCTGCACCCGTGCGGAGGAATGACTGCGGCGGCAGAAGATCCTGACAACCGGCCCGCCCCCCGGCTCTCGGTTCCAGTCCGCGCGCCAGGCCAGCGCGGGATCGACGGGATGCCAGAACGCCCAGACTTTGTCGAGCGGGATATCGGATACGGCGCACACGGCTTCGCAGACCTGCTGCAGAAGCGATGACACGCCGTCTCCGGTGTGTCGATGCAGGATGTGAATGACAGGCATGGTTGGCTCGGGAATCGTCTTATCGAGCTTGTGCTTCGATGAAGCAGGTCCGGACGGGCACCGTGTAGCCCCGATCGTCACGGCGCACGCCGATCGCGTCGAGCGTCGCCTGGGGCGTCCCGTCGAGCAGCGCGACCATCGCCGCGTGCGCGGCGTCGCCGGAGTTGGCGATATCGCACCAGCGCGCGAGACCGACCCCGCCCGGGCGCTCGGTGAGGTCGCGCTCCAGCGTCTCGACGCGCAGCCCCGCGTTCTCGAGCAGTTCGCGCCAGCGCGCAATGGTATAGCTGCGGATGTGGGTCGGATCGTGGAGCACCTCCAACTGATGGTTCACGCCGTCGCATTCGGGATCGTCGTCGCCTTGCAGATCGATGATGACGACGCTGCCGTCGGGCCGGAGAATGCGCCGGAATTCGGCGAGGGCCCGAGCAATGTCGTGGAAGTGATGCGCGGCCAACCGGCAAACCACGAAGTCGAAGCCCCGATCGGGCAGCGGCATCGATTCGGCATACGCCTCGACCGCGCGGACTGGCGCCCCTCTGGCCTGACCCAGCGCGACGAAGTTGCGCAGCATGTTGGGCGACGGATCGACGCCGCACATCAATTTCGCGCGTCCCAGAAACGCGAACGCCGAATGGCCGGCGGCGCACGCGACGTCGCAGACGTCCAGGTCCGTCCGCCCGTTGCTGAGCGAACGCAGCATCGTGAGAGAAGGACTGGTCTCGTGAACCTCGCTGCTCGCGTAGTTGTCAGCAATCGCATCGAATCTTGCGCTCGCGTGCGTAGACGACATGGGTGTGGCTCCCGTTTATCCGATCAAGACAACCTGACAAGGCCTTCGTCGCGCGCCGCCGACCGATGGTGTTTCGCTCCGGCGGAAACGCTGCCCCGCATTGCAAATCCGACGTATCACTTCGCACACAGACTAAATTAAATCGCCGCCGCGCAGACAGTTCGTTTTGTCTCAGAAAGATGCCAATTTGTCTCACGCCGGCATTGCATGAATCGCGGGCAAAACCGGTCACGGAAATCCGTCCGAAAAGATGGCGCCCGCAAGCAATTACTTTAATCATTTACGAACGATCAACTTTCACATTTAACTTTTCGACCCCGCTTCATCCTGCGCGTTCGACACCCATGCCGCGCCGTCACAAGAGGTTCGCAAAGTCATTTCTCTCGCCCGAACGGCGCCCGCTCTCCGCCGGCCGCCGGCATCGCTGCAATGCGTCAGCGCCGTCGTACGCGCCGCGCCTCGAGTTCAATCAACATGATTTCTCTCCCATTTCGCTGACGATCGGCGGATTGCCGAGTGAGACAAATCCACATCTTTCTGAGACAAAACGAGCTAACACGTAACGACGACTTTACTTAGTCTATCCATCAGGAATAAATCGATGAATGAAACCCCCGACAAATAGGGTTGATTCAGCTCACAAAATCAATTAGGCGACTCAATAAAATGCTCGCGCCGCGGCTCGCGCTCCGCACGGGGAATACATGTTCCCGCTCGGCACTCGGCGGGCCATGTTCGACGGAAGAAAATATTTCGGATTATCAAATATGCAGAGCCATCAATCCACCTCGGTGGGATCTCGCGATATCGCTCCCCATGCACAGGATCTCCCGCAGGCGCAGGCCGTCCTGCAAGCGGGAGACGCCGCTCCCGACTTCTCCCTGCCTGCCTCCCGGGCAGGCCGCCCGCTGAACTACGCGCTGAAGGACGCTCTGCGCAAAGGCGCCGTGGTGGTCTATTTCTACCCATCCGCCTTCACGAGCGGATGTAACGCCCAGGCGCACGCGTTCGCCCGCGACATCGACCAGTTCGCCGCCGCGGGCGCCTCGATCGTCGGTGTGTCGCTCGACAGCATCGAGCGACTGCATGCGTTCTCGGCCGATCCCCAGTGCTGCGGCGGCAAGTTTCCTGTCGCGTCAGATGCGCAAGGCCGGGTGGCCCGCGCTTTCGGCCTGGCCGTCGAGCCCGCCCCTCCCGGCAAAACCGACACGCGCGGCGATCCCAACGACCATGACCGAGTGCCGCGCACGACGTTCGTCATCGCCCCGCACGGCAAGGTGGCCGCCACGATCGCGGGCGCGAGTGCGGTCGAGCATGCGGAACAGGCGCTCGCGTGGGTTCGACGCTTGTCGGCGGACAACACGAATGCGCGCTGAAGAAGCCGCCGGGCGACGCTCCCCGCCGTCGATCCGAACAGTGCGGGGCGACGGCCCCGTTCCATCACACAGTCGTCGTGCGACAACAATCAACTGAGAGGCCTCAATGAACGTCAGAGCGTGTGACTTTCCGGAGACGATCGAATACGAGCCCAATCTGGGCGCGCTTCTCGACCGGCACCCGGAACTGCAGATCGAACGGGACGACTACAACATCAACGTCACCGCGAACTACGGTGAGCGCCTCGAGCCCGATGCGCTGTTCGAGCGCTACAAGCAACATCCCGGGCAGGGCAAACCCGCGCATCTGTACTATCACTTTCCGCTGTGCGAGTACATCTGTCACTTCTGCAACTACGTCAAGCAGCTCGCCTCGCCGACATCGCGCGGCGCCCAGCTCGATCGCTGGACGGATGCGTTGATCAAGGAGTCCACGCTGTACGCCCGGCAGGTTCCGTGGGTCACCGGCGCGCTGATCGAATCCTTCTATATCGGCGGCGGCACGGCCGCTGTCCTCACTCCGGCGCATCTGAAGCGCATTCTCGATCACGTCCGGTCGACGTTCCACGTGACGCCGGAATGCGAGCTGAACATCGAAGGCAATCCGGACAATTTCTGCGACATCGACAAGGTCCGAGCGC
Source organism: Burkholderia sp. MSMB1589WGS (assembly GCF_001636105.1). NCBI lineage: Bacteria > Pseudomonadati > Pseudomonadota > Betaproteobacteria > Burkholderiales > Burkholderiaceae > Burkholderia > Burkholderia sp. MSMB1589WGS. Next base: position 1,116,190 of record NZ_LNJT01000008.1, read on the forward strand.
TCGGCGACATCGGGTTCAACCGCTTCAGCGTCGGCGTGCAATCCTTCACGCCGGAGGTGAACCAGTTCACCAATCGCGGCCATACGCCGGACATGTCGCACCAGGCGATCCTCAACCTGCGCAGTACCGGCTTCCCATTCAACGTCGACATGATGTTCGGCCTTCCGCATCAGACGCCCGAAACGGTCTCCGAGGATCTGCGCACGCTCGTCGAACTCAGGGTCCCGACCATCACGATCTATCGGCTGCGCAACGCGGATCGGCAGTCAATGGGGATCGGCAACCGGGCAGTGTGGAACGTGCCCAAGGTTCGCAACCGGCTCGTCGAGCAAGGCCTGTTTCCGACGCTCGGCGCGACTTACGAGATGCGCGAGCGCGCGGTCGAGCATCTCGTGCGAAACGGCTATCAACCGAGCCCATGCGGATGGTGGAGCCTGCCCGGCACGTATCGCGAAGGCAACATTCCTCGCGTGTCCCGCAACAAGTGGCAGCGCTTCGATACCATGCTGGCGTTCGGCCCCGGCGCATACGGCTGGCTCGCGGGCGCCAACCGGAGCGTGATCCAGACGCACAACAGCTCAGACATCAGCGGCTACCTCCATCACATGGAATCGAGCGACACGCCGCCGCTCGCCTTCGGGCGTCTGCTTACCGGCAATCAGGCCGTCGGCACCGCGCTCGGTTTCGCGTACAAATCCCGTCAGCCGATCGAGATCGACCGCTTCAGGCGCGAATACGGCGTGGATCTCGTCGAGGACGAGCCTTTCAAGACCGTCTTCTCGGAACTCCTGTCCAAGGGCCTGATCCGGTCGACCGACAACGGCAACGCATTCCTGCCCACATTGAACGGAGAAGCGCTGCACGAGGAAATCATCTCGGTGTACCTGCACGAGCGCATCGGTTCGTTCACCAACGCGGTCTGCAACAAGGTGGCCTGAACGCCGGCCTTCGCACGCCGGTAATCCGTCCGGCCGGACGGCCGATCGCGAGCGAATCGCGTCGGCCGCCCAGCCGATTCGCGCGCAACGCGGCCGCGCGGTCGGGAAACGCCGCCTGACGATCGGACTCAGCGCCGACATTCCGTGCCCATGATCGTGACAACATCCAACGAACCGCGCATTCGCCGTCACTCCCCGTTCGTCGCCGCGGTGCGGACTCCGCTTGCCGGCGTGTGGGTCGGCATCCGTTTTCTGCTCATTCCGTTGCTCTGGCTGCACTACCGCACGGGCAGCCGGATGGATTGGGCGTTTTCGGTGGACGCCTTCATGAAGCGATCGCTGTATCCGCTCACCGAGACACCGGACGATGTGCTGAAGCGCGACCTGGAACTCCCCGCATCCGTCCAAAGCCGGCACGACATCGCCGAGCCGGCCGACGGCGAAACCGATGCGGTTTCTCCTCCGCGCTCCGGGAACGGATGGGCGCGCCTCGGCCATCATCCGATCGATCTCGCGCGATTCGCGAACGGCCGGCCGCTGCTGCTCATTCTGTATCGAGGCAGTTGGTGCCCCTACTCCAGGCTTCATCTCGCCGATCTCTCAACGGTGGCCCGTCGCCTGGAAACCCTCGGCGTTGCCGTTCTGGCCGTCAGCGCCCGCCGTCACGACGACTGGTGGCGCGCAAAGGGCATCTCGCTCGCATTCGCCGCGGATCCGGACGGCAACTTGTTTCAAGCGATGGGCGTTCGCATCGCCCCGCCGCTGTCGCATCGCGTGTGGGGCATGCTGCTGCCGCACGAGAGCGGCTTCCTGTTCGACCGGAACGGGAATCTCGTGGCTGCGGACGTGCGGCGACTCAATCCGACGAAAACCAGGCAGACGTTCCTCTCGGCGACACGATGGCTCGCGCTCGCGCACGAGCTCGCCGACGCGGAGCGGATTGCGCGGCAGAACTTCTGAACCGGCCACGATCGTCCATCGACATGCATCCGACCACCGTCGTCTTGGGTACGCTTGCGAGCTTGCTCGCAGGCGTCTGCGCATTCACCCTCCGCAGAAGCCGGATGCGTTCGCCGGACCGACAGCCGGCGCCGCCGGCGCGCCTCGAATCGCTGTGCGTCGGCGACACGGTCCGCACATTCCTGCATGTCACGCCGCCGTCCCTGCCTCCGAATGCGCCGCTCGTCATCGTCTTTCACGGCGGCTCCGGTACGCCGGAACAGATCCGGAAATACACGGCGTTCGAATTCGACGCGCTAGCCGACGCGAACGGCTTTGCGCTCGCCTATCCGCGCGGCGTCGGCGGCAACTGGAATACCTGCCAGAAAGGGCGCAAGAACGCGGCGACGCGACGCAACGTCGACGATGTCAGCTTCACGCGAGAAATAATCGCATGGTTTGAATCCGTTTACGGGATCGATCGATCCAGCGTCTTCGTTGTCGGATTTTCGAACGGCGGGCACATGTGCTTTCGCCTCGCGCTCGATATGACGGACGACCTCGCCGGCTTTGCCGCGATTTCGGCCAATCGGCCCGCGCCGGCCGATTGCAGACACGCTGGCAGGCGCGTGGCGGTGCCGATGATGACGATCAGCGGCACGGCAGATCCGATCAATCCGTACCGAGGCGGCGAACTCTCGCCATACGGCCTGCGTGCGCTCGGTCCGGTACTGTCCGCCGAGGAGACCGCGCGCTCGTTCGCCCGCCCCGACGCCGAGCACCATCGCGACGAAGCGAGCGACCTATTTCCCCGGGATCGCAAGACCCACGCGGTGCGAGATGCATGGGGCGACGAGAACGTGCTGATCACGATTCACGGCGGCGGACACACGATTCCCCAGCCGCGCTACGCGTTCCCGCGCCTGTTCGGCAGAACCAGCACCGCGGTCGACGCGCCGCTTGAAATCTGGCGCTTCTTCCGCATGATCGCGGCGAACCGCGCGCGCGGCCGCGCCGAAGCAAAGGTCGATGCAGTCAGGCTGACCCGCGCGATCCCGTCGCCACGGCCTCGCGGGGCAGCGAACCGGTACCGGCCGTCACATCGAACGTCCCGGTGCGTGGAGCTGGCTCAACGCTAAACATTGCTGACGAGACGGAGTATCTTATGCTGTCCAATAATGAGATCAAGCGCTACAGCAGGCACCTCATCATGCCCGAGATAGGAATGGATGGGCAGCGCCGCTTGAAGGCGGCCAGCGTACTGTGCGTCGGCGCGGGCGGTCTCGGATCGCCGCTCGCCACTTATCTGGCGGCGGCGGGAGTCGGACGTCTCGGTCTTGTCGACAGCGACGTCGTAGACGTCAGCAACCTGCAGCGACAGATCCTCCATCACACGTGCGACGTCGGCCGCAGAAAAGTGATATCGGCGAAGGAGAAGCTGAACGCGCAGAACCCTGAAATCGAGATTGTCGTTCACGACGCGATGCTGACGCCCGACAACGCGCTGGACATCTGCGCCGGCTACGACATCATCGCCGACGGCAGCGACAACTTCCCCACGCGCTACCTGATCAACGACGCCTGCGTCCTGCTCGACAAGCCGAACGTCCATGCGAGCATTTTCCGGTTCGACGGGCAGGCGACGGTATTCCACGCGAAGCACGGCCCTTGCTATCGATGCCTGTTCGCCGAGGCGCCCCTTCCCGGCGAAGTCCCCAACTGCGCCGAGGGCGGGGTGCTCGGCGTGCTGCCCGGCCTGCTCGGCGTCGTTCAGGCAACGGAGGTCATCAAGCTGATCCTGGGCATCGGAACGCCGCTCATCGGAAGACTGCTGACGTTCGACGCGCTGAGCATGCGCACGCACGAACTGCGGCTCGCCAAGGATCCGGATTGCCCGATCTGCGGCGCCCGCCCCATCATTCGCGACCTGGTGCGCGAGCAGGCCGCTCAGCCCGCTTGCGGAATGCCGCTTCCCGAGACTGCGGAAATCGGGGCGGCGGAATTGCAATCGATGCTGAGCGATCCGTCGATCAAATTGACGCTGCTCGACGTGCGCGATCCGAACGAGTGGGAAATCTGCCGGATCGAAGGCGCAAAGCACATCCCGATGAGTGTTCTGAGCGGGCGCCTGCACGAGGTCGATCCCGCCGCGGACATCATCGTCTATTGCCTTGCGGGCAAGCGCAGCAGCACGGCCGCCGCGCTCCTGCGCCAGGCCGGCTTCGGGAACGTGCGAAGCCTGTCGGGCGGCATCCGCGCCTGGGCGGCTTGCGTCGATCCCGCGATGCCGATTTATTGATCGTGGCGCTCTGACGTGTCGTTTCGATGAACCAAGGGAGAGCAAATGGGAAAGCCATTCAGGAAGTCGGCACGATCCGGCCCGCTCGCCAACGCCCCGGCCTCCCGCATCAACGACGTCCCGCTTTCGAGAGAACCCGCGCGTCCGCCAGCGCGGCACGCGTTACGCCGGATACCTGACGCGCCGCCGAGCGCGCGCGAAATCCGCACGATCTATTGGGCCCTGATGGTGGTCATCGGCCTCGGCACGCTCGATCAGAGCATCGTCGCAACCGCGCTGCCGCGCATCATGTCCGATCTCGGCGACATCGCCAAGAGCTCGTGGATCGTGACCGCCTACGTGCTGTCCTCCACCACGTCGATGCCGCTTTACGGGAAGCTCAGCGACCAGTTCGGCCGCAAGCGGATGATCTTCATCGCGGTGGTGGTGTTCCTCGTCGGCTCGCTGCTGTGCGGCCTATCGCAAAGCCTGACGGAGCTGATCGCGGCGCGCGTGGTGCAGGGCCTGGGCGCGGGGGCTTTCCTGCCATTGAGCCAGACGATCATCGCCGATCTGATTCCGCCCGCACAGCGCGGGCACAAGCAAGGCGGCATCGCTGCGGTTTTCGCCGCGACGAGCGTGATGGGCCCGCTGCTGGGGGGCGTGATCACCGATGCATTGTCGTGGCACTGGATTTTCCTGATCAATCTCCCGGTAGGCGGCGCGGCGCTGTACAACATCGTCCGCAAGCTGCGCCCCGGGCGGCCCGGCGGCGCGCAACGAATCGATTACCTGGGATCGCTGCTGATGACGGCGGCCGTCACGGCGTTTCTGCTGGTGCTCTCGCTGGGCGGCTCCGCATGGCCGTGGCACTCGCCGCAGGTCTATGGCAGCGCGGGTGCCGGCCTGGTCTTGACCGCGGCACTGCTTGTCCACCTGCGGCGCACAGCGGCGCCGATCCTGCCCCCGAACCTGTTCGACAACACGGTGTTCAACATCGCGTGCATCGTGATGTCGCTGACATTCATGGGCCTGTTCGGGGCGACACTGTTCCTGCCGCTGTTTTCGCAGCTCGTCAGCGGGACGGGAGCGACCGAATCGGGCCTGCTGATGGTGCCGCTGATGCTGGGCGCGGTCATCTCGTCGGTGATGGGCGGCCGCATCCTGGCGCGCATAGGCCGCTACAAGCCCACGCAAATGGCGGGACTGTCGATCGCCATCGTGGCGTTCGCGCTGCTCGCCTGGTCCATCTCGACCCGCCTCAGCTACTGGTTCATCGAGCCCTGCGTCTTCATGCTCGGAATCGGACTGGGTCTCGTCATGCCGAACATGACAGTCGCGGTCCAGAACGCGCTGCCGGTCGCGCAGCGCGGCGTCGGCACCGCGATGCTGACATTCTTTCGCTCGCTGGGCGGGCTGGTCGGGATTGCCGGATCGAGCGCGATCATCGCGAGTCAGTTGCCAGCCACCGAAGCCGCGGCGCGCACGGCGCTCGCCGGGCATCATCTAAGCGGCCCGATCCACCAGGCGGCCGGCGGCCTGGCGGACATCTACCGCAGTTCGATCGCCGAAACGTTCGCGGTCGGCTCGGCGATCGTCGCGCTCGCCCTTGTCGTGCTGTTACGGCTGCCCGAGCTTGCGCTCGTGGATCGGGACGACGCGCCGCCTGACGCCCAGGGAGCGCCCGCACATGATTGAGCCCGCTCGGCCACAACGCCCCTTCCGTTTCGCACGCGACGGCCCTTGCGACGATCGACGCGGAAATCGGCGCGACGGCGACGCCCATCGTCGGCCGGCTGCGCCGATGCGTCCAGCATTGCGCATCCGCGCGCCGGGCTTTTGCGCGCGTCGCGCGCCACCTCATCGTCGGTGGTACGTCCCATGAGCCGCGCCCACGCGGTGGAAGTGCGATCTTGCGCACGGACCGGCGAACCGCATCGGTTCCATGCGACGGTCGACAAATACGTCCCCGAATATCGATTTCGCATATAAATATAGAAATCCAATAGAACTATTAATTCAATCGAATCATCCGGTCTTGGAGAGGGACATGGATAATGTAGAAATATATCGATTTCCAAACATAAAATTCGATGCGAGCAAAGAATCCGAACCCTCGCAAAATCAGGACGCGATGGACGATCTCCGGCGGGGTCAGACTGACGCCGCCGCGCCTGCGGGGCCGGACAGTTTTTTCAGCGGCGCGCATGTCGGCAGCCTGATGCTCGGCACGCTTCGCTACCCGGCGACAATCTCGAACGGTCTCGTCACACATGAGGCCATCCGGACCATACAGCGCACCCATTGCAGTGATTGCGATCACTATTTCTTCTGCGCCTCCCGCGAGCATGCGTGGCAGTCGACATCCGAAACCGGCATCGTTCGCATCGACGCCCGACAGCTCTTCTTTGCCGACCCGGCTCGGCCGCTGTGCATCGACGTTCAGTCCGGCGACGTCGTCATCCTGATCGTTCCGCGCAATTTCATCCCCATCGATCTCTCCTCGCGGCACGGCACCGTATTTTCCGGGCTGATGGCGTCGCTCGCCTCCCAGTACATCGTCGGTCTCGCGGAGCACGTCGGCGCCATCTCCCATGCCGAATCGAAAGCCATCGGCGACGTCACGCTGAATATGCTGCTGGCCGCGACATCTGCGGCCCACGACCCTATCGGGCCCGTTCGAACGAACCTGGAAATCGAATTGACCAGGAAAGTCAAAACCTACATCAACAACCATCTGGAATCGCCGAAATTGTGCGTCGATTCCATTTGCCATGACATCGGCCTCTCGCGCGCCGCGCTATATCGATTATTTTCGAGGGAAAATCTGGGCGTCGCCGAATACATCAAACTTCTTCGACTGAGAAAGATTTATTACATCCTGAGACACTCGACCGAATCCCGCATCCGGATTTCCGAACTCGCCGACCGCTATGGGTTTTGCTACAACTCCTCGTTCGCGAAATTGTTCAAACGTCAGTTCGGCTGCGCACCGTCGGAGATCAGGCGGAATACCGCGGTCAAGCCGCGCTCGGGCAACGGCAAGGCAACGCAACACGACGTGCCGCTCGATTTCAACGAGCGGCGCCACTTTCCCACTGGAGCTTCCTGAGAAGGCGAACTCGCCGTATCGCGCCGCATCGTCGCTCGCGACAATCAAGCGCGGCCGCCTATTGCCCGCCGCCCAAATGGTCGCCCAGGCGCAGGCGGCGCTCCTCGACCCGCCCCTCGAAAGCCTCGCCGGTCTTGTCGTTCACGTACATCACCTGATACCAGTGCTTGTACGGCTTGTAGACCGTCACGATATCGCCGGGTACGACAAAAATGCGCCTGGTGACGCAAGCCGACGCCGGAGCCGAATGGAAGTACGCGCGTCCCGAACCCGTCACCGTCGCCGCAAGCGGCGGCCTGAAATTGTCGTCGGGGCCACTGGTCGCGCTGTTGAGCCGCCGGCTGCCAGCGGCTTGCCGAACGCGTTTTCACGGCCGGCGCCGCAACGATCCGGACATCGAACGAAAAGCGGTTCGCCCGCGTCAGCCCGCTTTCGCGGCGCGCTTTCTCTTCGCCGCGCTCGCGGCCGCTGGCGCTTGCGGCGGCGGCGCTCCCGTGCGCAACAGGAACTGCACCGCATGATCGGCGAGCGCGTCGAGCCCCAGCGCCCCATCCGGCTTGTACCACTGCGCGACCCAGTTCAACGCGCCGAACATCAGCAACCGGTCGACCGGCGTCGGCGCGGGCCAGTCGCCCGCCGCCCGCAGCCGTGCGATCACGCCGTCCCATACCGCCTCGTAACGATCCTTCAGCTTCAGCACCTTCGCCTGCATCGCTTCGTCGAGCGACTTCCATTCGTACAGCAGCACCGGAATGAAATCGTGATCGGGCGATACGAGCGTCTGCAAGTGCGTGTGCACGAGCGCGCGAAACGCGTCGCGCGCGGGCAGGTTCTCGACGTCGAGCGCCTCGATCCGCGCGAGCGCGTTCGACATCCCCTGCTCCATCACGGCAACGAGAATGTCCTGCTTCGTCTTGAAGTAATAGAACCAGCTTCCCGCCTGTACGCCTGCTGCTGCGGCGATGTCGCGGACCGTCGTTCGTTCGTATCCCTGCGTGCGGAACAGCTTCGCGGACTTGAGGATCAGCTCGTCGCGCAGCGTCGCGCTCTCGCCCTTCACGGGACGCCCGCGCTTGCGCGCGGCCTGAGGTATGGCGCTCATGGAATCACAATGCGATGTTTCGAACCGGCGCTCGCCGCCGCGAAGCCGCGGCGACGCCCGTCATTCGAGCGATTATCGGCGAGTTTCAAACGCTTGCAAAGCCGATCCGCCCGCGCGCGCCGTTTGACCGAGCCAAACAAGCGACGAGCGGCCGCTCTCGTGGCAACGCATGTGCGTTCCGTATGCAAACAACCCCTAGTACTCGAGCTGCCGCGCGGCGAGGTCCTTCATGATCTCCTCCGCGCCGCCGCCGATCATGTTGACCTTCACCTCGCGGTAAATGCGCTCGGGCCGCGTGCCGCGCATGTAGCCCATGCCGCCGAGGATCTGCACGGCGGCATCCGCGCAGAACTGCATCGTCTGCGCGGCGAAATTCTTCAGCATGCAGATCGTCGCGACGAGCTCCGGCGCGCGCCTGTCGACGTGATCGATCTGCCACGCGCATTGCTCGAGCCAGGCGCGCGTCGCGCCGATGCGCATCGCCATGTCGACGAGCTTGTGCCGAATCACCTGATGATCGGCCACGCGCTGCCCGAACGTCCTTCGCTGCCGCGCCCAGTCGAGCGCGTCGTCGTAGCAGACTTGCGCGAAGCCGAGCGCCGACGCGGCAAGGCTGAAGCGCTCGAGATTGAAGTTCTGCATGACAAGCGCAAAGCCGCCGCCCTCCGGGCCGATCAGGTTCGCAGCCGGCACGCGGCAATCGTCGAAGCGCAGATGCGCGGTATCGGACGCCCACCAGCCCATTTTCTTCAACGGCGTCTTCGACAAGCCCGGCGTACCGCCTTCGACGAGCAGCAGCGACAGCCCCTTCGCGCCCAGCGCGCCCGGATCGGTGCGCACGGCAACCGTGTAGTAATCGGCGCGGATGCCCGACGTGATGAACACCTTCTCGCCGTTCACGACGTAGCGATCGCCGTCGCGCATCGCGCTCGTGCGCAGCGCGGCGACGTCCGAGCCGCCGCCCGGCTCCGTGATCGCGAGCGCCGAGACCTTGCGGCCCGCGAGAATGCCGGGCAGCACGCGCGCCTTCAGTTCATCGCTGCCAGCATGCGCGATCGGCGGCGCGCCGATCGTGTGCGACATCAGCGAGCTGACGACGCCGCCCGCGCCGCAGCGCGCAAGCTCGATCGAGCAGATCAGCCGATGGAACATGTCGACGCTCTCGATCCCGCCGTATGCGTCCGGAAAACCGATGCCGAGCAGCCCGACTTGCGCTGCCTTCTCGTACAGCTCGCGCGGAAACTCGCCCGCCTCGTCCCAGTCGTTCACGTAAGGCGAGATCTCCTTGGCGACGAAGCGGCGCAGTGTGTCCTGCCATTCGATGTGTTCGGGCCGGTAGTACGCCGGGTTCGGGGTCATGGGATGCATCGGTGCCTCCTGTCGGTTCGCCGGGCCGGCCTTCCGGGGGCCTGCTTTCCGGGGGCCTGCTTTCCGGGGGGAACGGCCTTCGCGGAACGGCGTCGTTCGTGCCGATTCTAGGAACCCTCTAAAAATAAATCAACCGATTGATTTATTTGATTCGCGGCGCTACGATGCGCACATCGCACGGCGGCATCCGGCTCCCCCGGCGAACGCGCCGCAGCAGCGAAAGGCCGTGGTCGCCAGCGGCGCTCGTGCTCGCCACGCGCACCGCGCGGGCGAGCACAAGCGCCGTTTCCGGACGATCTGTTTCCCGACTGACGGAAGACTTCCCATGGGATATCGCTCACAACTTCGCGCAGGCAGCTTCGACGGCAAGGTCGCGCTCGTCACGGGCGGCGGCAGCGGCATCGGCCGCTGCTGCGCGCACGAGCTCGCATCGCTCGGCGCGCACGTCGTGCTGCTCGGCCGCAACGCGGACAAGCTCGCGAACGTGTCGGCCGAGATCCACGAGGACGGCGCTCGCGCGGACGCGATCGCATGCGACATCCGCGACGAGGACGGCGTCCGGCGGGCGGTCGCGCAGATCGTCGAGCGGCACGGCCGCGTCGATCTGCTCGTCAATAACGCGGGCGGCCAGTTTCCCGCGCCGCTCGAGCAGATCAGCGCGAAAGGCTGGCAGGCGGTGCTGAACACGAACCTGCTCGGCGGCTTTCTCGTCGCGCGCGAGTGCTATCTGCAATCGATGAAGCCGCGCAAGACGGGCGCGATCGTCAACATCATCGCCGACATGTGGCACGGGATGACCGGCATGGGCCACAGCGGCGCCGCGCGCGCCGGCATGCTGAATTTCACCGAGACGGCCGCCGCCGAATGGGCGCCCGTGCGCGTGAACGCGGTCGCGCCCGGCTGGATCGCGTCGAGCGGCATGGACACGTATCCCGATTCGATCAAGCCGATGCTGCGCGGCCTGCCGAAGATGGTGCCGCTCGGCCGCATCGGCAACGAAGCCGAAGTGTCGGCTGCGATCGCGTTCCTGCTGTCGGACGCCGCGTCGTTCATCAGCGGCGCGTGCCTGCGCGTCGACGGCGGCGCGCCGAATGCGCGCCGTCACTTCGCGATGCAGCCCGCCGACGCGAACGCGCCGTTCGACGGCTTCCATCGCGCGACCGTGCCCGAACTCTTCAAGCGCTGACATGCCGATCTTCGACTCCCGCCTCGACACCGCAAGCGCCGCGTTCCGCGACAACGCCGATCACATGCGCACGCTGATCGCGCAATGGCACGCGCTGAACGCACGCGCCGCGGACGAATCGGCGAAGGCCGGCCCGCGCTTCGACAAGCGCGGGCAACTGCTGCCGCGCGAGCGGCTCGCGCTGCTCGTCGACGCCGGCGCGCCGTTTCTCGAGCTCGCATCGCTCGCCGGCTATCTGGTCGGCGAAAGCGACCCGGACAAGTCGGTGCCGGGTGCTGGGCTCATCGGCGGCATCGGCTACGTGAGCGGCACGCGCTGCATGATCGTCGTCGCCGATTCGGGCATCGACGCGGGCGCGCTGCAACCGATGGGCCTCGAAAAATTCCAGCGGCTGCAGCGAATCGCGCTCGAGCACCGGCTGCCGTTCGTGCATCTCGTCGAATCGGCGGGCGCGAACCTGATGCAATACCGCGTCGAGGAATTCATTCATGGCGGCCGCCATTTCTTCCAGCTCGCGAAGCTGTCCGCCGCCGGCATTCCGGTGCTCACGCTCGTGCACGGCTCGTCGACCGCGGGCGGCGCGTACATGCCGGGGCTGTCCGACTACGTCGTGATGGTGCGCGGCCGCGCGAAGGCGTTTCTCGCCGGCCCGCCGCTGCTGAAGGCCGCGACGGGCGAGATCGCGACCGACGAGGAGCTCGGCGGCGCGACGATGCATGCCAGCGTGTCGGGTCTCGCCGAATACGTCGCGGACGACGACGCCGACGGCATCCGGCTCCTGCGCGAGCTCGTCGACAAGCTCGGCTGGCGCGAACGCGAAGCGGCGCTGCCCACGGGCGTGGAGCCCGCGCTCGATCCCGAAGGACTGCTCGGCATCCTGCCGCGAGACGGCAAGAAGCCCGTCGACATGCGCGAGGTGATCGCGCGGCTCGTCGACGCATCGGATTTTCTGGAGTTCCAGCCGTCGTACGGGCCGTCCACCGTCTGCGCGCACGCGCACCTCCACGGCATGCCCGTCGGCATCGTGACGAACAACGGCCCGCTCGATCCCGCCGGCGCGACGAAGGCGACGCACTTCATTCAGGCATGCTGCCAGAGCGACGTGCCGCTCGTCTATCTGCAGAACACGACGGGCTTCATCGTCGGCAAGGAGTCCGAACGCGCGGGAATGATCAAGCACGGCGCGAAGATGATCCAGGCGGTATCGAACGCGACCGTCCCGCAGGTCACGATTCTCTGCGGCGCATCGTTCGGCGCCGGCAATTACGGAATGTGCGGCCGCGGCTTCGATCCGGCGTTCGTGTTCTCGTGGCCGAACGCGCGCACCGCGGTGATGGGCGCCGAGCAGGCGGCGCTCACGATGGCGATCGTGACGGAAGGCGCGGCGCGCGCGAAAGGCATCGAGCCCGACCGCACGCGGATCGACGCGCTGCGCGAGAAGATCGTCGCGAATTTCGAGCGCCAGACGCACGCGTTCTACACGTCCGGCCGCATGCTCGACGACGGCGTCATCGATCCGCGCGACACGCGCCGCGTGATCGCGCTGGCGCTCGCCGTCTGCCGCGCCGGCCGCCGCCAATCCGTCCAGCCGCTCACGTTCGGCGTCGCCCGCCCCTGATCTGGAGACATCATGCACTTCACCGAAGAACACGAAGCGATCTCGCGCACCGTCAGGCGTTTCATCGAGCAGGAGGTCAATCCGCACGTCGACGAATGGGAGGAAGCCGGCATCTTTCCCGCGCACGACGTGTTCGGCAAGCTCGGCGCGCTCGGCATGCTCGGCCTGAGCAAGCCCGCCGCGTTCGGCGGCGGCGGCCTCGACTACAGCTACGAGCTCGTGATGGCCGAGGCGCTCGGCGTCTGCGCGGCGGGCGGCGTGCCGCTCGCGATCGGCGTGCAGACGAACATGGCGACGCCCGCGCTCGCGCGCTTCGGCTCCGACGCATTGCGCGACGAGTTTCTCGCGCCCGCGATCGCGGGCGAGCAGGTGTCGTGCATCGGCGTATCGGAGCCGGGCGCGGGCTCGGACGTCGCGTCGATCCGCACGAGCGCGCGCCGCGACGGCGACGACTACGTGATCAGCGGCACGAAGCTCTGGATCACGAACGGCACGCAGGCCGACTGGATGTGCTGCCTCGCGAACACGTCGGACGGGCCGCCGCACCGGAACAAATCGCTGATCGTCGTGCCGCTGAAATCGAAGGGCGTGCACATCGAAAAGAAGATCCGCAAGATCGGCATGCACTCGTCGGACACCGCGCAGATCTTTTTCGACGACGTGCGCGTGCCGCGCCGCAACCTGATCGGCGAGGAAGGCCAGGGCTTCACGTACCAGATGCTGCAGTTCCAGGAGGAGCGGCTCTACGGCGCGGCGGCCGCGCTCGTCGTGCTCGATCGTTCGATCGACGAAACGATCGACTACACGCGCCAGCGCAAAATCTTCGGGCGGCCGGTGCTCGATCATCAGGTCGTCCATTACCGGCTCGCCGAGCTGAAGACCGAGGTCGAGGCGCTGCGCGCGCTCACGTATCGCGCAACGGAGCTGTACGTGCAAGGCGGCGACGTGACGACGCTCGCGTCGATGGCGAAGCTGAAGGCGGGACGCCTCGCGCGCGAAGTCACCGACAGTTGCCTGCAGTTCTGGGGCGGCATGGGCTTCGCATGGGAATCGAGCATCTCGCGCACGTACCGCGACACGCGCCTCTTCTCGATCGGCGGCGGCGCGGACGAAGTGATGCTCGGCATCATCTGCAAGAAGCTCGGCACGCTGCCGCGGGAGTGACGCGCGATGACCGGGACGACTTCCTCGACGTTCGCGCCGCTGCATGTCGCGCACGCGAACGGCATCGTGTTCGCGACATTGAATCGGCCCGCCAGGCGCAACGCGCTGAGCGACGATCTCGTCGCGGCGCTCGACGCGGAGTGCGAGCGCGCGGCCGGTGACGACACCGTGCGCGCGTTCGTGCTGCGCGGCGCGGGCGGCGTGTTCTGCGCGGGCGGCGATTTCGGCGGCTTCAGCGCGATGATGCGCGAGCCGGCGCCCGCCGGCGAGCCGGACCCGATCGCGGCGTCGAATCGCCGGTTCGGCGCATTGCTCGACAAGCTCGCGGCGTTGCCGATGCCGACGCTCGCCGTCGTCGAAGGCGCGGCGGCGGGCGGCGGCTGCGGGCTCGCGGCCGCATGCGATCGCGTGCTGATCGCGAGCGACGCATATCTTTCGATACCCGAAACATCGCTCGGGCTGCCGCCCGCACAGATCGCGCCGTTCATCGTCGCGCGCGCGGGCGCCGCGCGCGGCCGCTGGCTGATGCTGACGGGCCGCCGTCTGTCGGCCGCCGACGCGCTGCATGCGTGCCTCGTCGACGAAATCGCGGGCGCGGACGGCATCGACCGGCTGTTGCGCAGCGAGCTTGCGCGCGTGCTCGCATGCGAACCGGCCGCGCAGCGCGCGACGAAGCGCATCGTCGCCACCGCGTTGCGCCGCGAGCGCGGCGCCGTCCTCGATGCGGCCGCCGGCGAGTTCGCGGCCGCGCTGCGCTCGGGCGCCGTCGCCGAAGGGCTCGCCGCGTTGTCCGGCAAGCGCTTGCCCCGCTGGGCGAGCGACGCGCCCGCGCCGCCGGAGACGCGATGAGCGCGCGCCGCTTCACCCGGCTCCTGATCGCGAACCGCGGCGAGATCGCGGTGCGCATCGCGCGCACCGCACGGCGGCTCGGCATCGCGACGATCGCGGTCCATTCCGAAGCGGATGCGCGCAGCCCGCACGTCGCCGCCTGCGACGACGCGGTAGCAATCAGCGGCGCGACGCCCGCCGAGCCGTATCTGTCGATCGACAAGCTGATCGACGCCGCGCTGAAAAGCGGCGCGCAGGCGATTCATCCGGGCTACGGCTTCCTGTCCGAGAATGCGGCGTTCGCGCGACGCATCGCCGACGCGGGCCTCGTGTTCGTCGGCCCGCGCGCCGACTCGATCGACGCGATGGGCGACAAGGCGCGCGCGCGCCACCGGATGGCCGCGGCCGGCATTCCGGTCGTGCCCGGCTACGACGGCGACGATCAGGGCGAAGCGCGCATCCTTTCGGAAGCCGAACGAATCGGCTTTCCGGTAATGCTGAAAGCGGCGGCGGGCGGCGGCGGGCGCGGGATGCGCCGCGTCGATACGCGAGACGCGCTGCCCGCCGCGCTGAAGCTCGCGGTGTCCGAGGCGCGGCACGCGTTCGGCGACGGCCGGATGATCGTCGAGCGCGCGGTGATCGAGCCGCGCCACGTCGAGGTGCAGATATTCGCCGATGCGCACGGCCACGTCGTCCATCTCGGCGAGCGCGATTGCTCCGTGCAGCGCCGTCATCAGAAGATCGTCGAGGAAGCGCCGTCGCCCGTGGTCGACGCCGCGCTGCGCGCGCGGCTAGGCGCAACGGCCGTGGCCGCCGCGCGCGAGATCGGCTACGTCGGCGCGGGCACCGTCGAATTCCTGCTCGATCGCGAAGGCCGGTTCTACTTCATGGAAATGAACACGCGGCTGCAAGTCGAGCATCCGGTGACGGAGCTGATCACCGGGCAGGATCTCGTCGAATGGCAACTGCGCGTCGCGCAGGGCGACGCGTTGCCGCTCGCGCAGCAGGACATCCGGCTCGACGGCCATGCGATCGAGGTGCGTCTCTGCGCGGAAGATCCCGCCGACGATTTCCTGCCGCGCACGGGCAGCGTGCTGACGTGGCGGCCGGGCCGCCATGCGCGCTGCGATCATGCGCTCGCCGACGGCATCGCGATCAGCCCGTTCTACGATTCGATGCTCGGCAAGCTGATCGCGCACGGCGGCTCGCGCGCGCAGGCGCTCGACCGGCTCGCGCACGCGCTCGACGACACGGTACTGCTCGGCGTGCCGACCAACCGCGCGTTTCTCGCGCGCGTGCTGCGGCATCCCGCATTCGCCGACGGGCGCGCGGTATCCACCGCGTTCGTCGCCGAGCACTTCCCCGACAACGACAGCCGCCGCTGCGCGCCGACGGAAGCGGCGTGGGCGATCGCCGCGTGGCTGTCGGTCGCCGCCGTCGATCGCGCCGACGCGTTGCCGCCGGCGTGGCGCGGCTGGCGCAACGGCGCGCCGCTGCCGGTGCCGTATCGGCTGTCGTCGGCAAACGCAAACGCGGGCGCGGAGCACGCGCAGGCGCGACGCGGCATCGTGACGATCGATCGGCAGCGCGCCGTCGTGCACGCGCACGGCCGCTCGCCGATCGCGCTCGATGCTGCCCGGCCCGCGCGCCCCGGCGAGCCGTCGACGGTCGCGATCGACGGCCGCGCGCACGCGTGCTGCTTCGCGATCGCGCATGGCCGCCTGTGGCTGCAAGTCGACGGCGTCGATCACGCGTTCGCGATCCACAACCGCGAAGGCCGGGCGAGCGCCGGCGCGGCCGGCGGCGACGGCGTGCTGCGCGCGCCGATGAACGGCCGCGTGATCGCGGTCGACATCGACGAAGGCGCGACAGTCCGCGCCGGGCAGACCGTCATGGTGCTCGAAGCGATGAAGATGGAGCACGCGATCACCGCGCCGTTCGCGGGCCGGGTCGCGTCGCTCGGCACGCGCGCGGGCGAGCAGGTCGCGCCCGGCCAGGTGCTCGCGCAACTCGAGCCGCAAGCCGGCTGAATGCGGCCGCATTCGATACAAGGAGATCTTCCGATGAGCCATCCCGTCGTCATCACGTGCGCGCTGAACGGCATCTTCACGGACCCGAAGCAATTCAACGTGCCCGTCACGCCCGAGCAGATGGCGCGCGAAGCAAAGGGCGCGTACGACGCCGGCGCGTCGTGCGTGCATGTGCACTTCCGCCGGCAGGAGCCGGACCGCGGCCACCTGCCTTCGTGGGACCCGCGGCTCGCGGCCGAGATCGCGCAGGCGATCCGCGAGGCGTGCCCGGGCGTGATCTTCAATCAGTCGACGGGCATCGTCGGGCCGAACATCGACGGGCCGCTCGCGTGCATCCGCGCGATCCGCCCGGAGATCGCCGCATGCAACGCAGGCTCGCTCAACTATCTGAAGGTGAAGGCGGATGGCGCATGGGCATGGCCGCCGATGCTGTTCGACAACCCGGTCGAGAAAGTCGCTTCGTTTCTCGCGACGATGGCCGAGACGGGCGCGGTGCCCGAGTTCGAATGCTTCGATACCGGCATCGTCCGCTGCATCGACATGTACGCGCGCGCCGGCCTGTTCGAGGGACGATCGAACTACAACTTCGTGATGGGCGTAGAGTCGGGCATGCCCGCCGATCCCGAGCTGCTGCCGATCCTGATCCGGCTGCTGCGTCCGGATTCGACGTGGCAAGTCACCGCGATCGGCCGCACGAACATCTGGGCGCTGCATCGGCGCACGGCCGAGCTCGGCGGGCAATTGCGCACCGGGCTCGAAGACACGTTCTATCTGCCGGACGGCGCGCGCGCGACGTCGAACGCGCGGCTCGTCGACGCGATCGCGACGATCGCGCGCGAAGCCGGGCGCGAGATCGCATCGCCGCGGGATGCGCGGCGGATACTCGGCACGCGCGCGATACACATGATCGAAAGGTGAGCATTTTCGGGAGGCGATCGAAGCCGCCCCGAACCGGCGAAAACCGGCGCGCGTCGGCGCGGTTCGAATGCGCCGGATAGGCCAAGGCAACGAACGACACACGAACCGGGACCGCGGCCGCGTTGCGCGCACGCGGCTCGCAAGGAGACGACATTGACCTCGATCGCCCTGGGCAACCTGCCCCTCGAACGCCTTCAGCACTGGGAACGCGCGCGCGCCGACGACGTATGGCTCGTGCAGCCGACGGGCGGCGGCGACGTGCGCCGCTTCACGTGGCGCGAGGCCATCGACGAAGCGCGCCGCATCGCCGCACATCTGCGCGCGCTCGATCTGCCGCGCGGATCGAACATCGCGATCCTGTCGAAAAACTGCGCGCACTGGATACTCGCCGATTTCGCGATCTGGCTGAGCGGCCACGTGTCGGTGCCGCTCTATCCGACGCTCGGCGCCGAATCGGTCCGGCAGGTGCTCACGCACTGCGAAGCAGCGGCGCTGTTCGTCGGCAAGCTCGACGCGTGGGAGCCGATGCGCGCGGGCGTGCCGCCGCAGGTGCGCAGCATTGGCCTGCCCTGTCTGTCCGATGCGTCGTCCGTCGGCGCGACGTGGGACAACATCGTCCGCGACACGGCGCCGCTCGCGGAGCACGTGACGCGCGCGGCCGACGAGCTCGCGACGATCGTCTACACGTCGGGCACGACCGGCGACCCGAAAGGCGTGATGCTGACGTTCGGCGCGCTCGGCTGGTGCGTCGAGCCGGTCTTCGACCTGATCCCGATCGGCCCGGACGACCGGATGATCTCGTATCTGCCGCTGTCGCACGTCGCCGAGCGCGGCTACGTCGAAATGCTGTCGGTGCGCGCGGGCTTCACGATCTACTTCAGCGAATCGCTCGATACGTTCATCGCCGATCTGCAACGCGCGCGGCCGACGTTCTTCATCTCGGTGCCGCGCCTATGGGCGAAGTTCCGGCACGCGGTGGCGAACCGCCTGCCGCCGGGGCCGATTCCCGACGCGATGAAGCCGCTGATCCTGCAGCAGCTCGGCCTCGATCAGGTCCGCCTCGCCGCGAGCGCCGCCGCGGCGATCGAGCCCGCGCTGCTCAATTGGTATCGCGATCTCGGACTCGAGCTGCTCGAAGGCTACGGGATGAGCGAAGTGTGCGGCGTGTCGCACTCGTGCCGGCAGCACGACATGCGGCCCGGCTATGTCGGCGCGCCGGTGCGGGACGTCGAGAGCCGCCTCGCCGCGACGGGCGAGATCGAGATCCGCTCGCCCGGCAACACGATCGGCTATTACAGGCGCCCCGATCTGAGCGCCGCGCTCTTCACGCCCGACGGCTTCGTGCGCAGCGGCGACAAGGGCGAGTTCGACGAAGCGGGCCGCCTGAAGATCACCGGGCGCGTAAAGGAAATCTTCAAGACGAGCAAGGGCAAGTACATCGCGCCGTCGCCGATCGAGAGCCGGCTCGCGACGCATCCGTTCGTCGATGCGTGCTGCGTGGTCGGCGCGGGGCTGCCGCAGCCGTGCGCGCTCGTGTCGCTGTCCGACGAGGGCCGCCGGTTCGACGGCGACGGCCGGCGCGCGGCGCTCGAGACATCGCTCGGCGAGCATCTCGAGCGCGTCAACGCAAGCCTCGACGATCACGAGAAGCTGCGCTTCGTCGTGGTCGTCGATTCGATCTGGAACGAGACGAGCGGCTTCGTCACGCCGACGTTCAAGGTGCGCCGCAATCGTGTGGAGGCGCGGTATGCGCCGTTTCTCGAAGCGTGGGATGCGCGCGGGGCGGCGGTCGTTTGGGAGTCCGATGGGGTTTGACGCGTGAGAACACTGCGGGCGTGAACAAGAAACGTAGCCGGCGAAACCGGCAAGAACAGGTTCAATCGCGTCAATCTTCCCGCCTGCCACGGTGGACCATCGCGTGCAACGGCCCGCCGCAAAACTACGCGCGGTCCCTGCGGGCCGCGGAGCACGCCGGCCGATAACGCTCGACGCGCCGTCGCCGCCCGCCAGGAACGCTCCCAAGCACCAGCGCACAGCCGCTCATGATGATGACGGCTCCGATGATCTGGGCGTTCGAGAGGTTCTCGCCCAGCAGAAGCGCCCCGACAAGTACGGCCACGACCGTCACCGCGAATTCGACGCTGATCGCTCGCGTCGCGCCAATCGCCGACACGAGCTTGAAATAGACGACGTAAGCGAATCCGCTCATGACGCTTCCGAGCACGAGCAGATACCCATAATCGACGATATGCGGCACCGAAGCGACCGGCACGAGCGCGACCAGCGGCAGGGTGAATAAACCGCCGAACAGAAATGAGCCTGCGGTCACTTCCAACGACCCGACATTTTTCAGTCGACTGCTGGTGTAATTGCTGCCGATTGCGGCGCAAAGCGAGCCAAGCAGCGAACTGACACAGCCGGATGCAAATGTCGACGTAAAGGGAACAGAAGGAAATCCGACCAGCAACACGATCCCGGCGATGCCGAACGCGAGACCCATCAGGCCTTGTAGCGTGATGCGCTCGAGGCCCCGCATGTGCCCGATGATCATCGAGAAAAGCGGAATGGTCGCAACCAGGATCGCCGCCATCGCTGTGCCGATTCTGGGCGTCGCGAATGACAGGCCGATCAGTTGGCCGGCCACCGTAGTGGCGCCCACTACCGCGAAATCGCGCCATCGCGCCTTGAAACCTATCTTGCGTCGCGCGCCGACAGCAATGACGAGCAATGTCGCGCTTGCGACGAGTGCGCGCAAGCTGACGGCTCCGATCCATCCAAATACATGAACCACCTTCAGAATCACCAGGAAAGACAGCCCCCAGGTGACCGCGAGCAGCAGGTAAGCGGCTATATTCTCAAGTCGCATCGCATCTTCCGTGGCCTATTCGATTGGAAACTATAGTTTCATGGTGGAGCGTATAGTGTCCATTTCAGCAGGTCAAGGAGTTGAAATTTGTCGGACGAAATCGATGTTCCCGCCCGCCTTCGTGCGTTGCGAGCAACGTTCAAGCTGACTCAACGAGATTTGGCCCGGCGCACGGGCTTGAGTCACACGACAATCGCCAAGATTGAACGAGGGGAAATCAGTCCCACGATTGCGTCGCTGCAAAAAATCGCCGCCAGCTTCCAACTCCCCGTCACATCGTTGATTGACGCGAGCGCCGACGAGCCGACGAGGATCTTCTATAAGCACGAGGACCTGACCGTCGTCGCACTCGGCAAGCACACGATTCGACAGATCGGCCGGAACTTGAGCCGGCGCGCGTTGCAGATGATGGAAGACACCTATGAGCCAGGGGCCGACACCGGCGATGCGATGCTCAGCCATGCCGGCGAGGAAGCCGGACTGGTCATCCGGGGACATCTGGAAGTGACGGTCGGCGACCAGGTGGCCGTACTCGGCCCAGGCGAAGCCTATTTCTTCGAGAGTCGGATTCCTCATCGATTCCGAAATAGGGGCAACGAAACGTGCGTCGTCGTTGCGGCGGCCACGCCGCCGAGCCTGTAGGCGCCGCGGCTGGCCGCCGTGTGGCATCGCCCGATCGCCTGTCAGCGACGACAAACATCGGGCGCGTGCCGACATCCTCCCGCTCCCTCAATCGCCGCAGGATCGATCGTGTTCCGGTTGCGCACCGGCGACGCTTTTCGTCATCGGCAGGCTCCTCGCGCGGCCGGCCGACGCCGGCTGCGCCCCGTTCAGACGAGCGGCAGCTTCAACACGTCGTCGGTCGCCATCACGTCGCCGAACGTGTCGTCGACGGTCGCGAGCGCGGCGCGATGCAGGTCGGCGTGCGGCAGCACGCTGCCGTCCGCGCGATCGAGATCGCGCGTCGCGCACGCGTCGTCGACGACGATCACGTCGTAGCCGAGCGGCACCGCGTCGCGCGCGGCACCCGACACGCACGCATGCGTCATCAGGCCCGCGATGATCAGCGTCTCGACGCCGGCGGCCTTCAGGCGCGCATCGAGGTCGGTCGTCGGAAACGCGCTGACGGACGTCTTGCGCAGCACCTGATGATTCGCCGCCGGTTGCAGCTCCGCGTGGAAGCGCACGCCGTCGCCGTCCTCGGCGAACACCGGGCCGCCGGCGGGCGTCACGTGCTGAATGTGGAACACGCGGATGCCGGCGCGATCGGCGTGCGCGACGAGACGCCGCGTGTTGCGCAGCGCGCGGTCGCCGTCGGGAATCGGCAGCTTGCCGCTGAAATATTCGTTCTGGAAATCGATCACCAGCAGCGCGGCGCTCGCGGCTTCGATTGCCTGCGGAGCGCTCGCGCCGGCCAGGGTGCGAATGGTGGGATGGCTCATCGTGAATCTCCTCGTGAATGAAGCGCGACGCACGCCCATCGTCCGTCGCTGCGCGTCTCGCCTGCGCGGCGGCGAAACAGACGTCAGTATCCGGACCCGGCACCGGCCGCGAAAGTGGCCCGAGAGACAACATGTGATAGGATCGGGCCACTTTTCCGCACTGCCGTCTCGTTCGCCATGCATACCGTCGCGGTCATCGCATTCGAAGGCATCAGCCCGTTCCACCTGTCGGTGCCGTGCATCGTGTTCGGCGACGACCTCGCGCGGCTCGGCGCGCCGCGCTATCGCTTGCTGATCTGCGGCGAGAAAACAGGGCTCGTGCCGACGATGTCGGGCTTCAGCATCGACGTGCCGCACGATCTGTCGGTGCTCGCCGAAGCGGACACGGTGATCGTGCCGGCGTGGCGCGATCCGTGCGAGCGGCCGCCCGAGGCGCTGCTGGACGCGCTGCGCGTCGCGCACCGGCGCGGCGCGCGAATCGCGGGCCTGTGCCTCGGCACGTTCATCCTCGCGGAAGCCGGCCTGCTCGACGGCCGCACCGCGGCGACGCACTGGGTATGGGGCGACGATTTCGCGCAGAAGTACCCGAAGATCCGGCTCGACCGGAAGGTGCTGTACATCGACGACGGCAACATCCTCACGTCGGCGGGCACCGCGGCGGCGATCGACTGCTGCCTGCATCTGCTGCGCCGCGATCACGGCGCGGACGTCGCGAACCACGTCGCGCGCCGGATGGTCGTCGCGCCGCACCGGCACGGCGGGCAGGCGCAATACATCGAACAGCCGCTGCCGAAGGCGACGGCTGGCGACCCCTTGAGCGCAGTGCTCGACTGGGCGATCGAGCATCTCGAACAGCCGCTGTGCGTCGACGCGCTGGCGGCGCGCGCGGGCATGAGCCGCCGCAACTTCACGCGGCGCTTCAAGACGAAGACCGGCACGACGGTGTCGCAATGGCTGCTGAATCATCGGCTGACGGCCGCGCAGCGGCTGCTCGAGACGAGCGACAAGACAGTCGAGCGCATCGCGGAGACGGTCGGGTTCGGATCGACCGTGTCGCTGCGGCAGCACTTCACCGCCGCCTATTCGATTTCGCCGGGCGCGTATCGGAAGCAGTTCGGCCGCGGTTTCGCCGCCGCGAGCTGACGCGCCGGCCGGGTGATCGCCGTCGCTCGGCGCCCCGAGCGCGCCCACGTGCGCGACACAATGCCGAATGAAGTGCGAATAAATCAATTCAATCCGGCATTGAATCGAAATCGTGCTCGCTCGGCGGCAGGCGAATTCATTCCATTTGTTTAATCGACGCCCATTTCAATACCGCGCGGCTGGACGTTGTCCGGACCCGCTTCCAAACCCGATTTCGAACCCGAATCGAAAAAAATGCAGATCGGCTCACGAGTCGAGTATTTCTTCGGTTTCAGGAATCGTTTCCAGCATCCGGGCAACCGTCCTCACATCGTGATCAGCATCCAATCGGGCCCCGTCCACCATTCAACGCAATGAAACGACGAAACGCAGACTAGAAAGACCTGCAAACGCTGGAAACGGTTTCCGGCCGCCTTTATCCATTTACGCATTCAAATCCGCACGCCGTCTTGATAATTTGTTTCGGTTCACCAAACACTTCAGCATTGACGATAGGAAAATTCATATTGAGTTTCGAATATCGCCAATGAAAGATGTACCAAACAATTTGCTGAGAGACATCCGATGAGTTCCGGCCAGCCTCCGTCCACGAACGAAGGTGCGAGCCAGCCCGAGGGTGCGACCGGAAGCGCGATTCCCGCGTCTTTTTCTTCCGGCTCGCATGGCTTCGCCCGCACGACAACGATCTCGCCCCGCTCCGCCGTCCGCCTCGATCGCCGCATCGCCGCCGCCGTCACGCTGCTCCCCGCGTTGGGCACGGTCGCCGCGATCGCGTCATGGATCGGCGGTCATGGGCCGGGCGCCGTCGAATGGATCGTGTTCGCGATCTTCTATTTCGCGACCGCGCTCGGGCTCGAAGTCGGCTTTCATCGCCACGTGACGCACAAGGCGTTCAAGGCGAAGCCGTGGGTGCGCGCCGCGCTGATCGCGCTCGGCTCGATGGGCGCGCACGGCCCAGTCAACTGGTGGGCGTCGACGCATCGCCGCCATCATTCGACGAGCGACGGCGACGGCGATCCGCATTCGCCGCACCTGTCGGGCGAAGGCATCGGCGGGCGGCTCAAGGGCCTGTATCACAGTCACATGGGCTGGCTCTTCGTCGGCGAATCGACGCGGCCGGCGGGATGGGAGAAATATGTGCCCGACCTCTATCAGGACCCGCTCGTCTTCCGGCAGCACATGGCGTACTACCGCTGGGTCGCGATCGGCCTCGCGCTGCCGCCGCTCGTCTGCGGGCTCGCGTCGCGCTCGTGGATGGGCGTGCTGCTCGGCTTTCTGTGGGGCGACATGGTGCGGATCTTCGCGGTCAGCCACTGCATCTGGGCGCTGAATTCGCTGTGCCACGTGATCGGCCGGCGCGACTTTCACACGACCGCGCACGACCGCAGCCGCAACAGCCTGCTGCTCGCGATCCCGACGTTCGGGCAGGGCTGGCACAACAACCATCACGCGTTCCCCGCGTCCGCGTTCACCGGGCTGCACTGGTGGCAGATCGATCCGGGCGGGCTGTTCGTGCGCGTGCTGGAACGCCTGCGCCTCGTCTACGACGTGCATCGTCCGAACGCGGAACTCATCGAAAAGAAGCGCATCGCACCATGAACGACTCTCCACGGGAGCCACGAAAATGAAGAGCGCCACCCTGAAGGCAGTGGAAATCGAAGCAAGAAGCCACGAGGAAATCGTCGGCTGGATGACCGGCTATCTGGCCGCCAGGCTGCACGCCGACAGCGGCTCGATCGACGTGAGCAGGCAGTTCATCGAATACGGCCTCGATTCGGCCGACGCGATGAGGATGGTCGGCGATCTCGAGGACTTTCTCGGCTTCGAGCTGTCCCCGAGCCTGCCCTATCAATATCCGACGATCGACACGCTCGCCCGCGCGCTCGCCGATCTGTCGGCCGGACGATAGGGAGACCGAACGATGACCGTCCATCTCGAGAGCCGCGAAGCCGTCGCGCCGAACCGCGGCGCGCCGTACGGCGCGTCCGCCGACGCGATCCAGTACCACTACGACATCGGCAATGCGTTCCTCGCGCTCGCGCAGGAGCGCGGCCGCAACTACTCGTGCGCGATGTACGAGGCAGGCGATACGCACGAGCAGGCGCAGATCCGCAAGCTCGACTACCACATCGCGCAGATCCGGGGGCACGGCGCGGCGCGCGTGCTCGACATCGGCTGCGGCTGGGGCGCGCTGCTCGACCGGCTCGTCACGGTCGCCGGCGTGAAGGAAGCCGTCGGGCTCACGCTGTCGAACGAGCAGATCCGCTACATCGGCGAGCAATACGCGCACCCGAACGTCGACGTGCTGCTGCGCAACTGGCAGGACTACGCGCCCGAGCAGCCGTTCGACGGCATCATCTCGCTCGGCGCGTTCGAGCACTTCGCGAAGATCGACGAAGACAAGGGGCAGGCGTACCGGCACTTCTTCAGGAAATGCCACGACTTCCTGAAGCCGGGCGGGCGCCTTTCGCTGCAGACGATGGGCTACGGCGACGTGCCGCGCGACCGGCGGCATTCGGACCTCTTCATCGCACGCGAAGTCTTTCCGGAATCGGACCTGCCGTATCTCGCGGACATCGTTCGCGCGTCCGAGATGCTGTTCGAAGTCGAGCTCGTGCGCAACGATCGCCACGACTATGTGAAGACGATGCGCGCGTGGTTCGAGAACCTGCGCGCGCATCGCCGCGAGGCGCTCGAGCTCGCGCCGCTCGACGTGGTCGAGCGCTATGAGCGACTTTACCGGACGATGAGCTATTCGTTCGATCTCGGCGCGTTCGTGCTGTACCGGATCACGTTCCGGCGCATCGAGCCGAACCGGATCGACGCCGGCGCGCAGCATCGGGCGGCGCTCGCATGAAGGACGCGTCCGCCGGTCGCGCGTCCGGGCATCTGTCCCGCGCGTCGTCCGCGCGCCATCTCGGCGTCGCGGCGATACCCGCCGCCGGCACGGCCGCCGCGATCGCGCTCTGGGCTCGATTCGGCCTCGCGCCGCGCGCGCAGGACATCGCGATGCTCATGGTCTTCTACGTGCTCAACATCCTCGGCATGGAGCTCGCGCTGCATCGCTACTTCGCGCATCGCACGTTCAAGGCGAAGCCGCCCGTGAAGATCGCGCTCGCGATCCTCGGTTCGCTCGCGTACATGGGGCCGCTGATGTGGTGGGTCGCGATTCACCGGCTGCATCACGCGAACGCCGACCAGCCAGGCGACCCGCACACGCCGCAACTCGGCGGGCGCGACTTCGTCGGCCGCGCGAAGGGCATCCTGCACGGCCACGTCGGCTGGCTGTTCGATCCGCCGTCCGCGCGCCCGAATGGCTGGAACCAGTATGCGAACGACATGTACCGCGATCCGGCGCTGCTGCGCATCCATCTCGCGTATGACTACTGGCTGCTGCTCGGCCTGCTGCTGCCGGGCGCGATCGGCTGGCTGCTCGATCCGTCGTGGCAAGGCGCGCTGCTCGGCCTGCTGTGGGGCGGGACCGTGCGGATCTTTCTCGCGACGAACGCGATCTGGGCGGTCAATTCGATCGGCCACGCGCTCGGCGGCCGCCGGCCGTTTCCCGGCCGCGACCAGAGCCGCAACATGGGGTGGCTCGCGATCCTGACGCTCGGCGCCGGCTGGCACAACAACCATCACGCGTTTCCGCAGTATGCGAGCACGCGCTTGACCCGCTGGCAGATCGACGTGACCGGCATGCTGATCGCGCTGCTCGAACGGCTCGGACTCGTGTGGGACGTGCAGCACCCCGATCGGGACGCGATTCGCGAGCGGCTCGCGAACGCGCGGCGCGACGATGCGTGACCCGCGCTCCCCTTCCTTCGAAACCGGGCGGATCTCGCGATGACGACACTCAGGATCTTCGATGCGCGCGTGCACGTGTTGCCGGATGTCGTAGCGAAGCTCGTCTGGAAGAACTACGAGCGCGACGCGTGGAAGATTCGCTACGAGCTGCTCGCCGAGCAATCGATCGCATTCCTGAAGGCGCACGGCATCGCGCGCGCGGCCGGCATCTGCTATGCGGGGCAGCCAGGCATCGCGCCGTTTCTGAACGACTTCGTCGCGCAACTGGCGGCGCGGCATCCGGCATTCGTCGTGCCGTTCGGCACCGTGCATCCGCATGACCGCGATTGCGTGCGCGAGACCGTTCGCGTGCTCGACGAGCTCGGCTTCGCCGGCCTCAAGATCCACTGTCATCTGCTGAGGATCGCGCCTGACGACGACGCGCTCGCGCCTGTTTTCGAAGCGCTCGCCGAACGCGGCAAGGTGCTGAACCTGCATTCCGGCGCATTCGCGAAAAACAACGCGCGGATGGACGAAATCCGCCGCCTCTGCAACGTCGGGCGGTTTCGGCGCGCGATGCGGCGCACGCCGGAGCTGAAGGTCGTCGTCCCGCACATCGGCTATGACGAAGTGCAGGCGTACCTCGATCTGCTCGACGAATTCCCGAACCTGCATTTCGATACCGCGATGGCGTTCGGCGGCCATCGCGTCGCGACGGGCGAGGCCGTGCCCGATGTCCGGCCGCTGCGCGAGACGCGCCATCCGCGCGGCGCGCATCCGCGGCTGCCCGCGCCCTGGAAGCCCGCGCTCGAGCAACTGGTGCCGCAGATGTGCGACCGTCCGGATCGCTTCCTGTACGGCAGCGATTTCCCGCTGGTTCCGTATGAGTGGGATTTCGAGATCGGGCAACTGACGCGCTACTTGCCGGCGGAGGTGCTGCACAAGGTGTTGTGGGACAACGCCTGCGCATTGTTCGGCGGCGATGCGAGCAACGCAGGCGATACGGGCGACGCAGGCGTGCGCGCACATGCTTCGGCCGCCCCGCTCGCCGCGAGCCGACCAGCCGCGGAGCCGACGCGATGAAGCATCCGCCCGATACGATGGCCGCCGACGCATTCGCCGATTTCGTCGCGCTCACGCAATATCGCGCCGCGCATCAGCCCGACCTGCCGGTCTACACGTTCGTCACCGGCGGCGATCGCGACGAGCGGCATCTCACGTGCGCGGCGCTCGACGCGCGCGCCGCTGCGGCCGCGGCGACGCTCTCGGAGATCGCCCGCCCCGGAGACCGCGTGCTGCTGCTGTTCCCGCCCGGCATCGACTACATCGTCGCGCTGTTCGGCTGCATGTATGCGGGCGTCGTCGCCGTACCCGCGTATCCGGTCGAGCCGGCGCAGCCGGAGCGCACGTTGCGGCGGCTGACCGGCATCGTCGCGGATTGCGCGCCGGCCGCGATCCTGTCGACGACGTTCGTGCGCGGCGACATGAGTCGCGTCGAAACCGGTTCGCCCGCGCTCGGCGGCCTGCACTGGATCGCGATCGACACGCTCGACGACGACGCCGAACGCAGCGCGCCGCGCCCCGTCGACCCTCGCGCGCCCGTCTATCTGCAATACACGTCGGGCTCGACCGGCGCGCCGAAGGGCGTGATGATCAGCCAACGGAACCTGCTGCACAACTCGGCGCTGATCGCGAGCCGCTTCGAGCACGACGCGAGCAGCCGCGGCATGATCTGGCTGCCGCCGTATCACGACATGGGCCTGATCGGCGGCATCCTGCAGCCGCTCTACGTCGGCTTTCCGGTGACGCTGATGTCGCACGTCGATTTCCTCAAGCACCCGCTGCGCTGGCTGCGCGCGATCGGCGAGCGGCGCGCGACGACGAGCGGCGGGCCGAACTTCGCGTATCAGATGCTCGCGGCGATGCGCATCGCCGATGCCGATTTCGACAAGCTCGACCTGCGCTCATGGGACGTCGCGTTCGTCGGCGCGGAACCGATCCGGCCCGCCACGCTGCACGCGTTCGCGCAGCGCTTCGCACGCTGCGGCTTCGACGAGCGCGCGTTCTATCCGTGCTACGGCCTCGCCGAGCACACGCTGTTCATGACGGGCGGCCTGAAATCGCAGCCGCCCGTCGTCGCGGCTACGCCGCGCGGCACGGAGCCGGCGCGCGCCTTCGATGCGCGGCGCGCCGGCGCAGCGATCGGCTGCGGCGACGCGGCGCGCGACAGCCTGGCGCTGATCGTCGATCCCGACACGCGCATTCCGTGCGATGATGGCCGGGTCGGCGAAATCTGGGCGCAAGGGCCGAGCGTCGCGCTCGGCTACTGGAATAATCGGGCGCTGAGCGAGCAGACCTTCGAGGCCGAGTTGCCCGGCTACGGCGGGCGGTTCCTGCGCACCGGCGATTACGGCTATCGATCGGGGTCCGAAATTTTCGTCACGGGCCGACTGAAGGACATGATGCTGATTCGCGGCGCGAATCATTATCCGCACGACGTCGAGGCGACGATCGAGGAACTCGACGCCGAGCTGTTTCGTCCCGGCGGCTGCGCGGTGTTCGCGCTCGACACCGACGCAGCGCCGCAAGTGACCGTCGTGCGCGAGCTGCGGGCGCGCTATCTGAAGGCGTTCGGCGACGGGGGGCACGAAGCCGGCCGCACGCCCGACGCGCTGTTCGGCAGGCTGCGTCAGGCGATCAGTCTGCATCACGGCATTGCAGTACACCATATCGTCTTCACGTCGCCGTCGGCGATACCGAAGACGACGAGCGGAAAGGTCCAGCGGCACGCCTGTCGCGAACTGTTTCTCAACGACACGCTGCCGGTGATCACGCAGTGGCGCGCGCCATCCGGCGCGCCGAACGACACCCGGAACATCTGACGAGGAACACGGCATGCAAGAGAAACTGGACGCGGACTACTTCAACCGATTCGGCGCCGACTATCTGCCGGGCCTGCTCGGCGTCGTCATCAAGCAGGTCGAGAAAAACCATGTGCTCGCCGAGCTGACGATCCGCCAGGCCGTGCTCGCGCACGGCATCCTTCATGCGGGCACGATCGTGAGCCTCGCCGATACCGCGTGCGGCTACGGATGCCTCGCGAGCCTGCCGGAGGGCGCGTCCAGTTTCAGCACGCTCGAGCTGAAGAGCAATTTCATGGGCTCGGCGCGCGACGGCGCGATCGTCTGCGACGCGCGCGCGATTCATGGCGGCCGCATGACGCAGGTGTGGGACGCAACCGTCCGGCATCGCGAGACGGACAAGCTGCTCGCGACGTTCCGCTGCACGCAGATGATCCTCTGGCCGACGAAATAAATCGCGATGAGCACGCGACGCCTGAATGACACGCCGCATGCGGCCGCGCGCGCGCGGCGCGACGGCCTCGACATGACGTGGCTCGATCCGCTGCGGCTCGGCCCGCGCGCGGCGCGGATCGCGCGCGGCTGGGCCGCGCAGTCGAGGCCGGACGTGCGCTTTTGCGACGTGCCGGCCGCGACGATCCGCGTGCGCGTGGCCGGCCCGCGCGCGAGCGGGCGGCCGACGATCGTGCTCGTCTGCGATCCGCCGAGCGTCGTCGAGCACTTCGACCAGTTGGTCTCGCTCGTCGCACCGCACACGCGCATCGTCTGCTTCGAGCCGCCGGGCTTCGGCTTCTCCGTGCCGAAACGGCATTTCACGTTTTCGTTCGACGATTACCGCGCCGCGATCGAGGCGCTGCTCGCGAACCTGAACGAAGGGCCCTACCTGCTCGCGTTCTCGTGCGTATGGGCGCATATCGCGTTGCAGATCGCGGCCGCGCAGCCGGCACTCGTCGGCAGGCTGCTGCTTTGGCAAAGCCCCGCATGGGACGAGCAGGTTGCGTGGGCGCGGCACGTGGATGCGCGCAACCTGCTCGCGACACCGTTCGTCGGGCAATGCGCGTGCGCGTTCGGCGCGCGGAAAATCGGCGCCGGCTGGTTCCGGCAGGCAATGGCGAAAGACCGTTATCGCGAATTCGCGCCGATGCTCGATACGTCGTTCGATCACGGCGCGTTCTGCTGCCTCGCGTCGCTGTGGCAGCGCTTTTACAGCGGCACGCCGCGCGCGGTGCAGGTGACGCAGCCGACGCTGCTCACGTGGGGCGCGGCGGATCGCACGCATCGGCATAGCGACAAATGGTCGATCGCGCAGCAGGTGCCGCACGCAGTCCGGCATCCGGGCTTCGCGCACGCGGGGCATTCGCCGGAGCTCGAAGACAGTCCTGCCTTCTCGCAGCTATTGCTGACCTGGTTGGACGCGAAAGACACGCGTTGATCGCGCGCGTGCGTGTACGCGCTCTCACGCGCAGGGGCTCGATCGACTGCGCGAGACCGACGACCGCGGCAACGGCGCGACGATCCAGCTCCCGCATGCTCATGGTGATCAGTCCAGGTTGGCCCACGATGCGCTCCGGCAGTTCACAAACCGCCGCCAGCATGCGCCGAAACCCGCGAACTACGACATTTCAACTTTGCCCCATACCGACGCATTGCATCTGAACGCGTATAACGCGCTGCTCGCGCGCTGGAATCGGTCAATCGATACGATTACTACAAGACCCACGTGATGGGTTTTTCCGACGACTTGATCTTCGGCAAGCTGTTTCCGGAAACGGGAAAAGTTGTATGCAAGCCGATGGATTTAGGGTCGTTTTCCCAGCCTCCCGCAACAAGTTAATTTATTTAATAAATCTCACAAAATATTCCCAACCCCACTAAAATAAAATCAAAAAAACAACATCCGGATCAAGCGCAATTAAAGGAATTCGCCCCCATTTGAAATTTGCGCAACACGTCATCCATGGTTCCGTCACGCATTTCCCATCGATGAATCATCGCCATTCTCCTTGATAATCGCCCTCCAGCGACTAACATTGAATGGTTGCGCTTTCTTAAAATCACCTCGCCAATAAAAACTGCCGCCTTCCATTTTCCCGGCCGAACCACTCATCCAATCCGAACGATAGAAACAAAGCCGATTTATCAATCGGATTGCGCGGCGTTGCGAAAAATGATCCGGTCCCGCGGATACACGTGAATGACAAGGAGAAAGAGACATGGCTCAGCGCATTCGTCTCGCAGTCGCCGGTGTGGGCAACAACATTTCGGCGCTGTTCCAGGGCGTCGAATACTATCGCGCGCTTCGCGACCGGGGCGTCGACGAGCGCGAGTTCGTCGGCGTCAAACGGCCGCGCATCGGCGGCATTGGCGTCAGCGATGTCGAGTTCGTCGCCGCCTTCGACATCCATCCGAACAAGGTCAGCCGCCCGTTCGACGAAGCCGTACTCGCGCCGCCGAACAACTATCCGATGCTCGGCGTTCCGCTGCCCGCCATCACGGTGCCGGTGGATCAGGGCCTCACCAGCGAGTCCGCCGGCGCCGGCGACGCCGCGTTCGAGCACGTCGTGCGCCGGCTGCGCGAAAGCGAGGCCGAAGTGCTGCTCTATTCGCTGCCGACCGGCCTGCAATGGGCGGCCGAAGCGTATGCGCGCGCGGCGCTCGCCGCGGGCGTCGCGTTCGTCAACTGCACGCCGGAGCTCGTCGCGCGCACGCCCGCGCTGCTCGACGCCTATCAGGCGGCCGGCGTGCCGCTCGTCGGCGACGATCTGGCGAGCCACTTCGGCACGTCCGTCGTCCATCGCGCGCTGCTCGGGCTGCTCAGCGACCGCGGCATCACGCTGCAAAGCTCGTATCAGTTGAACTTCGGCGGCAACGAGGATTTCCGCAACCTGCGCGAGCGCGGCGCGAGCAAGCAGCAATCGAAGCTGAATGCGCTCGCGCAGGACGGCGTCGATACGTCGCGCGTCGAGGTCATTCCGTCGGCCGGCTACATCGGCCAGTTGAAGGACAACAA
The DNA here is from genome assembly GCF_001636105.1 of Burkholderia sp. MSMB1589WGS. Taxonomy (NCBI): domain Bacteria; kingdom Pseudomonadati; phylum Pseudomonadota; class Betaproteobacteria; order Burkholderiales; family Burkholderiaceae; genus Burkholderia; species Burkholderia sp. MSMB1589WGS. The sequence continues at coordinate 1,148,776 of NZ_LNJT01000008.1, forward strand.
GGTGGCGATCGTGAACATCGAAGGCGTCGGCTGGGGCGGCACGCCGGTGCAGCTCGACCTGAAGCTCAAGGTGCAGGATTCGAGCAACGCGGCGGGCGTCATCATCGATCTGATCCGGATCGCGGCCGCGTCGCGCCGCGCGAAGCTCGCCGGCTTTCCGGCCGCGGCCGCGAAGCTGTTGAAGTCGCCCGTCGGCGGACACGACAAGATCACGCCGCAAAGCATCGACGCGAGCTTCCGCGCGCTCGACGCGGCCCCGGTTCGAGCATGACGATCGCGCAATCGGAACGCAATCGCGCACGCGCCGTTGACCGTCGCGGCGCGACGGACGTGATTGACGTCGTTCTGCTCGCGTACGATGGCGTCGATGCGCTCGATCTGTTCGGCGTGCACGCCGTGCTCGCGAAGGCGTCGGCCGTGCCCGCACCAGGCGGCGGCGCGGCGCTGTGCGTCGCGATCGCGGCGACGGCACGCGTCGTCACGACGTCGTGCGGCGTCGAGCTGACGTGCGGCGCGACGCTCGACGCGCTCGAACGCGCGGATGCGATCGTCGTGCCGGGCGGAAGCGGCGCGGCGAACGCGGCACGGCAGCCGTCGCTCTCGACGCCGCTCGCCCGCGCGCATGCGCGCGGCGCGGCGATCTACGCGGTATGCTCGGGCGCGCTCGTCGTCGCGGCGTCCGGCGTCGCGAACGGACGACGGCTCGCGATCCATCGCGACAAGCGGCAAGCGCTGCTCGACGTCGCGCCGTCCGTCGAGCCCGCCGCGGGGCTCGTCGCGGATGGCCGCTTATGCTCGGTCGGCGGCGATGCGTCGCCTTCGGCGAAGGCGGCCGATCTCGCGTTTCAACTGCTCGCCGATTTCGCGCCATACGCGGTCGCGCCGGTGGCCGCCCGCATGGAGCTGCGGCCGGGTCGCGGCGCCGCGGCCGCGCGCCTGCTGGAGACGGCAGCATGAGCCCGCGGCGCGGCACGGTCCTCGTGACGGGCGCGAGCCGCGGCGTCGGCCTCGCGATCGCCGAAGCGCTCGCGGGGCGCGGCTACGATCTCGCGCTGTGGGCGCGGTCCGCTCCCGACCTCGATGCAATCGCGCGCCGCCTCGGCGCAACCGGATGCCGGGTCCGCGCGGCGGCCGTCGACGTCGGCGACGCCACCGCGGTGGACGCGGCGGGCCGCGCGCTGCGCGAGCAGGACGCGATGCTCGCGGGCGTCGTCGTCAACGCGGGATGCGGCCGGTGGGCGCGCATCGCCGACACGGCGCCCGACGAATGGCGCCGCACGCTGCGCACCAATCTCGACGGCGCGTTCCACACGCTGAAGGCGTGCGTTCCGCTTCTCACGGCCGCGCATCCGCTGATCGTCGGCATGATGTCGGACGCGAGCGTGTGGCCGTTCGCCGAGCGCAGCGCGTATTGCGCGTCGAAGGCGGGCCTCCGTCAGTTCTTCGACGTCGCGCGGCAGGAACTGCGCGAGCGCGGCATCCGGATGACCGCCGTGCTGCCGAGCCGCATCGACACGCATTTCCAGGGCGGCCACGCATCGGCCGCGCCGGGCAGCCGTCCCGGCGCGCTCGATGCGGCGGACGTCGCGACGATCGTCGCGGATCTGTTCGACGGCCCGCCGCACATCGAAATCCGCGAGCTGCACGTAACCGCGCTCGCGTCCAGCTTCGGACCTTTCCCAGGGGAGCATCCAGCGTGACGATTTTCACAGCCATTCATCCCGCCGGCCATTCGCGGCCGATCGGCAAGTATTCGCCCGCCGTCGCCGTGCCGATCGGCACGGGGCGGCGCCTGCTCTTCATCAGCGGCCAGGTCGCGACCGACGCCGGCGGGGCCGTGCTCGCGCCCGGCGACGCCCGTGCTCAGACGGAGATCATATTCGAGCGCCTCACGAGCATTCTCCACACCGCGGGCGGCGATCTGTCGGCGCTCGTGAGCGTCGTGATCTATCTGCGCGACATCGCCGATTTTCCCGCGGTGTCCGCGGTCCGCAACCGCGTGCTCGCCACGCCGCCGCCCGCGAGCACGCTCGTTCAGGTCGCGTCGCTCGCCGAGGCGGGCTGCGTCGTCGAGATCAGCGGCGTCGCCGTGATCGGCGAGGACGGCGAACGTGGCTAGCCTCGCCCGCACCTGCGCTTCGCGCGGCGCCTGCGCCGGGAAAGCCGATCCGCGCGGCCTGCGGGCGACGCTGCCGCGCGTCGCGCAACAGGCGGGCGTGCTCGTCGTCGGCTCGCTGAACATCGATCTGCTGCTGTACAGCGATGCGTCGCCAAGCGAAGGCGACTCGCTGCCCGTGCGCGCGATCGCGCTGCCGGGCGGCCATGCGGGCAACTGCGCGTCCGCGCTGGCGGCGCTCGGCCTGGCCGTGTCGATCGTCGCGGCGCTCGGCGACGACGCCGACGGCGATCGGCTGCTCACCGACCTCGACGCGCGCGGCATCGACACGCGCTTCGTGCGGCGCGTCGCGCACGCGCACACCGGCCGCGCGATCATCCCCGTGCTCGGCCCCGAGCGCCGCAACTACATGCTGCTCGATCGCGGCGCGAACGAGTCGCTCGCCGCCGCCGACGTGCGCGCCGCGCTGTCGGGCGTCGCGCGCTGCGACGCGCTCATGCTGTTCGATCCGAGCGCCGATGCGCTCGCGCAGACGTTCGCGCTCGCGCGCGCGCATCACCCGGCCGCCGCGCTGTGCTGGACGCCGTCCGGCATGTATTCGCGCGATCCGGTCGCGCTGCCGCTGTTGCCGCAATGCGACGTCGTGTTCGCCAACGCGCGCGAGTTCGCGCATCTGCGCGAGCAGGACGAGCGCGTGCTCGACGCGCTGGACGGGGTCGACGTCGTCGTCACGCTCGGCGAGCGCGGCGCGCTGTCCCGCCATCGTGGCGTCGAGACGCACGCGCCGGCGCATCCGTGCGAAGTCGTCGATCCGACCGGCGCGGGCGATGCGTTCGCGTCGGCCTACCTGCTCGCGCGGCTCGCCGGCCTCGATGCGGCCGATCGCCTGCGGCTCGGCAACGCGGGCGGCGCATGCGCGGTCGGCACACGCGGCGCACGCGACGGCCTGCCGACGCTCGACGCGCTGCTCGACGCGGCGCTGGACAGCCCGCAAGGCCGGTCCGCGCCGCCGCGCGCCGAGGAGCCCGCCCATGCGCATGCGGCGAAGCGCTGACGGCTGGCGCGGCCTGATCGGCAGCACGTTCACGCCCGAGCGCGCGGCGAGGCTCGCCGCGGCGATCGTGACCGCCGTGCGCGCGCATGACGGCGGTGGCCCGCGCGTCGTCGTCGGCTACGACTGCCGCCGCCTCGGGCACCGCGCCGCACGGCTCGTCGCGCGCGCGGCAGGCGACGCGGGCGCGCGCGCCGTGCGCATCGTCGAGCATCTGCCGACGCCGACGGCGTCGTACCTCGTCGGCGCGGGCGACGCCGAACTCGCGCTGCTCGTCACCGCGAGCCACAACCCACCCGAATGGAACGGCGTAAAGGCGAAGGGCCGCCCCGGCTGCCCGCTCGACGCCGAGCTCGAACGGCGCGCGGATGCGCTGTTCGACGACTCGGAGCGCGCCGCCGGCGGCGCGCGGTTCGGCGAACCGCCCGGCGAGCCTTCCGGCAAAGCCGACGAAGCGCGCGCGGACGATGCCCGCGGTCCCGGCGACGCGATCTTCGAAGAATGCGATGCGTCGCCGTGGATCGACCGACACGTCGCGCATGTGCTGTCGCGCCTGCCCGCGACGCCGGAGCGGCCGCTGCGCGTTGTCGTCGACGGGCTCGGCGGCATCGCGGGCGGCGCGATGCTGCGCCTTTGCGGCGCGCTGCGCTGGTCGGCGACGCCGCTCGGCTGCACGCCGTCCGCGACCTTCGGCGGCGTCGCGCCCGATCCGTCGCTGCCCGCGAGCCGCCGCCGCGCGGCCGACGCGGTGCGCACCGGGCGCGCCGATCTCGGCCTCGTCGTGGACGGCGACGGCGACCGCGTCTATGCGATCGACGGCGACGGGCGCACGGTCGAGCCGCACGAGCTGTTCGCGCTGCTGCTCGCGCATCGGCATCGGCGGCGATACGGCCATCCGGAGCGCGGCATCGCGATCACGGCGGCAACGGGCGCGCTGGTGCGCCGGATGTGCGCGCAGTGGAGCCGCCCCGTCGTCGAACTGCCGGTCGGCTTCAAGCATCTGTCGCCGCTGCTCGTCGACGGCCGGATCGACGCGGGCGCAGGCGGCGTCGGCGATCTCGCGTTCGCCGAATTCGGCGTCGACCGCGATCCGTTCGGCGCCGTCGCGCTGCTCGCCGACCTGCTGGCGACGAGCGGCCAGCCGCTCGCGTCGCTCGTCGCCGGCTTGCGGCGACGCTACGGCCGCTTCGACTGGCTCGAATCACGCGTGGACGGCAATGCGACCGCCCCGCAGTTGCGCGCCGCGGGCCGGCGCGCGCTCGAACGATGCGGCTTCGACGCACGCGCGGCGCGCATCACGACCGTCGACGGCGTCAAGTTCTCGCTCGACAGCGGCGAATGGCTGCTGCTGCGGCCCTCCACGACCGAGGGCGGCATCCGCGTATGCGGCGAGCTGCTGAGCGCGCGAGCGGCCGGCGCGGCCGCCGCGCTCGCCGCGCACGTCGCCCGCGCGCTCGCCGCCGAGCGAAGCCCGTAGCCGCGCGCCGACGGAGAAGCACGCACGTGCACGACCGCTATCGCCTGATTCTGATCCGCCACGGCCAGACGCCGGACACCGTCGCCGGGCGCTTCTGCGGCGCGCGCGACCCGGCGCTCACGGCGCTCGGACACCGGATGGCGATCGAGGCGTCGCGGCATCCGGCGCTGCGCGGCGTCGCCGTCGTCGTGACATCGCCGTCGCTGCGCGCGCAACAGACCGCGCGCCACGTCGCCGACGCAAACCGCGTGCCGATCGTCGTCGACGAACGGCTGCGCGAGCTGTCGTTCGGCGCGTGGGAAGGACGCGTGCCAGACGACGTGCGCGACGAGCCCGCGTACCGGCGCTGGGCCGACGATCCGGCGATCCACGCGCCGCCCGGCGGCGAAACCGGTCTCGCGGTACTCGCGCGCGTGACGTCGGCCGTGCGCGACGCGATCGCCGCGTTCGACGACGTCGCGTTCGTCACGCACAAATCGCCGATCCGCCTGCTCGCGTCGTTCTACGGCGCGACGCCGCTATCGCGCTTCAGGCTGATCGCCGGCATCCATGCGTGCTCGGTCTCGCTGATCGTGCGCGACGGCGGCGACGTCGCGCTCGGGCCGCTCGGCGACACGTCGCATCTGTCGCCCGCGTGGCGAGCCGATCCCGATCATGCGCGCGCGCCGCCTGACGGCGCGCGCGCTCTCGGCACCGCCGCGCCGCGCGGCGCGACGCCGCCCACCGGAAGGCGCGGCGGGTAGCGCCTTCCCTCACTCTGCAGGAGTCACGCATGTCACGCTCGAAGCGCATCGCCATCATCGCGGGCACCGGACTCGCCCGCGGCCTCGACGCATTCCTCGGCAACCGCGAGACGTTCGAGAACGTGCGGGTCACGTTCGGCCGGCGCAGCGGCACCGTGCTGCATTACACGAAGGGCAGGATCGGCGGCGTCGAAGCGATCGTCCTGCCGCGGCACGGCCCAACGCTCGAGATTCCCGACCGCAGCCCGTCCGAGCTCGTCGCCGAGCTCGGACACGAAGCGCACATCTGGCATCTGCACGAGCTCGGCGTGCAGGCCGTCTACGCGTTCAACTCGGTGGGCTCGCTCGACCTCGATCTGCCGCTCGCCGCCGACAACGTGTTCCTCGCGCCCGACGACTATGCGCGCGGCCTGTCGGGCGTGTCGCACAGCTTCGGCAATCTGGCGAAGGACGTGCATCCGTCGATGCGCGCGCCGTTCGACGCGCGGCTGCGCACGAACTTCGCGCTCGCGGCCGACAAGGCGGGCGCGAAGCTGCTGATGCATGGGCTGTACATCCAGTCGGCCGGCGACGCGTTCGAAAGCGTCGCCGAGGTCGACACGTACCGCCGCGTCTACGCGGGCCACCGCAATCGCGTGCTCGGCATGACGGCGGGCGCGGAACTCGTGCTGTGCCGGCAGATGGGCATCCCATATGCGCTCATCTGCGCGAACTGCAACTGGGCGGAAGGGCTCGATCCGGACCATCCGGTCACGCACCCGTTCGTGCTCGCCGGGATGCAGCCCGCGGCGGCGACGCTTGCGAAGATCGCCGAGGCGGTGCTGCGGATCGAGGCGCAATCGTGAGCGCGCTGCGGGCCGCGTTTGCGCGCGCGCCGCGTTCGCGTTGCCCGCTTCGTTCGGTCGATGCGTTTCGCAGCGGCGGGCGGCTAGCCGCGCAGCGCATCGAAGCGCCGCCGCAGCAGCGCCGCGCGTTCGAGATCCTTGCGCCGCCCGAACAGCCGCAGCATCCGTTCGAGCGCAAGCGGCGACGGCACCGGCACCTTCACGTTCGCAATGTCGACGTGCCGCGTCGAATCGACGATGACCTCGCGCCACGCGCGGCCGTCGTTGACTTCGAGGCGGCCCATCACTTCGACGTCGAGCGGCGCGAAGCCGAATCGCGCGAAGCGCGAACGGAAGCGCGCATCGTCGGACGGACGGAAACCGGCGCGACGCGACGCGGCCCAATGCGCGATCGCGGCGTCGGCATCGCGCACGCTCGTCAGCACGTCGACGTCCTTCGGCGCGACGTCGACGCCGTACAGCGCGAGCGCCGCGCTGCCGATCACGCACCACGGATCGCGAAACATCGCCGCCATCGCGGGCACCGCCAGCGACAAGGTCTGTTCGAGCGCCGCATCGACGGATGGTCGAACCATGACTCCTCCATGCGCCCGCGAAGCGCGACGGCCTCGCGGCGGGACGCATCGAAATCGCATCGAAATCCTTACTTTAACGATTTTTGGAGGCGAGCATGACAAGAATCGTCATCACGGGCTCTGCCGGCAAGGCCGGCGCGTTCGTCGTGCGCGAATTCGCCGCGCACGGCTACGATACGCTCGGCGTCGACATGAAGGCCACCGTCGCATCGAGCGCGCTCGGGCATCTGCCTTCGATGAAGGCCGACTTGCGCGACCTCGGGCAAGCCGTCGAATCGTTCGACGGCGCGGATGCGATCGTCCATCTCGCGAACGTGTCGCTGCCGGGCCTGTTCCCGCCCGGCAAGACCTTCAGCGACAACGTGACCGTCAATTACAACGTATTCCAGGCCGCGCATGTGCTCGGCATCCGCTCGATCGTCTGGCTGTCCAGCGCCGCGGTCGTGCACGATCTGTTCGATCCGGCCGGCGAGATCGACGTGCCCGTGACCGAACATTCGCCGGTGCGTGCGGGCTCCGCGTACGCGCTGTCGAAGATCGTCACCGAGCAGATCGCCGGCTTCTTTTGCGACGAACGCACGTCGATCGTCGGGCTGCGCGCCCCTGTGATCGAAGACCCGGCCGATTATCCGCACTACACGAAGTATCAACGCGACCCGCAGATGCGCCGCTGGCATCTGTGGTCGTACATCGACGCGCGCGACGTCGCCCGCGCATGCCGCCTCGCGGTCGAAGCGCGGCCGCCCGGCGTGCACAACGTGTTCGTGTCCGCGCCCGACACCGTGATGGCCGAGCCGATCGATGCGCTCTTCGAACTGCGCTTTCCCGGCGCGCCGGTGCCGGGGCGATTGCACGAATGCGGCAGTTTCTTCGCGCCGGAACATGCGAAGCGATTGTTCGGCTTCGAGCCGATCCATTCGTGGCGCGGCGATCGATGAGATGCATGCGAGGTCATCATGGACGCAACGCATTCGAACGGCATCTATTCGCTCGACGGGCAGCGCGTGCTGATCATCGGCGGATCGAGCGGCGTCGGGCTCGCGCTCGCGCGCGAGGCGACGCGGCTGCGTGCGCAGGCGATCATCGTCGGGCGGGATCGCGCGCGGCTCGATCGCGCGGCGGCGATCGTCGGCGCGGACGTGATCGCCGAGGCAGCCGATGTACGCGAGCCGCGCGACGTTCGCCGGCTGGCCGGGCGCGTCGGGCGTATCGATCATCTGTGCGTGAGCGTCGCGCACGACATCGCGCCGCATTCGATCGCGGACGATGTCGAGACGCTGAAACGGCACTGGGACAGCTTGTACTGGTCGTCGATCGTCGTCGTCAAGGAAACGCTCTCGCATCTCGCCGAGACGGGGTCGATCACGTTCGTCACGGGGTCGCTGAGCCGCAAGCCGGTGGCGGGGAAATCGCTGTTCACGTCGTCGCAGTGCGCGATCGAAGGGATCGCGCGAGCGCTTGCAGTCGAGCTTGCGCCGCGGCGCGTGAATACCGTGGTTCCTGGGCTGCTCGATACGCCGCTTTGGAACGCGCTCGATCCGGCGCGGCGGGCGGCGTTTTTTGCGGGGCATGCGGCGAAGCTGCCGGGGAGGCAGATCGGGCGGGCAGAGCATGTGGCCGGGGTGGTGATCGCTTGCATGGTGAATGCGTTCGTGACGGGGGCGGCGTTGATCGTCGATGGGGGGGAGCAGGTTGTTTAGACTTGTGTGGCGTGGCTTCGTGTTGCGTGATGGATGCTCGTTGCGCGGGGTGCGCGGTGGAGCGGACGTTGGTGCGGCGAGAAGCTTCGCAAGGAATCTCCGCCCCGTGACCGCGCTCACCCTGTTGTGCGACCTGGACAGCACGCTCATCGATACCGACGCGTTGCATCTGAATGCCTATAACGCACTGCGCGCACGCTGCGATCTGACCATCGATATCGATTACTACAAGACGCATGTAACGGGGTTTTCCGACGATCTGATCCTCGGTGGGCTGTCTCCGGGGATGCCAGCGGCGGAATATACCGAGCTGGCGGCGGAGAGGGAGCGGTTGTTTCGCGCGCAGTCGGGCGCGAATCTGACGCCGACGGCGGGGACGGAAGGTATTCTCGGGTATGCGGAACGGGGCACCGCGAAGACTGCCGTCGTGACGAATGCGCCGCGCGAGAATGCGACGATGATACTGAACGCGCTGGGGCTCGCGGAGCGGTTCGGCAGGCTTGTGACTGGTGGCAAGCTCGAGCACGGGATGGCGCATCCGTTGCCTTATTTGACGGCGCTTGAATTGCTCGGGGCAAAGGCGGAAAACGCGGTGGCGTTCGAGGATTTGGCTTCGGGGCATGCTCGGCGAGTTCGGCGATGATTTTTACGTTCGGGGATGCCTATCTGCATAAAAAATGACCCTGCTTATCAACGACAGGTTGATTTCCTTCGTAACAATATAGGGCGTTCCGGATGACAAATTCCAAGTTCATCTATCCCGGCAGCTCGCCGAAGAGTGGATCCGAAACCCTCTTCACGACCGGGAAGACACCTGCGAGGCGAGAGATTGAGTTTGAATCATTAGATTTCCTCAGATGCACTTATCCGGACATAAAATCCCTCCATTGCAGGCACGAGCAGCTTCAAATTCAATCCGCCGCAATCAGTCACGAATGCCTAATATCCAGCACTTCATATTTCGATGGATCAAATTTCTCAGCAATATCCTTGAATGGCTTTCCACAATTAATAAAAGTGATTCTCTTCAACAAAGGATGACTAGCGATCGCCTCAGCGTTTCTAATTTTTTTGCTGTTGACGATGAAGAGATCAGCAAGGCTGGGCATCGACAAAAAAACAGAGCAATCGATCTCGGATTTGATGCCATTCAGCAACAGAGATCTCAACTTTACGTACTTCGACAATCCATCAAGGCCAAAATTATTCCCTGAAAGGATGACGCCAACCTCCTCGATACCATCAGGAAGGTTTTCCTCCAACTTGATGTCCCCCGCATCGGAAACAACGACGGTCTTCAACGTATTGTCAACAGCGATTCCATTCAAGAGATTTCCATTTTTTGACAAATCGAAACCCAAGTAATCGAGCTTAAGATTATTGACACGAAATTCCAGCAATTTTTCCCGACAAGATTCTGAACCGAATTCATTCTGAAATTCGATGAATTTCAATCCACCAATTGACTCGACCCCATCCCATCTCGCCTCAAAGTCGACGCTGCTCTTTGGATTCGTCAACAGCAGCGTTTCCAGCTCCTTGGGGAGACAATCGACCTCGATATCTGCTAGCATAGAGACAGGAATTTGAAGAAAACGCAAACTCCGTAGCCTTCTCACAAAATCCGGAATTTTTTTCTTGTCCGATTTCCTTGCCGGAATCAACCGAAGAATTTCCGTCTCGTCGATAACGTCTTCTACCTTGTCCCACGGCACCACCACTGCACCGTCTTCCTCGAACACGCTGCATTCCTTCTTGCTCCCCACGCAAAAATATCCTCTTGGTCGATTGGCGGTGGTGAGTTTTATCGTATCAAATGGACTTCTCATCATTGGGTACACGTTAAGTTTCCTTCTTACAAGTTCTTCTTCGTTTAGAAGCAGACACACCATGTTTCTTGATCAGGTTTTCCGCATGTTTAACTTTCTTTTCTGCCTGGATTCTCTTACTCATGTCATTCAACATATTTGCACTTCCGAGCCGCGCCACCTGCTTGTCCAATTCCCTTTGCTCGTAATATCTCAAGATGTTGTTTCTGTCGCTCGCGGTTGTCGCGCTTCCCAGGTTGACAGAGATAAATTGCACCTTCGCATCGGACTGCTCAAGTAGATACTGAGCATTCGCATGCGTCAAGTCCGAGATTCGCGAAGACATCCCTTGCGCACGTATTCCCGCAGAGCCGACGTACGACTTTCCCCCAGCCGTAATGATGTAAATGCCGGGCGTATCAGGTAACGTCGGCGGAGCCTTGACCAATCCCAGCGGATCGATCCACTGAATCGAATTCGGTGCGAACTGGTATGGATCGATCCCGCCATCGAGGCCGATTGGGTCTTGCGATATGAAGCCGCCGGTGTCCGGATCGAAGTACCGATGCCGGTTGTAATGCAGTCTCGACTCTTCATCGAAGTACTGCCCCTGAAGCCGCAATGGCTGATCGAAATTCTGTTCGGTATCGCATGTCTCCCATACGATCCGTCCGAACGCATCGGTCATGCGTGTGGGCGCACCGTTCAGTTCATGATGATAAAAATACGTGAGCTTGCCCGCCGATAGCGCGGATTGAGCGACGGCGAACGGCTTGAATGTTCCCGGATAGCAGATCCATTCGCGATCTCCGCCATCATTCGTGGCCTCCCTCGCTAATACATCTCCATCCCAGAAGAAACGGCTGGCGTGCGATGACCCTTCCGGTTGCGTCTGAGAATACTTTCCAACTCTTCGATGAAAAGCGTCATATGCGTACTGAGCGTGAATGTGCGAAATGCCTTCTGCCGTCCGCCGTGTTGCGACCGTTTCAATCAGCAACCCGTCGCCATCCCACGACAACTGCAAATCCTGTGTGTCATCGCGCTTGTGCACCAGGTTGCCCGCGTGATCGAACGTGTAGGAACTGCCGTCGAATTCGCCGTTACGAGTACCTACCAAATTGGTTATTCGATCGTGCAAGAAGCGATGCAGCTTGCTAGCAGGATCGATGTGACGCGTGACATGCCCCACCGGATCATATTCAAAGCGCTCGACGCCGAATCTTGAATCACGCAGCTCGATCAGTTCGCCATTCGGGCCATACTCATACTCGCTCGAAAACAACACGCTCGTACCCGATAGCAGCGCCTGCTTCGCGAGCCTTCCATCTGCACCATAAATCAATTCGCGCTTCTGATCGGCGCTGAGCTTTTCGAGCGTGATTTGTCCGAGTGCATTGCGCTCGAGCGTAATCGATGCGTCATCGTCAATCTGGATCGACGTGACCATGTCGAGCGCGTCATATCGATGACGCACGACGTGCACCGCTGTTTGTCCATGCGCGCGCAGTTCGGTTCGTCGTTCGATGCGATTGCCCGATGCGTCGTAAGCAAAGGCGATCGTGAAATCGTCGCCCTGCCTTTCTTCAATGACTCGGCCTTCTATATCGTATCGAATCGCGACTCGACAGTCGGGATTCTCAGCCAGCACAAGACTACCGCTCTGATCGTATTCGAAGGACTCGATACGCATTCCACCGGGCTGCCGCGGATCCGGCACGCACTTTCTGACAATGCGGCCAAGCACGTCGCTGTCATAGTCGATCGCCCGCGCCAGCGGATCGATGCTGCGTCGAAGCTCGCCTGCGGGCCCATATTCATAGCGTCGCGATTGGCCCCAATAATCGATTTCTTCGATGACACGGCCCAACGCGTCACGCTTCAGCCCATGCCGTTCGCCGCGTTCGTTCACCACACCGATGAGTTGTTCCTCGGAATCGTATTGGTATTCAACGGCATGTTCATTGGGTGCCGTTCGCTTGATCACGTCACCCAGCGCCGAATATTCCAGTTGCGTCACATTCCCCGCGGAATCGCGAAAACGCATGAGGTTGTCATCTGCATCGTAAGTGCAGTGAAGTTCTCGTCCTCCCGGCTCGATCGCGCTCATCAAATTGCCGTTTCGATCGTATTCGTAACTGCTCACTTGTCCGAGCGAGTTGACGATCTGAACGAGATTCCCGCGCACATCGTGCACATAGCGAGTGCGATTGCCGAGCGCGTCGATTAAGACCGCGAAGTTTCCATATCGGTCATACTCGAAGTGTGTGATCTCACCACGCGGACCTGTGTGCGAAACGAGTTGCCCGAAGATATCGTACTCATATCGCGACGTTGATTGCGAAGGCGTAATGCGTGTAAGCAGATTGCCGTGCTCGTCCCACTCGTAGCGCCATTGTCGGGAAACAGGCGCGATCACGCACACCGGCCTGTCGTCTTCATCGTATTCCGTACACGTCATGCTGCCGTCCGGCAGTGTGTGCGTGAGCAAATTTCCGTGCGCATCATATTCCCAAGCCGTCGTCCGCCCCGCCGGATCGATCACCGCACTCGCACGCCCCTGCGCGTCATACCGATACCCGGTCACGCCGCCTAGCGGATCGATTTCAGCAACAGGCATCCCGCGCTCGTTCATCTGCGTGATCGTCGTATGCCCGAGCGAATTGGTGACGCGCGTCTCCATCCGCGCACGATCGTAGACGAAGCGGTAATCGAATAGCCCGTTATCACCCCACGCATGATCGACGCGCCACACGCCGTCGTCGTCCTGCTGATAGCTGTAGTAGAACGACACGCCCCGCGCGCTCGTGTGGCTCACCATCCGATGCCCGACCGCATATTCGAAATGATGCGGATGCGCCATCGCGTCGATCGCCGCAGCCAGATTACGCTCGCGGTCATGCTCGTAGCTCACGAGCGGATGTGCGTTTCCGCCCGCATCGATCAACGTCAGCGACGTCAACAACCCGGCGTGCAGCCCCCTGCCCGTACCGCATTCGACCAGACGCTCCGTCTGCCCGTCGCGCTTCCATTCGACGAGACGCACGAGCCCGCCATACATGTCGCGCTCGAACACCCACGCATTGCCGTTGAGATCGGCCATGCGATCGATCGGCAGCGTGAGTCGAGAATCGTCGCCATCGAGCGCCGCGACTGAATCCCTCCAACGGGAAGGCAGCACGAATCCGTATTCGATCCCCTCGCGCGTGCGCAGCACCATCCGCCCATCGTCGCCATACAACGCATGTCCATGCTGCCAGTCATAGGTGCGCGCCGGCCAGCCGTCATCCGCCGGCACCACGTTGAAAGCGGTCGCATGATCCGGAAAATGCGCGACCGCGCCGATCCCGTCTTCGTTGCGCATCAGCTCGAGCCGGATATCGGCCGGCGTCTGCCAGCCGAAGCCCACCGCGCCCGGATGGCGATCCTGACTCGCGTAATAGCGGTCCCACACGAGCGGCAAGCGGCCTGACACGGTGAAGTCGTTCTGCTGCACGACCACTTCGCCCGTCGTCACGTCGACCGGCTCCGCTTTCAGCACCGTGCATCTCAAAAATCCCGACTTCAGATGCAGCTTGTCCGCGAGGTTCTTCGCCCACTTCGATCCCTGAAACGCCTTGAACATCCCCTTGGCGGCCGCCGCCATGTTCATCACGGGCGGCCCGCCGACGAGCACCGGACGGCCGACAGGAATCGGCAACATCACCGAACTCGGCATCGACTCATGCGTGCGCGTCGTATGCGCGCCGTTGTGCGGCGGCGGCTCGATCCCCTCGGCCCAGCAGCTCATCGCGGGCAGCGCCAGGAACGACATCGGATCGTTGTTCGCGAGCACGGTCCGGCTGCCCATGTACGATTCAGCGTCGTCGGACGGCAGCGGGTCGGGCGGCGCGAACGTTTCGCCCAGCGGGAAGTGCAGCCCCGGCACATGAAACGAATGCGTGCCCGCCGTCGCGCGCATCAGCCCGTTCACGAAGATCGGCCTGCCTGCGGCGGCCCCCATCCCGACGCCCGCGCCCACCGCGCCCGCCACGTCGCCCTTGATCGACGACACGTCGCGATTGAGCTTCAGCGCCTTCGCAACCCACGGATCGCTCGTGGCCTGCTTCTTCTGGTCCTTGAGCGAATTGAGCGCATCGGTCAGTTTCTTGCGGTCGTCGGGATGGTCCTTCAGGTAATCCAGCACCGCGTCTTCGGCGATCGTCATCGCAATGCTGCCGATCACTCCCTTCGCGGCCGCAATGTATTCCCGCAGATCGAGCATGAAGCCGATATGCGGATGCGGCAGGAACACCGGAGGCAGCCCCGGCGTGACGATCACCGAATGCACGTCGATCCCGACGACGGGGTCCATGTGCTTGACGGCCGGCAGCGCCACGATGTCCGCTCCCCGCTCGCGCTCAGCGTCCGCCGCGCAGCGCCGCGACCTTGTCGCTCAGTTCGCTGCGGCGCCGGTCGAATGCGCCGACCTGTTTGACCATCCACTCGACGACGAGCCTCAAGTTGCTGCTGACGCGCATCGATTCGTCGATCAGCAGCCCCGCGTCGAGCGCGTTGAAGCCCGCCTCCAGCGCATGCTCGCGCTCTCCCGCCTTCTCCCAGCACACGGCGCTCATCCGCCACGCCTCGACGGTCATCAACGCGTCCCGCGCGGCGGCCATCGACGCCGCCGCGCGCTCGTAGCAGTAAGCCGCCGACGCGAACGCCTTGTGCGTCAGATGCACGCTCGCCTCGCCGAACAGCCCGTTCGCGACGAGCTTGTGCCCCGCCGGATGCCCTGCGCCAAGCGCGCGCCCGCCGCTTTCGGTCGCCTGCCGATACGCATCGAGCGCGCGCTCGTGGTCGCGCCACTTCAGATACGCGGCGCCCGCGATCAGATGCACGACCACGCACTGATCGAACCACTGCTCGCGTTCGGCAATCTGCAACGCCGACGCGCGCAATCGTTCGAGCCGCGCCGGATTGCCGTCGCCGATCGTCTCGCTCAGTTCGACGAACAAACGCCTGAACTCGCCGCTCGGCCCGCGCTCGCCGGATTCCGCGAGCAATTCGCGCGGCACGCTCGCCATCGCGTAGCATCCCTTTACGATGTGCACCGTGCTCGAATGTCGCTGTTGCAACGGCTTGAACGGCTCGGCATCGATGCGCGGCAACACGAATCGCACGCGCGCGCCGAGTCTCGGCGACGATTCGACGACGTCGAGCAGTTCGCCGAGCCAACGCGCGAGCGCCGCGTCGTCGCGAACCTGCGCGGGTTGCAATGCGAACACCATCGCCGGGAAGATGTCCGGATGGTGCTGCATCAAGCTGTCGGCCACGGTCAGGAAACGCAGGATCGGATGCCCGCCGTCGTCGCGCGGCGGCTGCCAATCCGCAAGCAGCCCTTGCGCGTTCGACGCATCGCGCCGGCTGTCGTAAAACCGGATGAGCTCGTCCGTCAGCGCCGGCGCGTAACGCGCGCCGTCGAAGAAATCCGAACGCATCACGATCACCGCGCTCGATATCTCCTCCTGCGTCTGGAAATAGAGCTGCACGAGCTGCGCGTCGGCTTCGTTCGTCTGCCAGATCATCAGCCTCGCGGCGCGATCCTTCGCAAAGCCCTGCCAATCCGTGTGCGCATCCATGAACCTGCGCTCCACGGGGTTCGTGGGTTGCCAGTTCTGCATGATCCTCGCGCCCCGTCAGGGGTTCAGTTTCAGTATCGTGCCTTCCACCGTGTGCTCGCCCGTCGCCGACGACGTCACTGTCTTGCCGCGCACGCTGTGGCTTCCGCTGGCGCTCGATTCCACCGTGACGCCGTTGATCACGATCGTGCCGTCCTTCTTCAGCGTGATGCTCGCATCGCCGCAAACAAGTGCGATTTCATCGCCCGCGCCGACATGCACGTTGTTCTTCACGCTCATCGTGTGGCTCGCGCCGACGTTCACCGATTGCGAATCGCCGACGTTGAGCACGTGCGCGTTCTTGATCGTCGACGTTCGCGAGCCGATCTCCTCGGCGTGATGCTCGATGACGGCGGTCTTCATGCTTTTCGAATTCGTCTGGTAGTGCTTGGTGACGTTCAGCGTCTTGCCCTCTCCGATCGATTCGGTCTTGTCTTTCGTCACTGTCTCCACGTGATTGCCGCCGATCGTCGCTTCTCGATTCGCGCCGATGGTCACGGTTTCGTCTTTTCCGACCTGCCGCGTGCGATTGCCGACGACGCCATGCGTCTCGTTCCCGCCGATCTGCGCGACGCGATGCTTCCCGATGTTCACTGTCTCGTTCTGCCCGACACTCCTTTGCCGGTTGTTCGCGACGCTCATCGTCTCGTTGTTGCCGACCGAATGCGAATGATCGTGGCCCACCGACAGCGTGTGGTCCTGCTCGGTCTCCGCGTCGAAGTTGCGCTCCGCATGCATCCACAACTGTTCCGCGCCCTTCTTGTCCTCGAAGCGAAATGCGTTCGAATGCTCGGCCGTGCCGCCCGGCGACGAGCGCGAGAGCAGCCCGCTTTGCGTCGCGCTGCCGGGCAGCCCCCACGGCGGCATCTTCTCGCCGTTGTACACGCGCCCCGTCACGATCGGCTGATCGGGGTCGCCGTTCAGGAAATCCACCACCACCTCATCGCCGATGCGCGGTATCTGCACGCCGCCGAAGCCGCCGCCTGCCCACGGGCTCGACACGCGCACCCAGCACGACGAGTTCTGGTCGCTCTGCCCGTAGCGGTCCCAACGAAATTGCAGCTTCACGCGCCCGTACTGGTCCGTCCAGATTTCCTCGCCCTTCGGGCCGACGACGGTCGCCGTCTGCGGGCCGTTCGTGCGCGGCCGCGGCGTCGCGCGCGGCGAGCGGTACGGCAGGCTCGACGGCTGCACGAGCACCTGCGATTCGTGCGCGACCGCTTCGTTGCCGCTGTCGGTCGCGTAGGCGTTCTCCTGAAACCGATACTGGCAGCGCACGATCAGGTATTCGCGGTTCTGGTCGGCGCGCGGGCAGTGTTCGAGCGTGAACAGATAGCCGGGTGCGATCCCGCGCACGTCGGTACGCGCGAGCGCGCGCTCGTGCTCGGCCTGCTGCTCCTCGAGCCGCACGCGGCTGTAATGCGCGCCCGGCTCGTCGTCGCGATAGCCGCCGGGCCATTCGAACGACGCGAAGCTGTCATGATCGTGGCCGCGCGGATCGATCTTCTGCGCGGACAGATCCGCGCGCGGCTTCGTGTAGTCGTAGTCGCTCGTCTCGTGCTTGCCGATGCTCACCTCCTGCGCGGGCAGCCAGCTATCGATGTGCTCTTCGTCGGCGATCGCGGTGCGGTCGCGCGCGATGAATGGAATATGCTCGTAGCCGGGCAGCGCGACGTGCGACGCCATCGCGTCGCACAGCATCAGCGTGTGCGTTTGCGCCGCATGCCTGAAGTAGTAATAGATCCCTTCGAACTCCATGAGCCTGGATACGAACGCCGCGTCGGTTTCGTTGTACTGCACGCAGTATTCGCGCGGCGTGTACGTCTCGGTCAGATGGTTTTCGATCGGGAAACCATATGTGCCGAGCACGTCCTGCACGATCTCCGGCACCGTCTTGTTCTGGAAGATCCGGCAATCGGAGCGGCGCGTCGCGAGCCACATCCACGGGCGCACGATCAACTGGTAGCCGTAGTGCCGCTCCGCACGCCGCCCGACGAGCGACGCGCGCGCGACGATGCCGTTCAGATAGCGCGCCGATTCGTCCTGCTGCCGGATGCGCACCGTCACCGGCTTGCCGAGCAGCTCCTTCAGCGACAGGCTGTGATTGTCGGCGAGCGCTTCGATCCGGAAGTCGAACATTCGCCCGAGCGCTTCCTCGCCGTAGAGCTGGTGAAACTTCAGGTCGTCTCCGTGCAGGCTGTCGAGTGTGAACACGCGGGTCACGTCGCGCCCTCCTCTTCGAATCGATAAACAAACTGGCCGTCGTCGGCGCTCACGTCGATCGCCCGCAGCGCGCGCCCCTCGATCGTCGCGCGCAGGATCTCCTGACTGATGCGCGGCAGCACCGTGTGCGTGAGGATCGCGTCGACCATCCGGCCGCCGGATTCGATCGTCCGGCAGCGCTCGACGATCAGCGCGGTCGCCGAATCCGCGCAGCGCAGCGCGATGCCGTGATGCGCTTCGATGCGGCGCTCGATGCGGTCGAGCTGCAATGCGACGATCCGCGCGAGCATCTCGTCGGTGAGCGGGTAGTACGGGACGACCGTCAGGCGTCCCAACAATGCGGCGGGGAACACGTCGCGCAGCGGCGCGCGCAGCGCGTCGGTCAACGTCTGCGCATCGGGCGGGCGCTGCGGATCGCGGCACAACTGCATCACGCGCTCGGAGCCGACGTTCGACGTGAGGATGATCACCGTGTTGCGAAAGTCGATGTAGCGCCCTTCGCCGTCTTCCATCCAGCCCTTGTCGAACACCTGAAAGAAGATCTCGTGCACGTCGCGATGCGCCTTCTCGATCTCGTCGAGCAGCACGACGCTGTATGGCCGCCGCCGCACCGCCTCGGTCAGCACGCCGCCCTGTCCGTAGCCGACGTAGCCGGGCGGCGCGCCCTTCAGCGTCGACACCGTATGCGCCTCCTGAAACTCGCTCATGTTGATCGTGATCGCGTTGTGCTCGCCGCCGTACAGCGTCTCGGCGAGCGCGAGCGCGGTCTCGGTCTTGCCGACGCCGGACGGCCCGCACAGCAGGAACACGCCGTGCGGCTTCGCCGGATCGTCGAGCCGCGCGCGCGCGGTCTGAATGCGTTGCGCGATCAGCTCGACCGCATGCCGCTGGCCGACGACGCGCTCGGCGAGCGTATCGGCCAGCTTCAGCACCGATTGCATCTCGTCGCGCACCATCCGGCCGAGCGGAATGCCGGTCCAGTCGGACACGACGGCCGCCACCGCGTGCGTGTCGACCGCGGGCAGCACGAGCGGCGTCTCGCCTTGCAAATCGGCGAGCTCGCTCAATGCAGTCGAAAGCTTTGCCTGCGCATCCGCGCGATCCGTTGCATCGAGCGCGCGCGACGGATCGTCCGCGAGCAGCGAAGTCCTCCAGTCGACAATCTTGCCGAGCGCATCGCGCTCGGCCTGCCAGCGCGCATCGAGCGCATCGAGCGCCGCCTGTTCGCTCGCGATCGATGCGTCGATCGCACCGAGCCGCGGCGCATCGCCCGCGCCGAGCGCGCACTCGCGCGCGACGAGCTCGCGCTCGACGCGCAGGCTGTCGATCCGGCGCCGCGCATCCTCGATCGGCGCGGGCACCGCATGCTGGCTCACCGCGACGCGCGCGCACGCGGTGTCGAGCAGGCTGATCGCCTTGTCGGGCAACTGCCGCGCGGGAATATAGCGATGCGACAGCATGACGGCCGCCCGCAGCGCATCGTCGAGCACCAGCACGCGGTGGTGCGCTTCGAGTTTCGCGGCGAGCCCGCGCAGCATCGTCAGCGCCGCGTCCTCCTCTGGCTCGCGCACCTGCACGAGCTGGAAGCGCCGCGTGAGCGCCGGGTCCTTCTCGATGTATTGCTTGTACTCGGACCACGTCGTCGCGCCGATCGTGCGCAGCAAGCCGCGCGCGAGCGCCGGCTTCAGCAGGTTCGCCGCGTCGCCCGTGCCCGCCGCGCCGCCCGCGCCGACGAGCGTGTGCACTTCGTCGATGAACAGAATGACGGGCCGCTCGCTCGAGCTCGCCTCGTCGATCACGCCGCGCAGGCGGCTCTCGAATTCGCCTTTCACGCTCGCGCCCGCCTGCAGCAAGCCGATGTCGAGCAGATACAGCTCGACGTCGCGCAGCGGCGGCGGCACGTCGCCCGCGACGATGCGCAGCGCGAAGCCTTCGGCCACCGCGGTCTTGCCGACGCCCGCTTCGCCGACGAGCAGCGGATTGTTCTGCCGGCGCCGCAGCAGGATGTCGACGATCTGGCGAATCTCGCCGTCGCGGCCGACCACCGGATCGATCTCGCCCGCGCGCGCCCGCGCGGTCAGGTCCACCGCGTAGCGCGCGAGCGCCGAGCCTTCGCGCGCGGCGGACGATGCGCCGCCCGCCGCGCCCGCCGATGCGCGCGCCGCCGGCGGCGGCGCTTCCGGCGAGCCTTCGACGATCTGCTCGAGCTCGTCGGCGAGCACGTCCGGCACGATCCGCTCGAAGTCGCGCGCGATCGCATACAGCACGTTGCGCAGTTGCGTCGTCTTCAAGATCGCGAGCAGCAGCACCGCGCTTCGGATTTGCGTCGCGTCGTACTTGAGCGTTGCGTACACCCATGCGCGCTCGACCGCATCGTCGATGTGCGCGGACAGATCGGACACCGAGCCGGCGCCGCGCGGCAGCCGCTCGAGCGCCGACACGATCCCGCGATCCACCGCCGCCGTGTCGATGTCGAAGCGGCGCAGGATGCGGTGCACGTCGCTGTCCGGGCGCTGGAGCATCGGATTCAGCCAGTGCACGAGCTCGACGTATGGATTGCCGCGCAGCCGGCAGAAGCCCGTCGCCTGCTCCAGCGTCTCGTAGAGAAAAGCGTTCAGTTTTCCGAACAAGGTCACTCGGCCGATATCGGACATGGCGATTCCCGTTCAGGCAGGTTGTCGATCAAGCGCGTCGGCGGCGGCCGCCTGATCGGCCGCGGTCGATCGAACGCGCGCGGCGTCCGCGCTCGCCCCCCCGCCGCGCGCATGGAGCGCG
This sequence comes from Burkholderia sp. MSMB1589WGS, assembly GCF_001636105.1. Lineage (NCBI taxonomy): Bacteria > Pseudomonadati > Pseudomonadota > Betaproteobacteria > Burkholderiales > Burkholderiaceae > Burkholderia > Burkholderia sp. MSMB1589WGS. The sequence continues at coordinate 1,169,752 of NZ_LNJT01000008.1, forward strand.
CGCGCGTCGTAGCCGAGCACGAGATCGTGCGCGGGGCCGGGATCGAGCCGCTCGCCGAGCCACGCGGTGCGGCCGAGCCCGTGACGGCCGCCGAGCGCGAGCGCCGGCACTTCGTCGTGCGCGAGCTCGAGCTGCACGTCCCAGTCGAATTCGATGCCGACGTACTCGCGCACCCATTGCGCGAGCCGCCGCGCGTGCGCGCCGCCCGGCAGGAACTGCCGGTATTCGTCGAGCGTCAGCGGGCCGAGCACAATCCGCAAGCGCGATTGCGCGTCGCGCACCGCATAGCCGAGCACGGCGCTGCCGAGCGGCTGCGTCGGCCGCGTCGCGCGGATCGCGCAGCGCTGCGCGCGCTCGAGCATCACCCATTGCGGCACGTGTTCGACGATACGCACCCGCACGCCGAAGTAGCGCCGCAGGATCTGCACGAGCCCCTCCGGATTGCGCGTGTGCCGCACCAGATGGCCCGCCTGGTGATACTTCGCATGCGGCGCGAGCACGCCGGCGCTGTCTGACGCGTCGGCATCGGGCGAGGGCGCGTCGCGCGGCCCGATCAGGCTCGCGACGTAGCGGTCGAACCGCGCGCGCGCCGGCCGGTCGAGGCTGACGGTCGGCTGCGCGTCGGCCCACGCGCGATAGAACAGCAGGATCAGCCGATGATGGAACAGGTCGGCGAACGCGGCGAACGTCGGATCGTCGTGCTGCGTCGCGCGTTCATACGCGTACTCGGTCAGATGCGACGGCAGCGGCCCGTTCGGCCCGAACAATCCGAAGCCGTGAATCGCGACGCGCGGATGCGGGCCGTCGTCGCGCACGTCGGCGAGCATCGCCGCCGCGAACGCGAGCGACGGCGCCTGGCCGAACCGCACCGGCTCGTCGCGCGGCCGCGACGCATAGCCGGACGGCGCGTGCTCCGGCGACAGCGCATCGAGCCAGCGCAGCGCATGGAACAGATCGTAGCCGTGCGGCGCGGCGCGCAGGCGGCGCCACCAGGCGTCGCGGCGCGCGGCGTCGGCATGCGGCGCTGCGTTCAGATCCGCACGCGGAGCCGCGCCCTCGTCCACGTTCGAGTCCGCGCGCACGTCCGTCGCGGCCGGCTCCGGTTTCGGATGCGTCGTCATATCGCGGGCCGCCTGCCGACGCGCGTCGGCCACTGCGCGAGCCTGCCGCGCTGCGCGCTGCTCAGCACGCATTCGGCGAACGAGTTGATCGACACGTGCCGCGCGAAGAACTGCTCGAGCACCGCGCCGAGCAGATACGGGCTGTCGCCGGAAAACGCGTGATCGTCGACGGTCACGTCCACCTGCACGCCGCGCCCGAACATCAGCGGCCCGGCGGCCGGCAGCCGGCGGAACACCGGCGTGAACGCGACGCGGTGCACGCCGTCGATCTGCCGGCGCATCGCCGCGTCGGCCGGGTCCGCATGCAGGCCGAGCAGCTCGCGCAGCACGCGCGCGCCTTCTTCGTCGTCGACGTCGGTCAGCGTGTGGCGCGCGAGCCCGAGGTGGCTCACGAGCCGCCATGCGGTCTGCGCATCGGCGATCGGCGGACGCGGCCGCGACGGCCCGCGGATCGCGGCGATCCGCTCGACGGGCGCCGACACGCGCAGCGTGAACGCGTTCGCATCGCCCGCCGGCAACAGCAGCACGAGGTCGCGATTCGTGCACAGCGTGTCGACGGACAGATAGCGGATCGATTCGTCGTGCGGCGCGCAATCGCTATCGACGAGCGACACGAACGTCTCGCTGCCGACGTAGCCGGTGCGCGTGCCGTTCGCGCGCGCCTGCGCGGACACGAGGCGCGGCTCGCGGCGCACCGTGTAGTACGCGCCGTAATTGCCGTCGTCGCCCGCGAACGACGCGTGGAACGGCCGGAACACGCGTGCCTGACCGTCGTCGCGCGGCTCGCTCGCGAGCCGACGCACCGCGTAGACCTCGTAGTCGAGCGGCCGGCTGCGATCGACGACCACATGGTGCTCGCGCGCGCCCGGATGAACCGGAATGCGGTCCGCGCGACGTGCGAACAGATTGACGGCCGGCGTGCAGTTCAACGCGATGTGCCGCGCGTCGACGCTGTTTTCGAGCGCAGCATCATGCCGATCGAGCAGCAGCGTCAGCTCGAACGTGTCGCCCGTCGCGCGCGCGAGCGCGGGCCGCAACCCTTCGATGCTGAAGAACAGGAAGCGCGCGGGAAACGCGAAATACTCGCGCAGCAGGCGGTAGCCTTGGAAGCTGCGGCCGTCGTCGGGCAGCAGCGCCTGGTCCGCGTCGAAGCCCTGATGGGCGAGCGCATCCGCGCCGAGCACGTGCAGCCAGCGCGGCGGCTGCGCCGCGTCGTGGCAGACGACGCCGATCGTATGTCCGGCGATCAGTTCGAGCAGATGCAGCGCGTCGCGCTCGGGGCCGGCGAGATGGAACATCAGCCGGTCGATCGGCAGTTGCGCGAGACTCGCGCCGCCGCGTGCCTTCAGCCGGATGCGCAGCGCGCCGCGCACGTCGCGCCGCGAGGCTGTCGCCGAGCGCGGCAGATACGCGGGCGCGCCCGTGACCGTGGCGGCCGCGAGTTCCAGCGGCCACAGCGTCAGATCGTGCGCGGTGCGAAACTCGCACGCGGTCTGCTCGGACGCGGCCGGCCGCGCGCGCAGCGCGGTGCCCGCCGGCAGCCGGTAGCCTTGCGCGAGGCTGCCCTCGTTCATCATCGGCGTGAACTGAACGATCGCCATCGACGGAATCGGCGCGACGTAGCCCGGATACACCGCGTCGAGCAGCGCCTGCGTGAAGCGCGGAAACTCCGCGTCCATCTTGAGCTGCACGCGCGCGGTGAGGAAGCTGAAGCCTTCGAGCAGCCGCTCGACGTATGGATCGGGCGGCCCCGATTCGTGCATCCGCAGGCGCGCGGCCACTTTCGGAAACTGCTGCGCGAACTCGCCGCCGAGCTCGCGCAGGTATGCGAGCTCGCGGTTGTAGTAATCGAGCAGGCGCGTGTCCATCGCGTCAGCCTCCCGCCGCCGGTTGCAGCGCCATCGCGCCCGTCTCCAGATCGAGATCCGAGCGCAGCACGAACTCGACCGGATGCGGGACCGACCACAGCGTGCCCTTGATCTCGAACATCAGCACGTTGTGCCGGCGCTCGCCCGCCGCGCCGCCCGGCGTGTCGAGCACGCTGCGCACCTCGACGCTGTCCGGCGCGATGCGCGGCTCGAAGCGCACGATCGCATCGCGGATCGACGCCTCCACCGACATCCGCTCGACGCCCGACATCGGCTTGCCGACGAGCGGCCGCATCCCGTAGTTGAGCACCGACGCCTGCGCGTGCGCGAACGCCGACCAGTCGACGAAGCCGTCCTCGCCGTTGCGCGTGTTGAGCAGCCACGTCAGGTCGCGCAGCACCGCCGCGCGCAGCCGCTCGCCGCCGATCGCCTGCGCGTCGGGCGGCTCGGTGCGCCGCTCGCGCTCAGCGTCGGTCAGCCGGTCGAGCAGCGCCGGCTGCAGCCGGTCGCGCGCGGCGCGCATGCCGCCCTCCCGGCTGCCCCCGGTTCGCACGTCGTCGTCCACGGTTCGCGCTGCCCGCCGTCACATCTCGGTGTTTTCCTTGATGTTCCAGCCTACCGACACCTCGGCGCCCTTGCCGCCGTTGTCGTTCTGCTGCCAGTACTGCTTCTTGACCTTCGCGGCCTGGAAGCCGTACTGCATCAGCAGCCGGTCGGCGGCGTCGCCCGGATCGACGCCCGCGATCTGCGCGGACGTGACGAGCACTTCCTGCAGCGTCACGCGCATGAACTCGATCTGCGAGCCGCCCGTCTTGCACGCCGAGATCTCGACGGACGACAAATGTTTGCCGTTCGCGCAGTTCTTGATGATCGCCGTGGCGCCCTTGTCCATGTACGCGGCCACGACGAGATCGTTGAAGCTCGCCTTGCCCGCGTTGCCGCCGCTGCCGCTCGCCATCGCGCCCGGCTGGCTCGCGCCCCACGAGAACGACTGGATGTCGGTCCAGCCCTTGTGCTGCGCATCGGCCGATTCGCCGGTGACGCCGTCCACTTTCATAAACATTGCGACGCCCATCGATTTCTCCGTTTGGGTTGATTGAGGGATGTCAGTCGAGTCTCATCGGCCGGTTGACGTTCATGCGCTCGCCGCCTTCGCCGACGGCAGCTTCGAGATGAGCCGCAGCGACACGGTGAGCCCTTCGAGCTGGTAATGCGGCCGCAGGAAGAACTTCGATGCGTAATAGCCGGGGTTGTCGTCGATCTCCTCGACGACGACCTGCGCGGCCGCGAGCGGCTTGCGCGCCTTCGTCTCCTGCGACGAGTTCGCCGGATCGCCGTCGACGTAGTTCATGATCCAGTCGTTGAGCCAGCGCTCCATGTCGTCGCGCTCGCGGAACGAGCCGATCTTGTCGCGCACGATGCACTTCAGGTAATGCGCGAAGCGGCAGCACGCGAACAGGTACGGCAGGCGGCCCGAGAGCCGCGCGTTCGCGGTCGCGTCGGGATCGTGATACTCGGCGGGCTGATACAGCGACTGCGCGCCGATGAACGCCGCGAAATCCGAATTCTTTCGATGAACGAACGGCATGAAGCCGTTCTTCGCGAGCTCGGCCTCGCGGCGGTCGCTGATCGCGATCTCGGTCGGGCACTTCTGGTCGACGCCGCCGTCGTCGGTCGGGAACGTGTGGCACGGCAGCCCTTCGACCGCGCCGCCCGATTCGACGCCGCGGATCGACGAGCACCAGCCGTACAGCTTGAACGAGCGGTTGATGTTCGCCGCCATCGCGTATGCGGAATTCGCCCACGTGTAGCGGTCGTGGCTCGCGGCTTCGGTGTCTTCCTCGAAGTCGAATTCGTCGACGGGATTCGTGCGCGCGCCATACGGCAGCCGCGCGAGAAAGCGCGGCATCGCGAGCCCGACGTAGCGCGAATCCTCGGACTGGCGCAGGCTGCGCCACGCCGCGTATTCGGTGTTCTGGAAGATCTTCGTCAGATCGCGCGGATTGGCCAGCTCCTGCCACGAATCCATCTGCATCAGCTCGGGCGACGCGCCCGCGATGAACGGCGCGTGCGCGGCCGCCGCGATCTTCGACAGCTCGCCGAGCATCTCGACGTCGGGCGGGCTGTGGTTGAAATAGAAATCGCCGACGAGGCAGCCGAACGGCTCGCCGCCGAACTGCCCGTACTCCTCTTCGTAGACCTTGCGAAAGAGCGGGCTCTGATCCCACGCGACGCCCTTGTAGCGCTTCAGCGTGCGCGCGAGCTCGTTGCGCGACGCGGGCAGCGCCTTGATCTTCAGCAGCTCGTCGGTCTCGGTGTTCGTGACGAGATAGTGCAGCCCGCGCCATGCGCCCTCGAGCGTCTGGAACTCCTCGTGATGCAGGATCAGGTTGATCTGCTCGGAGAGCTTGCGGTCGATCTCGGCGATGATCTGCTTGACGCTGCCGTAAGCGTCGGTCGTCATGCCGACCGTGTGCTCGAGCGCCTGCTGCGCGAGCGTGCGCACCGCGCGCTCGACCGATTCGCGCGCCTCCGCGGTCTTCGGCTTGAACTCCTTCTGCAGCAGCGCGGCGAACTCGTCGCGCGCGACGACGGGCTGCGCGGCCTCGCGCGTGTCGGCCCGGGTTGGAGCGTGTTCATTCATGGCGAATCTCCGAATCGTCCGCGGCGCCGGTGCCGGCGATGGCCGGCGCGCCGCCGTCGGCGCTCGCCGCGAGCGGCTGCCGCACGAGCGACTTCAGCAGTTCCGGATCGTTGATCGCGTTTTCGATCAGTTGCTCGGCGCCGTGCTTGCCGTCCATGTACGACAGCAGGTTCGACAGCTCGGTGCGCGCCTCCAGCAGGCGCCTGAGCGCATCGACGTTGCGCGCGATCGCGGCGGGCGAGAAGTCGTCGATGCTCTCGAACGTCATGTCGACGCTCAGCATCCCGTCGCCCGACAGCGTGTTCGGCACGTGGAACGCGACGCGCGGCGCGATCGATTTCATCCGCTCGTCGAAGTTGTCGACGTCGACTTCGAGGAACTTGCGCTCCGGCAGCTCCGGCAGCGGCTCGGCCCGCTTGCCCGCGAGATCGGCGATCACGCCCATCACGAACGGCAACTGGACGCTGCGCTCGGCGCCGTAAGTCTCCACGTCGTACTCGATCTGCACGCGCGGCGCGCGGTTGCGCGCGATGAATTTCTGTCCGCTGGCCAAAGCCTTGTACTTGCTCGTCATCGTCTGCTCCTTCGCAATCAGGTTGCGTCGATCATGTCCGCCGCCCGCAGCGGCGCCTCGCATCATTCGCTGCGCTGGCCGCTCAGCATGTCGAGCTTCGGCAGGCTCTCCGGAGCGAGATCCCGGATGATTTCGTAGAAGTCGAGCGACAGCAGCCGCTGCGCGCGGCGCAGCAGGATCGGCGCCGGGTGGCTCGGCTCGTGCAGCTCGAAGTAGCGGCACATCTTTTCGAGGCCGAGCTGCACGTCGTCGCGGCTCGTCACCTCGGCGTCGCGCCATGCGCGGCCGTTCGCGGCGAAGGCCGGCGCGGCCGCGCCATTTGCCGCGCCGTTTGCCGCGCCGTTTCCCGCGCCGTTTCCCGCGCCGGTTGCCGCGCCCGCCGTCGCGTCTGCCGCGCCCGCCTGCGGCGCGCCCAAGGGCGGCGGCAGCCCGTCGCGCACGATCCGGCGCAGCGCCTTCTCGAAGTCGCTCGCGTCCGGCGCCCATTCGTCGCCGAGCTTCGATGCGACGCACGCGCGAATCGCATCGAGCGCGTCGAGCGCGGCGAACGCCGCCCGCAACGTCGGCTGCCCGCCGTCGCGCGCGCGCACCAGATCGGCGATCAGCCGCTCGCGGCCGCCCGGATAGCCTTCCGCGCCGCCGTCCCGGCCGTCGAACGCACGCTCGGCGTCGCGCACGCTCGGGCCGCCGTCGAAGAGCGCCTGCCGGCGCGCGGCGCGCGCGCAGCCGTGCGCGCCCGCGACTTCGGCGAGCGCGTTCGCGCGCAGCGTCGGATCGCGGTCGCCGTCGGCGTCGAGGCGCGGATGAACGTCGTCCCACCACAGCGCGAGCATCCCCGCGACGAGCTTCAGCCCGTCCGCATAGCCGGGAATGCCGCGCAACTCGGTCCAGCTACGCGCGAGATGCGCGGCGACGCGCAGATCCTTCGTGCGCCCCGACAGCTCGAGCGCGAGACGCTCGACCGCGCTCCAGTCGGGCGCCTCGGCCGGAATCACGGTGTCGCCGTATTGCTGCTCGGGCCGCGGCGTCGCGCTTTCCTGCAGCCGCAGGAAATCCTGCTCGTATTCGAGATTCGCGCCGCACGGCAAGTCGGGCGCGACGCCGGCGAGCAACGATTCGATCGGATCTGAACTCTGCATGGGTCTTCCCGTGGATGGGCCGGCGCCGGCGGCGCGCGCCGGCATGTCGGCGTCATTCGAACGCATAGTCGATGCTCACCGGCTTGCTGCCCGGATCGATCTTCACCGTGCGCCGCAGCGGCGGCAGCGTGCCGTTGCGGATCTCGATCTGATAGACGCCCGGCGCGAGCGACAGCGTCCGCAGCGGCGGACTCGCGCCGCGCTTCACGCCGCTCACGTACACGTCGCCCCACGGGCGCACGTGGAATCGCACGGGGATCGTCTCCTGCAAGTCCGGCGGCTGCTGGTCGGCCGCGGCGGCGGCCTCCGCGGCGACGGACGGCGAGACGGGCGGCGCGCCGCCGCTCGCGGACGGATTCGCGACGACCATCTCCGTCGCGTCGAGGCTGCCCTTCGGCGCGAGGTTCGCAGCCGGCGCGGCGCGCGCGGACGCGGCGCCCGCGTCGTTGTTCGCGATCTGCGGCGCGGCGCTCGCGCCGGCGGCCGTCGTCGCAACGGTCGGCGCGGGCTCGTGCGCGATCGTGTCGGCGGGCGTGGAGGGCGGCGCGAGCGCGGGCTGCGGCTCGGCGCGTTGCGCAAGCGTGGCAGGCGCGCTGCCGGGCGCGGGCGTGAGCGCGGGCGTTGCGGCGAGCGGCGGCGACGCGCTCGCGTTCGTCGCTGTCGTCTCGGGACGGCCGGACGGCTTCACGAGATACGCGACACCGATGCCGATCGCGAGCGACACCGCGAGCGCACCACCCGCATATGCGATCGTTCGCCGGTCGCGCCATCCCGTCCGTGCGGCGGCGGATGCGCCGAATGCGACAGCCGCCGCGCCGGGCCGCGGCGGCAGCGGGTCCCGTTCGCCCGCGTGCTCACGCGAAGGTGACAGCGACGGCGCGTGATCGGCGCGCGGCCGTAAAAGCCCGGCCTCGCGATCGTCGGTCGACGGTGGCTGCTGCGGCGGCGCGGCCGATGCACCGCCGGCCCGTTCGGCGGCGGCCGAAGCCGAATCTCCGCGCCGATACGAGGCCGACTCTTGCGACTCTTGCGACTCTCGCGACTCTAGCGGCGGTCGAGACTGTCGCGCGCGCTCCCCGTCGAGCCGCATCGCCGCCGCGTCCGCGCCTACGTCGGCATCGTCGCGTCGCCGCGCATCCGGCGAACGGGACGTCGCAGCCCGCTGCGCGCCGTCCTCCGCCGCGTCCGCCTCGCGATCGCCCGCCGGCTCGCGCGGCTGCGCTTGCGCCGGGCTCGCCGGCGGCGCGACATGAGGCGAAGGCGGCCGCTCGAACTCGCGCAGCCCGAGCTCCGCCGCGAATTGCGCAACCGACTCCGGCCGGTCGGCGATCTTCAGTTGCAGCGCGTGGTCGATCGCCGCGAGAAACGCCGGGCTGTACGGCTCGCGCGCGGTCAGCTCGCGCGTCGCGAGCGGCCGGTAGGTGTCCTGGATGCTGCGCACGACCGCCGCGGGCGGCAGCTCGCCCGTGACCATCGCGTGCATCACCGCGCCGAGTGCATACAGATCGGTCCACGGCCCCTGGCCGAACGCCGGATCGTCGGTGTACTGCTCGATCGGCGCATAGCCCGGCTTGATCATCATCGCGCTGTCGTCGACGAGATCGCCGATCCGTTTGCGCGCCGCGCCGAAGTCGAGCAGGATCGGATTGCCGTCGGGCCGGATCAGGATGTTGTCGAGCGCGATGTCGCGATGGAAGCACTGCGCGCGATGCAGCGTGTCGAGCGCGCCGAGCAGCGCCGCGACGATGTGGCGCAATTGCGTCTCGCCCATCTGCGCGCCGCCGTCGAGCAGTTGCTTGAGCGTGCGCCCTTCGTAGAACGGCATCACCATGTACGCGGTGCCGTGGCTCTCCCAGAAATGCAGCACCTTGACGAGCCCCGGATGGTCGAACTGCGCGAGCAGCCGCGCCTCGTTGAGGAACGCGCTGCGGCCCGCGTCGAACGCCTGCGCGAAGCGCACCGAGCGCAGCGACACCGTGTAGTCGCCGCCGCGCGTCGCGAGCATCGACGGCATGTATTCCTTGATCGCGACCGCGCGCCGCAGCGTGCGGTCGAACGCGCGATAGACGATCCCGAAGCCGCCGACGCCGAGCACCTCGTCCAGTTGCAATTCGCCGAGGCGATGGCCGAGCGGCAGCGGCCGCACCGCGAATTCGGCGGCGGCGCTGCGGGTCATGGTCTCCTGCTCGTTGTCTCTCGAAAATGGGTCCGTCATGTGCCACCTCGTGATTCCGCAAAGATTTCACGAATCGCAGCCGGATCGCGCCGACTTCGCGCGCCGCTGCGTTGCGTGTCGGCGCGCGAAGTCGCACGCCGCTCCTTGCTTTGCCGTTACGCGCGCGTTGCACGCGTCCGTTGCATGCGCTCGTTACATGCGTCAGCTACACGCGTCCGTTGCGCGCCCTAAACGCCGTGCTGGACGCCGCCGAACAGCCGCAGGAACAGCCGGCTATCCGGCGCGCCGGTGTGCGCGTGCGTGCGCAGCGGCGATCCGTCGGCGCGGTTGGTCCACCAGAAGCTCGTCGCGCCGTGCGGATCGAAATACTGCGAAAGCCCCGGCCATGCGGGCGTCGCGGGCGGGCTCGGCATCGGCTGCGCGAACGGGCCGCTCCGCGCTTCGCCGCCGCTTTCACCGCTTTCACCGCTCTCACCGCTCTCGTCGCCTTCACCCGCTCCATCGAAGTCACCGGCTTCACCGCCTTCACCGCTGCCGCGTGCCGCATCGCGTTCGCCGCGCCAGCCGCTTTCGCCGAACTCGCCGCCCGCGCCGCCGAACCACGCCGATCGCGCGGCCGCGCCCGGCACGAGCCGCACCCTCGCGAGCGCCTGCTCGAGCTGCACCGGCGCGCGCGCGTGCCGGATCGCATCGAGCAGCGCGCTGCCGACCTGCCAGTAGAACGCGTCGGCGACGTCCGGCAGCGCGCTCCAGTAATCGGCGGTGCGCATCGGCAGCGTCGCGATCACCGGGTAGTAGCGGCCGACGCGATCGCAGCTCGGCGCGAGGCAGCCGGGCTGCACGCACTGCGCGCCCGCGCCCGCCGGAATCAGGAAATTCCAGACCGGCGCGACCGTGTAGTAGCGCGCGAGCTCGTCGTCGCCGCGCTGGCGCATCGCGGCCATTCCCTGCTGGAGCCAGCGCTCCCACCAGCCGGCGAGCTCGTGCGACAGCCTGTGGTTGACGAAGTCGCCCGCGCCCGGAATCTTTCCGTACCAGGCAGGCGGCTCGCCGTCGCAGGCAAGCGTCGTCTGCATCGTGCTCATTGCTTCGGAGGACATGTAAAGGACTCCATCTGCGGCAACCGGAACGGGTTGCGAACGCTGCTCGCCGTCACCTGCAGCACGATCGGCTTGCCGTCCACCGCGAATCTCGCGACCATCTGCTCGGGCCCGCGCCCGCCCGACACGCCCGCGCGGTCGAACAGCCGGTGCAGCGCCCACGGCCCCTCGGTCGTGAAGCCGCCCGCCGCGCCCGACTGTTCGGTCACCTGCAGCCGCACCTGATTGCTGCCGCGCGTGCCCGGCCACTGCACCGCGGTCGGCACCTGCGGGCCGTGCGCGTAGCGGACGATCTGGCCGTCGACGTCGAGCACCATCTCAGAGATCGACGGGTCCATTTCGAGCGGCACGATCTCGACCTTGATCTGCGCGGTCCGCGCGCCGCCTCCGAAATAGACGTCGCGGATCACCGCAGCCTTCTCGAACGCGCCGAGCATCGCGGCCGCCGCCGGATCGGCTTCGGCGTTGCGGTTGTTGAAGCGCCACGGGTGCGCGGTCGTGTCGACGAGCGTTTGCAGGTTCTTCTGGAAGAAGTCGTCCATCAGGCCGCCCGCCGCGAACAGTTGCGCGAAGTCGGACGGCGCGACGTCGCGCGACGTGCCGCGCGCGAACGGATAGCGCCCGGCGATCGCCTGCCGGCAGAAATCGCCGACGTTCGCGCCCGCGCGCTGCGCGACGTTGCGCTGCTCGACGCTCGCGACGCTGCCGTTCGCGACGTTCGACAAATCGTCGAGCACCTCGCGAAACGGCGTCGGCAGCCGGCCCGCCTGCGCGCGCAGCCGCGCGGGCGCGTCCGACGGCGGCGGCGTCGCGCCGCTGCGCAGCGCGTCGTCGGTTGCGGTGAGGTACGTGTACAGCGCGTCGATCGCCTTGAGCACCGCGTCGAACGACGCCGCCTGATCGCCGCCGCCCGGCGCGAACGCGCGCAGCCCCGCGAAGTGGCTGTCGACGATCTGCTCGGGGCTCGCGGGCGACGCGGCCGCCGCGCCCGCGTCCGCGCCCGGCTGGCCCGCGAAGATCTGCGCGAGCGAGCTGCGCGCCTCGTCGACCTTGTCCTGCGCGCGCGACGCGAGGTTGCGCGCGCCGCCGGGCGCATCGCCGAGCGGCGTGTCGCGCGCGAGCGCGATCATCAGCCGCGTGAGCGGCGAATCCGCCGACGACAGCGTGCGCGCGACCTGGATGCTCTGCGCGAGCGTCGACGTGCGCTGCAGCCGGATGTCGGCCAGATAGTCGTCCCAGGTCTTGATGTAGTCGTTCAGATAGAGCTGCCGGACGTCGCGCGCCCACGCGGCCGCGTCGGCCGGATTCGGGATCTCGGACGCGCCGAGATTCAGCACCCACACCTCCTCGCGCCCATACGAATCGATCGCGCCGGGCAGCCGCGGCGCGAACACGTTGCGGTAGCCGTTGCGCGTATAGAGGCCCGGCACGCCGTCGGCGAGGCTCCTGCCGCTCTGCCGCCGGAACGCGAGCGACGCGTCCGGCCCGACCGCGCGCGCGACGCTGAAGTCATACGACGCGGTGCTCGGGCGCAGCGTGCGCGCGAGCTGCCGGTACAGCCGCTGCGAGAACGGCACCTGCCGCAGCCGCTCGCGCACGTCGGCGACGAGCCGCTCGTTCATCGGGAACGGCGACACCGCGACGCGATTGCCGAACAGCGCGCCGAGATGCGAGCGCAGCGCGCTGCGCTGCGCCGACGAGAAATCGGCGGGCAGCGCGCGCTCCATCTCGAGATCGACGACGGCCTGCACGAACGCGGGATCGTAGTGCGCGCTGTCGTAGAGCATCAGATACGCCTTGAGCGCCGCGTATGCATATTCGGCCTCGTCGGGCTGCGCCTCGCGCAGCGCCTGCTCCATCCGGCTCGCGGCGATCGGCAGCAGCACGTCGTCGAGCGCGCGCCGGTACACGGCGTCGCTCGCCTCCTCGATCTTCTCGCCCTGAAAGAGGCCCCAGCGGTACGCGAGCGGCGGGTGCCGCAAGTCGACGCCGCCCGCGTCCGGCAGCCCGCTCAGCTCGTCGAGCACGGGCAGCAACTGGACGATGTCGGCCGCGCCCGTGAACTTCGCGCGGCCGATCTGCGCGTCGACCGCCGGCACGCGCGCGGCGACCTGGTCGAGATAGTCGCGATTGCGCGAATAGCTGCGCAGCCACGCGAACAGCACCGCGACACACAGCAGCGCGATCGCCGCGTAGCCGACGATCTGCAGCACGCGCTGCCGCTGATGCCAGCGCAGATTGCTGCCGGCGAGCGCCGCCTCGCGGAAGATGTGATCCTGCAGCAGCGATTTCAGGAAGAAGCTGCGGCCGGCCGAGCCCGTCTGCGCGGCGGGCGGCACGCCCTCGATCTTCAGGAAGCGCTTGATCCCGCTCATCACGCGGTCGAACGCGGTGCCTTCCTGCGTGCCGCTCGTCAGGTACACGCCGCGCAGCATCGGCATCGGCTCGAAGCTCGACACCGAAAACACCTCGGCGACGAACTGGCCGAGCATGTCCTGCAGATCGGCGATCTGCTGCGGCAGCAGGTAGCTCATCTCGCGCTGGCGCGCGTCGGTCTGCGACGCGAGCAGCTCCGGCAGCCCGTCGTTCAGGCGCTTGTGCAGCAGCCGGTATTCGCGATCGAACGCCGCGCGCAGATCGAAGCCGCCCGCCTCGCTCTCGGCGAGCGGGAACGTGAAGCCCCACACCTGCGCGCATTCGGCGCGGCCGAAGCCGCCGAAGTATTCGGCGAAGCCGGCGAGCAGGTCCGCCTTCGTCACGAGCAGGTACACCGGAAAGCGAATGCCGAGCTGCGAGCGCAGCTCGAGCAGGCGCTTGCGCAGCACCATCGCGTGCTGCGTGCGCTCCGCCTCCGACGCGCCGAGCAGATCGGCGACGCTGATCGTCAGCATCGCGCCGTTCAGCGGCTGGCGCGCGCGGTATTTCTTTAGCAGATCGACGAAGCCCTTCCATTCGGCCTCGTCGAGCGCGCGATTGCTCTCGTGCGTCGTATAGCGGCCCGCGGTGTCGATCAGCACCGCGTCGTTCGTGAACCACCAGTCGCAGTGCCGCGTGCCGCCCACGCCGCGAATCGCCGCGCGCCCGAACTGCTCGGCGAGCGGAAAGCTCAGCCCCGAGTTGACGAGCGCCGTCGTCTTGCCCGAGCCGGGCGCGCCGATGAACACGTACCACGGCAACTGGTACAGATACTGGCGCGACATCCGTTCGAGCCATTGCGGCAGGCCCTTGCGCGCGCCGTCGGCGGCGCCGAAGCGAACCTTCTTCAAGAGCGTCGACGCTTCGTCGAAGCGGCTGCGCAGCTCGTCGAGCTGCGCCCGTGCGGGGTCGCCCGTCGCAGCGGGCCGCGGCGCCGCTTCGCGCAACTGGTTGAGCAACTGCGCGTTCAGTTGGCCCGCGCGCCAGTTGCGCCAGGCGATCCGCGCGCCCCACGCGGCGAACAGCGCGACGATCGTCAGCGCGCGCACCCAGCCGCTCTCAAACGGGCGGAGCTCGGCGAACGCGAACAGCGGCCCGGCGAGCCAGACGAAGCACGCCAGCACGACGAGGCCGGCGAACGTCCAGATTTCCCGCGACGGCAGCGGGCGAACGATGCGTGCGACAGCGTGGCTCATGCTCAGGGCGTCTCCTTCGTCGTGTGCGCGGCGTCGCCGCCGGGCGCGAGCATCAGCGTGATCTCGACGCGCCGGTTGCGCGCGCGGTTCGCCGGCGAATCGTTCGGCGCGACCGGATCGAGCGTGCCGCGCCCTTCGGCCGTGATCCGGTCCGGGCGGTCGAGCCGCGCGGCGATCAGGCCGCGGACCGCCTCCGCGCGCTCGCGCGACAAGTCCCAGTTCGATGCGAAGCGCGCGCTGTGCACCGGCGTATCGTCGGTGTAGCCGCTCACGCGCACGCTGCCCGGCACCTGGTTCAGCGCGTCGGCGACGCGCGTGAGCACCGGCATGTAGCGATCGATCACCGACGTCGAGCCGGACCCGAACAGGCCGTCGCCGCGCAGCACGATCACGCTGCGGTCGGCTTCGTCGCGCACGCTCACGAGCCCCGCGGCGATCTCCGGCTCGAGGAACTTCGCGACGCGCGGCGCGGGCGCCGGATGCGGCGCGGGCTGCGCCGGCTGCAGCTTCGGCACGTGCAGCGCGTCGATCGACGCGAACAGCCGGTCCGAATGGCCGGCGAGCGCGATGCGCAGCCCCGCGAACACGCCGAAGCCCACGAGCAGCGCGAGCGCGACGCACACCCACAGCGGCACCGTGAAGCGCCGCGTGACGTCGCGCGTGACAACGTCGCGCCAATGCGGCGAGAGCGCCGGATCGAATTCGCCGCGCACCGAGCGGATCGTCTGCGCGAGCTGGCGGCGCACCGCGTCGAGCTGCGCGCGGCCGTTGTCGAGCACGCGATAGCGCCCTTCGAAGCCGAGCGCGAGGCAGAAATAGAGCAGCTCGAGCAGGTCGAGATGCTGGCGCGGCTGCTGCGACAGCCGTTCGAGCAGATGGAAGAACTTCTCGCCGCCCCACGTCTCGTTGTGGAACGACACGAGCAGACTGTGCGACGACCACACGCTGCCGCCCCACGGCGTCAGCGCGGCGGCCTCGTCGAGCGCGGTGCACAGGCAGTAGCGCGCGCCGATGATCGCCTCGGAGGCGACGCCCGCCTGCTGCGCGCGCTCCTCGAACTGGCGGATCTCGACGACGAGATGCTCGCGCAGCCACGCGGGATTCGGATGATGGACCGTCGAGCGGATCTGCGGCACGAGGTTCAGCAGCGGGTTCGCGGCCGCGACGAGCGGATTCGTGCCGCTCGCCGCCCACCGGCCCGGCCTCGGCTGCGACGCGGCCGCGCCCGCCGGCGCGGCGGCCGGATGCGCGCCGCCCGGGTTCGGCGGCACGAATCCGCCCGCGCCGGCCGAGAACGAATCGGAAGAAGAGTTCATCGCGCGATACCGCCCTCACCCGCGAATCGCCCAGAACTCCATCGAGAGTCCCGGGAATTCGCCGGCGAAATGAAATGCGAGGCCGCCGGAGCGTTCGAGCTGCTTCCACATCTCGCCGCCCTTGTCGATCTCGAAGTACGTGTGCCCCGCGTGATACGGAATCTGCCGGGGCGCGACCGGCAGTTGCCGCATCGCGATGCCCGGCAACTGCAACTGCACGAGGTCGCGAATCCGCTCGACGGGCCCGAGCTTCGCCTGCGCGGGAAAACGCACGCGCAGGCTGTCGGCCGGCACGTCGGCGCGCACCGCGAGCACGAAGCCCGCGGTGTCGCGCAGCGCCGGATCGGCGATCGTCGCGACCTTCATTCCGTTGCCCGCGTCGCGCAGCTCGATCTGGATCGCGTTCTGCTCGAGCACCGTCGACAGCGAGCGGCGCAGCTCCGCCATCAGCTCGCCGAAACTCGTGCGCAGATCGTCGTGCCGATAGACGGCGAGCGACTGCGGCCGCCGGCCCACCGCGGTGAACGTGCTCAGGTCGCACGCGAGCTTGAGCCAGTCGCGGAACAGCGTCTCCGGATGCGCGGCGACGTCCTGCTGCGCGTGCCACGTAAGCGCCAGATAGCGGTTGACGAGTTGCAGCAGCAGGAAATCGGCGACTTCGGACACGCCGCCGCGCCCCGGCTCCGACAGCCGCCCGCCGAGCGCCTCGCTGCGCTGCGTGAGCAGCCCGTGCAGCTCGCGCGTGTGGCGCAGCAGCACCGGATCGCGCTGCGCGACGAGCCGCGGCGGAATGTAGCCGTCGTCGACGAGCAGCCGCCCGTCGGTGCGCCGCTCGACGATCCGCACGGCACCGAGCGCCTCCCAGTCGCCCGTCAGCTCCGATTCGAGCATCAGCCGCACGTTCAGCCGCCCGGTCTGCAAGAGCGCGGGGCCGAGCGCGACCTCGTTCGCGTCGGCGACCTCGTGCTCGCGCACGACGTAGCGCGCGAATCCCGCGTCCGCATTGCCGTTGCCGTCCCCGCCGAACGACACCTCCTGCGCGCCGCCGCGCCACAGCGGCAACGCGAGCACGACGAGCTGGTCCTTCGCGTCGGCGGGCACGTCGAGCGGCTCGGGCCGATCGTCCGGATGCGACAGGTCGAACGGCGTGCCGTCGCGCATCACGCCGGTTGCGGCAAGCAGCGCGACCTTGCCGAGCGCGAGCAGCTCGCGGTCGATCTGCAGTTCGTCGTAGCCCCAGTAGAAGCCCTGCAGCGGCAGGCAGCGCATGCCGACGTAGCGCTCCCAATGCCGCTCGAGCTGCTGGAAATGCTGCGGGCGCAGGAACATGCCCTCGGTCCAGATCACGCGCTGGCGCAACGCCGCAGCGGGGGTCGCGGACAATACCGGCTCGTTCATTGACGTACTCGCGAATCGCCGCCGAGGCCGACGCCGCCGTTCTTCACGGCGACCGACAGCTTCATCTCGCCCGGCGAGGTTTGCCAGAATCGGTACAGGTTCAGTTGCTTCGCGCGCGGCAGCGGCACCGTCATCCGCCAGCGGTTCTTCTCGAGCACGCGATATTCGGCGACGATGCCGATCGCGCTCGCGTCGACGTTGCCGCGGTAGTGCAGCGTGCGCGCGTCTCCCGGGCGCAGGATGATCCGGTCGACGCCGAGCAGATCCGCGCCGAGCACGCTCTCCGGCTTGTCCTGCAGCGAGAAGAAATCGGCGCTCTCGAACGCGGACGCCGTCTTCAACTGGAACACCTTCAGCACGATCGGCGACGGCTTGCGATTGATGTCCGGATTGACGTCGGGCGCGACGTCGAGCGTGATCGAATACGGCACGGCAACGGAACGCTCCGTCGCCCCGCATCCGGCAAGCAGCAACGCGCACCCCAGAACGACGGAACCACTGAGCCGCAGTCGCATTTTCTGTCTCTTTCCTTGCATCGCAATAAAGCGCCCGCCGGCCTGCCGCAGCGAAAAGCCGGATCGACTCGAAATAAGGTGACGATCTTATTGGGCCTGTTGATTTCTAATTTCGTGTCCTTTCATTGCGATTTCATCCGGTAATTTTTTGATCTGAAAGACGGGTCAAACCACCAATAATTTCCGGCGAATTTAAATTTCCTGGAATTCGGGCCGCTGAATGACTTACGGACAAATCCTGACACAGCTCAGAGGTCTGATTCGTTGCGGCCGCCCGATCCGATTGCGCGGACGCCAGCCAGGAGAACGCGACGCGCCCCGCTGCCCGCCTGCCGCGAGCGGCCGAGCCGCGAAGCTCAATTCGTGCCAAGCCCTTTACGCCGCCAAATAAACGGCAAGCTCTTTTACGCACTGGGATGAGCACAGCAAAACAACCGACGAAAACAAAAAGCACACCGAACTATAGGTTCAACTGATGCGCTTCACAAGGCGAAGCCGGGACGAGAGCCGGACTTTAATTCGACTTATTGTTTCAAGTTGAAACAAAAGGTAACAGCCGGTCCGTTTCCAATTATTGGAACTAAAATCCAACGGCATGCTGCATTGCCCCGACCATTCCACTTATAACCGTCAATTCAAGAATGAAAGGCCGCGCCTCGCTTTACATTTTCCTTGGCTTTTTCTTGGCGGGAATGGGCGGCTGCGGCACGGGCACGGCGCCCCCGGCCTCCCCGACTTCGACGCCATCGGTCGCGCAGGCGACGCTCGACAGCGCGAAAGCCGCATACGACGCAGGCGACTACAGGCGCACGATCTCGCTGCTCGGCGGCCATGCGCGCGAGGTCGACGGCGCCGACGTCAACACGCAGGTCGCCGCGCACAAGCTGCTCGCGTTCAGCTATTGCCTGACGAGGCGCGTCACGCAATGCCGCGCCGAGTTCTCGAGAATTCTCGACCTCAATCCGCGCTTCGATCTGTCCCCTGCCGAAAAGGGGCATCCGATCTGGGGGCCGGCGTTCGAGTACGCGCGCCGCAAACATGCGTCGTCATCCTGAACGAATCGAACCGGTTTCCATGCGAACGCTTCATCCATCGACCGACGTATCGACATGCAACTGACCGTTATCGAACACGCGGGCGAGCCGGTCGGCACCGACGACCGCAACGCCGTCGTGTTTCATCCGCCGGGCGGCACGATCGGCCGGGACAGCGACAATCACCTCGTGCTGCGCGACGACACCCGGCAGATCTCGCGCCTGCAGGCGCTGCTGCAAGTGGCCGGCGACGCATGCCTGCTGAAGAACCTGAGCAGCGTATCGACGATCGAGGTGAACCGCGTGCCGATCGGCTATGCGCAGGCGCAGCGCCTGAACATGGGCGACATCATCCGGATCGGCCCGTACCTGCTGCGCGCGGAGCCCGACGACGCGACGATCGAGCGGACCGTCGAAGCGGCGGCCGCCTCGCACGCGCAGACAAAGGGCGCGAGCAACAAGCTGTGGGGCCTGCTGCACGATCGCTTCGGGCTCGGCAGGACGCAGGACGCGGACGGCAAGGCCGTCGAGCGGCCTGGCGCCGCGCCGCCGCGCGATCGCGATTCGCCGGCGTCCGCCGCGCCGCGCGACCTGCATCAGCTATCGACCGATCCGCTCGATCTGTTCGCGCAGCCGCAGGGCAATCTCGATGCGCAGGCCGGCGCCGCGCGAGACGGCGACGGGCGCGGGCCGCCAACCTCATCCGTCACGCAATCGGATCACGCGCCCGAATGGACGCAACACGTGCGCGTGCAGCCGGCGAAGTCCGCGCCGCCCGCCGCCGCGCGTCCGGGCGACGCGGGCGATACACGCGACATGCGCGACGCAGGCGACGTGCCGTCGCGCGTGCGCGCATCGACGCCGGCGACGCCCGAGACGCTGCTGCAGGCGTTCTTCGAAGGCGCGGGGCTCGACACCGCGGCCGAGCCGCACCACTGGTCCGCCGAGCAGTTGTTCGTCGCGGGGCAACTGCTTGCGCTGTTCGCGAACGGCACGGTCGAGCTGCTGTCGTCGCGCAGCATCCTGAAGCGCGAAGTGAAGGCCGACATGACGATGCTGCTCGACCGCGAGAACAACCCGCTGAAGCTGCTGCCGGACGGCGGCGCGGTGCTGCGCCAGATGTTCGGGCTGCCGCTGCCGGGTTTCATGACGCCGCAAAGCGCGGTGTCCGACGCGTTCCAGGATCTGCACGCGCATCAGCTCGGCATGGTGGCCGGCATGCGCGCCGCGCTGATGGATCTGCTCACGCGCTTCTCGCCGCAGCGCCTGCGCGAGCGCGACACCGCGCCGCAGTGGTACGAGAAGCGCGTGCCCGCGCTGTACAAGGCGCGCTTGTGGGACCGCTATGCGACCACGCATCGCGACACGCTGTTCGCGATCGAAGACGATTTTGCTTCCGTGTTCGGCAAGGCGTTCCTTTCCGCCTACGACGCGGAAGTCGAGGGCTATCGCGGGCGCTGCCGACGCTGATCCGGAGGATGCGCCGCCGCGAATTCGGAAGGGCTGCGAATCGAACAAGCCCTATTCGCGCGTCTTCGCGCGCACGACGATCTGCGCGAGCGCATCGCGCTCGATGCGCTCGAGCGACGCGCGCGCCGCATCGAAATCTTCCGGCGAGCACACCTGATGCGCGAAGCGCGCGCGCAAGCGCCGCGTGATCTGCACGACGCGCGCCGCCGCGTCGAATACGTAGTGCGATTCGTAATCGAAGAAGCGATCGTGCACGTTCGCATCGGCCGGCAGATCGGTCACGCGCACGTTGTCGGGCAACGCGATCTGCGCGGTCTCGTCGAACTCGCCGCCGATGCACAGCCACGGCTGCGTGCGCACGGGCTCCGCGAGCCAGCCCCGCACCTGCGTCGCGATGCCGCCCGCGAGGCTCGATAACGCCGGCAGCGCGGTCGTGCCGTCGGGCCAGGCGAAGTGCTCGAGCGTTCCCGCCATCGAGGTCGAAAACGGCCCGCTCGTCACGTCGCGCTCGCCCGTGCCGAGCCGCGCGGTGCCGCTCAAGCCGCTCTGCCGCAGCCGCTCGGCCGCGAGCTGCCGCACGCGCTCGCGCGCCGCCTGCCGGAACATGCCGCGCTCGAGCTCCGCGGTCCAGCCGCCGTCCTCGACGTAATACTGATAGCGCGCGGCCCCGCTCGGCTCGACGTCGATCCGCAGGCGCGCGTCGCGCGTACGCGGCTGCGCGGCGGGCGTGCGCGACAGCACGCCGTCGTCGACGAGGAGCGCCGGCCGATCCATCACGACGGGCGGCAGATAGCCGAACTCGACGCCGCCGACCGTCGTGTCGGCGAACAGGCCGAGATCCGGCAGCCACGTGATCGCGTGACTGATCGCGCTGCCGCCGTAGCCGGGCACGTCGGGCAGCGTGTAGACCGGGCCGAGATTCAGCAGTGCCGGCTCGCTGCGTATGCCGAGCGCCGCGAGCAGCGCGCCGAACAGCGCGACGTGATCCTTGCAGTCGCCGTAGCGGTTGCGCAGGATGTCCGTCACCTTGTGCGGCGCGGCCGCGGTCTCGCCGAGAAAGAGCGCGACGTAGCGCACGTTCGTGCGCACCCAGTCGTAGATCGCCCGCGCCTTCGCACGCGGCCCGGACGCGCCCGCATTCGCGACGATCGATTCCGCGAGCCGCGCGACGGCGGGGTCGGCCGCGCTCGCGTCGACGGCCGCCGCGCGATACCGGCCGGCGAACGCCGCGAAATCGCGCAGCGTCGACACCATCAGCCGGTCGCCGTACGTCGCGTAGCCGACCGAGCCGTCCTCGATGCGCGGATACGGGCCGTGCCGATAATCGAATTCGTAGCGCGTGCGGCCGTTCTCCGTCACCGGCGCTTGCGCGACGTAGCCGCGCGCGTCCGCATAGAGCGGCATGTCGGCGGGCAGATCGAAGATCAGGCGCTGCGCTTCGACGGGCGCGCGCGACGGCGCGGCGAAGTAGCTGAAGTACCCTGGGTCGCGCGGCTTCGTGCGCGACTTGCCGAACACGAGGCGCGTGCGCGCGCCCACGTCGACGCCCGGAAAGATCACCGAGCGCAGCACGCCGTCCTCGAAGAACGGCGCGCCGGCGGAGCGCGGCTCCTGCACGTCGCGAATCGCCTCCGGGCCGACCGGGTGCGCGACGCCCGCGCGGTCGATCGTCTCGGCGCGCAGCAGCTCGACGCGGTCGATGTCCTTGTTGAACCACACGTAGCGCTGCGCGACGTCGTCGATGCCGCTCGCGGTGTTCGCGCGCAGCGTCGAATCGTCGTGCTCGTCGACGGAGCCGTCGCGCTGGACGACGAACACGTGGACGTCGCTCACGACGGTCGCGGGCGCGGCGTCGGCGGCGTCGGCGGCGTCGGGCTCGATCGGCGATGCGCTCGCGCAGCCGATGAACAGGCCCGCGCACGCGACGCAAGACAATCGGATCAAAACGTACATCGCAACGGACCTGCGCGAATGGAGGGGCGAATCGTCGTGACGAACGGAGGCGGACGAAGGCGCGAGCCCCCGTTCGCCGGTCGAGTCAGTGTCGGCCGCGCTCGCGCGCGCGTCAAGGCGCGCCGCGCCGGCTTGCGGCAATCAGCCGGGAATGCGGCGGGCCGATTGCGGCATGCTCGCCACGCGCCGAGCGCCTCGCATCGCCCGCACGATCCCGCCGTCGACGCGCGTGCTGGCGGGCGGGCGGCGCATGCCTGAACTCGGCCCGCATTTCTACGCGCCGACCGTGCTCGCCGACGCCGCGCCCGGCATGCAGCTCTGCGGCGAAGAGACGTTCGGGCCGGTCGTTGCGTTATTCCGCTTCGCGACCGAAGAGGAAGCGATCGCCGCCGCGCACGACACGCCCTATGGTCTCGCCGCGTACTTTTACGCGCAGGACGGACGGCGGATCGCGCGCGTGTCGTCACGGCTCGAAGCGGGAATCGTCGGCATCAACGAAGGCCCGCCCGCGAATCAAGCCGCGCCGATGCGCTGCACCGCGATCGACGCGACGTCGACGCGGCTCGGCAGGATCGCGTCGCGCACCGCGCGATCGGCAACCCGCTGCAGCGTCGCGACATCGGCCGCGCCGACCGCCCGTTGCGCGAGCGCCGCGCGGCGCGTGATGTCGGCGGCCGCGTCGAGCGGCAAGCGCGTGAGCGACGCGTAGACCTTCGCGTAATCGTCCGGATGCGCGAGCGCCCATCGTCCCGC
Organism: Burkholderia sp. MSMB1589WGS; assembly: GCF_001636105.1. Lineage (NCBI taxonomy): Bacteria > Pseudomonadati > Pseudomonadota > Betaproteobacteria > Burkholderiales > Burkholderiaceae > Burkholderia > Burkholderia sp. MSMB1589WGS. Next base: position 1,192,424 of record NZ_LNJT01000008.1, read on the forward strand.
CCGTTCGAGGCGCGCGAGCGCGTCGACGAGCGCCGCGCGCTTCGCGCGGTCTTCGAGCGTGCCGACGGGCGACGTGAGGAACGCGAGGCCCGAATTGATGCCGCTGCCGTCGCGCACGACGCGCGCGCCGCGCCGGACGACGTGCCCGTAATACGGATCGAACGTCGCCCAGGCGTCGATCCGCTTCGCCTCGAACGCGGCAAACGCATCGACGGGCAGCACGAACCGCACTTCGACGTCCTGCCGAGACAGCCCGCGCTCTTCGAGCGCGCCATAGAGCTGGTACTGCGAAATGCTGCCGCGCGCGGACGAGACGACGACGGTCCGCCCTTTCAGATCCGCAACGCCGCGCACCGGCGAATCGGGCTGCACGACGATGCCGAGCGACGCCGGCGAGCCCACGCGCGTCGCGACGATTCGCAGCGCCGGATCGCCGAGCGCGGCGGCGAGCACCGGCAGGTCGCCCGCGGGCGCGACGTCGATCGCGCCCGCGCGCTGCGCTTCGAAGAGCGGCGCCGCGCCCTGGAAATTCGCCCAGCGAAACCGATACGGCGTGTCGTTCAGCACGCGCGCCGCTTCGGCGAGCGCGCGCAGGCCGCCCGCCTGATCGCCGAGCACGAGCGTCACGTCGGATACGTCGGCGTCCGTCGCGCCGGCCTCTGTCCGCTGCGCCGCGAACGCCGGCGCGATGCGGCCGGAGAATGCCGCGCACGATGCGGCGGCAAGGCGTCGCAACGCACGGCGACGCGCGGCGAACGACGGCGGAGCAGCGTAACGGCTCATCGGCGGAGGCCTCCCGAAGAAACGCCGCCGCGCACGATCGCGCGACGGACGAGTCGCCAAGCTTAGGGAATCCGCCGATGCGGAACAAACATCGATTTGCGAAATGCTTATCGGGAATGCGCATCGCGCGCACGCTTCGACGATGCAGCGCCCCGCATGTGCGCCCCGGCGTGCGCGCGCCGTCAGCGATACGTCCAGAGCCGATGCATCGCGAACGTCAGCGGCGGCACGAGCACGACGACGGCCGCGATGCTCCACGCGGGCGCGACGCCGAGCGCCTGCACGCCGTGCGAGATCGCCATCGTCAGCATCAGTCCCGCAGCCGACACGGCGACGAAGCGCGCGACGTTGCGCCAGCGCAGCGGCGCGGAAAAGCTCCACAGCGTGTTCAGCAGATACGACGCGCCCGTCGCGCAAACGAACGCGACCGCGTTCGCCTGCACCGCGCTCGCGGCGAACGCGCCCATCAGCGCCCCGGCGATCGCCGCGTGCAGCGCGGTGGACGCCGCGCCGGACACGCCGAAGCGCACGATCCGCGCGCGCATGCCGATGTCGGCGACGGCGCTCATCGCGGCTCGCTGCGCTTCGTCAGGACCGCGAACAACGACACGCCGAACGGCAGCGAATGCTTCGGCAGCCAGCCGCGTTCGGTGCGGAAGATCCGGTACAGCGCCGCGTTGACCGCGCGCGGCCCGAGCGCGTCGCCGCTCGAGCGCGCGCGATGCAGCAGCCGGTCGACCGTTCGTGCAACGACGGCGAGCGGGAACAGCAGCGTGTTGAAGTACGAGCTGCGCACGATCATGCAATCGGCCGCCCGCGCGCAGCGTTCGAGCGCCGCACGGTCGTAGCGCCGGTAGTGATGGAGGAACGTGTCGTGCGCGCTCCATAGCCACTGGTACGCCGGCACCGTGACGACGATCGCGCCGCCCGGCGCGAGATAGTCGCTCACGCGGCGCAGCGCGGCCGCGTCGTCTTCGATGTGTTCGAGGCAGTCGAAGAAGCAGATCAGATCGAAGCGCTGGTCGCCGAACGGCACGTCGTCCGGGCAGCGGCCCGCGCGGATGTCGAATCGCCAGCCGGTCCTGCGGTTCGCGATCGCGCGCGCGGTGTCGTCCATCTCGAGCGCGCTCACCGCGCCGAACGCCTCGAGCATGCCGAGATTGCCGCCCGTGCCCGAGCCGATCTCGAGGATGCGCGCGCCCGCCGGCAGCCCGAGACCCACGAGCAGCGCACGCAGGATGTCGCGCCGTGCGCGGAACCACCAGTGCGTCGTTTCGGTGGCGGCCATTTGCAGATAAGCGTCGGGTGACATGGCGTCCTCCTTCGGTCAGCGGCTTGCGGCGCGCTCGCGCGGCATTGCGCGGCGCCGCGCAAACTCGATCCGCGCGGCGCGCGCCGCGGCGGCGGGCAGCGCGCTCACCTTCGTGCGCGCCTGATAACGGCGGCGCACGAGGTAGATCGGCCGCTCCTTCGATTCGTAATAGATGCGGCCGATGTACTCGCCGACGACGCCGATGCCGATCAGCTCGATCCCGCCGATGAACAGCATCACCGAAATCAGCGACGCGTAGCCCGGCACCGGATTGCCCATCCACAGCGTGCGCGCGACGATGAACCCGCCGTACAGGAACGCGAGCGCGGCGATGCCAAGCCCGATGTAGGTCCAGCTTCGCAGCGGCACCGTGCTGAAGCTCGTGATCCCTTCGAGCGCGAAGTTCCAGAGCTTCCAGCCGGAGAATTTCGAGTGGCCCGCGCAGCGCGCCTCGCGCTGGTATTCGACGATCACGGTCCGGTAGCCGACCCACGCGAACAGCCCCTTCATGAAGCGCCGGCGCTCCGGCAAGCTGCGCAGCGCGTTGACGACCTGCCGGTCCATCAGCCGGAAATCGCCGACGTTGACGGGCAGCTTCACTTCGGACAACGCATTGTGCACGCGGTAATAGAGCGCGGCGGCGGTGCGCTTCGCGAACGTGTCGCACGCGCGGTTGCTGCGCTTCGCCGCGACGACCTCCGCGCCTTCGCGCCAATGGTCGATCATCACCGGGATCAGGCTCGGCGGGTCCTGCAGATCCGCGTCGATCGGTATCACCGCGTCGCCGTTCGCTTCGTCGAGGCCCGCCGTCAGCGCGGCCTCCTTGCCGAAGTTGCGCGTCAGATCGATCACGCGCACGCGCGGGTCCTTCGCACCGACGGCGACGAGCTGCTCGAGCGTGTCGTCGCGGCTGCCGTCGTTCACGCAGACGATCTCGAAGCGGATCGATTCGATCGCCTCCATCAGCGGCACGACTTCCGCGAAGAACCGCGTGACCGCGTCGCCCTCGTTGTAGAACGGCACGACGAGCGAAATGAGCGGTATGTTCATCTGATCCCGCATGATGCTTCTCCCTGAACCCCGTAGCGGCCGCGGCCGGCAAGCGGCGCCGCCGCCCGCGTGCGCCGCGGCGCGGCGTCCGATGCGCCGCGCGCCGCGATGAAACGAACCGAATCGATCGCGTCCGCCGCGTCTTCGTCGCCGGGCAGACACGGCGCGCCGCGGCGCTCGCGCGCGATGCGGCACACGATCGCCGCGAGCGTGCCCGCCGTCACGAGCGGCAGGAACTGGAACCCCAGCGGCTCGATCGCGACAAGGCCCGCCAGCGGCATCGGCGCGAGCGCCGCGAGCCCTTCGCGCTCGAGCGGCCGCCAGCCTTCCGTGCGCGCGTGGCGCACGGCCCACGCGATCACGAGCCCGTACCACGCAAGGTCGTAGTCGTACAGATACGGGCTCACGAGCAAGCTCGCGCAGACGAGCGCGGCCGAGCGCAGCGCATGCGCGCTCGCGCCGCGCCACGCGTAGATCACCGCGGCGGCCGCGAACGCGATCGACGCCGCCTGCAACAGTTGCGCGACGAAAGGCGGCAGGCCGGCGAACGTCGCCATCGAGAAGAACGTCGGAATCCGCGCGAGCGCCGCCTGCCCGGCGCCGATCGTCTGCAATGCGGACGCCGCGCCGTGCGCGAATGCGGCCCATGCGCCGAAGCCGAACGCGAGCGTGCTCAGCGCGGCGACGAGCGCGACCGTCGCGGCCCATGCGCGCAATGCGCGCCATTGCGACGCGCACAACAGCGCGAGCGGAAACAGCAGCGCGAGCTGCGGCTTGATGACGAGGAGCCCGAAGCAACATCCGGCGAGCGCCGGGCGGCGGCGCAGCGCGACGAGGCCGAAGCCGGCGAGCGCGGCCGTCAGCAGGCTGTTCTGGCCGATGAGCGCGACGAAGAACGTGCCGGGAAACGCAAGCGCGCAGAGCGCCGCGAGGCGGCGCGGCACGATCGCGCGCACCGTCGCGACGAACAGCGCGCCCGTGCCCGCAGCCCACGCGAGCGCCGCGACCGGATACGGCAGCCAGCCGAGCGGCGCGACGAGCAGCAGCGTCTGCGGCGGATAGAGCCACAGCAGCACGCCGCGCATGCCGCGCATCGACGGCGCCGCCTGCAGCTCAGCCGCATGCAGCGCCGAAAAGCGCCAGGCGTCGGCCGCGTGGCCGTGCACCGCGAGCCGCGCGGCGCCCCAGGTCGGCACGAAGTCGAGCATCGGCGGCAGCGGCGAGCCGAGCCCGCCCGACAGCCAGCGAACCAGATAGATGCCGCCGAACGCTGCATAGCAGACGAGCGCCGCGATCGCGTAGGTCCGCACCCGCTTCGCGCCCAGCCAGTGCGGACGGCGGCGCGGGCCCGCGGCCGGCAGCTCCGGGCATTCGACGTCGCGATGCGCCGCCGCGTGGCCGTGCGGATGCGCTTTCATCGCGCGACTCCCGGCATCGCTCGCGCGCGGCGCGCGACGATAAGCAGCACGGCGAGCAGCACGACGGGCCCGAACTGCGGGAAATGCGTCGCGCGATTGAAGAACTCGAAGAACGGCAACAGCCAGCCGGCGACGAACACCGGCTGCTCGCCGGGCAGCCAGCCGGTGTCGAGCGCGCACGCGAGCACGCCGAACAGCGCGATGCCGAGCCACGCGAGCTCGTAATGCCACAGATACGGCGTCGCGAGCAGCGTCGCGACCGCGAGCCCGGCCGCGCGCAGCCGCGTGTCGCCCGTGCGCAGCCAGACGTCCAGCGCAGCGACGGCCGCGAGCACGCCGACGCCGATCTGCACCGCATACGCGGCATGCAGCGACGCGCCGGCGAGCCGCATCGCCGAGAACGGCGCCGGCGACGCAAGCCAGTACTGCGCGCCTTGCTCGAGCACGAGCTCGCGCAGCATCGTCGCGCCCGACAGGAACGCATGCACGGACGCCGTGCCGCAAACGGCGACGCTCGCCGCCGCGAAGACGAGCGTGCCCGCGGCGGCGGCGAAGCACGCGCGCCATGCGCGCGTCGCGACGAGCAAAAGCGGAAACAGCAGCGCCATCTGCGGCTTGACCGCGAGCAGGCTGATGCAAAGCCCCGCGAGCGCCGGGCGCTTCGCGAGCAGCCGGACCGCGAGCGCCGCGCACGCGGCCGTGAGCAGCGAATTCTGTCCGATGACGGCCGCAACGAGCACGCCCGGGAAAGACAGGATCACGAACGATGCGAGACGCGGATTCGACAAGCGGTCGCGCAACCCGGACAGCGCGCCGACGCTCTTCGCATACGCGACGAGGCCGAGCGCGCAGAAGAGCAACAGCGACGGCACGTAAGGCAGCAGCGCGAGCGGCGTGACGAGCACGAGCAGCGTCGGCGGATACACCCAGGGCAGGAAGCTGCGGTTCACGTACGCGCCGAGCTGCGCCGCTTCGGTGCGGGAGAATGCCGCATAGTCGTAGACGGTTGCGGGCGCGCCGTGCAGCATCGTGTGCGATCCGCTCCAGAACACCGTGAAATCGATGCCCGGCCGAACGGTCGTGTTCGCGGTGAAACCGCTCGTCGCCCAACCCCACGCGCCCAGCAGCGCGATGCTGAGAATCAGCGTCGCGCCGCCGTAGGCGAGCACGCGATCGCTGGTCAGCCATCCGCCTGAGCGCAACATGCCGAAGCATGTTCCCCGATTCGCAAGATCCATGATGCCCCGATGTGTGATTAAGCGTTCTGTTCAAACGCGTCGATTTTTTTTGTCGATTCGTTCGGACGACGTTCTTGTTCGCACGACGCCGTCGCGCTTCCATTGTTAGAAAAAAAAGCGAGCCGATGCAAATCGCGGCGGCGCGCGATATCGCAGCGGGCCGGCCGGAAACGGCGGATTCCGCATGAAAAATGACGAACGGACGCGCTCGCGTTACGGAGTTGAAACACTTTCCGCCGCCGGACGTCTGCGCCGAAGTCGCGCGGCACGGCTCCGTTCACGGATGCCCGGTTCAGGGAAAGTCCCGACAAAATTTTTTGTGCCTTGCCCGGCGGGCGTTCGCGGGCGGCGGCGGCGCGCGGCGGCGCGCTCGCGCGTATCAGAACCGAAACCTTCTGCGCCGCATCATGCCCGGCACGTTGCATCGATGAGCCGCTCGCCCTTGCCCCGCCGCGTCTTCCCGAAAGCTGGCCCACTCCTTGCGAAACGTCCTGCGCGGCAAACGACGACGCGACGATCGGCGAATTCACGGCAACCAGACCAGCAGACAAGAATCTCGCCGACGTCACCCACGGGGTCGCATCCGGCACCACGCACGCGAGTGCGGCGCCGGATGCGTACAGGGCAGTCGCCGTTCGACCAGCGGGGCACCGGCTGCGGCCGAGTGCTTGGAAAAAATTGCTTGTTGTGAATACCGGGGTGAAGGCAATGTTCACTTATACCGTTCAGCGGCTTCTCGGCCGCTCCAGCAGCGAAGCGGCGCGCGCAGTCGCCGTCGCTCGCGATCCCGCCGCCGGCCGAAACGGCCGTCGCTTCCGCGTTTTTCCAGGGTGGCGCCGCGCAGCGCGCATCGATTCATGCGCACGCGCCGGCAAGCCCCATCCCGCCGATCGTTCCGTCCGCGCCGGCGCATGCATTCGCGTGCAGGCCCCGGTGCGGCTGTTCTGATCCGCGATCCGCTTTCCAGCAGTGCCTTGCAGTGCCCGTAGTGCCTTGTTGTGCCTTGTTGTGCCTTGCAGTTGAAGCAGTTCCCGTTGTACGTCCCGCGCCGTTGACGGCAAGGGTTTCATTAGTCATCCGAAAGGAGAGAGTCATGTCCAGCTTCATTCAATACGTCAAGCAGTTCGTTCGCGACGATGGCGGCGTCAGCGCCATCGAATATGGCCTGATCGCCGCTTTGATCGCGATTGTGATCATCGGTGCGGTGAAGACGGTCGGTACCGACCTCAATTCCGTCTTCACGACGATCGGCAGCGATCTGTAGGGCACGTCGCCGGAAGGACGGATGGCTTTGCGCAACACGCCGTCCGTCGTTTCCCGCGCGTGCGTTTCCCTTCGATGTTCCGTTCGATACCGCTGAGGAGCGACTCATGAGAACCCAGTCCTTTTGCCGGAAGTCGGCCCGTCCGCAGCCGCTCGGCGCACGTCCCGCTCACGCGTTCATGTGCTGGCTGCGCGACGAATCGGCGGTGTCCGCGATCGAATACGCGCTGATCGCATCGCTCATCGCGATCGTGATCATCGGCGCGGTGCAGGTCGTCGGCACCAATCTGCAATCGGTGTTCAGCACCGTCGCTTCGGATGTGTGATCTCAAGCCCACCTGGATGCGCCAGTCCGGCACGCCGGCTGGCGTCACCGAAGCGGTTCATCGAACCATTGAATTAGACGCGAGGCCTTCCATGCTTTCCGCCCTGCCACCGCAACCGATCCCGCTGTGCGCGGCGCTGCTCGCAGTCGTCGCGGCCAGCATCGATCTGGCGAGCCGGCGCATTCCCAACCGACTGATCGCGCTGGGCCTCGTGGGCGCGCTCGTCGCGCAATGCGCGCTGCCCGGCCCGCACACCGGCTTCGTCGCGTGGCTCGCGGGCGCCGCCACCGGCGCCGGCCTGCTGCTGCCGTTCTATGTCGTGCGGGGAATGGCGGCGGGCGACGTGAAGCTGATGCTCGCGATCGGCGCGTGGGTCGGCCCGACGCTCGCGCTGCACATCGCGCTCGCGACGTTCGTCGTCGGCGGCGCATGGGCGCTCGCGGTCGTGGCCAAGCGCCGCCGCTTGCGCAAGCTGCTCGCGAACCTGCGCCACCTGTTCGCGGGCGCGGCGCTGCTGCGCGATCCGTCGGCCGCGCGCGCCGCACCCGGGATCGACTCGGTCGGGACGCTGCCATACGGCGTCGCGATCGCGATCGGCACGCTCGGCGTGCTGTTCGCGGCGGCGGCCTGACGCAACGCATGCTGACTCTCACTCAACGATTTGGAGCGACCATGAACCTGGATCAAGCAGAACCGCGACACGACGTGCAGATCGCCCATCTGCCGGAGCCGCCGTCGCTGCGCATGTACCGCGCAAGGCAGGCCGCGCGCTTGCCGGCCGCGCCGCGCACGCTCGCGGAAACCGGCCTGAACGAAGCCTTCGTCGCGGCGCTGTTGCTGAAATCGATGCTCGCGCACGGACGCTCGAGCCTGACCGAGCTCGTCGAGCGTCACTGTCTGCCGCCCGCCGCGCTCGACGAAGTGCTGACGTTCCTCGCGTGCGAGCGCCTGATCGAAGTCACGCACCGCGGCCTGTCCGATATCGACCTGACGCTGCGCCTGACCGACCTCGGCCGCGCGCTCGCGCTCGAGGAAAAGGCGCGCAACAGCTACTGCGGCCCGGCGCCCGTCACGCACGACGCGTATGTCGCGAGCGTCGCCGCGCACTCGGTGCGCCTTGTGACGATCTCGCGCGCCGACGCGCACGCGGCGTTCAGCGGCGTCGCGATCGAGCCGGCGATGCTCGACGCGGCGGCCGCGTCGATGAACGCGGGCCGGCCGCTCCTGATCTACGGCCCGGCGGGCAGCGGCAAGACCTATCTCGCCGAGCGCCTCGGCGCGCTGCTGCGCGGCAACGTGCCGATTCCGTACGCGATCCATGCGTCGGGCGAGATCATCAGGATTCACGATCCGCTCGTGCACGTCGACGCGCCGCGCGCGGCCGACGGCGCGAACGGCGACCGCCGCTGGCGCCTCTGCCGCCGGCCCGTCGTGCTCTCGGGCGGCGAGCTCACGCTCACCGAGCTCGACCTGCGCCGCGACGATTCGACGGGCTACTACCAGGCGCCGCCGCACGTGAAGGCGAACATGGGCCTCTACATCGTCGACGACCTCGGCCGCCAGCGCATCGCGCCGCGCGACCTGCTCAACCGCTGGCTGATGCCGCTCGATCGCAACGTCGATCAGCTCACGTTCGTGAGCGGCGTGCGGCTCGAAATGCCGTTCGACGTGTGGCCCGTGTTCTCGAGCAACCTCACGCCCGCGCAGTTCAGCGACGACGCGTTCCTGCGGCGGCTCGGCTCGAAGCTGCACGTCGGGCCGCTGCCCGTCGAGCGCTACCGCGACGTGTACGACGCGAACTGCGCGGCGCTCGCGCTCAGCTCGGACCCATCGACGTTCGACTACCTGCTGCGACACCTGCACGAACCCGCACGGATGCCGTTTCTCGCGTGCTATCCGAGCGATCTGCTGCGGCTCGTCGCGGCGTCCGTGCGCTATCGCGGCGACGCGCCCGCGGTCACGCCACAGGCGCTGCATGAGGCGTGGCGCAGTTTCTTCGGCTCGGCGCCCGACGAACCGCCGTTCACCCCGCCGGATGCGGATCGCGATTGGTAGCGTCCGGCCCATTGGCTCTTGATACGACTAGCGAGGAGTACCGCCATGAAAAACAGTCGCGCATTCACGATGCTCGCCATCGCCATCCTGGCGGGGCTGGCCGCCGTCGCCTTCGCTTCGCGATGGCTCGTGCAGACCTCGAGCAGCGCCGTCACACCCGTCGCGGTCGCCGCGACCGACGTGAACCTCGGCGAGCCGCTCGGCCCGAACCAGTTGCGCATCGTCAACTGGCCGACGGCCAGCGTGCCGCCCGGCGCGTTCACCGATCTCAAGCCGCTCGAAGGCCGCGTCGTGCGCACGAGCCTTGCGCGCGGCGAGCCCGTGCTCGGCACGAAGCTCGCGCCCGTCGGCACGAAGGGCGGCCTGTCCGCCGTGATCGCCCCCGGGCACCGCGCGATCACCGTGCGCGTGAACGACGTGGTCGGCGTCGCGGGCTTCGCGCTGCCGGGCAACTACGTCGACGTGATCGTCAACACGCAGGAACAGTCGAAGGCCGATCCGCAGCAGAGCATCTCGAAGATCGTGCTCGAGAAGATCCTCGTGCTCGCCGTCGCGCAGCAGGTGAGCCGCGACGACACCGCGCCGAAGGTCGTCAACGCGGTCACGCTCGAAGTGTCGCCCGACCAGGCGGAGAAGCTCGATCTCGCGCGCAGCGTCGGCACGCTGTCGCTCGTGCTGCGCAACCAGATCGACAAGGACGCGCTGAACACCGGCGGCGCGACGAAGAACACGCTGCTCGGCCAGCCGGCGGCCGTGCCAGCGAGCGTCGCGGCGCCCGCCGCGCAACCGCGTCCCGTGCGCATGCGCGTCGTCGCGCATGCGCGCGGCGCGGCCGGCCGCGACTGCGTCGGCGTGTTGTCCGGCGTGACGGGCAGCGTCGAATGTTTCTGACACAAGTGGCAAAGCACTGACGATGCCTGGCGTTTCCGCTGCCCGTTTGTGTTCCGGCAGCTTTGATAGTCAAACCCGGCGCACTGCGCCGGGCACTGGGGGACCACACGAAATGGACACCAAATCGCAACTTTCCCGGCCGACGCCGACGCGCTCGCGCGTCGTGCGCGGCGCGGCGCTCGCCGCCGCGTGCTGCGCCGGGCTCTTCACCGTCTTCGCCGCGGCCGCGCAGGACGCCGTCGAGAACGCCGCGATCGCGAAGGGCACGGCGGCGGCGCCGATGGCGATCGGTCGCGGGCCGATGCAGATGACGATCAGCATGGCGCCCGCGCCCGCCGCCGGCGCGGCGGCCGCAGCCGCCGCCGCGCCGCTGCGCGGCCCGAACTGCGTCGGCGAGATGCGCGAGTCGACGAACGTGAGCGTGCCGCTCGGCAAGTCGCTGCTCGTGCCGCTCGACGAACCGGTGCGCAACCGCACGATCGGCAACCCGGCGGTCGCGCAGGCGACGATGGTATCGCCGCGCACGCTCTATCTCGTCGGCATGTCGGTCGGTACGACGAACATGATCGTCCAGGGCAAGAGCGGCACGTGCCGGATCATCGACGTCGCGGTCGGCGCGGACGCGGACGGCCTGCAGACGTCGCTGCGGCAACTGATGCCGCGCGAGCGCGACATCCGCGTGTCGACCGCGGCGGACACGATCGTGCTCGCGGGCAACGTGTCGAGCGCGCAGGCCGCGCAGCAGGCGGTCGCGATCGCGAAGGCATACAGCGACCGCACGAACGCCGGCGCCGCCGGCAACGGCAACGGCAACGGTGGCGGCGGCGGCTCGCGCGCCGACGTGCTGAACATGCTGACCGTCACGTCGCCGCAGCAGGTGATGCTCGAAGTGAAGGTCGCCGAGGTATCGAAGACGCTGATCAACCAGATGGGATCGGCCGTCAACATCCAGGGCGGCTTCGGCTCTTGGACGGGCGCGCTCATGACGAGCCTGCTCACGGGCGTCGGCAGCGGCATCGTGGCGAGCAAGTCGAACAAGCTGCCGCTCAGTGGGGCAATCGACGCACAGGACACCGACCAGCCGGTGAAGATCCTCGCCGAGCCGCGGCTCGTCACGATCAGCGGCCAGGAAGCGACGTTTCTCGCGGGCGGCAAGATCTTCATCCCGGTGCCGCAGAGCAGCGGCATCGGCACGAACACGATCACGCTGCAGGAAGAGGAATTCGGCGTCGGGCTGAAGTTCACGCCGACCGTGCTGTCGAACGGCCGGATCAGCCTGAAGGTCGCGCCCGAGGTGTCCGAGCTGTCGCCAACGGGCGTCACGCTGTCCGCGTCGAACGTGGGCAACGTGTCGATCCTGCCGCTCATCACGACGCGGCGCGCATCGACGACCGTGCAGATGAACGACGGCGAGACGTTCGCGATCGGCGGCCTCATCAAGGACAACGCGCAGGGCACGCTCAAGGCGCTGCCGGGCATCGGCGAGCTGCCGGTGCTCGGCGCGCTGTTCCGCAGCACGTCGTTCCAGCAGGACCGCACCGAGCTCGTGTTCATCATCACGCCGCATCTGGTGAAGCCGCTCGACACCGCCGACGTGCCGCTGCCGACCGACAGCTTCACGAAGCCGAACGAAGCCGACGTCTATGCGACGGGCAACATGGAAGGCCGTGGCGGGTTGCGTCAGCACGGCGCCGCGCCGGCGAACGCCGCGCCCAAGAATGCCGCGCCCAAGAATGCCGCGCCGATGAGCGCCGCTCCGGCCGATGCCGCGCCTGCCGCTGTCGCCGCGCCGGCCAAGGACGCGCTGGCGAGCCCCGCGCCCGCCGCCGCACCCGCGCCCGCGCGCCCGTCGGCGACCGTGCAGGCGCCGCCGCTCGCGCCGCCGGACGCCGCCGCGACCGCGCAGCGGCAAGGCGCGCGCGCGACTGCGCCGGACGCGGCGCGCGCCGGTCTCGCCGCGCCCGCGGCAGCCGCCGCGCCGCCTGCTCCCGCGGCGCTCGCGACGCCGGCCGCAGCCGGCTCGAACGCGAAGCATCAGGGCGCGCAGCCGCCGCAACAACTCGCCAACGCAAGCGCGATCGCGCAAGACTTCGATCGCTGAACCACATCGTCAAGGGGACGCTCATGAACCTCGATTACTTCACGCTGACGCGCCGCCTCGTGCTCGCCGCGTCGCTCGCCGCCTCGCTCGGCGGCTGCATGTCCAGCACGCCCGTCTGGGACGGCCGCTTCGGCGATTCGGTGCGCGCCGTGATGCACGCGCAGATCATCGATCCGCACGCGGCCGAGCACGCGCAGTCCGCGCCCGGCGTCGACGGGCGCGCGGCCGCCGCCGCGCTCGACAACTACGACAGGTCGTTCCAGCAGATCGAGCCCACGCCGAACGCGTTCGTGATCGGCGTCGGCGGCGGCAAGACGGGCGGCCAATAACCACCATTCGCTCAGGGAGACCGTCATGTCTCGCGTCACTTTCTCCTCAGGCGCCGCCCTTCACGGCGGGCGGCGCCGCCAGCGCGGCGTCGTGTCGATTCTCGTCGCGCTGATGCTCGCGGTGCTGATCGGCTTCGTCGGCCTCGCGCTGGATCTCGGCAAGCTCTACGTGACGCGCAGCGAGCTGCAGAACAGCGCGGACGCATGCGCGCTCGCCGCCGCGCGCGACCTGACGGGCGCAATCAACCTGTCCGTGCCGGAGGCGGCCGGCATCACCGCCGGCCATCTCAACTACGCGCTGTTCGAGCAGTTTCCGGTTCAGATGCTGACGAACTCGAGCGTCACGTTCAGCGATTCGCTCAGCAATCCGTTCCAGCCGAAGAGCTCGATCGCCTCGCCGTCGTCGATCAAGTACGTGAAGTGCACGACGTCGCGAACGGGCATCGTCAACTGGTTCATCCAGACGCTCAACCTGGTGCCGGGCGTGAGCGTCGCGAACGCGTCGGTGTCCGCGACGGCCGTCGCCACCGTCGGCGCCGCGCAGACCACCTGCGCGATCCCGGTGTTCATCTGCAAGGCCGGCACGCAGACGAGCCCGCCCGTCGCCGGCGCGACGTACAACATCGGCGACTGGCTCGCCGTGAAGACGGGCTCGCCGCCGTCGTTCGGCGCGGGCAACTTCGGCTGGTCGGCGCTCGACGGATCGAACAGCGCAGCGTCGATCAAGAGCGAGCTCACGGGCAACTACTGCGCGCTGCCCGCCACCGGCTCGCAGGTCGGCACGCCGGGCAACAAGGTCGCGGACAGCGCCGCATACAACACGCGCTTCGGCATCTATGCGAATCCGTACAAGGACCCGTCGTACGGCACGCCCGATTTCACCGGCTACGCATACGACGCGACCACGTGGCCCGCGCAGAACAACGCGTACTCGGATTTCGTGAGCAAGCGCCTGACGTTCACGAGCTACCAGGGCGACCATCTTTCCGGCATCACCACGAGCGGCACGTACAACGCGAGCTACTACCCGGCGGGCGCCGACCGGCGGCTCGCGCTCGCGCCCGAGGTCGACTGCACGGTGCTGCTGAGCGGCCACAGCGCGCCCGTGCTGTCGTGGGACTGCGTGCTGATGCTCGATCCGATGGGTTCCGGCGGCAGTGCGGGCCCGATCCATCTCGAGTACCGCGGCTCGTCAACGGCCGCCGGCAGCCCGTGCGCGACGCAAGGCACGCCCGGCAACGGCAGCTCGGTGGGCCCGCAAGTGCCCGTGCTGCTCCAATGAACCCGCAACCACAAGAGACGATCATGAACCGACTCTCATTCCGCTCCCGTCCGTCGCGGATGCGCGGCGCCGTCGCGGTGGAATTCGCGATCGTGATGATCCCGCTCGTGCTGCTCGCGACCGGCGTCGCGGAATTCGGCCGCGCGATCTATCAGTACGAGGCGTTGACGAAGGCGACGCGCGATGCGACGCGCTACCTGTCGACGTACCTGTCGACCGACCCTGCCTATCCGGTCGCGCAGGCGCAGTGCCTTGCCGTCTACGGCAGCACGACCTGCGGCTCGACGGGCAGCGAGCTCGCGCCGGGCCTCGCGACGTCGATGGTCATCGTGTGCGACGCGTCGCACACGACGAACTGCAGCGACTCGTCCGATCCGGCGCAGTTCGCGAGCGTGCCGACCTACGACACGAACAACGGCTCGCCCGACCCGGCAAGCCTCGCGGGCAGCATGAATCTCGTCGAGGTCAAGATCAAGGGCTATCGGTACCAGCCGATCCCTGTGTTTCCGGGGCTGCCGGCCTTGACCTTCGGCAACATCGTCACCGTGATGAGGCAGGTGTCATGAACGCGCGCCCCTTCTCCCTCATTCGGCGCCGGGCGCAGCGCGGCGCGGCGGCTGTCGAGTTCGCGCTCGTCGCCGCGATTCTCTGCACGATCCTGATCGGCATCTGCGAGTTCGGCCGCGTGCTGTTCTACTGGAACACCGCGAGCGAGGCGGTGCGGCTCGGCGCGCGCACGGCGACCGTCTGCGACGCCGACGCGTCCGTCGTGAAGACCCGCATCAGCCAGTTGATGCCGCTCATCGGCAACGCGAACGTGAGCCTCGCGTACACGCCCGCCGGCTGCGATTCCGACGCGGCGACGGCGCGCAGCACCTGCACGTTCGTCACCGTGTCGGTCACGAACGTGACGGTCAGGACGCTGATTCCGTTCGTGCCGCTCACGCTCTCGATGCCGCCCTTCGTCACCACGCTGCCCCGCGAAAGTCTCTCGACGTCGACGGGCGGCTCGGTCTGTCAATGAACCCCTACACGAGATCAACGACCATGATCAACATCCTCGTCGCTTCCGAAGACGCATCGCGGCTCGCGCTTCTCGCGCGGCTCGTCGCCGACGCCGGCCGCTATCGCATCACGCGCACGGTCGGCCGCGCCGCGCAGATCGTGCAGCGCACGGACGGGCTCGACGCCTTCGACATCCTGATGATCGACGGCGTCGCGCTCGACGCCGCCGAGCTCGCCGCGATCGAAAAGCTGAGCCGCCTGCATCCGGGGCTCACATGCATGCTCGTGACGACCGACGCGTCGTCGCAGACGCTGCTCGACGCGATGCGCGCCGGCGTGCGCGACGTGCTGCACTGGCCGGTCGAGCCGCGCGCGCTCGACGACGCGTTCAAGCGCGCGGCCGCGCAGTGCACGCAGCGCAATACGCCCGACACGCGGATCGTGTCGTTCATGTCGTGCAAGGGCGGCGCGGGCACGAGCTTCATCGCGGGGAACGTCGCGTACGAAATCGCCGAATGCTCAAAGCGCCGCACGCTGCTGATCGACCTGAACCAGCAGTTCGCAGACGCCGCGTTCCTCGTCAGCGACCAGACGCCGCCGTCGAGCATCGCGCAGCTCTGCGGGCAGCTCGAAAGAATGGACGGCGCGTTTCTCGACGCGAGCGTCGTGCGCGTGACGGATTCGTTCCACGTGCTCGCGGGCGCGGGCGATCCGGTCAAGGCCGCCGACATCCGCGAGGATGCGCTCGAATGGATTCTCGGCGTTGCCTTGCCGCGCTACGACTTCGTGATCTTCGAGCTCGGCGTCAGCCTGAACGCGGTGTCGATGGTCGCGCTCGACCGCAGCGACCACATCGAAGTCGTGCTGCAGCCGAGCATGCCGCATGTGCGTGCGGCGCGCCGCCTGCAGGAGCTGCTCGTGTCGCTCGGCTGCCCGCTCGATCGCATCCAGCTCGTTCTGAACCGGCAGACGCGCACGTCCGAGCGCGCGCGCGCGGCGCTCGAAGAAGTGCTGAGCATGCGCGCCGCGCACGTGATTCCCGACGATCCCGCCGCGGTCGGCGAGGCCGTCGACCAGGGCGTCCCGCTTTCGCGGCTCGCGCGCGGCTGCGGCGTCGCACGCAGCCTGCAGGCGTTCGCCAAGCAGCTCGTCGAAGGCGAGCAGCGCCCGCAGCGAGACAGCGAGCGCGACGCGCCGCTCTTCGCCCGGCTCTTCACCCGCGGCGCGGCCCCCAAACTCAAATCGATGTAACCCCCGTTCGAGGAGACCATCATGTCATTGCGAGACCAGATGTCCACGCGGCGCGCGCAACCGCTCATGTCCCGAAGCGACGCCATCGGCGCGGCAACCGCGATGGCGCGCGAAGCGTATCAGAAGCTGCGCCGCCAGATGCACGGCGCGGTGCTCGAGCGCGTCGAGCTCGAACGCCTGTCGCGGCTGCCCGCCGAGCAGGTGCGCAACGAGATCTCGACGCTGATCGCGCGCATTCTCGACGAAGAGAAGCTGCTCGCGAACGATCTCGAACGCCGCCAGCTCACGGTCGACATCTACGACGAAATGTTCGGCTTCGGCCCGCTCGAATCGCTGCTGCGCGACCCGACCGTGTCGGACATCCTCGTGAACACGGCGAGCGCCGTCTATGTCGAGCGGTACGGCCGGCTCGAGCTGACCGACGTCACGTTCTACGACGACGCGCACCTGATGAAGGTGATCGAGAAGATCGTGTCGCGCGTCGGCCGGCGCATCGACGAATCGAGCCCGATGGTCGACGCGCGCCTGCCCGACGGCTCGCGCGTGAACGCGATCATCCCGCCGTCCGCGATCGACGGCCCGCTGATGTCGATCCGCCGCTTCGCGGTCAATCCGCTGAAGATGGACGACCTCGTCAACTACCAGACGCTGACGCCGCCGATGGCGCAACTGCTCGAAGCGCTCGCGCGCGCGAAGGTCAACGTGCTCGTATCGGGCGGCACCGGCAGCGGCAAGACGACGCTTCTGAACATCCTGTCCGGCTACATTCCGGACGACGAACGGATCGTGACGATCGAGGACGCGGCCGAGCTGCAATTGCAGCAGCATCACGTGCTGCGGCTCGAGACGCGCCCGCCGAACATCGAGGGCAAGGGCGAGATCACGCAGCGCACGCTCGTGCGCAACGCGCTGCGCATGCGCCCCGACCGCATCATCCTCGGCGAAGTGCGCGGCGCCGAGGCGCTCGACATGCTGAACGCGATGAACACCGGCCACGAAGGCTCGCTCGCGACGATCCACGCGAACACGGCGCGCGACGCGCTGACCCGGCTCGAAAACATGATCGGCGTCTCGGGCCTCTCGCTGCCGCCGAAGACGATGCGCCAGCAGATCAGCTCGGCGCTCTCCGTCGTCGTGCAGACCACGCGCCTCACGGACGGCAAGCGCAGGATCGTCAGCATCCAGGAGCTGACCGGCATGGAAGGGGAGATCATCAACATGCAGGAGATCTTCACGTTCAAGCGCACCGGTCTCGACGCGAACGGCAACGTGCTCGGCTACTTCACCGCGACGGGCGTGCGGCCGAAGTTCGCCGAGCGTCTGAGCGCGTTCGGCATCCAGTTGCCCGACGCGATGTACGACCCCGCGCGCCGCTTCGAAGTGGCGTAAGCCCGCGCTGCATGAAGGAGCCCGTCATGGACCCGATTTTCTACGGTTTCGTCCTGCTGCTGTTCGTCGCCGTGGTGCTGGCGTTCGAAGGCGTCTATCAATGGTGGAACGCCCGCCACGGGCCGGCCGCGCGGCGCATCGAGGCCCGCATCCGCGCGATGTCGGCGGGCGGCCAGGTGCAGAAGGAACGGCTGTCGATCCTCAAGGAGCGGATGCTCAACGACGCGAAGCCGTTCGACCGCCTGCTGATGCGCATGCCGCGCGTGCAGACGCTCGACCTGCTGATCGAGCAGTCGGGCCTCACGTGGTCGGTCGTGAAGCTCGCGTGGATCTCGCTCGCGATTCCGTTCGCCGCGTTCGTCGCGCTCAGCTTCGCGCCGCTGCCGCTGTGGGTCGCGGCAGTGGCTTCCGTCGCGACGATATGCCTGCCGACGCTGTTCGTGCTGCACTGCCGGACACGCCGCCTGCGCAAGCTCGAACGGCAGTTGCCGGACACCTGCGACACGATCGCGCGCGCACTGCGCGCCGGCCACGCGTTCTCGAGCGCGATCTCGATGGTGGGCGGCGAGTTCGCCGAGCCGATGGGCGGCGAGTTCCGGATCACGTTCGATGAGATCAACTACGGCGTGCCGCTGCAGGAGGCGCTGCTGAATCTCGCGACGCGCGTGCCGGTGCCCGATCTGCGCTACTTCGTGATCGCGGTGCTGATCCAGCGCGAAACGGGCGGCAATCTCGCCGAGCTGCTCGACGGCATCGCGCTCCTGATCCGCGAGCGCTTCAAGCTGTTCGACAAGGTCCGCGTGCTGTCGGCGGAAGGCAAGCTGTCCGCGCTGATCCTGACGCTGCTGCCGTTCGGCACGGCGGGACTGCTGTCGGTCATGAATCCCGACTTCATCGCGGTGCTCTGGCAGGACCCGGCCGGCATCCTGCTCGTCGGGATGACGATCGCGTCGATGGCGTTCGGCATCCTGTGGATGCGGCACATCATCCGCATTCGCGTGTGAAGCGGCGCGCCACGCATCCGGCCATCATTCGTTGAACGACATTCGGGGACTGTCATGGAAAACCTCAACGTCATGCATATCCTGCTGCTGCTCGGCCTGTTCGCGATCGTCGTCGCGGGCGTGATGGCCACGTGGCTCGCATTCGCGCCGCGCGGCCTCGCGCGGCGGCTCGCGCAGATCGGCGGCGGCGGCGGCTCCGGCGCGGTTGCGGCGGGCGACAGTCCGGCGCCGCCAGCCGTCTGGGTCGAGAAGCTCGCCGAGATCTCGCAGCCGATCTCGAGGCTGTCGCTGCCGAAGTCCGGCTGGGAGAACTCGCCGCTGCGGCTGCGCCTCATCAACGCCGGCTGGCGCTCGCCTGGCGCCGCGCACCTGTACTTCGCCGCGAAGACCGTGCTCGCGCTCACGCTGCCCGCGGTCGCGATGCCGTTCATGATCGGCACCGCGCTCGGCGACAACCCATACGCGGTATCGGCGATGGTCTTGCTGATCGGCGGGTTCGGCTTCTATCTGCCGAACGCGATGCTGTCGCGCCACATCCGGTTGCGGCAGCGCAAGATCATCGAGGATTTTCCGGACGCGCTCGATCTGCTGACCGTGTGCGTCGAAGCGGGGCTCGGCCTCGACGCGGCGCTGACGAAGGTCGCCGACGAGCTGCGGCTGCGCAGCCCGATCGTCGCGGACGAGCTCGGGCTGATGCTGCTCGAGATACGCTCCGGCTTCGCGAAGGACGCCGCGCTGCGCAACCTCGCGCTGCGCACGGGCGCCGAGGACGTCGACGCGTTCTGCGCGATGCTGATCCAGGCGGACCGCTTCGGGACGAGCATCGGCGCGTCGCTGCGCGTGCTGTCCGACACGCTGCGCACGCAGCGGCGGATGCGCGCCGAGGAGCGCGCGGCGAAGATCGCGCTGAAGCTGCTGTTTCCGCTGATCTTCTGCATCTTTCCCGCGCTGCTGACGGTGCTGCTCGGGCCCGCGTTCATCCACATCTACCGGACGCTGCTGCCGACGATGGCGGGCGGCTGAGCAACGCCCGCGGCGGCGTCGGGCGGCTTTTTCCGCCGTGCCGCCGGCGCCGCCCGGCGGTCAGCCCGCCGCGCCGACAACAAGAAGTCCAAAGCAGCGCGGCGGGTGGGGCGTCGATTGCCGCTCCTCCCGCCGCGTGCGGCGACGATGCGCCCGCTCGCCGCACGCTTCGCGGTCATTCCGTCATCCCGACATGCCGACATCCCGAAGTCCTGATAGAAACGCGCCGCGTACCCGTCCGGCTTAGGGCCCGTCCACGCCCAGGAGAGGCCCTAAGCCGGCTTGCTCGCGAGATCGGGCACGGAGCCGTCGCGCTTGAGCGTCGCGAGCACGATACCCGAATTCGTCGACATCACGCCGGGGCGGCGCGCATCGAGCAGGGCCGCCCCGCGCTGCGTCAGGCCGGATCGAGGCTCGTTTCGTTGACGGCCGCGCGCAGCGCGATCATCGCGGTGCGCGCGCCGTCCGCGTCGCGGCCGTCGATCGCCGCGACGAGCTTCGCCGCCGCGTCGCGGATCGCTTCGTTGCGCTCCTGCAGCATCGCCGCGTCGAGGTCGATCGCCATCACGCCCGCGCGGGCGACTTCGGCCATCTGCCGGATGAACTGATTGCGGCTCGCCTCGACGATCGACGCATGCAGCAGCTCGAGCGCGCGGCGCAATGCGTCGGGCTCGACCGCGTCGTGCAGCGCCGCATGCGCGGCGCGCACCGCACGGCGCTGCGTCTCGTCCGAATGCACGGCCACCTGCGCGGCCGCCTCCGGCTCGATCAGGTCGCACATCGCGGCGACGTCGAGCAGGAAGTCCGTGTCCGACGCGATCCGCATCCGCCACTGCATCACGTGATCGTCGAAGAGCCGCCATTCGCTGCGCGGCGTGAGGCGCGTGCCCGCTTTCGTCCGCGCATGCAGCATCCGCCGCGCGGTCAGCATGCGCGTGACCTCGCGCATCACCGAGCGCGGCACGCCGAGCTCGCGCGCGAGCACGTCCTGCGGCGGCAGCAGGCCGGACGTGTATTCGCCGTCGACGATGCGCGTGACGAGCTCGTCGAGCACGCGCTGCACGCGCGGGGACGCCTTCAGCGAGCGGCGCTCGGCCGCGTCGCCGAACGGTCTTGCCGGCGTGCGCGCCGGGTTCAGGAGATGGTTGCTATCTAAGGAGTTCATCGTACTCATCCATGTGCGCAATGGGGTCCTTCGCTGAAAACGGAAGGCGCGACGACGTGAACGCATCCGCAACGCGACAAAGGCATGCGAAAGCGGGATCGGCTGCGGCGCTCGCTGCCTCGGGAATAAAAAGCGCGACCGGAGCGTGTTCCGATCGCAAGGCCACTGCCGCTGACAACCGGGCCACCAGGCGGCAGATGGAGCACGACGCGCGCAGTGCGCGTCGTGACAATCGAACCGATGCGGCCGGATGGGGCGCCGGCCGCGAAAGCGCGAAGCTCGGGCGAGCGGCGCGCGCGCACCGCGTCCGGACGCTCGCCGCGCCCGGACGCCTGCCTCGTGAAACGCAACGCGCCGCGCCGTCGCGGCGGCACGCGCGCGACGAGGCATGGACGTTGCCGTACAATGCCGACAACCATGATGGGGGCTTCGCTGAAAGTCTTCCGTGGTCAGGCCGCAGCAGGTATTGGCGCACCTTGCGCGGCTGCTCGCCTCAATGCATCCGTCCTATATCCGCATCTCTCCCGTGATCCCGTCCGCATGCGGCGCGCGCCGCCCGCCGCAGCCGAAGAACGGCGCGCCGCAAGGGCTCGTGCGCATTCCGTCGGCAAGCGACGTCCAGCGCAGGTCGGCCGGGTCGGCGGCCATCCAGCCGCCCGCTTTCGCAATCAGCACGCAATCTGCGATCGCATCGAAATCCGCCCGAAAATGAACGGAACTTTTGTTGACCAGGATCTTCATCGTCTCGGGCGCGACGCCCGCGATCCGATAGAAGCTCCGGTCGGACATCTGCACGCGCGCCGACGTGACGACGACGCGCACGTCGGCGATCCGCAGGCACGCGGTCGGGCCGAGCTCGAACGTCGCGCCCTTGAGCATCGGGCCGTCGCAGTGGCAGCGGCCGTTCGACAGCGACTCGACGCGAAACGTCCCGGTAAACGGCAGCCCGCTGTCCGCGCCGAGCGTGACCTCGACCGACGCGCCTGGCCCCGCCGCGTGCGCCGCGCACGCGGCCGCCGGATCGAAGAAGAGCCCGAGCGCCGCGTCCGGCGCGCGGTGCCTGACGAGCGCGTGCAACAGCCCCGTCGTGTTCGAGCCGCCGCCCGCGCCCGGGTTGTCCTGCGTGTCGGCGATCACGACCGGCTTGCGCGCGCGGCGCGCGATCCGGATCGCCTCGGCCACCGCGTCGTCCGCCGACATGAAGTGCACCGTCCACTCCGACTCGGTCGACACGACGTGCTCGTACAGCGCGTCGACCGCGCGCGCGAGCTGGACAGGGTCCGCGCCGTAGCCCCAGATCGTCGGCCCGCATTCGGAGAAGTCCGCGGCCGGAAAGCCCGGCGCGAACGACAGCGACCGCACGCTGCCCGTCTCCAGCCGCGCGAGCAGCCGGAACAGGCTCTTCGACGGCTCGAGCGACGTGCACATCGCGTTGACCGGAATCAGGAACGGCACGCGCCGCGCGCTGCGAAAATGGCGATGGCGGCCGCGCCTGCCGAGCAGCGCGTCGAGCAGCGCGACCGCGCGGCGCCCGGTGTCCGCCATGTCGACATGCGGATACGTGCGGTACGTGACGAGGCCGTCCGCGCTGTCGAGCATCTGCTGCGTGACGTTCGCGTGCAGATCGAGCGACGCGACGATCGGCACGCGCGCGCCCACTGTCTCGCGCAGCCGGCGCAGCAGCTCGCCTTCGCCGTCGTCATGGCGCTCGGTCGCCATTGCGCCGTGCAGGTCGACGTAGATGCCGTCGGCATCGCGCCGCTTCGCGGCGTCGACGATCTCGCCCGCGATCCGCTCGAACGCAACCGTTTCGACGCGGCCCGACGGCGTCGCGTCGGCCCAGATGGCGGGCAGCGCGACGTGGCCGGCATCGTCGAGCGCCGCGAGCGCGCCCGCGACGGGCAGGTTCATGCGCTTGAGCCGGCCGATCTCGGCGCCGCGCGACAGCGGATAGCGGCCGCCGTCCGCCGCGAAGCTCGCGTAGGTCGCCTTGCTCGGTGCGAACGTGTTGGACTCGTGCCGGAACCCGGCAACCAGAATCTTCATGACGCGGCGGCGCTCCACTGGTTCGCGTCGACGCGGTTCGCGAGCAGCACGATCGCGCCCGCGACGAACAGCGCGGCCATCACCATCAGCCCGGCCTGCAGGCTGCCCGTTGCGGTCTTGATCCAGCCGATGACCGTCGGGCTCACGAAGCCGCCGAACAGGCCGATCGAATTGATGAGTGCGATGCCGCCCGCGGCGACGTCGCCCCTCAGGTAAGCGACGGGAATCGCCCAGAACACCGCGTACGACGCATACATCAGCGCGGTCGCCGCGACGAGCGCGACCATCGCGACGACGAACCGGTCGCCCGCGAGCACGTTGCCCGCCAGCGCGGCCGCGCTCAGCAGCAGCGCGATCGCGCTGTGCCGGCGCCGCTCGCGGCGCTTGTCGGACAGCCGGCCGATCACCTGCATCGCGACGATCGCCGCGAGATACGGCAGCGCGGTCAGCGCGCCGATGTGCAGCAGGTTCTCCACGCCCGCGCCGCGCAAGAGCGTCGGCAGCCAGAAGCTGATCGCGTAGAGACCGCAGATGATCGCGAAATAGGAAAACGCCATCGCATGGATTCGTGGATCTTTCAGGACCTCGCGAAACGCCGTGTGCCGGCTCGCCGCGCGCGGCGCCGAAGCGAGTTCGCTCAGCAGGATCGCCCTCTCGTTCTCGCTCAGCCACTTCGCGTCGGCCGGCCGCTCGCTCAGCGTGAAGAACAGCACGACGCCGAGCAGCACGGCGGGCAATCCTTCGAGCAGAAACAGCCACTGCCAGCCGGCCAGACCGTGCGCGCCCGCGAGCTGCGTCATGACGAGCATCGACACCGGCCCGCCGATCACCGCGCCGACGGGCCCCGCGCACAGCAGCATCGCCGTCGCGCGCGCCATGCGCGCCTGCGGGTACCAGCGGGTCAGACAGAACAGCATGCCGGGGGCGAAGCCCGCCTCGAACACGCCGAGCAGAAAACGCAAAACGTAGAACGTCGTCACGTCGGCGGCGAACATCGTCGCGATCGACGTCAAACCCCACAACACCATGATGCGGCTCAGCGTGAGCCGCGCGCCGACACGGGTCAGCCGCAGATTGCTCGGCACCTCGAACGCGATGTAGCCGAGAAAGAAGATTCCGGCGCCGAGGCCGTACACGGCCTCGCTCCATCCGAGGTCCGTCTGCATCGCGAGCTTCGCGAAACTGATGTTGACGCGATCGATATAGGCCGTGACGTAACAGACTGCAAGAAACCCGAGGATGCGGATGTCGACCTTTCGATAGATTCGCGAGCGCGCGTTTCCGGATGCGTTCTGTTCTCTCATATGGCCCGTATTGGAATCTGCCTGCGCGTACTCCTGCGCTCATTTATCGTGGTCATTATCTCCATACTGTATGATCCCAGTGATAGCAACTTTGGTGTACAGCCGTTGCTTTGCAAGGCAACAAGCGTATGGATCAATCGTTTCAGGTCAACCTCAACCGTCTTCGCTATTTCCACGCGATCCTCGAACACGGATCGATCCGCGCGGCGGCGGAACGGCTGAACACCGCGCCCTCCGTCGTCAGCCGGCAATTGCAGTTGCTCGAGAGCGAAATCGGCGCGCCGCTGTTCGAGCGCCGCCAGCACGGCATGATCGCGACCGAAGCCGCCGCTCTCCTCGTCGAATACACGCACGCGTGCCGAATCGGACTAGAGCAGTTCCACGAATCGCTGCACGGCGAATTGCGCGGGCGCGTCGAAATCGCGCTGACGGTCGGCTATGTCGAAGACCTGATGGATTCCGTCATCACCCGTTTTTTACATCGACATCCGCACGTATCGGTCGCATTGAACGTGCGCTCCGCGGACGACGTCGTAGATGACGTATTACGCAAACGTGCGCATATCGGCCTCACGTACAATCCTTCGTTGCCGCCGGAAATTCGCGAATGCTTGAGCGTCGCGCATCCGACGTTTCTCGCGGTCGCGCCCGATCATCCGCTCGTGAAGCGCGGCGAGCCGCTCGAATTGCGCGATGCGGTGCGCTATCCGCTCGCGCTGATGCCTGCGCCGTATTACGGCGTCGGGCAGATTGTGCATACCGTCGCGCACGCGGAGAACATTCCGCTTGCGCCGCGGCTCGTCACGAACTCGGTGCCCGCGATGCGGCGTTTCGTGCGTTCGGGCAACGGCGTCGCGTTTCTCACGCATCTGTTGATCGAAGACGATGTCCAACGCGGCGAGATCGTCGCGCTGCGCATGCGCAACCCGCTGTTCAACTTGCCTTGCGGCAAGGTGCTCGTTCACAACGAGCGCGCGCTGCCGCGCGCGGCGAACGAGATCCTCGCGCGCATCGTGCGGGATTTGCCGTCGTTCAAGTCTTGACGCGGCGCACGCTGACCGGCTCGAAGGCCTGCGCCGCCGCTTCGTTGCGCTCGGCGAACTTCGCCGTTTGCGCGTCGAGCGCCGCCTCGATGCCGTTGAACGCAACGGTCACGCGCGGCTTGTTCGTTCACCCCGTGCCTTCCTTCTTTCGCCCGCGCGGGGTGATGCCGCGCGGTTCAGTCATTTCTATTTTTTTCTCAGGTTCGAACCGGTAAAACCGACGAGTCTCGTTCCAATAGGTCCACAGTGCATCCGGACCGATTCGCCGTGGTTATCGTCGAATCGCCCGTTCGCGCATTCCCGTTGCAACGAAATACTCGGTCTTTTCCGGCATGCGCGCATAGCCTGCGGCTCCATGCAGGCCGCGGCGGCGGACGGGCAGGCAGGCGCAAGCGCGACGACGTAAGCGCCAGGATGGACGAAGCGGATATTTACGTCACGGATGCTTGTTTAAATCGCGCGCCGAGGCGGACATTCGACTCGGCGAAATCAACAACGCACGCGATTGGCCCGATTTTCAATACGATTTGTGCAAATGCCGGCGCAAGCCATATATTGAAAAGTCGGCTCGCCGCTTCGATTCGAGGCCGCCCGTCACGAAGGAGCACGCGATGCGGATATTCGGTGCGATCGCCCTGCTGTTCTCGCGCGCCGCCGGCAGGCGCACGCGCTCCGCTCATTCCGCCTTCGCGCACGCGGCGCGCGGCGCGTGTCCGTCGCGCCGCGTGCGCGAAGGCCGGGCGCACGGCGCGCCCCCCCGGCATCCGACGCCGGCTTCGCGCACGCGCGAGCCGTTCGAGATCCGGCGGCCCGAACGGTTCGGCGTCGGCGACGTCGAGCCCGGTTCGTCGAACGCGCCCGAAGCGGGCGGCATCAAGCTGTGAGCGCGCGATGGCCACCCGCAAGACACCCGCCCGCAAGCAGGCCCCGCGCGAGACCGCGCACCGCCCGCCCGCGTCCGGCCGCAAGCGCGCCCGCGCCGCGCAGGAAAAGTCCGGCCGCTACTGGTCGAGCGATGTGACGGAGCACAGCCACGCGCTCGATCTCGAACCCGACGTCTTCAAGTCCGACGACCCCGAAGCGATCGCGCAATCGCTGAAGCGCTCCGCGCTCGACAGCACGCGACGCAAGGCGAATCCGTTCCAGTCGGCAATGTCGATGCTCAATTTCTACATGAACCGCGCGGGCCGGAATCTTACGAAAACGCGCCGGACGACGCTCGAGCGCGCGAAGAAGAAGCTGCGCGAAGCATTCGGCCGCAAACCCTGACGCGCGCCGCCCGCGCGTTCGCCGCAGGTTCAAAGTGGCGCGCGGCGGCGCAATTCCGCGGGCGGGATCTTCATTGCCTGCCGGTACTTCGTGACGGTGCGGCGCGCAAGCACGATCCCGCGCCCCGCGAGACGCTGCGCGAGCGCGACGTCCGACAGCGGATCGACCGCCTGCTCGGCCGCGATCATGTCGCGGATCAGCACCTTCGCGGCGGCGGCCGAGCACGCGCCCTTGCCCGCCGCCTCGAGCTTGCGCGGAAAGAAGTGCTTGAACTCGAACGTGCCGTGCGGCGTCGCCATGTACTTGTTGCCGGTCGCGCGCGAGATCGTCGATTCGTGCAGGCCGAGCTCATCGGCGATGTCGCGCAGCACGAGCGGCTTCAGCGCGATCTCGCCGTAGCGGAAGAAATCGCGCTGGCGCGCGACGATGCACTCGCCGACGCGGCGGATCGTGTCGAAGCGCTTCCGCGCGTTGCGGATCAGCCAGCGCGCTTCCTGCAGTTGCTGGCCGAGCGGCGACTGATTCGAGCCGCTCGATTGCGCGAACAGCTCCGCATAGCGGCGATGAATCCGCGCGCGCGGCATCACGGCCGGGTTGATCGTGACGATCCATTCGTTGCGCACCTGCCGCACGATCACGTCGGGGACGACGTAGTTGCCCGCCGCGCTGCCGTACTGGTTGCCGGGGCGCGGATCGAGCCGCCGCACGAGCGCGCATGCGATGTGCAGCGTGCGCGTGTCGCAGCCGATGCGGCGCTGCATCTCGGCCGTCTCGCGGCGCGCGAGACGCTCGAGATGATGCGCGGCCATCTCCTTCGCGCATTCGACGCCTGGCGTGCCCGCGGGCATCGCATCGAGTTGCAGCAGCAGGCATTCGGACAGCGAGCGCGCACCGATGCCCGGCTGATCGAGCGACTGCACGAGCCGCAGCGCGACGAGCAGCTCCTGCTCGGCCGGATGCAGCAGCGGGTCGGCCGCCGCGAGCTCGGGCAGCGCCTGGCGCAGATAGCCGTCGTCGTCGAGCGCGTCGATGATCATCCGCGCAAGCGTGCGGTCGCGCCGGGTCAACTGGCAGAGACGCAGCGCGTCGTGCAGGTGCTCGCGCAGCGTCGGCTCGGCCGTCATCCAGTCGCCGGGCTCGAGATCCGACGCGTCGTCGGCGCGCCGGTTCGAGCCGCGCGCCGACAGCTCGGCCGTCAGCGGCACGTCCTGCCCGACGACTGGCGGCGACGCGTCGCTCGCGAGCGCGCCGTCTTCGCCGTCGGCGTAGCCGTCGTCCGCCCGCGCGTCCGCTTCGGCGGCGGGCGTGTCGCCCGGCTTGGCCGCAGCCTCGGCGGTATCGTCGTCGGGCGCTTGCACGTCTTCGAGAAACGGATTGGTATCGAGCGCCTGACGCAGCTCCTGCTGGAATTCGAGCGAAGAAAGCTGGAGCAGGCGCAGCGACTGCTGCAAGCGCGGCGTGAGCGCCAGGTGTTGACGCATTTGCAACGCGAGCGTGGCGGGCATGCCGAACTCCCTTGCAGGTGGACGTGGATGCCCGGGTCTCCGCAACTTCCATACCCATTTCGCGTGCGTTGTGCGAACGGGTTTTCGCCACGGGCATGCGGCCGCGCGGACGCGCCGGCCGGCGCTTTTTACAAACGCGTGCGCAAGTTTTGGACCGCGGCGCGCGCGGCCGCGATCCGGGCCGCGATCCGGGCCGCGATCCGGGCCGTATTCGGGTCGCAGCCGGATTGCATGGGGACCGCATCGGGGCCGCGATCGATGCGGTCGGCTTCGCCGCATGCCGGCGATTGCCGCGTCGATGCCAACGCGTCCGCGTAGATATTGCCTTTCGCCGCAAAAATTCCATGCATTCGCGCCGCCGCGTGCGCCGCCGCATCGACGGGCATGGGCGTTGCTGTCTGCGGGCACCCCGTCGCGCGAGGCGCGGGCACGGCGACCGAGCCTGTTTTCGCCGAACCCATCGACACGTCAACTTCACCCACGGCGGCGGCGCGACGCGCCAGCAATACCCGCACCGGACGCTGCGAAACGCGCCGCGCCGTGTCGGCCGACCGATACAGAGAGGGAGTCATGAAACCGATTCGAACCGTTGCGGCGCTGATCTCGGCCGTCGCGCTCGTCGCCGCGTGCGGCGGCGACGATACGGGCACCGAGCTCGGCATCTCGAATCCGCAGGCGCGCTTCATCAACGCCGTTCCCGCCGGCCCCAACCTCGACTATTTCCTGAATGCGCAGGCCAATGCGACCAACATCGCGTACAAGGGCGTCACGCGCTACCGCTCGGTCGGCAGCGGATCGCAGACCGCAAGCTACAACGTGACCGGCACGAGCGTGACGATCGCGTCGCATACGTTCAATGCGGCGAACGGCCACCATTACACGACGATCGCGATTCCGAGCACGTCCACGCCGATCTCGGTGATCGACGATCCGTTCGCGAAGGGCCTGCTGTCCGATCAGGCGCGCGTGCGCAGCTTCAATGCATCGCCGAATGCGCCGAACGTCGACATCTACGTCGTGCCGCCGGGCACGAACATCGCCGCGCAAAGCCCGACGCTCGCGGGCGCCGCGTATCAGAACGCCGTGCCGGCGTCGGGGCAGGACTCGATCTATCTGTCGGGCGGCACGTACCAGGTGATCGTCACGCTGCCGGGCACGAAGACGCCGATCCTCACGACGCCGCCCGTCAGCATCGCGAACAACGCGGACTGGCTGCTGCTGACGATCCCGGCGGGCGGCGTCGCGGACGTCACGCCGAACGACATCCACGTGCTCGTCGCGCAGGGCAACGACGCGGATACGGCGGCGCAGGAGCTGGGTCCGCAATAGTAGAGCGGTAGAGCGCCGCGCGATGCCGCCGTGACGCCGTGACGCTCAGGTCGAACGCTCGAAGCTGAACTTGTGCTCGGTGCGCGCGCCCAGCGTGTGCTCGACGTCGACGGTGCCTCGATAGACGACACGCCAGCCTTCGCGCGGCTTAACCTCCGGCTGGCAGCCGTGCGGGCGGCTCTCGATGCCGGCGAGCCCGTCGTCGGGCGTATCGACGGCCTCGTCGAGCGACGCGTTCGAGTAGATCACGTTGTCGTGCCACTCGGACGCCCCCGTGCGCGCCTCGAGGCCCTTGCCGTCGACGTCGACGGTGTTGTCGGTCGCGGCCATGTTCGCGTTGTCGAGCGTGACGATGCGGCTCGCCGCGCGCCGGACCGGATCGCCATCGCCGCTCGTGTACTTGTCGATGTCGATCGCGGGCAGGCCGGTCGGCGTCTTGCCCGCGATCGCCTCGGCGGTCAGCTTGCGCTCGTTCGTGCGGGGCTCCTTCTCCTGCGTCGCCGCGTCGGGCATGTCGCGACCGGCGGCCGGCGTCTTCACGAAGCGCTTCGCCGCGATTTCGCGCTGTTTCCGCAGGGTGGGATTCGATTCCGTGTGCTGCATGCGCACCTCCTTGCGAACGAAAATGCGAACGCCGCGCGCGACGGCGCGGCCGGATTCGTTCGGCACGCAAGAAAGGCTCCCGCTGCCGATCGGCCGCGATCGGCGACGATCGGCGGGCCGGAACGCCGCGAGATTCGAGCCCCGGCTCCGGACTTGAAGCTTCAAGCTTCACGGCCCAGGCTCGACGCGTCGAACCCCAAGCGCGCCCCCGCCGCTAGAACTGGTAATTGATCGACACGTCGACGACCGCGTTCGTCGAACGCTGCGTGAGCGGGCTGCGCGCGGCGCTGCCGACGAGTTGCTCGAGCGCGCCGTCGGCCGTCACGAACCAGTGCTTCGTGACGAACCACACGAGCGTCACGCCGCCGCCGAACGACTTCACGCCCGCGCTCGGCTCGTAGCGAGGATGCCCGGAACGCACGGCCTGCGCATCGTTCACGCCGAACCAGCTATTCATGTAGCGCGAATCGGCGAACGTGACGGTCGGCCCCGCGAACCAGTAGAACGTTTCCGAGCTGCCGGGCAGCGGCATGTACGCGGCGAGATCGGCCACCCAGCCGTTCGCGCCGCCGACGCTGCGCCGCACGTCCGCGCGCAGCACGAGCGGGAACGCGCGCGAGATCACGTAATCGGCCGACAGCTTGATCACCGCCGCCGGATTGATGTTGCCGATGCCCGTCAGATGGCCGCGGTCGTCGGCCTCGCGGCGGCCGAGGTCGTAGCCCGCCGAGAGCGTCGCGCGCCAGTTCGGCCCGCGCAGCACGTTGACGCCGATTCCCTCGCCCGTCGACACGAACCACAGGTCGCGATAGCGAACGTCGAACGTCGGCCCGGCCATCGGCCGGTACTGGTTCGAGCCGTCGTAGCGCGGCTGCAGCGTCGCGGCCGCGCCGACCGCGATCTGCCATGTCTGCGGGTTCGGATTGAAGAGCTTGTCGAGCGGCACGCCGGCCGAATACTGCCACTCGGCGAGCGGCGACGGCGTCTGCGCGTGCACGGCAACGGCCGCCGCCGCGCACGCCGCGCAGACGATGCCGCGCGCGGCGCGCCGGCGCGCCGCCACGCCGCTCGGAGCGGCGGCTCCCCGGATCGAAACGGCTCGTGCGTCGCTCATGTGCTGTCCTCTTTGTTCGCGTTGTAGTCGGTACCGCGCGCTTTCGCACGAAAGCCGCGCGTGGCAGGCGCGGCGAATGGCGAGCGGCGTCGCCGGCGCTCGGCGACGCGATGTCACCGTCCCGGTCCGCTGCCGCGCCATCCAGTGTGCGCGCATGCGGCCCGCCGCGCGAGCCCCTGCGCGCCATGCACGGCGGGCGGCATCAATAATTGCTGCCCGGCGCGGGCGTCGCGCTGTTGCTGCCGCCCGGGGCCATCGGCGGCGCGCCGCTGGAGCCGGGGTTGCCGTAGCGTGCGCCGTCGGTCGGCGTGACGGCGGTCGGTGGCTGATTGACGCCGTCCGTGATCGTGCCGCCGGCGTTGCCGGCGCGCGGCGATCCGCCGCCGTTCGGGCCGTTCTGCGAGCACGCCGCCACGAGCGCCACTGCGGCGGCACTCGCCAGTTTCGTCGAAATCTTGCGGATCGTCATGGAAACTCCATCGAGCAAACGGCGCGGGCCGTCGTGCGCGGCGCACGCCCGCCGCTCAGAATCGGTTGATGTGGAAATCGCCCGCATAGGCGGTCGGACTGCGCCGCGCCATCATCTCGGCGAACTCGTCGGCGAGCCGCCGCAGCGCGAGGCGTTTCTGCCCGATATCCCACTGCCCGAACGCGGCGAACGCGTCTTCGTCGAACGTCACCGTCACGGCGGCCGGATGGCCGTCCGCCTGAAAGCCGATGTGCAGCACGTCAGCCGGGTGTTCTTCGATGTGAAAAGGCATCGAGCGGGTTTCGAAATAGCGGCCCAGCGTCTCGGCGATTTCCCGCTTGTCGCCGGGCTCGACTCGGATCGTCATCGTTTCCTCCGGTGGGCGGCCAGCCGCCGCGAACGCCGTCGTCATGCCCGCCGTCGCTGTGAGAAGGGCCGTCGCGAAGCGGCCGTCATGGAGCGGGCATCTCGGAGCGGCCCTCGCGAAGCAGCCATCGCCAAGACGGCTCGCGCCTATCCGGCGACAGATGAACACGGCTGCGGCGACTCAGCGGCCACGGCGGCCGCGCGACGCAAACCATGCGTGAACCGGGGGATCGGGCGGCGGATCGCCCTCCGGGTGACGGTATGGCTCAGGCGGCTCGACCGGATTGTCGCCATCTTCGCCGGGATCGGGCGGCACGTATTCCGGATCGGGGATCGGCGGATACGGCCGATGAAACAGCACGTCTGGTTGCATAACGGATCATCGAATGGTTGCATCAGGGAATCGGTGCGGCGACGATGCCGGTTTCGATTCCCGCAAGCGTCGTGCCCGTCACGCCCACCGCGCCCGTCGGCGCGCTTGCGCGTGGCGCATGTCGCATGTCATACGTCCATACGCATGCGCGGCGCGCCGCCGCCCAGCCGGTATCGGTTACACCGGCCGCTTGTAAATCCTGCAAGCCGCCGCGCGCCTGCCGCGCTCACGCCTCGAACGCGGCCATCACGAGCCACATCCGACGATCGTCGTCGCGAATCGGCGCGGCGAGCGCGAAGCGGTCGCGCGGCGCGCACGAGCGGATCAGCGCGCGGCGCGCCTGGTCCGGGCTGTCGAACTCCTCGTCGCCCAGGCGGCGCACGCTGTCCTTGCCCTCGAACATGCGGCGCTCAGGCCGATAGACGAGCGGCTCGCGCTTCCAATCTCCAAAGCGGTTCAAGACCGATTCGAAACTGCCGCCGCATACGCTGGATTCGTAATGGACCGTCGACTTCGGCATTTCCATCTGGTCACCTCCCGGTCGCCCGGGCGCCGCGCATCGAGACGCGTCGTCGGCGACGCGCCGCGTCCGGAACGGGTTCGATTACGCGCATCGCGCAGGCCGCGCGGCCTGCGCGACGGCCGACGGCCGGCCGGGCCGGCATCGATGCCGCCGCGCATGAGCACGAGCGTCGGCGAACGGCGCTGCCGCGACATGCGGCGCTTTGCGCGACGCGGCAACTCGCGTGCCCGCGCGCGACTGCCGGGAACGGTCCTTGCTGACGATAGGGACAAAGACAGACCTTGCCGGAGAACCGAGATGACCCAGCACAGCCAGCGGCAACACGCGCGGCGCGCGCCGAATTCGCCGCCGATGAAGGACAAGGACGAGATCCGCACGCACCGGTCAGAGGACCTGATCGACAAGGCGCTCGAAGACACCTTCCCGGCGAGCGACCCGCCCGCGACGGACGGCGTCACGCGCGTCGATTCCTCGAAGCCCGCGCGCGGCGGCAAGCCGCATCGGCCGGCGCGCGACGCGCACCGGCGCGGCGGCGCGAAGCATTGACGCATGCGGGCGGCTGCCGTCAGCGCGGCTGCCCGTGCAGGTTTTACGACGGCCCGCGGCCACGATGCGCGGTTGGGCAGGATACGCGCACGCGTGCCTACGCGTGTCCGGTGTCTGTCGTTTCGCAGCGATTTTCAATGGAGGAACGTCGGGCGGCGGACGCACCGCCGCCGGATCGTCAATCAAGGAGCATCAAATGAGCAGGGCCAGGCGCATGTGGAGGGAAGTCGAAGGCGCGGTCGAAGTCACCGCACTGGCAGCGATCGAATGCGCGCTGCTGATCGCCATTCTGGTCGCACTGGGGTTTCCGCACTCGGCCATCTAGCCGACCTTCGGCGGCCGTTTCCACCCATTTCCGCCCGGATCGCATTCGGTGCCGCGCCGGTCGGCGAGAGCCGGATGGTCCCGCAGCTCGGCGGGCACCGTGTGCTCGTCGTCCCATCCCCATCAGTACGTCCCGCGCGAGCCCGTGAACGGCACGCCGACCATGCTCGCGACCATCGCGTCGTGGCGCATCGTGAAATCGATGACCTCGGTTCGCGCGCGCCCGTCGGCGTCGGTGTGACGCGCCTCGATCCAGCAGTGATAGCGCGCGAGCTGCGACAGATGCTTGGCGGCGCGGCGCCGTTCGCGCGTCGAGCCCAGCACGAACAGCTTGCCGTCGCCGAAATCCAGCACTTCGCCGCCCGCGACGGGCCGGTATCGCGCGCCGGTCGGCATGCTCAGCACGCGCGCGCCGACGATCGCGTAATCGGCGCAGCGCATGTAGCCGTTCTTCGTCGTCGCCTCGGACACGCTTCGATGCACGACTGCGTCGATGACGGAATGCAGCGCCGCGTGGATCGGCGCGGCGAGGATCGGAGGGCTCGTTTCGGATTCGTGTTGCATCGAGGCTGGGCGCATTCGCGCCGGCGGCACGCCCCTTGCTGCATTCATCGCGCATCTCACGACAAAGGAGGTCCCATGCATCGCATCAACGAAATCATGTCGCGCGACGTCGTCCAGGTCGCCCCGTCCGATTCGATCCGGCATGCGGCGGAGCTGATGGCGCGTTTCGACATCGGTGCGCTGCCCGTCTGTCAGAACAGCCGGCTCATCGGCATGATCACCGATCGCGATCTCGCCGTGCGCGCGGTCTCGGCCGGCAAGGCGCCCGACACGAAAGTGCACGAGATCGCGTCCGGGCCGATCGAATGGTGCTTCGACGACGATCAGGTCGACGACGTCCAGAAATACATGGCGGACGCGCAGGTGCGGCGGATGCCGGTCGTCGATCACGACAAGCGCCTCGTCGGCATGCTGTCGATCGGCGACATCGCGACGCGCACCGACGGCGCATCGCGCGACGAAGTCGCGAACACGCTCGAACGCGTGTCGCAGCCGCGCCGCTCCTGAACGGAATGCGGCGCGGCCAGCGCGCACGGCCGCGGCGGCGGGCCGCACGCCCGCGGCGCGACCGTATCCGGACCGGCACGGCAGCATCGGCCGGTCGCGCGGCGCTGCCGGGCGACGCCCGGCCGCCGCTCAATCGAAGGAGGTCGACGATGAACACCCCTCAGCAACGCACCACGCGAAGCATCGGCAAGGGCCGCGACACCGCAGCGGGCCCGGGCCCCGACGTGATGGCGACGAGCACGCTCGACGGCGACAAGGTCTACACGACGGACGGCGACGACGTCGGCAAGATCAAGGAGATCATGCTCGACGTGCGCACCGGCCGGGTCGCCTATGCGGTGTTGTCGAGCGGCGGCCTGCTCGGCATCGGCGACAAGCTGCTCGCGATTCCGTGGAGCGCGCTCACGCTCGACACCGACCGCAAATGTTTCCACGTGGCGGTGTCGTCCGAGCGCGTCAGGAACGCGCCCGGATTCGACAAGAGCCATTGGCCGGCGATGGCCGATCCGAACTGGGCCGCGTCGCTGCATCAGTACTACGGCAGCGCGCCGTACTGGAGCGACGCCGACGAGGACGCGCTCGGCATCGACGCGCCGCCCCCCGAGGCGTCGCCCGACCGGCCCGAGCGCGGCGACGGCCGGCACTAGGCACCAGGCCGGCGCGCGCTCCGGCCCGCACGCGCGCCACGCTGCTCTGTGAACACGTCCGGGAACCTGGGGTTCGACCGCAGAGCAGTCCTTCGAGCGCCTCGCGGCGCTCTTTTTTGCGTTTGCGCGACGCCCGCGCGCGTCGCGCTTTTTTACAAAACGCGCTGTAACGAAAGCGTCAGCCGGCCTGCCCGCTCAACCGTCGCGCGCGCCGGCGCTCGCCGCTTCGAGAAAACGCAGCAGGCGGTGCGGCGTCAACGGCTTCGCGCAGAACGCGTCGAATCCCGCGTCGCGTGCACGCGCGAGGTCGTGCCGCGCCGAGTACGCGCTGCACGCGACGAGCAGCATGTGCGCGGTCGTGCGCTCGCGCCGCAGCCGCCGCGCGATCTCGAGCCCGTCGAGGCCCGGCATCGCGATGTCCAGCACGATCGCGAACGGCTGCCAGTCGCCCGCCGTGCCGCAGACTTCGAACGGATCGTCGACGACGCGGCACTCGAAGCCGCGCGCATCGAGCAGCAGCCGCAGCGCCTGCGCCGCGTCGCGGTAATCGTCGACCACGAGCACGCGCCGATGGCCGGCCCGCGCGCCGTCGAGCGGACGCCATAGCACGACGTCTTCGCCCGGCTCCATGCGTTCGTTCGTCATCGAAACCTCCTTCGTCCGGATATCGTCATCCCGCGCGGCAGCAACGGACGGACCCGATGCGGGCACGGCGCTTGCGGCGTCAGTCCATCGCTTTCGCGGAGACGGTTCATGGCCCTCAAAACGTGCGCGAGCGTGGCGTGCGTGCTCGCGCTGCTGCTGCCGGCGCTTGCCGACGCGCGCGCGGACGCCGACGCAGACGCGAGCGACGCGGCCCGCGCGATCGCGGCGCTCGTCAGCGGGGCCGCGCCGGCGCAGCGCGCGGACTTCGACGACGATGCGCTGACGGGGCTCGGCGTCGCGAGCCTGCGCGTGCTCGCCTATACCGCCGAGGACGAAGTGCGGCGCACGTTCGGCGTCGATCTCGCGCAATGGCTCGACACCGCATGGGCGACGCTGCTCGGCTATGCGGGCGACGAGCATGCGCGCGTGGCCCGGCGCCGCCGGGCGCCGGCGTGAGCGGAGCGCGGCGCGTGCTCGAGAGAGCCGCGCTGCGGGAAATCGACGCGCGCCGGTACTGGCTCGGGCGCGAGCTCGACGCGTTCGGGCGACGCACGGGCTGCGCTATCGCGGCGGCACGTCGGGCCGCGCCGGATCGAAGTCGGCCCATTCGCCGTCGCGCCACTCGCCGTCGACGCGCTCGACGTTCGCCGCGCCGCTCGCGCGCAGCACCGCCTCGACCGCGCCCGCCGTCTCGCCCGTCACGTGCGCGGCGAGCATCACGCCGGTATCGCTTTGCCTGAGCGTGCCGAGCCCCTCGATCTGGCGGCCCTGCCTCCGGCGCAGCGCGCCGCCGAGCGCGCCGATGTAGCAGCCGACGAGCGCGGAGGCCAGCCATGCGACCCGGTAGCGCCAGCCGAGCACGTGGACGACGAAACCCACGACGAGCCCGACGATCGCACCGAGCGCCGCGCCATAGGCGGCGCCCGGGCCGCTGCCCGGCCGCGCAGCGGAATCCGCGTAGACGTCGCCGCCGATCGGAAACTTCGCGTGCTGCCCGCTCGGATTCAGAAAGAACATCGATACGTCGTCCGGCCCGAAATCGCGCGCATACAGATGCCGCGCGCCCGCCTCCGCCTGCTCGAACGTCGTGAACCGGCCCGCCACGATCATCGCCATACGAGACCCATGCCGCCCGTCGCGCCGATGATCACGGCCGCCTGCTCGCCGATCGGCGTCAGCGTGCATTGCATGACTGCCTCCCTGCCAAACGGCCGGTTATTTCGGCCGCACCGTCAGCCTGTCGCGCACGTTCTTCACGCCGTCCACCTGCTTCGTCACGTCGACGGCGAGCGTGCGCTGCCGCTCGTCGGGCACCGTGCCCGCGAGCTGGACCGCGCCGCGCCGCGTCGTCACGTGAATGTCGCCGGACGACAGATCGTTCGTCGCGAGCAGCGCGGCCTTCACCTTCGTCGCGATCGCCCGCGGCGTCGGCCTGCGGCAGCGCGAGGCATGCGGCCGCGAGCGCGATCAGACCGGCCGTGGCGAAGCGGCCGAAGCGATTCGCGGCATGATGGGGCGAACGCGGTTGCGTGTATCGCGGTACGTGGAATTGCATGTCGTTCATCGTCAGCCCCTGTTGTCGAATCGGCGCGGCGGCCGGGTGCCTCACGGTGCCGCAAGCGGTGTGCCACTGTCTGCGGAACGCGCCCGACATGGGCTCGCGCGCGACGCGCGAGCCGCCGTGCTTTTCGGCAAGCCGTTATAACTTTTGCGGCCGTGTTCGTGCGCCTTTGCGCGCAACGCAAATGGGCATGCGCGTTGCGTTCGTTGCGTTCCCATCCGGCAAAGGTCACATTCGCGCCTGCGGTCACGGGAGCCATCGCCATGCAGAAAATCGCGCTGGGCAGTGAGCCCGCATCGCCGTTGCGCGTCATCGGCGGCGTCGACGCGGGCGGGCAGGACATCCCTGTCGCGAACGTCGCGAAGCGGCTCGCACGAGAGCGCATCGCACTGCGCGCGCGTGGCCGCGTGCGGCGGGCCGGACGTCAGCGCGTAGCGGAGCGATTGCGCGGAGGCGCGGGGCGGCCGGTGCTCGGTGGCCGACGATCGGCGGCCGACACTCGGCGGTCGGCGGTCGGCGATCTGCGACAGTCGCCGTCCGTTGCCGCCCATTGCCCGCGGTCGACTACCGCTGATTCTTGGTTCTTCGTGGATTTCCGTGGATGGCGCTTACCGACCCAAAGCCGACATTCGTCACTCCTGGTAGCGGTAACTCGTGCGGGGAGTTTAAGCTTCCCGGTAGCCCCGCGCACCGTCCTTGACGAAAGCAAGGCGACTCCACGTCACGCCCATACGCCGATTTCCTCGCTGAGAAGATTCGGTCTGAACGTTCATTACAGTTCGCAGGCCACGAGCATTCGCGAGTTGCATCGTCTCCGCCGCCGAAACATCGAACATCCGTCGGCCTTCCGGAACGGGGCCGTGACGCAAGGATATGATCAGTATGGCACCATCGCAAAGAAGAGCGCTGACATTCGGCATCGCACGGCGACGTTCGTGCTCGTCAAGGTGCATCCAAACAGCGGATAGCATTACAAAGTGGAATTCTTTTCGTCTCGAACGCAGTATCGCGAGATCCGGAAGGCTATCGTCCAGCCATTCAATCCGGGGAGACGGATGCTGCCTGATTCCTGCAACTCGCAACGCGTCCACCGGTTCGATGGCTACGACCGAATGCCCCATCGTCACAAACGCAGCAGCGTCGGTTCCGATACCGGCTCCGACGTCGAGAACGCAGGACGGTGCTATCGGAACGAGATGCATGATGGGCGCATGATGCTCGGCAAACGAAATGTCTTGCCATTGCTCGATGAGCAATGGCGAATTCTCCGCGTAGCCCTCCGTGCCGCTGACATTAATGGACACCTGCGCCCTCCATGTGTCGGTGTTTCGGGAAGTTTGCCAGATTGTCGTCAATTCAGCGCCAGTGACCCCAATGTCCGGAACTGGCCGGCCAGCAACTAATGCTGCGGATTCCGTTGGCATCGCACGAGAAGCAGGCGCTCACGGCGTTTGCGATTCTGCACGCTGCTTGAGCGCAGCATTCATCGCCTGGAAATTTCTCCGAGTCTCCCCGATTACGTCTTTCGTCAAGCGGCCAACAAGCAATCCAGAGAAAGACTCCGTTTGCTCAAGATGGGTGCCGCCGGCTACGGCGGTTAGGCGAATGCAATGCGTACCGTCGAAGACGCCGCGAATCCATAGACTGCCACGCCAGCAAAGCTCTTGTTCCGGACGGACGAGCAGGACCGTCGGCTTGAACACCATCGAATCGGGCTCAGTGCCTAGCACAATTCGGATTGTTTCTCCTTCCCTGAAATCGCCGTCAACCCGAGTAATGAAGGGATTCCACTCAGGATACGCGGCGCTGTTCGATACGATTTTCCAGACATCGGTGGGCGGTCGATCGATAAGAACGTCGGCACGCGCGCTGCCATCTTGGTGCATGAAAAAAATGCTCCCAATTACGCCGACAACACTGACGACGATGCCCTTCAGCAGTAGTCTCCGTAAGCCCATATTCGCCCGATGGTTCGTTGTAGTTGTCTCATTGCAGCCTCGAACTGGCCGATTGTGGACGATCTTGACACCTGTGTCGAATGTCCGAATATGGCCGCCTCCGGCCGGTTGTCACCCCAGCGGTTCGCGACCGGCTCGAATCGACCCAATTCGGTCAATCAAATTTCTACAAACCGGCCATTCGTTCGTCGTGGCGTGCAACAAGGCTACTGTTTCAGCGAAAGTGAACCTAAGCGGCAAATGGCAACACCTACGCCAATCGCAAATTCCACAACACATCAAGTACGTGTTGCGTGGAACGCTCAACGTGCCCCGCACGATGTGCAATACCGAGCCGTCGCCACAACGCTGGGCGCAGCGGACGCATGACAATGCGCCTGTCGGGTAATGGCGTAGCGGCCTCATAGGGCAACAGCGCTGCGCCGTAACCTGCCGCTACCAGACTCTTGATCGCGTCGTTGTAGTTGAGCTGAATGCGCGGCGCAGGATGGTGCCCTCCGGTCGCGAACCACTCCGCAGCCAGACGCGAGAGACGCGTGGTCGCGTCATTGAGAATGAGAGGTTGGGCGGCGAGCCATTCAGGGGTAACGCGGGCCGGACACCGCCAATGCGCCGGCACAAAGGCCATCACAGGGTCGCGGCGCCAAGGCTTTATCACGAGTCCCGCCACCGGGGGCTGAGGCAGCGCGACCAGCCCGACATCCAGCGTTCCATCCACCAGCCGGGACAGGGTTTCTTGCGAAGTAAGCACTGCAATCTGAATGTCGATGGCGGGATGGTGCTCGCGCAGGACCTCGAGCGCTTGCGGCAGCAGGTGCGCGATCACGCCCGTGGACGCGCCGAGACGCGCACGCCCTTCGAGCCCCTCCACTTGACGTTGAATATCGTCTAACGCCTGCTCCGCGTCGGCCAGCAGTCGGCGCGCGCGCTCCACCAGCACCTCGCCTATGGACGTCGGCCCCACCTGTCCGCGCTTGCGTAACAGGAGTGGAGCCCCAATGCGGTCTTCGAGTTCGGCGATGTGGAGGCTGACCGTTGGCGGCGCCAGGTGCAACGCACGCGCCGCATCGGCAAATGAACCACGGTCGGTAACGGCGACCAGAGTGCGCAAGCGGTCCAGGCTGATCTCTCGCATGACGGCGTCCAGATTCAGAAAAACTGAATGTTTGCGTTATGAAATTCAACTTTCGCTATTCTAGCCGTCCGCGCAACATAGGAGGCTCTTTTTACCTGTTACCACCCACAGTCAGCGGAGTCATCCACGTATGAGCTCTCCCGTAGTTTTCATCGACGGCGACCAAGGCACCACCGGGCTGCAAATCCACGACCGGCTGCGCAACCGGACCGACATCAGACTGTTCACACTTGCCGCTGCGGAGCGCAAAGATTCGCGGCGTCGCGCGGAAGCCATCAACGCCTGCGACATCGCCATCCTCTGTTTGCCGGATGCCGCCGCGCGCGAGGCAGTGGGCGCCATTGTCAATCCTGCCGTCCGAGTTATCGACGCAAGCTCCGCCCACCGCACGCAGCCGGACTGGACTTACGGTTTTCCGGAAATGGCGCCGGGGCAGGCTGAGCAAATTGCGAACGCATGTCGGGTCACCAATCCTGGTTGCTATCCGACCGGCGCGGTTGGCCTGCTGCGTCCGTTGGTGCAGGCCGGGCTCATACCGGACAATTACCCGATCAGCATTCATGCGGTATCCGGCTACTCCGGACGCGGGCGTGTCGGCGTGGAGGAACATGAGGGGCCGGGAGCCGCCAACGCGCCTTCATACCAGGTCTATGGCCTGGAACTCGCGCACAAGCACGCGCCGGAGATCCAGCAGCACGCCTGGCTTGCGCAGCGTCCCATTTTCGTCCCCGCGTATGGAGCGTTCCGCCAGGGCATCGTGCTGACGGTGCCGCTGGCGTTGCGGCTGCTGGCGCCCGGCGTGGATGGCGCCACGTTGCACGCATGCCTCGCACGCCACTATGCCGAGGTAACTCACGTACGAGTCTTGCCGCTGCACGAATCGAGCGCCTTGAAACACCTGGACCCGCAAGTGCTGAACGGTACGAACGACATGCACTTGAGCGTATTTCATGACGTGGAGCACGGGCACGTCCTGCTGTCCGCGGTTTTCGATAATCTTGGCAAAGGCGCCTCCGGAGCTGCGGTTCAGAACCTGAACCTCATGCTCACGCGTCAACCGCTCCCCGTCGCGCGCAGGATCGCGCGCGCGAGCGTCTGCAGGTCGACCGGCTTGCACAGATAGCCGTCGAAGCCCGCCGCGAGCACGCGCCGCTCGTCCTCGCGCCCCGCATGCGCGGTGACGGCGAGCACCGGCGCGTCGTTCGCCGCGTGCGCGTGCGCATTCGCGTGGCGCAGCGCGTCGAGCAGCCAGAAGCCGTCGCCGTCCGGCATCGCGAGATCGGACAGCACGACGGTCGGCCGCAGCGCGTCCGCCTTCGCGATCGCCTCGCGCCCCGACGACGCGACGATCACCTCCGCGCCGAGCGTCTTCAGCGCGGCGGCCAGGCTCGCGCGCGACGTCGCGTCGTCGTCGACGAGCAGGACCCGCTGCGCGTCGAGCGTCATCCGCGCGCCGCGCTCCATTTGCACCGCCCATGCGAGCGCGCCGATCGGCTGCCAGCCGGCGGGCAGCGTGACCGCGAACGTCGTGCCGCGGTTCTTGCCGGCGCTCGCGGCGCCAACCTTGCCGCCGTGCAGCTCCACGATGTGCCGCACGATCGACAGCCCGAGGCCGAGCCCGCGCCGCGACGACGCGGGCGCGCCTTCCGCGCGCCGGAACGCCTCGAACACATGCGGCAGGAACTCGGGCGAGATGCCCTGGCCCGTATCGGCAACCGTCAGCTTCGCCTGCGAGCCGGTGCGCTCGAGCGACACCGTCACGCGGCCGCCGCGCGGCGTGAACTTGAAGGCGTTCGACAGCAGGTTCGACAGCATCTGCCGCAAGCGCTCGCCGTCGCCGGACACGATGCACGTGTCGAGCGCGCATTCGACCGCCAGCTCGATCCCGTCGGCCTGCGCGGCCGTGCCGAGCGCGCCCGTCACGTCGTTGACGATCCGCACGAGATCGACCGGCATCGCGTCGAGCCGCAGCTTGCCCGTCGCGAGCGACGATGCGTCGAGGATGTCGCCGACCATCCGCGCGAGCGACCGCGCGCTGCGGTCGATCGCGTCGATCGCCTGCTGCTGCAGCGCGCCGTCGACCGGATTGCGCAGCACCTCGATCCAGCCATAGATCACGTTCAGCGGCGTGCGCAGCTCGTGCGACACGGTCGCGAGCAGTTCGTCCTTCAGCCGGTTCGACGTATCGGCCTGCCGGCGCGCATCGCGCGCGCCGCGCAGCGAGCGATGCGCGCGCCGCTCGCGCCGGCGCTGCCCGCCCGTGTCGCGCAGTGTCAGCGACAGCGCGACGCATGCGTCGCGCTCGTCGAGCACGGGCGACGCCGACAGCGTCGCGCGCAGCCGCGAGCCGTCCTGCCGCATGCACAGCACGTCGACGTTCTCGATCGGCTCGCGCACGCCGGGCACCGATGCGGGCAGCGGATGACGGCGCAGCCAGCGCGGCGCGATCAGCATCGCGACGTCGCGGCCGAGCGCCGCCTGCTCGTCGTAGCCGAACATCCGGCGCGCGGCCGGGTTCCAGCTCGTGATGCGGCGGTTCGCGCCGACGCCGACGATCGCATCGGGCGACGCCTCGACGAGCCGCCGCAGCATCTGGCTCGCAGCCACGCGCTCGCGATCGACGCTCACGTCGCGCACGATCAGCACCGCGCCTGTCATGCCGCCCGCCGCATCGACGAGCGGCGACGCGACTTCCGCGATCGGCACGCGCTGGCCGTCGTGCGGCATGAGCCAGTGCCCGTCGACGGTCGCGCTCGCGCCGCTCCTCAGCACGCGGTCGAGCGCGGTCGCGCGCACGCGCGCTCCGTGCCCGTCGCACGCGCGGAACACGCCGCGAAACGGCAGGCCGCGCACGGCCGTCGCATCGCAGCCGATCAGCGTGGCCGCGGCCGGATTCATGTACGTGATCACCCCGCGCCGGTCGCTGACGACGACGCCCTGCGTCAGCGATTGCAGCAGCGCCTCGTAGTACCGGCGCGCGAGCGCCTCGCGGCGGCGCAGCGCCTCGTTCATGCGGCGCGAGCCCTTGAGCGCCGCGACGATCGCGCAGATCGCGCAATTGACGATCACGAACGTCGCGAGCTGCACGATGCGCGCCGACAACGGCCCCGGATACGCGAGCGTGTCGGACAGAAACATCACCCAGATCAGCACGGCGCTCGCGGCGGTCGCACCGATTCCGCCCGCGAGCGACGTCGCCCACACGGCGGCCGCGATGAAAGGGAAATACAGCGCGAGCGGCATGTCGGCGCCGCCGGCGCGCACGAGCGCCGCCTGCAGCAGCGTCGCGATCGCGATGAAGCCCGCGACTGTCACGTAATTTCTTGCGTGTCTCCGTACAAATCCCGCCATTACGT
The DNA here is from genome assembly GCF_001636105.1 of Burkholderia sp. MSMB1589WGS. Taxonomy (NCBI): domain Bacteria; kingdom Pseudomonadati; phylum Pseudomonadota; class Betaproteobacteria; order Burkholderiales; family Burkholderiaceae; genus Burkholderia; species Burkholderia sp. MSMB1589WGS. Next base: position 1,236,496 of record NZ_LNJT01000008.1, read on the forward strand.
CCTCTCCTGCCCGCGCATGCGCGCGCGGCCCGCCCGCGATGCCCGGCGCCAGCCGACGGCACGGAATTTGCGGGCCCGGGCGGACAAGCCGCGCATCCACGCGCGCCGCATCGAGGAGGCTCGCGGACCATGACATCGACACACCGCCGGCTCGTCATCTCGCCGCCGCATCTCGACGGCGGCGTGTTCGGCTGCGACCGGTCGCTCGCGCCGGCGGCGCTCGCGTGCGCCGTCGAGCGGCCCGCCGCGCCGATCGCCGGCGCACGAGCGAGTCCGCCGGCCCAAGCCGAAACGATGCGTGCGTATGCGAGCCAGGTCGCCCTCTTCGCCGCTCATGCGCTCGTCGACCTCCATGCTCCCGAAACCTGCCGGCGGCTCCAATGCGAGACCATGTCTGCGTAACGCCCGCGCGCGTCGTCGTGCCGACGCGCGAGCCGCGCATCACCGCGATCGTGCTCACGCACCGCCGCGAGCACGAGCTCGCGCGCACGCTGCGCCTCGCGCCGCGCGTCTGGCGCGAAGCGGGTGGCCTGCGCGGCTGGTGGCGCACGCTCGCCGGCCTGCCGTGGACGCTGCGCGAACGCCGGCCGATTCCGATGCGCGTCGACGCGATGCGGCGCGTCGTCGAGGCCATCGAGCGCATCGCGCGCCGGCAGGCGCGGCGACAGCAACGGTAGCGGCGTCGGCATCGCGTGCGGTGTACGGCGCGCGCATCGTCATCGCTTCGCCTTGTCGTCCTCCTCTTCTTCGCGTTGCGCGAGCCGGTTGTAGATCGTCTTCAGGCTGATGTCGAGCACGTCGGCCGCGTGCGTCTTCACGCCGCCGCACTGCGCGAGCGTGCCGAGGATGATCCGTCTGTCGACTTCCTCGAGCGTCGTGCCGAACGGCACCGTCACCGAATCGCCCCCGCCGCCCGGCTCGCTCGCCACTTCGTCCATGATCGGCGGCGGCAGCGTGTCGATCACGTCGCCGTCGTTGAAAATGCACGCGCGCTGCACGAAGTTGCGCAGCTCGCGCACGTTGCCCGGCCAGTCGTATTCGGCGAGCGCGGCGAGCGCGGACGGCGAGAAGCGCATCTTGCGCCCGCTCTCTTCGCCGAGCTGCCGCAGGAACGCCTCGGCGAGCATCGGAATGTCGTCGCCGCGCGCGCGCAGCGGCGGCAGCGTGATCGGAAACACGTTGATCCGGTGATACAGGTCCGGGCGCAGCTTGCCGTCCGCCATCGCCGCTTCCGTGTCGAGGTTCGTCGCGGCGACGATCCGCACGTCGACATCGATCTCGCGCGCGGAGCCGAGCCGCGTGAGCCGCCCCGTCTCGAGCACGCGCAACAGCTTCACCTGCGACTCGATGGGCATCTCGGTGATCTCGTCGAGGAACAGCGTGCCGCCGTCCGCGCGCTCGAAGAAGCCCTTGTGCTGACGGTCCGCGCCGGTGAAGCTGCCGCGGTCGTGGCCGAACATCTCGCTCTCGACGAGATTCGCCGCGATCGCGCCGCAGTTGACCGCGAGAAACGGCCCCTTGCGGCGCAGGCTCAGATCGTGGATCGTCTGCGCAGCAAGCTCCTTGCCGGTGCCCGATTCGCCCATCAGCAGCACGGACGCCTCGGTGCCGGCGACGCGGCCGATCGCGTCGTACATCACCTGCATCACGGGCGAGCTGCCGAGCAGCCTGCCGAAGCGGCCGAGCCGCTGCAGCTCGGAGCGCAGCGCGGCGATCTCCTCGTGCAGCACGCCGGTGCGCGGCACGCGCGCGAAGATGCTGTTCAGCCGCTGCACGTTGATCGGCTTCACCAGATAATCGGTCGCCCCGCGCCGCAATGCGTCGATCGCGGTCTCGAGGCTCGCGTGCCCCGTCGTCAACACCATCTCGACATGCGCGCCCTTCGGCAGCTCGTCGAACAGATCCATGCCGTTGCCGTCCGGCAGGACGAGATCGCACAGCACGAGATCCGGCGTGTGCGCCGCGATCAGCGCGCGCGCTTCCTCCAGCGTCGCCGCGGTGTCACAGGCAAGTTGCTGGGTGTGGGCGAGCGCGGACAGCATGTCGCGTGTGTCCGCATCGTCCTCGACGATGAGAATGCAGGGCATTCGTGCTCCTTCATTCGTTGCGCGCCGACACAAGCAACGAACGAGCCCGCATGCCGGCGCATATCCGATCAGGCAGCCGAACGATGCCGGCCGATGTGCGATGCGATCGACGATTCGATCGCGGCGACGAAGCGCGTTGCTCATTACAGTATAGAAAACGCGCCCGCGGCAAAACCTGTTATCGGATATTTCTATCCGGTCCCATCGTCAGCATGGAAATTTCAATTCATTGTTGAAAAATAGTCGCTAGGCTTCTTCTGTGTAAAAAATGCATGCGCCGGGCGCATCCGGCACCGTTCGACCGGAGCGAGCCCGCGCGGCCCCTCGGGGATATCCCACTCAGCGAGAGGTTCATGTCGCAACCCAGCAGTGACGGCAGATGGCTGCAAGGCAATTCGTGTCTGATCCAGGCGCTGTTGCACAAGGTCGAGAAAGTGGCCGGGACTCGCGCGAGCGTGTTGATCGTCGGTGAAAGCGGGGTCGGCAAGGATATCGTCGCGAGACTCCTGCATGACATGAGCCCGCGCCGCCACGGTCCGTTCGTTCCGGTCAATTGCGGCGCGATCCCGCGCGACATCGCCGAATCGCAGTTGTTCGGCCATGAGAAAGGCAGCTTCACCGGCGCGGCCGCGCAGCACATCGGCTTCTTCGAGGCCGCGCGCGGCGGCACCATCTTTCTCGACGAAGTGGCCGAAATGTCGCGCGATCTGCAGGTGAAGCTGCTGCGCGCGCTCGAATCGAACAGCATCACGCGCGTCGGCGGCAGCGAGCCGATCGCGCTCGACGTGCGCGTCGTCGCGGCGACCCATCACGATCCCGCCGAAGCGGTGCAGGAAGGACGCTTTCGCGAAGACCTGTTCTACCGCCTCGCGGTGTTCGCGCTGCGCGTGCCGGCGCTCAGGCATCGCGAGGACGACATCGAAGGCATCGCGCAGGAACTCGTCGACACGCTCAACGCCCGGCACCGCACGCGCAAGCGGCTGTCGGGGCAGGCGCTGAAGACGCTGCGCACCTATTCGTGGCCCGGCAACGTGCGCGAGCTGCGCAACGCGATCGAGCGCGCGTACATCCTCTCCGACGAGCAGATCGAGCAGTTGCCCCTGCGGCGGATCGCGCCGCGCGACGACGTGCGCAAGCACGCGATGACGCTGCCGCTCGGCATGACGCTCGCGCATTCGCAGCAGCGCTTCATCGCCGCGTCGCTCAAGTACTTCGACGGCGACAAGCCGCGCACCGCGAAGGCGCTCGGCATCAGCCTGAAGACGCTGTACAACCGGCTCGCGCTGATGCGCGAGCACGATGGAGAAACCGCGCAGCAATGAATGCGCCGGACGCGCTGCGCGCCTGTCGCGCAGCGATCGCGCGGCGAGACGCGCGTTGTCAACTGCCCGCGTACCGCGCGACGCTGCGCGCCTCGATCGCGCGCACGACGGCCGCCATGTCCGCTTGCCCGTACCCGAGCGCCTCGGTCTCGCGATACAGCTCGCAGCAGACTTCGAGCAGCGGCGCCGCGAGATGCGCGCCGTGCGCGGCCTCGGTCGCGAGCCGGCTGTTCTTGAACACGTCGGTGATCGACGCCTGAACGTCGAAATCCTCGTTGACGAGCTTGTCGATCTTCACGCGCGACACGCTGCTCGCCATCGGCCCCGCGTTGAGCGCCGCCTGGAACTGCTTCATGTCGAGCCCGAAGCCGCGCGCCGCGTGCGCGGCCTCGGCGAGCCCCGTCACCATCGCGATCAGGAACGTGTTGATCGCGAGCTTCATCAGCAGGCCGGTCGGCACCGGCCCCGTCACGACGATCTCGTGGCACATCGGCGCCAGCAGCGCTCGCACCTCGTCGACGGCGGCCGGCTCGCCCGCCAGCATCGCGACGAGCCGCCCGGCTTCGGCCGGCTTGCGCGAGCCGGACACCGGCGCCTCGACATAGCGGCCGCCCGCCGCACGAATGTCGGCCTCGAGGCCGCGCGAATACTCGGCCGACACAGTCCCCATCTGGACGATCGTATGTTGTGCGACGTTGCGCGCGAACGCGGGCTTGCCGCGGCCGAGCACCGCGTCGATCGCGGCGTCGGTCGCCATCATCAGGATGACGATGCGCGCGTGCCGATAGACGTCGGCCACCGAATCGACGACTTGCGCGCCGGCCGCGCGCAGCGGCTCGCAACGCTCGCGCGTGCGGTTCCACACGACGAGCCCGGTTCCGGCGCGCGCGAGATTGAGCGCCATCGGCAGCCCCATCACGCCGATGCCAACGAAGCCTACTTTCATGATCGCCTCCATGAGCACGCCGCCGCACGCGGGCGGCGGCGCCATCGACAGGTTGCGGGCGATCGGAGCGCTTCAGTCGGCCGTGCGCCCGGGTTGGCGGCATGCGCGCCGCGCCGGCGGCCAGTTTAGCTAAATTGCCGCAACCTGTGCGTCACGGGCGTAGCGACTCTCCTTGTACGGCAGCCCGAGGTGGTCGCGCAGCGTCGCGCCACGCCGCACCGGATCGAAGTAGCCGCGCGCGGTCAGCACCGGCAGCACGCGGTCGACGAAATCGTCTAGCCCGAAGCCCGTCACCGGCAGGCCTAGCATGAAGCCGTCCGCCGCGCCCTCGTCGACCCAGCGGATCATCTCGTCCGCGACCCTGTCCGGCGTGCCGATGAACGCCTCCGACGTACCGATGTTCGAGCGCCGCGTCGACACTTCGTACGCGACCTCGCGCAGCGTCAGCTTGCGCTCGCGCGCGAGCCGCTTGATGTTCTCGGTCGTCGACTGGAAGCCGTCGTTGCCGAGATTGCCGATGTCGGGAAACGGGCCGTCGAGCGGATACACGCTGAAATCGTGCTGCTGGAAGAAATGGCTGAGGTACGTGAGCGCCTCGCGCGGCGACAGCAGCTCGCGCACCTGCCGATACTTGTCGTCCGCGTCTTCCTGCGTTGCGCCGACGATCGGGCCGATGCCCGGAAACACCTTCACGTGATCGGGATCGCGGCCCGCGGCGGCGGCGGCGGCCTTCACTCGGCGATAGAACACGCGCGCTTCGTCGAACGTGCTGCCGTTCGAGAACACCGCATCCGCGTAGCGGCCCGCGAAGCCGATGCCGTCGTCCGACGAGCCGGCCTGGAAGATCACCGGCTGCCCTTGCGGCGAGCGGCGGATGTTGAGCGGCCCCTCGACCGAAAAGAAGTGGCCGCGATGATCGAGGCGATGCAGCTTGTCCGGATCGAAGAATTGGCCGGTCGCGCGATCGCGCACGAGCGCGTCGTCGTCCCAACTGTCCCACAGGCCCTGGACCACGTCGAGATGCTCCTCGGCGATCGCGTAGCGCTGCGCGTGATCCGGATGCGGGCGGCCGTAGTTCTTGCCCGTGCCCTCGATCGACGACGTCACGACATTCCAGCCCGCGCGCCCGCCGCTGATCAGATCGAGCGACGCGAACTGCCGCGCGACGTTGTACGGCTCGCTGTACGACGACGACATCGTGCCGACAAGGCCGATCTTCGACGTGAGGACCGCGAGCGCGGACAGCAGCGAGATCGGCTCGAAGCGGTTGAGGAAGTGCGGCGCCGACTTCAGCGTCACGTACGCCGAATCCGCGATGAACGCGAACGCGATGCCGGCGCTTTCCGCGCGGCGCGCGCGATCGACGTAGAAATCGAAGTTGATGCTCGCGTCCGGGGGCACGCTCGGATGTTTCCATGCGTTCATGTTCGCACCCGCCCCTTGAATCAGGACGCCGAAATGGATGTGTTTTCTGGTCATGGGAAGGCTCTATCGAAACGTTCAAACAGCGCGCGCGAACGCGGCGGCGCATCACGCCGCTCGGGCCGCGCGCCCGGGAAGGCCGCGCACCACGCCGCAGCCTCGCGGCGCCGTCGTCCGACGAACCCGGACTTCGTCGTGCGACGGCGCCTGTCTCGAACGTCGGGCGAACATCGCCCGTCAGTTCGCGATACTAAATAAATTCGCGCGACCGATCCGTGTACGGTTCGGCCGTCCTGCTTTCGGTGCGCGCTGCGCGCTCAGCCGAGCGCGGCCGCGCAGCGCGCGCTCGCGGCCGGGTCCGGCACGATCTCGCGCATCCTGATGTCGAACGGGCGCGCCGCCGCGTGCGCGTCGCGAATCCCGAGCGCCATCTGATGCTCGGCGCCGATGTCGAGCAACGCGAACTGCCAGTGGCTCGCGTCGTCGCCGACGTGCCGATCGAATGCGATGCGAACGGGCTGCGCGGGCAGCGCGAACGAGAACTCGCCGAGATCGATCGACAGCCCGACGCCGCGCGCCTTGATGTACGCCTCCTTCAACGTCCACAGCTCGAAGAAGCGCGTGCGCCGCTCGTCGGGCGGCAACGCGAAGAACGCCGCGCGCTCGCTCGCCGAGAAGTGCGATGCGGCGATGCCGTCGAGATCGTTGCTGCGCGCGCGCTCCTCGACGTCGATTCCCGCGTCGGCCGTGCGCGTGACGACGCACGCGACGATGCTGCGCGCGTTCGACAGATTGAAGCGCAGCGGCGGCCGCGCATCGCCCGCGTCGATTTCCGGCCGGCCGTGCGCGTTCGCGCGAAATCGCCATTGCGCGGGCGCGACGTCGCCGGCATACGCGGACAGCACGGTGCGGCACAACGCGCGCGTCACGAGATATTCGAGCTTCAGGTGATCGAAGGCGAAGCGTTCGAGGCGCTCGCGCTCGTCGGCGCTCAGCAGCGCGCGATAGCGCTCGCGCAGCGCGGGCGTGTCGCAGGCGGCGGTGCGCGCGTACCACACGTGCGCGTCGCGTTCGCCGAGCGGCAGCGCAGTCGATGCGTTCATCGTCGGGAAGGGCGTCGAGGCGTTCGTCATACGGGTCGTCGTATCGTGCGCGAGCCGCTCGCGCGGGTATTCGGGTCCATGTTCGAGTCGGCGCGCGCGATTGCGTCCGCATTCGCGGCGCCGACGCCTCGCGCGCCGCCCTGCGTCAAGCCCGCGCGACCGCCGCGCCGCCATGCGCGGGGGCGTCGTTGATCGGGAAGTGCAGCAGCGCCGCGAACAGCCCGGCGAGCGCCGTCGCGGCCCAGATCAGCGTGTACGACCCCGTCGCGTCGAACACGTAGCCGCCGAGCCACGAGCCGAGAAACGAGCCGATCTGATGGCTCAGGAAGCACACGCCGAACAGCGTGCCCAGATGCCGCGTGCCGAACACCTTCGCGACGAGCCCGCTCGTCAGCGGCACGGTGCCGAGCCACGTGAGCCCCATGATCGCCGCGAAGACGACGACCGACGTAGCGGACTTCGGCCCGAGGAAGAACAGCGCGATCGCCGCGCCGCGAATCAGGTACAGCCAGCCGAGCACGTGATGCTGCCGGTAGCGCCCGCCGAGCCAGCCGCACGCCCAACTGCCCGCCATGTTGAACAGGCCGATCAGCGCGAGCGCGGTCGCGCCGAGCCCGACCGGCATGTGGCAGAGCAGCAGGTAGTTCGGCAAGTGCGTTCCGATGAACGCGAGCTGGAATCCGCAGGTGAAGAAGCCGAGCGTCAGCAGACAATAGCCGCGATGCCGCACCGCATACGACAGCGTGTCCTTCAGCGATACGGCCGCAGTCTCGTGCACGACCGCATGGCTGCCGCGCGTGTTCCGGTCGAGCAGCACGCCGAGCGGCGCGATCGCGATCATGCAGCCGGCAAGCACGAACAGCGCCACCATCGTGCCCGAATGCGACGTGAACCACTGCGCGACCGGCACGAGCGCGACCTGGCCGAGCGAGCCGCCCGCGCTCGCGATGCCCATCGCCATGCTGCGCTTTTCGGGCGGCGCGCCGCGGCCGACCGCGGTCAGCACGACGCCGAAGCTCGTGCAACTGATCCCGATGCCGACGAGCACGCCTATGCCGAGCACGAGCATCGCGCCCGTCGGCACGACCGCGGCGATCGCGAGGCCGAGCGCGAACACGACCGCGCCGATCGCGACGAGCGGCCCGGCGCCGTAGCGGTCGGCGGCCGCGCCCGCGAACGGCTGCGCAGCGCCCCAGACGAGGTTGTGCAAGGCGATCGCGAACGCGATCGTCGTCACGGGCAAGCCGTGGTCGAACGAGAATGGCCCGATGAAAAGGCCGAAGGTTTGCCGCACGCCCATCGCCGCGCTCATCACGAGCGCGCCGGCGATCACGGCGATCATCATCGGATTGAAGAAACGTGGGGATCCGTCGCGTCGATGCGTTTCGGGTGCAAACATGTCCGCTCCTGTTATGGCGGCTATCCACGGCGCGAGCGCGACGCGGACAGCGCGATTCGTTTTAGTCGATACGGCGTCGCATCCTCGATCGCACGGCGCCCGCAAGCTTGCGCCATCGCGAATGCAATGGCGCGTCGCGCGGCAAGCGGCATGTCGCCGGCCCTCGGATGCGCGCGACGATTGCGCTTGGCGCCCGCACCGCACGCGAGCGTCTGAACGATCGAAGACTTTGCAGCGCAACAATCCGGCGCGTGTCGGCGCGCCGCGCTGCGGCCATGGAACCATCGGATGATTCGCATTGGAGTCTATATGAGCGTTTCGCATTTGTGCAGGAATTCCCTCGCCCGCTCGGCGTCATTGCGCATCGTGCAAGCATGGGGTCAGGGCGCGCGCCGCGCACGGCGCGCCGTCCTGCCACAGCAGCGGCGCGACGGGCCCGGCAACCAGCACCGAATCGACCCGGCCGATCACGATCGTATGGCTGCCGTAGCTGAAATCGCCGTCGACGGCGCACCACAGCGTCGCCTGCGCGCCGGCGAGCATCGGCACGCCGTGCGCGTCGCGCCATTCGCCGTGCGCGAAGCGCGCGTCGTGATCGAGCTTGCCGCTGAATGGCGCGATCAGGTCGAGCTGGCGCTCGTGCAGCAGGTTCAGCGAGAACCGGCGCGCGCGCATCAGCGGCGCATGCAGCGTCGCCGCGCGATTGATGCACACGAGGATCGCGGGCGGCTCGGTGGTGAGCGCGCTCACCGCGGTCGCCGCCATGCCGTAGCGGGCGCACGCGTCGCGCGTCGCGACGATCGACACCGTCGACGTCAGCCGGCGCATCGCGGCCTTGAAATGCTGCGCGAGCGCATCCGGCGCGGGCGCGGAAGATGCCGCGCGCATCGGCGCCGATGCGTGTGCATGCGGCGTCGATGCGCGCGGCTCGGCGCGCGATGCGTCGCGCCGTTCGCGCTCGGGCGCCGGCCGCTCGAATGCGGCGTGCGCGTCGCTTGAGGCGCGCGATGCGCGCTCGGTCCAGGGGCTCGCCATTACGTCTCCTCCTTTTGATATCGGGCGGTCGCCGCGAAACGGTCGTCGAACAACGCGAATTCGGATGTGCCGGAGCGCGCGGCGCCGCCGCCGATCAGGAACCAGCCGCCGCCGATGTACAGCGGCCCGGCCGACGCGATGCGCGCGTCGACCGAATAGCCCGCGCGGCCCGCGCCCGCCGCCACGATCGACAGCGCGCGCTTTCCCGCGCCGTGCGCAACACGCGATAACCGCCGCGCCAATCCGGTGTCTGTCGCCATCTGATCGAATCCTCGCTGCGAGGCGTCGCTTGTCGTCGCGATTCAGCGACATCGCACGCCGGCGGGCGGGCGAACGGCGGGCCGCGCATCCGTGCGCCGATGCGCGCGCCCGTTCGTCGACGACTACCGGCCCCTCGTCGTCCAATTGCCTCTCGTTCGAATCTGCCCGTTTCTGTTTCTCGGCGTCCGGCGCGGTTCGGGCCCGCATCGAACGCACTTCGTCATGCATTCAACCTGAATCGTGAACCGATGGATGCAGCGGCCAACCGGACGGCGCATCCGCGCGACGCGCCGCGCGCGTGCGCGGCGTTCGTCCGGCGACGCATCGCGCGTGACGGCCGATGCGTGCGATACAGGCTAACGGAAAACGCCCGCGTAATGACTTAGATCGTTTACGGCATATGGCAAGCATGCTTACGCTCATTTCGAGATATAGCCTTCGGCAAGCAATCCCAGGCGCTTCGCCTTCGTCGCGCTGCTCTTGATGTGCTTGCTGTCCATCTTGCGGTTGATCGCGGTGAAGAGCTGATAGACCGCGCGCTCGTCGAGCCGCAATTCCTCGGCGACGTGGCGCGCGCCGCCGCCGCGCGCGACGAGCCGCAGCGCCAGCACGTCCTGCGCGGCGAGCGACAGCTCCTGCGCGAGCTCGCGACGGCGCCGCACGACGCGCCATTCGAGCATCTCGTTCGCGAGCCCGCGCAGCACGCGCCGGTTGCGCCACAGCGCGTCCTCGCCGTGCGGCGCGGACAGCGGCGTCGCGACGTGCAGCAAGCCGAACGTCGACACGTCGCGGCGATGCGCGGGAAAGAACACGTTGCTGCCGAGCCCCTGCGTCTGCGCGTAGTGGTTCAGCCAGTGATCGGACGGCAATTCGGCAAGCGCCGAGCCGCGCAACGGCTGCGTGTTGTCGCGCGCGTGCGCGACGGCGGGATCGTTCAGATACCAGTGCTGGTGCACGTAGCGCTGCGCCCACGCAGGCGCGCCGCCGATCAGCAGATCATGCGTCGTGAACTCGCCCGTGTCCTCGTCGACGACGAACCAGTGATAGAAGCACTGCGTCGCACCGCATGACGCGCAGATCCATCGCATCAGCGCGAGCAGCGCGCCGTCGTGCTCGCATTCGACCGCGAATTCTGGCTGCGCGGCGGGTGCGGCAAGTGCGGCGGGTGCGGCGGCCGCGCGCTCCGCTGGGCGGTATGCATCGGATGCGTCGTTCGCGGCATGCGCATGCCGTGCATCATGCACAGCGAGCATGCCGTGCAGCCCCGCATCGCCTGCTGCGCGATGCACGTCGAGCAACGCGCGGTAGTCGATCCCGAGCTGCGCGGCATAAGGGTCGTGCTCGACGAACGCCGCGACGGCCGCCGGGTCGCGCAGGCCGACGCGCTGCGTCGACACCGGCTCGCCGGGGCTTTTGCAGCGCCGTTCGAGCACGAAGCCGCGCAACGCGTCGCCCTGCACGCCGAGCGAGATGCGCTTGCCGTCGACGATGCCGACGCGCGTGCGCGCGAGGTCGGAAGAGGAAGGTTCGAAAGGAACAGAGGTGGATTGTCGAGCCATGACGCCGATCCATTGGTTGGGGTGGGAAGGCGATGGCGGTTTGGCCCGACAGCCGCAAAGCGCACGACGACCGGGCGGCTCATGGCGACAGGTCAAATTGCGAACGGTGACGTGAACGCGTCGTGCGGAGTCGGGAAAGAAAAGAATTGCTCCTGCATCACGGCCACCGGCGGCCATCGGTGGTGATCAGTCGCGCGGCAGCGACGCTGCCGCCGTCAAGCGGAGTCAAGCAAAGGGAAAAGGAAGGGCACGCCCGCGCGATGCGCGGGCGAATCGGACGCCGGCGTGCCCGGCGGGCCTCGTTATCTGGGCTGGAACCGGTACGCCGGCACGGCGCACCGAATGCGAAAACGCGCGCGACGCGCGCGGCAGAGGCTGCGTTCGCTCAAGCGGCGCGCCGCCGGCGCGAGGCACGATGCCGCGCACCGGCGGCGCGCGCCGGAATGGCGAACGAAACGCGTCGGCCAGCGCAGCCCGCGACGCGCGAACGCGTCCGGCACGTCGCCGTACCGCTTAGTTTTCGTCGTAGTGGATGTTGGAGATCGCCATTCGCCCTCGCTCGCCTCTGTGCCTGATGGCCGGGATCGCGACGCGTCCCGGCGTCGTTGATGTCGGACGCGATCGCGCGGCGCGCGCGATCGCGAATGCGTGCTTCAGATGTGCAACGCGTGGCCGAGCGCGCGAAGTGCGGCTTCCATCACCGCTTCCCCGAGCGTCGGATGTGCATGAATCGTACCACTGACGTCCTCGAGGCGCGCACCCATTTCGAGCGATTGCGAGAACGCGGCCGCGAGCTCGGACACGCCCACGCCGACCGCCTGCCAGCCGACGATCACGTGATCGTCGCGGCGCGCGACGACGCGCACGAAGCCGTCCGCGCCTTCGAGCGTCAGCGCGCGGCCGTTCGCGGCGAACGGAAACGACGCGCTCAGGCATGCGCCGAACGCGCGCTCGGCTTCGTCGGGCGCTAGCCCGGCCGACACGACCTCGGGATCGGTGAAGCAGATCGCCGCAATCGCGGTGGGCATGAAATGGCGCCGCTTGCCGGCAACCAGCTCCGCGACCATCTCGCCTTGCGCCATCGCGCGATGCGCGAGCATCGGCTCGCCCGTCAGATCGCCGATCGCCCACACGTTGCGCATCGACGTGCGGCACATGTCGTCGATCTTCAGCGCGGCGCCCGCGCGGTCGAGCTGCAGCGTCTCGAGCCCCCAGCCCTGCGTGCGCGGACGGCGGCCGACCGTCACGAGCACCTGGTCGGCGGCGAGCTCGGTTTGCGCGTGCGCGTCGTCCTGCACGCGCACCGCATCGCCGCGCGCGTTCAGCCCGAGCACCTCGTGGCCGAGATGCACGCGCACGCCGAGGCGCTTGAGCGAAGCGGCGACGGGCTTCGTCAGCTCCGCATCGTAGATCGGCAGGATGCGCTCGCGCGCCTCGACGACGGTCACGTCGACGCCGAGCTTGCGGTACGCGATGCCTAGCTCGAGCCCGATGTACCCTGCCCCGACGACGACGAGCCGCTTCGGCAGCCTGCCCGGCGACAATGCCTCGGTCGACGAGATCACGTTGCCGCCGAACGGCATCGCCGGCAGCTCGACGGGCTCGGAGCCCGCGGCGAGCAGCAGATGCTCGCACTGGATACGCACGCGCGCGCCGTCGCCCGTGTCGACGTCGACGTTCTTGCCGTCGACGACGCGCGCGTCGCCGTGCACGACTTCGACGCCGTTCTTCTTCAGCAGCGCGCCGACGCCGCCCGTCAGCTTCTTCACGATGCCGTCCTTCCACGCCACCGTGCGCGCGATGTCGATCGCGGGCGCCTCGGTGCGGATGCCGAGCGGCGAATCGCCGGCGAAGCCGCGCACCTTGTCGAATTCGCCCGCTGCGTGAATCAGCGCCTTCGACGGGATGCAGCCGATGTTCAGGCACGTGCCGCCCAGCCTGTCGCGCTCGACGAGGATCGTGCGCACGCCGAGCTGCCCCGCGCGAATCGCGGCGACATAGCCGCCGGGCCCGCCGCCGATCACGAGCAGGGTTGTTGTCCTGGTGTCGCTCATCGGCTCATTCCACGAAAAGAAGGGCGGGTTGCTCGAGCAGCGCGCGCACGGCCTGGATGAACTCGGCCGCATCCATGCCGTCGACCACGCGATGATCGAACGACGAAGACAGGTTCATCAGCTTGCGCGCGACGACGGCGCCGCCGCGGAACATCGGCCGCTCGACGATCCGGTTCACGCCGACGATGCCGACTTCGGGCGAATTGATGACGGGCGTCGACGCGATGCCGCCGAGCGCGCCCAGGCTCGTGATCGTGATCGTCGAGCCCGACAGCTCGTCGCGCTCCGCGCGGCCCGCGCGCACCGCGTCCGCGAGCCGTGCGATCTCGGCCGCGATCGCCCACGGATCGCGCGCCTCCGCGTGGCGCACGACAGGCACCGTGAGGCCCGCCTTGCTCTGCGTGGCGATGCCCAGATGCACCGCGCCGTGACGCGTGACGACGCCGGCTTCGTCGTCGTAGCGCGCGTTGATCTGCGGGAAATCGCGCAGCGCGATCACCATCGCGCGCGCGAGGAACGGCAGCACCGTCAGGCGGCCGCGCGCATCGCCGTACTTGCGGTTCAGCTCGGCGCGCAGCGCTTCGAGCTCGGTGACGTCGATCTCCTCGACGTAGCTGAAGTGCGGAATCCGGCGCTTCGCGTCCTGCATCCGCTGCGCGATCTTGCGGCGCAGGCCGATCACGGGCACCGCTTCCTCGTCGTGACGCTCGGCGTACGCGGCATGGCCGCCGCGCGCGCGCGACTCGGCCGCGCCGCCGCCTTGCAGGAAGGCGTCCAGATCCTCGTGCCGGATCCGGCCCGCTTCGCCCGTGCCGTGCACGTAGCGCAGCTCGACGCCGAGATCCCACGCGCGCTTGCGCACCGCGGGCGACGCGAGCGGACGCTCGCCCGGCCGGCGCGCGGGCGGCGGCGGCGAGGCGCTCTCGCGCGCGGCGGATTGCGCGGCGGCGGGCGATGCCGCGTGCGCGGCGCTCCGCGCTTCGCGGTCGTCGCCGGCATCGCGCTCGCTTCGCGCGGCTGCCGCGCCCGCATGCGCATGCGCCACGTCGGCAATGCGCTCCCGCGCCGCGGCCGAGCCGCGCGCGTCGCCGTTCGCCGCCGCGCCATCGGGCTCGCCCTTGTGATTGCCGTCGCCTTCGACTTCGAGCCGCACGAGTTCGCTGCCGACCGGCAGCACGTCGCCTTCCTTGCCGCCCAGCGCGACGACGACGCCCGCGACGGGCGACGGAATCTCGACCGACGCCTTGTCGGTCATCACGTCGGCGATCGCCTGGTCTTCCTTCACGCGATCGCCGATCTTCACGTGCCACAGCCCGAGCTCGACCTCCGCGATCCCTTCGCCGATGTCCGGCATCTTGATGACGTGGATGCCCATGTCAATTCTCCATCGCGCGCCGCAGCGCGTCGCCGACCCGGTTCGGGCCCGGGAAATACGCCCATTCCTGCGCATGCGGATACGGCGTGTCCCAGCCGGTCACGCGCTCGACGGGCGCTTCGAGCCAATGGAAGCAGTGCTCCTGCACGAGCGAGATGAGTTCCGCGCCGAAGCCGCAGGTGCGCGTCGCCTCGTGCACGACGACGCAGCGCCCCGTCTTGCGCACCGATTCGACGATCGTGTCGAGATCGAGCGGCCACAGGCTGCGCAGGTCGATCACCTCGGCGTCGATGCCGGTTTCCGCGGCGGCCACGAGCGACACGTGAACGGTCGTCCCGTAGGTGAGCACCGTCACGTCGCCGCCGGCGCGCACGATCGCCGCCGAATCGAGCGGTACCGTGTAGTAGCCGTCGGGCACGAGGCTCGCCGGATGCTTGCTCCACGGCGTCACCGGCCGATCGTGGTGGCCGTCGAACGGGCCGTTGTAGAGCCGCTTCGGCTCAAGGAAGATCACCGGATCGTCATTCTCGATCGCCGAGATCAGCAGCCCCTTCGCGTCGTACGGATTCGACGGCATCACGGTGCGCAGCCCGCACACCTGCGTGAACATCGCCTCGGGGCTCTGGCTGTGCGTCTGGCCGCCGTAGATGCCGCCGCCGCACGGCATGCGGATCGTCAGCGGCGCGATGAACTCGGCCGCCGACCGGTAGCGCAGCCGCGCCGCCTCCGACACGATCTGGTCGGACGCCGGATAGAAGTAGTCGGCGAACTGGATCTCGCAGACGGGGCGCAGCCCGTACGCGCCCATCCCGACCGCCGCGCCGACGATGCCGCCTTCGTTGATCGGCGCATCGAACACGCGCGACTTGCCGTACTTGTTCTGCAGTCCTTCGGTGCAGCGGAACACGCCGCCGAAATAGCCGACGTCCTGCCCGAACACCACCACGTTGCCGTCGCGCTCGAGCATCACGTCCATCGCCGAGCGCAAAGCCTGGATCATGGTCATCGGCGAAGCCGCCGGACCGTCTTTGCCTGCTGTCGTCATCGCTGTCAAACCCCGAGCTGTTGGCGCTGCCGGCGCAGGTGCGCGGGCATCTCCTTGTAGACGTCCTCGAAAATGCTCGCGACGTTCGGCACGTGCTCGTCGGCCAGCGTGCCGTAGCGCTCCGCTTCCTTCTGCGCGGCGAGCACCTCGGCCTCGAACGCGGCCTTCGTGTCCTCGTGCTCCTGCTCGGACCACACGCCGAGGCCGACCATGTGGCGCTTCAGGCGCTCAAGCGGATCGCCGAGCGGGAAGTGCGTCCAGTCGTCGCCGGGGCGGTACTTGGTCGGATCGTCGGACGTCGAGTGCGGGCCCGCGCGATACGTGACCCATTCGATCAGCGTCGGCCCGAGGTTGCGGCGCGCGCGCTCGGCCGCCCAGCGGGACGCGGCGTAGACCGCGAGGAAGTCGTTGCCGTCGACGCGCAGCGATGCGATCCCGCAGCCGACGCCGCGCCCGGCGAACGTCGCGCCCTCGCCGCCCGCGATCGCCTGGAACGTCGAGATCGCCCACTGGTTGTTGACGACGTTCAGGATCACGGGCGCGCGGTACACGTGTGCGAACGTGAGCGCGGTATGGAAATCGGCTTCGGCCGTCGCGCCGTCGCCGATCCACGCGGATGCGATGCGCGTGTCGCCCTTGATCGCCGAGGCCATCGCCCAGCCGACCGCCTGGATGAACTGCGTCGCGAGATTGCCCGAGATCGAGAAGAAGCCCGCGTCGCGCGACGAGTACATCACCGGCAACTGGCGGCCCTTCAGCGGATCGCGCGCGTTCGACATCAACTGGCACATCATGTCGACGAGCGAATAGTCGCGCACCATCAGGATCCCTTGCTGCCGATACGTCGGAAAGCACATGTCGCCGCGCTCGAGCGCGAGCGTGTGCGCGACTGCGATCGCTTCCTCGCCGAGGCACTGCATGTAGAACGAGATCTTCTTCTGGCGCTGCGCGATCTGCATGCGCGCGTCGAAGATGCGCGTCTTCAGCATCGCGCGGATGCCTTTGCGCAAGATGTCGGGATCGATGTCGGGCGCCCAGGGCCCGACGGCTCGTCCGTGCTCGTCGAGCACGCGCACGAGGCCATAGGCCAGGTCGCTCGTGTCGGCGGGCGCGACGTCGATGGGGGGTTTGCGCACCTTGCCGGCTGGCGACAGGCGCAGGTAAGTAAAATCGGTCTTGCATCCCGGACGCCCGGTAGGCTCCGGCACATGCAATCGCAATGGCCCGTACTGGCTCATTCAATTGTCTCCACGTTTGATTTTGTCGCACGCTTCGCCGCAGAGCGTAACAAAGTTATCGCGCATGGTGAAAGCTTCTTCGGCCCCGGAGTCGCCCCGATTTTCAAACGGACGCCGGAATGTTATGTGATCGTTTAGCACGCTCGTTCGCGTGGCGTCGGTCGCGCGCGGCGGATGCTGCGGGCGCGATATCGCGCGGCATGTTGCCGTGCATGCGGCACGCGTGTTCGTCGAGTTCGTTTTTGTGCGATGCGCAAGCGCCGCGGCGCGAGCGCGCGCGCGAACCCGCCCGGCATGCGCGCGTCGCACGAGCGGCGCGCGCCGTGCGCGATGCCCCCACTCTCGTCACGAGTTATGCGCTTGCGTCCGCCCGCCGACGCGGGGAAAACGGCGGCGCATCGCGATTCGAATATCGCTTATCACCACAATCAATTTCCGCGGTTTCGCGTTTCGTCCTAGACTCTCCAGAACGTTACATCGATTGATGTAATTATTGGCTGGGCGGCGCGCATTCCGTCTCGACCGTTCGCGCGAAGTCCGCTTCATTCACGACATGGAGACCGCCCGCGCGCGACATCATCTGGATTCCGAATCGTCACGACTTCGTCGCCTGCGGCGCGCCACCGACTGCTTTCGCTCATGAACTCGATCCTTGCCCCGGACAACGCGCCGCCCGCCTGCGCGACGCGCACGAACCCGCTGATGTCGGCGCTCGCGCGCATCGTCGTCACCGCGCTGCTGCCGAGAATCGACCGCGCGGCCGATGCGTCGACGCGTCCGTTCGTCACGCCGGACATGCTCGTGCCGCACGTGCGCGACAAGCGCTACGGGCTCACGCATTACGGCATCTTCTTTCCCGAGTTGCCGGAACCGCACCGGTACTGCAACGTGATGACGCTGCTCGGCGCGACGGGCAGCGTCGCGTTCGACAATGACTACCTGACCGACGGCGATCCGCGCGACGTCGCGACGGTGCTGTCGTCAACGGCCGCCGACGGCGCGCATCACTATCGCGCGTATTCGATCGCGCGCGAATGCGCGGTACGGCGCGCGGACACGGTCGTCGCGTTCGGCGGCGACCTGACGATCGCGGGCGCGTACCCGCGCTACACGGTGAAGGCCGACTACGCGCACTTCGGCCTCGACGTCGCGATCGACTGCACCGACATCGTCTCGTGGTTCGTCCGCAACGTCGCATACGACCACCTGAGCCTGCTCGCGACGTGCTCGGGCACGATCCGCCACGGCGGCCGCACGATGCCGGTCGACACGCTGTGCACGTTCGAATACGCACGGATGACGACGCCGCAAGCGTGGTTCGCGAAGCCGCTCGGCGAGCGCTGGAAGCTGCCGCTCGATTTCTTCACGTACCAGATCGTGAACCTCGGCGAAGGCGTCCAGTTGCTGCTGACCGAAGTCCGCGTGCTCGGCGAAAAGGCGTTCAAGGGCATCCATCTGCGCGCGCTCGACGGCGCAGCCGAGTTCCACGAGCGCGGCGTCGCGTTCGTCGTCGACGAATACGGGCCGGAGCTTGCGAACGCGCCGGACGGCCGGCGCATGCGGCTGCCACAACGGCTGTCGTGGACCGCGCGCGACGGCGCGGGCCGGCCGTGGCTCGAACTGCGCGGCACGATCGACAGCCCCTGGCGCTTCGGCCATGGGCGCGGGTATGTCGCGAGCTATCGCTTCGACGGCTTCACCAAAGGCCGCGCATACAGCGGCCGCGGCTACATCGAGTACGTCGATTGCGAGGTGCCGCGGCGCTGACGGTTCGCTTCATTGTTGCTTTCCGTCGCTTCCCGTCGTCTCCGTCGCGCGACGCTCGTCCGCGACTCGGCCCCGCATCCGCACGGCGATGCGCGGCGATCGTCCCGATTGACGATTACATTGATCGATGTCATTGTCATTGCGTGTGCGACGAGACCGGCTGCCGTGGCGCACCGCAGCATCGGCCGGCGCGCAGCCGGGCGATGCCCTGCTCGATTGCGCACCGGCCGCCCTCCACCCTCGAAACGCGAGCTTCATATGAAACAGCAACGCATAGAAATCGCCGAAGAGTTCGACGCCCCGGTTCAGCAGGTCTTCCGCTTCTTCAGCGAGCACGAGAATCTCAAGTCGATCTTCTCGCCCGCGAAAATCCGCCGGATCAGCGACGGCGAGCCCGCGCGCAACGGCGTCGGCTCGGCGCGCGAGATGCGCGTGCCGGGTGCGCCGCCGTTCGTCGAGACGGTGACCGCTTATCAGGAAAACGAACGGATCGAATACCGGATCACGCGCGGCAGCCCGCTGCGCGACCATCTCGGCGTGATGCGCTTCGTTCCGATCGACGAGCGCCGCACGTATTTTCATTACGTGATCACGTTCGAGGGCAAGGTGCCGTTCGTCGCGCCGCTCGTCCGGCACGTGCTCGAGGGCAGCATTCGCCGCGGGCTCGGGAAAGTGGCGACGCGGCGGCTCTGGGCGTGAGCGCGCGGAAAGCGGCGACAGGCGCACCGTGAAGCGCGAAGCATGCGTTCGATACGCATGCGTCGCGGGGCGCGGCTTCGAGCCGCCGCTTCAGCAGCGTCAGCGAATGCGCGGACTCGCGTTCGACGCGCCTGCGCATCACGAGCGCGTTCGCGAGCCGCAGCAGCGGGCTCGGCGAATGGTAGTGCAGCGTGCTGCGGACGAAACGCGTTCCGTGCGCGCCGGAGCGACACTCGTAGGTCGGCAGGATGCTCAGGCTGCCGGCCGCGTTCGCGGCGCGCGCCTGCCACGGCGCGCCGGGCTCGTTGCGCACGACGTCCCGGCGCAGATGGTCGACGCGCCCCGCGCGCGGCATGCAACCCTTCCGGAGCGCCACCGAATGATCCAGAATCTGCGACAGCTCGACCTGAACCTGCTGCTCGTGTTCGACGCGCTGATGCAGGAGCAGAACCTGTCGCGCGCCGCGGTGCGCCTGCACATGAGCCAGCCGGCCGTCAGCAATGCGCTGACGCGGCTGCGCCAGCAGCTCGGCGAGTCGCTCTTCACGCGCACCGCGCGCGGCATGACGCCCACCGCACAGGCGCGCGCGCTGTACGAGCCGGTGCGTCAGGCGCTGTATCTGCTGCAGATCGGGCTTGGCCCGCAAGCCGATTTCGAACCCGACACGCATCATCTGTTCAAGCTGTCGATGAACGATTACGGGCAAACGGTGCTGCTGCCCGATCTGCTCGCGCACATCAAGTCGCGCGCGCCGAACGTGATGCTCTCGGTGCAGAGCGACGACGCCGGCTCGATTCCCGCACAACTGACGACGGGCACGCTCGATCTCGCGATCGACTATCTGCATTTCGACAATCCCGAGCTCTGCTACGAGCCGCTGCACGAGGAGCATCTCGTCGTGATCGGGCGCGCCGGCCATCCGGCGTTCGCCGGCGGGCTCGCGCTGCGCGGTTACGAGGAAAGCGGGCACGTGTCGATCCAGCCGCGCGACAGGCGCGGCTCGCCGCTCGAGATCGTGCTCGGCTCCGCGCGCGTGCGGCGCGTCGTGCATCTGCAGGTGCCGCACTATCTGACGATTCCCGCGCTCGTCGCGAAATCGGACCTGCTCGGCACGATCCCGCGCCGGCTCGCCGAGCGGTTCGCCGATGTCCATGCGTTGCAGATCGCGCCGCTGCCGATCGACATCGCGCCGATCCAGGTGAGCCTCATCTGGCATCGGCAGCAGGACGCTCAGCCCGGCCTGCGCTGGCTGCGCGAGCAGATCGTCGTCACGCATCGCGCGATCGTCGAGTGCGCCGAGCACGCGCCGGCGTGACGCGCGTTCGCGATGAATCAGGAACCGCGCAAGCATCGCGGCCGTGCATCGCGCAGGCGCTGAGAGCTCCGCCGGCCGCTGTTTGAATCGCCGCGCAAACGAGCGGGAAATCAACGCGCTATCGCGCGCACCGCGTTTCGAATCGATGCTCGGCGCAAGGCGCTCGACACCGCGGGGTTCGCGCGGGAATACGCGGATCGGATCGGTGTGCGCGCGTCGTGCGCCGCATCGCGCGACAGCAGGAAAACAGGGAGACGAACCCGCTCGCGCACCGTCGCGCACGCCGGCCGGTTCGAACCATCAAAAAGGTGAACCGAATGAAGCAGCAGTCCTGCGATTACGACTATGTCGTGATCGGCTCCGGCTTTGGCGGCAGCGTATCGGCGCCGAGAAGAGCTTTTATCCGACCGAGGTCGGCGTGTTCTTCGGCGACGACGCCGACGCGCCCGGCACGCGCCATGCCGATCCGTACTTCGGCGGCGCGTGCCCCGAGCGCACGTCGTGCGTCGGCTGCGGCGGCTGCATGGTCGGCTGCCGCCACGTCTGGCCGTTCTCGAAGCAGCTCGCGACATCCGGCGCGAAGATCCCCGCGTACATTCCGGCCGCGAACGACTTCGCGCGGAAGGCGGCGCGCGCGCTCGGCGGCGCGGAGATGGCGCGCGACGGCGTGTGCGACGGCTGCAGCCGCGTGTTCGGCTACCGGAACATGTACGTCTGCGACGGCTCGGTGCTCGGCGCGAATCTCGGGGTCAACCCGAGTCTCACGATCACCGCGCTCGCCGAACATGCGATGAGCCACGTGCCCGCGGCGGGCGAGCAGCAGTGGGACAGCGCCGGGGAGGAACGCGCCGCGGCGTGAGCGAGGGCGCGTGCGGGGCGACGCGAGCGCCTCGCGCGCGTCACACGTCACACGTCACACGTCAAACGTCACGCTCCGCGATGCGCGCGCCGGCGCTGCGCGCGGCCGTTCGCGAGCGCGGCGAGTGCCGCGTCGTAGCCCTGCTTCTGCAATTGCGCGATCGCGTCCGACGAAAAATCGTAATCCTCGATGAACGACAGCCGCCCGTCCCGGTTCAGCGTGATCCGCTCGATGTCGATCGCCGCGCGATTGCCCATCAGCCGGATGTAGAGCGGCTGCTGACGGATCTCGTTCGCGGCCGGCGCGTCGACGTGCGCGAGGATGCCGTCGACGAGATCGCGAAAATCGCTCGCGTATTCCTCGAAGCGCAGATCGTTGCGAACGCGGTCCATGTACGCGATTTCCTCGCGGCGCAGCATCACTTCGACGAGGTTCGTCGGCAGCATCTTCGTGCCCGAGAACAGATCGACGATGAACACGCGTCCGCCGATCTGCCCGCACCGCGCGATCACGAGATCGAGCGGCGAGTTGCTGACGACGCCACCGTCCCAGTATGGCCGGCCGTCGACGACGGTCCACGGCATTCCCGGCGGCAGGCTGCCGCTCGCGAGCAGATGCGTGGGGCTCAGGCGATCGACGTAGCTGTCGAAGATGCGCGGCTCGCCCGTCTCCACGTCGACCGCGGCGATCAAGAGGCGCGTCGGGCTCATGCCGAGCGAATCGAAATCGACGTAGCGCTCGATCAGCTTCTCGATCGACGACGCGTCGAAGAAGCTCGTCCATTTCGCGCGAAGCCGATCGGCGTCGAAGCCGAGCCGCGACCATTGCGGCTTCAGGAAATTCGGCACGCCGAACGACAGCACATACGTCGACAGCCACGCCTGATGCCACTGCGAGCCGTGCGGCAGCGGCAGCGCGATCGACATGTCGCGCCAGAACGCTTCGAGCGCCTTCGACGCGCCCGTCGGGTGGCTCGCGACGATCGCGCCGTTGAACGCGCCGATCGACACCGCGGAGATCACGTCGGGCCGCACGCCGTGCTGCTCGAGCGCCTTGATCGCACCGCACTCGAACGCGCCGAGCGCGCCGCCGCCCTGCAGGATCAGGATCGTCTGCACCGGCAGCCTGTCGAGCGCAAAGTTCGGATCGCTCAGTTTCGACTTCTGCGCGGCGACGTTCACGTGCAGCCGGATCGCATCGTTCAGCGCGGCGATCTCGCCGGCCGGCCGGTCGATCGTGAACGCGGCGCGCAGCACGTCGTCGGCGAGATAGAGCAGCGTGTACGAGGAATCCTCGAACGAGCCGCGCTCGATCGTCTCGGTCGCGCCGGCCGGATAGCCGAGCAGGTTGTACGACAGCCCGAACACGCTGCCGTAGAAAATCGACACGTCGCGATACGGCAGCCGGCGGCCGAGCATGTTGCGCGCGGCGATCCTGCCCTGCCGCACCGCGTTGTCCCAGTGCTCGATCCGCCGCCGCACGCCGAAAATCGGATCGCCGAAGTGCGCGACGTCGCCCGCCGCGAACACGTCCGGATCGGCTGTCTGCAGGAACGCGTCGACTTCGACCCCATCACCGAGCACGAGGCCGCTGCCGTCGAGCCAGCCGCAGTTCGGCGTGACGCCGACCGCCGCGACGAACAGATCGCACGGCCGCGTGCCGCCGTCGCTCGTCTCGACCGCCTCGACGCGCGCGTCGCCGAGCACGCGGCGCACCTCGCGGCTCGTCAGCACCTCGATGCCGCGGGCCTTGCAGAGCGCGTCGAAATGGCTCGCGAGCGCCGGCGCGCGCAGTGTCGGCATCACATCGGGCGCGTGCTCGACGAGCGTCACCTGCAGGCCGAGCGCCTGCAGCGTCGCGGCGATCTCGACGCCGAGAAAACCGCCGCCCAGCACCGTCGCGCGGCGCGCGTGCGCGCTCGCGTCCTTCAGCGCCTGCGCCTGCGCGACCGTGTGCAGCACGTGCACGCCGTCGAGCCCGATGCCGGGCAGCTCGGGCACCTTCGCGCTCGCGCCCGTCGCGATCAGCAGCTTGTGGTAACGGTATGCGACGCCGTTCGACGCGCGCACGATCCGCTTCGCGCGATCGAGGTGCTCGGCGCGCGCGTCGAGCACGATGTCGATGCGCTGCGACGCGTAGAACGCCGCGTCATGCAGCGTGATGCTCGCGGGCTGCGCGGCGCCCATCAGGAATTCCTGGCTGAGCGGCGGGCGCTGATACGGCAGCACGGGCTCGCCGCAGAGAATCGCGATGCTCGCCGACGCGTCCTCGCCGCGCAGCGTCCGCGCGGCGCTGACGCTCGCGATGCCGCCGCCGATGAGCAGATAGTCGAATTCACGCATCGGCGCCTCCCGTCGCCACGCCGCGCGCGGCGAACGCGGCGGGCTCGGCGCGCGTAGCGCGCGTGGTGTACGAACGGCCGGCGCCGCTCACAGCGACGGCCTCGGCTGCGTCGCGAACCGCCGCTCGTGCGCGCGCTGGCACGATGCGCAGCGCAACGCGGTCGGGCGCGCGAGCAGGCGCTCGTAGGCGATCGGCTGCCCGCAATCCGCGCAGAAGCCGTAGTCGCGCCGCGCGATCCGTTGCAGCGCCGCATCGACGTCGCGCAGCTCGGCGAGCTTCATGCCGATCAGCGCATGGCCGACGTCGACGAACAGATCCGCGTTCGCCTCGTCGCCTTCGTCGGGCGCGGGGCCCGCGAGGTTCGCATACGGCTCGTCGGCGCGCTGCCGCTCGCCTGCGCGCACGTCCGCCTGGAGCGCCTGCCTGCACGCGCGCAGCAGGGCGCCCAGAACCTGGAGTTGATGTTCGTCGAACGCTGCCATCGGGTCCTCCGCGTTTCGCGTTGCCGCATCGGGCCGTCGCGCGGTGCGCGGCGACGGCGGGGCGATGCGTGCCGTGTTGCCTGCCGGGTTTGCCTTGAAGCTGCGATTTCCGCTTCGCCGCGCGGGCGCGTGTCCGGGCGACCGGCGGCGATCCGTTTCCGTTTCTCTTCCGTTTCCGCGCGCGCCGCCCTCCGCGCGAAGCGCGTTCACGCCACGATGCCACCGCGGTCGCGCCGCTGCAACGCCCTGCGTCGAACGATCGCGCGTCGGAGACCGCCGCCGTCATCGCGCCCCGCCGCCGGAACGCTCGGCTGCCGGGGCGCCCGGCCGCGATCTGCTTGACTATCGTCAATGACCCGCCGCACGCGGCTTTTAATCTGGCGATGCGGCGCTCGCCGGCCTATGCTGTCCCAATCCGATGCGCGTCGGACGCGCAGCGCCGCGGCCAAGCGCATCCGCGCCCGCCCGCCGTCTCCGGCACGCTTTGCGAAGGCGGCCGCTTCGGTGCCGGAAGCGCCCCAGCCGCTTGTCTCTCCGCGCCCGCGCGCGCCGCGACGGCCGCGGCAGTGTGTCCCCGTACCGCCAGCAAGGAGGTTCGATGCTGTACGCGTGGCTCGAAGCGCAACGTGAATTCTTCCGCGCATGCCAGCCGTGGGCGGGCGCCGCGCAGCACGCGAGCGCGAGCGCGCGCCCGGCCGGCTGGCCGACATGGGGCCCGATGGCGCGCGCGGCCGATGCGGTCCCCGCGCCGCCGCCGTTCGCGATCGCATCGGTCGCGATCGACGGCGCGGCCGTCCCGGTCGACGAATGCATCGTCGACGACACGCCGTTCTGCGCGCTGCGCAAGTTCTCCCGCCGGCTCGACGGCGGCGCGGCCGCGCGCTCCGCGGTCTTTCTGTGCACGCCGCTCGCCGGCCACCATGCGGTGATGCTGCGCGAGACCGTCGAGACGATGCTCGCGACGCGTGACGTCTACGTGACCGACTGGCGCAACGCTCGCGACGTCCCGCCCGACGCGGGCGCGTTCGGCCTCGACGACTACGTGTGCACGCTCGAGCACTTCATCGCCGGCGCGGACGAGGGCAGGCTGCACGTGATGGCGGTCTGCCAGGCGACGGTGCCCGCGCTCGCGGCCGCCGCGCTGCTTGCGGCGCGCGGCGTCCACGTCGCGAGCGTCGCGCTGCTCGGCGGCCCGATCGACACGCGCTCGCACCCGACGCTCGTCGACCGCTTCGCGCTCGAACACGACCTCGACTGGTTCCGCCGCGCGGCGATCGACGTCGTGCCGCCGCCGTATGCGGGCGCGGGGCGGCGCGTCTATCCGGGCTTCATCCAGCACGCGGCGATCGTCGTGGCGCATCCGCAGCGGCGCGTGTCGCTCGAAAGCCGCTACTGGGCCGCGTGGATGACGGGCGATCTCGCGTCCGCCGCGCGCTGCCTGCGCGAGATGAACGAATATGGCGCGGTGCTCGACATGACCGAGCGTTATTTCCTCGACACGATCCGCGTGATCTTTCACGAGCGGCTGCTCGCGCAAGGCCGCTGGTCGATCGGCTGCCGCCGCGTCGCGCCGGAGCAGCTCACGCGCACTGCGCTCTGCACAATCGAAGGCGGCCGCGACGACATCGCTGGCACCGGCCAGACGCACGCCGCGCATGAGCTGTGCAACGCGGTGCCCGACGCCGCGCGCGAACGGATCACCGAGCCGGACTGCGATCACTACGACCTCTTTCTCGGCCCGCACTGGCGGCGCTCGATCCATCCGGCGCTCGACGCGTTCTGGGCGCGCGCGGAAGCGGCGCGGCGCGCGGCCAGCGAGCCGCCGCGCGGCGCGCAGAGCGTCGAGCCCGAGCACCGAATCACGCATTGAGCCGCGCGGCGAACCACCGCGCGCGGCGCGCGCGCACGCCGCTTGCGGACGATCAACAAACGCACGCGCATCGGTCGCCACGCCGATTCGTTCGTCCGCATGATCGGCATCATGGACGACCAACCGATCTGCGACGCCGTATTCGCCGACCGCTACGCGCTGCCGGGCGAGAACTCGCGTGCCCAGGCGTGCGCGCGGGTCGCTCGCGCGCTCGCGCTCGCGGAGCCGGCGGCGACGCGCTCGAGCGCCGCGCGGCGCTTCTACCGGAACCTGCTGAACGGCGCGCTCGGCGCGGGCCGCATCATGGCGCGCGCGGGCGCCGCGCCGGACCAGACGATGGCGAGCTGCTTCGTGCATCCGATCCGCGCGCCCGCCGCGCTCACGCGCTTTCAACCGAACCTCGACGAGGCGCTCGACGAAGCGCGCCTCGCGCTCGCGATGGGCGCCGACCTCGGCTACGACTTCTCGGACATCCCGCCCGCTGGCGCGCGGCCCGACGCGGACCAGCCGACGTCGCCCGGCGTGCGCGCGGCGCTCGACCGGTTCGATCGCATCGGCGCGCAGGCGGGCGAGCGCGACGGCCGCCACCGCGCGCAGCTCGCGGTGCTGCGCTGCGACCATCCGGATCTGTCCGCATTCGCCACAGCGAAGTGCGGTCGCGAGCGCGGGCATGCGCGCCGGACAACGCTCGAGCTCGCGGTGGCCGTCACCGACGCGTTCATGCAGGCGGTCGAGCAGGATCTGCCGTGGGCGCTGCGGCACCCCGCGCCGCCGCGCGACGCGGCGAGCGGCGCGCTGCCCGCCGCAGACGGCGCATGGACGTATGCGAGCGTGCCCGCGCGCAATTTGTGGCGCGAGATCGTAGCGGCCGCGCGCGACGGCGCGGGGCCCGGCCTCGTGTTCGTCGACGCGATCGACGCCGCCGATCCGCTGCGCGGCCGCGAGCGAATCGACGCGACGAGCCCGTGCGGCGCGCAACCGCTGCCGCCGTACGGCAGCGCGATGCTGGGCGCGGTCGACCTGTCGCGCTTCGTGCGCAATCCGTTCGGCGCCGGCGGCGAGCCGCGCTTCGATTTCGCCGCGTTCGACGCGGCCGTGCGCGTCGAGGTGCGCCTGCTCGACAACGCGCTCGACATCGCACGCTGGCCGCTCGCCGCGCACGCGCGCGAGTCGTACCAGAAGCGGCGGATCGGCGTCGGCGTGACGGGGCTCGCGGACATGCTCGCGATGATGCGGCTGCGCTACGATTCGCCGGCCGCGCGCGAGATGGCGCGCTACATCGCGTCCGACCTGCGCAATCTCGCGTATTCGGCATCAGCCGAACTCGCCGCCGAGCGCGGCGCGTATCCGCTGTGCGACCGCCATGCGCATCTCGACGCGCTGCGCGCGGGGCCGCCGCTGCCGCATGCGGTCTGCCACGCGATCGAGCGCGACGGGCTGCGCAACAGCCATCTGACGTCGTTCGCGCCCACCGTCGGCGTGAGCCTCGCGTTCGGCGACAACTGCTCGCCCGGCATCGAGCCGGCGCGCGCGTGGATCGAGCACCGGACGGTGCGCGCAGGCGCGGCCGGCGCGCCGGGGATGCGCGCGGAGAACCACGCGCACCGGCTGTTCCGGTCGCTGCGCGGCGAGCGCGTCGCGCTGCCGGAGTATTTCGCGACCGAAGCGGACATCGCGCCGGGCGACCGCCTCGCGATGCGCGCGGCGCTGCAGCCATGCGTCGACGCGGGGATCGGGAATACGCTGACCTTGGCAAGCCATTACTCGCTCGAGGAGGTCAACGCATTGCTGTTCGCCGCGTGGCGCGCGAAACTGAAGAGCGTCGCGATACGGCGAACGGATCTCGCGCGCGACGCGCAATCGGGCGACGGCGACCGCGCTTAGGGTCTGTTCACGCTGATGACGACCTGGCGCAGCGCTCGGCGCGCGCGGGCGCTTGACCCACGTCAAGCCGACGCCCGGCACAATCGGGTCGAATGACGACGGGCGCGATCGCGGCGCGGCGGTCTCCACACTGCGGCAGCCGCGCGGCAGGCAGCGCCCCATCCCGCGCGACCACGATCCCCGGAGGTGACGAGATGCGCCGTTCGCGCCAGCCGAAGCCCGCGAAATCCGCCGACTTGCCGAGCCGCGCACGCGGCGCCGCGCGCACGACCGCCATCCGCGGCAACGGCCCGCGGCGGCGCGCCGTGCGCGAACGCGCGGCGCGCCGCCTGTCGCGCGAAATCGACGCGACGCTGCGCCGGGCGGCGACGTATCCGCATCCGGCCGGACGCATCGTGCGCATCGAAACGCACATCTCCGTCGTCTATCTCGTCGGACGCTTCGCATACAAGCGCCTGAAGCCGTTCGACTTCGGCTTCGCGAACTTCGGCGACCTCGCCGCGCGCCGCCGCGCGTGCGAAGCGGAGCTCACGCTGAACCGCCCGCTCGCCGCGCCGATCTATCTCGCGACCGGCCCGGTCGCGCGTCGCACGCGCGGCCTGCGCCTGTTCGGCGCGGGCGCCGCCGTCGATCACGTCGTCCGGATGCGCCGCTTCGACGAGCGGATGCTGTTCTCCCGGCTGCTCGCGCGCGGCGCGCTCGGCGCGGCGGACATCGACGCCGCCGCGACGCGCCTCGCCGCGTACCATCTGCACGCGCCGCGCGACGTCCCCCGGCGCGCGTACGGCAGCGCGCACGAGCTGCGCAAGCAGATCAACGACGTGTTCGCGCCGCTCGAACGCGCGCTCGGCGCGGCGTTGCCGGCGGCGCTGCGCGCGTGGTGCGGGCGGCGCTGCGACGAACTCGCCGTGCATCTCGACGCACGGCGGGCCGACGGCTACGTCCGCGCGTGCCACGGCGACCTGCATCTGAACAACGTCGTGAAACGCGGCCGGCACGCGCTGATGTTCGACTGCATCGATTTCGACGACGCGCTGCGCTGGATCGACGTGATCAACGATCTGTCTTTTCTGCTGATGGATCTGCGCGCGCACGATCGCGCCGATCTCGCGCACCGGCTGCTGAACCGCTGGCTCGACGAGACGGGCGATTTCGCGGGTCTCGCCGCGCTGCCGCTGTACGTCGCGTATCGCGCGCTCGTGCGGGCGCTCGTCGCGACGATGCGCGCGGGCGGCGGCGGCGCGGCGCGCGCCGAGCTCGCGCGCCAATACGTCGACGTCGCCGCGCACGCGGCCCGCGCGCGCCGCCCATGCCTGCTGCTGTGCCACGGCTATTCGGGTTCGGGCAAATCGGTCGCGAGCCGCGCGCTCGCCGACGTGTCCGGCGCGATCCGGCTGTCGAGCGACAGCGAGCGCAAGCGCGCGCGGCCGTTCGCGGCGGTCGACGCGCGGCCGCTTCCCGCGGCCGCGTACACGCCGCAGCAGATCGACGCGCAATACGCGCGCCTGCGCGCGCTCGCGCGCGACGTGCTGCGCGCCGGCTACACGGCGCTCGTCGATGCGACGTTTCTCTCGCATGCGCGCCGCGCGCGTTTCGTCGCGCTCGCGCGCGAAACCGGCGTGCCCGTGTTCATTCTCGATTTCCATGCGAGCCGCGCATGCCTCGAACGACGCGTCGATGCGCGCGCCGCCGCGCAGAACGATCGCTCGGACGCGGGCGCGGCCGTGCTTGCGGCGCAACTCGCGACCGCCGATCCGCTCGACGCCGGCGAACGCGCGCGCGCGATCGGCTTCGATACCGACGTGCCGCTCGCGACGATCTGGTCGGCCGGATATTGGCGGGCGGTGCTCGACGCGCTCGACGCCGCAAGTGCGGACACATCCGCAATGGGCTGACGCCGCAGCGCGCCGCGCACGCGCGAACACATCGCGCCGCTGCCGCGCATCGCGTGCCCATCTGCCCGCACTGCAACGGCGAAGAGCGCTCCGCCCCGAACCGAATACCCGCTCGCCCCCCGCCCATTCGCCGTTGATCTGGGTCAAGCCCCGCGCGACAGCCGCTCCATAGACTGAAATCGACGCTGCGCAGCCCGCATCGCCCCCGAATCCCGGCGCGTCGTCCCCGCCCGCACGCGAACGCGCCTCCCGACAGGAGACCCGCAACATGGAAACATCCCCGCTCCAGACGACGCCGCACGAAGCCATCCCGCCATTCGATCCGTCGGCGAGCGTCGAGGACAAGCTGCGCCTCGCGATCCACTACGCGACACTCGCGCCGTCGAGCCACAACACGCAGCCGTGGCGCTTCATTCTCGGCGACGCGTCGGTGATGCTGTGCGCGGACCGGCTGCGCGCGCTGTCCGTCGTCGATCCGTACGATCGCGAGCTCGTCATCAGTTGCGGCGCGGCGCTCCTCAACCTGCGCGTCGCGCTGAGCCGCTTCGGTTTCGCGTACACGATCGACATGTTCCCGTCGACGTCGGACCCCGACGTGATCGCGCTCGTGCGGCTCGATCCGCACGGCTACCACGACGAGAGCCTCGTGCCGCTGTTCGATGCGATCGTCGAGCGCGTGACGACCCGCATGCCCTACGCGAACGAAGCGGTGCCGTGCGAAGTCCAGCGCGCGCTCGTCGCCGCCGGCGCGGCCGAGGGCGCGGAGATCGCCTGCGTCGACGCGCCCGACGCGCGCAACGAGATCGCCGAGCTGATCGCCGACGCCGACCGCCTGCAATTCGCCGATCCGCGCTTTCGCCGCGAGCTCGCGAACTGGGTGCATCCGCGCCGCCAGAACGACGGGATGCCCGCGTTCGCCGCCGGCGTGCCCGCGCTGCTCGACTTCGCGACGCCCGTCGTCGCGTCGGCGATCCGCACGTTCGATCTCGGCGGCGGCCTGGCGGCGATGCATCACAAGCTCGTCGACGGCTCGCCGCTCATCGTCGGCATCTCGACCGCGAGCGACGATCACGACGCCTGGGTCGCGGCCGGCCAGGCGCTCGAACGCGTGCTGCTCGTCGCGACGGCCGCCGGGCTCACCGCGTCGTATCTGAATCAGCCGATCGAGATCGCCGCGCTGCGCGAAAGGCTGCGCCCGCTGCTGCACGTCGACGCGCACCCGCAACTGCTGCTGCGCGTCGGACGCGGCCCGGTCGTCGCGCACGCGCCGCGGCGCCCGATGATGGACGTCGTGTCTTGATCGAGCGGGAACGCGCCGCGCGCGGGCGGGACGCCGCGCGGCGCGGTGGCGATGAAGGCAGCGGCGGCGGCGAAGCGTGGCGGCGCTGGCTGCCGGGCGTCGCGGCGCTGCGCGCGTACCGGCGCGCATGGCTCGCGCGGGATCTGTACGCGGGCGTCGCGCTGACCGCGGTGCTGGTGCCCGTCGGCATGAGCTACGCACAGGCGGCCGGCCTGCCTGTCATCGCCGGCCTGAACGCGTCGATCGCCGCGCTTCTCGGCTACGCGATCTTCGGGCCGAGCCGGATTCTCGTGCTCGGCCCCGACTCGGCGCTCGCCGCGCTGATCGCCGGCGCGATCGCGCCGCTCGCGCACGGCGACCCCGCGCACGCGGTCGCGCTCTCCGCCGCGCTCGCGCTGATGTCCGGCGGCTTCTGCGTGCTCGCCGGCCTGCTGAAGTTCGGCTTCGTCACCGATCTGCTGTCCAAGCCGATTCAGTACGGCTATCTGAACGGGCTCGCGCTGACGCTGGTCGCGAGCCAGCTCCCGGGCCTGCTCGGCGCCGCGCCGCCCAGCGGCACGTGCATCGACGCGGTCGCGAGCATCGCCGCGACCGTCGCGCAAGGCCGCATCGACTTCGTGTCGCTCGCGCTCGGCGGCGGCTGCCTCGTCGGCATCGTGCTGCTGCGGCGCGTCGCGCCCGCGTGGCCCGGCATGCTGATCGCGGTCGCCGCCGCGTCGGCCGCCGCCGCTTGGCTCGGCGCGGCGCCGGAAGCGGCCGGCGCGAATGCGCATGTCGCAAACGCGCACGTCGCCTACGCGCATGTCGCAAACGCGCATGTCGCCTACGCGCACGTCGCCCTCGTCGGCTCGCTCGCCGGGACCCTGCCGCCGCTCGGCCTGCCGTCGATCTCGCTCGCCGACGCGAGCCGGCTCGTCGCCGGCGCGCTCGCGATCGCGATGGTGTCGGTCGCCGACATCAGCGTGCTGTCGCGCGTGTTCGCGCAGCACGACGGCAGCGAAGCCGATCGCAATCAGGAACTGATCGCGCTCGGCGCGGCGAACCTGCTCGCCGGCGTGCTGCGCGGCTGCGCGGTCAGCGGCAGCTCGTCGCGCACGCCCGTCGCGCTCGCGGCCGGCGCGCGCACGCAGTTGACAAGCGTCGTCGCGGCCGCCTGCATCGCGCTGCTGCTCGTCGCGCCGACGCTGCTCGCCCGCGTGCCGCTCCCGGCGCTCGCGGCCGTCGTCGTCTATGCGGCATACGGGCTCGTCGACGTGCGCGCGATCGTCCGGCTCTACCGCGTGCGCCGCGGCGAATGCGCGGTGTCGGTGCTGTGCTTCGCGGGCGTCGTGCTGCTCGGCGTCGTGCCGGGCATCCTGCTCGCGGTCGGGCTGTCGCTGCTGTCGTTCGTCTGGCGCGCGTGGCACCCGTACGACGCGGTGCTCGGCCACGTCGAGGGGATGCACGGCTATCACGACGTGTCGCGCCATCCGGACGCGCGGCGAATGCCGGGCCTCGTCGCGTTCCGCTGGGACGCGCCGCTGTTCCACGCGAACGCGGCGATCTTTCGCGATCACGTCCGCGACGCGATCGCCAAGGCCCGCGCGCCGGTGCGCTGCGTCGTGATCGCCGCCGAGCCGATCACCGACGTCGACGTCACCGCCGCCGACATGCTCGCGACGCTGCGCGACGAGCTCGCCGCGCGGCGGATCGCGCTGGTTTTCGCGGAAATGAAGGGGCCGGTGAAGGACCGGCTGCGCACGTACGGGCTCTTCGACAAGATCGGCGCCGACCACTTTTTCCCGACGGTGACGGACGCGATCGCGCACTTCGCGCAGATGCGCAAGGACGTGGCGACCGCGCGGCGGGCGCGGCGTTAGCGATGCTCCGGGTTCGAGCGGGCGAACGGGCGCGGCTCGAACGATCGAACGATCGCAATCGCTCGCAACGGCGGGCGTCGCATGCGGGTGCGCCGCGCCGATGCCGGTGCGTGCACGCATGCAATCGAATCGGCCACGCCGATAGCGTGAACCGCAATCAAAGCGACTGCGAAGCAGCGGCGACGCCGCCGCACGGCGCAGCGCGCTCTTGCTCTTGCCTTCGCCGCGCGCGCATCCGTCAATCCCGCGCCTTCTCCTCGAAGTGAACCTGGCGCCGCGAAATCGACGCGATCTCGTCGAACAGCCTCGCGGCGCTCGCCAGCAGGTCGTCGACGGACACCATCCCGACGAGCGCGCCGCCGGCGTTCACGACCGGCATCCGGCGCGCGCCCGTCAGCCGCATCCGCTGCGCGATCGTCCACAGGCTGTCGTGCTCGTGCACGACGACCGCCGGCGCGGACATGATCTCGCCGACGAACAGCGCGGCGGGATCGACTTCCTTCGCGATCAGCGACAGCACGATGTCGCGGTCGGTCAGCATGCCGACCGGCTCGTGCGCGCCCCCCACGTCGTCGACGACGATCAGGTCGCCGACATGGCGGTCGCGCATCAGGTGCGCGGCGTCGAGCACGGTGTCGGTGCGGCGGCACACGACGACGTCGCGGGTACAGATCTCGGCAGCGTTCACGATCGGCCTCCGTTCGTGAGCAGGGCGGGCGCAGCGTGCGCCACTGGAACAGCGCACGCGACAAGGCGCGGCGAAGCGCAACGATACCGGACGACGATCCAGAACGAAGCGCCCGCGCGAGCGCGTCACCCAGCGTCGCATGCGCGCCCCTTCGCCATTTGATGCACGTCAACGCAAGCGGCCCGCGCGCGCCGGCGCGCGACGCTTGATCGGGATCAGACCGGCGCGCCGCGCGCTCGCTA
Source organism: Burkholderia sp. MSMB1589WGS (assembly GCF_001636105.1). Lineage (NCBI taxonomy): Bacteria > Pseudomonadati > Pseudomonadota > Betaproteobacteria > Burkholderiales > Burkholderiaceae > Burkholderia > Burkholderia sp. MSMB1589WGS. The sequence continues at coordinate 1,270,545 of NZ_LNJT01000008.1, forward strand.
TCGTTGACGAACGCACGCGCTCGCGCGGGTGCGGCGCGCCATTCCACTGCCCAGGAGACGGACATGAGCGAACCCGAACTGCTGACCTATCAACCAATCGCCGTGGCATTGCCCGCGCCCGCCGAAGACGAGGCGCCGGCGATCATCGATCTGCCGCAGCCCGATCTCGGCGCGGGCCTGCCGCTGATGGCCGCGCTGTCGCTGCGGGCGAGCACGCGCGAGTTCTCGTCCGCGGCGCTCGCGCCGACGACGCTCGGCGAGCTGCTGTGGGCCGCCGACGGCGTCAACCGCCCGGCGACGGGCGGCCGCACCGCGCCGTCCGCGCATGCGTTCAACGAGATCGACATCTATGTCGCGCTGCCCGACGGCGTCTATCGCTACGATGCGGCGCTGCACCGGCTGCTGCTGAAACGCTCGATCGATGCGCGCAACCTGACCGGCTATCAGGATTTCGTCGGCGCGGCGCCGCTCGATCTCGTCTACGTCGTGCAGACGTCTCGGCTGCTGCCGATGCCGAAGCCGCTGCGCGAGACGTTCTCGGCGGTGGCGGCGGGCGCGATCGCGCAGAACGTCGCGCTGTATTGCGCGTCGACGGGGCTCGGCTGCGTCGTGCGCGGCTGGATCAACCACCGGCTGCTCGCCGACGCGCTCAGCCTGAACGAGGACGAATTGCCGATCCTCGCGCAAACGGTCGGCAAGCCCGTGGCGCGTGCGTGACGGCGCGGGGCCGCAAGCGGACGCCGGCGACCGACAGCGCGCGACGGCACGCGCGCCGCCCCGCTTCACGGCGCGCCGCCTGCGCGGCGGCGCACACGCGAATCTAGCCGATCGTCAGCTTCTTCTTTTCCGACGTCGCCTTCTTCGGCAGCGTCAGCGACAGCACGCCGTCCTGATACTGCGCGCTCGCCGTGTCTCGATCGAGGTCGCTCGCGAGCGAGAAGGTTCGCGCGAACTCGCCCGAATAGCGCTCGCGCCGGATCACGCGCTCGCCTTCCTTCAGCTCCTTGTTCCGCTCGACCTTCGCGGCGATCGACACGGTGTTGCCTTCGATCTGCACGTTGATGTCGTTCTTGTCGACGCCCGGCAGCTCGGCCTTGACGACGTAGGCCTGGTCGTTTTCGGTCACGTCGATCTTCATCGACGCGAGCTTCTCTTCTTCGACGTCGGCGAAGCCGCGCAGCGGACGGAACAAGCCCTGGAACAGATCGGACACGGGCTCAAGCGAAAACGGGTCGTAACGCGTCACATTGCTCATTGCTCTCTCCTGGAATTCGCGGCCGCGCACGATGCGCGGCCTACGCCACGGACGGCACCCGGCGCGCGCCGGATGCCCGTCGATCGGTGATGCCGGTCCGGCTCGATACCGGCTGTCTTCAGCGTAGCGACGCAGGCCGGCCGGGCATTGACGTGAGTCAATCGGCGGCGATCGGGCGGCGGGCGCGAGCCAGGGCCTGTTCACGCGCCCGAAGCAAACTCGCGCGCCCGCCGCCCGACGCCCGCGCTACTCGGCCGATTCGAGCAGGCCCGGCACCAGCGCGCGGCACACCGCATGTCTGCGCGAGCTCGCGTCGAGCCTGCCGGGCCGGACGGCGCGCGGCGGGCGTTCTTGACTACGATCAACCGCCGCCCGTCAAACCGTAGCAGCATGGTCGACGCAGGACCGATCCCAGCGGGCCGCTCCGCGCTCATCCGTTGCAGCCGGTGCAGCGACAGTCGCGCCGACGCCCGGCTCCGCAAAGGTGAAGCTTTACGGGAGCCGATGACTACCGGCTCCGCACGGTGCGCGAGCGCGGCGGGCAACCATCGGCGGCGCGCGAAACCGGGGCGCGAATCGGCTTCGTCGCGTGGCTGCCCGGTGGCGGAAACCACACGCTCGCGCGCCGCGCACGAAAAAAACGCCCACCGCCCGCGCCATCGCGGCCGGTGGGCCCGAACACGTTTCGAACAACCGACGGAACTGCCCTTGCGACACTCACGCTCCTGGCTCACCCGATTCCGGCTCGCGGCGGCTGCCTGGTGTCTCGCATGGGCGGGCGTCGCGCCGCCCGCATTCGCCGGCGCGGATGCCCCCGCCACCGCGCCGCCCGCCGACGCGTCGCGCCCCGCGATCCTCGTCTACCACCGCTTCTCGACATCCGCGCCGCCCGATTCGATGACCGTGCGCGTCAGCACGTTCGACGCGCAGCTCGCGTTCCTGCGCGCGCACGGCTATGCGATCGTGCCGCTGCGCGACGTCGTCGCGTGGGCGGCGTCGCCATCCGCATCGCTGCCGGAAAAAGCAGTCGCGATCACCGTCGACGACGGCCACCGCTCGGTGTACGAACTGCTGCGCCCGATCGTGCTGCGCGAGCGCTTGCCCGTCACGCTGTTCATCTATCCGTCCGCGATCTCGAACGCGTCGTATGCGATGACGTGGGACGAGCTGCGCGCGTTGCGCAATACCGGCCGCTTCGACATCGAATCGCATACGTGGTGGCATCCGAACTTCCGCACCGAGCGGCGACGCCTCGCACCCGACGCGTTCCGCCGCTTCGCCGCGACCCAGTTCGCGCACGCGCGCGCGCTGCTCGAGCGCGAAGTCGGCGGCCCGGTCGATCTGCTCGCATGGCCGTTCGGCATCTACGACGACGAGCTGACTTCGCTCGCCGCACAGGCGGGCTACGTTGCAGGCTTCACGCTCGACGCGCGCAAGGTCCGCCGCGGCGACGCGCCGCTCGCGCTGCCGCGCTTTCTGATCGTCGACAGTTGCACGCCGGCCGTGCTCGCGCGGATGCTCGGCGAGCGCGGCGACGCGCAGACCGGCGTCGCCTTCGCCGCTCGCGCAACGGCCGGCGTTCCGGCCGCCGGCGTCGCGACAGCCTCGATGCCGATGCCCGACACCCCGGCGCGCGCCGCTTCATCCGCCGCTTCGTCCACTGCCCCGTCCGCCGCCATCCGCGGCAGCGTCGTCGACGCGCGGACCGGCAAGCCGATCGCCGCCGCGATCGTGACGATCGGCGGCCACCCGATCCGCGCGGACGAGCGTGGAGCCTTCCCGGCCGACGCCGCGGCGGCCGGCATCGCCGTCCGCGCGCCCGGCTATCTGGCGACGCGCACGAGCGTCGAAGCCGGCCGGCCCGTCACCGTCGCGCTCGCGCCGTTCCGGCCGAAAGCCGTCTATCTGTCCGTGTTCGGAATCACGAGCAAGACGCTGCGCGAAGCCGCGGTCGATCTCAAGGGCGCGACCGCGATCAATGCCCTCGTCATCGACATGAAGGGCGACCGCGGCATCACGCCGTATCCGAGCGCGGCGCGCCGCGCGTCGGGCGCGGCCGCGCAGACGCCGAACGCGCCCGTCGTGCGCGACTTCGCGGCGCTCGTCGCCGAGCTGCGCCGGCGCGGGCTGTATCTGATCGCGCGGATCGTCGTGTTCAAGGACGATCCGCTTGCCGCCGCGCATCCGGACTGGACGGTGCGCGATGCGAACGGCGACATCTGGCGCGATCGCGAAAAGCTGCGTTGGATCGATCCGTCGCTGCGCGCCGCGTGGGCACACAATCTCGACGTCGCCGAGGAAGCGGCGAAGCTCGGTTTCGATGAAATCCAGTTCGACTACGTGCGCTTTCCGGACGCGCGCGGGCTGCGCTTCAGCGTGCCGAACACGCGCGCGAACCGCACTGCGGCGATCGCCGGCTTCCTGCAGGCGGCGCGCGAGCGGCTCGCGCCGTACAACGTGTTCGTCGCCGCCGACATCTTCGGCTACGTCTGCTGGAACGAGGACGACACCGCGATCGGCCAGCAGATCGAGACGCTCGGCGGGCCGCTCGACTACATCTCGCCGATGCTCTATCCGTCCGGCTTCACGTGGGGATTGCCGGGCTGCACGCAGCCGACCGCCGATCCGGGGCAGATCGTGCGCCGCTCGCTCGCGGAGGCGCGCTTGCGGACCGGGCTGCCGGGCGTGCGGTTCCGGCCGTGGCTGCAGGCGTTCCGCGATTACGCGTTCGACCGCCGCGATTTCGCGGCGGCGCAGATCCGCGCACAGGTGGACGCCGCCGAGGACGCCGGCACGGACGGCTGGATGCTGTGGAACGCGCGCAATCGCTACGATCCGCAGCAGTTGCCGAAGTAGCCGCGCGGTTGCGTGCGCGAGCGCGCGGCGCGATGCCTGCGGCAATGCCGACATCGGCATCGGCATCGGCATCGGCATCGCATTCGAAACTCCAATCGCCCCGGCACGGCCGCACGATCGCGGCCCCCTTTCAAGCGTCGAATGCGCTCCACTCCGTTCGCGAATCGAGCGGGAACACCGGCCGCTCGACGCGCTCGAAATCGAACAGCGCGTAATCGGAGCCCGTCACGCCGCGGCTGTCGCATTCGACGAGCGCCGCCGCGATCGGCACGAACACCGGCCGGCAGTACATCCGCGATTTCAGCAGCAGAAAGCGCGCGCGCCGCGGATCGACGCCGACGCTCTCGAACACGCCGAGATCCCATGGCTCGTGCGTGCGCTCGGTGACGACGAGCGTCGCCGCGCCGGTGTCGAGCACGGCCGCCCGCCCCATGTACGCGCGCTGGCCGGTGTAGGTCGGCCCGCTGATCACGTATTCGCCGTCGGTGATCGCGCGCACGACGCCCGTCGCGCGAAACGGCGCGCGCGGCGCGGCGCCCGCGCGCGGCAGCTTGTTGCCGACGTCGATCGTCACGCGCGCGCCGACGCCCGCCGCGATCATCCGCGCCACCGCCTCGGGATCGCACAGCGGCCCGCTGACGAGGCCCGAAAGCCCTTGCGCGAGCGCCGCTTCGAGCAGGTCCATCGTGTCGCACGTGCCGCCCGACATGCAGTTGTCGCCGTGATCGAGCAGTAGCACCGGCCGGTCCGCGCCGTGCGCGAGCCCGGCCGCGCGCGCGACCGATTCCGCGAGCGGCGGGCTGCGATAGACGAACTCGTCGCGCGCGTCCCAGATCTGCTGCGCGATGCGGGCGGCCACCGCGTCGGCGGCGGCCGCGTCGCCGTCGCCGACGACGACCACGCTGATGCACGGCGCTGGAATGTCCGCGAGCGAAAACCCGGCGAGCACCGACACCGCGAGCATCCCGTTCTCCTGCGCCGCGCGCGCGGCGTCGAGCGCGCGCCGCATCGCGCCGTCGGCGGTCGCGCTGCGCAGCGTCGACGTCATCAGCGGCGGCCGCCGCCACGCGAGCACCGGCCGCGCGCGGCCGTGCACGCGGTCGAGCAGCAGCCGCGCCGCGTGCGCGCCCGTCTCGTACATGTCGACGTGCGGATAGGTCTTGAAGCTGACGATCACGTCCGCGTGATCGATCATCTTCTGCGTGACGTTCGCATGCAGATCGAGCGCGACGGCGATCGGCGCGCGCGGCAGCGCGGCGCGCACGCGCGCGAGCAGATCGCCCTCGCCGTCCGCCGACTGCTCGGCGACCATCGCGCCGTGCAGATCGAGCATCACCGCGTCGCAGCCGGGCGCGGCGGCGATGATCGCATCGCAGATCGCGTCGTACGCATCGGCCGCGACAGGGCCGCTCGGGTTCGCGGCCGCCGACACCGGCGTCACGATCCGCGCGCCTTCGCGCTCGGCCGCGTCGATGAACGCGGCCATCGCGGTGCGCATGCCCCGGTTGTCGCGGTACGCGTGCTCGCCGTAGCTCGGGCCTTCCCGGCCGAACGCGGCAAGCGGCGTCGGCACCGGCGAGAACGTGTTCGTCTCGTGATTCATCCGCGCGATCAGGATCTTCATCGCGCGGCTCCGTCGGCGCCGCCCGCGACATCCTCGCCATCCATCGCATCCGCGACGCCCGCCGCGCTCAGCATCGCGTGCAGCAGCACGTTGCAGCCCGCTTCGAGATGCTCGGGGCGCGCGTCCTCGATTTCGTTGTGGCTGATGCCGTCCTTGCACGGCACGAAGATCATCGCGGCCGGCGCGACGCGCGCGAGGTACACGGCGTCGTGGCCCGCGCCGCTGATCACGTCCATCGACGACAGGCCGAGCGCGTCCGCGCCCGCGCGCACCGCGCCGACGAGCGCCGCGTCGAACGGCTGCGGCGCGAAATGGACCACCTGCTCGACGTCGACCGCGATGCCCGGCTGCGCGCCCGCTTGCGCGCACGCCGCGCGCAGCGCCGCGTCCATCGCCAGCAGCGATGCGTCGTCGGCCGCGCGCAGATCGACGCTCAGCGTCACGCGCCCCGGAATCACGTTGCGCGAGTTCGGATGCACGTCGACCCAGCCGACCGTGCCGCGCCCGTGCGGCGCATGCGCGCGCGCGATCCGGTTCACCTCGGCGACCAGTTCGGCCGCGACGAGCAGCGCGTCGCGGCGCAGCGCCATCGGCGTCGGGCCCGCGTGCGCCTCCATGCCGCGCACGGTCACGTCGTACCAGCGCTGGCCGAGCGCGCCCCGCACGACGCCGATCGTCGTGTCGTGCGCCTCCAGCACCGGGCCCTGCTCGATGTGCGCCTCGAAGTACGCGCCGACGCGATGCGGCGCGGCGCACGCGGCGCACGCGTCGCGCGCGTCGCCCGCATAGCCGATTGCGCGCAGCGCGTCGCGCACCGATACGCCGTCGCGGTCGCGCTGCGCGAGCGCATGCTCGAGCGTGAACGCGCCCGCGAACACGCCCGAGCCCATCATCACCGGCACGAAGCGCGAGCCCTCCTCGTTCGTCCACACCGCGACCTCGAGCGGCGCGTTCGTGCGCACGCCCGCGTCGGCGAGCGTGCGCAGCACTTCGAGCCCGGCGAGCACGCCGTAGTTGCCGTCGAACTTGCCGCCCGTCGGCTGCGTGTCGATGTGGCTGCCCGTCGCCACGGGCGGCAGGTCGTCGCGCGCGCCCGCGCGCCGCGCGAAGATGTTGCCGATCGCGTCGACGCGCACCGTGCAGCCGATCTCCTTCGCCCATGCGACGAACAGATCGCGCGCCGCGCGGTCGAGCTCGGTGAGCGCGAGCCGGCACACGCCGCCCTTGGCCGTCGCGCCGATCCGCGCGAGCCGCATCAGGCTGTCCCACAGGCGCGCGCCGTTCGTGCGCAGGCCGGCGGGCGAAGGCGCGGCGCGCGCGCCGGATGTCGAATCCTGAACTTGCATCGATGCGTTTCCTTGCATGGAAAAGAAGGCGCGGCGCTCAGACGACGCCGACGCCGAGATAGCGATCCTTGATCGAATGATCGGCGGCGAACGACGCGTTGTCGCCCTCGTAGACGATCACGCCCTGCTCGATCACGTAATGCCGGTCGGCGAGCTGCGTGCAGACTTCGAGGTTCTGCTCGACGAGCAGGATCGCGACGCCCGCCGCCTTGATCTGCTTCAGTTGCGCGACGATCTCCTCGACGATCACGGGCGCGAGCCCTTCGACCGGCTCGTCGAGCATCAGCAGGCGCGGGCGGTTCATCAGCGCGCGGCCGATCGCGAGCATCTGCTGCTCGCCGCCCGACAGTTGCGCGCCGCCGTTCCTGCGGCGCTCCTTCAGCCGCGGAAAGATCCGGTAGACGTCATCGAGCTGCCACGGCGAATCGCGGCGCGCGCCGAGCCGCAGGTTTTCCTCGACGCTCAGCAGGCGGAAGACGCCGCGATGCTCGGGCACGAAGCACACGCCGCGCGACGCGATCCGGTGCGGCGCCGCGCCCGCGATCGGCGCGCCAACGAACGTCACCGCGCCGCCGCGCGCGGCGACGACGCCCGCGATCGTCTTCAGCGTCGTCGACTTGCCCGCGCCGTTGCGGCCGAGCAGCGTGACCGTCTCGCCTTCGCCCACCGCGAGCGATACGCCTTGCAGCACGTGGCTCTTGCCGTAGTACGCGTGAACGTCCTGCACGTCGAGCATCATGCGCGGCCTCCGGTGATCATGTTGCCGAGATACGCGGTGCGCACGCGCTCGTCGCCGCGAATGTCGCCCGGCCTGCCTTCGACGAGCACGCGCCCTTGCTGCATCACCGTGATCGTGTCCGAGATGTCCATCACGATGCCCATGTTGTGCTCGATCAGCACGACCGTGTAGTCGTCGCGCAGGCCGCGGATCAGCGCCTTCATGTCGTCGAGGTCGTCGATGCCCATGCCGGAGGTCGGCTCGTCGAGGAAGATCGCGCGCGGCCGCGCGGCGAGCGCCATGCCCACTTCGAGCCGGCGCTGCTGGCCGTGCGACAGCGCGCCCGCCGCCGTGCCCGCGAAGCGTTGCAGCGCGAGGCGTTCGAGCACGCCGTCGACCGTGTCGTCGTGCGCGAGCGCGCCGCGCGGCGGCTTCCATGCGTTCAGCGCGCGCCGCGCATCGACGCCCTGCGCGGCGACGCGCAGGTTCTCGCGCACGCTCAGGTTCTGGAACAGGCTCGTCACCTGGAACGAGCGCGCGATGCCGCGCCGCACGCGCCGGTGGTCAGGCTCCTGCGTGACGTCGCGCCCGTCGAACACGATCGAGCCCGCCGAGATCGGCACCGTGCCCGTCAGCACGTGAAAGAGCGTGGTCTTGCCGGCGCCGTTCGGGCCGATCACCGAATGGACCGTGCGCGGCGCGATCCGCAGATCGACGCCCGCGAGCGCGGTGAACTTGCCGTAGCGCTTGACGACGCCGCGCGCTTCGAGAATCGCGTCGCTCATCGCGCCTCCTGGTCGACGTGGGCGTCGGCCGCCGGCGGCGCGCGGCGCAGCGCGGCCGCGGCGCGCTCGCCGATCCCCCACAGCCCGCGCTGCATGAACAGGCTGACCGCAATCAGCGCGAGGCCGAGCAGCAGCAGCCAGCGCGGCCACAGCGTCGACAGCCAGTCGGCGAACAGCACGTAGAACGCCGCGCCGAGCACCGACGCGAACAGGTTGCCGGTGCCGCCGATCACCGTCATCACGAGGATCATCTCGCTCGTGTGATAGTCGATGTTCGACAGCGGCGCGATGCCCGTCATCAGCGCGTGCAGCGCGCCCGCGAGCCCCGTGACCGCGCCCGAGATCACGAACGCGACGAGCTTGAAGCGCTTCACGTCGTAGCCGGCGGCCGCGGCGCGCGCCTCGTTGTCGCGGATCGCGAGCAGCGTGCGTCCGAACACCGATTGCGACACGCGCGCCATCAGCCAGAACGCGGCGATGAACAGCGCGGCGACGAAGCCGTAGTACTGCCACGGCGAATCGAGCGGCACGAGCGTGCGGCCGAGCGCGCCGAGCGCCGGGCGCGGAATGTCGAGCAGGCCGTTGTCGCCGCCCGTGAGCTCGGGCGTCGTGTACGCGACGAAGTAGAACAGTTGCCCGAACGCGAGCGTCAGCATCACGAAATACGTGCCGCGCTGCCGGATCGAGAACCAGCCGACGAGTGCGGCCGCCGCTGCGCCGAGCGCGATCGCGGCGGCGAGCGCGACGGGTACCGAGGGCACGCCGCGCGTGAGCACGAGGCCCGCCGCGTAGCTGCCGAGCCCGAAGAAGACGCCCTGCCCGAACGACAAGAGGCCGGTGTAGCCGAGCAGCAGATTGCAGCCGAGCGCGGCGAGCGCGAACACGAGCACTTCGGTCGCGAGCGAGCCCGAGCGCAGCACGAGCGGCAGCGCGCAGACGACGGCCGCGGCGAGCAGCACATGGCGATGGCGATGCAGCGCGCCGTCCGCGCGTTGCGCCGCACGCCGCGCGGGCGCGCCGCCCGGCAGCGAATTCGACGATTCGATCATGCGGCCCTCCCGAGCAGCCCGTTCGGGCGCAGCAGCAGCACGGCCGCCATCGCCACGTAGATCATCAGCCGCGCGCCTTCCGGCCACAGCGTGCTCATCACGCTCTGCACGATGCCGACGAGCAGCCCGCCGACGAGCGCCCCCGGAAAATTCCCCATCCCGCCGACCACGACGACGACGAACGCGACGCCGAGCGCCTCGATCCCCATGAACGGGTCGACGCCGCGAATCGGCGCGGCGAGCACGCCGGCGAGCGCGGCCGTCGCGGCGCCGAGCGCGAACACGAGGCTGAACACGCGCGACACGTTGATGCCGAGCAGCGACACCATCTCCGACGATTCGCTGCCCGCGCGCACCGCACTGCCGAGCCGCGTGCCGTCGAGCACCCACCACAGCAGCGCGGCGAGCACGGCGGTGAAGCCGATCACGAAGAGCCGGTACTTCGGATAGACGAAGCCGCCCCAGATCACGACGCCGTTGAGCGCGTCGGGCACGGGCACGTTGTCGCCTAGCGGGCCCCATGCGAGGATCGCGCACTCCTGCAGCACGAGCGCGAGGCCGACCGTCGCGAGGATGTGGAATTCGTGCTGCTGCGCGTACACGTGCCGCAGCACGAGCTTCTCGACGATCCACGCGAACGCGCCGACCGCGAGCGGCACGGCGGCGAGCGCCACCCAGAAGCTCGCCGACCATTGCAGCGCCTGATAGCAGAAGTACGCGCCGAGCAGATAGAACGCGCCGTGCGCGAAGTTCACGAAGCGCAGGAGTCCGAACACGATCGACAGGCCGACCGCGAGCAGGAAATACAGCATCCCGACGCCGATCCCGTTGACGATCTGCAAGAGATAAACGTTCATGGCTTCAGTTCAGATCGAGTGGTGAGCCGAGTGATGAGCCGAGGCGGCCGACGTCAGGCGAGCTTGCAGCCCGTCTTGTCGACGGGCAGGAACGACTGGCCGGAGCTGACGATGTCCGCGTAGTCGTCGGCGTTGCGCATCCGGCTCTTCGGCTTGCCCTTCAGCAGGTAGTAGTTCTTCAGCACCTGATGGTCACCCTTGCGGATTGCCTCGGCGCCCGTCAGGCCGTCATATTTCATCCCTTCGAGCGCGGCGATCACCTTCTTCGGATCGGCGCTGCCCGCCTTCACCATCCCGTCGAGCAGGATCTTCGAGCAGATGTACGAGCCCGCGAGGCTGTAGTTCGGATTCGCCTTGAACGCCGCGCTCGCGCGCTTGACGAGATCGCGGTTCAGCGGCGAATCGATCCCGTGCCAGTATTGCGCGCCGAAGTAGACGCCGTCGCAGAGGTCCGCGCCGAGCGCCTCGAACTGCTCGAGCCCCGACGCCCACGCCATCAGGATCGTGCAGTTGTTCTTCATCCCGAAGCTCACCGCCTGCCGCAGCGTATCCGACGATTGCGAGCCGAAGTTCAGGATCAGCAGCACGTCGGGCTTCGCGGCAACCGCGTTCGTCAGGTAGCCGCTGAATTCCTTCTCGGCAAGCGAGTGATAGCTGTTGCCGACGTGCTCGATCCCCTTCTCCTTGAAGATCGCCTTCGCGGCCGTGAGCAGCCCCTCGCCGAACACGTACTGCGGCGTGATCGTGTACCAGCGCTTCGCCTTCGGCAGCATGCCGATCAGCGGACGCACCGTCTGCTCGATCGCGCCGAAGGTCGGCACCGACCAGCGGAACGTCGCGGCGTTGCAGTCCTTGCCGGTGATCTCGTCGGCGCCCGCCGTCGTGATGAACACGCCGCCCGCCTTCTCGACCTCCTTGCCCATCGCGAGCGCTTCGGACGACAGAATGCCGCCCGCGAAGAAGCGCACGCCCTTTTGCTGCGCGATCTCCTGCACGCGGCGCACCGCGGTCGCGGGCGAGCCTGCGGTGTCGAGCGTCATGTACGACAGCGGCATGCCGAGCACCTTGCCGTATTGCTGGATCGCGAGCTTCATGCCGAGATCGGCGTACTTGCCGTTCGCGGCGAACGGGCCGGACATCGGCACCGGGCACGCAAGCTGGACGCCCGCGCCCTGCGCGAACGCGGCACGGGACGAAAGCGCGCCGAGCGCGCCCGGGACGGCCGACAGCGCGGCCAGTTTCAACAGTTCTCGGCGATTCAAGTTGACGCTCCTTGGGGAAAAGACACACGCGATGCGACCGACTGCCCGACCGCGCCGGCCATCTCTCACGGATGCTGTGCCGACCGTCGATCCTATTTATCATGATAAATAGGATTAACTTGATGCTAGGTATAATAAATTCGAGTGTCAATCGGGCAAAAATCGGGCAAAAAAAGGGGCGCCGCCCTACACCTTGGGAGTGTCGAAGATGGTCATGGACCGAGCGAACGCCGGGATCGCGGTCGAAATCAAGCAGCCGAAGCGCGCCGACCTCGTCGCCGAGGAGATCAAGCGGCTCATCACCGAGAAGGACCTGAAGCCGGGCGACCGGCTGCCGCGCGAGGCCGAGCTGCAGCAGCTCTACTCGGTGAGCAAGAGCACGATCCGCGAGGCGCTGAAGTCGCTCGAAGTGCAGGGGCTCATCAAGGTCACGACGGGGCCGAGCGGCGGCGGGATGGTCGTCGAGGTGCCGCTCGACCGCACGCTGCAATTGCTGCAGAACTATCTGTTCTTCAAGGACGTGTCGATCGACGACATCTACACCGCGCGCCGGCTGCTGGAGCCCGAGCTCGCGGCGGGCGCGGTGCCGCATCTGAGCGAGCGGGATTTCGCGGCGCTCGAAGCGAACATCGCGTGCTGCGACGGCTCGTCGGGGCCGCACGATCGCGGCCACGTCGTGCGGCAGCGGCAGGAGGACATGACGTTCCACGACATCCTCGCGGCCGCGAATCCGAACCCGTTCCTGCGCTTCATCTGCGAGCTGATCAACGAGATGATCCGGCAGTTGATCGAATTCCGGAACGACACGCCGCTCGCCGAGCACCGCCGCTTCGGCGACGCGAACGTGAAGATCCATCGCGCGATCCTCGAAGCGGCGCGCGGACGCGACGCCGAGCGCGTGCGCGCGCTGATGGTCGAGCACATGACCGAGGCACCGAAGCATGTGAAGCGGATGAAGGGCCGGCTGCGCGGCCGGCTGATTCTCGATTCGGAGATCCGCAAGCGGCCGCGCGCGGTCGCGGCGCTCGTCGAGAAAGACTAGGATCTGTTTCCATACGGAACGCACATGCGTTGCCACGAGAACGGCCGCTCGCGCGCCGCGCGCGAACCGCCGCCGCCGACCTGCGCTAGTTGCCGCCGCCCGCGCCGGTTGCGGCCGACGCATCGGGCGTCGGCGTCGGCGACATCGGCGCGTTGTCGTTCGGCAAGCCGCTGTCCGGCCGCGGCGCGGCGGGCGGCGACGCCGGAAACGGCGGCGGCGTCGACGGCAACAGCGGCGGCACCGCCGGCGCAGGCGCGGACGCGCCGCCCGGCGCAAACGGCATGCCGCCCGTGGGCGAAGCAGCCGAAGCAGCCGAAGCAGCCGAAGCGGCCGAAGCGGCCGCCTCGGATGCGGCGCGCGCTGCCGCCTCCGACGCCGCCTCGACCTCGGAAGCCGGCATCACCTCCTCGACCGGCGCGCGCGGCGCCTTCGGCGGCGCGGCCTTCTGCTGCGGCTCGGGCTTCTCGAACAGGTAGCGATACCAGTCGCCGAGCCGGTTGCGGAACGTATCGAGCGCGCTCGGCGGCGCCTCGGTCGCGAAGCGCTCGCGCGTGTCGACGAGCCGCGCGCGTATCGCCCGTTGATAGAAGTCGCCGACGATCGGCAGCGCGCTCCTCGCGCCTTGCCCCCAGTCGCTGCCGAGCGTCACGCGGCCGTCGTCGAAGCCGACCCACGCGCCCGCGACAAGCGCCGGCTGCATCAGGATGAACCAGCCGTCGGTGTCGCCCTGCGTCGTGCCGGTCTTGCCTGCGATGTCCGCGCGAATCCCGTAGCGCGAGCGGATCGCCGCGCCGGTGCCGCGCTCGACGACGCCGCGCATCACGTCGATCAGCGTGCGCGCCGCCGGCGCGCCGAGCGCGCGCTCGGGCGACGCGCTCGCGAACTCCGCGAGCGCGTCGCCGTTGCGATCCTCGATGCGCGTGACCATCCGCGGCTCGACGTATTCGCCGACGTTCGCGATCGTCGCGTACGCGGACACCATCTCCTTCAACGTCACGGGGCTCGTGCCGAGCGCGAGCGACGGCACCGCTTCGAGCGCGCTGTCGCGCACGCCCATCGCGCGCGCGAGGCGCGCCACCTTCTGCGGGCCGACCTTCATCATCAGTTGCGCGGTGATCCGGTTGCGCGAATACGCGATCGCGTCGCGCAGCGTCATCGGCTTGCCCGTGGGCGGCGCGTCGTCGTCGGGCCGCCAGATCTCGCCGCCCGCGAGCGCAATCTCGACCGGCTGATCGACGAACGTATCGTCGGGCGTCGCGCCCGCCGCGAACGCCGCGCCATAGACGAACGGCTTGAACGTCGAGCCCGGCTGCCGGCGCGCCTGCTGCACGTGATCGAACGGCTCGGTCGTGAAGTCGCGGCTGCCGACCCACGCCTTGATCTGCCCGTTGCGCGGATCGATCGCGAGAAAGCCCGCCTGCACGTCGGCCTTCGCCTTGCAGAGCGCGCGCGCGAAGCCGCGATCGGCGAGCAGGCGCTTGAGCGCGGCGTCCTCGGTCGCGCCGCCGTCGAGCGCCGCGCGGAACTCCGGCGTCTCACGCACGAACGCGCGGAACAGCGGATTGCCGGGCGCGCAGCCGCTGCCGGCGTTCCACATTCCGTTCGCGATCCCTTGCAACTGGTTCGTCTGCCGCGCGAGCGCCTGCGTCGCATACGCCTGCAGCCGCGAATCGATCGTCGTGCGCACGACGAGGCCGTCCGAATAGATGTTGTAGTCGTTGCGGTCGGCCCACGCGATCAACCATTTGCGCAGTTGCTGCGCGAAATGCGGCGCGGGGCCTGGCGGCTCCTTCTGCCGCTCGAAATCGATGCGCAGCGGCTTCTTCTGCAGCGCCGCGTAGGCGGCCGGCGAGAGCTTGCCGTACTTCACCATCTGCGCGAGCACCGTGTTGCGTCGCGCGAGCGCGCGCTCGGGGTTCAGCACCGGGTTGTAGTAGCTGTTGCCCTTCAGCATGCCGACGAGCGTCGCGGCGTCGAGCGCGTCGAGCTGATCGGCCGATTTGTCGAAGTACGTGCGCGCCGCCATCTCGACGCCGTAAGCGTTGTAGAGGAATGGCACCGTGTTCAGATACGTCTCGAGAATCTGCGCCTTGCTGTAGACCGCCTCGATCTTCAGCGCGGTGATCGCTTCCTTCAGCTTGCGCGTGAGCGTGGGCGCGCGGCCGATCTCGTCCGGATACAGGTTGCGCGCGAGCTGCTGCGTGATCGTCGAGCCGCCCTGCCGGTCGCCCGAGAACGTGCGCAGCGCGGCGCCCGCGGTGCGGCGCCAGTCGAGCCCGTGGTGCTCGTAGAAGCGATGGTCCTCGGTCGAAATCAGCGCGTCGACCATCTTCGGCGAGATGTCGGCGAGCGGCACCCATTCGCGGTTCGACGGCTTGAACTCGGCGAGCAGCTTGCCATCGGCGGACATGATCTGCGCGGGCGCGTCGACGCGCGCCTTGCGGATGTCGCCGATGCTCGGCGTGAACGGGATCAGCGCGAGCACGTAGAGCACGCACAGCGCGGGGACCGCGGCGGCGGCGAGCAGCACGCCGCGTCGCGTCGGATGGCGCATGCGGCGGAGGACGGCGGCGGCGTGCGGCTTCGCGGCGGCGAGCCGGGCCGCGCAACGGTCGAGGAAGGACGACACGATTCGGCGATTCACGCGGTGATGCGAATGGGTGGGAAAGCGTGAATCGTACCAAACGCGGGAGGGCGGGCTCCCAAGTGGCGCGAAGGCGGGCGGCGCAGCGGTGAATTGGCCGCGCGATCGCCGTCACACCGCCGCGCCCGGCATCAGGCCCTCGCCGTCCTGATCAGGCCCTCGCAGGTTCCGACCTGCGGATCGCCCGCCGGCAGCTTCCCGCACACGCCCTCGAACTGCTTGACGACCGCCTGCGCCGCCTCATCGTGCGCGCCACGCTGCCGCCAGTGCGCGAGCTGCGTGACGACGCGCGTGAGCGCGCGCCGGTTCGCGCCATAGAATGCGTTGCGCGTCTGGCCCGCCTGCGTCAGCACGTCGTTCGCGATCCGGCGGATTTGCCCGGCGTCGTCCGGCGCGAGATCGACCGCGTTCGCGAAGTACGCCGCGCCCCAGCGCAGCCGCGTCGCCGGGCCGCTCGCCGCTTCATACGCTTTCCTGTACCAGTCGAGCGCCGCCGCCCGATCGCCGCGCGCCTTCGCGTTCGCGGCGAGCCCCGACATGAAGTAGTACGGCGTCGGCGAACGCGCGAGCTCCGCTTTCAGGAGCGCGTCGGCCGCATCGAACTGGCCGGCGTCGGTCAGCGTGTCGGCGGCCTCGCTGGCGACCGCCTGCCGCCCGTAGACGTTCGTCGATTCGGCAAGCGCCGACGCCGTCTGCCGCCGCACCGCATCGGCAAGCGCGGGCGGCAGCGGCGCGCCCGGTTTCGCGTCGAGCCGCGCGACGCGCACGCGGCCGTGCAGCGCCATCGTGCGGTCGATCGCGGCGAGCGACGTGTCGGTGGACAGCCGCGCGAGCGCCGCGTCGAACTGCTTCGCGAGCGACGCGCGCGCCGCCGCATCGTCGCCCGCCAGATACCGGACGACGTCGGCCGGCGCCGCGACGAGCACGTCGTAATCGGCGCGGGCGCGCTTCGGGTCGCGCAGCGCGCCGCGCACGGCCGCGGCGGCGGCCGCCTTGTCGACGTCGCCCTGCTGCGGCGGATCGCCCGCCGCCGCCGACACGGCGGCCTTCAGATCGAGCCGCAGCGCCTGCGCGTCCGCGAGGTCCGCGCGCGCATGGCGGGCGAGCGTCTGCAACGTCGCCGCGACGCGCTCGCCCGGCACCGGCAGATCGCCGTCGGTGTCCCACGAGTAATCGGCGAGCACGCGCCAATCGTCGGTCGTGACGCGCGCGCCGTCCTTCAGCGCGGCGGCGAGCGTCTGCCTGAACGGATGCGCCGCGTTCAGCCCGATCGACAGCGCCTGCATGTAGCGGTCGAGATCGACTTCGCCGGGCAGCCGCGTCACTTCGGTGCCGTCCGGCCGGAACAGGATCATCGTCGGATAGCCGCGCACCTTGAAGCGATCGCCGGTCTTCTGCGCGTTCTCGGTGTCGCCGTCGAGATAGACGGGCACGAAGAACGACGAGCGCGACTTGAACGCCTGCTGGCTGAAGATCGTCGATTTCACCTGATTGCACGACGGGCACCAGACCGCGCCCCAGTACAGGAACAGCGGCTTGTTCGTGCGCTTCGCCTCGGCGAACGCGGCGTCGATGTCGCCTTGACGCCACGCGATGCCGGGCGGCAGATGCTCGGGGGCGTGCGGCGCGTCGGCGGCGAAGCACGCGGCCGCGGCGGCGACGAGCAGCGACGCCGTCAGCTTTCGAATCGCAGTTTTCATCGATGAGAGTCCGGTTGGGAGCGGCGCCGCGCGGGATCGGCATCGTCGTCGCGGTCCGCATCGGGTTGACGTTCGAGCGCGTCGGCCGCGCGCTCCGTTCTTTTACGGCGCAATCGTATGAAGTATAGAAACAATCGCGGGCGCTGAGGGAGACCTTGATGCGGACGGGGAAATCCGCGATGCGAGGGCGCGTGCGGCGGGCGGCCGCCCGCGCGATCGTCGCGTCGCGCTTCGCGAACCGCACGCCGCGAATCGAACATCGCGAATCGCACACCGCGCGAGCCGGATCAGAACTTGTGCCGAATCCCGACGATCGCGAGTTCCTGCGAATCGGTGCCCGAGTTCGCGCCATACGAGCCGACGGACGCCTGCGCGTCGATCACCGAGCCGTTCGCGCCGAGCGTGTGGCCGCTCGCCTTCTGATAGCCGAACAGCGCATAGAGATCGGTGCGCTTCGACAGCGCGTAGCCCGCGCCGAGGTTCACCTGGTGATAGTGCGCGGAAGCCGGCCCGGTCAGCGACGTGTAGTTGTAGCCGACGCCCGCGCGCAGCGCCGGCGAGAACTGGTAGTTGAAGAAAGCGGAGCCGCTGTTGAATTTCGCGGTGTCGTTGAACGCCGACAGCGAATCGCGGCCGTACTGCGTGTTCGAATACGCGAGGCCGAACGTCGCCGAGCCGAGCGCATACTGGCCGCCGACGCGCACGATCTGAACCGACTTCGCGCTCGCGAAGCCCTGGTTGATCACCGTGTTGAACAGCGTATCGGAGCTGCCCGTCCAAGTGCGCACGCCGTTCGTCGCGGTGGCGCCGCCGTCGGCGTACAGGTAGCCGGCGCCGAGCGACAGCGGCCCGTTCGCGTAGCTCGCCGCGAAGCTGTACGTGCGGCCGCTGCCCGTCGCGCCCGCGACGCCGCCGAAACCGTACAGCGCCTCGAACTGGAAGCCGGACAGCACGGGGCTCGTGTACTTCACCGAGTTGCTGACGCGCAGGCTGTTGTCGTAGTTGTCGAGATCGCCCGGCGTCGCGAACACGCCGCCGAAGTAGTTGTCCTCGGTGAGCCCTTGCACGAGGTCGACGACCGGATCGTACTGGCGGCCGAGCGTAATGGTGCCCCACGTGTTGCTCGCGAGGCCGACGATCGCCTTGCGGCCGAACTCGCGATTGCCGTTCTGCACGCCGGTGCCGAGATTGAAGCCGTTTTCGAGCTGGAACAGCGCGGCGAGGCCGCCGCCCAGATCCTCGGTGCCTTTCAGGCCCCAGCGGCTGCCGGACAGATTGCCGCTGCTGAACTTGAAGAGCGACGACTGATTGCGGCCGTCGGTTCCCTGGGCGTTGTGCACGTACGCGATGCCCGCATCGACGATCCCGTACAGCGTGACGCTGCTTTGCGCGTGCGCGCCGACGGACAGCAGAAGGCCTGCCGGCACGGCGAGCGCCGCGAGATGCTTCGTTTGCTTCATGTGGTGGTTTTCCTCGTAGTCGACTTGTTGTTCGAATCGCTGAACGATACGGACAGGACGACGAATCGAAAACCAATTAATTCTGCGATGGTTATGATGGGCGAACGCGCGGCAGAAACGAACGACAGGACCGGTTCCTCACTCACGGTTTGCACCGAGCTCGGCGCGCCGAGCGTGTGAAGGAATCGACGTCGTTTCATTCTTGTACGTCCTGTTCTCGTGATGCGGCCGCGCGCGCGCCGGCGTCCGCACGCTCATTCATTCGCCGCGACGCCACGCTCGCGCGGCTCGCGCCCCGGCTCGGCGGCCCGTCGCCCGAGCGACGCGACCGCCTGAAACGCGATCGGCGCGAACGCGAGCCCGAACAGCGTCGCGGCGAGCACGCCGCCGAACGCGCCCGTGCCGATCGAGCGGCGGCTCTCGGCGCCCGCGCCCGTCGCGGTCACGAGCGGCACGACGCCGAGCACGAACGCCATCGACGTCATCACGATCGGCCTGAAGCGCGCCGCGGCCGCGTCGATCACCGCCTCGCGCAGCACGACGCCGCGCGCATGCAGATCGCGCGCGAACTGCACGATCAGGATCGCGTTCTTCGCCGACAGCCCGATCACCGTGATCATCGCGACCTTGAAATACACGTCGTTCGGCATCCCGCGCAACTGCACGGCCGCCACCGCGCCGATCACGCCGAGCGGCACGACGGTCAGCACCGACAGCGGAATCGTCCAGCTCTCGTACAGCGCGGCGAGCGCCATGAACACCGCGAGCGCCGACAGCCCGATCAGGAGCGGCGTCTGCCGCGCGGCGACGGTTTCCTCGCGCGCCGCGTCCACCCAGTCGTAGCCGACGCCCGTCGGCAGGCTCGCGGCGAGCCGCTCCAGGTCGGCCATCGCCGCGCCGAGGCTGTATCCGTTCGCCGGACGGCCGGCGATATCGAGCGACGGATAGCCGTCGAAGCGGCTCAGCGCGACGGGCCCGACGCTCCAGCGCCGCGACGCGATCGCCGACAGCGGCACCATGTCGCCCGTCCTGTTCGGCACGGCGAGCGCCATCAACTGATCGTCGGAGCTGCGCGCGCCGGCGTCCGCCTCGATGATCACGCGCCGCATCCGCCCCGCCGCCGGAAAATCGTCGACGTAGTTCGAGCCGAACAACCCGCCGAGCAGGCCCGCGATCCGCTCGAACGGCACGCCGAACGCGTAAGCCTTCGCGCGGTCGACGTCGAGCTCGACGCGCGGCGCGTCCGGCAGATCCTCGGCGTGCACGGACGCAAGCGCCGGATCGGCCTTCGCCGCATCGGCGAGGCGCTCGCGCGCCGCCTTCAGCGCGTCGATGCCGATGCCGCCGCGATCCTCGAGCCGCAGCGTGAAGCCGTCCGCATGTCCGATGCCGGGCACCGACGGCGGCAGCGACGCATCGACGTCGCCGTCGCGAATCCGCGCGAACGCGCCGTTCAGCCGGTCGCGCAGCGCGGCGGCGTCGATGCCGCGCTGCGCCCAGTCCTTCAGCTCGACGAACGCCATCGCGACGTTCTGCCCGCTGCCCGCGAAGCTCCAGCCGATCACGCTCGTCACGTTCGCGACGGCGGGCTGCGCGTGCAGGATCGCCTCGACCCGCTCGACGACCGCCATCGTGCGCGCCTGCGTCGCGCCCGCCGGTAGCTGGATCATCACCTGCAGTTGCCCCTCATCCTCGGTGGGCAGGAAGCCGTTCGGCATCGCCCAGTAAAGCAGCGCGCCGCCGGCGAGCAGCACCGCGTAGATCGCGGCCATCGGGCCGATGCGCGCGACCGTGCGCGCGGTGAGCGAGCGATAGCCCGCCGACGCGCGCGCGAAGCCCGCCGCGAAGCGGTCCGCGACCCACGCGCCGAGCCCGCGCACGCCGCGCGGCCGCCCGATCCGCGCCGGCGCGCCGCCGGGCGGCAGCGGCTTGAGCAGGTTCGCGCACAGCGCGGGCGTGAGCGACAGCGCCATGAACGACGACACGAGCATCGACGCGATCATCGCAACGGAGAACTGCCGATAGATCCCGCCGACGCCGCCCGGAAAGAACGCCATCGGCACGAACACCGCGGTCAGCACCGCCGTCACGCCGACGATCGCGCCGACGATGCGCTTCATCGCGCGGCGCGTCGCCTCGCGCGGCGGCACGCGCTCCTCCTCCATCACGCGATGCACGCTCTCGACGACGACGATCGCATCGTCGACCAGAATGCCGATCGCGAGCACGAGGCCGAACATCGTGAACACGTTGATCGACAGCCCGAACGCCCACATCGCGACGAACGCGCCCATCAGCGTGACGGGAATCACGATCGTCGGCACGAGCGTGCAGCGCAGGTCGCGCAGGAACAGCCACATCACGAAGAACACGAGGACGATCGCCTCGACGAGCGTGAGCACCACTTCGTCGATCGCGATCCGGACGAAATGCGCGCCGTCGAACGGGATGTCGACCGCGATGCCGGGCGGCAGCCGCTTCGACAATTCGGCGAGGCGCGCGCGGATCGCGTTCGACGTTTCGAGCGCGTTGCCGCGCGGGCCGAGCTGGATGCCGACCGTCGCGGCCGTCTTGCCGTTCAGCCGCGACGAGAACGAATAGTCGTCGCGGCCGAGCTCGACGCGCGCGACGTCCGCGAGCCGCACGACGGAGCCGTCCGGCTTCGACTTCAGCACGATCTGGCCGAACTCGGCGGGCGACGCGAGCTGGCCTTTCACGATCACCGCCGCGCTCGTCTGCTGTCCGGCCGCGAACGGCGCATCGCCGATCGCGCCCGCCGTCACCGCCGCGTTCTGCGCGGCGACGGCCGCGATCACGTCGTCGGCGCCGAGCCCGTACTCGCGCAGCTTCACCGGATCGAGCCAGATCCGCAGCGCCTCGTCGGCGTCCCACAACTGCGCGGAGCCGACGCCCGGCGCGCGCTTGAGCTCGCGCAGCACGTAGCGGCTCAGGTAGTCGCTCAATTGCGCGGAATCGCGCGTGCCGTCGGTCGACGTCAGCGCGACGAGCATCAGGAACGTGTTCGCCGCCTTGAACACGCCGATGCCCTGCTGGACGACCTGCTGCGGCAGCCGCGGCTCGACCTGCTTGAGCCGGTTCTGCACGTCGACGAGCGCGAGGTCCGGATCGGTGCCGGGCGCGAACGTCACGTCGATTTCGAGGTCGCCGTGGCCGTCGCTGCTGGTTTCGTCATAGAGCAGGCCGTCCGCGCCGTCGAGGCTCTCCTCGATGATGCTGCCGACGTCGCCGTCGACCGTCTCCGTCGATGCGCCGGGATACGTCGCGTTGATCACGATCCGCGGCGGCGCGAGGCGCGGATACTGCGCGACCGGCAGTTGCGGGATCGCGAGCAAGCCCGCGACGACGATCGCGAGCGCGACGATCCACGCGAAGACGGGGCGGTCGATGAAGAATGACGGCATGCGCGCGGCCCCGTCAGCGCGACGCGAACGGCGGCGCGTCGGCAAGCGGCGCCATGTGCGGCACGTCCGCCACTTCGCCGCCGTGGATCGCGTAGCCGCGCGAGCGGCCCTCTTCGACGAAGCCGAAGCGGCGATACAGTGCGATCGCGCGCTCCATCGCCCTACAGCGTCAGCTCGAACGACCGGACAAGCAGGCCCGGCAGCTTCGCGCCGCCCGTCGGGCGCTCGCTCCACGACTGATCGTTCAGCAGCAGTTCAGGCGCCGCGCCGAGTTGCTCGAGCTCGGCGCCGAGCAGGCGGTACACGCTGTCGTCGAAGCGCATCGCATCGACCGGCGCGACGATCCTGCCGCGCTCGACCCAGAACGTCGCGAAGCGCGTCATCCCGGTGATCCGTCCGTTCATCTTGTCCGAGAAATTCAGATACCAGAGATTGCCGATGTAGAGGCCCGTGTCGAGCGCCGCGAGCACGTCGGCATCGGCGAGCGCGCCGCCCGCGAGCGCTAGCGTCTCCGGCATTTCGTCCGCGGCCGCGCCGTTCGGGCTCAGGCCGTGCTCGCGCGCGGTGCGCGCGCTGACGAGCCGCCCGACGCTGCGCCCTTCGGCGACGAGCGGCACGCTGTCGCGCCGATAGCCGTCCGCGTTGAACGCGGGCGCCACGCCCAGCGAAAAATCCTCGGCGATCGTCACGCGCGGATCGAGCGCCGCCTCGCCCGCGTGCAGCCGATGCAGGCTGCTGCGCGCGCTCGCGTTCGCGCGCGCGGAAAAACCGTCCCAGCCGAGCAGCCCGACGATCTCGGCCACCGCGGCCGGCGCGAGATACGCGCGATAGCGGCCGGGCGCGAGCGCCTTCGGCGCGCGGCCGAGCACCGGCAAGCGCGCGGCGGCCTCTTCGATCTTGTGCGCGAACGCCGCGTCGCTCCACGCGTCGCCCGCGTGGACGGTCTTGATCGCGCGGCCGCTCGCGTCGTACAGCGACCAGCGGAAATCGAAATTCTCGACCTCGTACCAGCCGCGGCTGCCCGTCGACGACGCAAAGCCGCGCACGAGCGAGCCGCCCGCGTAGAAGCCGACGAAATCGAGCCCGCGCGCGGCATCGGCGACGACGTGCGCGAGCGAGTCGGGGGCCGGCAGGCGGCCGCTGCGGCGAACCGATTGCCGCCACGCCGACGTGTCGAACAACAGATGCGGATCGTCGGGCGCGCCGCGCAGGCTCTCGCGCAGCGTCGCGAGCGCTTCGGCGAGCTCGGGCGCGTCCGTCGCCGGATCGCCGCTCGCCGTCTGCGTGAACGACGCCTGCCGCGCGCCCGCCACGAGCCGCACGCCGAGCTTGCCCTGCACGACGCGCCCCGTCTGGCGAATCCTGCCCGCGTTGAAGCGGATGAAATCGGACGTCTCGCCGGCGAACCACAGCAGCACCGTCTCGCCCGGCTGCTTCAGCCGCTCGGCCTCGTCGGCGAGCCGCGCGAAATGCGCATGCCAATCGATCGGGGCCGCGCGCCCCCGCTTCGCGAAGTCGGTCATCACGCGCCTCCGAACACGTCGACGTCGGCGAACACGCACGCGGGCGACGCGTGGCCGACACGGATGATCTGCGCCGGCTCGCCCTTGCCGCAATACGGCGTGCCATGCACGCCGAACGTGCTCTCGTCGCCGACCGCGCGCAGGCTGCGCCAGAAGCTCGCGGAAATGCCGCGGTAGTTCGGCCGCTTGACGACCAGCGTCAGCTCGCCGTTCTCGATCAGTTGTCCGAACTCGCAGCCGAACTGGAATTTGTTGCGATTGTCGTCGATCGACCACGACGTGTTCGTGCGCATCAGGATGCCGCGCTCGATGCCCGCGACGAGCTCGCCGAACGCGTGCGCGCCGGGCTCGACATTCAGGTTCGCCATCCGGTCGATCGGCGGCCGGTTCCAGCTCGACGCGCGCGCGTTCGCGACGCCCGGCAACCCCGCGCGCGCCTGCGACAGCGCGCCGCCGAGCGGCCGCTCGAGCACGCCGCCGCGGATCAGGTATTGTTTGCGCGCGGCGCTGCCGTCGTCGTCGAACGCATACGATGCCGCCTCGCCGGGCAGCGCGGGATCGAACGTCACGTTCAGCAGCGGCGAGCCGTACTGGTACGAGCCGAACATCTCCGGCTTCACGAAGCTCCAGCCGGCGAAGTTGCGCTCGTCGCCGAGAATGCGGTCGAGCTCGAGCGGATGGCCGATCGATTCGTGGATCTGCAGCATCATCTGGTCCGGCATCAGCAGCAGATCGCGGCGGCCGGTCGGGCAGTTCGGCGCGGCGAGCAGTTGCAGCGCCTCGTCGGCGACGCGCGCGCCCGCGCCTTCGAAGCCGTAGCGCGCGAGCACGTCGACGCCGCCCTGCGCGAGCGTGCCCGCGTTGCCGAGCGTGCGCACCTGCGTGTCGCCGCGCGCGTGCGCGACGACGCTCAATTGCGGCATCACGTGGCGAAAGCGCTGCTCGATGCGCACGCCGTCGCTCGTCATGTAGAGCTGGTCGGTCTGCACGAGCATCACGGCGGCGGTGCGCTCGACGATCCGCGCGTCGACGGCCGCCGCCGCGCATTCGCGTGCGAGGCGCTCGATCCATTCGGCGCGGGCCGGCAACGCATCGTCCGCATGCGGCGACACGTAGCCGCCGCTCGCGTCCGGCCGCGCAACGGCGCGATGGTCGATCAGCGACAGCGCCGCGCTCGCCTTCGCGCGCGCGGCGGCCGCGTCGAGCGCCGCCTGCAGGCCGGCCGGCGACAGATCGGCCGTCGCCGCGTAACCCGCGCCCGCGCCGGACCACGCGATCAGCATCGCGCCGCGATCGCGCGCGCTCGAAAGCGGCTGCGCGACATCGTTGCGCACCGCATGCTCGTCGATCCGTTCGTCGACGACGCGCAGCGACCAGAATCCGGCGTCGCTGCGCAAGTGTCGGGCGGCCTGCGCCCAGCGTTCGTCAATCATCTGCCCTCTCCCGCGGGCTGCGCCGCGCCGTCATCATCGAAGACGCAAGCAGCGATCGCGTGTACGGATGCGACGGCGCGTCCAGTACGTCCAGCGTGTCGCCCGCCTCGACCACGCGCCCCTCCTTCATCACGAGCACCCGATGGGCCATCGCCCGCATCACCGCCAGGTCGTGCGTGATGAACAGGTAGCTGAGTTTGTACTTTTTTTGCAGATTCGTCAGCAGATTCAACACCTGTTTCTGGATCGACACGTCGAGCGCGCTCGTCGGCTCGTCGAGCACGAGCAGCTCCGGCTCGACCGCGAGCGCGCGCGCGATCGCGATCCGCTGCCGCTGGCCGCCGGAAAACTCGTGCGGATAGCGCAGCATCGCCTCGCCCGGCAGACCGACTTCCTGCAACAGCCCGGCGATCCGCGCGCGCCTCGCCTCGCCGGCGATCTCCGGCCGATGCACGGCAAGCCCCTCGCCGACGATCTGCTCGATCGTCATCCGCGGCGACAGCGAGCCGAACGGGTCCTGGAACACGACCTGCATTCGCCGGTACAGATCGCGCCGGCCGCGTGCCGTGCGCAGCGCATCGAGCGGCCGCCCGTCGATCTCGATCCCGCCCGCCGCCGGCCGCTGCAGCCCGAGCACGGCCGACGCGAGCGTCGACTTGCCCGACCCCGATTCGCCGACGATGCCGATCGTCTCGCCGCGGCGCAGCGCGAACTGCGCATCGTGCACCGCGCGAAACGTCGTCTTGCCGAACAGCGCGCGCCAGCCCTTCGGCGCGATCCGGTAATCGACCGCGAGCGACCTGACGTCGAGGATCGTCCGCGCGGCCGGCGCGACGGCTTCGATCGCGCGCCGCGGCTCGCTGTCGAGCAGCCGCTGCGTGTACGGATGCTGCGGATTCGCGAACAGCGCGCCGGTGTCGCCCGTCTCGACGAGCACGCCGTGCTCCATCACGGCGACGCGCTGCGCGAAGCGCCGCACGAGGTTCAGATCGTGCGTGATGAGGAGCACCGCCATGCCGCGCGCCGCCGCCTCCTGCTCCTGCAGCGCGATCAGCAGATCGACGATCTGCTCGCGCACCGTCACGTCGAGCGCGGTCGTGGGCTCGTCGGCGAGCAGCAGGCGCGGCCGGCACGCGAGCGCCATCGCGATCATCGCGCGCTGCCGCTGGCCGCCCGATAGCTGATGCGGAAAACTGTCGATCCTTCGTTCGGGCTCCGGAATGCCGGTGCGCGTCAGCAGCTCGATGCCGCGCGCGCGCGCCTCGCCCGGCCGCAGCCCTTCGTGCAGCCGCAGGCTCTCGGCGATCTGCTTGCCGATCGTGTAGAGCGGATTGAGCGCCGTCATCGGCTCCTGGAACACCATCGCGATGTCCGCGCCGCGGATGCCGCGCATCTGCTGCTCGGTCTTCGTCAACAGGTCTTCGCCGTCGAACAGCATCCGGCCGGACAGCGTCGCGTGCTGCACGAGCCGCAGGATCGACAGCGCGGTGACGCTCTTGCCCGAACCCGATTCGCCGACGAGCGCGACCCGCTCGCCGCGCGCGATCGACAGGCTCAGCTCGCGCACCGCGATCTTCTCGCCGAACGCCGCGCAGAAGCGATCGATTTCGAGGAGCGGCCGGGTCATCGCGGGCCTCCGCCGAACGCCGAGCCGCGCGTGCGCGTATCGAGCGCGTTGCGCAGCGCGTCGCCCATGAACGTGAGCAGCAGCAGCGTGACGACGAGCGCCGCGAACGCCGACATCGAGATCCACCATGCGTCGAGATTGTTCTTGCCTTGCTGCAGCAGCTCGCCGAGGCTCGGCGTGGGCGGCGGCACGCCAAGGCCGAGGAAATCGAGGCTCGTCAGCGACAGGATCGCCGCGCTCATCCGGAACGGCAGGAACGTGATGACGGGCGTGAGGCTGTTCGGCAGCACGTGCCGCCAGATGATCTGCCCGTTCGTGAGCCCCATCGTGCGCGCGGCCCTCACGTAGTCGAGCGCGCGGTTGCGCAGGAACTCGGCGCGCACGTAGTCGGACAGCACGAGCCAGCCGAACATCGACAGCAGGATGAACAGCAGCCACAGCGTCGGCTCGAAGATCGCCGCGAAGATGATCAGCAGGTACAAGTCGGGCAGCGCGCTCCAGATCTCGATCAGGCGCTGCCCGATCAGGTCGGTTCGCCCGCCGTAGAAGCCCTGCAGCGCGCCCGTCAGCACGCCGATCGCGACGCCCGACACCGTCAGCGCGATCGCCATCAGCACCGACAGCCTGAAGCCGTACAACAGCCTCGACAGCACGTCGCGGCCGAACTGGTCGGTGCCGAGCCAGTTGCTCGCCGACGGCGGCGCCGGATACGGGCGCGACGCGAAGTAATCGATCGTGTCGTAGCGGTAGCGGTTCGGCGGATAGATCGCAAAATTGCCGTTCGATTCGATCTTCGCGCGGATGTACGGATCGAGATAGTTCGTCTTCGCCGGGAAATCGCCGCCGAAGCGCGTCTCCGGGTAGTCCTTCACGATCGGAAAATAGTAGTGCCCCGCGTAGCGGACGACGAGCGGGCGATCGTTGGACAGCACGTCGGCGAACAGGCTGACCGCGAACAGCGCGGCGAAGATCACGAGGCTCCAGTAGCCGAGCCGCTGGCTGCGAAACCGCAGCCACGTGCGCCGCCACGGCGACGGCGACGCCGCGCACGCGGCGCACGCGGGATCAGCGGTCCACGCTGTGGAATTGGATGCGGGGGTCGACGAGGACATAGCAGACGTCAGCGATGAGTTTGGTGACGAGACCGATCAGCGTGAACAGGAACAGCGAGCCGAGCACGACCGGATAGTCGCGGCGGATCACCGAGTCGTAAGACAGTTGCCCCATGCCGTCGAGCGAGAACAGCGTCTCGATCAGCAGGTTGCCGTTCAGGAACGCGCCGACGAACGCGGCGGGCAGGCCGGTGACGAGCGGAATCGCCGCGTTGCGCAGCACGTGCTTCCAGAGCACGTCGCGCTCGGGCGCGCCCTTCGCGCGCGCGGTCAGCACGTATTGCCGGCCGATCTCTTCGAGGAACGTGTTCTTCGTCAGGATCGTGACGATCGCGAAATTGCCGACCACCGACGCGGTGACGGGCAGCACGATGTGCCACAGATAATCGAGCGCCTTGCCGAGCGCGGTGAGCTCGTCGAAGTTGTCCGACGTGAGGCCGCGCATCGGAAACACCTGCCAGAACGTGCCGCCGCCGAACAGCATCAGCAGCAGCACGCCGAGCACGAAGCCGGGAATCGCGTAGCCGGCGAGCACGAGCACGCTCGTCACGGTATCGAAGCGCGAGCCGTTGCGCACGGCCTTCGCGATGCCGAGCGGCACCGAGATCAGATACGTGAGGATCACCGTCCAGAGCCCGAGCGTGATCGACACGGGCAGCTTCGAGCGGATCACGTCCCACACGCTCGCATGCGCGTAGTACGACTGACCGAGATCGAACGTCGCGTAGCTCTCGAGCATCAGCGCGTAGCGCGTGAGCGGCGGCCTGTCGAAGCCGAACTGCTTCTTGATCTGCTCGATCTGCTGCGGATCGACGCCCTGGCTGCCGTGATAGCCGCCGCCCGCGCCGCCCGCCTCGCCGCCGCGCGCGGTGCCGTGGCGCAGTTGCGTCAGCACCTGCTCGACCGGGCCGCCCGGCACGAACTGCGTGACGACGAACGTGATCGTCACGACCCCGACGAGCGTCGGCACCATCAACAGCAATCGTCTGACTATGTAAGCAAGCATCGTCGCTCCCCGCTACGCGGCCGGGCCCGGCTTCGACGCGGCTGCGCCGCTCGCCGGCTGCTTCCGGAACCAGTAGTCGATGATCCAGTCCTCGTATTGATAGGATGCCGGAATGACGGACGGATGCCCGTACGTCGTCTTGTAGGCGATCCGCGCGTTCGGCAGGTAGTACTGCGGCACGAGGATGTACAGGTTGATCAGCACGCGGTCGAGCGCGTGCGTCGCCGTTTGCAGATCGTCGAGCGTATCCGCCGCGAGCGCCGCGCGAATCAGCGCGTCGACCGCCTTCGAGCGCACGCCCGGATAATTCTCGGAGCCGACTTCTGACGCCGCCGCGCTGCCGAAGCGGCGCACGAGCTCCGCGCCGGGAATCGTGACGGGCGGATAGATGAACGTCGTCATGTCGTACTGGAAGTTGTCGAGGCGCTTCTGATACAGCGCGCTGTCGATCTCGTGCATGTACGCGCGGATGCCGAGCATGCCGAGCGCCTGGATGTACGGCAGGATCAGCCGGTCCATGCCGGGCTCGTCGTCCATGATCTCGATCGTCATCGGCGCGCCGCTCGCGTCGCGCAGCGCGCCGTCGCGATAATGCCAGCCGGCCTGCGCGAGCAGATCACGCGCCAGCTTCAGGTTCGCGCGCAGCGAGCCGGGCGGCAGCGTCGTCGGCTGCCTGACCATCGGGCCGAACACTTCGGGCGGCAGCTCCGCGCGGAACGGCTCCAGCAGCGCGCGCTCCTTGTCGCTCGGCAACCCGGACGCGCCGAACGGGCTCGCTTCCCAGAAACTGTTCGTGCGGCGGTACTGGCCGTAGAACATCATCCGGTTCATCCAGTCGTAGTCGAACGCGAGCGCGAGTGCGTGACGCACGCGCACGTCGCGGAACTTCGGCTCGCGCATGTTGATGAGGAAACCCTGCATCTGCGCGGGGCCGTCCGCGAACTCGCCCTTCTTCAGCATGCCGTTGCGGAAGTTCTTGCCGACGTAGCGGCGCGCCCACTGCGTCGAGCTGTATTCCATCCGCACGTCGACGTCGCCCGCCTTGAACGCCTCGAGCATCGTGTATTGATCGAGGTACAGCTTGAACGACACGCGCGCGAAGCGGAACATCCCGCGCCGCGCCGGCAGATCGGCCGCCCAGTATTGCGGATCGCGCGCATAGACGATCTGCTTGTCGTTCTTGCGCTGCTCGATCCGGTACGCGCCGCTTGCGATCGGCGGAACGTTCACGATCTGGTCGAACGGCGGCCGCGTGCCGTCCGGCCGCTGCCCCCATTTCGGCGAGAACACCGGCAGATCGCCCGCGATCAGCGGCGCCGCGCGCTCGGGGCGCCTGAAATCGAAGCGGACCGTCAGCCGGTCGATCACCGTCGCGCGCTTGATGATCGCGAATTGCGCGTTGACGAGCGGCGACGCCTGCGGGCTCGTCAGCGTATCGAACGAATACTTGACGTCGGCCGCCGTGATCGGATCGCCGTTCGAGAAGCGTGCGGCCGGATTGATGTGGAACGTCGCCGAGCCGCGGTCGGGCGCGACGTCCACGTTGTCCGCGATCAGCGGATATTCGGAGGCGAGCTCGTCCCAGCTACGCTGCATCAGCGTGTCGAACATCAGGTTCTGGATGTCCGGCGCGGGCGAGCCGCGCACGAGGAACGGGTTCAGCGAATCGTAGCTCTGCGCTTCGTTGTAGTTCTCGAAATTCAGCACGCCGCCGTTCGGCGCGTCGGGGGCCGCATAGTCGAAGTGCGTGAAGCCCGGCGGATACTTCGGCTCGCCGTATTGCGCGAGCGCCGTCGCGGCAACCGCGCTCGACGGCGCAGCGGCGCAGGCGGCGAACGCCGCGCACACGACGGCCGCGATTCGCGCGGTCGCCCGCACGCGCGTCGCGAAGCGCGCGACGGTCGGCAAACGCAACTTCATGGGTCTCATCGTCACCTGCGTATGATCGCATCGGCATCGCGCCGATGCGGAGTCAATTCGAGCGGCGCGCACGGCGCAAGGCGCGCTTCGCGGCTGACGCCGCGCGTGCGGTTCGCATCATCGCGATTCATGGCCAAGCCGTCGCCGCCCGGCATCGGGCAAAAAGAGGCCGCTCCAAAGGGGTGGTTAGGGAAGCGGAGCGGCCCGTCGAATGCCGAAGGACGATGCGGGGCGGCGTCAGAACCGGTACGTCGCGCCGACCTGGATCACGCGGCCGTAGTACATGTACAGCGACTGGTCGTAGCCGTTCTGGTTGAGCGCGTTTTGCCAGACCGGATCGAACGGCGGCGCACGGTCGAAGATGTTGTTGATCCCGCCGTACAGCGTCCAGTTCTTGAAGCCGGTGTAGCTCGCGTACAGGTTGAACTGGCTGTATGACCCGACGTGATCCGCCGCCTGCGTCGGCGCGGCTACGCCGAGCGCCTGCGCGTACGGCCCCGTGAATTCCCAGCTCAGCGTCGCATTCCACTTGCGATACGCCCAGTTCAGCGACGTATTGCCCTTCCAGCGCGGAATGCTCGCGCCGAACGGCTGCGTGATTGCAAAGTTGTTGCCCGCCGAATCGACGGTCGCCGCGCCCGGGAAGCCGATGTTGAAGTGATGCACGTACGCCCAGTCCGCCGACAGCGTGAACGTGCCGTACTTCGTCGGCAGCGCCTGGCGGAACGTCATCTCGAAGCCGTCGGTTTCGAGCGTGCCGAGGTTCTGGTACGGCAGCACGACGTACGTGATCTGCCCCGTCACCGGATCGCGCACGACCTGCGACGGGTTGTTGGCCGCGACGACCGAGTTCAGGCTCGCCTGGCCGATCACGTTATCGATGAAGATCTTGTAGAAATCGAAGCCGAAGTCCGTGTAGCGCGTGGGCGAAGCCTGGAAGCCGATGTTGATGTTGCGCGTGCGCTCGGGCTGCAGGCTCGTGTTGCCGGTCTGCAGCGTGTTGATGAGCGAGTTGCCGTACGTTTGCAGGCCGATGTTCTGCGAAGGCGTGTTCTCGACGAACGTCGGCGCGCGGAAGCCGCGATTGTACGAGCCGTACATCGTGAATTCCTTGATCGGCTGATAGCGCAGCGCGAAGCGGGGCGAGAACGCGCCGCCGAAGTCGCTGTAATGGTCGTAGCGGCCCGACTGGCTGAACGTCAGGTTCTTGATGATCGGGATGTCGAACTGATAGTAGACCGCCGCGACGTTGCGCGAACCGCTCACCGATTGGGTGAGCGGATTCAGGACCTGCCCGCTCAATGCCTCGGAACCCTGGCCGATGAACTCGCTTTCATGCAGGAACTGCGCACCGAGGCCGAAGCCGACGTCGCCCGTGGGCAGCTTGAACAGGTTCGGCGTCGACAGCGTCGCGTCGAGCGCATCGAGCTTCGATACGCCCAGGTTGCTCGTCTTCATGTACAGGCCGTTGAACGCGTTCGGCGTCGCCGACGGATTCGCGAAGTTGAGCGTGCCGTTCTGATAGATGTCGTTGACGACGGATGCGTTCAGCACGTTGTTGAACGTGTTGGACACGACGCTCTGCGAGTGCGTGTACGCGGCCGACCAATCCCAGTCGCCGTACGGCAGCGCGAACGAACCCTTGACGCCCGTCGCGGCGCGCCAGAAGTTCGAGCTCGTCCGGTCGGACGCCGCTGCCGGGAACGTATACGCAAGCGGCGTGTCGACGCCGAACGGGTTGTACGGATTGCTCGCCGGCACGACCGAATTGAACTGGCTCAGCTTGCCGGTCGCCGGATTGAGCACGAGGCTCGGTGTCGTCGGGCTGCCCACCGTCAGCACGCCGTTGTTCTGCACCGTCGTGTTGTTGCTTTCCCACAGATCGGCGAACGCGGTTGTCTTGTCGTCGATCTTGAAATCGGCATGCACCTTCGCGCTCAGGCGCTCGGTCCACGGCGCGATCGACGTCGACTCCGCCGAGTTGAAGCCGCACACCGTGCCGCCCATGCCGGCGCCCGCGCTCAGATAGTTGCTCGCGGCGGGTCGCACGGCGCCGCCGAACGGGCAATTGCTCAGCGCCTGCGCGGTCGCGCCGCCGTTGGTCTGCCAGAACGAAGGCGCGAGCAGCGACAGGCCGCCCGCGCGGTTCGTGAAGTCCTGGTTCTTCGTCGTGTCGCGATCGGCGATCGTGAAGCCGTTCGACTTGTAGTAGCTCGCGGCCGCCGTGATGTTGAAGCGGTCCGAGTTCAGATTGCCGAAGCCGCCGAGAATGCTGAACTTCGTCGTGCCGTCGCCGCCTTGCGTCGCGCCGGAGTAGCTGCCGTCGAGTTGCAGCCCCTGGTAATTGTGCTTCGTGATGATGTTGACGACGCCCGCGATCGCGTCCGAGCCGTACTGCGATACGGCGCCCGTCTTCACGATCTCGATGCGGTCGATGATGTTCAGGGGAAGCGTGTTGAGGTCGAAGAACGTATCGGTGCCGTTCGACGCGAACGCGTACGGCGCGACGCGCTGGCCGTCGACCATCACGAGCGAATATTTTTCGCTCAGGCCGCGCAGCGCGATGCCCGCGCCGCCCGCCGCGAAGCCGTTCGTCTGCCCTTCGCTCCAGCTACTCGCGGAGTTCGCCGACACGCCGCGCAGGAAGTCCGCAACGTTCGTGTAGCCGCTGTCCTGAATGTCCTTCGCGGTGACGGTCTGGACTTGCTGGAAGCCGACCTTGTCGGCGCTTCGAATCAGCGAGCCCGTCACTTCGAAGCGCTTGATCTGTGCGACGCCCGGCTTCGCTTCCGGCGCGGCGGGCGGCGTGCCCGTCGCGGCCGCGCCGGAAGCGGGCGCGGGCGCGGCCGCGGCAGGCGCGGAGACGGCGCCCGCCGCGCTCGCCGCGCCCGTCGCGCCAGTCGCCGCGTCCGCCTGAGCGAGCGCGATGCCCGAGCCCTGTGCAGGCGCCGCGGCGGCGCCCGGCGCCGGCTGGCTCTGCGCGAACGCGGGCGCCGCCAGCGTGGCAGTCAGCGCCAGTTCGGCCCAGACGATCCGCTTGATCGCCGACGCCAATATTCTTTGCTTCATCTTTCCCCTCTCACTCGTCAGTAAGACCCCACCCGTTGCGCGCGGCAATCTCTTGAACTCCGCGCCCGACTCGCGGCGCTCGCGCACCGCCCCCGCTGCTGCCCGACTGCCCGCCGGACGCCGCCAACCGATCGACGCGCCTGCGTCGTCACGATCGTTTCGCTTCTTTTCAATTTGTTAGGTTCCCGAAATTTCCACGATGAATGAAACCGCTTTGCATCGGCGTTTCCTTTCATCACGACATCAGGAATCCATCCGTATTGCTTCGGGAACCGCCCGGCACGCTCAGAACAACCGGGGCGTCCCCACCCAAACCACCAGCGCCTCGCTGTCGCCGCCGTTGCGCCATGCATGCGGCGTCGTCGATTCGTAATGCGCGGTATCGCCCGCCGCCAGCGTGAACGTCGCGCGCTCGAGCGTCAGCTCGACGAGGCCGCTCACCACATACAGGAACTCCTCGCCCGCATGCGTCGTGACCTCCGAAACCGGCTGCCCGGCCGGCATCCGGACGAGAATCGCATCGAGCTGCCGGCCGTCGACGAGGTTCGTCAGACGCGCGAACGCGTTCGTCGAATTCGCGAGGCTGAAGTACCGGAGCGCCTCGTTGCGGCATACCGATCGCGCCTCCGTCGGCGCATCGACGAAGTACTGCATCGTCACGCCGAGCGCGCGAGCGATGCCGACGAGCGACGTGATCGACGGCGTCGCGCGTCCGCGCTCGACCTGCGACAGAAACGGCTTCGATAGGCCGGCCGCCGCCGCTGCTTCGTCGAGCGTGAGCCCGAGCCGCTGCCGCAGCGCCCGCATCTTGTTGCCGATCGAGGCTGCGACTACTGCCGATTCGTCGAGTGGCAAAACCATGACAAGGCACAATCCCGCGATCAAGAATCGTTTGTGTTGAGGAAGCCGGCGCCTGCAACGCGCACGCGCCCCGCGATACGACACCGTTCGTTTCGCCGATCAGCAAAGCCGCTCCTTTCCCGTGATTCGTCGACAGCCGCCATTTCCCGCGCTTCGCGAGGCAGCACGCGCGCGGCCGCTACCTCGACGCGACGAGCGCCCACAACCGCGCGAGATCCGCCGAACCGTCGCTGCCTCGCACGCTGCGGAACGTCTGCACGGCGCGCGCCTTGTCGCCCGCGACGTAATACGCCTCGCCGAGCCGCAGCCGCGCTTCGTCGACGTGCTCGATGCCGCCCTTCGCAAGCGCTGCCTCCATCGCCGCGATGCCTTGCTTCGTCTGCCCGGCGAACACGAGATTCATCCCTGCGTCGATCGGTGCGACGGGATTCGCGCTGTCGGCCGGCGACTGCGCGCGCTTCGCCGCGAGCGCCTGCAGCCGCTTCTCGCGATCCGCGCCCGCATCGCGCCCGAGCACGCCGGACGCAAAGCCCTGGTCGATCACCTGCTTCGCTTCCGCCGCCGCGCCCGCGACGAGCGCGAGCTGCGTCATCTCCATGTACGCGTCGGCGCCGTTCAACGCGCCCGTCGCGCGCCGCAAGCGGTACATGTCGAGGTCGAGCGACGACAGATAGCCGGGCTTGTCGCGAATCGAACGGAACAGTTCGTCCCAATACGCCGGATTCGGGTGATACGCTACGAGCTTTTCGAGCGACGCCCGATAGGCCGCCCCGTCCTTCATCTTCTGCGCGCACGTGCCGAGCATCTGCAACTGCGCTTCGTCGGGCGCGCGCCCGGCGCGCGCCTGCGCCTCGACGCCCGGCTTGAGCTGGCTCACCACCGCCGCGCAGTCGTTCGACAGGTAGTACGACTGAACGAGCAGCGTGCGCATGTCGGGATCGCCGCCCCCCGCCTTCAGATAGCGCTGCGCGATCCTGATCGCCTGCGGGTAGTTCCGCTGCTGGAAGTAGACGCCTGCGAGCGCCGCCGTCGTGCGCTGCTCGTCGTCCTTCGACAGCCGCCCGGAACCGAGCACCGCCTCGTACGCCTGGATCGCCGCGCCGGCATCGCCCGCCGCCATCGCGGCCGCGCCGCGCATCTGCTCGACCATGTAGGTCTCGTATGGCGTCTTGTTCGGCACCGCCGCGGCCTGCGCGATCTTGCCGAGCGCGTCGCGGTACTTGTGCGCGCGATACAGGTCCTGCGCGGCACTGAGCGGCCGCGCGACGTCCGGGCGCAGCGATTCGGCGGCCGCCGCCGCGCCGAACGGCGCGGCAAGGACGCAGCAGCCCCCGAGCGCGGCCGCCAGCACGGCGCACTTCAACCATCGTTGGATCATGGGAAACGCTCGCTTCGTTATTGCATGTACTGCTCGTTGCCGATCAGCCCGATCTTCGTCGCCCCGATGCGCTGCGCGGACGCGAGCACCGCGGCGACGTCCCTGTACGGCACGAGCTTGTTCGGCCGCAGATGGATCTCCGCCTGCACCGGCTCGGCCGCGACCTGCGCGAGCTTCGCCTCGAGCGCCGCGCGGTTCGGCACGAGCGCGCCGTTCCAGGTCGTCGTGCCGTCGAAATCGATGTCGATCTGCACGATCTCGGGCTGCGTCGCAGGCGGCGGCGGATTGCCGATCGGCAGATTCATCTTGATCGAATGCATCTGGATCGGGATCGTGATGATCAACATGATCAGCAGCACGAGCATCACGTCGATGAGCGGCGTCGTGTTGATGTCGACCATCACGTCCGGCTCGCCGCCGCCACCGCCTGAAGATACATTCATTCCCATCGTCGCCTCCTAGCCGCCGCGCGCGGGCGGTTCCGTGATGAACGAGACTTTCGCGATGCCGGCCCGCTCGCACGCGGTGATCACGCGGCCGATGAACTCGTAGCGCGTGCTCTGATCGCCGCGCACGTGCACGTCCGGCTGAGGGTTGATTGCCGACACCGTCTTCAGCTTCGACAGCAGCGTCGGCGCATCGACGAGCGTCTCGTTCCAGAAGACGTCGCCGTCGCGATTGACCGCGATCTCGACGCTCTTCGGGGTGGTCTGCAGCGGCTGGATCGTCTCCTTCGGCAACTGCAGTTGGATCGTGTGCGTGACGACCGGAATCGTGATCAGGAAGATGATCAGCAGCACCAGCATCACGTCGACGAGCGGCGTCGTGTTGATGTTGGAGATCACTTCGTCGTTATCGTCCTGCCCGACGCTCATGGCCATGGCGCACCTCGCTTCAGCGGACGAGCGACGCGGCCTGCACGTTCGCGCGCGGCAAGCGCTTGCCGCCTGCGAGCAGCACCGTGTGCAGTTGCGCGCCGAAGTTGCGCACGCGCTCCATCACCGACTTGTTGCGACGCACGAGGAAGTTGTAGCCGAGCACCGCGGGCACCGCGACCGCCAGGCCGATCGCGGTCATGATCAGCGCCTCGCCCACCGGCCCGGCGACCTTGTCGATCGACGCCTGGCCCGCGATGCCGATTGCCGTCAGCGCGTGATAGATGCCCCACACGGTGCCGAACAGCCCGACGAACGGCGCCGTCGAGCCCACCGTGCCGAGAAACGCGAGTCCGTCCTGCAAGCGATTCGATACGTTCGTGATCGCGCGCTCGACCGACACGTCGATCCACGTATTGCGGTCGACCGCTTCGAGCAGCGCTTCGTCGTGATGCTCGCCCGCCTCGATCGCGGTTTCGGCGATGAAGCGGAACGGCGACGCCTCGTCGAGCCGCTTCGCGCCTTCGGCGAGCGACGGCGCGCTCCACAGCTGCTCGTCGGCGACCTTCGCGCGGCGGTACGCGCGCAGTTGCTCGAGGAACTTGGTGATCATGATGTACCAGCTACCCATCGACATCACGACGAGCAGCAACAGCACGAAGCGCGCGACGAAATCGCCGTTCTTCCACAACGCGCCGAGGCCGTACGGATTCTCGACTGCTTCGGTCACGGCCGGCGCGGGCGGCGGCGCCGGCTGCTCCGCGCCGCTCGCCGTCTGCGGCGCCGCTGCCGCGGACACCGCGGCCGCCGCGCCGCTCGCCTGCGCGAAAGCCTGCTGCGGCGCGACAAGCGCGTCAGCCGCGGCGACGGAGATCAACATGCTTGCCGCCAGAGCGGCCAGTGAACGCTTGGTCATACCCCACTCCAAATTTTTTCGTTGAACTGACTAACAAGGTTCGAACCTGATTCCGGCCGGCCCGCGCACGGGCTCAGTTCAGGTTGAACGAGAATGGAACCTGCACGCGCACCGGCTGCCCCTGCGCCAAGCACTTGAACTGCCTGACCGCATTGAACGCCGCACGATCGAGCACCGGGTCCGCCGATTGCGCGACGCGTTCATTCGTGATGTGACCTTGCGCGTCGACGACGAATTCGATCGTCACGTCGCCCGTGACGTTGTTTTCCTGGGCTTCCTTCGGATACTGCATCGACGCGCGAATCTGGTCCGAATTCGGACACACGACGCCCACTTCATGGCTGACGGCCTTCGCGGGCGCCGGCGGCGCGGCCACGGGCGCCTGGACGGCGGGCGCGGACGGCACGGGCGCCGCCTGATGCGTGATCGTCGGCTGGGGCGGCGCCTGCACCGGCACTTCCGGTGGCGGCACGAACGGCGGAGGCGGCGGCGCGAACTTCGGCGGCGGCAGCTTGACGGTCGGCATGGGCGGCGGGGGCGGCGGCTTCACCGGCTCGATGATGCGCGTCTCGATCGGATGCTGGATGACCTGCACGACCTTCGTCGCGAGGCCGTTGAGGAGCGCATAGACCAGCACGACGTGCAGCGCGAGCACGATCGCGAGGCCGCCGAAGCGCCGGGCGGGGTTCTGCTGCTTGTTGCCGAATTCGCGCACGCGACCGAGCCGGGCGAGTCCGTCGTTTGAAACAGCCAAGCCATCGTCGACTTTCATACCCACTTCCCCCAAAGCACGATTCGTCCGGTCATCCGGCCGCGGCGCAGCGCACCGGATCCGTCATTCGCCCTTTACCCGAAAGCTTTCAATTTGCTTTGGAATCCAAATTATCAGATTCGGTATGCGGCGCGAATTCGATCGATATGACGCTATTGATTTATTCCCTGC
Organism: Burkholderia sp. MSMB1589WGS; assembly: GCF_001636105.1. Lineage (NCBI taxonomy): Bacteria > Pseudomonadati > Pseudomonadota > Betaproteobacteria > Burkholderiales > Burkholderiaceae > Burkholderia > Burkholderia sp. MSMB1589WGS. The sequence continues at coordinate 1,309,228 of NZ_LNJT01000008.1, forward strand.
CAGCCGAATGCCCGATTTCGCTGTTTCAGCAACACCTTTCAGACAGCCTTGCGTCAACCGGATGCTTGCACACCATTCGTCAGACAAAATGCACGATCTTCACCTTCTTCAGGCAGCCTGACAGTAAAGGCCTGTCTTGGGTGCAGAAGATAGCAAGGAAAAAATTTTGCCGTCAAACTTTATTTGATGTGCCCACACAAAATTTGGAGCATTTATTCGAAATACAATTTAGTAAGCCATTTGAATTGAAACTGTCGACAAAGTAATTGTTTTGTATGGCGATGATATTCGATTATCTGATAAGCAGCGCTATTCGCTTGTTTGGTGCACTGCAAAGCGAATCTTCCTTTTTTGGTGCATCTCTGCATTTCGATCATTTCCCGTGCGATTGCAACGCCTCGCCTGTCTTTCATCTCTTCAAGTTGATTCGTATCTCTAATCAATTCATCGAGGCAGGCGGCCCGGAAGATCTGCGTCGCCCGTTCGAACCGCCGTCACGCACGCGCCGCGCGCCGTCAAATCGACTGGACGATTCTTCCGCTAGAATGCGCTCGGCGACATGCGCGGCGCCCCAACGACAACCACGAGCCGCCCGCCGACATGAGCCAATCCCGGCGATGGAAACCAGATGAGACTCGCGCGCGACATCATTGCAGGCGGCGCGCCGCCGACCGCACAGACAACCGACGCCGCGCACGCGCGCGCGCCCCGTCGCGCCTGCGCGACGCGCGCACCGATGAGCGGACGCCTGCCGCGATGAGACTGAAAATCAAGATCTTCCTGCTCGCGATCGTGCCCTTCCTCGTGACGATCGCGGCGATCGGCCTCGGCGTGCGGCAGCAGGCAACCGTGCTCGCGCGCACGCAGCACGCGACGATCGAAGCCGCGTATCTGTCGAGCAAGGAAATCGAACTCAGGCATTACGTCGATCTCGCGACGAGCGCCATTGCCCCGCTGTACGAAGCGGGCCGCGCGAACGCGCGCGACGACGCGCTGCTGCGCCAGCAAGCGCTCGCGATGCTGCAAAGAATGGAATTCGGCCCCGACGGCTACTTCTTCGTGTACGACCTGCACGGCAATTCGCTGATGCATCCGCGCGAGCCCGAGCGGGTCGGACACAATTACTGGACGCTGCGCGATCCGCAGGGCTCGCTGACGATTCAGCAGTTGATTGCGGCCGCGTCGCGCGGCGGCGGCTACGTGCGCTATGTCTGGCAGCGCCCGTCGACGGGCAAGCTCGCGCCGAAGCTCGGCTACGTCGTTTCGCTGCCGCGCTGGGGCTGGATGGTCGGCACCGGCATCTATCTCGACGATGTCGGCACCGCGCTCGCGCGGGTCGATGCGCGCGCGTCGGCGAACATCGAGCGCACGATGACGTGGCTGAGCGCGATCGCGCTCGCGGGCGCCGCGGTCATCGCGCTGTGCGCGCTCGTGCTGAACGTGAGCGAGTCGCGCAGCGCCGACGCGAAGCTCAAGCGCCTCGCGCAACAGGTCGTCGAATCGCAGGAGCAGGAGCGCGCGCGTCTTGCACGCGAGCTGCACGACGGGATCAGCCAGATGATGGTGTCGGCGAAGCTGATGTTCGAATCGGCGCTCGAGCGCTTCGCACGCCTGCCGGCGCGCGAGAACGCGGCGGAAGCCGCGCTGTCGAAAGGCATTGCGCGGCTCGGCGACACGCTGCGCGAAGTGCGCCGCATCTCGCACGCGCTGCGTCCGACGATGCTCGACGATCTTGGCCTCGCGGCCGCGCTCGATCAACTGGTGCGTGAGCTCGGCGCGGAAACCGGCGTCGAGCTCGGCTTCACGCAGGTCGAGCACAGCGGCGCGCCGCCGCTGCCCGCGCCCGTGAAAACGGCGCTCTTTCGCATCGCGCAGGAAGCGCTGACGAACATCCTGCGCCACGCGCACGCAACGCGCGCGGCCGTCACGCTCGAACTCTCGTCGCGCGAAGCCGCGCTGACGATCGCCGACAACGGCCGCGGCTTCGACGCCGGGCGCGCGCAAGCGGACGCGCGCGGCGGCGTCGGCCTGCGCAACATGCGCGAGCGGCTCGACGCGCTCGGCGGCACGCTCGCGATCAGCTCGCAGGTGGGCCATACCGTCGTCGCCGCGCGCGTGCCGCTGTCCGGCGCAGACTCAACAGGAACCACGCGATGACCACTGCCTCTTCCACGCCCCGCACCGCGCGCCTCTTGCTCGTCGACGATCATCCGCTCGTGCGCGACGGCCTGAAGATGCGCCTCGAGGCGGCGCCCGGCCTCGCTGTCGTCGGCGAAGCGGGCAATGCGGACGAGGCGCTCGCGCTCGCCGAATCGCTCGCGCCCGATCTCGCGCTGATGGATATCGGCATGCAGGGCATGAACGGAATCGCGCTCGCCGGCGTCTTTCACGCGCGCTTTCCGGCGATTCGCGTGCTGATGCTGTCGATGCACGACAACGTCGAATACGTAACGCAGGCGGTGCGCGCGGGCGCGAGCGGCTATCTGCTGAAGGATTCGCCCGCGACCGAGATCGTGCGTGCGATCGGCGCGGTGCTCGCCGGACAGACGTTCTTCAGCGAGGGAATTGCCGCCAGAATGATTCATGCGAGCGCGGAAGCATCGCCGCTCGATCGGCTAACGCCGCGCGAGCGCGACATCCTCGATGCGCTCGCGCAAGGGTTGTCGAGCAAGCAGATCGCGCAGCGCAACGGCCTGTCGGTGCGCACGGTCGAGACGCATCGGCTGAACCTGAAGCGCAAGCTCGACATCGAGGGGCAGGCAGAACTGATCAAGTTCGCGGTCGAGCATCGCAGGCAGTAGACGCCGCGCCGCAAAGCCAAAGGGCGCCGAGGCGCCCTTTGGCATGACGAATGCGCAACCCGCCGGCGCGCTCAGTTCGCGCGCGCGTTGTGCTTCGTCAGGAATGCGATCAGGCCGTCGATGCCGCCCTGAGAGAGCTGCGCCTTGAACTGCCCCTGGTAGACCTGGATCAGCCACGCGCCCGACATGTCGATGTCGTAGATCCTCCAGTCGTTGCCGATCTTGCCGAGCCGGTAGCCGACCGACTGGCTGTCGCCCGGCGTCGTCACCGTGGAGCGCACGAGCGCGTCGGCGCCGCCCGCGCCCGCCGCCTTGAACGTGAACTTCGCGTCCTGGCTGCCGAGCTGCGCGAGCGATGCCGCGTACGTGCGCGTCATCAGAATCCGGAATTGCTTGTACAGCTCCTGCTGCTGCTGCGGGCTCGCCTGCTTCCATGCGTCGCCGACGGCGATGCGCGTCGTGCGCTCGAAATTCGTCGCGGGCAGGAAACGCGCTTCGACGATCTGCGTGATCTTCGCCATATCGCCGCTGCGCGCGACGGGATCCGCCCTCATCGCGCCGACGGTGCCCTCGACGGCGTTCTTGACCACCTCGACGGGCGCGGTTTGGGCGAATGCCGAAACGGACACGACGGCCGCGGCCACAAAAGCAAACAGATGACGTTTCATGCGTGTATCGAACCAGGAGGAAAACATGCCGGACGCGGCGAGGCGCCGGCGCAGACAGAACAGTATACCGAGCTTGGCGCGCTCGCGCGGCGCCGTGACGGTCTGTTACCGAATAGTCGAAATATTTACGATGCAGCGGGCGGACCGCGACGCGCACTCGCCTCGCCGTCGCCGGCCGGACACCCCTTCGCCAGGCGACGACGCGTGAGACTCACGCGTCGAGGCAGCAGGACAGGCTCATCTCGAAGTAGCGGAAACTGCGCTCGATGCCGGCCGCGACGTCGCGCACCTGCTCCGTGCTCGGCGATTGACCGAGAATCGTCGCGACGATGTCGAGCGCTTCCCACGGATGCTTGTCGTCGTAGCTCGAATGCAGCTTCAGCCAGCGCATCGCGCGGCCGCGCACCGCTTCGGGAAAGCCCATCTCGTAGACGTCCGAGCGGCACAGGTCCGCGCTCCATTCGCCCGTCACGCCTTCGATCGCATAGTTGGTCGCCGCGACGCTCGCCGCGAGCGTATCCGCGCTGCTGCTCTTCCAGCACCAGTGGCTGAGCGCGAGCGCGGCGGGCGGACTGCCGCCGTCGATCAGTTGCCGGCGCGGCACGCCGCTCGCTTCCGCCCAGTTCACCCAGTGCTCGACGTGATTCAGCTCGACACGGATGTTGCGGATCAGATAGCGGCGCGCCTTCTCTTCGCCGGACGAGTTCGTGCCGTTCGCCTTCAGCAGGTTCATCGACATGTACTTCGGAAACTGCTCGACGACGGGCCAGCCGTTCACGAAGAACGCGGCGAGCTGCCGCGGCGCGAGGCGGCCGTCGCGCATCAGCGAGAATACTTCGTGAAAGCGCACGCGGTCGCGCGCCGCGCGCACCGTGCCGACCACGTCCTGTAGCCAGTGCGGATAGCTCCCGATATCCATCAACTCGCCGTCGCGTTCAAAAGGGATATGCAATTTCCTCTCCTTGGATAAAGTCATCGGACCACGTCAATAGCCGCCCTCGCGCCACGGCGAAGGCTGTGCAAAGAAATATCCCTGGCAGAAGTCGATGCCGAGCTCGCGCAACATCCCGAGCTCGGCCTCGGACTCGACATGCTCGGCGACGGTGCTGCAACGCATCGAGTGCGCGACTTCGTTGATCGCGCTGACGACGCCGTAGCTCACCCGGTCCGACATCATGTTCGACACGAACTCGCCGTCGATCTTCAGATAATCGATCGGCAAGCTGCGCAGATAGCGAAACGACGACATGCCCGCGCCGAAATCGTCGAGCGCGAAGCGGCAGCCGATCGCGCGCAGCTCGCCCATGAAGCGCGACGCGAGCTCGAGATTCTTCACGGCGATCGTTTCGGTGATCTCGAAGCAGATCACCGAAGGCTCGAGACCGGAGCTCACCAGCTCGGCGATCACGAATTCGAGAAAACGCTCGTCGGAGATCGACGCCCCCGACAGGTTCACGTTGTACTCGTGGTACTCGCGCGCGGGCAGCGCGCTCAGCTTGCGGAACACCGTGCGGATCACCCAGCGGTCGATGAGCCCCATCAGCCCGTAGCGCTCGGCGGCCGGCAGGAACGCGGCGGGCGAGATGTCGCGGCCCGCGTTGTCCGTCATCCGCAGCAGCACCTCCGCGCGCCCGGGCGTCTGCGAATCCGGGCATGTGTGGACGATCGGCTGCAGGTACAGGCGGAAGCCGTCGGCTTCGAGCGCGGTCTTGATCCGGCGGCTCCACTGCACGTCGCCGACGTGGCGCGCCTGCTGCAGATCGCTCGGGTCCGCGAGCTGGATGCGGTTGCGCCCGCGCTCCTTCGCGATGTAGCACGCGATGTCGGCGAGCTTGACGGCCATCTCGAGACTGCACGGCGCGCGGCAGAGCTCGAGCACGCCGATGCTGACGCTCACCGTGAAGCGCTCGCCTTCCCACAGGAACACGAAATCCTCGAGGCTGCGGCGCAGCCGCTCCGCCTTGTTCTTCGACGGCCACGAACCCGCGCCGCGCGGCAGCAGCACGCCGAACTCGTCGCCGCCGAGCCGCGCGAGCACGTCGTCGTCGTCGAGGCAGCTCTGGAAGCGCTGCGTGACTTCGCGCAGCATCGCGTCGCCCGCCGCGTGGCCGCAGGTATCGTTGATCTCCTTGAAGCGGTCGAGATCGAGCATCAGCAGCATCGAGTCGGCGCGGTCCTTGCCGGACGTCGTGCCGGCGAGCGCGATCTCGAGCCGCCGCTCGAACTCGACGCGGTTCACGAGCCCCGTCAGCACGTCATGCGTCGCCTGCCACGCGAGGCTTTCGAGGAACTGCTGCTCGCGCGTCATGTTGCGCAGGATCAGCACGTAGCCGATGTGGCCGTGCATGCGGTCGCCCATCTCCGAAATCGTTGTCTGCACAACGATCTTGGAATGATCGCGGCGCAGCAGATGCACCTCGCGCTTGATCGGCGTGCGCTCGTCGCGCGCCCAGAATTCGTCGACGATGTCGACCGCCTGCCCAGTCTCCTTGTCGAGCAGCATCAGCACGCTCGACACCGGCGCGCCGACGCACGCGGCGGCCGAATAGCCGAGCAGTTGCTCGGCCGCGTTGTTGATGAAATCGACGTTCTTCGCGAGCCCGACCGTGATCACCGCCTCCGCGACCGAGCTCAGCGCCGCCTCGGCGAACGCCTCGCTGCGATCGAGCGCGTACTGGATCGACAGCCGCTGCAACGCGGCCTTGCGCGCCCAGACGAGCGCGAGATACATCAGGAACATCGACGCGACGAAGTAGCAGACGAGCAGCAGCGCGACGCTCGAGCGGAATTCGTCGCTGAACGCCTTCGAGAAGCGGTCGGGCAGGCCGGACACGCGCTCGTTGATTTCCCACGCGCGGTATTCGAGCGCCTTCACGCGCGGATCGCCGCGATGGCCGCTGCTGACGAGCGCGTGCAACTGGCTCGCGACGTTGCGGAACTCGGCGAGCTCGACGTCCGCCTGCATCCAGCACTGCAGCGCATAGTTGATCTTCGCGACCCAACTGAGCGCGGGCAGCAGCAGCGCGGCCGCCGTCGCGTCGGCCGGGTCGATGCCGCTCGCGATGATCGCCTCGCGCGCGCTCGCGCGATCGGGCGGCTTGCGCTGCAACGCGGTGCGCGCGATGCTCAGGCGATACGGCTTGTCGATCGCGGCTTCGTAGAGCTTGTACGCGCGCTCGTCGCCCGTCTCGGCGTAGCGGATCAGATAGATGACCGCATCCTTCTGCGATTTCGACCACGTGCTCTCGCCGCCGATGTAGACCCTGAGGAACGACACCACGGCAAGACTCACGATCACGACGCACACGAGCACCGACACCATCAGCAGGATCGGCCAGACGTCGAGCGCCGGCCTCAGTTCGGCCGCCTGGCCACCCCCGTCGTTCAAGCCGAGCACCTGTTCGCGCATGCTGGAAGTCCCGTTCATCGTCCACCTTGCCTGAGCCCCGCCGCCGCGCCGCTTCGTCGCGGCGGTCTCGTATTCCCCCGGCGCGCGCAAACGCCGGAAACGAACCGGCGGCGGCCCGTTGCCGGCCCGCCGCCAGATGCTCGAAGCGTGGCCTGTCACGCTATCGCTCGTATGGATCGTGCGTAGACTGGCCATCTTGCGCGCATTCGTCTGCTCGTCGCGTTACATATGAAGCGTTTGCTTCATGAATGCGCGTGCGCCGCCGCCCGCGCAAGCGGCGGCGCAATCGTCGGACAATCATACGACGCGCGGCGCGCCGCCGCTCAACCTTCTTTCAAACGCCCTGCAATTTCAGCCGGTTCGCATGCGTGCGCAGCACCGCGACCGGATCGGCCGCATACGCGCCCCGGATGCCGAGCAACTGATTGATCTCGTCGAAGTGGTTCCACTTGTAATCGGTCGAGATCACCGTTCCGTACAACGAACTGCAGGTCGACGTGAAGCCGTCGTTCAGCCCCGCCTGCCTGAGCGCCATGACGTTGCCGGCCGTCAGGAACACGAGCGTCGACGGGTCGAGCACGTTGGCCGGATCGATGAGCGGGACCGTGCTCCTGTCGAGCGCGCCCGTCGTCAGGCCGAGCACCGTGATCGGCTGGTACGCGCTGCCGCTCCACGAATACAGCAGGTGCACGTTGCCGCCGACCGTCTCGCTCGGCGCGCCCGTCGCGCATGCGCCCGGCGCGCCGAGGCCCGCGCTCGGGAACTGCGCGTTGAACTGCGTCGCATGCGGCGTGCTGAGCGCGTTCAGCGCGGCGATCGCGTCCTGATTCGTGTTGTGCGTGTGGCTCGTCAGGATTCCGAAGATGTTCAGCAACTGGCCGAAGATCGGCGTCGACAGGCCGGTCGGGTCGAGACTCAGCGCGCCGAGCACGAAGTCGGCGAACGGCGAGCCGCGATGCGGCGTCGCGATCGACGTCACCGATGCGACGAGATCCGGCGCAACCGCCGCGACGTAGCGCGACGTCAGTCCGCCCTGGCTGTGGCCGATCAGGTTCACCTTCTGCGCGCCGGTGACGGCGAGCACCTGCTTCACATACGCGAGCAGTTGCTCGCCGCGCCCGTTCGGGCCGAGGTCGCTCTGGAACCCGGACAGATCGGCGACGAACACGGTCGCGCCATGCCGCTGCAGATCGGACTGCATTCCGTACCAGTACGGGACGACGCCGAAGTAATCGTCGGTGCCCGTCAGCCCGTGGACGAGAATGATCGGGTAGCGCGTCGCCGCGTAGTCGTCGACCACGCCCGTCGCGGCATCCGCGTGCGCCGCCGGCGCGCCGAACGCGCACATCGCGGCGACGATCGCGGCCGCCCATGCATTTGCCAGTTTCTTCGCTGCGGCCCGCGCCGTCGCCGCGGCGCATCTCGACATCGACTTCATACCGATTCCCCTGTGTATTGCGTTACTCGAACGATGGCGCCCGCCCGTGCGCGTCGATCGCCGCGATCGCGACGCCGAACGAACCGCCCGGCGGCTCACCACCCCAAACAGAATCCGCGCACGTCCGCGCCCCGATCCTCCATCGCGACCGCGGCGCGCCATCCCGCGCCGAGCGCGATGTCGGCAACCGCCCAGCGCACGCCGTCGCTCACGCATTCGTCGCGCGCGGCCCGCCGCGCGGGCCAAGGCATCTCCAGCTCCCGCGGATCGCGCCGCAGGCCCGCGCCGTGCGCCTTCAGCAGCGCCTCCTTGCGCGTCCAGAGCTGCAACAGCAGCCGCATTTGCGCATGCTTCGGCGTGCGCGCGAACACGTCGCGCTCGCGTTCGCCGAGACTGGCCGCCGCAAGCGCGTCGGCGTCGAGCTTACGGCCGAGCGATTCGAGATCGCAGCCGACCCGCTTCTTCGCGACCGCCATCAGCACTGCGCCGCTCGCGTGGCTTACGCTGAATTCGAGATCGCGGCCGAACAGCACCGGTTTGCCGCCCGGCTCGACGTCGAACACGAGCCGCGCCGGATCGGCATCCAGGTACTCGCCGAGCACGACCCGCAGCATCGCCCGCGCGAACACGAACAGCTCGCGATGCGCGCCGTACCTGAGCCTCGCCGCGCGCTCGCGTTCGCTGAACGACAGGCAATCGCGCTTCAGGTACGACCCCGCTTCGTCCGCGCGGGCGCGCCACACGTGCACCTCGCCGCGCATCAGCCGCTCCGTGAGCGCCGCCGACGGCCGCGCGACGCTGAACCGCAGCGCCGCCGTATCGTCGCGCGGCATCGCGTGCGGCAATCCTTCCACCCTCATTTGTCAGTCAACCTAAGTGTTTCAAACGCTCGCCGGCCACGCCGGCCGCATGCCCCGCCCCGCGCCGTTCGTCAGGCAGCCGCCGCCGCGACGCGGCTTTGCCACCAGATGAACAGCGGCGCGCCGACGATCTCGAGTACGGTAAAGCCGATGAACGGAGCAAACGGTGCGCCGAGCGACACGAGTGAGATCAGACGGCCGAATCCGCCGGCGAAGATCATCGTCCACAGCGCGCGGAACAGCACGCCGTTGCGCTCGATGTTCGGGATCGTCCAGAACGCGCCGAGGCCGAGCCCGAACCAGACGCCAGCGTAGAAGCGCAGGTTGCTGTCGAGCGTCGCGTCGGCGGGCAGCGCGACGCCGAGCGATGCGTACAGCGGATCGTGGATGCCCAGCATGCCGAGCGTGCCGGTCGCGACCGGCACGGCCGCGAGAATCGCGGTGACGATTTGCAGGATGCGTTTGCTCATTGTAGGGTGGCCCTTATTATTGGACGATCGGCGACGTCCTATTGATAAAAAATGCCCAGCGCCTGCACGCTGCTCGCCTCGGGCATCGCGCCGAAGCGGCTCCACGAAGGTCCGGTCTGCCGCAGGAACTGCACGGCGACGTCGAACTTGTCGAAGCGCCGCCGCAGCTCCAGCCAGTACTGCTGCCCCGCGCCGGGATCGAGCTGCGCGAAGCCCGTCAGGTCGAGACGCCGCACGAACACGTTGCGCCACGCCGCCATCAGGAACACCCCGTGCCGCGACGGCAGCTCCTGCGCGGCGATCGACGTGCGCACCGCGCGCGCCCACGCATACGGATCGCTCGCCTGCAGCGCGCGCCACTGCGCAGCGGATGCGCCGCCGCTGTTGCCCTGCAGCTCCGCCGTCAGCGACAGGTCGATCGGCAGCGTCCACGTGAAGCCCACCGCCGAGCGCGTGCGAAATGCGCGATCGCGGTTGCCGCCGCCCGTCGCCGAGCCGATCAGCGACGGCCGCCAGCCGCCCGTCCATTCCGCATACGCGACGACCGCGTTGCCGAGCAGCACGCTCAGATTCTGCCCGAACTGCGGCGATTGTCCGCTCTCGCCGTACAGGACCCATTGCGGCTGGATCGCGGGCGCGATCCGCTGGCTGCCGACGAGCATCCAGCGATCGACGCCGTTCGTGCGCTGCAGGTCCGACGACGCGAACGGATCGCCCGGCACGCTGCGGCTCGCTAGCCGCAGCGACAGCATCAGCGCGATCGAGCCCGAATCCCAGACGCGCTGCGCGCGCACGGCGATGCTGCCGAGCCGGTTCGTGTGCCGGCTGTCGGGATCGGGCGGCACGTCGAGGCTCACCGCGCCCGCCTTGAAGAAATCGGTCGGGTTGTAGCCGATCGCCGCGCCGATGCGCTCGTTGATCCGGCCCGCGTCGATCGCCAGCAGCGGCGACGGCTTCCAGCTCGCATACGCCTCCTTCACGAGCGTCACGTCGCGGTGCGACGCCGCGCCGGAGGACAGCGGATCGAACCGGTCGAACCGCATCGCGAAATTCACGCCCAGCGTCGGCGTCAGCGCGTGCTCGAACTGGAATTCCATCGACAACTGATTGCGCCATGACGACGCAGCGTCGCGTCCGTCGCTCCAGCGAACGGCGTCCTGCACGCTGAACTTCCACGGGCGCGCCGTTTCCGGCACCGCGACGGGCGTCGCGTCCGCGAGGTCGAGCGCCGCGTTCGTCGCGTCGTTCGCCGCGGCCGCGTCGCCCGCCGCCGCGGCGCGCAGCGGCATGGCCACCGCGGCCGCGCAAATCAGGATCGCCAACGATCTGCGCGTCATTGCGCCTGGAAGCGGGGCAGGTAGTCGCGCTGCAGCCATGCGTCCGGAATGTCGCGCCACGCGTAGCCGGAAAAGCGCATCACCGTGACCCAGTTCGGATCGAGACCGTCGATGATCACGGTTTCGGTCGGACGCTCGACGCCGAGCTCGGCCGTATAGCGCCGATAGAACGCGCTCTTCAGCAGCCGGTCGCTTTCCGAATAGAACTTCGCCTTCACCGGCCGGCTGTTCGATGCATCGAGCCACATCTCGATCCGGTGGTACGTGAGGCCCGGCGCGTTGCCCGTCAACGAAAGCTTGTAGCAATGCCGCGTCTGCCGGTCGCCGTCCATCATGTCCTCGGCGCCTTTGAGCTCCGCCCGGTAATCGTGCGCGAGATTGACGGTCACGACGTCGCCGTTCGCGGCCTGCCCGAGCAGGCGCTGGTCCGGCGAGATGCGGATGCTTGCCTGGTTCGCCGGATCGTAGAACCACAGATCGTTGCCGTTCTTCAGCATCAGCTTGCCCGTGTCGCGCGCGGGCGCGACGAAGCGAACCAGCGTGCGGAACGCGCCGCCCGGCGCATCGGGCTTCGAGTAGATCGACAGCGTATTGCCGTCGACCTGCTTGCCGGAGCGGTATTCGGCAAGCGTCGCGGTCAGCACGAACGACTTCGCCGGAGTGCGGATCGCATCGCTTTCCGCGAGCAGCTTCTGCGGATCGGGCGCTGTCTGCGCGTGTGCGAGCGCCGCCGCGCAAAGGCTCATGCCGACCCACCATTGACGAAACAAGCGACGCACGCCACACCTCCCGATCGATTCGATCTTTCGTTGTTCAAACTGAAAACTTCCACCGCTCACGCGTAACGCAGCGCGTCGACGATCGACAGCCGCGCCGCGTGGCGCGCGGGCAGCCACGCCGACAAGCCGGCGACGAACGCGAGCCCGACGAACGTCAGCGCGATGAGGCGCCATTCGCCCCACACGCGCACCGTCAGCGCGACCGAATCGATCCGCGCGGGCGGCGTCCATGCGAGGCCGCTGTGGTTGACCGCGAATGCGAGCGCGAGCGCGACGAGCACGCCGATCGACGCGCCGACGACGCCGAGCAGCGCGCCTTCGCAGACAAACAGCGCCTGGATGCCGCCGCGGCGCATGCCCATCGAGCGCAGTGTGCCGATCTCGACGGTTCGCTCGAGGATCGCCGTGCTCATCGTGTTGCTGACGACGAACAGCACGATCGCGCCGATCAGCACGAACACGAAGCCGAAGATCATCGAGAACATCCGGTTCGTCTGGTCGTAGAACGGGTTCAGCGCGGCGAAGTCCAGCACGTCGAGCGGCTGGCCTTCGAAGCGGCCGCCGAACAGCTCGTCGATCCGCGCGCGCGCGGCGGGCAGTTGCGCGGTGTGCCGGAGCTGGATCTCGATCGCCGTCACGCGCGGCGCGTCGCCGCCATAGACGAGCCGCTGCGCGCGCGGCAGATGCATCGCGAGATAAACGTCGTCGAGTTCCTTCACGCCCTGCTGCTCGGCCTTCGCGACCGTGAAGCCGCCAACGTTCGGCGCGCCGTATGCGTTCGCGGCGAGCACTTCGATGTGCGTCGCGCTTGCGTGCTCGTCTTTCTGCTCGCTCTTTCGCGCGCCCGCCTCGGCTGCGGCGAGCGCGAGCACGTCGTCCGGCGCGTCGGCGCCCGGCGCATCGGCGGCCTGCGCGCCGGGCGCCGCGTCCGAAGCCGTCGCGGCTTCCTTCGCGATGTCGCCGTCGCCGCAATCGGGCACGCGCAGCGGCGCGCACAGATGCAGCACGCGCGCGACGCCATTGCCCACGATCGCCGCATCGGGCGCGGTGCCGACGAGCGGATACGGCTTCGGCGTCAACGGAAAGCCGTAGTCGTTCCATTGCTGCATCCGGTTCTGCTCGTCGGCGATCGCGCCCTGCGCGAGCACCGTGCGCGACACGCCCGCCTCGAAATTGCCCGCGATCCCGCCGAACTGCAGCGTCGGCGTGATCACCGCGATCATCGGCGCGAGCACCGGATCGTCGCGCAGCCGCGCGATCAGCCGCGCGTAGCCGCCGATCCCGTATACGACCGGATTGCCGCTGCCGTACTGGAAATAGCCGTGGCGCTGGATCTGCAGATGGCCGCTGCGCCGCACGAAATCGGTCTGCAATCCGAACGTGATGTCCTTGCTGAAGCCGCCGAACAGCAGCACCGCGCAAACGCCGACGATCATCGCGAGCAGCGTGGTGATCGAGCGCCGCCGGTTTCGCTGCAGGTTGCGCAGCGCCAACATGAACGTATGCATCAGCTTTGCGCCTCCTGCGCGATGCGGCGGCGCTCGACGATGCGCCCGTCGCGGATCTGCACCACGTCGTCGGCCGCGTCCAGCACCTGGGGATCGTGCGACGACACGATGAACGACACGCCGCTCTCGCGCTGCATCTCGTGCATCAGCGCGATGATCGCGCGGCCCGTGACGCTGTCGAGGTTCGCGGTCGGCTCGTCGGCGAGCACGAGCGACGGCCCCGCCGCGAGCGCGCGCGCGATCGCGACGCGCTGGCGCTGGCCGCCCGATAGCTGGCTCGGCCGGTGCGCGCCCTTGCCGGCGAGGCCCACTGCGTCGAGCAGATACGCGACGCGCTCCGCGCGCTCGCGCGCCGGCGTGCGCGCCATCAGCAGCGGATATTCGACGTTCTCGTACGCGGACAGCACGGGCAGCAGGTTGAACGACTGGAACACGTGCCCGACCTCGCGCGCGCGGAAGTCGGACAGCGCATCGTCGGACAGCGTCGCGGTGTCCTCGCCGGCCACGACGACGCGCCCCGCATCCGGCCGATCGATGCAGCCGATCATGTTGAGCAGCGTCGTCTTGCCGCTGCCGGACGGGCCGCTCAGCACGGTGAAGCGGTTCGCGTCGATGTCGACCGACACGCCGGCGAGGCCGGTCACTTTCACGCTGTCGAGCAGGTAGGTCTTGCTGACGTTCTCTACGGAGACGAGCGCCATCACGCGTCTCCCGTCCGCACGCGCGCGGCCGTGGCCGTGGCCGGCGCTTGCGCCGCGGACGCGACGGCCACGGGCCGCGCGTGCCGCGACGCGGCGCGCGAATCGGGCAGCGCGCGAATCAGCCGCTTCAGTTGCAGCCGGTACGCGAAGTGCTCGACTTCGATCACGTGCCGTTGCGTGTCGCTGAAATGAATCCCGCCGTTCCAGTTCGAGCGGTCGCGGCCGATCAGCCGGTCGAGCCGCGCGGCCTTGCGCGGCGCGGCGTCGCGCGCGCGCAGGTAGCGCGCGACGAGCTGCGCCTGATAGTCCATCAGCGGCCAGTTGCCGGTCGACGTCTGGAACAGGCCGATGAAGAACAGGTTCGGATGCGCGCGATCGAAGATGTTCAGATACAGGCGCGGCTGCATCTTGTCCCATTGCAGATACGACTGGTCGAGAAACGGGAAGCTCAACTGGAAACCGGTCGCGTAGACGATCGCGTCGATCTGCTCCTCGCTGCCGTCCGAGAACGCGACGCGGTCGCCCTTCAGCTCGACGACGTCCGGCTTCGCGACGAGATCGCCGTGCCCCAGGTGGTAGAACAGCGTCGAATTGATGATGAAGTGCGCCTCGAACAGCTTGTGATCCGGCTTCGGCAGCCCGTAGTCTTCCGGCTGGCCGGCCGTCGTCAGGCGCAGCAGGCGCTCGCCGAAGAAGCGCCGCGCCCATAGCGGCATGCGCAGCTTCAGCGGCCATTCGGCCCAGCGATCGGCAGGAATCCCGAACAGGAATTTCGGCCAGTAGAAGTAGCCGCGCCGCGTGCTGTGAAACACCGCGCTCGCGTGATGGACCGCCTCCACCGCGATGTCGCAGCCCGAATTGCCCGCGCCGACCACGAGCACGCGCTTGCCCTTCAGCGCGTCGGGGGTCTTGTACAGCGCCGAATGCAGTTGCAGCCCGTCGAAGTGGCCCGGATAGTCGGGCACCTGCGGCTTCGACAGATGCCCGTTGCAGACGAATACACCCTTGTAATGCCGCACCTCGTGGCCGTCGAGCTCGACGCGCCACGCGCCGCCTTGCGCGAGCGGCGCGACTTCGAGCACGGTCCGGTTGAACTCCGCGTGCCCGTAGACGCCGAAGCGGCGTGCGTAGTCGCGCAGGTAGGCGAGCGCCTGATCGCCGCGCGCGTAGGTCGGGTAATCGGCGGGCATCGGGTAGTCCGTGTATTCGGAGAACTCGCGCGAGCTGATCATGTGCACCGATTGGTAGATCGCGCTGCACGGCTTGCCGTAATACCAGGTGCCGCCGATGTCGTCCTCGCGCTCGATCAGGTCGAACGCGATGCCCTGCTCGCGCAGGTTCTTCGCGGTCGCGATGCCGGCCGCGCCGCCGCCGATGATGCAGTAGCGGTCGCCGCAATCGCGGATCGCCGGGGCCGCGGCCGTCGCGGCCGTCGGCGCGGCCGGGTTCGTCGTGGTGTTCGTCGTCGTCATCGTTGCCGTTCCTCCACTTGTGCGCTCGCGCGTCATGCCGTCAGCGGAGCGGCGAGCGCGCCCGTTTCGGTCTGCATCGCTTGCGCGGCGTCGCCGTCGACGCGCGTGTCGTCGATACGCAGCAGCACGTAGCCGCGCGCGTCGAGCACCGCGAAGCGGCCGGTCGCGTACTCGACGACGCCATCGGCCGACGCCGCCGGCAGGCGCGCGAGCTTCGCGCCGCCGATCCGCCACACGGCCGGCGCGTCGGTCTGCGCGGCGCCCCATTCGGCGAGCAGCACGCGCAGCACGTGCTCGACGTGATTGACGGGCAGGCGCAGCTCGAGCGGCAACGGCAGCGTCCACAGGCTCAGCACCGCGGCGGGCGGCACGCGGCCGATCCGCACGATGCCGGCCGACGCGTCGTCCGGCACGCTCCAGTCGCCCGCCGGCAGCAGCTCGCCGTTCCATGCGGCATGCGGCGCGCTCGTGAGCGGCGCCGGCTCGGGCGTCGCGCCGGGCGCCCGTGCGTACGCGGCGCCGATCTGCTCCGGCTGCGGCCGGTAGACGAGCGTCATGCTGAGCAGCTCGGCCCGCGTGCGCGCGTCGCTGCACCGCACGTCGACGCACCAGACGTCGCCGATCATGTAGCCGGCCGCCTCGCTGCCGATCTCCACGCCCGCGCCGCCCGCCGGCACCGCCGGCAGCGCGTCGAGCCGCAGCACGACGTTCGCCATCTCGCTCAGCTCGCGCGGCTCGCCCGTCGGCGGCATCACCCAGTCGCCGACCGCGCACGCGTGCTCGAGCACGAGCGACGCGGGCACCACCGCGCGCCCGTTGAAGCGGAACGCATGCGCGTACGGCGTGACGGCCGGATCGATCGCATAGCGCCCCTCGAAGCGCTTGAACGGCCGAAAGCGCACCGGCTCGCCGACGTGATGCCGGCGCGTGACGAGCTCGCCGATGTTCGGCAGCTCGCGGATCGGCTGGAAGCCCTTGATCTGCACGGGCGTCGGCGCGCGGCCGACCGCCCCCATGAACATCACCTCGCCGCTGCCCGGCGAAGCCAGTTCGCGCAGCCAGTGCCGCACGCCCTCGTCGACGTTCATCGGGCTCACGTAGCGCTGCGTGACCGCGAAGTTCGTGATCATCCCGACGCCTTCCCACGTCGGCCACACGAGCGTCTTCACGCCGCATGCGGGAGAGAGCGCGTGCTGCGCGGCCCAGAGGCCGAGGCGCGCGAGCGCTTCGTTCGCGGCCGCGTAGTCGGTCTCGCCCGTCATCCCGCCCCAGCGGCCCGTCAGCGAGCCGACGTTGCAGAACTGCGCGAGCCGCGGCCGCGCGCGCACCGCATCGCACAGATTCGCGAAGCCCAGCACCTTCGTGCGGACCGTGCGCGCGAAATCGTCGGCGCGCTTCCGGATCAGGCGTACCGGCTCGTCGACGCCCGCGTTGTGGATCACGATCCGCAGCGAATCGCCGAGCTCGTCGCACAGCGCGCGCACGGCCGCGCGGTCGGTCACGTCGCACACACGGTAATGGACCGGCAGGCCGAGCGCGGCCATCTCGTCGAGCGCCGTCTTCAGCTCGCGCCGGCGCTTGAGCCGCTGCAGCGACGCGCGTATCGCCTTCGGCGGATGCTCGGGCGTCGCCGCACGCAACTGTTCGAGGCCATAGCGCTTGAAGCCTTCTTCGTCGAGCGTCATCCACGGCTCGCCGCCGTCGGGCGGCGTCTCGCGCCCGGTGACGATCACCGTGCAGCCGTGGCGCTCGGCGAGCGCGCGCGCACACAACAGGCCGATCCCGCGCGCGCCGCCCGAGAACAGCACGGCGTCGCCCGGCCCGAGCGCCGAGCGCGCGTCGACGGCGAGCGGCGGCAGTTCGTTGCGCTTCGCGTGCAGCGTGTAGCGCACGCCGTTGCGATAGCCGACCTCGAACAGGCCCCAGCGATACAGCTCGTTGACGACGAGCCGGTCGACGCGGCCCGTCTCGTCGGGCGCGATGTCGAGCACGCGCACGTTGCAGTTCGGCAGCTCCTGCGGCAGCGTCTTCGCGAGCCCCGCCCACAGGCCGCCGAGCGGCTGCGCGCCGGCGTCGGCGCCATAGCCCATCTGCCCGTCCATCCATGTGAGCGCGACATAGAAGAGCCGCGACGTGTCGTCCTCCGCCGCCCAGTCGCCGTAGCACGCCTTCAGCAGCTCGACCGTGCGACGCATCGGCGCTTCCCACGCGCTCGCGTCGTCGAGCGCGAACGGCGCTTCGAGCCCGAGATCGACGATGCCGTCGAGCGGCCCCGCTTCGTTGACGAAAACCCGCGCCGCTTCCGCGTGATCGGCGTTCGCGGCGGGCGCGAACACCGACACCTTCGCGCACGTTCGCGCAAGCGCCGCCGCGACGCGCTCGACCGTGCCGCCGCGCCCGTTGACGAGCGCGATGCGCCTGCCGCTCAACGCGGGCGAAGGCTCGTCGGGCACCGGATCGACGGGCACGGGCCGCCACGTGAAGCGCCACGCGGGCACGCTGCGGGCGCTCGCGTCGGTGTCGGTGCCGGCGGCGGGCAGCGCCGTGGCGGGCGAAGTCGCGAGCGACAGCGTCGCGGCGTCGCCCGGTTCGTGCTGCCGGGCGGCCTCGCGCGCGGCGGCGACAGCCGCGCCGCCTCCATGCGCGGCGTCGAACGCGAGCGCCTCCTGCGCGGCGCCGGCGGCGCGCGCGCCGAGCCCGCGCGCCGCCGCCATCGGACACGCGGCGCCCGCCGCCGCAACCGTATCGCCGAGCGGCCGCAGCGCGCGCGCGGACTCGTGCTCGCGCACGCGCGCGAGATGGCTCTGCTGCCGCTCGCGCGGCTTCACGATCAGACGGATGCCGTGCACCGGCCGCAGCGAGATCGTCGCGCCGAGCTCGATCGGGTGGCCGGGCAGCGCGTTCAGATCGAAGTGCTGCGCGACCACCGCGACGAGCACGCGCATCTGCAGGAGCGCGGTCTGGAAGCCGATGCACTTGCGCATCCCGCCGCCGAACGGGAAGTAGACGAAGCGATGGCGCGCCGGCGCATCGCTCGCGAAGTTCTCGGGATCGAACGCGTCCGGATTGCGCCAGAACGCCGGATGGCGATGCGTGACGTAAGGCGACATGAAGACCGACGAGCGCGCGGGAATCCGGTAGCCGCCGATCTCGTCGTCTTCGACGAGATCGCGCGTGAAACCCCAGATCGGCGGATAGACGCGCAGCACCTCGTCGACGACCTGCGACAGGTACGGCAATTGTTCGAAGTCCTGCACGGTGGGCGCGCGGCCGCCGAGGCGCGCGTCGAGCTCGTCGCGCAACTGGCGCAGCACGGCCGGATGCTGCGCGAGCGCGTACAGCGCCCACGCGAGGCCCGCGCCCGTCGTCTCGTGGCCTGCGAGGAACACGGTCATCACTTCGTCGTGCACTTCCTGCTGCGTCATCGGCGCGCCGGTGTCCGGATCGCGCGCGTTCAGGAGCAGCGAGATCACGTCGCTCGGCTCGCAGCGCGCCTCGCGGTGATCGGCGATGATCTTCGCGATGATCGCATCGATCGCGCGGCGCGCGTGCGCGATCCGGCGGTTGAAGCGCGTCGGCGCCCAGCGCGGGATGAAGTCGTTCATGTCGCCCTGCGGCATCATCGCTTCGATCCCGAAGCGCACCGCCGGGCCGACCGCCTCCGCGTGCGACGACACGTCGGTGTTGAACACCATCAGCCCGAGCATCCGGAGGCTCAGGTGCATCATCTCTTCGACGACGTCGACCGCCTTGCCGGGCGGCAGCGCGCTCCAGCGATGCGCGAGCGCGAGCGCCGCGTCGCCGACCGCGGCCGTGTGCGCATCGACCTGCTTCTTGTGAAAGAGCGGCTGCACCGCGCGGCGGTGACGCCGCCAGAATTCGCCGTCGGTCGTGAGCAGGCCGTCGCCGAAGAACATCTTGAAGTTGTCGTAGAAGCGCCCGCGCACGTAGTTGCGGTGATTCTCCTGCAGCACGTACTGGATGTGATCCGGATGCGCGAGCGCGTGCGTGACGAACGGGCCGAGCCGGTTGCGCGCGACGTCGCCGTATTGCTGGTGCAGCCGCAGCAGCATCGTGATCGGATTGCGCTTGTACGCGGCGAGGTTGCCCATCACGAGGCTGCCGCGCGGCCCCGGCGCCTGGCGGTACTTGCTCATGCCGTCTCCCGCTCGGTTGCGAGGCGCGCGGCGAGCGCGTCGACCTCGGCCTTCGTCGCATATGCGAGCGTCGTGCGGTGCACGTAGCCGATCACGACGCCCGACACGTCGCTCATCTCCATCAGCATCCGGCCGTCGGGGCGCACCGCCGCGAAGCGGTTGCCGCCGTGCGCGCCTTCGAGCGCGAACGCGCGGGGCGTCGCGTACAGATCGATCCGGTCGTAGCGGCGCGCAAGCTCGCAGTCGTTGCCGCCTTCGTACAGATCGATCCGGCCGATCGACACCGGCGCGGCGAGCGGAATGTAGTCGTTCGCGACGTAGTTCAGCACCGCGACGCGCGCGAGGCCGTCGAGCATGATGCTCGGGACGACGAAACGCGAGAACACGGGGTCGTCGGCGCCGACGTTCAACTGGTAGCGCGCGGCCTTGCCCGTTGCGGTAACGCCCGTGTCCGCGGTCGACACGAACATGCCCGTCAGCCGCACGGGCGCCGATTCGAAGTGGTACGGATCGGCAACCGGTGTGCGCGGCTCGTCCGGCCGCATCGGCCAGACGGGCCCGTTCGGATGGCGCGGCGCGACGAGCGCCTTGATCTCGAAGTGCAGCTTGTCCTGGACGAGCACCTGCCCGTTCGGCGCGAGCACGTCGCCCGTGATCCGCACCTGCACGACCGCCGCTTCGCCGTCGCGGCCGACGACCTGCGCGTGGATGCGCTTCGTGCTCGGCCGCTGCGCGTCGTACACGCGCAGGAAGTGGCGGAACGCGGCGTCGCGGAAGCCGACGACGCGCAGCCCCGGCAGCAGCTTCATAGCCGCTTCGGCCGCGAGCTCGGGCACGAACGTGCCGGGCAGCGTCGCGAAACGATTCACGACGTGGTGCTGCAGGTACGCGTCGGTGCGCAGATCGAAGATGCGCTCGAACGTCACGCTGTCGCTCGTGCGGCGCACTTCGCGGCCGAGATAGAAGTCGTGGCTCGGCGGCGGCGCGATGCGCTCGCGCGGCGGTGCCGGGGGCGACGGCGGCTGCGCGGACTGCTCCGTTCGCGCTTGCGGCGCGGCCGCCGGCGCGTCGAAGAACGTCGGCAGATGCGCCTCGATCGCGCGCCGCTCGGCATCGCCCAGATGCACGGAGCTCGCCGCGCGCTCGGTCAGGTTGATCTCGCGCAGGAAGTGATGGATGCCCTCGTTGGTCCGCATGCTCGTGAAGAGCCCGCTCTTCTCGAGGAACGCGCGCGTGACGGGATTCGCACCGAGCCCGACCGAGCGCCACAGCGTCCAGCCGATCGTGAACTCGTCGCGCGCGAGCGCCGCGCGATGGTACGCGGCCTGCGTGTTGAGGAAATCGTTGCCCGATGCGTAGTCGGTCTCGCCCGCCTGGCCCGTCAGGCCGATGAACGAGCCGAAGTTGCACCACGCGCGCGGCTGCGCGGCGCCGAACGCGTCGCGCACGTTCCAGTAGCCGCGAATCTTGATGTCGCGCACCGCGACGAAATCGTCGAACGATTTCACGTTGACCGACGCGGAGCGGTTCAGGCCCGCCGCGTTGACGACCAGATCGATCGGCTGGCCGGCCGCGGCGATCCGCTCGACCGCCGCGCGCACGCTGTCCGCGTCGAGCACGTCGGCGCACAGGTAGAACACCTTGTTCGGGCCGCAGTACGACTTCATCACGTCGATGTTGCGGCGCGCGGCGCGGGCCTCGACCTGGCGCTCGAACGCCCTGATGATCGCGGGCAGCGGCAGGCCCGGATTGAGCGCCTTCTGTTCGCGGATGTAATCGGGGCGGCGGCGCGCGAACGCTTCGTCGCTGCCGGCGAACACGTCGGGGCCGTAGGCGTCGAGCGCGCTGCTGCCGATCAGATGGATCGTCGGCTGGAAATGCTCGGCAACCGCCTTCATCAGTTCCGCGGTGATCCCGCGCGCACCGCCGAACGCGACGACGACCGAATCGGGCCCGAGCCGCGCGAAGCCGTCGGCGGGCAGCTCGCCCGCGTCGCGCGTCACGCGCGGCGTGAGGCGCCGCCCGCCGCACAGCGCGACGACGGGCAGCAGATGCTGCGCGCCGCTCTCGCGCTCGGCCCGCGCGACGCCGTGCCGGATGTCCGCATCGTCCGTCAGCACCGCGAGCGAGCGCGCATGCGGCAGCTCGATCGCGAGCGCCTTCACGAGGCCCGTGAACATCCCCGCATCGGGATGCAGCACGTCGTCCTTCACCGCGTCGAGCAGCAGCGCGATGAACGAGCCCTGCTGCGCGACACCGTCATAGCACTGCTTGAGCGCGAGGAATGCGAGGTCGTGCAGCTTCAGCCGCCCGGACGACGGCGCCGACAGGCGATCCGGCGCGAGCGCGCTCGTTTGCAGCGACGTCAGCAGCCGCATATGGCGCGTGCCCGACGGAATCAGCCCTTGCAGCGCGGTTTCGCCGAGCGCGTCGACGACGACGAGCCGCGCGCGCGAGAACGCCGTCGCGCGCGTCGACAGCACGAGCAGGTCGGCGGGCAACATGCCGATGCCGTCGAGCAGCTCGGGCGCATCGGTCACGACGACGCTGCCCGCGGGCAGGTACGCGATCGCACCCGCGCCCGCATGCCACGGCGTCTCCTGCAGATCGATCCGATAGCGGGCGACGCCGAGCGGCTCGCCATCGGCGGCAACGTCGGTCGCTTTCAGCGTCGCGGGAATCGGCACGCGCTTGTCGGGCGACGCGGCGGCGGCGGATGCCGCCGCCGCAGGCGTCGACGACATTGCGCCAAGGTGAGAAGAAACGGGAGCCGCCGAAGACGGCACCGAAGCGCCGCGCGCGCCGGACGCGTCATGCGAGCGCGCGCCGCCGTCGCCGCCGGCAAGCGGCGACGGCGGCGCATGGCGATCGATACGCAAGCCGAAACGCATCCGGTCGCGCGCATTGCCGAGCGCGACCGACGTCGCGGCCGCGCCGCCGACGAGCGCACGCAGCACCGCAAGCGCGCTGTCGGCGCCCGCATACGTGAGCTCGCGGCCGCGCGCATCACGCAACACGAGCGGCGTTGCAGCCGCGGCGTGCGCGAACGCCCGATCGCTCTCGATCCACGCGAGCGCCGGCAGCCCGGCCGCGTCGGCCTGCGCCTTCGTCGTCACCGCGAACAGCACGATCCCTTCGGCGAGCGGCCGATCGAATGCCGGCTGCACTTCGTCGGCCGAGTTGCCGTTGATGCCGCCGACGATCACCATGTCGAGCTCGCCGCTTCTCAGGAAGCGCGATGCCACCTCGAACGCGGCGAGCGTCGACGCATGCCCGGCGTCGACCGTCATGTTCATCCCGTGCAGATCGTGGTAGTTCGCGACGCGCGCCGGAATCACGTTCGGCATCATGCCGGGGAACGAATTCTCGGTCGTCGGCGGCACGAGGCGCCTCGTCTTTTCGGCGACGCGCGCGAGCGCATCGTCGAGCGGCGCGCGCGATGCGTCGTCGAAGCTCGCGCGCACCGCGGCCGCGATGTCGTCGACATAGCAGCGGCTCGCATACAGCGCGGCGTTGCGCGTCGGCCCCATGTGGCCCATCACCACGCCGATCGAGTTCGCATGCGCGCTCCAGTAGTCGCGCAACTGCTCGCGCATGTCGTGCGCGGCGTCGAGCGCCATCAACTGGCAGCGGTCGAGCGCGCGCAGCACCGCGGGCGGCATCCGCACACGGTCGAAGCTCGGCAGCGGATACGCGGGGCCGAAGCTCGCGCCGGGCGCCCCGCCCGCGCCGTTCAGCCACGCGGCGATCGCGTCGCGGCCGTCGAGCCCCGGGAATTTCGCGGACCAGCCGACGATCGCGAGCGGCTCGCGGCTCACGCGCGCGGCAGGCTGCGACGCGCTCAGGTCCGGCCGATACTCGCCGACGATCAGATGGCCGTTCGTGCCGCCGAAGCCGAAGCCCGACACCGCCGCGACGCGCGCCGCATCGGCCTTGCGCGGCCAGTCGACCGCCTGCGTCGGAATCGTGAAGCCGCTCGACTCGATGTCGAATTCCCGCGGCGGCTCGGCGAACCGATGCTGCGGCGGGATGCGGCCGTGCTCGAGCGCGAGCAGCACCTGGATCAGCGAGACGACGCCCGCCGCCCAGCCGGTATGGCCGACGAGCGACTTGTTCGACGTCACGTACACCGGGCGGTCGTGCTTGAGCCCGTCGCGCAGGCTCTGGAACTCGGCGAGGTCGCCCGCGGGCGTGCCCGTCGCGTGCGCGACCACCCAGTCGACCGCGTCCTTGCGCACGCCGGTCTGCCGGTACGCGCGCTCGATCGCGATGCTCTGGCCCGCCGAATTCGGCGCGTAGATCGCCTTGCCCCTGCCGTCCGACGACGAGCCGAACGCCTTCAGCACGCCGAGCACGCGGTCGCCGTCGGCGAGCGCGCGCTTCAGGCGCTTCAGGATCACGACGCCCGCGCCGTCGGCGAACAGCACGCCGTCGCACGCCTTGTCGAGCGGCCGCACTTCTCCGCTCTTCGACAGCCCGTGCAGCTTCGAGAACAGCACCGAGCCGCGCGGCGCAAGCGCGAACGCGCCGCCGCACGCGACGACGTCATGCTTGCCGGCGAGCAGGCTCTTGATGCCGAGGTCGACCGAATAGAGCGACGACGAGCACGCGGTGTCGACCATCATGTATTCGGCGTCGTCGGGCAGCACGCCGCGCATCGCGTTCAGGCCGACGCGATGCGGGAAATATTCGGACAGCTCGCCCGTGCCGCGCGCATAGCGCGCGCGCAGCACCGCGTCGATCTGCGCGATGCGGCGCTCGCGCTCGTCGGGCGGCGCGCCGGCCTCGTCGAGCGTTTCGCGCAGCCGCGCGCGCATCGCCGCGAGCACCATCCCTTCTTCCAGATGCTGGCTGCCGTCCGCCGTATAGCCGACGACGAACGACGCGCGGTCGCCCGCGCGCACGCGCACGCCGTCGAGCGCCTGGCGCAGCGAATGGCGCAGCCACAGCGTCGTCAGCTCGCCGGGCGCGGCGGCCGCTTCAATCTCGGCGCGCAGCCGCGCTTCGGGCTCGAAATGCTCGATGAACACCGAGCGCGACTGATAGCTCTTGTCTTCCGCCGACGGATCGGTCGAATGGAACGATCGGTAATCCCAACGATCGGGCGGCACGTTGCCGAACAGCTCGGGGCCGTTCAGCAACGCCTGCCAGAACGCCTCCGGGTCGCTCGCGCCGGGCAGTGCGACGCCCATGCCGACGACGGCGATTTCGTCGGTATCGTCGTCGCGCGCGGTTGCCGCGCGAGACGCGTCGATTGGGGCGGAAGGCGATGCGCACGCGAATTCCGCCGTCGCCGGAGCCGATGCTGAAGCCGTGGCCGAATCCGCCGGCACCGACGAAGAAACCGCATGCGCCGCATGAGCCGGTGCGACCG
Source organism: Burkholderia sp. MSMB1589WGS (assembly GCF_001636105.1). Lineage (NCBI taxonomy): Bacteria > Pseudomonadati > Pseudomonadota > Betaproteobacteria > Burkholderiales > Burkholderiaceae > Burkholderia > Burkholderia sp. MSMB1589WGS. The sequence goes on from NZ_LNJT01000008.1 coordinate 1,334,202, forward strand.
GCGCATTCGCCGCGCCGTCACCGCCCGCCGCCTGAGCCGCGTCGCGCCACTCGCGCCGCGGCGACAGCGCCTCGCTGCACAGCGACAGCCCGCCGTCCGCGACGATCACCTGCCCGGTGATCCAGCGCGCCGCGTCGGACGCGAGAAACAGCACGACGTCCGCGAGATCCTCGGCGGTCGCGAGGCGGCCGAGCGGCGTCGCCGCGATGCTCGAGCGCTTCGTGTTCTCGGGATCGGGAAACTGCGCAGCCACGTCGCCATCGATCAGCGTCGACGACGCGCCGTTCACACGAATGCCGAGGCTCGCGTACTCGACGGCCAGATAGCGCGTCAGCGATTCGAGCGCGGCCTTCGCGGTGCCGACGACGAGATAGTTCGCCGGCACGAGCGTCGCGCCCACCGACGACACGTTGACGATCGCGCCGCCGCCCGCGCGCGCCATCAGCCGCGCCGCGCGGCGCGCGCACCAGAACGCGCCCTTCAGATTGGTGTCGAGCGCGCGGTCGAAGTGCGCGGCCTCGATGTCGTCGACGCTCAGCAGCGCGCCCGACGCCGCGTTGTTCACGAGAATGTCGAGCTTGCCGTACTTCGCTTCGATTTCGTCGAACATCCGCTCGACCTGCGCCGGCTGCGCGACCGACGCGCGCACGACGTCGACCGTCGCGCCGAGCGCGCGCAGCTCGGCCGCGGTCTCTTTCGACGCGTCGAGCGAATGAAAGAAATTCACGATGACGTGCGCGCCCTCTTCGGCAAAGCGTCGGCAGATCGCCTTGCCGACGTTCTTTGCCCCGCCCGTCACCAGAACCCGTTTCCCCAACAGATAGGAATTCGACATAAATCGCAGTGGTCAGGATTACCAAACATTCGGAAGAGACTCTCCGTCTGATCCGGCCCTCTCCTCTCGTTATTCTCGTGGCGCGCGGTGCGTGCGCGGCGCTTCAGCTCGTGACGAGCGCCGCCTCGCCTTGATGCTCGTAGACGAAATCGACGATCTGGCCCATCGCCTTGAAATCGCCGGCGCGGAAATTCGCCGGCAGCGGCGGCAACCCGTAGCGCGCGCTGATCCGCTGGATGATTTCCGTCTGCTTGACCGAATCGATGCCGAGCTCCGCTTCGAGCTCGACCGTCTCGGTGAACACCTCGACCGGGTATTCCATCGCCTCCGCGTAGATCGCGACGAGCTCGGCGAAGAGCCGATCTCGCGGCACCCGCGCGGATGCGGCGGCCGCAACCGGCACGGCCGCTGCTTGCTCGACCGGCGCGACCGGCGCAACGGGTGCCGCAGCCGGCGGGACGCCCGTCGCGGCCGCGGGCGCGAAACCGGCCGCCACGCCGCGATCGGTCACGATTTGCGGCGCGGGCGTCGCTTGCAGCCCGCGCGCGTCGAAGAACCGCTTGAGCTCGCCCTTGATCTTGTCGACGATTCCGGGACCGCTGTTGCGCCAGAACTCGTCGAAATCGAGTTGCAGATTGCTTGCGCGAATGTCGTCGTTCATGACACTACCCCCATTGAAATATGCGAGAACGTTCTCCAGGCCGGCGAGTTCGCCTTCCGCGCTCGACGCGCCCGGAAAGGTCTTGGCGGCGCCGGGCCCCAGCGCGCGCACCGAGATCCTGCTGAGCGCGTTCAGCGCCCCGCACTCGACGAACGCGCCGACGCCGGCGGCTTTCAGTCTTGCGACCCCATCTCCGAACCGGACCGGCAGCACGAGATGGCGCGCGAGACACGCGCCGAGATCGTCGGCCGCCGCGTAATGGCGATTCAATATCGGTGAATAAACCGGATATTCAAGCGCTTTGTTTTTATAGGCTTTCAGACGTCGCCCAAATTCGATTCGCGCATTTTCCAGATCGTCATGATGAAATGCGTAAGGCGAATTCAATATTTGCGCGGAGATATTGTTTCGAGCGCAATAGACGCAGAATTCGTCGACGTATTCGCGCGCGCCGGACACGACGGTCTGCGACGCGTGATTTTCGACCGCGATCCGCACGCGCCCCGCGCGGCCGTCGGGCACGCCGCGAAAGCACGCGGCGAGATGCGCGCGCACCGCGTCGGGCGACGCGGACACGGCCGCCATCCGGCCATCGGCGGGCGCGGCTTCACGCAATGCGTCGATCCGGTCGCAGACGATGTCGGCGCCTTCGTCGATCGAGAACGCGCCGGCGCACGTAAGCGCGGCGATCTCGCCGAAGCTGTGGCCGACGAGCACGTCGGGCCGCGCGCCGTGCACGCGCAGCGCCTCGAAGCATGAGACGGACGTCGCATAGATCGCGAGCTGCAGCAGATCCGGCGCGTGCCGCAGCAGATCCTCGACGCCGATGTGCCCGTCCCACATGGTCGCGAGCAGCGGGCGGCGCAACCGCCGCACCGAGACGGCGTCGATCGCCTGCATGGCCTGCCGCACCACGGGATACGCGCCGCTCAATGCCCGCGTCGCGCCCGCATAGAACGCGCCTTGCCCGGGAAACAGAAATGCCACTTGCGCCATGAGATTGCCTTTGCCCACCACCAATGCCGAACGGCCCGATGTCGATCGGTCGAGCGTCTCCCCAGCCTCCTGGTGAATATTTATTCGATTACGCATCGCGGCGGCGATATGCAATCCTTAAATCCATTAACGAATTGGCGTAAAGTAACATATACGCTTACACACCTATGTTCGCCAAACTACACATCTTCTGTGCGCATTTATGCGTCGAATGCACATGACATCGCGTTGCGCCTGCTCGAAACCAAAGTCAAAGCCGCGACAATATTTGTTAAATATCTTGAATTAACCGACTGAAAATCGATATTCGTGCGCGGCGCTCCGGATTGGCGGCCGTCATGAACGAATCGGCGCGGATCGCGGGCCGCAACGCGCCCGTCGCCTTCCCCGCGGCGACACATCACTCCCCGTTTTTTCGCACGCATCCAAGCCCTCGCATTCCCGCCCTATTTCACAACAATCCGGCGGGGATTCCCCCGCGCCGGAACCCAGCCGACTCTGAAACCCGCGCGCCGGTATACTTGGACACTTTGCCTTTCCGCAGCCCCCAACCCGCCGCCTCATGCTGACTTCCGTCCTCGTCCGACTCGTCGCCTGGTCGGTGCGGCGCCCTATCTGGGTCGTCGTGCTGTCGCTCGCCGCCGCCGCGCTCAGCAGCGTCTACGTCGCACACCATTTCAAGATCAACACCGACATCAGCAAGCTCGTCGAGAACGACCCGGAATGGGCCGCGCTCGGCCATGCGATCGACGACGCGTTCCCGCAGCGCAGCCAGACGATCCTCGCCGTCGTCGAAGCGCCCGCGCCCGAATTCGCCGCCGCCGCCGCCGACGCGCTCGCCGAAGGGCTGCGCCGCGAAGCCGAAGCGGGCCGCATCGGCCAGGTATCGGAGCCTGCGGGCGGCCCGCTCTTCGAGCACGACGGGCTGCTGTTCCTGCCCGAGCAGGACGTCGCGACGACGACCGCGCAGCTCGCGGGCGCGCGGCCGCTCGTCAACGTGCTCGCGAAAGACCCGAGCATCGCGGGCCTCGCGACGACGCTGTCGACGACGCTCGGCGTGCCGCTGCAATCGGGCCAGGTCAAGCTTTCGGGAATGGCGAAGCTGCTGTCGCGCAGCGCGGCGACCGTCGACGACGTGCTCGCCGGCAAGCGGGCCGCGTTCTCGTGGCGCGCGCTCGTCGATGCCGATGCGGCCCGCGAGCCCGCGCGCGCGTTCGTGACCGTGCAGCCCGTCGTCAACTACGGCGTGCTGAAGGCGGGCGAGCAGGCGTCGCGCACGATCCGCGCGACCGCGCAGGCGCTCAGGCTCGACGAGCGCTTCGGCGCGGCCGTGCGGCTGACGGGCGAGCAGCCGCTCGCCGACGAGGAGTTCGCATCGGTCCAGGACGGCGCGGCCGTCAACGGCATCGCGACGCTCGCGATCGTGCTCGCGATCCTGTGGATCGCGCTGCGCTCGAAGCGGATGATCGCGTCGGTGTTCGTCACGCTGTTCGTCGGCCTCGTCGTCACGGCCGCGCTCGGGCTGATGATGGTCGGCTCGCTGAACATGATCTCGGTCGCGTTCATGGTGCTGTTCGTCGGCCTCGGCGTCGATTTCGCGATCCAGTACGGCGTCAAGTATCGCGAGGAGCGGCACCGCGATCCGAATCTCGAGCACGCGCTCATCGGCGCCGCGCATGCGATGGGCATGCCGCTCACGCTCGCCACGGCGGCCGTCGCCGCGAGCTTCTTCTCGTTCCTGCCGACCGCGTACCGCGGCGTGTCCGAGCTCGGCCTGATCGCGGGCGTCGGGATGTTCGTCGCGCTCTTCACCACGCTCACGCTGCTGCCCGCGCTGCTCAGGCTGCTCGCGCCGCCCGGCGAGCGCAAGGCGCCCGGCTTTCCCCGCCTCGCGCCCGTCGACGACTATCTCGACCATCATCGCAAGCCGATCCTGATCGGCACGCTCGCCATCGTGATCGGCGCGCTGCCGCTCCTCGCGCATCTGCATTTCGACTTCAATCCGCTGCATCTGAAGGACCCGCATAGCGAATCGATGGCGACGCTGCTCGCGCTGAAGGATTCGCCGGAGGCGTCGGTCAACGACGTGTCGCTGCTCGCGCCGTCGCTCGCGGCCGCGAACGCCGCCGCGAAGCGCCTCGACGCGCTGCCCGAGGTCGGCCGCACGACGACGCTGTCGACGTTCATCCCCGACGCGCAGCCGCAAAAGCTCGCGACGATCGCCACGGCCGCGCGCGAGCTGCTGCCCGCGCTCACGCAACCGGCCGCGGCGCCCGTGCCCGACGCGCAGCGCGTCGCGGCGCTCAAGCGCGCATCGAACCTGCTCGAATACGCGTCCGAAGACTACCCGGGCCCAGGCGCGGCGGCGGCGAAGCACCTGTCGGAATCGCTCGCGAAGCTCGCCGCCGCCGATGCGGCGACGCGCGACCGCGCGGAGCACGCGTTCTCCGCGCCGCTGAAGATCGCGCTGAACCAGCTCGCGATGCTGCTGCAGCCCTCGGAGATCACGCGCGAGAACCTGCCGCCGCAGATCGTGCGCGACTGGATCGCGCCGGACGGCCGCGCGCTCGTGCAGATCTCGCCGAAGGTGCCGAAGGGCGTCGATCCGGGCGACGACGCGACGCTGCGCCGTTTCGCGAAGGCCGTGAAGGCGGCCGAGCCCGGCGCGATCGGCGGCCCGATCTCGATCCTGCATTCGGCGGATACGATCATCCGCGCGTTCCTGCAGGCGGCCGCGCTGTCCGTCGTGTCGATCACGGTGCTGCTATGGATCACGCTGCGCCGCTTCGGCGACGTGCTGCGCACGCTCGTGCCGCTCCTCGTGTCGGGCGTCGTGACGCTCGAGCTGTGCGTGCTGCTCGGGATGCCGCTCAATTTCGCGAACATCATCGCGCTGCCGCTGATGCTCGGCGTCGGCGTCGCGTTCAAGGTGTATTTCGTGATGGCGTGGCGCGCGGGCCAGACGGGCCTGCTGCAGTCGAGCCTCACGCACGCGGTGCTGTTCAGCGCCGCGACGACGGCCACCGCGTTCGGCAGCCTGTGGCTGTCGCATCATCCGGGCACGGCGAGCATGGGGCGGCTGCTCGCGCTCGCGCTGTCGTGCACGCTGATCGGCGCCGTCGTGTTCCAGCCCGTGCTGATGGGCAAGCCGCGCACGAAGCGCGTGACGAATCAATCGCAAGGAATCGATGAATAAGATGCGAACCACCGCGTCGGCGCTCGCCGTCTGCCTGCTTGCGAGCGGCTGCGCGACCGGCCCCAACCGACACCCGGGCGACCCGCTCGAGCCGATGAACCGCGCCGTTTTCAAGTTCAACGACACGGTCGACTCGGCGATCGCCGTGCCGATCGCGAAGGGCTATCAAAAAGTGACGCCGACGCCGCTGCGCACGGCAATCAGCAATTTCTTCTCGAACCTCGGCGACCTCGGCAACATCGCGAACAACCTGCTGCAGCTCCGGATCACCGATGCGACGCAGGACGTGATGCGCGTCGCGATGAACTCGGTGTTCGGCGTCGCCGGGCTGATCGACGTCGCTTCGCTCGCCGGGCTGCCGAAGCATCACCAGGACTTCGGCCTCACGCTCGCGCGCTGGGGCGTGCCGTCCGGCCCGTATCTGGTGCTGCCGGTCTTCGGGCCGAGCTCGTTTCGCGACGGCGTCGGCCGCGCGGTCGACGTCCGCTTCAATCTGCTGAACTACATCGAGCCTGCCGCACGCAATCCGATGTACATCGCGCAGTTCATCAGCGCGCGCTCGGATCTGCTCGGCGCGACCGATCTGCTGCAACAGGCGGCGCTCGACAAATACTCGTTCGTGCGCGACGCGTACGTGCAGCAGCGCCGCGCGCTCACGTATCACGGCGGCGGCGAGGAGGAATCGCTGCCGAACTACAACGAACCCGGCGGCGAGCCGGCGGGCGGCAAGGGCGGCAGCGCGCCGGGCGGCTTGCCGCAATACGAGGACCCGGGCGAGGGCGCGGGCGGCATGCCGCCGGGCGGCGGGCGCGAGCCGGCCGGGCTGCCGCAGTATCAGGACCCGGGCGACGCCGGCGCGAGCGGCGCGGCCGCGGCGCCAGCGGCGGCATCCGCCGCGGCGCCCGCCCCCGCATCGGCGGCTGCGCCTTCGCCGGTTGCGCCGGTTGCGCCGGTTGAACCAGCCGCGCCGGTCGTGCCAGCTTCCGCGCCGGCGGCGAATTCTCCGTCGTCGACGAACTGACACCCGCCCCGCCGTTGTCTCGTCCGGGTCGGGCGCGCGCATTGCCCGCCTCGACGCGGCTTCGTCGTTCCTCCCGTCACTCCGCGAACGGCAACGCCGCCTGCCCGTCGGCGCGCATGTCGAACACGTTCAGCGTCATCGCGACGAGCGCGTAATAGCCGAGCAGCGCGACGAGATTCACGACCACCTGATGCCCGAACCGCGCGACCGCCGCGTCGTACGTCGCATCCGACACGCGCTTCGTCTCGTACAGCTCGGTCGAAAAGCGGAAGATCAGCCCGTCGTCGGCATCGTCGAACGTTGGGGCCGCGCCGGCCCGGATCGCTTCGGCGACGGCGGCGGGCACGCCCGCATCGAGCGCGATCGGGTGGTGGATGTGCCATTCCGCCTGCGAGCGCCAGCGCGCCGCCGTCACGAGGATCGCGAGCTCCGACAGCCGCAGCGGCAGCCCCGTCCGATACCGGCAGAACGCGCCGAGCCGCTGCGCATGCCGTGCGAGCTCGGGGCTCGCGATCCAGCCGAGAAACGGCCCGTTCAGGTTGCCGCGCGGCCCGCTCAGGATCTCGTCGAGCACGGCGTTCTGCTCGCCGGTCGCGGTGTCGCGATTGAATTCAGGAAGCCTCATCTTCGTTTTCTTCATGTCGATCACCGATGGCAAGGATGCGCGAGCGGGCGCGCATCAACGCGCCGCCGCGCCAATCGAAGCGAGCGCCGCATCGATCGCGTCGCCGAGCCGCCCGACGATCGTGTCGATCTGCGGCGCGGTGCAGATGAACGGCGGCGCGAGCAGGATATGATCGCCGAGATGGCCGTCGACGGTGCCGCCCATCGGATACACCATCAGCCCGCGCTGCATCGCCTCGCGCTTGACGATCGCATTCAGCTTCAGCTTCGGATCGAACGGCGCTTTCGTGCCGCGCTCGCGCACGAGCTCGACGCCGACGAAGAGCCCGCGGCCGCGCACGTCGCCAATGTGCGGATGATCGGCCGAGCGCGCGCGCAGCAACGCGCGCAACTGCTCGCCGCGCGCCTTCACGTTGTCGAGCAGCCGGTCCTCGGCGATCACGCGCTGCACTTCGAGCGCGGCCGCACACGCGCTCGCGTGGCCGATGTACGTGTGGCCATGCTGAAAGAAGCCCGAGCCGTCGACGATCGTCCGGTAGATCGCGTCGCTCACGAGCGTCGCGCCGATCGGCTGATAGCCCGCGCCGAGCCCTTTCGCGATCGTCAGGATGTCGGGCGCGACGCCGTCCTCTTCGCACGCGAACAGATAGCCGGTGCGGCCCATCCCCGACATGATCTCGTCGAGGATCAGCAGCACGCCGTACTTGTCGCACACCGCGCGGATCTTGCGGAAATAGTCGCGCACGGGCGGCACCGCGCCCGCCGTCGCGCCGACGACGGTTTCCGCGACGAACGCCGCAACCGTGTCCGGCCCAAGTTCGAGAATCCTGCTTTCGAGCTCGTCGGCCAGGCGCTGCGCGAACGCCTCCTCAGTTTCGTCCGCACGCTGCTCGCGATACGCGTAGCACGGGCTCACGTGATGCGCTTCGATCAGAAGCGGCAGGAACGGTTCGCGCCGCCACGCGTTGCCGCCGATCGCGAGCGCGCCGAGCGTGTTGCCGTGATAGCTCTGCCGGCGCGCGATGAAATGCCGGCGCGCGGGCTCGCCCTTTTCGACGAAGAACTGGCGCGCGAGCTTCAACGCGGCCTCGATCGCTTCCGACCCGCCTGATACGAAATACACGTGCTCGAGCCCGGCGGGCGCCGCCGCGACGAGCCGGTCCGCGAGCGCCTCCGCCGGCTGCGTCGTGAAGAACGACGTGTGCGCGTACGGCAGTTGCTGCGCCTGCCGCTTGATCGCGTCGATCACGCGCTGATTGCTGTGCCCGAGGCACGACACGGCGGCGCCGCCGCATGCGTCGATATAGCGCTTGCCGGTCGAATCGACGATCTCGATGCCGTCGCCCGCGACCGCAACCGGCAGATTCGCGCGCGGCGCGCGGTGAAATACGGTGGTCATGCGTGTCCTTGTTCCTGTCGATGCGCCGACGGACGCTGCGCGTCCCGCGGCACGAATTGCTGAAATCGCACCGAGCCCTGCTCGCGCACCTCGAACGCGACGCCGTCGTCGCCGATCGAGAACAGCGCGGTCGCAAGCGTGTTCTCGTCGTCCGGATCGTGCGGATCATCGCGATAGATCGGCAGGCCGTCGCCCGCGCGATCGGCGAGCACGCGCCACAGCGCGGGCGCGTCGGCCGCGCCGCCGAGCGGCGGCAGCAGTTGCGCGAGCCGCGCTTGCCGATCGGCTGACGACGCGGTGACGATCTGCGCCTCGGCGTCGCAACCCGGATGGATCAGATGGTTCGCATGGCCGTACACGCCGTCGACGTCGAGCACCGACGTGCGCATGACGCTCGCCTCGACGCTGACGACGCGCGCATCGCCCGCGCAGCCGAGCGTGTGATGGAAACCGCTCGCGCGCGGCGCGCCGCGCAGCACGCGCAGCGCATCGTCGAGCGATGCGGCGTCGAGCACCGCACGCGCGAGGATCATCCGCGGCACGCCCGCCGCCGGCCGTCGAACGCGCACGTTGTTGATCGTCTGCACGAGCCCCGCGCGATTCGCCGCGAACGTATGGCCCGGCAGCGAGCCCGGATAGTAGAAGCTGACGAAGCCCGGCTTGCCGTCGGGCCGCACGTCGACGAGCATGCACTTGCCACGCAGATGCGGATCGCCGTCTTCGTTGTGCGCGATCGTCCGCTCGCGCGGCGTGCGCACCGCGAGCGTCGTGCAGCCGTCGGGCGCATTGTGGATCAGCTCGCCGCGGCAGTTCCAGACGAACACGTCCTGCGCATGCCAGCCGAGGCCGGCGGCAATCCCGTCGAGCTCGGCGACGAGCGCCGGAAACGCCGCCTCGGCCGCGCGGCGCAGCGCGGCGACGAACGGATGGCCGCGCCAGCGCGCGACCGCGCGCCACGCGCCGCTCTGCGCGAAGTACGCATCCATTGCCGGCCGGGCGAGCTCGCCGAGCTGCCGGCCGATGTCATGCGGCGAACCCGTCACGACGACAGGCGTGAGAAACTTCATCGGTTGTCCTGATCACGAAACATGTTTGAGAAAATCCTTCAGGCGCGGCGTCGGCGGCTGATCGATCAGCGCCTTCGGATCGCCGTCCTCGGCAATGCCGCCCTGATCCATGAACAGCAGGCGCGTGCCGACCTGCTTCGCGAAGCCGATCTCGTGCGTGACGACGATCATCGTCATCCCTTCGTTCGCGAGATCGCGCATCACCTTCAGCACCTCGTGGCGCAGCTCGGGATCGAGCGCCGACGTCGGCTCGTCGAACAGCATCAGCTTCGGCTTGATCGCAAGCGCGCGCGCGATCGCGACGCGCTGCTGCTGGCCGCCCGACAGCTCGGACGGATAGTGGTTCGCGCGCGCCTCGAGGCCGACTTTCGCGAGCAGCGCCATCGCCTGATCGCGCGCCTGCGCGCGCGACGCGCCGCGCACCTGGATCGGCCCGAACATCACGTTCTCGAGCGCGGTCATCTGCGGAAACAGATTGAACTGCTGGAACACCATGCCCGCTTCGAGCCGGATGTTGTGGATCACCGCGGCCTTGCCCTTCACGCTCTGCCCGTCTACGAGCAGATCGCCGCCCGTGATCTTCTCGAGGGCGTTGATGCAACGGAGCATCGTCGACTTGCCCGAGCCCGACGGGCCGACCACGACCACCACCTCGCCCGCGTCGATGCGCAGGTTGATGTCCTTCAGCACCGGCACGTGGCCGAAGCTCTTCGACACGTTGCGGAATTCGACCATGCTCATAGGATGCGCATCCTTTTCTCGACGAAGCGAAGCGTGAGCGTCATCACGCCGGTGAGCACGAGATAGATCGCGGCGACCGCGGTCCAGATCTCGACCGCCTGGAAATTGCCGGCGATGATCTCCTGGCCCTTGCGCGTCAGCTCGCCGACGCCGATCACGATGAACAGCGACGTGTCCTTCAGGCTGACGATGCATTGATTGCCGAGCGGCGGAATGAGCCGCCGGAACGCGAGCGGCCCGACGATCTTCACGAGCACGCGCGGCATCGACAGCCCCATCGCGAGTCCGGCTTCGGTCAATCCTTTAGGAATGGAAAGCAGTGCGCCGCGCACGACTTCGGCGAGATACGCACCCGAGTTCAGCGTGATCGCGACGATCGCGGCCGTCAGGCCGTCGATGCGGATGTGCGCGAGCAGCGGCAGCGCGAAATAGAGAAACATCACCTGCACGACGATGGGCGTGCCGCGAATCAGCTCGATGTACACCTGCGCGAGCACGTTCAGCACGACGGGGCCGTACGCGCGAAACATGCCCGCGATCATGCCGACGAGAAAACCGCCCGCCAGCCCGAAGAATGCGATGAAAACCGTGAGCCGCACGCCGTCCATCAGGTCCGGCAGCGCAGCCCATATCGCTGACCAATCGAATTGCACATTCAGCTCCCGATAACGTTCCGATCGACGCGGCGCCGCACGCCGCGTCGCCCTGATGCGTCGCTCAAGACTTCGGCGGCTCGGAGCCGAACCATTTCTTGTAGATCTTCGCGTAGCGGCCGTCGGCCTTCATCTTCGCGAGCTCCGCATTGACCTTCGCGACGAGCGGGCTGCCCTTCGGGAAGCCGATGCCGTACTTGTCGCCGCTCACCGGCGCGCCCGCCACCTTCACGCGCCCCTTGCCCTCGTTGTTCACGAAGAACAGCACGTTCGGCGTGTCGTGCATCGCGGCGTCGACACGGCCCGCCTCCAGCGCGAGATACGCCTGATCGATGTTCGGGAACTGGCGGATCTCCTTGGGCTTCAGATGCGCCTTGATCCAGTCGATCGTCGCGGTGCCCGTCTTCGCGGCAATCACCTTGCCGTTCAGATCGTCGATCGACCTGATCATCGTGTCGTTCGCCTGCACCATCGCGGCGAGGCCGCTGTCGTAGTACGGGTCGGAGAAATCGATCGCCTTCCTGCGCTCCTCCTTGATCGTCATCCCGGACAGCGCGACGTCGATGTTCTGCGTCTGCAGCGCCGGAATCAGGCCGGCGAAATCCATCGGCTGGATCTTGTAGGTCCAGCCAGCGTCCTTCGCGATCTCGGCCCACAGGTCGAGATCGAAGCCGACGTACTTGTCGCCCTGCTTGAATTCGAACGGCATGAACGAAGTGTCGGTGCCGACGACGAGCTCCTTCGCGTGCGCGCTCGCGAGGCTCGCGCCGACGAGCGCGACCGCGACGACTGTCTTGATGAACGAACGGCGTCCCATGATTTCTCTTCTCCGCAGTGAATGGCGATGCCCCGAGCCGACGGGGGATTGGCGACGAACACCGGCGACACCGAAACATGCGATGTCATTATTGTATTTTGCGCAACATGTGTTGTCATGACGGATGCTAAGCCGCCAAAAAAGAAAGCAACAGGAATTCGTGTCGCGAGAAACCCTAGGGTCGGTGGAGGATGGGAAGGAGGGCGGAATGGCCGCGCGCGCCGGTCATGGTGGAGCGGATGTCGGAATCTCTGGCGGGGTCGGAGCAAGAACGGGCGCGCATTGCTTCGAATGACGAACCGATTCGCACGGCGGCTGCGCAGCGGAATGCGGCCGAGTCGCACGCGCGCCGAAACGACGCAACGACGCAACGACGCAACGGATCAGTCCATGCTGATCGCGGACCGCCGCCCCGCGCTCAACCGATCCGCCACGCCCCCGCGCGCTCGAACGCCTGCCGCGCCTGCACGAGCGTCGCGCGGGCGGCGCGCGCGTCGCCCGCGACTTGCAGCAACGCGCCGAGCTGCGACGGCGCTTTCGCGAGTTCGCGCAGGATCGGCAGGATCGCCGTGCTGCCGTCTTCGCGCAGGCCGGCCATCGCGGCCTTCGGCAGCGTGCGCCACGCCGGATCGACGATCGCGCGGCACACCGCGAACGGCACGCCGCGCGCCGCCGCGAATGCGCCGGCGATATGCGATTCCATGTCGACCGCGAGCGCGCCCTTCGACCGGTGCAGCGCGTCCTTCTCGCGCGCGTCGACGACGGGCGCGCCGACCGCCGCGACCGCGCCGCGACGCGTGCGCGACGCGACCGGCGTGCCGGCGAGCGCGGCGACGATGCGCGCGCTCCACGCGGCATCGGTATCGAGCACGCCGAACGGCCCGTCGACGGAATCGGCGACGATCAATGCGCCCGGCGCGAGTTCGGGCACGAGCCCGCCCGCCGTGCCGAAGCTGACGACGCCCGCGCAGCCGTGCGCATCGGCCGCCTCGGCAAGCGCACGCTCAAGCCGGTCCGCGCGCGCCGCATAGACGGCCTCGACGCCCACGCCGCGCGCGATCCGCGCTTCGAACGCCATTCCGGCGACGGCGATCACGGGTGCGGCCGAACGACCGAAACCAGCCATCGGCCGTTACATCCCGACCGTCACGCGCGCCGCACCCGCGCGCTTCAGGTTGCGATAGCGGGCGAGCGCCCACAGCGGGAAGAACTTGCGGTAGCCGTGATAGCGCAGATAGAACACGCGCGGGAAGCCCGTCGCGGTGAAGCGCGTCTCGTCCCACAGGCCATGCTCGCGCTGCGTGCCGAGCAGATGGCCGATGCCGCGCGCGACGGCCGGATTGTCGACCTCGCCCGCCGCCATCAGGCCAAGCAGCGCCCACGCGGTCTGCGACGACGTGCTCGGCGCGCGCTCGTAGCCGCGGTAGTCGAGCTTGTAGCTGTCGCCGTCCTCGCCCCAGCCGCCGTCGGGATTCTGGATCGACAGCAGCCATTGCGCGGCGCGCTTCACGCGCGGATCGTCGTGGCCGAGGCCGGCCGCGTTCAGCGAGCACAGCGCGGTCCATGTGCCGTAGATGTAGTTCATCCCCCAGCGGCCGTACCAACTGCCGTCCGGCTCCTGCTCCTTCAGCATGTAGTCGAGCGCGCGGCGCGCGGGCTCGCTCGACGCGCTCGTCTCGCCGAGCTGCGCGAGCATCGACAGGCAGCGGCCCGACACGTCGGCCGTCGGCGGATCGAGCAGCGCGCCGTGATCGGAGAACGGGATGTTGTTCAGGTAGTACTGCGTATTCTCCGGCTCGAACGCACCCCAGCCGCCGTCGCTGCTCTGCATGCCGACGACCCACTCGCGCGCGCGCGCGATCGACTCGCGGTACGCGTCCGTCTGATCGTGCTTCGCGACGCGGTCCATCGCCATCACGACGACCGCCGTGTCGTCGACGTCCGGATAGTGCGCATTCGCGTACTGGAACGCCCAGCCGCCGGGCCGCACGTGCGGGCGGCGCGAGATCCAGTCGCCGCGCACGTCGAGGATCTGCCGCGGCACGAGCCAGTCGAGGCCGCGCACGGCCGCTTCGCGCGCGCGCTCGTCGCCCGTTTCGAGCAGCGCGTGCGCGGCGAGCGACGTGTCCCAGACGGGCGACAGGCACGGCTGGCAATACGCCTCCTCTTCGCCGACGACGAGCAGCTTCTCGATCGACTGGCGCGCGATCGCGCGGTTCGGATGATCCTCGGGGTAGCCGAGCGCCGCGTACATCATCACCGCGTTCGCCATCGCCGGATAAATCGCGCCGAGGCCGTCCTCGCCGTTCAGGCGCTCGTCGACGAACGCCGCCGCCTGGCGGATCGCGCGCTCGCGCGTATAGCGCGGGAAGAGGCCGTCGGCGAGACGCAGCACGCCGTCCACCGCGCGGAAGAACGCAAACCAGCCGGCATGCTGATGCGGCTGCTTCGGCAGCAGGCCGGTGTTGACGGGCGCGCTCTTGAACAGCTCGTCGATGCGCACGCCGCGCGGGTTCTTCGCGACCGGGCGCTTCGCGTTCAGCACGAGAAGCGGCACGATCACGGTGCGCGCCCAGTACGACACCTTCGACAAATGGAACGGGAACCACTGCGGCAGCAGCATGATCTCGACCGGCATCATCGGCACCGCGTACCACGGCACGACGCCGTACAGCGCAAGCTGGATCCGCGTGAACACGTTCGACATCTCCGCGCCGCCCATCGCATGGATCGCGCGGCGCGCACGCTGCATGTGCTCGGCGTTCTCGTCGTCGCCGATCACCTTCAGCGCGAAGTACGCCTTCACGCTCGCGCTGATGTTCGGCGCGCCGTCGGTGAAGAGCGGCCAGCCGCCGTCCGGCTGCTGGATGCGGCGCAGATAGCGCGCGATCTTCTGCTCGAGCTCGGCGTTCGGCTCCTCGCCGAGATAGTGGACGAGCAGCACGTATTCGGCGGGAATCGTCGAATCGGCTTCGAGCTCGTAGACCCAGTGGCCGTCCGCGTTCTGCGCGGCGAGCAGCGCATCGGTCGCGCGCGCGACGGCGGCGTCGAGGCCGGTCGGCGCGGCGGACGGGGCGGGCACAGCGGTGGCGTCGAGCGTGTGCATTTCGGTCATGTCGTTCATCGGTCCCTCTCTTATTGCCGGCGCGTGCCCGGCGGTTTCGCCTGGCGGAGCGCGCCCGTTCGTCGCGGGCCGGCCTGCGGCCGTCCAAGCGCCCGCGAGCACCTGGATCGGCACGCGCATGCGCGTGCCGGGGGGGTTGCATGCGCCGCGCGGGTGTCGCGCGACGGCGAATGGCGATGCGGCGCGCGCCGCCCGCATCGAATCAGAACAGCGCGTAACGCGCCACGAGCAGCAGCATCCGCGCGCGCGGCTTGCGCAGCGGCGCGCGCGGCGGCGCAAAGCCGCGCGCGACCGCGGCTTCGAGAATCAGGCGATACGCGCCCGACATGATGCGCGGCGCGCGAACCTGCGCGCGCCGCGACGCGTCCATCACCGCGTCGGCCTGCGCAAAATGTTGCTGCGCGCGCTCGACGAGCGTCGCGCACACGCGCGGCAGCTTCGGGTCGCGCGCAATCGTCTGCGGATCGGCGATCGCGATCCCTTCGCGCGCGAGCAGCTCGCGCGGCAGGTAGCAGCGGTTGATCGTCGCGTCGTCGTCGATGTCGCGCAGGATGTTCGTCAGTTGCAGCGCGCGGCCGAGGTGATGCGACAGCTCGCGGCCGGGCTCGTCCGGCATCCCGAAAATCCTCACCGATAGCCGGCCGGCCGAGCTGGCGACGCGGTCGCAGTACAGATCGAGCGTCGCTTCGTCGGGCGCGCAGATATCCTCGGCGGCGTCCATCGCCATGCCGTCGATCATCGCGTGAAAGTCTTCGCGACGCAGGCCGAACTTGCCGATCTCGCGCGCGAGCGGCACGAGCGACGCGCGTGGCTTGCCCGCGTAGCAGTCGTCGATGTCGGCGCGCCAGCGGTCGAGCTGCGCCGCGCGCTCGGTGCGCGGGCCGCCTTCGTCGGCGATGTCGTCGACCGCGCGGCAGAATGCGTAGACCTGGAACATCGCGTCGCGCTGCTCCGCGGGCAGAATGCGCATCGCGAGATAGAAAGAGCTGCCCGATGTGACGGCAGCGGCGTCGGTTTCGTTATCGTCCACGACGGGATTGGAAACGGCCAAGACGAGCTCCGCTAAGACGCCCCCGCGGGGCGATTGAAGAAGCCATGCCCGGCTGGGGATGGTAAATGCGTGCGAGATGCGCGAACGATCGGCGCAGACAGGCACAAATTACCGGCGGGAAACCGGAATTGGGCGTGAGTATAGCAATCTTTAAAGGCCGCTGCCGCGCGGTTCGGCTGTCGAATTCGGGGCGGGCGGCGAAGCGTGGCGCGGTTGCGACGCGGTCGTGGCGAATGCCTGGCGATGGTGTGGCGAGCGATCCGGTTTGGCGGACGGAGCCTGGCCGAATGGCCGGTGGAATAGGGGACGGAAGCGTGGCAATGGTTGACGTCGAAGACCAATTTCACTCCCATAAAACCACAATTCGTCAATTTCCCTAGAATTGACAACCTCATAAATTCAATCGAGATCAGCCTGCGCCAGACACGCCGCCCACGACGGCGGAGTACATTCTTGGGGCACGATCACCCGCCACAGTGCGCCGATTCGTCACTAAGATGGCGCTGGCTCGCACCCGAAGTTTGAAGCAAATCGAAGATATAAGGAGACAGACTTGCCGACCGAACCGCGCGACACCCGCGCCGACCGCCGCGACCCCGCGGCCTCGCCCCCGCTGCCTTTCGTGCTGGTGCACGGCGCCTGGCACGGCGCATGGGCCTACGAGCGGGTGATCCCCGCGCTCGCCGCGCACGGCCACGCGGCCATCGCACGCGATCTGCCCGCGCACGGCGTCAACGCCCGCTTCCCCGCGTCGTTCCTCAAGCGGCCGCTCGATGCCGCCGCCTTCGCGAGCGAGCCGTCGCCCGTCGCGGGCACGACGCTCGACGATTACGTCGACCACGTGCTGCGCACCGTCGACCAGGCTCGCGCGCTCGGTCACGAACGCGTCGTGCTGGTCGGCCACAGCATGGGCGGCATCGCGATCACGATGGCCGCCGAGCGCGCACCCGAGAAGATCGCGAAGCTCGTCTATCTGGCCGCGTTCATGCCGACCGCCGGCACGAAGGGGCTCGACTACGTGCGCGCGCCGGAGAACCAGGGCGAAATGCTCGCGCCGCTGATGATGGCGAGCCCGAAAGCGACGGGCGCGCTGCGGATGGACCCGCGCAGCGAAGATCCGGCGTACCGCGCGGCCGCGAAACGCGCGCTCTGCGACGACGCGGACGACGCCGATCACACGGCCGTCGGCCATCTGCTCAGTTGCGACGTGCCCGCGGCGCCGTTCGCGGCGCGCATCGAGACCACGGCCGCCCGCTGGGGCGCGATCGAGCGCCATTACGTCAAGTGCCTGCGCGACCGGGTGCTGCTGCCGGCGCTGCAACAGCGCTTCATCGACGAGGCCGACGCGCTCGCCCCCGGCAACCGCACGCACGTGCACACGCTCGACAGCAGCCACTCGCCGTTCATTGCGCAGGCGGGCGCGGTCGCCGATACGCTCGCCGCGATCGCGCGCGGCTGACGCCGGTCGTCCGACGAAGCGAGGCGGGGCAAACCGGCCTCGCCGCCTCAGCCGAACGCAACCGAGCAGTTGCGCCCCTGCCGCTTCGCGCGGTAGAGCGCGGCGTCGGCTTCGTTGACGAGCGTCTCGTGCGTGAGCGCGCCGGCGTGCGCGGCCGCGCCGCCGACGCTCGCCGTCACCGGCACCCGCACGCCTTCCGCTTCGATCGGCGTGCTGCCGATCGTCTGCCGGATCTTCTCGGCGACGTGCATCGCCTCGTCGAGCGACGTGCACGGCAAGAGCAGCGCGAATTCCTCGCCGCCGAAGCGGCCGAACGTGTCCTGCGAGCGCACGACGTCCGCGACGCGCTGCGCCATCATGCGCAGCACGTTGTCCCCGACGACGTGGCCGAAGCGATCGTTGATCGTCTTGAAGTGGTCGAGATCGAACAGCAGCACCGACAGATTGCCGCCGTAGCGCTGCCAGCGCGAGAATTCGTCGCGCAGCCGCGCCTCGAAGAAGCGCCGGTTCGCGATGCCCGTCAGGCCGTCGCGGTTCGCGTATTCCTGCAGCTTCGCGACGGCCTCCTCGCGCTCGCGCTGCATCACGCTCACGTGCGTGACGTCGGAGATCGTCACGCAGACGGCCTCCACTTCTCGCCCGCGTGCGATCGGCACGAACGTGCAGTCCTGCTGCATGAAGTCGACGCCGCCCGTGATCGGCCGGTCGTGATCGAAGCGGAACAGATACGGGCGCTGCTCCCACGAGCTGAACGCGAAACCGCCGAGCTGGAACACGCTTTCGATCTTGCGCGACAGCCATGCGCGCGGCAGGTCCGGAAAGCTGTCGAACAGATTGCGGCCGATCACGTCGGCGGCCGCGACGCCGCTGTGATCCTGCATGAACCGGTTCCACATGAGTACCCTCATCTCGCGGTCGACCACGAAAATACCGAAGCTGACCCGTTCGATGACGAGATCGCTCAGTGAGGAAAGCAGGTTCATAAGCTGGACAACAACGAATCGAGCGCGTCGCTCATGTGGCGAATCGAATCTTCCGCGAGCAGCATCACGAAATGCGTGCGCGCACCGTCGTCCGCGACGCCGAAGTTCACTTCGAGAAGGAGCGTCTCGCTCCACGCGAGCACGTCGGGCTGAAACACGTCGTCGAGCGCGATGTCCTCGCCAAGCAGCCCCGGCGGCGAAAACACCGGCGTGCGCCCGAGCTCGTCAAGGATCGACGATACGCACGCGCCCATCAGCACGTTTGCCATGTCGAACACGAGCTCGGCCTGCGTGACGGTGCCGAACTCGTCGTCCGCGTATGCGCCGTCGACGAGCGACACGAGCTGGCCGAGGCCCGTGCTGCGGCACAGCATCAGCGCCTCGCCCTTGATGTCCGAACGAAAGCCCTGGCGCACGGCGGTCACGTTGTCGTGAATGCCCGTCATGTCGCGCAGCACGCGCCCGACGTCGGCCGCGCGCACGACGCGCACGCGCGGCACCGAAAGCTCGATGAAGGTGCCGAGGAGAAGCGCGAGCCGCGCCGCCGCGCGTCCCATCGCGAGGTTGGCGATCTCCTGCAGGGCGTCGCGTTGCTCCGCCGTCAACACCGTCTCAGACATACAACCCATACTCCTTGAGAATGGGCAGCAATGCTTCCGAGGTGACGGGCTTGGCGACGAAAGCCACCGCGCCCAGCTCACGCACGCGTGCCTGCGCCATCGGTTGGATATCGGCGGACACGACGATCACGAACGTGTTCAGATCCTCGCCGCGCAACGTCTCGAGCACTTCGTAGCCGCTCATGTCCGGCATCGTCAGATCGAGAAACATCACCGATGCCTTGCCGTCGCGATACAGCGCCAGCGCCTCGCGACCGTTCGACGCGTAGTTCACGTCGACGTCCCAGTCCGCCGGCAGCGCCTTCGTCAGCAGCTTGCGGGCAAGCAAGGAATCGTCGGCGATCACAATCGGCAGGGGCATGGCTGTCGTGGCGGTAAACGGAGTCGTATGTCTCGCGTTAACGACGGTTCGCCGCGCTTCTTTAGGCAAGGTGCGACTGGCGATACGAGGGACGGACCACGCGCGCGCCGCTCGGCTCGCAAGAACCGGCCGACCGCCTGACGCACCCGCCCGCGGATGGGCCTCGTCGAGGCCGCGCCCGGGCATCGCGGGCGTTTTCCGCATAGGAAAGCGATGCGCGATTCTGGTAGTAAACCCCGTGCGTTGCAACTCGCCATTTTTGGCGGTTCGAACAGAATTGATTAGCTCGAATTCGAATCCGGGAATAGCTCGAATTGTTTTGGCGATAAGCACGCAAATTATTCTTTTGCTTACGTTTGCGCTTTTGAATTCGTCGCTGTTTGCGCGCGGCGCGCGCAACCGCCGGAAATCCGGCCTTGCGCAAGCTCCGCGCCCCACGCGGATCGCGCGTGCGCGACTCGTTTATGATGCCGATCAATCCTTTCCGCATTCGTTCGCCCACCATGACGCCCGAACGGCCCGACGCCTCACGCCCGACATCGACCGACAACGACGATTGGGAGGACGATGCTTCGTTCGCCCCCGGCGCGCCGGAGCACGATTTCGCGGTGCGGCGCGTGACGCTCATCGTGATGCTCATCGCCGCGATCGTGCTGCCGTGCGTATACGTCGCGGTGATGGCGTACAACGACATGCGCACGCGCGAGGCGACCGCGCGCGACGTGACGATGCGCACCGTGCGCGTCGCCGAGGAGCACGCGCTGAAAGTGTTCGATCTGTCGGAGACGCTCGACGCGCGGATCGTCGATCTCGTGCAGGATCTCGACGACGCCGCGGTGCGCAACGCCGAAGCCGACATCCACGATGCGCTCAACACGATCGGCGGCGGCTATCCGCAAGTCGCGTCGGTGTCGATCTTCGGCGCGAGCGGGATGCTGCTCGCGAACAGCCTCTATTACCCGGCGCCGTATGCGTCGATCGCGGAGCGCGACGATTTCGTCGGCATCCGCGACGGCAAGGTGATCGAGCACATCTCGCGCGTGATGCCGGGACCGCTGAAGGCGGCGAATCCGGGGCCCGTGTTCAACACGGGCGTCGCGCGGCGCCATAGCGACGGCACGTTCGCCGGGATGGTGTCGATCGCGCTGAAGTCGTCGTATTTCAACGCGTTCTATCGCGATCTGCTCGGCGGCGCCGACGCGCCGATGTCGATGGCGCTCACGCGCACCGACGGCGCCGTGCTCGCGTCATATCCGCCCGCGCCGCGCGGCGCGCCGGGCGACGCCGCCGCGCAGGCCGACAGCGCGAATCCGTTCGGCGGCGCGCAAGGCGATCAGCACGCGGGCATCGTGCGCGTGAAGCGCGACGGCGACAGCGAGATCGTCGCGTACCGGCAGGTCGGCAGCTATCCGGTGTTCGTATCGTGCGCGTACCGCACGTCGGCGATCCGCCACGCGTGGTACGAGCACCTGAGCGTGCTGTTCATCTCGATGTTCGCGCCGTCCGCCGCGCTGTGGGGCGTGATCTGGCTGTCGCTCAAGCGGCTGCGCGCGGAAGAGGAGGCGTGGGAACGCTGGCAGGCGGAGGCGTCGATGCGGCGCTCGATCGAATCGGCGTACCGGCAGTCGCGCAAGATGGAGGCGCTCGGCAACCTGGTCGGCAGCGTCGCGCACGATTTCAACAACCTGCTGATGATCATCTCGAGCAACGTGCAGATCGTGCGGCGGCGCGGCGTTCAGCATCTGGACACCGAGCTCGCCGCGATCGAGCGGGCGCTGAAGAACGGCCAGTCGCTCACGCGCCAGTTGCTCGGCGTCGCGCGCAAGCAGCCGCTGCGCAGCGAGACGATCGACATCGCGCACTGGCTCGCGTCGTGCCGCGAGCTGCTGAAGACGTCGCTCGGCTCGAAGTCGACGCTCGCCGTCGACACGCAGCTCGATTTGTGGCCCGTGCGCGTCGACGTCGCGGAGCTCGAGCTCGCGGTGATCAATCTCGCGGTCAACGCCCGCGACGCGATGCCGCAGGGCGGCCGCTTCAAGATCAGCGCGCACAACATCACGTTCCGCCGCGAGGATGGTTTTCCGCTGACGGGCGACTTCGTGCAGATCTCGGTCGAGGATACGGGTCTGGGCATGTCGCCCGAGGTGCTCGCGCGCGCGTTCGAGCCGCTTTTCACGACGAAGGCGAAGGGGATGGGCACGGGCCTCGGGCTGCCGCAGGTGTTCGCGTTCTGCGAGCGCTCTGGGGGGCTCGCGACGATCGACAGCGAAGTGGGCGCCGGCACGTCGGTGCGGCTCTACCTGCCGCGCACGACCGACGCCGTGCCGCCCGCCGATACGCCGAACGCCGTCGACGGTCCCGCGGCATCGACGCCCGCCGGGCTGCGAATCCTGCTCGTCGAGGACAACGGCGAAGTCGCGGCGGGCACCGAGGCGCTGCTCGAGCTGCTCGGCCATCAGGTCACGCACGCGCCGAACGCGGACGATGCGCTGCGCATGCTGAACGCAGCGGGCGCCGAGCCGGCGGCGCCCGGCGCGTTCGATCTGGTGATCTCTGACATCCACATGCCCGGCACGATGAACGGGATCGACCTCGCGGAGGCGATCGAGCGCGGTGACCTGAAGCTGCCCGTGATTCTCGTCACCGGCTATGCGGAGGAATTCGACCGGACGCGCCGCGTGCATGCGCGACTGCTGTCGAAGCCGTTCGACATCGCGCTGCTCGACGACTTGCTGCAGAAGATCCAGCACGAGCGCGATGCGCGGCTCGCGGGGCATGAGGATTGAAGATAGTACGCCGTTGCTCAGGCCGACTTCGCGTGCCGGCGCACCCAGTCCGCGTAGCGATCGACGAACCCCTGCAGGAACTTGCGCGTGTCGTCGTTGACGACGTTGCCCTGCTCGTCGATCTTCGATGCATCGTGCTTGATGAATATCTCGGGCTGGCCGAGCGTCGGAACGTCGAGATACGCGAGCACGTTGCGCAGATGCTGCTGCGCGAGCGCGGTGCCAGTCGCGCCCGGCGACGTGCCGAGCACGGCGGCCGGCTTGCCCGACCACGAATTGCTGCCCCACGGACGCGAACCCCAATCGAGCGCGTTCTTCAGCACGCCGGGCATCGAGCGGTTGTACTCGGGCGTGACGAACAGCAAACCCTGCGCGGCTTCGATCGTCTGCTTGAAACGTTTCGCGACGTCGGGAAAGTCGGCGTCGTAATCCTGGCTGTAGAGCGGCAGCGAGCCGATATCGATCATTTCGAACGACAATTCGGCCGGCGCGACCGAAATCACGGCATTTGCGAGCGCGCGATTGAACGACCCGCGCCGTAGACTGCCGACAATCACTGCAATGCGGTAAGTCATCTGCGTCTCCTTCCGCTCAGTAGGTAATCAGCTAGTTTTGTTTCCGATTGCGCACCAACCGGCCCTTTTATGTGCAAGCCAGCTTGAGTCCCGGCGCATCGGGGCTTCGAACCAGATTTCCACAAAGTTTTCCACAGAAACTGTGGATAACCTGATGAATATGTACGCCGGTTACATTGATGTCGACGGCATGCGTTTCATGTCTCTGTCATCGATCGCCGGCGCGACCTACGATGTCAGCATAGCGCGCGATGGCGACGCGCGTTGCTTGCAGCGCTCTTGCAACGACGCGCATCGCATGGATAATCTTGCGCTGCCGCCCGCGCGTGCCGCATGCGCGCGGGCACGAACCGGAAGCCATCCCATGCAGCACGCGCGCGCCGCGCACGACGATCCCGCCTATCTCGCGCAATTGCGCCACGATTTACTTCGCTTCGCTCGCCTGCAATTGCGCGACGCCGATGCGGCCGAAGACGCCGTCCAGGAGGCGCTCGCGGCCGCATGGGCGCAGGCCGAGCGCTTCGACGGACTGTCGAGCCACAAGACCTGGGTGTTCGGCATCCTGCGCAACAAGCTGATCGACACGATCCGGGCGCGGCGAAAGACGATCAACGCGTCGGCGCTCGACGCCGAACTCGACGGCGAAGCGCTTCTCGAGCGCGAACTGTTCGCGGACAATGGTCACTGGGCGCCGCATGCGAAGCCGCGTCCGTGGCCGAAGCCGGAAACGATCCTGCAGCAGCGGCAGTTCTGGATGCTGTTCGAGATGTGTCTCGATCACCTGCCGGAGCAGATCGGCCGCGTATTCATGATGCGCGAGTTCCTTGACTTCGCAATCGACGACATCTGCATGGAGCTCGAACTGAAGGCGAACCATTGCAGCGTGCTGCTATACCGCGCACGGACCCGGCTGCGCACCTGTCTCACCGAAAAAGGCCTGACGACCGAAGATGCTACTGGGGAAATGTAAGGACATCACGCGACTTTTGTCGGACGAACTCGATCGTCCGCTGTCGCTCGTCGAGCAACTCCGCGTGCGCGTGCATCTGCCGGCTTGCACCGGCTGCCGCAATTACCGGATGCAGATTCGCGTGCTGCGGGAAGCGGCTCGCGTCGCGGGCGGGAACGACGCGCAACGGAGCGAGTGAGCGCAGCGGCGCGGCCGATGCGATGCGTGCGAGACGCATGGACCGTGCACGGCCGAATCGACGGAGAATCAACGATTGGCAATCGTCCGATCGGCAGCCTCCCGGGTTTGGCGAAACCGCAGGGCGAAACTGAGAGACGCGTGAAAACGCTCGTGTCTCGACGAGCGATGGCCAGGCCCCGGGCGGCGCGACTGTTGGGCGATGCGCGCCGGATCGGCGTTGGGTCGGCACGCATCGCATCTCGCATCTACAGCGGGAAGCGCTGTCGCGCACCGACATCCTCTTCGAATTATTATTTTTTTAATAATTATTCGAACAACGACTTCACTACCTCCGGCGGACGACCGATCGCGGCCTTGTCGCCATGCACGACGATTGGACGCTGCAACAGGATAGGGTGCTCCGCGATCGCGTCATACAGTTGCGCGTCGGACAAGGCAGGGTCGGCAAGATTGAGGTCTTTATAAGGCGCTTCGTTGTCACGAATCATGTCGCGCACTGGCCGTCCGAGCTTGCGGTGCAGCGCTTTCAGTTGCGTCACGGTCGGCGGCTGCTTCAGGTACTCGACGACATTGATTGCCTCCCCGGTCTGATTGAGCGTTCCGAGCAATGCCAGTGTTTCGCGCGATTTGGAGCAGCGGGGGTTGTGATAAATCGTGATCATCGGTTGCAGGTGGGAGTAGGTCAAAGACACGGGTATTGTAGCGGCCGGGCGATGAGGGGGTGCTGGTGCTCGGGAATCTGATCTTGAATCGTCTGTACGTTCCGGCTTTCCACGATCAGCCGAGCTGGGCGCACGTTACGCGCTACAGCGTAGGTAGGCGATGCGGCCATTCACTGCTTTATGCGCATAAAGGCCACCGCGGCGCGTTGGCGTTGGCGTTGGCGTTGGCGTTGGCGTTGGCGTTGGCGTTGGCGTTGGTTGGCGTTGGCGTTGGCGTTGGCGTTGGCGTTGGCGTTGGCGTTGGCGTTGGCGTTGGCGTTGGCGTTGGCGTTGGCGTTGGCGTTGGCGTTGGCGTTGGCGTTGGCGTTGGCGTTGGCGTTGGCGTTGGCGTTGGCGTTGGCGTTGGCGTTGTTGCGTTGGCGTTGGCGTTGGCGTTGGCGTTGGCGTTGGCGTTGGCGTTTGGCGTTGGCGTTGGCGTTGGCGTTGGCGTTGGCGTTGGCGTTGGCGTTGGCGTTGGCGTTGGCGTTGGCGTTGGCGTTGGCGTTGGCGTTGGCGTTGGCGTTGGCGTTGGCGTTGGCGTTGGCGTTGGCGTTGGCGTTGGCGTTGGCGTTGGCGTTGGCACGCCACAGCATAGGCGCAAGACCGATCGCCCCGTCACATACGCATCAGTTCAAGTGCAGTGCGCGATAGCTTCGTCCGCACGAAGGCGCGAATTGCACCACGCAGGCTCTGCCCATCTTCTTCCACGTGCTCAGATCGACATCCCCCCGGCTTTATGCGCATAAACATCGGCCAGGTGGCTAACGCGTCGTTCCTTCACAACAAATTCATTGAAATAAAAAAATTGTCCGGTAAAATTCTCCCGATCAAAATAGGAGTGAAAATTGGCGGCTGAAATCATTGCAGTCACTCAACAAAAGGGCGGTGTCGGCAAGAGCACCATTGCGATGCACCTCGGCGCCGCATTCCACGAAAAAGGGCGACGCGTTCTGGTCATCGACGCCGACGGCCAAAACACGCTCGTTCACTGGTCCAGTTCCTCCGCGGACAGCGAAACCGGCATCCCGTTTCCTGTCGTGAACCTTGCCGAAGCCGGCGGCCAGATCCATCGCGAGATCAAGAAGTTCATCAACGACTACGACATCATCATCGTCGACTGTCCACCGTCGATTACGGAGAAAGTGTCCGGCGTCGTATTGCTTGCCGCGACGATTGCGGTGATCCCGACGTCGTCATCGCCGGCTGACTACTGGTCGAGCGTCGGCCTCGTCAAACTGATTCAGCAAGCGCAGGTGATGAATGAGGATCTTCGCGCCGTGTTCCTGCTGAACAAGACTGAAGAGAAGCGGATGCTCACGCGTGAATTGAAGCGTGCGCTCGAAGAACTCGGCTTCCCGCTTCTCAAGACGCAAATCCCCACGCGCGAAGCCTACAAGCAAGCAATGGCGCTAGGCCAAACCGTCTTGCAGATGAACGACCGCGGCGCAAAGCTCGCAGCGGCAGAAATCCGCGCATGTGCCGACGAGATCGGCGCGATGCTGCCCTGACTTTATGCGCATAAAGGACCCTGAATGAAACCCTCCCAATTCGCCAAAGGCTTCCAAGCGCGCCCCGACATCACGACGAGCGAAAAGCGCACGGCGCTCGATCGACTCAATGCAATTGATGGCCTCGTCAAATCCGAGGCCGCGACGCCCGCTGCTCCCGCCGGTAAATCGTCGAAGAAGACCATCCCGGTCACAATCGTCGAAACGCCGCCCACCACGGACCCGATCGACGAATCGAACCAATATCGCGCGTGGCGAATCGAAAACCGCTATCAGTCCGGTCAGGTGATCGAACTGCCGCTCAAGGCGATCAAGCCGAGTCCCTTCAACCCTCGGCACTTCTATTTGAAGTCGTCGATCGCGGAGCTGGCCGTCAATCTGGCGAAGCAGGGTCAGCAACAAGCGATTCACGTCATCCCTGATTACGACAATCCCGGCTCGTACTTCGTCAGCGACGGTGGCCGTCGCGTCCGCGCGCTGAAGGAAGCGAACAAGGAATCGGTCAAGGCGATCGTCATCGATCTGCCGATCGGCATTCAAAGCTACAAGCTCGGCTACGACCTCAACGTCCAACGCGATTCGCAAACGGTCTTCGACAACGCGATCGTCTGGAAGCGCTTTCTCGAGGAAAAGTATTTCCAGAGCCAGAAGGAATTGGCCGAGCATCTCGGGCTCGACGAATCGACGGTCGCCGTTGCGCTCTCGATCGGCAAGTTGCCCGAAGCCGTCATGCAGGAGATGGTTGCGCGTCCGGATCGCTTCGGCTCGAACATGGCGTATCAGGTCGGCCGTTACCACACGGCACGCGGCACCGACTCGACGCTGCGTCTCATCAACAAGATTCTGTCCGACGACCTCAGCACTCGTCAGGTCGCCGATATCGTGAAGGGAAGGGCGACCGCGCAGGAAAACCCGAAGCCCGCAAGCCGGCAGCGGTATGCGCAGCGACATGAGATCAAGCTGAACGGCGTGTCGGTCGGCGATTTGAAGTCTTACGGCGAAGATCGGCTAGAGTTGCGGCTGCGCGGCCTGACGCGAGAAAAGCGGGACGAAATCCTGCAGCAGCTCGAACGGATGCTGTTGTCGAACTAAACGAACGAACCGAAAAGAAACGGGGCCCAGCAGGCCCCGTTTTTTGTTGCTAGTCGCGGAAGAGGAGAAGAATCCGGTGAATCGGGCATTCGCTCAAGCCGCGCGAGACTGGCTGAGCGTGAAGGCGAGCAGATCGCCGTCGGTCGGTTCGCCCCAGGTCTTTTGCGCGAGCCAGTCGAAGAAAGCCGTTTCGACAAGCTTCGAGTCGAGCCCGCGCCGTCGCCAATCGTCCCGCAGATGCGGACCCAGCGCCGGCAGCACGTCGGACTCGAACGACGCGCGCGCGATCTCCCGCTCCGCGTCGCCTTGTTCCTCATACAACTGTTTCGCTTCCTTGCGCCGGTAAGCATCGTACTCGCTGCGCAGGCGCGCCTTCGGGTCGTCCGCCTGCCCGGCGTTGGCCGCGGCGGCCAACTTGGCGCTGCTGCCGAGCGGCGGCGTTTCGACCGTGTCGACGGGCGGCGCATATCCCTTCTTCAGCGCATCCTTGAACAACGCCGGCGCGCTGCGCACGGGCGGCAGCGTCGTGCTGCGCACCCGCTGCTCGGTCAGTTGGAGCGCGGCGCGAATCCGGTTTTCCTCGTTGTCCGCGTAGAGCGTCTGCGCTTCCTTCAGCGGAATGCCGATCTTCACCATCCGGTCGACGAGCGTGCTGTCGAACACATTCGGATGCTCGTCGAGCGCGAGCATCGGCTGCTTGCGCTCCGATACGCGGAACTGGATCTCGGCAACCCGGCGTCCTTCGCGATGCTCGACCAGTTCGACGAAGATGTTCGTCACCGCGTTCACCTCGGCGATCGCCGGACGCAGGTAGTCGCGCTTGAAATACTTGTATTCGCGTTTCGCCTCGTCGCCGGCCTCGGTATCGGGCGTGCCGGACAGAATCGGGCGCCACCATTCCCACGGCTCGCGCATCGTCAGATGGCTCGGATTCGTCAGGTAGCGCACGCAGATTTCGTACAGCGCGAGCCCCGCGCTGCTGCGCAGTTGGCTCTGGAACTGCAGGCTCAGGCGCGCGTACTGCACCGGGTCGAGCAGTTTCTTCTTGATTTTCGGCGCAAACGAGAATTCGACCCATACGCGCCGCGTCGCCGGATCTTCGAGAATTTCGGCGTCGGCGATCAGCGTGGAGATCCCCCACTTCCGGCCGGGCTTCTGGCTCGACGTGCCCGTGCTCCATTCCACCTGCACCGACACCATCCGCCGCAAGTGCTCCTTGACGAGCGCGGTATCGTTGGAATCGAAAGCCGAGTTCGCGACGATGTCCGACAACAGCGCGCGATAGGTGTCGCCGGAATCGTCCGCTTGTTGGGCGACCGCAAGCAGCACGTTGAACAGCTTGCGAGTCAGGAGGGTGATCTTGCCGTTTTTCGGCTGAATTGCGATTGCCTCGACGGCCTTACGCAATTCGGCGGAACTAGCACTCACCACATCCACATCGGTTTTCTTGGCGCGCTTTGTGGCCATGCGTCGGGTCGGAGGAGAAGTTTCCGGAAGGATAGCGTCTGTGGTGATGTGCGTCCAGAACGGCATGCTCACCATATGCGGTGAAGCTCGGCGATTTGCCGCCGCTCACCCGATCGGGCTCCCGTAAACGCTCACCGGTCCAAAATCCGGCCATCGTCGACTCACCTTTGCGGGCAGCGGCAAGCGCGGCGAACGCCGGCTTTCCCGCATTCGCGTTCCGCGGCGCAGCGGCTCCCGTATCGTCTCACCTCCAATCCTGTCGCAAAATTGCTACGACAAATTCACGCGCACGGGCATCTCCGTGATCGACTTGCAACGCCGGCCTGAGGAACAGCGCGCAGCAAGCCGATGCCGACACCGATCGAAGCCCAGCCGGCCCGGCGCCGGGAGTCTGTCGGTATGCACGGATCGGATCAGCCGGGCGGAATGAGCGGCGATGCACATGACTCGGCGTACGCCTGCCCGGGATCTTCAGGCGTTGACGTTCGACCGGCGTGTCTCGTCCGTCCGGGCGCCCCGATGGAAAGGTGTCGAATGCAGGCGAGACGGGCATCGACTGCCAGCCGCCGGCGCGAATCGGCCACGCGTGAGCCGCCGAAATCGATCGGCCTCACCAATACGCGCGCCAAGCGGGGGCGTGGAGCGGCCGCATTACGTGTCGCGCGACCTCGAGCGCGGCGCGCCATGCGTCATCGCCGACCGACAATGACGCAGGTCCGGCATCGGACCGCATTCGGATGCCGTTCGGCGATGCGAGCGAGCGCGCCCAAGTTCGCCTCACCGGACGAGAGATCATCCCCGACATGAAACGCATACGCGCGCCCCGCACGGCCTCCCGGCCGCGAGCCGCTTATGGACGGCAAATCAGCCCGGCGACCAGCCTCGGGCCGCAAGCGTGAGCCCTCCCAAGCCGAGTCGACTCACCCGAGCGTGCGACAGTCCGTCAAACGTGAGCAGATCCAATGCATCCGACTAACCGGATGGATATCCGTCAAAGACAAAATGAGTTGCGATGCAGCGTTTCGACTAGCCCCAAGAGCCCCACCTGGGCCCCTGCCGGAGAAATGGCCGGCTTACGAAGCGTTTTTTCCAAGCCTTGACGCTCGGCAATGCAGGCTTGCTCCCGAAAAAGCTCACCATTCAGGTCCCGTCAGCCAACGAGCAACCTCTTCCGCAGGTCCGGCATACGGGCGACTACCGGCAATCGGCCCCCGTAAAGCCTCACCTCAGATCGATTTTTACCCTGCGCGACAGCGCACCCGCAGCCCCCGAAAAAGCTCACCATTCCTTCCAATACGCAAAAAAATCCATATATATCAATTACTTACAAATCATAGCTAACGCGCTGGTCGAAATTTTCTTCTCCCGTATGCCCTCACCTTTCGCACGCGGCTCGACGTCACTTGTCATGAGATCGCATCCTGAAAAATCTCACCTTTGACGAAGAGCGGGCTCCGCAACGGCACTTGCTACCCAGCATCCACGGGCCTTTGCGGCCGAATGAGCGCCACCATGTCCTGAAAAGTCTCACCTTTGGCAAATTTCTGCTGTGCGTCAGATCCTGAAAAACCTCACCTCAAGCGAGATCGGTGCGGGCCAGCCATGCGCCCGAATTCCCTCACCTTTAGCGAGAACCTCGTCTCAGCGCTGAAGAAGGTCCCCCGAAAAACCTCACCTTTAGGCCGTTTCGGGCGGCAATGCCCCGTCGGACGAGCCTTTACCAGCCTTCCTTCCCGGAAACGCTCACATCAAAACGGGCTGGAATCCCGAGAAATCTCACCTATGCCCCAAATTTGCTTAAAAGAAGGGCAGAATCATTGCTCCACCGACCTCCCGAAAAGCCTCACCTATACCTGTGCGGATGTGGATAGATCGATTCAGGCTGCGCACGGCTCCACCTTTACTGTGCCCCCGAAAAACCTCACCTTTGGCAACCTCATCTGTGGGAAAGCATCCTGAATCCGCTCACGATCTTTCCTGCATCGGCTCACGCCGATCCCCGAACCCCATCACGTCGAATCCTGGAAAATCTCACCTCATATCCCGTAAAATTTCACCTCATCGGTCGCAATCCCTTGCTGGGCAAGGCCCCCCGATGGCGTTAACGTTTTTAACGAAGATTCAAGGGTGTTTACTTCTAATACTCTCAAGACGCCCCCGACGAGTTTTCCACAGAACCCCCATTTCGCCTCCAGACATGTCCCGAGAACCACAGCGCTCGGTATGTGAAACAATTACCGTTATTCGGGTCCCATCCAATAATCTTTTAAAAACAGAGGCTTGAGTCACATTCTTCGCTTTGTTTCACGGATTTCCAGCGGTTGTGTGAGCAAAATCGATCGACATCCCCCTGAATGCCTCTGTGAGTAGCAAAAGTACAACAAGCACATCAAAGCCGTATCAAACAGAACGTATTTCGTTATGATTGGTACGTTTCGGCTTTTCGCAACGACCATGACCCTCGACGAAATCCGGCAATCCATTCGCGAAGAGCTCGATGCGCTGCGCGCGTCCGGCGCCCGCCGGCAAGACTTGTCGCTGCATGCGTGCAAACGGCTGTTCTTCGACCTTGGCATCCGGCCGTCTGCGGCGAACGTCCGCGATTTGACCCAGACCGGTAGCGCAAGCGATATCCCGAAAGACATCGATCATTTTTGGGAGCGAATCCGGGCGGCATCGAAAGTCCGGCTCGAAGGAGCCGCTTTACCGAAACCGCTCGAGGAAAAGGCCGGCGCGCTACTGGGCGCGCTATATGAAGAGGCGCTGAAACAGGCGCGTGAGAGCCTCGATGACGAACGGCAGCAAGCGAGCGGCGAAGTGGCCGCTGCCGAACAGAAATATCGCGATGCGCTGATTCGCCAGGAAGCGCTCGAGGCCACGCTCGCCCGAAGCGACGCGCGCGCCGAGCAACTGCAGAATCGTCTGACCGATGCCGAGGTGCAATTGGCGTCCGCGTCGACGCAAGGTCTCGCGCATCAGGATTCGCTGCAGAGCCTGATTCGCCGGATGGAAAACGAAAATGCACTGCTGAATCAAAGACTTGAAACAGAGCAGAGCCAAAACGCGACGCTGCGTGAGCGGATCGACACACTGCACGCGGAACTGCGCGAGAACACCGAGCACTATGCGCAGCAGATCAAGGACGCGATCGCGGAAGCCGAGCGGCGCGTGAAGCCGATGCTCGTCGAGCTCGATTCGCTGCGCAGCATGGCGTCGACGTATCAGCAGGGGTTGCGCGACGTCAATCGCAAGGAGTTCGATTTCCTGCAGCAACTGAGTGCGGCGAAGGCGCGTGCGGATCGGCTCGACGCGCAGTTGCGCGAACAAGGCGACGAATTGACCGCCGCGGTCAACGAAGTTCAGATATTGCGGGCCAGCCAGGGCATGACACCCGAGATCGCCGCGCTAATCCGGCGTCTGGCGGACGCGGGCAATCTCGATGCGGCTGCGTTCGACGTGATCGGCACGTCGCTCGATCAGCATGTGGCGCTGCCGGCGCGGTGTCCGAAGTGCGGCGACGGCGAACCTGAGCTGTCTCACGACGCGCACGGTTACGAATTGCTTTGT
This sequence comes from Burkholderia sp. MSMB1589WGS, assembly GCF_001636105.1. NCBI lineage: Bacteria > Pseudomonadati > Pseudomonadota > Betaproteobacteria > Burkholderiales > Burkholderiaceae > Burkholderia > Burkholderia sp. MSMB1589WGS. The sequence continues at coordinate 1,366,656 of NZ_LNJT01000008.1, forward strand.
CCCGAATGCGAGCACACGTCGGGAGTGCGGCCATCGCGCTTCGCAGCGGCCGCCTGTTTCACCCGGACAGCGTGACGGACGGCGCCGGAAATCCTCAAAGGTGAGGAAATTCGGGAATCAAGAGGTGAGAAAAGGTGAGTATTTTCGGGAGGCAGAAACCGCCGATCTCAAGCCTGGCTTGACGTGGCGGTCGGCGCTTCATTGGTGAGCGACTCGGCGCCCGGCGGCGCACTGACGAGGCTTTCCCGCCAATTCTTCCATGCCCGATGCAGTCGATTCGACGAAATCGGCTGCGCGAATCCCAGCCACTGACCGACTTTTTCCGGCTCGACGCCGTTTTCGAACAGTTCGGCCGCGAACGTGTTGCGCAACGTCTGCGGGCTGGCGCGCGCGGTGCGCGATGGCGCGATGTCGGCCGCGTCGACGATCGCATCGACCGCACGCAGCATCGTCGCCTTGTGCATCGGCCGGCCGGATTGCGACGCGGGGAAAACGAGCTCGCCCGGAATGCCGCAACGCTGACGTTCGGCTAGCCATGCGTCGAACAGCGCGATCGCGAACGATGCGAGATGCGTTTCGCGCGTGAATTCTGGCCGGGCCGCCGGGATCATCAGCACGGTCGATCCAAGATTGACGCAACTAATCGTGAGCGCGCGCGCTTCGCCGGTCTTCAATCCGCCGCCGAGGAATGCAGCGATCAGCGCACGATCGCGGCGTTCCTTCCAGAGCGCCGCGCCTGTCGCGGGCAGTGGGGAAAATAGATAAGCAAGCAGCGCGGCGCGTTCGGCCGGCGCGAGAAAACTCGTCGGCTCGTTGTCGCGCGCACTGCGCCAGGTCGCTTCGCCATCCTGAGCAATGAAGCGGGCAGGGTTCGTCGAGCCGAATTCGTTCTTGCGCACATGATCGAGCACGCGCTCGATCAGCCTCAAATAGCGGACTCTCTGCGTTTTCTTGATCGGGAGCTCGCCGACGAAAAGGGCGATCGTCTCGGTGTCGACCGTCGCGAGGTTCTTTTGCCGTTTCGCGAGCCAACCGAGAAACGCGCCCCATTGTGCGCGGTAGACGTCGGCCGACGAGCGGCGAAATTCCTGGGCGGCCAGCCACGCATCGAAAGCGGTGTCCGGATGGTTGAGCCAGTCCGACGTGTCGCGATCGAACAGATCGCTCGGGATGTCGGGCTGCGCAGGGGGACTCGTCAGAATGGGCAGCGACATGTCATTTATCCCGTTAGTTGCAATTCATCATAGCGTGTCGCGTTCGCTCGACAAAGCGTTTTCGAGTCAGCGGCGGGCATCCTGCGGCTAACGAGCCGCCGGAAACCGGGTTGTCTGCATGCGACATGCGGGCCGGGTGGGCCGCCGGGCAAGACGTGGCGACCGGCTAGTCGCCCCATGCGCGCGACGCGCGCGCGGCGCGCACCGGCGCAACGGACGCGTCGGTGCGCGCGTTCGCGGCCCGCTCATACGCGGCGACCGCGAACGAGAACACCGCGGGCAGCGCATTCGACCGCCCGAAGTCGACGAGATCGTCGGTTTCCGGGAAGCGCAGCTCGGCCGGGCGGTCGAACAGGCAGCGAACCATCGGATCGTGCCGGCTCGCGAAGCCGAGATCGGCGAGCGCTTCGGCTTCGACCGCGTGCAGAAGCCGCCACGTCAACGGAACGCCTTGCCGGATATAACGCTCGGCAATGTGGCGGACAATCGTTTCCATATCGTGCGCCGCAGCCTTGAAGCTGAGCGCGGCCAGATCCTGTTCGGTCATCGCGGGCTCCTGTTTTGCGTATACTGTACGAATATACAGTATTTTGCGCAACTGGCCGTTGAGCAGACTAGACGCCGTGCTGCCGATGAATCACGATCAGGAGCGCTTTTGCCTCGCTCTTGCCCGCGTTGCGGATCGCGTGCGGCCCGTCGGCCGCGTAGCGCGCGGTGTCGCCCGCCTTCAGCCGCCGCGCGGTGCCCGCCGCTTCGATCTCGATCGCGCCGTTCAGCACGGTCAGATGCTCGCGGGTGCCGGGCTCGTGCGGATTCGACACGAGCGCGCCGTTCGCCGGCAGCGTCAGCTCGTACCATTCGAACTTGCCCGCGAGTTCGATCGGTCCCCACACGCGTAACTGGTATTGCGCGTCGTGGCCGGCGAGCGTCGGAATGTCGTGCGGGCTGTCGACGCGGATCGTCTCGGGCGCCTTCGGCTGCGCGAACAGCTCGTCGAGGCTGATGCCGAGCGCGTTCGTGAGCCGCCACGCGACGGCGATCGTCGGATTCGCCTTGTCGCGCTCGATCTCCGACAGCATCGATTTCGACACGCCGGCCGCGCGCGACAGATCGTCGAGCGTGAGCTTGCGCTCGTTGCGCAGGCGCTGGATCTGCTCGCCGACCCGCGGCGGCGTCGCGCCGCGGGCGGCGGGAGCGGGCGCGGCCGTGCGCCGCGCGCCGGAAGAGCTTGCCATTTGAATTCCGTTCGCTTAGAGTTGTTCGGTATTTCGAATTTTAGTTCGGAATACAGGAAAAATACGCTGGATCAGACGGCCGACTATAACAGTAGCAAGCCGCTTTGCCGCCGCCACGAGCGCGGACGAGCGCCGAGCCTTGCAGCCCATGTCAGGAGCTTATTGCGATGCGTGATGCCTATCTTGCCCATCTACGCGGCACCCTCGACCAGATTCGCGCGGACGGTTTCTACAAGACCGAGCGCGAGATCGCCAGCCCGCAGGCGGCCGACATCCGGCTGGCCGGCGGCGCGCACGTGCTGAATTTCTGCGCGAACAACTATCTGGGGCTCGCGGACGATCCGCGCCTCATCAAAGCCGCGCAGGCGGCGCTCGAGCAGGACGGGTTCGGGATGGCGTCGGTGCGCTTCATCTGCGGCACGCAGACCGTGCACAAGCGGCTCGAGGCCGCGCTGTCCGCGTTCCTGCAAACCGACGACTGCATCCTGTATTCGAGCTGCTTCGACGCGAACGGCGGCCTGTTCGAGACGCTGCTCGACGAAAACGACGCGATCATCAGCGACGAGCTGAATCACGCAAGCATCATCGACGGCGTTCGCCTGTCGAAGGCGAAGCGCTTGCGCTACAAGAACAACGACCTCGCCGATCTCGAAGCGAAGCTGCGCGAGGCCGACGCGGCGGGCGCGCGCTTCAAGCTGATCGCGACCGACGGCGTGTTCTCGATGGACGGCATCATCGCGAACCTGAAGGGCGTATGCGATCTGGCCGACCGTTACGGCGCGCTCGTGATGGTCGACGATTCGCACGCGGTCGGCTTCATCGGCGAGCACGGGCGCGGCACGCCCGAATATTGCGGCGTCGAGGGCCGCGTCGACATCATCACGGGCACGCTCGGCAAGGCGCTGGGCGGCGCGTCGGGCGGCTACGTCGCCGCGCGGCGCGAGATCGTCGAGCTGCTGCGGCAGCGCTCGCGGCCGTATCTGTTTTCGAACACGCTGACGCCGAGCATCGCGGCCGCGTCGCTGAACGTGCTCGAGCTGCTCGCGAGCGACGAAGGCGCGCGGCTGCGCGAGCGCGTGCGCGCGAACGGCGTGCACTTCCGCGAGAAGATGAGCGTGGCGGGCTTCACGCTCGTGCCGGGCGAGCATCCGATCATTCCGGTGATGCTCGGCGATGCGCAGGTCGCGTCGAAGATGGCCGATGCACTTCTCGCCGAAGGCGTGTACGTGATCGGCTTCTCGTATCCGGTCGTGCCGCGCGGCCGCGCGCGCATTCGCACGCAGATGAGCGCCGCGCATACGCCCGAGCAGATCGATCGCGCGGTCGACGCGTTCGTGCGCGTCGGCAAGACGCTCGGCGTCATTTGACGGAGGCTCGCGATGAAAGCGCTTGCGAAGCTCGAACGCGGGCCGGGCCTCACGCTCACGCGCGTGAAGAAGCCCGAGGTCGGCCACAACGACGTCCTCATCAAGATCCGCCGCACCGCGATCTGCGGCACCGACATCCATATCTGGAAGTGGGACGACTGGGCGCAGAAGACGATTCCGGTGCCGATGCACGTCGGCCACGAATACGTCGGCGAGATCGTCGAAATGGGCCAGGAAGTGCGCGGCTTCTCGATCGGCGATCGCGTGTCCGGCGAAGGCCACATTACATGCGGCTTCTGTCGCAACTGTCGCGCGGGGCGGCGCCACCTGTGCCGCAACACGGTGGGCGTCGGCGTGAATCGCGAAGGTGCGTTCGCCGAGTATCTGGCGATACCCGCGTTCAACGCGTTCAAGATTCCGCCCGAGATCTCCGACGATCTCGCCGCGATCTTCGATCCGTTCGGCAACGCGACGCATACCGCGCTGTCGTTCAACCTCGTCGGCGAGGACGTGCTGATCACGGGCGCGGGGCCGATCGGCGTGATGGCGGTGGCGATCGCGAAGCACGTCGGCGCGCGCAACGTCGTCATCACCGACATCAACGACTATCGCCTCGACCTCGCGCGCAAGATGGGCGCGACGCGCGCGGTGAACGTGTCGCGCGAATCGCTGCGCGACGTGATGGCCGATCTGCACATGACGGAGGGCTTCGACGTCGGGCTCGAGATGTCCGGCGTGCCGAGCGCGTTCACGTCGCTGCTCGAATCGATGAATCACGGCGGCAAGGTCGCGCTGCTCGGCATTCCGCCCGCGCAGACCGCGATCGACTGGAACCAGGTGATCTTCAAGGGCCTCGAGATCAAGGGCATCTATGGGCGCGAGATGTTCGAGACCTGGTACAAGATGGTCGCGATGCTGCAAAGCGGGCTCGATCTGTCGCCGATCATCACGCACCGCTTCCCGGTCGACGACTACGAGCAGGGCTTCGCGGCGATGCTGTCGGGCGAAAGCGGCAAGGTGATTCTCGACTGGGCCGGCGCGTGACTCAACGCGCAGCGCCCGCCATCGTCACCTGCTCGACGATCGGCCCGAGCGCCAATGCCGGTAGATACGTCAGCAACGTCATCAGCACGACCGTTCCGATCAGCAGGACGACGAAGAGCGGGCCGTGCGTCGGCAGCGCGCCGGGGCCGGCCGCGCGTCGCACCTTCAGCGCGAGCGAGCCGGCGAGCGCGAGCACCGGCACGATCGTCGCGAAGCGGCCGAACCACATCGCCGCGCCGAGCATCGCGTTGTAATAACGGGTATTCGCCGCGAGGCCCGCGAATGCGCTGCCGTTGTTGTTCGCCGCCGACGTGAACGCATACAGGATCTCGCTGAAGCCGTGCGCGCCGGGGTTCGCGATGCCGGCGACGCCGGCCGGCAGCAGCACCGACGCGGCCGTGCCGACGAGCGCGATGCAAGGCGTCGCGAGGAGCGCGATCGCGACGAGCTTCATGTCGTGCGGATCGATTTTCTTGCCGAGATACTCGGGCGCGCGGCCGATCATCAGTCCCGCGACGAACGCCGCGAGCATCGCGTGCATCAGCATGCCGAAGAGCCCCGAGCCGGGGCCGCCGAACACGACTTCGCCCGTCTGCATCAGCGCCATCGGCACGAGCCCGCCGATCGGCGTCAGCGAATCGTGCATCGCGTCGACCGCGCCGTCGCCGCTCGCCGTCGCGATCGTCGCGTAGAGCGCCGACGAGACGATCCCGAAGCGCGTCTCCTTCCCTTCCATGTTGCCGCCGGGCATCGACGCAGACGCGCGCGCGTCGATGCCCGGCGACGCGAGCGTCGCGCTGCCCGCTTGCTCGGCGCGCATCGTCACGAGCGCGAGCGCGACGAACATCGCGAGCATTGCCGCATAGATCGCCCAGCCTTGCCGCGTGTCGCCGACCATCGCGCCGAACGTGTGGCACAGCGCGGCCGGCAGCAGCAGAAGCGCGAGCATTTGCAGGAAATTGCTGAACGGCGTCGGATTCTCGAACGGATGCGCGGAGTTCGCGTTGAAGAAGCCGCCGCCGTCGCCGCTCAGCAGCTTGATCGATTCCTGCGATGCGACGGGCCCCATCGGCAGAAGCTGCTCGCGGCCCGCAATCGCGCGCACGGCGGGGCGGCCCGCGGCATCGAGCAGCGGCGCGCCGCTCGCGTCGGGCGCGGCTTGCCGCCGGACGGTGCCTTGGATCGTCTGGACGGTGCGATACCCGGAGAAGTTCTGGATCGTGCCTTGCGCGATGAACGCGGCGGCGAACAGCGCGGACAGCGGAATCAGCACATAGAGCGTCGCGCGCGTGAGGTCGGCCCACAGATTGCCGACGGAGCCCGCGCCGCGTGCGGCGAGCGCGCGGATCAGCGCGAGCAGCACGGCGATGCCGGCGGCGGCCGACAAGAAGCTCTGCACGGCGATGCCGCCCATCTGGGTCAGATAGCTGAGCGTCGTTTCGCCTGCGTAGCCTTGCCAGCTCGTATTGGTGGCGAAGCTGACGGCCGTGTTGAACGCCGAATCGGCGCTGACGGCAGGAAGGGCCTGCGGATTGAGCGGCAGCACGTGCTGAACGCGCTGCAACGCGTAGAGTGCGATCGTGCCGACGACGCTGAACGACAACAGCGCGATCGCATAGGTTTTCCAGCTCATTGCCTGCTCGGGATCGACGCCCGCCGCGCGATACGTCCATCGCTCGACGGGCCGCAGCATTCGCATCGGCCACGGCGGATCGCCGTTTGCGATGCGCGCGATGTATTGTCCGAGCGGCTTGACGAGCAGCGTCAGCACGACGACGAAAAGAGCGAGCTGCAGATAGGCGTGCCTGTCCATCGATTCTCCCGCTTCGGCCGCTGGTTCTTCATGTCTTCATTACAGCGCAGCGGATGTCAAACCGATCGAAAGAGTCGCGCGACGAGCGTAAACGGCGCGTCAATATTTCGACTTCAAGCGATTCCGCGTGAGGCAGGCTTGCGTCATTGCGCGCTGTCGAGCAGATGCGGATTCAATTCGATGTTCAGGATCACTAGCCAACGTCTCGGACAATCGGCCGGAACGTCGAGCGGCGCGCCGTCATTCGGCGCGTTGCGCAGACGGCCGCTCGACCGCGCGTCGAGATATGCGCGCTGCGCGTCGGATTGCAGCCAGTAGCTGACGAGCGTGCACGTGACGAAGTTGAAGAGCAGCAGCGGCCCCGCCTCCACGTCGTGGCCGGCGATATGGGCGAGGCCCGCGAATGCCGCGGTCAGTGCCTGGCTCACCGCGATCGTGATGCACACGACCTTGACGAGACCGCGCATGCGCATCGCCGCCTTCACGTGGGCCGGCTTGTACGCGCGCCGATCGCCCGAGTCGCACGAGCGGTCGCGCCGGCGTGCGTCGTCGTCGTATTTCATGCGGCGCGATCGTATGGCGCTGGCATCGGCATCGGCGTCAGCGGCAGTTCGCGCGCCTTCCATGCGGACGACCGCGATACCGCCGCCGGCTTGCTGAGGATCGCGCTGTCATAGCCTTTGCCGGAAAAGTGCATGACGTCGACGAGCCGAAATCCTTGGCGCGTGTAGAACGCGACGAGATGCGCGGCCGGCTGCGGCGTGTCGAGCGCAAGACGCCGGTAGCCGCGCGCGGCAGCCCAATGCGCGGCGAAATCGAGCATCGACCGGCCGATGCCGCGCCCTTGCCAGACGGGATCGACGCCGAACTGGCGCAACGTCGCGACGTTGCCGCGGCGATAGAGTTCGCATGGCGACGCGAGATCGCGCGCGTGAAGCGTCATCGTCGCGACGAGGTGGCCATTGCAGACGGCGACGAAGCATTCGCCCGCGAGTGCGCGTTGATGCGTGACGGCGGCCGGTTGATCGACGCAGGGACAATTGAGTCCCATTCGGCCGAGCCGGGCGAACGCGCGATGCAGCAGCGCGGTCAGCTCGTTGTACGAGTCGTGCGCAGGATCGAAACGTCGAAGCACGACGCGGCCGTCCGCATGCGTCGCGCATGCGAAGTGCATCGCTCGTTCGGTTTTCGCTCGTTGTTGCGGCATGTGACGCCTCCGAAACCTCGATGGTTGCCCGAAGTGTAGGGAGTCGCGAGCGCGCCTTTCAAGAAAAAATGTCGTAAAAAGATGCGGCGCGGCGATAGAGACTGGAGGCGGCGATGCGCGAAGCCATGACGAACGTCGCGCGTTCCTTCGAGCGGCAACGTGCGTCATCGATGCGTCATGGCGCGGGCGCTTCGCCTTCCTTGACGAACTCCGCCTCGATGCGCACGCGCACTTCGTCGCCAACGGCCGGATACCAGCTCGTCACGCCGAATTGCGCGCGGCTGAACGTGCCGCGCGCGGAGAAGCCGAGCGTGTCCTGCCTCGTCAACGGATTGCGGCCGTAGCCATTGAACGTGACGGCGAGCGTGACGGGGTGCGTCGCGCCGCGGATCGTCAGGTTGCCGGTCAGCGTGCCCTGCGTCGCGCCCGTGCGCGCGAAGCGCGTGCCGTCGAAATGAATTTGAGGGTTGCGGGCGGCGTCGAGCGCATCGGCGCCCGCGACGAGCTTGTCCAGCAGCGGCACATTGGTGTCGACGCTCGCTGCGTCGATCGACGCCGTCACGCCGCTGCCGGCGAGCCCGCCGGCGCGCCAATCGAGTTGCGCGCTCGCGCGATCGAAGCGCATCGTGAAGCGCGAATACTTGAAGTGGTCGACGTCGAACACGATGCTCCAGTGGTGCGGATCGAGCGTGTAGCGGCCGGCCGGAACGGCGGCTTCCGTCGTCGACACGCTGTGCGTGACGACCCGAAGCGGCGTGCAGCTTGCCGTCACGCCTGCGAGCGCGATCGCGCACGCGAATTGTCCCGCCCATCTCGCCGGTTTCATCCGAGCCCCTTTTTGCCGAATGCGTGCGAAAACGATATCGCATCGTTTCGAGGTTGACAAAGGAGAATGATCATTCTACCGTAAACGCATGGATACGAAACCTGAACCAATCCCTGCCGCCGGCGCGCGCGAACGCTTGCTCGACGCGGCCGAAACGCTGATCTACGCGGGCGGCATCCATGCGACGGGCGTCGACGCGATCGTCAAGCTGTCGGGCGCCGCGCGCAAGAGCTTCTATACGCACTTCGAATCGAAGGAGGCGCTCGTCGCCGCCGCGCTCGAGCGCCGCGATGCGCGCTGGATGGCGTGGTTCGTCGAAGCGACGGCAAAGCGCGGCAAGACGCCGCGCGCGCGGCTCGTCGGGATGTTCGACGTGCTGCGCGAATGGTTCGAGCAGCCGGATTTCCACGGCTGCGCGTTCCTGAACGCGGCGGGCGAGATCGAGCATCCGGATGATCCGATTCGCGTCGTCGCGCGCGAACACAAGGAACGCTTGCTCGTGTTCGTGCGCGAGCAGCTCGATGCGCATGCGGCGGAAACGGGCGCGGATCGCCGCCATATCGCACGGCTCGCGCGCCAGTGGCTCGTGCTGATCGACGGTGCGATCGGCGTCGCGCTGGTGAGCGGCGACGCGTCGGCCGCGCGCGACGCGCGTGCGGTGGCCGAACTGCTGCTCGACGCGACGCTGCCGAGCCGGTCCGGCTAAAGCTCCGCCTTTTCATTCGATCGAATCGCAGCACCCCCGCCTGCCCGCCGCGCTCGGCGAGCCGGGCGGGTCTTTTCACGCCCTCAATCTGGAGAGCACGATGTCCGATTCAACCGAAATCCGCCCGCCTGTTCCGCCGTTCACGCGCGAAACCGCGATTCAAAAAGTTCGGGCTGCTGAAGATGGCTGGAACACGCGCGACCCCGAGCGCGTTTCGCTCGCCTACACGCCGCAGAGCGAATGGCGCAATCGCGCGGAATTCGCGACGGGCCGCGCGGAGATCGTCGCGCTGCTGCGCCGCAAGTGGACGCGCGAGCTCGATTATCGGCTGATCAAGGAATTGTGGGCGTTCACCGGCAACCGGATCGCGGTGCGCTTCGCGTACGAGTGGCACGACGACGCGGGCAACTGGTTCCGCTCATACGGCAACGAAAACTGGGCATTCGACGAAAACGGCCTGATGGCGCATCGCCATGCATGCATCAACGACATGCCGATCCGCGAAGCGGATCGCCTGTTCCACTGGCCGCTCGGCCGCCGGCCCGATGACCATCCGGGCCTGTCGGATCTCGGGCTCTGATCGGCGGAGGGTTGCGTAAAGCATCGCGCCGCCTGCAACGGCGAAGCGCTGTTTCGCCGTGCATCACGGTTGCCGGCGCACCGATCTGCAGCGCGAGCGCCGTGCCCTTGTCGAGCGGGCCCGCGACGATCAGCGGCGCGCTGCGCTCGTGCATCGAATGCAGATCGAGCAGCCAGTCGACCTCGTCGACGAACGGCCGGATCGCGCGCGCACGATCGAGTTCGACCGAGTGCTTCGACAGATCGTCGAGCACGGCGGGCGTCCACACGCGACAGCAACGCATCGACGACGATCGCGCCGCACGCTTCGTTGCCGTGCGTGAGCGCGTTGATCATCACGTGCGGGCCGGGCACGCCCGAATCGAAGCGATGCACGTAATCGACGCCGGCGTTGCCGATGCGATGCGCATCGAGGTCCGGAAAGTCGACCTCGATCGAATAGTGAGGAAATACGGGAGCCGATTCGGCCATGGTGAGCTTTTTCGGGAGTCGGGGAAAATGCCGCGCGCCTTTACGTCGGAAGCGCGTCGTCGTCGCTGTTGTCGGCGGCTTCGGCGATCACGTCGAACGCGGGCGATCAGCGACCAGCCGAGCAGCCGATCAGCCGAGCAGGTGCGCGACGATCGCGTCGCCCACTTCGCTCGTCGATGCCTGGCCGCCCATGTCGCGCGTGCGCGGGCCGTGCTTCAGCACGTGCTCGATCGCGGCGACGATCGCATCATGCGCCTCACGGGCGGGGCCCGCGCCCTCGCCGAGGAAATCGACCATCATCGCGGCCGACCAGATCATCGCGATCGGGTTCGCCACGTGCTTGCCCGCGATGTCCGGCGCGGAGCCGTGCACCGGCTCGAACAGCGACGGAAACCGGCGCTCCGGGTTCAGGTTCGCCGACGGCGCGATGCCGATCGTACCGGTGCATGCGGGGCCGAGATCGGACAGGATGTCGCCGAACAGGTTCGACGCGACGACGACGTCGAAGCGCTCCGGCTGCATCACGAAGCGCGCGCACAGGATGTCGATGTGCTGCTTGTCCCACGCGACGTCCGGATAGCGCGCGGCCATCTCGGCGGCGCGCGCGTCCCACCACGGCATGCTGATCGCGATGCCGTTGCTCTTCGTCGCGACGGTGAGCTGCTTCGCGCGGCGCTGCGCGAGCTCGAACGCGAACTTCATCACGCGTTCGGTGCCGTGCCGCGTGAACACCGCCTGCTGGACGACGAACTCGCGATCGGTGCCCTCGAACATCGCGCCGCCGACGGCCGAGTATTCGCCCTCGGTGTTCTCGCGCACGATCATGAAATCGATGTCGCCCGCCTGGCGGCCGGCGAGCGGGCACGGCACGCCGTCGAACAGGCGCGCGGGACGCAGGTTCACGTATTGATCGAACTCGCGCCGGAATTTGATCAGCGATCCCCACAGCGAAACGTGATCGGGCACCGTCTCGGGCCAGCCCACCGCGCCGAACAGCAGCGCGTCCATGCCGGAAAGTTGCGTCTTCCAGTCGTCCGGCATCATCTGACCGTGCTTCGCGTAGTAGTCGCAGCTTGCCCATTCGATCGGTTCGTATTCGAAGCGCAGGCCGAAGCGGCGGCTCACCGCGTCGAGCGCGCGCAGCCCTTCGGGCATCACTTCCACGCCGATCCCGTCGCCGGGGATGACGGCGATCTTGTACACCTTGTCGCTCATGCTGGCTTCCTCATCTCGTGTCCTGCCGCGCGCATCGGCCGAGCCGGGCGCGCGCGGCATCAAGGAGGCGATCGCGCGGGGCTTGCGCGATCGTCGATCCATGCATTCTATTTATTTCTGGAAGGATTAAAATCGGCCATTCGGTTAATCGACTTTCCACGCATCGTGAACAATTCCCCGAACCTCGATGACCTGCGCGTGTTCAGCGTCGTCGTGCGGCTCGCGAGCTTCAGCGCGGCCGCCGAGCAGCTCGCGGTGTCGCCCGCGTACGTCAGCAAGCGCGTCGCGCTGCTCGAAAAGCAACTCGGCACGCGGCTCCTGCATCGCTCGACGCGCCGCGTCGCGGTGACGGAAGCGGGCGAGCGCGTCTATGCATGGACCGAGAAGATCCTCGACGACGTCGACCATCTCGTCGAAGACGTGTCGACCACTCGCAGCGTGCCGCGCGGCACGCTGCGGATTTCGAGCAGCTTCGGCTTCGGCCGGCACGTGCTCGCGCCCGCGCTGCTCGACTTCAACGAACGCTATCCGCAACTGAACGTGCGGCTCGATCTGTTCGACCGGCTCGTCGATGTGGCGGGCGAAGGCTTCGACCTCGACATCCGGATCGGCGACGAAATTGCCGATCACCTGATCGCGAAGCGGCTCGCGACGAACTACCGGGTGCTGTGCGCGTCGCCCGGCTATCTCGCGCGACACGGCACGCCGCGCCAGCTCGCGGATCTCGCCGCGCATCAGTGCCTCGCGATCAAGGAGCGCGATCATCCGTTCGGCGTATGGCGGCTCACGGTGCGCGGCGAGACGTCGACAGTGAAGGTTGGCGGCGCGCTGTCGACGAATCACGGCGAGGTCGCCGTGCAGTGGGCGCTCGCCGGGCGCGGGATCGTGCTGCGCTCGATCTGGGAGGCGGGGCCGCTGCTTGCGAGCGGCAAGCTCAAGCGCGTGCTGCCGGACGCGCTCCAGCCGGCGAACATGTGGGCCGTGTATCCGGCGCGGCTCGCGGCGTCGGCGAAGGTGCGCGTGTGCGTCGATTTTCTCGCGGACGCGTTCGCGCACCTGAACGAGCGCGCGAACGGCGGATAATCGTTTGGTGAGTGTATCTGCAACTAACTGCCCATCCCGGAGGAACCCGCAATGGACTCGTTGTCGAAGCGCGTGCTCGGCGCGCAGGCGCGTTTCGTCGCGGCGCTCGCCGTGCTGATCTTCGCGTCGGCGGGCTCGCTGCGTTACTGGCAGGGCTGGATCTACTGGCTCGTGTTCTCCGGCGCGACGACCTGGCTCGCGCTCCATTTCCTCAAGCACGATCCGGCGCTCGTCGAGAGCCGGATGCGCGTCGGCGTGCGAGCGGAGCGCGAGCTCAGCCAGAAGATCATCGTCGGCGTCGTGAGCGTGGCGAGCGTCGGGCTCGTCGTCGCGATGGGCGCCGAATGGCGCGTCGCGCACACGCCGGTCGACTGGCGCTCGGTCGCACTCGGCAATGCACTCGTGATCGCGGGCTTCGCGATCTGCTTTGCGGTGCTGCGCGCGAATCGCTTCGCGTCGAGCACCGTCGAGGTGACGCGCGATCAGACAGTGATCTCGTCCGGCCCGTATCGTCTCGTCCGCCACCCGATGTATTCCGGCGCAATGGTGATATTTTTCGGGAGCCCGATCGCCGCTCAATCGACATGGGCCTGGCCGTTCGCCGCGGTGCTCGCTGCAGGCGTCGTCGTGCGGCTCGTCGACGAGGAACGCTATCTGAGCGCGCATCTCGACGGCTATCGCGCGTACTGCGAGCGCGTGCGCTGGCGGCTCGTGCCGCGCGTCTGGTGATGCCGCCAAGCCCGCCGACGGCGCTTGCTCTACCTCGAAGGGCGCGTGACGATCTGACGAACGACGGCGGCGCGGCCGCGCATGCTGCCGCCGTCCGGTCCGGCGGCTTGAAGAAACAACCGTCGACGCTCGCTCCGCGAACGCGCCGGCCGCCCGCGTCGACACGTTTTCCACCCAAAGGTGAGATTTTTCGGGAGCTGCCGCGAAGGTGTCCGAAACCCGTCCGGACCCCGCCGGCGGCTCGCCGATCGTCCATGAAACCGGGCGCGCGGCCGGATCGAGCCTGCGGCGATACAGGCGGCATTCGCCGCACTCACAGGCGCTGTCGCTTCGCGAGCGTCAGCACGCGCTCCCAGCGCAGCGCGTCGCGCTTGCCGTCCATCGGCAGCGTCCACTCGGCGCGGCGCTCGTCGCGCACGGCGACGACGAGATACCAGCGGCCATCGAGCGCCTGCGCGCGGCAGCCGCTCAGATCCGTGAGCGTGTAGCGGCCGTCGGCGCCGTCCTGCGACAGCCACAGCAGCCCCTTCGTCGCCGAGACGCGCAGGTCGCCCCATGCGCGTTGCAGCACGTGCGTCCAGCCGTCTTCGCGCGCGTTCGGCGCGATGTCGCGCCGCCGCCGGACCCAGCGCGCGATCACCGCCGCGGTCGCGCCGGCCGCGACGGCGGCGGCGCCGATCGCAACGGCGTCGCCGAAGCGCGCGGCGATCGCGTGAAACGTATGGACTGCGCCCCAGATCAATGCGACGAACGCGAACAGAACGACGAATATCGGCATGGCGAAGCGGGAAATGGCAAAACGGGAAATGTCGAAACGAAACGCACGGCCGGCGCGCGCCGGCCGCGAGCGGCGAGCTTTACCGAATCCGGTGAATGTCGTGCGTGACGAAGCCTGCGTCGTTGTCCGGCAGCGCGAGGCCGTTCTTCACCGCGAGCGTCTTGCGGATGTCCGCGAGGCCCGCGGTCCAGTGATCGCGCATCGTCGACGCGCCGAACTGATAGTCCTTGTAGTGCTGCTCGTAAGCCTTCTGCTGATAGATCAGATGCTGGACGTTGTAGCGCTTGCTGCACGACAGCGTCTCGGCCTGCTGGCACCACGGATCGCTCTCGCGGATCGCTTCGGGCACCTGATCGAGCACGCGGCGCAGCACGTTGCGAAAGCGCTGCTCGCGCTGCAGCGTATCGGTAACGAAGCGCGTGCGGCTCGAATACTGAACGTCCTTCGTGCGCTCCGTCACTTCGTTCATCGATTCGGGCAACGGCCCGCGCGCGCTCCACAGGTCGACCTGGAACGCGAGCGTGTCGCGGCGCGGCGACGCGCGCAGCACCTCCATCAGCGGCGTGTTCGACACGATGCCGCCGTCCCAGTAGAACTCGCCGTCGATCTCGACGGGCGGAAACGCCGGCGGCAGCGCGCCCGACGCCATGAAGTGCTCGGGACGCAGCGTCGTCTTCGTGTTGTCGAAGTAGATGAAGTTGCCCGTGCCGACGTTCACCGCGCCGACCGACACGCGCGTCTCGCCCGAATTGATCCGCTCGAAGTCGCACAGCTTGAGCAGCGTCGCGCGCAGCGCGGACGTGTCGTAATAGCTGACCTTCTCCGGCGGATGCGCCGAGCCCGGCAGCGGCGGCGGGAAGCGCGGCACGAAGAAGCCGCGCTGTCCCTGCACGACCGCGCTCGCCGCCTGGCTCGCGGTGAAGAACGTGCGCACGTATTCGTGGCTGTTGAAGAGCGCGGCCTCGAACATCGCCGGCAGCGCGGGAAAGAACGCGGGCTGGCAGATCGTGTTCCAGAACTCGCGCAGCCGCTCGACGCGCCGCTCGGGCGGATTGCCGGCGATCAGCGCGGTGTTCAGCGCGCCGATCGAGATGCCGGCGATCCAGTCGAGCGGAATGCCCGCTTCGTGCAGCCCCTCGAACACGCCCGCCTGATATGCGCCGAGCGCGCCGCCGCCTTGCAGCACGAGCGCGATCGTTTCGTACGGCAGATCGTGGAACGGCGTGGGCGCATGCTCGAGCGCGTGCGGCGCGCCTGCTTCGTTGTGCAGGTCCGCCGGATCGACCGCCTGCTTCTCGGTGCGGGCGCGCGGCTTCATTGCATGAACCAGCCGTGGCTGACGACGAACGACTGGCCGGTCAGCGCCGCGCTCGGGAACGCCGACAGGAACAGCACCGTCTTCGCGACGTCCTCGACCGTCGTGAACACGCCGTCCACCGTCTGGCCGAGCATCACCTTCTTCACCACGTCCTCTTCGCTGATCCCCAGCTCCTTCGCCTGCTCCGGAATCTGCTTGTCGACGAGCGGCGTGCGCACGAAGCCCGGACACACGACATGCGAGCGCACGTTGTGCTTCGCGCCTTCCTTCGCCAGCACGCGCGCGAGGCCCAGCAGCCCGTGCTTGGCCGTCACGTACGCCGACTTCAGCGGCGACGCCTCGTGCGAGTGCACCGAGCCCATGTAGATCACCACGCCGCCGCGATCGTCCTTGTACATGTGCTTGAGCGCGGCCTTCGTCGTCAGGAACGCGCCGTCGACGTGGATCGCCTGCATCTTCTTCCAGTCGGCGAACGCGTAGTTCTCGATCGGATTGACGATCTGGATGCCCGCGTTCGACACGAGGATGTCGACCGAGCCGAACGTCTCGGCCACCTTGTCGATGCCGGCGTTGACCGCGTCCTCGTTGGTCACGTCCATCGCGACGCCGATCGCCTGGCCGCCCGCCTGCCTGATCTGCCCGGCCACCGCGTTCGCGCCGTCCTGATTCAGGTCGGCGATCGCCACCGCCGCGCCCGCGCGCGCGAGCTCCAGCGCGATTTCCTTGCCGATGCCGCTTGCTGCGCCCGTCACGACGGCGGTCTTGCCATTCAGATTGCTCATGATCGAATTCCTGTCGAGAAAGTGATAGGGAACGAAGAGGCTCGCGTTACTGCGCGAGGTAATCGTAGACGACTTCGCCGAGGCCGAGTGTCAAATCGGCGAGCAGGTGCCGCGCTTCGACGATCTCGAGCACCGGCAGATCGGCGACGGGCGCGAGCGCATGCGGCGCGAGTTGCAGCGACGCGGGGCCCGTCCACGCGCCTTTCATGCTGATGTCCTGCAGGTAGTAACGCACGAGCTCGCACACGCGCGCCGAGCCGTCGACGTGCGGAATGATCTTCAGCAGGAAGTTCGCGCCGCCGAGGCGCTTCGCCTGCTCTTCGAGATCGAGCTCCCGGTGCTTGTAGCCCATCGTGCCCGTCGCGACGCGCACGGGGCCGTAGTCGAGCGTGCCGAGCAACGTGTCGATGTGCGTTTCCAGCGTCGGCTGCGCGAGTTTCTTCGGGAATCCCCACAATTCGCGGCCGCCCGCGATCGGCGGGTGATCGTTCAGATACATCGCGAGCGTATAGCCGCCCGGCTGGCCCTTGTATTCGACGGGGATCACCTGCCCGCTCTCGGTGTAATCGCCGAAGCCCGTCGAATCGGGCATGCGGATGAATTCGTAATGGACGAGCGGCTCCTTGACCTCGAGCGGTTCCGGCACGATTTCGCGCAGGCGGTCCATGTCGGTGCGATACGTGATGATCAGGAATTCCCGATTGACGAAACGATAAGGGCCCATCGGGAATGCCGGGCTCGTGAGCGGCATCGCGAATGCTTTCGATCGGACTTGGCTTGGCTTCATGCGGACTCCTTGTTGATCGCTTCGTGGTCAGGGTGCCGATATCGTATGCTTCCAGGAATCGATTGTGCGATGCCGCAACTGGAAAAGATTATTGCGGAATTCGCGGCAACGAAATGACAAATATTGACAATGTTGCCGAGGCGGTAACGAACGCGCATCGGCGGGTAATGGGAGACAAATCGCTGCCGCGCCGAGTCGCAAAGGTGAGGCTTTTCGGGAGCTTCGGTGAGTATTTGCGGGACCCGTGAAACGAGGGTGAACGCAGGCCGAAAACCGGATGCGGTGACATGCGGCGCGCGCAATTGAACTTTTGGGGCGTGACTGTTCTCGAAGCGTCGCGTTGTTGAAATTGTCGATTTCCCTCTCGATCTCGCGGCGCTTCGGGTTAAGCCTGTCTTAAGCGTGCGCGTCCTAGCATCGTGCGGACCGGTGACCCGGCATCGTTCGATTCGCTACCGTTTCAGTCCCATGCAAAACTTCAATCTCGCCGTCTTTTCCGCGCTCAATGCGGGTCCCTCCCCGCATCTCGCCGCCGCACGCTTTGGCGTGTTCGCCGCCGATTGGCTTGTCTACGCGGTGCCCGCGCTGCTGTTGCTGACCTGGGTGATGGGCGCGCGCCCGACGCGCCGCCAGGCGATCGAAGCGGGCGTCGGCGCGTGCATCGCGCTCGCGCTCGCGCAGGTGATCGGCCATTTCTGGTATTCGCCGCGGCCGTTCGTGCTCGGCGTCGGCGCGCAACTGATTCCGCACGCGCCGGACGGCTCGTTTCCGAGCGATCACACGACGTTCGTCTGCAGCGTCGCGGTGGGCCTGCTGATCGCGCGCGCGACGCGCCCGGCGGGCGTCGCGCTCGCCGTCATCGCGGCGGCGATCGGGTGGGGGCGCGTGTACGTGGGCGTGCACTGGCCGCTCGACATCGTGGGCGGCGCGCTCGTCGGCACCGCCGGCGCGCTCGCCGCGCATCTGTACGGCCGCCCGGTGACGGCGCTGCTCGACCGGATCGGCGAATCGGTGCATGCGATCGCGTTCACGCGATTGCACGAGCGGCCGATCCGCATCGACTGACGGCGATCGACGGGAATCGGCGGGAATCCGAATTAACCGGGCGTTCTCGTCTGCGCGGCGTCGTTCGTCGAGCCCGGCTCGGCGTCCGCGCCGCCGTGCAATTCGACGTTCCCGTTCTGCAACTGGCGCGCGGCTTCGCGATCGAGCGCGCTGTCCTTCAGGATCGCGCACATCGCGACGAACAGCGCGAGCGCGATTGCGCCGAGCCCGCAATAGCCGACGATTCTGAGCGTTCTCGGGATGCCTGCGTGAGTGTGGCGGCGAGTCATGGTCGCGTTCCGGGTGGCGACGCGCGAAGTCGCGCGGTCTCGTTCTCGTTCGACGCGGAAAAAGTACGACGCGCGTCGCTGCGTTTTCGATATCCGGTCACGGCGGCGCGGGCCCCGTTGTCCCGTGAATGACGCCGATGCGTGCCGCGACGGCTTCGCCGAACCGGCCGCGTGCCGTCGACACAGGTATAGGACACGGGCGTTGCGGATGCAACTCCGTTCGTGTGGAGACGCGCGCGAGGCGGCTCGTGCGATGCAGGCGGATCGACGGAATGTGAACGCGTGCGCGTCGACGGATGCTGCTGCGGCGTTTATCTACGGGAAAACGGCGGAAAAACGAATGAAACGGCTTCGTCGATGCGCAGCGTGGCATCGAAGACGCGCAACGTGATTTGCCGTTCGCCACCCGCCGTTCGCCGGCGCAACGCTCATGCGCCCTGCCGCCCGCCGATGCGAGCCGAACGCGCGCCGCGCGCTCGGCTCGCTTGCCGCATCAGTCTTCGAGCGATTCGTGCACCGCGACCGCGCCGTGCTTCCAGTAAGCGGACGCGCGAATCCGCGATTTCGCGACGCCGCGCTCGCGGCACAGATGCTCGCGCACGCCGCGCATCGCGGCTGCTTCGCCTGCGGCCCACACGTAGCCGTCGCCCGCCGGCAGCGGCAGTTCGCGCAGCGCGTCGACGAGCTGGCTCGCGCCGCGCTCGCCGTTCGCCGCATCGCCGCGATGACGCCAGACGACATACAGATTCGCGTCGGTTTCGAACTCGATCTGCGCCGACGGATCGGCCACCTCGAGCACGGCCGCGACGCGCGTGCCGGCCGGCAATTCCTCGAGCCGTCGCGCGACGGCGGGCAGCGCGGTGTCGTCGCCGATCAACAGATGCCAGTCGAAATCCTTCGGGATCACGAACGAACCGCGCGGCCCGCCGATGCCGAGCGTCTGTCCGACGCGCGCCCGCGCGGCCCACTGCGACGCCGGCCCCGGATGGCGCAGCACGAAATCGAGATCGAGCTCGCGCGCGGCGCGATCGTAGCGGCGCGGCGTGAAATCGCGGGCGATTGGCCGCGGCTTGTCTTCGGGAAACACGATGCCGTCCGGGCCGAATTCGGGGCGTGCGGGCGCGTCTTCGCCGGGCGGCGGGAAGAAGACTTTCACGTGATCGTCGAACGACGCCGATTCGAAATCGTCGAGCTCGTTTCCCGTCAGCGTCACGCGCTTCAGGTGGGGTGTCACGTCGACGACGCGCTTGACCTGCAGCAGGCGGAATTTCAGCGTATGGCGCACGCGTACGACCGCGCGCTCGGTAGTCGGTTGGGTCATCATATCGATCGGTTCTCCTTGATAAACCGGACGCGGCGGGATTCAGCCCTCCGTGCGGCCTTCGATGTCGGCGACGGCGCGCCGCAGAATGGCCGCGATGCGGCGTTGCTCGTCGGCGCTGGCGCCGCTCTTGCGAAAAAGCGCCTGCTTGAGAGCCATCCGCGCTTCGACGAATTCCGGCAGCCAGCCGCGCGTGTCGTCGTCGGGCGCGGCAGGCGCTTCGCCGGCGAACGCGCGACGCATGAAATCCATCTTGCGACCGAGATGCGCAAGCTTCGCGAACAGCATCTCGACGCGCTCGCGCTGCGCGTCGAGATGCGCGCGGCCCGCGTCGGCGAGCGCGTAGCGCTTGCGGTTGCCTTCGGCCTGCACCGTTACGTAGCCGAGCTCCTCCAGATAGGTGAGCGCCGGGTACACCATGCCGGGGCTCGGCGCGTAGAAGCCGCTCGAGCGCGTGTCGAGCGCCTTGATCAGCTCGTAGCCGTGGCTCGGCTGCTCGGCGAGCAGCGCGAGCAGCAGCAACTGCAGGTCGTCAGCGCTGAATTGGCGGCCACGCGGCATCGCGTCGTCTCCGCCGAAGCCGCCGAAACCGCCGAAACCCCCGGGGCCGCCGCCGAAGCCGCCGAATGGGCCGAAACCGTGCCGGCCGCCGCCGCGGCGATGGCCGCCGAATATATGGCGGAACATCTCGAGTGGGCTGGGGTGAACCGAGTCGTGCATGCCGCATTCGCGGCGGGAAAACCGATGAGCGTGGTGCATTGTCGCCTCCTGGGTGACTTTGGATGTATCGAAAGATATATATCGAAAGATATAAAGTCAATGGGATTTAAAAGGGGCGGATGAGAGGGGCGCAGTTGATTGTCGACGTATCCGAGGACTCGCCGATACTTGTCATGATCGTAGCCGCGATCCGCATAGACGCATTTGGGCCGGCTCAGCGGTCGGCCACGGACGCTTGATCGGCATGATCGCTTCGATCAAGGGAATCAGTTGCGTGACGTGATTGTGTGGCTAGGGTCCGTCAGGAGGATTGCCGCGACTGGTGCACCGTTGGCGTCGGTGGGGTTCGGGCCGGTTCTTCGCCCGCTCCAACCGCACGAATCGACGAGGAGCCGGAGACCACGCGCGAGAAGTCGATCTGCCTTGCTGCGTGTAGTTTGATCAGTCATCAGTTGCAATGCGTGCAAGGCGTCCCGCACGCCAGCCGCCGCAAGCTGCTCACACCCGAGCCAGATCCATTTCCGCAGGAAGATCGCGCCGGCGAATACCCGTCTTCGGCACGAGCAGGATGCTCGTGAGCGCGGCTTGCGATCTCGATACCTGAAGCGACGGGGCTTGGTCGGCGGTAGAAGCGGCTCGATTAGTTTCCACAATCCGTTGTCGACGATTGACTTGCCCGTCTTCCTGATCCCGTTGTCAGCGCTTGGTTGACAGTGGAAGTCATATCTGAAAATTGAGCTTGCCCTGTTCGCCCGCTGATAATGACAATTTTGCGTAACTTGAAATTATTAATTGAACTGAGCCCGTTCATGAAGCGGAACAGATTCAATCGCGATCAATAATAGTTCTCAAGCTGTAAATCTCTTCAGGTAAATATGCAATAACAGATTTATTGAGGTTGGGGTAGCATTTTGTGATTGGAGTGACGAAGAACAAAGGCTAAATAATTCATTTTCCTTGCTGTGCCCATACGAAATCTCATAGAGCAAAATTTCTAACTCCGAAATTTTGAAAATAATGCTGATCGTGCTAATTTGAATGGGCTGCCATCATTCGATGATGGCTCATTGGTTTCTTGATTTATCAAAGGAGCGGAAATGACTCTCAATGCTGAAGACATCAATTTGAATAAACAATACGTCAAGCTCCGGGAGGTGAGCAAATCTTATCTGTAATGGAGAGTGAGGAATTTTGATGATTACTTGAATTCTCACGAGGGAAATTTGCATGAATTCGTGCAGGGTGCGAAAGACGGATCACTGATAGATATTCCTGTGTTCAATGAACATAATGGTGGAGGGGGCAAAAGCAGTTAATCGCAAATAAATTCCACAAGGGCGCAACGTTCAAGCTCAGCGAGCTTGAATGGAGAATTCCGCTGTTTGGTTCCCTGCGCAGAAGTATGGAGGAAACATTCGGTGGTGAAACTGTCGCGAAAATATTCCTTACCCCGCCAAACACCAGTGGATTCTCGCCGCATTTTGATTCGGAGTCTGTCTTTGCTGTTCAGCTTTCCGGCACTAAGATATGGTCGATCTATCCAAGAATCACGACCAACCCGCGTGCCTCAATGGCACGGAAGCTCACTGCGGAGGAGATTTCACAGCCTGCCGAGCAGTTCGTTCTGGAGCCCGGTGATGTGCTGTATTTGCCAGCCGGGACGCCTCATCGAACGCAATGTGACGGCGCCATGTCGCTACACGTAAGTATTGGATTGACGCCGTGGACCGCAACGGATGTGATCAAATACATCGTCGACAGTTTGTCGCTCAAGGAACCGGCCCTGACTGCGCCGCTGTTCCAGTCCGAACCCTACTGCGAGATCCTGCTCAACGAGGCCATCGAACGTGCCGCGACGGAACTGAAAAAAGTATCGGCCGGCAAAGCTTGGGCTCATTACATTCGCTCGGAAAATTCAGTTCGCCCACGTGTCAATGATCAGGCGTTTACCAATTACAGTTTCGCGCAGGACATTTCCGCGACATCGCTCGTTCGACGTAATCCGTGCAAGCTGGTTGAAATCGTCGAGGGTGAGAATGGAATAAGACTGTATTTATCTGATTCGACGAGTGCCGCCCTTAATTTGCAGAAGCAACCATCTTACTTGGAACTTCCTGGATTCGTTAAGCAGGATCTGGAAGAACTCATATCGCTCGACGCCGCCTGTGACATCGCGCAGGTTCCTGGCGCCCTCGACACGAAGTCGAAAATTATTCTCGTCAAAGAGCTCTTGAAACACGGAGTGCTAAGTGCAGAATAAATCTTTTCTTCCAGTTTTACTGGGTGACGTATTTGCTAATTTCGGATCATGGGTTGATTTTCTAGCGATTCTCACGCTGACGGCTTATCAGTTTCAGGGGTCGACGTACGATATGGCTGCACTCAGTGCGGCGATGTTGGTTCCCGGAATAGTGCTTGCAAAGAGAATCGGCAGGATGTGCGATGCTTACAGTCCAAGGACGGTTCTCATCGTCAGCCTTATTGCGAGGATCGTGGCTACATTCATTATTATTTTCACGCGAAACTATTGGGCCTTCCTGGTGATTGTTCTGTTGCGGTCCTTCGCAAGCTCATTTGTTGTGCCTGCCGTCAATTCTCTCGTAAAACGCGTATCGACAGAGGATATTCTAAAGAGGCGATTTTCACTGTTGAACGTGACGAACAATTTTGCAAAAATTTTTGCGCCCATTGTCGGCACGGTAGCCAGTCAGATTTTAGGGGAAAGATCTGTTCTATTCGGTTCCATTGCACTAAGTTTAATTGGGGCGGCTTTCTTTGCATTGGCAGTCAATCCTTCCATCACAAACCAATCGATTGACTCAGGAAAATCATTGGAAAAGTTGACGTCCGCGTCGCCCATCGAATTACCGATTAATGCGATGTTGCCTTTGCTAATCTGCGTCGCGTTATATTCTGCGCTAGGCCAGATCGTCAACAATCAGATGCCCCTCATTCTGAAATCGTTGGGATACGGCAAGGACATGCTGGGTCTGTTGGTTTCATCAGCAGGAGCGGGGGGGATCGTGGGTGGAATGTTGCTGGCCAGCAAGAAAGCTGCCTTGGGCTCGGGCGCGAGCGTTCAGCGCGTCGTTGTCCCCGGCATCGCGTCGGCAATGACCTTCATGATTATCGGTGTCGCGATACAGCACCCAGCACCGTTGAGTACCTATATTCTGTCTTTCGCATTCTTCACGACCGGCTTCTGCGGGTCCAATTTTGCGATTGCATCCAATATCTATCTCAGCCATCACTTTGGATTTGCAATCGGGCAGGCGAGCTCGATCCGGCAAGCCGTACAGTCGTTCATCAACCTGGTGGTGCCATTTGCTGGTGCATATCTTCTGAATCATCTAAAAATACATCAGGTATTTATATATGATGGCGCGATTATATCTGTGGTGTTTTTGGTAATTGCGGCTTATGTCAAAATGGCTCGCCAAAAATCTTCATATATTGCGTCGGAGGCAGGCCAATGAAAGATGCGAGCGATCGCCGTTCTAGCCCGCCAGTAATTTCCCGTTATTTTGGCGTTGATGCGCTGAAGATTCTGACTCTGCCGCAGAACGACTCGCGGAGGGCAACTCCATTCCATTACACACAAGTCCGGTGCTCAACCTCGCACATATATCTGATGCCGGCAACGAAGTCCACGATTCGCTGCATGCCTAGCCAGATGGTTTTGACGCCAGGCTCGCCATCGCCTTTGTGCGCGAGGAAGCCGCCGAGCCGTACCACTTCATTCAGTTGCGGTGGTTTATCGGGCGGGGTCTTCTTGTTGAGGATGAAGGCGGCCTTCCATTCATCGGGCTCAAACAGCAGTCCGGCATCAAGGTCCGGGCAAGTGCGGCCTAAGCGCATGAGACGAGCAATGCGCCACGCCACCACCATGAACACCGCCAGTGCCCGCTCGATGCGCTCGATCGCGCTCAGTTGCAGCGCCTCGACTCGGCAACCCTTCTTCAACTCATGAAAGAAGGTTTTCACCTCCCAGCGGGCGCGATACCAATCGATCAGCCGCGCAGCCTCGGCCAGATCCGGGCACGTCGCAATTGCTCAGCAAGCGCCATTCGATCGGCGTCACGCCGCTCGGCGTGTCTATCTCGCGCGCGACCAGGCAACTGATCGACACCACACCGCCCTGGGCATCGGGCAGATCGACCCGTCGACTCCATATTTGCTGATGAACTTCCCGCGCCTTCTGTCGCTGGCGACCAGGCAACGTGAAACGAATTTCACCGAGCGGCTAAGCTTGCGTGGCGTGATCCCAGAGTTTTTGATCCTCGGGCAACACGCAATTGTGCTGGGCGAATCAGCCAGTCCGCCGGACAGCCGAGATCGTGCGCTCGGCGCATCAGCGCGATGATGTCCGACTCCCGGTCCGCAACGTACACCAACCGCGTGCCGGGCAGATCCGCCGCCTGCTCCGCCACGCGTTCGTATCCTTCAATCCAGCGTGTGCTTTCCCTCTCGCCGCCACGCACACCACCGGCGCCCTTGCGCTCACGCGCCCACATCCAGGCATTCAACACGCCCAACGGTTCACGCTGCGGCGTGACCGCGTAGGTCGCGTGAACGTACATGCCGCGCTGGGCTTCATACGACAATGGCCCCAGTCCGGCGATGTCCTGCCCGTCGAAGTTCAACTCCGTCGTATCATCCAGGCACAGCACCACGTCGCATGCCCGCATCCGCTCAGCCGAGCACTGCCAATGTGGTTCCATCACGCCGATCCAGTCCAGCTTGTCCTGCGCGAAAAACCGATAAGCCGCAGCCGTCTCGGCCCAGCCGCCACACGCCTGCGGAAGGCTCGCCATCGGATTCCCCGACAGCTTTCGGCCAGCAGGATCGCCTGCCGGTTCAGCCGCTTGTCGCCCAGATCGATACCCTTGAATTCCATTGCCGCCCAGCTCCCCGTTGCTTCTGCCATTCGTGCATCGCGCAAAAAGCAAGAGTAAACGGCAAGCCGCGCAAGTTTACAAGCCGCTCACGCCGACTTGTGTGTAATGGAATGCATTCAACCCGCACCCCTCGCCATCACTTATACCGCAGCGCCTCCGCCGGCGCGAACCCTCGCGCTGCGCCAATAAGCGGAAGGCGTCACGAACCGAATGTCGAGCGCGCAGCCGAGTACCACGCCCGTCACCTTGCCGCCGTGCATGAGCAGCCCTGGGCCTCGGCGTACGGCGCCGCGCGCTTGACCGACGGATTGCGCAGCGATTCATCGGCGGTTCGCATCCAGTCCGGCATCGTTCCCGTCGGTGAGAAGATCTCGATGTGCGCGAGCACCGACAGCATGCGGTCGCGCACTTCGCTCCTGAACCCGTTCATGACGGACAGCAGGATGATCAGCGCGGCCACGCCGGGCGCGATGCCCGCCATCGACACCGCGGCGATGAACGAAACGAAGCCGTTGCCTGTCGCGCGCTTGCCGGCGCATGTATCGCGCAGCCCGATCTGCCATTCGTACTCGCGTTTCAAGGGGTGTTCTCTGATGGAAGGACGGGCGAGCGGCATGCGTCGACAGTCGGCGGGGCCGAAGCGTACTCCGCGTGCATCAACAGCGGCGCCACGGAATTTTCAGCTCGACGCGGGAGCCGCCGCTGCGCGATGCGGCGTGCCGCGCGTATTCGCCGTGAGCCCGGGCGCGGCGAATGCGTGCGCGGCAACGTAGACGCCATCAGGCGTGATACTGTGATGACGCCATGCGCTGTAGCGATCAGCCGGCGTAGCCAGGATCGGCACGAGTCGCTCACGGATACTGCTCGCAAATGAATGGTCTACCTTCGTCGCTTCCACGAGTCGGCAGCACCGAGTCGCTCTTTGCGGAGCCGCTCTCGTTTCTCGCACGAGCTCGCTCGCAGCACGGCGATGTCGTCGTCATGCGAGAGCGCGGCCCGATTTTCTCCCGCGCGAGCGATTGCAGCGGCGTGATAGCGGTATTCGGCGAGCATCGGCTTCGACAGATATTGACCGAGATAGACGATTTCGCGCTGCCGATGTCCGCGGCGGCGAAGTTGGCGTTGCCGAAAAATCTCGTCAACCTCAATCGCGGCTTGCACAGCATGCGCGAGCCGGAGCATGGCCGGCACAAGCGCCTCCTGACGGGAACGATCAACCGCGAGCTGTTCGACGCGCATCGAAACGGGATACGAGCGGCGTTGGATCGGCTGGGCGAAAGGCTGAAGGAAGACGGCCGGATTGCCGTGGTCAGCCGGATGCGCGAGCTGACCTCGGAGATGGCGTCGCATGTCTTTCTTGGGCCGCGGTGCCATGAAGAGGATGCCGAACTGGCTTTTCTATTAAGCGCTTATTTTACTTTGAGGCGCGAGGCGTCTTCGCTGAACGCGCGCGATCCTCATGTATACCGGGCCGAGCTGATCGGCGTCGGGCAGCAACTCGATCGCACGTTGCGGGAGCGTATCAGACGGTATCGGAATGGTCCCGCCGACGATCGGGCGGGGCTGCTGCGACGTCTGGCAACGGCTGGCCTGCCGGGTTCGCCCGCGCTTTCCGAGGACGAGATAGTCGGCCATGCCAACGTCATGTTCGTGTCGAGCACCGAGCCCGTCGCGATATCGCTGACATGGCTGCTGCTCGTTCTGTCGCAGTTGCCCGGCCTGAGACGCGCCCTGCGCGCGGAGATCGCCGGCCGCGCATCGTCGCCGACATCGCCGGGCGGCGCGCCATTGCTCGAGAACGTCGTCAACGAGACGCTCCGGCTCCTGACACCCAACGCGTTGATGGTCCGCGCGACGACGCGCGCGGTATCGCTGCAGGGCGTCGCGCTTCCGGCGCGTTGCGAGATCGTCGTGTGTCCGTTCCTCGCGCATCGCGAAGCCGGGCCGTTTCCGGACCCGCTCGCATTCTCGCCGTCCCGGTGGGAGACGGCCAGGCCGTCTCCGTACGAGTATTTTCCGTTCGGCGCCGGCGGTCACTTCTGCGCGGGGCGAAATCTCGCGCTATTGCTGATTCGCGAAGTGCTCTCGACACTGCTGTTGCGCTTCGATTTCGTTTTGGATGGCGAACAGTCCATCGACTGGCGCATTCATATCATGCTGATGCCGACCGGTGACCCGACGCTCATCGCGCATCCCGCCGATGAACGCCGTGACACGCCATCGCCGAAATGGCGCGGGCCGGCAACCGACCTGTTCCATTTCGCGCCGGGGCTTTCTTGACATTTACTAGGGCGCGTCCTTTAATCAGAAGCAAATCGGCATGCATGCCCATCGGGATTTTTCCAGTCATTGATCCGCATCGCGCTTTCCAAGGGTTATTCCGCGCTCACACGCTAAGCGGCGCGTTCCGCCTACAACACAGGAACAATCATGGCTACGAAACCCAAAAAAACAAAGGGCGTTTCTGTTTCCCTCGAAGGGAAGCTGCCCAAGATGACCCTGGAAATGCCGGTGGATGCGAGAAAGATCAAGGCCATCCAGAAATGCCTTGAAAACGGCAAGCTGACCATCACGGTGAGCAAGGTGGATCTCGCCGGCGGCCGCATGGGCGAGGGCTACCTGTACGACTGATTTCGGAGGGAAGCCGCGTTGCCGAACGTCATGCGTCTGGCGCGCGGTCACGCAATAGCGGGCGACAAACTCCGAGCTTCGGCAGTTCGACCTCAAAGGCGCGGGAAGCCTATGAAAGCTTTCGATCGCGACGCTTCGATGCCTTGGATCGGTCTGGCGTATGGGCCCGGAATGGCGGAATTCGCCGCACGGAATGCGCATCTCGTCGATTACATCGAAGTGCCGTTCGAGCAATTGCGATTCTCGCCGGCGGTTGCCGAGCTTCAGCAAACCATTCCGTTCGTTCTGCACTGCGCCAGCTTGTCCATTGCGGGATTCGTGCCGCCGGACGCTTCGACTGTCGACGCAATCGAACGCACGGCCGTGCAAACCGGCACGCCTTGGATAGGCGAACATCTCGCGTACATCTCGGCCGATCCCATTGGCGAAGAGCTGGGTGGGGCCGGCGAGCCCACGTCGTTGTCGTATACGTTGTGCCCTCAGTTGAGCGACGAGACGGTGCGGCGCGTCGTCGACAATCTCGCTGCGCTTCGTCCGCATTTTCCGGTTCCGCTGATCGTGGAAAATTCGCCTCAATACTTTCCCATACCGGGCAGCACGATGGGAATGGCGGACTTCATTCGTGCGATCGCGCAACGGTGCGACGCCGGTTTGCTCCTCGACCTGAGCCACTTTCTGATCACGGCTCACAACACGGGCGCCGATGTGCATCGGGAATTCGCCCGGCTTCCGCTGGAGCGCGTGGTCGAAGTCCACCTGTCCGGCATGAGCGTGCAGTCCGGCACGGCCTGGGACGACCACTCGCTGCCGGCGTCGCCGATCCTGTTCGAACTTCTCGAGCGCCTGCTCGCCGTGACGCGGCCGCGAGCGCTGACCTTCGAATACAACTGGTCGCCATACTTCCCGCTGTCCGTCCTGACGGCCCATATCGAGCGCGCACGCGAGTTGATGGGGCTCGCATGAACGCAAGGCAAATACACGCCCTGATCGCCGCCAGCGCCAGCAACCCGCAGCTCATCGCGCGTTGGCGGCAGCGTCCGGATCTGTTGCGCACCGCGGGAATCGAGCCGGACCAGCTTGATTTGCGCGTATTGGAAAATTTCGTCGGGTTGAGCCTGAAGGTGCGTCACAACGGCCTGCGTGGGGATTTTCCGCTGAGTTTCAGACTGCTGAGCGTAACCGGCCTCGAGATCGAGGTATTCGCCGCGTATGCGTCGAACTGCGCGCAAAGCGGCCATGCATTCGCCGCCACGCCGCGGGAGCGCGCGCGCGATCTGATTGCGTTTCTTGACAGATGGCTGGATCCCGCGCAACGAAATCACGCTCTGCTGTGGGACATCCTTCGCCACGAATATGCGCTTTCGTGCCTGCGGCAAGAAAGCGCCGCACCGCTTCCCGCCGCTGGCCTCGTCATTCGTTATCGGGCACGCGCGACGGGCGGCAGCATCCCGATGCTCAACGGCGCCGTCGCCCAGCACGTGATGCATTGCGATCCGGAGCGCCTGGCGGCGGTGTTGCGCCGGAAGGTGCCGGCGCTCGACACGGTGCCCGCCGCCGACACGTACTGCTGCTATTGGCGCTCCGCCGAAACGGGCGAAATCCGGTTTCTGCGGGTCGATGCGCTGGGCTACTTCGCAATCGAAGCGATCGACGGCAGACGATCTGCCGCCGACATCTGCGATCGGCTGCTCGGCGATCGTCGTCTGCTGCCGCAGTTCTTGAGGTCGCTCGACCAACTGGCCGGAATCGGGCTCGTGCGATTCGAGAGGCCGCCCGGAAGCGTCGCGGCATGAAATTGCTGCTCGTCGACAATCTCGTCATGCCGGAAGAGGGCTCGCTCGCCTATCTCGACGTGCATCCGCATCTCGGGCTGCTCGCGCTGGCCGCGGTCGCCGAGGCCGATGGCCATCGCGTGCAGATCTACGATCCGAAGCGACTGATCAGGGACGGCACGCTGGCTTACGATGCAACGCTTTACGAGCGGGCGAGCGACGCCGTGCTCGCCGAGCGTCCGGACGTGGTCGGCTTCACGGCGCTCGGCTGCAGTTTCCTGTTTGCCCTCAATGTCGCGGCGCTGCTGAAGCGGCGCGAGCCCGACTTGCCCGTTTTGCTCGGCGGGCCGCACGCGACGATGCTGCACCGGCAGATCCTCGAGCGATTCCCGCAGTTCGACGTCGTCGTCCGCTACGAAGCGGATGAAATCCTCCCCGCCGTGCTCGATTGCCTCGAGCGACGGACATTCGACGTGATCCCCGGTTTGAGCTGGCGCGCCACGGGCCGCGGTTCGCTGTTGCGATTCACCGACGGCAAGCCCAAGGTCGAGAACCTGGACTTGCTGCCGATCGCGTCGTACGACCATTATCCGATCGCCGAATTGGGCCTCTCGATGCTGCGTATCGAGGCCGGCCGCGGGTGTCCGTTCGCGTGCACATTTTGTTCGACAGCCGGCTTCTTTCAACGCAGCTTCCGCATCAAATCGGCCGAGCGCCTGGTTCGCGAACTGGACATCCTTCACCGGCGTTATCGCGTGTCGGACTTCAAGCTCGACCACGACATGTTCACCGTGAACCGCCACAAGGTGATGGAGTTTTGCGAGGCGGTCGCCGGGCGCGGCTATCGGTGGCGCGCGTCGGCGCGGATCGACTGCGTCGACGAAGCATTGTTGAAGAAGATGGCCGACGCGGGCTGCGTGAATCTTTATTTCGGCGTGGAGACTGGCTCCGCGCGCATGCAGAAAATCTGCCAGAAGCGACTGGACTTGCAACGGGTCGAGCCCATTCTGGCGGCGGCGGATTCGTTAGGAATCGAGACGACTGCTTCGTTCATTACCGGATATCCCCAGGAAACCGGGCAAGACCGGGACGACACGCTGGACATGATCGGGCGCTGCGCTCGACGGCCGTCCTGCCTCACGCAATTGCACATGCTCGCGCCGGAGCCCGGCACGCCGCTGTTCGACGAGCGCGGGGCGGAAATCGCCTACGATGGCTATGGCGGGCCTTACAACACGCGCCTGCTGAGTTCGTCGGACGAGCGCGAGGTGCTCGACCATCCCGAGATATTCCAAACCTACTATTACTACCCCGCCGCGCTGCCGCGTGCGGAATGCATCTTTGTGGTCGAGGCGGCGGATTTGCTGCGCCGGGTCGGGCCGGTCATCTTCGAATACGCATTGCGGGAATTCGGTGGGCGGCTGAGCCGGCTGATATCAGAGTGGCGGCACTTCGCCAACGAAACGTCGCCCGGCGCGGCTCCGGATGCGGCGGGGCTGGAAGCCTTCATCGCCGCGCGATTCGGCGGCGGCCATCACCTGCATTCGCTTTTCCGTTATGCGTTGCGGCTGTATGCGGCGCGCGCTCCGGCGGACGTCGTCGCCGAAGGGCCTTATGAGGCGGACCAGCCTTGCATACTGGCCGAAAACGTCGGCCTGCTGGAGGACATTCACAATTGCGAAGTATTGGTCGACCGGATCCGGCGATCGAACGAAGCTTCGCCGATGCTCGGCGACGCGGATGTCGGCGGGCTCGGAACCTATATCGTTCAAGGTCACGGCGAAGCCGCCACCGGCTATTGGGTGGAGTCCGGCATCGCGACGATTCTCGATCTGTTCAGATCGCCCCGTTCGTGCCGCGCCGTTGCGCAATGGCTGGCGGATGTCACCAGCAATGACGGCATAGACGCTTCGATCTTCGAGCCGCTGCTGCGCAGGGGCATCCTGGTCTCGGCCCGTTGACTCCATTTCGTCCATGGTGCGCCGGAAACTCGAACGCTGGTCCGCGCTGGATCTCGCAGAGGGCCTTCAACTGGCGCATGCCGTGGCCGCGCTGCAAGTGCTCGGCGTTCTGGACGCGATGAAGGAACCGGTGACGGCGCAAACGCTGAGCGACGGCCACGATCTCGATCCCGAGTTGTTGCGAGGCGTCCTCGAATACGCGGCATCGAGAACGAATCTGGTCTGCAAGACGGACCGCGGATTCACGATTTCCGAGCACTACACGGCGCAGGCGCGTTTCCTGCTGAACCTGTATGCCGGCGCTTACGCCGATAACGCTTCACGGCTGGCGACGCTGCTCCGGAGGCCGGCGCTGGCCGGCTCCATGATCGACCTCGTCGCGCACGCGCGCGCCTTCGACGCGAGCGAGGCCGGTGGAGGGGCGCTGGCCGCGATCGTCAGGCAATTGCGTCTCAATCACGTGCTGGATCTGGGATGTGGCGCCGGCGCGCTGCTGCGCGAGTTGGCAGCGGGCGATTGCGAATTCGTCGGCTGGGGATTGGATCGCAATCCCTCGATGTGCAGGGCGGCTCGGGTTCGAGCGCGGCAAGCGGGGCTCGCCACGCGCGTGAAGGTGTTCCATGGCGACGGCAGGAATCCGGGGGCGTCGATCCCGCCGCGCGTGGTGGCGCGCGTGCAGAACGTCGTCGCGAGCCAGTTCGTCAACGAGATGTTTCGCGGCGGCACATCGCGGGTGGAAACGTGGCTTAGGCGCATGCGGCGCCTGTTGCCCGGGCGCATGCTCATGATATCGGACTACTACGGTCGCCTCGGCCACGGCTTTCGAACGATGCACCGCGAGACGCTGCTGCACGACTATGTGCAGCTCATATCGGGGCAGGGCGTGCCGCCGCCCGATTCCGACGCGTGGTTGGCCGTTTATCGAGCTGCCGGCTGCCGGCCTCTGCACGTGATCGAAGACCGGACGGCTACGACACGCTTCGTTCACCTGGTGGGGCTGTAGGAGCGGGGCCGTTGCCGCCCGCCGAATGCGCCCGCGCCGGATGCGGCGCGAAGCACTTGCGCGGTCGGCCCGTCGTCGCGTCGCGGCCGTGAACGCCGGGCCGGGCGCAGAGCGTGTTGTCAACGGCGTGCTTCGGGATTCGCGATGCGCTCGCGATCGCGCGTCTCGTCGCTCGCTCGCACGCGCGCTGCGCCCCGTGCTTTCTCAGCGCGCGAGCGCGGCAAACCGGATCTTTCACGTCACCGCAACTGCACCGCCGCGAGGAACAGCACCATGCCGCCGATCGCGCCGTCGAGCACGCGCCACGCGAGCGCGCGCTTGAACCACGGCGCGAGCAATCGCGCGCCGTATCCAAGCGCGACGAACCACACCGCGCTGACGGCCATCGCGCCGATCGCGAACGCGCTGCGTGCGCCTTCCGGCTCGCGCGCGCCGGCCGTGCCGATCAGCAGGAACGTGTCCAGATAAACGTGCGGGTTGAGCCACGTGAATGCGAGCGTCATCAGCACGATCGTCCAGGCGCGCTGCGCGGGCGGCGCGACAGCCGCGCCCGTCGCGTCGAGCGTCTCGTGTCCGGGCTTGAATGCGCGGCGCAGCGCGCTCAGGCCGAACCACGCGAGATACGCGAGGCCGACATACAGCACCGCGTGAACGAAAGTCGGATAGCGCTCGACGAGCACCGACGCGCCGCCGACGCCCGCGCCGATCAGCAGCATGTCCGACAGCGTGCAGAGCAGCACGATCTTGCCGACGTGCGAGCGCATGATCCCCTGCCGGAGGATGAACGCGTTCTGCGCGCCGATGGTGACGATGAGCGATGCGCACAGCATCGCGCCGTGAGAGAAAGCGATCCAGTTCATGTTCGTTGCGGCTTCGGGCGGTGGACTAACGGAGCGGGAGGCGCTAGTCTGCGATGATCGCTTGAATCAGAAAAGCTAAATCATCTAATGCTGATTAAGGAAAACTGATGCTCGACTACGCGTTGCTCGATGCGCTTGCCGAAGTGATCCGTCACGGCTCGTTCGAACGGGCGGCAAAAGCGCTCAACGTGTCGCCTTCGGCGGTGTCGCAGCGCGTGAAGCTGCTGGAGGAGCGGGTGGGCAGCGTGCTCGTGAAGCGCGGGCAGCCGTGCGTCGCGACGACGTCGGGCGCGCTGCTGTGCCGCCACACCGAGCGGGTGCGCATGCTGGAGGCCGAGCTGTCCGGGCATATGCCCGCGTTTGCGGGCGCGGAAGCGGGGGCGTGGCCGACGCTGCGCGTCGCCGTCAACGACGACAGCGTCGCGACCTGGTTCGTCGACGCGGTCGGCCCGTTCTGCGCGGAAAGCGGCACGTTGCTCGATCTCGTGATCGACGATCAGGACTACACCGCGGAGCGGATTCGCGACGGCAGCGTGCAGGGCGCGGTGACGGCGCTCGCGGAGCCGATCCAGGGCTGCCGCTCGACGCGTCTCGGCCGGATGCGCTATCACGCGGTATGCTCGCCCGCGTTCCACGCGCGCTATTTCGGCAACGGCGTCAACCGCGACGCGCTGCGGCGCGCGCCATGCGTGATGTTCAATCCGAAGGACAGCCTGCAGGCGCGCTTCATCCGGCGCGTGACGCGCGTCGATCTCGATCCGCCGCAGCACTGGATTCCGCACGTCGCGGGCTATCTGCGCGCGTGCGAGGCGGGGCTCGGCTGGGGCATGTGTCCGGAGCGGATGGTCGAGCGCCAGATCGCCGCGGGCGAGCTCGTCGATTTGTCGGACGGAAGGAGCATCGACGTCGAGCTCTATTGGCAGAGCTGGCGATTGTCGATCGGCTGGCTGGACGAGTTCAGCGCGGCGCTCAAGGCGAGCGCCGCGCAGTATCTCGATTGATCAGTGGATTCGGCGAAGGGAAAGGGCGGACGCTTCGTGCCCGGTTACAGCCGGTGCAGGCCGTCGAAATCGACGATGCGGACCATCCGGCCGTGCATCTCGATCAGGCCGCGCTTGTGGAATTTCGACAGCGTGCGGCTGACCGTCTCGAGCGTCATGCCGAGATAGCTGCCGATGTCCTCGCGCGTCATCCGCAGGTTGAATTCGTTCGGCGAATAGCCGCGCTTCATGTAACGCGACGACACGTCGAGCAGGAACGCCGCGACGCGCTCCTCGGCGTTCAGCGAGCCGAGCACCATCGTCTGCGACGTCTCGCGGACGATCTGCTCGCTCATCAGCTTGTGCATCCGCAACTGCATCGTGCCCGCTTCCGAGCACAGCGTTTTCAGCGCGCTGTACGGAATCACGCAGACCGAGCTGTCTTCGAGCGCGACCGCGGTGCGCGGATGCGCGTCGTCGCAGATGCCGTCGAGGCCGAGCGCCTCGCCCGCGAGATGCAGGCCGGTGACCTGCTCGCGGCCGTCGTGGCGCGTCGCGATGGTCTTCAGCGATCCTGAGCGCACCGCGTACAGGCTGTCGAACGTGTCGCCCTCGCGGAACAGCGTTTCGCCGCGGCGGACCGGGCGGGCGGTGCAGATCACGGATTCGAGGCGTGCGAGCGCCTCCGGCGCGAGCCCCTGAGGCATGCAGAGATGACGCATCGCGCACGTCGAGCAGTGCGCGGCCTGACGCGGCGCCCACGTGCTGGAGGCATGGACGGGAGCCGCGGCGGCGGCAGGTCGGGCGACGGGCGTAAGCATGATGGATGGCTCTGAGGTTGAATCGGTAAAGCCATTGTCCCATCGTGGACTAAGCCTGTTTAGCGACAAAACGCCGCGACTCCCCGTGCGATTTCCTTGTTCGGCCGCAACGCGCGGTTGCGGCGAAACATCGCAGCCATTGCGTTTGGTCAGCTTTCCCGATCTTCCGGGTGCGCGGCGGCCGGGATCAACAGCACGGGCAGCGCCGAATGGCGCACGCACTGTTCGGCGACGCTGCCGAGCACGAGCCGTTTGAAACCGCGCCGGCCGTGCGTGCCGAGCACGAGCAGATCCGCGCCGAACGCTTTCGCGCCTTCGACGATGAGCGACGGCACGTCGGCGAGCGACGTCGCTTCGCCGACCTTCAGCGCGCCTCGCACGCCGGCCGCCTGCATTTTCTCCGCGAATTCCTTCGCGAGCTCGTTGCCCTGCTGGAGGAGCTGCGTGCGCAGGATCGACGGATCGTAGCCGGGCACGTTGTAATAGATCGCGGCGTTTTCCACGACGTAGAAGGGCTGCAGTTCCGCGCCGCTCGTCCTGGCGATGTCGAGCGCCGCGTCGAATGCGTGGCGTGCCGTTTCGCTGCCGTCGACTGCGACAAGAATGCGCTGATACATGATGTCTCCGTGGTGCAGTTGAGAAAAGATCGGCCGTTCGGCCGGTCGAGTTTGACGACGTCTTTTTACAAAGTAAACGATTACTGACCGAGGTGCGGCGAACTGACGCGGCGGAGTAAACGCGGCGCCGCATTTTTCCGGATTCGATCCGGCGCCGTCGATTTTTCGCGCGCGACCGGCATGCCGGCTGGCTCGATCGACGCCGCGCGCCGCGATGCCGTAATAGACTTGACCAGCTTGCCTACCGGCCGGCGCGGGTCGACGCTGGTTCGAAGCACATCGGGCGGGGGCCCGCTGCGCTCCGCGGGTCCGTTTCGCTCGACCGGAGAAGGAGGAGACATATGCCGTATGTTGCGCTCGAGGTGCTGACCGAGGACGCCAACCGGTACTCGCTGCCGGACCTGATCGGCGTTGGCGGCGCTTCGCCCGATGTGCCGCACGTCTGCGAAATGCTGTTCGCAGACGTGCAATGGCCGACGATCCAGGCCTATCTCGATCGGCAGGAGCTGCCTTACAAGTTTGCGATGCCGAGTACGGGGCGCAGGGTGGGACGGAACAACCCGTGTTGGTGAGCGTGACCGCTTTTTCGAAAGCGATGATCGCCAAACGCGCGCGGGGCCGCGATCCTCTGCCGGCGCTCGTGTCGCGCGGCGGTTCGAACGCATCGAGACGTCGATCTTCAAGGGCCTGCCGCATCCTCTTCTCATCGCGACAAAGAAGCGAGCCGACACATCGCACTGTTGCTTGCCACGGGCGTTCGCGTGCACGTCCGTTCGCCGGTCGTTCGCCAGTCGGCCGAGCAGCGCGCCGCCTCGTCTGGCACGATAATGCGATTCACGTGTGCCGGATCGGCGCGGCCCATCGAGCCGCCCGATCGTCCTGAACGTCCTGAATCGTCGGCCGGCGGCTCCCGCAGCGGCCCGCGCGCGCCGCCCGCGGCAAACTTTCCAATCCGGAGGAAGCATGCAGATCACTGGGGAGATGTTGATTGGCTCGGCCGCGGTGCGCGGCACCGAAGGCACGATGCGCGCTTGCGATCCGGCGCGAGGTATCGAGCTCGAGCCGGCGTTCGGCGCGGGCGGCGCGGGCGATGTCGACCGCGCGTGCCGCCTCGCGAACGCCGCGTTCGATTCGTTTCGCCAGACGCCGCTCGAGACGCGCGCGCGTTTTCTCGAGGCGGTGGCCGAGCGCATCGTAGGGCTTGGCGATCGATTGATCGAGCGCGCGCACGCGGAATCGGCGTTGCCCGTCACCCGCCTCGAAGGCGAGCGTGCGCGCACGGTCGGCCAGCTCAGGCTGTTCGCGTCGGTCGTGCGCGACGGCCGCTGGCTGAATGCGACGCTCGATTCCGCACTGCCCGAGCGCAAGCCGGTCCCGCGCGCCGATCTGCGCTTGCAGAAAATTCCGGTCGGCCCCGTCGCGGTGTTCGGCGCGAGCAACTTTCCACTCGCGTTCTCGGTGGCGGGCGGCGATACCGCGTCGGCGTTCGCGGCCGGCTGCCCGGTCGTCGCGAAGGCGCATCCCGCGCATCTCGGCACGTCGGAACTTGTCGGACGCGCGATCCGGCAGGCGGTTGCCGATTGCGGACTGCACGAAGGCGTGTTCTCGCTCGTCGTCGGCGCAGGCAACGCGATCGGCGAGGCG
Source organism: Burkholderia sp. MSMB1589WGS (assembly GCF_001636105.1). Classification (NCBI taxonomy): domain Bacteria; kingdom Pseudomonadati; phylum Pseudomonadota; class Betaproteobacteria; order Burkholderiales; family Burkholderiaceae; genus Burkholderia; species Burkholderia sp. MSMB1589WGS. The sequence goes on from NZ_LNJT01000008.1 coordinate 1,404,372, forward strand.
CTTGTCGCGCATCCTGCGATCCAGGCGGTCGGCTTCACCGGCTCGCGCGCGGGCGGCATCGCGCTGATGGGCATCGCCGCGCGGCGGCGCGAGCCGATTCCGGTCTTCGCGGAAATGAGCAGCATCAATCCGTTCTTCGTGTTGCCCGGCGCGTTGCGCGCGCGCGGCGCGAAGATCGCGCAAGGCTTCGTCGAATCGTTGACGCTCGGCGTCGGGCAGTTCTGCACGAACCCTGGGCTCGTCGTCGCGCTCGAAGGGCCCGACCTGAAGGCGTTCGTCGATGCGGCCGCGCAGGCACTTGCGCAAAAGGGCGCGCAGACGATGCTGACGTCGGGCATCGCGTCGTCGTACGAGAGTGCGGTCGCGGCGCGTCGTGCGGCGGCCGGCGTCAGCGAGGTCGCGCAAGGCGCGCGCAGCGACGCGCGGAACGCCGCGTTGCCCACGCTTTTCACGACGACGCAGACGCAATTCGTCCAGGACCCGCAGCTCGAAGCCGAGATCTTCGGGCCGACGTCGCTCGTCGTCGCGTGCCGCGACATCGGCGAGATGATCGCGCTTGCCGAGCACGTCGAAGGGCAACTGAGCGCGACGCTGCATCTCGAAGACGACGATGTCGATCTGGCGCGCAAACTGCTGCCGACGCTCGAGCGCCGCGCGGGCCGCATCGTCGCGAACGGCTATCCGACGGGCGTCGAGGTCGCGCACGCGATGGTGCACGGCGGGCCGTTTCCGGCGACGTCGGATTCGCGCAGCACGTCGGTCGGCGCGCTGGCGATCGAGCGCTTCCTGCGGCCCGTCTGCTATCAGGACCTGCCCGCGGCGCTGCTGCCCGACGCGCTCGCCGACGCGAATCCGCTCGGCCTCTGGCGCCTGCGCGACGGCCGGCTCGGCCAGGCGTGAGCGCGATGAACGAGATCGGCTCGCGACGTTATCCCGACCCTGCGGTGCGCGTGCTCGATCCGCGCTTCGGCGCGCTGCGGCTGGCGTCGGCATCCGTCGAATGTCTGTTTCAAGGTGCGCGCTGGTCCGAAGGGCCGGTGTGGTTCGGCGACGGCCGCTATTTGCTGTGGAGCGACATTCCGAACAATCGGATGCTGCGTTGGGACGAGCAGAGCGGCACGGTCGGCGTGTTTCGCCAGCCGTCGAACAACGCGAACGGCAACACGCGCGATCGCACAGGGCGGCTCGTCACATGCGAGCACCTGACGCGCCGCGTCACGCGCACCGAATACGACGGATCGATCACCGTGCTCGCCGAGCGTTGCGCGGGCAAGCGCTTCAATTCGCCGAACGACGTGATCGTGAAGTCCGACGGCTCGATCTGGTTCAGCGATCCGGATTTCGGCATCCAGAGCTTTTACGAAGGCGAGAAGCAGGAGTCCGAAGTGCCGGAGCGCGTCTATCGGATCGACCCGCACACGGGCGCGGCCGAAGTCGCCGTCGACGGCGTGCTCGGGCCGAACGGTCTCGCGTTTTCGCCGGACGAATCGGTGCTCTATGTCGTCGAATCGAAGGGGCGGCCGCGCACGATCCGGGCGTACGACGTCGCGGCCGACGGCAAGACGCTACGCAACGAACGCGTGCTGATCGACGCGGGGCAGGGCACGCCGGACGGCTTTCGAATCGACGTGAACGGCAACTTGTGGTGCGGCTGGGGAATGGGCACCGACGAGCTCGACGGCGTGCGCGTATTCACGCCCGAAGGCGTTGCGATCGGGCACATCGCGCTGCCCGAGCGTTGCGCGAACGTCTGCTTCGGCGGGCGGCACAGGAACCGGCTGTTCATGGCGGCGAGTCATGGCTTGTATTCGCTGTACGTGAACGTGCAAGGGGTGTCGGGCGGGTGAGCGCGAGTGCGTATCGACGTCGACGGATATCGACGTTGGTACCGATACCGATTTCGCATGCGGCGTGAGGACCGATGGCGTTGCATCGAGGCCGTGGCGAGACGCGCGACGATCGCGCGGCTTGCGTATTCAAACGCCCGAATCAAACGCTTGGCCGGGTCAGACACGTAGGCGCACGAACGTCTTGATGGGCGACTGCAAACGCGGCCGAGCTGCCGTGCGGAGACTGTGCGGCGATAACGATCGCTCGCGGCACGAACCGCCGCCGCGTCGGTACGCGCGTGCCGACGACGTCAAGCCGCCATCACATCGGCATCGACATCGGCTTCAACGCGAAACCGGCGCGAGCTCGACGATGCGCCCCGGCCGGCGCGGCGGATGATAAGACGACGGGAACTCGTCGTCCGCGCGCGCATCGCGTGACGCGGCGGCGTCGAACCCTTTGTCGACGACCGTGTAGCCCGCCCGCAGCGCGAACTGCGGACGATTGCCGCCGGGCCGGCTGTCGAAGCCGGCGAAGCCGTCGGGCGTCTCGGGCATCGCATTGTCGAGCGACGCGTTGCTCGTCGTGATCTGGTCAGGAGAAATCGGCCCGCCGCTCGCGATGCGGGCGGCTTCGCGGTTCTTGCCATCGGTGTCGACGGTGCTGTCGTGCGTCGCGTCGTTGTACAGCTCGGCGCTGCGCGGATGCGCGCGGCCGCCATCGGCGGGCGTCTTGCGTTCGAACGGATTCATCGCTGTCATCCCGGCGGCGCGACGCCCGGACCTTCGAAGAGCCGTTCCGGGCAACACGGAAAAGGATGCGCGTGCGAGCGCCGCTGCCGCACCGCGCGTCGCGCTTTCCAAATAATTATTTCAGCTAGAAGACGCGTTTCCTACAGAGTATGATTCTTTTCCGACAAGCGGTGCGCGACATTCGGCGCACCCGCTTCCACCCGCATCGGGCGCCGCGGCATCCTTAACGGACGGGTAGCGAAGAAGAAGGTAAAGGGGACTTAAGGTGGGCGGACTTATGCACTCTACGACTACTGCATTCACGCATCGCGGGTATCTGTTGAACTGCGCGCCGGCGCGCGCGAGCGACGGCTCCTTCCAGCCCTACGTCGTCATCTCGCGATCGAGCGACGGCGAACTGGTTGCGAATCGCTTCTTTCCCTCCGATCTGCATTTCAACGACGAAGACGCGGCGATCGCGCATGCGCGCGATTGGGCCGTCCGATGGATCGACGCGAGCAGTCTCACCATTTAGGACGGCGCGGCGACGCGCACTCCGCTGACACGGCAAAAACGCGGTAATCTTGCGGAACCCGTCACTTTTATCAGGCGGCCGTATGCGCAAGCGCGGCCGTGCGTTTTTGCCTATGTCGAAATCCGCCCGAAACTGGGGCCTCGAACAGATCGTCGCCGACCTGCGTGAATCGCGCGAGAAGCTGCACCGCACGCGCCATCCGCGAGGCATTCGCGAGTTGCCGTCGCGCGATGCGATCTGCACGATCGTGTCGGGCTTGCGCGCGTCGATGTTCCCGACGCATTACGGCGCGCCCGATCTGACCGACGAGACCGTCGACTACTACGTCGGCCATACGCTCGAAAGCACGCTGCGCCTGCTCGCCGAGCAGATTCGCCGCGCGCTGCGGTTCCTGCCCGAGCACGCGGAGACGCCGCTTGCGGTGCTCGACGAACGCGCGTTCGAGATCGCGCGCGAGTTCGGCACGCAGTTGCCCCGCATCCGCGCGCTCCTCGTCAGCGACATCCAGGCCGCATACACCGGCGATCCGGCCGCGCAGCACATCACCGAAATCCTGCTCTGCTATCCGGGCGTGCTCGCGATGATGCACCACCGGCTTGCCCATGCGCTGTATCGGCTCGGCGTGCCGCTGCTCGCACGCTTCATCAACGAGATCGCGCACTCGGCGACGGGCATCGACATCCATCCGGGCGCGCAAATCGGCTCGAGCTTCTTCATCGACCACGGCACGGGCGTCGTGATTGGCGAGACCGCGATCATCGGCGAGCGCGTGCGCGTCTATCAGGCGGTCACGCTCGGCGCGAAGAGCTTTCCCGCCGACGGCGACGGGATGCTCGTCAAGGGCAACGCGCGGCATCCGGTCGTCGAGGACGATGTGGTCATCTATGCGGGCGCGACGATCCTCGGCCGCGTGACGATCGGCAAGGGCTCGGTGATCGGCGGCAACGTGTGGCTCACGCACAGCGTGCCGCCCGGCAGCAGCGTCGCGCAGGGGAAGATTCGCGAGAGCGACAAGGATCAGGCCGAGAAGGACTGAGCGGGCGGCGCGGTTGCCGCTTGCCGCTGTCGCACCGAATCAATGCTTGCCGGCCGGCGACCGGTGCTTGTACAGCACGTCCTGATCGACGCGGATCAGATTCTGTCCCGCGTCGACGACGAAATCGGCGCCGTTGTACGCAGGCCCCGTCAACAGCAGGATCGCGTCCGCGACGTCGTTCGGTCCGGCGATCCGCGCAAGCGGCGTCGATGCGCGGCTCGCGTGCTCGAAATCGGCGGGCGTCTGATCGTCGCTCGGCAGCATCAATCCAGGAAACACCGCGTTCACGCGCAGCACCGGGCTCGCCGACAGCGCGAGCATCTGCGTGAGATTGCCGAGCGCCGCTTTCGCGACCGTGTAGCTGAAGTGGTCGCGATGGAAGTTTTCCTTGATCTTCTGATCGACGACGTTGATCACGACGCCCTGCGCGAGCGCCGCCTTCGCACGCTCGTAGTACGCGCGCGTCAGCAGGACCGGTGCGCGGCAGTTGATCGCCCACGCGTTGTCGAATGCGGCGAGATCGAAGCTCGGCAGATGGTCCTGCCAGAACACGGACGCGTTGTTCACGAGCACGTCGAGACGGCCGAAGCGCGCGTAGACCGCATCGACGAGCTGCGTGATCGCCTCCGCGTGCGCGAGGTCCGCCTGCAGCGCGACGGCTTCGCCGCCCGACGATTCGATCTCGCGCACGACCGCCTGCGCGGCGTCGGCCGAGCGGTCGTAGTGCACCGCTACGCGATAGCCTCGCGCGGCGAAGCGCAACGCGAACGCCCGGCCCGCGCGCCGCGCGGCGCCCGTCACGAGCACGACGGGCGGGGTGGCTGATTTCATGCTCGGCTGCATTTACGTATTCGTCAGGTTGACCGAGGAAGGGTTCGCGACGATCGACAGGAATTCGCGGCGCGTCGTCGGATCGGAGCGGAACGTGCCGAGCATCCGCGACGTCACCATCTCGACGCCGGGCTTGTGGATGCCGCGCGTCGAGATGCACTGGTGCGCGGCCTCGAGAATCACGCCGACGCCTTTCGGCTGCAGCACGTCGAACAGCGTGTCGGCGATCTGCACCGTCATCTTTTCCTGGATCTGCAGGCGCTTCGCGAACGCATCGACGAGACGCGCGAGCTTCGAGATGCCGACGACGCGATGATTCGGCAGATACGCGACGTGCGCGCGGCCGATGATCGGCACCATATGATGCTCGCAATAGCTTTCGAAGCGGATATCCTTCAGCACGATCATCTCGTCGTAGCCGTCGACTTCGCTGAACGTGCGCGCAAGAATGTCGCGCGGCTCGAGCGCGTAGCCGACGAAGAATTCTTCGTATGCGCGGACGACGCGCGCCGGCGTGTCGACGAGACCTTCGCGTTCCGGATCGTCGCCCGCCCAGCGCAGCAGCACGCGAACGGCCGCTTCGGCTTCGTCGCGGCTCGGCCGGTTCGCCGGCGCGCTCGTGCGGGCCGCCTCACGGGCGGCCCGCTTGCCTGCCGCCTTGCTCGCGGTCTTTCCTTTAGCCATATGCTCTGAACTCCATGAAGACCGCTGATGCTGCGGCCGGTCGATCATTGTTTCATGCTTTCGCCGCGAGCGTGCGCTGCGGCTCGCGTTTGCAAACGACGGGCGAGCGTGGCCGCACGCGCCGCTTGCGGTTGCCGCTCGCCGTCACTTCGGCCATTCGTCGAGCGCATCGTTGAACAGCCCGGCGACGACGCCGCGCAGCCACGCGATGCTCGGATCGTTGTGGAACTTGCGATGCCAATGCTGCTTCAGGTCGAAGCGCGGCAACGGCAGCGGCGGCTCGACGAGCGTGATCGATGCGTGCTCGGTTGCATACGCATAGCCGATCGCGTGCGGGACGGTCGCGATCAGATCGGTGCGGCTCAGGATGAACGGCAGGCTCATGAAATGCGGCGTCTCGAGCACCGCCCGGCGCGCGAGCCGCCGCTTCGCCAGATACTGCTCGAGCACTTCCTGGCTGCGGCCTTCCGCGCGCACGACCGCGTGGCCGCACGCGAGGAACCGCTCGAGTGTGAGCGGCCGCTCGGCGAGCGGGTGGCCGCGCCGCAGCAGGCAGATGAAGCGGTGCGTGAAGAGCCGCTGCTGAAAGAAGTTCGTGCCGCCGAGATCCGGAAAGTAGCCGACCGCGAGATCGATGCCGCCGTCCTCGAGCGCGTGCGCGACTTGCGCGTGCGACAGCGATGCCGAGCGCAGGTTCGCGTGCGGTGCGCGTTCCGCGAACGCCTGCAGCAGCCTCGGCAGGAACACGATCTCGCCGACGTCGGACAACGCGATCGAGAACGTGCGCGCGCTCTTCGCCGGATCGAAGTCGTGCGGCGCGCCGAGGCCGCGCTCGATGCTCGCGAGCGCGTCGCGCGCGGCCGGAATCAGTGCGAGCGCGCGAGGCGTCGGCTCCATGCCGCGCGAGGTCCGCACGAACAGCGGATCGCCGAAGTGCTCGCGCAGCCGCCCGAGCGCGGCGCTCACGCGCGGCTGGCTCACGCCTAGCAACTCGCCCGCGCGGCTCACATTGCGCGTCTCGTTGAGCACGACCAGATAAGGAATCAGGTTCAGATCGAGATCAGGCATCGCATCACTACTATTGGATATCCATATAGAACTTATCTCCTAAATTACATTACTGCATAGTCGGGATAGCGCTGACAATCTGTTCGCTATTCGAATCAATGTTCACATTACATGCGACCGGAGTGCGAAGCGCGGGGCCGGAGTCAGTGCGGACAGAAGCACCGACTCCGGCCGACATAAGCGCCAAAGCGCCGACGCCGATCGACACAGGAGACGAACAATGCGCACGCAAGTCGCGATCATCGGCGCCGGCCCGTCCGGCCTGCTGCTTTCCCATCTGCTCCGTCTGCAAGGCATCGACGCCGTCGTGCTCGAAGCGCGCTCGCGCGAATACTGCGAGAACCGGATTCGCGCCGGCGTGCTCGAGCAGGGCACCGTCGACACGCTGAACGAAGCGGGCCTGGGCGCGCGGATGCGGCGCGAGGGGCTCGTTCATCGCGGCATCGAACTGCTGTTCGACGGCCGCCGCCACCGGATCGACTTCGGTGTGTTGACGCCCGGCAGAGCGATCACCGTGTACAGCCAGCACGAAGTCGTGCGCGACCTGATCGCGGCCGCGCTCGAAAACGGCCAGCCGATCCATTTCGACGTGCGCGACGTCGCGCTGCACGGCGTCGCAACCGATCGGCCTTCGGTGACGTTCACGCACGCGGACGGCCGCACCGACCGGATCGATTGCGGCTACATCGCCGGCTGCGACGGCTTTCACGGCGTCGCGCGCCAGACGATCCCGGCCGAACGGCTGCGCACGTTCGAGCGCGTGTATCCGTACGCGTGGCTCGGCATCCTTGCCGATGCGGCGCCGTCGCTCGACGAGCTCGTCTATGCGCACCACGCGCGCGGCTTCGCGCTGTTCTCGATGCGCTCGCCGACCGTCACCCGACTGTACCTGCAATGCCGGCCCGACGAGAACCTGGCCGAATGGCCGGATGCGCGGATCTGGGAAGAGCTGCGCACGCGTTTCGAAAACGAAGGCGGCTGGACGCCGAACGAAGGCCGCATCACGCAGAAGAGCGTGACGCCGATGCGCAGCTTCGTGTCGGAGACGATGCAGTACGGCCGGCTGTTTCTCGCGGGCGATGCCGCGCACATCGTGCCGCCGACGGGCGCGAAGGGGATGAATCTCGCGGTCGCCGACGTTCGGGCGCTCTCGCGCGCGCTGGGCGCGCGCTACCGCGACGGGCAAGACGATCTGCTCGATGCCTACTCGTCAACCTGTCTGGAACGGATATGGCGCGCCGAGCATTTTTCGTATTGGATGACGAATATGCTGCATCCGTCGGTCGACGATTCGCCGTTCGTCAATCGGCTGAAGCGCGCCGAGCTCAAGTACGTGACGCGTTCGCGCGCGGCCGCGCAGTCTCTCGCGGAGAACTACGTCGGCTTGCCGTTCGACGATGCGGCGGGCATCGCGTCATCGTTCGACGAGGTCGCCGCAGCGTGAGCGCGTCGCGCCGCAACCGCGGACACGGGGCCGGCTGGCGTTGCCTTGACAATCGTGCGCACGCGCCTCTATGATCGGCAAACCGTTCGCTAATCGAATCTGAGTTCGTAATTAGAACAAATCGGATCGTCTGGCGAAGCGCGCAGTTTCTCGCGCGAACGCGTGCCGCGACGGGCGCGTGCGCGCGGATTCGCATAGGAAGAGACATGGTCAACAAGATTTTCGATTCCCTCCAGTCGGCGGTGGCCGATGTCCACGACGGCGCGACGATCATGATCGGCGGCTTCGGCACGGCCGGGATGCCCGCCGAACTGATCGACGCGCTGATCGCGCAGGGCGCGCGCGACCTGACGATCGTCAACAACAACGCCGGCAACGGCGAGACGGGCCTCGCCGCGCTGCTGAAGGCGAAGCGCGTGCGCAGGATCATCTGTTCGTTCCCGCGTCAGGCCGATTCGCAGGTGTTCGACGCGCTGTATCGCGCGGGCGAGATCGAGCTCGAGCTGGTGCCGCAAGGCAATCTCGCCGAGCGGATTCGCGCGGCGGGCGCCGGCATCGGCGGCTTCTTCTCGCCGACGGGCTACGGCACGAAGCTCGCCGAAGGCAAGGAAACGCGCGTGATCGACGGCAAGCACTACGTGTTCGAGACGCCGATCCACGCGGATTTCGCGCTCGTGAAGGCGCACCAGGGCGACCGCTGGGGCAACCTCGTCTATCGAAAGACCGCGCGCAACTTCGGGCCGGTGATGGCGATGGCCGCGAAGACGTCGATCGTGCAGGTGTCGGAAGTCGTGCCGCTCGGCGCGCTGAATCCCGAGCACATCGTGACGCCCGGCATCTTCGTGCAGCGCATCGTCGAAGTGCCGCAGGCCGCGCATGCGGCCGAGCTGGCCGCCGAGCGCGCCGCCTGAATCCCCGAGGAGAACACGATGAAACGACTGACCCGCGACGACATGGCGAAGCGCGTCGCGCAAGACATTCCCGAAGGCGCATACGTGAACCTCGGCATCGGCGTGCCGACGCTCGTCGCGAACCATCTCGATCCGAGCAAGGAAATCTTCCTGCACAGCGAGAACGGCCTGCTCGGCATGGGCCCCGCCCCCGCGCCGGGTGAAGAGGACAATGAGCTGATCAACGCCGGCAAGCAGCACGTGACGCTGCTCACGGGCGGCGCGTACTTCCATCACGCGGATTCGTTCGCGATGATGCGCGGCGGCCATCTCGACTATTGCGTGCTCGGCGCATTCCAGGTGTCCGCGCAAGGCGACCTCGCGAACTGGCACACGGGCGCGCCCGACGCGATTCCCGCGGTGGGCGGCGCGATGGATCTCGCGATCGGCGCGAAGCAGGTGTTCGTGATGATGGAGCACCTGACGAAGCAGGGCGAGAGCAAGATCGTCGCCGAATGCTCGTACCCGGTGACGGGCGTGCGCTGCGTCGACCGCATCTACACCGATCTCGCGGTGCTCGACGTGACGCGCGACGGCCTCGCCGTGCGCGAGATTTTCGCCGACCTCTCGTTCGACGCGCTGCAGAAGCTCACGGGCGTGCCGCTCGTCGACGCGACGCAGAAGGCTGCGGCGTGATGTGGCGCGGCGCCGCTCGCTTCGCTCGGCGGCCCGGCGCGATTGGCGCGGATTGGCCGCGATTGGCTGAACGGCCGATCGCGCAACGTCCGGCGCTTCGGTGGACAATAAGCGCAATTCGTTTTTTTCGATCGACTCCATGCTCGAAGACAGTGCCCGCCTGACCGCTCTCGTTTGCGGAAGCGAACCGCTCAACCGGATCTGGTCGCCGCATGCGACGTTGCAACGGATGCTCGACGTTGAAGCGGCGCTCGCGCGCGCGCTCGCCGCGAACGGCGTGATTCCGGCGAGCGCGGTGCAGCCGATCGAGGCCGCATGCACGGCCGGCGCACTCGACGCGCAAGCGCTGATGCGCGAAGCGGCGTTCGGCGGCAACCTCGCGATTCCGCTCGTCAGGCAACTGACCGCGCACGTGAAGGCGCGCGACGTCGAAGCGGCGAAGTACGTGCACTGGGGCGCGACGAGCCAGGACATCATCGATACGGCGACCGTGCTGCAACTTCGCGACACGTTCGACTGGCTCGATCCGCTGCTGCGCGACACGTGCGCGACGCTTGCGGCGCTCGCGGCCGCGCACCGCGCGACGCCGATGATCGGCCGCACGTGGTTGCAGCAGGCGCTGCCGATCACGCTCGGATTGAAGTTCGCGCAATGGCTCGACGCGCTGCTCCGTCATCGCGAGCGTGTCGCAGCATTGCGCGAGCGCGCGCTCGCGTTGCAGTTCGGCGGCGCGGCGGGCACGCTCGCGAGCCTGCGCGACGCGGCGTCCGCGGTGGCGCGCGCGCTCGCGGACGATCTGCAGCTCGCGCTGCCGGCCGTGCCGTGGCACACGCAGCGCGACCGGATCGCCGAGACCGCCGCTTGCTTCGGGATGCTGATCGGCACGCTCGGCAAGATCGCGCGAGACATTTCGCTGTCGATGCAGACGGAGATCGGCGAACTCGCGGAGCCTGCCGCGGCGGGCAAGGGCGGCTCGTCGACGATGCCGCACAAGCGCAATCCGGTCGGCTGCGCGGCCGTGCTGACCGCGGCCGTGCGCGCGCCGGGGCTCGTGTCGACCGTGCTCGCCGGCATGGTTCAGGAGCACGAGCGCGCGCTCGGCGGCTGGCAAGCCGAGTGGGATGCGCTGCCCGAACTCGCGCGGCTCGCGGGCGGCGCGCTCGCGCAGATCGCGCAGATCGTCGATGGCCTCACTGTCGACGTCGCGCGTTTGGCCGAAAATCTCGACGCGACGCACGGCCTCGTGCTCGGCGAGGCGGTGATGCTCGCGCTCGGCGAGAAGATCGGCCGGCTCGACGCGCATCATCTCGTCGAGCGCGCATCGAAGGAAGCCGTGCGCAGCGGCCGCTCACTGCACGACGTGCTGGCCGCGGACCCTGACGTCGCCGCACACCTCGCGCCGGATGCGCTGCGGCAGTTGCTCGACCCCGCTCATTACGTCGGCGAGGCGCACGCCTATGTCGACGCCGTGCTCGCGCTCCACGCGAGCCGCCATTAAGGAGGGATTCCCATGCCTTTCGCTTCAGTCGATGGAGTGCGACTGCATTACCGGATCGATCGCGCGGCGCGCGCCGACGCGCCGTGGCTCGTGTTCTCGAACTCGCTCGGCGCAGACCTGTCGATGTGGGCACCGCAGATCGGCCCGCTGACCGCGCACTTCAATCTGCTGCGCTACGACACGCGCGGTCACGGCCATTCGGACGCGCCGGCGGGCTCGTACACGATCGCGCAACTGGCGGGCGACGTGATCGGCCTCCTCGATCACGTCGGAATCGCACGCGCGCATTTCTGCGGTATCTCGATGGGCGGCCTGACGGGCGCGGCGCTCGCCGCGCGCCATGCGGGGCGCATCGATCGCGTGGTGCTGTCGAACACGTCGGCCAGAATCGGCTCGCCGGAAATATGGGGGCCGCGCGCGCAGAAGGCGCGCACCGAAGGGATGGCGGCGCTCGCCGACGCGGTGCTGCCGCGCTGGTTCACGGCCGCATTCTTCGAGCATGAGCCGCGCCTCATCGACGTGATCCGCGATACGTTCAATCACACGGACAAGGACGGCTACGCGGCGAACTGCGACGCGCTGAATGCCGCCGATCTGCGCGATGAAGTAAAGGGCATCGCGGTGCCGACGCTCGTCGTGACGGGCGCGCACGACCTTTCGACGCCGCCGGACCAGGGGCGCGCGCTCGCCGCGTCGGTCGCGGGCGCGAAGCATGTCGAATTCGACTGCGCGCACATCTCGAACATCGAATGTGCGGGCGGCTTCAATCGCACGCTGATCGATTTCCTGACGGCCTGACGCGAGCGCATCGAGATGAACGACGATCAACGTTACGAAGCGGGCATGAACGTGCGCCGCGCGGTGCTCGGCGATGCGCACGTCGACCGCTCGCTCGCGAACCGCACCGAGCTGACCGACGAATTCCAGAATCTGATCACGCGCTATGCGTGGGGTGAGATCTGGACGCGCGACGGCCTGCCGCGCCACACGCGCAGCCTGCTGACGATCGCGATGATGGTCGCGCTCAACCGCGGCGAGGAACTTGCGCTGCATCTGCGGGCAGCGAAGAACAACGGCGTGACGCGCGACGAGATCAAGGAAGTGCTGCTGCAGACCGCGATCTACTGCGGCGTGCCCGCGGCGAATTCTGCATTCCACCTCGCGCAGCGCATCTTCGGCGAAGAAGACAGCGCAGCCTGACCTCACTCGATACGAACGACCCGAGAAGCACGAGAAGCACGAGAAGCACGCAACACGAAGCGACACACCGCACGGACGGCGCGCCGAACAACGGCCGCCGCCCGTGCGTGACGACACGCGCCGGCATCGTATCGGCGCAGGACGCGAACGCGTCGACGATAACCCCAACGGAGACAGCAATGACCGACCTCGCGCGCCAGCTCGATGTGCAGCAGTTCATCGACGAACGGCGCTTTTCGCCTTATCAGTGGCTGATTTTGATCCTGTGTTTTCTGATCGTCGCGGCGGACGGCTTCGATACCGCTGCGATCGGCTTCGTTGCGCCTGCGCTCGGCCAGGAATGGCACGCGACGAAAGCCGCGCTCGGGCCGGTGATGAGCGCGGCGCTCGTCGGCCTCGCGCTCGGCGCGCTGACGGCAGGCCCGCTCGCCGACAGGATCGGCCGCAAGCGCGTGCTGGTGGGCTCGGTCGTGCTGTTCGGACTCTTCAGCATCGGCTGCGCTTTCACGCAGTCGGTGACGGAACTCGCGGTGCTGCGGTTGTTGACGGGGCTCGGCCTTGGCGCCGCGATGCCGAACGCGACGACGCTGATGGCCGAGTACGCGCCGCACGCGAAACGCTCGTTCCTCGTCAACACGATGTTCTGCGGCTTCACGCTCGGCTCGTCGGCGGGCGGCCTCGTCGCCGCTGCGCTGATTCCCGATCACGGATGGCGCAGCGTCTTTATCGTCGGCGGCGTCGCGCCGCTCGTGCTCGGCGCATTGCTGGTCGCGCTACCCGAGTCGATCCGTTTCATGGTGCTGCGCGGCGCGCCGCACGAGCGGATCGCGGCGGTGCTGCGGAGGATCGCGCCCGATGCGCCGTTCGACGGCGTGCGCTTCGTGCTGTCCGACGACCACGGCGAGCAGCGGCGCTCGGGTGCGGCCGTCGTGTTGTCGCCGCGCTATCGCGCCGGCACCGCGATGCTGTGGCTCACTTACTTCATGGGGCTGCTCGTCTACTACCTGATGACGAGCTGGCTGCCGACGCTGATTCGCGACACGGGCTTCACGGTGCGCGATGCGGCGCTCGTCACCGCGCTGTTCCCGCTCGGCGGTGGCATCGGCGCGATCGCGTGCGGCTGGCTGATGGACCGCTTCGAGCCGCATCGAGTGATTGCGGTCACGTATGCGCTGACGGCGTTGTTCGTGTGGATGATCGGATTGCAGGCCGGGCACCTCGCGCTGCTCGCGGCTGTCGTGTTCGTCGCGGGCGTTTGCATGAATGGTGCGCAATCGTCGCTGCCGGCGCTCGCGGCGGCGTTCTATCCGACGAGCGGGCGCGCGACGGGCGTCGCGTGGATGCTCGGCGTCGGGCGCTTTGGCGGAATTCTGGGAGCGTTTTCGGGAGGCTTGCTGCTGCAGGCGCAACTCGGATTCGACACGATTTTTTCGATGCTCGCGGTGCCGGCGCTGATTGCGGCGGGTGCGCTGATGGTCAAGCGCGCGGCTGTGCTGCACGACGGGGAGCCGAGCGCGCCAACGCGAGCGGCGTGATTGGCATGATGGGGGCGACCCATTGCGACGATCGACGGGGCGACGCGTTCGCGCCCCGTCATTCCTCGGCGTCGTGGACCTTCGCGAAGTGGCGCAGATACGCGCGCAATGCGGCTTCTCGGCCGCGGTGATCGGCAGGCGTCGACGCGCCCATCTCCTCCTCGTCGCCGAACAGCGCGGACGGTGCGCCGTAAGTGCCCACTTCGACACGCTCGCGCAGCACGCGAATCAGATGTGCGCGATGGCGGTACTCGGCAACCCAATGCAGGCCTTCGATCCGATCGCCTGCTTTCAGCAGTGGCTTCATCTGCGTTCTCCCGGCCGGGACGGGTCCGCGATGCGGCGAACCGATGTCCGGAAGGAAAGCGTACGCTTTACCGGATCGGATCACAACGGGGCGAAGCGTTTCAGTGGCCGGCGACCTTCGCGAACAGCGGATAAAGCGACAAAACGAGCAACGCGGCCATCGTGATATTGAACGCGCGCAGCCATCGCGGATTGGACAGAAAACCGCGCAGCCCCTGACCGAACGCCGCCCAGACACTGATGCACGGCAGGCCGACGAAGACGAACACGAGCGCCATCCAGACGGCGTTGCGGCCGTAGTCGGCGGAGAGCTGGATCGTCGTTGCGGCGGTCAGCACCATCATCCACGCTTTCGGATTGACCCATTGGAATGCGATCGCTTCGACGAACGTCATCGGACGCGATTTGCCGTTGTGAGCGCGCACTTCGCCCGACGTGCCGATGCGCCACGCGAGATACAGCAGATAAACGACGCTTGCGGTTTCGAGCAGCGTGTAAAGAATCGGGATCCGCTTGAACGCTTCGCCGAGGCCGAAGCCGACCGACAGCATCAGGATCGCGACGCCCGAACTGATGCCGAACATGTGCGGCAGCGTGCGACGGAAGCCGAAGTTGACGCCGGACGCGAGCAGCATCGTGTTGTTCGGGCCGGGCGTGATCGAGGTGACGAGCGCGAACAGCATGCCGGCGGGCAGCGCGCTGACGGTGAAATAGTCCATGGTGATGCTCTCTTCGTCTGCGGAATCAATGCAAGGATGACGAAGCGAGTGTAGTGGACCGAATCGGTACAGTACCGATACAGTTTGTGGGATGGTTGCCGGTACGGGATAGGGCGGCGGCGGACGGTTTGGCGGGTTCTTGTCGAGCGTCGGTATTACGTCACACCATGCCGTCCCGGCGATTGCGATCACGGTTCCACGTCGATGCGGCCATAAAGGCCGTCGGCTTCGTCATTGGGTCCGGCGGCGAAGAACAGTGTATCGGTGGGTTGGCTGTTGAGCCCGTTGCCGAATGCGATGCCCCACAGCCCCGGCTCGACGATCGCACTGCCATCGGCGTGCTGCAGGGTCCCAAGTAACATTCCAGAAGCCGCCTCGAACGCGTGGATCATGCCGTCGCCGAAGTTGCCGACCAGAATGGCATTGCCGAAGCGACCAAAATTCGCAGGCGCCCGCGCCATGCCCCACGGCGCGTTCAGCGGCCCGCCGGTGGTGAAGCGCTGAATGAATTGGCCCGACGGGCTGAACACGTCGATCAAGCCGAAGCCTGCGCCAGCAACGTCATCATGCGCTGCCGCGTCCTGCTTCGCGTAAGCGACGAAAAGTTTCGAGCCGATCGCCTGGATTCCGAACGGCGCGAATCCTGCTGGCAACGAGGGGTCTTGAAACGCGCCGGCCGGCGTGACCTTCGTGAAGGTCCGATCGAATACGTCGATCCGGTTATTGTGGAAATCCGTCGCGTACAGGAAATTCGCCCCATTATTGCTGGCCATCGCCAGCCCCTTGTAGACGGCGGCGCCACGGCTGTCGAACACCGTGACCGCCGATGTCGGATTGACTGCGGGCGACCATGCGGCTATGGTCCCGCCCTCTCCCACGAAAATGAAGGCTGCGGGTCCCGACTTGGCGCCCTGGGTCACCATGAAGTCGGTCGTGCCATTGAACACAATGCCGGTCGGATCGGGGTCGCCGCTGGCGCCGGGGGGAATGGTCACAACGAGAGACTGCGGCACGCCGTTGCCATCATAGAGGGTCGCATGCTGCGAGCCGTTATCCGCAACCCATACAAAGCCCTTGGGATTGAAGGCAATGCCCCAAGGATTCTTCAGGTTGACATCCACGTGAGCAGCCGGAAGCGCACCGTCGGAGACCAGGGCGCTGACCTGGTATTGCCTGGCGTGTGTGGAACCGCCGCACGCCACGACGCTCGCCAGCACGATAGCCGCCAATGCAGCGCCGAGCGCCGCATGAACCTGTTTCATGATTGCGCTCCGAACGCGGAAGAGCCGTTAGTAAACGGACAGGCCATCGTGTTTATTCCGACCGCCCCCGATCGCTCACCGTGCGACGCGGGAATCGGAAGGCAGGGAGTAGGCTCTCTTGCGCGCGGTATCGGGTATGGGTACTTTGGGTGCCAACTGCGGTTGCAGTGTGGTCGATCCAGGAATCGGCTTGCAGCAAAGCTCGGCAGCTTTGGCTGCTTTCAACGATCTTCAGATCGAAATGGTGCTGATCGGCACGAACTTACCGAGCATAACTATCAATTTAGGTCGCAGCGGCGACGGTTACGCACGCGCCCGTCGGCGGCGCCGGATCGCTTGTGACGGCTTGGCGAGTGAATGCCTGGGATAGGGGGAAAGCTTGGCAATCCTTGCTGATTCGTCCGTTTGCCGCATGGGCAGAAGACTTGTGACGTCAACCGGATGGATGGCCGAATTGAGCTGGAGCGCTTGCATTTCCGATATCGTTTGCCGACACGCGATGCCGATGCGACCCATGTGGGAACCGTTCATTGAATGTCCTGCCCGGCGTTTCATTGCGGCCGTTCGGCATGATAGGTCACGCCATGTCACGCAAAGCCATCGCGAGCGGCATCATGGCCGGACCGATGGACGCCAGCAGGCGCTCCTTCGATACCCCATCGCGGGACTGAACGGAGATGCCATGCAACTGGGTCGCATAGAAATCGGCCAACGCCTTGATGTCGGTTCCCGGCGCGAGCTGCCCTTGTTCGGTTGCGAGCCGCAGGCGCTCGGCGATCGATTGCGTGCGTGCACGCCGATGTGCCGCCAGCCATTCCACGACACCTTCGTTGTCGGCCGCGCAGTTGGTGGCGGCGGATACCACCATGCAGCCGTGGGGATGGCCGCGCTTGGTATAGGTGGCTATGGCGTCGCGCAGCATCCGTTCGATGGCCGCGCGGACATCGGTTTCCTCGCTGAGGGCGCGGTCGGCGAAACCGCCGTCGCCTTGCTCGTAGAGCGTCACGGCTTCGTGGAACAGCGCCTCCTTGCTGCCAAAGGCGGCATAGATGCGTGCTGACGCGATGCCCATGACTTCGACCAGGTCAGACATCGACGTGCCTTCATAGCCGCGTCGCCAGAACGCGAGCATGGCCCGTTTCAGGGCCATGTCGCGATCAAATTCTCTCGGTCGTCCCGCCATCGCCTCTCTCATCCGTCGATACATCGTTGCGTCGATTTTATCGCGCGTCGTGTTGACATGCGATGTTCCCTCATTCTATTCTTTGTCAATCAACAAACAATTGGAGCTTCGCATGCGTACCCTCAAGGGCCCCAGCCTTCATCTCGCGCAGTTCGCCGACGATGCCACCCCGTTCGACAGCTTGCCGAACATCGCGCAATGGGCCGCCGGCGTTGGCTTCAAGGCGTTGCAGATTCCCGCCTGGGACGGGCGTCTGTTCGACGTGGAGACCGCTGCGGACAGTCAGGATTATTGCGACGAAGTGAAGGGCTCCCTGGCCGAGCATGGCCTGGAGATCAGCGAGTTGACCACGCACATCTTCGGGCAACTGGTCGCGGTGCATCCGGCGTACGACGCGATGTGCGACAACTTCGCCCCCGAGGCCGTGCGCGGCAATCCGATCGCGCGCACGGCATGGGCCCTGGACCGACTCAAGCTGGCGGCACGGGCCTCACGCCGCCTGGGGCTGACCGACATGGGCACCTTCTCGGGCTCGTTTGCGTGGCCCTACCTGTTTCCCTTTCCCCAGCGGCCCGCGGGCCTGATCGAGACGGCCTTCGACGAGCTGGCGCGGCGCTGGCGGCCGATTCTCGATGTCTGCGATGAAAACGGCGTCAACCTCTGTTACGAGATCCACCCGAGCGAGGACCTGCATGACGGCATCACCTTCGAACGCTTCCATGCGCTGGTCGGCCAGCACGAGCGCTGCAAGATCCTGTTCGATCCCAGTCATTTCGTGTTGCAGCAGTTGGATTATCTGGCCTACATCGACATCTACCGCGAGCACATCCGCATGTTCCATGTGAAGGATGCCGAATTTCTTCCCTCGGGCCGGCAAGGCATCTACGGCGGCTACAGTTCATGGCTGGAGCGTGCCGGCCGTTTCCGCTCGCTCGGCGACGGTCAGGTCGACTTCAAGGCGATCTTCTCCAAGTTCGCGCAATACGACTACACGGGCTGGGCCACCCTGGAGTGGGAATGCTGTCTCAAGGACCAGGAGGACGGCGCGCGCGAAGGCGTCGCGTTCATCAATGACCACATCATCCGCGTGACGGAGCGCATCTTCGACGACTTCGCCGGCGCCGCGGTCAATCCACGACAAATCCACGCCATGCTCGGCATGGCGTGAGCCGCTTCCCGCATTGCTACGGAAAATCGATATGTCCGCTCAACTTCCGCCGCCATCGGCCAACTCCCAAGGCTTCACCCACCAATATGTGCGCATCGATGGTCAGCGCGTGCATTGTGTGATCGCCGGCGCCGGTACCCCTGTCCTGCTGATTCCAGGGTGGCCGCAGACCTGGTACGCGTGGCGCCATGTCATGCAGGCGCTCGCAGCGCATGGCTTCATGGCTGTTGCTGTCGATCCGCCAGGCACCGGCTATTCCGACCGGCCGCATGTCGGCTATGACACCGGTCACACGGCCGCCACCTTGCATCGCGTGATGACGCTGCTCGGCTTCGACGTCTACCAGGTGGCGGGTCACGACGTCGGCATGTGGGTGGCCTACGCGTTGGCCAGCGATCGACCCGAGGCGGTGACGGCGCTCGCGCTCACCGAGGCGGTGATTCCCGGGCTGGCTCCCGCGCCGCCGATCTTCGTCCCGCCGGAAGAAAACATCTTCCTCTGGCATTTCATGTTCAATCAGCTCGCCGACTTGCCCGAGACGCTGATTGCCGGGCGTGAACGCGCCTATCTGGAGTTCATGTTCAACCGCTGGTCGTTCCGGCGCGATTGTGTGGCTGTCGATGTTTATGTCGACGCCTATGCGGCTCCGGGTGGTTTGCGCGGCGGTTTTTCCTATTACCGCGCCATTCCGGAGACGGTCCGCCAGAATCGGGAGCGTGCGAAGCGCAAGCTGACGATGCCGGTGCTCGCCATCGGCGCCGAACATGCCACCTGCGACGCGCCGCTGGCCACCATGCGCGATAACGCCACGGATTTGCAGGGCGCGGTCGTACCCGATTGTGGTCACTTCATCATGGAAGAGGCGCCCGACGCCTTTATCGGGCATCTGTTGCCCTTCCTGGAACGGCGCCGCTGAACATGCGCCGATCGACGCCAACATTGCCACGCTGCTGGGGCTCGACCCTGCGCGCATCGACGTCGGCGGCGACAGCGCGGGAGGGAACCTCGCGGCGGCGGCCTGCCGGTCGCCCGGGAGCAGGGCGGTCCGCCGATCGCGCATCAGTTGTTGCTGTACCCGCCGCTGGATGCGTCGATGAACACGGAGTCCTATCGGACTTATGAGCAAGGCTACTACCTCGCGCAGGAGGTCATGCGGTATTGCTTCGATATGTACCTGGCCGATCAGGCCGAGGGCGGCTCGCCTTGCGTGTCGCCGCTACGGGCGGCTTCGCGCGAGGGGTTGCCGCCAGTCACGTTGCCGGCGTGCGAATACGATCCGGTGCGCGACGAAGCGCCAAGCGTATGCGCAGCGATTGCGGCAAGCCGGCGTGCCAGTCGATCTCGCCGTGCTGCCCGGGATGGTCCCTGCCTGCATTCATATGTGCGTCGTGCGCCCGTTGCCGCCAGGCGCCGCCCCAAGGCGGCCGCCCGTTCCGCACGGCATCGGTCCGAGATAGTCATGGAAAGCTGTATAAATATCCAGTATAGTACTCGTCGAAATCGAGCCGCACCGGTGCCCGCGCAGCAATGCGTGCGCCGGGCCTGCGAGCCTCCCGCAGCCTTTCGGCGCCGCGAACTCTGGCTAACTCATTCAGACGGGCAGACAAATTGTCATCCAGCAATCTGATCCGCATTCGCGGAGCACGTCAGCACAATCTCAAGCATATCGATCTCGATCTGCGCACCGGCGAAATGACGGTCGTCACCGGCCCGTCGGGCTCCGGCAAGTCGAGTCTCGTGTTCGACACCCTGTACGCGGAGGGCCAGCGGCGCTACGTCGAGACGTTCAGCGCGTATGCGCGGCAGTTTCTCGACCGGATGGACCGGCCGCAGGTGGACCGCGTCGAAGGCGTGCCGCCCGCGATCGCGATCGACCAGACCAATCCGGTCCGCAGTTCGCGCTCGACCGTCGGCACGATGACCGAGCTCAACGATCACCTGAAGCTCCTGTACGCGCGCGCGGCGGAACTGTTCGACCGCAAGACCGCGCGGCCGGTGCGGCACGACACGCCTGAGACGATCTATGCGGACCTCTTCGCGCGCACGGCGGATCACGATCCGCGGCTCGCGGTCACGTTCGCCGTCGAGTTGCCGGAAACCGCGAGCGACGAGGAAGTCGAGCAGTGGCTGTCGGCGAGCGGCTATACGCGGGTGCAGGCGCGGCGCGAAATCGCGTCGCCCACCGGGCCGCGCAAGGTGCTCGACGTGGTGGCCGACCGCTTTCGTCTGCGTCAGGTCGACAAGGCGCGCGCGATCGAGGCGATCGAAGCGTCGTTGAAGCGCGGCGGCGGGCGGGTGAGCGTCTACGTGCTCGCGCAGGTGCCGGAGAACGCGAGCGACACGGCCGCACAGTCTCAGGTATGGCGATACTCCACCGGGCTCCATGACCCCGACAGCGATCTGCGCTACGCGGATCCGCAGGCGGCGCTGTTCTCCTTCAACTCGGCGTACGGCGCGTGCGAAACCTGCCGCGGCTTTGGCCGCGTGATCGGCGTCGATCTCGGCCTCGTGATTCCCGACGCGCGCAAGACGCTGCGCGGCGGCGCGATCAAGCCGATGCAGACGCCCGCCTGGAAGGAATGCCAGGACGACCTGATGCGCCATGCGGCGAAGGCGGGCATTCGGCGCGATACGCCGTGGGCCGAGCTGTCGGACGAAGAGCGGGACTGGGTCGTCAACGGCTCGCCGGACTGGAACGGCAAGTGGCAGAGCCAGTGGTACGGCGTGAAGCGCTTCTTCGGCTACCTCGAATCGAAAGCGTACAAGATGCATATCCGCGTGCTGCTGTCGAAATACCGCAGCTACACGCCGTGCGAGGTGTGCGGCGGCGCGCGCCTGAAGACGGAAGCGCTGCTGTGGCGGCTCGGCACGAAGGCGAACGCCGACGCGGTGCTCGCGAGCGCCGATCGCTTCATGCCGCGCGGCGTCGACTGGACCCGCGCGCAGCTCGAAGCGCTGCCGGGCCTGACGGTGCACGACCTGATGCTGCTGCCGATCGAGCGCATTCGCCGCTTCTTCGACGACATCAGCCTGCCGAGCGCGCTGCTCGACGATGCGCTGAAGCTGCTGCTCGCCGAGGTGCGCACGCGGCTGAAGTATCTGTGCGACGTGGGGCTCGGCTATCTGACGCTCGACCGGCAGAGCCGCACGCTGTCGGGCGGCGAGGTGCAGCGGATCAACCTGACGACGGCGCTCGGCACGTCGCTCACGAAGACGCTCTTCGTGCTCGACGAGCCGAGCATCGGACTGCATCCGCGCGACCTGAACCGGATCGTCGAGGCGATGCAGCGCCTGCGCGACGCGGGCAATACGCTCGTCGTCGTCGAGCACGATCCGTCGGTGATGCTCGCGGCCGACCGGCTGATCGACATGGGCCCCGGCCCGGGTGAGCGCGGCGGCACGATCGTCTACGACGGCACGCCCGGCGACATCCGCTCGGCCCAGACGCTGACGGGCGAGTATCTCGGCGGCCGCAAGCACGTCGCGCACGCGTCGCACTGGTCGCGCCGGCCCGTGGACGCGCACACGCCGCGCATCGTGCTCGAGGGCGCGAGCGAGCATAATCTGCGCGACGTGACGGTCGAGATTCCGTTGCGGCGGCTCGTTTGCGTGACCGGCGTGTCGGGTTCCGGCAAATCGACGCTGTTGCAGGACGTGCTCTATCCGGCGATGGCGCGGCACTTCGGCAAGGCCACCGAGTCGCCGGGCGCGTACCGTCGCCTCGCGGGCGCGGAGCAGGTGAGCGATGTCGTGTTCGTCGACCAATCGCCGATCGGCAAGACCACGCGCTCGAATCCGGCGAGCTATGTCGGCGCGTTCGACGAGATCCGCAAGCTGTTCGCGAAGGCGCCGCTCGCGCTGCAACGCGGCTACGGCGCGGGCACGTTCAGCTTCAACTCGGGCGACGGCCGCTGCCCGACGTGCGGCGGCTCCGGCTTCGAGCACATCGAGATGCAGTTCCTGAGCGACGTCTACCTGCGCTGCCCGGACTGCGACGGCCGGCGCTACCGGGCCGAGATTCTCGAAGTGCGGATCGAGCGCGGCGGCCGCGCGCTCAGCGTTGCCGACGTGCTCGATCTGACCGTCAGCGAGGCCGCGGCGTGCTTCGCCGCCGACGCCGAGGTGTTGCGCGTGCTGCAGCCGATCGTCGACGTCGGGCTCGAATACGTGAAGCTCGGCCAGCCGGTGCCGACGCTGTCGGGCGGCGAAGCGCAGCGCCTGAAACTGGCGGGCTTTCTCGCCGAATCCGCGAAAACCAGCGGCGTGCGCCGGACCGACGCGAGACAGGCGCGCACCGCGCGTCTTTTCATGTTCGACGAGCCGACCACGGGGCTGCACTTCGACGACATCGCGAAGCTGATGCAGGCGTTCGGCAAGCTGCTTGCGGCAGGCCATTCGCTGATCGTGATCGAGCACAATCTCGACGTGATCCGCGCGGCCGACTGGCTGATCGACCTCGGCCCTGAAGGCGGCGACGGCGGCGGCCTCGTGCTGTGCGCGGGCACGCCCGACGAAGTGAAAGCCTGCGCCGGCTCGCATACCGGCGCGGCGCTGTTGCACTACGACCGCGCGCTGGGGGCGCAGGCCGAGCCCGCCGGGCAGGGCGTGCCGTTGCAGGCCGTGTTGAACGCGGCGCGGGCGCGGCGGGCGATCGAAGGCGAGGACGTCGTGCGGATCGTCAACGCGCGCGAACACAACCTGAAGGCGCTCGACGTCGACATTCCGCACGGCAAGTTCAACGTGGTGACTGGCGTGTCCGGCTCCGGCAAGTCGACGCTCGCATTCGACATCCTCTTTCACGAAGGCCAGCGCCGCTACCTCGAATCGCTGAACGCGTACGCGCGCTCGATCGTGCAGCCGGCGGGGCGACCGGAAGTCGATGCGGTGTACGGCATTCCGCCGACGGTGGCGATCGAGCAGCGGCTGTCGCGCGGCGGCCGCAAGAGCACGGTCGCGACGACGTCCGAAGTGTGGCACTTCCTGCGGCTGCTGTACGTGAAGCTCGGCCTTCAGCATTGCATCCATGACGGCACGCCGGTGACGTCGCAAACCGTCGAATCGATCGCCGCGCAATTGCTGCGCGATCACCGCGGCGAGCACGTCGGGCTGCTCGCGCCGCTCGTCGTCAACCGCAAGGGCGTGTACACGGATCTCGCGAAGTGGGCGAAGGCGCGCGGCAACACGCATCTGCGCGTCGACGGCGAATTCGTGACGGTGGACCCGTGGCCGAAGCTCGACCGCTTCCGCGAGCATACGATCGAGCTGCCGGTGGCCGACCTCGTCGTGTCGCCGGACAACGAGGCCGAGCTGAGACAGCGTCTGAACGAGGCGCTCGAGCTCGGCAAGGGCGTGATGCATCTGCTCGCGCCGCTCGACGGCCTGCATCACGCGATGGCCAACCGTCTTTCCACCGCTCGCGTCGGCGCGGTCAAGGTGCTGTCGGTGAAGCGCGCGTGCCCGGTGTGCGGCACGAGCTACCCGGAGCTGGACCCGCGGATGTTCTCGTACAACAGCAAGCATGGCTGGTGCACGGCCTGCGTGGGCACCGGCCTCGCGCTCACGCGCGAGCAGCGCGCGGCGTACGACGACACGGTGCTTGCCGAAGACGGCCGCGGCCGCGAGCAGACGCTGCCCTCCGACGAGCAGGAACCGGAGGGCGTCGGCGACGCGCC
Organism: Burkholderia sp. MSMB1589WGS; assembly: GCF_001636105.1. Taxonomy (NCBI): domain Bacteria; kingdom Pseudomonadati; phylum Pseudomonadota; class Betaproteobacteria; order Burkholderiales; family Burkholderiaceae; genus Burkholderia; species Burkholderia sp. MSMB1589WGS. The sequence goes on from NZ_LNJT01000008.1 coordinate 1,428,660, forward strand.
GTGCCCGGATTGCGGCGGCACGCGTCTGAATCCGTCCGCGCGCGCGGTGACCTTCGACGGCCATTCGATCGTCGACGTCGCGCAATGGACCGTATCGGATACGCGCCGCTGGATCGACGGCCTGCGGCTCGCGGGGCGGGACGCGCAGATCGCGCGCGACATCGTCGGCGAAATCGGCAGCCGCCTCGCGTTTCTCGAGGAAGTCGGGCTCGGCTACCTGAGCCTCGATCGCGCGGCGCCGAGCCTGTCGGGCGGCGAAGCGCAACGCATCCGGCTCGCGGCGCAACTGGGCAGCAACCTGCAGGGTGTCTGCTACGTGCTCGACGAGCCGACGATCGGCCTGCATCCGCGCGATAACCAGATCCTGCTGAACGCGCTGCGCAAGCTCGGCGACAAGGGCAATACGCTCGTCGTCGTCGAGCACGACGAAGACACGATTCGCCGCGCCGATCACATCATCGACATCGGCCCGGGCGCCGGCAAGCGCGGCGGCACGCTGGTCGCGCAGGGCGGGGTGGCGGATCTGTCCGCGCAGTCCGAGTCGGTGACGGGGCGCCTGCTCGCCCAACCGATGACGCATCCGCTGCAGACGCGCCGCGGCGTGAATCCGCCTGGCAAGAAGAACGGGCCGGCGGTGCCGCAGACCTGGCTGACGGTGCACGGCGCAAGGCTGCATAACCTGCGCGACGTCACGGTCGGCATTCCGCTCGCGCGGCTCGTCGCGGTGACGGGCGTGAGCGGCTCGGGCAAATCGACGCTCGCGCGCGATGTGCTGATGACCAACCTGCTCGACGCGGTGGGCCGCTCGGTGCTGTCGTCGCCCGCGACGCGGCGCGCGCGCAAGGCCGCGCAGCAGGAAGCGCCGCAGGCGGGGAATCGCCGCGCGAGCGTGCTGGCGCGCAGCGCGCCACGGCCGTCGCTGAACGTCACGCATGCGTGGCAGGGCTGCGAATCGATCAGCGGCTGGGAGCATATCGACCGCGTGCTCGAAGTCGATCAGACGCCGATCGGCAAGACGCCGCGCTCATGCCCGGCGACCTACATCGGCGTGTGGGACACGATCCGCAAGCTGTTCGCGGACACGCTGGAGGCCCGTGCGCGCGGCTACACGGCGTCGCGTTTCTCGTTCAACACCGGCGAAGGGCGTTGCCCTGCGTGCGAAGGGCAAGGCGTGCGCACGATCGGCATGAGCTTCCTGCCCGACGTGAAGGTGCCGTGCGACGTGTGCCACGGGCAACGCTTCAACCCGGAGACGCTCGCGGTGACGTGGCGCGGCCGGAACATCGGCGACGTGCTGACGATGGAGATCGACGAAGCGGTGGAGTTCTTCGCGCCGATCTCGAACATCGCGCACCCGCTGCAACTGATGAAGGACGTCGGCCTCGGCTATCTGACGCTCGGCCAGCCGTCGCCGACCTTGTCCGGCGGCGAGGCGCAGCGCATCAAGCTCGTCACCGAGCTCAGCAAGGTGCGCGACGACATCACGCGGCGCGGCCAGAAAGCGCCGCACACGCTATACGTGCTCGACGAACCGACCGTGGGCCTGCACATGGCGGACGTCGCGAAGCTGATCCGTGTGCTGCACCGGCTCGTGGACGCGGGGCACAGTGTCGTCGTGATCGAGCACGACCTCGACGTGATCGCTGAAGCGGACTGGATCATCGACCTCGGCCCGGAGGGCGGCGCGGGCGGCGGCGCGATCGTGGCGGCCGCGCATCCGGAAGGGCTCGCGCAGGTGAGCGCGAGCCATACGGGGCGCGCGCTCGAGCCGGTGCTGGCGCGAACGGGCGCGGACCGGGGCGAGCCTGTGCGAAGCGGTGAGGCGGGAGTCGGTTGAGCAAGGCGCTTCTGATCGGGATGACGGTCGGTCCGCAAACGCACAGCCGATGGGGCCTGCGCGGCAGCGAAGATCTGGGCGGCGGCCTGTCGGCGATCTTCCGCCTCGAGAACGGCTTCGAACTCGGCGACGGGAAACTGCACGTGCAGAACACGCTGTTCAGCCGGCAAGCGTATGTCGGCCTGTCGAGCAACCGGTATGGCTCGCTGACCTTCGGCAACCAATACGCGCCGCTGTACGACACCCTGGGCGACATCTTCGATCCGATGACCGTCGGCGACTACTGGCAGGATAGCTGGATGTACAACGGCATCGGCAACTTCCTGACCGTGCGGAACTCGGTGAAGTACACGTTCTCGTATAACGGCCTCGGCATCGACGCGATCTACGGCTTCGGCAATCACGCCGGCGCAATGGGGCTCGACAGCACGTATGGCGTGGCACTGACTTATGCGCAAGGGCCCGCGTCGGTCGACGCGGGCTTCCAGCAGACCTCGGTATCGTCGTTGAACGGCAGTGCGGTGAACGGCGCGAGTTCTAAGCGCCGGATTGGACGGCCGCGCCGGCCGTCGCGAATCATCCGGCTTCCGGCCGCGTTTCCGGCGTCAGATGCCGGGTCGCCGCCCAGAAGACGAGTGCCGCCGCGCTGATGAGCGCGCCCGCGGTGCACACGCCCAGCCATCCGTATCGCGCGTAGACGAGCGTCGAGCCGATGGAGCCGCTCGCGCAGCCGATCGAATAGCAGATCATGTAGCCGGCGGTCAGGCGGCTGCGCGCGTCCGGCCGAACCCGGTAGATCAGGCTCTGATTCGCGACGTGTACGGATTGCAGCGCGAAGTCGATCGTCACCACGCCGACGACGAGTGCCCACAGCGAACGGTCGAGCAGCGCAACGGGAAGCCACGAAACGAGCATCAGCAGCAGCGCGTAGCCCGTCGTGCGCTGCGCGAAACCTCGATCCGCCAGTCGACCCGCGCGGGCGGCGCCCAGTGCGCCGACGGCGCCCGCCAGTCCGAACAGGCCGACTTGCGTATGCGACAGCGAAAACGGCGGCGCGCTGAGCGGCAGCACCATCGGCGTCCAGAGCACCGTGATCGCCGAGAACACGAGCAGCGCGATCGTCGCGCGCACGCGCAGCACGGGCTCTTCGACGAACAGCGTGAACACCGAGCCGATCAGGCGCGGGTAGGGCACGTGCGAGCGGGCCTCGTGCCGGTCCGGCAGCGCGCGGTACAGCAACGCGGCGATCGCGAGCGTCGCGGCGGCCGACACGAAATAGACGGACCGCCAGCCGAACAGGTCGGACAGCGTGCCCGACACCGTTCGCGCGAGCAGGATGCCGATGATGATGCCGCTCGTCACCACGCCGACGATTTGCCCTTGCTCGCTCGGGCGCGCGAGAAACGCGGCGTACGCGACGAGCACCTGCGTGACGACGGCGAGCAGGCCGACGGCGGCCATGCCGATCAACAGGATGGCGCTCGTCGGCGCCACGCCGACCGCGACCAGCGCGAGGACCGACAGCAGCGACTGTCCGACGATCAGCCGCCTTCGATTGAGCAGATCGCCGAGCGGCACGATGAGCAGCAGGCCGAAACCGTAGCCGATCTGCGTGACGGTGACGACGAGGCCGATGGTCGCGGGGCTGATGCCGAACTCGTGCGCCATCGTGTCGAGCAGCGGCTGAGAGTAATAGACGTTGGCGACCGCGAGGCCGCAGGCGAGTGCGAACAGCAGCGCGACGGCGCGGGAGAGCGTGGGCGCGTCGAAGGTCGTCTGGCTCGCGGCGTAGCCGGCGTCGAACTCGCCGGGGGAAGCGCGTAGGGTATCGGTGTCGGGGGGCATCGGTGGCTCCGTTCGAAAAAGGGGGCGTGCAAGCGCGATGCGCGCGCGCATCGGCTTCATGCGGATACGGCGTTTTCCGCAAACCGCTTGATGTGCGCGGCGATTTCCGCGGATTGATCTTCGAGCGCGAAGTGGCCGGTTTCCAGCAGATGGAAGTCGAGCTGCTTCAGATGCCGACGATACGGATGGGCGCCGCTTTCCGGGAACACCACGTCGTGCTTGCCCCATACGATGAGCGTCGGCGGCTGATGGGCTTCGAAGTACGCATGCCATTCCGGATAGCGATCGAGATTGGTCCGGTAGTCGTACAGCAGCGCGAGCATGATCTCCTTGTTGCCCGGCCGCGCGAGCAGCGCGCGCTGCAGCACCCAGTTGTCCGGATTCACGCGCTCGACGTCGGCGACGCCGTGGGTGTAGTTCCATTCGAGCGCCTCGTCGGAGATCGCCGCGTTGCGGATCTTGTCGAAGTTCTCGGGCGAAGGATCGTTCCAGAGCGCGCGCGCGGGCGCCCAGAAATCGTCGGGCAGCCCTTCCTCATACGCATTCGCGTTCTGAATGACGAGAAACGTGACTTTGTCCGGATGCCGGCTTGCGAGACGGAAGCCCACGGGGCCGCCGAAATCCTGCAGATACAGCCCGTAGCGCTCGATGCCGAGCTGAGCCGTGAATGCGTCGATCACGTCGGCGAGGCGGTCGAACGTGTACGTGAACGCCCCGACGGACGGCGCGTCGCTGTATCCGAAGCCAGGATAGTCCGGGGCGATCAGATGAAAGCGGTCCTTCAACTGTTCGATGAGATCGCGGTACATGAACGAAGAGGCGGGGAAACCGTGCAGGAGCAGAAGCGTCGGATTCTTTCTGTCGCCTGCTTCGCGGTAGAAGATCTTGATGCCGTCGACGATCTGGGTGCGGTAGTACGTCACGAACTTCTCCTATGAACGAATGGCATGCCGGAAGACATGCATGGTTTTAAATTGAAACTACGTGTTTTGTAGCATGTATGGTTTTTATGTGCAACCATAAGGGCATGAGGGAATCTCGGCGTCGAAGCCTCGGAGTTGTCGAAGGCGGCGTGAGAAAGAGGGGGCGGCGAGTGACGCGGCGCGCCGAGGCGCGAGGCCGCCGCGTTTACGCCGACATGGCGGCGCTCAGTCTTCGAGATGCGCGGCTTCGGCCTTCACGCGGGCCGCGTCGTCGCCGAGCGCCTGGGCGACAGACGTGCCGTAGGCCGGATCGGCTCGATAGAGAAAGCTCAGGATCGTATAGCGATTGCGCTCGTTCGTGACCTGGCGCAAGTCGCCTGACAGATTCCTGACGAGATGGGCCTTGTCCGTATCGGACAGCGATCGATAGAAGTCGCCCGCCTGCTGGAAGTCCTGTCGCTTGCGGATCGGTTCTTGCTGCGTCGTTCCGGTCAGCGGCAATTGGCTGTAGCGATACTGCGGATCGGCATGCACGTCGCTGAAGTGACTCGGCTCGTAATTGACTTCTCCGCTGCGCGCGCCGTAATCGCCGGCGCCGTTCTGGTTGTAATTGACGACCGGCGCGATCGGACGGTTGACCGGAAACTGCGAATGATTCGCGCCGAGCCGATAGAGTTGCGTGTCCGAATACGCGAAGATGCGCCCTTGCAGCAGCCGGTCCTCCGACGGCTCGATGCCGGGCACGAGGTTCGCGGGCGACAGCGCGACCTGTTCCGTCGCCTCGAAGAAATTGTCGGGAACGCGGTCCAGCGTGAGCGTGCCGATCTTCTGTTCGGGCACGTCGGGCCAGATCTTCGTCGCGTCGAGCGGATCGAAATAGAAGCGGTTCAGCTCGCTGGGCTGCAGCACCTGGATGTACAGATCCCATTGGGGGAACTCGCCCGCGGCAATCGCCCGGTACAGATCGTTGGTCAGATTGTTGAAATCCTTGCCCTGGATGTCGGCCGCTTGATCGATGTCGAGCGTCGCGACGCCTTGCAGGCTCTTCCAGCGAAACTTGACGTAAGCATAGCGTCCCTGCGCATCGACGAACTTGTATGCGTGCACGCTGTAGCCGTCCATTTTCCGGTAGCTCGCCGGAATGCCGAGATCCGTGTACAGGCGGGTCAGGATGTGCGTCACCTCGGGAACGTGCGACAGGAAGTCGAATATGCGTTCGGGGTCCTGAACGTTGCGAACGGGCGACGGCTTGAAGCTGTGAACGATGTCCGGAAACTTGATCGCGTCGCGAATGAAGAACACCGGCAGATTCAGCCCCACCAGATCCCAGTTCCCCTCGTCCGTGTAGAACTTGGTCGCGAAACCGCGAGGATCGCGCAGCGTTTCGGGCGAGCCGGCCGGATGGATCACCGTGGAGAAGCGCACGAACGCCGGCGTGCGCTTGCCGGGAGCAAACACGGCGGCGCGCGTCAGGTGCGAGATGTCGGCCGTCGCGACGAAATGGCCGTGGACGCCGGTGCCGCGCGCATGCACGACGCGCTCCGGAATCCGTTCGCGATTGAAGCGCTGCAGCTTCTGAACGAGCTGCACGTCCTGCAGCGTATCGGGTCCGGTCGGTCCGGCCGTCTGCGAGTTTCGGTTGTCGCCGACTGGCGCGGCATTGTCGCGGGTCAGCACGGTTTGCCCGGCGCTCAGAGGTTCATTCGACATGTTCGATTCCTTTTGTAAGACGTGTGTGGTGGGGGGGACGGTTGCCCGGCCGAACGGTCACGACGGCCGTTCGGCCGCTCGGGGCGGGAAATGGTCAGTGCAGCGCGTTCAGCGCGTCGCGTAACGACGAAGCGATGCGTTCGATGTCGTCGTCGACGGTGCGCCAGTTCGTGAAGGCGACGCGCAAGCCCCACGTGCCGTCGTAGACGGTGCTCGTGACGAACACGTCGCCGAGATCCCGTATTGCGCGCACGTATGCGTTCACGCGTGCCTCGTCGGGCCGCTCGGCCAGCGTGAAGCACACGACGTTGACGCGCGTCGGCGCGAGGAGCCGCAGGCCCGGCGTCTGCGCGAGCCGTTCGCCGAGTGCCTGGGCGAGCCGGATGTTGCGCGCGACGATTTCCGCATGCCCCGCGCGCCCGTACGCGGCGAGCGCGAACCATGTCGCCAGCGCGCGCAGCCGGCGCGAGTTCTCCGGCGTCAGATGGACGAAGTCGGGGTTGTCGGTCGGCACGCCGAGATAAGCCGAGCTGTTCTGGAATATGCGTACCTGCAGGTCGCGGCGCCGGGTGAACTGGACGGCCGCGTCGTACGGCACGTTGAGCCACTTGTGCAGATCGATGCAGATCGAATCGGCGGCGTCGAGCCCGTCGACGAGCGCGGCATACTCAGGCACGAGCGCGACGAATGCGCCGAACGCGGCGTCGACGTGCAGCCAGAACGGATAACGCGCCTTCAGCGCGTGGATTGCGCGCAGGTCGTCGAAATCGACGGTGTTGACCGTGCCCGCGCTGGCGACGACGATCGCCGGCTCGCCGTTCAGCGCGGCGAGCGCGGCTTCGAGCGCGGCGACGTCGACCGATTCGCGTCCGGGTTGCGTCGCGATCTTCCGTACCGCGCGGCGCCCGATGCCGAGCACCGACAGCGCCTTGTAGATGCTCGAATGGGGCACGGCCGACAGCACGCGCACGTCGCCGAGCGCGGCGAGCCCTTGTTCGGAGACGTTGACGCGCTTGCGCTCGCCGAGCCATTCGCGGCCCAGTGCGAGGCCGACGAGATTCGACATCGTTGCGCCCGTCACGAAAACGCCTTGCTGCGCGTCGCTCAACCCGAAGAGCTCGCGCAACTGGCCGACAGTCTCGCGCTCCAGATCCGGCGCGGCGCTGTCGATGCCGGCGGTCGGATTCTGGTCGTAGACGCTCGTGAGCCAATCGCCCGCGAGCGACGCGGGCGTTGCTCCGCCCGTGACGAAGCCGAGATAGCGCGGCCCCGGGCTGCCCGAGAAGCCGGGCACCCAGCGTTTCGCGAACTCCGCGAGCGCGCCGTCGAGCCCGATGCCGTCGTCGCGCAGCGGCTGCGGATTGGCGGGGGGCGGCGCGAGCGCGGCGGGACGCGTGTCGAGCGCGGCGAGCGCCGACGTCGCGTGGCGCAGCGTGCGTTCGAGATGTGAATCGATGTCGGCGAGATCGGAGGCGAGAGTTGGATGCATGATGAAGTCGAAGGTTGGAATGGCGTCGTCGTTGGTGACGGGACGAACCGGTTGCGCGTCGGAACGCTCAGTGCAGGCGGCGATCCATCACGTCGCGTGCACCCGCGTAATACTCCTGCTCGATCTGGAAGCGGATCAGGCAGCCTTCGCAGAGATCGCGAATGACGCGCGGGCTCTTGCGGGCGAGTGGCAGCAGCACCCGCGCGACCAACTGCTTGCCGTGGTTCGCGTCGACGGGCACGTGCAGATCGTGGTAGTAGCGAAACTCTTTCGGCACGTTGTGGCGGTGCATGCCTTTCAGCATCCGCGTGAAGCGGTACGGGACCGTTTGCTCGAGCAGCGTCAGCGCGCCGAGCAGGCGCCCGACGTGCTGGCGGCGCAGCGCATACATCAGCAGCAGATTGCCGTTCTTGAGCGCCGCGACGGGGATGTCCCGGTCGAGATCGAGCGCGCCGAGCTGCGCCTTGAAGAACGGCGCGGCGCGCGTGAACACGCGCGTGTGCATCTCGTCGAGATCGCCGAGACCCATCTCGTCCCAGTAGTTCTCGGCGAGCGCGAGTTTCATGTCGCCGTCCATGCCGAGCTGCGAGAGCGCGATGATGTCGTCGAAGCGGCCGTCCACCTGCGCTTCGAGGCTGACGAACAGCGATAGCTGCGGCAGCGACGCCTGTTCGGCGAGAAAATCGAAGAACGGCGCGACCGCCTTGCGATGCGCGTTGCGCAGCTCGACGTACCATTCCTCGAACTGCTCCGCGTCGGCCGGCACGTCGCCGAGTTCGATTCGGGATGCTTCATAGTTGCTCCATGCCGTTTCGAGCCCCAGGATGCGGGCGTAGTCTTCCGGCAGCGGAACCGTTTCGGGCGCGCTCGGCGGCGCGAGCTCCCTCAGATAGAACGAATTGAGCGCCTGCTGGCCGGCGAGCGTGTTGCAATCGAGCGTGTCAGGGATGATCTGTTGTGTGGTCACGATGAATTCCTGATGGTTGAGATGGAGGCGGGCCTTCGCGATCCGGCTACGCGGCGCGCGCCAGTTGCTCGGCGTTGCGGGCGGCGGCGAAGAGCGCGTCGATCCAGTCCCGCGTGTCCCGCCAGTCCGGCCTAGCGACGATGCCGGCGAGCGGTGCCTCATGGGCCGAGTACGTGATCCGGCGAGGCAGCGGCGTGCCGGGCGCGAGCTCCGCCCAGCGAACGAGCGAAGGATCGTCGCGAAACGCGTCGATTCCGGCGATGCCGCGATGCGTGTCGGCCTCGCGCTTGTGACCCGGGAAGACGAACCACCCGTGCCAGTGCGGATGGGTTTGCGTCGGCGGCAGCGGGCGCGACGGCCGGCCGTCCAGCATCACGCGCAGCTCCTCCGACGGCAGGTGGACGCCCGTTGCATGCTCGAATGTCGCGACGACGTCCGCGCCGCCGACGCGATTGCCGACTTCGAGGAAGACCGTCTCCGCGCGATTTTCGATCGCCTCCAGATGGAAGCTGCCTTGGCGGATGCCGACGGCGGCGAGCGTGGCGCGCACCCACGCGGCCGCGTCGTCCGACACCGGGAAGTGGTACGAGCCGAGCGGCTCGCCCTGCGCGAAGCCGAGGCAGGTGCCGATGTAGCGGCTCGCGGTCAGCGTCAGCACGTCGCCGTTCGCGACGAGGCCGTCGAAGTGCACGATCGCGCCTTCGACGAATTCTTCGAGCTCGTAGGCGTCGATCGCCTGGACTTCGCCGTCGAGCCGCGCGACGCCCGAGCGGCGGCCGGCGATCGCCTGGGCGATGTCGGCGGGCGAATCGAAGATGACGACGTCCTCGCTCGACGCGCCGCTGATCGGCTTGAGCACGGTGCGGCCGCGCCACGGCAACGCGGCGGGCGCGCGCAGGAGCTCGGCGACCGAAGCGAAGCGCGGCACGCGCAGGCCGGCGCGCCGTACCGCCTCCTTCATTTCGACCTTGTCTCGCACGAGCGTGACGTCGCCGACGGTCGCGCCCGGCACGCCGAGCCATTCGCGCAGGCGCGCCGCATCGAGCAGGTCGTATTCGGACATCGCGATGATCCGGTCGAAGCGACGGTCTTCGCGCTGCAGCCACGCGCGCGCTTCGTCGAACGTGCCGGCGTGGCCGGGGCGCTCCACGACTTCGTGGCGCAGGCCGGGCGGCAGCGTGTCGAGCAGCGCGCGCGTGCCGAAGTACGTGACGAAGTGGGCGTCATGATCGATGCCGCGCGAATATTCGATGCGCGGATAGGGCACGCGATGCAGGATGAGCAGATTCATGGTTCGGGCTCCGTTCAGGCCGCGAGAGCGGCGCCGCGCCGCGCTGCCGCTTCGCCGGCGCCGATCGGCGCCCGCGCGAGTTTCGCGAGCCACGCATCGCGCACGGCGGCGACGAGCGCGCGCATGTCGGCCGCATCGTCGTCGGTCGCGAAGCATGCCTGCGCGACGAAGTCCGCGTTGTCGCGCGGCACGGCCGGGATGGCGCGCGACCGTTCGGAAAGCCAATCGAACGCCAGCCGCCGCAGCGCTCCCGTGTTGGTTTTGCGCGCTGCGCTGTCGAGCGCCTGCTCGAACCATGCGATGCCGGTTTCGATGTCGGGCGGCGTGAAGACGCGGTCGGCCGGCGCGCCGAGCATCACGGTCGCCGCTTGCCGGCCAGACGTCGCCAGGCTCGGCTCGCGCGGCACGCCGAACGCGGCGTCGACCCAAAGCGCGTAGAAGTCGACGCCGTAGACTTCCGCGGCGATCGTCCATATCTTCATGCCGGCCGGGCGGCGGTTCGGTTCGACGACGGCGGCGAGCCGGCCGTCGTCGTCGAGCTTGATCTCGTTGTGGAACGGGCCGTCGCGTTGCCCGACCAGCACGTTCGCGAGCCGTCCGCTCCGCGTGAGCGTGCGGCGCTCGGCGGGCGTGAGCGCGGCGGGCAATACCTGCGCGATTTCGACCGGATAGCGGCCTTCGGCGCTGATCTTCTCCGTGATGAATTCCGTTGCGCCCACGCCGTCGAACGAGAATTCCCGGGCGAACGGAATCAGGGTCTCGCAAATCGCGCCGCGAGAAAGATAGGGCGCGACGGCCGCGAACGCGGCATCCAGATCGTCACCCGGCTTGACCACCACGACGCCGCGATTGTTGCCTTCGCACGACGGCTTGACGACGAAGCCCTCCGGATGCGATGCGGCGAATTCGCGCAGATCGGCGACGTCTTTCACGTCGGCGCTGTCAGGAACGAACAGATGCTGGGCTTCGAGCAGTTCGCGCGCGCGGGCCTCGGCGACGCGATAGGCGCGCTTGCTGAACGCACTCGCGGCGAGCGGCGCGGAATCGACCGGCAGGCCGAGCCGCTCGAGCAGCGCGGCGCCGCTTTGCACCGCGTTGTCGGAGAACACCATGCCGGCCCGCAGCCGCGCGCGCCACGGCGCCAGGCGTTGCAGCGCGGTGTCGACGAAATCTTCGGCGAGCGGGTCGAGATCGAGCACGTAGTCACAGATCCGCGCGTCGCGTTCGGTCGGCTGCGCGCGGATCAGCAGCGTTTGCGCGCCGTGGCGCAGGCGTGCGTAAGCGGCGATGTGCTCGACGTCGGATATCCGCGAGAGGTTGTAATCGACGATCAGCAGCAACGACGATTGGGCATTCACGATTTATGCCTCCAATGCGATGGATGATGAGTGGTAGTGCACATCGATCGCGTTGGCCGACTCGGCAAGGAGCGCGGGCAGCTCGGCTTTCTGCGCATCCCGCGTCATGTGCCACAGCAGTTGGCCGAGAAACACTTCCCTTGACGCTTGCTCGACGACGTCGCCTGCCTTCAGCAGAATGTGCGTGAGCGCGGGCGGCCGGCTGAGCGGCCGGATTTCGATGCGGTCGATGTGGCCGGGTGCGGCGAAATACACCCGGAAAAACGTCGCGTTCGCCGTGGGGGGCGTGCCGTTCGCCGTATAGGCGAGGCGCGCGAGCGTGTCGCGGAACGATGGATGCGCGCGTTCCTTCGTCTGCGCGAGCAGCAGATCGAGCCATAGTTCGAGCAGGTTCGCCTCTTCGTTCAGCGCGCCGACGCTCGGTGAAATCAGGCTGCCGCCGATCCGCGGATTGATCTCGATGAGATCCCACCGGTCGCCGTCGAAGCGGGCTTCGACGTGAAAGCAACCCCAGTCGAGCGAGAAGTGGGCGAGCACGGCGCGCAGCCAGTCGATTCCCGCGGCGATGCCGGCCGCGGAAATCGAGACGGGCGGACTCGTGCAACTGTCTTCGAGTACGGTGCCGTTCGCCTCGGTCAACTGGCATTTCTCGTGGATCGCCACGACGAACGTCTCGCCGTTCACGGTCAGCGCCTCGAAGCTGAACTCGATGCCGGCGACGTAATCCTCGGCGATGAACGCGATGTCGTCACCGAGCGCGGATGCATAGACCGTGTCGTCGCGCGCGCGCGTCGCGATGTCGGCGAGCGTCGACCACGTCGTATCGGCGGTCAGCCGGAACGCGCCGTAGGACGCGATGCCGCGTGCGGGCTTCACGAAGTACGCCCGTCCGTCGCGTTTCAGCACGTCGAGCGATTCGGGCGTCAGCAGACGCGCGCCGCTGCGGGACAGTTCCGCCCGTTGCAGTGCGTTGCGCACGAAATGCTTGTCGCGCAGCGCAGCGATGCGTTTGGCCGGCACGTCGCTCACGTCGAGGCTCGCGTTCGCGAGCGCCATGAGAGCGCGATAGCCTTCCCACACGCTGACGCATGCGATGACGGCGGCATTCGATTCGCGCAGGGCGGCGATGGCATGCAGGACGTCGTTTTCCGCGAGCACGTGCGAATCGGCCGACAGCACCGCTTCCGCCTTGTCCCGCAACGCCTGCAGACGCGCGTCGCCGTGTTCCGGCAGGGGCTTGGAGCTCAGGACGTACGCTTGCAGGCCGCGTGCGTGGATTGCGGCGATCAGATCCTCCGCGAACGAGAAGCCGCAGTGGCTCAAGATCAGGACACCTGTGGATGCCATCGCCTGTCCTCCCGTCGTCAGGCGGCCGCTTTCAGCGGCGCCTGGATCTTGTCTTCGTAAAGCTCCTTGAAGTACAGCGCGAGCACGGACTGATGCTCGCCCAAGTAGCGCTTCAACGCATCGATGTCGTCATCGCTGCGCAGCAGGTGGCGGATCGCCTGCCACACTTCGCCCGGATGGTCGTCGTTGATGTCGGTGTGCGAGTGCGCGACCTGGCCGGTAATGTTGGTTTCGCCGACGGATTCCTTCAGCGCCTTGATCTTGCGCGGCTCGAGCTTCACGTTCACGTATTCGACGAGGTACGAATAGGCGACCACGCCGAGCGGACCTTCGTGGTCGAGCAGGTACGAGAAGTAGCCCGTCAGCAGCTTCGTCGACAGATACGGCTCGGTCGCGAGAAACTGATCGCGGCTCACGCCCGCTCGCGCGAGATCCTGAATGAACAGCTCGTCGTGCAACATCTCTTCGCGCTCGTAGTTCGCCCAGATCTGCGCGGCTTCCGGGCTTTGCTTCGCGATTTCCGCCAGCGCCTTCGATTCGGACACGCGCAGCAAGCGGATTCTCCATGCGGTCTCGATCAAATGGCGCTTGTAGTATTCGGAATCGACCTTCTTGCCTTCCAGATGCGCGGCATACGGAACCGTTTCATACCAGTTCTCGATTTGCGTATCGATGAGCGCGTCGATTTGCTTGCGCAATTCGTCGGAATCATGGGAGCTCAAGAAAGGAACCCGATTTCCGAGTCCGGTATTTTTTACGCGGTTAACCATGATGATTTCCTTGTTTGGTTGAGGAAAATACGAGGTGAATCCGGTGCGGCGATTCGCGGTATCAGGTGTGAGGCGCTGCGACGCGAATCGCGACCGCTCCGTTGACGCGACATTGACACGCCAATCTGAATGCGTCGCCCGCATAGCCCAAGGTGTCGAGAAAGGCGCTTTCGCCCGTCGAGCGCTTGCCGAGCTGATCGCGCCCTTCCAGAACCTCTATGACGCACGCGCCGCATGCGCCCGCACGGCAGCCGAACGGGATCGACTCCTGCCCGTGCAGCTCGAACTCCAGCTCGGTCAGCGAGCTTCCGGACGGCAGTTGAACCTCGATGTTTTGCGGAAGAAGTTTGACGGTAGGCATGATCGAACTTTGACGCGATGTGAGGTCAGGTTAATTTGAATGCCTGAATTCAAAATATGAAGACAATGAAATTTCAGATGGATGAGGCTGGTGATCCGATCGAATAAAAATGGAGATCGAAATAAGGACTGAATCAGAAAATTCTTATTGGTTATGGTTGATTGCGTCTGTGAGACCGGATTATTTTTCTTAAAGTTGCAGATTGCAACTTATATTTTGAGAATAATTTATGAGCGAATATTGGTTGCCGGTTTGTTTGGGGGGTCGCGCACAAAGGCGCGTTTGCGCTGGGAATTGGGCGGGCTGATTCGCCCAATGAGGCGCCTCGTTCGGTTGCCCGGCGAGTCGACGTCACGCCGGCCAGTCGCGCGTATGGACAAGCGGATTTGGAAGCATTAATTTGATCGTGAAAGTCCGGGTAATGTGACGAATTCGGACCGGCCGATGCATCGGCGCGCATGCCGAGCACCTTCCGGGAAAGGCTCGATACCGAACAAGGGAGATTCCAATGATCAAGCGAAACTGCGTGGAAATTCAGGCGATTTGCCCCGTCGCGCGCGCGGTGGACGTGATAGGCGATCGCTGGTCGCTATTGATCGTTCGCGCGGTGCTCGAAGGCGTCCGGCGGTTCGGTGCATTGCAACGTCATCTCGGCATTGCAAGCAACATCCTGAATGACCGGTTGCGGACGTTGATGGCAAAAGGCGTGCTGGAGGCGAAGCAGGCGTCGGACGGGTCGGCTCATCTCGAGTACGCGCCGACGAAGCTCGGTGAAGGGCTGTTTCCGGTCATCGTCACGCTGCATCAGTGGGCGGAAACTTATTTGTATGCGGAAGGCGAGCGCTACGCGATGCTGATCGAACGAGGCAGCGAGCGGCCGATTCGCCGACTGGAGTTGCTGCGGCACGATGGCGGCCCGCTGAGTGCGACGAACACGGTCGTCTATTTGCCCGCCGCTGGCGATTGAACGCGCGGTTGCGGCGATGCCGCTTCTTCCGGGCGTGATCGCGCAATGCAGCGGCGCGCGCCTCGCGAGCGGCCGTTCTCGTGGCAACGCATGTGCGTTTCGTATGGAAACAGACCCTGGTCGAGGGCCCGCGTTCACCACTTCTCTGCGAACGGGCGAATCACGTGATCGAACGACCAGGTCGACGGGTGTTGATGCGCGATGTGAAAGACCTCGTCGGCAATCGCGTCGGGGTGCGCGAAGTACTCGTCGCGCGCGAATGGCCAGCCTTTCGGCGGTTCGACCCACGCAGGCCGCGTGCGGCCGTCTTCACCGAGCCAGGGCGCGTCGATCGCCGCGTCGATGATCACATAACCGACATGCACGCGTTGCGGGCCGAGTTCGCGCGCGAGCGCTTCGGCGAGAATCCGCTGCGCGGCCTTGGTGGGCGCGAACAGCGCATAGTTCGGCTTGCCGCGCAGCGAAGCCGTGTTGCCCGTCACGATGATCGCGCCGCCTCCCGCTTCGATCATGCCCGGCGCGCACGCGCGGGCAAGATGCAGCAGCGCCGTCGTGTTCACGCGAAAGTTGCGCTCGAGCCGTGCGGGGTCCGCTTCGAGGAACGTCGCGAACGTTTCGGACACGGCGTTATGGACGACGACCGACGGCCGGCCAAACTCGTTGCGCACGGCTTCGACTGTCGTTGCAAGCGCGTCGAGATCGCCGACGTCGCAGACGAATGCGCGACTGCCTTCGATCGTGCGCTCGAAGTCGAGCAGACGTTCGCGGTTGCGCGCGAGCATCGCGACCCGGTAGCCGTCGCGGGCGAACCGGCGGGCGATCGATGAGCCGGTCGCGCTGCCCACTCCGGTGATCAAGCAGATTCGGTCAGTCATGGTGTGGTGTCCTGTCGAAATGCGGCGATATGGCGGCGCTCGCTTTTGCGCGGCGTCGACGTTTTTTCATTTCGATCGCGGCGTTCTACGGGCGAGTGCGGGCGAATGCGGGATGGTCCGCGACGGACGCGGCGACGGCGGAGAGCGCACGCGCATGCGAGCCCAAATCGAGATCCGGATGGGTTGCTTGCGCATAGTCGTACGCGACAACGGCGGTGATCGTCGCCAGATTCAGCGCGGTCGAGCGGATCGGGCCGCCCGAGCGAACGACTTCGTCGAGCGCGGTGAAGCCGTTGAGCGTTTGCGTGCGATAGCGGTCGATCAGATCGGCCTGCGTACCGTTGTCCGCCCGGTGCTCTTCCGCGTAGCGCGCGGTGGTTTTTTCGTAAATCGTCGTCGCGATTGCCGCGAGTTGAAGCATCGCTTGACGCGGCGCGCCGAAGCGCGGGGCGAGTGCGCGCTCGGGGCCGACTCGCTCGTCGAGAAAGTCGAGAATCGCGCCGCTGTCGATCAGGCGGGTGCCGTCGTCGAGTTCGAGCACCGGCACTTTGCCGACCGGATTCAGCAAGTCGGCTCGCGCGGCTTCGGTATAGCCGTTCAACGGATCGTGCTCGAAACCGATGTCGAGAACGTTGAGCGCAACGCCGACACGACGTGCGAACGGCGAGAAGTAGGTGCCGATCAATTTCATGGCGATGATATTGAGGAATGCATCGATTTGACGAAGGCAAGACGCGAACGCCCGGCCGCATCGGCTCGGATTGCCTGATTCAGGTGCGCCGCCTTGCTTGTGGCGGCGGCGAGCCCGGTCGGCTGTGCGTCGCGCCGTAGGCGCATGTCGTTCCACGTTGCGATTGCATCGTATGTTCCTTTTTTCCGAACCGATGAGGCCGACAATGCCGCTTTATAGCACTCATGGTTTCATATTGCAACCTACTGGACGATTGACCGCGAGCCGCCAAAAAAAGAGCGCATGGAGGATTCGTGTGCGAGCGCGCGGCGCGGTGTTTTCGTGCGGCAGGGCAGCCGCGCTCGGCGTTCGCCGAATGCGGCCCGCTGAGGCGGGCGACGGGAGCGGGATGAAGCGACGCCAATTTGCCGGCGTTGCGAGATCGTGAGCGCCGCTTCGGCGGAGCGGGCGCAGGCGGTTACGGCCGCCAAGTCGCGAGTATCGGCTTAACGGGAACCCGTCGTTTTCGACTTGGTTGCCGCGCGAGTTGCCGCGCGAGGTTTGACGACACGCACGACGGTGTCCTCAGGCTGCAACAGGTTGCCGTCCTGAGCGTACACTTCGACGCGCTTGACCGGCCGACCCGTTTGCCGATCGACGAGGCGCACGCGCGCGGCACTCCCGGGGAAGCAATAGTCTTCACCCCATTGCCTCAGCGCGACGAGCAAGGGAAACAGCGCGCGCCCCTTTTCGGTCAGCTCGTATTCGTGATGGACGCTGCCGTCCGACGCCGGCACGGTGATGAAGATGCCGTGCTCGACGAGGCTGCGCAGCCGGGCTGCGAGGATGTTCTTCGCGAGCCCGAGGCTTTCCTGAAACTCGCCGAACCGCCGCAGGCCGTCGAATGCGTCGCGCACGATCAGCAACGACCAGTTGTCGCCGATCGCGTCGAGTGGACGCGCGACGCCGCAGCCGCTTTCCTTGTGACTAGTTCGCTTGCCCATTTGATTCCCAAAAAGCAGACGGCCGCGCACGTCGAGTCCGTGATGGCGCGGGATCGGCCGTTGCGCCCCCGGTGATGGGCGGACGCAGGATTGTTGCAAAATCGGATTGGCATTCCAGCATGCCGTGGTTGCATTATAAAACGATGCCGGCATGGATCTGCCGTGTCCGGGGCCGGCCTTTGCCGGCGCTCGTGGATGTGGCAGTCATCGAGTTGGACCAGGCGCCGGACGGATATGCGGAATTCGATGCTGGCGTGCCGAAGAAATTCGTGATCGATCCGCACGGGAGCCTGGCGGCAGCCGCATGACCGGATCGGTCCGATCGTGTTGCCGAGCGCGGACGGGGCGGCTCATGATCGAATCCGATCCGGCCGTACAGGCCGGCGCAAAAGGATGGAGCAGAACCATGACCCGTTTGACAGGCCGCCGCGACACGGCGGCAAGGCTGATCAAGGCGTCGCGCCAAACGATCTATGATGCGTTCGTGAGGTGCGACGCCGTGTCGACATGGTTGCCGCCGCAGGGCGCGACTGCGCAGGTCCAGGCTTTCGAGCCGTGGACGGGCGGGCGATTTCAGATGACGCTTACCTTCGCTACGGCTTCCGGCAAATCGACCGCGAATACTGACGTCGTGGCGGGTCGATTTGTCGACCTCGTGCCGCAGGAACGTATCGTTCAGGCTTTCGAGTTCGCCGCCGCCGATCCGGCCTTTGCCGGAACGATGACGATGACATGGAGTCTGAGGGCGGCGGAGGGCGGCACGATCGTTACCGTGACGGCCGAGAACGTTCCGCTTGGCATCGATCGAGCGGATCATGAAACCGGCATGAACTCATCGCTGGCCAATCTCGCGGCGTATGTCGAATGAACGCGGGCGCAGCCGTGCATTCGTCGCCCTGACAGCACGGACGCTCAATCGGATTGCGGCGCTTACTGCTCGCACCGCACGTCGCGCTTCAGCACCGAGATGATCGCCGGATACGTGCCGTGATCGAGGTCGATGCGCGCGACGACGTCCAGCATCGTGTCGTCGCCATCGTCGTACACGCTGACGCGCTCGCGGCGCAGATACGCGAGGCCGGCGCAGCCGGATGCGCGGCCGTCTTCGGACACGCGGCAGTCGAGCGGATGGTCCGCGAGATAGCGGTAGCGATCGCGCTCGCGCGCGGCGAGATATTCGCGCAGGTTCGGCGCGGCGCCGCCGACGCCCGTGACGATCGCGATTGCGCATGCCGGGGCGGCCGCGGGCGTGTCGTCGACTGCCTGCGCATGCGCGGCCGCGCAGATGGCCGCGGCCAGCGCGGTGAGGATCGAGATTCGAAGGAAGGGCATGGTGCGGGACGCTGTCGTCGGAACGAATGTCGGATTGTAGTGCGATTCCGGATGAGGGCGCGCCGCGCCGATGCCGATGCCAATGCCGCCCCCCGGCAGCAACGCGTTCGTCACGCGCACGTTGACGGTACACCGGACGCAATACAGACTGCAGGCTGCGCCAGCGATACCGAGGAAGATTTCATCAATCACCGATCACGGATGTCGAGAAATCCGGCTGGCCGACCATTCACGTGAATGATCGCCACATTCAGGAGGGCATCAGTCATGGTCGAAACAAGACGAATGCATGCTGCGCTCGTCGCGGCAGCGATCGCCGCGATTGCACCGGCCTGTCACGCGCAAAACACCACCGACTGGCTGGCGAACACCTACGGCACCCTCGCGGCCCACGTGGGCAACACCGCGCGTTCGATGTGGGTCGCGCCCGAAGGCGTCATCTACACGTCCTCGATGTGGGACGAATACGAGGGCGGCGTCGCGATCTATCAGAACGGCAAGAGCCTCGGCTCGATCGGCTCGCACGCCGAGTTTCAGGGCGGCGCGATCACGGGCAACGCGACGTCGATCTTCGTCGCGCTTCAGTACGACAAGTCGCATGGAAGCGGCGCGGTCGGGCGCTACAACCGCGCCACCCGGGCTCGCGATCTTTTCATTCAGGTCAGCGCGTCGAACAACCAGCCTCGGGTCGACGTCGTCACCGGGCTCGCCACCGCGGGCTCGCTCCTCTATGCGAGCGACTTCTACGGCAATCGCGTCCGGATCTTCACGACGGGCGGCGTCTGGCAGCGGGACATCGGCGTCTCGGGCCCGGGCGCGCTCGCCGTGGATCGCGCAGGCAACGTCTGGGTCGCACGCAAGAGCGCGGGCGCGATCGTCGAGTTCAGCCCGGCCGGCGCGTTGCTGAACACCATCCGGATGCCCGTCGGATCGCAGCCGTCCGCGCTCGATTTCGATGCGTCGTCGGGGCAACTGATGGTCGGGGACGAGGGCCCGGACATGAACATCAAGCGCTACGACGTCTCGGGCACGCCGGCGCTCGCCGGCACGTTCGGCATTCGGGGCGGCTATCTCGACGCCACGACGGGCATCAAGGGCCAGGTGGGCGCGAAGCGCTTCACCCGCGTCGCCGGCATCGGCAAGGACACCGCCGGCAATCTCTATGTGCTCAACAACCCGTGGGGCGGCAGTTGGGACCTCGGCCGCAACGGCGGCACCGACATTCATGCGTACGACAGCGCCGGCAACCTGCAGTGGACGCTTCAGTCCCTCAACTTCGAGGGCGTCGCCGCGCCGGACCCGGCCACGGACGGCGCGCTGTTCTACGGCGGCACCAACATCCATGCCGGCAGCGCCGGCGGCGCCTTCGTCGCGAACACCGTCGATCCGTTCTCCTACCCGTCGGACCCGCGCATCGACATGAACGATACGCAGCGCGACGAGCATTTCGGGCAACTCGTCGCCGTTGGCGCGAACCGGATTCTCGTGGCGTCCGGCCAGAATCCGCCGATCTTCTACTTTTTCCATTTCAACAACGCGAATGGCTACGTCGCCATTCCGGACGCATCGATTCCCGGCCCCGCGTTCAATACGACCCAGCGGGTCACGGGCGGATTCTGCATCGACAGCAAGGGCGGCGTGTGGGCGGGGCTGGACAAGACCGGCTCGATCTACCATTACCCGCTGACCGGTTTCGACGCGAGCGGCAAGCCGGCATGGGGAGCCGGCATTCCGGTCCGCATTCCTGCGAGCGTCCAGCCGCTGACGCGCATCGTCTACCTCGCGGACAGCGACACCATGATTCTCGCGCAGGGCATCGCGGGGAGCACGGACTGGACGTCGATCGGCACGCGGATCGAGGTGTATCACGGCTGGCGCGCGGGCAACACCACCGCGCCCGATCCGGTGATCAATCTCGCCAGCGCGGGCGCCAAGTCGATCGATGCGGCCGGCAATCACCTGTTCGTCGGCTACTGGTTCAGCAGCGGGGGGCCGGCGAGGCCGGACATCGACGCCTTCAACCTCGCCACGGGCAAGCTCGACGCCACGCTGGTCAACACCAGCACCGCCACCGTCGACGCCAGCAGCGCCGTCGATTCGATGTACGGCGTCAGGGCATACCTCCGATCGACGGGCGAATACGTGGTCACGAAGAACAACGTCAAGGGCAACAGCATCACCGTTTATCGCTGGAAGCCCTGATCGTGCGTTGCGTCCGTGAAAGCGGCGGCCGAGCGCCGCGGCAACGCGCCCGCGCTTGATCTCGCGCAACATTGCCGCCGCGCCGAAATCTATGCTGGCCGTGTCGATGGCGGCGCATCGGCATCGGAACGTCGCACGGCGAGCCGGTGCGCGGCCGTCGGGGACGCGTGCGCCTCGCCGCGCCACCCACGCTCAATGCGCGATCTGAGCGGTGCGAATCGCGTACTCGGATCAGAGGCTTGCATGATCGATGCGGATCGTGGGCGGTCGCCCGTCGCCTCGCTGATGGAGAAAGTCGCCCGGCTGCGGGAGCCCGCTACCTGGCCGGACGGCGCGCATGCGGTGACGGCGATCGAAACGCACATGTCCTGGGTATTCCTCACCGATCGCCATGCGTGGAAACTCAAAAAGCCGGTGCGGGCGTCGCAGCTCGATTTTCGCTCGCTCGCCGCGCGCGCGCGTTTCTGCCACGAGGAAGTCCGATTGAATCGCCGGCTTGCGGCGGACGTCTATCTCGATGCGGTGCCGCTCACGATCGATTCGGACGGCCGCTTGAGGCCGAATGGCGCGGGCGAGATCGTCGACTGGCTCGTCGAGATGAAGCGCCTGCCTGCTGAACGGATGCTCGACCGGGCGCTGCTGCACGGGACCGCGACGCGGGCAGACGCGCGTCGCGTCGCGGAGCGATTGAGCGCGTTCTACCGCTCGCTTGCCCCCGCGCGAGGCGGCGCCGATCTGTACCGCGACGGCTTGCGCCGAACGATCGACTGCAACGAACGTGCGTTGCGCCGGCCGATGTTCGAGCAGCCTGTCGAGGTCGTTCGGGCGGTTTGCGTATTGCAGCGTGCGCTGCTGGACGCCGAGGCCGCCCGCTTCGACGCGCGCGTCCGGCAGGGGCGCATCGTGGAAGGGCATGGCGATCTGCGGCCCGAGCACGTCTGCATCGACGCGCAGATCGCGATCATCGATTGCCTGGAATTCTCCAGGCGGCTGCGCACGCAGGACATGGCCGACGAGATCGGCTTTCTCGCACTCGAATGCGAGCGACTCGGCGCGCCCGACTTCGCGCGCGCGCTATTGGACGAATATCGCGCGGCGAGCGGCGACGCCGTCGACGACGCGCTCGTGCATTTCTATCAGAGCTGCCGCGCGATGACGCGCGCGCGACTGGCCGCCTGGCATCTGCGCGAGAAGGCGTTCCGGGCGACCCCGGTCTGGCGCGATCGCGCGCGCGCATACGTCGCGCTCGCGCAGCGGCACGCCGGTTGCTGCGAGCGCCTGTGGACGGCGGCGCGCATCAGCGCCGCAGCAGGTCCGTGAGCGAGCCGCCGCGATGGATGCGCGCGATCGCCTCCGCGAACAGCGGGGCGCTGTCGAGCACGGTGAGCTTGTCTCTGAGCGCGCCGGGCGGCACGCGCCACGGCGGCACCGAGTCGGTGACGGCAAGCGCGGTGAGCGCGTCGCCGCCGAGCAGTTCGGCGGCGCGGTCGAAGAACATCCCGTGCGTCGCGACCGCATAGACAGACTGCGCGCCCAATGCCCGGCAGTCGGCGGCGGTGTGGGCGAGCGTCGTGCCGGAGCCGATCAGATCGTCGACGATGACCGCGCAGCGGCCCGCGACGTCGCCGACGAGCGGCTTGGCGGTCACGACGCCGCTGCTGCGCAGCTTGCCCGCGAAGGCCGCGTCGACGGGGCGGCCGAGCCGCGTGGCGAGCCTCGCCCGAAAATCTTCCGCGCGGCGCACGCCGCCGGCATCCGGTGACACGACCACGATGGGCAGCTCGCCCGCCTGCCCGGCGAACCAGTCGACCAGCAGCCCGTTGGCTTCGAGGTGTTCGGTCGGGCAGCGAAACGCATTCTGGTACGCGGCGACGTTGTGCACGTCGATCGTGACGATGCGATCGACGCCGACGGCTTCGAGCATGGCCGCCACGTAGCGCGTGGAGACCGGATCGCGCGGCTGCGATCGTCGGTCCTTGCGGGAGTAGCACAGGTACGGCACGACCGCGCAGACGCGCGCGGCGGAGGCGTCCTTGAGCGCGCCGATGAACAGGAGCAGCCGGCACAGCTTGTCGTTGACGGAGCTTCCCGCTTCTCCGTACAGCGACTGCACGACATAGACGTCGTGTCCGCGCACGCTGACGAGCGGGCGCGTCTTGTGTTCGCCGTCCTCGAACGCGCGCTCTTCGTGCGCCGTGAGCGTGACGCCGAGATGGGCCGCGAGCCGCTCGCCGAACGAGCGGCTCGTCGCGAAGGCAAAGAGGCTGAAGGGGCTGTATGTCATGGTGGGAGATCCTCGATTCAGGAGCCGTCGCCGCGGCGGCGACGGGCAAGACACGCCGGCGCGGTCATGGCGGAGGCGGCGGCATCCGCTTCAGCGCGACGCAGGGGCGGAGCGGTCGTCATCGATGGTCTCCGGCACCGTCGCGAGGTCGGCGAGCCAGGCGCGCGCACTCGCGTCGCTCGGCGCGCGGTAGTCGCCGCGCGGCGACAGCGAACCGCCGGAGCCGACCTTCGGGCCGTTCGGCAGGCAACTGCGCTTGAACTGCATGTCCTCGAAGAAGCGCGTGACGAAGATTTCGAGCCAGTGCTTGATCTCGCCGATCGAATAGGCATGCCGCTGGCCGTCCGGCACGTCGGGCCAGCGGCCGCGCGTTGCGTCATGCCATGCATGCCAGGCGAGATACGCGACTTTCGACGGCCGATAGCCCAGCCGCAGCAGGTAATAGAGATTGAAGTCCTGCAACTCGAACGGACCGACGGCGGTTTCCGATTGCTGCGCCGGTTCGGCATGGGCGTCGCCCGGAATCAGTTCGGGGCTGATCGCCGTCGCGAGCACGTCGTGCAGCACCGGGCTTGCTGCGCCCGCGAACGGGCCCTGCTCGGCCGCCCAGCGCACGAGGTAGCGAACGAGCGTTTTCGGAATGCTCGCGTTGACGGCGTAATGGGACATCTGGTCGCCGACGCCATACGTGCACCAGCCGAGCGCGAGCTCGCTCAGATCGCCCGTGCCGACGACGAGCGCCCCATGCCGGTTCGCGAGGCGGAACAGGTAATCGGTGCGCATGCCGGCCTGCACGTTTTCGAAGGTCACGTCGTAGCACGCCTCGCCGCGCGAGAACGGGTGGTCGAGATCGCGGAGCATCCGCGTGCAGGCGGGCCGGATGTCGATGCCGATGTGCCGGCAGCCGAGCGCGGCGATCAGGCGGGCGGCCTGCCCCGCCGTGCGCGCGCTCGTCGCGAAGCCCGGCAGCGTGCACGCAAGCACGTGATCCCGCGGCAGACGAAGCGCATCCGCCGCGCGCACGCACGTGAGCAGCGCAAGAGTCGAATCGAGCCCGCCCGATACGCCGATCACCAGACGCTCGACGCCGGCCGCCTTCATCCGCGTCACGAGCCCCTGCACCTGAATCGCGCTGATTTCCTCGCAGCGTTCGTGGCGCAGGGCCGGATCGGACGGGACATAGGGAAATCGCTCGCACACCCTCGCGAGCGGCAACACGCCATCGGAATCGACGGCGACGTCGATCGGAATCGTCCGGAATGCCGCGCACGCGCTCTGGTGCCGCAGCGCGGCGTGCGCGAAGCTCGTCTGCCGCATCCGTTCGCTGGCGAGACGCTCGACGTCGACATCGGCGAACAGGAGCTGCGGCGTCGGCGCAAAGCGGCGCGCCTGCGCAAGCAGCATGCCGTTCTCGAACAGCATGCCGTGGCCGTCCCATGCGAGATCGGTCGTCGATTCGCCCGCGCCCGCGCAACTGTATGCGTACGCGGCCAGGCAACGGGCCGACTGGTTGCCGACGAGGGCGCGCCGGTATTGCGCCTTCGCGACGGTGGCGTTCGAGGCGGACAGGTTGAACAGCACCGTTGCGCCGGCGAGGGCGGCATACGACGACGGCGGAATCGGCACCCACAAATCCTCGCAGATCTCGACATGGAACGTCAGCAGCGGCTGCGCGCGGGCCTGGAACAGCAGGCGGCTTCCGCATGGAATCCCGGCTTGCATCGGCAGATCGACGGTTTCCTGCGCGAGCGCGTCCCCCGACGCGAATTGCCGCGCCTCGTAGAACTCGCGGTAGTTCGCGAGATAGGTCTTCGGCACGATTCCGCAGATTCGCCCCCGATGGACGACCGCCGCGCAGTTGTAGAGCGTGGCGCCGATTCGCAGCGGCACGCCGACGATGGCGACCGTCGCGAGATCGTTCGACGCGGCGACCACGTCGTCCAGCGCCGCAAGGCCGGCGTCGAGCAGCGCCTGCTGCTGGAAGAGGTCGTCGCAGGTATAGGCGGACAGGCCGAGTTCCGGACAGACGACGACCAGTGCGCGTTCGCGCGCCGCGTCGCGCATCGCGTCGATCGTGCGCGCCGCATTGAAGGCCGGGTCCGCGACGCGCACGGGCGGTATGGCGATGGCGATCCGGACGAAGCCGTGCCGGTACGGATTGAGGAAGCGTTGCGCGGGTGCGTCGCCGGTCGCCGGGCGGCGAGGGCGGGCGGGGGTCGTCATTGCTTGCTCCGGATGGCGCGCCGCGGGCCGACACATGCGTCGGGGGCGGAACGCTCGCCGAGTGGGCTGCGCGCGGCCAGGCGGGCGAGCCGCGGCGCGCCCGACGTGCCGCACAGCGCCTGACGTTTCGAATCTAGGAACAAAGCCGCGAGGATGATTTGACGGACATCAAGTCCGCGCGGAAGCGCCGACGCGGGCCGAGGCAGCGGCATTCGGCTCGCAGCGCGTCGCGTCGATTGCGCCCGCGTTCGCCGCGCGCGATGCGTTGACGTACGTCAATCCCCGCCGAGTGGCGGCTCCTAACCTGATCGCACGATACGTCGCGCGACGCGCTTCGCCGTGCGCGGCCATTGGCACAGGAGAGACAACCATGCATATCGGAAGAATCAGCACCCAGCCCGTCGAATTCTGCACGGTCGATTGCAGCGCGCTCGAATTGGCAGAGCGCATGCGCCACGTTCATGTCGGTGATATCGTCGTGATCGAATACCGCGATGGCGACGCCGTGCCGATCGGCCTTGTCACCGACCGGGATCTCGTCATCGAAGTGATGGCGCGCGGCGAAGATCCGGGCCATGTGACTGCCGGCCAGATCATGTCGCGGGGTCTGATCGTCGTATCGGAGACCGACGAAATTGCCGTCGCACTCGAGGAGATGCGCCGTTCAGGCATTCGCAGGCTGCCGGTCGTCGACGACGCAGGCCGGCTGACCGGAATCGTCACGCTCGACGACATCGTCGAGTATCTTGCGGCGCTGTTCGGCGGAATTGCGGAAGTCAGCAAGCTGCAGCAGGTCGAGGAGCAACGCTTCCGCGCGTAGCCGATCACGTGCGTCACGCTTCGGACGCCGGCAGGGGGAGGGAGCAAGCGCATCGCGGCCGCCCGGTTGGGTGGAGCGGCGAGCATGCGAGTAGACTCTGCACCAAAACCCGAGGAGACAAATCATGCTGATTGGCGTGCCGAAGGAGATCAAGGTCTACGAATATCGCGTCGGCCTGACGCCGGCGGGTGCGCGCGAACTTGCACTGCACGGCCATCAGGTGCTGGTGCAGCGCAGCGCGGGCGCGGCGATCGGCCTGCGGGACGAGGATTACGCGGCGGCCGGCGCGACGCTCGCCGACGACCCGGCCGACGTGTACGCGCGCGCCGACATGATCATCAAGGTCAAGGAGCCGCAGCCGGCCGAATGCGCGATGCTGCGGCGCGGGCAGATCCTGTTCACGTACCTGCATCTCGCGCCCGATCCCGAGCAGGCGGCGGCGCTCGTCAAGTCGCGCGCGGTCTGCATCGCCTACGAAACCGTCACCGCTCCCGGCGGCGGCCTGCCGCTGCTCGCGCCGATGAGCGAGGTGGCCGGCCGCATGTCGATTCAGGTTGCCGCAGCGCATCTCGAAAGTCCCGGTGGCGGAATGGGCCTCCTGATGGCGGGCGTGCCCGGCGTGCCGGCCGCGCACGTCGTCGTGCTCGGCGCGGGCGTCGTCGGCACCTGCGCGCTGCAGATGGCGGTCGGCCTCGGCGCGCGCGTGACCGTGCTCGACACCAGCGTCGATCGCCTGCGCCAGCTCGACCTGATCTTCGGCAACCGGATCGCGACGCTCCATTCGAACGCGCATGCGATCGACGACGCGGTGCGCAACGCGGACGTGGTGATCGGCGCGGTGCTCGTACCGGGCGCGTCCGCGCCGCGGCTCGTCACGCGCGAGATGGTGTCGAAGATGCGCGCCGGCGCGGTCGTCGTCGACGTCGCGATCGATCAGGGCGGCTGCTTCGAGACGTCGCATCCTACGACGCACGCGCAGCCGACCTACGTCGTCGACGGCGTGGTTCACTACTGCGTCGCGAACATGCCCGGCGCGGTCGCGCGCACGTCGACGTTCGCGCTCGGCAATGCGACGATCCGCCATGCGATCGCGCTCGCGAACAAGGGCTGGAAGCGCGCGCTCGCCGACGATCCGTATCTGCGCTCGGGGCTGAACGTCTGCGACGGCCGAGTCACGCACGAAGCGGTCGCGCGCGCGCTCGGTCTCGCCTACATGCACGCGGACGAGATGCTGGACTGAATCGTTGCGCAGCAGCCCGAACGAACGCGGATCGGCCGGCGGGCTGCGCGGCAAACCAGCCCGATGCGCGCCGCGCATGCCCGGCCGTGACGGCGGATTGACGCACATCAATCGCCGGCGTGTTCGAATGCATACGCTGAAATCGTGAGCGGCATCGGCGCGATGCGCGCATGCACGGATCGGAGGCTATTGTGCGGACCGGACATCACTTCTTTCCCGAACTCCGGCATGCAACGGTGCCGACTTACTTCGTCTCCTATCTGTTCCCGCTGCTTCTCGCGGGCTACGAAGCGTACCGCGTCGGATACTGGGTCAGCCGGCACGGCTGGCATTTCAACGAACTGTCCCAGGCGGGCTACGAATTCACGCTGATGCTGATCGTGTTCGCGCTGCAAGTCGTGCTCGACGGGCTGTTCTTCATCACCGCGTGGGTCGGCCGGCATCCGGACGTCGAGCACCGGCTCTCGAACCTGACGTTCGGCATCATCTGCTCGGCGCTCGTGCTCGCATTCGACGTCGTGCTGCAGGTTGTGTTCTGAGCCGCCGCCGCCCGGCCGCAGGCGCTGCGCGCTGCGCGTTGCGCGGCGTCGCGGGCCGCCCGCGGCGAAGCATTTCGCATCGACCGGGAGTCACGGTCTGCATCCCAAAATATCGTCGAGCGACCTCGAACGATGCCGGGGTCGCCGACGCGCGCCAATGTTCACGGCCGCGCCGCGGCGCGTGCGGTGGCCGCCGGGCAGCCGCGGAGCGTCAGCCGGCCTTGATCTCGATCTTTTTCTCGGCCCTGGACGCTTCGGGCGTCTTCGGCAGCGTGACCTTCAGCACGCCCTTGTCGAACGACGCGTCGATCCTGTCGCGGTCGACGCCGTCCGGCACTCGGAAGTACCGCTCGAAAGCGCCGAAGCGACGCTCGTGAACGTAATAGCCCTTGCGCTTTTCTTCTTTCTCTTCGTGTTTTTCGCCGTGAATCGACAGGCCGCCGTTCGAGAGCTTGACCTCGATATCCTTCTCGCTCAGCCCCGGTAATTCCGCGGTGATTTCGTAGGACGTGTCGGTTTCGACGAAGTCGACGGCGGGCTCGGCCGCCCACTCTCGTTCGCGGCGCCAGAACGGCTCGATGTCGAAGATCGCCCGTCGCATCGACGACACGCGCACGCCGTGATCGAAATCGTCGAGCAGGCGATCGATCTCGCGCCGCAGCGTCTCGATCGGGTGCCAGAACGGCGCGGTCAACGAACGCTCCGTGCTTTCCCGCGGCTTCTTGACCGGCAGCTTGGTGGTTTCGCTCATGTCGCACCTCCTTCTCGTCAATGGAGCGTTCATTCTCGGCCGGCACCGGTTGCGATTCTTGACGAAGGTCAACGCTCAAAATGGGGCGGCGAATCGGCTCCGCACGCACGCGCCGCCGCGCGGCCCTCCGCCGTGAACGCGTGCGTCAATACAGCAGATACGCGGCCCGCTCATGCGCGAACGCCGCGTTCTGCGCGTCGACGACCTGCTCGATCTCGTCGAGCGGACGCCCGTCGGCCAACATGTCGGCCACCTTGCGCGAGCCGACCGACGCACGGATCGCATCGATCCGGAACCGGTCCGGATAGCGCCGATGCAGTGCGAGCGCGAGCGCAAGCCCCACGCTGCCGGGCCGCACCGTTCCCGGCAGCCGCTCGATCCGCACGCCTTCGCAGAGCGCGCCGCGGTACGGCCCTTCCGTCGGCACGAACCGGGCCGGCGCGAACGTCGCGTTCAAATGCATCGCGCCGAGGTCGTCCGCGAGCGCGCGGCCATCGATCCACGGCGCGCCGACCACGCGGAACGGCGTCGCGGTGCCCCGTCCGACGCTGATGTCCGCGCCTTCGACGATGCCGACGTCCGGATACAGAGACAGCGCGGCGGCATCGCGCAGATTCGGCGACGGCGGCACCCAGCCGAGCCCGGTATCGCCGTAGCGCATCGTGCGCCGGTAATTTTCCATCGGCACCACGACGAGATCGGCGCCGATGCGAAGCCGATCGTCGAACAGCTTCGCGAGCTCGCCGATCGTCATCCCGGGCGCGAGCGGCAACGGGTAATAGTTCGTGAACGATCCGGTGTCGGCGTCCGACACCGGCCCCCCGGCGACGTCGGCGCCAAGCGGGTCCGGCCGGTCGAGCACGACCACGGGAACGTGCGCGGCCGCCGCCGCCTCGAGCACGTAACCCAGCGTCGCGAGATACGTGAAGAAGCGCACGCCGGCGTCCTGGATGTCGAACACGAGCACGTCGACGTTCGACATCATCGCGGGCGCGATCCGTCGCCGGTTGCCATACAGGCTGTGGACGACGACGTGCGTATCCGCGTCGGTCGCATCGCCGAACGGCGAGTCGACGTCGGTCCCGAGCCCGTGCTCGGGCGCGAAGATCGCGACGAGCCGGGCGCCGGGCGCGTGCGCGAGCAGATCGATCGTGCGCCGGCCGAGCCGGTCGAATCCGCTGCGGTTCGTCACGAGTCCGATTCGCTTGCCGGCCACGGCTGCAAAGCCGTTCGACTCGAGCACGTCGATGCCGGCCAGCACGGGCCCGGCCGAGGCCGGCGCTCGCGCCGCCCGCGCGAGCGCCGCCGCCATCGCGGGCGCTTCCTCGGCGATCCGTTCGGCGGATACGGGTGGCGAGCGGCTCGCGACGATGCCGAGCACCTGTTCGCGCAGCGGCGCCGCGTCGCCGCGTTCGTCCGGATAGAGGCGGCTCGTCAGGACGATCACGAAGCGATGCGTGACGAGATCGATCCAGAGACCGGTGCCCGTATAGCCGAGGTGCCGCAGCAGACCGACCGGCGGCAGCCGATAGCGATTCGCGGCGAGCGGCGGCTGCAGTTCCCAGCCGGCCGTGCGCGCATCGCCTTCGGCGTCGAGCGTGGCCGGCGTCTCGAGCGCGGCCACGCTCGCGCGGCTCAGCACGCGCGCCGCGCCGATCGCGCCGCCGTTCAGCAGCATCCGTGCGAAGCGTGCGAGATCGTCGGCGCTGGCGAACAGGCCGGCATTGCCGGCGACGCCCGTCATTGCCGCGGCGATCGGGTCGTGCACGCGGCCCCTGAGCAGGCGGCCGTCGCGAACGGCGGTCGGCGCGACGCGCGAGATCGCCGCGGCGCGGGGCCGGAACGTCGCGGTCGCCATGCGAAGCGGCGCGAAGACATGCTTCGCGCACCATGCATCGAGCGGCCGACCGGTCACGCGCTCGACGATCTCGCCAAGCGCCACGTAGTTGACGTCGCTGTAGATCACGCGCGTTCCCGGCGGCGCCACGGGCGACATTCGCGCGATATCGGCGAGCACCGCCGCCCGGCTGCGCAGCGCCCGCGTCGACGTCACGCCGGCGGGCAAGCCGGACGTGTGCGCGAGCAACTGCCGGACCGTCACGCCGGCCTTGCCCTGCGCGGCGAAAGCGGGCCAGTAGCGTGCGGCCGGCGCATCCAGCGCGAGCCGGCCTTGCTCCGCAAGCTGCATGACCGCCGTGGCGGTCGCGACGACTTTCGTGAGCGAGGCGAGATCGAACACGGTGTCGGCCGTCATCGCTTCGGCGGCCGGCCCCGTCATGCGCCAGCCGCGAGCCACGCGCTCGCGCACGCCGCCGGCGTCGCCCGTCACGACGACCGCGCCCGTAATGTGGCCGTCGGCGATCTCCGCGTCGATCGCGGCGCCGATCGCGACGGCCGCCGATTGCGGCGCGGGGTGGCGGCCCGCGTCGGCATGCGCGCCCGGCGGCGCCGACACCGGCGATGCCAGCATCAGCGCGCCGCTCAATGCGGCAACGCAGCGGAATCGTAGCGATTGTGCGGATTCCATACCATCCATCCGTCCGTGCCCGCCGCTTCGGCGGCGTCGATTTGCACGCGAATCTCGTCGGCGCCGAATGTGCGGCGATCGAACGCGTAGTCGCGAAAAGCCTGTAGCCACGGCCGGAAGCGCACGCCGGCAAGCCCGGTGCGGCGCATGGCTTTCGCCAGCGAGCGGCGGACGATCTCGCCGGGCCGCTCGGTCGGCTTCCTGACGCCCGGCACGCCCCACGCGAAGCCGGACGGATACAGCATCGGCGAAATGTAGTCGACCGTGCGCCCGAGCGTCTCGAGCCGCTGGCCGATGCGCGTATCGTTTGAATTCCAGCAGACATAGCCGAAGATGTCGACCGACAGATAGACGTTGTACGGCCGCAGTCGCGCCCGCGCACCCATCAGAAAGCCGGTGATCGCCGCGACGCGGTTCGATTCGGTGTTGGGCTCGCCGAACCGCAGGCCGTTCGCGTCCGGGAAGCGCAAGTAGTCGAACTGGATTTCGTCGAAGCCCATGCGGGCTGCTTCTTCCGCGAGATCGTAGTGGTGCTCCCAGGCTCCGCGCACGGTCGGATCGATCCAGCGCTGGCGCTCCCGATCGCGCCAGACCGCGCCGGCGGCATCGCGCACCGCCCAATCCGGGTGCGCGGCCGCGAGCGGATCGTCCTTGAACACGACGATCCGTGCGATCAGATAAAGGCCGCGTGCGTGCAGCGCGCGCACCAGCGCAGATAGATCGATCGCGCGCGGCGCGGCGTCGCGCCGAACGGCTGCTGCGCCGATCGATTCGCGCGCCGCGCTGCGATACGGCGTCGCTCCGTCATCTCCTTTCACGTCGATCACGAGCGCATTGATCGCGGTCTTGCCGGGCAGCGCGAGGACGGCGTCGCGCAGCGCCCGGTTCGCAACGCCGAACGCGGACAGATAAACCGCTTTGGGACGCAGCGGCATCATGCGCACGATGCGCGCCGCGTCCCCGTCGCGCAATGCGGTTTCCGCGCGCGCGTAGCCGGGCGCCGTCACGCTCATCGTCGTGGCGGCTCCGCCGGCCGCGGCCGGCACGGCGAGCTTGCCGTCCGCCGCAGTGATTCGGGCCGTGCCCGATGCGTAGGCGGTCGCGCCCGCAAGCGGGCGACCGCTCGCGGCATCGACGACGGTAATCGCGACCGTCGCCGCGTGGCCCGGCAGCCAGACCAGCAGGCACAGGATCGCAATGGCGGCGCGGCTAGCCATGACCGCCTCACGCGGCGCGCGACGCGCCGCGCGGATCAAGAGGAAAGACTCTCATGGGAGCCTCGCCAGACGTTTTTCAGCCAGTTTCATTGTTGGTCGTTCTGGCGCACTGAGGCAGATCAATCATCCGGTCGGCAGGGTTTTCCGCGACGACGCGCGCGACGGCCCGAATTCCGATACCCGCCATCGTCATCTCCGCATCACGCTGACGTCACGCTCGAACCTTACAGTCCGCTTGGGAATTCCCATGCCGAGGAGGGGCTCGATGTCCGGCGTCACCGGCGCGCGTCGCATGCGCGTCCGGCGGCGCGCGCGTGCATCGCCGGTTCATCGCTCGGTCAATTCAGAACAAGGACTCCGGAACATGAACTCTCGCCGCAGATTTCTGCAAGGCGCCGCATCCACCGGCATCGCGGCCGCCACGCTGGCCGCGTTCCCGCCCAGCATTCGCCGCGCGCTCGCCATTCCCGCCAACAACCGGACCGGCACCATTCGGGATGTCGAGCACATCGTCATCCTGATGCAGGAAAACCGCTCGTTCGACAACTACTTCGGCACGCTGCGCGGCGTGCGCGGCTTCGGCGACCGCTTCGGCATTCCGCTGCCCAACGCGCCGACGGTCTGGCAGCAGCGCAACGCGGCGGGCGCGCCGGTATTGCCGTACCACCTGGACGGCAGCAAGGGCAACGCGCAGCGCGTGAGCGGCACGCCGCACTCGTGGGACGACGGCCAGAATGCGTGGGACGGCGGGCGCATGTACCAGTGGCCGCGCTACAAGAACACGGCATCGATGGGTTACTTCCGGGAGAGCGAGCTGCCGTTCCAGTTCGCGCTCGCGAATGCGTTCACGATCTGCGACGCCTACCACTGCTCGATGCACGCGGGCACCAACTCCAACCGCCTGTTCATGTGGACCGGCACCAACGGCCCGACCGGCGCGGGCGTGGCCTCGGTGGTGAACGAATGGGACGACATCGGTCCTTCCACGCTCGGCTACGAGTGGAAGACCTATCCCGAGCGCCTGCAGGAAGCCGGCGTGAGCTGGAAGGTCTACCAGAACATGCCCGACAACTTCACCGACAACTCGCTCGCCGGCTTCAAGCAATACCGGCGCGCGAACGAGGCGTCGGGCAAGCCGGTGAGCAACAGCGACAAGGTGGTTTCGCCCGCGTATGATCCGGCGAGCGACGACGTGCGCAACCCGCTGTACAAGGGCATCGCCAACACGATGCCCGACGGCGGTTTTCTCGGCGCTTTCAAGGAAGACGTCCGCAACGGCAAGCTGCCGCAGGTGTCGTGGGTGGTGGCGCCGGCCGCGTATTCCGAGCACCCCGGCCCGTCGAGCCCGGTGCAGGGCGCGTGGTACATCCAGGAGACGCTCGATGCGCTCACCGCGATGCCCGACGTCTGGAGCAAGACCGTGCTGCTCGTGAACTTCGACGAGAACGACGGCTACTTCGACCACGTGCCTTCGCCGTCGGCGCCTTCGCTGAACCCGGACGGCACGCCGGCCGGCAAGACCACGCTGTCCGACGCCGACATCGCGTTCGAGCGCTTCACCCACCCGAAGCCGCCGGGCACCAAGAGCCAGCCGCAGCCCGACGCTCGCGTGTATGGCCCCGGCGTGCGCGTGCCGATGTACGTGATCTCGCCGTGGAGCCGCGGCGGCTGGGTCAACTCGCAGGTATTCGACCACACGTCGACCCTGCGCTTCATCGAGGCGCGCTTCGGCGTGCGCGAGCCCAACATCTCCGCGTTCCGCCGCGCGGTATGCGGCGATCTGACGAGCGCCTTCAACTTCGTGCAACCGAACGACGAGCCGCTGCCCACGCTCGCCGGCCGCAAGACCCAGGCCCAGGCCGATGCGCTGCGCGCCGCGCAGCAGCAGATGCCGCAGATCGTGCCGCCCGCGAACGGCCAGTTGCCGCGCCAGGCGGCGGGCACGCGGCCTTCGCGCGCATTGCCGTACGAGCTGCACGTCAATGCCGTCGCCGGGACGCTCGACGGCACGCTGCGCCTCGTATTCGCCAACACGGGTCAGGCCGCGGCCGTGTTCCACGTCTACGACAAGCTGAATCTGGGCCGCCTGCCGCGCCGCTACACGGTCGAGGCCGGCAGGCAGCTCGACGACGTGTGGGCCGCCATGACCGACAACGCGGGCAAGTACGACCTGTGGGTGCTCGGGCCCAACGGCTTTCACCGCCACTTCACCGGCGACCTGAACCGCTTGCGCGCGGGCGGCGCTCCCGCGCCCGAAGTGCGGGTGGAGTACGACAGGAAGCACGGCAACGTGCAATTGCTGTTGCGCAACGAAGGGTCGCGCGAGTGCGTGTTTACCGTGCGCGCGAAGGCGTACCGCAACGATGGCCCGTGGACCTTCAAGGTCAAGGGCGGCGCCGGGCGCAAGCACCACTGGAAGCTGGACGACAGCGGCAACTGGTACGACTTCGTCGTGACCTGCGACGCCGACGCCGGCTACGCGCGCCGCTTTGCCGGCCGGGTGGAAACCGGCGAGCATTCCGTCAGCGATCCGGCGATGGGAATGGGCGACCGGTTCTGAGTGGACACTGCGGCGGCTCGGGCAGACGCGCTGTCTGTCGATTGCGTCTGCCCGGCGCGCCGGGGGAGTGCGCGTCCGTCGATTCGCGGACGAGACGCCGATTCGGTATGGATCGACGGCGCATCGTTCACCGCCTCGGGCGATCGCCAGTCCGGCGTCGGCCAACACGTGCCGCATCGCGCGGGGGCGACGGTCAATGCGCCATTGCGATATCGCGACGCGACGTCCCGATGCGCATTCGCCCCGTGCCGTATCCGGCCGCGCATCGTCAGCGCTCGCGGCATGACAACCGCGTGCGACACCGTGCGCAACGGATACGCCGCACGTTCACTCGCCGATCAGATGCAGCACCACATCACGCCGATGCGGCGCGCGCCGATGCTCGAACAGATAGATGCCCTGCCACGCGCCGAGCACCATGCGCCCATGCTCGACGGGAATCGATAGCTGCACCTGCGTGAGCGCCGTGCGCAGATGCGCCGGCATGTCGTCGGCGCCTTCGGTGTCGTGCTCGTAGCGCGTATCGTCCTCGGGCGCGAGGGCCGCGAAATATCGCTCGAGGTCGCGCTGCACCGATGGGTCCGCGTTCTCCTGGATCAGCAGCGAAGCGGACGTGTGCCGGCAGAACACGGTGAGCAGGCCCGTGCTGATCGACTGCAATTCGACGAACGCGCGCACTTGCGGCGTGAACTCGACGAGACCGCATCCGCGCGCCTCGACGGTGATGTGTTGAATCGACTGTTGCATGGCGATGGGCGTAGAGGGTTCATACCAGCGGGTTCATACCAGCGCGGCGAAGCCGATGGATTCGATCTGCTCGGCATCGGTCGGGCGGACGACGCGCGCCACTTCGGCGCCGTCGCGCAGGAACACCAGCGTCGGCCAGAGCTTGATCCCGAACGAGCGGCCGAGCGGCCGGCCGGGGCCGTCTTCGATTTTCAGGTGTCGAACCTCGGCGTGCGCGGAAAACGCGTCGCGAATTGCGGGCTGGGCGCCCGCGCAGATGCCGCACCAGTTGGCGCCGAATTCGATGACGGTCGCGCCGGCGAGCGCATCGACTTCCGCGCGCGTGGGCGCGTCGGCGGCATAGGCTTGTGGAGGGGTCATCATGGCTCCGTGGGCTTGGCAAAGGCATGGTTGCGTCGTGTCGTGGCCGTCGTCGAGGCCAGCGGTTTTACTGTAGTCGAAAAAGGGCGCGATTACACGGGGCGTTGCCCGGCTCGCCGCCGCGACGCGTGACGTATCCGTCGATCTTGCAAGAAGCGAACCCGGACCGGGCGATGGGACGGGCGTTTCTTCAACGTCGGCAAGCGGCGGGCCGGGAATCTTGTCGACGGAATGCAAATCCGTCGCGTTGGCGCGAGAGCAAACTACGATCACGACTTGGGGGCGGTGCGGCGAGCGTTTTCTCGATGCGGAGCCTAGAATGGGCTGTAGCGTCTGCACCTTGGTGCGAAACCAGCCGATTTTTCCTCCTGCTAGCGACCGAAGCGGACATGAATATTCACAACGCACACTTCATTCGCCCGGCGCTGGGCGCACTTTGCATCGCTTCGCTGGCGTCGCTTCATGGGTGCGGCGGCGAGGCATGCTTCGGTTTCGACGGTTGCTTCAACGATGGCGGCGTGCAGACCGTCACGCTGTCCGGCACCGCCGCCACCGGCCGGGCGCTCGCCAGCGCGACGGTCAACGTCGACTGCGCACAGGGCTCGGCCGCGACGCTGTCCGACGGCGGCGGCCACTATGGCGTCACGTTCGACGCCACACTCCCCTGTGTCATCACCGTGACCTCCGGCGGCGCGAGCCTGCATTCGCTGGCATACGCCGGCGGCACGTTCAATACGACGCCCGAGACCGAGCTGATGCTCGTCTACCTCGCTGCGCAGCTTGGCACGAGCGCGGCCCGCTTGGTCGGCGATCTGCCGAACAATTCGCGCTTTCAGCAGACGCTGGAGAATCAGACCGATGTGCTGGCCGCGCAAACGGCCGTCGTCGCGAACCTCCAGCAGCGCTATGCGGTCACGTTCGCGACGCCGGCGTTTTTGACGACGCCGTTTTTTGTCGGACAGCCGGGTGTCGACGGCGACCTCGGCGCGCTCGCGAACGCGGGCGCGATCGACGCCAACGGCATGCCCGATGCCGCCGCCGTGTCGCTGCTGCAACAGGCGGGCGCCGCGCATCCGCTGTGAGCGCCCGATTCGCCTCCGTGACGACATACCGCCGTTGCGCCAGCGTGACATGCCGCCCGATGGACGCCGCATCGCCGCCATGCCGTATCCGTATCCCGGGATTGCGTCCGCTCTCGAACGCCACCGTCGCCCAGCGCGGAATCCAGTCGTATCGCCGGAGCTTCGCGCCGTCGCATCGAATCACTTCGAGACGCCGCCTGGTCAGCACGACGCAGTCGTAATCGACGGCGTGCCGCGCATACATCAAGAAGCGCCCGCCGATGGCGACGGCTTCGCCGATCGCGAACGGCGTCGCGATCGCCGGCGTGAGCGCGGCCAGCACGCCCATCGACAGCAACGACTGGCGCGGCGACAACGCGCAATTCCGCCGCAGCATCCACACCTGGCGATTCGCGTTCGCACGCGCATACCGCCGCGTCTTGCCCATGTACGTCGGCAGCGCGACCCGGAACAGGAAGTACGCCTGCATCAGTCCGAACGCGAATGCGCCGATCGTCGCGATCTGATCCATGATCGACGACGCGCCGGCGATGTGAATCGCGAAGATCGACAGGTCCATGCGGGGCCCATCTGCGTCGAGAGCGGCGCGTACATCGTCCAGCCGGCGGCCGGCGCGCCGCCCGGCACGAAGAACGAGCCGATCAGCAGCGCGCTCGACACCGGCAGCAGCCAGAAGCTGGAGTTGTTCATCCGCGCGAATCATCAGTGCCATCACGCCGCCGATCATCAGATTGATGACCGAGAACAGCAGATACAGCGTGCCGATGTCCTTGTGATTCGTCGCGAACAGCCAGCGGCATCAGCCGGTCGGTATGGGATGCGCGACGGCATCGAGGTCCGCCGCGTCGGTCGTCGTTTCGCTCATCGTGTGCTTGCCTCGTTCTCGTGATTCCGGAGCACGGATTCGCGCGCCGCGCGCATCGCCGGCATCCGCTGCGCGCGATGCGGGCGCGGCCCGATGTGCGATCCGTATGTAAATAGACAGACCCTAGAACAACTGCCCCTGCCCGGAGATCACCGACTCGAAATCGTCGCGCACGAACGGAAGAATCGCGTCGGCGACGGGCTGAAGCTGCCGGCTCACGTAGAACGCGTAATCGATCGGCATGCGAAGCGTCTCGAGCGGCTCGGGGCCGGCCGTCGTCATCACGTAGCTGATCCATCCGCCGCGCTGGTACTGGAGCGGGCGCCCCTGTTCGCGGTTGAACGCGTCGGCGACGCGCGCGGCGCGCACGTGCGGCGGCACGTTGCGCTCGTAATCGCGAAGCGGCCGGCGCAGCCGCTTGCGGTAGACGAGCTGCCCGTCGAATTCGCCGGCGAGCGTGCGGCGCACGTATTCGCGGATGAAAGCGCGATACGGCTCGCGCTTGAAGACGAGCCGGTACAGCTCCCGCTGGAACTGCTGCGCGAGCGGCGTCCAGTCGGTCCGCACGGTTTCGAGGCCCTTGAACACGACGTCCTCGCCGCCATGCGCCGCGATGACGAGGCCCGCGTAGCGTTTCTTGCTGCCTTCCTCCGCGCCGCGCACGGTCGGCATCAGGAAGCGATGGTAGTGCCGCTCGTACTGGAGCTCGAGCGCGCTGTCGAGCCCGAAGCGCTCCGCCAGGTGCGCGTGCCACCAGCCGTTGACGTGCCCGACGAGCGCGCGGCCGATGCGGTCCGCTTCGTCGCCGGCGTGCGCGCGCTTGAGCCAGACGAACGTCGAATCGGTGTCGCCGTAGATCACGTCGTAGCCTTGCGCCTCGATCAGCTCGCGCGTCTTGTGCATGATCTCGTGGCCGCGCATCGTGATCGACGACGCGAGCCGCGGATCGAAGAACCGGCATCCGGACGAGCCGAGCACGCCGTAGAACGCGTTCATGATGATCTTCAGCGCCTGCGACAGCGGCTGATTGCGCTGGCGCTTCGCGAGCTCGCGGCCTTCCCAGACGCGGCGCACGATGTCCGGCAGGCAATGGCGGCTGCGCGAGAAGCGCGCGCCGAGAAAGCCGGGCACCGATTCGGCGTCTTCGGGATGGGCGGCGCCTTCGATGAGCCCGACGGGATCGATCAGGAAGCTGCGGATGATCGACGGATACAGGCTCTTGTAATCGAGCACGAGCACCGAATCGTAGAGGCCGGGCCGCGAATCCATCACGAAGCCGCCGGGACTCGTGTCGCCGGTCACGTCGCCGAGGTTCGGCGCGACGTAGCCGAGCCGGTGCATCCTCGGCATGTACAGATGCGTGAACGCGGCGACCGAGCCGCCGATGCGGTCGGCCGGCAGCCCGGTGACGGCCGCGCGCTCGAGCATGAACGGCAGCAGGTCCGCCTTCTCGAAAATGCGCGTGACGAGCTCGCAGTCCTTCAGGTTGTAGCGCGCGAGCGCGGGCTTGTCGCAATCGAAACGGCGCTGGATTTCGTCCATGCGCTGGTACGGATTGTCGATCGCCTTGCCTTCGCCGAGCAGCGCCTGCGCGACGTATTCGAGGCTGAACGACGGAAAGGTCCACGTCGCGGATTTCAGCGCGTCGATGCCGTCGATCACGAGCCTCCCGGCCGCCGCCGCGAAGAAATGGTCGGGCTGCTGGCCGTGCGCGCGCCAGTCGAGCACGCCGCCGCCGCGGCCGAGCCGCAACGGCACGCGGTACTGCACGGCGTGCGCCTGCAGTACGCGCAAGTCGAACTGCACGAGGTTCCAGCCGATGATCGCGTCCGGATCGTGCCGCGCGAGCCAGTCGTTCAGCCGCTCGATCAGCGCCGGCCGGCTGTCGCAGTAGTCGAGCCGGAAATCGACGTCGCGCGCGTCGCCGTTCGCCGGCCCGAGCATGAAGACCTGCCGCTCGCCGCATCCCTCGAGCGCGATCGAATAGAGCTCGCCCTGCGCGCTCGTCTCGATGTCGAGCGACACGCAGCGCAGCGCCGGACGATAGTCGCCGCCGGGT
This sequence comes from Burkholderia sp. MSMB1589WGS, assembly GCF_001636105.1. Classification (NCBI taxonomy): domain Bacteria; kingdom Pseudomonadati; phylum Pseudomonadota; class Betaproteobacteria; order Burkholderiales; family Burkholderiaceae; genus Burkholderia; species Burkholderia sp. MSMB1589WGS. Next base: position 1,468,882 of record NZ_LNJT01000008.1, read on the forward strand.
TTCAGTTCGCCGTCGCGCAGCGCGCCATTGTCATCTCCATTGCCGTCGCCGTCGGGCGCGCCGCGAAACCGGACGGGCGCGGTGATGAAGCGCTCCATCATGTAGCGCTCCGGCGGCAGGACGTCGGCTTCGTAGACGTCGACGCCCGACTGGCTCAGGCGCTTCTTCAGCGCGGCGAGGCGGCGGTATCGGCGGCAATAGAGTCCGACGACCGGGCGTCGGCGGAAATCGCGCAGCGCAAGCGGGCGCAGCACGGCGTCCGGGGCGCCCTGAACGCCCTGAAGCGCGCGCTCGGCCTGCTCCTGCTGCTCGGCAGGGATGAACGCGACCGATTCCTGCGCGCGCAGGCGGACCCGGCGCGCACCGCGCGCGGTCGCCAGCCAGAACTCGACCTCGGTGCCCTGCGCCGTGTCCCGCCAGTGGCGGGTGAGAATGAAGCCCTCTTCGAATTCCGTCAAAACGGGTTCTCTATCTGCTCTATCTGTCGACATGCCGCTGCGGGATTGTAGCGCCGGGGGGCGCGCGTGCGGCGTGCGGCCGCCGATTCGGTCGACGAGCGCGGTCGCCGTGGTTCGGCCGCTCGGGAACGTTCGCCGGATTGGGCGTTTGCCTAATATATAACGTCAGGCATGCTTCGCAGCCATGCATTCGCCCGATGAATCCCTGGGGCGACGTGCCTACCATACGCATCACACGATACAAACGATCCGGAGACACGCATGAACCCTCTCTCGTCCGCTGCGGCACGGCCCGCATCGGAACCGCTGAACGACGGCTATCGCAAGGTCACGTTGCGGCTGATCCCGTTGATCTTCGTCTGCTACCTGTTCAACTACCTCGACCGCGTGAACGTCGGCTTCGCGAAGCTGCAGATGCTGGGCGACCTGAACATGAGCGAGACCGTCTACGGTCTCGGCGCGGGCATCTTCTTCGTCGGCTACGTGCTCGCGGGCGTGCCGAGCAATCTGGTGTTGCGGCGCGTCGGCGCGCGCGCGTGGATCGCGATCATCATGATCGTGTGGGGCGCGCTGTCGTCGGCGCTGCTGCTCGTGAAGACGCCGGCGTCGTTCTATACGCTGCGCTTCTTCACCGGCATCGCGGAAGCCGGGTTCTTCCCGGGCATGGTGCTGTATCTGACGCAATGGTTCAGCGCCGAGCACCGCGGCCGCGCGATCGCGCTCTTCATGTCGGCGATCCCGATCTCCGGCGTGATCGGCGGCCCGCTGTCGGGCTGGATGCTCGATCGCTTCTCGGCGGGCCAAGGCGGGCTCGCCGGCTGGCAGTGGCTGTTCCTGTTGCAGGGCGCGCCGACGATCGTGCTCGGCGCCGCGGTGTTCGTGTTTCTCGAGGACCGGATCGACGACGCGCGCTGGCTGTCGGGCGACGAGAAGGCCGCGCTCACCCGCGCGATCGCGACGACGGCCGCCGACGCCGCCCTCGCATCGTCCGGCCGGCCGCACACGTTGCGCGACATCCTGCTGAACGCCTCCGTGTGGAAATTCGGCGTCGTCTATTTCAGCATCCAGATGGGCGTGTACGCGATCAACTTCTGGCTGCCGTCGATCATCCGCTCGCTCGGCGTCGGCGGTAGCGGCGCGATCGGCTGGCTGAGCGCGATCCCGTACCTGTTCGCGTGCGTCGCGATGATCGCCGTCGGCAAATCGGCCGATGCGCGGCAGGAGCGCCGCTGGCATCTGAGCGTGCCGATGGCGGTCGGCGTCGCGGGGCTGCTGATGGCCGCGCAATCGGGCAACGCGATCGTGCCCGCGATGATCGGCCTCGTGCTCGCGACGGCCGGCGCGCTCACCGCGCTCGCGATGTTCTGGCCGCTGCCGACGCTCGTGCTGACGGGTACGGCCGCGGCGGGCGGCGTCGCGCTGATCAACTCGCTCGGGCAGGTTGCCGGCTTCGTGAGCCCCTACATCGTCGGCTGGATCAAGGACGCGACGCAGCGCACCGATCTCGCGCTCTACATCCTGTCGAGCACGATGGTCGTCGGCATCGTGCTCGTGATGCGCACGCACGCGCGACGCGCCGGCCGCTGACGCGGGCCACGCCGCGCGTTTCGTCATTGCATGCTGAGCGCGCGAGCCGCGCGCGTCACCCGTCACCGAAGAGGTTCGCTGATGAAGATCGTGATTGCTCCCGATTCGTTCAAGGAAAGCCTGACCGCGGTCGAAACGGCGCGGCAGATCGAGGCCGGATTCCGCGAGGTGTTCGCCGACGCCGATTACCGGTGCCTGCCGATCGCCGACGGCGGCGAAGGCACGGTCGACGCGCTCGTCGCGGCCGCGGGCGGCGAGCGCCGCAGCGCGAGCGTCGCCGATCCGCTCGGCCGGCCGACGCACGCCGCGTTCGGGGTCCTGCCCGACGGCACCGCCGTGATCGAGATGGCCGAGGCGAGCGGCCTGCATCTCGTGTCGCCCGAATCGCGCGATCCGCGCGTCACGTCGAGCCGGGGCACGGGCGAGCTGATCCGCGCGGCGCTCGACGCGGGCGCGCGGCGCTTCATCGTCGGCCTCGGCGGCAGCGCGACGAACGACGGCGGCGCGGGCATGCTGCAGGCGCTCGGCGTGCACCTCGCGGACGCCGGCGGCCGGCCGCTCGGCCCGGGCGGCGCATCGCTCGCGCGGCTCGCGCGCATCGATGCGGCGGGCCTCGACGGCCGGCTTGCCGATTGCACGTTCGAAGTCGCGTGCGACGTCGACAATCCGCTCGTCGGGCCGAACGGCGCGTCGGCGGTGTTCGGCCCGCAGAAGGGCGCGACGCCGGAAATGGTCGCGGATCTCGACCGGCATCTCGCGCATTTCGCGGCGATCGTCGCGCGCGACGTGGGCCCGGACGTCGCGCGGCTGCCGGGCGGCGGCGCGGCGGGCGGCCTCGGCGCGGCGATGTCCGCGTTCCTGAACGCGACGCTGCGCCCGGGCGTCGAGATCGTCACCGACGCGCTGCGGCTGCGCGACGCGATTCGCGGCGCGAGCCTCGTCGTGACGGGCGAAGGCTGCATCGACGGCCAGACGCTGCGCGGCAAGGCTCCCATCGGCGTTGCGCGGATCGCGGCCGAATGCGGGGTGCCCGTCGTCGCGATCGGCGGCGCGGTGACGAAACAGGCCGACGCGCTGTACGCGCACGGCTTCGACGCGGTCTTCGCGTCCGTCCGGCGCGCGTGTACGATCGACGAGGCGCTGCGCGACGCGGCAACGAACGTGCGCTTCGCGGCGCGCAACGTCGCGGCGGCGATTCGCATCGGCCGGGAGCTCGGCTGTCACGCGTCGCCGCCGCGCGTCGCGTAGCGCACTCGCCACGCATTCATCCCGGGCCGCCCGGCAGCGGGCGGCGCGATCCTCCCGAACCATCCGACTCATTTCCTGCACTGGAACCGGACATGCGAAACGAAAGCCACACCGGCCGCGAGCGCTGCCGTTCGACGAAGATCGTCGCGACGCTCGGCCCGTCGAGCTCGACGGAAACCACGATCGAAGCGCTCGCGCGCGCGGGCGCCGACGTGTTCCGCCTGAACTTCAGCCACGGCGAGCACGCCGATCACGCGGCGCGCCACGCGGCCGTGCGCGCGATCGAGGCGCGCATCGGGCACCCGATCGGCATCCTGCTCGATCTGCAGGGCCCGAAGCTGCGGGTCGGGCAGTTCGCGGGCGGACGTGCGCAGATCGCGAAGGGCCAGCCGTTCGTGTTCGACCTGGACCCCGCGCCCGGCGACGCGCGGCGCGTGTCGCTGCCGCATCCGGAGATCTTCGCCGCCACGCGCCCCGGCCATCTGCTGCTCGTCGACGACGGCAAGCTGCGGTTTCGCGTCGACGCGGCGTCGGCGGCGCGCATCGAGACGACCGCGCTGCTCGACGGGATCGTGTCCGACCGCAAGGGCGTGAGCGTGCCCGACGCGCCGCTCGCGATTCCGGCGCTGTCCGGGAAGGATCGCGACGATCTGGAATTCGGGCTGTCGCTCGGCGTCGACTGGGTCGCGCTGTCGTTCGTGCAGACCGCGCAGGACGTGCGCGCCGCGCGCGCGCTGATCGGCGCGCGCGCGGCGATCGTCGCGAAGATCGAGAAGCCGCAGGCGGTGGCGAACATCGTCGACATCGTCGACGCCGCCGATGCGGTGATGGTCGCGCGCGGCGATCTCGGCGTGGAGATGTCGCTCGAGGACGTGCCGAGCGTGCAGAAGCAGATCATCAGGCTCGCGCGCGCGGCGGGCAAGCCGGTGATCGTCGCGACGCAGATGCTCGAATCGATGACGCTCGCGCCCACGCCGACGCGCGCGGAGGCGTCCGACGTCGCCGCGGCCGTCTACGACGGCGCCGACGCGGTGATGCTGTCCGCGGAATCGGCGTCGGGCCAGTATCCGGTCGAGGCGGTCGACTTCATGCGCAAGATCATCGCGACGACTGAGGCGGACCCGATCCAGCCGCAACTGATGAAGGCGATCGTCACCGCGCACGCGCCGAACGCGACCGACGCGATCGGCGCGGCGATCGAAGTGGTTTCGGACACGCTGCGGCTCGGCGTCGCGGTCACGTACACGGCGTCGGGCGCCACGGCGATACGCCTGTCGCGCCTGCGGCCGCGCACGGCGATCCTGAGCCTCACGCCGCGCGCGGACATCGCGCGGCGGCTCACGCTCGCATGGGGCGTGCGCTCGCGCGTGGCGGTCGAGGCGGCCGGCATCGAGAACATCGTCGAGATCGCGATCGAAGCCGCGCACGCGGAAGGATTCGCCACTGACGAACGCCCGATCGTCGTCGCCGCGGGCGTGCCGTTCGGCCATCCCGGCTCGACGAACCTGATGCGCATCGTCTGGCCGACCGAAATGACGCGACAATAGGCGTCGGGCCGCACGATGGCCCGCGGCCTGCTTCGCCGTCTGCCTTGCAGCCCGCTCCACGGCCCGCTCGCCGCCGTTCCTGCCATTCGACCTGACCGCCATGATGATCGATGCCCGTCTCGCGACTGAAATCGTCGCACGCACCGTCGAAGTGATGCCGTTCGACGTGAACGTGATGGACGCGCACGGCCTGATCCTCGCGAGCAGCGACGCGGCGCGCGTCGGCGAGATCCACGCGGGCGCGCAGCTCGCGCTCGCCCGGGCGCGCGCGGTCGAGATCGACGACGCGATGGCCGCGAACCTGAGCGGCGCGCGGCCCGGCATCAACCTGCCGCTGAGCGTGCGCGGCAAGGTGTGCGGCGTGATCGGCGTCACCGGCGAGCCGGACGCGGTGCGCGGCTTCGGCGAGCTGCTGCGCGTCACCGCGGAATTGATCCTCGAGCGCGAGCAGTTGACCGTCGAATTGCGCCGCAACGCGCGCCATCGGGAAGAGTTCGTGCTTCAGCTTCTGAGGCGCACGGCCGCGGCCGCCGAGCTGGAAGCGTGGGCCGACCGGCTCGGCATCGACCTGCGGCTCGCGCATGCGGCGATCGTGTGCCGCCTGAGCGGCGTCGACGCGGACCCGGAAGCGGGCGTCGGCCAGATCGAGGCGATGCGGTCGCAACTGGCCGACGAGTGGCCGCAGTTGCTGAGCGCGCAGACGTCGTATCGGGAGCTCGTGATGTTCGATGCGATCGACGCGCGCGCGGTGCGCGACAGCGTGCTCGCGACGCACGCCGGCAAGCGGCTCGCCGCGCTGGAGGGCACGTTGCGCAAGGTCGCGACGCAGCCGTTCTCGCTCGCGCTCGGCATCGCGCTCGACGGCATCGACGGCTTCGAGCGCTCGTATCAGTGCGCGCTCGCGACGCTTCGCGTCGGCGCGGCGCGCACGCCGCAAAAGGCTGCCTATTCATACTACGACTTCGTGCTGCCCGTTCTGCTGTCGGCGCTGTCGCAAGGCTGGCAGGCACGGCAGTTGCGGCTGCCGCTCACGCGCCTGCTCGCGCGCGAGCGGCGCTCCGGCGCGCTGCTCGACACGCTGAGGGCCTGGTACGCGAACGACGGCCACCCGAGCGCGACGGCGCAAGCGCTCGGCATTCACCGCAACACGCTCGACTACCGGCTGCAGCAGATCCGCGACGCGACGGGCCTCGATCTCGGCGCGATCGACGATCGGCTCTGGCTCTATATCGCGCTGCAGACGATGGCGGGCAGCCGCGACGGCGGCGAGGACGACGCCGACGCTGACGGCCGACGTTCGGCGAGCTGATCGCCGCCGCGCCCGATCGATTTTGGAAATGTACGTAAGAAATACGGATATCCAGTTTGAAATGCCGGGCTCGATAAATGTCGATAATATGTCGTTCGATCGGGATATAAGTCGCCAAATAAAATCGCATGATTTCGATGGCGTGAATGGCGGGATGAATTGATTTGCCCGGAATTATATTTAATAAAAATGCCGCGCTTTTGTACGAATGCATTCTTGCGAATCGCGTTTAAACTTCACGCGTTTTGTCGTAGACTGCGTTTCGTTTCAATCATCCCGACTGGTACAGGGATATCGCCGTCGCAACTCGCGGCGTTTCATTGAAACGCCGACCGTTTCCCGTTTCGCTTCAATGCTTGTCGCTCGAACCGGTACCGGCGGGCCGCTGGCGCCGGAACGCCGTTGATCGGCCGATTTCCGTGCGGCGTCCTGTCGGTCGCCGGGGCCAAGTCGTTTGCATGCGGCCGATGAATCGCATCGATCATTGGCGCACGGAAAACAATCGAATCATTCGGCGTTTTTCATCCATGCAGCCGGTGGATTATTTCGAAATCCCGTTCATCGCCGTGTGCGATTCGGGGTGAAATCGGGCATTTCGGATCGCATCGGCGCCCGTTGTCGGGATTCGATCGAACAATTCCGCTATTTGCCGGGCAAGCGGCCGGTTCGTCTCACGCAGTCGAGTGTCAATCGGCTGCCGGTCCGTCTTTGCGAGGATCGGCGGCCAGTCAGGTAGGGATTCACCCGCAATCGTCAATCGACGCGTCCGCGCGGACGCGCCCGGACGTTCGTTCACCACTTGCACCACCAGCATGGAGTACCTGCACCATGACGACATCCACTCTCGATTTGCCGCGCGTTTCCGAACACGAATCGCGCGCCACTTCGCCGCACAACATCGTCGACCTGCTGTTGCGGGCCGCACGGCTGCATCCGCATACGGGCGTGCGTTTCATCGCCGCGCAATCCGAGGAAAAGGGCGCTTTCGTCACGTATCCCGAACTGCTCGACGAGGCGCGCCGCATCCTGGGCGGCCTGCGCTCGCGCGGCTACCGGTCCGGCATGAAGGTCGCGCTGCTGCTCGAGCACGCGAACGATTTCATCCCGGCGTTCTGGGCGTGCGCGCTCGGCGGATTCGTGCCGTGTCCGCTCGTGCCGATCCGCAACGATCCCGAGCGTTGGGCAAAGCATCTCGCGCACGTCGACACGCTGCTCGACCATCCGCTGCTCGTCACCACCGAAGCGCTGAAGAGCGATCTGCCGGGCGGCGCGTTCGCCGTCAACCTGAACGCACTGCGCGCCGGCGCGCCCGACGAATCGGTTCATGCCGCGCAACCGTCGGACCCGGCCGTCTTCGTGCTCACGTCGGGCTCCACCGGCAATTCGAAGGCGGTCGTGCTCACGCACGGCAACCTGCTCGCGTCGATGGCGGGCAAGAACGACCGGCAGCAGCTCGCCGGCGCGGACGTCACGCTCAACTGGATCTCGTTCGATCACGTCGCCGCGCTGCTCGAAGCCCACCTGCTGCCGCTCTGCGTGGGCGCCGTGCAGCTCCATGTCGAATCCGCGGCGATCCTGACCGATCCGCTGCGCTTCCTGCGGCTCATCAGCCGCTATCGCGTCACGATGACCTTCTCGCCGAACTTCCTGTTCGGGCAACTGAACGCCGCGCTCGAAGCGATGGGCGACGAGGCGCTCGCGGCGTGGCGCCGCTCGGTGGATCTCTCGTCGCTGCGGCACGCCGTGTCGGGCGGCGAGGCGATCGTCGTCGCGACCGGGCAGCGCTTCCTCGATCTTCTCGCGCCGTGCGGCCTCGCGCGCGACGCGCTGTGGCCCGCGTTCGGGATGACCGAGACGTGCGCGGGCTCCGTGTATTCGCGCGAATTTCCGCACGGCGACGCGGGCCGCGAGTTCGCGTCGCTCGGCCTGCCGGTGGCCGGGCTGCAGATGCGCATCGCGGACGACCGCAACAACGTGCTGCCGGACGGCGAAGCGGGCGAGTTCCAGGTGCGCGGCCCGATGATCTTCCAGTGCTATTACAACAACGCCGAGGCGACGCGCGCGGCGTTCACGAGCGACGGCTGGTTTCGCACGGGCGATCTCGGGCGCATCGAGCGCGGCCGGCTGTGGCTCGTCGGCCGCAGCAAGGACAGCATCATCGTCAACGGCGTCAACTACTTCAGCCACGAGCTGGAGACGACGCTCGAAGCGCTCGACGGCATCAAGCGCTCGTTCGTCGCGGCGTTCCCGACGCGCAGCGCCGGCGACGAATCCGAGCAGCTCGTCGTGACGTTCACGCCGTCGTTCCCGCTCGACGACGAGGACGCGCTGTATCGCGTCATCATCGCGATCCGCAACAGCACGATCCTGCTCTGGGGCTTCCGGCCCGCGTTGATCCTGCCGTTGCCGGAAGACGAGTTTCCGAAGACGAGCCTCGGCAAGACCCAGCGCACGATCATGCGCAAGCGGCTCGAAGCGGGCGGCTACGACGGCTGCAAGGCATTGGTCGCCGATCTCGCGAACCGGCAGATGGGCGGCTACGCCGCGCCCGAGGGCGACACCGAGGCCGCGGTCGCCGCGATCTTCGCGGAGATGTTCCAGGTCGCGCCCGACGCGATCAGCGCGACCGCGAGCTTCTTCGATCTCGGCGGCACGTCGCTCGACATCCTGAAGCTCAAGCGCCACGTCGAGCAGCGGCTCGGCGTCGTCGACCTGCCGATCGTGACGATTCTCCAGAATCCGACCGTGCGCGCGCTGGCCGCGCGCCTCGCGTCGGGCGAGCGCGTGACGGCGGGCGATTACGACCCCGTCGTGCCGCTGCAGCTCACGGGCGGCAAGACGCCGCTCTTCTGCGTGCACCCCGGCGTCGGCGAGGTGCTCGTGTTCGTCAATCTCGCGAAGTATTTCGTCAACGAGCGCCCGTTCTACGCGCTGCGCGCGCGCGGCTTCAACGAAGGGGAGACGTATTTCTCCAGCTTCGACGAGATGGTGAACACGTATGCCGACGCGATCCGCAAGCGGCAGCCGCACGGACCTTACGCGGTGGCCGGCTATTCGTACGGCGGCGCGGTCGCGTTCGAGATCGCGAAGGTGCTCGAATCGCAGGGCGAGCGCGTGGATTTCGTCGGCAGCTTCAATCTGCCGCCGCACATCAAGTACCGGATGGACGAGCTCGACGAGGTGGAAGGCGCGGTCAACCTCGCGTTCTTCCTGTCGCTGATCGACAAGCAGCAGTCGCTGACGCTGCCGCCGCAGTTGCGCGCCGCGATGCCGGCACAGGACCCGCTCGCGTACCTGATCGACCACGCGCCGCCCGGGCGGCTCGCCGAGCTCGATCTCGATCTGCCGAAATTCCGCGCATGGGCGGGGCTCGCGCAATCGCTGCTGACGCTCGGGCGTTCGTACGTGCCGTCGGGCAGCGTGCAGGCGATGTCGATTTTCTACGCGATCCCGCTGCGCGGCACGAAGGACGACTGGCTGAACAACGAACTGCGCCGGTGGGACGAGTTCACGCGCGCGCCGAATCGCTACATCGACGTGGCGGGCGAGCACTACACGCTGATGGGGCCCGCGCACGTCGCGACGTTCCAGGCGGTGCTGCGGGCCGAGCTCGATCGCGCGCTCGGCGGCAAATGACCGATGTCCGACATCACGATGAACAAGGAGAAGAGGCTCATGGCAGTGTCTGTCAACGAAGCGCGCGGTGACGCGAAACGGCGGCACGCGAAGCGCAAGGTTCTGATCACGGGCGCGACCGGCCAGGTGGCGCGGCCCGTCGCCGAAGCGCTGGCGGCGCGGGACGAGGTGTGGGCGATCGGCCGGTTCGGCGATGCGAGCGTGGAGGACGCGTTGCGCGCGAAGGGCGTGAACACGTGGCGGTGGGACATGGAGCGCGACACGCTCGACGGCCTGCCCGACGACTTCACGCACGTGCTGCACGCGGCGGTGAGGCGCGGCGAGGACGGCGATTTCGACAAGGCGATCGAGATCAACACGGTCGCCACCGGGCGCCTGATGACGCATTGCCGCCACGCGGAATCGTTCATCTATGTATCGAGCGGCAGCCTGTACGCGCGGCAGGCGCTCGATCATCCGTATGCGGAGACGGACCCGCTGAACGGCGTCGCGCACTGGCTGCCCGCCTATCCGATCGTGAAGATCTCGTGCGAGGGCGTCGTGCGCGCGTTCTCGGCCACGCTCGGCCTGCCGACCGTGATCGCACGCCTGAACGTCGCGTACGGCCCATACGGCCACGGCGGCGTGCCGGTGCTGCTGTACCGGCAACTGCTCGCCGGCAAGCCGGTGCCGGTGCCGCGCGAAGGCCAGAACTGGGCGTCGCTGATCCACACCGACGATCTCGTCCGCCAGGTGCCGCTGCTGTGGGAGGCGGCGAGCTCGCCCGCGCTCGTGCTGAACTGGGGCGGCGACGAGGCCGTCGGCATTCAGGATTGCCTGCAATACGTGGCGGACATCACGGGCGTCGATGCGCGTTTCGAGCGCAGCGACGTGACGCGCGAAACCTATGCGTTCGACAACACGAAGCGGCGCGCGCTGATCGGCGATTGCACGGTGCACTGGAAGGAAGGCGTGCGCCGGACCATCGAAGCCCACTTCCCCGGCGCGGTGAAGGCGCTGCCGGCCGAGCAGCGCTGACGCGCGAGACAGGAGCTATTTGCAATGTCGATCAACATGCAGACCGTGCGCGAGTCATACGAGGCCTTCCACCGTCGCGACCTGCCCGGCGTGCTCGCGGCGCTCGCGCCGGACGTGCGCTGGACCCATCCGGACGGCATGAGCCCGTACGGGCTCGGCGGAACGAAGCGCGGCCACGACGAAGTGATCGCGTTCATCAGGCACGTGCCGACGCACATCGCCGAGATGCGGATCGAGCCTGAGGAGTTCATCGAGTCCGGCGAGCGGATCGTCGTGCTCGGCTCGCGCCGCGTCACCGCGGTCAACGGGCGCAGCGCGACGCTGAGGTTCGTGCACGTGTGGCGGTTCGAGAACGGCCGGGCGGTCACGTTCGAGGATCACTTCGACACGGCCGAGATGATCAAGCTGATCGCGGCCTGACCGTACCGGCTCGCGCGGCGCGGGCCGCCGCCGACATGCCGCATTCATACGCGCTCTTGCGCATTCGCATTTCGATCGATCACTTGAAAGGAGAAAACTCATGACGGAAGTGCAGGCGGGACAGCCGCCGCATATCGCGATACTGCAGATGGTCACCGGCAAGTGGCACGCGCAGGCGCTCTATGTCGCCGCCGAGCTCGGCATTGCCGACCTGCTGGCGGAGCGGGAACGCACGGCGGACGAACTGGCCGCCGCGACGGACACCCATCCCGAGGCGCTTTACCGCATGCTGCGCGCGCTCGGCAGTCTCGGCGTGTTCGTCGAGGAAGAGGGCCGGCGGTTTCGCAACAGCCCGCTCGGCGACACGCTGCGGCGCGACGCGCCGGGCTCGATGCGCGGCTTCGTGCGGCTCGCGGGAATGGACGCGGGATGGCGGGCATGGGGGCAACTGATGTACAGCGTCAAGACCGGACGCAGCGCGTTCGAGCATGTCGTGGGCGGGCCGGGCTTCGCGTACATCGATGCGCATCCGGAGATCGCGACGATCGTCAACGATGCGATGACGAGCATCAGCGAGCTGGAATCGCCGGCGGTGGCGCGCGCCTATGATTTTTCGCAAGCGCGCACGATCGTCGACGTGGGCGGCGGCCACGGCTTTCTGCTCGCGACGCTGCTGCACGCGAACCCGAATGCGAACGGCGTGCTCTTCGAGCTGCCGCACGCGTGCGAAGGCGCGCGGCAGCTTTTCGCGAAACACGGGCTGACCGGGCGGGTGAAGGTCGTCGCGGGCGACGCGAGCAAATCGATCGACGCGCACGGCGACGTGTTCGTGATGAAGCACGTGATCTGCGACTGGGACGACGAGCAGGCGACGCGGATCATGGCGAACTGCGCGGAGGCGATGCGCCCGGGCGGCAAGCTCCTGCTCGTCGATGCGGTGCTCACGCCGCCGGGCGAGCCGCATTTCGCGAAGCTGCACGATCTCGAAATGCTGATCATGAGTTCCGGCGGGCACGGGCGCACGGCCGAAGGGTACGGGCGGCTCTATGCGGCGGCCGGGCTGTCGATGACGGCCGTTCATCCGACGCAAGGCGCACTGAGCGTGATCGAGGGCGTCAAGCCGTGACGGCGTGACCGCGATTCGGTGGCGAAGCCGCCCGCGCGGCTTCGCCGAATGCGTCGCGGCCGGCGCACGGCGGTTTTGCGTCGTAAGGTAGCGGGCGGCCCGCGTCCCGAGCCTCAGTCGCGCATCGCCGCATTCTGCATGTCGAGATGAGGCGCCGCGCTGACGTTGCGCCCCAGCATCTTCGCGCGATACAGCCCCGCGTCGGCGGCCGCGACCAGCGCGCCGGGCGTTTCGAACGGATTGCCGCTGCTCGCCGCGTAGCCGGCGCTCACCGTCACGTAGCCGGGCGTCGTATCGGCCGCGATGCGTAGCCGCTCGACGGACTGCCGCGCCTGTTCGGCGATCGCCGCCGCGCCGCGTTCGTCCGTCCCGGGCAGCACGACGGCGAATTCCTCGCCGCCGTAGCGCGCGACGAAATCGGTCGCGCGGCTCGCCACGCTGGACAGCGCGGCTGCGACGGCGGCGAGGCACGTGTCCCCTTGCAGGTGGCCGAACGTGTCGTTGTACTGCTTGAAATGATCGACGTCGACCATCACGAGTGCGATCGGCAAGTGGTGCCGGCGCGCGTAGTGAAAGGCGTGTTCGAACTGCTCGTTGAAATAGCGGCGGTTGTACACCATCGTCAGCGCGTCGTGCGAGGCGGTTCGCACGAGCGACGTATGCGCGTCGAAGAGCCGCCGGTACAGCATCGTCACTTCCCAGACGAGCACGCATACGAGGATGCCCGGCGTGAACATGCTGAACAGACGCGCGACGTACCAGCCGGCGCTGAAGCGCGTCGTGCTCAGCAGATTCAGGCTGGTATCGGCGAAAGAGGCGAGCAGGACGACAATGAGCCAGACGTCGAGCATCGTCCTCATTCGGCCGACGAGCAGCGCGGCCGCGAACGCGCCGAGATTGATCGTCGAGACGACGATCGCAGCCGGATTGGCGGCGAGCAACGCGTTGTCGAGCGACGGGTCGAACGGCTCGGGCAGATCGACGGACAGTGCGACGGACCCGAGCACGATGCCGGTTGCGACCGGCACGCCCGCCAATGCCGCCAGCCAGAGGCCGACGTGACGGGTGTCGTCGAGCCGCTTCGCGAGCCGGTATCGCGTCAGCATCGCGAGCACGACGAACAGCGGGAAGCCGCCGTGCCAGAACATCCATATCCATGCCGCGCTGTAACGCCGGGCGCCGATCAGGCCGGTCGGCGCAAAAACGCCCGGAAACGCGAGCAGTTGCAGCGCGACCGTGGTCGCGATGAACGCATACGCGCCGGCCAGCGTGCCGAGAACCGGGCGACGCATGACGGTGAACTGCGCGCCGAGCAGGAAGGCCGCGATGATCGACGTGCTGAACACGGTCAACGCGCACATCGGCAGGAACGGCTCGATCGTCGGCAGCCTCAGATTCGCGTTCGGCGCGGTGGCGACGAGCGCGCCCAGCGTCAGCAGCGCGAATGCTCCGGCCCCAAGCGTCTGCAGACGAGACGGGCGCTGAATGAGAAAACCATCCATTGGACCTCCCGAACGCGAAAGCCGACGCCGCCCTCCGGTGGGCGGCGAATCGTAGCGTGGAAAGCGGACCCGTGACGCGTCCCGTGCGAATGGATCGCGTATCGATACGCGCCCCTTCGCGACGTTGATTCACTTTAGTTCATTCCGGGATGCGCCGTCATGCGCGCGGAGCCGGCGCGACGGCGGCGTGGCGCGAAACGAATTGTTCCGATGGTTGCGTCCGTTCGCGCCAGCACGTTCGCGGCGACAGGGGCGCGTAATGTTGTCAATTCGTTCCGTGCCGGCCGCGCGTACCATACCCATTGCCGTTCCGGAATGCGTAGCCGAAGGCACGCGGATTGCCGGCCAAATGCATTTTCACGCCGCCGCAACGAAGGAGAGCGCCATGACTCGACGTTTCGATGCGATCATCATCGGCACCGGTCAATCCGGTCCCCCGCTCGCGGCCCGGCTGTCCGCCGCGGGCATGAAAGTGGCCGTCGTCGAGCGCGCGCGCTTCGGCGGCACCTGCGTGAACACGGGCTGCATTCCGACGAAGACGTTGATCGCGAGCGCCTACGCCGCGCATCTCGCGCGGCGGGCCGGCGAATACGGCGTGACGCTCGGCGGGCCGGTCACGGTCGACATGAAGAAGGTGAAGGCGCGCAAGGATCAGGTTGCCGGGCGCTCGAACCACGGCGTCGAGCAGTGGGTCCGCGGCCTCGAGAACGGCACGGTCTACCACGGGCACGCGCGCTTCGAGAGCGCGCGCACGGTGCGCGTCGGCGACGCGTTGCTCGAAGCCGGGCGGATCTTCATCGACGTCGGCGGCCGCGCGCTGATTCCGCCGATCCCGGGCCTCGATCAGGTGCCGTACCTGACCAACTCGACGATGATGGACGTCGATTTCCTGCCCGGGCATCTGATCATTCTCGGCGGCAGCTACGTGGGGCTCGAGTTCGGCCAGATGTACCGGCGCTTCGGCTCGCGCGTGACGATCGTCGAGAAAGGCCCGCGGCTGATCGGGCGCGAGGACGAGGACGTGTCGCGGGCGGTGCGCGAGATTCTGGAAGGCGAGGGCGTCGACGTTCGGCTCGACGCCGATTGCCTGAGCGTGCGGCGCGACGGCGGCGGGTTGACCGTCAGCCTCGATTGCGCGGCCGGCGCGCATGAGGTGACGGGCTCGCACCTGCTGCTCGCCGTCGGGCGCGTGCCGAATACCGACGATCTCGGGCTGGAGAAGGCGGGCGTCGAAACCGATGCGCGCGGCTATATCCGGGTGGACGAGCAGTTGCGCACGAACGTGGCGGGCATCTGGGCAATGGGCGACTGCAACGGCCGCGGCGCGTTCACGCATACGTCGTACAACGATTACGAGATCGTCGCGGCGAACCTGCTCGACAACGATCCGCGCAAGGTCTCGGACCGCATTCCAGCCTACGCGATGTTCATCGATCCGCCGCTCGCGCGCATCGGGCTCACGCAGGCCGAGGCCGCGCGCTCGGGGCACAGGCTGCTGGTCGGCACGCGCCCGATGACGCGCGTCGGGCGCGCGGTGGAGAAAGGCGAGAGCCTGGGCTTCATGAAGGTGATCGTCGATGCGGACAGCCGCGCGATTCTCGGCGCGTCGATCCTCGGCGTGACGGGCGACGAAGTCGTGCATTCGCTGCTCGACGTGATGTACGCGAAGGCGCCGTACACGACGATCAGCCGCGCGATGCACATTCATCCGACCGTGTCGGAGCTGGTGCCGACGCTGCTTCAGGATTTGCATCCGCCCGCATAGGGCGGCGGCGAACGCGCCGGCCGTAATCGCAGCGGCGGCGCGCCGTTCAGGCATGCGCGGTCGGCGCGCGCGTCGCCCCGCGCGAGCGGCCGCCGCGCGTCAATGCGAGCTCCAGCCCTTGTAGCTCTTCACGTTGTCGCGCGTGACGAGCGTCGGCTCGAGCAGGATCATCGCGTTCCCAGGCTTGTGCCCGTTCATGATTTCGTAACCGACCGACACAGCCTTCTTCGCCATCGCGAACGGGTCCTGGCTCGACGATGCCTGCACCTGCGTATCGCTCTTCAGCGCGATCTCGATGTCGGGCGCGCCGTCGACCGACGTGATCACGATGCCGGTGCGATGCAACTGCTTGGCGGCGAGGTCGCTGCCGATCGCCTGCGGATCGTTGATCGCGAAGAGCCCGTCGACCTTCGGGAAGCGCGTCAGGTAGCCCTGCATCGCGTTCATCCCGCCTTCGCGCGAGCCCTTGCCGTCCTGGTCGCCCGACAGCAGCTTGAGGCCCGGATTCTTCGCGAGCACCGCCTTGCAGCCGTTCACGCGATCGACGACGGCCGACACCTGCGGGCCGTTCTCGATGATCACATTGCCCTTGCCGTTGAGCTTCTTCGCGAGGTAGTCGCACGCGAGCTCGCCCGCCTTCACGTTGTTCGTCTGCACGGTGGCGTCCGCGCCGGAAGCCGCGACGTCGACCGCGATCACCGCGATGCCCGCCGCCTGCGCCTTGCGCACGGCGGGCTCGATCGCCTTCGGATCGGCGGCGTTCAGCAGGATCATGTCGACGTGGGCCGAGATGAAGTTGTCGATCTGCGTGAACTGCTTGTTCAGGTCGTAATCGGCGGAAACCGCGGTGACTTTCGCGTTCGGATTGATTTCCTTCGCCTGCGCTTGCGCGCCTTTCACGACGGTCACGAAGTACGGATTGCCGAGCGAGCCGACGGTGATGCCGATCGACTTGAGCGGCTTGTCGGCCGCGTGCGCCGCGCATGCGGCGAACGTGAGCGCGCACGCGGCGGCGGTCTGAACGAGCTTGTGCTTGATCTCCAACATGTCGTTGTCTCCGTATGGTCCGGGATGGAGGGCGCGCGCGAGGACCTGCGCGCGCGCCGCATGGCGGCTGATGATGTCAGGTGCGGGCCGATTCGTGCTGGCGGTAGCGGTCGAGCGCGACCGCGCCGATGATCACGAGCCCCTTGATGATGTATTGCCAGATGTCGGACACGCCGAGCAGCACGAGCCCGTTCGACAGCACCGCGATGATCAGCGCGCCGATCAGCGTGCCGACGATCGAGCCGACGCCGCCGACGAAGCTTGTGCCGCCGAGAATCACCGCGGCGATCGCGTCGAGCTCGTACGACTGGCCGAGCTGCAGTCCGTTCGCCGCATACAGCCGCGCGGCGGACATCAGCGCGCCGAGGCCGGCGAGCAGGCCCGACGTTGCGTAGACGAACAGCTCGATGCCGCGCACGTTGATGCCGGACAGCCGCGCGGCCTCCGGGTTGCCGCCGACCGAATAGATCCGCATGCCGAGCACCGTGCGGCGCAGGATGAACCACGAGAGCGCGACGACGGCGAGCGCGATCACGACGAGCCACGGCACGCCGAGGATCGAGCCGTTGCCGATGAACGCGAATGGCAGTTGCGGGTTGAAGATCGTGGTGTCGTTGCCCATCAGGCGCGCGATGCCGCGCACGGCGGTCAGCGCGCCGAGCGTGACGATGAAGGGCGGCAGGCGCAGGAACGAGATCAGCCCGCCGTTGACGACGCCGAACACGAGCCCGACCGCGAGCGCGGCCGGAATGCCGAGCCAGCCCCAGCCGGGAATGTTCGACGCGAGCAGCGACGCGACCGCGGCGGCCGCGAGCACCGAGCCCACCGACAGATCGATGCCGCCCGTCAGGATCACGAACGTCATGCCGGCGGCGAGCACGATGTTGATCGACGCCTGCTGCGTGACGATCGACAGGTTCTGCAGCGTGAAGAAACCGTCGGTCATGAAGCCGAAGCCGACGCACAAAAGCACGAGAACGGGCAGCATGCCGGCCGTGCGCATCAGCGCCTGCATCCGTGCGCGGCGGTCGGCGGCGCGCGGTGTCGCGCGGTGTTGCGCCGCGCCCGGCGGCGCGGAAGCGATCTCGCTTTGCTTCATCTGTTGGTTCATGGCGATAACCCGAAGGTGAAATGACAGGACGGCGGCGGCCGCTCAGTGCGCGGCCGCGGCCTCGGTGCGGGAGCCGGTGGCGAGCGCGATGATCGCTTCCTGCGTGATCGGCTCGCCCGTGTGTCCGCCGAGCTCGCCGGCGATCCGGCCTTCGCGCATCACGAGCACGCGGTCGGCCACGCCGATGATCTCCGGCAGCTCGCTCGAGATCACGATCACGCCGACGCCGGCGCGCGCGAGATCGTTGATGATCCGGTAGATCTCTGATTTCGCGCCGATGTCGACGCCGCGCGTCGGCTCGTCGAGGATCAGCACGCGCGGCTTCGTCTCGAGCAGGCGCGACAGCAGCACCTTCTGCTGGTTGCCGCCCGACAGCGCGCCGACGTGAACGTTTGCGTGCGGCACGCGAATCGACAGCGCGGCGATCGCGTCGCGCGCGCGCTGCGCGCCGCGTGCGAGATCGAGCGCGCCGAGCCGCGCGTCGCGCCCGCACACGGAGATGTTGATGTTGTCGCGCACGCTCATGTCGAGGAACAGGCCCTGGCGCTTGCGGTCCTCGGTCAGATACACGAGCCCGGCGTCGATCGCGTCGCGCGGCGAATGCGCATCGAACGCCTTGCCGCCGAGCGTCACTTCGCCGCGCACGCGCGGCTCGGCGCCGAAGATGAGCCGCGCGAGCTCGGTGCGGCCCGCGCCGACGAGGCCCGCGATGCCGAGCACTTCGCCCGCGTGCAGATCGAGGCTGCAGCCGCGCACGCGGCGGCCGTCCGCGACGTCGCGCACCGACAGCAGCAGGTTGCCCGGATCGTATGGCGCGTGCGCTTTCTTGTAGAAGCCCGAAATATCGCGGCCGACCATCATGCCGACGAGCCGCTCGGCCGACAGCGAATCGCGATCGAGCGTGCCGACGTACGCGCCGTCGCGCAGCACCGACACGCGGTCGGACAGCTCATAGATCTCCGCCATCCGGTGGCTGATGTAGATGATCGCGAGCCCCTCGGCGCGCAACTGCCGGATCAGCCGGAACAGGTTCTCGGTCTCGCGCGACGAAAGCGGCGTCGTCGGCTCGTCCATCACGAGGATGCGCGCCTTCGTGTGGACGGCGCGCGCGATCTCGACGAGCTGCTGCTCGGCGATCGACAGCGTGCCGACGAGCGTGTTCGGCCCGAAATCCGCGCCGAGCCGCTCGAGCACGTCCTGACAGCCGCGCGCCATCGCGGCGCGATCGATCGTGCTCCAGCGGCCGTTGCCGCGGCGCAGCTCGCGGCCGACGTAGATGTTCTCCGCGACGGTCAGGTTCGGCGCGAGGCACAGCTCCTGATAGATCACCGCGATGCCGGCGTCGCGCGCGGCGAGCGGGCCGTCGATCGCGACGGGCGCGCCGTCGATCCGGATCTCGCCGCCGGGATCGGCCTGATACGCGCCCGACAGGATCTTGATGAGCGTCGACTTGCCGGCGCCGTTCTCGCCCATCAGCGAATGGATTTCGCCCGGATGGGCGGTGAGGCTCACGCCGGCGAGCGCGCGCACGGCCGGGAACGTCTTGCTGATGCCGCGCATTTCGAGCAGCGGCCGTGACGGATCAGAACGCGGCATATCTGACCTCCTGAGAATCCACGCCGGCGCCGCGGAGAATGCCGGCGCGCGGCGAGAAGTTGAAGAACATCGGCAGCGTCGCGGCGCCGATCGCGCCGGCGTCCGGGCCGAACGAGCCGCGCACGAGCACGGGCGTGCCGCGCGCTTCGGGCGCGAGCGCCGCGAGCGCGGCGTGCAGGCGCGCGATCAGCGTGTCGATGAGGCCCGCGTCGGTGTCGGCGTCGAGCACGACGACGGGCGAATCGAGCACGGCGAGCGTCGCGCGCAGCGCGGGCGCGAGCGCGTCGACGCAATCGTCGATCCATTCGCCGACGGCCTTCGCGCCGCGCGCGACGCACGCTTCGAGATCCGCGCGGGTCTCGACTGTTTCGCCGCAGTGGCGCAGATGCCGGACGAGCCCGTTCAGCGATGCGCGCGTGATCAGGATGTCCCATGCGCCGCGCGGCTTCGGCGCCGAAGGCAGGCGGCTCGGCGGCACCGGCATCATCGCGAAGTCGCCCGCGTTGCCGGTGACGCCGCGCAGGCAGTCGCCGTCCACCGCGATGCCGCCGCCGATCGCGGGCCCGAGGAACAGGTAGACGAAATCGTCGCGCTGCCGGCCGCAGCCGTAGAACAGCTCGGCGATCGCGGCGGCGTTGCCGTCGTTTTCGCTGAAGACGGGCAGCTCGATCGCGCGATCGAGCTCGCGCGCGAAATCGACTTCGGCCCATGTGCCGAACGCGTCGGCGGGCAGGTCGATCTCGCGCAGCCAACTGCCGAGGTTGTACGGCTGCGCGACGCCGACGCCCGTGAGCCGCGCGCGCTCGTGCGCGGGAAGCAGCCGCTGCATCGCGGCGACGTCTTCCCGGACGATGTCGAGCACGACGGCGGGCGGCGGCAGCAGCGTGTCGTGCGAGCGGCGGCCGATCACGTCGCCGGCGAAGTTGACGAGCGCCGTCTCGATGCGCATCCGGTCGAGCCGCACGCCGATGCCGAACGCGCCGCGCGGGTCGAGCCGGATCAGCGAAGCGGGCTGGCCGCGCTGGCCCTCGGCGCGGCGGCCGGCGAATTCGATGAGCTTCGCTTCGGCGAGCGACGCGATGATGCTGCCGACCGCGGTGCCCGTCAGATTGGCGAGCCGCGCGAGATCGGCCTTCGACGCACTGCCCGCGCGCCTGAGCGTCTTCAGCAGAAGGCGCTCGTTGTAGCGGCGCACGTTGGCCGAGTTGCTGCCCTGGCCGATGTGCGGACTCCTCATGATGTCTCCTCCTCCAGCCGGCACGGGGCGCCGGAGGTTAAATAAATCAAGTTGATTTATTTAACTGCGCGACGCGCCATGTGTCTGCCTAGGGGATTCCCGAGGAACGACGGCTTGATGTAAGGAAATGGCGGCGGGCGAATGACAAACAGCTTTCAGTGGTGCATGCGTTGCCGAAGATGTTCGCGCTGTATGCGGCCGTCGAGCGATCCGGCGGCGCTTGGCTTGCGCGAACGGGCGTCATGCCGGCGGTGCGCCGGCTGCTTCGTCATCCGAAACGGAAGAGCGCGGAGGGCATCGAGCGGAGTCGTGGCCGAGCACGGGTAGCCACGATCCTTGTTCGTGTGCCGAAGGGCGTGTGCGGCACGCGTGAGAACGGGAGCGAGCGCGTTGCCTCCGGCATCACGGCGAAGCCGACGGCGGCCGCAGCGGCTGCGCGCCGGCGATGTCGGGGCCGCCGCGCTGCGCTTCGACAGGCGGGGGCTTCGCCGCCGGTTCCGGATTCCAGCTCGTTCCGCCCGGCTTGACCTTCATGGGCGGCAGCGCCTTGACGAGCGGCCGGCTAGGCGGCGCGGGCGTGGGCGGCGCCGTCCGCGTGCGATCGGCCGCGGGCGCGGCGGGCGCAGGCACGGGCGCCGGCGTTGCGGCGGGCGGCGGATGCCGGTTCGACAGCAGTCCTGCGCGCCAGCCCGCCGCCGCCACGCCCAGCAGCGCGCCCGAAACGAGCACGATCCGGCGCGTGCGCGACGTCATCGCCAGTTCACCTGATCGTTCAGCGTCAACGTGCCGCTCGCGGGCGTCTGAAGCGCTCGGTTGCCCGACCAGTTCTCCCACGTCACGCTGCCGTCCGCGTTTTTCCGATAGTACTTGTACTGGATCGCCTGACCGGCCGGCATGTTGACGGTGTTGCTCCACACCGGGTAACGGGCCGGGTCGACCGGAATGCCGAGATCGGTGTTCCAGTTGCCGAGCGCGGCGACGTTGCCCGTCACGTACATCTGCTGGCCGAGCTGCGTGCTCGCGTTCACGTTGACCGCCACCGACACCTGCCCGCTCTGCAGCGGCGCGACGCAGTTGCTGTAGCGCGCGCAGACCACCGACGGCACGTCGGCGATGCGCCCCGCCTGGATCGACGCGAGCAGGCTGATGTACTCGCCCATCGCCCAGTTGAGCGGCGCCATCGATTTGGTCGGCTGCCCCGGCGCGTAGCCGGCGGGCGTCGTCACTGCCCAGCCGTCGGGCAGCGTCGTCGAATTCGACCATACCTGCTCCGGCACGAAGCCCTCGGGCGTCGTCAGTTGCTTGAGCGTCGAGAAGTACGCGCTGCCCGCGTTGCCGCTGCCCTGGCGCGCGATCTCCACCATCCCGCGCTCGGCGGTGAAGATCGGCCACAGTCGGCCGGCGCCGGTGCCGTCGAAGTCGCTGCCGTCGTTGTGCTCGCCGTAGCCGTCGAAGTTGTAGCGGAACCACGCGTTCGGCGACAGCGCCGGCGCGTTCGCGATGCTCAGCGTCTGGCCGAGCACGCTGTCGTAGACCGAGATCGTGTTGACGATCGTCGGATCGGTCGCGCGCTTGACGCCCATCCGGACGAGCTCGAAGAAGCCGCCGTCGACGACGCGCCGCGCATCGTGGCTGCCGCCGCCGTTCTTCACGGTCAGCGTCTGCGGCGTGTCCGGGCCCGCGGTGGGCGCGAAGCTCGCGCGATCGGTGCCGGCGCCCGCGCGGCCCGCCGGATTGATCCGGATGTAGTAGCTGCCGTTGCCGAACGTGCCGCTCGACGTGTACGTCCACGCCGCGACGTTCTCCTGCCAGTAGTCGGCCGCGGCGAGGTAGCGCGCGGCGCTCGCCGTGTCGCCGTTTTGCGCGGCGATGTCGGCTGCCGTGACGAGGCCCGCGATCTCGGCGGCGATCGTCGACGGCGAATAGCCGGCGTTCTCTTCCCAGCGCTCCTGGTACGTCCACGGGCCGGTGTTGACGATGTAGTCGGCGGTGAGCTTGATCTTCGGCCACAACGGATTGAACACGCTCGGGCCGAGGCGCCACGCGAGGATGATCGGCATCGCCTGCTCGTCCATCTGCGTGCCTTGCCAGTACGGCCAGCCGTTCACCCACGCGTTCTGCGGGAAGCGCCCGATGCGGCTGTAGCCCTGCGCGCAGCCGGATGCGTTGTATTCGGCGGTGCCGCAGTCCGTCGTTTGCTGCAGCGTGTTGAACAGATAGTTGACGACGCTCGTCGCGCTCGACGTGTCGCCGGCCGTCGTCAGCGCGTTCGCGAACTTGAACAGGTCGCGCGGCCATACGAGGTGATAGCCGCCCGCGTTCGAATCGCCCTGCGTTTCGCCCCACGGCGTGCCGATGCCGGCGATCATCGCGCCGTTGCTCTTGTCCTGCATCGTCTTGAGCGTCATCGCGGCCAGATAGTAGCCGTCGTCCGCCGCGCCGTTCTGCGACGACAGGCCCGCCGCGTAGGTGTGCCACGCGGTGTCGTACTGCTGCTGCTCGCCGGCGAGATCGCTGCCGAGCACCGTGTTCGCGTCGCCGAGCGCCTGATCCTGCGTGCCGCCGAAGCCGAGCACGACGTCGAACGACACGCTCGTCGCGCCCGGATCGCCGAGATCGATCCAGCCCATCTGCGCGACGTTGCCGTTGGTCGCGGACGAGAACGTCCAGTCCATCGTCTTGTCGGCGGTGCCGCCGAGCAGGTCGGTCCAGCCGTCGCTCTGCCCGACGAAGCCGTTCGACGTCATGCCGGCGCCGTTGACCACTTTCCACGGGCGGCTCGCGACGAGCGCCGAATAGCGGCTGTTGTGATTCGCGACGAGCGCGGTGCCGCCGCTGCTGGACACCGTTTGCGCGGTGTTGTTGCCGCCGGCGTTGTCGAGGTACGGCTTCGACAGCATGTAGAGATTGAAGTCGCCGACCTTGTGGCCGTTGAGCGCGGTGAACGTGACGCGCTGCACGATCGCGTTGTAGTTCGGATCGGCGAAGACGGTCTTGCGGATTTGCCAGTTATGCGAACTGTTGCTGGTCGTCACCTGCCAGCTCATCGTGCGCGCGTCCGTTTGCGCGGCCGAGTAGGCCTGCAGCTTTTCTTCGTCGACGAAGGTCTTGCCGGCATCGCCGACGAGGAACTGCAGGTCGACGGACTCCGGCGTGTCGAGAACCGGATAGTAGACCTCGGACAGAATGCCGCGATAGCCGGTGAAGTAGACCCGTGACGCGCCGCCGACCGCCGTGCCGAGGAACGACTTGGCCGAGGGGCCGCGCACGGGCGTCGCGCCGGGCGAGCCAAATGCTTCGGCAGCCGAAGCATTCGCCGGCGGGAGCGCCGCGCCCGCGAGCGCGGCCAGACTGCAAACCAGCATCGCCTGTTTGAATCCGAAGTGCTTTGCCGACATTTTTTCGTCTCCGTTATGAGTGTGTTCGTTATCGTTCTTGTAGCAAAACAACACCCGCTGTATCTCACGCGAAGTCGAAAGAGTCAATATTTTCAATGTTTTGTAGTCGACTATGTATTGATACTACATCCGCGGGAGCAGGTGCGAGGCGGATCGGCGGGAGCGGGCGATGTGTCACGCATCGCGCCGTCGTGCGCGATGCGGATGTCTCGCGGATGTTGTCGGGAAGGATGCCGAACGAATCGCCGAGTGAACGCGAGCGACCATCAACGCTGAAGCGTCGGAGGCGCGCTCGTTACGCGGGGCGCGCAGGCAATGTGCGCGCCGAGGTCAATCAATGATGCGCGTAGGTCGCGCGGTCGATGACCGCCGGCGCGCCGAGCGCGCCCGATCCTGCCGCACTTGCTCGCGCGTCAGCGGTTGCCCGGCGGCCTGCGCGTGAGCCGCGACGCTTGCGCCGAACAGCACGCTCGCAATGGCCAAACGAATCGTCGTCTTGTTTATCTTTTTCTCCGGGTATCGATCGTCCGACGAAAAATCCCGATGTCGGATATGCACTTTTGTCGCAGGCGCAAGATTGCGGCATCGAGTGCACGACGCCGCATGACGCCACACGACGTCGCATGAAGCTGCGCGAAGGGGCGACGCCACACGTTCGCGGCCACGCCCGTCAGAACTGATGCAGCAGCGCGAGCCGCACGGCGTACTGGTTCGGCCCCGATGCGATGTCGGCCGCGCCCGGGATGTACGCATAGTCGAAATCGGTGCCCGTGTGCGCGTTCATCGCGTGCTGGTAGACGCCTTCGACGAACACCGACGAGCGCTTCGACAGATCGTAGTTGAGCTTCATGCTGAGCTGATGCCACTTCGGATCGAACGCGCCGACCGTCGAATCGGCGCGCGCCTGCGCATACGTGTACGCAGCGCCGACGTAGAACGCGGGCGTCACATGATAGAGGCCGTTGATCTCGAAGTTGTCGAACTTCCACGATTTCCAGCGCCCGCCCGCGGGTTGCGTCGTGCCGGTGAAATACGCGTTCGCGGTCGGATCGTAGACGTCGACGTGCGAATACGCGAAGCCGATCAGCGCCTTCGAGAATTCGTAGGTCGCGCCGATGCCGATGTTCTGCTGCGACGACGCGTCGAACGTGTTGTCGCCCGTGACGGCGCCCGCCGAATCCGCACTGCGCGCGTTGTTCATCTTCACGTACGACGCGCCGACTGTCAGGCCGCCGTGCTGGTATTGCAGCGCCGCGCTGTAGAGGCGATTGTTCGCGAAGCCGCCCGCCTGATTGCTGAACGCGTACATGCCTTCGGCGGTGAAGCCGTACCACGTCGGCGAGACGTACTTGACCGCGTTGTTCACGCGGAACGAGTAATCGGTGTTGTCGTTGTCGTATGGGTGCGCGAACAGGTAGCCCGTCCAGTTGCCGTTCGCGGTGAGCGGCGAGAACATGTCGACGCTCGGATCGTATTGGCGGCCGAACGTCAGCGTGCCGTGGCGCTCGGACGCGATGCCGACGAACGCCTGCCGGCCGAATTCGCGATTGCCCTGGCCCAGCCTGCCGTTGTTGACGTCGAAGCCGTTCTCGAACTGGAAGATCGCCTTGTATCCGCCGCCCAGATCCTCGGTGCCCTTCAGCCCCCAGCGGCTGCCGTAGTCGTAGCCGCTTTGCAATTGCACCGTGCCGTGGCCGCGCGCGTTGCTCGTGTAGTTGATGCCGTCCTCGATCTTGCCGTACAGCATCACGCTGCTCTGTGCGTGCGCGGCCGCGGCCAGCACGACGGCCGGCGCGACGATCCCCCAGCGCTTGTTCATGTCGATCTCCCGAATCTTCCCATTGCCGATCAGATGCGTGCGCTGGAGGCCCGGGTTGCGCCCGGCGTCTGCGGCGACGCGACGGGCGCAGTGTAATTAGCCGTATTTGTTGCGTGAGTCGCCCGTGATGGAAGAGTGCGTTCCGGATTGGCCGATGTTTGCCGATGGGGGAAACGGTTACGATGGACGCGCGCGAAGGCTCGCGACGTCAGTCGAGCGGCTTGCCCGCCTTGTCGTTCATCGAGCCCAGCGCGATCAGCGTCAGCGCGCCGCAGCCGATCGCGTACCACGCGGGCGCGTTCGCGTTGCCCGTTGCGGCGATCAGCCATGTGACGAAGAATTGCGCGAAACCGCCGAAGATCGCGACGCCGACGCTGTAGACGAGCGCGCCGCCCGTCGCGCGCACCGCACGCGGGAACAGTTCGCCGAGCATCGCGCCCGTCGCGCCGATGTTGATCGCATGCACGGTCGCGAGCGCCGCGATGATCGACAGCAGCGAGGCCGCGCCGGGCCAGTGGTTCAGCGCGATGAACGCCGGATAGATCGCGAGCATCAGTGCGATGCGCGTCCACCAGACGATCCGGTTGCGACCGTAGCGATCCGACAGATGGCCGCCGATCGGCGTGACGACCGCGAGGATCGCGCCGGCGAGGCAACCCGCCGACATCGATAGCCAGCCCGGCAGATGCAGCACCTGTACGCCGTAGATCGCCATGTAGAACACGATGATGTAGTGAATCGACGTGCCGCCGATCGTGATGCCGAGGCCGGCGAACACGGCCCGGCCGTGATGGCGCAGCACGTCGGCGAGCGGCAGCGGCGCAGCGTCCCCTTGCGATGTGGACGCGGCCGCCGGCGCTTCGTCGATCGTGCGCCGCAGCCAGTAGCCGAGCGGCACGAACAGCGTGCCGATGATGAACGGCACGCGCCAGCCCCAACTTTCGAGCTGCGCGGCGCTGAGCGTCGACGTCAGCAGCACGCCCGTGAGCGCGCCGGCGAGCGCCGCGAGCCCCTGGCTCGAGAACTGGAACGAGGCATAGAAGCCGCGTTGCGCCTGCGGCGCCTGCTCGATCAGCAGCGTGGTGGACGCACCGACTTCGCCGCCGGATGCGAATCCCTGCAGCAATCGCGCGGCCACGAGCAGCAGAGGCGCCGCGATGCCGATCTGCGCGTAGGTCGGCGCAGCCGCGATCGTCACGGTGCCGAGCGCCATGATGAGCAGCGTGGCGATCATCGCGCGCTTGCGTCCGGCGCGATCCGCGTAGATGCCGATCACGAGCCCGCCGAGCGGCCGCGTGACGAACCCCACGCCGAAGCTCGCGACCGCGAGCATCAGTTGTCCGAACGACGAGTGCACCGGGAAGAACAGCTTGCCGATCAGGATCGCGAAGAAGCTGTAGACCGTGAAATCGTAGAACTCGAGCGCGTTGCCGACAGCGGCCGCGGCGATCAGACGCCGCTTCTTCGCGGCGGCGCGTGCATCGGCCGGCGCGCCGGCGAAATTGAGAGCGGACGTTTCCATGTGACCCCCGAGGAGCGCGAGACGGCGCGGCAATAAGGCATCAGGCGGCGAGCCAGGCTTCGGCGAGCCGCACCCAGTAGCTCGCGCCGATCGCGAGGATGTCGTCGTTGAAGTCGTAGCCGGGGTTGTGGACCATGCAGCCGCCCTTGCTGCCGACGCCGTTGCCGATGAACGCATAGCAGCCGGGGCGCGCCTCGAGCATGTATGCGAAATCCTCGCTGCCCATCAGCGGCGCGGCTTCCGCGTCGACGCGCGCCGCGCCTAGCATCCGGCGCGCGACGTCGGTCGCGAAAGCGGTCGGCTCGGCGTGATTGACGAGCACCGGATAACCGTAGTCATACTGAACGTCCGCCGAGACGCCGAAGCTCTCCGCCTGGCCTTTCGCGAGCGCTTCGATGCGGCGCGCGAGCAGCGCGCGCACGTCGGGGTTCAGCGCGCGCACCGACAGCTTCATCACGACGGTCTCCGGAATGACGTTGAACGTCTCCCCGGCCTGCACGCTGCCGACGGTGATCACGGCCGCCTGCTGCGCGTCGATTTCGCGCGCGACGATCGTCTGCAGCGCGACGATGATGCTGCCCGCCGCCGACATCGGGTCGCGCGCGAAATGCGGCATCGCGCCGTGGCCGCCGACACCGCGCAGCGTGATCGTCACGCGATCGGACGAGGCCATCGCGGCGCCCGCGCGGAACGCCATGTCGCCCGCCGCGCGCCCGGGCATGTTGTGGATCGCGAAGATCGCATCGCAGGCAAAGCGCTCGAACAGGCCGTCATCCATCATCGCCTTGGCGCCGCCGAAGTTCTCTTCCGCAGGCTGGAAGATGAGGTTCAGCGTGCCGGAGAACCGGCGCGTCGCGGCCAGGTGGCGCGCCGCGCAGAGCAGCATCGCGGTATGCCCGTCGTGTCCGCACGCATGCATCTTGTTCGCGTGGCGGCTCGCATACGGCAGGCCCGTCGCCTCGGCGATCGGCAGCGCGTCCATGTCCGCGCGCAGGCCGAGCGTGCGCGCGCCTTGCCCCTCGCGCAGCACGCCGACGACGCCCGTCTTGCCGAGCCCGCGATGCACGTCGTAGCCCCAACCGGCGAGCAGCTCGGCGACGAGATCGCTCGTGAGCGTCTCCTCGAACGCGAGCTCGGGGTGCGCGTGGATCCGGCGGCGCACGTCGATCAGCTCGGGCGCGATCGCGGCGATGCCGGCGATGACGGGATTCTCGGACGGGTCGGAATGCATGTTGTTTCCTCGTGGAGCGTGGGGGCGCGCGTGCGCGGACAGGTCGACGAAGCATATGAATTTTTTTTGCGCACCATAAGCTGATAAATTGCGTCGGTGCTCACCGCAGGTTGCCTCTAGGGAACACCCTGATCCGCTGGGGCGCAGCCGATGAGCGGCTTCTTCGAACCGCGCGTTTTCCCATGAAATATCATCAGTTGAAAGCGTTCGTCGCCGTGGCCGACGAAGGCAGCATCCGCGCGGCGGCGCGCCGGCTGAACGTGTCGCCCGCCGCACTGACGAAGGCCGTGAAGGAGCTCGAGCTCGCGCTCGGCGTGTCGCTTGTCGTGCGCACCGCGCGCGGCGTGCAGCTCACCGGCTTCGGCCAGCAGCTCCAGGTGCGCGCGAGCCTGATCGTTGCCGAGATGCAGCGCGCGCGTGACGATATCGAGCAGGCGCAGGGCGCGACGACGGGCGCCGTCGCCGCCGCGATCACGCCGGCCGCCGCGGTGACGATCCTGCCGGACGCATTTCGTGCGTTTCGCCGGCGGTTTCCGCGCGCGCGCGTGAGCATCGTCGAAGGATTTCCCGGCGTCGCGTTGCCGAAGCTGCATGACGGGTCACTCGATTTCGCCGTGTCGGTGGTGGTGCCGGAGCTGCTTGCCGCGGAGTTCGATCACTCGGCGCTGTATGCGAGCCGGCACGTGATCGTCGCGCGCAAGGGTCATCCGCTCGCATCTGCGACGTCGCTCGCCGATCTCGTCGATGCCGACTGGCTGATGAATCCGTCGCCCGAAAGCTCGACGCAGTTGATGTTCAACTGTTTCGCCGAGCACGGCCTGCCGGCGCCGGCGCGCGTCGTCGAGTGCCCGAGCTACGCGATCGCGCACTGTCTCATTCAGGGCTCCGATCTGATTGCGTCGATGCCCGAGCAACTGCTCGGCGTCGAATGGTCGCGCGATCACATCGCCGTGCTGCCGATACGCGAGGCGCTGCCGGCCGTGTCCGTGCAGGTGGTGACGCGCCGCGACAGCCCGCTCACGCCGGCTGCGGCGATGCTCGTCGATTGCATGCGCGACGCGGCGCGCCGGCATGGGCTGCGTTGACGCGCAGCGGCTGTGCGTCACGCGGCCGCGGCGCGGGCGATCACGGTCATGTTCACCGTGTTGATCGGCAGCGCGCGCCGGGCATTGCACGTCGCACGTTACATGTCACGCAAGCACCGGATAACCGAGCGCGGCCGCCTCGCGCTCGAATCGTTCGATCTGCGCATAGGCATCGGGCGCGAGTCGCGCAAAGCCGCGCAGCCGCAGCACGCGCGCGCGTTCGGCATCGATCGCGGCAGCCGCATCGAGCGCATCGCGCAGCGCGGCGGCGTGTTCGTCGGCAAGCGCGCGCGATGCGACGAACGGCAGGCCCGGCGCGGCCGCCGTCGCGCCGATGGTCCGCACGCGCCGCAGCAATCCGGGCAGCGCATCGCGCACGTAGGCGAGCGTGACGCAATCGATCGCGGCGAGATCCGCGCCGCCCGCGTCGAGCGCGCGCAGTGCATCCAGATGCGAGCCGGTACGCACGACCGCCGAGAAGAAGCGCCCGCCGCGCGCATGCGGCGCGACCGCATGACGTAACGCGTTCATTCCGCTGTGCGAATCGTCGCCGTTGCAGGCGGCGCGCAGGCCACGGCACGCGGCGAGCGTCGTCGCGCCGCGCGCGTGCGCATCGGCCGACACGACGAGCATGCTTCGATAGCGCGGCCCGTCGCAGCCGGGCGCGTCGAAGACGGGCGTCGCGATCAGATGGACCGCATCGCCGACGCCGAGCATCCGGTACGGATAGCCGCACGTTTGTGACAGCAGCAGATCGTCGCGGCGCCACAGCGGCAGCAACTCGCCGAAAGGCGCGCCCGACGGCTCGCCGAGCAGCGCGACGCCGGCCGGGCCGCCCGCGCGCGCGAACGCGCGCAGCGCGTCGCGCAGCAGCGATTGCCACAGCGCGGCGTGCCGCGGCGTCACGTTGTACATCGGCAATCCGGCGAGCCATCGAGTCATGCGGCCATTCTACGGATTTACGGACATCACGCGCGCGGCTCGCCCGCCGCTTGCCGGGCGCCGCAAACGCATCGCCGCCCCGGTCGCGTCCGGCGGAACCGATTCGCCGCGCCGCCTTTTGCGATTTCGCCACATCGAACGCTCGCCGCGACGCATAAGCAAATGCGAATCCATTGGTTGGTCCGGCCGCGGCGACTGGTTACGGTGCACGCTTGGGCTGTGCGTGCCGCGGGAGACGTCGTTGTCGTCCGCGCGCTTGTCGACGTTCGGCCGCTGTCACCACCGGAACATGGCCGAATATTTCGATGTAGATCATGCGCGCGAGATCGAGGCGCTCGGCGATCGCTTCGCCGCGCGCACCGAGTGGCCGACCTGGCTGCTGATCTTCGTGATCTACGGCGGCTGGCTTGGCGTGCTGCTGGGCGTGCGCGCCGGGCAACTGCCGCTCGCGGCCGCGACGCCGCTGCTGATCGCGCTGTGCGCGTGGCACATGTCGTTGCAGCACGAGCTGCTGCACGGCCATCCGACGCGTTCCGCGTGCGTGAACAAGCTGCTCGGCTATCCTCCGCTCGCGGTCTGGTATCCGTACACGCTGTATCGCGACATGCATCTCGAACATCATCGCGACGAAGATCTGACTGCGCCGGGCATCGATCCCGAAAGCAATTACGTGCTGCTCGCGCAATGGGCGCGGCTGCCGCGCTGGCGGCGCGCGCTGTGGCGCGCGCGCAAGAGCTTCGTCGGGCGGCTCGTCGTCGGGCCGCCCGCGAGCGTCGCCGCGATGGGCGCGGACGCGCTGCGCGCGTGGTGCCGCGGCGACTGGCGCCATGCGCCGATGTGGGCCGCGCACGTCGCGTCGGTTGCCGCATTGCTCGCGTGGCTGCAATGGTCGATCGGCGTGCCGTGGTGGTATTACCTGCTCGCGATCACGTGGCCCGCGCAGTCGCTCGCGATGATTCGTTCGTTGTACGAGCATCGCGCGGCCGAGCATCCGAAGGCGCGCATCGCGATCAACGAGGCGGGCCTCGCAATGCGCATGCTGTACCTGAACAACAACTATCACCTCGTGCATCACGATTTGCCGAAGCTGCCGTGGTATCACCTGCCGCGCGCATATCGGATGCGGCGCGGCGCTTACGCGCGGAAATGCGGCGGCTTCGTGATTCGCGGCGGCTATTGGGAACTGCTGAAACGCCATGCGTGGCGCGAGACCGATTCGCCCGTGCATCCGTTCGCCGGGGGCGGCGCAGCCGGGCACGCGTCGCAGCGGGCGCGCGTCGCGGTGATCGACGACTGCGTTCAGACCGGCGGTTGACGAGCGTTCGAACGAACGCGCGGGTCGGGTTGGCGCGGAAGCGGACGCGAAAGGCGACGGCGCCCGCCCGTCACCGCGCCCACGCCGCCGCAACGCGGCCCGATCACTTTGTTACATCTCTTACCAGCTTCGTGCCGAAAGGCAACAGATGCCTTTCGTCGCCCCGGTATACTCGGCGCTGCTTCAAATCCAAAACGAAACAAGACCTGTCAACTATGTCGAAGAAACTCATCCAGATCATGGCTGTCGCGGCGCTGGCCGCTGCGGCGTCGCTGCCGGCCGTCGCCGGCGACATGAACAACGCGCTCGGCGGCGCGCTCGGCGGCGTGGCCGGCGCGGCGGTCGGCGGCGCCGTGGGCGGCAGCACGGGGGCTGTGATCGGCGGGGCGGTCGGCGGCGGCGCGGGCGGCGCGGTCACGTCGAATCGCCGCGAGCGCACGGGCGCGATCATCGGCGGCGCGCTCGGCGGCGGCGCGGGCACCGCGGCCGGCAACGCGATGGGCGGCCGCAGCGGCGGCCTGATCGGCGCGGCCGTCGGCGGCGGCGCGGGCGCTGCGCTCGGCGGCAACATCTCGCGCTCGAACTCTTACAACGACGACTACGATCGCGGCTATCGCGGCGGCAAGCATCACGGCAAGCATCATCACCGCCACTGATCGGCGAGGCGGGCCCGATCGAGGTCATCCCGCGTTCGCGGGCACGATCGCCCGCCCGCTCAATCGAGCGCCTTGTCGTTCGGATTCGCGAACAACTTCCTCATGTCCGCCGACAACGGATAGTCGAGATTGACGCCCTTCGGCGGAATCGGCCGGTTGAACCACTTCACGTACAGCGCCTCGGCCTCGCCCGAGCGCTGCATCCGCGCGATCACGCGATCCGCGAGCTGCTTGAAGCCGGGGTCGTCCTTGCGCAGCATGCAGCCATACGCTTCGGATACCGGAGAATTTCCCGTGATCGCGTAGTCGCCCGGATTCGCCTCCTTCGCCTTCGCGCCGTACAGCAGCGGCTCGTCCATGAAGAACGCCACCGCGCGGCCGTTCTTGACGTTCAGGAACGCATCGGCGTGATCCTTCGCGCTGATGATCTGCATCGACATGCCTTTCTCGGCGTTCCATTGCCTCAGCAGCCGTTCCTCGGTCGTGCCGGCCGTCGTCGCGACGGTCTTGCCTGCAAGATCGGGGAAGTCCTTCACGCCGGATGATTTCTTCACGATCAGGCGCATCCCGTATTGAAAGATGCTGTTCGAGAACGACACCTGGTTCGCGCGTTCCTTCGTGTGCGTGGTCGAGCCGCACTCCAGATCGACGGTGCCGTTCTGCACGAGCGGAATGCGGTTCTGCGACGTGATCGGAATCTCGCGGACCGTCAGGTTCGGCCGGTTCAGCTCCTTCTTGATTTCATCGACGATCTTCAGCGCGATCTCCTGCGAGTAGCCGATCGTCTGTTGCTGCTGATCGTAGTACGAGAACGGAACGGACGATTCGCGCACGCCGAGCGTGACGACGCCCGTATCGCGAATTTTCTTCAGCGTCGGGCTGGCGTCGTCCGCGTGCGCGGCGGCGGCGAGCGCGCAGCCGATGGCGATCGAGAGCAACGGGCGAAGGGGTTTCATCATCGAGGTCTCCTGACGGTACGGATAGTGGGGGGGCAAATCGGGTCGTGCAACGCGCGCATCGGGCTCAACGATGCAGCGCATATGCGCGGGTGTCCAGTGCGGGCTTGCGGCCCGCGATCAGGTCGGCCAGCACGCGCGCGCTGCCGCAGGCGAGCGTGAAGCCGAGCGCGCCGTGGCCGGTGTTGAGCCACAGATTCCGCAACGGCGTCGCGCCGATCAAAGGCTTGCCGTCGGGCGTCGCGGGGCGATGCCCGCACCACGTTTCGCCGTGCGCATAGTCGCCCGCGTGCGGAAAGATCTCCTGCGCCTGCCGCGCGAGCAACGCGAGCCGGCGCGCGGCGCCGGACGAACGAAGGCCGGCGATCTCGACCATGCCCGCGATCCGCAAGCGCGCGCCGAGCGGCGCATAAACGATCTTGCGATGCAGGTCCGTCACGCTCACGCGCGGCATCGCATCGTGCCGCCCGGGCAGCGTCAGGCTGTAGCCCGTCAGTGGATAGATCGGCAGCCGCATGCCGAGCCGGCGCAGCATCGGCGCGCTGCCGTTGCCCGCGGACAGGACGAACGCGTCGGCGCCGATGTCGCCGCGTGCGGTGCGCGCCGCGACGATCGTCGCGCCTTCGGTGCGCAGCGCGTCGACCGGCGTTTCGTAGTGGATCGTGACGTGGAGCCGCTCGCGCAGCACGCGGGCGAGCCCGACGCCGAACCGGCGGCAGTCGCCGACTTCTTCGGACGGCGTATGAATGCCGCCCGCGAGCAGGCCGGCCGAGGGCGCGAGCGCGGGCTCCAGCGCGACGCACGCGGCCGCGTCGAGCGCGTGCTGCCGCGCGCCGGCCGCGATCAGATGGTCCATCGCGCGGCGCGCGCGGTCGAATTCATGCCGGTTGCGGTAGACGACGAGCTTGCCGTTGCGCGCATAGTCGAAGTCGAGCGCTTCCTGCTCGATGAGCGCGTGCAGCGCCGCGCGGCTGAGCGCGCCGAGCTCGAGCATTTCGGCGGCGGTTTGCCGCGCGCGGGCGGTGCGGCATGCGGCGAGAAACGCGGCGCACCACAGCCATTGATCGGCATCGAGCCGCGGCACGAAGCGCAGCGCCGAATCGGGCTTCGCGAGCCACGCGGGCAGCTTGCTTAGCACCGCGGGATCGGCGAGCGGCGCGACATAGCTGTAGCTCAACTGCCCGCCGTTCGCGAAACTGGCGTCGAGCACGGCGTCCGGGCGCGCTTCCAGCACCGTCACGTCGTGGCCTTCGCGCGCGAGATAGTAGGCGGTCGTCAGGCCGACGACGCCCGCGCCCAATACGCAGATCCGCATGAATGCCGGCCGTCCTTGAAGGGTTGTCGATGCGGTTCAGTCTTGCCGGCCGAAATGGTTCGGGCAAGTGAGCAGATGTGCGGCCCCATAACCCTGGGTTAAGGGCGTCGGCGCGCGCCGAACGGCGCGCGCAGCGCGTCGATGAACGTCGCGCCCGCGTGCGAGTCGAGGCCGCCGTCGCGCCACAGCGCGAACACGCCGACCGACAGCGCCGGCTCGATCGGCCGGATCGCGACCGGCTCGCCGGGCGCGCGCGCCGTCAGCTCGTCGAGCAGCACGCGGCCGACGCCGCGCGCGGCGAGCGCCCGCGCGACGTACCACGTATGCGCCTCGACCATCGTCACGCGATCTTCGCCGAACGCTTCGAGCGCATTGCCGATCGCGTCGCCGAGCGGGTCTTCGGTGCCGATGCCGATCGATTCGCCTTCCATGAATTCGTGCAGCGACAGCGGTGCGTCCTGCGCGTCGTCGTCGGGCGGGCCGACGCTGACGACGGCCGTGCGGCCGAGCTCGGTCGACGTGATGCCGGGCCGCGTCGGCGGATCGATCGCGACGGCGACGTCGAGATCGCGCGTGAGCAACGCGTTCAGCAGCGCGTCGGTGTGCAAGGTCTGGATCTTCAGCGCGACGCGCGGGTAATCGCCGCGGAACGCCTTCACGGCCTGCGGGATCAGGCTCAGGCCGAGACTCGGCAGGCAGCCGACGCGCAGATGGCCCTCGGGCTGCAGCGCCAGATTGCGCGCGAGCGTGCGGATGCGGTCGAGGCTCGACTGGAGTTTCTGCGTCTCGCCGAACAGCAGCTCGGCTTCGCGCGTCGGCAGCAGGCGGCCGTGCGCGCGGTTGAAGAGACGGATGCCGAGGTTCTGCTCGGCGTGCGCGAGCACCTTGCTGACGGCGGGCTGCGATACGCACAGCAACTGCGCGGCTTTCGACAGCGAGCCGGTGCGCATGATCGCATGGAAGACTTCGATGTGGCGCAGGCGCATGACGGGGGCGAGGCGGATCTTCGTGCGTTGGACACTACCGCGTGTCGCGGCCGTTCGCAATCCTGTTCGGCACGGAAGGCGGCCGCTCCGGCGTCACCCCAGGTTGCGGATGTCGGCGGTCGGCGTCGTGCCGAAATCGTCGCTCAGCACATAGTCGATCAATTGGCGCGCGGCGTCGTCAGGCGTTGTCAGCGCGCCGCTCGACTTCAGTTGCTCGAACCGCTCGCGCGACGGAAACCGGTCGCCGCTCGTCGCGCGGATCGTCGCCTGCATGCCGGTGTCCACGACGCCCGGCGCGACGCTGCAGATCCGCAGCGCGCGATTCGCGTCCAGCGCGACCGCCCGCGCATGATGATCGAGCGCGGCCTTGGTCGCGCAGTAGACGCTCCAGCCCGCATACGCGTTGCGCGCCGCGCCGCTCGAGACGTGGGCGATGCGGCGCTCGGCCGTTTCCGGCGCGATCTTCGCGATCGCGCTCGCGAGCATCAGCGGCGTCGCGACGTTCAGGCCGACCGCGCGCGCGATCGCCGCCGCGTCCTGCGTGTCGAGCGGGCCGATCGGCTCGACGGTTCCCGCGTTGTTGAACAGCAGCACGCGGCTCGCGCCGGAGACGAATTCGCCGAGCGCATCGCCGCCGAGCCAGGCCTGAACGCGCGCCGGGTCCGACAGATCCAGCTCGGCCTCGACGAGCCTGCCGCGTGCCTGCGCGCCGAGCGACGGATGGCGGCTGCGCGACAGACCGAGCACCGCGATGTCCCGCTGCAGCAGTTGCGCGGCGAGCGCGGCGCCGAGCCCGCGCGTGTGGCCGGTGACGATCGCGCGAACGGCGGGCAGTGGAGAAGGGGAAGTGGCCATGTCGATGCGAAAAATGAAGGGAACGGGGTGCGCGATGCGGCATGCGTCGGTGACGGATTCGAGCGGCGTTTGTCCGCCCGCGGGCCGGCGCGCGGCGCGACGATCGGACGAGCCGGTATCGTAACGTCGGCGCCGGCTTGGCGCAAACGTTCCGCTCATGCAATCCGTTTTTTGGCGAGGTCGCCCGTCTGCGATTAAAGCCTGGGCAATTTCTGACGAATTTCTTCATGACACGATTGCATGCTAGCCTTGACTCCGAATCGTCGATGACATGCCGAATGCGAAGTGAAAACGATTCGGCGAATCCGCCGGCCCGGCGATGCAAACCGTCGAATGGCGGCGCGCTTTCGCCGGATTTTTCGAAGCCGTCTTCGAAACTCACGCCCGATGGAGCCGATTACGCAGGCATTCGCACAGCAATTCAGCCGGGAATTGAATGCCGAATGCGTCGGCAGCCGGCCTGACGAGTGAATGGCGTCGGCGCGAAACAAACGCAGCGCGGCGGCAGTGGCGGGCGACCAATCAACGAGGGCTGCGACGATTCGTTCGTCGTACTCACCTATGTCATACCCGGCGACTTATAGTTTCGACGGGGCAGATCGGGAGAGCATGATTCATGGTCAAGAAACGAATCCGTGCCGTGTTCGCCGCCGCGTTCGTCGGGCTGGCCGCGCACGCAGCGCACGCGCAATACACGACGGACTGGATCGCGAACACCTATGGCACCATCGCATCGCACGTCGGCAACAACGCGCGGTCGATGTGGGTCTCGCCAGAAGGCGTGATCTATACGGCGTCCTTCTGGGACGAAAACGCGGGCGGCGTCGCGATCTACCAGAACGGCAAGACCCTCGGCTCGATCGGCACGCACGCGGAGTTTCAGGGCGGGGCGATCACCGGCAACGCAACGTCGGTCTTCGCGGCGATGCAGTACAGCACCCCGCAGGGCAGCGGCACGGTGGGGCGCTACAACCGGGCGACGCTGCAGCGCGACCTCACGATTCCGGTCAGCGTGTGGAACGCGGTCAGCCGGGCCGACGTGATCACCGGCCTCGCGACCGCGGGCACGCTGCTCTATGCGAGCGACTACTTCGGCAATCGCGTGCGCGTATTCACGACCGACGGCGTCTGGCAACGCGACATCGGCATCACGAACCCCGGCGCGCTCGCGCTCGACGATGCCGGAAACCTGTGGGTCGCGCAAAAGAATGCGGCGAAGATCGTCGAATTCGGCCCGGCCGGCGCGCTGCTGAACACGATCCAGATGCCGACCGCGTCGCGGCCGGCTTCGCTGTATTACGACGCGTCGAAGCGGCAGTTGATGGTCGGCGATCAGGGGCCCGACATGAACATCAAGCTCTACGCGATCGCGGGCGCGCCGACGCAGGTCGGCACGTTCGGCGTGCAGGGCGGCTACCTCGACACGACGACGGGCATCAGGGGCCAGGTCGGCGACAGGCGCTTCACGCGCGTGGTCGGCATCGGCAAGGATTCGGCCGGCACGCTGTACGTGCTCAACAATCCGTGGGGCGGCGGCTGGGATCTCGGCCGCAACGGCGCGACCGACATTCACGCATACGGCGCGCTCGGCAATTCGCTGTGGAAGCTGCAGGCGCTGAACTTCGAGGCGATCGCGGCGCCTGATCCGACGACAGACGGCACGCTGTTCTACAGCGGAATGAACATTTACTCGGGCACGGCGGGCGGCACCTTCATCGCGAACACGGTCGATCCGTTCACGTATCCGTCCGACCCGCGTCTCGACATGAACGACTATCAGCGCGGCCAGCATTTCGGCCAGCTCGTCAGCGTCGGCGGCAACAAGATACTCGTCGCGTCGGGGCAGAACCCAGGCAACTTCAACTTCTATCACTTCAACGCGGCGAGCGGCTACATCGCGATTCCCGACGCGTCGCTGCCGGGCAAGGGGTTCAATACGTCGCTGCAGGTGACGGCGGGTTTCTCGATCGACAACAAGGGCGACGTGTGGGCGGGCCTCAACGGGACGAACGCGATCTCGCACTACCCGCTGACGGGCTTCGATGCGAACGGCAAGCCGTCGTGGGGCGCGCCCGTGTCGATCCCGACGCCGGCGAGCGTCCAGCCGACCACGCGCATTCTCTACCTGTCGGACAGCGATACGATGATCCTCGCGCAGGGCATCGCGGGGAGCTGGGACTGGACCGCGATGAACGGGCGGATCGAGGTGTATCACGGCTGGAACGCGGGCAACGTCGCGCAGCCGAATCCGGTCATCACGCTCGCGAGCCCCAATCCGAAGTCGATCGCGGCGGCCGGCAACTATCTGTTCGTCGGCTACGTGCACACGGTGCCGAATATCGACGTATTCGATCTCAACACGGGCCAGCTCGTCACCACGCTGACCAACTCGAACACCGGCATGATGGACGTCGGCAACGACGTCGATTCGATGTACGGCCTCAGGGCGTATCTGCGATCGACCGGCGAATACGTGGTCACGAAGGACAACTACAACGGATCGAGCATCGTCGTCTATCGCTGGCGGCCGTGACGGCGTCCGCGCGCATCGCCGCGCGGACATTTGAAATAAGAACGCCGTGTTGCACGCTGTTTCGCATTGTTTAGTAAATATGATAAAAACATTACGGCACCCTTCATTTCATTGACGAAGAAACCAATCGCCATGAAAACGCGCAGGTGATTCAAATTTCTTATCCCCACCTCGGTTCGAAATTCCGGGCGGCGCTCGCCCTGTCGCGGACGAAGCGCCGATGCGCCGCGCGTGACGTCAGTGGAACGCCTTTGATCATGGGCCGATCTATTAATCGAACATCGTGACGCCGGATCGCCGCGTCGCTAAAGGCGCGGCGATCCGTGCCGATAACCCGTTCCACACGACATGACTCGAAGAAACGAGGGACCGCATGCGCAACGAATACACGATGAATCGGCTTCGGCAAGAACTGCTCGATCACTTCGAAAAGCGATTCGAGAAAACCTTGAAGCGCGCGCGCGAAACGTGTTCTTACGTCGACGTCATGCCGTCGATCGCCGAGGAGCCGAAAGGCACGCTGATCGCCACCGTCACGCTCGTCACGGTCGGAAAGGATCAGCCGGACGACGCCGAGCCGTCGCGATCCAGCGCGCTCTACGAGTATGTGCAGCGCAGCCGTTCGGGCGGCTACGAGGGCTGGCGCTGCTATCGCGACTGGCTCGACTGAAGCGGCCGCGGCGCTTGCCGCGCGAGTCGCTTCGCCGCGCGCCGTCGATGCCGCTTACGCCTGCGCCTCACGCCGAGGCGACACTTGCTGCGGCACGACGTTCGCAACGTTCACAGCGCGCGCGAGCGAACCGCCTGTGTCGCCCGCGCCTGTTGCCCATGATGCGCGGCGTCCGCGGCGGGCGGCGCGGGCGGGCTCGCCGGCGGCAGTCCGGGCGGCGCGCCGGTGTCCGCGAGATTGAACATCGGCATCGCGCCCGGGCACCGGAACGTCTTCAGCACGTCGCTCGTCAGCGGATTCGCGACGCTGCCGGTGCTCGCGATGTCGAGCACCGCCTTGCGGCCGTCGAAGTCGAGCGTGACGCGCGTGCGGCCGGGCGTCGCCGTTTCGGCCACGCGCCCCTTCTGCAACAGGCGCAGCAGCGCCCACGGGCCGTCCGTCGACACCGTCGACGTGTCGGGCCGAATCCGCGGGCTCGCGGTGAGCTCCGCGTGAACGCCGCCGCGCGGCCCCGGCCAGCTCACCGTGAACGGTGCGACGGGGCCGTGCTGATAGAGCGTCGTCTGTCCGTCGATGTCGATCGCGAGGCCCGTGATCGTCGGGTCCAGCTCGGGAATCCGGATGTCGGCCTTCCACGCCATCTGCTTCTGGCCGGGCGCGCCGAAAAACACTTCGCGGATCGCCTTCGCGTGCTGGAACGGTTCGAGATCGGGGCCCTGCACCGGCTCGGTCGCGCCGGGCAGCGTCTTGTAGCGCCATGGCCGCGTCGATGTGTCGACGAACGGCGCGAGCGTCTTCGCGAAGAAGTCGTCGATCACGCCGCCCTGCGCGAACAC
Source organism: Burkholderia sp. MSMB1589WGS (assembly GCF_001636105.1). Taxonomy (NCBI): domain Bacteria; kingdom Pseudomonadati; phylum Pseudomonadota; class Betaproteobacteria; order Burkholderiales; family Burkholderiaceae; genus Burkholderia; species Burkholderia sp. MSMB1589WGS. Next base: position 1,509,607 of record NZ_LNJT01000008.1, read on the forward strand.
GCGCGTGAAATCCTCGATGCCGACGTCGCGCCTGCTGTCGGCCGCGAACGGATAGTTGCCCTCGATCGCGAGGCGGCACACGTCGCCCACCGTCGCCTGCAACTGTCGCGACAGCAACTGGCCGATGCCGCGGTTCACTTCGCGCGAGCCCTGCGCGGCGAGCTCGGTCAGCACCGCGCGAAACGGCGCGGGCATCGTCTGCGCCGCCATCTTCAGCTTCGCCGCGGTGTCGTTCGCGGGCGGCATGCTGTTGTTCGTCAGCGCGTCGTCCGCGACGGTCAGCGCCGTGTAATAGTCGTTCAGCAGGTTCGCGACCGCATCGAGCCCGCTCTTGCCCGCCGGCGCGGCCGGCGGCGGCGTGCCCGTCTGCGTGTCCGCTCGGCCCGTCACCATTTCGCGCAGGCCCGCGAAGCGGTTGTCGACGAGCTCGCGCTCGACGCGTTCCTCCGCGCGCACGCCGAGCACCTTGTCCGCTTTCTGGCTCAACTGGTCGGACGCCTTTTGCAGGAACGAGCGGTCGGCGCTCGCGACGGGCTGCGCGAGCGTCGTCTCGCGAACCGCCGCGCGCGCGAGCCGATCGAGCGGCGAATCCGGCGCCGCGAAGCTGCGCAGCACCACGAGGTCGAACGCGAGGCTCGTGCCGCCGATCGTCCGGATGTCGCCGAGAAACGCGTCCCATTGCTGCGCGTATTCCATCAGGTATTGCCGGCGGATCGCTTCGGTCAGCGGATCGTCGGCGAGCGCGATCGCATTCGCGATCTCAGCCGTTTTTTTTTGAGCGCCGCCGAGATAGGCGCGGCCCATCACCCATGCGTCGTCTTCGCGCGCGGCCTGCACGAATTCGGCGAGACGCTTGTCGAACACGCGCCGGTAGCCGTCGAACGTGAAGAGGCCGGGCACGCCGCGCGCGAGCGGCGCGCCGCTCGCGCGCGTGAACACCGTGCCGGCCTGCGGGCCGACGGCCCGGATCAGCGTGAACTCGTCGGGCGCTTCTTTCTCCATCGCCGCCTTCGCGCGCTCGTAGAGCCGCTCGGTCGCGTTGCTGCCGTCCAGAAACGCGCGCGCCTGCCGGATCAGCGCGTCGTTGCGGATCAGCGGGGATTGCACGACGCGCTCGCCGGAGAACAACTGCCCGACGTGCGCGATCATCGACGCGCGGCCGCCGAAGACCGCGGCGCTGTCGGTCCGCGCCCAGTCGTCGAGAACCCACGCCTCGACCTGCGCGGCGTCGAAGCGGGCCTTGTCGTACAGCATCAGGTAGACGCGCAGCGCGTCATACGCGGCCTTCGGATCGCGATCGGCGATCGCCTGCGACAGCACCGCCTCGATGCGTCTCACGATCTGCGGCAGCAGCAGGTTGTCCTCGAGCGCGCTGTACGTGCGCTGGCTTTCGGCGACGATGCCGGGCGGCGTGTACAAGCCGAACCGCCAGCCGCCGTCCGGCGCGGACAGGTCGAGCCCTGGGTACGCGGGCAGAGCGCGCGCTTGCGTCAGCACGTCGGGCACGGCCTCGGGCTTCGGCGTCCTGTACAACTGGCCGACCTGGGACGCGAGCGCCGTCGTCTTGCGCGCGACCGCGTCGAGATAATCGCCGTTGTTGCCCATGCTGACGCGCAGGCCGATCGCGGCCCACGCGAACAGCAGCAGCGCGAGCGCGTGACCGGCGAGGCCGAGCGTGCGCGAGCGGTACTCCCACCGGAGATTCGGCTGGACGAGACGCGCGTCCGGAATGACGATCTTCGTCAGCAGATCGTGCAGGAAGAAGCTCTGGCTGGTTTCCTGCTGCGCCGCGCGCGCGGCCGCGGCCGGCGCGCGGCCCGTCGCGGCGGCAAGGCGCTGCGCGACGGTGCGCGTTTCGGCGACGATTTCGCCGCCCGTCTGCGCGGCGCTCGTGAAGTACACGCCGCGCAGCGTCGCGTGGTGCTGCGTGTCGTCGTAGCGGGAATCGACGAAGACGCGATCGATCAGTTCGCCGAGCGGGCGCGTCAGCACGAGAAATTCCTCCGCCAACGCGGCGAGCCGGCGGCGTCTTTGCGTGTCGTGCTCTTCCTGCAGGCGCGTGTTGACGCCCGCCGCGAGCCGCGCGGCCAGCTCGCCCAGCTCGTCGGCGCAGCGCGCATGGATGCCTTCGTCGGCGATGGTCTCCTTGCCGTATGGCAGCGTGAAGCCCCACGTCTGCGCGCGGCCCTCGGTGGTCAGCGAGCTGAAGTACTCGGCGAAGCCCGGCAGCCGGTCCATCTTCGTGACGAGCAGATAGACGGGAAAGCGCACGCCCAGCTCCGCGCGCAGTTCGGCGAGCCGCGCGCGCAGCGCGGCGGCTTCGGCATGGCGCGCGTTTTCGTCGGCGCTCGTCAGCGCGGCGACGTCGACGGCGAGCAGCGCGCCGTTGATCGGCTCGCGGGGGCGGTGCTTGCGCAGCATCCGAAGAAAGCCGAGCCATTCGGCCTGATCGACGGTCTGCCGCCATTGCGCTTGCCGTTCGTCGACGAACGCGAGGTTCGGCGCCGTCGCCATCGCGGCGGCGGGCGATTGCGGCACGGCCTGCGTCGACGTGCCGTGACGCGTGTAATGCCCGGCCGTGTCGATCAGCACCGCATCGTTGGTCAGCCACCAGTCGACGGAGCCGCCGTGATCCGGCAGCCCGGCCGCCGCCCGCTGCATCTGCGCCGCGACCGGAAACGACAGCCCGGCGTTGACGAGCGCGCTCGTCTTGCCCGACGCCTGCGAGCCGAGCGTGACGTACCACGGCAGTTCGTACAGATAGCGCTTGCCGCGCAACAGACGGCCGAGCCCGCGCGCGCCGGTGCGCATGCCCTTCAGGCGCGCGATCGCGCCGGCGATCGCCGCGTTGACCGCGATCAGCCGGCCGGCCGCGGGCGATTCGTGCTGCTTGCTGCCGAACTCGAGCAGGTTCTTCAGAAAGTCCGGGTCCGTGCGCATCTTGCGCAGCAGCCGGAACGCGAGGTGCAGCGCGAACGCCGCGAGCACGACCGCGATCGCGATCGCCCGGACCGATTCCGGCGCGAACGGCGTCGCGCGGCCGAACGCGAGCAGCGGCGACGCATGCCAGATCAGCACGCACAGCAGTGCGACGAACACCACGCTCGTCGGCCAGCCCGCGAGCCACAGCAGCACGCCCGCCAGCAGCAGCACGATCGCGAGGACGCGCATGCCCGCGCCCGCGAGCGGCGTGAGCCCGCCGAACGCGACGAACGGGCCGGCGAACCAGATGACGAGCGCGACGACGAGCAGCGCGACGAACGCGAGGAACGGTCGCGACACCAGAAAGGACAGGAACTTGTTCATGTCGGGGTTCCGAGTGAGCGGGCCGCGGATCAGCGCGCGACCGTGATTTCGACGCGGCGGTTCAGCGCGCGGCCCTGCGGGGTCCGGTTGTCGCCGATCGGGTTCGCGTCGCCCTTGCCTAGCGCCTCGAGGCGGCTCGCGGGCACGCCCGCGCTCTGGAGCATCTGCATGACCTGCGTCGCGCGCTCTTCGGACAGCGCCTCGTTCGACGCGAATTGACGGCTCTTGATCGGCTGGTTGTCGGTGTAGCCGAGCACGATCACCTTGCCCGGCACTTTCGCGATCTCGGCCGCGATCTTCTTGACGAGCGGCCCCATCGTCGCGTTCACGCCGGCCGCGCCCGGCGGAAACATCGCGTCGCCGCGGAACGTCACCGAGCTGTGGCGCGCGTCCTCGTCGACACTGACCGTGCCCGCCGCGATCTCGTCGGCGAGCAGCGCCTTCAGGCGCAGCTCGGCCGGCGCGGCGGGCGGCGTCATCCGCGCGATCGCGGCGATCCGCTGCTGCACGTCGGCGCTGCGCATCGACAGCGCGTACTTGAAGTAGCCGAACAGGCCGAATGCGATCAGCGACAGCACGACGGCGGTGATCCACGCGGGGAAATCGCGCAACGGCGCGCTCCTGCTCCGGGGGCCCGGCTGCCAGTGCGGCGACAGCGCGACCGACACCGGCCCGCGTTGCGACGCGATCTCGTTGTAGAGCCGCTGGCGCACGGTCTCGTGCTTGCGCTGGCCGTCGGCTTCGTAACGGTAGCGGCCCTCGAAGCCGAGGCTCAGGATGCGATAGATGACTTCGAGCAGATCGACGTGCTCGTGCGGCGAATTCATCAGCCGGCCGATCAGCAGGTAGACCTTGTCGCCGCCCTGGCGATCCTCGTGGAACGACGTCGCGAGCCCCTCGCTGATCCACGTGCCGAGATTGCCGCCCGCCGATTTCGCCCACGACGTCTGCATCGCCGCCTCGTCGAGCGCGGTGCACAGGCAGTAGCGCGCGCCGAGCATGTGGTCGCGCCGGATGTTCGCCTGCTCGCAGAGCCGCTGGAACAGGCGCACTTCCTGTTCGAGCAGCAGGCGCAGTTGCGGGATGTCGCCGCGATCGAGCCGGTCGGGCATGTCGGCGAGCGCCCGCAGCAGCGGGCGCGCCGCTTCGAGCAGCGGATTGCGGGCGAGCCTGATCGCGGCGAGGCGGGCGGCGGGCGGCTCGCCGGCCGGCAGCGGCGGCGGATCGCGCCGCGCGAACGTGGCCGCGGCGGGATCGGACGGTTGCGGACCCGGCGGCGGACCCGGTTGCGGACCCGATACGCCCGGATGATGCACGGCTTCTGAGGTCACTGGTATGCCCCACTCTGGTTGGATTCGTCATGGCGGCCGGCGCGCACGGCCCGGCCGCTCCCGCAGTCGCCGCTATCCGCGAATGCCCCACAGCTCCAGCTTCAGCGACGGAAATTCGCCGGCGATGTGCAACGCGAGCCCGCCGTGCCGCGCCACTTCGTCCCACAGCGGTCCGCTTCGCGCGAGCTCGTAGTAGACGTAGCCGGCGTTGAACGGAATCTGCCGGGGCGGCACCGGCAGCGCCTGCAGCGCGATGCCCGACAGATGGCTGCGCACGAGGTCCGGCAGCCGCTCGGACGGCCCCGCCTTCGCCTGCGCGGCGAACTGCTGCTGCAACAGATCGGGCGGCATCTGCGCGTGCACCGCGAGCACGACCGCGGTGAAGCCCTGCATGTCGACCGGATCGACGACCGCATTGAGCATCCCGTGCCCCTGATCGGCGAGCGCGATGCTCTGCGCGCTGCGCACGAGCACGGCGTTGAGCAGCCGGTGCGCATCGTCGACGACGGGCTTCAGGCACAGGTGCGGCGCGACGTGCTGATACGGCGGATGCGTATCGAGCGGCCGGCGTGTGTCGGTGCGCACGTAGGTCGACAGCTCGCCCGCCATGCCGATGAGGAGCGCGTACAGATTGGCGGGCGACGTCGTCGGCACGCGCTGCAGGTGTTGCAGCAGCGGCTCGTAGCGATTGAGCGTCTGCAGCAGCAGGTAGTCGGACACTTCGGCCGTCGTGCCCGCCCGGCCGTCCGCGCCCGTCAGGCGCTCGGCGAGCGCGTTCGCGCGCAGGCGCGTGAGATCGTGGATCTTCGCGAGCCAGCTCGCGAGCGTGTCGCTCGCGCCGTAGCCGACCACGGGCGGAATCAGCGTGTCGTCGAGCTCGATGCTCGCGTCCGCGCGGATCGTCTTCACGCGCGTGAGCGCGAGCCCGATCCACGCATCCGTCAGTTCCTTTTCCGGAATCAGCCGCAGGCGCAGGTTCGACAACTGGACGGTCTTCGGCCCTTGCCCGATCGAGTTCGTGTCGCGCAGATCGGTTTCGAACACGGCGTAGCGCGCGAGCGACTCGGCCACGTGGCCGAATGCGGTCTCCTCGCCGTTCGGCACGCGGATCGGCACCGCGAGATGGATCACCTGGTCCAGGTGCTCGGGCCGGATCGTGAGCGGCGCGGGCGGCGGCGTGCTGCCCGGCGCGTCGAACGGCGTGCCGTCGGCGAACACGCCGCTCGCCGATTTCACGATGATCTTGCCGAGCGCCGGCGCCTCGCTGTCGAGGCTGAAGTGGCTGAAGCCGAAGAAGAACGGCGACAGCGGCGCCGCGCGCTTGTGCGCGTAGTGCTCGAGGTAGCGCTCCTGCTGCTGGAACAACTGCGGGCGCATGAAGAGCCCCTCGCTCCAGACGACCTTGTTATGCCAGCTCATGGTTTCGTTCCGCCGTGCATGTCATTTTCCCGTTTCGGTGATCCTGATCGCGTGCGTGTCGAGGTCGATGGTCAGCTTCAGCTTCGGCGACGAGAAGCGATACCACGCGGCATCCCGCGCGGCCGGCAGCGGATAGACCGCGCGCCACACCGAATTCGGCAGGTCGCGGTACGCGGCGACGACGCCGAGCGCGCCCGCCTCCGGATCGGCGTTGCGCCGGATCGTCCGGCGCTCGCCCGGGCGCAACTGGAAGCGCTCGCGCGCGAGCAGATCGTCGGCGAGCACGGTCTTGTCCTTGTCCTGAAGCGTGAAGAAATCGGCGGCGTTGAACGCGCCGTCGGTCTTCAGCTCGTAGACGCTCACGACGATCGGGGCCGGCCGGCTCCGGTCGTCCGGATTGACCGTGAGCGCGGCGTTCACGGCGAGGTCGAGCCGGGCCGGCTCCTTCGGCCTGGCCGCGCCGCTCGCGCACGCGGCGCACGCGAGCGCGAACGCGAGGGCGGTAGCGATGGTGGTCGGACGCATTCGAGGCACGCGTTTGCTGTGAGAGGGGAATCGGTCGCGGGCGGCGCGGGCCCGGCGGGCGTCGACAACCGCCGCCGGGCCCGCGCCGCCGCCGCTCAGGCTTCCTTGTTGCCCTTGATGTCGAAGCTCGTCGTGACGGCGCCGCCGCTGCCGCCCTGCGCGTTCTGCACGACGTACTCCTGCTTCACCTTCGCGAACGACAGCGACACCGTCTCGCGGCTGCGCTCGGTATCGTCGCGGCTGCCCGACGGCCTCACGCGCGTGACGATCACGTCGCTCATCGTGAGCTTCAGGTATTCGAGCGGATTGCCGCCCGCCTTGCGCATCACGAGCACCGCCTGGTCGACGTGCTTGCCGGTCAGCGCGTACTTCATCAGGTTGGGGCTCGCGCGGTCGATCGCATGCTCGAACGCGAGATCCTTGACGCTCGCCTTGCCGGCGCCGCCGCCGCTGCCCGTGTGCATCGTCGATTCCTGCTGGATTTCCCAGTTCCAGTTCAGGACTTCGATCTCGTCCTTGTGACTGTCGTCGAGGGATTCGCCGTTGATGCCGTCGATCTTCAGAAAAATGTCCTGCGCCATTTCATTGCTCTCTTACGTGGATTGCGTGGATGACAAAAACAGCCGGCCCCGCGCGGCGCGCCGCGCGCGACGAAGGCGCGATGCCGGCCAGCCGAGGACGCCCGCCCGGCGATGCGTCAGGCGGCTTCCTTGATCGACGGCAGCTTCGCGACGAGTCGCAGCGACACGGTCAGGCCCTCGAGCTGGAAGTGCGGGCGCAGGAAGAATTTCGCCTGGTAGTAGCCGGGGTTGCCCTGCGCTTGCTCGACCACCACCTCGGCGGCGGCGAGCGGCCGGCGCGCCTTCGTGTCCTGCGACGAGTTCGCCGGGTCCGCGTCGACGTAGTTCATGATCCATTCGTTCAGCCAGCGCTGCATGTCCTCGCGCTCCTTGAACGCGCCCACCTTGTCGCGCACGATGCACTTCAGGTAGTGCGCGAAGCGCGAGCATGCGAACAGATACGGCAGGCGCGCCGACAGGTTCGCGTTCGCGGTGGCGTCGGAATCGTCGTATTCGGCCGGCTTGTGCAGCGACTGCGCGCCGATGAACGTCGCGTGATCCGTGTTCTTGCGATGCACGAGCGGGATGAAGCCGTTTTTCGACAGCTCCGCCTCGCGCCGGTCGGAGATCGCGATCTCGGTCGGGCACTTGATGTCGACGCCGCCGTCGTCGGTCGGGAACGTGTGGCACGGCAGGTTCTCGACCGTGCCGCCCGATTCGACGCCGCGGATCAGCGAGCACCAGCCATAGAGCCGGAACGACCGGTTGATGTTCACGCCCATCGCGTATGCGGCGTTCGTCCATGCGTAGCGGCGATGGTCGGCGCCGTTCGTGTCTTCCTCGAAGTCGAACTCGTCGACGGGATTCGTCAGCACGCCGTACGGCAGGCGCGCGAGGAAGCGCGGCATCGCGAGGCCGATGTAGCGCGCGTCGTCCATGTTGCGCAGCGAGTTCCACGACGCGTATTCGAGGTTCTGCGTGAAGATCTTCGTCAGGTCGCGCGGGTTCGCGAGCTCCTGCCACGATTCCATCTGCAGCACCGAAGGCGACGCGCCCGAGATGAACGGCGTGTGCGCGGACGCGGCCACCTTCGAGATCGAGCCGAGGAGATCGACGTCGGGCGGCGTGTGGTCGAAGTAGTAATCGGCGACGAGGCAGCCGTACGGCTCGCCGCCGAGCTGCCCGTACTCCTCTTCGTAGATCTGCTTGAAGAGCGGGCTCTGGTCCCACGACTGCCCCTTGTAGCGCCGCAACGTGCGGCGCAGCTCTTCCTTCGAGATGTCCATGAAGCGGATCTTCAGGCGCTCGTCGGTCTCGGTGTTCGACACCAGGTGATGCAGCCCGCGCCACGCCGATTCGAGCTTCTGGAAATCCTCGTGATGGAGGATCAGGTTGATCTGTTCGGACAGCTTGTGATCGATCTGCGCGATGATCGCGGCGATGCTCTTGTATGCGTCGTCGCTGATCGTCGCCGATTGCGCGAGCGCCTGCTCGGCGAGCGTGCGCACCGCGTATTCGACCGCTTCGCGCGCCTGCTCGGTCTTCGGCTTGAACTCCTGCGCGAGCAGTTGCGCGAAATCCGAATCCGCTTGCGGCTGGGCGTCGGCGACGGCCGTCTGGGCTTGCTGTTTTTTCATGGTTCGTTCCCCGGTATGGTGTGGGGCGGCCGGTCAGGCCGCGTCGCTGTCGCGGCCCGCCGCGTCCTTCGCGTCGTGCGCGTCGTGCGTGTCCTGCGCGTCGGAGCCGCCAGCGAGCTGCGGCTTCGGCGCGGCCGCGAGCGACTGGAGCAGCGCCGGGTCCTGCAGCAACCGGTTGACGAGCGTCTCGGCGCCCGACTTGCCGTCCATGTAGGTCTGCAGGTTCGCGAGCTGCGTGCGCGCCTCGAGCAACTGGCGCAGCGGCCCGACCATCCGCGCGATCGCGGCGGGAGAGAAGTCCTCGATGCTTTCGAACGTCATGTCGACCATCAGTTGCCCGTCGCCCGACAGCGTGTTGTCGACCGCGACTGCGACGCGCGGCTTGATCGCCTTCATCCGCTCGTCGAAGTTGTCGATGTCGATGTCGAGGAAGCGCCGATCGGCGACGGCGGGCAGCGGCGCGACCGGCTTGCCCGACAGGTCGGCGAGCACGCCCATCACGAACGGCAGTTCGACCTTCTTTTCCGAGCCGTAGACTTCGACGTCGTACTCGATCTGCACGCGGGGCGCGCGATTGCGCGCGATGAATTTTTGAGAGCTGCTGGATGCGGACATGCGAGACTCCATGAGAGAGAGGAAACGGCAGGGCTAGCCGGCCTGCACGACGGTAAGCGGCGCGTCCGGCGCCGCCGCGCGGTTCGCGTCGCCGGGCCGGAAGACGAGCGCCTGCGGTGCCGGCGCGGCCGGATCGGCCACGCCGATGTCGATGCGCGCGAGCGCCGCTTTCGACGAAATCGCGTCGAGCCACAGCGCGGACAGGCGCGGCAGCACGTGCTGCTCGATGAATCCGATCAGCAGCCGCGCGCCGGTTTCCTGCACGAGGCAGCGCCCGACGACGTAGTCGACGACGGCGTCGTCGTATGCGAGCGCGATCCGGTGCTGGTCGGCCATGCGCGCGACGACGCGATTCAGATGCAGGCGCACGATGCGCGCGAGCGCGCGCGGTTCGAGCGGCCGGTACGGAACGACGCTCACGCGCCCGAGGAACGCGGCCGGAAAGACCTTCAGCAGTTCGGGCGCGAGCGCGTCGCGCAGCGCGGCGGCGTCGGGCGCGAGCGATGCGTCGGCGCACAGGCTCGCGGTCAGCTCCGCGCCGACGTTGCTCGTGAGCAGGATCGTCGTGTTGCGGAAATCGATGTAGCGGCCGTCGCCGTCTTCCATGTAGCCCTTGTCGAAGACCTGGAAGAAGAGCTCGTGCACGTCGCGATGCGCCTTCTCGATCTCGTCGAGCAGCACGACGCTGTACGGCCGCCGCCGCACGGCCTCGGTCAGCACGCCGCCCTCGCCGTAGCCGACATAGCCGGGCGGCGCGCCTTTCAGGCCGGACACGGTATGGGCTTCCTGATACTCGCTCATGTTGATCGTGATCAGGTTCTGCTCGCCGCCGTACAGCGCCTCGGCGAGCGCGAGCGCCGTCTCGGTCTTGCCGACGCCCGACGGGCCCGCGAGCAGGAACACGCCGAGCGGTTTCTTCGGATCGGCGAGGCCCGCGCGCGCGGTCTGCACGCGCTCGCCGATCTGGCGCAGCGCGTCGGGCTGGCCGATCACGCGCGCTTCGAGCGTCGCGGGCAGCGCGCGCACGGCGGCGATTTCGTCTGTCACCATGCGGCCGACCGGGATGCCGGTCCAGTCGGCGACGATCTCCGCGACGATCGCCTCGTTGACTTCCGGGAACACGAGCGGCGCGTCGCCCTGGGACGTTGCGAGCGCGCGTTCGAGCTCGCGCAGCGCGGGGGCGGACGCGGCGCGCGTTTCGCCGTCGCTGGCTAGCGCGGCCTCGCGCGCGGCGAGCAGCGCGCGCGCCGCGTCGGCTTGCGCTTTCCAGCGCGCGTCGACGGCTGCTTCTTCGGCCACGAGCGCCTCGATGCGCTCGCGCGCGGCCGCGAGCGACTGCCCGGCGTCGAGGCCGATGCGCGCTTCCTGTTCGAGCAGATCGTGCTCGGCGCGCGCGGCGAGCAAGCGCTGGCGCACGTGCTGCAGTTCGCGGGGCGCCGCATGCTGTGACAGCGCGACGCGCGCGCACGCGGTGTCGAGGAGGCTGATCGCCTTGTCCGGCAGATGGCGCGACGGAATGTAGCGATGCGACAGCGCGACGGCGGCGCGGATCGCTTCGTCGCGAACCGTCACGCGGTGGTGCTGCGAGAACGTCCGCGCGACGCCGCGCACCATGTGGACCGCGGCCGGCTCCTCCGGCTCGGGCACCTGCAACACCTGGAAGCGGCGGGTCAACGCGAGGTCCTTTTCGATGTGCCGCTTGTACTCGGCCCACGTCGTCGCGCCGATCGTGCGGATCGCGCCGCGCGCGAGCGCGGGCTTGAGCAGGTTCGCCGCATCGCCCGTGCCGGCTTGTCCGCCCGCGCCGATCAGCGTGTGAATCTCGTCGACGAACAGGATGACGGGCGCGCCGGATTTCGCGGCGGCCTCGAGCACGCCTTTCAGCCGCGATTCGAATTCGCCTTTCATGCTCGCGCCGGCCAGCAGCGCGCCGACGTCGACGCTCATCAGGCGCACGTCGGCGAGCTTCGGCGGCACGTCGCCGCTCGCGATCGCGAGCGCGAGGCCCTCGACGACCGCCGTCTTGCCCACGCCCGCCTCGCCCGTGAGCAGCGGATTGTTCTGCCGGCGCCGCAACAGCACGTCGATCATCGTGCGGATTTCAAGCTCCCGCCCGACGACGGGATCGATGTCGCCGCCGCGCGCACGCGCGGTCAGATCCGCGCAGTACTGCTCGAGCGGCGAGCCCTTCGACTCGGCGCGCGCCGCACCGGATGCGTCGCCCGGCGACGCGGGCGAGAAACCGCTGTTGTCGTACGGCGCGTCCGCCGCTTCCGGGGAGCCGTCCGTCCACGCGGGCAGCACGTCGTCGAGCTCGTCCTGAGGAATCCTCGCGAACGTCGGCGAAATGGAGAGCAGCACGCGCCGCAGTTCCGGCGTATCGACGAGCGCGGCGACGAGCCACGCGCCGCGGATGCGCCGGTCGCCGAAGCGCAGCGTCGCGAGCACCCACGCGCGCTCGATCGCGGTCTCGACGTGATGGGAGAAATCGCTGATCGAGCTTGCCCCGGCCGGCAGCGCGGCGAGCGCGCGCGCGATGTCGCGATCGAGCGTGTCGCGGTCGATGCCGGCATGCCTCACGATCCGGTGGAGGTCAGAGTCGGCCTGCAGCAGCAGTTGCTGCAGCCAGTGAACCAGCTCGACATACGGATTGCCGCGCAGCTTGCAGAAAACCGTAGCCGATTCGATTGCCCTGAAGAGCGTGCCCCCGAGTTTCCCGAACAGCGCCTGACGCGAGATCGCCATGTACAGATCCTTTTTTGTCTGCGTCGCCGTTTTCCTGATAAACGACGAGCATCAATCAATTTATCCAGCGCGGCAATCGGCGAAATTCGATCCGTTCAATTGCGCCTGTTTGGTCTTATTGAATTGACTTTGGTCGATTGAATTATTTTGAGGCGGTGGGGCTTCGGTCAACTACCATAAATGGTAAGGCGATCTCTCGCCTAAAAATAGAAAGACAAACTGTTCTATCCGGCGAATCGTCAAACTGTTAAAAATTGCAAAGACCGTATTGGCGGTGATGGACAGCCGTATTTCTCCAGGCGCACACTGTTTTCGCGCATTCGCCGTGCGCCGCGAGACGTCCAATGAAAACAGCGTCGGGCCCGTAAATAAACCGGCCCGCAAGCCGGTGGAGCTGAATAATGCGCGAGAATCCGATATTGGGATTTATGAGATAAGGCGGGGTGCGTTGAATCTGCTTTAATGAGATAGTGGGTCCGGGAATATTCCGGGGGTGGGCTTGATAATCATTTTGGCTAATCGGATTCATCATGCGTACTTTTAAATTGTTTCGCCTCGGCCGGCCGGATTCCGGGCGCGCGGACGCGCCGCCGCCGCGCGATGCCGCGCCGTTTTCCGCCGATTGCGGCACGGGCCGCAATACGGACTGCAATACGGGCGCGCGAATCGCCGAAGCGCGGCCGGCGTGCGCGCCGGAAGCCGGCCGGCATGACGCCACGGATGACGGCGACGCGGTTTTCGGCCTGATCGGCGCCGCGATCGCCACCGAAGCGCTCTGTGTGCGGCAGGACGATACGTCCGCCGGCGTGCCGACTCCGGGCGGTCCGGCCCAGGCCCGGGACCTGTTGCACGCGCTGTACGAGCAGTATTGCCGCGTGCTCGACGATCCGCGGGCGTCGCTCGCGAGCGACGACGCGGCCCGCATCGCGATCGAGCGCACGCGCGAGGCGCAGCCGCCGAGTGACCTGCACCGGCCGGTCGAAGGCGCGGATTCGATCGATGCGCTGCTGACCCAGGCGCGCGTGCTGGACGACGTCTTCGGCCCGCTCGGGCCGGGCGAGACGCCCGATCCGGCGGACGCGGAGCCGGTTCCGGAGGTGCTGCGGCTCTTCGCGCCGGCCGAATACCACGTCGCGTCGGCGCGCAGGCCGGCCGGCTTGCCGCCCGCGCTCGCGCGGCGCGAGCATCAGACGCTCGCGATCGACAGCCCGCTGCCGGCGCCCGTCGCGACCCCGGAGCACGACGCACGATGACGATGCCGATCTCTCCCGATTCGTCCGGCGCACGCGCGACAGGCCGGCTGCAGGACAGGCCGCTCGTCGTGGGGCGCGCGCCGCATGCGCCGTTCGACTGGATCGCCGACAGCGATTCGCGATTCGGGCCGGTCTGCGAAGTCGTGACCGCCGGGCATTATCGTTGGCTGCCGCTTTCGGACCCGGCCGGATGGCGGCTCGCGCGCCCCGGCACGCTGCTCGATCTGATCGAGCTGGACGCGTGCGCATTCGGCGAGCGCGCACCCGCGGGCGAGGCAATGGGCGGAGCGACAGGCGCCGCGGCGCATCGCGCGCGCGGCGGGGAGGATTCCGATGGACGAGCATGACAAGCGCCCGGCCGCGCCACGCGGCGGCCACGATGCGCCTGTGCGCGGCGAAGGCGTCGCGGCGCCGCGCCGCGCGAACACGCATCTGCTGCCGACGTTGATCGACCGCCTGCGCGACGACGCGCCGCAACGCCAGACCGAAGCGCCCGGCGAATACGCGGTCACGCGCATGCAGATGCGCGGCATCGTCCAGCGGGATCTCGCGTTCCTGCTCAATACGACGAGCATCGACGAGCGCATCGACCGCGAGCGCTACCCGGCCGCCGCCGCGTCGACCGTCAACTTCGGCATGCCGCCGCTTGCCGGCGCGTTCCTCGCGTCGTGCAAATGGGCCGAGATCGAACGGATCGTCCGCCGCGTGATTCTCGATTTCGAGCCGCGGCTGATCGCCGGGACGCTCGTCGTCGCGCCGTCGAAGGGCGTCGAAGCGGGCGAGCGCTCGAACGTGCTGTCGTTCGAGGTGCGCGGCATGATTCGTATGGACCCCTATCCGATCGAATTCATGGTGCAGAGCGCGATCGATCTCGAAACGAGCCAGGTCAACGTCACCGGCATGCGCGCGAGCTGACGCGCGGGCCGGAAAAACGGGGGGACACGGTGGAACCGCAACTGCTCGACTACTACAACCAGGAACTGATCTACATGCGCGAGCTCGCCGCCGAGTTCGCGCACGCGCACCCGAAGATCGCGCGGCGCCTCGGGATGCAGGCGGGCGAAGTGGCCGATCCGTACGTCGAGCGGCTGATCGAATCGTTCTGCTTCATGGCCGCGCGCATGCAGATCAAGCTCGACGCGGAATTCCCGCGCTTCACGGGCCGCCTGCTCGAAGTGCTGTACCCGAACTACGTCGCGCCGACGCCGTCGATGGCAGTCGCGCGCCTGTACCCGAGCCGCACCGAGGGCAATCTCGCGGAGGGCTTTCGCGTCGCGCGCGGCACCGCGTTCACGGCGCGCGTGCCGGCCGGCGAGAAGACCGCGTGCCAGTTTCGCAGCGGCCAGGACGTGACGCTCTATCCGCTCGAGATCGCCGACGCGCGGCTGACGGGCATTCCGCCCGACATCCCGGCGCTCGACCGCTACGTGCCGGCCAACGCGCAGGTGCGCGGCGCGCTGCGCCTGCGGCTGCGCACGACCGGCAACGTGCGCATCGCCGATCTGAAGGGCCTCGACCGGCTGCCGCTGTATCTCGCGGGCGACCCGCAAGTCGCGTCGCACCTGTTCGAGCTGCTGCACGTGGCCGGCGTCGCGACGCTCACGGCCGCGCCCGGCGAGTTCGCCGCGCCGGGCCGGCCGCTTGCGGCCGTCACCGTCGGCGCGCTCGCTCACGAAGGGCTCGGCGTCGACGAGGGGCTGCTGCCGCTCACGTGGTCGAAGTTTCATGGGCACAACCTGCTGCACGAATACTTCGCGTGCCCGGAGCGCTTCTATTTCGTCGCGCTGACGGGGCTCGAAGAAGGGCTGCGGCGCATCGCCGGCCAGGAGGCCGAGATCGTCGTGCTGCTCGACCAGTCGCCCGAGCGGCTCGCGGACGTCGTCGACGCGTCGCGCTTCGCGCTGTTCTGCACGCCGGTGATCAACCTGTTTGCGCGCCACACGGACCGGATCGAATTGTCGACGGGACAGACCGAGTTCCATCTGGTGCCGGCCCGCCTCGCACCGCTCGACTACGAAGTGTTTTCCGTCGAGGCGATGTACGGGCAGGTCGCCGCGACGTCCGCCGAACTCGAATTCCGGCCGCTGTACCAGACGCTGAACGACGACGAGAGCAACTATGGACGCTATTTCTCGACGCGGCGCGAGCGCCGGCTCGTGTCGGATTCCGCGCGCCGCTACGGCACGCGCACGCCGTATGTCGGCACGGAGATGTTCGTGTCGCTCGTCGACCAGAACGAGGCGCCTTACAGCGAGGACATCCGCTACCTGTCGGTCGACGCGCTGTTGACGAACCGCGACTTGCCGAGCCTCGTGCCGCGCGACGGCGTGCGCGATCTGACGGTGGTCGAATCCGCGCCGATCGACAGCGTCGGCCTGATCCGCGCGCCGTCCGCGCCGAAGGCGCCGTATGCGGAGCGCGAGATCGCGTGGCGGCTGATTCGCCAGTTGAACTTCAACTACCTTCCGCTCGACGAGCTCGACCATCGCGCGGGCGGGCAGGGCTTGCGCGGCCTGCTGCGGCTGTTCCTCGCGGGCGACGAGGCCGACAACCGGCGGCAGGTCGAAAGCCTCGTCGGCGTGAAGACGCGGCCCGTCACGCGCAAGCTGCCCGGCGCGGGCCCGCTCATGTTCGGGCGCGGCGTCGAATGCGCGCTGACCGTCGACGAAACGGGATTCTCCGGCGTGAGCCCGTATCTGTTCGGGCTCGTGCTCGAGCACTATCTGGCGCGGCACGTGTCGATCAACGTCTTCACGCAGACCGAGCTGAACTCGATCCAGCGCGGGCGCGTCGCGCGCTGGCCGGTGCGCATGGGCGCGCGGGGAGGCGCGTGATGGCGCACGACAGGACGGAGAATGTCGTCCGCGACGCGGCGCTGTCGCCGCGGATGCTCGAACGGCTGCGCGCTGAGCCGTGGCGCTACGGCTTCCTGACGCTGCTGCGATGCATCGGCGCGGACGCGCGCATCGATCCGATCGGCAAGGCGCGGCGCCCGCAGGCGGAGCCGTTTCGTCTCGGCCAGCAGCCGAGCCTCGCATTCGCGCCGCGCGAGATCGCGAGCGTCGGCGACGCGAACGGGCGCCTCAAGGTGCGGCTCTTCGGGCTCGGGATGCTGGGGCCGAACGGGCCGCTGCCGATCCACGTGACCGAGATCGCGCGCGACCGCGAGGAGAGCCGGCGCGATCCGACGCTCGGCAATTTTCTCGACATCTTCCATCACCGCTATCTGACGCTGCTGTATCGCGCGTGGGCGTCGGCGCAGGCGGCGGCCGGCCTCGATCGTCCGGATGACGAACGGTTTTCGTTCTACGTCGCGAGCCTCACCGGCCAGGACGTCGACGAGATCGGCGCGCGGCCGCTGCCCGCGCATGCGCGGCTCGCCGCATCGCCGCACCTGGTGCGCGAGGCGCGCAACGCGGACGGCCTGCGGATGACGCTCGAGCGTTACTTCGGCGTGCCGGTGACGCTCGAGGAAAACGTATTTCACTGGATTGCCGTCGATCCGCTCGAGCACAGCCATCTCGGCAAGCCGGGCGATGCGTCGACGATGGCCGAAGGCGCGATGCTCGGCGAGCTGGTGCCGGACCGGCAACACAAGTTCCGGCTCGTGTTCGGGCCGCTCGACATCGACGCCTACCTGCGCTTCACGCCGCAGGGCGAGGATTTGCCGCGCCTCGTCGAATGGGTGCGGGCGTTCGTCGGCTACGAGTTCGAATGGGAGCTCGAACTGCGGATCAAGCCGAACGGCGCGCCGCCCGCCGTGATGGGCGGCCCGCATCAGCTCGGCTGGTCCGGCTGGCTCGGCCGCTCGCCGTCCGGCGAGCCAGTGACGGGCATGCGCTTCGAGCCCGAGCAGTATGCGGACCGGTTCGCGCGCGGCGCGGCCCGGCCCGCCCGATCGCGCGGCATGCGAGGTGAACGATGACCAGCAGCAGAAAACCGGCCGGCAAGGCGGCCGCCGCGCGCACGCCGAAGCCCGACGACTGGATGGCGCCCGTCGATCCGGCGGCGCCGTGCGGCGCGGACCTTGAATACGATCCCGAGTTCGTCGTGCTGTCGGCGAAGGCCGCGCCTCGCGCCGAGGCGCAGTACGGGGATTTCGTCGGTTCGCCGGAGCCGGTGAACTGGAGCGACGTCGAGCGCGATTGCCGGCGGCTGATGATGCGCAGCAAGGACATGCGCCTCGCGGTGCTGTTCGCCCGGAGCCGGACCCGGCTGGCCGGCGCGGCGGGGCTCGCGGAAGGCGTCGGATTGCTCGCCGCGTGGCTCGGCGCGTTTCCCGATGCGATTCACCCGCAACCCGACGTCGATGCGGATCGCGACGCGGCGCTGGAGATCCGGCGCAATGCGCTGCAGGCGCTCACCGATGCCGACGGGCTGATGGCGGACGTGCGCGAGATCGCGCTGACCCGGTCGACCGCGACGCGCCTGCAGGTGCGCGACGTGGAGCGCGCGTTCGCGCAACCGCGGCCCGGCGATGCGCTCGCGCCGGAATCGGTCGTGCGTCAGCTCGACGATCTGCACGCGCAGCAGCCGGCGGTCCTGGCGGGCTTCGCCGATGCGCTAGCGGGGCTGGCCGCGATCGATGCGTGGAGCGGCGAACATCTCGGCGATTACGCACCCGACCTGTCGGCGCTCGAAGCGCTGCTTCGCCAGATCGCGGGCGCGAGCGCCGATCGCACGGCCGCCGCGCCGATCGCGCCGGCCGAGGCCGACGTGTCGCCGGCGAACGAAGCGGCGGCCACGCACGCGGACGAACCGCCGGCGGCGCAGCGCGAACGCGCGGCGGAGCCGAACGCGGCGCCTGTCGCGCGCGCCGCCGCCGCGACGCCGGCAGATCGTTACGCCGCGCGCGAGCTGATCCGGCAGGCGCGCCAGTGGTTCGAGCAGCACGAGCCGAGCAGCCCGATTCCGATACTGCTCAGGCGTGCGGAGCATTTCGTCGGCAAGCGCTATGCGGACGTGGTACAGGCGATCCCCGCCGAGCTGCTTGCGCTATGGAGCGCGGACGAAGCGTGAGCGCAGCCGGTGCGCGAAGCGCGCGGCCGGAACGATTCATCGGTTCATACCGTTTGTGGAGAGATCAGCCATGCCGAATTTTTCCGCCGCCCGTACCGTGTCGGTGAGCGGCCCCGCCGTGCCGATGTCGCCCGCCGGCGAACCCGCGCTCGAACTGAGCGCGATCCGCGGCAACGAGACGCTGTCGGAGATCTATTCGTACACGCTCGATTGCCTGACGCCGCCGGACCCGATGCTCACCGGCGAGCGGGCCGCGAATCTCGATCTGAAGGCGATGATCGGCAAGGCGCTGACCGTGACCGTCCGGCTCGAAGGCATGGGCTCGTTCGTGCCCGGCATGCCGGGCATGGCGGGCGCGGCCAACATCGGCCAGGGCAGGCGCGAGATCAGCGGCATCGTGACCGGCGCGCGCTTCGAGGGCCAGTTGAACCGGCAGTGCCGCTACCGGCTCACGATGCGGCCGTGGATCTATCTGGCCGACCAGCGATCGGACTACCGGATCTTCCAGAACCGGAGCGTCGACGAGATCGTCGACGAAGTGCTGAACGCGTATTCGTACTCGTACGACAAGCGCCTGAGCGGCCGGTATCCGAAGCTCGGCTACCAGGTGCAATACGGCGAGACCGATTTCGCGTTCATCCAGCGGCTGATGCAGGAGCACGGCATCTACTGGTTCTTCGAGCATTCGAACAAGGTGCACCGGATGGTGCTTGTCGATCATCTGGGCGCGCACAAGCCGGTGGAGAGCGTTGCGTACCGCACGCTGCGCTATTACCCGCCCGGACACAAGATCGACGCCGAATACATCGACACGTTCGGCACCGAGGAGCGCATCCAGCCGGGCCGCTGGACGACGGACGATTTCGATTTCGAGAAGCCGAACGCGGACCTCGGCGTCGAGAACGCGCTGCCGCGGGACACCGCGCATAACGAGCTTGAACGTTACGAGTGGCCCGGCGACTACACGGACCGCGAGCACGGCGAGCACTTCGTGCGCGTGCGGATGGAGGAAGTGCGCGCACGGGGCGAGCGCGCATCGGGCGGCGGCAATGTGCGCGACATCGTGTGCGGCACGACGTTCTCGCTCGAAGGCTGTCCGCACGCGAGCGCGAACCGCGAGTATCTGGTGCTCGGCGCGACGTTCACGGCGACGGAGACGGGCGGCGCGTCGGGCCCCGACGAATACCGGATCAATACGTCGTTCGTCGCGCAGCCGGCGACCACCGCGTTCCGGCCGGCGCGCACGGTGCGCAAGCCGCGCACGCGCGGGCCGCAGACGGCGATCGTGACCGGCCCGCGCGGGCAGGACATCTGGACGGACCAGTACGGCCGCGTGAAGCTGAAGTTCCATTGGGACCGCTCGCCCGTCGACGACCAGAATTCGTCGTGCTGGGTGCGCGTTTCGTATGCGTGGTCGGGCAACAACTACGGCGGCGTCAACGTTCCGCGCGTGGGCTCGGAAGTGATCGTCGATTTCGAGCACGGCGATCCGGATCGGCCGCTCGTGACGGGGCAGGTGTATAACGCGCTGCACATGCCGCCGTGGCGGTTGCCAGAGAACGCGACGCAAAGCGGCTTCATGACGCGCTCGCCGGCCGGCAGCGGCGAGAACGCGAACATGCTGCGCTTCGAGGACAAGGCGGGCGCGGAGCAGGTCAAGCTGCACGCGGAGCGCAATTACGATGTGTCGGTCGAGCGGGACGCGACGACCACCGTCGGACGCAAGCATCTGACGCTCGTCGGCGTGGACCTGATGCCGGTGATGTCGACGCGATCGCCGCTGGATCGGTTGATCGATCTGCTGCGCACGGGCGGCGCGGCGAGCCCGGCTTCGACGGAGCGGCAGGCGGCCGCCCGCGAGCACCCGTTGCCGCAACAGCGGCAGCCTTATCAGCAATTGAAGCAGCAGCGCCAGATGCAGCGCGCGGGCGGGTTTCAGGCGCTCGCGGCGAACGTGGCGATGGCGTTGCAGCAGATCGTCGCGGTGCTCACGGACCCGTTCACGACCGCATCGGTGAGCACCGTGCAGGGGGCTTCGACGTCGGTCGTGTTCGGCGATGCGAAAGGCGTGCACGTTGGAGACACCGTCACGGTCACGAGCGGGAATGCGCATTCGGAGGTCAACGGAACGGCGTCGTCGAAAGACGTGAACAGCGTCTCGCTGAAAGGCACGGCGACCAGTCTCACGGGAATCAGCACTTCTGAAACCGGTGCGAGCATCAACACGACGGGGCTCTATGTCGCAACGAACGGCGCGAGCGTGACGACGACCGGATTCAGCGCAGCCGAAACGGTCGTGCAGATCGCCAACAAGACGCAGGAATGCGAATTCATCAAGGGCATCAAGATCTCGATGTGAACGCGCACGCGCGCGAACGCCACCGCACCCCATGAAAATCGTCAAACCACTTGCAATCAGCCCGCTGACCCGCGTCTACCGGATGCACGGCCAAGAGCATCTCGGCGTCGCCGCGCTGATGGTCGCGACGCTCGGCGACACGCCGAAACTGCTGGCCGAAGCGGAGCTCTGGCGTCTGGCCGGCGACGAGCTGCGCGGCTACACGCTCGACATGGCGTTGCCGAAGGCGTGCCCGGAATTTCTCGTGTCCGGATACGCGTATGGAAGGTATGCGAACGATTCGGACGCCGGCGCGTGCGAAGTGGGGATTCGCATCGCCGGCGTCGAGAAGCGGCTGCGCGTATCTGGCGACAGGCAATGGGCCGGCGCGCACATCACCGCGCCGCAGCCTTTCGAGCGGCTGCCGATCGATTGGGATCGCGCCTACGGCGGCGCGGATTGCGCGGACAACCCGCGAGGCCGCGGCGCGCACGCGCGGGAGGGCGCGCCGCGCGATCTGCCGAACATCGAATACGCGCACAGCCCGATGCGCTTCCCGGACGAGCGACCCACGCCCGCCGGCTTTTGTCCGATCGACGCGACGTGGCCCGAGCGCGCGGCCCTGTACGGCGAGCTCGATCAGCAATGGCGGGAAGAGGATTGCCCGGGTTTCCCGCGCACGCTCGATCCGCGCTACTTCAACATCGCGCCGAGCGATCAGCAACTGCCCGGACGAGTGGAATTCCCGGACGGCGCGACCTATGTGCTGACGCACCTGCACCCGGAGCGCGCGCGGCTCGCCGGCAGCCTGCCCGCGCTGCGGGCGAGATCGTTCGTGGTCCGCAACGGCAGCGACATGCCCGAGGAAATTCCGATGCGATTGACGACCGCCTGGTTCGTTCCGCATCGCGAGCGCGTGCTGCTGATCTATCACGGCGTCACGGTCGTCCGCGCGTTCGATGCGAGCGACGTGCAAACGGTGCTGTTCGGCGCGGATGCGAGCGGGCACGCGAGGCCGCTCGATTGGTATCGTCAGGTGATCGAGTGGCGCACGCGGCACGACAAGGCGGCGCTGTACGCGCTGCGCGATCAGGATCTGTTGCCCGAGCACGCTCTGCCGCCCGATGTTCCGGCGATGGCCGATGCGATGCCGCAGAGCGTGAGGCAACGGCAGCTTCGGGAGCGGCTGAGCGTCTTTCCGGACGCCCCGCAAGCGCAGACGCCGAGCCCCGGCCGACTGGCCGAGTTCGTCGAGCGTCAGGAGGCGCTTGCCGACGAGAAGCGCGCCGCGCTGGAGGCCATGCGGCACGAACTGGCGACCAGCGAAGTGTTTTCGGCCGGGCGGCGGCGCGGTCCGCCGGCCCGCACGGCGCCCGTCGAAGAGGATGGCGCACGGCATGCGGGCGCTTCGTCCGATCCGCCCGGCATCCGGCAAATCCAGCGCGATGCGGACGAACGTCTTCGCGAGCTGTACCGGCGGTCCGCGCAACATCAGGACGCGCCGGCCCGGCTGAACGGCGCGGCCGCGCAATCGCGCCGCGAATTCGTCGCGGCCGCCGCCGCCGCGGGGCGATCGCTGGAAGGCGTCGATCTGACGGGCGCGGATCTCTCCGGAATGGACTTGCGCGGCGCGCGGCTGGCCGGCGCGATGCTCGAAAACGCCGATCTGAGCGGCGCCGATCTGACGGGCGCGGTGCTGTCGCGCACGGTGCTCGTGCGCGCCAACCTGGCACGGACGAAGCTCGTCGACGCGGACCTGACGGCGGCCAATCTTTCGCTCGCAGGCTGCGAGCAGACGGACTTCTCCGGCGCCGATTCGAGCGACGGCATTTTCGAGCGCGTGCACTTGCGAGACTGCCGCTTCAACGGCGGCTTGCTGGCGAACACGCGCTTCGACGCGTGCCGCTTCGATGCCGTCGATTTCGGTCACGCCGTGCTGCGCGATCTGATCTTCATCGAGCAATCGTTCGACAGCGTGAGCTTCTCGGATGCGACGATCCGGAAGATGCTGCTGATGAACTGCCCGCTTGCCGACGTGCGGTTCTCGTCGGCGAGCATCGACGGATTCGGGATCGTCGGCGCACAGGCGAGCGGCCAGCTTCGCTTCGATCGCGCGAGCATGAGCAAGGCGTGTTTCGTCGCGCACTGCGACATCGGGCGTGCCGATTTCTCGTTCGCGACGCTGACGGAAGTCAATTTTCGCGAAGCGCGGCTCGGCGAAGCGAGCTTTCGCGGCGCGCGCATCGGCAGTTGCGATTTCACCGACGCGTGCCTGCGCGCAGCCGATTTCCGCGGCGCGAAAGCGCAGGGCAGTCATTTCGTGCGCGCCGATTTCACGCGAGCCGATCTTCGGGACACCGATCTGATCGCCGCCTATCTGCGCGGCGCGACGCTGGACGGCGCGGATCTGCGGCGGGCCAACCTGTTTCGCGCGAACCTCTCGCAGATCCTGGCCGATGCCGAGACGCGCTGGGAAGACGCCTACCTCGGCCGGGCGGTGCGGTTTCCGCTCGCGCAGGTGCGCACATGAGCACGCGCGCGGCGCAGTTGCTCGACGAGATTCGTCGCGGCCACGCGATCCGCGACGTCGCGATCGAGTCGGCCCGCCTCGACGGGCACGACTGGTCGGGCGGCGTATTCGAGCGCGTCCGGTTCATCGGCGTCTCGATGCAGCGCGTGCGGCTCGGCGAAGCTGTTTTCAGCGAATGCCTGTTTCGCGATGTCGACATGCGGCATGCGGACTTGTCGCGATGCACGTTCGACAAGTGCCGGCTCGAACGCGTCGATCTTTCGGAAAGCGAACTTCACGAGTGCATGATGCATTCGACTCACGCGGCCGGCGCGAACTTTTCCGGTGCACGCGCGAGCGGTTTCCATTGCGTGAAGAGCGACATCGGCGAGTGCCGGTTCGATGGCGCGCGGATCGAATCCTCGGTGTTCAGCGACACGCGGCTCGCGCGCGCCGACTTCACGCGGGCGGTCGTGCGCAAGGCGGTCTTCTATCAGCTCGATCTGACGTCGGCTGTTCTCGCCGATGCGACGTTCGACGACGCCGTTTTTGCCGAAGCGAATTTGGCCGGCCAGCGTTTGCGCGGCCAACGGATGCATCGCTGCCAGTTCGTCGGCGCGGATCTTCGCGATGTCGATTTCACCGGCGCGAGCCTTGCCTGCTGCAATTTTCAGCGCGCCAGGCTGGCGGGGGCGCGACTGGACGACGCCGATGCGCCGGATACCGTTTTCTTCGAAGCCGACACCGCCGGCGCGATGTGCCGCCGCGCTGCGCTGCGCGGCAGCATCTGGGTTCAGGCCGATGCGCGGCGCGCCGATTTCACCGGCTCGGCGCTGGACGGAGCGGTGTTTCAGCGCGCGACGTGCACGGGCGCGCGCTTTTCGCGGACGAACCTCGAGGGAGTGGATTTTTCGTACGCGGATCTGACCGAGGCCGTGTTCGACGAAGCCGGCTTCGCGCGGACGGCGTTTCATGGCGCGACGGCGCCCGACATCGCATGGCGCGATCATCCGGGCGCCGTCGCGTGCGATCCGGAATTGTCGGCGGCGCAGGCGTGGTCGCGGCAAAGGGATGAGCAAGGGCGGCGTGAGGACCGTTGAGCGCGGTGCGGACGTGGCGCCGGGCGCATCGGCGCGTTGTTATTCAGTCATTCGAAATAGAAGGAAAGAGGATGAGCACAATCGAAGCGGAAGCGGATATCCACGGCCAGTCGTCCGCGCGGGACAAGGCGGGCACCGTGGTCGGCGCGCTGCCGGATGGCGTGTATGTGGTCGCATGCGGCGGCGTGAAGATGCGTTGCCGGCGCGCGTTTAGCTGTCTTGTCGAGCCGCGGATCGGCGATCGCGTCGTCGTGTCCGGCGCGGACAGCCGATGCGTCTACGTGACGGCGATTCTGGAGCGGCCGAATGCGCACGGCGTGCATCTGCGCGTCGACGGCGACCTCGTGCTGGATGCCACGCGGGACGTATGCCTGAAGAGCGGCGATGCGCTTCGCGTCGCGAGCCGCGAGCAAGTGTCGATCGAGACGCAACGGCTGACGATGTCGGCGCAACAGGCGTCGCTGTCTTCCGACGAGACGACGCTGACGAGCGCGGCGCTCGACGGCCGGCTCGGCAAGGTCCGTCTGATCGGCCGGCTGCTGGAGACGGTAATGGATCACGTCGCGCAATCGTGCCGAAGCAGTTTTCGCTCGGTGGAAACCGTCGAGCATCTTCGCGCGTCGCATATCGATCACGCCGCGACCGAAAGCATGCGTCTGCATGCGAAGCACACGCTGCTCACGGCAGAGAAGCTGTCGAAGATCGACGCCGCGCAGATTCATCTGGGTTAGGAGGAAGACGTTCATGGTGATGGTGAATTCGAGTGCAGGAGGCATGAACATGGCGACGAGCGTCAACCTGACGCCGCCGGGCGTGCCCGTCCCCTATCCGAACCGCGCGTCGCGCGCGAACGCGATTCCGAACGTCAGCCATATCTTCGTGGGCGGCGGGCCGGTTCACAACGTCGCGACGATCATCCCCTCGTCGAGCGGCGACAGCGGCGGATCGATGGGCGGCGTCGCGTCGCAAACCGTGTCCGGAAACTCGCGCAACCCCCAGGGCGCGCCGAAAACGCTGGTTGCCGGCATGCCGGTCACACGGATGACCGATCCGACGCAGCAGAACAACGACAATACGACCGGCTCGGGCAGCTCGCCGAGCCAGACGATCGTGCTGAATCTGTGATTGAGATGCGCGCGGGCAGCGTTTGCGTGAAAGCGCGGAAAGCGCCGTCTTCGGCGTGCGGCGATCGTGAATCCGCCGGAAAAAAGCGCGGCGGATTTTCCGCGCCGATCTGACCAAAATTAACAGACGTTTCGCGCGGAATCGTCTAACTTTTAAGTCGGAAAGGCCATTCGACGTCCTGCCTTTTCCGATCTCAAGAAAATGCAGCAATCGGCCCATGTTGTATTGCTGATCGACCTGCCGCACCGCATCATGAATGTCGCGGCGCGGCGGGTCAATTTTTCCGGTTGACTGCTTCGCCGGTCACTTCATCCGATTCGGCGCGAGCGCGCGCCTGCCGATCCCGCCGCCGACCCGCGTGCAAACCCCTGCCTTTGCCGCCGATCCCATTGCCTAAAATCCAGTTACGCACAAGACGATGCCGATCGCATTGACGCGAACGCATCCGGCGGCGCGGAAAAGCAACGAGCGAGCCGGCCAGCCGGTGGACATGGCGCGGCGTTCGATCGATGGTTCGGCATCCAGAAAAACAGGGAGACCCGCGATGACCACGGTCGCCAGCTTCGATATCGATTACACGCAATACCTCGGCCCGGACGGCGAGCCGGTCCAGCCGCTGCCCGCGTTCGCGCAGGACGCGGCCGCGCTGCTGCCGCTCTACCGCGCGATGGTGCTCACACGCGCGTTCGACACGAAAGCGGTCGCGCTGCAGCGCACCGGCAAGATCGGCACGTTCGCGTCGTCGATCGGGCAAGAGGCGATCGGCGTGGGCGTCGCGAGTGCAATGCGCGCCGACGACGTGCTGTTTCCGTCGTATCGCGATCACGCCGCGCAATTCCTGCGCGGCGTGACGATGACGGAAAGCCTGCTGTATTGGGGCGGCGACGAGCGCGGCAGCGATTTCACGGCCGCGCGGCTGGATTTTCCGAATTGCGTGCCGATCGCCACGCAGGTGTGCCATGCGGCGGGCGCCGCTTATGCGTTCGCGCTGCGCGGCGAAGCGCGCGTCGCCGTGGCCGTGCTCGGCGACGGCGGCACGTCGAAGGGCGATTTCTACGAAGCGATGAACCTCGCGGGCGCGTGGCGCGTGCCGCTCGTCATCGTCGTCAACAACAACCAGTGGGCGATCTCGATGCCGCGCGCGCGGCAGACCGCCGCGCGCACGCTCGCGCAAAAGGCGATCGCCGCCGGCATCGAAGGGCGGCAGATCGACGGCAACGATATCGTCGCCGTGCGGCAGGCCGTTGGCGAAGCGATCGAAAACGCGCGGCGCGGCGGCGGCCCGGCGCTCGTCGAGGCGCTCAGCTACCGGCTCGGCGATCACACGACGGCGGACGACGCGACGCGCTATCGCGATGCCGACGCGCTCGGCAAGCAATGGGCGTTCGAGCCGCTGCTGCGGCTGCGCAAGCATCTGATGCGTCGCAACGTATGGGACGACGCGCAGGACGAAGCGTTCGGCAAGGCGTGCTACGCGCAGGTCGAGGAAGCGGTGCGCGCCTATCTCGCGGTGCCGCAGCCGGCCGCGTCGGCGATGTTCGATCATCTGTACGCGAGCCTGCCGCACGCGATGCAGGAACAGTTGGCGACGGCGCTCGCGTTTGCGCCGGCCGCGGAGAATCATCATGGCTGACCTGAATCTGGTCGAAGCCGTGAATCTGGCGCTCGCGTACGAGCTCGCGCACGATCCGTCCGTCGTGCTGCTCGGCGAGGACATCGGCGTGAACGGCGGCGTGTTTCGCGCGACCGTCGATTTGCAGGCGCGCTTCGGCGCGCAGCGCGTGATCGACACGCCGCTCGCGGAAACGGCGATCGCGGGCGCCGCGATCGGCATGGCGGCGATGGGGCTCAAGCCCGTCGCCGAGATCCAGTTCACAGGCTTCGTCTATCCGGCGATCGATCATGTGCTCAATCATGCGTCGCGGCTGCGCCATCGCACGCGCGGCCGGTTGTCGTGCCCGCTCGTGATCCGTGCGCCGTGCGGCGCCGGCATTCACGCGCCCGAGCATCATTCGGAGAGCCCCGAGGCGATGTTCGCGCACATCCCGGGCCTGCGCGTCGTGATTCCGTCGACGCCCGCGCGCGCCTACGGGCTGCTGCTCGCGGCGATACGCGATCCGGACCCGGTGATGTTCTTCGAGCCGTCGCGGCTGTATCGGCTGTTCAGGCAGCCCGTCGAGGACAACGGCGAAGCGCTGCCGCTCGATACGTGCTTCACGCTGCGCGACGGCGCCGACGTCACGCTCGTCAGTTGGGGCGCCGCGCTGCAGGACGCGCAGGCGGCCGCCGATCAGCTCGCGCAGGAGGGCGTGATGGCCGAAGTGATCGACGTCGCGACGCTCAAGCCGCTCGACGCCGACACGATCGTCGCATCGGTATCGAAGACGGGGCGCTGCGTGATCGTTCACGAGGCGCCGCGCACCGCGGGCTTCGGCGCTGAGATCGCCGCGCTCGTCGCCGAGCGTTGTCTCTATTCGCTGCTCGCGCCCGTGCAGCGCGTGACGGGCTACGACGTCGTCGTGCCCCTCTTCAGGCTCGAAAGCCAGTACGTGCCGAGCGTCGCGCGGATCGTCGATGCGGTCAGGAAAACGCTGGAGGCAGCGTAACGACATGAAGATCTTCAAATTGCCCGATCTCGGCGAAGGCCTGCAGGAAGCGGAGATCGTCGAATGGCACGTCAAGGCGGGCGACACGATCGACGCGGACCGGCCGCTCGTGTCCGTCGAAACCGCGAAGGCGATCGTCGAGATTCCGTCGCCGCAATCCGGCCGCGTCGCGAAGCTGTTCGGGCAGCCGGGCGACATCGTTCATCTCGGCGCGCCGCTCGCCGCGTTCGAAGGCGACGCCGACGAGGCGGATGCGGGGACGGTCGTCGGCCACATGACGGTTGGCGAGCACGTCGTGCAGGAGCCGCCCACGGCGCTCGGCGCGGGAGCCGGCGGGCGCGGCGCGGGCGCGGTCAAGGCGATCCCGGCGGTGCGCGCGCTCGCGCGCAAGCTCGACGTCGATCTGGCGATGGTGACGCCGTCCGGCGCGGACGGCGTGATCACCGCGGCGGACGTGCAGCGCGTCGCGAAGGTGCTGGCCGAGCTCGGGCCGCCCGAGGTGCTGCGCGGCGTGCGGCGCGCGATGGCGCAGAACATGGCGCGCGCGCAGAGCGAGGTGGCCGCGGCGACCGTGATCGACGACGCCGACATCCACGCGTGGCCCGCGGGCACGGACGTGACGATGCGCCTCATCCGCGCGCTCGTCGCCGGCTGCCGCGCGGAGCCGGGGCTCAACGCATGGTTCGACGGGCAGGCGGGGCGCCGGCACGTCGTCGCGAAGATCGACGTGGGCATCGCGGTCGATCTGCCGGACGGCCTCTTCGTGCCGGTGCTGCGCGACGTCGCGCATCGCGACGCCGCCGACCTGCGCCACGGGCTCGACCGGATGCGCGCCGACATCCGCGCGCGCAGGATTCCGCCCGACGAGCTGCGCGGCAACACGATCACGCTGTCGAACTTCGGGATGATCGCCGGCAAGTACGCGGCGCCCGTCGTCGTGCCGCCGACCGTCGCGATTCTCGGCGCGGGGCGCGTGCACGACGCGGTCGTCGCGGTGGCCGGCGCGCCGGCCGTGCATCGCATGCTGCCGCTCAGCCTCACGTTCGATCATCGCGTCGTCACGGGCGGAGAGGCCGCGCGCTTTCTCGCGGCGGCGATCGCGGATCTGCAACTCGCGCAATAGCGGCGGCGAGCGCGTGCGCGCGAAACCGAAGCGCGTCACACCGAAGCCGCGACATGCTCGCGCAGCCACTGATGCGCGGGATCGCGATGCGAGCGTTCGTGCCAGAGCATCGCCATCTGGAAGCCGGGCACGTCGATCGGCGGCTCGACGACTTGTAGTGCGCGGCTGTCGCGAACGAGCCGCGACGGCATCATCGCGACGAGATCGCTGTTCGCGACGGCCGACATCATGAACAGAAAGTGCGGCACGGACAGCACGACGCGCCGCGCGAGGCCGACCTTCGCGAGCGCATGATCGGTGATCCCCTGAAAGCCGCCGCCGTCCGGCGACACGATCACGTGATCGAGCCTGCAGAACTGCGCGAGCGTCGGCCGCCGCTTCAGCCGCGGATGGCCGGCGCGCCCGACGAGCACGTATCGCTCGGTGAAGAGCGCGCGGTGGCGCAGATTGCCGGGCGCGCATTCGGTGATGTGGAACGCGAGGTCGATGTCGCCTTGCTCGGCCTGCTTCGCGATGCGCGACGGCACCGTCTCGACGACGGCGAGCCGCGTGCCGGGCGCGGCCGCGCGCAAGCCGGCCAACGCGGGCAGCACGACCGTCGATTCGCTGTAGTCGGACGCGGCGACGCGCCACGTGTGAACGGCCGCGGCGGGATCGAACGGCGCGCCCGGCGACACCGCGCGCCCGAGCGCTTCGAGCGCGCGGCGCAGCGGCTCGCGCAATTCGTCGGCGCGCGCGGTGGGCCGCATGCCGCGCGGCCCGGGCAGTAGCAACGGATCGCCGAAGATGTCTCTCAGCTTCGCGAGATGGATGCTGACCGACGGCTGCGACAGGTTCAGCCGCTCGGCCGCGCGCGTCACGTTGTGCTCCGACAGCAGCGCGTCGAGCGTGATCAGCAGGTTGAGATCCAGCCGCTTGAGATTGTTCATCGCAATACCTGGAATATCAGAAATCAATTTCCAATATACCTGAGCGGCCGCTATCCTGCGGTCACTGCTCCAGACAATCGCGAGTGCCGACATGAACGTCTTGCTGGTCTATGCCCATCCCGAACCGAAATCGCTGAACGGATCGCTCAGGAACTTCGCGGTCAAGCGCCTCGAGGACGCCGGACACACGGTTCAGGTGTCCGATCTGTACGCGATGCAGTGGAAGGCCGCGCTCGACGCCGACGACAACACCGGGCGCCAGCCCGATGCGCGCTTCGACCCGTCGCTCGACTCGAAGCATGCGTTCGAGAACGGCACGCAGGCGGCCGACATCGCGCGCGAGCAGGACAAGCTGCGCTGGGCCGATGCGCTCGTCCTGCAGTTTCCGCTGTGGTGGTTCTCGATGCCGGCGATCCTGAAGGGCTGGGTCGAGCGCGTGTACGCGTTCGGCTTCGCCTACGGCGTCGGCGAGCACTCGGACACGCACTGGGGCGATCGGTACGGCGAGGGCTCGATGAAGGGCAAGCGCGCGATGCTGATCGTGACGACGGGCGGCTGGGAATCGCATTACGGGCCGCGCGGGATCAACGGGCCGATCGGCGACGTGCTGTACCCGATCCATCACGGCATCCTGTATTACCCCGGCTTCGACGTGCTGCCGCCGTTCCTCGTGCATCGGACGAGCCGCATCGACGAAGCGCGCTTCGCGGCGATCTGCGATTCGCTCGGGCAGCGCCTCGACGATCTGTGGAAGACCGCGCCGATATCGTTTCGTCCGCAGAATGCCGGCGATTACGAGATTCCGCAGCTCACGCTGCGGGACGACGTCGCGCCGGATCGGTCGGGGTTTGCCGCGCATATCGCGTAATGCGCGGCGCGCGGCGGCGATGCCGCAACGCCGTCGCGCACAGCGGGCGTGCGGCGCTGCCTGAAACCGTGCGAGCGCCCGCGCGGAAGCGGATCGAATCAGAGCCGCCGCGCGAGCATGCCGGCATTCGCGGATCGAATGTCGGTGCAGCCGCACAGCGCCATCGTCGTATCGAGCTCGCGCGCGATGAGCTCGAGGCTGCGCAGCGCGCCTTCCTCGCCGAGCGCGGCGACGCCGTAGAGGAACGCGCGGCCGATCATCGTGCCGCGCGCGCCGAGCGCGACCGCCTTCAGCACGTCCTGGCCCGTTCGCACGCCGCCGTCGAGCCACACTTCGACGCGCTTGCCGGCCGCCTCGACGATGGCCGGCAGCGCCTCGACCGACGACATCGCGCCGTCCAGTTGACGGCCGCCGTGGTTCGACACGACGATCGCGTCCGCGCCCGCATCGGCCGCGCGGACCGCATCGTCCGGATCGAGCACGCCCTTGACGATCAGCTTGCCGCTCCACCGCTGCCGGACCCATTCGACGTCGCGCCAGCCGATCGCCGGATCGAACTGCTCGCGGGTCCACGAATCGAGCGACGACATGTCGGTCATGCCCTTCACGTGCCCGACGATGTTGCCGAAATGGCGGCGGCGCGTGCGTGCCATGCCGATGCACCAGCGCGGCTTGCGCATCATGTCGAGCAGGTTCGGCAGCGTGATGCGCGGCGGCGTCGAGAGGCCGTTCTTCACGTCCTTGTGCCGCTGGCCGGCCACCTGCAAATCCATCGTCAGCACGAGCGCGGGGCAGCCCGCCGCGCTCGCGCGCCCGATCAGCCGCTCGATGAACGCGCGGTCGCGCATCATGTAGAGCTGGAACCAGAACGGGCCGCTCGCGTGCGCCACGATGTCCTCGATCGAGCAGATGCTCATCGTCGACAGCGTGAACGGCACGCCGAAGCGCCGCGCGGCGCGCGCGGCGAGGATCTCGCCGTCGGCGCGCATCATGCCGACGAGGCCCGTCGGCGCGAGCGCGACCGGCATCGCGACGTCCTGTCCCGCCATCGTCGTGCGCAGGTTGCGATCCGAGATGTCGACGCCGACCCGCTGGCGCAGCTTGATCTTCTGGAAGTCCGCTTCGTTCGCGCGATACGTCGATTCCGTGTAGGAGCCCGTATCGACATAGTCGTAGAACATCCGCGGGATGCGTTTTTTCGCGAGAACGCGAAGATCTTCGATGCAGGTGATCGGGACGGACATGGGCGACTCCGGAAGGTGGCGACGATGCTACCGCCGTGGCTGGCCGCGCGCCCGGAAATATCTTCAGGCGCGGCGCGAAAGAAATTCCGCGCCGTCGTGCACCGCGCGCTCGCAGACGCCGGCGAGCCACGCGGCGAACGCGTCGGCGGCGGCGCGCGACGCGTGCGGCATCAGGTAATACGGCGCCGCCGGCCGCACGATATGCGGAAACAGCGGCACGAGCGCGCCCGTCGCGAGCCAGTGGCGCGCGAGCGCGGGGCTGCCGAGCGCGACGCCCTGGCCGCTGACCGCCGCTTCGAGCAGCAGCCCGAGATCCATCAGTTTCGGTCCGTTCGCGGGCTCCGGCCAGTCGAGGCCGGCAACGCGGAACCACGACGTCCACGGTTCGAGCGGCGTGCACAAGAGCGGCAGCGCCGCGAGGTCCGCGAGCTCGCGCAACGGCGCGAAGCGTTCGACGAGCGACGGCGCGGCGAGCGGCGTCAGCGCATCGACCATCAGCACCGTCGCGCCCGACACGATCGGGCCGCCGCCGCGAATCCACAGATCGGCGCCCGTCGGCGGCGCGTCGGGAAAGGGGCTCGCGAGCATGACCTCGAGCTCCACGCCGGGATGGGCGAGCGTGAACGCGTCGAGGCGCGGAACCATGATCTGCCGCGCGAACGTCGGCGGCGCGCAGATCCGCAGCCGTTCCGTCCTGCCGGCGTCGCGCCGGTGCAACGGCACCGCGGCGAGCAGATGCAGCGGCGCGTGCACCTGATGCAGGTATTCGTTGCCGGCCGCGGTCAGCGCCAGCGCCTTGCCGCTGCGCACGAGCAACTGCACGCCGAGCAACTGTTCGAGTGCGGCGACGCGTTTCGCGACCGCGCTCCCCGTCACGCACAGCTCTTCGGCCGCGCGCTCGAACGTGCCGTGGCGCGCGGCGGCGACGAAGGCGAGCAGGCCGTCGAGGGACGGGAGGCGAAGGTCGCGGAGA
The DNA here is from genome assembly GCF_001636105.1 of Burkholderia sp. MSMB1589WGS. Taxonomy (NCBI): domain Bacteria; kingdom Pseudomonadati; phylum Pseudomonadota; class Betaproteobacteria; order Burkholderiales; family Burkholderiaceae; genus Burkholderia; species Burkholderia sp. MSMB1589WGS. The sequence continues at coordinate 1,542,832 of NZ_LNJT01000008.1, forward strand.
TCGGAGGGGTTCATCCGGCGATTCTAATCGACCGATTTCCTTGTGGCAGCGCGCGATGCGGCGATGAGCGGCGCGATCGCGCGATCCCGTGATCTCGTGATCTCGAAGGAGCCGGATATCGGCGGTCCTTCATTTCATCAGACGAATATTCGCCGGACATGAAGCCGAGCCGTCGCCCGCGGATCGCGGCCCATGCCGCTTCGGTCCGGTCCGGTCCAATCCGGCTCGGCGCGTTGGCGAGTTTCGCGCGGCGCGCGGGCTCACGAATTCGCTGCCCATGCGTGCGGCCCGGCCATGTCCGGATTCCGGCGATACCGCCCGAGCCCGACGATGCCGACGAGCGACACGAACGACAGCAGTGAGAAGAACAGCGCGAGCGGCAGCCATTCGCCCCGATAGCGCTGCGCGATCATCGTGCCGACGAGCGGCGTGGTGCCGCCCGCGACGAGCGCGCATAGCTGGTAGGCGATCGAGATGCCCGAATAGCGGATGCGCGTCGGGAACGCGGACGTCATGAAGCCGGCAATCACCGCGTAGACGGCGGACAGCGTGACGACCGCGAACGCGATGCCCGCGACGATCGCGGCCGGATCGTGCGTGCGCACGAGGACGAACATCGGATACGGCGTCAGCATCGACAGCAGCGCCGCGCAGGTCAGGAAACGCGTTTCGCCGAAGCGTTGCGCGAGCAGCGCCGAGACGGGCTGCGACAGTAGCTGGATGATCGTGACGACGAACAGGCAATCGAGGATGAACGATTTCGACATCCCGAGATACGTCGTTACGTAGGAGATCATGAACGTGTTCGTGAAGAAGAAGCCGGCGGAGCCGATCGTCGTCGCGGCCGCGGCGAGCACGATCGGATACCACGCGGTGCGCAGCGCCTCGGCGACCGGAAACCGGGCGACCGCGTGGCTGTCGCGCACGCGCTCGAACTCCGGCGACTCGTTGACGCCGAGCCGGACTGCGACGCCGATCAGCAACAGCACGAAGCTTGCGAGAAACGGCAGGCGCCAGCCCCATGCGATGAAGCTGTCGTGATCGAGCGACGTGACGCAGCGGAATGCGAGCAGCGACAGGATCAGCCCGGCCGGGCTGCCCATCTGCGGAAACGATGCGAAGAATGTCCTGCGCGCGGCGCTCGCGTGCTCGCTCGCCATCAGCACGGCGCCGCCCCATTCGCCGCCGACGGCGATGCCCTGGAGGATGCGCAGCAGCACGAGCAGGAGGGGCGCCCAGACGCCGAGTGTCGCGTGGCCGGGCAACAGGCCGATGCCGGTCGTCGCGATGCCCATCAGGAACATCGTCAGGACGAGCATTTTCTTGCGGCCGATCCGGTCGCCGAGATGGCCGAACACGGCGCCGCTCAGCGGGCGCGCGACAAAGCCGACGAAGAATGTCGCGAACGATGCCATCGTGCTGACGGAATGGTCGCTGCTCGGGAAGAATACGTCGCCGAGCACGAGCGCGGCGGCGGTGGCGTACGTGTAGTAGTCGTAGAACTCGACGGTGGTGCCGATGAAGGCGGCTGTCGCGGCGCGCACGGGTTGGGGAGTGCGGGGAATGCGGGGCGTCGGGGTTGGCATGGGCGGGTCCTTTGGGTTCGGATGCTGCGTGATGCCGGGGCTTCGGGATTGCCGGGACGGGCGGGCGGCGGACGTGTGAAGCGGTTTGCCGTGTTGCCTTCGCCATGTCCGTCGCCGAATTGCTTTCGTTCAATTCCGTTTTCTAATTCGAAGCATGGGTGAGGCTTGTGTACTGCTTGCACGTCGATAATCGATCGCGCAGGACGGTACGAGGCGCAGCGGCGCGTCCACAGTCGTCATGGTATTCGAGCGGAAGCCTTGCGTTGCACGTATTTCGCGAATCGATGCGTTCGCCACATCGAACCGGTTACGACCGGTTGAATGCCGCATGCCGTAAGCGCCAAGACTGACCGAATCGCGTGGCGGATGGGTAGCGCCGGGCAATCAGGGGATGCTCATCGTGGACTGACCCGTTGCGAATATGCCTGCCGCTGTGGCACCGAGGAATGTCGAGGAACGATGCTCGCACCTGAAAAAAAGCGCTGACCCGTACATCGTCTCAGACTGCCACTCGATCAGCAACTCTCCCGCGCAGCCATTCTAGCGCGAGCAGCAGACACGTCGAGAACACGATGAGGATCGTCGCGAGCGCGGCGATCGTCGGGCTGATGTTCTCGCGAATGCCGGTGAACATCTGGCGCGGCAGCGTCGTCTGATCGGCGCCCGCGAGGAACAGCGTGACGACCACTTCGTCGAACGATGTCGCGAACGCGAACAGCGCGCCCGACATCACGCCCGGCGCGATCACGGGCAGCGTCACGCGAAAGAACGTCGTCACCGGATTCGCGCCGAGCGACAGGCTCGCGCGCACGAGATTCTGGTTGAAGCCCTGCAGCGTCGCGGCGACCGTCGTCACGACGAACGGCACGCCGAGCGCCGCGTGCGCGCAGATGAGCCCCGCGTACGTGTTCGCGAGGCCGAGCGGCGCGAAGAACAGATACATGCCGACGCCCACCACCACGACGGGCACGATCATCGGCGACAGCAGCACCGCCATCAGCAGCCCCTTGCCGCGAAAATCGGTCTTCGTGAGGCCGATCGCGGCAAGCGTGCCGAGCACGGTCGCGACGAGCGTCGCGGCCGGCGCGACGATGAAGCTGTTCTTCGCGGCCATCCGCCACTCGTCGGACGCGAGCAGGTTCTCGTACCAGCGCATCGAAAAGCCCGGAATCGGATAGACGAGGAACGTGCTCGACGAGAACGACAGCGGCACGATCGCGAGCACGGGCAGGATCAGGTACAGCAGCGTCAGCGCGACGAGGCCGCGCAGCGCGAAATACCATGCGCGCTCGATCCCCGACATGTGCGGCGCGAAAAGCGGCTTCGCCAGCAGTTTCATGTTCGTTTCCCCCTGTTGGTCCCGTCTTTGCTCAGCCGAGGCTCGGCTGCGAGCGCGTGAAGCGTCCGTAGATCGCGTACAGCACGAGCGTCGCGGCGAGCAGCAGGCCGCCGAGCGCGCACGCCATTCCCCAGTTGATCATCACGTTCGTGAAGTACGCGACGTAGTAGCTGACCATCTGATCGTTCGGACCGCCGAGCAATGCGGGCGTGATGTAGTAGCCGATCGCGAGGATGAACACGAGCAGCGCGCCCGCGCCGACGCCCGGATAGGTCTGCGGCACGTACACGCGCCAGAACGCCGCGAACGGATGGCTGCCGAGCGACACCGCCGCGCGCTGATAGCTCGGCGGAATCGACTTCATCACGCTGTAGAGCGGCAGGATCATGAACGGCAGCAGGATGTGCGTCATCGAGATGTACACGCCGACGCGATTGAACAGCAGCGCGAGCGGCTGCGAAATCAGGCCGACGTCGATCAGCGCGCGATTGACGAGCCCTTCGCTTTGCAGCAGCACGATCCACGCGGCGACGCGCACGAGCACCGACGTCCAGAACGGAATCAGCACGAGGATCATCGCGAGATTCGCGCGGCGCTCGGGCAGCGTCGAGATCCAGTACGCGAGCGGGTAGCCGAGCGCGAGCGCGAACAGCGTGACCGCGAAGCCGATCAGCAGCGTGCGGCCGAACACCGCGAGATAGATCGATTGATCGGGATCGGCGGGCACGATGCTGCCGAAACCGTCCTGCTTGTGATCGAGCGCCGCGAGCAGATAGAACGGCGAATAGCGGCCGCTGTTCTTCGCGATCGCCTGCCAGTACGCGGGGTCGCCCCAGCGCGCATCGAGCTCGAGCAGCTTCGCGCGCGTCTGCGCGGGCGCGAGCGGCGCGTTCGCGTCGCCCGTCAGCGGCATCGCGCGCGCGGTCTTCGCGACGAGCGACCGATAGCCGGGAATCTCGGTGTTCAGGCGCCGTGCGAGCGCGCCCATCGCCTCGCCGTCGGCGACCTGCGTGAGGTCGGCGGCGAGCGCCGCGTAAGCGGCATCGGCGGGCGGCGCCTTGCGGTCCCAGTTCGACAGCGCGGCGACGGTGCGCGGCAGCGCAGCCGCGATCTCGGGATTCTGCACGGCGCGCGTGAGCAGCGCGCCGATCGGCACCACGAACACGAGCAGCAGGAATATCGCGAGCGGCGCGACGAGCAGCAGCGCCATCGCACGCTTCCTGGCCTCGGCCGCCTTCAGTTCACGCTTGAGCGATGGAGTCGGCGGCGCCGACTGTGTAGCGATCGTCATCGTATTCAACGGTTGTCTCCAGCCGAAACGCCGTTCGGAGGAACGCCGCGCGCGCCGTCATGACGCGCGCGGCCGTTTGCTTCATCGGCTCATGCGGCCGTCACTTCGACGCCCAAGCGGCAAAGCGCTGCTCGAGCTCGTCGCCGTGATCGGTCCAGAACGTGATGTTCTGCAGCACCGCGTTCTTGCCGTTCGCCGCAGAATTGGGCAGATTGGCAAGGATCTTGGAATCGAGTGACTTGATCGCGGCGAGATTGACTGGGCCGTATGCGATGCGCCTTGCAAAATCCTTTTGAGGTCCCGGCGAGATCGTATATGAAATGAACTTCTCGGCGAGCGCCTTGTTCGGCGAGCCCTTCGGAATCGCCCAGTAGTCCAGATCGTAGATGCTGCCGTTCCACACCACCTTCAGGTTCTTGCCTTCGCGTTGCGCCGCATCAATTCGACCGTTGAACGCAGATGCCATGACAACGTCGCCCGCGACGAGGAATTGCGGCGGCTGCGCGCCTGCTTCCCACCACTGGATGTTCGGCTTCAGCTCGTCGAGCTTCTTGAACGCGCGATCCTGGCCCGCCTTCGTCGCGAGCACCTTGTAGACGTCCTTCGGCGCGACGCCGTCCGCCATCAGCGCGAACTCGAGATTCCCGCGAGCACCTTTACGCAGCGAACGCTTCCCTGGAAAGCGCCTTACGTCCCAGAAGTCGGCCCAGCCCGTTGGTGCAACTTTCAGCTTATCAGCGTCATATGCAAGCGCGGTGGACCAGACGAAGATCCCTACGCCGCAGGTTTGTGGAGCAACGGAAATCAAGTCACTCTTTTTCGCAATTTTGGACCAATCGAGTTTCTCGTATAGTCCTTCGTCGCAGCCTCGCCCCAGGTCTCCCGACTCGACGGCAACGACGTCCCAATCGACGTGCTTCGCTTCAACCATCGCCTTCACTTTGGCCTGCTCGCCATTGTATGCAATGGCTCTCACCTTGACGCCAGTTTCAACTTCGAAAGGCCGATTAAATGCCATTCCTTGAGCCGCTCCATTCGCTCCACCGAAATTCACAACGGTCAATCCCTCGGCCGTCGCGCCAGTCGACATTGATACGATGACACCCGCCACACCTGGGTTAATAAGGCAACGCTTAATAAAATGCATCATTGCAAGGCCCTCTCTTTGTAAAAATAATGTATTGATGGATATATCTAGACGAAATCAGCCGAATATCATGAAATGGCAAGGATCAAGGGCGATATGAATTTTCTTGCCGGGAAGCAACTCGTTCAGTGCGTGCGCGTTGAGTGGAATCTTCACAAACAAATCATCCAGGCCGGAATGAGAAAAATGCACTCTGATATGATCGCCAAAGTAAACGGAACGCCTGATCTTACCGCTGATGATGTTGCGTTCATTTTCGCGATACTCATCGACAAGCCACATCCGCTCCGGTCGAATAATTGCAGTCACGGTTTCACCTGCATGAATATTGCCAATTTTTACGCCGCGTACGCTGATACCATCTTTTAAACGCAATTCACAGAATCGGCCATCTGCTTCGACCACGGTTCCGGAAAATCTGTTGCTATCACCAACAAACGATGCGACAAGCGGATTACTCGGCGTTTCATACAGTCGCTCGACCGAATCAATTTGCTGCACGCTCCCGTTGTCAAAAACCGCAACGCGATCAGACATGGTCAATGCTTCACTCTGGTCATGTGTCACATATATGAATGTAACTCCAAGCTCAGCATGTAACGATTTCAGTTCATATTGCATTTGCTCACGCAATTGCTTGTCCAGGGCGCCTAGTGGTTCGTCCATCAGAACGAGCTTCGGCTCGAACACCAGCGCGCGGGCAAGCGCGATGCGTTGTTGTTGCCCGCCGGAGAGCTGTGACGGATAGCGCTTGGCAAGATGCTCCATGCGAACCATCCTTAAAGCGTCTTGCACGCGCTCTATACGACCGCGGATAGGCATTCGACGCGCTGCGAGCGGATAAGCGACGTTTTGCTCGACCGTCATATGCGGAAACAATGCATAGTCTTGGAACACCATGCCGATACCCCGCTTTTGCGGAGGTATCGTGTTGAGCAAGACGTCGTCAAGCCAGATTTCGCCGCTAGTAGGAAACTCGAATCCGGCGAGCATCATCAAGCAGGTCGTTTTGCCCGAACCAGACGGCCCAAGTAATGTCAAGAACTCCCCTCGGTAGACATCCAGGTCCAGGTGTTTGACAACGAGAGTTTTTCCGTCATAAGTTTTACGCACACATCGGAAATTTACGATTATATCTCTTTGGTTCATCGCGATTGTCAAAAGGATTAGGGCGATAAACTACGGTGCCGTCAATTAATGTGCAGCTCGATTTGTCGATATTCCGAAAACCATGCGTATGAGCGACTTCAGATTTGCATCAGGGCAAATGCCCGAATCGCTCCAATCTTGCCCACCGACGCATTCTGCGGTTGAGGGGCGATAACAGGCAACCCTACATAATGTTCGGAAATGATACCTGCCGTGGGCGCGAATTTGAAGCTCATGGAATGCAATATCCAACTATGTTATTATACCACTAAACATAAAACACCGCTTCTCAATCAACCTTGTTCCATGTTGACATCGCGATGCGATCTGTACCCGGCGAACCGTGGTTCCTTTGCGATCCAAATAATATTGAAAGAGTAGTCGACCTGTTCCTCATGGTGAGCAGTCATTGGCCGCCGTTTTGATGTGCCACATTTCCTGGAGGGGTGTTGTCCACCCGTGCATAAGTGCCGCGATCTGCCATCATCGCGACTCGGATGCACATGCCTCATATTGCCTGACTGTGTGTAAGGAAGCTGGAAAACTGATTGATAAATATTTTTTCACTTCTGTTCATGCGCTTTTTGCTGTTCCAGATGAAGTTTACTTCAATATCAATCTGTCCATTTTCAATAGGCAGTCGCCATAATAGACGATTTTCGACATCTTCTCGTGCAATATGATTGGGAAGAAGCCCGATACCGTATCCGGCAACAATGAGACGTCGGACTTCATTGATGCTTTCCGATCTGGCAACCACATCGCCGACGAGATCAAACTTATTTTTTGCGACCTGCAGCGGCCACGAATTTCGTCCGATCTTATCACCGGAAATCGCAGCCAGTCCTTCTCTTCGAATCTCGGTCACTGTGATTTCATTTATGCCGAACAGCCGGTGATTTCTGCCACAATAGAACGAGTACCTCTCTCTGCTCAGCGGAGCATATTCGACCGACAGCCTGGGCCCTCGATCAAACGTTAGCCCGCAAGTTGCGGTGCGCTGAGATACCGCAGTACTAATGTCATCTGATGGAAAGAGCTCGATGCTTACCATCGCATGCGGATACGCCTTTCGAAAATCGGCGAGGAAATTTTCGTATTTTGGAGCTATCAAATCGCCGATAGATAGAATTCTTACTACCCCTGAAACTGTCTCATTATTATGAGTGTCAAGGTCTGTTTCGATAAGCGACATCTGTTCATATATATCACTGGCGATATCATGAATTCGCTGGCCGGCGGGAGTCGGATTGAATTGCCCTCTCTGGCGATAAATAAGAGTATGACCGACAGTTTCTTCGAGGCGACGAAGCGAAGCACTAATTGCAGATTGCGTGAGATGCATGCGAATCGCCGCACGGCTAATGCTCCTCTCCTGCATAATAACTCTGTAGGTCCGCAAGAGATTCCAATCAATGCGATCCATGATGAAACGATCGGTAATGGGCATCCCAGCCTCGTGTAAACGCCAGTATCGCTTTGTTCACTAGCATTCTGCGTTCAAGTTGTGGACGGATGGGCTTGTGCTTTCTCGTGCGATACAAACTCTAGACCAGCTCCTGTGATATCGTTCGCAGGAGCACTGAATAAAAAAGAGCCGTACATATTAATGCACGGCAAGTCCGCCTACATCCGAGGGCCACATCTACGGCAGGCGGAGCGCCAGAGTGGGGCCAGCGCTAAACAGTGAGAGTGGACGGTTATCGTCAGCATCTCGGAAAAAAAATAGTTCATCTCTATTGCTCGCATTTGTAAGAGATACCCATCTATTATTTATCGATGGGAAATTGTCAGCCAGTTAGTTGACTCCTTCCACGGTTTTGTGCATGGTTCCCGGTATAGTGCTGGCCTTGATAATTTCGTCTTCCTCTCGACGCGTTGGCCTTTTGGAGCATACTAGCTACGACTGGCTATACGATATATAGCCATAATCGCTCACTTTATAAGGCCGCTTTCGATGAAGGAAGTGTTGCTGTCTGATCTGTTGGCACAAACACTGTCGAGGAAATCTGACCGGTCACTGCAAAGCCAGATATACGAGACAATCCGCCGAGGCATTCTGGATCAACTGCTGATCGCAGGACAGAAATTGCCGGCCACCCGAGTTCTGGCAACTGAACTTGGAGTTTCCCGGCTTACTGTATCGCTGGTATACGAACGGCTAGCGGCTGAAAGCTATTTGGTCACGGTAAGCGGGAGCGGAACCTTCGTGGCGGATATCGGGATCCGGCCCCGTGTGGCGCCCGAACAACTTGCGCCTTCCGCGTCCGCGTCAACGCTATCGCGCCGCGGCGACATTCTTGGGAGGGGGCGAGGTGGAATCGGGCAGCACGGTGGTGCGTTCGTGCCTGGCGTAGCCGATGCCGCGTGGTTTCCATTCCACATTTGGCGACGCCTTGTGACGCGCTATCTCGATAAATCGGATTTATCGCTTGCCGGTTATTCGAAAGATGGTGCTGGCTTCTTCCCATTACGAGAGGCGATCGCCAACTATCTCAGAATTTCGAGATCTGTCGTCTGTTCCACTGAGCAAGTCATCATCACTTCAGGAACGCATCAGTCGATCGATCTCTGTGCACGAATGGTAGCGGATATTGGCGACGCCGCGGTCGTGGAAAATCCCTGTCATTGGGCATTCCCCTCTGTTTTATCCTCCGCAGGCTTACGCATTGGCGCTGGTAAATTGGATGATGCAGGACTGGATCCGGGGGCGAGTCGCCTTCCAAGGCACTTGCGCTTGGTGGTAACGAGCCCGTCCCACCAGTATCCAACGGGACTGGTAATGCCGCTCGTGCGGCGCCTCGAGTTATTGCGATGGGCCAGCCGGCGCGGTGTTTGGATAATCGAGGATGACTACGATAGCGAGTTTCGTTACGACGGCATGCCAATTCCCTCGTTACAGGGACTGGATGATAAAGGCCGTGTAATCTACATGGGGACGTTCAGCAAAGCGACGTTTCCAGGGATGCGGATGGGGTATCTGGTGGTGCCCCCACATATCGCGAGCGCTTTTTCCAACGCGTGCGCGGAAATTTACCGTCCCGGGCTGCTACATCAGCAAGCCGCGCTCGCCGACTTCATTGCTGACGGTCACTTGGCGCATCACATCCGCCGCATGCGCGAGGAGTATGCCCGTCGTCAATTGCTACTCAGGGACGCGCTCAACCGAGAAATCGGTGGGGCGGTTGAGTTGTCGCAAGCGAAGGCGGGGCTTCATGTCTTTGCAAGGCTGACCGAGCAGATCTCGCCCAGACGATTGGCTAGCACGGCGTTGTCGGAGGGGATCGTGGTCGGTTTGCCGCATTTCGTTGCCATTCCGGAGGATGCCCAGACGCCAGCGGTTGTGCTCGGCTATGGCGGTGTGTCGCTCGAACACATTGAGCACGGAGTCAAACGTCTCGCGCGGGCATTCGAGCGAGCGCGCGTACCCGAATGAGATCGAGAGGCAAGGGCACGCGAGCGATCCGCCTATGATCGCCAACCGCCGATGTGCGCTCGTCCATCAGGTTCAACCCAGCGTTCGTAACGCCTCGTCGGCCGTTTCCAACAGGTGGTCTGCGTTGTCTTGGCTAAAGCATAGCGGAGGACGCACTTTGAGCACGTTTCCGTACACGCCCGTTGCGCTGATCAATACGTGCCTCTCGCGCATGGCGTTGACGATGCGAACGGCGAGATCGGCTTTGGGCACACGATCGCAACGAGTGTTGACGATTTCGACGCCTAGGAACAACCCGTCGCCGCGCACGTCGCCGATATGATCGTACCGGCTAGCGAGCCGCCGTAATCCTGCCTGGAGATAGGAGCCAATCCGCGCCGCGTTTGCCTGTAGCGCCTCGCGTTCAATGACGTCGAGCGTCGCAGCCGCGGCAGCGCACGACACCGGGTTGCCACCGAATGTATTGAAATAGCGTGACTCCCGACCGAATTCCTTAAGCAATTCGAATCGTGCCGCGAGGCCGGCGATGGGGTGGCCGTTGCCCATCGGCTTCCCCATCGTCACGAGATCAGGCACGACACCATGTCGTCGGAACCCCCACATCTGCGAACCGGTGCGCGCGAATCCTGCCTGCACCTCGTCTGCGATGAAGATTCCCCCGGCCTCGCGAATGGCTGCGACTGCTGGTGCGAGAAATCCAGCGGGCGCGGTAAATACGCCGTCGCTCGAAAATACGGTATCTACGAGCAATGCTGCTGGACGGACGCCGTGGCGAGCAAGATCTTCAATGGCGCCCCGTATGGCAGCCGCGAATTTTTCCGCTACGTGCGCGGGGTCTTGCCGATAGCCGTCTGGTGGTTCGACCGTCCGGACATCGGGACCAAGCGGCACGTCGGCGCCCAACGACGGCGAAACGGCAGCCACCGATGATGTGACTCCGTGGTATGCCAACTTGGTTACGATGACCCCCGTACTACGGGTGTAGCGGCGGGCGATCCGTAGCGCCAGGTCGTTCGCTTCACTACCGCTACAGGTAAAGATCATCTGGGACAACTCGCTCGGAAATGTGGCGAGTAGCCGTTCCGCATAGTCCACGATCCCTTCGTGCACGTAGCGAGTATGCGTGTTGAGGGTAGCCGCTTGCCGTGCAATCGCCGCGACCACATGCGGGTGGCAGTGACCAACCGACGCGACGTTGTTGTAGGCGTCCAGATACCGTGTTCCATCATGGCTATAGAGCCAAACCCCGTCGCCCCGCACTATGTGAAGAGGTTGGTCATAAAAGAGTCGGTACGTCGGTCCGAGAACACGAAGCCGACGGTCGATAAGATCACGATGACCAACCGGTGCGCCATCGAGCGAGGTCTGGTCGGTTGCGGCAAGCGCGGATTTGTCGGCATTCAAGGGGAGTTATCCTTAGCGATGGAGCGATTTTCGCAGGCACTATGAAACGTATCTTTTGCGCGCGACTCGTCGAGCGTAGCCAGGTTTTGCAGTCCGTTCCACGACAAGGCGTTATTTCGAAGGATATACGCAGCATTTTCGGGATATCGTGTGGCCCTCCAACCTGTTATCGCGACGGTAACGAGCAGGCGCGCGGCGATGAGGGCCGGTAGAAGCTCGATTTCGCCGGCAGTAAGGGGGGAAATTCCATGGTAGGCGGCGACGCATTGCGCTGCAGTCGTCAAAGGGTTGCCGGCCTCCGAGAGCTGATATGCGCATGCAACGGCGAGATCTTGAACGAGCGGTGCTTCCACCATATCACCGAAGTCGAAGATCCCGGTCACGCGATCATGTTGGTGAGGATGGACCATCACGTTATGCGCATTGAAGTCGTTGTGAATCACTTGCCTTCGTAATGACGGAAGACGTGGCAGCACATCGACTTCAAATCGATCCATATAGCGAGCAGCGAGCTTGCGCTTTGCGTCGTCCCCGATAAATGGCAATAGCCCGCGCAGTCGATGCGTGTGTTGCAAATCCCAGAGCAGCACGTGTTCCGCCTGCGGATGGGTAAAGTCACGCAGCGCAAGATCAAGGCGCGCGAGTGCAATGCCGAGGGCGCGACGCAGGCATGGCGTGCGTGCGACGTTACACATCAGTGTGCCTGGAAGCCGCGTGAATAGCCGGATCGCTCGACGTTCCGACGCTGCCGTAACGTGCCAATGAACGACCTCTCCGTTCAGTGCGGGAACCAGTCTGGCTACCGGAAGAGACGGTGCGACCTGCTTAATATGGAGTTGTGCACGCGTCTGAAAGTCGGTGACGCCGGGTGTTTCCGCCGGATGCGTAGCCTTCAATACATAAGTACTACCGTCTTCGAGCTGGAGTAGGAAGTTCTGGTCGCGCTCCCCGCTCAATGGAGTCGCCTCGGCCTGCAGACCATAAACGGCGCGCGCGATCGTGCTGGCGTCGTCGACGGTTAGCGGCGTTGCATGATGAGTCAGCGTTTCATTGAGGTCCACAGTCATACGGTAGAGAGGCGACGATCGGATTCTCCGAGGGTGAATTGCATGTCGTTGCGTGCTTTCACAATATGAAATGTGGCGGCTATCATTGAGATTGATGACGCGTTGCAATATTAGTTGTTTGACTGACGGGAAGCCGAAGGGAAAAATAGCCGCAAAAAAGATGGTTCGCTTGAGGAATTTAAAAACATCCCAAACGGGACTGGCCGGTACATGATGCCTTCATATCAACATTCAAACTCGACAAGACGATCTCCATGTTGTGGGCGAATTGCTTCAAGTGGGCGGATTTACCGGTATCGATGGAATGTATGGTGAAACACTGAGAATAGGCATGTCGCTAAACACTCTAACATATTGTAATTTCACGTATATACTATCGATCTTTTTGTTAACATAAAAATTATCAATGAAGTTTGTTCGTAACGATTCCTGCTGTGTTCGTTTGCTTGTGGCGATTCTTGTGGATATTGTTGGGCGGGTTTTTATGGTGGTGAATGGCATACAATTTTCAAATTCGCCTTCATAAATTTGATTTGGCATCGCCTCTTTCTGGATCACCTTAATGGCCGACGAGGTTGTCGCGCTGTGGCCCACCATACGGGAAATATAAATCGAACGACAATGTCTAGTGGAGAAATCGGAGGCAGATATGTACCTGATTATTTCTGGGCTGCCGCACACTGAGCAGTTCGACTGATAGTTTCAGTATTGTGATATCGATTGAATCGTAAATTATTATTTGATCAACGCCTGCTCGTTTTTCATTCTGCCTCCGAGCAGGCGGTTTCGCGATCGCAATATCCTGCGATCGCCTTTTTATTTCGTGGTCCTTGAAAGGTATTGCTCAGTGATGAGCCGGCTTTTTAAGGGGGCAAAATTTGAGAGGGGCATGGTGTCAACATACGATGAGCTGAAGGCACGACTGGATGAGCTTAATAAGGAGGCTGAAGCTGCGCGCCAACGAGAAATAGCTGGATCTCTATCAAAGATTCGCGAAGCCATTCTGAAATATGAAATTCGTCCTGAGCAGATCTTTCCGAGTTGGACGCGCCTGCGCTCACCTGACAAGCGGCGTAATCCGCTTCCTCCAAAATATCGAAACCCGATGACAGGGGAGACGTGGAACGGTCGAGGCCGAGCGCCGAAATGGATGTCTGGCATGCCGCGCGACGAATTCCTTATCGACCTGCCTACGTAATCAGCAATCGAGCGCCGCGGCGATATTTGCGCCCTGTACTGGTTTCAATGGTCATATTTGAACGACACGCTACGCAGTTTCGCGTCGCGGGCATCGAGCCCGAGCGGACGAAGATCGTCGTGAGCAAGAGCTCGGTGCATTTTCGTGCGGACTTCGAAGCGATCGCTGGCGCGATCCTCATCGCGAAATCGCCGGGGCCGATGGCCGCCGATCCCGCGGATCTCGCGTGGGCGCGCCTCGATCCCGACATCCGCGTTCGGCCGAACGGACCGACCTTCGGGTCGATTCGCGCGGCGATGCGTCAGCCCCGTTAGTCCGTTTCAATTCCCATTCGATGGCAAGCCGCCGGCGTGACCGATGTCCGCCGGCCGGTCCGGCTCGTGCCTGCTTTTTGCCGATGCGATGCGGCCATGCGTCGGCTCGCGAATCGATCGTCGACCGGGGCGAGGCGCCGCATCCGGCCCGTCATCGACGGCGCAGCGCTTTCTGACAATCCTGAAGGAGGGCTCATCATGTCGCATCTCATCAATGCCCGGCGCCACCGGCTGATCGGCACCACGCTGGCGGGCATCGGCCTGATGGATCTCGGTCTGGGCGGATTCGCTCACACTCGGTCCGGGTCCGCGCCGCGCCCGGCGAGCGCGGCGGGCGTGGCGCGCACGTGGTTTTCTTTCTCGCCGTTCGGTTCTATATTCCGAGGGATTGAACGGCGCTCACCTCTCGCAAACCCCTACGCAATGCCACGTAGCCGCTGTACGTAGTTATGCGCTTGTTGGGTTTGCGTCGAAGGCGAACAATAAGGCCCCATCGCTACGTCCCGACGGAGCGTGACGCTTGCCGTCGTTGCGCGCGGCCGCCCGCCGCGCATATTTCCAAAAAAATAGACAGGAGACGCCATGAATCGGGCTTCCGGTTATTTGATCTGGATCGCCGTCGCGCTGCTCGGCGCATTCGCGTTCGGCACGATCGCGCTCGCGCACGGCGAGCGGGTCAGCGCGCTATGGATCGTGATCGCCGCCGTTTGCGTGTATTTGATTGCGTACCGCTTCTACAGCCGCTTCATCGCGAGCAAGGTCGTGCAGCTCGACGGCCTGCGGATGACGCCCGCCGTCAAGTACAACGACGGTCTCGATTACGTGCCGACCAACAAGTACGTGCTGTTCGGCCATCACTTCGCCGCGATCGCCGGCGCGGGGCCGCTCGTCGGCCCGGTGCTCGCCGCGCAGATGGGCTACACGCCCGGGATGCTGTGGATTCTCGCGGGCGTCGTGTTCGCGGGCGCGGTGCAGGACTTCATCGTGCTGTTCATCTCGACGCGCCGCGACGGCCGCTCGCTCGGCGATCTCGTCAAGATGGAGCTCGGTACGGTGCCCGGCGTGATCGCGCTGTTCGGCGCGTTCCTGATCATGGTGATCATTCTCGCGGTGCTCGCGCTGATCGTCGTGAAGGCGCTGACGAACTCGCCGTGGGGCACGTTCACCGTTGCCGCGACGATTCCGATCGCGCTCCTGATGGGCATCTACACGCGCTACATCCGGCCGGGCCGGATCGGCGAAGTGTCGATCATCGGCTTCGTGCTGCTGATGGCGTCGATCGCGTACGGCCAGCACGTGCACGATTCGCCGACGCTCGCCGCGTGGTTCACGTTCAGCGGCACGCAGCTCACGTGGATCCTGATCGGCTACGGCTTCGTCGCGTCGGTGCTGCCGGTGTGGCTGCTGCTCGCGCCGCGCGACTACCTGTCGACGTTCCTGAAGATCGGCACGATCGTCGGGCTCGCGATCGGCATCCTGATCGTCGCGCCGGAGCTGAAGATGCCGGCGCTCACGAAGTTCATCGACGGCACGGGCCCGGTCTGGTCGGGCAACCTGTTTCCGTTCCTGTTCATCACGATCGCGTGCGGCGCGGTGTCGGGCTTCCATTCGCTGATCTCGTCGGGCACGACGCCGAAGCTGCTCGACAACGAGACCAACGCGCGCTTCATCGGCTACGGCGCAATGCTGATGGAATCGTTCGTCGCGATCATGGCGCTTGTCGCCGCGTGCGTGATCGAGCCGGGCGTCTATTTCGCGATGAACGCGCCGGCCGCCGTGCTCGGCACGACGCCGGAAGCGGTCGCGAACACCGTCACGCAGTGGGGCTTCATGCTGACGCCCGACATGCTCACGCAGACGGCCAAGGCGGTCGGCGAGACGACGATCATCGCGCGCGCCGGCGGCGCGCCGACGCTCGCGGTCGGCATGGCGCAGATTCTGCACCAGGTGATCGGCGGCGAGGCGATGATGGCGTTCTGGTATCACTTCGCGATCCTGTTCGAGGCGCTGTTCATCCTGACGGCCGTCGACGCGGGCACGCGCGCGGGCCGCTTCATGCTGCAGGACCTGCTCGGCACGTTTCACCCGGCGCTCAAGCGCACCGAATCGCTGCCGGCGAACCTGATCGCCACCGCGCTGTGCGTGGCCGCGTGGGGCTACTTCCTGTATCAGGGCGTGGTCGATCCGCTCGGCGGCATCAACACGCTGTGGCCGCTGTTCGGCATCTCGAACCAGATGCTCGCGGCGATCGCGCTGGTGCTCGGCACCGTCGTGCTGTTCAAGATGAAGCGCGAGCGTTATGCATGGGTGACGATCGTGCCGACTGCGTGGCTGCTGATCTGCACGCTGACGGCCGGCTGGCAGAAGGTGTTCGATGCGAATCCGAAGGTCAGCTTCCTCGCGCACGCGGCGAAGCTGCAGGCGGCGGCCGCCGACGGCAAGGTGCTTGCGCCCGCGAAGTCGCTCGCGCAGATGCAGCGGATCATCTTCAACGACTACGTGGACGCGGCGCTGTCGGCGCTGTTCATTCTGGTCGTCGCGAGCATTGCGGTGTACGGCGTGATCGCGGTCGTGCGCGCGCGGCGCGCCGTGCAGCCGACGTCGCGCGAGACGCCGTACGAGGCGATGCCGGCCGCGCAGGCGCTCGGCAGCGGACGCTAGAGGAGGCCGCGATGTTCTCCGATCTCGGCGGCGAATTGCGCACCGCGGGCCGGTATCTGGGGCAGGCGTTGCGGCTGATGGTCGGCCTGCCCGACTACGACGGCTATGTCGCGCACATGCGTGCGACGCATCCCGATCGTCCGGTGATGACGTACGAGGAGTTCTTCCGCGAGCGGCAGAACGCGCGATACGGCTCGGGAGCGGGAAAGTGCTGCTGATTGCGTAGTTCGCGGGCGGCGGCGCTTTCGTGATTGTCGTAACAGGAAAAAGCGTCACGGTGCGAGCCGTGACGCTTTTTTCATGCCCGCCGCGGCTCAGCGCCGCTTCGACGGATCGCCGTAGAAATGCTCGATCAATTCCTGCATCAGATAACGATGATGCGGCGAAAGCGCCTCGATTTTCGACGCCAGCTCGATCGTCTCCTGCGTCGGTGCATATTGCTCGTCGCGTCGCAGCGGCGCTTGCGTTTTGCCGCCGGGCGCGCCGGGCGGCGGGCCGTAATGGAGCCAGTGCAGATCGACGCGCAGCCAGTCGGCGAGCGTGCGCAGCTTGTCGGGCGTCGGGACCGTGCGGCCCGTCAGCCATTTATGCGCGGTCTGCGGTGAAATCGGATGTTCGCCGCGATGCCGCAGATTGAAGTGCAGCGCGAGAGCGGTCGCACCGGCGATTTTCTCCGGACTGCGCTGCAGGGCGAATTTCAGGCGTTCTGCGAACGCCGTTTTTTCTTCGAGCGTCGGCATGGCCGCATTGTGCGGCGGCACATCGCCAACGCGGACAACCATTGAGGCTACTATTATCTTTATAAAGATAAATTTGGCTTGGCAATGAAAGGCTGAGTGGGGCGATTTTGGGGCGCCTTGTTTATTGTTTGAGCTGGCGTTTGATTTCGCATTGCCTTGCACGGAATATCCGGTTGTCAGGTTTTAATTAACTCAGGTGAGATAATTGGCCCGGTGTCGAGCATCTCGCCGATGCATGCATCGAACGCGGCCACCAGCCGATCGACGTCTTCCGCGGTCGTCTCCGGGCACACGAGCATCATGTTGTGAAACGGCGTGATCAGCACGCCGCGGTTCAGCAGATACAGATGCACGATGTGCTCGAGCTCGCCGTCGAGCTGCATGCCGGCGATCGTGCCGTTGCGCGGCGGCGTCGGTGCGAACTGGAATTCGGTGCGCGCGCCGATCCGCGTCACGCACCACGGCAGCCCGCGCCGCGCGATCGCCTGCTCGAGCCCGGCCGCGAGCCGCGCCGCGAGATCGAACATGTGCGCATACGCGGCGTCCGTCATCACGTCGGCGAGCGTCGCGCGGATCGCGCGCATCGCGAGCATGTTCGCGGTCAGCGTCGTGCCGATGCCGGAATGGCCGGGCGGCGCGCTCGCCTTCGCGTGCTGCGCGCGCTCGGCGAACGACGCGCTGAAGCCGTACACCGCGCACGGCACGCCGCCGCCGATCGGCTTGCCGAGGACGAGCAGATCCGCGTCGAGCCCGTGCGCGCTCGCGTAGCCGCCGGGGCCGCTGCTGATCGTATGGGTTTCGTCGATCGCGAGCAGCGTGCCGTGACGGCGCGTCAGCGCGCGCGCTTCGCGCCAGAAGTCGGGATCGGGCAGCACCATGCCGATGTTCGTCAGCGCCGGCTCGGCGAGCACGCATGCGACGTCACCGTCCTTCAGCGCGGCTTCGAGCGCGGCGAGATCGTTGAATTCGACGACGCGCGTGTACGCGAGCAGATCGTGCGCCTGGCCGAGCAGGCTGTCGCGCTGCACCGGCCGGCCGTCGACGAGATCGACGAACACGTCGTCGACGGTGCCGTGGTAGCAGCCGTTGAACACGACGATGTGCTTGCGGCCCGTCGCCGCGCGCGCCCAGCGCAGCACGAAGCGGTTCGCGTCGCTTGCGCTCAGCGCGAACTGCCAGTACGGCAGCCCGAAGCGACGCGCGAGTTCGGCGCCGACCCACGCGGCGTCCGCGCTCGGCAGCATCGTCGTGTAGCCGCGCGTCGCCTGCTCGGCGAGCGCGCGCGCGACGGGCTCGGGTGCATGGCCGAACATCGCGCCCGTGTCGCCGAGACAGAAATCGACGTAGCGATGGCCGTCGACGTCGGTGAAATGCGCGCCGCGCGCGTGATCGACGTACAGCGAGAACGGCGTCGACCAGTCGCGCATCCAGTGCAGCGGCACGCCGAACAGCAGATGCTGCGCCGCTTCGGCCGAGAGCGCGCGCGATTTCGGCATCGCCCGTTCGAACGCGTGGCGTTCGCGTGCGGCGAGCGCGCGGGCGCGCGCCAGGTTGACTCCGTGGCGATTCTCCAAGTCTGGCTCCTTGTGCGGGATGAAGCGGGATCGCGGAACGTCGACGAAAGCTTCGCATATTCGTTCGAGTTGGTCGATCCGAACGAGGGCATCGGGCGTGGGGGCATTGGTGAGCGTGGGGCTTACGCGTCACGCGCGCGTCATGCGTGCGCGAGCTGCAATGCCGACGGGCCGGCGCACAGGCCGCGCACGACCCGGCGCAGCCACTGGTGCGCGGGATCGCTCTGGAAGCGCGGATGCCACGCCTGCGTGATCAGCACCGTTTCGAGCGACACCGGCAGCTCGAACGTGCGCACGCCGAGCCCCGCTTGCACCGCGCCGAGCGCGAGATGCTCGGGCAGCGGCAGCAGCAGGTCCGACTCCTGCAGCGCGAACACGGCCGCATACGGCGTCGGCAGGACCAGCAGCACGTGCCGTTCGAGGCTGCGCTCGGCGAGCGCGGTGTCGATCGGCCCGGACGACTTGCCGCGCCGCGACACGCCGATATGCGGCCAGTGCGCAAAGCGTTCGGGCGTGATGTCGTCGTCGAAGATCGGATGATCGTTGCGCGCGAGCCCGACGAACTTCGTCGTGAAGAGCGGCTGCACGCGGATCTCCGGACCGAGGCGGCGCGATGCGCTGATGAACAGGTCGATGCGGCCGCTGCGCAGCGCGTCGTCGTCGACGTCGTCCTCCTCGGGCATGAAGCGCACCATCGCGCGCGGCATCCCGCGCGCCATCTCCTCGAGCAGCCGGCTGCTGTGCATGCCGACGAAGATGTCGTTCGCGCGCACGCTGAACTGCTTGTCGAGCGTGCGCAGATCGACCTCGGCGCTCGGCGCGAGCAGTTGCGACGCGCGCTCGACCGTCTCGCGCACGAGGCCGCGCAGCGCGAGCGCGCGCGGCGTCGGCACCATCTTGCGGCCGGCCTGGACGAAGATCGGATCGCCGACCGTCTCGCGAATGCGCGCGAGCGTGCGGCTCATCGCGGGCGGGCTGAGGTTCATGCGGCGCGCGGCGCCGACGACGCTCCCTTCTTCGAGCAGCGCGTCGAGCGCAATCAGCAGATTCAGATCGGGTGCCATCGACTTCTCCGTGTCATGACGTGCATGCGGTGCAATGGTAGTGCGAGCGTCCGCCGTCCAGTGTCAACCCAGACGCACTCGATGATTGCGCGGCGCGCAACGCTGGATGTACGCATCGGCGGTTTCGCTTGCCGATTCCGGCATGCGACGGCGCGCGCCGTGTCGGCTCTTCCGCGTTTTAAGACTTCAGCGCATCGAGATTCAACGCATGCGAGCGGCCGATCCAGACCGCGGCGTCGCGATGATCGCGCAGCTCGTCTCCCGTGTTCGGATGCAGGAACACGTCGAGCTCGCCGTGATGCAGCGTGAGCCACGGCACGACTTCGGCGAATTGCGCCGGCCCGAACGCGATCTGATACGACCACGCCGGATGCGGGCCGACGAGGCGCTCGTGGAAGCGGCCGAGCTGCACGGCCGCGCCGAAGCGGCGTTCGACGGTTTCGCGAAGGGCCCACGCCACGTCGCGGCTCGATGCGTCGAAATAGACGTGGGCATGCCAGCCGGTGATGGCGGCGACGTCGGATGATGTCATGGCGGTTCCCGGAATGTCGGCGGCGGCGTCGCGGCATCCGGCGCGGCGCGCAGCGTTATCGGCGGCGGCGCATCGTCTCGGCGCCGGCTCAGCGGGCATCGTAACCCGGCGCGGGAAAGCGTGCCGGGCGGCTCGCCGTTGCCCGATCGCCGTCGCGTGTCGCTCCACGCGAGCCATGCGCCCGAACAAAAACAAAAGGCGCCCCGAACATCGTCCGGGGCGCCTTGGCCGACGACGGAGAACGCGAGCGCGTTCCGTGTCGCGGCGATCGTCAGGCCGTCGCGGCCGGCTTCGGCGACTTCTGCAGCTTGCCCTTGCCCGCGCGCTGGATTTCTTCGAGCTTGATCTCGACGTGGCGCGAGAACACGTACTCGGCCGGACGCTGGTTGTCGATCGGAATGTCCGGCGCGAACGCGCCTTCGGTCCGGATGCCGCTCATCGACACCTTCAGCGCCTTCAGCGGATGCGCGATCGTGTCCATCACGGCGGTGGCCTCGAAGCCGCAGTGGACCATGCAGTCCGCGCACTTCTCGTAATTGCCGACGCCGTACTTGTCCCAGTCGGTCGATTCCATCAGTTCCTTGAAGGTCTTCACGTAGCCTTCGCCGACCAGGTAGCACGGCTTCTGCCAGCCGAACACCGTGCGCGCCGGGTTGCCCCACGGCGTGCACTTGTACGTCTGGTTGCCGGCCAGGAAATCGAGGAACAGCGACGACTGGCTGAACGACCAGCGCTTGCCGCCTTCGCCGCGCTTGAACACCTCGCGGAACAGGTTCTTCGTCTTGTCGCGGTTCAGGAAGTGCTGCTGGTCCGGCGCGCGCTCGTACGCATAGCCCGGCGACACGGTGATGCCGTCCACGCCGATCGGCCCGAGCGTATCGAAGAATTTCGCGACGCGCTCGGGGATCGCGTCGTTGAACAGCGTGCAGTTGATGTTCACGCGGAAGCCGCGGCGCTTCGCTTCCTTGATCGCCGCGACCGCCTTGTCGTACACGCCTTCCTGCGACACGGAGTGGTCGTGCGCGTCCTTGTCGCCGTCGAGGTGGACCGACCAGACGAAGTACGGGCTCGGCTCGTAGTCGTCCATCTTCTTTTCCATCAGCAGCGCGTTCGTGCACAGATAGACGAACTTCTTGCGCTTCATGATGCCCTTGACGATGTCCGGCATTTCCTTGTGCAGGAGCGGCTCGCCGCCCGCGATCGACACGACGGGCGCGCCGCATTCGTCGACGGCCTGCAGGCATTCGTCGACGGACAGGCGCTGGTTCAGGATCGGGTCCGGATAATCGATCTTGCCGCAGCCGTTGCAGGCGAGGTTGCAGCGGAAGAGGGGCTCAAGCATCAGCGCGAGCGGATAGCGCTTGTTGCCGGACAGGTGCTGGCGCACGATGTATGCGCCGACGCGCACTTGTTGGAGCAGCGGAATAGACAAGAGACGTCCTCCTTAAACTTCGCGGGCGACAGCTTGCATGAGCTTCGCCGGCAGCTTGAATTCGACTTTTTCCTCGCGTCCCGACATCGTCGCGACCTCGACCGGGCCGAGCGCGCGCAGCGCGGCGATCACATCCTCGACCATTTCCTCGGGCGCCGACGCGCCGGCCGTGAGGCCCACCGCGCGCGCGCTCGCGAACCATTCAGCGCGGATTTCCGAGCCGTCCGCGACGAGATAGCTCGGCACGCCGCTTTCGGTGCCGATTTCGCGCAGCCGGTTCGAGTTCGAGCTGTTCGTCGCGCCGACGACGAGCAGCACGTCGACCTGTTCGCTCAGCTCGCGCACCGCCGCCTGGCGGTTCTGCGTCGCGTAGCAGATGTCGCGCGTGTCCGGGCCGACGATGTCGGTGAACCGGCGGTGCAGCGCCTCGATGATGCCGCGCGTGTCGTCCACCGACAGCGTCGTCTGCGTGACGTACGCGACGGGCGTGTCGGCCGGCAGCGTCAGCGTGTCGACCTCGGCCTCGCTCTGCACGAGGATCACCTCGGCCGGAATCTGGCCGATCGTGCCTTCGACTTCCGGATGGCCGGCGTGGCCGATCAGGATCAGCCGGCGGTCGGCCGCGACGTACTGGCGCCCCTGCACGTGCACCTTCGTGACGAGCGGGCAGGTCGCGTCGAGGACGTCGAGGCCGCGGGCCTCGGCATCCTTCTCGACGGTCTGGGCGACGCCGTGCGCGCTGAAGATGGCCACGGCGCCGTGCGGCACTTCGTCGAGTTCCTCAACGAATCGCGCCCCTTTATTTCTCAGGTTTTCAACGACGTGCCGATTATGGACGATCTCGTGACGTACATAGACCGGCGCGCCATGCTGTTGCAGCGCGCGCTCGACGATCTCGATCGCGCGGACAACCCCCGCACAAAAGCCGCGAGGCTGGGCAAGGATGACTCGCATATTTGGGCGAACTCCGACGACTGACGCGGGGTGCGAGCGGCCGGCAGACCGGGCCGATCGCCCCAACTTGGATGTTATGAATGCAGGAACGGGCCCGGCACCCCGAAGTAGTCGCGCATTTTAACCCTATCGGCCTTTGCGTGCTTTACCGTTCCTGACGTTGTGGCAATTGGAGCAACCCCGGAGGTCCGGCGCCTGCGCGCGTCAAACCCAGTAAACTAGGCGGTTTTCACCGAACCTTTCGGCTCGCTGACGCCGGAATGCATTGAAGAAGGGGCTGATTCGCATGGAAGTCGATCGTAACGAAACGGGCGCGGCGGCGCGCGCGGCCGCCCGTCCGGACGGCGCGCCGGGCCGCCGCGGCGTGCGGGCGGAGGGCCGCGCATGACGCTCATCGTCGTGTTTCTGCTGTCGTGCCTGTCGCTCGCGATCTGGCTGGTGCTGCTGTTCGGGCGCGGCGGCTTCTGGCACGCGCGCCCCGCGCGGCGGCTGCCGCCCGACGCGCGGGGCGCGGCCGCCGCTGCCGGCTGGCCGGCCGTCGCAGCCGTCGTGCCCGCCCGCAACGAGGCCGACGTGATCGGCGAGGCCGTCCAGTCGCTGGTTGGCCAGGCGTACGAAGGCGCGTTCCACCTGATCGTCGTCGACGACCACAGCACCGACGGCACCGCCGCGGCCGCGCGCGCGGCCGCGGCGGCCGTCGGCCGCGCCGACCGGCTGACCGTGCTCGCCGCGCAGCCGCTGCCCGCCGGCTGGTCGGGCAAGGTGTGGGCGCAGTCGCAGGGGATCGCCGCGGTGCGCTCGCTCGGGCTGCCCGCTGACTACCTGCTGCTGACGGACGCCGACATCGGCCATCCGGAGGACGCGGTCGCGCAGCTCGTCGCGCGCGCGCAGGCCGAGCGGCGCGACCTCGTATCGCTGATGGTGCGGCTGCGCTGTGATTCGTTCTGGGAAAAGGCGCTGATTCCGGCGTTCGTGTTCTTCTTCGCGAAGCTCTACCCGTTCTCATGGGTCAACGATCCGCGCAACCGGACGGCGGGCGCGGCAGGCGGCTGCATGCTCGTGCGCCGCGACGCGCTCGAGGAGGCGGGCGGCATCGAATCGATCCGCGGCGCGCTGATCGACGATTGCAGCCTCGCCGCGCAGATCAAGCACCGAGGCGCCGGCCGTCACCCGATCCGGCTGGATCTTGCCGATCGCAGCGTGTCCTTGCGGCCGTACGATAGCTGGCGCGACATCTGGAACATGATCGCGCGCACCGCGTTCACGCAGCTCCGGTATTCGCCGGTGCTGCTGCTCGGCACGCTCGTCGGGATGACGATCATCTATCTGGTGCCGCCCGCGGCGGCGCTCGCGTACGGCGCGCGCGCGTGGCCGGCGTGGCTTGCGTGGGCGTCGATGTGCACCGCGTATGCGCCGATGCTCGGCTACTACCGCCGCTCGCCGTGGTGGGCGCCGGCGCTGCCGCTCGTCGCGCTGTTCTACGTCGGTGCGACGGTCGCGTCGGCCGTGCGCTACTGGCGCGGCAAGGGCGGACAGTGGAAGGCGCGCGTGCAGGCGCCGGTGCAGGATCGTTGAGCATCGGCCGGCTGGCGGGGCGGGCGAGCGCTGGCGCTCGCGGGACAACAGGGCGGCCGGCGACGGGGGGCGGGCGGCGCACCCGTCGATTTCCCTGCCGGGCACTTCCCTTTCGAATCGGCGGCGCGGTGCCGTCGCCGGCCACGAGGGCCGCGTCGGACACTGCGCGCCGCCGCGTCACTTCTGCGTGAGCAGCATGTACAACTGGATCACGACATCCGGCGAGAACGTGAACGGTACCCAGCCGTAGCCGCTGTGCCGCGCGACCAGCAGGCGGTCGCCGTTCGCCTGCTTCTGGACCGCCATCAGCGGATTGCGCGTCGTCACGAAGCGCCAGCCGTTCGGCAGTCCGCTCGGCTGCTCGATCGTCATCGATGCGCGCACGTGCGCCAGTTCCTCGATCAACTGGCTGAGCTGCGGCGGCGGCAGTGACACCGAATGCTCGCCGAGCGCGAGCGTGATCTCGTCCTGCGACGGCCGTGCGACGTGCAGCGAAAGCGTGCCGTTCGCGGTTTGTGTCGCCGCAATCGGCGCGGCGGGCTCGGCCATCGTCCGGTTTCGCTCGGATTGCGACGCGAGCGATTCCGCCGTCGCCTTGTAGCTCGCCGCGCGCGCGGCGGCGGTCTCGGCGGCCGAGCGTTCGGTCGTGGCCTGATTGAGCAGCGACTCGGCCGCTTCCTTGTCGGCCGCTGCCCGAGCCGCGGCCTGCTCGGCGGCGGCGCGATCGGCCGCGGCTCGCGCGGCGAGCGCTTCGGCCGCGGCCTTGTCGTCGGCCGCTTGGCTTGCTGCGGCGTCCGCCGCGCTGCGCGCCGTCGCCGCCTGTTCGGCCGCGCGCGTCTCGGCGGCCGCGCGGTCCGCTGCGGCCTGCGCGGCGAGCAATTCCGCAGCCGCGCGGTCGGCTGCCGCCTGGGCAGCGGCCTGCTCGGCGGCGGCGCGATCGGCCGCGGCTCGCGCGGCGAGCGCTTCGGCCGCGGCCTTGTCGTCGGCCGCTTGCGCTGCTGCGGCATCCGCCGCGCCGCGCTCGGCCGACGCCTGCTCCGCCGCCTCGCGATCGGTTGCGGCCCGAGCAGCCAGCGCGTCGGCGGCCGATTTGTCCGCCGCCGCTTGCGCCGCGGCCCGTTCCGCCGCGGCGCGATCCGCCGCCGCCTGCATCGCAAGCGCTTCGGCCGCGGTCTTGTCGGTGACCGCTTGCGCGGCGGCCGCCGCCTGGACGGCGACGGCTTGCCTGGCGAGCGCGTCGGCGGCTTCCTTGTCGGCGGCCGCCTGAGCGGCGAGGGCTTCGAGCGTCGCTTGCTCGACGGACATTTCGGCGGCTTGCGCATGCTTCGCGGCGGCTTCTTCGACGGCAGTCTGCGCGGCGGCCTTGTCTGCGATGGCGGTTGCGGCGGCTTCCTGGGCGGCGCTCGCGACTTCGCGCACCGTGTGGATGAGCTGATCGACGCGGCTGTCGAGCGTATCGATCTGATCGTTCAGGTTCATGCGTGCATTCTCTACGTAAGACCCGCGATTTTACCCGCAGGCCTCACGCAGGTTCGAACGTCGCATGTAACAAAATGCTTGCGATGCGGCGCGCGACGATCGGCGAAGCATCGGCACGCGCGGCCGGGCCGGTTCGGTGCGGCCCGCCCGCGCGCGCCCGGCGTCTGGTTCTCAGCGCAGGTATCCCGCCTGCCGGAACCAGTCGAGTGCGTCGCGAATGCCTTCGCGGTACGGCCGCGCGCGATAGCCGAGCTCGCGCTCGGCCTTCGCCGACGTGAAATACATCTTGTTCTTCGACATCCTGAGCCCGTCGACCGTCACGAACGGCTCGCGCTTCGTCAGCTTCGCCACCGCCTCCGCGCCGAGCGCGATCGGATACAGCGGCCAGCGCGGCAGTGCGATCGTCGGCGGCTTGCGGCCCGTCAATTGCGCGATGTCCGCGAGCATCGTCTGCAGCGGCAGGTTCTCGCCGCCGAGGATGTAGCGCTCGCCGATCCGCCCGCGCTCGAGCGCGAGCAGGTGGCCAAGCGCGACGTCGTCGACGTGCACGAGGTTCAGCCCCGTGTCGACGAACGCCGGAATCTTGCCGAGCGCGGCTTCGACGATGATCCGGCCGGTCGGCGTCGGCTTCACGTCGCGCGGGCCGATCGGCGTCGACGGATTGACGATCACCGCGGGCAGCCTGTCGTCGGCGATCATCCGCTCGACCGCGCGCTCGGCGAGCACCTTGCTGCGCTTGTACACGCCGATCGCCTGCTCGGCCGTGAGCGGCGACGATTCGTCGGCCGAGGCGCCCGACGGCGTCACCTTCAGCGTCGCGACGCTGCTCGTGTAGACGATCCGCTCGACGCCCTCGGCGA
Organism: Burkholderia sp. MSMB1589WGS; assembly: GCF_001636105.1. Lineage (NCBI taxonomy): Bacteria > Pseudomonadati > Pseudomonadota > Betaproteobacteria > Burkholderiales > Burkholderiaceae > Burkholderia > Burkholderia sp. MSMB1589WGS. Next base: position 1,569,634 of record NZ_LNJT01000008.1, read on the forward strand.
GCGCCGCGCGCATCGTGGCGACCGCGCCTTCGAGATTCGCGCGCTCGATCTCGAGCGGATCGGGCGCCCACAGCCGGTAGTCGGCGGCGACGTGCAGCAGGTAGCGCACGCCGCGCAGCGCGGCGCGCATCGACGCCTCGTCGCGCATGTCGCCCGTCGCGATCTCGGCGTCGAGATCCGCGACGTTCGTGCGCGGGCTGGTCTGCCGCACGAGCACGCGCACCCGATAGCCTTGCCGCCGCGCGGCGCGCGCGACGGCGGAGCCGACAAAACCGGATGCGCCGGTCACCAGAACGAGATCGCGTTGTGTGTCAGTCATGGTCCTCATGGCCGCGCGGCCGTGCGGCGCGGCGTGTTGTACGTCGTGCGAGATTGTACGTGGTCGCCCCGGATGCGCGGCGCGCGGTTTCGTCGAGCATCGTTCGCGCCGCGCGACTACAATGCCGGGCTTGGATCGACTGGACGACACGGGGGATGCGATGAGCGGCGACGATCTGGACGAGCGGATCGAAACCTATTACGTGCGGGTGCGCGGCGTGGTGCAGGGCGTGGGCTTCCGGCACGCGACCGTGCGCGAGGCGCATGCGCTGAAGCTGCGCGGCTGGGTCGCGAATCTCGACGACGGCTCGGTCGAGGCGATGCTGCAGGGCCCCGCGCCGCAGATCGACCGGATGCTCGCGTGGCTGCGTCACGGCCCGAGCGCCGCGCACGTGACCGAAGTGACGTTCGAGGAGCGCCAGACCGACAAGCGCTTCGAGCGCTTCCAGCAGCATTGAGCGCTGCGGCCGATTATCCGCAGGCGGGGCGCGGGATCGCGCTGTCGGTCGCGGCGTCGGCGCTGTTCGCACTGTTGTCCGCGTACGCGAAGCTGCTCGCGCCGCTGACGGGCCTCGACATCTTCGCATGGCGGATCGTGTGGACCGCGCCCGGCGCGATCGCGGTCGTCGTGCTGCGCGGCCGCTGGCCCGCGTTGCGCGAGCTGCTCGCGCACGCGCTCGCGAACCGGCGGTTCGCGCTGTCGCTCGCCGCGAGCGCGGGGCTGCTCGGCCTGCAGCTCTGGCTGTTCCTGTGGGCGCCGCTGCACGGCCGGATGCTCGAGGTGTCGCTCGGCTACTTTCTGCTGCCGCTGACGATGGTGCTCGTCGGGCGCTTCCATTACCACGAACGCTTGAGCGGGCTGCAATGGCTTGCGCTCGCGTGCGCGGCGGCGGGCGTCGCGCACGAGATCTGGGCGACGCGCGCGTTCGCGTGGCCGACGCTCGTCGTCGCGCTCGGCTATCCGCCTTACTTCGTGCTGCGACGCCGCGTGAACGCGGATTCGCTCGCGCTGTTCTCGGTCGAGATGCTCGTGCTGCTGCCCATGGCGGCCGCGACGCTCGCGACGGGCGGCACGAGCGTCGCCGGCCGGCCGCTGTTGTGGACGATGCTGCTGCCGGGCCTCGGCGCGATCAGCACGCTCGCGCTCGCGAGCCATCTGAAGGCGAGCCGCATGCTGCCGATGGCGCTCTTCGGGATTCTCGGCTACGTCGAGCCGGTGCTGCTCGTCGCGGTCGCCGTGCTCGTGCTCGGCGAGGCGCTGTCGTGGCAGCAGCTCGCGACATATGCGCCGATCTGGGCGGCCGTTGCGCTGACCGCGTGGCACGGCTTCCTGATCGCGCGGAGGTAGGCGGGCGCGGTCGGTTGTCGACCGATTCTCCCCGCGTGAATTGCCTCCGGCCGCGACAAGCACGCCGCATGCCCGCGCATATCGATGTCCCGCGACGCGCGCTGTAATCCGCCTAAAGATTTCGTTGCATTTTGTTACTTAGGGCATACCCTGAGCGGCGATTAGAATTTTTAAGACGATTTCCTTCGCTTCCTCTTTCGCCCACGGGCCCGCCCATGAACGGTCATGTCTTCACGTCGCAGGGGCGCTGCTCCTTCACGTCGGCGCATTGCCGCGCATTCCGCCGGCATTCGCGTTCCGTCGCGGCCAAACGGTTCGCGATCCTGATTTCCCTGTTTCCCGTCGGGCGCCGGGCGCTCGCCGCACGCATCGGCCCGGCTGCGCGATGAGCGGTTCCGCGATGTCATCGCCCGCGCCGGCCGGCCGCTCGATCGAGGTCGATTTCTTTCGTGGCCTGGTGTTGCTGACGATCGTCGTCGATCACATCGGCGCGAGCGTGCTGTCGCGCGTGACGCTGCACGCGTTCGCGCTGTGCGACGCGGCCGAGGTGTTCGTGTTCCTCGGCGGCTTCGCGACCGCGAGCGCGTTTCTCGCCGTCAGCGCGCGTCACGGCGCGGGCGCGGCGCGGCGGCGCTTCGTGCGCCGCGCCGCGCAGATCTACCGCGCGTTTCTCGCGACGTCGACGCTGATGCTTGTCGTATCGGCCGTGCTCGATCACTACGGCATCGACGCGCCGAACATGGCGCTCGACGACATCAGCGTGCTGCTCGCGTCGCCGCTCACCGGGCTCGTCGAACTGCTGACGTTCAAGCGGCAGCCGTATCTCGCGGCGGTGCTGCCGATGTACGTGCTGTTCGCGCTCGCGACGCCCGCGATCGTGCCGCTCGCGCGCGCCAGGCCGTGGTGGCTGCTGTTCGGCAGCGTGCTGCTGTGGAGCTGCGCGCCGTGGCTCGCGGCGCAACTCATCGACACCGATTCGTTTCGCTGGAGCTTCAATCCGTTTGCGTGGCAACTGATGTTCGTGCTCGGTGCGCTCATGCGCTGCTGGCCGCTGCACCGCGACGTCGCGACGCGGCCGGGCGGCGCGGCGATCACCGCCGTCGCGCTCGCGATCGTGCTCGCATGCGCGTACTACAAGCTGTTCTCCGGGCTGCCGCTGCCGGAGGGCGAGCTCAAGCGCCATCTCGCATGGCCGCGCGTGATGAATTTCGTCGCGTTCGCATGGCTGATGGCCGAACTTGTTCGGTACGGCTGGATTGCGAGGATCGCGCGAGCGGCGCAGCCCGTCGTCGCGGTCGGGCAGCGCGGGATGCTGTGCTTCGTCGTCGGCGCGGCGATCTCGCTGACGCTCGATTCGGTGCTGCACGGCATGCACGGCAGCGCGCGCATGCCGCAGCTCGGCGTCGGCCTTGCCGCGGACGCCTGCGCGCTCGCGCTGATGCTGACCGTCGCGCGCTCCGGTCTGCTGTTCCAGCGCTGGCGCAGGAGCGTCGCCGCGTGAAGCGGGCGAACGTGACGCGCCACAGGGCCGCTCCGCGCGCGTTCGTCGCCCGCCTCGCGCGCGTCGCTCATCCCGCGGCGAAGAGCGGCGGCAGCGTCGCGACGTCCTGCAGTTCGTCGAGCCGCCACAGCCGGTCGAGCGCCGTGCGCATTCGCTGCGCGCTCAGGCGCGCGCCGCCGTTCTTCACGAATTTCGCTTCGAAATCCTCACGACGCATCGGCCGTGTCGGCGAGCCCGGCAGATCGTCGATCTGCTGCGCATAGACCGCGCCGTCGCGGCAATGCGCGGTCACGCGATTCGCCGCGCGCGCCGGGTAGCCCGCCGTCAGCGCCGGATCTTCCTCGACGCGGATCTTCGCGATCAGCGCGCGCAGCGCCGGATCGCGCAGCGCGGCGTCCGAGAAGCTCGTGGTCCGGATATCGCCGTCGAGCATCGCGCGCGCGACGACGTACGGCAGACTGTGGTCGGCGGTTTCGCGCGTCGACGGCTTCCATTTCTCCGGCTCGCTGCCGGCCGTCACGTAGCCGACGCGTGTCGTGTGCACGTCGATGCGGCGAATCCGGCTCAGGTCGCCCGCTTGCGACGCGACGTCGATCGCGGCCGGAATCGCGGTCTGCGTAAAGCCTTGCGCCGGGTAGTACTTGACGAAGCAGCGCGCGATCCTGAACGGTTCGCCGCGTCCGCCGAAACGGCTCGTGTCGAGCTCGAACGGCCCCGACACCTGCCGGAAGAAACCCGCCTCGCCCTCGAAGATCGGCGACGGCCCGGTGAGCCCCGCGCGCGCGAGCAGCGTCGAGAACACCGCGTTGCGCGCGGCGTCCGCGTCGGCAAGCGCTTTCCAGTTCGACAGTTCCTGCACGCGCGTCTGGTTCAGCGCGAGATGGCTGTTGAGCGACAGGTTTACGGCCTGCGTGAGCGAGTCGACCGGCATGCGCATCAGCTTGCCCGCCGCGAGCGCGGCGGCGGGCAGCGAGTAGCACGTGTGGTCCCAGCCGCGCGGGCTGATAGCGGCCGCGTCCATCAGCCGGCACGCGATCTCGTACGCGAGCGCGATCGACAGGATCAGGTCGCGGCCGCCCGCGTGCTGCGCCTCGGCCACCGCGACGCACGCGGCGATGTTGTCGCTCGGATGGCCGATTTCGCGGCCCGCGTATGCGTCGTTGAAGTCGAAATAGCGCAGCGCGGTGCCCGTCGCGAACGTCGCGAGATCGGGGCTCGTTCGCTCTGCAGTCCCGATGATCGTCGACGGTCCGCCGCCGATGCTGCGCGCCGCGTCGCGCGCGATGCGCACGGGCGGCTCGTCGAGCGCGGCGAGCGTGCAGCCGAGCGCGTCGATCAGATGCGACTTGACGGTGTCGATCGTCGCCGAGTCGAGATCCTCGTAGCGCAATCCCGCCGCGTATTCGGCGAGCTGCCGCGCGAGCGTGGGCGCCGGCGCTGCGTTCGGTTGTGCGCGCGCGCGAAGCGGTGCGAGCGTCGCGGCGAGCGGCAGGCCGGCTGCGGCGGCGAGGAAATGGCGTCGATTCATGGTGGCGTGGCTCCTGTGGTGAAGGGATCGAGGCGCGCGGCTCAGAACAGCTTGCGCACGCCGACGGCGACGCCCGCGCTGCCGGAGCGGCCGCCGGCAAGCGAGTAGTGGAGGAAGCCGTAGTTGTAATCGTCGAAGTCGAGCGCCGCGTGGCGCGCGTAGCCGGCCGCCGCGTACAGCGTCGTCGTTTTCGATGCGAAGTAGTTGAGCTGCAGCGTCGCCTGTTGCGGCGTGCCCGATGCATGCTGCGCCGTCGGCGTGCGCGCCGGGTTTTGCGCGCGCACGCGCTCCGCGTACAGCGCGCCGATCAGTTGAACGACCGGCGTGATCGCCTGACGCACGCCGATCCACCAGAACGTGTAGCGCGTGACGACCGCCGGCGTCGCGACGCCGCCGTGCCCATGCGCGACGCCCGCGATCAGTTGCGTCGCCTCGAAGGTCAGCATCGCGGCGGCCGCGTAGCGGCGGAAATGCGCGAAGCTGCCGGCTTGCGGCGTGTGCACGTCGTCGTACGCGAACGCGAACGACAGCGCGCCGCCCGTGTAATCGAAGCCCGCGCCGTGCGCGGCGCTCGCCTGGAATGCGCCCGGCTCGTTGCTGAACGCGTAGTGCGCCTCGAACGTCATCGGGCCGACCGTCGCGAGATATTTGACGACGTTGTTCTCGCGGAAGTTGATGCCGATGATCGCACCATCCGGTTCGTACAGCGTCGAATACGCGTCCGTCGGCGAGTAGTGCTCCATGATGTCGAACAGCGTCGTGTACTGGCGGCCGAAGCGCAGCGTGCCCCAGCGCGGATGCTCGAGCGCGACCCACGCGGAACGGTCGAAGCCGCCCGCGCCCGTGCCGGTGCCGTTGTTCAGGTTGATGCCGCTCTCGAGCCGGAACGCGGCGCGCCAGCCGCCGCCGAGCGCCTCGGCGCCCTTGATGCCCCAGCGCGAGCCGCTCTTGCCGCCCGAGCCCATCCGCGCGAGCGCGGCGGGCTCGCCTTTCGCACTCGCCTGGTTCGTCGCGTACTCGATGTACGCGTCGGCGACGCCGTAAAGCGTCACGCTCGTTTGCGCGCATGCGCCGGCCGAGACGAGGCCCAGTCCGCACAGCGCGGACAGTCGTTTATCCATCGTTGTCTCCACCTATGTTTCCGCTTTTTCTTTCTTTGGGATCGTTCTTCGTCGTGCTTGCTGCTGTCGCTGCTACTTCGGCTTGCGACCGGTGCCTTCGCCGTGGTCATGGCCGCCGCAGCCGCCTGCATCGTCGCGGTCGAGGCGGCGATTGCCGGTGGCCGGCAGGTCGGCATCGAACACGGTCTGTCGTGCGCGCGGCGATGCGACGCCGCCCGGTCATCGCTCCGGACCGGGCGTGTGCGTTGGCCGCGGGCGCGTATCGGATGGCGGCGCGCGTCACGCTGCCGCGCTTCGTCGCGGGCGGCGCGCGATCGCGTCGGCGCGCGCGAGCACGTTGCGCGCGTGCGCGACGCCCGGCGCGTCGACCATCCGGTTGCCGACGCGCAGCGCGCCGCGGCCGTTCGCGCGCGCGTCGTCGTAAGCGGCGACGACCTCGCGCGCGGCGCGGACCGCGGCGTCGGACGGGCGAAACGCGCGATTGAGCACGTCGACTTGCGCAGGATGGATGCAGGTCGCGCCGGCGTAGCCGAGGTCCGCCGATTCGCGCGCGAGCCGCTCGAACATGTCGAGGTCGCGAATTTCGTCGAGCCCGCCAACGAGCCCGAGCGGCTGAATGCCCGCCGCGCGCGCGGCGATCACGAGCAGTTGCTTCGGCACGCGCAGCACGTCCGCGCGCGCCTCGGCGCCGCAGTGCAGCGCGAAATCGCCGCCGCCGAGCATCATCGCGGCGATGCGCGGCGACGCGCGCGCGATCCGCTCCATCGCCTGGAATGCGCCGGGGGTTTCGATGATCGCGACGATCCGCGTGTGGCCCGCGGCGATGCCGTGCTCGGCTTCGAGCGTGTCGAGCAGTTCGTCGATCGCCTCGACATGCGACGCGCCGCGCACCTTCGGCAGCACGACGCCGTGCACGCCCGCCGCCAGCGCCGCGCGCAGGTCCGCGACGAGCGGTTCGAGCGGCCCGTTCACGCGCACGAGCACCTCGCGCCCGGCGGCGGCGAGGCCGCCCACCGTATCGGCGAGACCGTCGCGCGCGGGCGTCTTCCATTCGGGCGGCACGCTGTCTTCGAGATCGAGGATCAATGCGTCGGCGTCGCAGTCGGCCGCCTTCGCGACGAAGCGCGGCACGTGCGCGGGAACGTAGAGCAGCGAGCGCCAGACCGGCTCGTTCGATGTTTTCATGTCTGTTCTAAAAAATGAAAGTCACTTTCATTTTTGTCGATTGTGGCGTAACGTCAAGTCTGTCGTTAACCCTGATAATCATGAGTATCGGGTAAACATCGACGTGTTTCTGAAACCTGATCCGTTGTTTTTCAGACGTTCGCTTGTATAATGAAAGTGACTTTCAAAAATTTGATCGCGGCCGACCCGCTGACCGGAAAGGCCGTGACGACGAGGCAGACATGACGAATCAGACGGATGGCGGCGTGGCCGCGGTCAATCGGGCGCTCGCGGCGCTCGTCGCGTTCGGTGAAGCGCCGGGCGGCCTGACGCTCGCTCAGGTCAGCGAAGCGTCGGGCGTCAACATGAGCACGCTGCTGCGGATGTTCGAGTCGCTCGAACGGTTTCGCTTCATCAAGCGGCTCAACGACGGCCGCTACGTGCTCGGGCCCGCGGTGTTCCAGCTCGGGATGATGTATCGCGAGTCGTTCCAGTTGCGCGAGCACGTCGTGCCCGTGCTCGACGCGCTAGGCGCGGAGACGGGCGAAACGACCGCGTTCTACGTGCGCGAGGGCGACCAGCGCGTGTGCCTGTTCCGCATCCATCCGCGGCGCGCGGTGCGGACCTATCTGCGCGAGGGCGATCGCTATCCGCTCGACGTGGGCGCGGCGGGGCGCGTGCTGCTCGCGTTTTCCGGCGCGCGCGGCGGCGGCTTCGACAAGACGGCCGCGCAGGGCTATGCGGTGTCGCTCGGCGAGCGCGATCCGGACAGCGCGGCGATCGCGTGCCCGGTGTTCGGCGTCGGTCGCTCGCTGATCGGCGCGCTGTCGCTCGGCGTGCCGCGCTTTCGCTTCAACAAGAAGGTGCAGGCCGATTATCTGCCGCGCGTGCAGGCCGCCGCGAACGCGCTCACGCATGTGCTCGGCGGCGATCTGCCATCGGCGGCGGGCGTCGCGCAGGTCGTCGATCTGTTCGGCGCGGCGCACGAATGACATGAGAACGGCGGCGGCCGGCATGCGGCCGGGCGTCGGCCGGTGACGGACCGGATTCGAATCGGGGGCAACGATGGATGTTCGACAAACGCAGGCCGAGGAACGCGCGTCGCCGCGCCGCCGCGCGGACACGGGGCCGATTCACGCGAAGCGCTTCGACGCCGACGCGCGCGGCCCGCTTGCGGGCGTGCGCGTCGTCGATCTGTCGAGGCTGATGGCGGGCAACATGCTGAGCCTGCAGCTCGCGGATTTCGGCGCCGACGTCGTGAAGGTGGAGAACGAGCGCGGCGACACGCTGCGCGCGGTCGGCGCGGGCGGCGTCAGCACGAACTGGAAAGTGTACGGGCGCAACAAGCGCAGCGTGTGCGTCGATCTGCGCTCGGCCGATGGCATCGACATCGTGAAGCGGCTCGTGCGCGATGCCGACGTGTTCGTCGAGAGCTTCAAGCCGGGCGTTCTCGAGCAGATGGGGCTCGGGCCGGACGTGCTGCTGGCGCTGCGTCCGTCGCTCGTGATCGCGCGCATTTCCGGCTGGGGGCAGACGGGCCCGTACCGGCACAAGCCGGGCTTCGGCACGCTGGCCGAAGGATACGCGGGCTTCGCGTCGATCAACGGCTTCGCGGATCGCGAGCCGGTGCTGCCGCCGATGTTCCTCGGCGACATGACGGCCGGGCTGTCTGGCGCGATCGCGGTGCTGGTCGCGCTGCACGCGTGCCGCGACGGCGCGCGGGGGCAGGTGATCGACGTGTCGCTGTTCGAGCCGCTGTTCTCGATTCTCGGGCCGGCCGCCGCGAACTACGTGCTGACGGGGCGCGTGAAGGAGCGCACCGGCAGCCGCTCGTCGAACACCGCGCCGCGCAACGCGTACCGCACGCGCGACGACAAGTGGCTGTGCCTGTCGAGCTCGACGCAAGGCATGGCGGAGCGGCTGTTTCGCGCGATCGGCCGCGCGGACCTGATCGATGATCCGCGCTACGCGACGAACGTGCAGCGCGTGCAGCACGCGGGCGAGCTCGACGCGATCGTCGGCGCGTTCGTCGCTGCGCGCGATCTCGCCGACAACCTCGCGTTTTTCGAGAAGGCCGGCGTGACGGTCGGGCCGATCCTCGACATCGCGCAGATCGTTCAGGATCGCTACGTGATCGAGCGCGAGGCAATCGTCGAGTTGCCCGACGACGACGTCGGCAGCTTGCCGATGCACGGTGTCGTGCCGCGCCTGTCCGGCACGCCGGGCGGTTTCAGGCGGGCCGCGCCGAAGCTCGGCGAGCACAACCGCGAGATTCTGTTGCCGTTGCTCGGCGCGCACGAGTACGCGCGGCTGGCCCGGAACGGCGTGATTCGGCCGGAATGAGGCCGCTTGCCGCGCATCGTGCCGCGTACGCGGCGCGATGCGGCACGATCAAGGAGACGCATCGATGGAACGAAGATGGAAACGGCGCCCGGCTGGGTCGAACTGGGGTGAATTTGGAGATGAGGACCAGAAGGGTCGGCTGAACTGGCTGACGGAGGGGAAGGTGCTGGAGGGGCTGTTGGAGGTGAAGGTGGGGAAGGTGTTTTCGCTGAGCCTGCCGCTGGACGTGCCGCGGGGTGGAGGGCTGAACGCGCGGCGGCAGCCGCCGCGGGTGATGGCGGCGCAACTGGGGGGGCGTCCGTACTTTGGGTATAGGGCGGACGAATCGGCGCGCAACGCGACGGACGTGGTGTGCGACGACGCGTTCTGCGTGCACTCGCAGTACTCGACGCAGTGGGATGCGCTGTCGCACGTGGGCGGGGTGTTCGACGCGGACGATGATGGGCATGCGGAGGTGGTGTTCTACAACGGCTACCGGTTGGGGGAGCACGTGGTGGTGCCGAAGGAAGGGGACAGCGAGGGCGGCGCGCATGCGCTGGGGATCGAGGTGATGGCGCAGACGGGGGTACAGGGACGCGGAGTGCTGATCGATCTGCGGCACCACTACGGAGACGGGCGGCGCAAGGTGGGCTACGACGCGCTGATGCGGGTGCTGGAGGCGGACCGTGTGGAGGTGGAGCGCGGGGACATGGTGTGCGTGCACACGGGGTTCGCGGAGAGGTTGCTGGGGGAGGAGGCGGGAGCGTTGACGGGGTGTTGCGTGCTGGACGGAGAGGACGGGCGGCTGCTGAAGTGGGTGGACGAGAGCGGGCTGTCGGTGCTGGCGGCGGACAATCACGCGGTGGAAGAGCGGCCCGGGGTGTTGAAGTCGCGGGAGGTCCCCGGCGCGCTGATGCCGTTGCATGAGCTGTGCCTGTTCAAGCTGGGGATTCACCTGGGCGAGCTGTGGAGGCTGACGCCGCTGGCGGAGTGGTTGCGTATGGCAGGGCGCAGCCGGTTTCTGCTGACGGCGCCGCCGCTGCACATTCGCGGGCTGGTCGGCTCTCCTGTCAATCCGGTCGCGACCGTCTGAATTCGCGGCATCGGCCTGAATCGTCAGTATTCCCATTCGATTTCGAATAACCCGGCGCGCTCGGCGACGCCGGATCATGGAGGAGACGCCATGTCGGACGTTCAAGCTGCGTCGCTCGCGGCGCGCATCGATCGCCTGCCCGCAACCGCGACGATCTGGAAGCTCGTCTGGGTGCTGAGCATCGGCGGCTTCTTCGAGGTGTACGACCTGTTCCAGATGACTTACCTGCCCGCCGGCATGATACGGGACGGCATTTTTCATGCGGGCGCGCGCGGCGCGTTCGGCATATCGGATCAGGGCGCGCTCGGCGCGGTGACGTTCGCCGGCCTGTTCGTCGGCGAGATGTTCGTGTCGCGGCTCGCCGACCGCTTCGGCCGCCGCGCGCTCTTCACGGGCTCGCTGCTGCTCTACACGGCCGCGAGCGTCGCGATGTGCGTGCAGTCGACCGCGCTCGGCGTGCTCGTATGCCGCTTCGTCGCGAGTTGCGGGGTCGGCGCGGAGCTGATCACGATCGGCGCGTTCCTGTCGGAGCTCGTGCCGAAAGCCGTGCGCGGCCGCGCGTTCGCCGTGTGCTTCGCGATCGGCTATCTCGCGATGCCGGTGCTCGCGTTCGTGTCGTGGCTATGGGTGCCGCACGCGCCGCTCGGCATCTCCGGCTGGCGCTGGGTCGTGCTGCTCGGCGGCAGCGGCGCGGCCGTCGTCTGGTGGCTGCAGTCGCGCTTGCCCGAGTCGCCGCGCTGGCTCGCGGAGCGCGGCCGCGCCGCGCAGGCCGATGCGATCCTGAGCCGGCTCGAAGCGTCCGTCGAGCGCGAGGCCGGCCGGCCGCTGTCGCCCGTCGACGTGCCGCGCCACGCGATTGCATCGTCGCGCCGCGCATCGATGTGGGACGCCGACAATCGCGGCCGCACGGCGATGCTGATCGTGTTCAACGCATTCCTGAGCATCGGCTTCTTCGGCTTCAGCCAATGGCTGCCGACGCTGCTCGCCGCGCAGGGCGCGTCGGTGACGAAGAGCCTCTGGTATGCGTTCGTGATCGCATTCGCGTATCCGGTCTCGCCGTTCGCCGCCGCCGTGCTTGCGGACCGGATCGAGCGCAAATGGCTGATCGTCGCGAGCGCGTTCGGCGTCGCGCTGTTCGGCACGGGTTTTGCGATGTCCGCGCATCCCGCCGCGGTAATCGCGTTCGGCGTGCTCGTCACGCTGTGCAACACGGTGCTTGCGAGCAATGCGACCGCATACCAGTCCGAGGTGTTCCCGACCGGGATCCGCAGCCGCGCGCTCGGCTTCGTCCATTCGATCGGGCGGCTCACCGGCATCGCGAGCAGCTTTCTCGTCGCGCTGCTGATCGAGCATGCCGGCGTGTCGTCGGTGTTCGTGCTGATCGGCGCGAGCATGGCGATCGTGATGCTGTCGATCGGCGCGTTCGGGCCGCGGACGAACAACCGCTCGCTCGAGGACATCGTCGGCCACGCGGACGGGCGCGCCGCGAGCGGCGAGCGCCGCGCGGCGTCGGGCGATGCGCGGCAGACGATCGGTTGATGCGCTGGCCCGGCTGGCGAATGGCTCCGTCGCACCTCGATGTGCAACACATCGGTGTGCGACACGGCACAACACAACACGGCACGGCGACGACGCCTCGCGAAGCGGGGCCGCGGTCCGTTCGTTGCGCGGCATCGCACCGGTTTCCTTCGGTGGGTTCGTCGATCGTCATGCACGAAAACGATGCATGAGCAGTGCGCGCAAACGCGAGACACAGCGATCGATAGATGAAGCGTTCGCGTAATGCCTGCGCACGCCTGTTTCGTTTTTGGCATGCGTTTCGGGATCGGAACGCCCCCTCATCACGCGCGTCCATGCCGCGCGTTCGTTGCCTGCATGCACTGCTGCAGCGCGCCAGCGCGGCCCGGAAAGCCTGTTCCGGAAACGCACTAAACCGCGCGCGGCGCTGGTCCGGCGCGGGGCGCGCATTCCCCGCATGAATGTGTGCATCGCAACAATCCATTTCAAATGGTGCGTGCGAATCGCTATCGTGAACGCCACGTTCAACTCCGATTGCGTCCGAAGCGGCGCCACGCGAAGCCACCATGAAGCTGGACCGAAGTGATACCCTGACCGATGCGCACGGCGGCGCGCCTGGCAAGAGCGGACTCTCGCTGCCGCGCACGCTCGTGCTGCCGATCGTGCTCGGCACGCTGCTCAACGCGCTGAATTCGTCGATGATCGCGGTCGCGCTCGTCGACATCCGGCGCGCGTTTTCCGGCGGCGGCGATGTCGACGTCATGTGGCTCGTGTCAGGGCTCTATCTCGCGACCGCGGTCGGGCAGCCGATGATGGGCCGGCTTGCGGACAGCTTCGGCGCGAAGCGGATCTTCCTCGCCGGGCTCGCGATCGTGCTGGCCGCCGCCGCGCTGGCGCCGTGGGCGCCGTCGCTTGGCTGGCTCGTCGCGGCGCGCGTGATGCTCGGGATCGGCACGTCGGCTGCGTACCCGGCCGGCATCGCGATGATCCGCACGTGGTCGCAGCGCCATGCGCAGGGCGCGACGCCGACGAGCAGCCTCGGCGCGATCTCGATCGCCGCGCAGGTGGCCGTCGCATTCGGCCCGCCGCTCGGCGGCCTGCTTGTGCAGTACGCCGGCTGGCGCGGCGTGTTCTGGGTCAACGTGCCGCTCGTCGTCGTCGCGTTCGTGCTCGGCATGAGGTGGCTGCCGGCCGACGCTCCGCGCGCGGGGCAACGCCGTGCGACGCTGCGCGAGCAGGACTGGCTCGGCGCCGCGCTGTTCGTTGCGACGCTCGCGAGCCTGCTGTCGTTCCTGCAAACCGCGTTCGATGCACCCGACTGGCTGCTGCTCGGCGCATGCATTGCGTTCGGCGCGCTGCTCGTCGGCCACGAGCGCCGCGTCGCCGAGCCGCTCGTCGACGTCCGGATGCTCGCCGGCAATCGCCCGCTCGTCGCGACGTATCTGCGCTGCATCGGCACGTACATGGTGTTTTACGCGATCTTCTATTCGCTGCCGATGTGGCTGCAGGACGTCAAGGGCCTTGCCGCGCGCGACGCCGGCCTCGTGATGCTGCCGATCTCGGCGTTCGGCACGATCACGACGCTCGTCGCGACGCGGCTCACGCATCGCCGCGGCTCGCGCCCGGTGCTGGTGTTCGGCTCCGCGATGCTGTGCGTCGGCTGCGGCGTGATGGCGCTGATGTCGGCCGACATGCCGGTATGGGTGATCGTCCCGCTGTCGATCGTGTTCGGGATTCCGAACGGATTCAACAATCTCGGCAACCAGGCGACGCTCTACCGGAGCGCGCCGGGCGAGCGGATCGGTGCGGCGGCGGGACTCTACCGGACCGCGCAGTACGTCGGCGGCGGCTTGTCGTTCGCGCTCGTGGGCATCGCGTTCGGCCATGCGGCGAGCGATCGCGGGCTGCACGCGCTCGCGCTCGCGCTGCTCGCCGTCAGCGCGCTGCTGCTGTTCAACGCGGCGTCGAGCCCGCACATCGACGCGGCCTCTCAACCCATTCCCCAACAGAAGTGAGACCGATTGACATGTCCATTCCTACGCTCAATCCGACCGTTGCCCTCGTGGCGATCGACCTGCAGAACGGCATCGTTTCGCTGCCCGTGGTGCCCCAATCGGGCGGCGACGTGGTTGCGAAGACGGCCGAGCTTGCGAGCGCGTTCCGTGCGCGCAAGCTGCCGGTGATCTTCGTGCACACGAGCTATCAGCCGGACGGCGCCGTCGCGCTGAAGGTGAAGACCGGCGTGCCGCCTTCGCCGCCGAACCTCGATCCCGAATGGAGTGCGTTCGCGCCGGCGCTCGGCGTGCAGCCGCTCGACGTCGTCGTCACGAAGCATCAGTGGGGCGCGTTCACGGGCACCGATCTCGACGTGCAGCTACGCCGCCGCGGGATCACCGACATCGTGCTGACCGGCATCGCGACGAACATCGGCGTCGAGTCGACCGCACGCCAGGCTTACGAAAACAACTACAACGTCGTCATCGTCAGCGACGCGGTCAGCACCTGGTCGACCGACGCGCAGACCTTCGCGCTCACGCAGATCTTCCCGAAGCTCGGGCAAGTCGCGACGGCGTCCGACGTCGAGGCGGCACTGGAGACGCAGCAGGCGCGCTGAAGCGGCCAGCCCGCGCAACGCGCATTCCCCAACGTTTGCCATCCATCGAGGACTAGTGATGATCACGACTGAAGCATGGGTGCTGTATGCCGGCCCCGAACAGACGAAGAAGCACGCGCCGGTGCCCGGCGAGCTGCGCCGGGAGACGTTCCAGTTCGCCGGTCTTGAGGATGACGAAGCGCTTGTCGAGCCGCTGTACGGCTCGTGGGAGGCGAATCTCGACCACGCGCTGTCGCGCAATCCGGTCGACATCTGCCGCCAGCGCGGCGAAGAGAAGATCGTGCTCGGCAACGGCGCGCTCGTGCGCGTCGTCGATCGCGGTCGCGGCGCGAAGCGCCCGGAGATCGGCGAGATCTGCATGGTGATGCCGTTCGGCAAGCGCGATCAAAACGGCTTCGCGGAGCTCGTCTACGCATACGACGCGCCGGGGACGATCGGCGTGATGGCGCGCCGCACGAAGATCCGCGCGGACAATCTCGTGCCCGTGCCGAAGGACAGCCGCCATTCGCTGCTGCAATGGGCGACCTACGGCCGCTACTTCACCGCGTGGGACAACTGGAAGGTCGCGTCGAAGTGCTGGCGCGCGCAACTGCCGGACGTCGATCCCGCCGACTATCTGGTGTTCGGCTGGGGCGGCGGCACGACGCTCGCGGAGCTGCAACTGGCGAAGCGCGAGGGCTTTCGCGTCGCGATGACGGCGAGCGGCGACAAGCGCCTTGCCGACATCGAGACGCTCGGCATCACGCCTGTCGACCGGCGCGGTTTCCCGCATCTCGCGTACGACGAGGAGCGCTACCGCGGCGATCCGGACTATCAGGCGAACTACCGCGCGTCGGAGAGCGCGTTCGCCGAGATCATCGGCGAGCTGAGCGGCGGACGCGGCGTCGCGATCTTCCTCGACAATCTGGGCGGCGCGCTCTATCGCGCGACGATGCGCGTGATCGGCCGCACCGGGATCGTCGCGACGGTCGGCTGGAAGACCGGCATGCGGCTCTGGAACCTGCGCGCGACCGAGTGCATCAATCGCCGGCTGCACATTCACACGCACGCGTGGCGATACGACGACAGCGAGGCGATTCGCGACTTCCAGGAATCGACGGACTGGGTCGGGCCGGAGCCGACCGAGATCTACGATTTCGACGACGTGCCGGCGCTCGCCTCCGACTACGTCAACGGGAAGATCAAGACGTATTTCCCGCTGTATCGGGTCAATCCCGTCTGACGGGACGGCGCCGTCCGGGGCGAAGCGCGCCGGACGACGATTAGTCATCCAAATGAACGGGCCGGATCGCGCGACGCGCTCCGGCCGACGAGCCGATTGGAGAACACGATGACGAACGTGGACATCGATGAGCGGCAAGCCGAGACGCGAACGCGCGCGCACGATGCGCCGCCGCTCGACGGCATCCGCGTGATCGACGCGGCGACGCTGTTCGCCGGCCCGCTCGCGGCGACGATGCTCGCCGATTACGGCGCCGACGTGATCAAGGTCGAGCATCCGGCGGGCGACCCCGCCCGCAAGTACGGCGCGCGGCGCGACGACGTGCCGCTCTGGTGGAAGGTGATCGCGCGCAACAAGCGCTCGGTGACGCTCAATCTCGGCCATGCCGACGGTCAGCGGCTGTTCCGCGAGCTCGCGGCGACGGCGGACGTCATCATCGAGAACTTCCGGCCCGGCACGCTCGAGCGCTGGGGGCTCGGCTACGATGTGCTGTCGGCGGTCAATCCGCGCCTCGTGCTCGTGCGCGTGACGGGCTTCGGGCAGTTCGGCCCGTATGCGAGCCGGCCGGGCTTCGGCACGCTCGCCGAGGCGATGAGCGGGCTCGCGTCGGTCACGGGCGAGGCGGGCGGCGCGCCGCTGTTGCCGTCGTTTCCGCTCGCCGACACGATCGCGGGCCTGAACGCCGCGTTCGCGACGCTCACGGCGCTCAAGGCGCGCGAGCGCACCGGGCGCGGCCAGGTCGTCGATCTCGCGATCATCGAGACGATGCTCGCCGCGCTCGGCGCGCAGATCGCGAGCTACGACCAGACGGGCGTCGTGCCGCCGCGCACCGGCAACCGCTCGTCGAACAATTCGCCGCGCGGCGTGTACCGGAGTTCGGACGGCAAGTGGGTTGCGCTGTCGACGTCCGCGCAGAGCATCGCGGAACGCGTGATGCGGCTCGTCGGACGCGCGGATCTCGTCGACGAGCCGTGGTTCGCGACGGGCGCGGGGCGCGCGCGCCACGCGGACGAGCTCGATGCGGCGGTGGGCGGCTGGATCGCGCAACGCACGCGCGATGAGGCGATCGCGGAGTTCGAGCGCGCCGAGGCCGCGATCGCGCCGATCTACGACGTGACCGACGTGCTGCGCGATCCGCAGTACGCGGCGCTCGGCTCGATCGTGACGGTGCGCGACGAGGAGCTCGGCGCGTTCCGCACGCACAACGTGCCGTTCAGGCTGTCCGACACGCCGGGCGCGATCCGCTGGGGCGGGCCGCGGCGCGGCGCGCACAACGACGAAGTGTTCGGCGCGCTCGGCATCGATGCCGGCGAACTCGCCGATTTGACCCAACGAGGCGCACTATGACGAGAAGCGCGAATCACCGCAGTTACCTGTACGTGCCGGCGCACAAGGCGGCTGTCGTCGACAAGGCCTATGCGAGCGACGCCGATGCGATCGTCCTCGACCTCGAGGACGCGGTGCCGGCCACCCACAAGGCCGCCGCGCGCGAGGCCGCGGCGAAGATTCTCGCGGCGGGGCCGGCGAAGCCGACCTACGTGCGGGTCAATCCGTATTCGAGCCCGTGGTGCCGCGACGACGTCGCGGCGATCGCGCTGCCCGCGCTGTCCGCGCTGCGCCTGCCGAAGTGCGACGAGCCGCGGGAGATCCGCGAAGTGGCCGCGTGGCTCGACGCACTCGGCAGCGCGGCCGGCATCCAGATCCTGATCGAATCCGCGTACGGCGTCGAAACCGCATATCAGCTCGCGACCGCTTCGCCGCGGCTCGAGCGGATCGGGCTCGGCGAGAGCGATCTGCGCGCGGATCTGCAGATCGGCGTCGACAACTTCACGCTCGAAGTGTGCCGCGCGCGTTGCGTCGTCGCGGCGCGTGCGGCGGGGCTCGCCGGGCCGATTCAGACCGTCTATCACACGCTGACCGATCTCGACGGGCTGCGCGAATCGACGCTGCGCGCGAAGTCGATGGGCTTTGTCGGCCGCTTCGCGATCCATCCGTCGCAGGTGCCGGTGATCAACGAGGTGTTCACGCCGTCCGCCGACGAGATCGAGGCGGCCGAGCGGATTCTCGACGCGGTCGAGGCGGCCGCCGGCGCGTCGTCCGCGTCGTCGGTGTTCGTGCTGCCCGACGGGCGCGTCGTCGCGCCGCCGCTGATCGCGAATGCGCGCGTCACGCTCGCGCTCGCGGGCAACCTGCGTTCGAACGGAGCCCTGTCATGAACGAAGCCGATCTGACCATCACACGGGCGGCCGCGCGCCGCGCCGCGCCCGTCGCCACGCCGCCCGCCGACGGCATCGTCGGCGCGCTCGGCCGCTTCGCGGCCGCGGTTCGCATCGACGGGCTCGATCGGCAACTGCGCGAAGAGGCCGCCGCGCGCGTGCTCGACCTGCTCGGCAACAGCCTGATCGCGCATCGCGAGTCCGTCGCGCAGGCGGTGCTGCGCGTCGCGCGCGGCTGGGCGGCACGCGGCCCGGCGGGCGTCGTCGGCGCGCGGGACAGGCTGCCTGCGGCGGGCGCCGCGCTCGTCAACGGCACGCTCGCGCACGCGATGGACTTCGACGATTCGCACATGCTGTCGGTGCTGCATCCGAGCGCGTCGGTGATTCCCGCGGCGCTCGCCGTCGCCGAGGCAACGAACGCTTCGGGCGCGGCGCTTCTCGACGCGATCACGGTCGGCACCGAGATCTGCATCCGGCTCGGCGTCGCCGCGTACAACGAGCGGCTCGGCAACTCGGTGTTCTTCGATCGCGGCCAGCACGCGACCTCGATCTGCGGCACGCTCGGCGCCGCGGCGGCCGCGGCGATGCTGTACGGGCTCGATGCGGCGGGGATCGCGTCGGCGCTCGGCATCGCCGCGAGCATGGGCGCCGGTCTGCTCGAAGCGAACCGCACGGGCGGCTCGGTCAAGCGCGTTCACTGCGGCTGGGCCGCGCACGCGGGCGTGAGCGCGGCGGAATTCGCGGCGGCGGGCGTCACCGCGCCGCCGACCGCGCTCGAAGGCCGGTTCGGCTTCTTCCATGCGTGGTGCGGCGATCTCGCCGATCCGAACGAAGTGTTGAGCCATCTCGGCGACGAATGGGAGACGAGCCAGATCATCTTCAAGCCGTATCCGTGCAACCACTTCACGCACCCGGGCATCGACGCCGCGCTGCAACTGAAGGCCGGAGGCTTGCACGCGGACGAAGTGGCGTCGATCGAGTTGAGCGTCGCGGGCCCGACGTTGCGCACGATCGGCGAGCCCGCCGAAATCAAGATGCGACCGCCGAACGGCTATGCGGCCGCGTTCTCGGGGCCGTACACGGTCGCGGCCGCACTGCTCGGCGGCGGCGGGCTCGGCGTCTGGTTCGACGACTTCGACGATGCGCACGTGCACGATCCCGCGCGGCGCGCGCTCGCCGCGAAGGTGCGCTGCGTCGCCGATCCGTGGTGCGATGCGCGCTTTCCGGCGGGGCTGCCGGCGGTGATGCGCGTGACGACCGTGAACGGGCATGCGCTCGAGGCGCGCATCGAATCGAGCAAGGGCACCAATGCGCGGCCGCTGACCGAGCAGGAGCTGACGGCGAAGTTCATGCTGGCCGCGGGCGCGACGCTCGGCATGCCGTTGGCGCTCGCGCTGCGCGATGCGGTGTCGGCGCTCGTCGACGGCGGGTCGCTCGCGCCGCTCGTGGAATTGACGACCGGCTCGGCCGGCGCGTCGTCGACCGATACGGGAGGCTCGCTTGACTGAACGAAGATGGAAACGGCGCCCGGCTGGGTCGAACTGGGGTGAATTTGGAGATGAGGACCAGAAGGGGCGGCTGAACTGGCTGACGGAGGGGAAGGTGCTGGAGGGGCTGTTGGAGGTGAAGGTGGGGAAGGTGTTCTCGCTGAGCCTGCCGCTGGACGTGCCGCGGGGTGGAGGGCTGAACGCGCGGCGGCAGCCGCCGCGGGTGATGGCGGCGCAACTGGGGGGGCGTCCGTACTTTGGGTATAGGGCGGACGAATCGGCGCGCAACGCGACGGACGTGGTGTGCGACGACGCGTTCTGCGTGCACTCGCAGTACTCGACGCAGTGGGATGCGCTGTCGCACGTGGGCGGGGTGTTCGACGCGGACGATGATGGGCATGCGGAGGTGGTGTTCTACAACGGCTACCGGTTGGGGGAGCACGTGGTGGTGCCGAAGGAAGGGGACAGCGAGGGCGGCGCGCATGCGCTGGGGATCGAGGTGATGGCGCAGACGGGGGTACAGGGACGCGGAGTGCTGATCGATCTGCGGCACCACTACGGAGACGGGCGGCGCAAGGTGGGCTACGACGCGCTGATGCGGGTGCTGGAGGCGGACCGTGTGGAGGTGGAGCGCGGGGACATGGTGTGCGTGCACACGGGGTTCGCGGAGAGGTTGCTGGGGGAGGAGGCGGGAGCGTTGACGGGGTGTTGCGTGCTGGACGGGGAGGACGGGCGGCTGCTGAAGTGGGTGGACGAGAGCGGGCTGTCGGTGCTGGCGGCGGACAATCACGCGGTGGAAGAGCGGCCCGGGGTGTTGAAGTCGCGGGAGGTCCCCGGCGCGCTGATGCCGTTGCATGAGCTGTGCCTGTTCAAGCTGGGGATTCACCTGGGCGAGCTGTGGAGGCTGACGCCGCTGGCGGAGTGGTTGCGTATGGAAGGGCGCAGCCGGTTTCTGCTGACGGCGCCGCCGCTGCACATTCGCGGGCTGGTCGGCTCTCCTGTCAATCCGGTCGCGACCGTCTGAATCGCGACGACCCGAGAGAGAACGCGCGGCGGCTTCGGCCGCCGCGCGTTTTTTTCGCGCGCCGCCGCTTGCGAATCCGGGACGCTTACAAAAATGACGATCCTTTCCGGCCCGTAACGGAAACCGTGCTCTTATTCTAATTGAGGCGAGGTATTTAAATAATTGGGCTATTCTTTTTCGTCGAATTACTAAATTCAATTTTTATTTGTATTTCGAAAATTCCGAAGGCTGATCATTTGGCGGCCAATTTCGGAAAAGGAATGGCGCAATCATGAATCTACGTTCGATTGACCTGAATCTGCTCGTCATACTGGATGCGCTGCTCGCGGAGCGGCAGGTGACCCGCGCCGGACAAAGGGTCGGCTTGACGCAGCCGGCCGTCAGCAACGCGCTCGGGCGGCTGCGCTACGTGTTCAAGGACGAGATCCTGGTGCGCACGCCGCTCGGCATGGAGCTGACGCCCCGGGCGAAAGCGCTCGCTTGCCCGATTCGTCAGATCTTGCAACAGATCGAAGAATTATTTGTTCCGGAAAATCAATTCGATTCATTTACGTCAGATCGCCGTTTTACGCTCCGAATGTCGGACCTGACCGAATTGCTGCTGTTGCCGCCGCTGCTGCGCAATATTCGGGGGACGGCTCCGCACATCCGGATGAACGTGATGCACCTGAATGCGGACAAGACCATCGAGGCGCTCGATTCCGGCCGGCTCGACATGGCGGTCTGCGCAGGGCTCGATCATCCGGGCTCGATTTCGTCGCACGTGCTGTTTCAGGACCGGCTCGTCTGCGTGCTGAGCCGCCGCCATCCGGATGCGAACAGGCCGCTCACGCTCGAGCGCTTCGCGGCGCTCGACTTTCTCAACGTATCGATCAATCCCGTCGACAGCAGCCTGATCGATACCATGCTCGCGGAGATGCGCTTCACGCGCCGCATCGCGTTCAACGTGCCGCACTGGCTCGTCGTGCCGAGCATGCTCGACGCGCTGCCGCTCGCCGTCATCATGTCCGAGCGGCACGCGCTGAGCCTCGGCGACTCGCGCCTCGCGATTCGCGAACTGCCGCTCGATCTCGAGCCGGTGACGTGGTCGCTGTACTGGCACCGGCGCTACGACAACAGCGTCGCGCACGATTGGCTGCGCAACTGCATCACGGATGTCGTCGACGCGATCCAGCAGCGCGGCGTGCTCGAAGAGGCGAGCGCGGTGGGTTGAGCGGCGCGGCGCTGCCGCCGCGCTCGCCTGTCGGCGCGACGGTGGCCGACGGGCGGCTCGTCGCGGCGGCGATCGGCAAGCGCCCCGGCCTGCTGCTCGCGCGCGACGGTCGTGCGCAATCTCGCGACGACGATCACGCTGACCGACGCGCAAGGCAGCGCGATCGCGGTCCAGACGCTGAACCGGCCGATCCTCGGCACGGTCGTCAATTGCGGCGTGCAGGCGCGCACGCCGACGAGCGCGCCGGCGCAGGACACGGTGTGCACGAACCATGACGACCTCGTGATGTATGACTCGCTGTACCTGCGCGGCGGCGCGTCGAACACACTCGTCGACGCGGGCTACCAGGGCGCGAGATACGAGCTCGCAGTCGATGCGAACGGCGCCGTCGTCGCCGGCCACGCGACGCTCGGCGCGGCGCCGCCGCCGAACGGCTACGTGCCGCAGGGGCTCGGCGCGAGCGCCGCGTGGCTGCAGGCGCACGCGACGCCGGGCACGCGCCTCGCGGTATCGCGCCGGCTGTCGGCCGACGGCGCGGATCTCGCGCTCGCGTCGGGCACGTCGCTCGTCGAGGCGGGGCCGACACTGTCCGTGCCGAATCTCGCGCAAAGCGCCGCGCAGGAAGGTTTCGCGCCGACGGTGGGCGGCGTCGAAGCGGGCGAAGGCGGCACAGCGAACGGCAACTGGTACACGGCTGGTACGTCGCGCGCAACGGGCGCACCGCGGTCGGCGTCGCGGCCGGCGGCACGATCCTGCTCGTCGAGATCGACGGCCGGCTGCCCGCGCTGAGCGTCGGCACGAGCATTCCGGAAACGGCGGCGGTGATGGCGTGGCTCGGCGCGATGTCGGCCGTCAATCTCGACGGTGGCGGATCGAGCAACATGGTGATCGGCGGGAAGGCGGTCGGACATCCGTCCGATGCGACGGGCGAGCGGGGCGCCGGCGACACGCTGATGCTGTTGCCGGGCTGACGAAGAAGCCGCGCGCGCATGGCCTGCGCGCACGGTGTGGCGCCATCAATGGCGCAGGTCGGTCCTCGCGCGCTTCGCGCTCGACGCGTCGTCCTGCGCTGCCTCGTCCGCGTCGCGGGGATCGTCGTCGCGCTCCGTCAGGAGCGCGTCGACGTCGGCCGCCGCAGCCGCCGCGCGCAGCGCCGCGCACCGCTGCGCGCGGCGGATGTCCGACAGCATCCGCCAAAGCCTCGTCGTCTTGCTTTTCATCGCACTCTCCCTGCCGATGTCGCCCGTGCCGGCGAATTGGTTTCAGTGTAGGACGCTTGCGGGCGAACCGTAGGGAGAATGTGGCGCGCAAGTTACATGTCGAGGGATTTCACTAGTGCGCGGCGGCGGCCTGCGCTCCGCGACGCTGCGCTTCGCAGCGGTGATGCTCGCGCGAGAGCCTGTTCATCAGCGGCAGCATCAGCAGGCCGATCGCCATGCCGGCCGCCGCGAGCCAGCCGAGGCCCGTGAACAGCTCGATGTAAAGCGGCAGCGACGCGGTTGCGGGCAGATCGTTCGACGGCATCTGCGCGAAGTTCGCGACGACGCTGCCGAGATATTGAGATACGCCCGTCGCGACGAAGTACGCGCCCATCATGAAGCCGCCCATCCGCGCCGGCACGTAGCGCGCGATCATCGCGAGGCCGAGGCCGCTCACGAGCAGCTCGCCGAGCGAGTAGAAGCCGTAGCCCGCGACCATGAACCACGACGACACGCGGCCGTCGACCGCGAAGTGCCCGCTGATCGCGAACGCGAGGTAGCCGAGCGCGACGACGCCGAAGCCGAGCGCGTATTTGCCGGCGACGGGCAGATCGCGGCCGCGCTTGCCGAGGCCGTTGTAGATCGCGACGAGCACGGGGCTCAGCAGCATGATCCAGATCGGGTTGAGCGCCTGGAACTGCGCGGGGCTCCACGTGAAGAGCGTCGTGCCGAACAGCATGAAGCGCGGATCGACGTTGCGCAGCGCGAACAGCGTGAGCGACGTCTGCATCTGCACGTAGAAGATGAAGAACAGAATCACCTGCGCGATCAGGAGCAGCGCGGCGATGAGGCCCGAGCGCTCGGAGCGGTTCGATTTCGCGATCATGTACGCGAAGATCGCGAGGATCGCGAACGCGGCAACCCACACGCTCGCGACCGCGAGCCGCTTGTGCCCGAGCACGTACATCGTCACGAGGCCGAGCGCGACGCCGCCCGCCGCGACCGCCGCGAGGCGGCGCCAGTGAACGGGTTGCGCATCGGGCTGCGAGCCGATGTGCGCGAGCGTGCGATGCATCAGCACGAAGTTGAGGATGCCGAGCGCCATCCCCGCGCAGCAGACGGCGAACGCGGCATGCCAGCCCCAGTGATCCTTGATCCACGGCGTGGCGAGCATCGACGCGGTGGAGCCGATGTTGACCGCCATGTAGTAGATCGTGAACGCGCTGTCGATGCGCGCGTCGTCGCCTTCGTAGATGCGGCGCACGAGATTCGCGGCATTTGACTTGAAGAGCCCGTTGCCGACGACGATCACGCCGAGCGATGCGTACATGAACGCGAGATGATCGTTCGGAATCGCAAGCATCAGGTAGCCTGCGCACAGCACGACGGCGCCGATGACCATCGAGCGGCGCGCGCCGAGCACCTTGTCGCCGATCCAGCCGCCGATCGACGGCGACGCGTAGACGAGCGCGGTGAACGCGCCCCAGGTGAGGTTCGCCTGGCCGTCGGTGAAGCCGAGCTTGTCGACCATGAACAGGACGAGCAGGGCCGCCATCCCGTAGTAGCCGAAACGCTCCCACATTTCGATCATGAAGACCGTCGTGAACGAGCGGGTCTGGGAGACGTGAGTATTCATTGTGCACCTCTGGATTGAACAGACGAAACGTCGCGCGCGACGGCGCGACGGATAGCGGGCGAGACGCCGGCCGTGGCGTGGCGGCGTGCGGGGCCCGGCGGATCGGCGCCTGCCCGTGGATTGCGCGGTGGAGGTGGCGAGGTGGCGAAGCATGCGCGTGCGGCGCGCTGGAAAGTGCAAGTGGTTGTCATGTCGTCAAGCGGGCAAGCGCCCGGGTCGGGGCGCAAGGCGAGGCGCGGCGCGCGGCGGATGGGCCGTGCGACGTCGCCGGTGAAAAACGGGCGGGCCGCGAGATCGTCGCGGCCAGCGAGGCGGCCGCGATTCGCGCGGCGTGTCTGTTCTTCGTCACTCAGGGTAATCCCCGAAAAAGAGGGCTGTCTTCTTTGCTGCTCATGGTCGTGGGCTGATTGAAAGCCGGTTGCCGTGATCTGTCGCAACACGCGCAAACCCGCGTGCAGCTTGCCTGTGAAGGCGGCGAGTCTGGCAAGATAGCGTGCCGTCCCGATCTTGCCGCCGCCGTTCGCTGTGTCCGCGTCAGGGCGGCGGCGTAGTTCGGGACGACGAAGAGTAAGTCATATCTATCAAACTTCGTTATTTTCCATCAAACATTTTTTGACGATCAGATTTCGGCCTGCTATGGTTCCTTCCACTGAAAACACGCGGCCAGCCAATGCGGGTGTGGCGCTCGGGAGCAAGATTCGGGCGTTGCGGCAGAGGCTGAAGCGCACGCTTGACGAAACAGCGACCGCCGCGGGTATTTCCAAGCCGTTTTTGTCGCAGGTCGAACGCGGGCTCGCGTCGCCGTCCATCACGTCGCTGGCCGGCATCGCGCACGCGCTGGGCGTTACGGTGCAGTACTTCGTCGAGACGCCGAGCGAAGAGCGTTCGGTCTGCCGCGGCGAACAGTTGCGCTTTTTCAGCTTCGCCGACTCGGCGAACCTGTTCGCGCGGCTGACGAACGTGCCGGAGGGGCGTCAGCTCGAGGCGATTCTCGTGCGGATGCCGCCGGGACAGAAGCGCTCCGAGGTTACGACGCATGCAGGCGAGGAATTCCTGTACGTGATCGAGGGTGAGGTGTCGTTGACGCTGGAAGGCAAGTCGTTCGCGCTGCATGCCGGCGACAGCGCGCACTACCAGTCGACGGTCCCGCATAGCTGGGTCAACACCGCGAAGATCGAATCGGTGGTGGTCTGGGTGGGAACGCCGAGATTGTTCTAGGGCGGGGCATTCCTTCATGTGCTGGATGGGGTGCCTGCCGAAAGGAACGTAAGGATGACTAACATGAAATACAGGCACCAGGGGCCCCCCGTTTCTCCGCAGCCCTAAGCGTTCTTCGCGCCGCGCACGGCCTCGTGCCGCGCGTGCCATTCCGCTACCCGCTACTGCTATCAATCGCACACGATGAAACACACGCATGCCTTCGCGGCCGTGCTGGCCGCGCTCGCCCTGACGACCGCGCAATCCGCTTCGGCCGTCACCGTTCCCTCGAATGTCGCTCTTGCCGATCAGCAGGACCTGACGCGGCAGGTGCCCGCCGAGGTCGAATCGCTCGATCCCGCACACATCGAATCGTGGACCGGCAACACGATCGGCCTCGATCTGTTCGAGGGGCTCGCGCGCATCGACGCGAGCGGGGCGGTGGTGCCGGGCGTCGCGCAAGCGTGGGAGCACAAGGCGCCGGATACGTGGATCTTCAAGCTGCGCCGCGACGCGAAGTGGAGCAACGGGCAGCCCGTGACGGCCGCGGATTTCGTGTATTCGTGGCAGCGTCTGGCCGATCCGAAGACGGGCTCGAAATACACGATCCTCGTCGAGTTCGTGAAGAACGCGTCGGCGATCATCGCGGGCAAGCAGCCGCCGGGCAATCTCGGTATTCGCGCGGTCGATCCGTACACGATCGAGGTGACGACCGAGGTGCCGGTGTCGTACTTCCCCGAGCTCACCGCGATGGCGCCGCTCGCGCCCGTCAACAAGGACACGGTCGCGAAGTTCGGCGATGCGTGGACGCGCCCGAAGAACATCGTGAGCAACGGCCCGTACACGCTCGTCGACTGGCAGCCGAACAACCGGATCGTGATGGCGAAGAGCGACAAGTACTGGAACGCGCGCAACGTCGTGGTCCGCAAGGTGACGTACCTGCCGATCGAGAACGACGAGACCGCGCTGCGGATGTACCAGGCGGGCCAGATCGACTATACGTATTCGATTCCCGCGGGCGGCTTCGGCCAGGTCAGCAAGCAGTTCGGCAAGGAGCTGCGGCCGGGGCTGCAGCTAGCGACGTATTACTACTACCTGAAGAACAGCGATCCGGCGCTGAAGGAAAAGCGCGTGCGCGAAGCGCTCGCGATGGTGCTCGATCGCGAGATTCTCACGTCGAAGATCACGCAGGCGGGCGAAGTGCCGATGTATGGGCTGATGCCGAAGGGCGTGAAGGGCGTGCAGCGGCCGTTCACGCCGGACTGGGCGTCGTGGCCGATGGCCAGGCGCATCGACTACGCGAAGAACCTGCTGAAGCAGGCGGGCTATAGCGACGCGAATCCGCTCACGTTCACGCTGACCTACAACACGAACGATCTGCACAAGAAGGTCGCGCTGTTCGCGGCGTCCGAATGGCGCACGAAGCTCGGCGTGACGGCGAAGCTCGAGAACGTCGAGTTCAAGGTGCTGATGAAGCAGCGCCACGACGGCAAGGTGCAGGTCGCGCGCGACGGCTGGTTCGCCGACTACAACGACGCGATGACGTTCTTCGACCTGATCCGCTGCGGCAGCTCGCAGAACACGGTCGGCTACTGCAACCCGAAGGTCGATGCGATCGTCGCCGAGGCGAACCAGAAGCTCGACGACGGCGCGCGCGCGGCGTTGCTCACGCAGGCGCACGATCTCGCGATGAACGACTATCCGATGGTGCCGCTCTTCCAGTATTCGGCGGACCGCCTCGTGAAGTCGTACGTCGGCGGCTACACGCTGACGAACTACATCGACATGCGCGCCTCGCAGGACATGTACCTGACCAAGCACTGACTGGAGCGGAGCCGATCATGCTGGCCTACGCATTGCGACGCACGCTGTGGGCGGTGCCGACGATCCTCGCCGTCGTCACCGTCTGTTACCTGCTGCTGCATTTCACGCCCGGCGGGCCGTTCGACAGTGAGAAGCAGCTCTCCGCCGCGACGCTCGCGAACCTGAACGCGAAGTACCACCTCGACGAGCCGCTGTGGAAGCAGTACCTGCTGTATCTCGGCTCGCTGCTGCACGGCGATCTCGGCCCTTCGTTCCGTTATACGGACTGGTCCGTCAACGATCTGGTGCGCAAGGCGTTTCCGGTGAGCCTCGGCGTCGGCGGCGTGTCGATTCCGCTGTCGATCGCGCTCGGCGTGCTGCTCGGCACGATCGCCGCGGTGCGGCGCGACAGTTTCGTCGATCGCTTCGTGATGCTGATCGGCAACTTCGGCAACGTGATTCCGCCGTTCGTGCTCGGCCCGGTGCTCGTGCTGATCTTCGCGATCGCGCTGAAGACGTCCGAGGGCGCCGGCTGGCTGCCCGCCGGCGGCTGGGGCGACGGCGGCTGGCGCTACCGCGTGCTGCCCGTCACGCTGCTCACGCTGATCAACGTATCGCTGCTCGCGCGCGTGATGCGCGGCTCGATGATCGAGACGCTGTCGAGCAACTACATCCGCACCGCGCGCGCGAAGGGGCTGCCTGGTCACACGATCGTGCTGCGCCACGCGCTCAAGCCCGCGCTGATGCCCGTCGTGTCGCTGTTCGGCACGGTCTGCATCTCGTCCATCACCGCGGCCGTCGTGACGGAATCGGTGTTCGCGCTGCCGGGCCTGGGCCAGCTCGTCGTCAACGGCGCGATCAATCGCGACTACACGCTCGTGCTCGGCCTCGTCGTGCTGACGACCGTCTGCGCGGTGCTGTTCAACCTGCTGGTCGACCTCGCGTACGCGTGGCTCGATCCGCGCATCCGCTATTGAGAGGGCGACGCGATGACGCCTGTTACCTCTTCGATCGAGCTGCCGGAGCCGGCCGCCGCGCCGCCGCGCTCGCGCACGCCGCTCGAGCTCGCCGCGCGCCGCTTCGTGCGCAACCGCGCGGCGCTCGCGAGCCTCGCGGTGCTCGTGCTGATCGCGCTCGCGTGCTTCGCCGGCCCGCTGCTGTTGCCCAACGATCCGGCCGCGAGCGACTGGTCGTCGATCAGTCTCGCGCCGACCACCGCGAACGCGCATTGGTTCGGCACCGACGAGCTCGGCCGCGATCTGCTCGTGCGCACGCTGATCGGCGGGCGCGTGTCGCTTGAGGTCGGCCTGCTCGGTACGTTCGTGTCGGGCCTCTTCGGCGTCGCGTGGGGCGCGGTCGCGGGCTTTGCCGGCGGCCGTGTCGACGCGGCGATGATGCGGGTCGTCGACATGATGTATGCGATTCCGTATCTGCTGATCGCGATCCTGATGATGACGCTGTTCGGCCGCTCGTTCATCCTCGTCGTGCTGACGATCAGCGCGTTCTCGTGGCTCGACATGGCGCGCGTCGTTCGCGGCCAGACGCTTTCGCTGCGCACGCGCGAGTTCGTCGACGCGGCGCGCGCGATCGGCGTCGCGCCGGCCGCGATCGTGCGGCGCCACATCGTGCCGAATCTGCTCGGCGTCGTGGTGGTCTACGCGACCGTCAGCGTGCCGGCGATCGTGCTGACCGAATCGGTGCTGTCGTTTCTCGGGCTCGGCGTGCAGGAGCCGATGACGAGCTGGGGCGTGCTGATCCAGGACGGCGCGCAGAAGCTCGAGGCGATGCCGTGGCTGCTGCTCGCGCCCGCCGTGATGCTGTGCGTGACGCTCTATTGCGTGAACTTCGTCGGCGATGGCTTGCGCGACGCACTCGATCCGAAGGACCGCTGAGATGGCGCTGCTCGAAGTCAAGAATCTCGGCGTGCGCTTCACGCGCAGGGAAGGCGAGCCGATCGACGCTGTGTCGGGCGTGTCGTTCTCGCTCGAAGCGGGCAGAACGCTCGGCATCGTCGGTGAATCGGGCTCCGGCAAGAGCCAGACGGTGATGGCGCTGCTCGGCCTGCTCGCGGGAAACGGGGCGACGTCCGGCGAGGCGCTGTTCGACGGCGAGAACCTGCTGCGGATGAGCATGCGGCAGTTGAACGAGGTGCGCGGCAACCGGATCGGGATGATCTTCCAGGACCCGATGACGTCGCTCAATCCGTTCCTGACGATCGAGCGGCAGATGACCGAGAGCCTGCAGCTCCATCGGAAGATGTCGCGCAAGGACGCGGTCAGGCGTGCGATCGAGGCGCTCGAATCGGTCAGGATTCCTGACGCCGCGCGCCGGGTCCGGATGTATCCGCACGAGTTCTCGGGCGGCATGCGGCAGCGCGTGATGATCGCGATGGCGCTGCTGCTCGAGCCGGAGGTCCTGATCGCCGACGAGCCGACGACCGCGCTCGACGTCACCGTGCAGGCGCAGATCATCGAGCTGCTGCGCGAGTTGAACCGCGAGCGCGGCACGTCGATCGTGCTGATCACGCACGACATGGGCGTCGTCGCGGGGCTCGCCGACGACGTGATGGTGATGTACGCGGGCCGCACGGTCGAATACGCGAGCGCCGACGCGATCTTCTCCGCGCCGTCGCACCCGTACACGATCGGCCTGCTGAACGCGCTGCCGCGCCTCGACGCGCCCGACGACGTGCCGCTCGTCGCGATTCCCGGCAATCCGCCGCTGCCCGGCCAGGGGCTGCTCGGCTGCGCGTTCGCGAAGCGCTGTTCTCACGCATCGGATCGATGCGGCGCCGAGCGCCCCGATCTGATCCCCTATTCGGACGCGGGCGCCGTGCGCGCGTGTCATCGACCCATTGCGGAAATCACGGGAGGGCTGCGATGAGCGCCGCGACCGATCTCATTTCTTCCACTTCGTCATTCGTATCGGCATCGCCGGGCGCGCCGGGCGCAGGCGTTGCCTCCGGCGTCGAGGCGCGAAGCGTCGATGCGTCATCGCGCATCGATGCGCTGCTGTCGGTGCGCGATCTCAAGGTGTATTTCCGCGTGCCGCTCGGCGGCTATCCGTGGTCGCCGAAGGGCACGCTGCGCGCGGTAGACGGCGTGTCGTTCGACGTGAAGCGCGGCGAGACCGTCGGGCTCGTCGGCGAATCGGGCTGCGGCAAGTCGACGCTCGCGCGCGCGCTGATCGGCCTCGCGCCGGTGACGGCGGGCACCGTGCAGTGGCGCGGCGCGCCGATCGTGAGCGGCGTGCGCCGCGACGCGCGCAAGATCCGCCGCGAAATGCAGATGATCTTTCAGGATCCGCTCGCGTCGCTCGATCCGCGCATGACGATCGAGCAGGTCGTCGCCGAGCCGCTCGTCACGCATCAGCCGGGCATCGGCCGCGACGAAGTGCGCCGCCGCGTGTTGACGATGCTCGAGCGCGTCGGCTTGAACGCCCACCACCTGCTTCGTTATCCGCACGAATTTTCCGGCGGGCAGTGCCAGCGCGTAGGCATCGCGCGCGCGTTGATCGGCGAGCCGCATCTCGTGATCTGCGACGAGCCCGTGTCCGCGCTCGACGTGTCGATTCAGGCGCAGATCGTCAATCTGCTGCGCGATCTGCAGCGCGAGCTTTCGCTGTCCTACCTGTTCGTCGCGCACGATCTCGCCGTCGTCAAGGCGATCAGCCAGCGCGTGCTCGTGATGTATCTCGGCCGCGTGATGGAGTTCGGCACGCGCCGCGACGTGTACGGCGCGCCGCAGCATCCGTACACGCGCGCGCTGCTCGCCGCCGCGCCGACGCCGGAGCCCGCGCGCGAGCGCGCGCGGCGCCCGTTGTTGCTCGCAAGCGAGATGCCTTCGCCGCTCGATCCGCCGTCGGGCTGCGCTTTTCGCACGCGCTGCCCGGACGCGATCGATGCGTGCGCGCGCGAGGTGCCGCAGCCCGAAGTGCGTGGGGCGACGGCCGCGCGCGTCGCGTGCATCCGGGCGGGCACGGGCGGCGCGCCGGACTGAGCAGGACCGACAAAGACACAACAAGCCAACAGGGGTGTGGACGGCGCGAAATATTTTCGCGCCGTGGGAAGGCGCGTCGTCACGGCGGCGCGTCGGGGTATCGCCGGCCGCGATGCGCGGCCGGCGAGTGGGTAGTCAACATAAAAAGAGAAGCGCAATGACACAACATCGATCGATGAAGAGGGTCGCGCGGGCAGTCGTGCTCGCGTGGGGACTGCCGATGCTCACCGGCGTGTCGATTTCGGGCGCCGCGCGCGCGGACGATGCGGCGCCTGCCGCGCCGGCTCAGGCGCCATCCGCCGCGACGCTCGCGCAGCAGGCGACGACGCCGAACGCCATCATCAACGCCGACGCCACGCAGGCGGTCATGCCGCCGGAGCCGGTGTCGAGCCAGGCGAAATCGAACGGCTTCATTGCCGACAGCCATTTCGACGTGCTGTTGCGCAACTACGCGGACGTGCTCGATTCGAAGGGCGGACCGCATCGCCATGCCTGGATTCAGGGCGTGATGGCGAACTTCGAGTCCGGCTACACGGGCGGGCTGATCGGCTTCGGCGTGGATGCGTCGATCTATGCGGCGCTGAAGCTCGATGGCGGCGCGGGCGGCGGCAACATGGTGCACATCGCGAAGGGCGGCGGCGGCTCGAACCAGCTCGCGTGGGCGTTTCCCGGCATCTATGACGTGAAGGCGCGCATCTCGAACACGGTGATCAAGTACGGTCTGCAGGCGGTCGACAATCCGTTCATGGAGCAGCACGACAACCGCGCGCTGCCGCCGACGTTCCTCGGCGCGACGATCGTCAGCAACGAATTCAAGAACGTGATGCTCGAAGCGGGCAGCTTCACGAAGACCAACGCGCGCGGTCATACGACGCTGACGAACCTGACGACGCAATACGGCGGCACGCGCGTCGATCGCTTCACGTACGTTGGCGGCACGTGGGATTATTCGTCGACGGGCTCGGCGTCGTTCTACGCGGGCCAGGCCGACGACGTCTGGCGCCAGTACTACGGTTCGGTCAAGCAGAGCTACGGTTCGCCGCAGGCGATCAAGTGGACGGGCTTCGGCAACTTCTATTCGACGCACGATACGGGCGACGCGCGCCAGGGCAAGATCGACAACAACGCATACAGCCTGTCGCTCGCCGCGCAGCACGGCCCGCACGAACTGCTGCTCGGCTATCAGCAGGTGCTCGGCGACCAGTTCTTCGATTACCTGAATGAAACGAACGGCATCTTCCTCGTCGATTCGATGGACGTCGACTACAACGCGCCGCACGAAAAATCGCTGCAACTGCGCTACACGTTCTACGGCAAGGAGGCGGGGCTGCCCGGCTTCAAGGCGATGGTGTGGGGCGTGACGGGCTGGGGCGCGGACGGCTCCGCGAGCGCGGCGCTCGATCCGACGCGCTCGAGCATCTACTGGAAGGACGGCGCGCCGGTGCAGGGCCGTCACCACGAGTTCGGCTTCATTCCGTCGTACACGATCCAGAGCGGCAAGCTCAAGGATACGAAGATCACGTTCATCGCGATGTGGCACGTCGGCTCGGCGCACTACTCGGACAGCACCAATCAGGAATACCGGCTGGTCGTGAACGTCCCCGTGAAGGTGTTCTGAGGATGCCGAAGCGAATCGGGCGGCGGCGAGGATTCGGCTGCCGCCGTCCGGCGTCGGTGTTGCTGCGCGCGCGCGGCGTTCGCGTTCGCGCGCGGGCGCGCCGCCGTTCGATCGGACGAATCAGGCGGTCTTCGGCGCCGACGCGAGCGCCGGCGCTTCGCCCACCGGCTGCGGATCGAGCTCGGCCAATCGCCGGCCCGCGTCGCGCCATGCGTCGAGGCCGCCGCGCAGCGCGAGCGCATCGGCGAAGCCCGCCTGCTTGAGGCGCTGCGCCATCAGCGCCGCCGACACCTCGTTCGGGCACGAGCAATAGATCACGAATTTCTGCGTGGC
Source organism: Burkholderia sp. MSMB1589WGS (assembly GCF_001636105.1). NCBI lineage: Bacteria > Pseudomonadati > Pseudomonadota > Betaproteobacteria > Burkholderiales > Burkholderiaceae > Burkholderia > Burkholderia sp. MSMB1589WGS. Next base: position 1,603,107 of record NZ_LNJT01000008.1, read on the forward strand.
CGGATAGCGCGCGACGATGTCGCGCAGATCGCGTTCGTCAGCGAATTGCGCGCCGGGGATCGCGTACGGATCGAGCTTGCGGTGCTCGGGCGAGCGCGCATCGAAGACGACGGGCGCGGGATCGGTTCGCAGCAGCCGGTCGAGCTCGTCGACGTCGATTCGCGCGTTCGCGAGCTGGCGAATCAGCGCGCGCCGGCGCGTCCAGCGCACGGCCGTATAGAGCGCGAGCAGCGCGCCGATCACGACGAGCACCGCGCGGCCGAGCTGGTTCGCGCCCGTGAACAGCCAGTCGATCTGTTTCGCGAACGCGAATCCGATCGCAACGCCGCAGCCCGCCCACAGCAGCGCGCCGAGCCCGTCGTAGCCGACGAACGTCCGGTAGCGCGTGCCGAGCGCGCCCGCCATCGGCACCGAGATCAGCGACAGCCCCGGAATGAAGCGCGCGACCGTGAGCACGCGCACGCCCCAGCGGCCGAAGAAGCGCTCGGTCTTCTTCACGCAGCTATCGCGCGACAGCGAAAGCTTGCATAAGGTTTTCAGCGCGCGGCCGCCGAAATGCCGGCCGGCGACGTACCACACGGTGTCGCCGATCAGCGCCGCGAGCACCGCGAGTGCGAGCACGGGCGCGAGCTGCGCGCCGAGCGCATCCGGATGCAGCGTCGCCATCGCGCCGAACAGCACGAGCGTCGGCATCGCCGGCACAGGCAGGCCGATCGCGGCGGCGAGCACGTTGACGAACACGATGAGCGGCCCGAAGCGGGCGACGAGATCATGAAGCATGACGAAACAATGGACGGTCGCCGCGAAAAGCGCGCGGCATGGAGCGCGTGGATGCGCCGATTATCGGCTATTTTCGGAAAGGGGATCACGCCGTGGATGGACGCGCGGCGAGGACGGTGAGGGCGCGAGCGGGCGCGGCCTCACCGTGGCGGGATCAGTGCGTCGTGGTGCGGGCGAGCGGGATGGTGCCGTGCGTTTCGCCGGGCAGTTCCGCGCCGTGCGAACGAATCGCGGCGATCAACTCGGCGGGGGTGATTTCGTAGCGTACTTCCCGATGGATGCCGGGCTTGCGTTCGTCGACTTCGATGAGCAGTACGCTTTTACCGTCTTCGGTGGCCGCAAGACGCAGCGAGCGAAGCTCGCGGCCGTCGGCCGGATCGAATTCGGTCAGCAGGGTCATGGCCCCGGAAGAACCGGTCGTGCGCATTGAACGTGTCCTCGTGTCGTGAAGTAGGAAATGTTGCTTTGCGGACTGCTTCAATGCAGTTTAACCGAACCGGACGGCAGCAATGAGAATTTCGCGAGGCGTTCGAGCGGCGCGGGCGGGCGGCCTGCCGAAGCGTCGCCGCGCGTTGCGCGGCAGCCGTTCGGCGTTCGCGCAAACCCGCATGTTGTGGCGGCGCGTCACGGCGAAAAGTATGAGTGAAGATGCGATCGGCCCGCCGCGAGACGGGCGTGTCGCGCCCGCCGCCGGATCAGACGAGTCCCGTCAGATAATAGACGGCGATCACGAAGAACACGGCGAGCGTCTTGATGACGGTCACGGCGAAGATGTCCCGGTACGATTCGCGGTGCGTGAGGCCCGTCACCGCGAGCAGCGTGATCACCGCACCGTTGTGCGGCAGCGTGTCCATGCCGCCGCTCGCCATCGCGACGACCCGGTGCAGCACGTCCATCGGAATCTGCGCGGCCTGCGCGCCCTTGATGAAGAGATCGGACATCGCCGCGAGCGCGATGCTCATCCCGCCCGACGCGGAGCCCGTGATCCCTGCGAGCGAGCTGACCGACACCGCCGCGTTGACGAGCGGATTCGGAATGTTCTTCAGCGCGTCGCCCACGACGATGAAGCCCGGCAGCGCGGCGATCACGCCGCCGAAGCCGTATTCGGACGCGGTGTTCATCGCGGCGAGCAGCGCGCCGCCGACGGCGGCCTTGGTGCCGGTCGCAAAACGCTCGTGCACGCGCTTGAACGCGGTGATGACGACGAGCAGGATGCCGAGCAGCAGCGCCGCCTCGACCGACCAGATCGCGACGACCGTCTTGATCGGCGTCGTGACCGGCGTGTGGACGCCCGGCAGCACGTCGGGCGGCACCGTGTAGGACGCGCCGCCGTACCACACTGGAATCAGTTTCGTCAGCGCGAAGTTCGCGACGCCGACGAGCACGAGCGGCGACACCGCGAGGAGCGGATTCGGCAGCGACTTCGTCTCGACGCGCTCCGGCTCGTTGACGAGCGACGTGCCGTAGCCTTCGCCGCGCGCGAGCGCCGAGCGGCGGCGCCATTCGAGATACGACAGGCCGACGACGATGATGAAGACCGACCCGATCGTGCCGAGCGCGGGCGCGGCCCACGCGGTGGTCTTGAAGAATGTCGTCGGGATGATGTTCTGGATCTGCGGCGTGCCCGGCAGCGAATCCATCGTGAACGAGAACGCGCCGAGCGCGATCGCGCCCGGCATCAGGCGCTTCGGAATGTTGCTCTGACGATAGAGCTCGGCCGCGAACGGATAGACGGCGAACACGACGACGAACAGCGACACGCCGCCATAGGTGAGCAGCGCGCACACCGCGACGATCACTGCATTCGCGCGCGATCGGCCGATGTAGCGGATCGCGGCGGCCACGATCGCCTCGGAGAAGCCGGACAGCTCGATCACCTTGCCGAACACGGCGCCGAGCAGGAAAACCGGGAAGTAGAGCTTCACGAAGCCGACCATCTTTTCCATGAAGATGCCGGAGAAGACGGGGGCGACGGCGGCGGGGTCGGTCAGCAGCACCGCGCCGAGCGCGGCGACGGGCGCGAACAGGATCACGCTGTAGCCGCGGTAGGCGGCGAACATCAGGAACGCCAGCGCGGCGAGGACGATCACGAATGACAAGAGAGTCTCCTAAATCTTGGTTGTTGTGCGCTCGGGCGCGCCGGGTGGACGGCGCGACGCTGCGGCACGCGTTGCCGCAGGATTCGTGCCATCCGCAGTGCGGCCGGGCGCGGCCGGCCACGTGAAAGGCAGCGCGCGGCGATGGGCGCGCCGGCTGCGTCCGATTCTACAGAAAACGTCTCTTTGTGTAGACGAAAGCCGCGCGCGATGCTCGCCGATTCGGGATCGGGCCTTTTATGATGGGCATTTGCCGGATGTCTCGCACATGAGATAATCCGTCTCGCCCTTTGGACAAGAAAGAAAAAGTGGAGACGAATGCACCGATTTCGGGCGGCTGGGTCCGGCTGCCCACCGATTACGGCGACGTGCTGCGGCGCGCGGCGGAGTCCCTGTTCAAGACCTTCGAGCATTCGAGCGTCGGCACGCTGATCGTCGACAAGGATGCGCGCGTCGTCTGGATCAACCAGCGCTATGCGGCGCGCTTCGGGTTCGCCGATCCGCAGCAGGCGATCGGCCGCGATTGCGAAGCCGTGATTCCGCACAGCCTGATGCGCGAGGTGGTCGCGACCGGCCGCCCGATCCTGCTCGACATCATGGAGACGGGCCGCGAGCCGCTCGTCGTCACGCGCCTGCCGCTGACGGACGACGCGGGCGAAACCGTCGGCGCGATCGGCTTCGCGCTGTTCGACGAACTGAAGACGCTGACGCCGCTCTTTTCCCGCTACATTCAGGTTCAGCAGGAGCTGATCGCGACGCAGCGCTCGCTTGCACAGGCGCGGCGGGCGAAATACACGTTCGCGAGCTTCGTCGGCACGAGCGCGGTGAGCCTCGAGACGAAGCGGCAGGGGCGGCGCGCCGCGCAGGTCGATTCGCCCGTGCTGCTGCTCGGCGAGACGGGCACCGGCAAGGAATTGCTCGCACATGCGATCCATGCGGCGTCCGCGCGCGCGCTGAAGCCGCTCGTGACCGTCAACGTTGCGGCGATTCCCGATGCGCTGCTCGAAACCGAGTTCTTCGGCGCGGCACCGGGCGCGTACACGGGCGCGGATCGCAAGGGGCGCGTGGGCAAGTTCGAGCTGGCCGACGGCGGCACGCTCTTTCTCGACGAAATCGGCGACATGCCGCTGCCGCTGCAGGGCAAGCTGCTGCGCGTGCTGCAGGACAAGGAGTTCGAGCCCGTCGGCTCTAACCGGATCGTGCGCGCGAACGTGCGGATCATCGCGGCGACATCGGCCGAGCTGCCGGCGCTCGTCGCCGAAGGACGCTTTCGCGCGGATCTCTATTACCGGCTGAACGTGCTGACGATCCATGCGCCGCCGCTGCGCGAGCGCGCATCGGACATCGAGGCGCTCGTCTATACGATGCTCGAGGAACTCGCCGCGCAGCACGGACTTGCCGAGCACTGCGAACTGACCGACGACGCGCTGCGCCTGCTGTGCGCGTATCCATGGCCCGGCAACGTGCGCGAACTGCGCAACACGCTCGAGCGGGCGCTGATGCTGTCCGATCGCGCGTTGATCGATGCACGCGCGCTTGCGCCGTTCATCGGCCCGGCGCGCGGCGCGGGGGCGGGTGCCGGCGTTGGGGCGGGGGCGGGCGGTGCAGTTGGTGCGGGTAGTGCGGGTGGTGCCGGCTTGGTCGCGGTCGCGGCGCCGACGGCCGTGCCTGACTCGCGCGCGACGGCTTCGTCCTATGCGGACGCGTTCGCCGCATGGGAGCGCCAGTTCCTGAGCGACGCGCTCGCCGCATCCAACGGCAAGGTGACGGAAGCGGCCGCGCGCATCGGCATCGGGCGCGCGACGTTCTACAAGAAGCTCGCGTCGCTCGGCATCGATACGTAACGGGCAACGCGCGGGACGCATTCGCAGCGAACGTATCGATGCTCGCGTATGAGCGGGCGCATTCGCAGGAGGCACGCGATGAAGCGCATCGGGTCCGCCGTATCGTGCGTGGCGTTCGCCGTCGCCGCGCATGCGTTTGCGCAGGATGCGGCGTCGGTTGTGTCACCGGTATTGCCCGTATTGCCTATATTGCCCGCGTCGCCGGTGTCGTCTGCATCGCCCGCCTTGATCGAGCGACGCAATTGGTACGACGATCCTTTTTTTGCATTGTCGAATTCGATTGCCGAATGTCCGATGCCGCTTGGTCCGTTGATGACGCGCGCGCAAATGGAGGATGACGCGCATTACCGCGTCGAGCGAGGAACGACTTGCTGGCTCGCGCATCGCTGCAGCAAACCGAATTCCTATTTATATGACAAGCCGATTGCCGAAGAGCTGAAAAAGCGATTTGCCGACAGCGGTCAGGCATTGGCCGGCACGAGCATCTGGATCACGATTCAGCGCCGCTTCGTTTATGCCGAAGGATGCGCGAGCGCATCGTTCGATCGCGACGCGCTGCGGCGACGGCTCGAGGCGCTGCCGGACGTCGAGCAAGTATTCATTCGGCTTACCGACAATCCGCACGGGCGTGCGCCCTACAAGACACTCGTTGCGCCCGATTGACCCTTTGCGGCGTGCGTTGGCATATACTCGCGTCGTCCAAGAAGAAAGCGGAGCGATAGGCAGATTTATGAAACAGACGGGTGCGCCAGCGCCGGGGCAATGCGGCGCGTTCTTGCGGACGGGATTTTTGATTGCTTTAATAGCGGGGCTTTCTGGCTGCGGGGGAAGCGCACCGCTGTTTACGTCGGACGGACGCGCGACCACGATGGTCCAGTGTCCGGAAGGCGGTGCTTGGGACACCTGCATTCAGAATGCGCGCGGCATTTGCGGCGGCGATTTCGATACGATCAGGCAATCGGTCGATAACGGCGTGCGAAACCTTCTCTTTGCATGCAAGGCTGGAAATGGCTTCTGAGCATCGCTTGCGGGATATGAAAGCAATGCGAAAAATGTTCGATTGATCCTGAATTGATTCATATACTTCCATCTATAAATAACGAGACGGAGCTTCATCCATATGGCGACCTATAGGCAACTGACCGCACAGCTCGAAAAACTTCAGCAGAAAATCGACAAGGAACGCGAAAAAGCGATCGCGGACGCCATTGCCGACATCAAGGCGAAGATCGAGGAATACGACATCACGCCGGAAGAGCTGGGGTTCAGAAGCATCAAGGCGGCGGCGAAGCCGAAGCGCGTGCTGCCGCCGAAGTACCTCAATCCGAAAACGGGCGAGACCTGGAGCGGCCGCGGCCGCGCGCCGGCGTGGCTCGGCAAGAACCGCAACCGCTTCCTGATCAAGGACTGATCCCGAAAAGCCTCACCTTTGGCGCCTTGAACGACGGTGCGAGCGGCAAGTCTGCCATTCGCACCGTTTTGTTTTCGGCCACGGGATTGTTTGCTCCACGGTGTTTCACGGCGCCCGTGAGATTTCGCGACGCAGAGGGTTACGTGTCGATTCGGCAATGAAACCCATGTGTTTAGCCGGATATTGCGTGATTTGATCGTCGATTCGAACTTGTCGAATCGATAAAGATGTTTCACGCCGCCTCGTACATCCGGGATGCCGTTTGCGGTTTTGTCGGTTTCGCTCTGCGATTTCGCCGCGGCTCGATATCCAATCCCGAACATCCTCACCTTGACTCCCGGAAACGCTCACCTTTGACGGTGCGAAGCGAGTGTCATATCGGCGCTTTCGGCATGCCGTTTCGCATTCGATCCGGGCGACGGCGCGCGTTTCAACCGCAGCACGGGAGAAGCGGCGACATGCCGATAAGGCGAGACAACGCCATTCGTCTGTTCTGATTCGCCAATCGGCAGGCGGAAATGGACAACGCATTTGGACGGCGGGAGGCCGCGTAGGCGACATTTCCGGGATGGCCTTCTCATTCGTGCGGCAATCGAAACGAGCCGCACGGCAGCCGGCACGAATGAAAAACGACCGTTGTCTGCCGGAAAAGCGTTTCCCGGCCACTTGCAATGCCGGCTCGCGCATTTTGCATTCGTCGTAAAGCGCGGCTGTAGGCGGATCGCAAGCGGCGCGTCGTCGCGCGGCCGCGATCGCAGGTTCGCTCGACGCGCGCGACAGGCGGCTCCGTTGTCTTCGTATTTGACCGCGACCGCGCGGTGGAATTGAACGTTGAATTCGATCGCAATCGAATGGCGGGCCGCGCCGTTCGATTGATTGCGCGGCGATTGTCCGCTATTCGGCAATGCATCAAATTTGTCGGCCTGGCGTTGCCGACGTTTGATCCGGATGGATCGAATTTTCGAGGCGGTCGTTTCAAAACGGATGAATCGGGCTTTGAATGTTGCGCAGCGAGACATTCCGAGCCGCGGGACTTGATAGCGACGCGCGAGCCGTTTCCGGAAGCGGGTGCCGCAACCGGCCTCGGGAAGCGCCTTGCTCGGTGGCGGCGAAGTGTTTGCGTCGATGATGCCGATGCTTGCGCGGCTCGGCGATTCGGCCGAACGGCATATAGGCGGCGCTCGACGCTTCGCCTATCCTATGGGCACTCGGGCTCGGTCCGGCAGGGCCGCGCTTCGATCGCCGTCGCTCAATCCTTTTAGCGGAGTCGCCGTGACCGTTCGCAATCTCGATGCGTTGTTCCATCCGACATCCGTTGCCGTCGTCGGCGCTTCGCCGCGCCCGGGCAGCGTCGGCGCGATGGTTTGGGCGTGCGTGCTCGACGGCCGGTTCGGCGGGGCGATCTGGCCCGTCAACCCGAAGTACGGCGAACTGAACGGCCACAAGGTTTACCCATATGTCGACCAGTTGCCGAGCGCGCCGTCGGTCGCACTCGTGTGCACGCCGCCCGCGACGTGGCCCGGCATCGTGCGCAAGCTGGGCGGCCTGGGCGTTCGCGCGGCGATCATCGTCGGCGAAGCCCGTTCGAGCGCCGATCAGGTCGCGCTCGAACGGGCGCTCGCCGCGGCGAAGCCGTATCTGTTGCGCATCGTCGGGCCGGGCAGCCTGGGCGTCGTGTCGCCCGCGCTGAACGCGCATTTCGGCGCGCCGGCATGCATCGTCAAGGCGGGCGGCGTCGCGTGGGTGTCGCAATCGAATGCGCTGACGAACGCGGTGCTCGGATGGGCGCATGCGCGCGGGCTCGGCTTTTCTCATGCGGTCGCGCTCGGCGGCGAAGCGGACGTCGACGCGGCCGACGTGCTCGACTACCTCGCGAGCGATGCCGCGACGCGTGCGATCCTGCTCGAGCTCGACACGGTGAAGTCTGCGCGCAAGTTCATGTCGGCCGCGCGCGCGGCGGCGCGCAACAAGCCGGTGCTTGCGTTGCGCGCAGGGCGCGGCGATTCGGGCGATCTGCTCTATACGGCCGCGTTTCAGCGCGCGGGGATGGTGCGCGTCGACGCGCTCGACGATCTCCTCGACGAGATCGAGACGCTCGGCGTCGGTCGGACAGCCGCGGCGAGCGGCGCGGCGACGCTCGTGACGAGCGACAGGGGTGTCGCGAAGCTGGCCGTCGATGCGCTCGCGGCGGCGGGAGAGACGCTTGCGCAATGGCCGCAGGCGGCCGTCGACGAGGTCGGTGGCGCGCTGCCCGCGGGAATCGTCGCCGGCAATCCGTTGCTGCTCGGCGACGACGCGCGTCCCGAATATTTCGGCGCGGCGCTGAAGGCGCTCGCGCAGCATCCGCCGACAGGCGCCGTGTTCGTGGTTCATGCGACGTCGCATAGCGCGCCTGTCGGCGACGTTGCGCGCGTGCTGATCGAATCGCGCAAGTTCGCGCGTCGCGGCATGCTCGCGTGCTTCTTCGGCGGCGTCGATGCCGCGACGCGCGACGCATTGCACGAGCACGGCATCCCCGTATATACGACGCCGCAGCGTCTCGCGCGCGCGCATGCGCGCCTCGTCGATTATCAACTGGGCCGAGAACTGTTGATGCAGACGCCGGAGGGCACGCCGCCGCAACCGCCGGCGTCGATCTCGGCTGCGCAGCACGCGGCGCGCGCAGCGCTCGCGCAGGGGCGCGACGCGTTCGAAGGCGAGGCGGCGCTCGAATGGCTGGCCGGCTTCGGCATCGAGCGCGCAACCGATGCGGACGTCGACGTCGGCGATACGATTGTCGACATCACGGTCGGGATGTACGACGACCAGAACTTCGGGCCGGTATTCCGCTATTCGGTGCCGCCGGCGGACGGCGTTTCCGCGCCGTTCGTCGTCTACGGGCTGCCGCCTTTCAATACCGTGCTCGCGCGCGCGGTCGTCGCGCGGTCGCCGTATGCGCGCCGCGCGCCGCCCGAGCCGCTGCTGCACGCACTGACCGCGCTTTCGCAGGCGGTGTGCGAGGTGCGCGAAATCGTCGAGATGTCGCTCGTGCTGCGCGTGCGTCCCGCGCGCGTCGTCGCGTTCGGGCCGCGCATCGGGCTCGCGACGGGGCGCAGCCGGCTCGCGATCGTTCCATATCCGCGCTATCTCGAGCAGAAGCTCGACTGGCGTGGAGAGCGCATCACGGTGCGTCCGATTCGCCCCGAGGACGAGGCCGCGCATCGCGAGTTGCTGAGCGCGATGACACCGGACGATTTACGGATGCGTTTCTTCGGGGCGATACGCAACTTCGACCATTCGCAGATCGCGCGGATGACGCAAATCGATTACGACCGCGAGATGGCGCTGATCGCGACGCTCGACGATGCCGGCGGCCGCGCGCATACGCTTGGCGCGGTGCGGGCAGTGACCGATCCGGACAACGAAGCGACGGAGTTCGCGATCGCGGTGCGGCCCGATCAAAAGGGCAAGGGGCTTGGGCGAATGCTGATGACGCGCATCATCGAATACGCGCGCTCGCGCGGAACGGCGTGGATGGTCGGCGAGGCGCTGCGTGAGAATGCGGCGATGATCTCGCTCGCGAAAGACAGTGGTTTCATGGTGTCGTCGACCGAGGAACCGGGGGTGGTCGCGTTCAGGTTGAAGTTGCAGCCATGAGACGCCGCCGCGGCATCGGGCGTCGGACGCGTGTGATCGGCGCAAGGGGCTGGCAGTCGCCGTGGTGCGGGGGCGATGGGGCGGGCAATTCGAAATCCGATGCGCGGTGTGTCGCCGGCGCTTCGGAGATTGCGGAATGCGTTGAAGGCGTCAACATCGCTGACTGCTGGCAACGGTTTTGACATCCTGACGATCATCGCCGCCATCGGTGCCATCACCGCCAATTCCGGACGGTGAGGTTTTACGGGAAACGAATTCGGGCGAAGGTGAGCGTCTTCGGGAGGCGGCCGGGCGGAACGAAACGCAGCGCGCGTGGCTTGTCGCCGATCGCATCGGGGTGTCGACGCATCGGCTGGCACCTGCAAACATGTGCCAGCCGATCCGCCGACCTGACAATACACCGCCTCACCGCCCGCGAACCCGAATCCGCCCCGCGAACCGAATCACGCAGCGAGCTTCACCGCAGCTTCGTCCACATGCTTGCGCGAGATCGCGAGCTCGTCGAGCAGCGTGTCCGCGTAGACCGCGCCCGTCTCGCGTTCGAGACGCGCCACCGTCAGCGCGCAGCGCGCGGTGTCCTTCGGCATCGCAATGAAGCGCTTGATCGATTCGCCCGCCTTGAACGCGTCGAAGAGCGGCAGGCGCACTTCGTCCGGCAGCGTCTTCGTCCATTGGTACGGCTTGCCGTTGAACGTCAGGGAAGGCGGCAGCGAGCGCTCCTTCTTGCCCGCCGCGATCAGGCCGTACGTGCGCGCGGCTTCGCCGATCTGCTCGGGAGAGAAGAGCTCGTCGGGCGTGATGTCGAATTGCGCGATGTACGCTTCGATCGCCCGCATCGCGGATGCGCGATCGTCGCGCTTCTTCTGCGCGCGCGCGACGATGTCGCGCAACTCGTCGGCCTCTTCAGGCGTGATCGTGAAGCTTGCCTGCTTCTGCTGAAGTTCGGAGAAACGTTGGAATTCGAGATCGGTCAGAAGTTTGGCCATGACATCCATGAGGCGTCCGCCATCGGCGAAGACGGCAGGCGGTGTTTTGAAGGGGGCGCTATTTTAGCGTAGCGCCGCGCGCGCAGCCGATTCGGCACACAGCACGCGCCGGACAAGTGCCGGGCGAGCGCCCGCGCGCGTCACGGCGCATGCGCGAGCAGTTGCTCGACCTCGCGCGCGATCGCGAGCAGGCGTCGGTCGTTGCCCGCCGGCCCTTCGAGCATCAAGCCCACGGGCACGCCGGTGTGCTTCGACACTCCCGCCGGAATCGATACCGACGGCACGCCGCCGAGCGTCGCCGGCCCGGTCTGACGGATCACGCGCGCGAACAGCGCGTAGGCGGCGTCGGAAGGAAGATCGTGCCCGCTGTCGGCGACGAGCGGCGCTTCGCATTGAACGGTCGGCAGAGCGATGCAATCGACGCCTGTTCGATGGAACGCCTGGTCGTACCAGCGCACGCTGCTTTGCAGCACGTCCATCGCGGCCGCATACACATCGCTCGATGGCGGCGCGTCGATCAGCATGCGGAAAATGTGTCGTACATCGTCGCTGCCGAGCCGGGCGACGAACTCCGCGAACGGCAGAGCGAGCCGCTCTGCGCTGAAGCGCTGCCAGTATGCGAGCGCCTCGAACCCGCCGATCGGGAAGCCGCAAGCTTCGTCCGCTTCGTGCAGCGCGCGGGCGGCGAGCGGGATCAGCCGCGCGCCCGCGTCCGTCAGCGCGGCGAGCGCGCGCTCGGTCAGCTCCGCGACGGCCGGATCGAGTCCATCGAAGTAGGGCGCATCCGGCACGCCGATCCGCAATCCGGCGAGCGCGACCGGCGCGGGCTCGGTGGCATCGCCCGTCAGCACGGCGTCGAGCAGCAGCAGATCGTCGATGCAGTGCGCGATGGGGCCGACTGTATCGCGCGTCGGCGATAGCGCGAGCACGCCTTCCGTCGAGTAGCGGCGCGGCGTCGGCCGCAGGCCGGCGACGCCGCAGAACGCGGCCGGGATCCGCACCGAGCCGCCCGTGTCGGTGCCGAGACCGAACGGAATGCCCGCCGCGACCGCGCATGCCGTGCCGCCGCTCGAGCCGCCCGCGATTCGCGCCGGGTCGTGCGGATTGCGGACCGCGCCGAAGTGGCCGTTCGCGCTCGTGATGCCGAACGCGAGCTCGTGCATGTTCGCCTTGCCTAGCGGCACGGCGCCCGCGTCGAGCAACTGCTGGACGGCCGTCGCATTGCGCGTCGCGCTGAAGCCGAGCAGCGCGGGGCTCGCCGCGTGCGTCGGCATGTCGGCTGTGAAGAGGTTGTCCTTGATGACGAACGGCACGCCCGCGAGCGGCAGCCTGCGGCCGCTCGCGATCTGCGCGTCGATGCGGGCGGCGGCCTGGCGCGCGATCTCCGGCGCGACGTGCGTCATTGCCGCAAGCGGCTCGGCGAGCGCGAGGCGTTCGAGCGCCGCCTCGGCGTGCTCGAGCGCGCGCGCTCGTCCGCCGTTCACGGCATTCGCGACTGCCCGCACGCTCGCGGGCCGGACGTAGGTTTTTCGATGCGACGTCATTGGCCTGTCTCCTTGTGCAGCACGCCGCGACGTGCGGCGCGCGTCATCGCTTCGGTCGGATCGGGAACGTTACGCGGCCGCCTCCTTCAGCATCGAAAGATGTCTGGCCGTCGCGCGCAGTTGCGCGTCGACATCGTCGACGCGCGGCGCGACGTGCGCGTCGATCCGGCGGACGTACGGGCACGTGAGTGCGGCGATCGCGTGGCCGGACGGCCCGAGAACCGGATACGCGATGTCGGTGACGCCGAATGCCTGGCGGCTTTCCCGCCTGAGCCAGCCGGTCGTGCGGATCTCGCGCAGCAGCGCGTCGAGCTCGTGCATGTCGAGCGCGATTTCGCCTTCCACCTTCGTATGCTCGGCGAGCATCTGCGTGCTTTGCTCGGGCGTCTGGAACGCGAGCAACACGGGGCCCGACGCGGTGTCGACGAGCCCGACGCGCGAACCGAGCCGCACCGAGATGCCCCACGGGCCCGGCCCGTCGACCTGCGCGATCACGAGCAGGTTGCCCCGGTCGTACACGCACAGGTGGCACGATTGCTCGGCCGCGTCGGCGAAGCGCTGCATCGGCGGCAGCGCCTCGGCGATCAGCCGCTTGAGCGGCGGATGGCGGTGGGCGAGCGAGTAGAGCTTCAGGCTCAGCGTGTAGCGGTCGCCGCCCGGCGAGCGGATCACGTATTGGCGCGCGACGAGCCGCTCCAGCATCCGGTAGATCTCGCTCGCATTGCGGCCGAGCTCCTTCGTGATCTCGGTGCGCGTGAGGCCTTCCTTCTGCTCGGCGAGGAGCTCAAGGATATCGAGCCCCTTGTCGAGCGCGGGCGCGCGATAGCGCCCGACTTCTTCGCAATCCTGCGGTTTTTGCGCGGCGCCGGCGGGCAGGTCTTTCCTGGGTTTCATCGGTGGATCGATTGTCTGGGACACGATGCGTCGAATGCCCTGGGCGGCGCGTGTTTCGCGGCTGCGCCGAGTGCGCCGATGGATCGTTGGTTCGTATGTAAATTAAGTCACTGCTCCAATAGCAATGATAATCAACGAATGCGAAATCAATACCAATTTTGTCGACAATTGTTGAATAGAAAGCGGTCGACTGCGTATCGATGCGGTCAAAGTATGCGTCGGAGCGGTCGGGAAAAACCGGCGTGATCGAGCAGGCCGGTGCGCTCGCGCGGCTGGAAGCGGGCGTTTGTCACGGACGTCGTTGCGCGGACGCGCGCGGTGACGCGCGGGAGGCATGCGCTGATGGACCTCGGCGAGTCCCGGCGCGGCGGCGGCAAGTGCCGGCGAACCCGCGCGTCGCCAGCGTCTGCTCCAATAGTCGTTATCCGCGACGCAGCGTCTCATCGCGCGCGGCGGATGGTACAAATTGCGCAACGGGCCCGCTCCCGGCGCCGTCGCGCCGGCTCGATCGAGTGCGGCGGAGGCTCGTCTGTCCTGAACTGAAGAGGTCGCCTGTCATGAAACTGCTTCGTTACGGCCCCGTGGGCCACGAAAAGCCCGGGTTGCTCGACGCGGCTGGCCGCATCCGCGATCTGTCGTCGCTGATCAACGACGTCGCGGGCGACGCGCTGTCGGACGCGAGCCTCGCGCGGCTCGCCGCCGTCGATCCCGCGTCGCTGCCGCTCGTCGCGGGCGAGCCGCGGACCGGCGCGTGCGTCGGCCGGATCGGCAAGTTCGTCTGCATCGGCCTGAACTACGCGGACCACGCGGCGGAGGCGGGTCTCGCGGTGCCGACCGAGCCCGTCGTGTTCGGCAAGTGGACGAGCGCGGTGAGCGGCCCGCACGACGGCATCGAGATTCCGCGCGGATCGGTGAAGACCGACTGGGAAGTCGAGCTGGGTGTCGTGATCGGCCGCGCGTGCAAGAACGTCGACGAGGCCGACGCGCTGTCGCACGTCGCCGGCTATTGCGTCGTCAACGACGTGTCCGAGCGCGAATGGCAGATCGAACGCGGCGGCCAGTGGGACAAGGGCAAGGGCTTCGACACGTTCGGGCCGATCGGCCCGTGGCTCGTCACGCGCGACGAAATCGCCGATCCGCAGGCGCTCGACCTGTGGCTCGACGTGGACGGCCGGCGCTATCAGAACGGCAATACGCGCACGATGGTGTTCACCGTGGCGCAGTTGATCGCGTATCTGTCGCGTTGCATGAGCCTGCAGCCCGGCGACGTGATTTCGACCGGCACGCCGCCCGGCGTCGGGATGGGCGTGAAGCCGTCGCCCGTCTATCTGAAGCCGGGGCAGACGGTGCGCTGCGGGGTGGCGGGCCTGGGCGAGCAGCGGCAGACGACGCGCGCGGCGGCGTGACGTGGCGGCGCGGCCGGCGTGCGGCAGCCGATGTGCCGGCAGCGGTTCGCGTTGCACGGCCTCGTTCGCTGCTTCGCGTGGCGGACGGCGTGTGTGCGACGAGGCGTCGATCGTCGCTGTTGCGCGCGTTGTGTCGCGCGTCTTGATCGAACGCGTGGGCGTTCGATCAAGATGTCGTTCACGCCTTCGCCAGCGCCTGATCGAGATCGGCGAGCAGATCGTCGATGTGCTCGATGCCGATCGACAGCCGCACCGTCTCTTCCTTCACGCCCGCCTTCGCGAGCTCTTCCGGCGATAGCTGACGATGCGTCGTCGAAGCGGGATGCGTCGCGAGCGACTTCGCGTCGCCGATGTTGACGAGCCGCGTGAAGAGCTTCAGCGCATCCTGGAACGCGGCGCCGCCCGCGCGCCCGCCCTTCACGCCGAACGTGAGGATGCCCGGCGCGCGGCCCGACAGATAGCGGTCGACGAGCGCGTGATCCGGATGATTCGGCAAGCCGGAATAATCGACCCATTCGACCTTCTCGTGCCCCACGAGATGCTGCGCGATCCTCAGCGCGTTCTCGCTGATGCGGTCGATGCGTAGCGCGAGCGTCTCGATGCCTTGCAGGATCTGGAACGCGTTGAACGGCGAGAGCGCCGCGCCGGTGTTGCGCAGCGGGACGACGCGCGCGCGGCCGATATACGCGGCGTCGCCGAACGCTTCGGTGTAGACGACGCCGTGATAGCTGACGTCCGGCTCGTTCAGCCGCCTGAAGCGGTCGGCGTGCTTCGCCCACGGGAACTTGCCCGAATCGACGATCGCGCCGCCCAGGCTCGTGCCGTGCCCGCCGAGATACTTCGTCAGCGAATGGACGACGATGTCCGCGCCGTGCTCGAACGGACGCAGCAGGTAAGGCGTCGGCACCGTGTTGTCGACGATGAGCGGCAGGCCGTGGCGATGCGCGACGTCGGCGAGCGCGGCGATGTCGGTGATGTTGCCGAGCGGATTGCCGACCGATTCCGCGAAGATCGCCTTCGTGCGCGAATCGATCAGCGCTTCGAATGCCGCCGGGTTGCGCGGATCGGCGAAGCGCGTCGTGATTCCGTACTGCGGCAGCGTATGCGCGAAGAGGTTGTAGGTGCCGCCGTACAGCGTGCTCGATGACACGATGTTGTCGCCCGCCTCGGCGATCGTCAGGATCGAATAGGTGACTCCCGCCTGGCCCGATGCGAGCGCCAGCGCGCCGACGCCGCCTTCGAGCGCCGCGACGCGCTGCTCGAGCACGTCGTTGGTCGGATTCATGATCCGCGAATAGATGTTGCCCTGGACTTTCAGATCGAACAGGTCCGCGCCGTGCTGCGTGTCGTCGAACGCGAACGCGACCGTCTGATAGATCGGCACCGCGGCGGCGCGCGTCGTCGGGTCGGGGCGATAGCCGCCGTGCACGGCGAGGGTTTCGAGGCGCCAGTCGGCGGATGCGGGTTCGGTCATGATGGGTCTCCGGTCGGTCTGCTTGTGTCAAGGTGTCGGCCGATTATAGGAGTCGCGGTCGCGCGCTTTTAGCTTGTTTGGTGACAAGCTTATTCGCGGACAAGACAAGTGCCGGGGCGGTGCGCGGAGGCGTGCGGACGATGGGCGGTTAGCCGTCGGCGTCCGCCATGAAATTCAATTCGACGCCGTTTCCCGCCGGGTCGTCGAAGAACAATTGATGCTGACGCGTCAACGGCACGTCGGCGCTCGTGTATCGGATGCCGAATTGCTGCAGACGGGCAATCGTTCCCGGCAGATCGCTGCAGGAGAACGCGACATGGTCGAACGTGTTCGTGACATTCGGCGCACGCGATTCGCCGGGCCCGGCTTCCGACAGATGCAGCACCGCTCGCGCGCCGGCATACAGCCAATAGCCGTGGCTCCGGAACGGCGGGCGATCGCCGGGCCGCAAGCCGACCGCGTTCACGTAGAAATCGCGCAGCGTGTCGAGGAGCGGACGAGGCGCGCGGAGGTTGTAGTGATCGAGGCCGGTGACGGGCATGGCGGGCGGTCGGGGGAGGGAACCGGAGCGGCCATTCTAGCGCGTGTCGAGGGGCGATGTGATGGGGCGCGTCGAATGGCCGGCGCGGCGCGGCTTCACGGATGCTTCCGCCACGCCATGCTACGCCGCCCCGCCCCGCGGCTTCCGCGCCTAGCCGCCCGCCCGCCCCTGCAAATGACGCGCGACCGAAGCGAGCTTTTCGCAAGTCTCCGTCCATTCGCGATCGGGCGTCGACAGCGGAACGAGCCCCGCACCGGCTTGCAGCCAGCAGCGTCCGCCGTCCCGATACACGGAGCGCAGCACGAGCGCGGCATCCATCGCGCCTTCGCTGTCGACGACGAATACGCAGCCGCTGTACAAGCCGCGCAAGCGCTGCTCGTGGCGTCGAATGCTGTCGAGCGCCTCGCGTTTCGGAATGCCCGAAGCGGTGACGGCGGGAAACAGCTTTTCGAACGCATGCCATGCGTGGCGGCCCGCCGCGAGCCGCCCGCGCACGCGCGATGCAAGATGCTGGACGGTGCCGCGCCGATACACGTTCATGAATTCGCTGACGCCGAGCGAATCGGCGTCGCAGATCGACGACATTTCGTCCATCGCCAGTTGCACCGACACCGCGTGTTCGGCGATTTCCTTCGCATCCCGCAGCAGTTCGCGCCGCAAACGCGCGTCTTCGGCGTCGTCGCCCGTCAATGCGCGCGTGCCGGCGAGCGGTTGCGTGCTGACGAAGCCGTCGGCGCTCACTTCGACCACCGTTTCGGGGCTGAAGCCGTATGCTTCGAAATCGCCGTCGCGGAGCAGGAACGAGCGCGCCGGCGTGTTCGTCCGCCGGCCCGCGACGTAGCTCGACACCGTGTCGAGCGACGCAGGAACCTCGACCGCGCGCGACAGGATCACTTTCTGGTACGCGTCGGCCTGCATTTCGCGCACCGCGGACGCGACCTGCTCCTTGTACGCGTGCGCGTCGCGTTCGCCGTCGATTGTTTCGAGACGCGCGCCGGGCTCGGTCTGCTGCGCGGCGTCCTGCGCGTCGACCAATTCGGCGAGCGTCGCGAGCGCGCCGGGGTCCAGGCTGCGGATCAGCGCGCGGCCGCTCGCTACGCGAATCTCGCTTTGCGGAATCGCGAGCCGCAGCAACGGCTCGTCGCCGCGCGCGCCGTCGATGCCGTACGTCAGATGAGAAAACTCGAAATGGGCGCGCCCGTATGCGCGCCAAGCGTCGATCCGCACGTCCGCGAGCGCGTGTGCGATCGCGTCGCACGGCTGTGCGTCGCGCCAGCTTGCGCCGTCGCTGCGGCGCACCGTTCCGTCCGGCTCGACGATCACGCTCAGCGCCGAATCGATGCCGATGCTCCATTCGCCGCCGCGCTCGTAGAGCGTGCAGTGCCGGCTCGGCAATGCGCGCATGATGCGCGACGCCAGATCGAGCGGTTCGCTTCGCACGCTCAGGCGGCGTTCGACGTAGCGTCGCGCCGGGGCGGCGTCGCGCGCCTTGGCGATCGCGATCAAGCGTTGCTTGTCGATCTTGCCGACCGACGTCAACGGCCAATGCGCGGCGATTTCGATCTGATCCGGCAGCTTGAATTCGCTGAGCCCGCGTGCGCGCAGCGCCTGCTTGAGCGTCGCCGCATCGAGCGTGTTGCGTTGCGGCCGCACGAATGCGCAGATGCGTTCGCCGAGCAGCGCGTCGGGAACCGCGACGACGGCCGAGTCCTGCACGTCCGGCAACGCGTCGATCAGCAGCTCGATTTCCGCGGCGGAGATCTTTTCGCCGCCGCGATTGATCTGCTCTTTGATGCGCCCTTCGACGATCAGATTGCCGGCCGCGTCGCGGCGCACGAGATCGCCCGTGCGGTAGTAGCCGTCGCCCGTGAAGCTGCGCGCGTTGTGCTCCGGCGCGCGGTAGTAGCCTCGGATCGTGTACGGCCCGCGAGTCAGCAGCTCGCCGACGTCGCCGGCGGCGACGTCGCGGCCGTGCGCATCGACGATGCGGACTTCGTCGCGCGGCGACAGCGGCCGCCCCTGCGTATGCGCGATCGTGTCGGGCGGATCGTCGAGCCGCGTGTAGCACAGCAGTCCTTCAGCCATCCCGAATACCTGCTGCAGACGGCAGCCGAGCACGTCGGGCAGGCGGCGCGCGAGCGCCGGGTCCAGCCGCGCGCCGCCGACCTGGACGAGCCGCAGGCTCGACAGATCGCTGCGTTCCCATTCGCGCGCTTGCGCCCAGAGCTGCGCGAGCGGCGGCACGAGCGCGACGTGCGTGACCCGCTCGCGTGCGATCAGCGGCATCGCTTCGTCGCAGCTCGCCGTGTCGGACAACACGACCGTGCCGCCGCTCGCGAGCGTGCCGAGTATGCCGGGGCATGCGAGCGTGAAGTTGTGCGCGGCGGGCAGCACCGCCAGATAGACGCTCGTATCGTCGAGCCCGCAGAGCGCGGCCGACGCGCTGAAGTTGTACGCGTAGTCCGCGTGCGTGCGCGGAATCAGCTTCGGCGTGCCGGTCGTGCCGCCCGACAGGAGCAGCAGCGCGACGTCGTTCTGCGCGGGCGGCGTCAGTGCGCGCGGCGGCGCGTCGAGCGACGCGAGCGGCACGACGCGCTCGTCGGCATCGTCGTCATTGTCGCGACGGCCGGGCTCGCCGTCGACGACGATCCAGCGCAGCGACGGATGCGCGTCGAGCATGTCGGCGGCGAGCGATCGGGCGTCGAAGCCGGCCGTTCCGTCCGCGATGAAATAAGCGCTGGGCTCGGCGATGCGGCAGAGCGCGTCGATGTCGTGCGAGCGTTGGGTCGGCATCGCGAGTACGGGCACCACGCCGAGACGGAACAGCGCGAAGCAGACGGTGACGAACGCGATGCCGTTCGGCAACTGCACCATCGCCCGGTCGCCGGGGCGCAGGCCCAGCTCGTGCAGTGCGGCCGCGAGCCGATCGACCCGGTGATCGAGCGCGACGAACGGCACGCGTTCGCCGCCGGCGACGAGCGCGATGCGCGTCGCGTGGTCGGCCGCCCAGCGGCGCAGATGTTCGCCGAGCGGCAGCGCGGCGGACGAGATGTCGGGTTCGGCGGCCACGGCGTTGGCCGTTTCGTTCGGATTCGGATGAAGAAGAGTTTCCATGAGCTTCTCTGAGGGTCACACACACGCGGAGGTCGACTCGAGCCGGCGCAGGATCTGTTGCAGAAAGGCGCGCGGTCTGCGGGTCACGTAGAAGTGGTCGCCGGGCATCGCGATCGGTTCGTCCGCGCGACGCAGCCAGTCGCGCCACGCGGCGACTTCTTCGCGCGACGCTTCGGTGTCGCGGCTGCCGTGGACGAGCAGCGTCGGCGTGTCGATGCGGCGCTGGTCGGCGCGCGGCATGCGGCGATAGGCCTCGGTGATCCGGAAGTCGGCGCGCAGCATCGGCAGGAAGATCGCGAGCAGCGACGGATCTGACAGCAGCGTTGCGTCGCTGCCGCCGATCTCGACGAGCTGATCGACGAACGCGCGGTCGTCGAGATGGCTGAGCAGGCGCCGCCCCTGCAGGTGCGGCGCGTGGCAGCCGGACAGCACGAGCGCGAACGGCGGCGCGCCGCGCCGCTCGAGACGCTCGCAGGTCTCGAACGCCACTTGCGCGCCCATGCTGTGCCCGGCGAGGATCAGCTTGCCGGGCGACGCCTTCGCATCGATCAGCTCGTCGGCGAGCTGATCGGCGAGCCGGCCGATGTCGTCCGCGCCCGGCTCGCGCATCCGGTGGTCGCGGCCCGGATAGATCGCGAGCGAGACGTCGATGCCGAAGTCGTCGACGTTGCGCCAATCGCGGAATGCGCTGCTGCTGCCGCCCGCGAACGGGCACATGACGAGCCGCCACGCAGCCGGCTCCGGCGACATGATCCACGGGCGCAGCATCCGCCGTTCGTTCATGCCGCCACCTGTTCGTCGGGCGCGGCGTCGACGAGCATGCGCGGGTCGATCGCCGGCGGCGGCGCGACGCGGCGCTCGCGCGCGGGGCCCGCGCATTGCAATGTCTTTTGCCAGACGCGGGCGAGCGCGAGCTGATAGGCGGGATCGAACGCGGCGGGCGCCGCCGCGCCGTCGAGATGCCGGCGCAGCGCGTGCAGCACGTGCGCGACGCCCGCGGGGCCGTCGACTTCGAGCGCGTCGCGCCAGCTTGCCGGCGCGGGATGCAGCGGCAGCGCGGGCGGCCGGTCGAGATGCGCGCTTTCGGCGCCCGTCGTCCGGTACGCGCTGCGATTGCCGTCGCGATGCTGCGGGTCGTATAGCGCGGCGGTCCAGACGACCGGGCCGTAGCTCGCGTCGAGCGACAGATAGCCGGAAGGCCAGCCGAGCGTGAGCTGATGCATCGCGAGGCTGTGCAGATCGGGATCGTCGGGATCGAGATAGGTCTGCAGACGCAGCGTCGCGCGGCAGCCGGGCAGGCCGATTCGCAGCGCGTGGAACGCGGGATCGTCGTTGTCCGCGCCGTCGACCGTCGCGTCGACGGCGCCGCTCGCCTGCAGCAGCAGATCGAGCGATGAGTAGAGCAACTGTCGGCTCGTCGCGAGATGCGCGAAGTGCGCGTGCTCGCCGCCGAGCGCGCGCCGCACGCGCCGAGCGCGATCGATCCAGCAGCGGCCGGCCGGCGTGTGCGCATAGAAGCTGTTGACCCAACAGGCGCGCTCGCGTTGCGCGGCGAGCTGCTGCAGGCGGGCGACGTCGTCCGGATGCAGCGGATGCTCCTGCACGACGTGCGCGCCGCGTTCGAGAAATGCCTGCGCGAGCGACGTGCCGGCGCCGCCGACGACCGTCGAGCGGACGACCACGCATGCGATGTCGATGTCGCCGGGCACGTCGTCGATCGACGTGTAGAGCGGAATGCCGAACGCGTGAGCCAGTTGCCGCGCGCGCGGGCTGCCGTTCGCGAGGAGTCCCGCGAGCTCGAGCCCCGGCTGCGGCGCGAGGAACGCATTCAGATAGATTTCGCCGAATTTTGCGCCGGCGACGAGCACGCGCCTGTTGCGCGCGTTGAGAGGTTTCATGCGACTTTCTCCTGCGGGCGGCGAGGGTTGTCGCGCCACTGCCGGAACAGGGCGGCGACGTTCTGTGCTCGTGCGTCGTCCATCACGAGCGTCCAGTGGTCTGCGTCGAGCGTGTGGCGTTCCGCGTGCATGTCCCAGCCTTGCCAGTCGAGTTCGGCCGGTCGCCAGCGGGGCGGGCGGTGCGCGGCGGCGATCCACAGGCAGCGGATCGGCAGCGGGGCGGGCGCGTGGTGGCGCGCGAGCAGGCCGAGCAGGTCGCCGACGCGCGTCAGCCAGCGCTGCGCATCGGCGGCGCTCATGCGCTCCGGCAGCAGCCCGGCCGTTTGCGCGGCGCGCACGAAGCACGCGGTCTGTTCGTCGGCGTCGAGCTGTTCGAGGTCGTCGGGCAGCGGCACGACGGCGCGTCCTTGTGCGAGCAGACGCAGCAGCGACGCGCGATCGTCGTGATCGAAATCGGCGCGGCAGACGGGATCGAGCAGCGCGAGTTCGACCGTTTCGCCGCGCTCGTGCAGCAAGCGCGCGGCCTCGGCGGCGACGGACGCGCCATAGGACCACCCGATCAACGTATACGGCCCGTGCGGCTGCGATGCGCGGATGGCTTGCACGTAGCGATCGGCGAGCGCGCCGAGATCGTCGGGCAGCGTCGCGTCCGTCGCGCGCAAGCCGTGAACGCGGCAGTCCAGATGCCGCGCGAGCGGCATGTACGCGGCGAGCTCGCCGTCGGACGCGTGGAACATGAACACGCGCGCCGGATCGCGCCCTTCGGCGAGCGCCACCAGGCAGCCGCCCGCATCGGCTGCCACGGCCGCTTCGGACGCGGGCGGCGCGTTCAGCGTCGCGCAGAACGCGCCGAGCGTCGGTTCGGCGAAGAGCGCCTGCAGACTCGCGCCGCGCATGCCGTCGCGATTGAGCTGCGCGATCATTCGCGTCGCGATCAGGCTGTCGCCGCCGGATTGGAAGAAATCGCTGTCGCGATGGATAGGGCACTTCAGCAGCGCCTGCCACACCGCGCCGACGCTGCGTTCGAGCGCGGCTTGCGCTTGCGGCTCGCGCGGCGGCGCGACAGGCGTGACAGGCGCGACAGGCGCGGTCGACGTGTGCGACGCGCGAGCCGCGCGGCTCGGCGCACCTTCGTTCGCTTCGTCGCGTCGCGCCGCGTGGCGGTCCGCATGTCGATCGATGCGTTCGCATTGCCGGATGCGCACCGGCGGCAGCGCGTCGCCGCAGCGCGCGCGCAGGCCGCGTTCGAGCGCCCCGAGATCGAGCCGGCCGACATGCGTCGCGCGTGCGAGCACCAGGTGCTGACGCAGCGGGCTGCATTCCTGCTCCGGCCACGCGAGTTCGACCGAAAAGCCCGCCTGCCCGAGCGCGTCGCGCCACGTCGGCAGATCGAGCATCGGCTTGTCGTCGGCCGTGCGGAAATCGTCGTAGCCGTTCAGGCCTTCGATGAAGCCGATGCTCGCCATCTGCAACGCGCTGTCGCGCTCGGTCGCCTCGATCATCAACAGGCGGCCGCCCGGTCTCAGCAGTTGCCCGAGGCGGCGCAGCGACCGCACGACGTCGCTCGCGTCGTGCAGCACGTTGACCGCGACGACGATGTCGTAGCCTGCTTCCGGATGCGCATCGAAATCGACTGGCGCGTTGATGTCGAAGCGCGCGTAGTCGAGCTGCGCGTGGCCGGCGAAGCGCTCGCGGGCGGTGTCGAGGAACAGCGTCGACACGTCGGTGAAGCGGTAGCTGTGCAGCCGGCCGTCGAGCGCCGGCACGAGGTGGCGCGTCGTCGCGGCGGTGCCGGCGCCGACTTCGAGCACGCGCAGCCCGCCCGAACGCTCGCCGAGCGCGCGCGCGATCTGCGCGGCGCCGCGATTCAGGCAGTCGATCGCCGGATTGTCGCTGTACAGCGCGCGGGTGATCGCATCGTCGTCGTCGAACAGCAGCGCGAGCGGCGCTTGCGTGCCGTCGAACAGCGCATCGTGACGCGCGATGCACGTATCCAGATAGGCGCCGAGCGTGCGGCTCCAGCCGGCTTGCGGTAGCGCCTCGGCCGGGTCGGGAACCGTATCGAGCGCCCGTTCGCCGACGAACGCGTCGCCTTCGCGGCGCAGCCAGCCGCGCTCGGCCAGCGCGAGCAGCCATTGCCGCGCGAGCCGGCGATACTGCGGCCGCGCGCGCAGGCGCGACTGCACTTCGTCGAGATCGTGGCGTTGCCCGGCCTGCGCGAACAGGCCGTGGCGATGCAGCGTCCGCGCGATGCCGCGCAGCGCGCGCGCCTCGAGCCAGTGCCAAGTCGCATCGATTTCCGCGAGCTGCGACGCGTCGAGCATCGGCAGCGCAGACGTCAGGGTCAGCGGCGCGCCGGTCTCGGGCGGCGGCGCGACCTGCGCGCCGGCGGCCGACACGACGATGTCGAGCGTGCGACCGTCTTCGGCGAGCGTCGCGGCGGCGTCGGATACGCCGTCCTGCGCGCGCAGCAGGTCTTCGATGTCGCGCAGATCCATGCCCGCATCGCCGGCATGCAGCGGCCAGCGGCGGCGCGCGAAATCCACCCATGCGCCGTCGTCGCGCAGTTTCGCGAGCCCAGGCTGCGTCATCCGTTCCGGTTGCGCGGCGATTCCGCGCAGCAGGCATCGATAATCGTCGAACATCGCCTGCGCGGCGCCGTGCGCGAGCACGTCGTCCATGCAGTACCAACTGAACACGAGATCGCCGTCGACTTCCATCACCTGATGATCGAGCCAGACCTGCGGCGTCTGAGTGAACACGTGGACCGGCTCGCCGAACAGGCTCGTCATCGCCTGATCGATGCTCAGGCCGTCGAGCGACATCCCCAGCATGCTCGTGAACACGACCGGCATCAGCGGCCGGCGAGGGTCATGCGCGCGGCCGCGCGACAGTTCGCGCATCAGTTCGACGCCGTTGACCTGGCTGTGCGCGAGGCGCTGCCAGAGCCGCTCCTGCGTGCGCTCGATCGTGTCGCGCAGCGTCGGCGCGCCGTTCAGCGCGAAGTCGATCAGCAGCACCGACGTGAAATCGCCGATCAATTGAGAGACCTGCGGATGATCGGGACGCCGGTTGAAGAACGTCAGGTTCAGCGTGAAATCCGGATGCCGGCTCCAGCGTTCGAGCGTGTGCGCGAAGAGCGCGAGCAACGCGGCCGACGGCGTCGCGCCCCAGCGCTGCCATTCGCGTTTGAGCTTGTCCCAGTCCGCGCGTTCGAGGCGCGCCTGATATGTGGTGAAGCGGGGCCGCGCGCGGTCGGCGCGTTCGGGGTCGAGCGGCAGCAAGGGCGCGGGCGGCAGTTGCGGGAGCGTGCGTTGCCAGTAGCGCCACGATGCCTGCCAGTCTGGCGCGTCGCGGCGCGCCTGATCGGCGAGCACGTAGTCGCGGAACGTGATCTGCAGCGGTTCGAGCGCCGCGCCGCGATAGGCGCGCGCGAGGTCGTCCATCATCACCTTGAAGCTCTGCACGTCGAACAGCAGCAGGTCGAGGTTCATGTGGAGCCGGTAGCGCGCATCGTCGAGCTCGGTCACGACGAGCTCGAACAGCGGCCAGCGGTCGGCGGGCAGCACGCGGTACGACAGTTCGTCGCGGGTGTGTTCGAGCGCGCGCGCCTGATCGTCGGCGGCGAGGCGCTTCAGGTCGCGCCGCTGCGGCCGGTAGACGGGCACGTCGCGCAGGATGCGCTGGCGGCCGTCCGAATCGACGATCATCCGCAGCATGTCGTGACGCGCGACGAGCGCGTTCCAGGCGGCCTCGAAGCGTGCGAGGTCGAACGTGTCGCGCCGCATGTCCCATTCGAACAGCACGTGACACGCGACGCCGCCGTACGCGATCAGATCGGTGCGGCCGAGCCAGTACGCATGCTGGATCGGCGTCAACGGGAACGGCTCGAAGCGGTTCGCGGGATCGTGGATGAGCGCGCCGGCGTCCGAAGCGGGCGCGCTGGCGTCGGCGGGCGCGGATTCGACGATCAGCCGGCCGATTCCGGCGACCGTCATGTCGCGATACGCGCGCTCGGCGTCGAGCTTGACGCCGAGCTGCGATTCGACCGCGCTCCGCAATTCGAGGAACAGCAGCGAATCGAGGCCGAGCTTCAGCAGATCGCGTTTCGGCGTGAGTTGAGCGAGATCGTCGAGCTTCAGTTGCGCGGCGATGCGCGCCGTCAACCATTGGCGGACGGCATCGGCATCGCGCGGATCGGGGCGCGCGGCGGCGGCCGCCGCAGCGGCGGCCGCCGACGCCGCTGCGGCGCGGGAGGCCGCCGTCGGCGAGCGCGCGAGCCGCGCGGATGGCGTATCGGCGCCGGCGTCGAACAGCGCGCGGCGGCCGGCGTCGAGCCGCTCGCGCAGCACGCGCATCGCGAGCCGGTATGGCGCGCCGCGCATCACGGCCTGTTCCAGATGCCACAGGCCTTCCGCGCTCGACAGCACGCCCATCCCGCTCTCCGCGAGCTTGTGTTGCAATGCGGGCTCGGCCGCGCGTCCGGCTTCGCCCCATGCGCCCCACGCGATGGAGATCACCGCCGGCGTCTCGCCGCTTGCGCGCGCTTCGGCGAGCCCGTCGAGATAGGCGCTCGCGAACGCGTGCGCGCCTTGTCCCGGCGCGCCGAGCGCGGCGGCCGCCGACGAATAGAAAAGCAGATAGCGCGCGTCGTGCGCGCGGAGCCAGTCGCGCAGCACGCGCGCCGCGTCGGCCTTCACCGCGAGCACGGGCGCGATGCGTTCGGCGTCGAGCGTGGCGAGCGGCGCATCGTCGAGGATGCCGGCCGCATGGATCGCGCCCGCGACGCCGCCATCCGCGTGCAGCGCGTGCAGCGCCGCCGTCAACTGCGCGGGTTCGGCGATGTCGCAGCGCACCCAGCGCAATTTGCATGCATGGAGCGCTTCGACTTCATGCTGGAACGCAGACCAGTCGTCATGCGCGCGAGGCGCGACGAGCGCGATGCGGCGCGCGCCGTGGCGCGCGAGCCAGCGCACGCTCAGCCGGCCGAGGCCGCCGAACGCGCCGGTGACGACGTGCCAGCGTTCGCCGGCGAGCGCGCCGGCGGGCAGCGCGGGCGCGACGTAGGGTTCCGCCGCAAGCGATGGCGCATGCGCGCGGCCGTCGCGGACCGCGAGCCAGCGAGCGCCGCTGCCGAGCGCATCGAGCGCCGGCAGCAGATCGCGCCACGCGGCGGCCGGATGCAGGTCGATCGCGGCTAGCATGCGGTCCGGCCGTTCGGCGGCCGCGACGCGCAGCAGCCCCCACGCGGCGCGATGCGCGGGGTCGACGAGATCGTCGGCGTGGACCTTCCATGCGCCGCGGGTCACGACGACGAGCGGCGCGCGGCTTGCTTCTGACAGCGCGTCGAGCAATGCCGGCGCGATCGCCTGTAGCGGCTTCTCGTCCGGATCGAGGATGAACAATCGGCGATCCGCGTGCGGCGCGATCGGCATGCCCGCGTCGCGCAGCGAGTCGGCGAACGGCGTCGACGCGGCGTGCAATGCGATGCCGTTCGCATCTGGCGACGCATCGGACACGGGCCGCCACTGCCAGCCGTAATGCGTATCGCGCGCAGGCAGCGGCGCGGGCAGGCCGTCTTCGGGGGAGTCGGCGTCGAGCGGCCGCCATGCGCCGGATTCATCGCGCGCGTCGAGCGCGATCCGCGCCGCGCCGAACGGACTGGCGCACCAGCGCAGGCGCACGAGCGTCAGCCACGCCGGCGCGCGCTCGGGCGCGCGAATCGTCGGAGCCGCCTGGCCGCCGCCGTGGCGGCCCGCCAGTTCCGCGCCGCCCCGCGCGAGCCGTTGCTGCCATGCCTCGCGCCGGCCCGCGCAATCGGACCAGTCGGCGAGATACACGCCGTCGTCGGTGAGCGGCTGACCGAGCAGCGGATCGGCGTCGTCGGCGAGCCACGGCGCGACGCCCGCCGAGCGGCCCGGCGCGGTCGCGAGCACGATGTGCTCGCTGATGCCCGACGTCGGCGCGCCGTCGTCCGGCAGCCAGTCGATGCGCTCGAATCCCGCCGCGACGCATTGTTCCTTCCAGCGCGCGGTCGACAGGAACAGCTCGCCGCCGCGCGCGTCCTCGTCGTGCAGCGGCAGCACGAGCGGGCCGAATACGAAATCGAAGAGGCGCATCGGCCGCGTGATCTCGCGCATCAGCAGACGGCCGCCCGGCTTCAGCAGCGGCGCGAGGTTCGCGAGCGCGCGGCCGACGTGCTGCGTCGCATGGATCACGTTGGCTGCGACGATCAGGTCGTATGCGCCCGCTTCGAAGCCTTGCGCATGCGCGTCTTTTTGCAGATCGAACACGCGATAGTCGACGCCTTCGTGAGCGGCGAATTTCTGCTCGGCGCGCCGCGTGAAAATCGGCGAGATGTCGGTGAAGTCGTAGCGGACGTTCGGCTCGCCGTCGAGTTCCGGCAGCAGCCACGCGGTCGTGCCGCCGGTGCCGCCGCCGACTTCGAGAATCCGGAATGGGCGGTGCCGGCGACGGTTCGTCTGCCGCTCGCGGACGAGCCCCGCGACGACGCCCGCGGCGATCTGGTTGAAATAGCGCCCGAAGCTGAATTCCTGATACAGCACTTCGACGCCGCTCGACGCGCTGTCCGGGAAGATCACCGCGACCGGCTCGATGTCGCCGCTCATCATCGCGTGCAGGCTGTCTCCCGCGCGCGCGACGGTATCGGCGATCACGTCGAAGCCTTCGCAGCAGTCGCGCAGGATCTGCAGCAGCGCGTCGCGTTCCGCGTGGGGCGCCGCGAGCGCGGGCGCGTAGCGGTCGTTGTCGCGGCGGTAGTAGCCGTCTTCGACGCACGCATTCAGGAGCCGCACGAGCAACTGGCGATGGCGCGGCAGCAGACGGCCCGCGCGCAGGATGTCGAGCGCGGTCGCGCCCTCGTCGAAGCGCTCGCCGATGCAGCGGCGCACGAGCCGATCGACGTAGATCGCATGCAACTGCGTGACACAGTCGTAGAGCCGTTGCAGGCGCGGCAGATCGAGCGATGCGGCGGCTGCGGCCGCGACCCGCCGGCCTTCGGCGAGCGCCGGGTCGACATCGCCGCCGTGCGCCGCGGGCGGTGTGACGGCTGCCGGCTGCGCATCGCGCCAATAGCGTTCGGCATCGAACGGATAGCGCGGCGCGTGCAGCTTGCGGCCGGACGAAGGCAGCACGTTCGCCCACGGCAGCGCGACGCCCGCCGCATAGAGTTCGAGCGTCGCCTGCCGCGTTTGCGCGAGCGCGGGCTGTTGTCGGCGCGCGCTCGCGATCCAGCGCGCGCGTTGAGGCGACTCGCGCAGGCCGATCCCCGTCAGTTGCGCATCGGGCCCGAGTTCGAGAAACACGCCCGCGCCCTGTGCGATCGCGTGACGGACCGCGTCGGCGTAACGGACCGGTTCGCGCATGTGCCGGCGCCAATAGCCGTGCGCGTTGAGCCCATCGGCGTCGATCGGCCCGCCGAGCAGCGTCGACACGAGCTGCACGCGGCCGGGCGCCGCATGCAGTTGCGCAGCCGCGCGTTCGAACGTGTCGAGCACCGGATCGAGCAGCGCCGAATGCGCGGCGCCCGGGACCGTGAGCCGCGCGTGGCGGATGTCTTTCGCGGCGAGCGCGGCGGCGAGCGCGTCGACTGCATCGCGACGGCCGGAGAACACGAGATGACGCTCGCCGTTATGCGCGGCGACGTCGGCGCCGGCTTGCCTGGCGAGCGGCAGCAATTCGTCGGCGCACGCGAATGCGGCGAGCATCGCGCCCTCCGCGCAGCGCTGCATCAGCGCGCCGCGCAGCCGGACGAGCGGCATCGCCTGCTCGATCTCGTAGTGTCCGGCGACGACCGCGGCCGCGTATTCGCCGACCGAATGACCGATCACGATCTGCGGCTCGAGACCGAGTGCGCGCCAGTGCGCGGCCATCGCGAGCTCGAATGCGACGATCGCGGGTTGCGCGTAGTCCATCCGTTCGAGCAGATCGCCGCGCTCGCCGGACATCGCGTCGCGCAGCGGGACGTCGAGCTCGCCGTCGCAGGCCGCGAAGCAGCGGTCGAGACACGCGGCGAACGCGGGCGATTGCCGATAGAGCGCCTGTCCCATGCCGGGCCAGTGCGAGCCCTGGCCCGTGAAAAGCCAGACCATTTGCCCGGCTTCGCCGCTGCCGCGATGGACGAGCGCATCGTCTTCGCCCAGCGCGAACGCGTCGAGCGCCGCGACGGTTTCTTCGCAGAACGGCACCGCGAGCCGGTGCGGCAGGTCGAGCTGCCGTCCGCGCAGCGCGGTATGGAGCAAGTCGCGCGCGCCCGCATGCCGCAGCGCGTCCGCGTAGCCGCGCGCGAGGCGTTGCAGCGCGGGCTCGCTCGCCGCGCTCAGCAGCAGCGCCGCGCCGGCGTCCGGCTGCGCACGGTCGTCGCCGCCGACCGCCGCGCGCAACGCGTCCGGCAGCGACGCGACGACCACATGGCAGTTCGTGCCGCCGATGCCGAACGACGACACGCCCGCGACGCGCGATGCGTCGTCCCAGGGCTGCGCTTCGGTGGGCACGTAAAACGGGCTGTCGTCGAGGCCGAGCGCCGGATTCGGCTTGCGGAAGTGCAGGCTCGGCGGAATCGCGCGCCGCTCGACGGCGAGCACGGCTTTCAGGAGGCTCGCGATGCCGGCCGCCGTATCGAGATGCCCGATGTTGCTCTTGACCGAGCCGAGCGCGCAGCGCGGTCCTTCGCCCGCCCGATGAAAGACGCCGCGCAGCGCTTCGAGCTCGACCGGATCGCCGAGCGGCGTGCCGGTGCCGTGCGCCTCGACGAGGCCGATCTGCGTGCTGTCGACGCCCGCGAGCATCAGCGCGTCGCGGATCGCGTCGCGCTGTCCGGCCGCCGACGGCGCGGTGTAGCCGACCTTGCGGTCGCCGTCGTTGTTGATCGCGCTGCCGAGCAGCACCGCGACGACGGGGTCGCCGTCGCGCAGCGCGTCGCCGAGCCGACGCAGCACGACCGCGCCGACGCCGTTGCCGGCGAACGTGCCTTGCGCGTCGGCGTCGAACGGCCGGCAGCGGCCGTCCGGCGAGAAGATCATGCCCGGCTGATGCAGATAGCCCGCGTGCTGCGGAAACGATACGGCCACGCCGCCCGCGACGGCCATGTCGCATTCGCCGGCGCGCAGGCTTTCGCAAGCCAGGTGCGCGGCGACGAGCGAGCTCGAGCACGCGGTCTGCACGGCGAGCGCCGGTCCGCGCAGGTTCAGCTTGTACGCGACGCGCGTCGCGACATAGTCCTTGTCGTTGCCCATCAGCGACTGCAGGCCCTTGACCTGCGCGACTTCGGCGATCCGCAGCGGCTCCCTGCCCGGATACGTGCTGATGCGCGCGGACCCGAACACGCCGGTGCGGTGCGGGACGTCGCGCGGCGCGTAGCCCGCGTGCTCGAGTGCGTGCCAGACGATCTGCAGGAAGAGGCGCTGCTGCGGGTCGATCGATTCGGCTTCCTGACGGGAATAGCCGAACAGCGCGGCATCGAACGCGTCGGCGTCGCGCACGACGGAGCCGACGTTGACGAAGTTCGGCGCGTCGATCGTCGCGGCGTCGAGGCCCGCGTCGAGCAACGCCTGCCGCGTGAAGCGGCGGCTGCATTCAGCGCCGGCGAGCAGGTTGCGCCAGAACGCGTCGCTGTCGTCCGCTTCCGGAAAGCGGCACGCGTGGCCGATCACGGCGATCGGCTCGCCGTTCGGGTAATGCGTCGCGAGCAGCGCGTCGAGATCCGCGGCCGGGCGAGCGGACGAGGTGGCTTTATCCATGACTGGTTTCGAGAGAAGGTTCGTTGGCGGCGGGCGAAGGCGCGGGTGCGGCCGGCTGCGCGAGCCGGCGGCACAGCCGGATCGCGGGCCACAGGCTCGCGACGGCGAGCGCGGCGAGCAACGCGAGCACCGGGCGATAGCCGACGGCGTGGCTGACGCGCAGGACGGCCATCGACATCAGCATGGCGACGGCCATGTCGGTCGACTGGAACAGCGCGTAGTCGGATGCCGGCTGGTGAGGGCGGGTAAGTCCCATCAGCACGTTGTAGAGCGTGACGAAGCCGATCGCCGCCGCGACGTTGACGAAGCCGAATGCGAGCGTCCATTCGCGTATGCCGAAGCGGGGATAGCCGATGGCGAGCACGCCCGCGAGCAGCGGGAACGACAGCATGACGGGCAGCACGCACCGCCACGCGCCGAAACGGCGCATGGCCCAGCCGCCGAGCGCGATGCCGGCGCCGCTCGCGACCGTACTGTAGATCGTGACGACTTCGCCGAGCGCGCTCAGGCCGAGCCCCGCATCGACGAGCAGCACGGTCTGCAGCGCCATCAGCCCGCGCATCGCGACGAGGTAGATCGCGGTCAGCGCGAGCACGGGCCCGATCCCGCGCAGATCGCGCCAGTGCAGGCGCGGGCGCGCCGAGCCGACGGGCGCGGCCAGCATCGGCTGGCGGATCAGCAGCGACGGAATCAGCAGCAGCAGCGACAGCGCGGCGATGCCCGCGAAGCCGCAGCGCCAGCCGGCGCGCTCGGCGATCGCGAGGAACAGGAACGAACCGAGCGGAATCCCCAGATAGCTGCCGCCGACTTGCGCGACGTTCGCGAACGGGCGGCTGCGGGCGTCGGTCGTGCAGATCGCGATGCCGTTCGCGTAGATGCCGTGGCTCGCGGACAGCAGCGACAGCAGCATCAGCGACACGACGATCGCGCCCGCCGCGTGCGCCGGCGGCAGCAAGCCGATGCACGCGATGAGGGCCGCCATGCCGAGTTGCAGCAGCGCGAGACTGCCCTGATAGCGGTTGCCGCGTAGCGGCAGCGCGTGACGCTCGCACCATGGCGCCCACAGGAATTTGCCGACCCAGGGCAGCATCGCGAGCGACAGCCAGCTCAACTGGGCGAGGTCGGCGCCCGCGTGCCGGAAGTAGCCGACGACGCCCTGCATCGTCAGCGCGCTGACCATCCCCTGGTGCGCGTAGTACGACCAGTACGGCAGATAGCGCTTCATGCGGCGGCTCCTCGCCGGCGCTGCAGCTTCGCTCTGCGTTGGTCGAGGAGCGCGCGCCGGTTCGCGTCGTCGGCCTGGGCCGGCGCGTGCGCGCCGCCGAGATGCGCGGCGAGCGCGTGCGGCGACGCATGCGTGAAGAGATCCGTCACCGCGAGCGACGCGTAGCCCGCGTGCCGAAGCTTGACGTGCCATTGGACGAGTTCGAGCGACGACGCGCCGGCTTCGAAGAAGCTCTGTCGCGCGGCGATCGGCAGGCCGAGCGTCTGTTCGAAATGCTGGCGCAGCCGGCCGACGAGCGCGGCGTCGACCGGCGCGTCGTCGCGAAGCGCGGTGATCGGCGCCGCGGGCGCGGCGGCGGCGGAGCCGACGGCGCGCTCGCCGTGCATCGACCGCGCGCCGGCCTGGCCGACACGCGGCACGAGGACGTCGAGCGGCAGCCGCCACGCCGATGCGTCGGTCGCGAGCCGCTGCAGCAGCGCGACGTACTGGTCGAACATCGCGCGCAACCGATCGGGCTCGAACAGCGCTTCGACCGCATCCCAGTTGAAGCGCAGCTCGCCTTCCGATTCGTAGACCTGGTGATCGAGCCATACCTGCGGCGTCTGCGAGATGCCCGAGCGCGGTTCGAGCCACGACGCATGGGCGAGGAAGCGGTCGTGATCGAAGCCGAGCGCGCTCGTGAACACGACCGGCATCTCGGCGGCGGCCCGGCCGTGCCGCTGCGCGAGCTGGCGCATCACCCAGAGCGCCGACACGTCGCGGTGCGCGAGGTCTTGCCACAGCCGCTGCTGCAGCCGCTGCGCGCTCCCGAGCCAGTCGTTCGCGGGCTGCCACGCGAGCAACAGCAGCGACGTGAAGTCGCCGAGCACCTGCTCGATCTGCGGATGCACCGGCTGCCGATCGAACAGCGTGAGGTTCACGCACAGCTCGCGCTGCGCGCTCCACGCGGACAGCA
This sequence comes from Burkholderia sp. MSMB1589WGS, assembly GCF_001636105.1. Classification (NCBI taxonomy): domain Bacteria; kingdom Pseudomonadati; phylum Pseudomonadota; class Betaproteobacteria; order Burkholderiales; family Burkholderiaceae; genus Burkholderia; species Burkholderia sp. MSMB1589WGS. The sequence goes on from NZ_LNJT01000008.1 coordinate 1,636,669, forward strand.
CGGCCGAATACGCGGCGAGCAGCAGGGCCGACGGCGTCAGGCTCGCTGCGCCAGCGCTCGCCTTCAGCGCGTGCCACTGCGCGCGCGACAGGCGCGCCGACAGCCGCACGAAGCGCGGCGTCCCGATTTCCGCGGGCGTGCGGCGAAGCGGCAGTTGCGGCGCGGAGGGCAGGCCGTCGAGCCGGCGCTGCCAGTAGGCGAGCGACGCTTCGCTGGTGCGTCGGCCAGCGACGTGCATCACGTAATCGCGAAAGCCGATGTCGAGCGGCGGCAGCGCGCGTTCGGGCGCGACATACAGTTGCTCGAGTTCGGCGAGCAGGATCTGCATGCTGAGACCGTCGAGCATCAGATTGTCGAGACACACGTAGAGCCGGCTGCGCTCGCCGCCGTCCTCGGCTGCTTGCACGTCGAACACGGGCCAGCGCGCGGGATCGAGGACCTGATGCGCGAGCCGCTCGCGCAGCGCGGCGGCGTCGGGACCGTCGAGGCTCGTGACGCGATGGCGCGTCAACGCGAACGGCGGCGCTTCGGCGAGCACCTGCTGCCGGCCGTCGCGGACGACCGCGCGCAGCATGTCGTGGCGCGCGATCAGGCGGTTCCACGCCGCTTCGAAACGCACGACGTCGAGCCGCTCGACTTCGAATTCGACGAAGAAGTGCGAGCCGACGCCGCCCAGCGCGAAGCCGGCCTGGCGGCCGACGAGATACGCCTGCTGGACGTCGGTGAGCGGGAACGGCTGGAAGCGCGACGCGGCGTCGGGCCGCAGCGCGTCAGTTGCCGGCTCGATGCGCGGGCGCAGCGTCGCGGCGAAGGCGGCGAGCGTCGGGTAGTCGAACAGATCGCCGAGCCGCGCCGTGTAGCCTGCCCGATCAAGTTCGCCGATCAGGCGCGTCGCGAGCAGGCTGTCGCCGCCGAGCTGCAGGAAGTGGCTGTGCCGATGCACCGCGTCGACTTGCAGCAAGCGTTGCCACAGCGCGGCGACGGCCGTTTCGGCGTCGCCCTGCGGCGCTTGCCGCGCGGCGTCGGCGTCGGCATCGGCGACAGCGGCGGCGGGCGCGCAGCGGGCCAGCAGCGCCTTGTGGTCGATCTTGCCGTTCGCGGTGAGCGGCAGGGCGTCGATGAAATAGAGGCGCTGCGGCAGCATGTAGGACGGCAGATGCGCTGCGAGCGCCGCGCTCAGCTTTCGCGGATCGGGCGTGCGCACGATGGCGGGCGCGCGCAGCACGAAGCGCCGGTGCGCGCCGACGTCGTCCGACTGCTCGCACGCGAGCGCGCGATCGTCGAATGCATGTCGCCAGTCTTCCGCGCGGCGCAGGCTGTGCTGCGCGGCGGCGCCGCCCGCGAGCAGGTCGGCGCTGACGAGCGCGAGCGCCGATGCATCGCGCAGCTCGGTCACGTAGACGAGCGCCGACGGCGCGGCCAGCCCGGCGAGTTCGTCGAGCGCCGCATCGCCGAGGCGGTGCAGCGCGTTGTTGGCCCAGACCACGTCGGCGCCGTGCGCGAGATCGTTCAGCGACGCGGGGTCCTCGCGCCGCGCTTGCGCATGCGGGAACGCGGCGAGGCGCGCCTGCGCGCGCAGCACCATGTCCTGCGACGCGTCGACGGCCGTGTAGGCCAGCCGTTGCGCGTCGAGGCGGCGCAGCAGCGCTTCGCCGAACAGGCCGCTGCGCGCGCCGATCTCGACGAGCCGTGCGGGCCGCCCCAGCGAGCGGGATAGCGTCGCGACCGCGGTGGCGAGCGCATCGATCGCTTGCCCGGCGCCATCGCTGCGCAGCAGCAGCGATTCCGGCGACCAGAACGGATGGTTGAGCAGCGTGTGCGCTGGGCGCAGCCCGCGCAGGATCGCGCCGAGCGCGTCGTGGTGAGTGAGCAGCGCGTCGGCGGTCGTGAAGAGCGGGTCGTCGGCGCGCGGCCGGCGGCGCGCGTGGTCGTAGCGCGGGCCGCGGCGATACGCGCTGTCCCCTTCGGCGAGGCGGCCGTGCGCGGCCAGCAGCGCGAGCCAGCGCGCGAACAGCGCACGCCACGCCGGCTGCGCGCGATAGCGCGCGAGCGCCGCGTCGACGTCGAGCGGCGCGTCGAAGGTCACGCCTTCGCGTTGCAGATGGTCGTGCAGGAAATCGGCGACGAGATGTTCGATGGCCACGTCGGACTTCGCGTCGGTGTCGGTGTCGGTGTCGCGGCTGGCGTCCGCGCTTGCGCTCGCGTTGCCGATGGCGTCGATGGCGCGGCCTGCGTGTGTGTCCGCATCCGCATCCGCGTCCGGATCGGCTTCCCGAGCAGAGCCGCAATCGCCCGCGGGCGCGAACAGCGCGCGAAAGTCGGACGGCCATGCCGGACCCGCCCGCCGTTCGTCGAACAGCGCGTCGCCTGACGGCACGACGAACGCCGCAAGCGATTTGTCGCGTTCGCCGACCGCGAGCGCGATGCCGGTCTTGACGCCGTCGATGCGATTGAGCGCCGCGTCGATCTCGCCGAGCTCGATCCGGTAGCCGCCGATCTTCACCTGCTTGTCGCGCCGGCCGAGAAATTCCAGTGTGCCGTCGGGCCAGTAGCACCCGTGATCGCCCGTCCGATACCAGCGGCCGCTCGCGTCGTCGACGAATTGCCGCGCGGTGCGTTCGGCGTCGTTGAAGTAGCCGAGCGCGACGCCTTCGCCGCCGATCCACAGCTCGCCCGGCACCCAGTCCGGGCAATCGCGGCCCTGCTCGTCGACGACGCGATAGCGCTGGTTCGCGAGCGGATAGCCATAAGGGATCGAGCGCCAGGGCGGCGGCACGTCGCCGACGTCGTAGGCGTTCGACCAGATCGACGCCTCGGTCGCGCCGCCCATGGCGACGAGCTCGCCGTCCGCGCGAAACGCGCGGTAGCGCGCAGGCAGATCCAGACCGATCCAGTCGCCGGACAACATCGCGACGCGCAGGTTCGACGGCGCGCGCAGCCCCAAGCCTTCGGCGTACGTGACGAGCATGTCGAACAGCGCGGGCACGCTGTTCCATACGGTCACGCGATGGCGGTCGAGCAGTTCGCACCAGACGGCCGGATCGCGCCGCTGCGCTTCGTCGACCAGTACGAGCGCGCCGCCCGCCGCGAGCACGCCGAAGATGTCGTAGACCGACAGATCGAAGTGCAGCGCGGACAGTGCGAGCACGCGATCGCCCGCGCCGACGCGGTAGCGCCGGTTCAGTTCCGCGCATGTGTTGAGCGCGCCGCGATGCGAGATCACGACGCCCTTCGGCGTGCCGGTCGAGCCGGACGTGTAGATCACGTACGCCGGCGTGCGCGGATCGACCGCGACGGGATCGCGCAGCGCGTTGGCCGCGACGGCGTCCTGCCACGCGAGATAGCGCGCCGGATCGTCCGGCGCGGCGATCGCCGCCGGATCGTCGCGGCAGACGAGCACCCGCTTCACGCGAGCGTCGTCGTAGATCTTGCGGCGGCGTTCTTCCGGCTGGTCGAGCGGCACGGGAACGTAGACCGCGCCCGCGTGCAACACGCCGAGCACCGCGACGATCTGCCCGATGCCCTTCGACATGCTGACGGCGACCGTATCGCCCGCTTCCACGCCGCACGCCGCGAGCGCGCCCGCGCAGCGGCGCGCCTGTTCGGCGAGCGTCGCGTAGCTGATTCGCGCGTCGCGATGGATCAGCGCGACGGCGTCGGGCGCGCGCCCGGCCGCGTGGAAGAAGCCGTCGTGCAGGCAACCGTCCGGCACCGGCCGCGCGGTGTCGTTGACGCGCGCGCGGACCGCGCGCTGCGCGTCGGGCATCGGATCGGGCAGCGGCTTGCGCCAGGCGCTGGCGTCACGCACGAGATGCCGCACGAGCGCGACGTACGCATCGAACAGCGCATCGACGAGGCTCGCCGGAAAGAGCGCGTCGACGCTGTCCCACTGCAGCCATGCCGACGCGCCGTGTTCGAACGCGAGATGGTCGATCCATACTTGCGGCGTTTGCGAGATGCCCCACCCGGGCTCGCCGAGCGCGGCGGCGGTGTCGCGGCCGTACAGCGGGCGGCCGAGATTGCTCGTGAACACGACGGGCGCGCCGTGCGGATGACACTGTTCCTTGCGCAGCTCACGCAGCAGCTCGACGCCCGACCAGTGGCGATGCTCGTATGCGTCGGCGAACGTCGCCTGGTTCGCGCGCGCGAGCGAGTCGAACGGCGCGCCTTCGGCGGCGAGATCGATCAGCAGGATGTTCGTGAAATCGGCGATCATCCGCTCGACGGCCGGATCGAGCGGCTGTCGATCGAACAGCGTCAGGTTCAGCAGCAGGCGCGGCTCGCCGCTCCAGCGCGCGAGCACCGCGCCGAAGCACGTCGCGAGCGCCATCGTCGGCGTGACGCCGCACGCGCTCGCCTGCGCCTTGAACGCGCGCCAGTCGGCCTCGCCGAGCGCCGCGCGGCGGCGGCTGAAGCGAACCGGCGCGACGCGCTCGGGCTCCTGGGCGAGCGGCAGACGCGGCGCGGCCGGCAGTTCGGGCAGCTTCGCGCGCCAGTAACGCTGCGCCGCTTCGCGCGCGGCCGCGCTGTCGTGCTGCAGATGCGCGACGTAGCTGCGAAAGTCGTAACCGCTGCCGATGTCCGGCAACGCGCGGCCGCTGGCGAGCGCCGCGAGCTCGTCGAACACCAGCGTGAAGCTCGCCGCGTCGAGCACGAGCAGATCGAGGTCGACGTGCAGGCGATGCCGCCCGCCGGGAAGCAGCGACAACTGGAAGTCGAACGTCTCGCCGTGCTCGACGTCGAGCACGCGATGGCCGAGGCGTTCGCGCAATGCGGCGAGCGCGTGCTCGCGTTCCGCATCGCCGCAGGCGCGCAAATCGTGCACGGCGACGCCGGGCCAGCTCGAACCCGCACGCCATTGCTGGCGGCCGTCCGTGCGGAATGCGACGCTCAGCATCGGATGGCGGGCGATCATCGCGCGGACGGCGGATTCCAGCCTGTCCGGCGTGAGCCCCGCGCCGTCGAACTCCTGATACAGATGGCAGCCGACGCCGCCGAGCGGCTGCTGCGCGGCGCGGCCGACGAGATACGCGTGCTGGACGGGCGTGAGCGCGAACGGTTCGCCGTCGCGCATCGTCGGCCATGCCTGCGGCGCGGCGGGCCGCTCGGCGACGCGCGCGGGGCAGCGCCGCATCAGCGCGAGCCAGCCGGCGAGCGTCGGCTCGCGGTACAGCTCGCGCAGCGTCAGCGTGTGGCCGCGCGCGCGCAGCCGGTTCAGCCACGCCATCAGGCGCATCGAGTCGAGGCCCAGTTGCAGCAGGTTGGCGTCGGCGTCCAGTTGTTCGGGGTCGACGGACAGATCGGCGGCAAGCTCGCCGCGCAGCGATGCGCCGTCGAGCGCGATGCAACCGGCTTCGACGGCTGGATCGGGGGCGAGGCTCGTATGAAGGTCGGACATGAATGAAGATCCCGAGTCGGTTGTGATGCGAAACCCTGAACGCAAAGACACCCCGTCGACGCATACGCCGCCGCCCGTTTGCGGGCGATGGCGCGATGCTTCGTGCAGTCGTCGGTCGTCGGATGAGTGGCGGCGGCATGCGCACGCGACGCGGCGCGACGGCGGCAGCGGCGTGTGCGATGCGCGACGCCGCGTGCCGGTTCGATGGGCGCGGCGTTCCCGCGCGCGTCGCTAAGGACTTCGGCGCGTGCCGCGCGTCGCGGCCGACGTGCGTGCGCGGCCGCTGCGCTGCTCGAGCCAGGCTTGCGCCTGCGCGCGCGCTTCGATGTGCGTCGCGGCGACGCGGAACGGATAGGGCGCGTGCTCGGCGCGATCCCACGCACGGGCTTTCTCTTCGTAGGCGCGCCGCCGCGCGAGGTCCGCCTCGATGCGGATCGCGCCGGCGCAAAGCCGCTGCTGCGCGACGTTGTCGCGACACCATTGAACGTAGGCGGATACGAAGCGCGGCGAATGACGCGGCAATTCCTCGCCGTCCATCAGCAGCACGAACGGCTCGGCGCGCGTGTACAGCGCCTTGAACTGCGCGAGCCGCGCGTCCGCTTCCGTATCGGGAACCTGCGCAGGCATGTGCAGGTACACGAGCGGCCAGGAGCGGGTGTCGATGAAGTCGTTCATGAGTCCCTCGTCGGTAACGCCACGCAAGCGAGAAGACTCGGGACAGACGACGTGTCGGACGGTTTTCGGGCAAGACGCGCAATCGATTCGCGGTTGCCTGAAAGAACCGTTGACGGATCTGCGATCCGTCATCTGCCTGCCCCGAGTGCAACGGCGCTGTGCGACGCGCGCTGCCTCGATTTGCGGTGTCTCTTATGACTGTGAACGATAAGCATTATTGTTTAGAAGCTCTACCCGAAACGGATTTATTTCCGCTCGCATCGGTATCTTGCCGCCGCCCCAATGGAACTCGCCCGGCACGGCTGGCGATGCATCCGCGCCGGGCGGGCAAGGCGGGCAAGGGCGGCGAAAAGCGCGTGCGGGCGCGGACGGGCCGCGCCGCGAAAGAGAACGTCGCGAAGGACTGCGTCGCGAAAAGCCCGAACGCAGCCGAACCGATCGTCAGCGACGCTGCTTGAACGCCGAGGGATTGACGCCGAACTGCTTCTGGAACGCCGCGGTGAAGTGGCTCGCGTTCGCGTAGCCCATGTCGGCGGCGACGGTCATCACCGGCGTGTCCGCGCTCGACAGCCGGCGGCGCGCTTCGTGCATTCGCTCCTGCTGGAAGAGCCCGTAGACGCTGTGATCGAACAGCCGCCGGAACCCGCGCTTGAGCTTGAGCACGCTGAGCCCCGTTTCCTTCGCGAGCATCGCGATCGTCGGCGCGCGGCTCAGATCCGCGAGCAGAAGATCCCGCGCGCGCAGCAGCTTCTGCCGCTCCGCCGCCGGCAGCGGCCACGCATGCGGCGCGGCGTCGCCATGCGCCTCAATCACGAGGCTCGCGAGCGCGAGGCTCTGTCCGAGCAGCCACATCGACGGGCGGCCTGCGCGGCCGTGCGCGCACCGATGCCTGTCCTGCAGCGCGTGGCTCAACGATTGCGCGGTCGCGCGCATCTCCGCGTCGCACCGGCACGGCGCGCAGCAGCGCCCCGAATCGAGCTTGCGCTCGAGCGCCGCGTCGAGCTCGGGTGCGAGCTCGCGCACGAGATCCGGCCGGATCGACACAGTCACGCTTTCGATCTGGCCCGAATGCATTGCGCGGCCGCTGCAATCCGGCGTGTAGCTGATGCATCCCGTGCCCGCTGACAGCACGTGCTCGGTTTCGCTGCTGCCGGCGTCGATCGAGAAGCGCGAGCGACCTTGCAGCGCGCAGCAGAAATGAACGCGGCCCCAGTCGTCGCGGATATTCATCGAGATCGGCTGCCGCAGCGCGCCTTGCCAGACGAGCACATCGATGCCGTCTTGCAGCGCGACTCTGAGCAGTCGGCAATCGGGCGCGGACTCGGCGGGCGGCGTCGGACTGGCGAGCAGCGTCGATATCGCGACTTCGGGTTTCGCAAGCGTAGAACTGGAAGAAGGCATCGGTGGTCGTCTCCGCGCGGCATACCGATTGGGGTGGAAGTCGACCCGATCGGGGTAGAAGTGTAAATGCGAATTGTTATCATTATTGCAATTCCAGGCGCCGCCGTCGAGACAATCTGCTCGTTCCGGAGAGTCAGTCTGTCTCGGCGGCTTCTCGCGCCCTTCGGGCGCGTGACGGTCTCGTCTCGCCGTGGCGCGCGCCCACGGCGAGACAGGATTTCTTCGTGACGCACGATTGCACGATGAGTCCGCCCGGCCGTCCTTCGAGATCAACAAGGAGTGTGTGTGATGCGGTATCAGCGAGCCTGGCGGGGCAGGCTCCCGGCGTCGAACGCCTTTGCGATGGCAGTCGCGATTTCTCTCATTCCTTTGTCGAGCGTCGCTCATGCAAGCGCCGCCGGCACGCCGTCGGCGAAGCAGTCGGGCAGCGGTCCGGCCGGGGCCGGCGCGGCGTCCGGCGTGACGGCGGCCGGCGAGCTGTCCGCCGTGACCGTCACCGCGAGCAAACGCGATCAGCCGCTCGCGACGCTCAACGGCGCGGCGGTCGTCGTCGAACAGCCGGCGCTCGACGATGCGCAGGTCGCGAACACACTCGATCTCGCGCGGGTGCTGCCCGGCGTGCAGATCACGAGCGGCGGCTCGATGCTGTTTCCGATGATCGGCCTGCGCGGCATCTCGTCCGCGCAGGATTTCTACAACCCGGCGTTGACCGTGTATGTCGACGGCGTGCCGCAATTGCCGACGTTTTCGTCGCAGACGCTCCTCAGCGTCGATCGCGTCGAGTTGCTCAAGGGGCCGCAAGGCACGCTGTACGGCAAGAGCGCGGAAGGCGGCGTGCTGAACATCGTCACGCTGCCGCCCGACAACACGCCGCGCGTGCATCTGCGGGCGGGCGTCTCGAGCCGCGGCGGCAACGTCGAGCAGGCGGAGGTCGCGGGGCCGCTCGTCAAGGATTTGCTGTACGGCGCGGTGTCGCTCGCGCACGTCGACGCGCCCGGCGATTTGCGCAATCCGGCCAGCGGCGCGAATCATCAGGGCGGATCACGCTCGTTCGCCGGCAGCGCGAAGCTGCGCCTCGCGCCGTCCGGCGCACCGTGGGAAGTGAACGTGTCGGTCGGGCGCGATTGCGCGAAGGCGACGCAGGACATCTATGTGCCCTTCGACGACATCGGCAGCCGCACCGCGGACATCGATCCGCGGCTGCCCGCGCAATATGCGGAGTCGTATATGCGCCGCTGCGGGAACAGCTATGCGCTGTCCGGGCGCTACGATTTCGGCCAGTGGCGTCTGTCCGCGATTTCCGCCTGGCAGACGGTCGACATCGAGCGGCGCTTTCCGTTTCTCCAGTATTTCTCGCAGCAGCCGGAGGACTGGCGGCAGAACGTCCAGGAACTGCGGCTCGCGACGCACGCGCCCGGCCGGCGCTGGGACGCGGTGTTCGGCCTCTATCGGCAGGACGTGCATCAGTCGCGCACGTACGTCAACGACATGGTGATTCCGTCGGTCGTCAATCTGTCGACGACCGCATCGAGCAACGAAGGCAAGTCGCTCGCCGCGTACGGCGACGTCACCTGGCACGTGACGGACGCGCTCGATCTGTCGGCCGGCCTGCGGGCGTCGCGCGATCAGGCGTGGACGCAGTTCGCCGGCGCCGCGATGGCGTCCGCGTCGACGTATGCGCCTTTCGCCGGCGTGAGCGGCACGGCCGGCAACCGGATTCTCGGCAAAGTGTCCGCCGGCTATCAGATCGATCCGGCGTGGCGCGTCTATGCGAACGTGTCGCAAGGCTATAAGCCGGGCGGCTTCAATCTCGCGCCGTCGAGCCTCGCGGATGCGCAGGCCTATGGTCCGGAGCGTGCGGTCAGCTATGAGCTCGGCGCGCGCTATGACGGGCGATCACTGCGCGGCAGCGTCGCGCTCTATCGGATCGACATCCGCAATGCCCAGCTCTACAGCAGCGATTCGCTCGGTTATCAGTCGCTGCGCAACGTTGGCGACACGCGCTCGACGGGCGTCGAGTTCGGCGTCGAATGGGGTATCGCGCGAGGCTGGACGGCCGGGCTCGACGGCTTTGTCAATCACGCGACGTTCCGCAGCTACACCGATCCGTTCGGTTGCGCTACGTGCTCGGGCAACGACGTTCCGTTCGCGCCTCGCTACGGCTTCACGCTGAACGTCGGCGGCGAAGTGCCGACGATGGTCGGCACGGTGCGGCCGCGTGTCGCGGTGCGCTGGCTCGGCGCGCAGTACTTCGACGTCGCGAACAAACTGCGCCAGGGCGGCTATGCGCTGGTCGACGCGTCGCTCGGCTGGCGTCCGCGCCGCGACGTCGAGCTTACGCTCTATGCGCAGAACCTGACGAACCGCGACTACCGCACGTATGCGTTCCGTGCGCCGACAGGCAATCTCGCGCAGGTCGGACTCGGACGCACGGTGGGCGTGACGGTTGCGTTCGATTATTGACCGTGCGCGACGCGGCCGGCCGCATGGCTCGCCGCGTCGCAGGCGATGAGCGCGGCTGCATGCCGCGCGTAGTGTGTTTCGTCGGCGCAGGCCGCGTGCGTCGTTCCATGCCGTTGCAAATCGTCGCGCGCGCACGTGGGCGCGCCGCTTCGATCCCATTTAGCTCCGCCCGCTGCCGGGCTCACGAGGAATCGCCATGTCCGAACCACCGACCGAAGCCGTCCATTCAGACCGCCGAAGACGCGCGAATGCCCGCCCAAGCCCGTGGAGCATCATGCGCCCGGTGCGTGCGCAAATCCGTTTCGCGATGGCCGTCTCGTCGCTCGCGACGCTGCTGAACGTCGCATTCCTGCTGTCGCTCGCATGGACGGTCCGGCAGCTCGTCGAGCGGCCGCATGTCTGGCCGGCGTGGCCGGTCGCGGGCGCCGTCCTGTGCCTCGCCGGCAGCTATTTTCTGCGGCTGGGCGCGTTCAGCCAATCGCACTACGCGGCATTCCGCCTCGAAAAGATCCTGCGCAGCGATCTGGCGGACCGCCTGACGCGCGTGTCGCTCGGCACGCTGCAGCAGGCCGGTGCGGGCGCGCTGTCGAAAGTCATCCACGACGACGTGAAGGCGCTCCACATTTTCGTCGCCGACAGCACGCCGCTCTATGCGCGCGCGTTCGTCGGACCGGCGTGCACGCTCGTCGTGCTGCTGTGGCTCGACTGGCGGCTCGCCGCCGGCGCGGCCGCGGTGATGGCGATCGGATTCGGCGTGCTGACGCTCGCGATGCGCAACGCCGTCGAGATGAGCCGGCTGTACAACGACGCGCGCGAGCGAGTGAGCGCGGCCGTCATCGAGTTCGTGCAGGCGATGCCTGTCGTGCGCACGTTCGACGCCGGCTATTCGACGTTCGGCCGCTTTCAGCATGCGCTCGACGCATATCTCGACGTGCTGACGCGCTGGTATCGGCAGGCGGGTTTCTCCGCGCGTTTCTCGTTCGCGATGCTCAATCCGCTGCCGACGCTGCTCGTGCTGCTGTGGCTCGGCGCGTGGCTGATCGCGCGCGATGCATCGGATTTCGGCGCGTGGATCGCGGTGCTGCTCGTCGGCACCGGGATGGCGGAAGCGATGATGCCGATGATGATGCTCAATCACATGGTCGACAAGGCGAAGCTGAGCGTCGCGCGGATTCAGCAGACGATGGCGCTGCCGACGCTGCCGATGCCCGTCGATGGGCGCGCGCCGGCCGATGCGAGCGTGACGTTCGAGAATGTCGGCTTCGGCTATGGCGCGCCCGCGGATGCGAAGCCGGGAACCGTGCCCGCCCGCCGCCATGCCGGCCATGACGATGAAGGAGACGGCAACGGCAACGGTGACGCGCGCGTGCTGCGCAACGTGAGCTTCCACGTCCCGCAGGGCTCGACGACCGCGCTCGTCGGCCCGTCGGGCGCGGGCAAGACGACCGTCGCGCGGCTGATTCCGCGCTTCTGGGACGTCGATGCGGGGCGCGTGCTCGTCGGCGGCGTCGACGTGCGCGACATGACGGCCGACGTGCTGATGTCGCAGCTCGCGTTCGTGTTCCAGGACACGTTCCTGTTCGCCGACACGATCGCGAACAACATCCGCGTCGGCTCGCCGAACCGCACGATGGACGACGTGATCGCGGCAGCGAAGGCCGCGCAGGCGCACGACTTCATCATGTGCTTGCCGAACGGGTACGACACGCTCGCGGGCGAGCGCGGCGCATTCCTGTCGGGCGGGCAGCGGCAGCGCATCACGATCGCGCGCGCGATCCTGCAGAACCGTCCGATCCTCGTGCTCGACGAGGCGACCGCGTTTTCCGATCCGGAAAACGAGGCCGAGCTGATGCGCGCGCTGTCCGCGCTGATGCGCGGCAAGACGGTGATCATGGTCGCGCATCGCCTGTCGACGATTCGTCATGCCGATCAGATTCTCGTGTTCGATCGGGGCGCGCTCGTCGAAGCGGGCCGCCACGACGCGCTGTTGTCGATGCGAGGCGTTTACGCGCGGCTGTGGGACAGCCATGAACGCGCGCAGCGCTGGGCGCTGCGCGGCGGCGCGCAAGAGAATCGGACCGGCATCGAAATGGAGCGCACGCGATGAAACACGAATCGACCGAAACCCGGCGCCCCGCATCGTGGCGCCTGACGTATCGACGACTGACGAGCGTCGCGGGCCCGAATGCAGGCGCGCTGCGCGCGAGCATCGTCGGCCTGTGCATCGCCGCGGCCGCGCAGGGACTCGCGCTTGCCTGCCTGTTTCCGTTGATCGCCGCGATCGTCGACAAGCGGCCGACCGCGTCGGCGCTCGGCTGGCTGAGCGCGATGACGCTGATCGCGGCGTTCGCGACATGCGCGCGCTGGCGCGCGCAAGGCTTCGAATACAACGGGCGAATGGCGTACACGACGCACGCGCTGCGCATGCGGCTCGGCGAGCAACTGCGCCACATGCCGCTCGACCTGCTGCAGGACAAGCGCTCGGGCGAGATGAACGCGCTGCTGCTCGGCAGCGTCGACGAGAACCTCAACTACACGCTCGCGATCGTCAACATGATCGCGCTCGCGACCATTACGCCTTGCGTCGTCGCGCTCGCCACGCTGTTCGTCGACTGGCGCATGGGCCTGATCCTGCTGCTCGTGTTCCCCGCGATCGTGCCGCTTTACCGCTGGCGCCGGCCGGCGCTCGGGCGCGGGATGCGCGCGCTCGCGGACGCGCACAGTCGATTGAACGCCGACATCGTCGAATTCACGCAAGGGCTGCCGGTGCTGCGCGCGGTGTGCAGCGACGCGTCGAAAGCGTCGACGCTCGCCGACGGCTGCGCGAAACTGCTCGATATGCAGACGGCCGCGCATCGCAGGAGCGCGAAGCCGAATCTCATTGTCGCGAGCGTCGTCGAGCTCGGCCTGCAACTCGTCGTCGCGGCGGCCGTCACGTGGGTGGTGATGGGCACGCTCGAACTGTCGGCCGTCTCGGCCGTGATGGTGATCGTCGTGCGTTTCTCCGAGCCGATGGCGACGTTGATCGGCTATACGGCGGTTATCGAGATGATCGAAGCCGCGCTGGAACGCATCGAAGCGCTGCTTGCGATCGAGCCGCTGCCGGCGCGGCAGCCGCCGTGCGTGCCGACCCGCTTCGAGCTGCGTTTCGACGACGTGTCGTTCCGTTACGCGCGCGCGACGGGCGATGCGCTCGGCGGCTTCAGCGCGACGCTGCCGGCGAACGGGATGACGGCGCTCGTCGGTCCGTCGGGGTCAGGCAAGTCGACGATCGCGCGCTTGCTGCTGCGTCATGCCGATCCGCAGCGCGGCTCGATCGAGATCGGCGGCGTCGACATCCGGCAGATTCCGGAAACGGCGCTGAATGCGTTGATTTCAGTCGTGTTTCAGGACGTCTATCTGTTCGACGACACAGTGCTCGCGAACATCCGCATGGCGCGGCCGGACGCGACCGATGAGGAAGTCGAAGCCGCGGCGCGCGCCGCGCAGTGCCACGAATTCATCGAACGCCTGCCGCAGCGCTGGCAGACGCGGCTCGGCGAGATCGGCGGCAGGCTGTCGGGCGGCGAACGCCAGCGCATCTCGATCGCGCGCGCATTGCTGAAGGACGCGCCGATCGTGATTCTCGACGAGCCGACCGCGGCGCTCGATGTCGAAAGCGAACTGGCGGTGCAGCGTGCGATCGATGCGCTCGTGCGGGACAAGACCGTCGTCGTGATCGCGCATCGCCTGTCGACGATCGTCGGCGCGGACCGGATTCTCGTGATCGACGGCGGGCGGCTCGTGCAGCAGGGGCGGCATGACGAGCTGATTGCGATCGATGGACGCTATCGGGCGATGTGGGAGGCGCAGTATCGGGCGAAGGCGGCGTTCGACGGGTTCGGCGCCGGGCCGGGCGATCGTCGTGCGCTATTGCCGGCGACGACGGATGGCGCGGTGGCGCCAAGCCGCTGACCAGGGCAGGGGCGCTTGACATGCACGCGGCTTCGTTCGTTCGGGAGAAATCGCGTGCGATCCGATTGCCGCGATTCGGCGTGGCGGCATGCGCGCGTGCCCGGCTGCGAGTCGCCATGTCAATCCGCGGTGTCGCCACCCTTCGGCACTTTCGCATGCGCCTTCCTGCCCGGCGCGGGCGACCATGCGGGACGCGTCTTGCGCTCCGAATCGACGACGACGAGATAGCGGCCCGCCCAAGGCGTGACCTGCCGATGCGCGCGCAGCACCCACGGCGTTTCGCCGCCAGCGGCGCGCGCTTCGTACTCGGCGTCACGACGGAAACGATCGACCGGCACGTCGACGAATGCTCGTCGCGCCTGAGCGCGGAGTGTATCTCCGCGACGCTGCGTCGAAGTCGCGCCGTCGCGACGGCTGGCACGAACGTGGACGCATGACGGCTGGTCGTGTCCGAAGCAGGCGCGCGCACCGTTTTTCCGGCGACTCGGCATAATGAAGCGTCGCTTTCTTCCATTTATCCGGAGCGCCCCTTGTATCCACCGATCGAACCCTACGCACACGGCTTCCTCGACACCGGCGACGGCCATCGCGTGTATTGGGAGCAGTGCGGCAACCCCGACGGCAAGCCGGCCGTCTTCCTGCACGGCGGCCCGGGCGGCGGCTGCAGCGCCGATCACCGCCGCCTCTTCGACCCCGCGCGCTACAACGTGCTGCTGTTCGACCAGCGCGGCTGCGGCCGCTCGACGCCGCACGCGAGCCTCGAGAACAACACGACATGGCATCTCGTCGACGACATCGAGCGGCTGCGCGAGATGCTCGGCGTCGAGCGCTGGCTCGTGTTCGGCGGCTCGTGGGGCAGCGCGCTCGCGCTCGCGTATGGCGAGGCGCATCCGGCGCGCGTGACCGAGCTCGTCGTGCGCGGCATCTTCACGGTGCGCCGCTCCGAGCTGCTCTGGTATTACCAGGAAGGCGCGTCGTGGCTGTTTCCGGACCTGTGGGAGGATTTCATCGCGCCCATTCCGCCCGCCGAGCGCGCGGACCTGATCGCCGCGTATCGCCGCCGGCTGACGGGCGACGACGAAGCGGCGAAGCGCGAAGCCGCGCGCGCATGGAGCGTCTGGGAAGGCCGGACGATCACGCTGCTGCCGAATGCCGCGCACGAGGCGCATTTCGGCGACGCGCATTACGCGCTTGCGTTCGCCCGCATCGAAAACCACTACTTCGTTCATCAAGGCTTCATGGAAGACGGGCAGTTGCTGCGCGACGCGCATCGTCTCGCGGACATTCCGGGCGTGATCGTTCAGGGGCGCTACGACGTCGCGACGCCCGCGCGCACCGCGTGGGAGCTCGCGAAGGCGTGGCCGCGCGCGTCGCTCGAGATCGTGCCCGACGCGGGCCACGCGTACGACGAGCCGGGCATCCTGCGCGCGCTGATCGCGGCGACCGACCGCTTCGCGCGCGGGCGCTGATCCACCGTCCCGCGCGAACCTCGGCGCACGTCGCCGCCGCGCAGCGGTGCGCGCGCCGCTTCGAACATTCGTTCGAAATCCTGCCGAATGTAAGCCGCAGAACAGAGGCGCGTGCGTGCGCATGACGATACTCGAAGCGAGTTCAACGAAGTGCGGCGATTCGCCGGGACCATCGGCGAAGAGGGGGAATCGTGAACGCAGGTTTCGTGCAGGACCGCATCAATCAAGCCGTCTGGCGCAGCCGCAGCGCGCTGGGCGGATACGGGCGCGCGTCCGGCTGGACCGATCCGGGCGAGGCGGCGGCGATCGCGTGGATCGCCGAGCGCGTGCGCGACGAGCCAATTCTCGACGTCGGCGTCGGCGGCGGGCGCACCGTGCCGCTATTGAAGACGATCAGCGCCGACTATACCGCCGTCGACTACACGCCCGAGCTCGTCGAGATCTGCCGGCGCAATCATCCGGGCACGCGCGTCCAGCGGATGGACGCGCGCGACATGTCGGCGTTCGCCGACGAGAGCTTCTCGCTCGTCGTGTTCAGCTACAACGGCATCGACGCGGTCGATCACGATGGCCGGATCGCGATCCTGAAGGAGTTCGCGCGCGTGCTGAGGCCGGGCGGCTTCGCGCTGTTCTCGACGCACAATCTCGCGGGGCCCGGCTATCGCGAAGGACTGTCGCGGCTCGCCCGCCTGCCGCGGCGCCCGGCGAACCCGCTCGCGATCGCGTTAGATGCGGCGAGGATCGCGTATTCGCTGCCGATCGGCGCGTTCAATTATTTCCGCCATTCGCGTTTCAATCGCGCGTTCGACGGCTATGCGATGCGTGTGTGCGCCGCGCACAAGTTCGGGATACTCATCATGTACACCGATTTCGCGACCCAGCAGCGTCAGCTCGCCGACGTCGGCCTGAAGCTGCGCGCGGCGTTCGGCGGATCGACCGGCGAGCCTGTGCGGCGCGATCAGAATCTCGGCGACGAAGCGTGGTTTCACTTCGTCGCGAGCAAGCCGTGCATATAGGCCGTCGCTGTCGCCGTTGGTTTAACTGTCGCCGCCGCGTTCGCCCTGCAGCGTGAACACCGCCACCGCGCCGTGCAGCGCGTGTGCCTGTTCGGCGAGCGCGTGCGCCGCCGCGGACGCCTCTTCGACGAGCGCCGCGTTCTGCTGCGTCACGTTGTCCATTTGCGCGACCGCGTGATTGACCTGCTCGATGCCGATGCTCTGCTCGTTCGACGCCGACGCGATCTCGCCGACGATGCCCGTCACCTGCCGCACCGAATCGACGATCTCGCCGATGATCCGCCCCGCATCGTCGACGAGCGCGGAGCCCGCGCCGACGCGCTCGGTCGACTGCTCGATCAGCGTCTTGATTTCGCGCGCCGCCGTCGCGCTGCGTTGCGCGAGCGTGCGCACCTCGCCCGCGACGACCGCGAAGCCGCGCCCCTGCTCGCCCGCGCGCGCCGCCTCGACGGCCGCGTTCAATGCCAGGATGTTGGTCTGGAACGCGATGCCGTCGATCACCGCGATGATCTCGGCGACCTTGCCCGAGCTGTCCGCGATGCCGCGCATCGTGTCGACGACCTGGCGCATCACGTCGCCGCCGCGCGTGGCTGTCGTCGATGCGTCGGCGGCAACCGCGCACGCGTGCTGCGCATGCTCGGCGTTGCGGCGCACGGTAGACGTGAGCTCGTCCATGCTGGCCGCCGTTTCCTCGAGCGACGCCGCCTGTTCCTCGGTGCGCGACGACAGATCGAGATTGCCCGACGCGATCTGCGCGCTCGCGGTGGCGACGCCGTCCGCGTTGTGTCGCACGTCGCGCACGACGTGCGACAGGCTCGCCTGCATGTCCTTCAGCGCGGCGAGCAGCTCGGCGATCTCGTCGTCGCCGCGCGCGTCGATCGGCGTCGACAGATCGCCCGTCGCAACCCGCCGCACGCATGCGAGCGCGCGCGACAGCGGCCGCGTGACGGCGCCGCTGAACCAGACGCCTCCGGCGAGCGCGAGCGCGAACACGACGAGCGTCGCGACGATGCTGATCGTCGTTGCGCGCACGGCGTCGCTCGCGGCGTCGGCCGACACGCGCGCGCTGTCGGCGGCGATGTCCTGCGCGGTCTTTTCAAGCAGCTCGGCAGGCGCGCGATCGACGCCCGCGACGGCCTGGTCGCTCGCGGACGGATCGAACCCCGATGCCTTGAATACTTCGAATCCCTTACGATAGCCTTGCCCCATTTCCGCGTGCGCCGACGCGAACTGCTCGATCAGCCTGCGGCTCTCACTGTCCGGCAGCTTCGTTTCAGCTCGGCGGCGGGCGCGTCGACGGTCCGCTCGCGCTGCTGGAACGCGCGCCAGTACTTGTCGAGTTTCGCCGGGTCCTTGCCGCGCAGCAGCGTGTCCTTCCATTCCTGCACTTGCAGCTTGAACGCGGCGAGCATCGCGGATGACCGCGGTGTTGACATCAATCACGAATGGGGACGAGGGCGCAAGCGCGTTTCGTCGCGCGATCCGGATGCGCGGTGTCGCGCGTCGGCGTCGTGCGTGTTTCGTGCGTGTTTCGCGTGCCGCGAACGGCGAATGACGACGCGGCGAGCGGCTGTTCTCGTGACAACGCATGTGCGTTCCGTATGTCAACAGACCCTAGGCATCACCGCCTCCGTCGTTGCCGCCACTGCCACTGCCACCGCTACCACCACTACCGCGCCGGCCGCCCCGCGCGCTCCCTTCGCTCGCCGCGAGCTTGCGCCACAGCGTCGTCTTGCTGATGCCGAGCATCGCGCATGTGCGATCGCGATCGCCGCCGCATGCGTCGAGCACGGCGCGGATCTCGTCGGCTTCCGCGCGCCGGCGGCGCTGCACGAGCGTCGGGCGCCGCGCATCGGCGTCGCCGTCGGCATGGCCGCCATTCGCGCCGCCGCCGCGTCCGCCATCGCCGCCCGCCGCGAACGCATCGAGCGCGAGCACCTCGGGCGCGATCGCGCGCAGCGTGTCGACGCTCACGGCCGCGCTGCCGCGCTCGTTTGCGTCGGCGAGCTCCACCGCGATCCGCTCGATCACGTTCTGCAACTCGCGCACGTTGCCGGGCCATCGATAGCGGATCAGCGCGGCGTTCGCGGCATCGAGCGCGCGCGCCGCGTCATTCGCGTCGCGCAGCCGCTCGGCGAGCCGCGGCTCGCGGCGCGCGGCCTGCGCGAGCAGCGTCGCGGCGAGCGCGGGAATGTCGGCCGCGCGCTCGCGCAGCGGCGGCAGCCCGATGTTCAGGATGTTCAGCCGGTAATAGAGATCCGCGCGAAACGTGCCCGCCTCGACGGCCGCGAAGAGCGGCCGGTGCGTCGCCGCGACGACGCGGATGTCGACCGGAACCGGCTCGGTCGAGCCGACGCGCACTACCTCGCGCTCCTGCAGCACGCGCAGCAGCCGGCTTTGCAGCGACGGCGGCATCTCGCCGATCTCGTCGAGAAACAGCGTGCCGCGGTGCGCGGCCTCGAAGAGCCCCGCCTTGCCGCCGCGCCGCGCGCCGGTGAACGCGCCTTCCTCGTAGCCGAACAGCTCGCTCTCCAGCAGCGATTCCGGAAACGCGCCGCAGTTCACCGCGACGAACGGATACTTGCGGCGCGCGGACAGCGCATGCAGGCTCTGCGCGATCATCTCCTTGCCGGTGCCGCTCTCGCCGAGAATCAGCACGGTCGCGTCCGATTTCGCGTAGCGCCGCGCGAGCTCGCGCGCGTGCGCGATCGCGGGCGTCGCGCCGACGACGTCGTCGAGCCGGTAGCGCGCGGTGAACTGCTGCGCGTGCTGATGCGAGCGCAGCGTGCGGTCGAGCCGCTCCACCGCGCGCGATTCCTGGAACGTCAGCACGCTGCCGGGCGCGCCGCCGCTCGCGGCGAGCGGCCCGCGATGGACGACATAGCGCACGCCGCGCACGGTCGCGAGCGTGTCGCCGTCGGCCGCGCGCAGCGTGCGCAGTTCGGGCGTCAGATCGTGCAGCGCGCGGCCGACGGCGGCCGACGGCGACACGCCGAGCGCGAGCGCGAGCCGCTCGTTGATCGCCTCGACGCGGCCCTCGCGGTCGAGCGCGACGACGCCGTCGCGCAGATGCTGCAGCAGGTTGTCGAGCCGCTCGCGGCGCAGCGCTTCCGCGTGCGTCGCGTGCGCGACTTCGAGCGCCGTGTTGACGGCCGCGCGCACCGACGCGTGCGAATAGACGAACACCGCGCCCATCCCGGCGTTCGCCGCGAGATCGGTGACGAGCCCCGGCCCGACGACGGTCTCGATGCCGCGCTCGCGCATTTCGAGCACGCGCGTTTCCGCCTCCTGCGCGCTCTGGTACGACGCGAACACGATGTCGAGCCCGTATGCGGCCGCGAAGCTGCGCACCTCGGGCGGCGTCTCGCCGTAGCTGACGAGCGCGATCCGGCTCGCGTCGCGCCGCGCGCGGGCGAGCGCGTGCATCACGTCGAAGCCGGTCGGATTGACGAGCACGACGGGCACGCGCACGCGCGCCTTCAGATAGGTGCCGTTCGAGCCGGCGGCGACGATCGCGTCGGGGCGCTCGCCGCCCGCCGTCGCGAGCGCGGTGATCGCTTCCTCGTAGCCGCGCGCGACGATCCGCAGGTCGGCGCGCTCTTCGTATTCGTCGGCGATGTCGCGAAAGAGCGCGCGCAGCCGGCTGATGCCGACCGCCCAGACGCGCGGCCGCACGCCGGTTTCGGGTAGGGTGCTCATGCTGGATGGATGAAGGGCGCGGCGCGCGCCGCGCCCGAACGAAGAGAAGCGATGCGGCGCATTATCGCGCATGAATTTCAATTCTGGAATCTGGATTTCGAAATTGAAATCGTCTGATCAGTGCGCCGAATCCGGAAAGCGCGCAGAATCAGCGGGTTAGCGGCCGGCGGCGCGCCTGGCCCGGACCTTGCTGTTTATCGGCATCTTTCAGGAGGAGTCGATGGGCAACCCACAACTGATCAGCGCCGGCGCGAAATTCCGCGCGGCGGTCGCGGCCGAGCAGCCGCTGCAGGTGGTCGGCGCGATCACCGCGTATGCCGCGAAGATGGCCGAAGCGGTCGGCTTCAAGGCGGTCTATCTGTCGGGCGGCGGTGTCGCCGCGAACTCGCTCGGCATTCCCGATCTCGGCATTAGCACGATGGACGACGTGCTCGTCGACGCGAACCGGATCACGAACGCGACGAACCTGCCGCTCCTCGTCGACATCGATACCGGCTGGGGCGGCGCGTTCAACATCGCGCGCACGATCCGCTCGTTCATCAAGGCGGGCGTCGGCGCCGTGCACCTCGAGGACCAGGTCGGGCAGAAGCGCTGCGGCCACCGTCCGGGCAAGGAATGCGTGCCGACGGGCGAGATGGTCGACCGGATCAAGGCGGCCGTCGACGCGCGCACCGACGAGACCTTCGTGATCATGGCGCGCACCGACGCGGCGGCGGCCGAGGGCATCGATTCGGCGATCGAGCGCGCGATCGCGTACGTCGAGGCGGGCGCGGACATGATCTTCCCCGAGGCGATGAAGACGCTCGACGACTACCGCCGCTTCAAGGAAGCGGTGAAGGTGCCGATCCTCGCGAACCTGACCGAGTTCGGCTCGACGCCGCTCTTCACGCTCGACGAGCTGAAGGGCGCGAACGTCGACATCGCGCTCTACTGCTGCGGCGCGTATCGCGCGATGAACAAGGCCGCGCTGAACTTCTACGAGACGGTGCGCCGCGACGGCACGCAAAAGGCCGCGGTGCAGACGATGCAGACGCGCGCGGAGTTGTACGAGTATCTCGGCTACTACGCATACGAAGAGAAGCTTGACCAGCTTTTCAGCCAAGGCCGGAACTGATGCACGGAAGCACCGAAGCACGGATTCAAGGATTCGAACCCAGGAGAGTATAAGGATGAGCGAGACGAAGGAAGCAGCAGCAACGGGCGCCGCGAGCGGTTTCAAGCCGAAGAAGTCGGTCGCGCTGTCGGGCGTCGCGGCGGGCAACACCGCGCTGTGCACGGTCGGCAAGACCGGCAACGATCTGCATTATCGCGGCTATGACATTCTCGATATCGCCGGATCGAGCGAATTCGAGGAGATCGCGCACCTGCTCGTGCACGAGACGCTGCCGAACGTGACGGAACTGGCCGCGTACAAGGCGAAGCTGCGCGCGATGCGCGGCCTGCCCGCGAACGTGAAGGCGGCGCTCGAATGGATTCCGGCGTCCGCGCATCCGATGGACGTGATGCGCACCGGCGTATCGGTGCTCGGCACCGTGCTGCCCGAGAAGGACGACCACAACCTGCCGGGCGCGCGCGACATCGCGGACCGGCTGATGGCGTCGCTCGGCTCGATGCTGCTGTACTGGTATCACTACTCGCACAACGGCCGCCGCATCGAGACGGAAACCGACGACGACTCGATCGGCGGTCACTTCCTGCACCTGCTGCACGGCAAGACGCCGTCGAAATCGTGGGTCGACGCGATGCATACGTCGCTGATCCTGTACGCGGAGCACGAGTTCAACGCGTCGACATTCACGGGCCGCGTGATCGCCGGCACGGGCTCGGACATGTACTCGTCGATCACGGGCGCGATCGGCGCGCTGCGCGGGCCGAAGCACGGCGGCGCGAACGAAGTCGCATACGAGATCCAGAACCGCTACCGCACGCCCGACGAGGCGGAAGTCGACATCCGCCGCCGCGTCGAGAACAAGGAAGTCGTGATCGGCTTCGGCCACCCGGTCTACACGATCTCCGATCCGCGCAACAAGGTGATCAAGGAGGTCGCGCGCAAGCTGTCGAAGGAAGCGGGCGACCTGAAGCTCTTCAGCATCGCCGAGCGGCTCGAATCGGTGATGTGGGCGATCAAGAAGATGTTCCCGAACCTCGACTGGTTCAGCGCGGTGTCGTATCACATGATGGGCGTGCCGACCGCGATGTTCACGCCGCTCTTCGTGATCGCGCGCACGTCCGGCTGGAGCGCGCACATCATCGAGCAGCGGGTCGACAACAAGATCATCCGCCCGAGCGCGAACTACACCGGCCCGGAAGACCTGAAGTTCGTGCCGATCGAGAAGCGCTGATCGGCGGCATCCGGCGGCCGGGCGCGACGCCCGGCCGTTTCGCGACGATCGTTACCCAGTCTGTCCCCACGCAATGAACACTGCCAACCGCAAACCCCTGCCCGGCACGCCGCTCGATTACTTCGACGCGCGCGCCGCCGTCGACGCGATCCGCCCGGGCGCGTACGACACCTTGCCGTACACGTCGCGCGTGCTCGCCGAGAACCTCGTGCGCCGCTGCGACCCGGCGATCCTCGCCGATTCGCTGAAACAGCTCGTCGAGCGCAAGCGCGAGCGCGATTTCCCGTGGTTCCCGGCGCGCGTCGTCTGCCACGACATCCTCGGCCAGACCGCGCTCGTCGATCTCGCGGGCCTGCGCGACGCGATCGCGGAACGCGGCGGCGATCCGGCGAAGGTGAATCCGGTCGTGCCGGTGCAACTGATCGTCGATCACTCGCTCGCCGTCGAGTGCGGCGGCTTCGATTCGGACGCGTTCGCGAAGAACCGCGCGATCGAGGATCGCCGCAACGAGGATCGCTTCCACTTCATCGAGTGGACGAAGAAGGCGTTCGAGAACGTCGACGTGATTCCACCCGGCAACGGCATCATGCACCAGATCAATCTGGAGAAGATGTCGCCCGTGATCCAGGCGCAGGACGGCGTGGCGTACCCGGACACCTGCGTCGGCACCGACAGCCACACGCCGCACGTCGACGCGCTCGGCGTGATCGCGATCGGCGTGGGCGGGCTGGAGGCGGAGAACGTGATGCTCGGCCGCGCGTCGTGGATGCGGCTGCCGGACATCGTCGGCGTCGAGCTGACCGGCAAGCGCCAGCCCGGCATCACCGCGACCGACGTCGTGCTCGCGCTGACCGAATTCCTGCGCCGCGAGAAAGTGGTCGGCGCGTATCTCGAATTCCGCGGCGAGGGCGCGAAGAGCCTCACGCTCGGCGATCGCGCGACGATCTCGAACATGGCGCCCGAATACGGCGCGACGGCCGCGATGTTCTTCATCGACGGGCAGACGATCGATTACCTGCGCCTGACGGGGCGCAGCGACGAGCAGGTGAAGCTCGTCGAAACCTACGCGAAGGCGGCGGGCCTGTGGGCAGACAGCCTCGCGAACGCGCAATACGAGCGCACGCTGACGTTCGATCTGTCGAGCGTCGTGCGCAACATGGCCGGCCCGTCGAATCCGCACAAGCGGCTGCCGACGTCCGAGCTCGCCGCGCGCGGGATCGCGGGCCGGTGGGAAGAGAAGCCGGGCGAGATGCCCGACGGCGCGGTGATCATCGCCGCGATCACGAGCTGCACGAACACGAGCAACCCGCGCAACGTGATCGCCGCGGCCTTGCTCGCGCGCAACGCGAACGCGCGCGGCCTCGTGCGCAAGCCGTGGGTGAAGAGCTCGCTCGCGCCCGGCTCGAAGGCGGTCGAGCTGTATCTGAAGGAAGCGAACCTGCTGCCGGAGCTGGAGAAGCTCGGCTTCGGCATCGTCGCGTTCGCGTGCACGACCTGCAACGGGATGTCCGGCGCGCTCGATCCCAAGATCCAGCAGGAGATCGTCGAGCGCGACCTGTACGCCACCGCCTTGCTGTCCGGCAACCGCAACTTCGACGGCCGCATCCATCCGTATGCGAAGCAGGCGTTCCTCGCGTCGCCGCCGCTCGTCGTCGCTTACGCGATCGCGGGCACGATCCGCTTCGACATCGAGAAGGACGCGCTCGGCCACGACGCGAACGGCCAGCCCGTCACGCTGAAGGACATCTGGCCGACCGACGAGGAGATCGACGCGATCGTCGCCTCGAGCGTGAAGCCCGGGCAGTTCCGCGCCGTCTACGAGCCGATGTTCGCGCGCGCGGCCGACGCCGGCGAGCGCGCGGCGCCCCTCTACGACTGGCGGCCGCAGAGCACGTACATCCGCCGTCCGCCGTACTGGGAGGGCGCGCTCGCGGGCGAGCGCACGCTCGCGGGCATGCGTGCGCTCGCCGTGCTCGGCGACAACATCACGACCGACCACCTGTCGCCGTCGAACGCGATCCTGCCGACGAGCGCGGCGGGCGAATACCTCGCGAAGATGGGCCTGCCGGAAGAGGACTTCAACTCGTACGCGACGCACCGCGGAGACCACCTGACCGCGCAGCGCGCGACGTTCGCGAATCCGACGCTCGTCAACGAGATGGCGGTCGTCGACGGCGAAGTGAAGAAGGGCTCGCTCGCGCGCGTCGAGCCGGACGGCAGCGTGATGCGGATGTGGGAGGCGATCGAGACCTACATGAACCGCAAGCAGCCGCTCGTCGTGATCGCGGGCGCGGATTACGGCCAGGGATCGTCGCGCGACTGGGCGGCGAAGGGCGTGCGGCTCGCGGGCGTCGAGGCGATCGTCGCGGAGGGCTTCGAGCGGATCCACCGCACGAACCTGATCGGCATGGGCGTGCTGCCGCTCGAGTTCAAGCCGGGCACGAACCGCACGACGCTTGCGATCGACGGCACCGAGACGTTCGACGTGATCGGCGGGCGCACGCCGCGCGCGGAACTCACGCTCGTGATCCGCCGCAAGAGCGGCGAGCGCGTGGATGTGCCCGTCACGTGCCGACTCGACACGGCCGAGGAAGTGTCGATCTACGACGCGGGCGGCGTGCTGCAGCGCTTCGCGCAGGACTTCCTCGAATCGTCGAAGGCGGCGTGACGGCGCGGTGACGCGCTTCATCGGGCGAACGGGCCCGAATCACTTGCTTTCACTTGCTTTGCATGGGATCGGAGCCGGTGCTGAAGCACTCGCTCCGCTCGACACAGGACCTCACGAATCATGGCCCACGTACCCCAAATCAAGATTCCCGCGACCTACCTGCGCGGCGGCACCAGCAAGGGCGTGTTCTTCCGGCTGCAGGATCTGCCCGAAGCCGCGCGGCAGCCGGGCGCCGCGCGCGACGCGCTGCTCTCGCGCGTGATCGGCAGCCCGGACCCGTACGGCAAGCAGATCGACGGGATGGGCGGCGCGAGCTCGAGCACGAGCAAGACGGTGATCGTCGCGAAGAGCGCGCGGCCCGATCACGATGTCGATTACCTGTTCGGCCAGGTGTCGATCGACAAGCCGTTCGTCGACTGGAGCGGCAACTGCGGCAACCTGTCGGCGGCGGTCGGCCCGTTCGCGATCGCGGGCGGCCTGATCGACCCGGCGCGCGTGCCGGAGAACGGCGTCGCGACCGTGCGGATCTGGCAGGCGAACATCGGCAAGACGATCGTCGCGCACGTGCCGGTCACGAACGGCGCGGTGCAGGAGACGGGCGACTTCGAGCTCGACGGCGTCACGTTCCCGGCCGCCGAAGTGCAGCTCGAATTCATGGACCCGGCGGCCGACGAGGAAGGCGCGGGCGGCGCGATGTTCCCGACGGGCAATCTCGTCGACGATCTCGACGTGCCCGGCGTCGGCAGGCTGAAGGCGACGATGATCAACGCGGGCATTCCGACGATCTTCGTCGACGCCGGGGCGATCGGCTACGCCGGCACCGAGCTGCAGGACGCGATCAATTCGGACGCGAAGGCGCTCGCGATGTTCGAGACGATCCGCGCGCACGGCGCGCTGCGCATGGGCCTCATCGCGTCGCTCGACGAGATCGCGACGCGCCAGCACACGCCGAAGGTGGCGTTCGTCGCGAAGCCGGCCGACTACATCGCGTCGAGCGGCAAGCGCGTCGCGGCCGCCGACGTCGATCTGCTCGTGCGCGCGCTGTCGATGGGCAAGCTGCATCACGCGATGATGGGCACGGCGGCTGTCGCGATCGGCGCCGCGGCCGCGATTCCGGGCACGCTCGTGAACCTCGCGGCGGGCGGCGGCGCGCGCCACGCGGTGCGCTTCGGCCATCCGTCGGGCACGCTGCGCGTCGGCGCCGAAGCGAAGCAGGACGGCGGCGAGTGGGCCGTCACGAAGGCGATCATGAGCCGCAGCGCGCGCGTGTTGATGGAGGGCTGGGTACGCGTGCCGGGCGACGCGTTCTGACGCGGCGGGGCTCGGGGGGGCGGCGGCGATCGAGCGATCGGGCGTTCGGCGGCTTTGCCGTTGCGCGCCCACCCCGAGCCGGGCGCGGCGCGCCGCCGCGCCCTATGCCTTCTCTTCGGCCGCGCCCGGCTCGCGCCCGTCGCCGACCCGGTTGATCGTTCCCTGCGCGACCGCGACGAGCCGCTCGTGGTCGCCGTCGATCACGAACACGTGGCACTGGCAGGTCGCCTGATTCCGCCCCGCATAAATCAGCTTCGCGCGCGCGATCAGCGTGCCGACGACGGCCGGGCGCAGGTAATTGATCTTGTATTCCCCCGTGACGACGCGCGGCCCGAGCGCGAGCGCGCCCGCGAACGTCAGCGCGTTGTCCGCGAGATAGCTGATGACGCCGCCGTGGACGAAGCCGTACTGCTGCCTGAGCTCGTCGCGGATCGGCAGGCGCAGCGACGCCTCGTCGCCGCCGATGTGCACGAGCTCGGTGCCGAGCAGCATGCTGAAGGGTTGCGCGCGCAGGGCGCCGCGCGCGTGGTCCACGATGTCGGTCATCGACGTTCCTTCGCTATCGATTGAATTGATACGTTGAACAATGCGGCGCGGCGCGCGCGCCGCCGATGCAATCCGGCTCTTTGCGCTCCACTCTAGGAAGGGGGCGGGCGATACGCAAGGAAATTCGTCGTGCCGGCGCCCGCTCGCGGCGACGCGCCACGCGCCACGCGCCGGTCATGCGCCCGGCGGGCCACTACCAATTCTGGTAGATAGCGAAAGCGCGCAGGCGAACTAACCTTAGTACGCAGACCAATCGACGACATGAAAGCGCCCCGCCGCGCCGGCGGGCGCACGGGGACAACCGCGTTGCCGCCGTGGACCGACGACGCGCCGGTTCAGAAGGATAACGAATGGCAAATCACGGGCTGCGAGCAGCACGTCACGAGACACCGTGTCGCCGCGCGGCGGCGAACGCGTCATTCATCGACGAATTTCCCGATCCTGCGCACATACGACAGCCGGAGGCACTTCGCCGCTGCAGGAGAGATCGCGGGGCTGTCGGCCATCGTCCATTTTCAGCGAGGAAAACATGAGTCAAGCACACGGTCATCCGGTCACGCCTTACGGCGTCGCGATCCATCAGGCGATCGCGGACGGCGATCTCGCGCAGATGAAGTCGCTGCGCACGCAGGCACAGGCGCTGCTCGGCCAGCAAGGCAATCTCGCCACCGCGCTCGAGCTCCTCGAAATCGAGATCGCCAGGCTCGAACGGAGCAAGTAGCCGCGCGTCAGCCGCCTCGGCTCGCCGTGTCGCCGCGGAGGCGTTTCAGCGTGTCGTCGTCGTTCAACCACTCGCATCAAGGAGACTCACATGTCCGAAGATCTTCGCGTCGGTCTTTTTGCGGTTCGCTACTTCGTCGGCACCGGGCTGCCCGGCGCGCCGCAGCTCGTGCTCAATCTGGTGGTCGACACGGCCGAACACAGCGTCGTCGGCGCCGCGGCGATCTCGCAGGCCGTGAGCCCGCCGCTGAACTTCCATGCCGATGTCTGGGGCACCTACGTGTTCCGGCTCGGCCCGCCGCCGCGCCGCGACGGCAGCGGCGCGATCGTGCAGATCGCGCTGCAGGGCAACCAGGGCGGGCCGCACTCGAATTCGATGATCACGTTCTACGGCGATCTGCTGCTGAAGGGCGACGGCAAGACGGGCATCGCGTCGTACCGCTACTACTCGAACGGCACCTGGCACGAAGTCGAGAACGTGCCGGTCAAGGCCGACCCCGAACTCGTGCCGCTCGAGCCGGGGCCCGTCATCGGCGGATCGCCGCGGACCGCGTACGGGCCGGTGCCGTTGTACGGAGTGACGATCCAGTATGCGGCGGCGTCCGGCGATCTCGCGCACATGAAGACGCTCGCCACCTATGCGCGGCAGCAACTGGACAGCCACGACGACATCGCGGCCGCGCTGGCCGCGCTGAAGACGGAAATCGCCAGGCTCGAAAGCCGGCAGTGAGCGGCACGGCCTTGCATCGACATCATTCGTTCATCTTCGTGGAGCAAACGTCATGGCTACTACCGGCCTCTTTCCCGTTCAACTTCGCGTCGCGACGCCCAATCTCGGCGCGCCCGTCCTCTGGCTGTATCTGCTCGTCAATGCTGTGGAGAAGACCGTTTCGGGCTTCGCCCGCATCACCCAGCCGATCTATCCGCCGCCGCATTTCCGCGCGCGCGTCGTCGGACAGTTCCATCAAGTGAGGATCGATCCCCTGGCGCCGCCGTCGATCGCGCTCACCCTCACGGGCAGCCCGACCGGCCCCATCGCGCCGCAGGTCGTGATCCTGGAGCTCAATGGGCTGCTGAACGACGACTGGCAATCGGGCACGGCGAACTACCGCTACTTCTACGAAGGCCGCTGGCATTCGATCGAGCACGCGATCGTGTCGAAGGACAACTCGCTGATCCCGCTCGATCCGCCGCACGAGCACGTGGTGCCGATGTACGGCGTCGGCCTGCAGGAAGCGAGGGCGTCCGGCGACCTGAGCCGGATGAAGGCGATCGCGCAGCAGGCCGAGCAGCAGCTCGCCGATCACGATGCGATCGCCGCCGAGCTCGAGACGCTCGAAGCGGAAATCGCGCGGCTCGAAGCGCGCCGCTGAGCGCGCCCGCGCCGCTTGCCGCACGCGCGGGCCCGTCCGCGCGTGCGGCCGCCACCGTCCCACAAGGAGACATCGACATGAGCACAACGGACGCGCGCCCGGCCCGCTACCTGATCGACAGCGACTATCAACGCTTCGTCCCGGTTCATGCCGTTTGGGAAATCACGCTCGCCTGCGATCTCAAGTGCCTGCATTGCGGTTCGCGGGCGGGGCGCCGGCGGACCAACGAGCTGAGCACGGCCGAATGCCTCGAAGTGATCGAGGCGCTCGCGCGGCTCGGCACGCGCGAAGTGTCGCTGATCGGCGGCGAGGCGTATCTGCGCAAGGACTGGACGCAACTGATCCGCGCGATCCGCTCGCACGGCATGTATTGCGCGATCCAGACGGGCGGCCGCAATCTGACGCCGAAGCGCCTGGCGGAAGCGGTCGACGCGGGCCTGAACGGCGTCGGCGTGTCGCTCGACGGGCTCGCGCCGCTGCACGACAAGGTGCGCAACGTGCCGGGCGCGTTCGAGCGCGCGCTCGACACGCTGCGCCGCGCGCGCGACGCGGGCCTCGCGGTGAGCGTCAACACGCAGATCGGCGCGCAGACGATGGCGGACCTGCCCGCGCTGATGGACACGATCATCGAACTCGGCGCGACGCACTGGCAGATCCAGTTGACGGTCGCGATGGGCAACGCGGTCGACAACGACGAGGTGCTGCTGCAGCCGTACCGGCTGGCCGAGCTGATGCCGCTCCTCGCGAAGCTGTATACGGACGGCGTGAGCCGCGGGCTGCTGATGACGGTCGGCAACAACATCGGCTATTACGGGCCGTACGAGCACCTCTGGCGCGGCTTCGGCGACGAGCGCGTGCACTGGACCGGCTGCGCGGCCGGCCAGACCGTGATCGCGCTCGAAGCGGACGGCACGGTGAAGGGCTGCCCGTCGCTCGCGACGGTCGGCTTCTCCGGCGGCAACGTGCGCGACATGTCGATCGAGGACATCTGGCGCACGAGCGAGGGCATCCATTTCGGCCGGCTGCGCTCGGTCGACGATCTGTGGGGCTTCTGCCGCACCTGCTACTACGCGGACGTGTGCCGCGGCGGCTGCACGTGGACCTCGCATTCGCTGCTCGGCAAGCCGGGCAACAATCCGTACTGCCACTATCGCGTGCTCGAGCTGCAGAAGCAGGGGCTGCGCGAGCGGATCGAGAAGGTGCAGGACGCGGGCCCGGCGTCGTTCGCGGTGGGCCGCTTCGATCTCGTGACCGAGCGCATCGCCGATGGCGAGCCGGTGTCGAGCATCGTCCGCTCGGGGCAGGTGATCGAGCTCGCCTGGAAGAACAAGGGCAAGCGCTCGCCGGACGTCGGGCGCGTGCCGTCGAGAATGAAGCTGTGCCGCAACTGCGACGGCTACGTGCATGCGAGCGAGCATACCTGTCCGCATTGCGGCAGCGACATCGACGCGGCGGCGCGCGCCCACGAGCAGGACACGCGGCGCCGGCACGCGCTGATGAACGACCTGGAGCGTCTGCTCGGCCTGTCGGCGTCGACGTTCGACGGCGCGTGACGCTCGCGAGGCCGGACGCGCTCGCGCCCGGCCTCGCCGTTTCGGCGGACGCCGGGCAACCAGAGAGCCCCCGCGCCGCGTAGGTGATCGCTCAAGTCCGCCGCCGAAATGCCGCTAACGCCAAGGCAGCATCTTTTCTTGGCTCTAACGGAATTTCATGTTCAGCAAAATCAAGCTCGCATCCGGCCTGCTCGGCGTGCTCGTCGTGTTCTGCCTGTTTCTGATCGCGGTCGAGGGGCTCGGCTTCTGGTCGCTGTCCGCGTCGCGCAGCAATGTCGACGATCTGTCCAACGTCGCGATCAAGCAGGTCGACGCGACGACCGTCGCGACCCAGCACATGCTCGACGCTCGCACCAACCTGTCGCGCGCCAGCACGCGGATGGTGAAGGGCGATCCGATGCCCACCGAGACGCTCCAGCACGTGCGCGACCAGCTCGCGCTCGCCGATCGCGCGTTCGCCGCCTTCACGGCCGCGCCGACGATCAGCGCCGAGAACACCGAGCGCGCGGCGGCGCTCACCGAGCGCTACCGCAAGTACCACGCGGCGCTCGTCGATCTCGTGCAGTTCCTCGAATCCAACAACATGCAGGCGTTTCTCGATCAGCCGACGCAGCAGATCCAGGACGCGTATCTCGGCGAGTTGCGCACGTTCTCCGAATTCAGCAGCCGCACGAGCGAGCATGCGCTCGGCATGATCGACACCGGGATGCGCTGGTTCGAGACGGTCGGCGCGGTGCTGCTCGTGCTGATGTTCGCGTGCATCGCGGGGATCTACGCCGTCGCGCGGCGCGCGGTGGTCGCGCCGCTCGCGCAGACGGGCGTGCATTTCGAGCAGATCGCGCAAGGCCGCCTCGACGGGAGGGTGGCGCCGCACGGCATCCACGAAATCGAGCGGCTGCTGCGCGGGCTCGCCGAGATGCAGGCGAGCGTCGCGGGCACCGTGCGCGCCGTGCGCAACGCGTCGAACGCGATCCACCTCGGCGCGGCCGAGATCGCGAGCGGCAACGCGGACCTGTCCGCGCGCACGTCGAGCCAGGCCGCGTCGCTCGAGCAAACGGCGGCGAGCATGGAGGAGCTGACCGCCACCGTGCGGCAGAACAGCGACAGTGCGCGCGCGGCGAGCGCGCTCGCCGACGACGCGCTGCGAACGACGAAGAACGGCGGCGCGATCGTCGACGACGTGATCGACAAGATGCACGGCATCGCGCGCAGCTCGGGCCGGATCGCGGAGATCATCGCGGTGATCGACGGGATCGCATTCCAGACCAACATCCTCGCGCTGAACGCGGCCGTCGAGGCGGCGCGCGCGGGCGAGGAGGGGCGCGGCTTCGCGGTGGTCGCGGGCGAGGTGCGCGCGCTCGCGCAGCGCAGCGCGCAGTCGGCCAAGGAGATCAAGCTGCTGATCGAGGAATCGGTCACGCAGATCGACGGCGGCTCCGAGCTCGTCGAGCGCGCGGGCGAGGCGATGCGCTCGGTGTCCGCGTCGATCGAGCGGGTCGCGCAGACGATGGCCGAGATCACGGCCGCGTCGATCGAGCAGAGCGCGGGGATCGAGCAGGTCAACCAGGCGGTCACGCAGATGGAGCAACTGACGCAGCAAAACGCGGCGCTCGTCGAGGAAGTCGCGGCGGCGGCCGGCTCGCTCAACGAGCAAACCGAGCAGTTGCAGCAGTCGGTCTCGGTGTTCGAGCTCGGCGACGCGCGCGAGCGCCGGCCCGCCGGCGGCGCGGCGCTCGCCGGCGCGGGCGCGCCGCAGCTCGCGGGCGCATAGTCGCGCATGCATCGGGTGCGCGGGGCGGGCGGGACGGATCGCGCATCGTCGTCCGCGCCGCCCGTCTCGCATCGGGGGCGCGCTCATGCGGCCCGCCCCGGCTTCGCGCCGACGAGCAGCCGCACCACGACGGCCGTCGCGAGCGCGAACGCGCCGCTCACGCCCAGCGCGACCGCGAAGCCGCTCGCGAAGCCCGCGGGCGCGATTCGCGCGAGCGCCGCGCCCGTGCGCGGCGGCAGGCCGCGTACCGCCTGCGCGAGATCGCCCGCGAGCAGGCTCGACATGAAGTGCGCGTCGAGCGCGCCGAGCAGCTCCGGCGCGTGCGCGACGCGCGCGGCGAGCGCCGCGTGGGTCCGCGCGGCGAGCACCGCGCCGAGCACGCCGACCGACATCACGATTGCGGAAAAACGCGTCGTCGTGCTGATCCCGGACGCCATCCCGGTCCGCTCCGGCGGCACGCACGCCATGATCGCCTTTTGCGTGTCGCCGTTGAGGATGCCCGCGCCGCAGCCGGTGATCAGCATGCCGAGCGCGACGGGCCCGTAATGCGACGCGCCCGCGAGCGCGGCGGTCGCGACATTGCCGATGCCGATCAGCGCGAGCCCGCCGCCGAGCACGGTCGCGGCCGGCGCGCGCGCCGACAGCGCCGCGCCGAGCGACGGCCCGACGATCATCGCGAGCGCGAACGGCAGCATGCCGAGCCCCGCGTCGATTGCCGACATCCCGAAGCCGATCTGCAGATAGAGCGGCAGGAACGTCATCATCACCTGCGCGCACGCCGCGTAGCCGAACATCGCAAGCAGCGCGCCGACGAAGCGCGGCTCGCGAAACAGCGCGAGATCGATCACCGGACGCCGCTGCCAGCGCTCGGCGGCGACGAACGCCGCGACGAGCGCCGCGCTCGCCGCGAAGCGCGCGAGCGTGCCGGGCGCGGTCCAGCCGCGCGACGGCGCGTCGATCAGCGCCCAGATGCCGAGCGCGAGCGCCGAGCCGAACAGCACGCTGCCCGGCGCGTCGATGCGCTTCGCGTGCGGATCGCGCGATTCGTCGATCGTCGCGCAAACGGCCGCGGCGAGCGCGACACACACCGGCAGGTTCAGCAGGAAGATCCAGCGCCATCCGATCCATTGCGCGATCGCGCCGCCGACGAGCGGCGCGACCGTCGTCGCGATGCCCATGCACATGCCCCAGATCGCCCACGCGCGCGTGCGGTCGCGGCCGTCGGGGAAGCGGTTCGCGATCACGGCGAGCGCCGACGTCAGCAGCATCGCGGCGCCGACGCCCTTGACCGCGCGCGCGACGTTGAGCAACGCGGCCGACGGCGCGAGCCCGCAGCCGAGCGACGCGACGAAGAACACCGCGAGCCCGGCGAGCAGCACGCGCCTGCGGCCCGCGCGGTCGGCGAGGCCGCCCGCCGGCAGCAGACAGGCGGCGAACGCGGTCATGTACGCGCTCACGACCCATTCGATGTCCGCGAAGCTCGCGTGGAACGTGCGGGCGATCGACGGCAGCGACACCGCGACGACGTTCGTGTCGAGCACAATCAGCGAGCAGGCCGCGGACGCAGTGGCGAGCGCGCGCCACGCGGTGCTGCGGCGGGCGTGCGCGAGCGCCGCGGAGCCGGGCGCGGATGCGGGGGCGGGGGCAGACGCGGAGGCGGCGGGCGAGCCGCAAGCGTGACGGAGGGGCTCGATCGGAGCGGGGCGGGAGGGCGCGTCGTGCATGCCGGACACCATGATGCGAAGGGGAGAGCGGCATGTTAGGCTCAGCGGTTGTTGCGTGTCATTGCTACAGAAATCCATCTTTATTGCTTGATGAAGCAATAAGCGGAAGCAATAAGCGGGAGCAATAAATGGATCGCCTCGAACTGCGCCACGTCCGGGCGTTTCTCTGCGTCGCGCGGCATCTGCACTTCGCCCGCGCGGCGGACGAGCTCGACGTCGCGCCGCCCGCGCTGACGCGGCTCATCCAGGATGCGGAGCGGCTTCTCGGCGTGCGGCTCTTTCATCGCACGCGGCGCTCGGTCGCGCTGAGCGCGGCGGGTGCGGTCTACCTCGGCGAAGCGCAGGCGGCGCTCGCGCATCTCGCGCGCGGCCGCGAGCTGGCGGCGCTTGCCGAGCGCGGCGAAATCGGGCGGATCGAGGTCGGGTACGTGTCGTCGGCCGCGTATGCGGGCGTGCTGCAACGCACGGTCGGCGCGTTTCGCGACGCGCATCCGCGCATCGGCGTCGACGTGCGCGAAGTGCCGATGGGCGATGTCGCCGCGCAGCTCGACGCTGGCACGCTCGACGTCGCATACGTGCGCCCGCCGCTGCCGCTGCCGGACGGCGTGTCGACGCACACAGTGCACCGCGACGTGTTCGTCGTCGCGGTGCACGAGCATTCGCCGCTCGCGGCGCGCGCGTCGATCCGGCCGGCCGCGCTCGCCGGCGAGCGCTTCGTCGTGCCCGAGCAGGCGCTCGGCACGCTGGAGGTGGCGCGCCGCGGGCGTTTCGAGCCGGTCGTCGACGCGCGGCCGGGCGCGCTCGTCGCGGTGCTCGCGCACGTGTCGGTCAGCGGAGCCGCCGCGATCGTGCCGCAGTCGCTCGTCGGCTGCGTGTCGCTGCCGGGCGTCGCGTACCGGCCGATCGAAGGCAAGCCGATTCCGTCGGAAGTGGCGATCGCGTATCGCAAGCACGAGAAGGCGCCCGCGGTGCGCGCGTTCGTGCGGTACGTGCGGCAGGCGGCGCTTTAGCGCGGGGGCGCGCGCGGTTGCATGTGCTCCGGCGGCGATGTCAGTCGACGCACGTCACGCGCCTCGCGCGCGGCGCGTCACGCTCCCGCAGGCAACGACGCGTATGCGGTCGCGAGGTGATACGGCGTCGTCGACGGCATGTCCGCGCGCGACACGCCGCCCTGCGCGGTCCTGCATTCGTACCAGCCGCGCGGATGCAGGAACCGCTCGGCAAAGCGCGCGATCTGACGGGCGAGCGCGTCCGGCTCGCCGCCGTGCGTCGCGAGCGCGCGCAGATATTCGGTCTGCGCCCAGATCCGCTGCGTGCCGTCCAGGCATGCGCCGCGCGCGTCGGTCGCCGCGCAGACGCCGCCCGTGTCCGGATCGACGCCGTGCCGTTGCGCGAACGCGTACGCGCGCGCGAGCGCGTCGGGCAGGCCGGTCGACGCGAGCCGCGCGCCCGCCGCGCTGACGAGATAGAACCACTCGAACTGATGGCCGGGCTCGAAGCGATTGTCGGCGCAGCCGAGCGGCAGCTCCGCAACGCAGCCGGTATGCGGATCGACGAACGTGCGCTCGACCGCCTGCGCGGTGCGCAGCAGCGCGTCGTCGAATGCGGTCTCGCCGAACGCGCGGCTCGCGGCGAGCCAGCCTTCGGTCAGGTGCATCAGCGGATTCTGCAGCGGGCCGCCCGCCGTCGCGGCGAAGTCGTCGCTGCGCGCGGAGTCGAGGAGCGCGCTGCCCGGTTGCGGCGCGAAGCGCTCGACGATCAGCGCCGCCGTGCGTTGCGCGACGTCGCGCGCGTCGCGATTGCCTGACGCCGCGAAATATTCGGCGCACGCGAACACGACGAACGCGTGCGTATACAGATCCTTCGTGCGGTCGAGCGGCGCGCCCTGCGCATCGACGCTGTAGAACCAGCCGTCGTGGCGAGGATCGCGAAAGTGGCGGCACAATGCGGCAAAGAGCGTGTGCGCGTGCTGGGCGTCGCCCGCCTGCGAGAACACGAACAACTGGCGCGCGCACGCCATCGCGCGATAGCGGGTGACGGGCAGCGGCGCGTGCGTGTCCGGCGCGACGGCCTCGAACGGCAGTTGCAGCGCCGGGTTGAAGCCGGGTCCGCGCCAGAGCGGCAAGACGATTTGCGCGAAGTGGCGGCGCAATCGGGCGGCCTGGTCGGAAACGGAGACGAGTGCGGACATGACGGATGACGACGCGGTTGACAGTGGAAGAACGCGGCACCGCGCGCGCGGGCCGAGCGGCAAGGATAAAGCATGCGGCCCGCCGCCGTCGAACCTGGGAGAGCATGGATGCTGAACAACGTCGAACTCATCATGCGGCTGATTCTCGCGGCGGCGCTCGGCAGCGTGATCGGCATCGAGCGCGAGCGCCTGTCATGGGCGGCCGGGCTGCGCACGCACATGCTCGTGTGCGTCGGCTCGGCGCTCATCATGATCGTGTCGGCGTTCGGCTTCGCCGACGTGCTCGGCCAGGCGCACATCGACCTCGACCCGTCGCGGATGGCGGCGCAGGTGGTGTCGGGGATCGGCTTTCTCGGCGCGGGATCGATCCTGCTGCGCGGCGAGATCGTCCGCGGGCTGACGACGGCCGCGAGCCTCTGGTCGGTCGCGGCAGTCGGGCTCGCGGTGGGCGGCGGGCTGTACGCGGCGGCGATCGCGGCGACGGTCATCATTCTCTTGATCCTCGCCGGCATCAAGCCGCTCGAGCGGCGCTACCTGACCGTGCGCCAGCGCCGCCATCTCGTGCTGCTGGCCGAGCGCGGCACGCTGACGTTCGATTCGCTGCACGCGGCGCTCGGCGTCGACAGCGCGCGCGTCAAGCGCTTCATCGTCCAGCAGAGCGAGGATGCGGCGGACAGCGACGAAGTGACGATCGCGCTTGGCCGCGTGTCGGACGTCGAATACGAGAGCATTTGCGCGCGCTTGCGGCAGTTGCCGGGCGTGAAGGGCTTCACCGAGCAGACGAGCGGCTTGCCGGACGATTGACGCGCGGGCTCGCGCGGCGGGCATGAGACAATGCCGCCTTCCTGAAATTGTTCGAAGCCGAGTCCGGCGCGCGTGCGGCGCGCCGCTGAACGATCCATGACCGATTCCGCAGCATCCCCACGTTCCCGTTCTTCCCGTTCGTCCACGACTCGGCGGCGGCCGCGCGCCGCTGCGGCGAGCGGCCCCGCGCAGTCGCGCGCGGCGGCCCGGCCCGGCCGCGACGCCACCGCGAGCGACGCGCTCCGCGACGAGCACACGCTCGATCTGTTCGGCGTCGCGGCCGGAGACAGCGCGCGGACGGACGAAGCGGCCGCCGGCGTGGCCGTCGACGATGCCGAACGAAATGCGGCGCGCGCGCAACAGCGCGGGCTCGACGGTTTCGATCGGCCGCAGGGCGGCGGCGGCGCGCTTGCGACGGTGCGCGGGGCCGACCCGGCGGGCGAACAGGCGGATCTGCTGAGCGGATTCGTAGAAGCGCCGGCAGCGGATACGCGGGATGCGCAACGCGACGCCGGCGGGCGCGCCGCTGCCGATGCGGCGGACGAGCGCCCGCCGGCGGCGGGTGCGGCGAACGAAGGCGCGGGCGCCGCGACGCGTTCCGGCGAG
This sequence comes from Burkholderia sp. MSMB1589WGS, assembly GCF_001636105.1. Classification (NCBI taxonomy): domain Bacteria; kingdom Pseudomonadati; phylum Pseudomonadota; class Betaproteobacteria; order Burkholderiales; family Burkholderiaceae; genus Burkholderia; species Burkholderia sp. MSMB1589WGS. The sequence goes on from NZ_LNJT01000008.1 coordinate 1,674,353, forward strand.
CCTGCAGCGGCCGACGCGGACGCCGGGCAACGCGACGTGTCCCCCCCGGCCGACGCATCCGGGCCGGCGGCGACGAAGTCCACTGCGGCCGACGCGACGGCTGCCCGGCCGCCTCGTTCGCGCCGCTCGTCCGCGCGTCGCGCGGACGGCAACAAGCAGGCGGCCGAACGCGAGGCTCCCGAAGGCGAGGTGGCTGGAGGGGAAACGGCGGGAGGCGGGGCGGCCGGGAATCGCGCTGTGCTGGCTGGCGCGGCTCGCAGCGCGTCGCCCGAGCCCGTGGCGCGTCAGGATGCGGCAACGCGCGATCGGGCGACCGAAGCGGTTGCGGCCCCGGCGGCGACGGATCGCGAGCCGGCGAACGCGGAGCGCGCCGATTCGAGTCCGGCGAATCCGCAGCCGGCTTTGCCGCTCGCGGGCGGCGTCGCGGTCGATGCGCCGGCGGCGTCGAAATCCCGGAAGGCGCCCGACACGAGCGGCAACTCAAAGCCGGCCGCATCGAACGGCCGCGCGGCTGGCCGCGCCGATCGTTCCGGCACCTCCGGCAGCCGCGTCGGCGCCGTGGACAGCGTCGACGCGCCCCTGTCTGCCGTCCCGGCCGCATCGTCCATGTCGTCTGTGTCATCTGCGCCCACTGCGGCGTCTATGCCGCACGCACCGTCAACGCCGTCTCCGTCCGTATCGCCCACGTCGCCCGTGCCGTCGGCTGCGCTCGCCGTCTCATCCGATCTCGACGCGCACCTGCGCCCGCTCGCCGACCGGGTCCGCGCGCTCCAATCGGAAACGATCGACCTGCGCCGGGCGGCCGATGCGGAGATGCGCCGCGTGAACCGCCTGCTGCTCGCGCTCGCGGTGGCTCTGCTCGTCGCGATCGTCGCGCTGGTCGTCCAGGCGGTGCAAATGTCGGCGCAGCGCGATCGATTTGCTGCGATGCGGCAACGCATCGACAGGCTCGTCGCCGCACAGGTGACCCACTACGCGACGATCGAGATGCTGTCGCAGCGCCAGGACGAGCTCGGCGCGCAGGTCGACCGCCTGACGAGCCGCCTGTCGAGCGCCGCGCCGCCGGTCAAGCGGGCGCATGCCCCGCGCCGCGGGCGCTGATTGAAAGAGGGATGCAACGAACCACCGCGGCGCGATGCCGCACGCGCGTTGCGAGGTCGCAACGGGCCGGCCTCCATTCGCGGCGGGAAAGGGCGATTTGCGAGATTTTTGCTGCGACGCACTAGATGTTCCTAGGGAAAACACCTAGAATCTCATCTAAGGGAAAACCCTTGACGTTAGCTGACAGGAGTCGCAAATGAGCCTCATCTTCGCGCTGCTTCAAAAGATCGAAGACCTTTTCACGTCGCCGCATCTGCCGCTCGACGCCGACTATTCGTACAAGGCCCGCCACGCCGAGGCGGAGCGGGTGCGCAAGTCGCACGTCTCGCAGATCGGCCTGATCCGCCGTTGATAGCGGCGCCGGCAGGCCGATCGCGATGGCGAAGGCCGTCGCGGCAGGCGAACAATCAGCGTCCGACCCACCCGCCAACGGCGAAGCGAATTCCGTTCGCGCAACCCCGCATCGCCCGCTACACTGACTGATAGACCCGCTTCTTCGAACAGGTGCGGCATGTTGCAGATGCGCCCGATGACCCAGACGGAATTCCGCGAATACCGCGAGCGCGCGGCGCGTGGCTACGCGCGGGACCTGATCGAATCCGGCCAGAGCGCGCCCGACGAAGCCGACGAACGCGCGCTCGCGTGCATCGACACGCTGCTGCCCGACGGGCTCCTCACCGACGACCAGGTGCTGCTGACGCTGAGCGAATCCGCCGACGGCGTCGTGCTCGGCCACCTGTGGTACGGCGTCGTCACCGAAGGGCCGCATCGGTCGCTCTTCATCTACGATCTCGAAATCGAGCCCGCCTTTCGCCGCCAGGGCTGGGCGACGCGCGTGCTGCAGGCGCTCGAGGACGACGCGCGGCAGCTCCACGTGAGCGAGATCGGCTTGTCGGTGTTCAATCACAACGCGGCCGCGCTCGCGCTGTATCGCGAGCTGGGCTTCGCCGCCGCGACGACGACGTTCGTCAAGTCGATCGAATCGCTCTGATCCCGGTTCGGGCTTCCGATTACGCCGGCTCCTTGAGCCGCTTGTCGCGCCGGCACCGCGAAAGCGGCAACTGCTTCGCCTTCTGCACCTTCACGATCCGCCGTTCCTGCTTGTCGGTGACCACCGTGAGGCACGCGCATGCATAGCCGTGCGAGCCGTTGGTTTCGACGTATTGCCTGCCCGCCATGTCGGGAATCAGGTCCATCCCTTCGGCTTCGGGTCCGCCCATCGCGCTGAGCGTCCACGAGCCGGTGCGGTCGTCGAGCCACCAGTTGCCGGGCGTCGGATTCTGCAGCCAGCCGCAGCGGATTTCGGCGTGCGCTTGTGGAAGGCCGATCAGCGCGACGGCCAGTGCGGCGAGCAGAGGGCGGCCGGCGCGGCGCGAACGGGAAATCGTCGCGGGCGCCGGCGCGCGCCGAGCGATGCGGCGGGCAATGAATGCGATCATGCGGCTTGAGGGGCGGCGCGTGTCGGCACGCCGTCGTATTCGTCGATGCGTGAAGTCTAGCGTAGCCGCGCTCGCGGCCGTGTCGCAATTTGTCGCCCGTCGCCGTCGCGAGCAGCGCGCGATGCATGCCCCAAGCGCGCCGCGCAGTTCGCGCATGTCCGCGCTTTGTTCATTCAGCGCGCGTCGCCTTTCCAGCGCCGGAGCAACAGCGCGTTCGTCACGACGCTCACGCTCGAGAACGCCATCGCCGCGCCCGCGATCATCGGGTTCAGCCAGCCGAGCGCCGCGAGCGGAATCCCGACCAGGTTGTAGACGAACGCCCAGAAGAGGTTCTGCTGGATCTTCCGGTACGTGCGGCGCGAGATGTCGATCGCGTCCGCGACGAGCGCCGGATCGCCGCGCATCAGCGTGATGCCCGCCGTGTGCATCGCGACGTCGGTGCCCGTCGCCATCGCGATGCCGACGTCGGCGGCGGCGAGCGCGGGCGCGTCGTTGATGCCGTCGCCGACCATCGCGACCGCGCCGTCGCCCGCCGTCCGCTTCATTTGCGCGACGACGCGCGCCTTGTCGTCCGGCAGCACCTGCGCGTGCACTTCGTCGATGCCGAGCGACGCGGCGACGGCCGCCGCGCTGCCGCGGTTGTCGCCCGTGACGAGCGCGCTCCTGACGCCGCGCGCGGCGAGCCGCTCGATCGCTCGCCGCGCGTGCGGCTTCACCGTGTCGCCGAACGCGACGAGTGCGAGCGCCGCGCGCGGCGCGTCGGCGCGCATCAGCCACGACACCGTGTTGCCCGCCGCTTCGAGCGCCGCCGCGCGGCGCGCGACGTCGTCGGGCACGGCGATGCCGAGCTCGTCGCGCCAGCGCGTGCTGCCGAGCGCGAGGAGGCGCGCGTCGACGCGCGCCTCGACGCCGCGGCCCGCGACCGCGCGCGACGTGTCGGCGCGCGCGTCGGCGAGGCGCGAGCGGCGCGCGTCGGCGTCGGCGTCGAACGCGGCGACGACCGCGCGCGCGAGCGGATGCGCGCTGTCGCGCTGGACGGCGGCGGCGAGCGCGAGCGCGTCGGCGTGCGGGATGCCGATCGCGTCGAACGCGGTGACGGTCGGCTTGCCTTCCGTCAGCGTGCCGGTCTTGTCGAAAGCGACGATGCGCGTGCGCTGCGCGAGCTCGAGCGCCTGCGCGTCCTTGATCAGCACGCCGCGCCGCGCGGCCACGCCCGTGCCCGCCATGATCGCGGCGGGCGTCGCGAGGCCGAGCGCGCACGGGCACGCGATCACGAGCACCGCGACCGCGTTGAGGATCGCCGTCTCGACGCCCGCGCCGGCCGCGAGCCAGCCGGCGAACGTGACGAACGCGATCGCGACGATCGCGGGCACGAACACGGCGCTCACGCGGTCGACGAGGCGCTGGATCGGCGCTTTCCCGGCCTGCGCGGATTCGACGAGGCGGATGATGCGCGCGAGCGTCGTCTCGGCGCCGACCGCGGTCGTCGCGACAGTGAGCGCGCCTTCGCCGTTGATCGAGCCGGCGGTCACGCGCTCGCCCGGCTCCTTCGCAACGGGCAGGCTCTCGCCCGTGATCAGCGATTCGTCGACGTGCGTGACGCCCGCCTCGATCCGGCCGTCGACGGGCACGCGCTCGCCCGGCAGCACGCGCACGACGGTGCCGACGCGCACCTGCGCGAGCGGCACGTCGCGCTCGACGCCGTGCTCGACGATGCGCGCGCGATCGGGGCGCAGCGCGTTGAGCGCGCGGATCGCGTCGGTGGTCTGCCGCTTCGCGCGCGCTTCGAGCCACTTGCCGAAGCGCACGAGCGTGACGATCACGGCGGACGCCTCGAAGTACAGGTGCGCGGCCTGGCCGGGGTCGCGCAGCATCAGCCAGATGCTCAGCCCGTACGCGGCCGACGTGCCGAGCGCGACGAGCAGGTCCATGTTGCCGGCGCGGGCCTTCAGCGCATGCCACGCGGCGCGGTAGAAGCGCGCGCCGAAGCCGAACTGCACGATCGACGCGAGCACGAGCTGCAGCCACGCGGGCAGCGCGGCGTCGACGCTGAACGGTGCGGCGAACATCGGCAGCGCGAGCGGCGCGGTCAGCGCGGCGGACGCGATCACGAGCGCGCGCTCGCGGCGCGCTTCGGCGCGCTTGCGGTCGTCGGCGCCCGGCGATGCGGGGCGGGGGGCGGGCGCGGCCACGGTCGCGTGGGATGCCGTGGACGCGGGGGCGGAAGCCGCGACGATCGGTGACGCGCGGTAGCCCGCTCGCTTCACCGCCTCGATCAACTGCGCGGCTTCGACGCGCGCGTCGGCATCGACGGTTGCCTTTTCGGTGGCGAGGTTGACCGTCGCGCGGGCGACGCCGGGGATTTGCGACAGCGCCTTTTCGACGCGGCCGGCGCACGATGCGCAGGTCATGCCGTCGATATCCAGTTCGGACGTCTTCGTCGCCACGGCGCGCTCCGGGGGCGCAACGGTCGATTCGTCGACCGCGAAAGCAGCGGGCGACGCTTGTGAGCGCCCCGCGCCGTCGAGCGGGCATGCGGCCGGCGTCGGCGCGGCGTCGGCGCGCGCGTCTCGCACTACGTCCGCTCGATACCCGGCGCGCTCGACGGCCGCGACGAGCGCCTGCGGATCGACGTCGCGCGCGACGTCCGCCTCCGCGCTCGTCGTCGCGAGATCCACCTTCGCACCCGTCACGCCGGGCACGTTCGCGAGCGCCTGCTCGACGCGCCGCGCGCAGCCGCCGCAGGTCATTCCGCCGAGGGCCAGCGTGACGGTCGCCGTGCGCGGCGCGACGGCGTCGTCATCTTCGTCTTCGCGCCGTGCATCCGCGTGCCGGCGCGCGGCGGGCGCCGGCGCGACCGTCGCGCGGTATCCGGCCGCGTCGAGCGCGTCGATGAGGCGGGCCGCGTCGACCGCGGACGCCGCGTCGACAGTCGCCGTGCCTGCGTCGAGATCCACCGCCGCGCCGGTTACGCCCGGCACCCGGGCGAGCGCCTGCTCGACCCGCGACGTACAGCCGCCGCAGTGCATGCCTTCGACGAGCAGCGTCGTCGTGACCGGGGCGGCGGGAGCGAACAGTTTTGTCATCTGCAATCCGATTCGATGTGGCGGGCGATGCCGCCAATGATCCGAAGTATCAACTTTCCCATGATGGGAAGGTCAAGCGCGAGATCGGGAGCCGATGCCGGATGCCGGATGCCGGAGGCGGGCGGAGCGGGGCGATCGCGGCGGGGCCGCCGCGCACGGCGTCCGCGGGGCGTTCGGGCGGTCGGCGTGGTCCTTCGGGCTTGCGCGGGGCCGCGGCGTTTGGTCGCGCATCGGCGGCGGGCGCGGTCATCGCCGCCAGCCCCTTCCCCTCTGCGCGCCACATGAACGTTCGCCGAATCGTTTACTCGAAGCACCGCAAGGAGGAATCATGTCGACGAACACGAAACGACTGACGGCCGCGGCGCTTGGCGCCGCGTTGGCGTTCGGCGCGCCGTTCGCGCGCGCCGCGAGCTTCGACTGCGCGCGCGCCGCGAGCGCCGCCGAGCGCGCGATCTGCCGGACGCCCGCGCTCGGCGAGCAGGACGTTCGAATGGCCACGTACTACGAGATGCTGCAGAACGCGCGGCCGGCCGACGAAGGCATGGCGTACCGCGAGTTCCGCGACGCGCTGCGCGACGAGCAGCAGAATTGGCGGCAGCGCGTGCGCGACGCGTGCGGCGCGCGGATCGATTGCCTGACGGCAGCGTACGCCGCGCGGATCGCCGCGCTGCGCGGCGTCGCCGCCGAGCGGCTCGCGCTGCGGATGACGGGCGGGAGTGCGGCGTCGCCCGGCGCGGCCGACGCGACGTACGCGATCGAAGGCGAGCCGATCAAGCTGACGAACGGCGAATCGGTGCGCTCGGCCGCGCCGGGATCGGCGATGAAGCGCGTGACGACGCTCGTCGCGCGGAGCGCCCCGGCGACGATCGCCGGCCGTCCGGTCGAGGCCGTCCTGCTGAGCGACGATCCGGGCGGCAGCGGCCGGTTCCTGTACGTCGCGACCGCGCAGCCGGGCGGCGGCGCGCCGGCCGTGCTGCTCGGCGATCGGGTGAAGCCCGTCTCGGTGTCGATCGAGCGCGCGGCGTCGCCCGGCGCGATCGTCGTCGTTGTCGAATATCTGGATCGCCCGGAAGGCGCGCCGTTCGCGCAGGCGCCGACGATCAAGGTCGTGCGGCGCTTCGCGCTCGAACAAGGCCGGCTCGTCGAGCAGCGCGGGTAGCGGGCCGCCGATGGGGCCGGCGGCCCGATTGCGCGCCGGCGCGACGCGCCGTGCGCGCCACGCACGTTCGATCGACCCGCCGGCCGGCTCGACAAGCAGGGCGTCACCGCGCACGCGTCGCCCATCCTCCACCGTCGCCCGATCCCAAATATTGACCACGCACCGCCGCGCGCCCGTGCGCCGCGCCGCCCGAATCGCCCCTATCTCGCGATCAGGCGTTGTTTTTGCCGGGGCGACGAGAGTACGATACTGCCGATCAAAAAACAAAGAGCTGATCAAGCAACAGCCGGCCGGCACGCACGCTACGAGGAAAGCACCGCGCCCTACGCGCCGGCCGCCGATCAACACGCGCGGCCAGGCCGCGCGTTCGCCGTGGCCACCCAATGACAACAAACCGACGAGAACCCACTGTTTCTCTGCGGCGCGCTTGCGCGTCGCTTGCCGCGCTGGCGCTGCTCGCGGCCTGCACGTCGACGCCCGAGGCGATCCAGCGCAAGACTGGCTGGATGCGCAGCGAGGTCGCCGATTCCTATATCTATGCCTACCCGCTCGTGCTGATGGACGTCGCGAAGGAAGCCGCGACGGCCGACGGCACGCCCGTCAACACGCTGCGCCATGCGCTGGCGCTGCCCGCGCCGGGCACCGCGAACCCGCCGCTAGCGAGCGGCGACATGCTCGATTCGACCGCGTGGCTCGACGTCGCCGACGAGCCGGTCGTCGTCGTGCTGCCCGACGGGCGCGGCCGCTATCTCGACGCCCGCGCGCTCGACATGTGGACCAACGTGCTGTGGTCGAGCGGCCCGTCGGCGAATCCGCGTTCGGGCGCGAGCCGCGCGCGCGCGCTCGCGTTCGTCGGCGCGGGCTGGGAAGGCTCGCTGCCGGACGGGCTCACGCGCGTCGACGTGCCCGCGCGCAACGTGTGGCTCGACGTGCGGGTCCAGACGAGCGGCGGGCGCGACCTCGCCGCCGCGAAGAAGCTGCAGCGCGCGATCCGCGTCGAGCCGCTGTCCGTCTACACGGGCGACGCCCGCGGCGCGTCGCCCGCCGCGCGTGCGGGCGCGGGGGCGGCCGGGCCCGCATCGGGCGCCGCCGCACCCGTCGCGCAGGTCGCGGCGCTCGATCCGCCCGCGTTCTTCTCGCGCGTCGCGCGCGCGTTGCTGGACAACCCGCCGCCCGCCGCCGACGCGCACGCGCAGGAAATCCTCGCCGACATCGGCGTGACGGCGGGCGCGCCGGTGCAATGGAAGGGCGACAAGCTGATCGGCGCCGAGAACGGCGCGGCCGAGGCGCGCGAGCGGCTCGCCGCGCTGCCGCCGAACGCGCTCACCGCGAACGGCTGGAGCTGGCTCGGCGACAGCGTCGGCAACTACGGGCAGGACTACGCATTGCGGGCATACGCGGCGTCGACGCAATTCGGCGCGGGAACGCGCGACGACGAGGCCGTCGCCGTCGTGAAGACCGACAGCGCGGGCCGGCCGCTGAACGGCGCGTACCGCTACGTGATCCGCTTTGCGCCGAACGCGCTGCCGCCCGCGCGCGCGTTCTGGTCGCTCGCGCCGTACACGCCGGACGGCGCGGTGCCCGAGCTCGGCCGCGCGCGCCGCTCGATCGGCGAGCGCGACCGGCTGCACCGCAGCCGCGACGGCTCGCTCGAGATCGTCGTGTCCGCGACGCCGCCCGGCAAGGGCTACGCGTCGAACTGGCTGCCCGCGCCGCGCGCCGACTTCGAGCTCGCGCTGCGGCTCTACGCGCCGAAGCGGCAAGCCGCCGACGGCAACTGGCAGCCGCCCGCCGTGGTCCGCAAGTGACCGTGCGCGCGCCGCCCGGCCACGCGGCCGGGCACGGCGCGCGCCGCTGTTGCCGCCTTGCTGCGCCGCGCGCGGCGCAGCGCCTATACTGACGAAAGCCGGACGCTCCCGTCCCGATTTCCTCGCTGCCGTTTCGACGGCGATTCAGTTCCGTAATGGCATTCAACAAAGAAACCGTCCAATCGACCTTGCAACAGCTCGGCGCAGCCGCCCGGTCGCGCCGCGCGAAGCGCACCGGCATCGGCGTGCTGATCTTCCTCGTGGTGTTCGGGCTGCTCGGCTTTTTCGCCGCGCCGCCGTTGATCCGGCACGTCGCCGAGCAGCAGTTGAGCGAGCAGCTCGACCGCCCCGCGACGATCGCGCGCATCGCGTTCAATCCCTACACGCTGCGGCTCGAGGCCGACGGCGTGCATGTCGGCGAGCGCGGCGGGCAGGGCGGGTTCGTCGACATCGGCAAGCTCGTCGTGCGCGCGTCGTGGACGTCGCTCGCGCGCTTCGCGCCGATCGTCGACGAGGTGCGGCTCGATCAGCCGCGCTTTCGGATCGTCCGCTACGATGCGCAGCGCTTGAACTTCACCGATCTGGTCGACAAGTTCTCGAAGCCGTCGCCGCAGCCGTCGCCGAAGCCGGTGCGCTTCTCGGTGTCGAACATCCAGATCAACGACGGCCGCATCGAGTTCGACGACCGGCTGCTGAACGCGAAGCACGTGGTCGACCAATGGACGGTCGGCATTCCGTTCATCGCGACGCTGCCGTCGAAGACCGACATCTTCGTCGAGCCGAAGCTGCGCGCGCGCCTCGACGGCAGCCCGATCGCGATCGACGGCAAGACGAAGCCGTTCGCGCAGTCGCGCGAATCGTCGATCAACCTGAAGTTCGACGGGCTCGACATGCCGCGCCTGCTGTCGTATGCGCCGACGAAGCTGCCCGTCGACGTGCGCGCGGGCAGGCTGTCGAGCGATCTCGACGTGAAATTCGCGATGGCGGGCGACACGCCTTCGCTGCGCGTATCGGGCACCGTCGACCTGAACGACGCGCAGGTGACGAGCCGCGCGAACGAGCCGCTCTTCGCCGCGCACGCGGTGCACGTGGCGGCCGCGCAGCTCGAGCCGCTGCGCAACGTGCTGCATTTCGACGACATCCGGATCGACCAGCCGGTCGTATCGCTCGCGCGCGACAAGGCGGGCGTGCTGAACGTGATGAAGCTCTCGGGCGGCGCGAACGGCGCGCCGGCTGCGTCGCGCGCCGCCGCCGCGAGCGCCGCCGCCGGGAAGGCGCGGCCGCTCGATCTGACGATCAAGCGCTTCGCGATCAACGACGGCACGCTGAACCTGAACGACGCGTCGCTCGCGACGCCCGCCGCGATCTCGCTCAGGCACGTCGCGACGACGCTTGCCGACTTCACGCTCGCAGGCAAGACGCCCGCGCGCTACACGCTCGCGACCGACGTCGCGAGCGGCGGCTCGCTGAAGGCCGAGGGCGCGTTCAGCCTCGCCGCGCGGCAGGCGGACACGTTGCTCGTCGTCGACGCGCTCGCGCTGCCCGTCGTGCAGCCGTATCTCGCGGGCGCGACGTCCGCGCGCGTGCTCGACGGCGCGCTCAGCACGTCGGTCAAAGCGAAGGCGGACTGGTCGAAAACGCCGCTCGACGCACAGGTGAGCGACAGCGAGCTCGGCCTGAAATCGCTGAGGATCGCGCTGCCGAACGCGAAGACGCCGGCCGTCGCGCTGCCCGACGCGCGCGTGAAGGTGACGAAGATCGATTTCGCCGCGCGCACCGCCGAGATCGCGAGCGTCGACGCGACGGGCCTCGCGCTCGACGTCGCGCGGCTGCAGAACGGCCAGATCGACCTCGCGTCGCTCGCGGGCGAAGGCGGCAAGGCAGCGGGCGCGAAGGCGGCCGCGCGCGGCGCGCAGCCCGCCGCGCCCGCATGGCGCTACAGGATCGACGAGCTGAACGTGAAGGACGCGAAGGCGAATTTCACCGACCGCTCGACGCCGCACCCCGTGAAGCTCGCGATCGCGCCGCTCGCGCTGAACGTCAGGCAGATCAGCGAGGACCTGTCGAAACCGTTGCCCGTCAAGCTGACGGCGACGCTGAACCGCAAGGGCTCGCTCGACCTGTCGGGCAACGTGACGGGCTCGCCGCTGAAGGTCGGCCTGAAGCTGAACGGCAACCGGCTCGACGCGGCCGCGTTCGAGCCGTACTTCGGCAGCATGCTGAACGCGACGATCGCGAGCGCGCTGCTGAATGCGAAGGGCGATCTGAGCGTCGAGCGGACGAGGCAGTCGATGAAGGCGTCGTATCGCGGCGACGCGGCGCTCGTCGACGTGCGGATGCTCGACAAGGCGACGTCCGATCCGTTCGCCGGCTGGCGCTCGCTCGCGCTCTCGAACCTGAAGGCGAACTACGACGATGTGCGCGGCACCGACGTCGACGCGTCGCGCGTGACGTTTTCGAACTTCTACGGCCGCGTGCTGCTCGACGCGCAAGGCAAGCTGAACCTGCGCGAGGTCGTCGCGAAGGAAAGCGGCCCCGCGCAGTCGCTCACGCGCGACGCGAGCGGCAAGGAGCCGATACCGCTCACGCCGCAGGCGAAGGCGGCGAGCGCCGCGTCGGCGCCCGTGCTCGCGTCGGCCGCCGCGGCATCGCCCGCGTCGGGCGGCGCGGTCGTGCGCGCGGCCGCGCCGCCGCAGCACCCGGTGCGACTGCACTTCGGCCAGTTGCTGCTGCAAAGCGGCCGCGTCACGTACACCGACAACTTCATCAAGCCGAACTACACGGCGAACCTCGTCGCGATCAACGGCACGGTCGGCGCGTTCGGCACCGATTCGACGGCGCCCGCGCCCGTCGACGTCAACGCGAACCTCGCCGGGAACGGCCCGATCACGATCAAGGGGACGGTGAATCCGCTGATCGGGAAGCCGTCGCTCGACCTGACCGCGACCGCGCACGACATCGAGCTCACGAACCTGACGCCGTATTCGGCGAAGTACGCGGGCTATCCGATCACGAAGGGCAAGCTGAACGTCGATCTGAATTACAAGCTCGACAACGATCTGCTGACCGCGAACAATCACATCTTCATCGATCAACTGACGTTCGGCGAGCACGTCGACAACGACACCGCGACGAAGCTGCCGGTGCGGCTCGCGATCGCGCTGCTGAAGAACTCGCGCGGCGAGATCGACGTGAACATTCCGGTGTCCGGATCATTGTCGAATCCGGAGTTCAGCATCGGCGGGCTGATCTGGCGCGCGGTGCTGAACCTGATCGCGAAGGCGGTCACCTCGCCGTTCACGCTGCTCGCGCACGCGTTCGGCGGCAGCGGCGAGGAGCTCGGCTACGTCGAGTTCGATCCGGGCCGCGCGAACCTGTCCGATGCGTCGCAGAAGAAGCTCGACACGATCTCGAAGATGCTCGCGGAAAAGCCGTCGATCCGCCTCGACCTGATCGGCCGCGTCGATCCGGACAAGGACCTGCCGGGGCTGCGCGACGCGTACGTCGAGCGGCTCGTGCGGCAGCAGAAGCTGAAGGACGTGGTCGGCCAGGGCGAGAGTGTTGACCCAGTGACGGTGAAGGTCGATCCCGCCGAGTACACGAAGTACCTGACGAAGGCGTACAAGGCGGCCGATTTCAAGAAGCCACGCAACATGATCGGCCTGACGAAGACGCTGCCCGACGACGACATGAGGAAGGCGCTCGCCGATCACGCGAGCGTGGACGACTCAAGCCTGCGCGCGCTCGCGCAGGCGCGCGCGCAGGCGGTGCGCCAGTATCTGGAGGGCAAGGTCGACCCGAGCCGGATGTTCATCGTCGCGCCGAAGCTCGACGCGAAGGGCATCGAGGACAAGGGGGCGACGACGCGCGTCGACTTCGGCCTGAAGTGACGCCGTGCGCCGTCAGCGCGCGGCGGCGACCGGATCGCGCTTGTCGAGCTCCTTGCGCGCGGCGAGCGGGATGCGCGGGTCGTCCCACGCGGTCAGCCACTCGACTTCCTTCGCAGTGAACACCTGACCGTAATTGCGCAGCGCGTATTGCAGTGCATCGATGATGTGATGACGAATGATCTCGGGCGTGCGCGCGTCGTCGAGCACGCAGCGGAAGGCTTCCAGCGTGGCCATCGTGATGCTCCGGATAAGGACGACCCCGTTATCGCATGACAATAGTCGGACGCCAACCCGAAAAAAATGCTGCGGCGCGATAGACGCCGCGCCGGGCGGCAACGATGGGGCGGCGCCCGTCCGTGTGCACTTTCGCACGATCGCCGACGACTTCACACACTTTCGTTGCCGCGCGCGGCTTCGCGGGCCGGCCTGTGGCGCGGGCTTTGAGCGGGAGAGGGATGGCGAGGCGTCGCGCGCCTCGCGGCGCTCGTTCAGCGGTCGAGGCCGAGGCCCGGCAGCACGCGCGTGCCTTCAAGCGCGACCGCGTGCAGCAGGCGCGGCTCGAGCCCGAGCGAGCGCAGGATCGTCGGCGCGACCTGCGTCGTCAGCACCGGCGCGTCGATCGTGCGGCCCTGGCGGAAGCCCGCGTACGACACGACGAGGCCGAGGTGGCTGTCGTCCGGCGCGTTGCCGCCATGCTCTTCATCCTTCTTCTTGCTCGACGTGTAGATCACGCCCGGGTTCGGCTGCACGACGATGTCCGGCGTGCGGCCGAGCGCCGGATTGCCGAAGCGCGCGGCGACGCTCGGGCCATACAGGATGTATGCCTGCGGGCCGTCCGCGCAGATCCCCGGCGCGTTGCAGCCGAGGTTCGCCTTCAGCTTCGCGACGACCGCGCTCAATTGGCTCTGGTCGCGCAGCCAGACGAGGCCGACGTCGTCGGTCTGCACGAAGCCCGTGCCGACGAGGCCCGTGCCGTCGTTCAGGTTGCCCGACGTGGTGTTGTTCTGGCCGAAGTTGCCGTTCGGGTCGAGGAAGTTGTTCGCTTCGAGGAGCGCAGTCAGCGTGTCGCCGTGCTTCACGAGCTTCGTGTGATCGGTCGGCGACTGGCCGTGCTTCGCGGTGACGATCACGACCGTCGAGCCGTACAGCCCGCGCTGCTTGAGCTCGGCGACGATGCGGCCGAGCGCGCCGTCGACGTACGCGATCGCGTTCGCGACTTCCGGCCCCGGCGTGAAGCTCGCGTCGAGATAGCCGCCGCCCGATGCCACCGTCGCCTTCTGCGCGACGGACAGCGTCTGGAAGTTCGTGCCGAACACGGTCGGCACGGGCGCGGCCGCGTTGCCCGTCGAGTTCTTGCCGTCGATCTGGTTGACGATCGCCTGCACGTGGTAGTCGTCGAACTTTTCGGTATGCGTATAGATGTCGGTGTAGTTGGTGCTCGTCGCCGGGTCGATCGAGTTGATCTCGGTGCGCGCGAGATCGTCGACGCCCTTGCCCGACGGGCCGTTCACCCAGTCGTAGCCCCATGCGTGCTTGTCCGCCCACGCGGTGCGCGAGCCGCGGATGTGCTCCTTGACGACTTCGAACACCGTGTTCGTCTTCACGTAGTCGTGCGGATAGATGCTCACGCACTGGCCGTTCACGCGCGCGTGCGGGATCGCCTGCGGATTGAACGCGCCGCCGCCGTCGAGATGCGTGAGCGCGCCGCCGTTCTGCGCGTCGATGCCGGTCGTTTCGTCGAACACGACGTTCCAGCCTTGCTTGCCCGAGCACGTCGTATCAGACGGCGCGTACAGCGTGCGGTCGTAGGATACGTCGTAGAAGAGGCCCGCGCTCTTCGGCGAGCCGCCCGTCAGGAGCGCGGCCAGGCCCGGAAACGAATCCGACAGGCCCGGCGTGTGCGCGTTCGTGTACGTGACGCCCGACTTCGCGAGCAGCGCGAGATTCGGGCACGTGTTCGCGCCGATGCAGCGCGCGACGTCCTGCTCGTGCAGACCGTCGATGCTGACCAGCAGCACGCGCTTCGCATCGGCGAGGCGGCTGTCGTGATCCCGATCCTGCACGGTGGCGGCCGAAGCTACGCTCGCGAATGCGAGCGCGCACGCGCCGAGCCATGCGCCGATTTCGAACTGCTTACTGTTGCTTTTCATCGTTGACCTCATCGTTAGTACGGCTGTGTCCCACCCGGAGCCGCAATCTGCACGCGGATTGCGAATGTGTCGTGACGTGCCGCTTTCGTTTGTCTGTCGATGCGAGCCGCGGCGCGCGACGCGTGCGCGACGAGAGGCGTGGTGAAGTTGTGAGAATTTGTATCGGCGCGCGGACGCGATTGGCGATCGCGCGCGAGCGCTCAGCCCGGCTGCGCGTTCTGCAGGACGATTCGATAGCCGTCCGGATCTTCGAACGTCACGCCTTTGCGATCCCAGTACGGATTCACCGAGCGGCACGGCGTGGCGCCATGCGCGAGCATCCGTTCGACTGCCTCAGCCCACACGGGGCGCTCGGGAAGATAGAAAACGAGCAGATGCTCGGGGCTCGGCGCGCGCGCGACCGTCACGCCGTGCTGATGCGTGAATTCGATTTGCCACGGATAGCCGGCGCGGCCGACGATCGCGCCGTCGAAGCCTTCGTGATGCTCGAAGCGGGCGACGACGTCGAAGCCGAGCGCCTGCGTATAGAAGCGCACGAGTGTGTCGATGTCGTTGGTCGGCCGGGCGACGCGCAGGACGGGGAGATTCATCACGGCACTCCTGTATTCGAAGATTCGGCGCGAGGGGTTTCGCGGCAACGCCGTCTTCAGCATAGGCCGAAAAATTCGGCGGCGGCCCTGCGCAACGTCGCCGTGCGTGTCGTGCGTGTCGTGCGTGCCGTGTGGCGCGCCCGCCGGTTACTTCGCGGTTTCGTCGAGGCCGCGCTGCAACAGCTCGGTCAGCAATCCGGTCATCCCGTCCGGATGCGCGGCCGCCCGTTCGTTCAGGCGCGCGACGAGCTCGATGTTGAGCTTGCATGCGAACGGCACGAGACCCTGCGCCTGCTCGAGCTTGCGCCGCTCGCGGCGATCGGCTGCGGCTTCTTCGGCGCCCTTGCCGAAGCGCGCGGACGTCGTTTGCTTCATCGCGTGCGTCAGCTTCAACGCCTTGTTCTTTTCGAGATCGGTTTTCTTCATCGCCATCGCGGTCACCTCTTGCAGGAAAGGATGCGATTGTACGCATTGCCGGGCGGCCCGCGCGCGTTTGCCGATACAATGCGGCAGCCACTCGTATGACCGACCTGATCCGATCCATGGGCAATCCCACCCGGGCCTTTCTGCTGGGCCCTCTGCTGAAGGGCGTCTCGCGCTCCTTCTATCTGACGCTGCGCGTGCTTCCCGAAGGCATGCGCGACCCGATCGGCCTCGCGTACCTGCTCGCGCGCGCGGCCGACACGATCGCCGACACGTCGCTGATCCCGCCCGCGCAGCGGCTCGAACTGCTGCTGTCGCTGCGCGCGCAGGTCAACGGCACGCCCGATCCGGACGCGCTCGCGCGGATCGCGGGCGAAGTCGCGGGGCAGCAGACGCAATCGGACGAGAAAACGCTGCTCGAATCGCTCGGCCCCGCGCTCGCGGTGCTGTCGCAACTGGGCGCGGCCGATCGCGGCGCGGTGCGCGGCGTCGTGACGACGCTCACCGAAGGGATGGAATTCGATCTGCGCACGTTCCCCGACGAATCGTCGGGCCGGCTCGCCGCGCTGCGCGAATGGCCGGAGCTCGATCGCTACACGTACCTCGTCGCCGGCTGCGTCGGCGAGTTCTGGACGACGATGACGTGCGCGCATCTGCCCGGCCTGCTGACCGAGCGCGAGGACACGATGGCCGAGCGCGGCATCCGTTTCGGCAAGGCGCTGCAGATGACCAACGTGCTGCGCGACTGCGGGAAGGATCTGCGGATCGGCCGCTGCTATCTGCCGCAGGCGATGCTTGACGAATACGGGCTGCGCGCGGACGACCTGCTGCGCCCGGACGCATCGCTGCGCGCGCGGCCGCTGATGCATGCGCTCGTGCGCACGACGCTCGCGCATTTCCGCGCGGGCATCGACTATACGTTCGCGATTCCGCGCCGCGCGCCGCGCTTGCGGCTCGCCTGTTTCTGGCCGATCGCGATCGGCCTGCGGACGCTCGCGCTGCTCGCGTCGAACGACGCGTGGCTCGATCCGGCGCGCGCGTCGAAGGTGCGGCGAGGCGACGTCTACCGGATCATCGCGTATTCGTTGCCGCTCGCGATGTCGAACGGCGCGCTGCGCGCGTGGCTCGAGCGCCTGATCGCGGACGTCGAGGCGCGGCTCGCGGCGTGACGCCGCGCCGCATGTCCTGCGTGTGGCGCGCGAGGATCTGCACGAGGCGCCCCGATGCGCGATCCTGCCCGGTCATGAAATCCGACAGGCAGGCGATGCCCGCGCCATCGAGCGCGAGCTGCCTGGGCGTCTCGCCGCTCGACGGCCACACGGCCGGGGCGATGCGGTAGGGCTCGCCGTCCGCGGCGAGAATCGGCCACACGTTCAGCGATTCGGCGATGCCAAACGTGACTTTCCATATTCATGCGGAACACATGCCCTCTGATGAGAGCCTGGTCGGGCTTTCCAGCGACTGCGTCAAACTCTGTACGAATGTCCTTAAAGCAGAACTCAAGAACGTTCACGTCATCTATGTGGATGTTCGGCACGGACATGGGCATCCCGTTTTCGCGGAAGTCCAATATCGCCTTGAGTCGTTTCGCACGCCCCCGGTCATGAACCAGTTCATGGAAGCCCTGGAGAACGCCATCGTTCGCCGCACGGGTCTTGCGGCGCGCATCCGTTGTTTTGGTTACGCCGCGTCGAGCATTCACGCCCGAAATTAGCAGGTCTGGAGAAGAATCGTGTCCACCGTTACCTTTCCAAGCCAGCAGGCTGGGGATTTCACGATTACCGCAATCAGCGATGGCTACCTCACCGCCAGCCTCGACTTCCTCTCGAATATCGACACGTCCGAGGCTTCCAGAATGCAGAGTGACGCAGGGCAGAAGGAGCCTTCCGCTGTGCATATCAACTGCTACGTGGTGCGCGGAGCGGGCCACACGATTCTCATCGACGCTGGGGCTGGGGGCATCAAGCAATGGGGCGGCCGCCTGAAGACCAATTTATTGCTTGCTGGCATCGAACCATCCACGATCGACACAATCCTGCTCACACACGCCCATCCCGACCATGTCGGGGGGCTGGTGAATACGGCCGGACAAGTTGCCTTTCCGAATGCGGAACTGGTTGCTCATCAACGAGAGATCAAATTTTGGCAGGATGATGGAAATCTGAGTCGTGCCAGCGAGCGGGCCCGCGGTAACTTCCTGATAGCGCGTCAAGTGTTCGACGGCTACAGCGACAGGCTCCGTACTTTCGATGAAGGAGAAGTGTTTCCCGGTATCAGGGCAATGCCGCTACCGGGGCACACGGATGGACACACTGGATATGTCCTCGAATCCGGTGATCAGGGCCTTCTTGTCTGGGGGGATATCGTTCATTTTCCTCACATCCAGATTAAACGGCCGGACGTATCGATTGCATTCGATCAAGACTCGTCCCAGGCAGCTACCACGCGATCGCGGCTTCTGGACATGGTCAGCTCGGAGGGGCTTTTGATCGCCGGCATGCATTTGGGAGAACCTGGTTTCGCGCGAATAAAACGAACGAGGGGGGAATACGGCCTGCTTTACGAGACCGCAGCATGAGGCCACGATCTGCTATAACGATCGCGTGGTGGTCCCGAGCGCAGGCCGGCGGCGCCGGACTTGAAATCCGGCGCCGCGTCACCATCTACCCGCCGATCAATTTCGATCATCGGCAATCCGACCAAGAGGAAATCACGATGCGTCTTCTGCTCGCCTTGCTGCTGCCTTGGCTGCAGTTTTTCACGATCGGCCGCCCGTTCGCGGGCATCATCTGCCTGATTCTTCAAATCACGCTGATCGGCTGGTTGCCTGCCGCGATCTGGTCGGTGTACGCGCTCAGCCAGTACAAGACCGACAAGAAGATCGAAGAGGCGCTCGGCCGGCGTTCCTGAGCTTGCGGCTGGCGGCGCGCGTGTCGAGCACATGCCGCCGCTCCGTTCCGTCCCGCGCCTACTTCACCGCAAACAGCGTCGCATACATGAACAGCTTGAACGCATAACCGAGCGTCACCGCGCCCGCGACGCCGCCCATCCACAGCAGCCCGAACCACATCCAGCCCGGCAGCCGCGTGCCGCGCGCGACGGCGCGCGGCTCAGTGGTGGTAGTAATGCTGGTCTTCATGGCGCACCTTTCCACGGAACACCCAATAGCCCATCGTCGTGTACGCGAGGATGATCGGGATGATGACGGCCGCGCCGATCAGCGTGAACGTCTGGCTCGAACGCGGCGCCGCGGCTTCCCACAGCGTCATGCCTTGCGGAATCGCATATGGCCACAGGCTCACGAGCAGCCCGACGTAGCCGAGGAACACCAGCGCGAGCGCGAGCACGAACGGCGTCGTGTCGTGGCGCTCGCGCACCGCGCGGCGCATCAGCACCGCGCACGCCGCGACGAGGAACGGCACCGGCAGCAGCCGCCAGAACAGCCCCGTCGCGAACCAGCGCTGCGCGATGCTCGTGTCCTGCAGCGGCGTCCATAGGCTCACCACCGCGATGAAGCCGAGCAGCACCACGGTGAGCGGCCACACGACGCGATGCAGCCGCCGTTGCAGGTCGCCCTCCGTCTTCGCGACGAGCCAGCAGCAGCCGAGCAGCGCATAGGTCGCGACGAGCCCCAGGCCCGTGAGCAGGCTGAACGGCGTGAGCCAGCCGAACGCGTCGCCCGCGAAGCGGCCGCCGTCGACCGGGATGCCTTGCAGGAACGCGCCGAGCGCGACGCCCTGGAAGAACGTCGCGCCCGTCGAGCCGCCGATGAACGCAAGATCCCACAGGTGCTTTGTGCGGCGCGCCTTCGTGCGGATCTCGAACGACACGCCGCGGAAGATCAGGCACACGAGCATGAACACGAGCGGCAGATAGAGCGCGGAGAGCACGATCGAATAGACGATCGGGAACACCGCGAAGAGCGCCGCGCCGCCGAGCACGAGCCACGTCTCGTTGCCGTCCCACACGGGCGCGACGGTGTTCATCATCAGATCCCGCTCGTGTTCGGCGGGGAAGAACGGAAACACGATGCCGATGCCCAGATCGAAGCCGTCGAGCACGACATACATGAACAGGCCGAGTGCGATGATCGCGGCCCAGATTACGGTGACATCCATTTGCTAACCTCGCTTGGCTTGTTGGCGCGCCGGCTTCACGCGGCGTCGATCAACTGGTTCGCGGCCGACAGCGGGCGGCGGGCGGTGTGCCCGGGTCGCGCGTCGTGCGCATCGTCGGGCGTGTCGCCCGGCAGCGCGGGGCCCTTTCTCATCAGCTTCAGCAGGTAGTAGACGCCCGTGCCGAACACGAGGAAGTACACGACGACGAACGTCATCAGCGATACGCTGACCTGCTGCGTCGACAGCGGCGACACCGCGTGCGACGTGCGCATCACGCCGTAGACGACCCACGGCTGGCGGCCCACTTCGGTCGTCACCCAGCCGGCGAGCAGCGAGATGAAACCCGTCGGGCCCATCGCGAGCGCGAACTTCTGGAACCACTTCGCTTCATAGAGGCGGCCGCGCCGGCGCAGCAGCCACGCGAGCGCGGCGAGGCCGATCATCGCGAAGCCGAGCCCGACCATGATCCGGAAGCTCCAGAACACGACGGTCGAATTCGGCCGGTCTTCGGGCGGGAATGACTTCAGCCCGCGAATCTCGCCGTCCCAGCTATGCGTGAGGATCAGGCTGCCGAGATGCGGAATCGACACCGCGTAGCGCGTGGTTTCCGCCTTCATGTCGGGGATGCCGAACAGGTTCAGCGCGGTGCCGCCTTGCTCGGTTTCCCACAGGCCCTCGATCGCGGCGAGCTTCGCGGGCTGATGGCGCAGCGTGTTGATGCCGTGCTGGTCGCCGATCACCGCTTGCAGCGGCGCGAGCACGAGCAAGAGCCACAGCGACATCGAGAACATCTTCTTCACGGCCCTGTCGCGGCGGCCCTTCAGCAGGTGCCACGCGGCCGTCGCGGCCACGACGAGCGCGGCGACGACGAACGCGGCGATCGCCATGTGCGCGAGCCGGTACGGGAACGACGGGTTGAAGATGATCGCGAACCAGTCGGTCGGCACGACCTGGCCGTCGACGATCTCGAAGCCCTGCGGCGTCTGCATCCAACTGTTCGACGCGAGAATCCAGAACGTCGAGATCAGCGTGCCGATCGCGACCATCAGCGTCGCGCCGAAGTGCGCGCGCGGGCTCACGCGGTTCCAGCCGAACAGCATGATGCCGAGGAAGCCCGCTTCGAGGAAGAACGCGGTCATCACCTCGTACATCAGCAGCGGGCCGGTGACGGAGCCGGCGAAGCTCGAGAAGCCGGACCAGTTCGTGCCGAACTGATATGCCATCACGACGCCGGACACGACGCCCATGCCGAACGCGACCGCGAAGATCTTCGACCAGAACAGGCAGAGGCTTTTGTAGTACGCCTTGCCGGTCTTGAGCCAGCGGTATTCGAGCACGGCGACGAAGCTCGAGAGCCCGATGCTCAGTGCGGGAAAGACGATATGGAAGGAGACTGTGAATGCGAACTGCACGCGGGCCAGATCGAGGGCCGAAAAAGCGGTTTCCATGCGAGTAGACCGAAGCTGACGACACCCGCCGGCGGGGCTGCCGGCGGCCCCTGCGCCGCGCGCGCAAGGCCGCGGCTCTAGAGTCGGAACGGAGTATCGCGCTCGGTGTTGCGGTGCGAAATGCGCCAACTCGTCGCAGATGTCCAGCGCCGGCAAGCGCTTTGTCGACTTAAATCGTTGATTGGTATCAAGTTTGAAGCGATTTTGTGTGATAGTCGCGGGCGCGGCGGGTTGACGCGCCTGCGTCAATTGACCGCGCTGCGGCGAAGGCGTCCGCGCGGCGCGAGCGCGGCCGCTTCAGCCGCGCCCGGCGGCGCGACGCGCAATTTCGTACACTCGAACACTCCGCTTCGCCGCACGGCGGATGTTCCTTCTTCGACTAGACTCCCACGGGACCCCAGATGATCGATTTACGCAGCGATACCGTGACGCGCCCGAGCGCGCCGATGCTGGCCGCGATGACGGCCGCCGAAGTGGGCGACGACGTATGGGGCGACGACCCCACCGTCGCGCGCCTGCAGGCCGTGGTCGCCGAGCGCGCGGGCAAGGAGGCGGCGCTGTTCTTTCCGAGCGGCACGCAGAGCAACCTCGCGGCGCTGATGTCGCATTGCGGACGCGGCGACGAATACATCGTCGGCCAGGCCGCGCACACGTACAAGTACGAGGGCGGCGGCGCGGCGGTGCTCGGCAGCATCCAGCCGCAGCCGATCGAGAACGCCCCGGACGGCACGCTGCCGCTCGAGAAGATCGCGGCAGCGATCAAGCCGATCGACGATCACTTCGCCCGCTCGCGCCTCCTCGCGCTCGAGAACACGATCGGCGGCAAGGTGCTGCCGGCGGGCTACGTCGACGAGGCGGTCGCGCTCGCGCGCAGCCGCGGGCTCGCCACCCATCTCGACGGCGCGCGCGCGTGCAACGCGGCCGTCGCGTCGGGCCGCACGCTCGCCGAGCTGTGCGCGCCGTTCGATTCGATCTCGATCTGCTTCTCGAAGGGGCTCGGCGCGCCGGTCGGCTCGGTGCTCGTCGGCAGCCGCGCGCTGATCGACCGCGCGCACCGCTGGCGCAAGGCGCTGGGCGGCGGCATGCGCCAGGCGGGCGTGCTCGCGGCCGCGTGCCTGTACGCGCTCGATCACAACGTCGAGCGCCTCGCCGACGATCACGCGAACGCCGAGCGCCTCGCGCAAGGGCTCGCGCGGATCGAGCCGGTGAAGGTGCTGTCGCAGGCGACGAACATGGTGTTCGCGCAGATTCCCGAAGCCGATTGCGCGCCGCTCGAGGCGTGGCTCAACGAGCGCGGCATCCTCACGCAGATGCTGTATGCGTCGCGCTTCGTCACGCATTGCGACGTGTCGCGTGAGGACATCGACACGGCCGTCGCGGCGATCAGCGCGTACTTCGCGCGCTCGCGCGCCTGACGGCCGCCGCCGCGGGCCGCGCGGCCGCCTTCGCGGCGCCGCGCGGCAGCGGCGCGAGCAGTTGCTGCGCGGCCTCGACGACCCGCGACGACAGCGATTCCATCTTCGGCGACTGCACGGTCCACGCGTGCCAGTACAGCGACACGTCGGTCGAATGCGCGGGCGCGAGATCGACGAGCCGCTGCCCGGCGAGCGGCGCCGTGCCGAGCAGCAGCTCGGGCACCATCGCATAGCCCAGCCCGTGCCGCACGGCTGCGAAGTGCGCGTGCGTGCCCGGCACGTAGTGGCACGGAAACGCGCCGTCCGGCAGGCCGAGCTTGTCGCGCAGAAACGACGATTGCAGCGTGTCGCGCCGGCCGTGCGCGACGACGGGCGCGTCGCGCGCGCTCTCGCGCGTCAAGCCCTGCGGGAACCAGCGCGCGGCGAATTCCTCCGCGGCGATCAGCCGGTAGCGCATCGTGCCGAGCGGCGTCGAGAAGCAGCCGCGCATCGGCTTGCTCTGCGTCGTCACGCAGCCGATCGCCATCCCGCTTTCGAGCAGCGCGAACGTGTGCTCCTGATCCTCGACGATCAGCTCGAACAGCACCCGCTCGCCGGCGAGCACCGAGGTCAGCGCCGGCAGGAACCACGAGCCGAGGCTGTCCGAGTTGAGCGCGATCGCGACCGCGATCGTCGAGCCGCGTTCGGCTTCGAGCTCGGCCCGCAGATCCGCCTGCAACAGCGCCATGCGGCGCAGATGCTGCAGCACGCGCTGGCCGGCGGACGTCGGCCGGCACGGCCGCGTGCGCAGCAAGAGCGGCGCGCCGAGGCTCGCTTCCAGCGCGCGCACGCGCTGCGTGACGGCCGACGCGGTCACGTGCAGCCGCGCCGCCGCCTGTTCGAAGCTGCCGGTATCGGCGACGGCGACGAGCGCCGCCGCCTGTTTCGGATCGATCGTCATCTGTCGCTCGCTTTGCGCCGGCTGAACCGGCATCCTAAATAAAATTTAGCGTAATCAATTTAAGCTAAATATTGTACCGACATCGGAATCCTCCCCGGACAATGCGCGCGTGCGCATCGTGCGCTGCAACATCCGCGCGGCGCCGCACGCCGCATCTGCAAAGGAAGGATTTCGACATGACCGATCACACGCCGAACCCGTCGCGGCAAACCCCGCCGACGCCGCCTCGAGGGCCTGCACCGAAGCGCCGCCGCCGCTATTTCCGCACGCTCGCGGGCCTCGTGCTCGGCGCGGCGATCGCCGGCGGCGCGGTCGGCGCGTGGACGCTGCATCGCATCTGGACGGAGCTGCCTTCCGTCGAGCCGCTCGCCGTCTACCGGCCGGCGCTGCCGCTGCGGATCTTCTCTCGCGACGGCGAATTGCTCGCCGAATACGGCGTCGAGCGCCGCGAGTTCGTGCCGCTCGAACGCATCCCGCCGCTCGTGCGGCACGCGCTGCTCGCGGCCGAGGACGCGCAGTTCTATGCGCACGGCGCGGTCGATATCGGCGGGCTCGCGCGCGCGACGGTCGCGAACGTCGTCACCGGCCAGCCGGGGCAGGGCGGCAGCACGATCACGATGCAGGTCGCGCGCAACTTCTTTCTGACGCGCGACAAGGTGCTGAGCCGCAAGCTCGCCGAGATCCTGATGTCGTACAAGCTCGAGCGCGCGTACAGCAAGGACAAGCTGCTCGAGCTGTACATGAACGAGATCTACCTCGGCGAGCGCGCGTACGGGTTCGCGGCCGCCGCGTCGGTCTACTTCGGCAAGCCGCTCGATGCGCTCACGCCCGGCGAGGCGGCCGTGCTCGCCGGCCTGCCGAAGGCGCCGTCCGCGTTCAATCCGGTCGTCAATCCGGCGCGCGCGACGACGCGCCGCGACTACGTGCTCGGCCGCATGCGCGCGCTCGGGTATCTCGACGAAGCCGCATACCGGCAGGCCGTCGACGCGCCGGTCGCGCTCGCGACCACGCCGCCGCCCGGCATCCTTGCCGCGCCGTACGTCGCCGAGCGCGCGCGCCGGATGATGGTCGAGCGCTTCCACGACGACGCGTACACGCTCGGCCTTGACGTGACGACGACGATCGCGATGCGCGACCAGCGCGCAGCCGACGCGGCGCTCGCGCGCGGGCTCAAGCTTGGCGGCAGGTGCGACGCGAAGGACGCGAAGGACGCGCTCGAAGGCGCGCTCGTGTCGGTCGACGCGGCGACGGGCGACATCCTCGCGCTCTCGGGCGGCGCGGATTTCTCGCACAACGTGTTCGACCACGCGCTGCAGGCGTATCGGCAGCCGGGCTCGAGCTTCAAGCCGTTCGTCTATTCGGCCGCGCTGGAGAAAGGGATGTTTCCCGGCGTGCTGATCGACGACACGCAGCGCACGCTGTCGCGCGACGAGACGGGCGCGAACCCGTGGCGGCCGCGCAATTTCGGCAACCACTACGAAGGCTTCATTCCGGTGCGGCGCGGGCTGATGCGCTCGAAGAACCTCGTCGCGGTGAGCCTGATGCAGGTCGCGCAGCCGGATTTCGTCCAGCAGCACGCGGCGCGCTTCGGCTTCGAGCCGCTGCGCAATCCCGCGTCGCTGCCGCTCGCGCTCGGCGCGGGCTCGGCGACGCCGCTGCAGGTCGCGACCGCCTACGGCGTGTTCGCGAACGGCGGCGTGCGCATGGAGCCGCGCCTGATCGAATCGGTCCGGCAGCGGCAGGGCGGCGTGCTGTTCGACGCGCGGCCGCCGGCCGGCGTGCGCGCCATCTCGGAGCGCAACGCGTTCGTGATGGACAGCATGCTGCGCGACGTCGTCGCGCATGGCACCGCGCGCCGCGCGGTCGCGCTCAAGCGCGCCGACGCGGCCGGCAAGACCGGCACGTCGAACGGCTCGAAGGACGTGTGGTTCGCCGGCTATTCGTCCGGCGTCGTGTCGGTCGTCTGGATGGGCTACGACACGCCGCGCAGCCTCGGCCGCGCGACGGGCGCGTCGGCCGCGCTGCCCGTGTGGGTCGACTACATGAAGACCGCGATCGACGGCCGCGGCGCGATCGAGCGCACGCCGCCCGCGGACGTCGCGCTCGTCGACGGCGATTTCATCTACGCCGAATATGCGGGCGGCGGCAAGTGCTCGCCGTCGCTGCCGCCATTCGTGCGCAGCCCGTTCGCGTGCGACGCGGCGCGGCGGGGAGCGGCGGACGGCGACGCGCCGGCCAGCGCGACCGATGCGGCGCGCGTGCCGACGCCGCCCGCCGTCGACGCGGCCGAGCGCGCGCGCGTGCTCGAACTGTTCCGCACCGAAGACTGAGGGCAGGCGCACATGCATACGCTCTACCTGATCGCGATCGTCGCCGAAGCGATGTCGGGCGCGCTGATGGGCATGCGGCGCGGGATGGACCGGTTCGGCCTCGCGCTCGTCGGCGCGGTGACCGCGCTGGGCGGCGGCACCGTGCGCGACGTGCTGCTCGGCCGCTATCCGCTGACCTGGGTCGCGCACCCCGAATACCTGCTGCTGACGCTCGCGGCGGCGACGTTCGCGTCGATGACGGCGACGCACGTCGCGCGGCTGAAGTCGCTGTTCACGGCCGTCGACGCGCTCGGGCTCGCGGCGTTCTCGATCATCGGCTGCGACGTCGCGGCGACCGTGAACGGCAGCCCGGTCGTGATCGTGCTCGCCGGCGCGATCACCGGCGTCTGCGGCGGGATGCTGCGCGATCTGCTCTGCAACGAGATGCCGCTCGTGCTGCGCAGGGAGCTGTACGCGAGCGTCGCGCTGCTGACGGGCGGGCTGTATGTCGGCATGAAGGCGGTCGGCGCCGCGGAAGGCTTCGCGACCGTCGCCGCGCTGGCCGCGGGATTCGCGCTCCGGATGCTCGCCGTGCGGCGCGGCTGGCGGTTGAAGGCGTTTCACACGGCCGACGCCGGCTGACGCCGCCGCCGCGCGCGCTGTAGTCGCTCATTGGCCGCTCAGGCGGGCACGATGACGGGCGCGACGCCGTCGCCCGCATCGACGAGCCGCACGCGAAAGCCGTAGCAACGTTCGATCAGCGCGGGGCGCAGCACGTCGGCGGGCGCGCCGTCGGCGACGATCGCGCCGCCCGCGAGCATCGCGATGCGATCCGCATGGCGCGCGGCGAGATTCGGATCGTGGACGATCGTCAGCACGCCGAGGCACCAGTCGCGCGACAGGCGCCGAACCGTGTCGAGCAATTGATGCTGGTGCGCGAGGTCGAGCGCGGCGGTGGGTTCGTCTAGCAGCAGGTAGCGCGGCGCGTGTGCCGCGTCCGCCGACGGCCAGAGCTGCGCGAGCACGCGCGCGAACTGCACGCGGGCGAGCTCGCCGCCCGACAGCGTCGTCACGTCGCGCGTGTCGAGTGTCGATGCGCCGGCGAGCGCGAGCGCCTGCGACGCAATCTCGCCGTCCTCGCGCGCGAGTGCGCCCGCGCGGCGCGCGTGCGGGTAGCGGCCGAGCAGCACGATGTCGCGCGCGCCGAACGCGAACGCGGGCCGCGAGGCCTGCGGCAGCACCGCGCGCAGCCGCGCGAGGCGCGTCGCGTCGATCGCGTGAAGCGGCTCGCCGTTCAGCGCGACGTCGCCGCGCACCGTCGCGCCGCGCGCGCGGCCGCCGGCCGGCAGGTCGCCCGCGAGCGCGCCGAGCAGCGTGCTCTTGCCCGCGCCGTTGCGGCCGAGCAATGCGGTGACGCAGCCGGGCGCGATCCGGATCGACAGATCGTCGAGGACGACGCGGCCGTCGCGCGCGACGTGGAGGTGTTCGGCAGTCAGCATGGCGTTCGATCGGATGTCGGTTCGCGCGGCGGCGCGGCGGGTCGAGAAAGGCTGCGCGCGTTCCCGTTCGGAATTGGGGCGGCGAATGTCTTGACGCGGCAGGATGCTTGACGCGCGCGGGCGTTTGCCGCACGCGGACGATCTGGTTGCGTGCGCAACGTCATGCTCCCAACGCGCCGCGCCGCTTCCTCAGCAGCGCGAGAAAGAACGGCGCGCCGATCAGCGCGGTGAGGATGCCGAGCGGAATCTCGGCCGGCGCGGCGAGCGTTCGCGCGGCGAGATCGGCGGCCACCGCGAGCAGCGCGCCGAAAAGCGCCGCGCCCGGCATCACGATCCGCTGATCGGGGCCGGCCGCGAGCCGCACGCAATGCGGCGCGACGAGCCCGATGAAGCCGATCGCGCCGGTGCATGACACGAGCGCGCCGACGCACATCGCGGCTCCGACGAGCACGCGCCGCTTCACGCGCGACACCGGCACGCCGAGATGCATCGCTTCGCTTTCGCCGAGCTGCAGCGCGTTCAGCGCGTGCCGCTCGCGCGCGAGCAGCGCGCCGCCGGCGAGCGCGAACGGCGCGACGGCGGCGATCGTGCGCCATTGCGCGCCGCCGACGCTGCCGAGGCTCCAGAACGTCAGCGAGCGCAGTTGCACATCGTCGGCGATGTACGTGAGGAGCCCGATCGCCGCGCCGGCGAGCGCGTTGATCGCGATGCCGGCGAGCAGCAGCAGCGGCAGCGCGAGCCGGCCGCGCGCGACCGCGAGCCGGTAGACGAGCGCCGCGACCGCGAGCGCGCCGGCGAACGCGGCGACGGGCAGCAGGCCGAGCACGACCGGCGCCGCGACGAGCGGGCCGAGCACGATCAGCGCCGACGCGCCGAGCGCCGCGCCGCTCGATACGCCGATCAGGCCCGGATCGGCGAGCGGATTGCGAAAGAGCCCCTGCATTGCCGCGCCGGCCGCGCCGAAGCCGGCGCCGACGAGGAGCGCGAGCGCGACGCGCGGCACGCGGATGTCGACGAGCACCGCGCGCGCCTGGCGCAGCGCGGCGTCGCCCGCGAGCTGTGCGTCGGTCGCGGCGAGCGCGTCGAGCAGTTGCGCGGGCGAGAGCCGGTACGCGCCGAGGCAGAGCGCGGCGATCGACGCGGCGGCGAGCGTGGCGGCGAGCGCGGCGAGCGTCCATCGCGCGCGCCGCCGGCGCAGCGCGGCGATGGCCGACGAGGCGAGCGCCGGACGGCGCTCGGCGGGCGTCGGGTCGACCGAAGGGGAACGGGCGGCGAGGCTCATCGTGAGGAATCGAACGGGATGGGCGGCGAGACGGCCGACGCGCGTGCACGGCGGCCGCCGACAAGCGGCGCGAGCCGGGCGGCAAGCGTCGCGTCGCGGCGCGCGATGTCATGCGCGTTGGCGCTGGCCGAATGAGCGCGTGCAGCCAAGACAACTTCAGGAACCCGAACGATCGCCAATGTGCGATGTGCGGTGCGGCGTGCCGCGACGCGCTGGATGACACGCCGTCGAAGCCGCGCGTTCATGCGAGCACGCTGTTCAAGCGCCGCTGCAACGCGGCGACCGCCTGCGGCAGACGCGGCCCGAAGCCGAGCAGAAACAGCGCATCGAGCGACACGACGCGCCGCGCGCGCGCGGCCGGCGTCGCGTCGAAGCCGGGCGCGGCGAGCAGCGCATCGCGTCCGCCGGCCGCCCGCAGCCCTTCGTCCGAGATCAGCACGACGTCGGGCGCCGCCGCGACGAGCGCCTCGGCGGTCAGCGGCTTGTAGTGATCGAATCCCTGCATCGCGTTGTGCGCGCCCGCATAGCGGATCATCGCGTCGGCGGCCGTCTGTTGGCCGGCGGCGAGCGCCTGGTTGCCGGTGTGGTTCAGCACGAACAGCACGCGCGCGGGCGTGCGCTGCGGCGTGTGCGGCGGCGCGGCGTCCACCGCCGCGCGCGTCGCGAGCCAGTCGCGATCGAAGCGGGCGAGCAGCATGTCGCCCGTGGCCTGCAGCGACAGCGCATCGGCGACGCCGCGAATCTTGCGGCGCACCGATTCGACGTCGTGCGCCTCGTCGAACGTCGTGACGGCGACGCCCGCGCGCGTGAGCTGCGACAGCGCGGCCAACGGGCCGGCTTCCGCCGACGCGAGCACGAGATCGGGCCGCAGCGACAGCAATCCCTCCGCCGACAGCGCGCGTTGATAGCCGACCTTCGGCAACCGGCGCGCGGCCTCCGGATACGTGCACGTGGTATCGGTGCCGACGAGTTCGTAGCGTGCGGTTCGCGCGCCGCCGAGCGCGTAGATCGTCTCGGCGAGCGCACCGCCGATCGCGACGACGCGCTTCGGCGGCGCGCTCGCCGGCGCGCGCGCGAACGCGCCCGGATGCGCGGCCGCGAACACGAGCGCGCCCGTGCCCGCGAGCCACGCGCGCCGGCGTGCATCGATGCGCGGCGGCTTGCTCATCGCGCGGCCTCGGCGGCGGCTGAGCCGGGCGCGCCGGGCGCGCAGGCCGTGTCTACCGCGTCCGCCCCATCTGTCGCATCGATTTTCGGCAGCGCGCCGACCAGCTCGCGCCAACCCGCGAGCTCCGGCTGCCCCGGCTTGCGCGCGCCGAACAGCATCGCGATGTTGTCGCCCGCCGCGTCGAACAGCTCGACCGACGTGACGACGCCGTCGCTCGTCGGCTTCCTCACGGCCCATGCGGACGCGACGAGATCCTCGCGCAGATGAAGGTTGAAATCCTTGTCGAGCACGTTGATCCACGCACCCATGCGGCGGATGTTCGTCACGGTGCCAGTATGGATCTGGATCATGCCGCGGTTGCCGACGAACACCATGATCGGCAGCCGCGTCTGCGCGGCGCGCTCCAGCACGCGCCGCGCCGCGTCGGTCGCGACGCGATGCGCGCGCGCCGCGCCGGCGAGCCGCAGTGCCTGCGTGCGCGACACGCCGAAGCGGCGCACGACGCCGTGGAACTGGTGCGTGTCCGTCATCGCGTCCCATGCGGCGCGCAGGCCCGCGGCGTCGACGTCGTAGTCGGGCCGCTCGGCGCACGCGCGCGGCGCGGGCTCGACCGCGAACGTCGGCGATTGCGCGGGCATCCGCCAGCGCGACACGAACGCGTCGAATGCATCGTGATCGCTGTGCTTGCGCAGGTAGACCTTGTGCACCGCATCGCCTTGTGCGTCGAAGAACTGCAGGCTCTTCATCACGCCGTGCGCGGTCGGCTCGTGGACGGCGAAGCCCGCCGCCCAGTTGCGATAGAAGATCCGCAGGTCGATCGCGCCGAGCGCGAGGCCGACCGGGCCGTCGTGGCTCATCTGATCGAACGCGCCGTCCTTCTCGTGCACGGCGGCCGCGTTGCGCGTGAGCGCCATCACGCCGGCGAGGCGCGGCGTCTCCTCGAACAGCTCGACGAAGCTCGGCTCGAGCCGCACGACGCGCTCGCCCGCGAATGCGGCGAGCGCCTCGCCTTCGCTCACGCCGAGCAGTTGCGCGACGTCGCGGTTGCGCAGCTTGCGGGTTTCTTTCAGATGCAGGAACGCGTCGCGCAGTTCGCCGGGCGCGAGCGCGCGGGTGGACGAAGAGGCGGGAGCGGCGGTGTTCATCATGTCGGAGATCCTCGATGGCCGGACGAACCGGTTGGATAAAAAGCGTGCGGGCCGCATCAGAAATCCACCTTCATGCTGAGCGCGACGCTGCGGCCCGGGGCGGTGTATGCGTCGAGCACGTTCGAATTGGCGGCGATGCCGCGCACGTCCGACCAGTTCCAGTACTTGCGGTCGAACAGGTTGTGAATGCCCAAGTAGGCGCTCACGTGCTTGTTGAACCGATAGCCGCCGCGCAGGTCGACGACGAGCGACGACGGCGGCGTGTAGCACGTCTTGTTCTGGCACGCGGCCGACGACACGTCGCGGCCGCGCTTGCCCGCCTGGAACAGCACGTCGGCCTGCGCGAACCAGCGCTCGCCCGGCTCGTAGCGCACGCCGAACACGGCGGAGAACGGATTGATCGTGTCGAGCGGCTCGCTCGCCGCGCCGTTGTCCTGCGTCGTGCCCTTCGTGAACGCCATCGCGCTCTTCAGCGTGAAGCCGTTCGGCATCACCCACTCGGCGCGCCCTTCGAAGCCGTGGATGCGCGCGTTCGCGAAGTTCACGTACTGGAACACGAGCGGATCGTTCGGCCGGCCGCTGCCGCCGATCGTGCGCTGCGAGATGAAGTTCCGATAGCGGCCGGCGAACGCGGCGACGCTGTAGCGCAGCGGCCCGTAGCCCGTGCCGAGCGTGCCGCGCAGGCCCGCTTCGAGCGTGTCGCTCGTCTCGGGCTTCAGGTTCGGATTGCCGATCGATGTATAGCCATAGATCGGATTCGAGAAGCTGTTGTTGACCTGGTCGGGCGTCGGCGTGCGAAAGCCGTGCGCGTACTGCGCGTATGGAATCAGCGCGGGCGCCACTTCGTAGAGCACCGCGACGCGCGGCGACAGCTCGTGATCGCTCGAGCTGACCGTCTTGCCGGTGAAGAGCGGATCGCCTGCAGCCGGGCTTAGCCGATACGCGTCGAAGCGCAGGCCCGGCGTGACGAGCAGCTTGCCGAAGCCGATCTGGTCCTGCACGAACGCGCCGAGCAGCGTGTAGTCGGTATCCGGAAACGCCTTGTTCGGGAACGATTCGCCGGGGCTCGCGATGGTGCCGTCGCGCAGGCTCTCGATGCGATCGAGGCTGCCGTCGACGCCGTACAGCAGCTTGTGCGCGAGCGGCCCGGTCGCGAAGCCGCTCTCGGCGAACGCGGAGCCGCCGAACGCGCGCTCGCTGTAGTGGTTCGAGCGCGAGCGCGATTGCAGGCCGCCGCCGCGCGTCTCGAACGCGTCCTGATCCTGCTTCGACTCCTGATAGTAGAGCTGCACGTGCGCGGTCTGGAACCCGCGCGCGGCGGCGTCGTGGAAATCGTAGTCGACGCTGAAGCGGTTGCGCTCGAGCCTGTCGTTCGCGGCGAGGCCGAGCGTCGTGGGCGGATTGATCGCCGACAGCACGTTCGTGTCGATTCGGCGCCGCACCGTCTCGGCGGTGAGCTTGAACGTGTCGCGCGACGTCGGCGTGATCGTCAGCTTGCCGAGCAGCGATTCCGTGTAGACGTCCTGAGGATTCGCGGTCGTACGCTTCGTGCTCGCGGAATTGTCGTCGCCGTGCGTGTCGGCCTCGTGGCCGCGGCGGCCGGATGCGATCAGCATCCCCTGCACGCGGTCGTTGCCGCCCGCCGCCGCCACGGCCGCGCCGACGCTGCGGTCGACCGAGTCGTAGCTCGGCCGGAACGAGAAATAGGTCTTCTTCCGATAGATCGACAGCAGATCGGACGGATTTTTCGTGATGAAGTTGACGGCGCCCGTCAGACCGTCGCTGCCGTACAGCGTCGACGCCGGGCCGCGCAGGATCTCGATGCGCTCGAGCGTGTCGAGATCGGCGTAATCGCCGCGGCCGGCCTCGAGCGGACCGAACGAGAACGCGCTCGGCAGCCGGATGCCGTCTTCCATCAGCAGCACGCGGTTGCCTTCCAGGCCGCGGATGTTGATGCTCGAATCGCCGTCGCGGCCGCCGCCGAGCGCGGCGTTCGCCGGCCGGTACGCGGTGCGGCGCACGGTGACGCCCGGCTCGTAGCGCAGCGCGTCCTTGATGTTGTCGGCCTGCTGTTCTTCGAGGTCCGAATCGGTGATCACCGATACGCTCGCCGCGGTGCGGCTTGCGGCCGATGCGGTGCGCGTCGCGGTGACGGTGATCGGGTCGAGCGCGTGCGCGTCGGCGCGCGTGGCGGCGGTCGTTGCGTGCCGCACTTGCGGCGCGGACGCGGCGAGCGGCGGCGCGGCGGCTGCGGGTTCGGAAGCGGCGCCCGCGGCGCGCGCGGCCGCGGCGTAGAGGCCGAAGGCCCCGAACAGCGCGGCGCGAAGCGGCCGCCGCGCCAACAGAGGTTGATGCACGGTGTGGTCTCCCAGTGACGTTTGAGCCCGGAGGCTGGCTGGGTGACGCGTGCACCTGGCTGGCGCCCGCGCGCCTTTATGGCGCGGGCAGGTTGAAAGGAAAAGTTCGTGAAAACGAACAGGAAGTGTAATTGAGAATCATTCGCAATTCAATCGGCAAAAATGTCGTTACCGACTGGGCGGAGGGGCGGCGAGTGACGGGGGCGTCGTGAGGCTGGGCGATGTCAGCCAGCGGTCGAGCATTGTCAGGACGGGGACGCGCGCACGGCGTCGCCGTCGCGGCGAATATCGCGCCGCTCGCAGCCCGC
The DNA here is from genome assembly GCF_001636105.1 of Burkholderia sp. MSMB1589WGS. NCBI lineage: Bacteria > Pseudomonadati > Pseudomonadota > Betaproteobacteria > Burkholderiales > Burkholderiaceae > Burkholderia > Burkholderia sp. MSMB1589WGS. The sequence continues at coordinate 1,707,991 of NZ_LNJT01000008.1, forward strand.
CGCGTTGCACCGCCGCCGCGCGATCCGCCCGCGCGGGCATGCGTCACGCCATCGATTCGAGCCGAATCAGCAGCTTGCGCACGTGCGCGAGAAACGCGTCGTGCGCTTCCCGGTCGTGCGGGGCCTCGAGGCGCGACGTCTCCGCGAGCTGGATCTGCCGGTCGAATTCGTCGGCGAGCGCCTGGCGCGTTTCGAGCGGAAGCACGCGAATCAACGAGACGAACAGCAACTCCTGAGCGTGAAGCACGCCGGACAGCGCCTGGACGTTCATGCCGACCTCCGTCGAAGAGAGCGCAGCGGCGCCGCGGGATCGCGGGCCGCCCGTCTTTTCATACTAGGTCCACCGCGCGCAAAAGCCGAGCGGCCGAGCGGCGCGCGGTTTCGCCGCGTCGCGAAGCGCGGGCGTCTGGCCGCGGCGCGGACGAAGCGGCGCGATGCGCGCCATGCCCGTCATGCGTGTGCGCACTCGCCGAGCATCCATTCGCGCAGCAGCCGCAGCGACGCGCTCGTCTGCAGCCGCTCCGGCGCGTAGCACAGGTAATGGCCCTGCTCGTCGACGTCGACGGGCGCGTCGAGCGGCTGCACGAGCGTGCCGGCCGCGAGCGGCGCGCGAATCAGGAACGCGGGAATGAGCGCGATCCCGAGCCCTGCCTGCGCCGCCTGGATCAGCACCGAGTATTGCTCGAAGCGCGGGCCGGCGAGCGCGTTCATCTGCGTGACGCGATGCCGGTCCGCCCACGCGAGCCACGCGCATTCGGCCTGCTCGTGCACGAGACGCGGCGCGGCGGCGATGTCCGCGGGTTCGCGCAGCGCGTGGCGCTCGGCGAATTCGGGCGCGCACACGGGCACGAACGTGCGGCCGTCGAGATAGTCGCACTGGACGCCTTCCCAGCGGCCGTCGCCGTAGCGGATCGCCGCATCGAGCCCGAGCGGGAACGGGTCGCCCGGCGCGAGGTGGCGCCGGAAGCTCAGCGTGAGGTCGGGCGCGGTTTCGAGAAAGCGCGGCAGGCGCGGCACGAGCCATTTCGTCGTGAAGGTCGGCACGCTCGCGATCGTCAGCAGATCGCTGTCCTCGCGCGCACTCAGCAATTCGAGCGATGCATTGCCGATCTCGCGCAGCGGCCCCGCGACGCGCGCCTGATAGACCCGCCCCGCGCGCGTGAGCGCGAGATTGCGGCCTTCGCGCACGAACAGCCTCACGCCGAGCAGCGCCTCGAGGCTCGCGATCTGCCGGCTGACCGCGCTTGGCGTGAGGCCGAGCTCGCGCGCCGCGTACGAAAAATTCAGATGTTTCGCAGAACTGGCGAATGCATGCAGCTCGGCGACGTTCGGATACAGATGCTTCATCGCGAAGTATTCCGTCGATGCAAAGAGCGATGCGGAGTTTGTACGTTTTTTTCATGACGATGCCATGTCGCGCGCCCACACTGGCGGCCGTCGTCGCGATCCGCGCAACGCCTGCCCCGGCGGGCGTTTCGCGTGACGCTTCCTTTCGTCGCCCGTGAGTGCCGCCATGCGTTCATCCACCACCGCCGAGCTTGCCGGCGGTATTCCGTTTCGTCGCAGCAAGCGCCGCCCGTCGTTCGGCGCCATCGTCGTCAACGGCGTCGTCGCGCTGTTCGCGTTGTATCTGCTGATGCCGATCGTGCTGTTGCTGATCGGATCGGTCGGGCAGAGCTGGACGAACACGCTGCTGCCCGTCGGCTTCACGTGGCGCTGGTTCGCCGAACTGGCCGCCGATCCGAGCTTCCAGCGCGCGTTCGGCGTGAGTTTCGTCGTCGCGCTCGCGTGCTGCGCGCTCGACACGGTGGTCGGCGTGCCGCTCGCGTATGCGCTGCATCATCGCGCGCTTCGCGGCCGCGGCATGGCCGCGCGCGCCGTGATGCTGATGCCGGTCGGCGTGCCGGCGCTCACGCTCGGCTTCGGCTACATCGTGGTCTTCGGCTCAGACGCGCTGCCGTGGCTCGGCACGCTGCCGCTGATGATCGCCGCGCATGCGGTGCTGACGCTGCCGTATCTGCTGCAGACACTGTTGAGCGATCTGCGCCACCTCGATCTCGCGAAGCTCGAAGCCTGTGCGGCGACGCTCGGCGCGCCGCCGCTGCGGCAGTTTTTCACGATCGTGCTGCCGAACTTGCGGCAGAGCCTCTTTTCCGGGCTCGTGATGGTCGCGGCGCTGTCGATCGGCGAGTTCCAGGTATCGAACCTGATTGCCGGCTTTCGCTACCGCAATTTCCCCGTCGTGCTGCTGCAGGCGTTCTACGGCGCGTCCGGCATTGCCTGCGCGGCGACCGTCGTGCTGCTGCTGCTCGCCGTATTCGCGACGCTCGCATCGATCCACACCGTGCAACGACTGAAGTGAAGCCATGAGCCTCGAATTCGACAACGTCAGTTTCAGATACCCCGGCGCGGCGCACGGCGTCGACGCCGTCACGCTGCGCGCGCAGCCGGGCGAGCTGCTCGCCGTGATCGGCCGCAGCGGTTCCGGCAAATCGACGCTGCTGCGGCTGAGCGCGGGCCTCCTCGACGGCTACGCCGGGCGCATCGCGATCGGCGGCGCCGACATGGCGGGCGTGCCGGTGTGGCGGCGCGAGGTCGGCATGGTGTTTCAGCAGTACGCATTGTTTCCGCATCTGTCCGTCGCCGACAACGTCGCGTACGGGCTGCGCATGCGCGGCGTCGCGGCCGCCGAGCGCCGGCGGCGCGCGCTCGAGATGCTCGAGCGCGTCGGCCTCGCCGCGCATGCGGCGCGCAGCACGACGCAACTGTCGGGCGGCCAGCAGCAGCGCGTGGCGCTTGCCCGCGCGCTCGTGATCGAGCCGGCGCTGCTGCTGCTCGACGAGCCGCTCGCCGCGCTCGACGCGGGCATCCGGCATCAATTGCGCGACGAGATCCGCGCGCTGCAGCGCGCGTGCCGCGCGACGACGCTCTTCGTCACGCACGATCAGGATGAGGCGCTCAGCATGGCGGATCGCGTCGCGATCGTCGACGGCGGGCGCGTGCTGCAAGTGGGCACGCCGCGCAGCCTGTACGAGCGGCCGGTATCCGCGCAAGTCGCGCGCTTCATCGGCCATTCGACGATCCTGCGCGGCCGCGTGCAATCGAGCGGTACGGTCGACGTGCGCTTCGCGACGCTGTGCGCGGACACGGGCGCGCATCAGCCGGGCGCGGAAGTCGCCGTGCTGGTGCGCCCCGAGCACGTGGAGCCCGATCCGCCCGCTCAGCGCGTGAACCGCATTGAAGGCGCGCTGGGCGAAGTCCGCTACTTCGGCGCGACGCATCGCTACGACTTCGTGCCGCATGGCGCGGCGCATCCGCTGCTGTGCGAGGGCCGCGTGCTCGCCGCGCGCGGCGTCGCGATCGAGCCGCGCCATCTGCTCGTGCTGCCCGCGTAGGGCAGCGCGCAATGATTGTTTCGTTCAACGGAGATTCACGATGTCTGCAAGTCGATCATTTCTGACGGCGCTGCGCCGCGCCGCGCTCGCGTTCGGCATGTGCGCGACGCTCGCCGCGAACGGCGCGTCCGCCGCGCCGCTCTATGCGGGCGAAGACACGCTCTATGCGAAGGCCGCCGACGAGGGGCTCGTCGTGTCGTTCGACACCGGCCCCGAATGGGCGAACTGGAAGGCGCTGTTCGCGGAGTTCCGCAAGCGCTATCCGAAGATCGAGCTCACGTACAACGACATCGGCTCGGCGGCGACGGTCGTCGCGCTCGACAAGTCGCGCCGCCGTCCGCAGGCGGACACCGCGTACTATTTCGCGGCATCGGCGCTCGACGCGGCGGGCAAGGACGTCGTCGCGCCGTTCAAGCCGATCAACTTCGACAAGCTCCCACCCGTGTTTCGCGAAGCCGACGGCCGCTGGTTCACCGTGCATTCGCTGAATGTCGCGTTCCTCGTCAACCGCAAGCTCGTGAAGAACGTGCCGCAACGCTGGTCCGATCTGCTCAAGCGCGAGTACAAGAACGCGGTAGTCTATCTCGATCCGCGCTCGACCGGGCAGGGGCAGGTGGTCGTGTTCGCGGCGGCGTCCGCGCTCGGCGGCGGTGTCGACAATCCGAAGCCCGGCGCGGAGTTCTTCGGAAAACTGAAGAATGCGGGCAACGTGCTGCGCGTCGAGGGCACGACGCCGTATGCGAAGTTCGTCAAGGGCGAGATCCCGATCCTGATCGGCTACGAGAACGACGGCCTGAAGGCGAAGTACGCGGACGGCATGGGCGACGCCGTCGACGTCGTGATTCCGCAGGACGGCAGCGTGTCCGCGCCGTATGCGATGAGCCTCGTGAAGAACGGGCCGAATCCCGCTGCCGCGCAGCTATGGTTGAACTTCGTGATGAGCGACGCCGGCCAGGCGCTGTTCGCGCGCGGCTACGTGCGGCCCGCGGTGCCGGGCGTCGCGCTCGCGCCCGACGTCGCGGCGAAGATGCCGAACGCGCCGCAGGTGCGCCCGCTCGACGTCGCGAAGGCCGCCGCGCGCAAGGCCGAAGTCGACAGGCTGTGGTCGCAGGCGGCGCTTGGCCAGTAAGGAGCGCGACGTGCAACGATCGTCTCTCGAACGCGGCCTGTTGCGCCGCTTCGGCGCGGCGCCGGCGGGCGGGCTGCTTGCGCTTTTCTTCGTGCTGCCGCTCGCCGCGCTCGTGAGCGCGGCGTTCGCGGAAGGCGGCCGCGCGTTCGCCGCTGTGCTGCGCGACCCGCTCGTCGGCGACGCGATCGGCCGCTCGCTCGCGCTCGCGGTCGGCACGGGCACGCTGTCGACGTGCGTCGGCGTGCCGCTCGCGCTGGCGCTTGCCGATCAGACGCCCGCGCGGCGCCGCTGGTCGCTCGCGCTGCTCGGCGTGCCGCTTGCGTTTTCCGGGCTCGTGATCGCGTATGGCTTCATCCTGACGTTCGGCCGCGCGGGCTTCGTCACGACGCTGCTCGCCGGCTTCGGCGCGGATGCGGCGAAGGTCGGCGGCATGATCTACACGACGTTCGGCCTCGTCGTCGCATACGCGTACTACCTGATTCCGCGCGTCGCGCTGATGCTGTTTCCGGCATTCGCGAATCTCGACCGCAGGCCGCTCGAAGCGGCGATGTCGCTCGGCGCGAAGCCGTGGCGCGCGTGGCTCGACGTCGCGTGGCGCGAGCTGTGGCCGTCGGTCATGGCCGCGTGGTGCCTCGTCACGGCGATCGCGCTCGGCACGTATGGCACCGCGCTCGCGCTCGCCGGCACGCAGATCAACATCCTGCCGCTGCTGATGTACCTGAAGCTGTCCGACGGGCAGACCGATTTTTCGCAGGCCGCCGTGCTGTCGATCGTGTTGACGGCGCTGTGCACATGCGTGCTCGCGATGGGGGAATACGTTGGGCGACGACATCGCTGAATACAAGCCGGATGCGGACGACGCGCTCGCGCGCGTCGCGCTGCGCCAGCGGGGGCCGCGCCGCCATCTGATGCCGGTCGGCCTGATCGGGCCGCGCGACGCGACCGGCGAGCAGTTGCGCATCGCCGAGGCGATCGCGCACGCGCTCGCCGCGACGGGGCTCGCGATCGTCGGCGGCGGCAAGGGCGGCGTGATGGAGGCGGCGGCGCTCGGCGCGCGGCGCGCGAACGGGCTCGCGATCGGCCTGTTGCCCGAGGACGACGCCAACGGCGCGAATCCGCATCTGAGCATCGCGCTGCCGACGGGGCTCGGCATCACGCGCAACGCGCTGATCGCGCGCGCGTCGCTGTGCCTGATCGCGGTCGGCGGCGGGCTCGGCACGCTGTCCGAGATCGCGCTCGGCCTGCAGTGGGGCAAGCCGGTCTTCACGATTTGCGATGCGCCGCAGGTGGCGGGCGTCGAGAACTTCGACGCGCTCGATCCGCTGCTCGCGCGCGTCGCGCAGTGGCTCGCCGATTCGGCGTAGCCGCATCGGGGTTTGGGGGAATGAAGGCGCTTCATTCGTTTGATTCTATTTGGAAGGAATCCTATTCATGAAAAAGGCGGCAGCAGCATTGCTGGTGACGGGGAGCGTGTGCGCCGGCGCGCATGCGCAAGGCACGGTGACGCTCTACGGGATCGTCGACGCGGGGCTCGGCTATACGAGCGACCAGCGCGTCGCGCAGAGCAAGGGGGCGCTCGGCTCGCCCGTCAGCTACCGGAATGAGTCGAGCTACAGCTTCGCGAGCGGCACCTGGTCGGGCAGCCGCTGGGGGCTGAAGGGCAAGGAGGATCTGGGCGGCGGCCTCGCAGCCGTGTTCCAGCTCGAGAACGGCTTCAACATCGGCACCGGACAGGCGGGGCAGGGCGGGCGGATGTTCGGCCGGCAGGCGTGGATGGGGCTGTCGAGCGAACGCTACGGGACGCTCACGATGGGCCGCCAGTACGATCCGATCGTCGACTTCGTCGGCACGATCAGCGCGGGCACGTTCCTGACCGGCATGGGCGCGCATCCGGGCGACCTCGACAACATCGACAACCAGGCGCGCGAGAACAATTCGATCAAGTACGTGAGCCCGAAGTTCGGCGGCCTCACGTTCGGCGCGCTGTACGGCTTCGGCAATCAGGCGGGCAGCGTGAAGAACCAGAGCACGTGGAGCGTCGGCGGCCAGTACGTGAACGGGCCGTTCTCGCTCGGCGCCGCGTACCTGTATGCGACGAACGCGTATGGCGCGAACGGCGGCGCGTGGACGGGCTCGTACGACGGCACGTTCGCTTCGTCGATCAACGAAGGCTTCGCATCGGCGAAGAGCATGCAGATCGTCGCGGCGGCGAGCACCTATCAGATCGGCGCGGTGACGCTCGGCCTGTCGTACAGCAACACGCAGTACAAATCCGGCGCGTTCTCGACGTTCAACGGCACCGCGACGTACAACTCGATCGGCGGCACCGTGTCGTGGCAGGCGACGCCCGAGCTGCGCGTCGCGGCGGGCTACGATTTCACGCGCGGCAGCTCGATCGACGGCCAGTCCGCGCCGAAATACCATCAGGTGAACTTCGCGTCGTACTACTACCTGTCGAAGCGCACCGCGCTGTATGGTCTCGTCGGCTATCAGAAGGCGAGCGGCAAGACGCTCGACGCGTACGGAAACGTCGTCGCGGCGACGGCGTCGGTCGGCGACGTCGGCAACGGCATCTCGTCGGCGGGCGATACGCAGACGCTCGTGCGCATCGGCGTGCGCCACACGTTCTGACGCGCGCTGCGCGCGAGCGCCGGCCGCTTCGCGCAGGCGGCCGGCGCGTGAAACGCGCGTTATTCCGCGGTCGCCGTCTCGGTCGCCTGCGCGAGGCTCAGCACCGTCTGCGCGATCGACTGCGTCGTCGCGAGCGTGTTGATCACGCCGGCGCGCAGCGCGCCGAGAATGCCCGTCGCCTTCGTCGGCTCGCTCGCGGTCGCGATCACGTTCGGAATCCGCTTCAGGTCTTCGAGCGTGAGCCCGATCACGCGGCCGCGCAGCATCGTCGTCGCCGGGCGGCCGTGGATGTCGATGAAGTCGTAGCCCATGATGTCGCCGACGGCGCCCGCGCGCTTCGCCTCCGCCATCTCCTCGGGCGTGAACCAGCCCATGCGGACCATATTGCTGTCCTCGAGGATGTCGCCGATGCCGACGAGCGCGATCGATGCGCGGCGCGCCTTGTCGAGCGACTGGCGCACGACGTCGTTCTCGAGCAGCGCGTTGAAGAGCTGCGGATCATTGACGAGCGCGGGCGCGTACAGCGTCTCGCTCTCGCCGCCGAAGCGCGCGGCGAGGCGCCGGCAGATGTGGTCGGCGTTCATCGTCTCGCCGCCGCGATACGAGCCGCCGATCGCGGAGACGAACGAGCAGTTGCGCTGCGTCGTCGATACCGCATGCCGCGACACCGCGCTCACGTTGCGGCCCATGCCGACCGCGACGATCGTGCCGTCCGCGAGCACGCGGTCGAGATAGCTCGCGACGAGCCCCGCGAGCAGCTCGCGCTGGCTGTCCTGATCCTTGTGATCGACCGAGATGATCGCGCGCTGGATGCCGAAGCGCGTGACGAGTTCCTGTTCGAGATCCTGCACCGCGCGCGGATGATGGCGCACGCGAATCTCGACGATGCCCTCCTCGATCGCGCGCTTGAGCAGCCGGCCCACCTTCGGGCGCGAGATCGCGAACTTCTGCGCGAGTTCTTCCTGCGTCAACCCGTCGACGTAATAGCACTTCGCGAGTTGCGTGAGTTCTTCGTTCGTCATGTCGTTGTCGAGTGGAGCGGCGCGCCGCGCGGCGTCATGAACCGCAGTGCGCGTCGTTCGGGCCGGCCTGGGTGAGGCCCGCCCGGCGTTCGTAGTCGGCGATCCGCTGCACCTTCGGCTGCGAGCGGCCGCCGTCGAATTCTGCCCTAAGCCACGCGTCGACGATGCTGTTCGCGAGCTCGGTGCCGATCACGCGCGCGCCCATCGTGATGATCTGCGCGTCGTTGCTGCGCCGCGCGCGCTCGGCCGAGTAGGTGTCGTGGCACTGCGCCGCGCGGATGCCCGGCACCTTGTTCGCGGAGATCGCGACGCCGATGCCCGTGCCGCACAGCAGGATCGCACGGGCAAACTCGCGCGTAGCGACGCGCTGCGCGACTTCGATCGCGATGTCGGGGTACAGCACCGCCTCGTCCGCGCTGTGCGTGCCGAAGTCGGTCAGCTCGACTTCGGGATGCGCCGCGCGCAGGTGCCGCTTGATCGACTCCTTGAGCGCGTAGGCCGCTTCGTCGCAGCCGATCGCCACTTTCATGGTGGACCTCCGGAGGGCAGGGTGAATGCGCAAATGCACAGGGTTGAGCAATTATAACGACCTGTCTGAACATTTGGCAAAGGGCGAAATTTTGCTCACACGGTACGTCGAATCGATAATTTGCTTGAAAATCAAACGACTAGTGCGTTATTTGTGGTTGTGCTTAGCGTTTACCAGTAATTGACACTCGAAAAAACCGATGATTACCATGCGGTCACGCTGTATCAAATCATCGTGAATGAGCAAAAGTTCATTCGTCATCCGGGATACGACAGTGACTCCTGTTCTGCTCGAAGCAAGCCAGGTAGCGAAGCGGTTCAACGGCGTGAGCGCGTTGCGCGACGGACGCCTGAGCCTCGCGGCCGGGCGCGTGCATGCGCTGTGCGGCGGCAACGGCACCGGAAAATCCACGTTCCTGAACATCCTGATGGGGCTCCTGCGCCGCGACGAGGGCACGATCCGGCTGAACGGCCGCGACGTCGATTTCGCGTCGCCCGCCGAAGCGCTCGCGAGCCGGATGGCGATCATCACGCAGGAGCTGTCGCCGGTGCCGGGGATGACGGTCGCCGAGAACCTGTATCTCGGGCGCGAGCCGACCCGCGCGCGCGTCGTCGTCGATTTCCGCACGCTGAAGCGCCGCGCGCAGGATCTGCTCGACCGCCTCGGCTTCGCGATCGACGCGGGCGCGCCGATGCGGCGGCTGAGCCTCGCGCAGACGCAGCTCGTCGAGATCGCGAAGGCGTTCAGCCACGATTGCCAGGTGATGATCATGGACGAGCCGACGTCCGCGATCGGCGAGCGCGAGACCGAGACGCTGTTCGCCGCGATCCGCAACGTCACCGCGCACGGCACCGGGATCATCTACGTGTCGCATCGGCTGAGCGAGCTGTTCGACATCGCCGACGACTACACGGTGTTTCGCGACGGCGCGTACGTCGAGAGCGGCCGCCTCGCCGACATCGATCGCGCGCATCTCGTGCGCGCGATCGTCGGCCGCGAGATGCCCGTCGTCGACAAGGCGCGCCGGCCCGCGCACGGCGAGCCGTGCCTGAAGGTCGCGGGCCTCGCGCGCGCGGGCGAGTTCGAAGACGTGAGCCTCGACGTGCGGCGCGGCGAGATCCTCGGCATCTACGGGCTGATGGGCTCGGGCCGCAGCGAATTCCTCAATTGCGTGTACGGCTTGACGCGGCCCGACGCGGGCGCCGCGACGCTCGACGGCAAGCCGCTGCCGCACGGCGAGCCAGCGCGGTCGATCCGCGCGGGCATCGCGCTCGTCACCGAGGACCGCAAGGATTCGGGCCTCGTGCTGTCCGGCAGCGTGCAGGAGAACATCGCGATGGCCGCGTACCGTCGCCTGTCGCGCGGCGGCGTGATCCGGCGCTCGCTCGTGCGGCGGCTCGCGCAATCGATGGTCGAGCGGCTGCGGATCAAGGCCGCTTCGCTGCGCATGCCCGTATCGGCGATGAGCGGCGGCAACCAGCAGAAGGTCGTGCTCGCGAAATGCCTGTCGACCGAGCCCATGCTGCTGCTCTGCGACGAGCCGACGCGCGGCATCGACGAAGGCGCGAAACAGGAGATCTATCGGCTCCTCGACGCGTTCGCGCGCGACGGCGGCGCGGTGATCGTCGTGTCGTCGGAGGCGCCCGAGCTGCTGTATCTGAGCGACCGGATCGCCGTGTTCAAGGGCGGCCGCGTCGCCGCCGTTCGCCCGGGCGACGGCGCCACTCAGGAATCCCTGCTCCATCTCGCCTCATGAACAAGACCATGAACACTCAGACCCTGTCCCGTCTCGGCGCGGCGCCCAGGCGCGTCAACGTCGCGGAGCTCGCGAGCCGCTTCGGCATCCCGATCATCTTCGTCGCGCTGTGCGTCGTGCTCGCGTTCGCGAGCCCGTACTTCCTCACGTGGCGCAACTGGAGCGACATCCTGCGGCAGACGTCGATCAACGGCATTCTCGCGATCGGCATGACGTACGTGATCCTGACGAAAGGCATCGACCTGTCGGTCGGCTCGGTGCTCGCGCTCGCCGGCATCGTGAGCGGTCTCGCCGGCGCGGCGGGGCACGGGCTCGCGGCGTCGCTCGCGGTCGGCATCGCATGCGGCGCGGCGCTCGGCGCGATCAACGGCGTGACGATCGCGCGCTTCAATGTGCCGCCGTTCGTCGCGACGCTCGGCATGCTGAGCGTCGCGCGCGGCGTCACGTACATCGTCAACGACGGCAGCCCCGTCGCGAACCTGCCCGACGATTATCTGTCGCTCGGCATCGGCAAGCTCGGCCCGCTCGGCATGCCGGTGCTGATCTTCGCGGCGGTCGCGCTCGCGTGCTGGTGGGTGCTGCGCTACACGACGTACGGCCGCTATCTGTATGCGGTCGGCGGCAACGAGAAGAGCGCGCGGACGTCCGGCATCGGCGTGCGCAAGGTCGTGTTCTCGGTGTACGTCGCGTCGGGCGCGCTCGCCGGCCTCGCGGGGATGATCCTCGCCGCGCGCACGACGTCCGCGCTGCCGCAGGCGGGCGTGTCATACGAGCTCGATGCGATCGCGGCCGTCGTGATCGGCGGCACGAGCCTGTCGGGCGGACAGGGCGGCGTCGTCGGCACGCTGTTCGGCGCGTTGTTGATCGGCGTGATCAACAACGGGCTGAATCTGCTCGGCGTGTCGTCGTATTACCAGCAGATCGCCAAGGGACTCATCATCGTGCTGGCCGTGCTCATCGACGTGGCCCGCAAACAGCAGCGCTGACGCAGCGCATTCCTACCCGGAGGAGACAACAATGCAAACACGAAAGACCTGGTTCGGCCGCATCGCGGCGGCCGCGGCGCTCGGCGCGACGCTCGCGATCATGGCGGCGGGGGGCGCGGCGCACGCGGCGAGCGGACCCTATCGCGTCGGCGCGGCGGTCTACGGGATGAAAGGCCAGTTCATGCAGAACTGGGTGCGCGAGATCAAGGCGCATCCCGCGGTGAAGAGCGGCGCCGTGCAGCTCACGGTGTTCGACGGCAACTACGACGCGCTCACGCAGAACAACCAGATCGAGACGATGCTCACGCAGCAGTACAGCGGCATCCTGTTCGTGCCGATCGACACGAAGGCGGGAATCGGCGTGGCGACGCGCGCGGGGGCGTCGGACACGCCGCTCATCGCATCGAACACGATGCTCGCGACGCCGAAGGTGCCGTACATCGGCAACGACGACGTCGAGGGCGGCCGCCTGCAGGCCGAAGCGCTCGCGAAGCGGATCGGCGGCAAGGGCAGCGTCGTGATCATCCAGGGGCCGATCGGCCAGTCCGCGCAGATCGATCGCGAGAAGGGCGAGATGGAGGTGCTCGCGAAATATCCGGGCATCAAGGTGATCGAGAAGAAGACCGCGAACTGGTCGCGCGCGGAAGCGATGAACCTGATGGAAGACTGGCTCAACGCGCATCCGAAGCAGATCAATGGCGTGATCGCGCAGAACGACGACATGGCGCTCGGCGCGCTGCAGGCGATCAAGAATCGCGGGCTCACGCCGAAGGACATTCCGATCACGTCGATCGACGGGATGCCCGACGCGATCCAGGCCGCGAAGCGCGGCGAGATCACGACGTTCCTGCAGGACGCGCAGGCGCAGTCGCAAGGCGCGCTCGATCTGGTGCTGCGGCAGCTCGTCGGCGCGAGCTACAAGCCGCAGTCGGTGATCTGGCAGCGCTACGCGAAGGATCTGAAGTGGGACGGCGGCACCGCGAAGCGCTACATCCTGCCGTGGGTGCCCGTCACGCCGGCGAACGCCGATCAGTTGTACAAGCAGGTCACGGGCGGTTGAGGGCGGCGGCCATGACGAATCTCTGGGATAGGGCGTTCGACCTGACGGGGCGCGTCGCACTCGTGACGGGCGGCGCGGCGGGCATCGGCCATGCGTGCGCGCGGCTGCTCGCGCAGCGCGGCGCGAGCGTCGCGCTCGTCGATCGGCACCCCGAAACGGCGGGGATCGCCGCGACGCTCGAGGGCGGCGCCGCGCGCCACAGCGGGATGTCGCTCGACCTGCGCGACTGCTCCGCCGCGCAGGCGGGCGTCGCGCTCGCCGCGTCGCGCTTCGGCGGCGTCGACATGCTCGTCAACAGCGCGGGCGTCGCGCTGCTCGACAAGGCGCTCGACGTCGGCGAAGCCGCGTGGGACGCGACGATGGCGATCAACGTGAAGGCATCGTTCTTCGTCGCGCAGGCGGCCGCGCGGCAGATGATCGCGGGTGCGCGCGGCGGGCGGATCGTCAATCTCGCGTCGCAGGCGAGCGTTGTCGGGCTCGAGCGGCATGCCGCGTATTGCGCGAGCAAGGCCGCGATCGTCGGGATGACGAAGGCGCTCGCGCTCGAATGGGCGCCGCACGGCATTACCGTCAACGCGGTGTCGCCGACGATCGTCGAAACGGCGCTCGGCAAGCAGGCATGGGCGGGCGAGGCCGGCGAGCGCGCGAAGCGCGAGATCCCGGCCGGCCGCTTCGCGCAGCCGGGCGAGATCGCCGCGCTCGTGCTCTATCTGCTGAGCGACGCGGCCGCGATGATGACGGGCGAGAACGTCGTCATCGACGGCGGCTACACGGTGCGCTGAAGCGACGGCGGGCCGCGCGGCGGCCGCCGTCATTGCCGGAACTCCGGAACCGATCGACCAATACTCAGGAGACGTTGGATGTCACAGATAGCCGAAGCGCCGCCGCAACGCGCGGCCGAGCGCAGCGATGCGCCCGCGCTGCCCGCCACGATGCGCGCCGTGGTCTGCCACGGCCCGCAGGACTACCGCCTCGAACAGGTGCCGGTGCCGAAGCCGGGGCCGGACGAGATCCTGACCGAAGTGGAGCGCGTCGGCATCTGCATGGGCGACATCAAGACGTTCCGCGGCGCGCCGTCGTTCTGGGGCGACGCGGTGCAGCCGCGCTACGTGAAGCCGCCGATGATTCCCGGCCACGAGTTCGTGTGCCGCGTCGTCGCGCTCGGGCCGCGCGCCGAGCGGCGCGGCGTGAAGGTGGGCGAGCGCGTGATCTCCGAGCAGATCGTGCCGTGCTGGGGCTGCCGCTTCTGCGGGCACGGCCAGTACTGGATGTGCCAGAAGCACGATCTGTACGGATTCCAGAACAACGTGCACGGCGCGATGGCCGAGTACATGATCTTCACGAAGGAGGCGATCGTGCACCGCGTGCCCGATTCGATCCCGACCGACGAGGCGATCCTGATCGAGCCGCTGTCGTGCTCGCTGCACGCGGCCGATCGCGCGGACGTCGGCTTCGACGACGTGGTCGTCGTCGCGGGCGCGGGCACGCTCGGGCTCGGCATCATCGGCGCGGTGCGGCTGCGCCATCCGAAGAAGCTGATCGTGCTCGACATGAAGCCGGAGCGCGCAGCGCTCGCGCTCAGGATGGGCGCGGACGAAGTATGGAATCCGGGCGAGGAGAACGTGATCGAGAAGATCCGCGCGATCACCGAAGGCTACGGCTGCGACATCTACATCGAGGCGACCGGCCACCATCGCGCGGTCGGCCAGGGGCTCGCGATGCTGCGCAAGCTCGGCCGCTTCGTCGAGTTCAGCGTGTTCAACGACGACGCGAGCGTCGACTGGTCGATCATCGGCGACCGCAAGGAGCTCGACGTGCTCGGCTCGCATCTCGGCCCGTACATGTACCCGCGCGCGATCGAGTTCATCGCGTCGCGCAAGATCGACGTGCGCGGCATCGTCACGCACACGTTCCCGCTGTCGCGCTTCGCCGACGCGTTCGCGGTGATGGAGCGCGGCGAGCAATCGTTGAAGGTCGTCCTGGATCCGCGAGGTTAACTGCATGAATCGTGTCATCAATCATCCCGACTACGTCGTCGAGGACATGCTGCGCGGGATCGTCGCCGCGCATCCGGCGCTCTCGCTCGACGCCGACAACCCGCGCGTGATCGGCGTTGCGAAGCCGGCGCCGGGCAAGGTCGGCGTCGTCACGGGCGGCGGCTCGGGGCACGAGCCCGCGTTTCTCGGCTACGCGGGGCCGGGGCTCGTCGATGCGGTGGCGGTCGGCGAGATCTTCTCGTCGCCGACCGCGAAGAGCTTTCTCGACGCGTTCCGGCGCGCCGATCGCGGCGCGGGCGTCGCATGCCTGTACGGCAACTACGCGGGCGACAACATGAACGTGAAGATGGCGGTCAGGATGGCGGCCGCGCAGGGCATCGACGTGAAGACCGTCGTCGCGAACGACGACGTCGCGTCGGCGCCGCGCGACGAGCGCGCGAAGCGGCGCGGCGTCGCGGGCGAGATCCTGATGTGGAAGGCGGGCGGCGCGAGGGCGGCGGCGGGCGGCGATCTCGACGCCGTGGTCGCGAGCGCGAAGAAGGCGATCGACAACACACGCTCGGTCGGCATCGGCCTGTCCGCGTGCACGATTCCGGCGAACGGCAAGGCGAACTTCCACATCGCCGACGGCGAGATGGAAGTTGGCATCGGTCATCACGGCGAGCACGGCGTGCGCGTGATGCGCACGGTGAGCGCGAAGGACATGGCCGCGATGATGCTAGACATCGTGCTGCCGGATTTCCCGCTCGAACGCGGCGAGGAGGTGGCGGTGCTCGTGTCGGGGCTCGGCGCGACGCCGCTGATGGAGCAATACATTCTGTACGCCGAAGTAGCGGAACGGCTCGCGGCGGCGGGGCTGAAGATCGGTTTTCGCCTCGTCGGCAATCTGTTCACGTCGCTCGAGATGATGGGCGTCACGCTGACGATCACCCGGCTCGACGACGAGCTGAAGCAACTGTTCGCCGCGCCGTGCAGCAGCATCGGCCTCACCGTGGGAGAACGCGCATGAATACCGCCACCGTTCAGCGCCTGCCGCTCGCCGGCGCGGGTTTCGTCGTGCGCGAACTCGTCGACGTGATCCAGCGCAATCGCGATCACCTGTCCGAAATCGATGCGGCGATCGGCGACGGCGATCACGGCATCAACATGAGCAAGGGCTTCGGCCAGTGTGGCGCGCGGCTCGACGCGCGCGGCGCGACGAGCCTGCCGGATGCGCTCGACGTGTTGTCGACGTCGCTGATGGACGGGATCGGCGGATCGATGGGACCGCTTTACGGCAGCTTCTTCCTGGATTTCGCCGCGGCGCTCAAGGGGCGCGACACGCTCGACGCGGCGCTGTTCGGGCAAGCGTTGTCCGCGGGGTTGGCCGGCGTGCAGGCGATCAGCGATGCGAAGGTCGGCGACAAGACGCTGATCGACACGCTCGCGCCCGCCAATGCCGCGTTTCACGAGGCGCTGCGCGCGGGCGACGATTTCCGGCACGCGCTCGCCGCGATGAGCGCGGCCGCCGAGCGCGGCAAGGAATCGACGCGCTGGCTGCAGGCGAGGATCGGGCGCGCGTCGAGGCTCGGCGAGCGGTCGGTCGGCACGCTCGATGCGGGTGCGACGTCGTGCTGCCTGATTCTGTGCAGCATCGCGAGCTCGATCGGCGCGCGGTTGAACTGAAAGCGGGCAGGCCGCTGCGTCAGCGCGCGAGCGTCTTGAGGAAGAACGCGACCCGCTCGGTCTCGCCGAAGCCGAGTGCGCGGTGCAGCGCATGCGACGCGGCGTTCTCGGGCGGCCGGCTCGACGAACACGCGTGCGAGGGCGCGTCGCGCTGCTGCGCGATGTCGCGCGCCTGCGCGGCACGAATCGTGAAAGAGGGCGGGGGGTGCGTCAAGCTGCCGCGGTTGCCGTGCGTGCGGCGTTCACCGCGTGCGCGACGCGCTCGACGAAATCGCGGTCGACGCTCATGAGCGCCTCGTGCTTGCCGTCCGGCATGTCGACGATCAGCCGGTGCGTGACGTCCTGCGTCGTCCATGCAAGATAGCCGACGACAACGAGCATCACGCCCGCGACGAGCAGCGCGCCCGAACCGAACGTGCCGCCCGCGGCCGCGGCGGCGGCGCCGGTCAGCGAGATCGCGCACGGCACGATCTTGTTCTTCCTGACGGTGCGAACCTCGACGCCGCGGATCTCGCGCAGTGCGAAAATTTGACCTGCGGCGGACAGGCTGTTGCGCGTGACCGTGACGCCGCGTTCGTTGAAGGCGTTTTCCATCAAAAAGGGTGTGAATCGAAAACGCGCAGCGTAGCAGATTTGACCGACGTATGAACGGGACCCGGCGACGCACGGATCGAGACCGAAGACGAACGGCGCGGCAGGCGGCCGGGAAATAAACGGTAATAAAGCGAAAAAAGCGACAGCAACGATCGTCGGCCGGCTCTTCGCGCGATCGGGCCGAATCGCGTCTTGCCGCATCGCGCGGCATCGCGCGTCGTTGTGGTACGGCTTACGCGCCGCGGGCCGGCGAACGCCTGCGCGCGGTCAGTACAGCGCGGTGCCGCCTTCGTACAGGCGGCCGGGCACGTGCGACGCGACCGCCTCGGCGATTTCCGCCTCGGTGCTCTCGGCCGGCACGATGCGCCGACGCGCGGGCGCATCGAGGTGCATCGTCCATTCGACGAGCCGGTATGGGCGCCCCCACGGGCGCTGCATCGCGATCGACACGCGGCAGCTTTGCACCGGGAACGCGTGCTCGTGCGTGAGTAACGTGCGCAGGCTGCTGAAAACGGTATCTTCGACCATCGTTTCCTCCGATCCTGTCTTGCGTTGGACGGTCTTCGCCGCCGCAATCCGGATAAAAAAAAGCCGCCGATGCTCAGGCGGCCAACAGGGGGGGTGTGAGCATCCTCTCAACCCAGAATTAAGCGAAACTTAAAAGCGGCAAAAAAAAACGCCCCGCGCGAGGCGGGGCGTTTTTGCCGTAGTGTGCCGCGAGTTGTCGAGCAAATGCTCAGAACTTGTGGCGGATACCGACGCGTGCGGCGAACTGGTTCTTCGAACCCGTGCCCGACGTGTTGAAGTAGCTCGTGCTCGAGCCGATCTGCGCTTGCAGGTTGTTGCCCGACGCTTCCTGGTAGATCGCGAGCAGGTACACGTCCGTGCGCTTGCTGAGCGCGTAGTCGAGCGCGCCGTTGACCTGGTTCCAGTGGCCCGAGTTCGCACCCGACACGCGCGAGTACGTGTAGCCGACGCCGGCCGACAGCGCCGGCGTGAACGCGTACTTGCCGCCCGCTTCGTATGCGTTGTACGTCGTGCTGCCGCCCGTGACCGGCTCGAGGCGCGTGTTCGTCCACAGCGCCCAGAGGGTTGCCGGGCCCCAGATGTAGCGGCCGCCGACGCCGAAGCTGCGCAGGTCGCGCACGTTGCTGATCGTCAGGTTCGCGATGTTGGTCGTGAACGCAGGCGTCGCCTGGCCCGGATAGCGGATGTCGGTGTACGCGGCGCCCAGGCCGATCGGGCCGTTCGCGTAGTTCAGGCCGAAGCTGTATGCGCGCGACGAGCCGGGCGTCGTCGTCGTGCCGTTCGTCGTCGCCGGCGCGCCCGCGAACGACGTCGAGTTCGAGAAGCCGTACAACGCGCCGAACGTGAAGCCCGCGTAGTTCGCGCTCTGGAACTTCACCGCATTGTTGATGCGGCTCGACGTCAACTGGTCGATGTCGTTCACGTGGTACGCGTAGTTGCCCGCGACCGTATTGCCGCCCGTCGAGTAGTTCGAGCCGAGGATGTCGGTCGTGAACGAGTACTGGCGGCCGAACGTCAGCGTGCCGGCGTCCTTGTGCGACAGGCCGACATAGGCCTGGCGGCCGAAGATCGCGCCGCCCTGGCCGATCGTGCCGTTGCCGCTGTTGAAGCCGTTTTCGAGCACGAAGATCGCCTTCAGGCCGCCGCCGAGGTCTTCGGTGCCGCGCAGGCCCCAACGGCTGCCCTGGGCGATGCCGTCGTCGTACTTGAAGAGCTTGCTGCTGCCGCCTGCGCTCTTGCTGTGGTTCACGTAGCTGACGCCGGCGTCGATGAGGCCGTACAGCGTCACGCTGCTTTGTGCGTGTGCCGCGCTCGCGGTTGCGGCGAGGATAGCGGTGGTCAACAGTTTCTTGTTCAAGGCAAATCTCCGAGCAGTAAGAATGTTTGCGGTTCCGCGGCGCTCTTTAAGGCGTTTGGAAGGGGAACGGAAGCGCACTGTATCGACGGGGCGCTTAATGAATATGACAATTGCTGTCATGTTCACAGTGTGTCGCGCCCACGCCACACGTGATGATGGCGATTTGCGCCGGCCGCGTTATGCCGATTTCGCTGGTTGATTGACCGGGCGCAGGAATATATGTATGAAAATTGCTTGGTTTGTCCGTTCGGCGCCACATGCGACGATGCGCGCTTTCCACATGACGGGATGCGAGGACAAGCGATGCAACGATTTGCTTCGATCATCCGCCGGGCGGCCGGCGGCGCAGTGCTGGCGATCGCCGCGACGCTCGCGCATGCGGGCGGCCCGGCGCTGAAGATCGGCACGATGAGCGGCCCCGACGCGCAGATCTGGGCGGAAGTCACGAAGGTCGCCGCGCGCGACGGGCTCGCGATCAAGGTGATCGAATTCAACGATTACGTGCAGCCGAACGCGGCGCTCGACGCGGGCGACCTCGACGCGAACGGCTTCCAGCACCAGCCGTTCCTCGACAGCCAGATCAGGCAGCGCGGCTACCGGATCGTGAACGTTGGGCTGACGTACACGTCGCCGATGGGGTTCTATTCGAAGAAGCTCAAGTCGCTGAAGGATCTGCCCGTCGGCGCGAAAGTCGGGATCCAGAACGATCCGTCGAACGGCAATCGCGCGCTCCTGCTGCTGCAGAAGTACGGCATCGTCAAGCTGAAGCCGGGCGCCGGCGCGAACGGCGTGAACGCGACGCCGCTCGACGTCGCCGAGAATCCGAAGAAGATCAAGCTCGTCGAGCTCGACGCCGCGCAACTGCCGCGCGCGCTGCCGGACCTCGACGCGGCGTCGATCAATACCGACTACGCGGTGAAGGCGGGGTTGTCGCCGGTGAAGGACGCGATCGCGATCGAGGATCTGAAGGGCCCGTATGCGAACCTGATCGCCGTGCGCGCGCAGGACAAGGACAAGCCGTGGGTGAAGAAGCTCGTCGCCGCGTACGAATCGGACGACGTGCGCAAATTCATCGAAACGAAATTCAACGGCGCGATCATTCCGGCGTTCTGATGAACAGGCCGACAGGGGCGGACGGCGCGCTGCGCGCGTCCGAAGGCGCGGCGGCGCGCGCGGGTGGGCGATCGCTCACCGCGGCATCCGGCCGCGGCTTGCCGCGTGCGGCCACGATCCATCGCGATCCGCTGCGATCCGTTGCGATTCGCCAGGACCCGCCGCGGATTGCCACTGCTTTGCGACGGACGCCGACCGGTCCGTTCAGGCCGACAGCAGCGACCCGGTGCGGATCGGCGTCGCGCCGGCGATCCGCGCGACTTCCATCCCGGCCGTCGCGAAACGCGCGATCTGCCGCGCGTACAGCACGCCGGACACGCTGCTCTTCAGCGTGACGACGCGATCGGTCAGCGGATCGACGATGTCAGCCACGTCCTGGCCCGCCTCGATCCACACACCCACCGGCGTGCGGAACACGATCACGCCCGACACCGGCGCGACGAGCGGATCGGTGCCCGCGAGCGGTGTTGCCGCGAATTCGAGCGGCGGCTGCGGCGCGGGCGTGCCATCGATCGCGCCGCGCAGCGTCAGGTATTCGACAATCGCCTGCGCGTCGTGCTCGGCGAGCTCGTACGACACGTCGCGCTCGCTGCGCAGCTCGACCGTCACCGAGATCGTGCCGTTCGGGATCGGATGGCGCTCGCCAAAGCGGCTGCGCAACTCGGACCAGCAGAAGCTGTGGATCTCGTCGAACGGATTGCCGACCGAGTTCAGCGCGAGCAGCGACGCCTTCGCGCCCAGATAGCGCGACAGCGGCTCGACGTTTTCCCACAGGTCCGGATTCGTGTAGATGTGCATCACCGCGTCGCAGTCGCAGTGCAGGTCGAGCACGATGTCGGCGTCGTACGACAGACGCTGCAGCGCGAGCCGCTGCGATTCGAGCTCGGTGCGCGGCTTCTGCTCGGCGAGCGCCTCGCCCATCGCGCGTCGCACGGCGGCGAGGTTCGCGCTTGCGTCGTGCGTGAGGTGCCCTTCGATGCGCGGGATCACGAGCGCGGCGAGGTCATGGAAATTGCGGTTGAAGTTCTGCATCGAGCCGAGCTCGAAGCGGCCGAGATGATCGCCGAACACGTGCTGCGCGAGGCCGATCGGGTTCGCGACCGGCACGACGACGATCTCGTCGCGCAGCCTGCCCGCCGCCTCGAGCACCGCGAGCTTGCGGCGCAACAGCGTCGCGACGAGCATGCCGGGCAGTTCGTCCGCGTGCAGCGACGCCTGGATGTACACCTTCTTCCCGCTGCGCGGGCCGTAATGAAAACTCGTGATGTGGCGCGCCGTGCCGACGGCCGGCGAGATCAGCGGATGGGTCTGCGTTTGCATGATGGGAGGCAGCGGCGCAGCCGCCGCGGCGTCGTTCGATGTCGGTGAATGAACGATTGTACGTGGATCGTCGCGGCTGCACCAAGCTTGTGCCGGCCGATTGCGGTTTTTCTGCTCGATCAATGACTTGCGTCGAAGTCGGCGCACGCGCCGGATCAAAATTATGACGATTTTTTAATCGATACACTGTTTGCCGCAGCACGTGTGGGGCGTCGATTTTTTTCGCCGCGCGAACCGCGGCGGCTCAGGCTCGGCCGAGGATCGATCCTATGTCAGTGAGCGAATTGCAGTGGCCGGGCAGCCGGGCCGGCGAGCCCGTCGCGCGCGGAAAAACCGCCTATCTGCCGTACATCGACGGTCTGCGCGCGTGGGCGGTGCTGTCCGTCATGCTGTATCACCTGGACGCGCGCTGGCTGCCAGGCGGGTTTTCCGGCGTCGACATTTTTTTCGTGATTTCCGGTTTCGTGGTGAGCGCGTCGGTCGCGGACCGCGGGTCGATGTCGTTCGGGCAATTTCTTTTGTTTTTCTACGCGCGGCGCATGCGGCGGATCCTGCCCGCGCTCGTCGCGGTCCTGCTCGCGACCGCGCTGATCTCGACGCTCTTCATTCCGGCGTCCTACCTGAGCGACCGGAACCGGACGACCGGGCTGCTCGCGTTCTTCGGCTTGAGCAACGTGATCCTCGGCGCGCCGGGCGGCGATTATTTTTCGCCGAAGGCCGAATTCAATCCGTACACGCATACATGGTCGCTCGGCGTCGAGGAGCAGTTCTATCTGCTGTTCCCGCTGCTGTTCCGGACGTGGCTCGCGGGCGGGAAGCGCCGATACGTGTCGACCGCGCTGTTCGCGGCGGGGCTTTGCGCGTCGCTGGCGTGGAGCGTCTGGACAGGCCCCGCGAAGCACGCGCAAGCGTTCTACCTGATCTTCGGGCGCTTCTGGGAACTCGCGGCGGGCGTGCTGCTGTATCAGTGCGTCGCGCGCTTCGGCCGCTCGCCGGGCAAGCCGGCGGCGCGCGCGGCGGCGGCTTTCGGGATCGGAGCGGGCCTGTGGGCGTCGGCGATTGCGGTGCTGGCCGGATGCGTCGCATCGAAGCCGGCGCTTTATCCGTTTCCCGGCGCGATCGTGCCCGTCGCCGGCACGCTCGGGCTGCTCGGCCTGCTGCACGGGCGCGCGCGTGCGGGCCCGATCGCCGCGGTGCTCGAGCACCGCGCGCTGCGGTTCGTCGGCAGGATGTCGTATTCGCTCTATCTGTGGCATTGGCCGGTCTTCGTCGTGTTCCGCTGGACGGCCGGGCTCGATTCGGCAGGCAGCAAGGCGAGCGCGCTGCTCATGGCGTTCGCGCTGGCGAGCGCGTCGTACCGTTTCGTCGAGACGCCGTTGCGGCGCGGCGCAGCGGCGCGCCGCGCGCCTCGCTTCGCCGTGCTCGCGTGGGGAGCGGGCGCGATGGCGGCGGGCGCGGCGTTCTCGTCGATGCTGGCCGTCGCGCAGCCGCAGCTCTCGCTCAGCACGGTCGCGCGGCATCGGCTCGACTGGTATCCGTACGGCATCGATACGAACGCCGCGTATCCGGGATGCGTCGCCGACGTCGACGAGCGCGACGTGAGCGGCGGCAAGCTATGGATCTACACGCGCAAGCATTGCGGCCGGCCGCCGGAAAGCAGGCATCGCCTGTTCGTGATAGGCGATTCGCACGCGATGGCGTATGCGGGCATGTTCAAGCAGTTCGTCGTGCGCACGGGCATCACGGTCTATTCGTACAACAACGCGGGCTGCCCGTTCGTCAGCCTTCAGCCGTGGCGCGAGCGCGGCGATCCCGGGTGCCGCCGGTACGGCGACGCGGCGCAGAACGACATGCTGTCGAGACTCGAGCCGGGAGACGTCGTGTTTCTTCCGTCGCTTCGGCTGCCACGGCTCGTCACGCAATGGGCGTTCGTCGGCGACGGCGACGCGCACCGGCTGTCGTTCGGCCGCGAGGCGGCGCAAGCGCGCGAACGGGCGATTGCCGATGCGATTGCCGTGTTGGGGGACATCGAGCGAAGAGGCGCGCGGATCGTGCTGGAAGCGCCGCCGCCCGTGTTCCGGACGGTGCCGTACCGCTGCTCGGACTGGTTCAATCGGCGCAATGCGATCTGCGCGCGTGGCCCGCTCATCAGCCGCGGCGAGATCGACGCGCTACGGGCGCCCGTGCTGGCGGCATACGCGCGGATCGCGGCGCACGTGCCGGACGTTCGTGTATGGGATCCGCTGCCGCTTCTGTGCGGCGAGAGGACGTGCTCCGCGTATGACGGCGCGCGGCCGCTGTTTTTCGACGGCGATCACATCAGCGGTTATGGCAACCTGCGCGTGCTGCCGGGTTTCGAGGCGTTCATGCGCGAGTTGATGGAGGCTGCGTAGCGGCTTGTAGCGGCTTGGCCGGCCGGGGGCGGCAATCGCATGAAAAAAACGGGCTTCGCCGCGAAGCGAAGCCCGTTCCCGCCGCGACCGCGGCGCGCCGCATTGGCGCGCCGCCCGCGCGCCGGCTTACTTGCCGTAAACGTCGAAGTCGAAGTACTTCTTTGCGATCTTGTCGTACGTGCCGTCCTTGCGCATGTCGGCGATCGCCTTGTCGATCTTCGCCTTCAGGTCGGTGTCTTCCTTGCGCAGGCCGATGCCCGCGCCTTCGCCGAGCGTCTTCGGATCGTCGAGGTCCGTGCCGGCGAACGCGTAATCCTTGCCGCGCGGCGTCTTCAGGAAGCCGATGTCGGCCTGCACCGCGTCCTGCAGCGCCGCGTCGAGGCGGCCCGCGATCAGGTCGGCGTAGACCTGGTCCTGATTCTGGTACGGCTGCACCTTCACGCCCTTCGGCGCCCAGTGGACCTTCGCGTAGGTTTCCTGGATCGTGCCCTGCTCGACGCCGACCGTCTTGCCCTGGAGCGACTCGGCCGTCGGCATCAGGTTCGCGCCCTTCTTCGTGACGAGGCGCGTCGGCGTGTTGAACAGCTTCGACGAGAACGCGATCTGCTCTTCACGCTGCGGCGTCATCGACATCGACGACAGCACGCCGTCGAACTTGCGCGCCTTCAGCGCCGGGATCATGCCGTCGAAGTCGTTCTCGATCCACACGCACTTTGCTTTCACACGCTTGCAGATCTCGTTGCCGAGATCGACGTCGAAGCCGACCACCTTGCCGTCCGGGCCTTTCGATTCGAAAGGCGGATAGCTCGCGTCGACGCCGAAGCGGATCGTCGACCAATCCTTCGCCTGCACGCCGCCTGCCGACACCGCCAGCAGGGCCACGGTCAAAGCCGCCAAGATTTTTTTCACTGTCATTCCTTGTGTAGTTCGATGGTTGCGCGCGGTCGTGCCGCGGTGCGCTTCGGCCCGGCGCGGCTGCGGCCGGGCTGACTGGTGCCCTCGTCCGGTGCGGGACGAACGGTGCGCCAAGATTACCAAGACAAAATAGCCGGAGGCTGCTTAGTAGAAGCCCCGATAGCGATCGGGCGAGCGCCGCGGCGGCCTGTGCGGCGCGGCGTGCCGTTGCCGGCTGGGGAATGATCTACGTCAACGTTTCGTCGGCCGCCTGCCGCAGGCAGGCGATGAACTGCGTGACGGCGGGTGTCGGCAGCAGGTCTCGGCGCGACAGGATCGACAGGGCGTAGCTCGGCAGCATGTCGTCGAGGCGCGCGGCGCGGATGCCGAGCGGCGCGACCATCGCCGCGAGCGGCTTCGTGAAGCAGCCGATCACGTCCGAGCGCGCGACGAGGCCGAGCGTCACCGCGAACGACGACAGCGCGCGCAGCCGCCGCTGCGGCAGCGGCAGCCCGTGCGCGTTGAACATCGACATCATCACGCTGTGCGGGAAGTGATCGGCGCCGGCCGTGACGATCCATTCGGCGTCGAGCAACTCGGCGAGCCGCCGAGCGCCCGCGAGCGGATGGCCCTCGCGCATCGCGACGACGAATTGCGTCGAGCACAGCGGCAGTTGCGCGAAGTCGCGCTCAAGCGCGGGGATGTGGTGGATCGCGGCCAGGTCGAGCTCGCCGTTGCGCAGCCGCGCGAGCGCGTCGGGCACTGTCATTTCCTCGAGCGATAGGCTCACGCGCGGCATCATCGCGCGGAACTTCATCACCGCGCGCGGCAGCGCGGTGAGCGCGATCGACGGCATCGTGCCGATCGCGATGCGCCCGGACTGCGCCCGGACAGCTCGCCGCGCGCTTGCTCGACCGCCTCGACGGTGCGGCGCATGTCGCCGAGCTCGCGCGCGGCGGCGCGCAGGCTCTTGTGATGGGCGGCGGAGACGAACACCTACAGATGCTGGAGCTTCATGACGGCGAAGGCGGGGTGATAACCGCAGTTTATCGCGGTGAAAAAAACGGCATCTTATTGAACCGTTATGGCGTTGCTATAGTGACCCGTTTCCGCGCGTCCGATTGCCCGGACGCCGCCGTCACGGAGCCTTTCGATGAACGACGCCCGCTTTACCGAGGTCGACGACCTCGCCCCGCTCGCCGACGAACTGCGCGAGATCCGCCATCGCATCCACCGTCATCCGGAACTCGCGTACGAGGAGGTCGAGACGGCCGCGCTCGTCGCCGGCAAGCTCGAGGCGTGGGGCTGGCAGGTGACGCGCGGCGTCGGCGCGACGGGCGTCGTCGGCACGCTGCGCGCGGGCGACGGCGCGCGCAGCATCGGCGTGCGCGCGGACATGGACGCGCTGCCGATCGCCGAGGCGACCGGGCTGCCGTACGCGAGCGCCGTGCCCGGCAAGATGCACGCGTGCGGCCACGACGGCCACACGACGATGCTGCTCGGCGCCGCGCGGCGGCTCGCGCAGACGCGCAACTTCTCCGGCACCGTCCATCTGTATTTCCAGCCGGCCGAGGAGCACGGCGTCGACAGCGGCGCGAAGCGGATGATCGACGACGGCCTCTTCGAGCGCTTCCCTTGCGACGCGGTATTCGGGATGCACAACCATCCGGGTGTCGAGCCGGGCGTGTTCCTCACGCGGCGCGGGGCGTTCATGTCGGCGGGCGACAAGGCGGTGATCGACGTCCACGGCGTGGGCGGCCACGCGGCGCGGCCGCATCTGGCGGTCGATCCCGTGGTCGTCGCGGCGAGCATCGTGCTGGCGCTGCAGACGATCGTCGCGCGCAACGTCGATCCCGCGCAGCCCGCCGTCGTCACGGTCGGCTCGCTGCACGCCGGCACCGCGAACAACGTCATTCCGAGCCGCGCGCGGCTCGAACTGTCGGTGCGCTCGTTCGATCCCGCGGTGCGCGCACTGCTCAGGCGCCGCATCGCCGAGCTCGTCGACGCGCAGGCGGCGAGCTACGGCGCGAGCGCGAGCGTCGAGTACATCGAAGGCTATCCGGTCGTCGTCAATTCGCATGCCGAAACCGATTTCGCCGCGCAGGTCGCGAAGGAACTGGTCGGCGAGCGCAACGTCGTCGAGCAGGCCGACATCCTGATGGGCAGCGAGGATTTCGCGTTCATGCTGCAGCGGCGGCCGGGCTCGTTCGTGCGGCTCGGCAACGGCGCGGGCGAGGACGGCTGCATGGTGCACAACCCGAAATACGACTTCAACGATCGCAATCTCGTGACGGGCGCGGCGTTCTGGGCGCGGCTCGTCGAGCGATATCTGGCGCGATGCGAGACGGGCACGGGAAGGGCATGAGCGACGAATGGCCGATGCCGGTTGACCGCTCGCGGGCCGGTTGCGATTGCAGCTTACGATGCGCCGCGCGCGTCGGCAACGCACGCCCGCCGTCGGCCGATCGAAGCCGATCGAAGCTGGACGGACCGGCGAACGCCGATGCTGATCGCGCCCGTCGGCATGTATCTGCGCCGCCGCCTCGCCGACGACGCGCCGGGTGCCGGCCACCACGGGATCGATGGCGGCGCGCTGCGCGAGTTGTTCGCGCAGCACGGCCGCACGGTGCTGCTGCTGACGCTCACGGTGACGGGCGGCACCGTGTCGACGTACATCCTGACGTTCTACATGCCGACCTATGCGATCCACACGCTCGGCCTGCCGATGAAGCTGTCGATGTTCGTCGGCGTCGCGTCCGGCTGCGTGATGCTCGTCACGTGCCCGCTGTTCGGCTGGCTGTCCGACCGGATCGGCAGCCGGCGCCTGCTGATCTTCGTCGGGCGCGGCGTGCTCGTCGCGCTGCTGTTTCCGGCATTCGCGCTGATGAACCGTTATCCGTCGCTCGCGGTCGTGATGCCGCTCACCGCGCTGATGCTGCTGTTCTACTCGATGGGCTCCGCGTCCGCGTTCGCGCTGATGTGCGAGTCGTTTCCGCGCCGCGTGCGCGCCACGGGCATCTCGATCGCCTACGCGCTCGCGGTGACGCTGTTCGGCGGCGCCGCGCAACTCGCCGCGACGTGGCTCGTGCGCGTGACGGGCAGCAAGCTTGCGCCGGCCGCGTATGTGGCCGCGTGCGTGATCGTGTCGCTCGTCGCGGTCGGGATGCTGTGCGAGACGGCGGCGGAAGCGGTCGATTGAGGCCGGCGGGGCGGACGGCGGGGCGGCGCGCGAGCAATTCGCGGCGCGCCTTCGTCAGAGGCGGGACGCGACGCGGAAAATGGGAAAAGAAGACGGCAGATCGGCGCCGACGAATCTCGACGCTCGGCCCCGAACTTCGAGGCGCGCTTGGGGGCTGGGGGGCGGAGCATATTGGGCATGGCGTAAAGGTAGCGCCCGAAGTCTGAAGCATGGGGCCGGAGCCGGGGCTGGAATTGGAGCTGAGGCCGAATCCCGAATCCATACCCTCGCTACCTGCCGCGCCGCCCTATCCCCGCTCCCGCGCACCCGGCGACCGCGCGCCGCAAGCGCGCAGGATCAGCCGCACGACTTCGTCGGTCGTCGCGTCGAACGCCTTCGCCGCAAGCGCGCGCTTGCCGGACAGCGCGACGATCTGCGCATCGAAGTCCGCGTAATGCTGGGTCGTCGCCCAGATCATGTAGAGCAGCGTCTTCGGCTCGACCGGCTCGATCAGCCCGCGCGCGATCCAGCGCTCGATCAACGCGATCCGCGTATCCATCCACGGCTTCACGCGCTCGAGCAGCAGGTCCTGCATGTGCGTCGCGCCGCTGATGATCTCGTTCGCCCACACCTTCGAGCCGAGCGGCCGCTCGCGCGACAGCGCCATCTTCGCCCGCACGTAGCCGCCGAGCGCGGCGACCGGATCGTCGCAGACGTCAAAGCTGTCGGCGGCGGCATGCCAGTCCTCGAGCAGGTCGTCGAGCACGCGCCGGTACAGCGCGAGCTTCGTCGGAAAGTAATAGTGCAGGTTCGCCTTCGGCAGCCCGGCGCGCTCGGCGATCCGCGCGGTGCTCGCGCCCTCGAAGCCGCGCTCGGCGAACACCGCTTCCGCGCACGCGAGCAGGTGCGCCTCGTTCAGCTCGCGGATGTGCGCCTTGCGCGCGCGGCTCGGCGCGCGCGCCGCTTTCGTCCGGGCGCGCGGCGCGGGCGCGTCGGGGGGCGTCGTCGGATCGTCGTGTGGCATGGCGTGCGCTCGTGTCGGCGGCAACCGGAGGCCGACATTGTAGACGCCGCGGCGTCCAGCGGACGCGTCGCGGCCTGCCGGCGGGCGTCCGGCCGCGGATTTGCGACAGCTTTTTTTAATTCATTGAATTCACGGCGCTAATGCGCTATAACCTGACCATTCGGACAGGATTCGATCGGCGAGCGGCGCTGCTTGATAAGCAAAACAAAGATAGGGCCGTGCAAGCGCCGCTGAGCCGTTCTGGCCGAAGATGAAGTGGAGAGTGCGCGCTTGGGGGCGGGGCGGCTCCCAAGCGCGCTTGTGTCAGCCGCGTCGCGCGACGAGTTGCGACACGGTCTGCGACGCTTCCAGCAGCGGATCGAGGAACGCCTTCACCATCTGCTTCGCGGTGTGCCGCTGCGCGTTGCCGCTGATGTTCATCGCGGCGATCACCTGCCCGCGCCGGTTGCGGATCGGCGCCGACAACGAAATCAACCCCGCTTCCAGTTCCTGATCGACGATCGCCCAGCCCTGGCTGCGCACGTGCGCGATTTCGTCCTTCAGCGCGACGGGATCGGTGAGCGTGCGCGGCGTGTACGCGCGCAGCGTGCTTTGCGCGAGCGTGTCGTCGAGCGCGGCGTCGTCGAGCGACGACAGCAGCACGCGGCCCATCGACGTGCAGTACGCGGGCAGCCGGCTGCCGATCGACAGATTGATCGTCATGATCTTGTGCGTCGGCACGCGCAGCACGTATACGATTTCGGTGCGGTCGAGCACGGCCGCCGAGCAGCTTTCGTGAATGCGCTCGGACAACTGCTCCATCACCGGCTCCGCGAGATTCCAGAACGGCATCGACGTCAGATACGCGAACCCGAGATCGAGGATCTTCGGCGTGAGCCGGAACAGGCGGCCGTCGGCCTCGACGTAGCCGAGCGTCTGCAGCGTCAGCAGGATGCGCCGCGCGCCCGCGCGGGTCAGGCCGGTCGCGGACGCGACCTCGGTGAGCGTCTGCTCGGGGTGCTCCGCGTCGAACGCGCGAATCACCGCGAGTCCGCGCGCGAACGACTGGACATAGGAGTCGCCGGGTTTGGCCTGAAATTCTGTGCTCATGGCGGGTGGGAATGATGTGCAGCGGAGAAGATTAGCGCATGGGGTCGGGTTGCGCCAACCCGCGCCCCGCATAGGCCCGACGCTTGACGGGAGGCCATGCGCTCCCTATGATCGCACGGAAAACGTTCGATTAACGATCTTATGTTCATATATCGAACTTTCATCGCGTGAATTCAAGGCGAGCGGAGGCGGCGATGCCGAGCCGGCTCGCGGGATCAGACCGACCGGAGACGACATGACCGAAGCATTCCTGTGTGACGCAATCCGCACGCCCATCGGCCGCTACGGCGGCGCGCTGGCCCCGGTGCGGGCCGACGATCTCGGCGCGGTGCCGCTCAAGGCGCTCGTCGAGCGCAACCGCGACGTCGACTGGGCCGCCGTCGACGATGTCGTCTACGGCTGCGCGAACCAGGCCGGCGAGGACAACCGCAACGTCGCGCGCATGTCGCTGCTGCTCGCCGGCCTGCCCCACGCCGCGCCCGGCGCGACGGTCAACCGCCTCTGCGGCTCCGGGATGGACGCGATCGGCATCGCCGCGCGCGCGATCAAGGCGGGCGAGGCGGACCTGATGATCGCGGGCGGCGTCGAGAGCATGAGCCGCGCGCCGTTCGTCATGGGCAAGGCGACGAGCGCGTTCTCGCGGCAGGCCGAGATCTTCGATACGACGATCGGCTGGCGCTTCGTCAATCCGCTGATGAAACAGCAGTACGGCGTCGATTCGATGCCGGAGACGGCCGAGCACGTCGCGGCCGACTACCGCGTGAGCCGCGCCGACCAGGACGCGTTCGCGCTGCGCAGCCAGCAGAAGGCGGCGCGCGCGCAGGCCGACGGCACGCTCGCGCAGGAGATCGTGCCGGTGACGATCGCGCAGAAGAAGGGCGAGCCGCTCGTCGTGGCGCGCGACGAGCATCCGCGCGAGACGACGCTCGACGCGCTCGCGAAGCTCAAGGGCGTCGTGCGGGCGGACGGCACGGTGACGGCGGGCAACGCGTCGGGCGTGAACGACGGCGCATGCGCGCTGCTCGTCGCGAGCGAGGCGGCCGCGCGGCGTCACGGCCTCGCGCCGCGCGCGCGCGTGCTGGGGATCGCGACGGCGGGCGTCGAGCCGCGGGTGATGGGGATCGGCCCGGCGCCGGCGACGCAGAAGCTGCTCGCGCGGCTCGGGATGACGCTCGCGCAGTTCGACGTGATCGAGCTGAACGAGGCGTTCGCGTCGCAAGGGCTGGCGGTGCTGCGGCTGCTGGGCGTCGCGGACGACGATCCGCGCGTGAATCCGAACGGCGGCGCGATCGCGCTCGGGCATCCGCTCGGCGCGTCGGGCGCGCGGCTCGTGACGACCGCGACGTATCAACTGCATCGCACGGGCGGCCGCTTCGCGCTCTGCACGATGTGCATCGGCGTCGGGCAAGGCATCGCGATCGCGATCGAACGCGTGTGATGCGCGCCGCCGCGCGTCGCGCGGCGGCTTCCCTCAGGCGGCCCGTGCTCGAAAGAGCCGGGCCGTTTGTGTTCGCCCCTATCCCGATTCCCGGCTTCGGCGGGCGATTGCGCTGCGTGCCCGCTCCTTCGTCGCCGAGCCGGTTCCTCCCGTCCCTTCGCATCGTCCTGCGATGCGCACCGTCGTCCCCTTTACACCGCGCCGCTCCCACACTCGCTTAACTCGTTGGCGCAAAAGATGAATTCGCGTCTTGCGGAAATGTCGGGATAACTGAATCAGACACATTTCGCATCCATTTCAAAGAGGGAGTATTTTCGCCGGTGAATATCATTTTCAATTCCTGAATATTTGACCGACAAGAGTCATGAAATAATTCATGCGAAATTGTTCGATTCCGATCGGAAAGAACCGAATGACCGGGAACAGCCGTCCGGATGCGGCAATGCCGGCCGGGCCGGCCGCGTACCATGAAGGCGGCGCTTCCGGGCGCATTGGTTGACGCATGTCAATACCAAAGTTGCCGTGTCGGGCTTTCCCGGGACAAGGTCAATTTTTTTGAATTTCTGCCGAAATAAAGAGTACAGGCCCATCGAAAGCAATTCGATTGATTCATTCGGCCGATGAAAGCAGTTAAAGGACGCAGATCCCATATTCGGAGCGCTCATGCGTAACAACCAACCTGTCACCCGCCACGAGTTCGATTTTCCCGACGACGCGACGCTGATGTCGACGACCGATCCGCACGGCCGCATCGCGTATGCGAACGCGACGTTCGTGCACATCAGCGGCTTTTCGAGCGACGAGCTCGTCGGCGCGCCGCACAACGTCGTCCGCCATCCCGACATGCCGCGCGACGCGTTCGCCGACATGTGGGCGACGTTGAAGCGCGGCGAGCCGTGGACCGCGCTCGTCAAGAACCGCCGCATGAACGGCGATCACTACTGGGTGCGCGCGAATGCGGTGCCCGTGATTCGCGGCGGACAGACGCAAGGCTACATGTCCGTGCGCACGAAGCCCGCACGCGCCGAGATCGCCGCCGCCGACGCGCTCTATCGCGATTTCCGCGAGGGTCGCGCGGGCAGCCGGCGCTTCCACAAGGGCCTGGTCGTGCGCGCCGGGCTGCTGCGCGTGTGTTCGCTGCTGCAGACGATGTCGGTGCGCGCGCGCATCCATCTGCCGATCGTCGCGCTGACGCCGGCGATCGTCGGCGCCGCGTGGGCGGCCGGCATGACGGGCGCGCCGCTCGCGCAGCTCGCGGGCGCGACGCTCGGCGGCGCGGCGCTCGCCGCATGGTGGCTCGACGCGCAGATCGCGCGTCCGCTGCGCACGCTGCGCCAACAGGCGCTCGACGTCGCGACGGGGGCGAGCCGCGAGGGCGTCAACATGAACCGCGTCGACGAGATCGGGATGACGCTGCGCACGATCAACCAGCTCGGGCTGATGTTCCGCTGGCTGATCGAGGACGTGAGCGAGCAGGTGCTGACCGTGCAGCGCGCGATCAACGAGATCGCGCAGGGCAACCACGATCTGAGCGCGCGCACCGAGCAGGCGGCGGCGAGCGTCCAGCAGACGGCCGCGTCGATGGCGCAGATGACGGCGACCGTGTCGAGCAACGCCGAGACCGCGACGCAGGCGAACCAACTGTCCGAATCGGCGAGCCACGCGGCGGAGCGCGGCGGGCGGGCGGTGCGCGAGGTGGTGAGCACGATGGGCGAGATCACCGAGAGTTCGCACCGGATCGCGGAGATCATCGGTGTGATCGACGGCATCGCGTTCCAGACCAATATCCTTGCGCTGAACGCGGCCGTCGAGGCGGCGCGCGCGGGCGAGCAGGGGCGCGGCTTCGCGGTCGTCGCGGGCGAGGTGCGCGCGCTCGCGCAGCGCAGCGCGAATGCGGCGAAGGAGATCAAGACGCTGATCGGCGCGAGCGTCGAGCGGGTCGAATCCGGCGCGCAGACCGTCGACTACGCGGGCAGGACGATGGACGAGATCGTGTCGCAGGTGAAGCGCGTATCCGATCTGATCGCCGAGATCAGCGCGTCGACGACCGAGCAGCGCGCGGGCGTCACGCAGGTCGACGACGCGGTCGTCCATCTCGACAACATCACGCAGCAGAACGCGGCGCTCGTCGAACAGAGCGCGGCGGCGTCGGAGAGCCTGCGGCAGCAGGCGTCGCTGCTCGTCGACGCGGTGGGCGTGTTTCGCTGACGCATCGGGCGACGCGTATGTGTCGCCGATTCCCGTGCCTGCCGGCGCGCGAAGCGCCGGCGGCGTTTCGGACGGTCGCGCCGCCTGTGCGGCGCGCGCGACGCATCACACGTCACACGGCAACGCACATGTACTTGATCACGACGTAATCGTCGATCCCGTAGTGCGAGCCCTCGCGGCCGAGCCCCGACTGCTTGACGCCGCCGAACGGCGCGACCTCGTTCGAAATGATCCCGGCGTTGATGCCGACCATCCCGTATTCGAGCGCCTCGGCGATGCGCCAGACGCGGCCGATGTCGCGGCTGTAGAAGTACGCGGCGAGGCCGAACTCGGTGTCGTTCGCGTAGCGGATCGCTTCTTCGTCGGTCGAGAACCTGAACAGGGGCGCGAGCGGGCCGAACGTCTCTTCCTTCGCGACCTTCATGTCGGGCGTGACGCCCGTCAGCACGGTCGGCTCGAAGAAGCCGTGGCCGAGCGCGTGGCGCTTGCCGCCCGTCGTCACGCGCGCGCCCTTGTCGAGCGCGTCGGCGATGTGCGATTCGACCTTCTGCACCGCCGCGCCGTTGATGAGCGGCCCCTGCACGACGCCCGCTTCGGTGCCGAGCCCGACCTTCAGCTTCGCGACGGCGGCGGTCAGCTTCCCGGCGAACGCGTCGTAGACCTTCTCGTGCACGTAGAAGCGGTTCGTGCACACGCAGGTCTGCCCGCTGTTGCGGTACTTCGACGCGATCGCGCCCTCGACCGCCGCGTCGAGATCCGCATCGTCGAACACGATGAACGGCGCGTTGCCGCCGAGCTCGAGCGACACCTTCTTGACCGTCGCCGCGCATTGCGCCATCAGCAGGCGGCCGACCGCCGTCGAGCCGGTGAACGACAGCTTGCGCACGACCGGGTTCGACGTGAGCTCGCCGCCGATCGCCTTCGGGTCGCCCGTGACGACGCTGAACACGCCGGCCGGCACGCCCGCGCGCTCGGCGAGCACCGCCATCGCGAGCGCGGAGAACGGCGTCGCCTCGGCCGGCTTCACGACGATCGGGCAGCCGGCCGCGAGCGCCGGGCCGACCTTGCGGGTGATCATCGCCGCCGGGAAGTTCCACGGCGTGATCGCCGCGCACACGCCCACGGGCTCCTTCGTCACGACGATCCGCTTGTCGGCGGCGGGCGACGGGATCGTGTCGCCGTACACGCGCTTGCCTTCCTCGGCGAACCATTCGAGGAACGACGCCGCGTAGCCGATCTCGCCCTTCGCCTCGGCGAGCGGCTTGCCTTGCTCGGTCGTCAGGATCAGCGCGAGGTCGTCCGCGTGCGCGACCATCAGATCGTGCCATTTGCGCAGGATCGCCGCGCGCTCCTTCGCGGTCTTCTTGCGCCATGCGGGCCACGCGGCGTTCGCCGCGTCGATCGCGCGGCGCGTCTCGGCCGCGCCCATCGCGGGCGCCGTGCCGATCAGCGCGCCCGTTGCCGGGTTGCGGACCTCGAACGTCGCGCCGCCGTCGGCGCCCTGCCATTCGCCCGCGACGAACGCGCGCTCGCGCAGCAGCGCGGGATCTTTCAGTGCAAGGGTTTCGTGAGTGGTAGTCATCGTGTGTCGACCGTATCCGGAAACGATTGGCGCCGCCCGCGCGCGACGCGGCGGGGGCCGCGACGCGCGCGGGCGGCGAAAGACTCAGGCGGGCACGCCCACCGCTTCCTTCAGCACGCTCTCGAGAATGCCGAGCGCTTCGTCGAACACGGCATCCTGGATGGTGAGAGGAAAGAGGAACCGTATCACGTTCGCGTCGACGCCGCAGATGAGCAGCAGCAGCCCGCGTTCGAGCGCGAGCGTCTGCACGCGCTTCGTGAACGCGGCGTCGGACGCGCGCGTGTCCGGATCGACGAATTCCGCGGCGACCATCGCGCCCGGGCCGCGCACGTCGGCGATCTGCGGCACGTCGGCGCGCAATGCCGCGAGCTTCGCCTTGAGCTTGTCGCCGAGCGCGTTCGCGCGCTCGGCGAGCTTCTCCTCGTCGATCACGTCGAGCACCGCGTGCGCGGCGGCCACGGCGAGCGGATTGCCCGCGTACGTGCCGCCCAGGCCGCCCGGCGCGGCCGCGTCCATCACGTCCGCGCGGCCGACGACGCCCGACAGCGGCATCCCGCCCGCGAGGCTCTTCGCGATCGTCATCAGATCGGCGCGCGCGTCGTAGTGCTCCATCGCGAACAGCTTGCCCGTGCGCGCAAAGCCCGTCTGCACTTCGTCGGCGATGAGGAGGATGCCGTGCGCGTCGCACAGCTTGCGCAGCGCGCAGACGAACTCGGCGGGCGCCGGGTTGAAGCCGCCTTCGCCCTGCACCGGCTCGAAGATGATCGCGGCGACGCGCTTCGGATCGATGTCGGCCTTGAACAGCGTCTCGACGGCGGCGATCGAATCGGCGCTCGACACGCCGCGCAGCGCGTTCGGATACGGCGCGTGGAACACGTCGCCCGGGAACGGGCCGAAGCCGATCTTGTACGGCGCGACCTTGCCCGTGAGCGCCATGCCCATCATCGTGCGGCCGTGGAAGCCGCCCGCGAACGCGATCACGCCCGGCCGGCCGGTGTAGGCGCGCGCGATCTTCACCGCGTTCTCGACGGCTTCCGCGCCCGTCGTGAAGAACGCGGTCTTCTTCGGCTGCGCGATCGGCGCGCGCGCGTTGATCTTCTCGGCGAGCTCGACGTACGACGCGTAAGGCACGATCTGATAGGCGGTGTGCGTGAACTGCTCGAGCTGCCCGGCGATCGCCTTCACGATCTTCGGATGGCGATGGCCCGTGTTCAGGACCGCGATGCCGGCCGCGAAATCGATGAAGCGGCGGCCCTCGACGTCCCACAGCTCGGCGTTCTCGGCGCGCGCGGCGTAGAAATCGCACATCACGCCGACGCCACGCGGCGTCGCGGCGTTCTTGCGGGCGTGCAGATCGGCATTGTTCACAGTCGTCTCTCCTCGGGGTTCGGATGCGCCGGCGGCGACGGCCGCTGGCGGGCACGTCGTCCGGCGTGCGCGTTGAAACGACTATAATCAAACTTGGCTCTGAAAATCAGAGCCATTTTAATAAATATGTAGGAGCCAATTATGCGGGTGAGCGTGCTGTCGGACTGGCTGGCGCAGCGGATCGTGCGCGGCGGCGGCGCGCAGCCGATCTACCGGCAATTGCACCGGCTGCTGCAGCAGGCGATCCTGACCCGCGAACTGCCGGCGGGCGCGCGCGTGCCGTCGTCGCGGCTGCTCGCGGCGGAGCTCGGGATCGCGCGCAACACCGTCACGCAGGTCTACGAGCAGCTCGCGCTCGAAGGCTACGTGAGCTCGGCGACGGGGCGCGGCACGTTCGTCGCGGACAGCGCGCCGGACGAAATCGTCGGCGCGCCGGCCGAATCGCCGCCGGGTGCGCGCGGCGTGGCGGCGTCGACCGCCGGGGCGGCGGCCGGCGTGGAATCCGACCCTGCTTCCGAGGCCGGCTTCGCGCCCCGTTCGCTGTCCGCGCGCGGCGCGCGCCTCGTCGGCGGCGCGGGCGTGTCGAAGCGGCAGGGCGGCGCGTTCATGCCGGGCGTGCCAGACGTGTCGCGCTTTCCGGCGCGTGTGTGGACGCGGCTGCACAACAAGTACTGGCGGCGGCTGCGCCCCGAGCTGCTGACCTATGCGCCGGGCGGCGGCCTCGCGCCGCTGCGCGAGGCGCTCGCCGATTATCTGCGCACGTCGCGCTCGGTGCGCTGCGCGCCCGGGCAGATCATCGTGACGACGGGCATTCATCAGTCGATCGATCTCGCGGTGCGCCTGCTGACCGATCCGGGCGACGTGATCTGGACCGAAGACCCGTGCTATTGGGGCGTGCGCAGCGTGATGCACGTGTCGGGCCTGACGACGCGGCCGATTCCCGTCGACGAGGAAGGGATCGCGCCCGCAGCCGCCGATTTCGCGGCGCCGCCGAAGCTGATGCTCGTCACGCCGTCGCATCAGTATCCGCTCGGGATGGTGATGAGCCTCGCGCGCCGGCGGATGCTGCTCGAATACGCGCGCCAGCATGGCGCGTGGATCATCGAAGACGACTACGACAGCGAGTTCCGCTACGGCAGCCGGCCGCTCGCGTCGCTGCAGGGGCTCGACACGGCCGGGCAGGTGATCTACGTCGGCAGCTTCAGCAAGACGCTGTTTCCGGGGCTGCGGGTCGGCTATCTGGTCGCGCCGGAGCCGCTCGCCGAAAGCTTCGCGACCGCGAGCGCCGAGCTGTACCGCGAGGGGCAACTGTTGCAGCAGGCGGTGCTCGCCGAGTTCATCGCGGAAGGGCATTTCGTGTCGCACATCCGCAAGATGCGCACGCTGTACGGGCAGCGCCGGCAGACGCTGCTCGACGCGCTCGCGCGCCGCTACGGCAACGCGCTGCCGGCCGTCGGCGGCGATGCCGGGCTGCATCTCGTGATGCGGCTGCCGGACGGCGCCGACGACCGCGCGGTCGCGCGCGCGGCGCTCGAGCGGGACATCGTCGTGCGCGCGCTGTCCGGCTATTACGCGGATGCGACGCGCGCGGCGTCGGGGCTGCTGCTCGGCTACGCGTGCGTGCCGGAGGACGAGATCGCGCGCGCGTTCGACACGCTGTCGCAGGCGATCGACGACGTGGTGTTCGGGCGCGCGGCGGCGACGGCGGCGGCTTGACGCAGGCGCGTAGCGGGGCGGCGGGGGCCGGCGGGGGCGGCGCGCGTTGCACGCGCCGCGTCGGCAAACCCCGCGCCGGCTGAGCCCGCGAACCGGCCGATTCCGCGCAAAGCCGGCGTTTGCGTCAGATCCGGATCAGCATCGCGCCCGCGACGACGAGCGCGCACGCGGCGAGCCGCCGCGCGTTGGGCCGCTCGCGCAGCGCGAGCCAGCCGATCGCGACCGCGAAGATCGAGCTCGTCTCGCGCAGCGCGGACACGGTCGCCACCGGCAGGTGCCGGTACGCGACGATCGCGATCGCATACGCGGCAAGCGACAGCGTGCCGGCGACGAGCCCGCGCGACACGGCGGCGCGCGAGCCGGCGAGCGCGCGCACGCCGCCGCGCAGCCGGCAGATCAGCGCGAACTGCGGCGCGTTCCACAGCAGGTACACCCATGCGACGTATGCGAGCGGGTTGCCGGCGAGCCGCACGCCGCGGCCGTCGACGACCGAGTACGCGGCGATGAAGAGGCCAGTGACGATCGCGTACGGCACGCTTTCGCCGGAAAAGCGCAAGCCGCGCTTGAACGCGAGCGACACGATGCCGAGCGACACGAACGCGATGCCGGCGAGCGCGAACGGCGTCGGCTTTTCGCCGAGCACGACGAGCGCCAGCGCGCAGACGACGAGCGGCGACAGGCCGCGCGCGATCGGATAGATCTGGCTGAACTCGCCGCTGCGGTACGCGCGCAGCAGCGCGACGCAATAGCCGAGCTCGAGGAGCGCCGACGCCGCGATGTACGGCCACGCGACGGCGGGCGGCAGCGGCAGCGCGAGCGCGAGCGCCGCGCCGGCGAGCAGATACGGCACCGACATCGTGCCGAGCTGCGCGACGCGGTCTTCGCTCACGTGCAGGAGCGCGTTCCATACCGCGTGCAGCAGCGCGGAGAACAGGACGAGCAGGACGAACAGTTGATCCATCGACGCGTGTGCAGGCGGCCGACAGCGGCGGGCCGGGATGGCGAAGCGCACGATTATCGTCGCGTTTGCGATTTCGCGTCGGCTCGCGCGGGGCGCGCGTCCTGTCTCATGTCGCATGCCGCGCCGTGTGTCGCCCGGAAAATGAGCACAGCGGGCGCGCGGCGGGCGCACGGCCGGCTCGCGCGCAACTGCGCGCCGGATTGTCGATAATAGAGCGTTCTGTCTTTTATCGGATTTGGTGATGACCGAGACCAAGCAAACCGACGCGGCGCCGCCGCGCCTCACGAGCCTGTCGCACGGCGGCGGCTGCGGCTGCAAGATCGCGCCCGGCGTGCTGTCGGAGCTGCTCAGGCGCAATGCGCCGCCCGCGCTCTTTCCCGATCTGCTCGTAGGCACCGAGACGTCCGACGACGCGGCCGTCTACCGCCTGAACGACGAGCAGGCGATCGTCGCGACCACCGATTTCTTCATGCCGATCGTCGACGATCCGTTCGACTTCGGCCGCATCGCCGCGACGAACGCGCTGTCCGACGTCTACGCGATGGGCGGCAAGCCGATCCTCGCGCTCGCGCTCGTCGGCATGCCGATCAACGTGCTGCCGCACGAGACGATCGCCGCGGTGCTGCGCGGCGGCGAGGCGGTGTGCGCGGACGCGGGCATCCCGGTGGCGGGCGGCCATTCGATCGATTCGGTCGAGCCGATCTACGGGCTCGCGGCGCTTGGCGTCGTCCATCCGGCGCGCGTGAAGCGCAACGCGGCCGCGCGCGCGGGCGACGTGCTCGTGCTCGGCAAGCCGCTCGGCGTCGGCGTGCTGTCCGCCGCGCTGAAGAAGGACCGGCTCGACGCGCAAGGCTACGCGCAGATGATCGCGACGACAACGAAGCTCAATCGGCCGGGCACGGCGCTCGCCGCGCTGCCTGGCGTGCATGCGCTGACCGACGTGACGGGCTTCGGCCTGCTCGGCCACACCCTCGAGCTTGCGCGCGGCGCGGGGCTGACCGCGCGCGTGCGCTACGGCGCGCTGCCGTGGCTCGCGGGCGTCGAGGCGTTCGCGGCCGACGGCGTGTTCACCGGCGCGTCCGGCCGCAACTGGGCCGCGTATGGTCACGACGTGCGCCTGGGCGACGGCCTGCCCGCCGTCGCGCAGGCGCTGCTGACCGACCCGCAGACATCGGGCGGGCTGCTCGTCGCGTGCGCGCCCGACGCGGTCGACGAGGTGCTCGCCTGCTTCGCCGGCGACGGCTTCGATCGCGCAGCGGTGATCGGCGAAATGGCCGACGGGCCGGCGCGCGTCGACGTGAGCTGACGCGCGCGCGTCAGCGTTTGTCGCGTTCGCCGAATTTCGCCAGCAGGAAATCGATCGCGCTGCGCAGCTTGGCCGTCGGCGACGGTCCTGCGCGTAGACGAGATGCATCGGCGACGGCGCGAGCGGCCACGCGCTCAGGACGGGCGCGAGGCGGCCGGCTTTCGCCGCCCGCATCGGCTCGCGGTGGCGACAAGACCGTTGCCGCTGCCGTATCCGCATACGCCGCCGCTTTCGCTCACGTCCGGATATTGACCTCCTTTATACTGCTCGCGCAGTCTCGAATGCCGTTCTCATCGAACTCATTTTTAATAAGGAACGCTAATGCTGACTCGCTCGATACTTTCCGCCGCCGTGTTTTCGCTTGCCGCGTGCGCGACGGCGCCGTCCGTTGCGCAGAACAACGGCGACGCATTCGCCGAAGCCGGTGCCCAGGGCCGCCCGGTGAAGGTGATGATCATCTCGATGTTCGGCCCGGAGGGCCAGGCGTGGCTCGATCGTCTCGGCCCGTGGAAGAGCGTCGCGGTGCCCGGCCTGTCGCCCGACTACCCGGACGTGCATTGCAACAGGCAGGACGTGTGCGTCGTCACGACGGGCATGGGCTATGCGAACGCCGCGTCGACGATCATGGCGCTCACGTTCTCGCGCCGCTTCGATCTGCGGCAGACGTACTTCCTGATCTCGGGCATCGCGGGCGTCGATCCGGCGCGCGGCACGCTCGGCACCGCCGCGTGGGCGAAGTACCTCGTCGATTTCGGCCTGCAATGGGAACTCGACGCGCGCGAGATTCCCGCGGGCTGGAACGGCGGCTATCTCGGCATCAACACGAAGAGCCCGAACGACAAGCCGCCGCTCGACTACCGCACCGAAGTGTTCCAGTTGAACGACAAGCTCGCGGACGCCGCGTATGCGCTGTCGCGCAACGTGCAGCTCGCCGACAGCGCGCAGGCGCAGGCCGCGCGGGCGAAGTTCAACTACGCGCCCGCGAACCAGCCGCCCGTCGTGACCCGCTGCGACACGTCGTCGGGCAACACGTGGTTTTCCGGCACGCTGCTCGGCGAGCGCGCGCGCCAGTGGACGAAAATCCTCACCGACAACAAGGGCACGTACTGCATGACCGCGCAGGAAGACAACGCGACGTTCGAAGCGCTCAAGCGCGCGGCGGGCGTGAACCGCGTCGACCTGAGCCGCGTCGCGGTGCTGCGCACCGGCTCGGACTTCGATCGCCCGTATCAAGGCCAGACGAGCGCCGACAATCTGCTGAACTACGCGGACCAGGGCGGCTTCCCGCTCGCGACCGAGAACCTGTATCGCGCGGGCAATCCGCTCGTGCAGGACATCGTCACGCACTGGAGCGAATGGAAGGACGGCGTGCCGCGCCGCTGACGAATGCGGCGCGCGCGACGCGCGCCATCAGCGCCGGTCAGCGCGACGGCGAGCTCGAGCGGAACGGTTTCCAGACGGGCGTGCTGTCGTCCCAGTGATCGAGCTGTGATGGAATCGGGCTGTTCATGATCGTGATCTCACGCTGACGAATGAAGCGGCTGCATGCAGGACGACGCGCCGCGCATCGGTTGCGATGCGCGGCGCGTCGCGTTTACCGGCCCGCGCCCGCGAGCTGGTTCGCGTCGGGGTCCGGGCGGTACGGGCGTTGCGCGACAAGCTCGGCGCCGGGCGGCGCGTACGACATCGACTTGCGCAGCGCGGCGAGCGTGCCGTCGCGTTGCGCCTGTTCGAGTTCCGCGCGGACTTCGGCGCGCGTGCGGGTGCCGTGACCGTGCCACGACGTGTCGCCGTAGCTGCCCGCAGGGCCGATCCCGCCGTCCGCGAATGCCGGCGCGGCAACGGCGAGCGCGAAGGCGGCGGCGAGAAGACTGCTGCGTTTCATGATGTGACTCCTGTCGATTCGATGCGCACGTGGAAGCGGTGCGCGACAGGCTGTACTTTAGAAGCGTGCGCCGCGGCGATAAATGGCGATGCCGCGAATTGAATTGTCGCGAGGATGGAACAATCGGAGTCCGTGACGTCGGCAAGGGTTTTTTGAGTACGCGACGGCATGCGACGACGTGCCGTATCGCGCGTGCGTTTCGATCGGATAGCCGCGCCGCGGATCATTCACGCGAAGCGGCGAGGCGTTCGATGGGTGATGACGGCCGATCGGCGCGCTTTCAATTGGACGCACTTCTTGCTAGCTGTTTGCCGGCCACGCAAACATATGATGAATTGACGGGCGCGCGCGGCGCCGGCGCGCGCATTCGCCCACGCGACTCGCCGCTCAAGCCACCCACTCGTTC
Organism: Burkholderia sp. MSMB1589WGS; assembly: GCF_001636105.1. Taxonomy (NCBI): domain Bacteria; kingdom Pseudomonadati; phylum Pseudomonadota; class Betaproteobacteria; order Burkholderiales; family Burkholderiaceae; genus Burkholderia; species Burkholderia sp. MSMB1589WGS. The sequence goes on from NZ_LNJT01000008.1 coordinate 1,750,521, forward strand.
AACACCGGCGTGTCGAGCGACGGCGCGCGCTCGGCTTCCTCGAACGTGCGCTTGCTGCACGCCGCATCGAGCCCCTTGCGGCCGCTCAGCAGCGGGCAGCGCTCGAAGATCTCGGCGACCCAGTCGACGAACACGCGCACCTTCGGCGACAGATGCCGGCTGTGCGGATAGACGACCGAAATCGGCATCGGCAGCGGCTTGTGGCCCGGCAGCACCTCTTTCAGCGTGCCGTTGCGCAGGTGCGGCAGCACCATGAAGAGCGGCGGCTGGATCAGCCCGAAGCCTTCGATCCCGCAAGTCACGTATGCATCCGCGTCGTTGACCGACACGAGGCCGTTCATCTTCACCTCGACTTCCTTGCCGTCGATCAGGAACGCCCAGTCGATCGTGCGCCCGGTGCGGCTCGAGAAGTAGTTGACGGCCTTGTGCTGCGCGAGCGCCTCGATCGTCTGCGGCTCGCCGTACTTCTCGAGATACGCGGGCGACGCGACCGTCGTGCCCTCGAACAGCCCGACCCGGCGCGCGACGAGCGACGAATCCTGCAGCGCGCCGACGCGGATCACGCAGTCGACGCCTTCCTGCAGCAGATCGACCGGCCGGTCCGTCAGGCCGATCTGCAGGTCGATATCCGGGTAGCGCGAATGGAATTCGCACAGAGAAGGGATCACGATCAGGCGTCCGATCGAGCCCGGCATGTCGACCCGCAGCTTGCCGTGCGGCTTTCGGTTGTTGACCTGGAAGCTCGCCTCGGTTTCCTCGACGTCCGCGAGAATCCGCACGCAGCGCTCGTAGTACGCGGCGCCGTCGGGCGTGAGCGACAGCCGGCGCGTCGTCCGGTGCATCAGCCGCACGCCGAGGAAAGCCTCTAGATTCTGGATGATCGTCGTCACCGACGCGCGCGGCAGCCCGAGCGTCTCGGCCGCTTTGGTAAAGCTGTTCGTATCGACGACGCGCGTAAACACCTGCATGGCCTGCAGCCGGTCCATTACTCTACCTCCGCGATATTTGCACCCCGAACAGATGCAGGCCGCGACACCGATGAAGGCGACGCAGCCGATGATTGTTCAGAGGACGTGAATTGTGTTGCCGGATTATAGGCATTTATCCCGATGTCTGCCGGACCCAGAATGCGATCCATCTCGCAATGGACGCGCGACGCTGCGCAATACACGTCATGGATGCATTCGATTTCCGCCGCCAAATCACGGGCACGAGCGTCGAAAGCGCACGCGTGCGGCCGGCGCTCGCGGTGTCGGACGTCGTGATCGGCGGCTACGCGCAGGACATCGCGCTGCGTCTGTATCGGCGCCCCGACAAGTCCTCGCTGCCGGTCGTGCTTTATTTCCACGGCGGCGGCTTCGTGCGCGGCGCACTCGACGACGCCGATCGCGCCGCGCGCCATCTCGCCGAGCACGTGCCGGCGCTCGTCGTGTCGGTCGATTATTCGCTCGCGCCGCGGCACCCGTTTCCGGCCGCGCCGGAAGACGCGTACTGCGCGGCGCGCTGGGCCGAGGCGCGCGCGCGCGCGTTCGGCGGCAATCCGCGCAAGATCGGCGTGGCGGGGCACGACGCAGGCGGCCAGCTCGCGAACTGCCTCGCGTTCATCGCGCGCGACCGCGGCGAGATCCGCATTGCCGCGCAGGCGCTGATCGGCCCGATGCTCGACCCGAGCCTCACGCGGCTCGCCGACGCGGCGCGTCTCGCGTCGTCCGACACGACCGCGCAGGAGTGCGCCGCGTGCTACCGCGCATACCTGCCGCAGCCGTCGCAGCGAATGCATCCATACGCGGCGCCGCTCGAATCGGTGCGCCTCGCGGGGCTGCCGCCGACGCTCGTCGCCACCGCGCAGAACGACGTGCTGCATGTCGAGGCCGAGAAATACGCGAGCTGCCTGATCGACGCGGGCGTGCCGACGCAGGTGGTCCGCTACCGGGACGTGTCGCACGCGGCGCTCGCCGACCACGCGAGCGCGCTCGAAGAGGTGGCGCGATTCTTCCAGTTCCGCTTCAGCGCGGGTTTTCCGGGCTGAAGCCGTTTTCATCCGAATCCAGAACAACCGACAACTTGGGGGTTTTTTCATGGCTATCTTGCGTACTTCCCGTTCGCGGATCGCGGCCGCGGCGCTCGCGGTCGTCGTCATCGCGGGCCTCGGCACGTTCGGCGCGATCCGCGTGAACGCGAGCGCGCCGGAGAAATCGGCGGCGCCGCTGCCGGAAGTCGACGTCGCGACCGTGCTGTCGAAGACGATCACCGACTGGCAGTCCTACTCGGGACGCCTCGAGGCGGTCGAGAAGGTCGACGTGCGTCCGCTCGTGTCCGGCACGATCGTGTCGGTGAACTTCAAGGACGGCGCGCTCGTGAAGAAGGGCGACGTGCTGTTCGTGATCGATCCGCGTCCGTATCAGGCCGAAGTCGATCGCGCGGCCGCGCAGCTCGCCGCCGCGCAGGCCCGCAACGGCTACGCGCAGAGCGACTGGCAGCGCGCGCAGCGCCTGATCGGCGACAACGCGATCGCCAAGCGCGACTACGACGAGAAGCAGAACGCCGCGCGCGAGGCGTCGGCGAACCTGAAGGCGGCCGACGCCGCGCTCGAGACCGCGCGGATCAACCTCGGCTACACGCGGATCACGGCGCCCGTGTCGGGCCGCGTGTCGCGCGCGGAGATCACGCTCGGCAACGTCGTGTCGGCGGGCGCGTCGGCCGCGCCGCTCACGACGCTCGTGTCGGTGTCGCCGATCTACGCGTCGTTCGACGCGGACGAGCAGACCTACCTGCAATACATCGGCGGCGCGAAGGACGGCCGCAAGGTGCCCGTCGAGCTCGGCCTCGCGAACGAGAGCGGCTACTCGCGGCAGGGCGTGATCGATTCGGTCGACAACCGGCTCGACACGTCGTCCGGCACGATCCGCGTGCGCGCGCGCTTCGACAATCAGGATGGCGCGCTCGTCCCCGGCCTCTACGCGCGCGTGAAGGTGGGCGGCAGCGCGCCGCATCCGGCGCTCCTCATCGACGACGCGGCGATCAACACCGACCAGGACAAGAAGTTCGTGTTCGTCGTCGACCAGCAGGGCCGCGTGTCGTATCGCGAAGTGCAGCTCGGCGCGCAGCACGGCAACCAGCGCGTGATCGCGGGCGGCCTGGCGGCGGGCGACCGGATCGTCGTGAACGGCACGCAGCGCGTGCGGCCGGGCGAGCAGGTGAAGCCGCATCTCGTGCCGATGACGGGCGGCGACGACGCTGCCGCCGCGACGCCTGTCGCGGGCGGCGTGCAGCGTGCGCAGGCCGCTCAAGGCAACGCGCGCGCGTGACGCCCGGACGCTTCCTCGGAGCGCCCGCCGCGCCAGCGCGCCCAATCAGATAGAGCCTTCCATGAACATATCAAAATTCTTCATCGATCGACCGATCTTCGCAGGGGTGCTGTCGGTCATCATCCTGCTGGCCGGGATGATCGCGATGTTCCTGCTGCCGATTTCCGAGTATCCGGAAGTCGTGCCGCCGTCCGTGATCGTCAAGGCGCAGTACCCGGGCGCGAACCCGAAGGTGATCGCCGAGACGGTCGCGTCGCCGCTCGAGGAGCAGATCAACGGCGTCGAGGACATGCTGTACATGCAGTCGCAGGCGAACAGCGACGGCAACATGACGATCACCGTCACGTTCAAGCTCGGCACCGATCCGGACAAGGCCACGCAGCTCGTGCAGAACCGCGTGAACCAGGCGCTGCCGCGCCTGCCGGAAGACGTGCAGCGGCTCGGGATCACGACGGTCAAGAGCTCGCCGACGCTGACGATGGTCGTGCACCTGATCTCGCCGAACGACAGCTACGACATGACGTATCTGCGCAACTACGCGCTCATCAACGTGAAGGATCGCCTGTCGCGCATCCAGGGCGTCGGCCAGGTGCAGCTCTGGGGCGCGGGCGACTACGCGATGCGCGTGTGGCTCGATCCGCAGAAGGTCGCGCAGCGCAACCTGACGGCCGACGACGTCGTGCGCGCGATCCGCGAGCAGAACGTGCAGGTCGCCGCCGGCGTGATCGGCGCGTCGCCGACGCTGCCGGGCACGCCGCTGCAGCTCTCGGTGAACGCGCGCGGGCGCTTGCAGAACGAAGAGGAGTTCGGCGACATCGTCGTGAAGACCGCGCCGGACGGCGGCGTCACGCACCTGCGCGACATCGCGCGGATCGAGCTCGACGCGTCCGAGTACGGGCTGCGCTCGCTGCTCGACAACAAGCCGGCCGTCGCGATGGCGATCAACCAGTCGCCGGGCGCGAACTCGCTCGCGATCTCCGACGAAGTGCGCAAGACGATGGCCGAGCTCAAGCAGGACTTCCCGGCGGGCGTCGACTACAAGATCGTCTATGACCCGACGCAGTTCGTGCGCTCGTCGATCAAGGCAGTCGTGCACACGCTGCTCGAGGCGATCGCGCTCGTCGTGATCGTCGTGATCGTGTTCCTGCAGACGTGGCGCGCATCGATCATTCCGCTGATCGCGGTGCCGGTGTCGATCGTCGGCACGTTCTCGCTGCTGCTGCTGTTCGGCTATTCGATCAATGCGCTGTCGCTGTTCGGGATGGTGCTCGCGATCGGGATCGTCGTCGACGATGCGATCGTCGTCGTCGAGAACGTCGAGCGGAACATCGAGAACGGACTCACCGCGCAGGCCGCCACCTACAAGGCGATGCAGGAAGTGAGCGGGCCGATCATCGCGATCGCGCTCACGCTCGTCGCCGTATTCGTGCCGCTCGCGTTCATGTCGGGCTTGACGGGCCAGTTCTACAAGCAGTTCGCGATGACGATCGCGATCTCGACGGTGATCTCGGCGTTCAACTCGCTGACGCTGTCGCCCGCGTTGTCCGCGATCCTGCTCAAGGGCCACGGCGACAAGGAAGATTGGCTCACGCGCGCGATGAATCGCGTGCTCGGCGGATTCTTCCGCGGCTTCAACAAGGTGTTCCACCGCGGCGCGGAGAACTATGGGCGCGGCGTGCGCGGCGTGCTGTCGAGAAAGGCGGTGATGCTCGGCGTGTATCTCGTGCTCGTCGGCGCGACCGTGATGGTGTCGCGGATCGTGCCGGGCGGCTTCGTGCCCGCGCAGGACAAGGAGTATCTGATCGCGTTCGCGCAACTGCCGAACGGCGCGTCGCTCGACCGCACCGAGAAGGTGATCCGCGACATGGGCGCGATCGCGCTGAAGCAGCCGGGCGTCGAGAGCGCGGTCGCGTTCCCGGGGCTGTCGGTGAACGGATTCACGAACAGCTCGAGCGCGGGCATCGTGTTCGTCACGTTGAAGCCGTTCGATCAGCGTCACGGCAAGGCATTGTCGGCGGGCGCGATCGCGGGCGCGCTGAACCAGCAGTACGCGGCGATCAAGGATTCGTTCGTCGCGGTGTTCCCGCCGCCGCCCGTGCTCGGCCTGGGCACGCTGGGCGGCTTCAAGATGCAGATCGAGGATCGCGGCGCGGTTGGCTACGCGCGGCTCGCGGACGCGACGAACGACTTCATCAAGCGCGCGCAGCAGGCGCCCGAGCTCGGGCCGCTGTTCACGAGCTACCAGATCAACGTGCCTCAGTTGAACGTCGATCTCGACCGCGTGAAGGCGAAGCAGCTCGGCGTGAACGTGACCGACGTGTTCGACACGATGCAGATCTATCTCGGCTCGCTGTACGTGAACGACTTCAATCGCTTCGGCCGCGTGTACCAGGTGCGCGTGCAGGCGGATGCGCCGTTCCGCCAGCGCGCGGACGACATCCTGCAGTTGAAGACGCGCAACGCGGCGGGCGAGATGGTGCCGTTGTCGTCGCTCGTCACGGTGTCGCCGACGTTCGGCCCCGAGATGGTCGTGCGCTACAACGCGTACACGGCGGCCGACGTGAACGGCGGGCCCGCGCCCGGCTTCTCGTCGGGCCAGGCGCAGGCGGCCGTCGAGCGGATCGCGGCGCAGACGCTGCCGCGCGGCGTGAAGTTCGAATGGACCGACCTGACGTATCAGCAGATCCTCGCGGGCGATTCGGCGTTCTGGGTGTTCCCGATCAGCGTGCTGCTCGTGTTCCTCGTGCTCGCCGCGCTGTACGAGAGCCTCACGCTGCCGCTCGCGGTGATCCTGATCGTGCCGATGAGCATTCTGTCGGCGCTCACGGGCGTGTGGCTCACGCAGGGCGACAACAACATCTTCACGCAGATCGGCCTGATGGTGCTGGTGGGGCTGTCCGCGAAGAACGCGATCCTGATCGTCGAGTTCGCGCGCGAGCTCGAGCATGACGGCAAGACGCCGTTCGAGGCGGCCGTCGAGGCGAGCCGGCTGCGGCTGCGCCCGATCCTGATGACGTCGATCGCGTTCATCATGGGCGTCGTGCCGCTCGTGCTGTCGACCGGCGCGGGCGCGGAGATGCGGCATGCGATGGGCGTCGCGGTGTTCTTCGGGATGCTGGGCGTGACGCTGTTCGGCCTGATGCTGACGCCGGTGTTCTATGTGGTGCTGCGCACGCTCGCGGGCGGCAAGATTCACGTCGCGCAGAAGGATTCGGCGGGCTACGGCGTGCCGGCTCCGGACGCTTGAGGATAGAAAGATGAACGAGACCAACATCAACGAACGCATCGCGCGCGTCGCGAAGATCGCGGCGGCGAGCGGGCTGCTCGTCGCGCTGCTCGCCGCGTGCGCGGTCGGGCCCGACTACAAGCGGCCGGACGTCGCGACGCCCGCCGCGTTCAAGGAAGCGCCGGCGCTCTCGCCGGGCGAGCAGGCCGGCACCTGGAAGGCGGCCGAGCCCGCCGACGAAGCGCATCGCGGCGAATGGTGGCGGGTATTCGGCGACCCCGCGCTCGACGCGCTCGAGGAACAGGCGCTCGCCGCGAACCAGAACCTGAAGGCTGCGGCGGCGCGCGTCGAGCAGGCGCGCGCGGCGACCCGCGCCGCGCGCTCGCAGTGGTTTCCGCAAGTGGGCGCGGGCTTCGGGCCGACGCGCGAGGGCCTGTCGTCCGCGTCGCAGTTTCAGCCCCAGGGCAGCGGCCCGACCACGGCGACGCTCTGGCGCGCGCAGGGCACCGTGTCGTACGAGGCGGACCTGTTCGGGCGCGTCGGCCGCAATGTCGAAGCGTCGCGCGCGGACGAAGCGCAGAGCCAGGCGCTGTTCCGCTCGGTGCAGCTCGCCTTGCAGGCGGACGTCGCACAGAACTACTTCGAGCTGCGCCGGCTCGATTCCGACCAGGATCTGTACCGCCGCACCGTCGAGTTGCGCGGGGAAGCGCTGAAGCTCGTGCAGCGCCGCTTCAGCGAAGGCGACATCAGCGAGCTCGACGTGTCGCGCGCGAAGAACGAACTCGCGACCGCGCAGGCGGATGCGGTCGGCGTCGCGCGGCGGCGCGCCGCGTCCGAGCATGCGCTCGCGATCCTGCTTGGCAAGGCGCCCGCGGATTTCGCGTTCAAGGAGACGCCGATCGTGCCGGTCGCGGTGCGCGTGCCGGCGGGGCTGCCGTCGGCATTGCTCGAACGGCGGCCGGACATCGCGGCGGCCGAGCGCGCGATGATGGCCGCGAACGCGCGCGTCGGCCTGGCGAAGTCCGCGTACTTCCCGAAGCTCGACATCACGGGTTCGTTCGGCTATGAAGCAGCGACGCTCGGCAATCTGTTCCTGTGGTCGAGCCGCACGTTCCTGCTCGGACCGTTCGCGGGCACGGCGCTCACGCTGCCGATCTTCGACGGCGGGCGCCGCAGCGCGGGCGTCGCGCAGGCGCGCGCGAAGTATGACGAGGAAGTCGCGAACTATCGGCAGCAGGTGCTCGTCGCGTTCCGCGAAGTCGAGGACAACCTCGCCGATCTGCGTCTGCTCGACGATCAGATCCGTGCGCAGAGCGACGCGGTCAACGCGTCGCGGCGCGCGGCGACGCTGTCGCGCACGCAGTATCAGGAAGGCGCGGTCAGCTATCTCGACGTGATCGACAGCGAGCGCTCGGTGCTCGAATCGCAATTGCAATCGAACCAGTTGACGGGCACGCAGGCGGTGTCGACGGTCAACCTGATTCGGGCGCTCGGCGGCGGCTGGGGCAGCGACGTGGCGCTCGGCTCGCGCGATCCGCGCAAGCAGGACGTCGCGGCGCGTTGAGCATGCGGCATGCCTTCGGGCATGCCGACGGCGTACGCGAGCGCGAGGACGTTCGAGAGCCGACGAGCCGGGGAATGGGAGAATCGGAGCCTGAGAGCCGCGCGGACGCGACGGGCGCAAGCATGCAGCGCCCGTCGCGTGACGGGCGGCATTCGCGATGGATGCACGGGGCACGCGGCCGCCGCTTCGCATCGGCGGCGCGCAGGCGGCATGCGTGCCGGAATCGGCCTGGAGTACATGCTATCGCGCGATTTTTGTTTCGCGCGCAGCGGCCTCGACTTACACTTGGCAGCGGCGCATGAGACGGGGCACCACCGTCTCGTTGCGCTGCTGGTCGACAATAAAAAGCGCAGTCCCAGCGTAGGGCGACAGGGACTGCGTAACCGCCTGCATCCGAGGGCCAGAAATACTCGCAGACGGAACTACAATCGCGCGAGCGGTGTCATGCGAGGCGGCACGCCGTGCGTGCAGAAGCACGCACGGCGTGCCGCACCTCCCGAACCGCCGAGCGTCACGCTCGCAAAAAAATCTTCCTGCAAAAAACTGTTGTCAAACGCACGTCAAACGCGCGACGCGTGCGCCGTCACGGCATCCGCGACTTCGGGTGCGACGCCGGACACGCGGCTTGCGAGCGTCGTTGCGACAGTGCTCGCGTAGACGTTCAGCGCGGTGCGGCCCATGTCGAAGAACGCGTCGATGCCGAGAATCAGCAGCACCGCATCGGCAGGCAGCCCGATCGCGGCGAGGATCACCGTGATCGCGACGACCGCGCCCGACGGCACGTTCGCGGCGCCGTCGATCGTGATGATCGTCAGGACTGCGATCGTGATCATCAGCGGCCAGCTCCACGCGAGCTGATAGGCGTCGGCGAGATAGCAGACCGCGAGCACCGTATAGAGCACCGCGCCTTCGCGATTGAAGATGTACGACAGCGGCAGCACGGTCGACGCAACCGACGACGGCACGCCCATCTCCGTGAGCTTCTTCAGATGCACGGGGAACGTGATTTCGGACGAGCGCGTCGTGAAGCCGAGGATCAGCGGCTCGCTCACCTTGCGCACGACCGCGCGCGGCGATTGGCCGGCGAGCTTGACGATCAGCGTGAGCCACGCGGCGAGGACCGCCATGCCGAGATACGCAATGCCGAGCAGCTTCGCGAGCGGCGTCATTGCGGCAAGCCCCTTCGACGACAGCAATACTGCAATCGCAGCAAAGATCGCAATGGGAGACAGCGACACGACCCACTCGGTCATCTTGAAGAACGCGGCGAGCATCGATTCGCAGACGGCGACGAACGGCGCCGCGCGGTCCTCGACCGCAGCGAGCGCGCAGCCGAGCAGCACGCCGAACACGAGCACCGGCAGCGAATTGCCGGCCGCGAGCGCGCCGACGATGTTCGACGGGATCATGTCGGTCAGGAACTTCATCCAGTCGATGCCGCTTGCGAGATTCGCCGGCATCGCGGCCGTTTGCGCGTGGCTCGCGCCGATGCCGGGCCTGAACAGCCAGTTGAGCGCGAGGCCGAGCGACGCGGCGATCACCGTCATCAGCACGAAGAACACGAGGCTGAACGCGGCCGTCTTGCCGAGCCGGCCGCGCTGCGTGCCCGCGCGGAATGCGCCGAGCGTAACCGACAGCAGGATCAGCGGCAGCACGACCATCTTGATCGCGTGGCCGAACAGCGTCGAAATGAAGGCCAGGTCGCGGCTCGCGGCGGGCGCGAGCAGGCCGAAAACCACGCCGAGCGCGAGGCCGAGGATCATCTGTAGCGGCAACGGGATTTTTTTATTGGCCAGTGTCATATTGAGCTCGAATTAATCGGATTCTGTCCGGAGTACCGTCGATCACATGATTCCACATCCGGCGTCGCGCCGTTTCCGCGTCCCGTGCGTCGATGGCCGCGTAAATCTCCAAATGTTCGAGCGTGCCGCGCCTGACCGTCGCGAAATCGCTGCGCGGCAGTTCATTCAGCGCGTGCGTTTGCGCGTGCAGCAGCTTGTATGTCGTAAATAGCCGGTCGTTGCGCGCCGCCTTGAATATTTCGTCATGAAAGACCCAGCCGATTTTCTGCTCGGTCATGATGTCGGCGATGTTTTCGTCGACGAGCCTGCGCATCTGCGTGTGCGAGCGCGACAGGCGGTCCGTTGCGCCGCCGCGCGCCGCGAGATACGCGGCGGTGCTTTCGAGCGCGAGCCGCAACTCGTAGATTTCGCGCAGATCGTCGCGCGTCGGCTCGTTGACGAAGGTACCGCTCTTGTCGACGATGTTGACGAGCCCTTCCGACGCGAGCAATTGCAGCGCGCTGCGCACCGGCATCTGCCCGACGCCCAGTTCGTGCGCGAGGCCCCGGTGAGAGATTTTCTGCCCGGGCGACAACCGGCCGTCGAAGATCCGCGAGCGGATCTCGTCATAGGCGCTTCCCGTATCGGACGAGATTTTCTCCATTATCTGTGATCGCAGATTGCTTGCTTGAATTTAATGACGCGAGCAGCATTTATTTAGATTAACCGTATTGGCGGGGGCGAACAACAAATATTTTTTCGCGATCGAAATCTTTCACGGATTTAGAATGAGTCAATCAATTTTTTCGTAAACAGCCGATGTGCGTCGATCAACAGTCGTATTCCATCGTGACCGTCCCGGTTGCGTCCGTGTTGCCGCTCCGGGCCCGAATCCTGCTGGATGGGGACGAGAATGCAAGCCGCTTTCCGTGCGACGACCACGACGCGACGCTTCATCTCGCGGCCCGGACGTCGGATGGAATCGTCGCCGTCGCGACGATCTGCCGGCAGCCGTTCCGCGATTTCCCGGCGGACGGCGCATGGCGGCTGCGCGGCGTGGCCGTCGAGCCGTTCATGCAGGGGCAGGGCGTCGGCACGCGGCTGATGCATGCGTGCATCGAGCACGCGCAGCGGCAGAACGGAAAGGTTGTCTGGTGCACCGCGCGCGATTCGGCGCGCGGCTTCTACGAATCGCTCGGCTTCGCCACGTTCGGCGTGCCGCTGACGATCGCAGCGCGCGCCGACATGGTGTTCCATGAAATGCATCGCCTGTTGCCCGACAACGCATGACGGTTGCGCGAGCGCCGGCGCGCCGCGCATTTGGGCGTTCGTGTTTGGGCGTTCGATCGACGGGGCGATGCATCCTTCGCTCCCGTTGCGGCGCGTAGAAATAGTTCGTGTTGCGAAACAAATAAAACGGCCGTTTCGTGCCGTTCTTCAATAAGGCAGCACGTCGCGCCATAGCCACGCGGCGGCGATCGACGCCGGCACGCCCAGCGTCATCAGCGCGCCCGCGAGCGGCGGATCGAGTTTCTTGTCGATCGCGATGAGCCCCGCGATGATCATCGGCGGCATCGTCGCCTGCACGAGCGCGACGGTGAGCGGCACGCCCCGCTGCGAGAACACGTAGAGCCCGCACGCGAGCACGATCGCCGGCACGACGAGCAGCTTGAAGCCGATTCCGACCAGAAAATTGCGCGCGGCGTCGCGCGCGTGGCGCACGCTGAAGCTCGCGCCCACCGAGATCATCGCGATCGGCGTGAGGGTTGCGCCGAGCGCGGCCAGCACGTCCTCGACGACGGTCGGAAATGGCACCGGCCGCAGCAGCAGCGCAAGCGCCATCGCCTGAATCGGCCGGTAGCCGGCAAGCTGCCGCGCGACGCCGCGCCAGCTCGTCGCGCTGCCCGCGTACACGTCGGCGGCGACGAGGCCCGCCGTGCACATCACGATGAAGTTCGCCTGGTCGACGACGAGCGCGTGGCCGACCGCGGCGCTCCCGATCAGCGCCTGCACGACCGGCACGCCGACGATCGACGTGTTGCTCGTGCCGCAGACGAGCGTGAGGCAGCCGACCGTCGCCTTGTCGAGACGCAGCAGCGCGCCCGCGGCGAGCGCGAGCGCGGCCGTCGCCGCGAACACGATCGCGGGCGTCGCGAACAGCCATAGCACGTCCGCGGCGAACGCAATCTTGTGCAGGTGCTGCAGCACGAGCGCGGGCAATGAAATCTGGATCACGAAGTAATTGAGGCTGGCCGGGAAGTTGTCCGGCAGGCGCTTGCTCCGCGCGAGCGCGGCGCCTGCGACGAGGCAGGCGAGAACGAGAATCAACGAAGCCATCGATCGGTGTTTGAACGCATCGGATGCAAAGCGGCCCGGCGGGCCGCCCGTGCGGATTGATGTCGAAAATCTGCGCGGGACCGGGATGGATGCGACGCACCGTGCGCGCACAGCGTGCGTTCGCGTGGCGTGCGCCCCGCCGGACTATAACCCGGCAGGGCGCGCGATGCGAGGAGGCGGGTGAGGCTCGGCTGCGATTGGCGGTGCGGTGGGCGGCATAAAGTGCGGCATGATTTGCCGTGCCGACGTCCGTGCGTCGTTCGCCCGACGGCGCGTCGCACCAAGCCACCCCGCACGCTCAGGCAACCGCCCGAGCGTCCCCCGACGGCTCGCGGCAGGCTCTCTCGCACCGTTCGACCACCGGCGCGAGCCACGCTTGCGCGGCGTCGTGCAGATACGCGTCCTCGATCGTGAACGCGCCGTCCGCGAGCATCTTCGCGCAGGTCGCGCGCTGGATCTTGCCGCTCGATGTCGTATGAATCTCGCCTTTCTTCACGCGGATCACGCCGCTCAGCGTCAACTGGCACGCGTCCCACGCTTCGCGGCCGATTTCCGGCGCGAGCGCCGCGAGATCGAACCGGCCGATCGCCTCGAGCACGACGACGCCGCCCGCCTGCTCGCCGCGCTCGACGTTGCGGATGCGGCCGGCGCGCCGCCGCCCGGCCAGCGCTGGCGCTCGATGTACTGCAGCAGCCGCTCGAAGCTGTCGAGCCGATAGGCTTCTTCGATGTCGATGTCGACGCCGAGTTCGGCGGCGACCCTGCCGAGCAACTGGACATGCGCGAGCGACGACCATTCGGCGAGATTCTGCATCGACACGCCGGGGCCGAACGGCGCGCCCGTGAAGATCCGGCTGCCGAGAGCGCTCAATTGTCGTGAAAGCGAGGACACGCTGGGGGCTCCTTGTCGTTGATGTTGGGATCAGTGCGGCGCGGCGCCGAACAGCGCGAGCTCGTGGAACTGCCCACGCAGGCAGTGGTTCGAGCTCATCGACGACGCATAGCCGCCCGCGTTCAGCAGCGCGACGAAGTCGCCGGGCTCGACGGGCGGCAGGCTCACGTCCTTGCTCCACAGATCGAGCGCCTGTGCGGCCGCCGCGAGCGCTTGCGGCGCTTTCGCACACGCGAGCACGGCCTCGGCGAGCGCGGACGGCGCGATGCGCAGCCGCGCGCGCGGGCCGCTTCGGTCGATGGCGACGCCCGCCTGCGCGGCGATCGCGTCGACGAAGTCGACGGCCGGCTGGTTGCCGTCGTTGCGTGCGTAGTCGAGCGCGACGGCCGGCAACGCGGCGCGTTGCGCCGCCTGAGCGAGCGCGAGCAGCACGCCGTGCTCGACCTGCTTGCCGAGCACCGTGCAGCTCAGCACGAAATCGGCGAGGACGGGCAGCCCGGCATCGACGCGCACGAGCGCGAAGCCGCTGCAGCCGTATTGGCCGAAGCGGTCGGCGACGGTCAGCGCGAGCCCCGCCGCGTCGCGCGAAGTCGCGTCGAGCAGATCGGCTTCGAGAAGTGGGCGACCGCTCAGATGGAACGTCGCGGCCGTGTGGCTCAGGCGTGCGCTTTTCGCGAGCGCGGTTTTGTCGTCGAACGGGATGCTTGCGATGCGCAGTTGCCGGCGCTCGAAGAAGCGGGCGAGCGCCGCGCCGCGCGCGTCGAGCGCGGGCGACGGCAGCACGACGACGCGCGGCGGCGTCGCGCGGCCGGCGGCGAACGACGCGAGCGCGTCGAGCCACGCCTGCGCGCGTTGCGCGAGCAGCGCGGCGAGCGCGTCTGGCGATTGCGTGCGGTCGCTTGCTTTGTGCCGCACGAAATCGGCGAGCCGCACGAGCAGCAGCGTTGCATCGTCCACGTGCTGCGGATCGGGCGCGAGCAGCGCTTGCAGCAACTGGTTGTAGCGCGTGAACGCGACGTCGCCGAAGCCCCGCGCGCGCAGCAGCGGGTCGAGCGGCGATGCGTTGAACGTCGCGCCGACGTAGAGACGCCCGGCGCTCATCGCGCGGCCTCCGGCTCGGCGTTGGCGGCTGCGGGCGGCGCCTCGTAGAGCCCGCCCGCGGCCTCCGTCGGGAACCGGAACGCCGCGCGCACGTGCGCATGCGCGACGTTGTGCGGGCGCTTCAGCGCCGCGCGGCGTGCTTCGTCGAGCGATGCGTAGCGTTCGCCGCATGCGCCTTCAGATACGCGGAGAAGTCGCCGCTGTCGATCTGGTCGAGCACGCGCACGGCCGCGCGAAGCTCATGCGCGACGAAGCGAAGTCGTACGGCCTCGTCTACGGGCTCAGTTGCCCCGTTCATGATCGCAGCGGCGCGATCAGCATGCTCAGCATGGCAACCAACGATCCCTTCGAGCACGACGCGAGCGACATACTGCGGCTGCTGAGCCTGTCGCAACTGCTTGCGGGCTTCGTGCACGCGGCGATGCAGGAACTGCTCGACTGCCGGCTGAGACGGCAGGGCTCGTGCGACCTGACCGCGCGCGAGCGCGAATCGCTGCAATGGGCGGGGCGCGGCAAGACGGCCTGGGAAATCTCGAAGATTCTCGGCATTTCGGAGCGCACGGTCGTGTTCCATCTGTCGAACGCCGCGCGCAAGATCGGCGCGAACAACCGGGCGCAGGCGGTCGTCATGGCATCGGCGCGCGGCTTGATCTGAGCGCGCGCCCGCTGAGCGCATGCGCGCGGCATCGCGCAGTTGCGCCATCCAGTCGCTGCGCAGCGCGCTCCGCGCTCCGCGCTATATCGCCCCGCGCGATTTACTTTGCGAAATCGCTTCGTAGACCACCCCTGCCGGCCAGCCCTATCATCGATCGCAGTTCATTTCGAAACGAAGCAGCCGCGCCGTCGCGCAAGCGCAGGCGGCTTCGCCCGCCCGCCGGCCGTGTTCGTTCCGGCATCCTGAAGAGAGTCCCTCCTATGTCGTCTCGCCTTTTTCTCGCGCGCGTCGTCAGGCGCGCTTCGCGCGTTGCGGCCGCCGCACTCGCGAGCGCCGCGCTCGCCGCGCCGCTCGCGCATGCCGATTCCGGGCCGCTGAAGGTCGGCATCGCGACGAGCCCGCAGATCGACGCGCTGAAGGTGGCCGCGAAGGAGGCGAAGGCGCAGGGCCTCGACGTGAAGATCATCGAGTTCACCGACTGGAACACGCCGAACGCGGCCCTCGCGAACAAGGACATCGACGTCAATTATTTTCAGCACATCCCGTTCCTCGAGAACGCGAAGAAGCAGGGACACTATGATTTCGTCGCGATCGCGCCGGGCACGATCATGAAGATCGGCCTCTATTCGAAGAAGGTCAAAAGCTTCGATCAACTGAAGGACGGCGCGACGGTCGCGATCGCGAACGATCCCGTCAACGGCGGGCGCGGTCTGTTGCTGCTGCAGCGCGCGGGCTTGATCAAGCTGAAGCCGGGCGCCGATTACCGCGCGACGACGCGCGACATCGTGTCGAATCCGAAGCATCTGAAGATCCTGCCGCTCGAGGCGTCGCAACTCGCGCGCTCGCTCGACGACGTCGATCTCGCGCAAGGCTATCCGAGCTTCATCAAGCTCGCCGGCACGGCCGACCCGAACGGCGCGCTGCTGTTCGACGGGCTCGAGAACAAGCTGTTCGCGCTGCAATGGGTCGTGCGGCCGGAGCGCGTGAACGATCCGCGCATCCGCCGGTTCATTGCGATCTATCAGCATTCGCCGGCGGTCAGGAAGGCGCTCGACAACGCGTTCGGCTCGCTGTACGCGGTCGCCTGGTGAGGCAGGAGGCGCGCGCGATGGCGAAGAAAAAGATCCTGCTGAACGCGTTCAACATGAATTGCGTCGGCCATATCAATCATGGCTTGTGGACGCATCCGCGCGACCGCTCCGCGCAGTACACCGATCTCGACTACTGGGCCGATCTCGCGCGCACGCTCGAGCGCGGCAAGTTCGACGGGATCTTTCTCGCCGACATCGTCGGCGTCTACGACGTGTACGGCGGCGGCCCCGATGTCGCGCTGCGCGAATCGGTGCAGGTGCCCGTCAACGATCCGCTGCTGCTTGTGCCGGCGATGGCGCAGGTGACGCGGCATCTCGGCTTCGGCGTGACCGCGAACCTCACGTACGAGCCGCCGTATCTGTTCGCGCGACGGATGTCGACGCTCGATCACCTGACGAAAGGCCGCGTCGGCTGGAACATCGTGACCGGCTACCTCGACAGCGCCGCGCGCGGCATGGGCCTCGAGAAGCAGATCGAGCACGACGACCGCTACGCGCGCGCGGACGACTACATGGACGTCGTCTACAAGCTGTGGGAACGGAGCTGGGACGACGACGCGGTGATCCGCGACCGCGATGCGCGCGTGTTCGCGCGGCCCGACAAGGTGCGCCGCGTGCGCCACGACGGCCCGTATTACTCGATCGACGCGATTCATCTGAGCGAGCCTTCGCCGCAGCGCACGCCGGTGCTGTATCAGGCCGGATCGTCGGCGCGCGGCGTCGAGTTCGCCGCGAAGCACGCCGAATGCGTGTTCGTGAACGGCCAGAGCAAGGCCGCCGCGCGCCTGGCGGTGGCCGACATTCGCGCGGCCGCCGCGCGGATCGGCCGCGATCCGGCGTCGATCAGGATCTTCGCGGGCATCACGGTCGTCACGGACGAGAACGAGCGGGCGGCGCGCGAGAAGTTCGACGAATACCGGCGCCATGCGAACCCGGAAGCGGGGCTCGCGCACTTCGCGAGCTCGACCGGCATCGATTTCTCGCGCTTCGGCCTTGACGAGCCGATCGCGCACGTGAAGACCGATTCGATCCAGTCGGCCGTCGACGCGATCTCGAAGAAGAGCACGTCGGGCGCGTGGACCGTGCGGCGCGTTCTCGACCAGATGTCGATCGGCGGCCGCTATCACCCGGTCGTCGGCTCGCCGTCGCAAGTCGCGGACGAGCTCGCCGCGTGGGTCGACGAAACGGGCGTCGACGGCTTCAACGTGACGCGCACGGTGATGCCCGAATCGTTCGTCGATTTCGTCGACCGGATCGTGCCGGAGTTGCAGAACCGCGGCCTCTACAAGGAGGACTACGATTGCGCGCCGACGCTGCGCGCGAAGCTGTTCGGCGCAGACGGGCGGCTGCCCGGCTGGCATGCGGGCGCTCGGCACCGGTTCGACGGTGCGAGCGAAACCGGGAAAGTGTGACGAAGCGACGAGGCGACGCGATGGCGCAGCTACTCGATTCCCCCAGTTTCATCGAACGCTCGGCCACCGCGCCGCGCGAGACCGCGCCCGCTGCGCGCGACGCGGCGGCCGCCGCTTCGGCGATGGGCGCGGCGGTGTCGTTCGAGCTGGCGAGCAAGGTGTTCGACGGTCCGCGCGGCCCGTCGGCCGCGCTGCGCGAAGTGTCGCTCGACATCGCGCGCGGCGGCGTGTTCGGCGTGATCGGTCGCAGCGGCGCGGGCAAGTCGACGCTGTTGCGGCTCGTCAACGGGCTCGAGCGGCCGACGTCGGGCGCGGTGCGCGTGAACGGCGTCGACGTCGGCGCGCTCGACGAGCGCGGGCTCGTCGCGCTGCGGCGCCGGATCGGCATGGTGTTCCAGCATTTCAACCTGCTGTCCGCGAAGACCGTCGCCGACAACATCGGGCTGCCGCTGAAGATCGCCGGCGTGCCGAAGGCCGAGCGTGCGCGCAAGGTCGACGCGCTGCTCGATCTCGTCGGCCTGGCCGCGAAACGCGACGCGTATCCGGCGAGCCTGTCGGGCGGGCAGAAGCAGCGCGTCGGCATCGCGCGCGCGCTCGTCCACGATCCGGATCTGCTGTTGTGCGACGAAGCGACATCCGCGCTCGATCCGCAGACGTCGCAGTCGATCCTCGCGTTGCTCGCCGACATCAATCGGCGGCTCGGGCTCACGATCGTGCTGATCACGCACGAGATGGAAGTGATCCGCGCGGTGTGCGATACGGTGGCCGTCGTCGAGCATGGCGAGGTGGTCGAGACGGGGCCGGTATGGCGCGTGTTCGGCGATCCGAGGCATGGCGCGACGCGCGCGCTGTTGCGCACGCTCGTCCATGATCTGCCGGCCGATCTCGCGACGCGCGTGCGGCCGCTCGACGGCGCCGCCCCGCTGCCGTGCGGCGCGCGACTGCTGCTCGCCGTCCGCTACACGGGCGCGGACGGCGGCGAGCCGGATCTCGGCGCACTGACGAGCGCGCTCGCGCGCAACGTCGGCGACGCGGTGCATTTCGTGCACGGCGGGCTCGACAGGATCCAGGGGCGCGTGCAGGGGCGGCTCGTGATCGCCGCGTCGCTCGCCGCGCGAGGCGCGGCCGGCCCGGACAGGATCGCGGCTGCGCTCGCCGCCGCGCGCCGGCATGCGAATCATGTGGAGGTGCTCGGCTATGTCTGAACTGTGGTTTCCCGAACTCGCGGACGCGATCCGCGACACGCTGTGGATGGTCGGCGCGTCGGCGCTCGTTGCCGCGCTCGTCGGCGTGCCGCTCGCGCTCGTGCTCGTCACGACCGCGCCGGGCGGCATCTACGAGCGGCGCGGCGTGAACGCGGCGCTCGGCGCGATCGTCAATGCGTTCCGCTCGACGCCGTTCATCATCCTGCTCGTTGCGCTGCTGCCGTTCACGCGCTTCGTGATCGGCACGACGATCGGCGTGTGGGCCGCGATCGTGCCGCTGTCGATCGCGGCGATTCCGTTCTTCGCGCGCATTGCCGAGGTGAGCCTGCGCGAGGTCGACAAGGGGCTCGTCGAGGCCGCGCAGGCGATGGGCGCCAAGCGGCGTCACATCGTCCGTCACGTGCTGTTGCCGGAGGCGCTGCCGGGGATCGTCGGCGGCTTCACGATCACGGTCGTCGCGCTGATCGGCTCGACAGCGATGGCGGGCGCGGTCGGCGCGGGCGGGCTCGGCGATCTCGCGATACGCTACGGCTACCAGCGTTTCGATTCGACGGTGATGGCGACGGTGATCGTGATCCTGATCGCGCTCGTCACCGTCGTGCAGTTCACCGGCGACCGCGTCGTGCGGCGGCTCGCGAAGCGCGCGTGAGCGCGGCCTGCGCATGCGCCGAGACGCCGCCCGCACATCGGACTGACTGCGGATGCATGACGAGGGCATGACGATGGCGGCTTCATGGACGCGACGCCGCCACCGCGTCGACAGGCAGGTATCCGAACGAACCGCCTTTCGTAAGAAATGCAAGAAATCCTTGCCGACGGCCGCCGCGACACTGTCCGGACACATATCTGTACATTGATTACAGGTGCCCGGCGCTAGTATTCGACGCACACCACACCGCTAATCGGGCGATCGACCACAAACGGCGGTGCGGCGCGTGCGCACGCGTGACATCGCGGGCCGTCGCCGCATCGACCGACATGCCCGCCACCTGGGAAGCTTCCGTATGAACGATCCACGAGTCCTGGTTGAAATGACGGTCGAAGCCGACCGGACGCCGCCGCGCACGCTCGCCGAGCTGATCGCGGCGCTGCGCGCGAGCGCGGCGGAACGCGATCGCGCGGGCGGCCATGCGTCGCGCGAGAAGCGGTGGATCGCCGACGCCGGCTTGCTGACGCTCGCGGTGCCGCGCGAATTCGGCGGCCAGGAAGCGGGCTGGCCCGTGATCTACCACACGATCCGCGCGCTCGCGCGCGTCGACAGCGCGCTCGCGCATCTGCTCGGCTTTCAGTGCCTGCAGATCGTCAGCGTCGACGTGTGGGGCAGCGCCGCGCAGCGCGAGCGCTATCTGCGCGGCACGGTCGAGCATGACTGGTGGTGGGGCAACGCGGTGAATCCGCTCGACGCGCGGCTCGTCGCGCGCGCGACGGGCGACGGCGGCTACCGGCTCGACGGCGTCAAGGGTTTCTGCTCGGGCACGCGCGGCTCGCAGCGGATGACGGTGTCCGCGCACGATCCGGACACGGGCAAGCCGGTGTTCGCCGTCGTGCCGACGCAGCGCGAAGGGATCACGGTGCGCGACGACTGGGACCCGATCGGCCAGCGGCAGACCGACAGCGGCAGCGTGGCGTTCGACGGCGTGCGCGTCGAGCCAGACGAGGTGCTGCATCGGTCGGAAGCGCCGCCGACGCCGCGCGCGACGCTGCGCACGCTCGTGTCGCAGCTCGTGTTGACGAATCTGTTCGTCGGCATCGCGGAGGGCGCGCTCGCCGAGGCGCGCGACTACGTGCAGCGCGCGGGGCGGCCGTGGGTGCACTCGGGC
The DNA here is from genome assembly GCF_001636105.1 of Burkholderia sp. MSMB1589WGS. NCBI lineage: Bacteria > Pseudomonadati > Pseudomonadota > Betaproteobacteria > Burkholderiales > Burkholderiaceae > Burkholderia > Burkholderia sp. MSMB1589WGS. The sequence continues at coordinate 1,770,912 of NZ_LNJT01000008.1, forward strand.
GTGGAGCGCGCGGCGGACGATCCGTACACGCTGCAGCGCTTCGGCGACATGCGCGTGCAGACGGTGAGCGCCGAGGCGCTCGCGGATCGCGCGGCGCGGGCGTTGCAGCGCGCATGGACGGAGCAGGACGCGTTGACGGCCGATGCGCGCGCGGAAGTCGCGCTCGCGATCTCGGAGGCGAAGATCGTCGCGCAGCGCGCGGCGCTCGACGTCAGCGAGGCGCTGTTCGACGCGTGCGGCGCGCGCGCGACGGCCGCGCCGCTCGCGCTCGACCGCTTCTGGCGCAACGCGCGCACGCACACGCTGCACGATCCGCTCGACTACCGGCTGCGCGACGTCGGCCGCTATGCGCTGACGGGCACGCTGCCCGACGCGTCGCTCTATACGTGACGCGGCCGCGCGTGCCGCCGGTTCGCGGCGCGCGCGGCCGTCCCGCTTCGTTTTCGTTTTCGATGCCGTCTTTCGCGCCGTCATTCGATCGGCCGCCGCGCGAAGCGCGCGGCGAACGCCTCGAACGCGGCGATGTCGGCGCGCGGCGTGCCGATCGCCGCATCGCTCGGGCCGATGTCGTCCATCAGCACCGGCTGGCAGTCGATCAGGTGCCGCGCGTTCGGAAACTTGGACATCCTCGGCAGCCGGTAGCGCAGCCGGAACAGGCGCGGCAGCACGCCGCGCGGCTTGCGCAGATCGTCGACCTGCTGCACCGACGCGTCGAACCAGAAGCGCGACCACGCGGCCTGCTTGCGCTCGCCGCGCGGCGCGGCGATGAATTCCGTCAGCACGAGCAGGATGTACGGGATGTCGCGTTGCGCGAGCGTCGGCCACGCCCACAGCTTCAGCACGTCCGCGAGCTCGATCGCGCGCATGAAGCGCGCGATCCCGAACGCGGCCGCCGTCTGCCGGATCGTGTGCAGGTGCCGCTGCCAGTGCTGGAAGAAGGTTGCGCGGGCTCGCCGGCCGTGCTCGTCGAGCGGCGGGCCGAGGTGCACGGCGAGCGGGTTCGGCAGCGCGTCGTTGACGAGCGGGCAGCGCGCGAACTCGCCCGCGAGATGGACGAAGCGGCGCGCGTGCGAGCGGTCGCGCAACTGCACGACGTACAGCGCTTCCAGACAGAGCGGACAGCGCGCCCACCCGCGCGGGACGGGGTCCGCGCGACAGAGTTCGTCGACGTGGACCAGTCGATCCTCGACCGGGTGCAGCGCATATTCGAGCATCGGCCGTGCTTTCATGTCGGTGCCGGTCCGGCCCGGACGGCGCGGCGCTCGCGCGCCGGCGCCGCATGCGGGCCGTGAGATCAACGAAGAACGAAGTCAACCAGAAATCAGTATCCCGAATCAGACACGCGATATGTGACACGCCGATGTGCGGTTCGTGGCGATTGGCGGTTTTCGTGCCGACGGGCGGTGCGGCGGCGCGACCGGATGCCGGCGCGAACGGCCGGCGGCCGGCCGAGCGACTAACGCACGACTAATGCATGCCTAATGCGCGACGCCCAGCGATAGGCGCAGCCCGTCCATGATCCGTTGATAGCGCGCCCTCACTTCGTCGCGCGACGCGACGTTCGCGTTCGTGAAGCGCCCGGACCACGCGGGATTCCATCGATACGTGCCGTGGCCGATGCGGTCGCCGTCGGGGCCCGCGATCGTCGACTTGATCCGCGCGTCCCGGCCCGCGCCGGAATGCGTGTCGAACAGCGCGTCGAGATACGACTGGTATGCGCGGTACACGTCGTCGTCGAACAGGTGGCGGTAGACGTGGATCGTCTGGTCGAGCTCGCGCTTCGCGCGGATCACGTCGTCGGGCGAGATGTCCTTCCACGGGCCGACCCACGTGTAGAAGCACAGCAGGCGGTTGAGGAGCGGCGCGATCGTGTCGTAGAGCGCGAGCCGCTTTTCGATCAGCTTCTGGTTCGTCCACTGGACGAGCTCGAGCTGCTTGAGCCGATGGCTGACGAGCCAGCCGAACGCGGCGACGGAAACCGGCGTGAGCACTTCGGCGGCGAGCTTGACGATCTCCAGCGAATTCCAGGGATGCTCCGGCGTCGGCATGCGGGCTCCTCGTCGAAAAGCCTCAATTTAGCATCGCCCGCGGCCGCCGCGGCGCGCCCGCGGGTCATGCCGCCTGCTCGTACAGCGCGCGCACGTAGCGCAGGTGCCGCTCCGCCGCCGCGCGCGCGCGCTCGGGGTCCTTCGCGGCGATCGCCTCGTAGATCTCGGTGTGCTGCTCGAGGAGCGCGCGCTCCATCGCGTCCGCGTGGTTCACGAGCCGGTGCGACTTGTGCATCGATTCCTGCAGCAGCCCGTGGATGCCGTGCATCACGTGGATTAGCGCGACGTTGTGCGTCGCATCGGCGATCGCGAGGTGGAAGTTCGCGTCGACTTCGGCGAGCCGGCCCGGCTCGTGCTTCAGCGAATGGCCCGCGAGCGTATCGAACGCGTCCTTGATCTTCGCGAGATCGCCGGGCGTCGCGCGCTCGGCCGCATACGCGGTCGAGATCGTTTCGAGGCCGTGGCGCAGCTCGAGCACGTCGTGGCTCGCCGCGGGGTCCTGCAACAGCAGATCGGCGAGCGGATTGGACACGACGGGCGCCGTGATGTCCGCGACGACGAAGCCGCCCCGCCCGACCGAGCCGATGAAGCCGTCCGCCTCGAGCCGCACGAGCGCCTCGCGCAGCGACGGGCGCGACACGCTCAGTTGCGCGGCGAGCTCGCGCTCGGTCGGCAGCTTCTGGCCGGGCAGCAGCTTGCCCGCCGAGATGAGCGACTTGATCTGGTCGGACACCACGTCGGACAGGCGCACGCGGGTATAGGACTCGACTGGCTGAAACGTCATGCACGGGCCTTCTGGACGGTTGGGTGGCGCGGCGCCGGCTTGCGCGGCCGGCCGTTCGTGCGCGTCGGCCGACCCGCGCCGGGGCGTGCCGGGCGTGTGACAGGCCGCGCGGAATTATACCCGGCGGGGCGCCGGCGACCTTCCGGGCCCATGCCGGCGCGGGTTTTGGCGCAATCGGCGGGTTGCTGATCGGCGTTTTCCCTGATCGCGCCGGCATTGACAGCCGGCCGCTATCTCACTATCTTGGCCAGCGTGGTCAGACCAACTTGACCAAAGTATAGGGCATCGAAAGCGGTTCCGCGCGTTTGCGCGCGGGTTCTCTTCGACGCCCGTTCGTCGATGTCATCCGTTCAAGCCAAGCAGCGGCCGCGGCGAGCGGCCGGATCAAACACATGGACTCATCCCCGCAGACCGCCGGCGCTTCCGGCGGCACCCGCGAGACGCCGCGCGTCGGCCTGTTCGTCACGTGCCTCGCGAATCTCTTCCGGCCGAGCGCCGCGCTCGCGGCCGTGCAATTGCTCGAATCAGCCGGCTGCACGGTCGACGCGCCGCGCGCGCAGACCTGCTGCGGCCAGCCGGCGCTGAACAGCGGCGATTTCGACGACGCGCGCGGCATCGCGCGCCGCACGATCGAAGTATTCGAGCACTACGACTACGTCGTCGCGCCGTCCGGCTCGTGCATCCGCACGCTGCGCCACGACTATCCGGACCTGCTCGCGAACGATCCCGCATGGAAGCCGCGCGCCGAGCGGCTCGCCGCGCGCGCGCACGAGCTGACGAGCTTTCTCGTCGACGTGCTCGGCTGGGCGGGCCCCGAGCGCGCCGCGGTGCCGGATTGCACGCTCGCCTATCACGACACCTGCTCGGGCCTGCGCGGCCTCGGCATCCAGGCGCAGCCGCGCGCGCTGCTCGCGCGCGTCGAGGGCGTCGCGCTGAAGGAAATGAAGGACGCCGAAGTCTGCTGCGGCTTCGGCGGCACGTTCTGCGTGAAGTATCCGGAGATCTCGACGAAGATCGTATCCGACAAGACCGCGAACGTCGCCGCGAGCGGCGCGACCGTGCTCGCGGGCGGCGATCTCGGCTGCCTGATGAACATCGGCGGGCGGCTCAAGCGCGAGGGGAGCCCGGTGCGCGTCTATCACGTCGCCGAAGTGCTGACCGGCATGAACGTCGAGCCGATCTGCGGGGAGGGCGAATGAGCGCGCAACCCTTCGCCGCGACGGCGACGTTCAAGGCGCGCGCGAGCGCCGCGCTGCACGACGCGCAGCTTCAGGAGGCGCTCGGCATGCTCGGCGAGGGCTGGATCGAGAAGCGGCGGCGCGTCGTGTCGCTTTTGCCCGAATTCGAGATGCTGCGCGAGCGCGCGAAGGCCGTGAAGGACCACGTGCTCGCGAATCTCGATACGTATCTCGAACGCTACGAGGCGGCCGTCACGCGCGCGGGCGGCGTCGTCCACTGGGCGGGCGACGCGGCGCAGGCGCGCGAGATCGTGCTGAAGATCTGCCGCGACGCGAACGCGAAGACGATCACGCGCGGCAAGTCGATGGTCGGCGAGGAGATCGGCCTGCCCGCCGCGCTCGAGGGCGCGGGGATGGAAGTCGTCGAGACCGATCTCGGCGAATACATCGTGCAGCTCGCGCACGAAGGGCCGAGCCACATCGTGTTCCCGGCGCTGCACAAGACGATCGGTCAGGTTACCGAACTGTTCGCCGGGCACCATTCGCCCGCGCAGTACGACGGGCCGCGCGAGAGCGTCGCGGACGTTGTCGGCGAGGCGCGCCAGGTGTTGCGCGAGAAGTTCTTCGTCGCGGACGTCGGCATCACCGGCGCGAACTTTCTCGTCGCCGAGACGGGCTCGAACGTGATCTGCACGAACGAGGGCAACGGCGATCTGACGTCGACGCTCGCGCGCGTGCACATCGTGACGGCGGGCATCGAGCGCGTCGTGCCGACGCTCGACGACGTCGCGCTGTTCGTGCGCCTGCTCGGCCGCAGCGCGACGGGGCAGGAGATCACGTCGTACACGACGTTCAGCACGGGCCCGAAGCGCGGCGACGATCTCGACGGGCCGCAGGAATACCACGTCGTGCTCGTCGACAACGGCCGCACGCGGATGCTCGCGGGCGAATTTCGCGACATGCTGCGCTGCATCCGCTGCGGCGCGTGCATGAACCATTGCCCGGTGTACGGCGCGGTCGGCGGGCATGCGTATGGCTGGGTCTATCCGGGGCCGATGGGCGCCGTCCTCACACCGCTCTTGCAAGGCATCGAGCACAACACCGATCTGCCGAACGCGTGCACGCTGAACGGGCGTTGCGCGGAGGTCTGCCCGGTGAAGATTCCGCTGCCGACGCTGCTGAAGAAACTGCGCGGGATGCAGTTCGACGCGCGGCTCACCGCGCCCGGCACGCGTTTTCTGCTGCGCGCGTTCGGCGCGGTCGCGCGGCGGCCGGCGCTCTATCACTGGCTCACGCGCGCCGGCGCGCGCGCGCTGCGCGCACTCGGCGGCAAGCGCGGCAGCATCGCGCGCGTGCCGTTCGCATCCGGCTGGACCGATTCGCGCGAATTGCCGAAACCGCCGCCGCGCACGTTCTTCGAGACGTGGGACGCGACGCGCGCGAATCCGCGTCGGGAGGGCGGCCGATGAGCGCGCGCGACGACATTCTCGGCCGTATCCGCGCGGCGCTCGGCAGCGAGCGCGCGCCGCTCGCCGCGCAGTCTCCCGCGCCGGATGCGCGTGGGGCGCTCGATTCGAACGCGGCGTCTTTTTCCGCATCGGCCGCCGCGCGCGATCCGGTGATCTCGCTCGGCGGCGTCGATCTCGTCGCGCGCTTCGTCGCGAAGGTGCAGCAGGTGTCCGCGACGTGCGCGCACGTCGCGACGGCCGCTGACGCACCCGCCGCCGTCGATGCATACCTGCGCGATGCGGGGCTCGCCGATGCGCCGCTCGTCGTGGCCGCGGCGCTCGACGCATTGCCGTGGCGCGCGCATTGCGCGCTGCCCGGCGTCGATCTGCGCCGCGATGGGCTCGTCAGCGTCACGCCGTCGTTCGCGGCGATCGCGGAGACGGGCAGCGTCGTGTGCCTGTCGTCGAGCGCGACGCCGACGTCGCTGAACTTCGTCGCCGCGACGCACGTCGTGCTCGTGAAGCGCAGCGCGATCGTCGCGACGATGGAGGATGCGTGGGCGCGCGTGCGCGCGACGGTCGCGACGCTGCCGCGCGCGGTCAACGTGATCACGGGGCCGTCGCGCACCGCCGACGTCGAGCAGACCGTGCAGGTCGGCGTGCATGGCCCGAAGCGCGTGCTCGTGCTGATTTGCGACGACGCGTAATGATCTGCGCCGGTCCGCGCCGGATGTGCGCGGCGCGCGGCCGGGTTCGACGCAGCGGTGTGTCGATCGCCGCGCGGCGCAGGCCGAGCGCGGCGAGCCGATTAATGGGCGAAGCCGTGCGTCGTGGGCCCGGCAATTCGCCGGCATCGCCCCTCCCGGCACGGACAAGGAACCGCAGTCAGCAGCATGCGGTGCGCGACGACGAACGACGCGCGCCGCACCGAAACCAAAGCGCCGGCACCGACCGGCGCGCCGATACGAACGGCCCGCGAGGCCGTCGCCCATTCAGGTTCATTCACGGAAGGAGACACACGTGCAGGTTTGGAACCAGGTCTATCTGCCGCTCGGCGGCGTCGGCTGGTCGGCGCTCGCCGCCGGCGCGCCGATCATTCTGTTCTTCGTGTCGCTCGCGGTGCTGCGGCTCAAGGGACACGTCGCGGGCGCGCTCACGCTTGCGCTCTCGCTCGTCGTCGCGATCGCCGTCTACGGGATGCCCGCCGAGCGCGCGCTCGCGTCGGCGGCCTACGGCTTCGCGTACGGCCTGTGGCCGATCGCGTGGATCATCGTTACCGCGGTGTTCCTCTACAAGATCGTGGTGAAGAGCGGCCAGTTCGACATCATCCGCAGCTCGATCGTGTCGCTGACCGACGATCAGCGGTTGCAGATGCTGTTGATCGGCTTCTCATTCGGCGCGTTTCTCGAAGGCGCGGCGGGCTTCGGCGCGCCGGTCGCGATCACGTCCGCGCTGCTCGTCGGCCTCGGCTTCAATCCGCTCTACGCGGCGGGCCTGTGCCTGATCGCGGATACCGCGCCCGTCGCGTTCGGCGCGCTCGGGATTCCGGTGATCGTCGCGGGCCAGGTGTCGGGCCTCGATCCGATGGCGGTCGGCGCGATGGCGGGACGCCAGTTGCCGTTCCTGTCGTTCTTCCTGCCGTTCTGGCTCGTGTTCGTGATGGACGGCGTGAAGGGCGTGCGCGAGACGTGGCCCGCCGCGCTCGTCGCGGGCGGCAGCTTCGCGTTTGTGCAATTCTTCACGTCGAACTACATCGGGCCCGAGCTGCCCGACGTGACGTCGGCGCTCGCGAGCCTCGTCGCGCTCGCGTCGTTCCTGAAGGTGTGGCGGCCGTTGCGCGCGCGCGAGGCCGCGCGCGCGGCAGCAGTCGTGCCGGCGGGCGGCGGCGCGCTCGCGCTCGGCGGCATGCCGGGCGGCCTGGGCGGCGCGCGCGCGACGGGCGGCCGGCAGCCTTCGCCGTATTCGTTCGCGCAGATCGCGCGCGCGTGGTCGCCGTTCGTCGTGCTGACCGTGATGGTGACGATCTGGAGCATGAAGCCGTTCAAGGCGCTGTTCGCGAAGGGCGGCGCGCTCGCGTTCACGACGCTGTCATTCCACGTTCCGCATCTCGACAAGCTCACGCAGAAGATGGCGCCCGTCGTCGCGCATCCGACGCCCGTGCCCGCGGTATTCAACTGGGATCTGCTCGCGGCGACGGGCACCGCGATCCTGCTGTCGGCGATCGTATCGATGGCAATCCTGAACGTTCCGGCGCGCACCGGCGTGCGCACGTTCTTCGAGGTGCTGAAGGAGCTGAAGCGCCCGGTGCTGTCGATCGGCCTCGTGCTCGCGTTCGCGTTCGTCGAGAACTATTCGGGAATGTCGACGACGCTCGCGCTGCTGCTCGCGGGCACGGGCGCGGCGTTTCCATTCTTCTCGCCGCTGCTCGGCTGGATCGGCGTGTTCCTGACGGGCTCGGATACGTCGTCGAACGCGCTGTTCTGCTCGCTGCAGGCGACCACCGCGCAGCAGATCGGCGTGCCGGGCACGCTGCTCGTCGCGGCGAACACGACGGGCGGCGTCGCGGGCAAGATGATCTCGCCGCAGTCGATCGCGGTCGCGTGCGCGGCCGTCGGCCTCGTCGGCCACGAGGCGGACCTGTTCCGCTTCACGCTGCGGCACAGCCTGTTCTTCGCGCTGATCGTCGGCGTGATGACCTGCGTGCAGGCGTACTGGCTGACGGGGATGATCGCGCACTGAATGCGCGGGGCGAACGCATCCGCGCGTTCGCCGTCGATCGTGACAGTGCGCGCTGTTTCGTTCGCGCCGGCGCATGCGGGCGGCGAGCGGGGCGCGTGCATGCGCCGCGTCTGTTCGCTTGTGCCGTTTCGTACGGACTGCCGTGTAAAGATTTGCTACAACCTTTTGCTTGGAACGACGGACGAGACCTCCTATTCTGGCGGATTTACGAGATACGCCGCGCCCGGCGCGGCGTTCGTCGATTGATCACAGGAGGTCACGCATGACGCGTTCCGTCGATTCCGGCGTCATTTTTCTCGCACGGCTCCTGCTCGCCGTGCTGTTCCTCTGGGGCGGCGCGATGAAGCTGATGGGCTACGGCGAGTTCGTCGGCTATCTGAAGGGGCTCGGCGTGCCGTTCGCGCAGGTCGCGGCGCCCGCGGTCGTCGCGCTCGAAACGCTCGGCGGCGTGCTGCTCGTCGTCGGCTACAAGGTGAAGCCGCTCGCGCTCGTGCTGGCGATCTACACGCTCGCGGCCGCGCTGTTCGGACATAATTTCTGGGACGCGACCAATTCGGCCTTGCAGCGCGACATGGTCGTGCATTTCTGGAAGAACGTCGCGATCGCGGGCGGCTTCCTGCTGTTGTACGTGACGGGCGCGGGCGGCGCCAGCATCGACGGCGCGCGGCGGCCGTCGTCGTCTTACGGGTCGCTGCGCTGAGCGATCAGCGGGGCTCGCGCATGGCGGCGCTTCGCTCGATGCGCCGCCATGCGTCGGCCGCATTCGGCGAGCGCGCGTCGCTCAGCGCGCGTTCGCGTTCGCCGGCTTGCCCGACGCCGCCGGATGCGGCGTACCGCGCACGGCGGCCGCCATCGCCGCGGCGATCACGAAGAGCGCGGCCGACACGTGCGCCGACGCATGCAATCCCGACACGATTTCCGCCGGCAGCGCGCCGCTCGCGAGCGCGCCGAACGCGGCGACGCCGATCGCGCCGCCCGCCTGCCGCGCGGCGTTGAGCACGGCGGACGCGGTGGCGGCGCGCGCGCGCTCGACCGATGCGAGCACCGCCGTCGTCATCGCGGGCACCGCGAGCCCCATGCCGCCCGGAATCAGCAGGAACGGCACGACGAGCGCCGCGACCGGCGTGTCCGCGCGCACGGCGCTCAGCAGCGCGAACCCGGTCGCGCCGATCAGCGCGCCGACGATCATCGGCCCGCGCGGGCCGTAATGCGCGGTCGCCCAGCCGCTCGCGACGTTCGACAGCAGGAAGCCGCCCGTGAGCGGCAGGAACGCGAGCCCCGCCTCGAGCGGCGTGTCGTGGCGCACACGCTGCAAATACAGGCTCAGCACGAAGATGATTCCGTAGTACGACAGATTCATGCAGACGCCGAACAGCACGGCGACGCTGAACGTGCGCCGCCTGAACAGCGCGAGCGGCATCATCGGATGCGCGCTGCGCGATTCGACGAGCACGAACGCGGCGGCGGCCGCGAGCGCGATGGCGACGAGCGCCGGACGCCAGTCGATGACCGCGCCGGTGAAGAGCGTCAGCGCGGCGACGGCGAGGCACTGGCCAGGCAGGTCGATGCCGCGCGCGCCGCCATGACCGGATGCGGCCGCTGCGCGCCGTTCGTCCTTGCCGATCCACAGGAACGTCGCGACGAGGCCCGCCGCGCACAGCGGCAGATTGACGAAGAAGATGCTGCGCCAGCCGAACTGCGCGATCAGCGCGCCGCCGAGCACCGGGCCCGCCGCGATCGAGATCGCGCCCGACGCGGTCCACCAGCCGACCGCGCGCGCCCGTAGCCGCGGATCGTGCGCGCACGCGTGGTTGAGCAGCGCGAGCGAATTCGGCAGCATCGCGGCCGCCGCGAATCCTTGCAGCGCGCGCGCCGCGACGAGCGTCGTCGCGTTCGCGGCGACGCCGCAGACGAACGACGCGAGCGCGAACAGCGCGAGCCCGGCTGCGAACAGGCGTCGTGCGCCGAAGCGGTCGCCGAGCGCGCCGGCCGACAGCATCAGGCCGGCGACCGCAAGCGTGTATGCGTCGACGATCCATTGCAGGCCCGCGACGCTCGCATTCAGATCGATGCCGACCCGCGCGAGCGCGACGTTGACGATCGTCACGTCGAGCTGCGTGATCACGAAGCCCGCGCTCACGGTCGATACGATCCGCACGAGCGCGGCGCGGGAAAGGGCGGGGTGGGGAATGTGCGTGTCCATGCGCGCATCGTAGTGCGGTGCGGGACAGCGACGTTGCGGAGTCTTCTGAAATGTCGAATGCGGCGCGGGCGGCGTTGCGCCGCCCGCGCGGCCGACGCTATTCGGCGTCCTTCGAAAACAGCATCGCGACCGCGCCGAGCACGCAGATCGCGGCGACATAGTGCGCCGGCGCGAGCGAATTCGATTTCATCAGCAGCGACACGATCACCGGCGTGAGCCCGCCGAATACCGCGTACGCGATGTTGTACGAGAACGAGATGCCCGAGAAGCGCACGACGGCCGGAAAGCTCTTCACCAGCACGGACGGCACCGCGCCGATCGTGCCGACGGCGAAGCCCGCGAGCCCGTAGAGCGGCACGAGGCGCGCCGTGTCGACGGCGATCTGCGTGTACATCGCGTAATAGCACGCGGCGAGCGTGACGCCGCCGATCGACAGCACCGCTTTCCCGCCGAAGCGGTCCGCGAGCGAGCCGGCGGTGATGCAGCCGGCCGTCAGGCAGAGCGTCGCGACGCTGTTCGCGAACAGCGCGGTCGCGGGTGCGATATGGAACTGCTTTTGCAGCAGCGTCGGCGTCATCAGGATCACGACGACGATCGCCGCCGACAGCATCCACGTGATCAGCATCGACACGATCACCGTGCAGCCGTGGTCGCGGATCACCGCCTTCAGCGGGATCTCGGCCGCGAGCGCCTTGCGCGCCTTCATCTCGGCGAACACGGGCGTCTCGTGCAGCCAGCGGCGCAGGTAGACGGAGACGAGGCCGAACGCGCCGCCGAGCAGGAACGGGATGCGCCATCCGAACGCGGCGACCTCGGCCGTCGAGAAACGGCTGTTGACGGCCGTCGCGACGAGCGAGCCGAGCAGGATGCCGATCGTGAGGCCCGCCGTCAGCGTGCCGCACGCATAGCCGATGCGCTGCGGCGGCACGTGCTCGGACACGAACACCCACGCGCCCGGCACTTCGCCGCCCACCGCCGCGCCTTGCAGCACGCGGAACAGCAGCAGCATGACGGGCGCGAGGATGCCGACGCTGTCATAGGTGGGCAGCAGGCCCATCAGGAGCGTCGGCACCGACATCAGCAGCACGCTCAGCGTGAACATCCGCTTGCGGCCGACGAGGTCGCCGAAGTGCGCCATCACGATGCCGCCGAGCGGCCGCGCGAGATAGCCGGCCGCGAAGATGCCGAACGTCTGCAACTGGCGCAGCCAGTCGGGGATGTCGTGCGGAAAGAACAACTGGCCGAGCGCGGGCGCGAAGAACACGAAGATGATGAAGTCGTAGAACTCCAGCGCGCCGCCCAACGCGGCGAGGCCCAGGGTCTTGTAGTCGCGGCCCGTCAGGGCGCGAGGCGCGGCGTTCGAGGCGGCGCTCAGTTCGGAAGCAGGCATGGTCAGGGCGATCTTGGTTCGAATGGTTGTGTACCGCGCGGAAAACGGAGCCGGGCGGCGGGCCTCGTCGTCGAACAGACGGTGCAACGCGCGGGATGGCGCACGGGACACGGCCCGCGCGGCGGCCGGATGGGAGCCGCGCGGAAGACGAACGTGACGCGATGCCGGCGATTCTACAGGACTGACGAATTGCCGACGGTCGCACCGGTATCGTGGAAATCGGCAATTGCCGGCGGGCGGAAAACCATGTGCGGGGGGCGCCGCCCGCTTGCGCGGCGGCGCGGGCGGGCGGCTGCGGCGGCGCGAGCCGCTACGGGCGACGCGGCCGGCGCGTCAGTCGAGCAGCGCGACGATCTCGTCGTAGAGCCGGGCCGGGATTCGCACGCCGTTCGCAACGCTGCGCGCGCGGGCGTCGAAGCGCCGCTGCGACGGCAGCCGCGCGCCCTGCGCGACGATCGCGCCGAGCATCCGCTCGCCGCGCGCGAGGCCGGCGTCGAGCGCGTCGCCGAGAAACACCTTCGGATCGAGCGCGATCACGAGCTCGCCGTGGCACGGCGTCGCGCCGGCGCCTTCGTCGAACGCGAGCGATTCGGCGCTCGTCAGGTCGCCGATCAGCGCGCCGGCGAGGAGCTCGATCATCGCCGCGAGCGCCGAGCCCTTGTGAGCGCCGAACGTGCGCATCGCGCCTTGCAGCGCGGCCTTCGGATCGGTGGTCGGCGCGCCGTTCGCGTCGATCGCCCAGTGCGGCGGAATCGGCCTGCCCTCTTTCGCGTGCAGCTCGATGTCGCCGCGCGCGATCGCGCTCGTCGCGAAATCGAACACGAACGGCGTGCCGCCCGGGCGCGGCCACGCGAACGCGAGCGGGTTCGTGCCGAACACCGGCTGCGCGCCGCCTTCCGGCGCGACCCAGCTATGGCTCGGATTCATCGCGAGGCCGGCGAGGCCGTGCGCGGCGATCGCCTCGACCTCCGGCCACAGCGCGGAGAAGTGATAGCAGCGGTTGATCGCCATCGCGGCGATGCCGTGCTGCCGCGCCATCTCGATGAGCACCGGCAGCCCGGTCTCGAACGCGAGCAGCGAGAAGCCGCGATGCGCATCGACCGCGACGATCGACGACGACAGCCGGCGCAGCGTCGGCGCCGCGTGCGGATCGACCTTGCCGAGGCGCAGCGAGCGCGCGCAGACGAGCAGCCGGTAGACGCCGTGCGAATGGCATTCGTCGCGCTGGCCCTGCGTGATCACGTTCGCGATCGCGCGCGCGTGCGCGTCGGACAGCCCGTGGCGCGCGAGCACGCGCAGCGCGAGCGAGCGCACGTCGTCGAGCGACAGGACGACGTCCGGGCGCGCGAGCGCTTGCGGATCAGTCATCGCGGGCCTCCCGCGGCGCGAGCGCGCCGTCGATGCGTTGCGGCACGCGCAGCGGGTTGCCGTCGCGAAGCGCGTCGGGCAGCAGCGCATCAGGCACGTCCTGATACGACACGGGCCGCAGGAAGCGCTCGATCGCGCGCGCGCCGACCGATGTCGTGCGCGTGTCCGAGGTCGCCGGGAACGGCCCGCCGTGCACCATCGCGTGGCCGACCTCGACGCCCGTGCCGAAGCCGTTCACGAGGATGCGGCCGGCGCGGCGCTCGAGCGTCGGGCGCAGCGCGGCGAACAGCGGCGCGTCGCCGTCGCCGAGATGCGCGGCGATCGTCAGTTGGCCTTCGAGCGACTTCAGCACGCGGTGCAGCGCGTCGGCATCCGCGCAGCGCACGACGAGCGACGCCGGGCCGAACACTTCGTCGCGCAGTTCGGCGCGCGACACGAACGCATCGGCCGTCGTCGCGAACAGCGCGGCGCGCGCCTGTTGGCGCCCGCCCGAGGGACCTTCGCCGAGCCGCTCGACCGCGCCGTGCGATGCGAGCCGCGCGACGCCTTCGCAGTAGCTCGCGTGGATGGGCGGCGTGAGCATCGTCTGCGCGGCGGCGGCGCCGATCGCGGCCGCCGCGGCCTTCTCGAACGCGCGCAGCTCCGGGCCGTCGATGGCGAGAATCAGCCCCGGATTCGTGCAGAACTGGCCCGCGCCGAGCGTGAGCGACGCGACGAACTGCTGCGCGATCGCGTCATGCCGCGCGGCGAGCGCGCCGGGCATGAGCAGCACCGGGTTGATCGAACTCATCTCCGCGTAGACGGGAATCGGCTCGGGCCGCGCGGCCGCGATGTGCATCAGCGCGACGCCGCCGCGCCGCGAGCCCGTGAAGCCGACCGCCTTGATCCGCGGATCGGCGACGAGCGCCTGGCCGATCTCGCGCGACGCGTCGAACAACAGCGAGAACACGCCGGCCGGCAGCCCGCACTCGCGCACGGCCGCCTGGATCGCGCGGCCGACGAGCTCGGACGTGCCGGGATGCGCGCAATGCGCCTTGACGATCACCGGGCACCCGGCCGCGAGCGCGGACGCGGTGTCGCCGCCCGCGACCGAGAACGCGAGCGGAAAATTCGACGCGCCGAACACGGCGACGGGTCCGATCGCGACGTTGCGCAGCCGCAGGTCGACGCGCGGCAGCGGCTTGCGGTCCGCGCGCGCGGGGTCGATGCGCGCGTCGATGAACCCGCCGTCGCGCACGATGGCCGCGAACAGCCCGAGCTGCGCGACGGTGCGCGCGCGCTCGCCTTCGATCCGCGCGCGCGGCAGCCCCGATTCGGCCGCGCAGCGCTCGATCAGTGCGTCGCCGAGCGCGCCGATGTGCCGGCCGATCGCATCGAGAAACGCGGCGCGCGCGCCGGGCGCCGTTTCCCGATACGCGTCGAACGCATCGTCGGCGAGCGCGCACGCGGTTTCCAGATCGCGCGGGCTCGCGCCGCCGAACGCGGGTTCGAGCGGCGCGCCGGTCGCGGCCTCGATCGCGCGAAACGAGCCGTTCTGCCCTGGCACCGCGGATTGACCGATCAAAAGCTGGCCTGTGAGTCGCATGATTCTCCTCGAAAAAGTGCGGGCCGGGCGTTGCCGGCCCGGCCGATGAAAAAAGGGAGGCGCCCGGCCCGCGCGTCAGTTCTCGTCGTCGTCGAGCTGCAGCTTCGCGGGCGGCACGCCGGTATGCGCGCCCCAGTAGTAGATGACGAGCGCGATGGCCGCGACGACGAGCGTGTCGTATGGATGCGCGAGCTGCCCGGTGCCGCCGAAGCCGCCGAAATACGACGCGACGATCATCAGCGCGTAGAACGCGATCAGCCACGCGGACGAGCGCACCTGCTCGGCGAGGCTCAGATGCGCGGTGGGCACCCAGCGGCGGCACGCGAGATAGACGGCGAACATCGCGATCTGCAGCCCGAGCAGCCACGACACGGTGCTCCAGCCGGACCAGTAGACGATCAGCGCGGCGATCACGAACGAAGCGGGGCCGGTGATCGCGAACGCGCTCGCGCGAAACGGCCGCGGCAGGCCGGGCGCGGTGCGGCGCAGCGCGGCCACCGACACGGGCGCGACCGCGTAGCTCAGCACGAGCGCGGCCGATACGGTATTGATGAGCGCCTCCCACGACGGAAACGGCAGTGTCCAGAAGATCGCGAGCGCGAACGTGAGCCACAGCCCCGCGCGCGGGATGCCGGACGCCTTGTCGACGCGCGTGAACACCTTGAAGAACGTGCCCGTCTTCGCCCAGCCGTAGACGACGCGCGGCGTCGCGTTCATGTAGATGTTGCCGCAGCCGGAGGGCGAGATCATCGCGTCGGCGACGACCATGTACGCGAGCCAGCCGACGCCGAGCGCGAGCGCGATGTCGCGGTACGGCAGCGAGAAGGCCTTGCTGATGTCGTGCCAGCCGCCCGCGAGCATCGCGCCCGGAATGCTGCCGAGGAACGCGAGCTGCAGCAGCACGTAGATCAGCGTGGACAGCACGATCGACAGGATCAGCGCGATCGGGATCGTGCGCTGCGGATCGCGCACCTCGCTCGCGACCGACACGATCGGCGTGAGGCCGAGATACGCGAAGATAATGCCGCCCGCCGACACGGCCATCTCGACGCCGGGCATGCCGAACGGCGCGAAGCCGTGCATCGTCAGGTTCGCGGGCTTGAAGAACGCGAACAGCACGACGATCACCGACAGCGGCACGACGAACTTGAACACGCTGATCACGTTGTTCGCCTTCGCGAACGTCTTCACGCTCGAATAGTTCAGGTAGAAGAAGAAACAGAGGAGGGCCGCCTGCGCGAGCCAGCCGAGCGTCGTCGGATTGCCCGAGCCCGCGGCGGTCAGGCCCGGAAACCACGCGGCCGCATACTGGCGCGCGGCGACGACCTCGATCGCGATCAGGCTCGAGAACGCGATCAGCGTGATCGCGCCCATCAGATAGCCGAGCAGCGGGCCGTGCGAGAACACCGGATAGCGGACGACGCCGCCCGCGCGCGGCAGCGCCGCGCCGAGCTCGCAGTAGACGATGCCGAGCAGCAGCACCGCGAAGCCGCCGAGCAGCCACGAGAAGATGCCGGCCGGGCCCGCGATCGTCGACACGTGGCTCGCGGCGAACAGCCACCCCGAGCCGAAGATCGCGCCGAGGCCGATGAAGGTCAGGTCGGTGAGCGACAGTTGTTTCTTGAACTTGCCGGGTCCGGCATCGGTGGGCGCGGGCCGCGCGAGCGGCACGGATCGCTGGGCATTGCCTTGGGCGGGCATGGGTTTTGTCTCCGTGATTGGTGGATTTGTTCGATCGGCTGCAGGGCGAGGCGCGGCGGCTCGCGCGGTTGAAGTCCGTGCCGGTCAGGTCGGCTTCGAGGGCTTGGCTGCGGCATGCGGGATCGCGCAGGACCGTGCGGGCGTGGCGTCGTCACGGTTTCGCGCGCGGCGCGGCCGCCGCGCATCGGACGGGGAGCCGGCGGCGCGCGCGTGGTTCGCGACTGCGGCCGCATACCCGGCGACGCGCGCCGCCGCGGCCGCGTCGCTCAGAGGCCGACGTCCGGCAGCGCCGGGCGCGTTTCGAGCGCCTTCGCGACGATCGCCTTCACCTGCGCCAGCGTGTCGCCTTGCAGCGCGAGGCGCGGCGGGCGCGTGAGCGCGCTGCCGCGGCCGACGAGCTCTTCGCACAGCTTGATGCACTGGACGAGGTCCGGGCGCGCATCGAGGTGCAAGAGCGGCATGAACCAGCGATACAGCGCGAGCGCTTCGTCGAAGCGCTTCTGCTTCGCGAGGCGGAACAGCGTCTCGCCTTCCTTCGGGAACGCGTTCGACATCCCCGACACCCAGCCCTGCGCGCCGACCGCGATGCTCTCGACGACGACGTCGTCGAGGCCCGCGAACAGCACGAAGCGATCGCCGACCGCGTTGCGCAGGTCGATGAAGCGGCGCGTGTCGCCCGACGAATCCTTGAAGCAGACGATGTTCTCGCAGTCCTGCAGCGCGATCAGCACGTCGGGCGTCACGTCGTTCTTGTAGATCGGCGGATTGTTGTAGACCATCACCGGCAGATCGGTGCCCGTCGCGACCGCGCGAAAGTGCGCGGCCGTCTCGTGCGGCTTCGCCGAGTAGACGAGCGCGGGCATCACCATCACGCCGTCCACGCCCGCGCGCTGCGCCTCGCGCACCGTGTTGCGCGCGAACCCGGTCGTGAACTCGGCGATGCCGGCGATCACCGGCACCTTGCCGCCCGCCGCGTCGCGCGCGGCCTCGATCACCTGGAGCTTTTCCGACGTGGACAGCGACGTGTTCTCGCCGACCGTGCCGCAGACGACGAGGCCCGACACGCCGTCGTTCACCAGGTTCTTCACGACGCGGTGCGTCGCGTCGACATCGAGGGAGAAGTCCGGCTTGAACTGGGTGCTGACGGCGGGGAAGACCCCGCTCCATTGAATGGCGTTACGGCTCACTGAGTATCTCCTACGTTCGAATGAGGTGGCCGACGGGGGGCGTCGGTGCGTGATTCAGTATCGCCGTCGGAAAGCCGCGAGGCTTGAGCCTTTTCCAACCGTGAAAAGATGAAATCGGCACAATCGGGGCGCGATCCGCCGCCGCGCGCGCCGGGCTGTGCCGATTTCGTCGCGCGCATCATCGAAAACCCACAAGCGGCGCGCTGCGCGACAAGGGAAGCTATGCGCATTTCCACCTTGGATCGACGCGACATGAAGCACATCCACATCATCGATTCGCACACGGGCGGCGAACCCACGCGCGTCGTCGTGTCCGGCTTCCCGCCGCTCGGCGGCGGGCCGATGGCCGAGCGCCTCGCCGCGCTCGCGCGCGATCACGACCGCTATCGCACGGCATGCATCCTCGAGCCGCGCGGCAGCGACGTGCTCGTCGGCGCGCTGTTGTGCGAGCCGGTTTCGGCCGGCGCGGCGGCGGGCGTGATCTTCTTCAACAACGCGGGCTATCTCGGCATGTGCGGGCACGGCACGATCGGGCTCGTGCGCACGCTGCACCACATGGGCCGCATCGCGCCCGGCGTGCACCGGATCGAGACGCCGGTGGGCGATGTCGAGGCGACGCTGCACGACGATCTGTCGGTGAGCGTGCGCAACGTGCTCGCGTACCGGCACGCGAAGGACGTCGTCGTCGACGTGCCGGGGCACGGCGCGGTGACGGGCGACGTCGCGTGGGGCGGCAACTGGTTCTTCCTCGTGAGCGACCACGGCCAGCGCGTCGCGGGCGAGAACGTGGCGGCGCTGACCGCATACGCGTCGGCCGTGCGCGCGGGGCTCGAGCGCGCGGGCGTGACGGGCCGCGACGGCGCTCGAATCGACCACATCGAGCTCTTCGCCGACGATCCCGAGCACGACAGCCGCAGCTTCGTGCTGTGCCCGGGTCACGCATACGACCGCTCGCCGTGCGGCACCGGCACGAGCGCGAAGCTCGCGTGCCTCGCGGCCGACGGCAAGCTCGCGGCGGGCGCCGTGTGGCGGCAGGCGAGCGTGATCGGCAGCACGTTCACGGCGAGCTACGCGCCGGCCGAAGGCGGCATCGTGCCGACGATCCGCGGCAGCGCGCATCTGAGCGCCGAGGCGACGCTCCTGATCGAGGACGACGATCCGTTCGGCTGGGGCATCGCGTCGTGATCGATGCGAAGACCGACGTCATCGTGATCGGCGCGGGCATCGTCGGCGCCGCGTGCGCGCACGAGTTCGCGCAGCGCGGGCTGCGCGTCGTCGTCGTCGACGACGGCAGCGGCGGCGCGACGGGCGCGGGCATGGGCCACCTGGTCGCGATGGACGACAACGCGGCCGAGCTCGCGCTCACGCATTACTCGATCGGGCTGTGGGGCGCGCTGCGCGACGCGATGCCGGAAGGCTGCGCGTATCGCAACTGCGGCACGCTGTGGCTCGCGGCCGACGCGCACGAGATGGACCTCGCGCGCGCGAAGCAGGCGGCGCTCGCCGAGCGCGGCGTCGCGGGCGCGCTGATCGACCGCGCGGCGCTCGCCGCGCTCGAGCCGATGCTGCGCGCGGATCTCGGCGGCGCGCTGAAGATACCGGGCGACGGCATCCTGTACGCGCCCGTCGCCGCGCGCTGGCTGCTGGAGCGGCTGCCGGGCGTCGCGCTGCGGCGCGCGAGGGCGGTGGCGATCGACGGCGCGAGCGTCGCGCTCGAAAGCGGCGGCGTGCTGCGCGCGGACGCCGTCGTCGTCGCGAACGGCGTCGCCGCGCGCGCGCTCGTGCCTGGGCTGCCGCTGCGGCCGAAGAAGGGCCATCTGCTGATCACCGACCGCTATCCGGCGCGGGTGTCGCACCAGCTCGTCGAGCTCGGCTACGCGGCGAGCGCGCATGCGAGCGACGGCACGTCTGTCGCGTTCAACGTGCAGCCGCGGCCGACCGGGCAACTGCTGATCGGCTCGTCGCGGCAGTTCGACACCGAGGACCCGCGCGTCGAGGCGCCCGTGCTCGCGCGGATGCTGCGGCGCTCGCTCGGCTATCTGCCCGCGCTCGCCGGCCTGAACGGCATTCGCGCGTGGACGGGCTTTCGCGCGGCGAGCCCCGACGGCCTGCCGCTGCTGGGCGAGCATCCGTCGCGGCGCGGCCTGTGGCTCGCGGTCGGGCACGAGGGGCTCGGCGTGACGACCGCGCCCGGCAGCGCACGCGTGCTCGCCGCGCTGATGTTCGGCGAGCGCGCGGCGATCGACGCCGGGCCGTATCTGCCGGGGCGTTTCCTGTCGACATCGAAATCGGCCGTGGCCGGAGAGCTTCAATGATCATTTATCTGGATCGCCGCCCGCTCGACGTGGCCGACGGGATGACTGTCGCGGCCGCGCTCGCGCTCACCGGCGACGACACGACGCGCGCGTCGTGCACCGGCGCCGCGCGCGCGCCGTTTTGCGGGATGGGCATTTGCCACGAGTGCCGGGTGACGGTCGACGGGCGGCGCAGGCTCGCGTGCCAGACGCTCTGCCGCGAAGGCATGCAGGTGGAGCGCACGCGATGACGAACGAGGTTTTGACGGTCGACGTCGCGATCGTCGGCGCGGGGCCGGCGGGGCTCGCCGCCGCGCGCGCGGCGGCGGAGAGCGGCCGCACGGTCGCGATCGTCGACGACAACCCGCGCGCGGGCGGGCAAATCTGGCGGCAGGGGCCGAACGCCGCGCCGGGCGCGGCCGCGCGCGCGAGCTTCGACGTGCTGCGGCAGCCGAACGTGCGCCATCTGGCGGCGACGCGCGTCGTCGCCGCGCCGCGGCCCGGCATGCTGCTCGTCGAGGACGAACAGCGCGCGCTCGCGCTCGGCTACCGGAAGCTGATTCTGTGCTGCGGCGCGCGCGAGCTGCTGCTGCCGTTTCCCGGCTGGACGCTGCCCGGCGTGACAGGGGCGGGCGGGCTGCAGGCGCTCGTGAAGGGCGGCGCGCCGGTGCGCGGCGAGCGCGTCGTGATCGCGGGCAGCGGGCCGCTCCTGATCGCGTCGCTCGCCACCGCGCGCGCGGCGGGCGCGCGCGTCGTCGCGGTCGTCGAGCAGGCACCCCTCGCGGCGCTCGCGCGCTTCGCGCTGTCGCTCGCGGCAACGCCGTCGAAGCTCGCGCAGGCGGCGCGGCTCACGTGCGGCTTCGTCGGCACGCGCTACCTGACGGGGGCGGTCGTGCGCGTAGCGCACGGCGACGCGCGCGTGCGCGCGGTCACGATCGAGCGGGACGGCGCGCGCGAGACGCTCGATTGCGAACGTCTCGCGTGCGGCTTCGGCCTCGTGCCGAACCTGACGCTCGCGCTGGCGCTCGGCTGCACGGTGCGCGACCGCGCGATCGCGATCGACGACGCGCAGCGCACCTCGGTCGAGCACGTGCATGCGGCAGGCGAATGCACGGGCGTCGGCGGCGTCGAACTCGCGCGCATCGAAGGCGAGCTCGCCGGGCTCGCGGCGGTCGGCGCGGATGCCGCGCAGCACGGCCGCGCGCGCGTGGCCGCGCTGCTGCGGCGCCGTGCGGCGTGGCGGCGCTTCGCGGCGCGCGCGGCCGGTACGTTCGCGCTGCGCGACGCGGCCCGCGCGCTGCCGCCCGACGATACGCTGCTGTGCCGCTGCGAGGACGTGACGATCGGCGCGGTGCGCGCGCACGCGTCGGCGCGCGACGCGAAGCTGCTCACGCGCTGCGGGATGGGCGCGTGCCAGGGGCGCGTCTGCGGCGCGGCCGCGCACGCGTATTTCGGCTGGGACGACGCGCCGCCGCGCCCGCCGTTCTCGCCCGCGCGAATCGACACGCTGCTCGCCGCACCCGACGACGCGCTCCTATAATCGACGCCAACCGTGTTACGACGCGCGAGATCCGTATGATGACTTTGCTTGCCGTGCCGCCCGAGAAGTTGTCCGCCGCATCGGCCGTCTCCGCGGCGGCGCCCGTGGACGGCGCATCGGCTTCGCCGTCCGCGCCGGCTTGCGCTGCGGCGCAACTCGCCGCGCAGAACGGCGGCGACGACGACGGCTTCGCCGCGATGCTCGCGCACTTCGCGCAGTTGGAGCCGGTGTTCGACGCGCTGCCCGACGTCGCGTTCTTCGTGAAGGACGCGCACGCGCGCTACGCGCTCGTGAACCGCGCGCTCGCGCAGCGCTGCGGCTACAAGGACAAGCGCGACCTGTACGGCAAGGCCGCGGATGAAGTCTTTCCGCGCCGCTTCGGCCGAAGCTACGTCGAGCAGGATCTGGCGATCATCGCGGGCGGCCGGCAACTGACCGATCAGTTGGAACTGCACCTGTATTCGGGGCGCCAGCCAGGCTGGTGCCTGACGTGCAAGGAACCGCTGCGCAACGCGCAGGGGAGGATCGTCGGGATCGCCGGGTTGTCGCGCGACCTGCGCGCGCACGAGAGTTCGCACCCGGCGTACAGCCGCATCGCGGACGTCGTCCGCTACATCCACGCGCACTACGTGCAGCCGCTGAACCTGAAGCATCTCGCCGGGATGGCGGGGATGTCGGTGGCGCAGCTCGAACGCTACTTTCACAAGGTGTTTCACCTGACGCCGCGGCAGATGCTGCTGAAGGCGCGGCTCGACGCGGCGACCGCGCTGCTCGTCACGCACGACAAGGTGACGGACGTCGCCGCGCTGTGCGGCTATACCGATCACAGCGCGTTCACGCGGCAGTTCAAGGCGACCGTCGGCGTGACGCCGACCGAGTACCGGATGATGCTGCAGGAGGGGCGGGGGGCTTGACGCGGAAGCGGCCGCCCGGGCGCGTCACTCGAAATCCATGCGGACAAAAACGAACCGGCCCGTCGGGCCGGTCATGTCGGAACGTCAGCCGGCAGGCGGGCGAAGTCCGGCTGCCGCGCTGCCGCGGACGATCGATTCCTGACGTTACCGATAGCCGAGGCCCTTGAGCACGGCGTTGCCGTCTTCCGTCAGACGAAAGGACGGCGCCGCGTCCATGTCGGAGCGGATCATCTCGACGAGACCGGCTTCCTGCAACGCGGGCAACTCCGGCTTCGCGTTCGCGCCGATCGGCGCGTGCAGCAGGATCAGCAGCGTCGCGATCTCGTGATGGCTGAGCAGGCGACGCAGCATGGTTTTCGGCTTGGTCGGGGGGGCGGCCGGGCGAACCGCGGCAGACGTGTCGACGGCGCTCATCGCAAACCTCCTGAAACGGTACTGGCAACGGATGGTGCCGGGCGAGTCTTAAACGATTCTTAAAGCGGCGGGCGGCGGGCTCGACGAAAGGTTTACGGCATGTAACGGCCTTGTCGGGCAAGGGCGACATCGGGGTCCGACGACATTGGGCCGATGCGCGCGACATTGCACGGCAATGTCGCGACGCCACACGTGCGGACCGCCCGCGAGAGCCATGAAAACGCGCGTTTCGGCTCGGCTGCCGGACGACTAAGCTCTATGAAACCCTGACCGACGACGCGCTGCCCGGGCTGCCCGTGCCGCCCGCCCGCGACCGCGGCCGCAAACCGCGCGCCCGAAGCGCGCGGGCATCCTTGCCACGAACGACGAAGAAAGCACGATGATCGAGCTACATGAACTCCGGGTCGACGAAGCGCTCGTCCGGTTCATCGAACGCGAAGCGATGCCCGGCACGGGCGTCGACGCCGACGCGTTCTGGCAGGGCTTCGCCGCGCTCGTGCACGACCTCGCGCCGCACAATCGCGCGCTGCTCGCCGAGCGCGACCGCTTGCAGCGCGAGCTCGACGGCTGGCACCGCGCATCCGGGGCCGGTGCGCGACCTGCGCGGCTATCGCGCGTTCGTCGACGCGGTGTTCGAGCGGATGGCGCGCGTCGTGACGCGCAGAACGCGGGCGAGCCGAACTATCGTCCGATGGCGCCCGATCCGGCGAATTCGCATGCTTTTGGCGCGGCGCGCGCGCTCGTGCTGGAAGGCGCGGCGCAGCCGAGCGGCCATACCGAGCCGCTGCACCGATACCGGCTCGCGTTCAAGCAGCGCCCGAACGCGGGCGACGCCGCGCTCTGACGCCGGCGCGCGATGCAAGCCGGACACAAGATCGACACGACAATCGTTCCGAGGGGAAAAGGAGACAACATGAACCCTTCATTCGCACTGCCGGCGGGAACGGCGTTCGCCCAGCCGCTCACCCCCGTCGGCCATTCGCTCGCACTGTCGTTCGCCGTCGCCGTGCTGCCGATCGCCGTCGCGCTCGCGATGCTCGGGCTGCTGCGGCGCCCCGCGTGGCAGGCGTCGCTCGGGGGCCTGCTGACGGGCGGCGTCGTCGCGGTCGCCGTCTGGGGGATGCCCGCCGGTCTCGCGCTGAATGCGGTCGGCGCCGGCATGGCGCTCGCGCTGATCCCCGTCATGTGGATCGTGTTCAACGCGCTGCTTCTCTACAACGTCGCGGTGAAATCGGGCCGCTTCGATCAGTTTCGCCAATGGATGCTCGATCATCTGCCCGACGATCGCCGCCTCGTGCTGCTCGTCGTCGCATTCTCGTTCGGCTGTCTGCTCGAAGGCATCTCCGGATTCGGCACGCCGGTCGCGATCACGAGCGCGCTTCTGATCGCGCTCGGCTTCCCGGCGCTCGAGGCGCTCACGTTCACGCTGATCTTCAACACCGCGCCCGTCGCGTTCGGCGCGCTCGGCGTGCCGATCACCGTGCTCGGCGCGGTGACGTCGCTGCATCCGGACACGCTCGGCGCGATGGTCGGCCGCCAGTTGCCGTTCTTCGCGCTGCTGCTGCCGTTCTACGTCGTCGGCATCTACGGCGGCCCGCGCTCGATCGGCCGGCTGTGGCCGGCGCTCTTCGTGTCGGGCGGCAGCTTCGCGCTCGCGCAGTTCGTCACGTCGAACTTCATCAGCTATCAACTGACCGACGTGCTGTCATCGCTCACGTCGCTGATCGTCACGATCGGCTTCCTGAAGATCTGGAAGCCGCAGCCCGATCCGCAGTTCGCGATCCCGCGCGGCGCGGCGGCCGCCGGCGCCGCCGCCGCGCACGGGCGCGTCGGCTACGGCGGCTGGCTGCCGTGGCTCGTCGTGTCGGTGATCGTGATCTTCTGGGTGCACGCGGGCGTCGCCGCGATCGGCGACGTGAAGATCAAGTGGCCCGGCCTGCACGACGCGGTCTACGTGACGCTCTATCACAAGTCGTACGCGGCGATCTGGGATTTCCAGCCGCTCGGCACCGGCACCGCGATCCTGCTGTCGGCGGTCGTCACGGCCGTCTGGACGCGCACCGATTTCGCGAGCTTCTCGGGCTGCGTCGCGCAGACATGGCGGCAGACGCGCATCGCGATCGTCACGGTGATGATGATCGTCGGGCTCGCGTACCTGCTCAACTACTCGGGGATGAGCTACACGCTCGGAATGGGCGTCGCGTCGACGGGCGCGCTGTTCCCGCTCGTGTCGGCGACGCTCGGCTGGATCGCGGTGTTCCTGTCCGGCAGCGACACGTCGGGCAATGCGCTCTTCGGCAACCTGCAGGTCGTCGCCGCGCGGCAGCTCGGCTTCGATCCGGTGCTGATGGCCGCGACGAACTCGTCGGGCGGCGTGATGGGCAAGATGATCTCGCCGCAGAACATCGCCACGGGCGTGTCGACGACGGACCTGAAAGGGCAGGAAGGCGTCGTGTTCGCGCGGACGTTCTGGCACAGCGTGTTCCTGACGCTGCTGCTTGGCGTGCTCGTGTTCCTGCAGCAGCACGTGCTGAGCTGGATGATTCCGGCGCTGCCGCATTGACGTGCCGGCGGGCGGCCCGCTCATGTCCCGCGCTGCGCCTGGGCCGCGAGCCGCACGGCCGCGTTCGCCGCGCCGTATCCGTCGTAGCCGCCGCGCCGCTCGACGATCTCGAACGAGAAGCGGCCGTCGACGAGCTCGGTGTACGCGTGCAGGAACTCGCCGCCCGCGTCGTCGCGGTCGTACAGCAGGTGATGGCGGCTCAGCGTGTCGATCGTCTCGTCGGGCAGCGCGTAGCGCGCGGCGAGATCGTCGTAGTAATTGCGTGGAATCCGCAGGAACGGCACGCCGTCGGCGGCGAATTCGGCGATCGCCGCGCCGATGTCGCTCGTGCGGAACGCAACGTGATTGAGCCCCGTGCCGCGATAGCGCTCGAGCGACCGGACGACGGCCGTATGCCGGTCCACCGACGCATTGAGCGCGATGCGCACCGAGCCGTCCGGGCTGCGCACCGCGCGGCTGCGCACGAGCCCGTACGGATCGGGCACGAGCCAGTTGCGCTCGGCCTCGAAGCCGAATGCGGTCCTGAAGAACAGCACCCACGTATCGAGCGCGTCGGCGGGCAGCGCGAGGCACACGTGATCGATGCCGACGAGCGGGCCGACTTCGCTCGGCCCGTCGATGTCGGTCAGCACGAAATCCGATTCGTACAGCGTCGGCGCGCCGGGCGTCTCGTCGACGAAGTAGTTCAGGCTGCCGTCGGGCGCGCGCACGCTTTGCAGCACGCGCTCGTTCGGGCCGACGCGGCCCGAGAACGGCGCGTAGCCGTAGCCCGCCGCGCGCTCGAACGCGAGGCGCGCGTCGTCGACGCGAAACGCCGACGCGCACAGCGACAGGCCGTGCGCCTGGAAGAACGCGTCGGCGAACGAGTCGCGCTCGGCGTTCAGCACGATCGACGCCGCGCCGTGCTGATACAGCGTCACGTCCTTCGAGCGATGGCGGCCCGCGCGCCTGAAGCGCAGCTTGCCGAGCCAGCCGGCGACGTTGTCGGCGGCGGCCGCGTCGACTGCGAATTCGATGAACTGAAAGCCGATGTGCGCGGGCGCGGGCGGCGGCGCGAAGAGCGGCTGCGAGGGCAGCTGTGAGGGCGTCGGCGCGATGTGCGCGCGCGGCGCGCTCGCGGCGCGCGCTTCGCTGGCCTCGCGTGCCGCCGGCAGGTCGCGCGGCGTCCGCTGCGCTTGCCGCGCCTGCCGCACATCCCGCGCGAGCCGCTCGCGCGTCGTCTCCTCGAGATACAGCAGCGACCGATAGCCGTCCGCGGCCGTCAGCGCGGTCGGCGCGGCGCGAAAGCCGTCGTTGAAGATTTCGAGCGACAGCGGCCCTGCGTAGCCCGATTCGATCACGCGCGCGGTGAACCCCGCGAGGTCGAAGTCGCCCTGGCCCGGAAACGACCGGTAATGCCGGCTCCATTCGAGCACGTCCATCGCGAGCTTCGGCGCGTCGGCGATCTGCACGAACGCGATCCGGTGGCCGGGAATGCGCGCGATGCCGTCCGGCGAATCGTCGAGCGACAGCGTGTGGAAGCTGTCGAGCGCGAGCCCGAGATGAGGATGGTCGACCGCGTCGACGAGCCGCCACGCGTGCCCGTAGGTCTTCACGTTCCGACCCCACGCAAGCGCCTCGTACGCGACGACGACGCCCGCTTCCTGCGCGGCGCGCGCGAGCGCGCCCAACTGGTCGACGAGCAGCGCGTCGTCGCCGATCGCGTCTGGCGACACGTTGCTGCACACGAGAATGCGGTCCGCGCCGAGCTCGTGCATCAGCTCGAACTTGCGTCTCGCGCGCTCGAGATTGCGCGCGAGACGCTCGGGCGGCACGCCCTCGAAGTCGCGAAACGGCTGGAACAGCACGATGTCGAGGCCGAGATCGGCGGCGATTGCGCGCACGTCGGCGGGCGAGCCGTCGAAGTACAGCAAGTCGTTCTCGAAGATCTCGACGCCGTCGAAGCCGGCGGCGCGGATCGCGCTGAGCTTCTCGACGAGCGTGCCCGATAGCGACACGGTGGCGATCGAACGCTGCATGGTGGATGTCCTGCTGATGAAGGACGGCTCGCGGCCGGACGCGGCGCGCCGTCGGAGGAGGCGCGCCGCATCGCCGGCCGCGAGCCGTCGAGGGTCGGAAAGGCGCGAGTCGCAGAGTATACGAACTAACTGGATGGTACAAATTATAGAAAACCCGGAAAGACATTGCGCGAGCGCAAGCGCACACTGGCGCCGAATCTTGACGACGCGGGCGCGTTCGTCTACGGATGCGTACCCGTTTTTCACCGGAGTGTCATACATGAGCAAGCCGAAGGTGCTGGTCCTGAACGGGCCGAACCTGAACCTGCTGGGCAAGCGCGAGCCGCACATCTACGGCTCGGAAACGCTGCAGGACGTCGAGCGCCGCTGCGCGGACGCCGCGCACGCGCTCGGCCTCGCGCTCGAGTTTCGCCAGTCGAACGCCGAGCATCAATTGATCGACTGGCTGCATGAAGCGCGCGAGCGCGTCGAGGGTGTCGTGATCAATCCGGCTGCGTACACGCACACGTCGGTCGCGATCGCCGATGCGCTCGCCGCGCTCGGCAAGCCGATCATCGAAGTGCACATCTCGAACGTCCACCGGCGCGAGGCGTTCCGTCACCATTCGTTCGTGTCGGCGGTCGCCGATGGCGTGATCTGCGGCTGCGGCACCGAAGGCTACGTGCTCGCGCTGCAACGGATCGCGACGCTGATCCGCGAGGAGGGTGCGCGATGAGCGGACGTTCGTTTCTGATCGGCCTGATCGGCGCCGGGATCGGCGGTTCGCTGTCGCCCGCGATGCACGAGGAGGAGGGGCGCCGCCAGGGCTTGAACTACGTGTACCGGCGCATCGATCTCGACGCGCTGCGGCTCGCGGCCGACGCGCTGCCCGAGCTGCTCGCGGCCGCCGAGCGGATGGGCTTCGACGGCCTGAACATCACGCATCCGTGCAAGCAGCGCGTGATCGAGCATCTGGACGAGCTGTCGCCGGACGCGGCCGCGCTCGGCGCGGTCAACACGGTGCGCTTGCTCGACGGTCGGCGGATCGGACACAACACCGACTGGTCGGGCTTTGCGAAGGCGTTCGCGCGCGGGCTGCCGGGCGCGCCGCTCGAACGCGTCGTGCAACTGGGCGCGGGCGGCGCGGGCGCGGCCGTCGCGCATGCGGCGCTGACGATGGGCGCGGCGGAACTCGCGCTCTTCGACGTCGACCCGACGCGCGCGCGCTCGCTCGCCGATCAACTTCAGGCGCGCTTCCCGCACGCGCGGCTGAGCGCGGGCGGCCCGCTCGCCGACGCGCTCGCGAACGCGAACGGCCTCATTCACGCGACGCCGACCGGCATGCTCGGGCACCCGGGCCTGCCGCTGCCGGCGGAACTGCTGCGAAGCGATCTCTGGGTGGCCGACATCGTTTATTTCCCGCTCGAGACCGAGCTGATCCGCACCGCGCGCGCGCTCGGCTGCCGCACGCTGCCAGGCGGCGGCATGGCGGTGTACCAGGCGGCCGACGCGTTCGAGATCTTCACCGGCCGCCCGCCGGACGCCGAACGGATGTTCGGGCACTTCCAGGCGCTCGTCGCGCGCTGAATTCCCCGACACAGACAGAAAAGACAGACAGATACAACAGGAGACATCGATGCCCCAGCCGATCAACACCGACGCCGTGCCGAACGCGGCCGGCGCGCCTGCCCGCGTGGCGGGCGCCGCGCAGCCGCGCTCGAATGCGCGTTACCGGATTCTCGCGCTGCTCGCGATCGGGACGATGATCAATTATCTCGATCGCACGGTGCTCGGCGTCGCGGCGCCGGGGCTCACGAAAGAGCTCGGCATCGGCGCGGCGGCGATGGGCGTGATGTTCTCCGCGTTCTCGTGGACCTACGTGCTCGCGCAGGTGCCGGGCGGCCTGCTGCTCGACCGCTTCGGCAGCAGGATCACCTATTACTGGTCGATGACGCTGTGGTCGCTGTTCACGCTGCTGCAGGGCTTCGTGCACGGCGTCGCGCCGCTCCTCGCGTGCC
The DNA here is from genome assembly GCF_001636105.1 of Burkholderia sp. MSMB1589WGS. Taxonomy (NCBI): domain Bacteria; kingdom Pseudomonadati; phylum Pseudomonadota; class Betaproteobacteria; order Burkholderiales; family Burkholderiaceae; genus Burkholderia; species Burkholderia sp. MSMB1589WGS. Next base: position 1,800,283 of record NZ_LNJT01000008.1, read on the forward strand.
GGCTCGGGCTCGGCCTTTCCGAGGCGCCGTGCTTTCCGACCAACAGCCGCGTCGTCGCGACGTGGTTTCCGCAGAAGGAGCGCGCGATGGCGACGGGCACCTATACCGTCGGCGAATACATCGGCCTTGCGTTCCTGAGCCCCGCGCTGTTCGCGCTGATGGGCGCGTTCGGCTGGCGCTCGCTCTTCTGGGTCGTGGGCGGCGTCGGCATTGTGTTCGGCTTCGTCTGGTGGAAGTTCTATCACGAGCCGAAGGACCATCCGCGCGCGAACGCGGCCGAGCTCGCGTACATCGAGGAAGGCGGCGGGCTCGTGCAGTCGGCGGCGGGCGGCGGCTCGCGCGCGACGTTCAACTGGCGCATCGCCGGCCGATTGCTGAAGAAGCGCCAGCTCGCGGGCATCTGCCTCGGCCAGTTCGCCGGCAACTCGACGCTCGTGTTCTTCCTCACGTGGTTCCCGACCTACCTCGCGACCGAGCGCCACATGGGCTGGCTCAAGATCGGCTTCTTCGCGGTGATGCCGTTCATCGCCGCGTCAGTCGGCGTGATGTTCGGCGGGCTCTTCTCCGACTGGCTGCTGCGCCGCGGGAAATCGGCGAACGTCGCGCGCAAGCTGCCGATCATCGCGGGCCTGTTGCTCGCGTCGACGATCGTGCTCGCGAACTACGTGCGGAGCAACGAGGCGGTGATCGCGATCATGTCGGTCGCGTTCTTCGCGCAGGGAATGGCCGCGCTCGGCTGGACGCTCGTGTCCGACATCGCGCCCGAGGGCCTCCTCGGCGCGACGGGCGGCATCTTCAACCTCGCCGCGAACCTCGCGGGCATCGTCACGCCGCTCGTCGTCGGCTTCATCGTCGCGGCGACCGGATCGTTCGTCGGCGCGCTCGCGTTCATCGGCGTCGTCGCGCTGATCGGCGCGCTGTCGTACATCTTCGTCGTCGGCGACATCAAGCGGATCGAGCTGTAGCGGCAAGCGCGCCGTTTTTCATCGGCGTCGCGCACGACGGCGGGAGCGCGTCACCGCATCGCGATCCCGAGCGACTTCAGCGCGCCGCCGATCGCCGCCACCGCGCCGCGCATCTCGGGCGCACCGAGCGCGCCGATGCAGCCGACGCGAAACGTGTCGGCGGTCGTCAGCTTGCCCGGATACAGCACGTAGCCCGCGTCGCGCACGGCCGCGTAGAGCGCGGCGAACGCATACGCGGGATCGGCGGGCGCGTGGAACGTGACGATGACGGGCGCCTGCGCGCGCGCGTCGAGAAACGGCTCGAAGCCGAGCGCGCGCATGCCCTCGACGAGCGTCGCGCAGTTCTGCGCATAGCGCGCGCCGCGCGCCGGCTGGCCGCCTTCGTCGAAGAACTGGTCGAGCGCGGCGCGCAGCGCGGCGAGCACGTGCGTCGGCGGCGTGAAGCGCCATTGCGACGTGCGCCGCATGTACGCGTACTGGTCGTGCAGATCGAGCGCGACCGACGGCGAGCGCCCCTCGGCCGCCTCGAGCAGCGCGCGCCGCACGATCACGAAGCCCATGCCGGGCACCCCTTCCAGACACTTGCCGCTCGCCGAGACCAGCGCATCGATGCCGCTGCCCGCGAGCGCGATCGGCAGCGCGCCGAACGAACTCATCGCATCGACGATCAGCGCCTTGCCGCGCGCGCGGCAGACGGCGGCGATGTCGTCGAGCGGGTTCAGCAGGCCGGCGCTCGTCTCCAGATGCACGAGCGCGACGTGCGTGATGCGCGCGTCGCGCGCGAGCGCCGCGTCGATCGCTTGCGCGCTCGCCGGCTCGTCCTCAGCGAACCGCAGTTCGACGTGCGCGATGCCGAGCCGGCGCAGAATCCTCGCGATCCGTGCGCAATACGCGCCGTTGTCCGGCACGAGCACGCAGCCGTCGCGCGGCACGAGCGTGCCGAGCGCTGCCTCGACGGCGAACGTGCCGCTGCCTTGCAGCGGCACGCAGACGTATGCGTCGCCGCCGTCCGCGATCCGCACGAGATCCGCACAGACGCTCTTCGTCAGCCGGTTGAAAGCGGCGTCCCACGAGCCCCAGTCGCGCAGCATCGCGTCGCGTGTGATGCGCGACGTCGTCAGCGGGCCAGGCGTCAGCAGGATGGAATCACGTTCTGGCATGGCTTCATCACTCCGGAAAAGGTCGAAATCGGGTCGTTGGCGGATGTGGAGGATAGTGGCGAAATATGTCATTTTTTGGAAATCAGATCGATCGTCACGGAGCTGTCATCGAACGCTGTGATGCTTCGGGTGCCGCGAAAGACCGGAGCGTCCGGCCGCGGCGGGCCGGCGGCGCGGCCCGTGCGGACGAGGTTTGCGCGCCGTTCGGCCGTTCGTGGTTCCACCCTACGGAGAAGCGACATGACGTATTCGAATTTCCCGCGCGGCGGCGCCTGGCGCCGCTTCGCGCTCGCCGCCGGCGCAGCCGCGCTGTTGCAAGGCGCGGCGACGCACGCGCAGGCGGCAGCCGTCGTGCTGTACACGGCGGACGGCCTCGAGAACCTGTACCGCGACGTGCTGCCCGCGTTCGAGAAGCAGGAAGGCGTGAAGGTGAACATCGTGACGGCGGGCAGCGGCGAAGTGGTGAACCGCGCGAACGTCGAGAAGGGCTCGCCCAAGGCCGACGTGATCGTCACGCTGCCGCCGTTCATCCAGCAGGCGGGCCAGTTGGGCCTCTTGCAGCCGTACCGCAGCGTCAACTACAAGAACGTGCCGGCGATCGCGAAGGCGGAAGACGGCTCATGGGCGACGTTCGTCAACAACTACTTCTCGTTCGCGATCAACCCGTCGGTCGTGAAGAGCCAGCCGAAGACGTTCGCCGATCTGCTGCATCCCGACTACAGCGGCAAGCTCGCGTACTCGAACCCGGCGACGGCGGGCGACGGAATGGCCGTCATCATCCTGACGAGCGCGCTGATGGGCGAGGACAAGGCGTTCGACTATCTCGCGAAGCTCGAGCGCGGCGTGAAGTTCCACACGAAGGGCACGGGCTACCTGAACGTGCTGCTGTCGCGCAACGAGATCGCGGTCGCGAACGGCGACCTGCAGATGGATCTCGACGACGCCGAGCACGGCGGCCTGTCGATCAAGCCGATCTTCGTCGCCGCGAAGGAAGGCGAGCCGCCGACGACGTTCCAGTTGCCGTATGCGATCGGCCTCATCAAGGGCAGCCCGAACCAGGACGCGGGCAAGAAGCTGATCGACTACCTGATGTCGACCGACGTGCAGGCGAAGGTGCCCGACATGTTCGGCATCCCGGGCCGCACCGACGTGCCGCTCGCGGGCAGGAACGGCGAGGCGGTGAAGCGCGCGATTGCCGGCGTGAAGCTGATCCCGGTCGACTGGAACGCGGTGATGGCGAAGAAGCCCGTGTGGACCGAGCGCTGGAAGAAGGAAGTGATCGGCGATTCGGGCAAGCAGACCGAAGTCGTCAAGCCGAAATGAGCGGACGCCGCGGCCGCGGCAAGCCGACGCGATGACGCGTCGAAGGACGAAACCTGGTGGATACCGCAAGTCTCACCCATTCCGGCGCGTTCGATGCTGCGCGCCCGCACGCGGCGCCGCGCGCGGGCGCGCCCGGCGGCGTGCGCATCGAGCACCTGAGCGTGCGCTACGGCGCGCGCACGGTGCTCGACGATCTGTCGCTCGACATCGGCGCGGGCGAACTGCTCGCCGTGCTCGGCAAGAGCGGCTGCGGCAAGACGACGTTGCTGCGCTTCATCGCCGGCTTCGTGAAGGCGGACGGCCTGGCGGGCACGCTCGCCGTCGCCGGCCGCGACCTGACGCACGCGCCGCCGCACAAGCGCAATCTCGGATTGCTGTTCCAGAACTACGCGCTGTTCCCGCACCTGACCGTATTCGAGAACGTCGCGTTCGGGCTGCGCGCGCGGCGCATGTCGTCCGCGGACATCGCGCGTCGCGTCGCCGATGCGCTCAAGCTCGTGCAGCTCGGCGACGCCGGCCATCATCTGCCCGCGCAACTGTCGGGCGGGATGCAGCAGCGCGTCGCGCTCGCGCGCGCGCTCGTGATCGAGCCGGACGTGCTGCTGCTCGACGAGCCGCTGTCCGCGCTCGACGCGAACCTGCGCGCGTCGGTGCGCAGCGAGCTGAAGGCGCTGCACGAGCGGCTGCCGAACCTGACCGTCGTCTGCGTGACGCACGATCGCGACGACGCGCTCGTGCTCGCCGACCGCGCGCTCCTGATGCGCGACGGCCGCGTCGCGCAGCTCGGCACGCCGCAGCAGTTGTACGACGCGCCCGACGACGGCTTCGTCGCGCGATACCTGGGCGCGGCGAACCTGCTGCCGCCGAACGTCGTGTTTGCGTTCGGCGATCCGCGCCACGACGTGCGCGACAAGGTCGCGTGCGTGCGGCCGGAACGGCTCGCCGTGCGGCCGCTCGGCGAAGGGCGGCTGCACGGCACGATCGCGTCGGTCGAATGGCACGGCGCGGCGCTGTCGCTGACCGTAATGCTCGATGCGGCGTGCGACGAGCCGGTGCTCGTCGCGATGCAGCGCGGCCGCGGCCCGGCGCCCGAGCGCGGCGCGCGCGTATCGCTCGATTGCGAGGCGGACGATGTCGTCCTTATCTCACCTTGAGCCGCGGGCGGCGCTCGCCGCCGATCCCGCGGTGCACGCCCGCATCCGCGCGTCGGCCGCCGCGCACGACGCCGCCGCGCGGCGCCGCGAGCGGCGCGCGACCGTGCGCATCGTCGCGCTCGCGGCCGTCGTGCTCGGCCCGCTCGTGCTGTATCCGCTCGCGCGGCTCGTGCTGCTGAGCGTGCTCGGCGATCACGGCCCGACGCTCGCCGCGTACCGGACCTTTTTCGCGAGCCACGACGTCCGCGATGTGCTCGGCACGACGCTGTGGGTGCTGTTCACGAGCGCGGGCACCGCGTCGGTCGTCGGCGTGCTGCTCGCCGCGCTGCTGTTCTTCCGGCCGTTCCCGGGCGCGTCGCTCGTCACGCGCTTCCTCGAGCTATACGTCGCGTTCCCGTCGTTTCTCGTCGCGTTCACGTTGATCTTCCTGTACGGCTCGCAAGGCTCGGTCAGCATCGCGCTGCAACGCGTCTTCGGCCTCGACGCGCCGCCGCTCGATTTCCTGTTCGGCACGGGCGGCGTGATCCTCGCGCAGACGGTGTTCTACACGCCGTTCGTCGTTCGGCCGACGCTCGCGTCGTTCGCGACGCTCGATCCGCGGCTCGTCGAAGCCGCGTCGAGCCTCGGCGCGAACGGCTGGATGCGCGCGCGGCGCGTCGTACTGCCGCTCGCGTGGCCGGGCATCGCGGCGGGCGTGATCCTGTGCTTCCTGCTGACGCTGAACGAATTCGGCATCCTGCTCGTGCTCGGCAGCGCGCGGCTCGTCACGCTGCCGGTGGCGATCTACAGCAGCGCGACCGTCGACATCGATCTGCCGGCCGCGGCCGCGGGCGCGGTCGTGATGCTCGCGATGTCGCTCACGCTCTATGCGCTGTACCGGCGGATGAGCCGGCGCGCGAGCGAAGGAGGGCGCGATGTCCGCTGATTTCCCGACGCGCGCCGCGGCGGTGCCGCGCCGCGAGCTGCGCTGGACCGATGCGGCGTCGCGCGTCGCGGCTCGCGCGCTCGTCGCGCTCGCGGCCGCCGCCTGCTGCTGGCTGTTCGTGCTGCCCGTCGTGGTCGTCGCGCTGTCGAGCGTCGCCGAGCACTGGTCGGGCACGATCCTGCCGGCCGGCTACAGCCTGCGCTGGTTCGAACGCCTCGGTCGGCCCGAGTTCGACGCGCTCGCCGCGAGCCTCGAGATCGGGCTCGGCGTCGCCGCGCTCGGCACGGCGCTCGGCATCGCGCTGGCGCTCGCGCTCGAAGGCCGCGCGCGGCGCGGCGTCGGCGCGCTCGTCGATGCGCTCGTGATGCTGCCGAACGGCGTGCCGAGCGTCGTGCTCGGGCTCGCGGTGCTGATCGCGTATCACGCGAAGCCCGTCGACCTGTCGAGCTCGCCCGCGATCGTCGTGCTCGTGCAGCTCGCGCTCGTGCTGCCGTTCTGCTACCGGTGCGCGGCCGCCGCGCTGCGCCCCGAGCTGACCGTGCTGCGCGAGGCGGCGGCGAGCCTCGGCGCGCCGCCCGCGATGGTGCTGCGCCGCGTGCTGCTGCCGCAGCTCGTGCCGGCGATCCGCGTGAGCCTCGCGCTCGGCTTCGCGCTGTCGCTCGGCGAGCTCGGCGCGACGCTGACCGTCTATCCGCCGGGCTTCGCGACCGTGCCGATCGTCGTGATCGGCGACGTCGAGCGCGGCTACTACCTGCCCGCGTCGGCGCTGTCGCTGCTGCTGCTCGGCGCGTCGCTCGCCGCGCTCGTCGCGATTGCGGCGCGCGCGCCGCGGCCGGCACGATGAGCGGCGCGGCGGCGCGCCGTTCGCGCGTAACATGAACGAAAGGCCCGAGGGGCGAAACGCCATGAATCGACACATCGAAGTCAACGGCCGCGTCTACCGGATGCCGGCCGAGCCGACCGTCGCCGTCTGCGTCGACGGCTGCGAATGCGATTACCTCGAAGAGGCCGCGAACGCGGGCGTCGCGCCGTTCATCGCGCGGATGCTGCGCGAGGGCTCGGCGTTCGACGCCGACTGCGTGATCCCGTCGTTCACGAACCCGAACAACCTGTCGATCGTGTGCGGCGCGCCGCCTTCGGTGCACGGCATCTGCGGGAACTTCTTCTGGGATCCGGACGCGCAGGGCGGCGCGGGCGCCGCGGTGATGATGAACGATCCCGCGTACCTGCGCGCGGGCACGCTGCTTGCGGCCGCGGCGGACGCGGGCGCGAAAGTCGCCGTCGTGACGGCGAAGGACAAGCTGCGCCGGCTGCTCGGCTGGCGGATGCGCGGCGTGTGCTTCTCGGCGGAGAAGGCGAACCAGGCGAACCTCGGCGAGAACGGCATCGCCGACGTGCTCGACTTCGTCGGCCTGCCGTCGCCCGACGTCTACAGCGCGGCGCTGTCGGAATTCGTGCTCGCGGCGGGCGTGCGGCTCGCGCGGAACCGGCGCGCGGACCTGATGTACCTGTCGACGACCGATTACGTGCAGCACAAGTGCGCGCCGGGCAGCGACGGCGCGAACGCGTTCTACGCGATGATGGACCGCTACCTCGCGGCGCTCGACGCGCTCGGCTGGGTGATCGGCCTGACCGCGGATCACGGGATGAACGCGAAGCACGATCCGCGCACGGGCGAGCCGAACGTCGTCTACCTGCAGGACGCGCTCGACGCGTGGCTCGGGCCGCGCCGCGCGCGCGTGATCCTGCCGATCACCGATCCTTACGTCGTCCATCACGGCGCGCTCGGCTCGTTCGCGACGATCTACGTCGCTCACGGCGTCGACGCGGGCGCGGTGATCGGCCGGCTGCGCGAGTTCGACGGCATCGAGCTCGCGCTCGACAACGCGACGGCGGCCGAGCGCTTCGAGCTGCCGGCCGACCGGATCGGCGACGTCGTCGTCGTGGGCCGGCGCGACGTCGCGCTCGGCACGCGCGCGCGCGAGCACGACCTGTCGGGGCTGACGGTGCCGCTGCGCTCGCACGGCGGCCTGTCCGAGCAGCGCGTGCCGCTCCTGTTCAATCGCCGGATCGAGGGCATCGAGCCGGGCCGCCGGCTGCGCAACTTCGATCTGTTCGACCTCGCGCTGAACCGGCCCGCGCCATGACGACGCGCGAGCTTCGCGATCACCCCGCGTACCGCCGCGAGACGTTGCGCTGGCGCGGCGAGCGGGCGACGCGCGCGCGCACGCTCGACGTATTCGACCCGTATTCGGGGCGGCGCGTCGGCACGGTGCCGCTCGCGACGGTCGACGACGTGCGCCGCGCGTTCGACTATGCGGCCGCGTACCGGCCGGCGCTGTCGCGCTACGAGCGCTCGCAGATCCTCGAGCGCGCGGCCGCGCGCCTGATCGCATGCGCGGAAGAGGCGTCGACGCTGATCTCGCTCGAATCGGGCCTGTCGAAACAGGACTCGCGCTACGAGATCGGCCGCGTCGCGGACGTGTTCAAGTTCGCGTCGATCGAGGCGCTGCGCGACGACGCGCAGAGCTACTCGTGCGATCTGACGCCGCACGGCACGTCGCGCCGCGTGTTCTCGCAGCGGCAGCCGCTCGACGGCGTGATCGTCGCGATCACGCCGTTCAATCATCCGATGAACCAGGTCGCGCACAAGATCGCGCCCGCGATCGCGACGAACAACCGCGTGATCGTGAAGCCGTCGGAGAAGGTGCCGCTGTCGGCGCTGTATCTCGCCGACGTGCTGTACGAAGCGGGCTTGCCCGAGCCGATGCTGCAGGTGCTGACGGGCGATCCGCGCGAAATCGCCGACGAACTGCTGACGCACCCGAGCGCGACGCTGATCACGTTCACGGGCGGCGTCGCGATCGGCAAATATATCGCGGCGAAGGCGGGCTACCGGCGCATCGTGCTCGAGCTGGGCGGCAACGATCCGCTGATCGTGCTCGACGACGCCGACCTCGAACGCGCGGCGACGCTCGCCGCGCAGGGCTCGTACAAGAATTCGGGGCAGCGCTGCACGGCGGTGAAGCGCATCCTCGTGCAGAAGCGCGTCGCGCCACGCTTCACGGAACTGCTCGTCGAGCAGACCCGCGCGTGGACATACGGCGATCCGTTCGACCCGGCGAACCGGATGGGGACGGTGATCGACGAGGCTGCCGCCGCGCTGTTCGAGGCGCGCGTCGACGAAGCGGTGTCGCACGGCGCGCGCCTGCTGACGGGCAACGCGCGGCGCGGCGCGCTGTATGCGCCGACGGTGCTCGACCGCGTCGACGCGTCGATGACGCTCGTGCGCGAGGAGACGTTCGGGCCCGTGTCGCCGATCATCGCGTTCGACACGATCGACGACGCGATCCGGATCAGCAACGGCACCGCATTCGGCCTGTCGTCGGGCGTGTGCACGGATCGCGCGGATGCGATCGTGCGTTTCGTCAACGAACTGAACGTCGGCACGGTGAACGTGTGGGAGGTGCCGGGCTACCGGCTCGAACTGACGCCGTTCGGCGGCATCAAGGATTCGGGTCTGGGATACAAGGAAGGAGTGCAGGAAGCGATGAAGAGCTTCACGAATCTGAAGATGTTCTCTTTACCGTGGGCGTGACGAAATGGCGCTGACCCTCGATGACATTCGCATGCTGTTCGACCGCCACGGCGACATTGCCTACAGCGGCGAGCCGGTGACGCAGCGCGAGCATGCGCTGCAGAGCGCGCAGCTCGCCGAAGAGGCGGGCGCGGGCGACGCGCTGATCGCGGCGGCGCTGCTGCACGATCTGGGCCACCTGCTGAACCGCCAGGGCGAGACGCCGACCGCGCACGGCATCGACGACCTGCATCAGTATTACGTGCTGCCGTTCCTGCGGCCGCTGTTTTCCGACGCGGTGCTGGAGCCGATCCGGCTGCACGTCGACGCGAAGCGCTGCCTGTGCGCGATCGACGCGTCGTATTACGCGCGCCTGTCCGCGGACTCGGTGCGCAGCTTGCATCTGCAGGGTGGCGTCTTCTCGGATGCGGAAGCCGAGGCGTTTCTGAAGCGTCCTTATGCGCCGGACGCGATCCGCGTGCGGCGCTGGGACGATCTCGCGAAGGTGGCCGGCAAGCCGACGCCGGATCTGGGTCACTACATGCGCGCGGTCGCGCGCGTCATGGTGTCCTGAAGTAACGACCGACTCCCGCATTCATATCTATAACGGGACCCTCAAAAAGAGCTTGCGCGAGGGAGGGGATGTGTCTAGAATCACGCCTCTTTCGCGCTACGGCGAACGCGGCGCGAAGGGGGAGTGGGAAGTCTTGAGCTCGGGCAGTACGGTCGACCGCGAGGACGAACGGGAGCGCGAGACGGCGATGACGCAGTTTCGGTGGCGCGGAGGTAAAAAAGTTGTTGACGCGCTGCGAATAAGTGATCATAATCTCATTTCTCTGCTGCTGACAACGCAGCGCTGCTGAGAAGGCGGTGGCAAGTAGTGAAATCTTCTCGCAGATATGCTCTTTAACAATGAACAGCCGATAAGTGTGGGCGCTTGATGTGGCGGACGATCTTCGGATCGCGAGCAAAAGTATCAAGAGTCTCACACTAAAGTAAGTCAGGTTTGTGAAGCAATTCACGACCTGTCAGCTTTGAGTGAGCGACCGGTTGGAAACAACCGAAAACAGTAACAGGCATTGAACTGAAGAGTTTGATCCTGGCTCAGATTGAACGCTGGCGGCATGCCTTACACATGCAAGTCGAACGGCAGCGCGGACTTCGGTCTGGCGGCGAGTGGCGAACGGGTGAGTAATACATCGGAACATGTCCTGTAGTGGGGGATAGCCCGGCGAAAGCCGGATTAATACCGCATACGATCTGAGGATGAAAGCGGGGGACCTTCGGGCCTCGCGCTATAGGGTTGGCCGATGGCTGATTAGCTAGTTGGTGGGGTAAAGGCCTACCAAGGCGACGATCAGTAGCTGGTCTGAGAGGACGACCAGCCACACTGGGACTGAGACACGGCCCAGACTCCTACGGGAGGCAGCAGTGGGGAATTTTGGACAATGGGCGCAAGCCTGATCCAGCAATGCCGCGTGTGTGAAGAAGGCCTTCGGGTTGTAAAGCACTTTTGTCCGGAAAGAAATCATTCTGGCGAATAACCGGGGTGGATGACGGTACCGGAAGAATAAGCACCGGCTAACTACGTGCCAGCAGCCGCGGTAATACGTAGGGTGCGAGCGTTAATCGGAATTACTGGGCGTAAAGCGTGCGCAGGCGGTTCGCTAAGACCGATGTGAAATCCCCGGGCTCAACCTGGGAACTGCATTGGTGACTGGCGGGCTAGAGTATGGCAGAGGGGGGTAGAATTCCACGTGTAGCAGTGAAATGCGTAGAGATGTGGAGGAATACCGATGGCGAAGGCAGCCCCCTGGGCCAATACTGACGCTCATGCACGAAAGCGTGGGGAGCAAACAGGATTAGATACCCTGGTAGTCCACGCCCTAAACGATGTCAACTAGTTGTTGGGGATTCATTTCCTTAGTAACGTAGCTAACGCGTGAAGTTGACCGCCTGGGGAGTACGGTCGCAAGATTAAAACTCAAAGGAATTGACGGGGACCCGCACAAGCGGTGGATGATGTGGATTAATTCGATGCAACGCGAAAAACCTTACCTACCCTTGACATGGTCGGAATCCTGCTGAGAGGCGGGAGTGCTCGAAAGAGAACCGGCGCACAGGTGCTGCATGGCTGTCGTCAGCTCGTGTCGTGAGATGTTGGGTTAAGTCCCGCAACGAGCGCAACCCTTGTCCTTAGTTGCTACGCAAGAGCACTCTAAGGAGACTGCCGGTGACAAACCGGAGGAAGGTGGGGATGACGTCAAGTCCTCATGGCCCTTATGGGTAGGGCTTCACACGTCATACAATGGTCGGAACAGAGGGTCGCCAACCCGCGAGGGGGAGCCAATCCCAGAAAACCGATCGTAGTCCGGATTGCACTCTGCAACTCGAGTGCATGAAGCTGGAATCGCTAGTAATCGCGGATCAGCATGCCGCGGTGAATACGTTCCCGGGTCTTGTACACACCGCCCGTCACACCATGGGAGTGGGTTTTACCAGAAGTGGCTAGTCTAACCGCAAGGAGGACGGTCACCACGGTAGGATTCATGACTGGGGTGAAGTCGTAACAAGGTAGCCGTATCGGAAGGTGCGGCTGGATCACCTCCTTTCTCGAGCTTAAATCCGCGAAGTTGAGCGCTCACGCTTATCGGCTGTGAATCAGGACAGACTCAGGGGTCTGTAGCTCAGTCGGTTAGAGCACCGTCTTGATAAGGCGGGGTCGTTGGTTCGAATCCAACCAGACCCACCAATTGTCTGGCGAGAAGGGAACCTGAGTGTCTCTGTACGGGGGCATAGCTCAGCTGGGAGAGCACCTGCTTTGCAAGCAGGGGGTCGTCGGTTCGATCCCGTCTGCCTCCACCACAATCTTCAATGACAAGCGTTCGACTTGAGTCGAATCTTTGTCCTTGGCGATTGAGCCAGTCAGAGTGATGCAGGCAACTGTATCGGCTGTCGTTCTTTAACAATCTGGAAGAAGTAAGTAATTTGGATAGCGGAAGCGTCTTTGAGATGGACGTGGAAGTTATCCGGGTTGTGATTGTATCGATGTATCTCAAGATGATTCGAACTTCATGTTCGGCTCCCTACGGGAGTGGGACCAGGGTAAGCGCTAAAGCGCTAACACTGGTCGACATCAAATTGGAATACGGCACAACGCGAGAACTCAACCTGTAGCGGCTGTCATCCCCATTCGGGGATGGGGCCATCGTAAGTGCTAAAGCGCTAACGATGGCCGACATGAGACAGACTCGTTATAGGGTCAAGCGAACAAGTGCATGTGGTGGATGCCTTGGCGATCACAGGCGATGAAGGACGCGGTAGCCTGCGAAAAGCTACGGGGAGCTGGCAAACGAGCTTTGATCCGTAGATGTCCGAATGGGGAAACCCACTCCTTTTGGAGTATCCATGACTGAATACATAGGTCATGTGAGGCGAACGCGGTGAACTGAAACATCTAAGTAACCGCAGGAAAAGAAATCAACCGAGATTCCCAAAGTAGTGGCGAGCGAAATGGGAAGAGCCTGTACTCTTTATTTGTATTGTTAGCCGAACGCTCTGGAAAGTGCGGCCATAGCAGGTGATAGCCCTGTAGGCGAAAACAGTATGAAAGAACTAGGTGTACGACAAGTAGGGCGGGACACGTGAAATCCTGTCTGAAGATGGGGGGACCATCCTCCAAGGCTAAATACTCGTGATCGACCGATAGTGAACCAGTACCGTGAGGGAAAGGCGAAAAGAACCCCGGGAGGGGAGTGAAATAGATCCTGAAACCGCATGCATACAAACAGTCGGAGCCTCTTCGGGGGTGACGGCGTACCTTTTGTATAATGGGTCAGCGACTTACGTTCAGTAGCAAGCTTAACCGAATAGGGCAGGCGTAGCGAAAGCGAGTCCGAATAGGGCGTTCAGTTGCTGGGCGTAGACCCGAAACCAGGTGATCTATCCATGGCCAGGATGAAGGTGCGGTAACACGTACTGGAGGTCCGAACCCACTAACGTTGAAAAGTTAGGGGATGAGCTGTGGATAGGGGTGAAAGGCTAAACAAACCTGGAAATAGCTGGTTCTCTCCGAAAACTATTTAGGTAGTGCCTCGTGTCTCACCTTCGGGGGTAGAGCACTGTCATGGTTGGGGGGTCTATTGCAGATTACCCCGCCATAGCAAACTCCGAATACCGAAGAGTGCAATCACGGGAGACAGACATCGGGTGCTAACGTCCGGTGTCAAGAGGGAAACAACCCAGACCGCCAGCTAAGGTCCCCAAATATGGCTAAGTGGGAAACGAAGTGGGAAGGCTAAAACAGTCAGGAGGTTGGCTTAGAAGCAGCCACCCTTTAAAGAAAGCGTAATAGCTCACTGATCGAGTCGTCCTGCGCGGAAGATGTAACGGGGCTAAGCCATATACCGAAGCTGCGGATGCGAGCTTTGCTCGCATGGTAGGAGAGCGTTCCGTAAGCCTGCGAAGGTGCACTGTAAGGTGTGCTGGAGGTATCGGAAGTGCGAATGCTGACATGAGTAGCGATAAAGGGGGTGAAAGGCCCCCTCGCCGTAAGCCCAAGGTTTCCTACGCAACGTTCATCGGCGTAGGGTGAGTCGGCCCCTAAGGCGAGGCAGAAATGCGTAGCTGATGGGAAGCAGGTCAATATTCCTGCACCGTCGTTAGATGCGATGGGGGGACGGATCGCGGAAGGTTGTCCGGGTGTTGGAAGTCCCGGTCGCTGCATTGGAGAAGGCGCTTAGGCAAATCCGGGCGCAGGATTCAAGGGTGTGGCGCGAGCTCCTTCGGGAGCGAAGCAATTGGAAGTGGTTCCAAGAAAAGCCTCTAAGCTTCAGTCTAACGATGACCGTACCGCAAACCGACACAGGTGGGCGAGATGAGTATTCTAAGGCGCTTGAGAGAACTCGGGAGAAGGAACTCGGCAAATTGGTACCGTAACTTCGGGATAAGGTACGCCCTGGTAGCTTGATGCGCCTGCGCGCAGAGGGTGAAGGGGTTGCAATAAACTGGTGGCTGCGACTGTTTAATAAAAACACAGCACTCTGCAAACACGAAAGTGGACGTATAGGGTGTGACGCCTGCCCGGTGCCGGAAGATTAAATGATGGGGTGCAAGCTCTTGATTGAAGTCCCGGTAAACGGCGGCCGTAACTATAACGGTCCTAAGGTAGCGAAATTCCTTGTCGGGTAAGTTCCGACCTGCACGAATGGCGTAACGATGGCCACACTGTCTCCTCCCGAGACTCAGCGAAGTTGAAGTGTTTGTGATGATGCAATCTACCCGCGGCTAGACGGAAAGACCCCATGAACCTTTACTGTAGCTTTGCATTGGACTTTGAACCGATCTGTGTAGGATAGGTGGGAGGCTATGAAACCGGAACGCTAGTTTCGGTGGAGCCGTCCTTGAAATACCACCCTGGTTTGTTTGAGGTTCTAACCTTGGCCCGTGATCCGGGTCGGGGACAGTGCATGGTAGGCAGTTTGACTGGGGCGGTCTCCTCCCAAAGCGTAACGGAGGAGTACGAAGGTACGCTAGGTACGGTCGGAAATCGTGCTGATAGTGCAATGGCATAAGCGTGCTTAACTGCGAGACCGACAAGTCGAGCAGGTGCGAAAGCAGGTCATAGTGATCCGGTGGTTCTGTATGGAAGGGCCATCGCTCAACGGATAAAAGGTACTCTGGGGATAACAGGCTGATACCGCCCAAGAGTTCATATCGACGGCGGTGTTTGGCACCTCGATGTCGGCTCATCTCATCCTGGGGCTGTAGCCGGTCCCAAGGGTATGGCTGTTCGCCATTTAAAGAGGTACGTGAGCTGGGTTTAAAACGTCGTGAGACAGTTTGGTCCCTATCTGCCGTGGGCGTTGGAAGTTTGAAGGGGGCTGCTCCTAGTACGAGAGGACCGGAGTGGACGAACCTCTGGTGTACCGGTTGTGACGCCAGTCGCATCGCCGGGTAGCTATGTTCGGAAGAGATAACCGCTGAAAGCATCTAAGCGGGAAACTCGCCTTAAGATGAGACTTCCCCGGGGACTTGATCCCCTTGAAGGGTCGTTCGAGACCAGGACGTTGATAGGTCGGGTGTGTAAGCGCAGTAATGCGTTCAGCTAACCGATACTAATTGCCCGTAAGGCTTGATCCTATAACAAGTCTGTCTCGATAGCCGTTAGCGCTTCAGCGCTTACGGATATCGAGCGTCGAGTGCAAGGGCACTCGACGTACAGCGGTTGAAGTACCGCGTATGTGTGAGATGCAACCTCACAACCCAAGATTACTGCTTCTTCCAAGATTGGTTGCGCTGCCAAGCAACGCAACAACCCTCTTTGCCTGATGACCATAGCGAGTCGGTCCCACCCCTTCCCATCCCGAACAGGACCGTGAAACGACTCCACGCCGATGATAGTGCGGATCCCCGTGTGAAAGTAGGTAATCGTCAGGCTCCTCCTCTTGAAACCCCCGCCCCTCACAGGCGGGGGTTTCGCCTTTTACTCCCCCGCCTCAACAAAAAACAACGCGCGGGCGCATCCCCCAGTCATCTAAGAGAAGAATCGGAAGAACGCGCTAACATCTGATTCTTCGATCCTGTCTGGAGCACGTCGTGAATATCGGGAGGGCCGCAAAGGCTTCGGGTGTCAGCGCGAAAATGATTCGCTACTACGAGAGCGTGGGGCTTCTCAATCCCGCGAAGCGGACCGATTCTGGATATCGCGTCTACCAAGACGAGGAGATCCATTTGCTTCGCTTCATTCGGCAGGCGCGGCGGCTCGGATTTCTTGTCGACGACATCAGGAGACTGCTCGCACTCTGGCAGGATCGCTCAAGGGCAAGCGCCGAAGTCAAAGCGATCGCGCTCGCGCACGTGGCCGAGCTCGATGGCCGGATCGCCGAGCTTACGGACATGCGGAATACGCTCGCGAACCTTGCAGCCCATTGCAACGGGGACGATCGTCCAGACTGCCCCATTTTGGAGCGCTTGGCGGATCCTTGTTGTGATCCAAAGTAGTGCATGCAAGGGTAGAGTCTTGCCGTTGCAAGCCGAGGAAATATCCAAAAAATCAGGCGCTTAAGCTGGGATTGTTTGAGCTATTCCAAACTGGCATGCATCGCATTCGAGCATTTCACTGGCAAGTTGGTGCAATCCCGCTATAATCGGGTTAACCCTATACGGGATATCCCTGACATCGATTCACCAGGGGATCTCAACCTTCCTTGGAGAGCCAACATGTTTGCCTACATCATCGAAAAGCTGAGCAACTGGTTTGAGGCTGCAGAACGCAACCGCCGTGAAGCCTATCTGGCATCGTCGAGCGACATCGTTCAGCTCGAACAGCGTATTCGCTCGCTGGAAACCAACGGCTACTCGCTGTAACTCGGCGCGGCAAGACGCCGCACCACGCGCTCGATGCGCAAGCAAAGGAAAGGCCCCGTATTGACGGGGCTTTGTCTTTTTGTAAGCTGAAAATGTCGTGCGCCAGAGATCACCGTCTATCAACATACAATCAACATCGTCTGAAACGGGGGCCGGATGAGAGTCGTCAATCGCTTCTTTTGCTATGCGACGAGCTGCGCTGCATTGTTCGGTATCGCGACAACCGCGGTCGCCGGATCGGACAGCACGCGTGCACCGCTGATCCTGGATACCCAAAGCGGAATTCACGACGGCAAGAGCGGCATCGTGCTGCAAAACGCGCCATTATCGCGTGCGCCAATCGTCGCACCGACGCAACCCGCCCCGATGACTGAACTGCCACCCGGTTCGACTGCACCGTTGGTCGTCATCCCGTATATCGAAGTGCCGAACTCGGCCGTTCCGCTCAAGGCGCCCCAGCCGCGTCAATAAGCGGCGTTCCGGTTAGTTGGCGCGATGCTCGATCGCGAATTTCGCGCCGCCGTCCTGGCCGAGCACTTCGACGAGATAAGGCAGCGTTTCCTTCATCGTATCGACCAGCGTATATGGCGGGTTCAGAATGAACATCCCGCTGCCGAAAAGCCCAAAGCCGTCCGATGGCGGCCGGCTTACCGTCAAGCTCAGATGCAGCCAGTTGTTCGGCTGCAACTGCTTCAGGTGATCGGGGAATTTCTGCGATTCCGGGCGGCTTACCTGCGGATACCAGATCGCATAGCACCCCGTTGCAAATCGCTTCAGGCTTTCCTCGACGCAAGCGATCGTCTTCGCGTAATCGCGCTTGTCCTCGTATGACGGATCGACCAGCACGAGCGCACGCCGCGGTGGCGGCGGCAGCAATGCCTTGATGCCTTCGAATCCGTCGCCGGCGTAGATCATCGCGCGGCGTCCAGCGTCACGGAAATTGTGACGCAGCACGTCGATTTCGGTACTGTGCAACTCGAACAAGCGCATCCGGTCCTGTTCGCGCATCAGCCGCCATGCGAGATAGGGCGAGCCCGGGTAGTAGCGCAACTCGCCGTCGCTGTTCAGCGCGCGCACTTCGTCGACATAGTCGGACAGCGCCTCGGGCAGATCCGTCGCGTCCCAAATTTTTTCGATCCCCGTGCTGAATTCGCCGGTTTTCGCCGCATAGCCGTCGAACAGCGAATAGACGCCTGCGCCAGCGTGCGTATCAATGTACCAATACGACTTGTCTTTCTTGTTCAAATAACGCAGCAACTGCACGACAACGGCGTGTTTGAGGACGTCCGCGTGATTGCCGGCGTGAAAGCCGTGACGATAGCTGAGCATGGCGAGAGAAATACGGAGCGATACGTGAAAATCGGCCAAGCGCCGGGCGTGCAGATCATGCGGTGATACTGGCTCGCGGATGTGGCCGGCCGATGCGGTCGCGTATTGTACGCGAGTATGCAACACGGCCTGCCGTTCGGCTATTGATACGCATCGCCGACGATCTGCTCGATTCGCTGCTTCGCGTCCGGCGTGATCTTTGCCGCCACGTCGAGCGCGCGCATGTTCTCGACGATCTGCTCGACGCGCGATGCGCCGGTGATCACCGTGCTGACGCGAGGGTTTTTCAGCACCCACGCAAGCGCGAGCTGGCCGACGGTGCAACCGAGGTCGTTCGCAATCTCGCCGAGCGCTTCCACGACGCTGTTCCTCGCCGGGTCTGTCAATTGCTCGCGCAGCCAGTCGTAGCCGTGAATTTCGGCTCGGCTTCCGGCGGGAACGCCATGCCGGTATTTTCCTGTCAGCAGCCCCGAAGCGAGCGGGCTCCAGGTCGTGAGCCCCATGCCGAAGTCTTCATAGAGACGCCTGTATTCCAGCTCGACTCGCTTGCGATGGAACAGGTTGTATTGCGGCTGCTCCATTGTCGGCTTGCGCAGATGATGCCGTTCAGCAATTTCGTATGCGGCGCGAATCTCGTCGGCACTCCATTCGGACGTACCCCAATAGAGTGCCTTACCGCGCGCGATGATGTCGCTCATCGCCCATACGGTTTCCTCGATCGGCGTATTGGGATCGGGACGATGGCAGAACACGAGGTCGACGTAGTCGAGCTGAAGGCGCTGCAGCGACGTGTCGATCGCGTTCAGCAAGTATTTGCGGTTGAGGGTGTGGTACTGATTCGGCGCTTCTGCGAGCCCCCAGAAAAACTTCGTCGACACCACGTAACTGATGCGCGGCCAGCCGAGGGACTTCAGCGCATGCCCCATGATTTCCTCTGATTTGCCGCCCGCATACACTTCGGCGTTGTCGAAGAAATTGACGCCGGCGTCGCGCGCGGCAGCCAGCGATTCTCGCGCCGTACGGCGGTCGACCTGGTTGCCGTAGGTGACCCATGAACCGATCGACAGCTCGCTGACCTGCAATCCGGAACGTCCCAGCCTTCGGTAGTTCATAACGCCTCCGATCGAGCGTGACCGACCACAAGCTTAGCTCGTTTGACCGCGATGCGCGGTCCCGTTCATGCACAATAGCGGTGTCGGCCGCGCGGCGACAGCCGCGCCATTCGGCCTATGCTATCCGGCAGACTGGATCGATGCCGGACGCGATGCTTTCATTGACTTGACTGACGGAGACTTGGGGAATGACTTCGAACTTGAACGGGAAGGCGGCCGTCGTGACGGGCGCAGCAAGCGGCATCGGCAAGGAAATCGCGCTGGAGCTCGCGCGCGCGGGCGCGGCGGTGGCGATCGCCGACCTGAATCAGGACGGCGCGAACGCGGTGGCCGGGCAGATCAAGCAGGCGGGCGGCCAGGCGATCGGCGTCGCGATGGACGTGACCAACGAGGACGCGGTCAACGCAGGCATCGACAAGGTGGCCGAGACGTTCGGCTCGGTCGACATCCTCGTGTCGAACGCGGGCATCCAGATCGTCAATCCGATCGAGAACTACGCGTTCGCCGACTGGAAGAAGATGCAGGCGATCCACGTCGACGGCGCGTTCCTGACGACGAAGGCCGCGCTCAAGCACATGTACAAGGACGATCGCGGCGGCGTGGTGATCTACATGGGCTCGGTGCACTCGCACGAGGCGTCGCCGCTGAAGTCGGCGTACGTGACGGCCAAGCACGGGCTGCTGGGCCTCGCGCGCGTGCTGGCGAAGGAAGGCGCGAAGCACAACGTGCGCTCGCATGTCGTGTGTCCGGGCTTCGTGCGCACGCCGCTCGTCGACAAGCAGATTCCGGAGCAGGCGAAGGAGCTGGGGATCAGCGAAGAGGACGTGGTGAAGAAGGTGATGCTCGGCCAGACGGTGGACGGCGTGTTCACGACGGTCGAGGACGTCGCGAAGACGGTGCTGTTCCTGTCGGCGTTCCCGAGCGCGGCGCTGACCGGCCAGTCGTTCGTCGTCAGCCACGGCTGGTTCATGCAGTAAGCGGTGGCTTGAATGAGCAAGCGTCGAAGTGCGGCATGGCACGGCCATTTTGCGTTGTTTCGGCCGTTCGGCTGCCCGCGGCCGCGCGTGAGTCCCGGGCGGAGTCCCGTGTGGCCTGGGACATAAAGAAACGCGCTCCGCCGGGAGCGCGTTTCTCGTTTCCGCAGCGGCGGCGCCCGCTTTACTTCAGCACCACGGCGATCGCGTTTGCGACGACGTCGATGTTGCGCGTGTTGAGCGCCGCGACGCAGATCCGGCCGGTGCTCACCGCATAGATGCCGAACTCTTCGCGCAGACGGTCGACTTGCGCCGACGTCAGGCCCGAGTACGAGAACATCCCGCGTTGCGCGTTGATGAAGCTGAAGTCGCGCTCGACGCCGGCCGCCTTCAGGCGCTCGACGAGGCCATTGCGCATCGCGCGGATGCGATCGCGCATTTCGCCCAGTTCCTGCACCCACGAAGCGCGCAGTTCCGGCGAAGCGAGCACCGCAGCGACGATCGCGCCGCCGTGCGTCGGCGGGTTCGAGTAGTTCGTGCGGATCACGCGCTTCAACTGCGACAGCACGCGTGCGGCTTCGTCCTTGCTGTTGGTGATGATCGACAGCGCGCCGACGCGCTCGCCGTACAGCGAGAACGACTTCGAGAACGACGACGACACGAACACGTTCAGATCCGCCGCCGCGAAGAGGCGCACCGCGGCCGCATCGGCCTCGATGCTCTCGCCGAAGCCCTGATAGGCGATGTCGAGGAACGGCACGAGCTGGCGCGCCTTCACGACCTCGACCACTTGCGCCCATTGCGCGTCGTTCAGGTCGACGCCCGTCGGGTTGTGGCAGCAGGCGTGCAGCACGACGATCGTGCCCGGCTCGTAACCGTTGAGCGCGGCCAGCATGCCGTCGAAGTTGACGCCGTTCGTCTTCGCGTCGTAGTACGGGTACGCGACGACTTCGAAACCTGCCATGTCGAACAGCGCACGGTGGTTTTCCCAGCTCGGATCGCTGATCGCGACTTTTGCCTTCGGATTCAGCGTGTGCAGGAAGTCTGCGCCGATCTTCAGTGCGCCCGTGCCGCCGAGCGCCTGCGCCGTCACGACGCGGCCGGCCGCGATCAGCGGCGAATCGTCGCCGAGCAGCAGCTTCTGTACCGACGCGTCATAGGCGGCAATCCCGTCGATCGGCAGATAGCCGCGCGGCAGGCCGGCTTCGACCCGCGCCTTTTCCGCGTCGCGCACCGCACGCAGCAGTGGAATCTTGCCGTCCTCGTTGGTGTAGACGCCGACGCCCAGATTCACCTTGGTCGGGCGAGTGTCGGCGTTGAATGCTTCGTTCAGGCCCAGGATAGGGTCGCGGGGGGCAAGTTCGACAGCGGAGAAGAGCGACATAATTGATTCGCAGCAGTTGTGAAAAGAGGGTCAGCTTCGGGCGTCGATGCGGGCCGGCGATCATCGGGCAACGCTCGGCAGTCCGGCGCGAAAGCGAAACGCGGCAGCTTGCCATTGTAACGAATTCGACGTCTCCATTCGGCTAATGTCTCGGCCGCGCGCGCGGTTTTTGCGCGTCCGGCCGCCAAATCCCGAGCACGGTGATGCGGAGCCGGCCGGACGTCGAAGCGCTAGAATGATCTTTTGCTCCGTTTCGGCCCGCCGCCTCCCGCATCCACATGTCCGAACATCATTCCGACACCCGCGACGATCTCGACGAATCGAAATTCGTGACGTTCGACGGATCCCCGTTCCAGCTATATCAGCCTTATCCGCCGTCGGGCGACCAGCCCACCGCGATCGCGACGCTCGTCGAAGGCGTCGAGGACGGCCTGTCGTTCCAGACGCTGCTTGGCGTGACGGGCTCGGGCAAGACCTACACGATGGCGAACACGATTGCGCGGCTCGGCCGCCCGGCGATCGTGTTCGCGCCGAACAAGACGCTCGCCGCGCAGCTCTATGCGGAGTTCCGCGAGTTCTTCCCGCGTAACGCGGTCGAGTACTTCGTGTCGTACTACGACTATTACCAGCCGGAAGCGTATGTGCCGCAGCGCGACCTCTTCATCGAGAAGGATTCGTCGATCAACGAGCACATCGAGCAGATGCGGCTGTCGGCGACGAAGAGCCTGATGGAGCGGCGCGACGTCGTGATCGTCGCGACGGTGTCGGCGATCTACGGTATCGGCAACCCGTCCGAATACCACCAGATGATCCTCACGCTGCGCACGGGCGACAGGATCGGCCAGCGCGAGGTGATCGCGCGGCTGATCGCGATGCAGTACACGCGCAACGAGCAGGACTTCCAGCGCGGCACGTTCCGCGTGCGCGGCGACACGATCGACATCTTCCCGGCCGAGCACGCGGAGATGGCGGTGCGCGTCGAGCTGTTCGACGACGAGGTCGATTCGCTGCACCTGTTCGATCCGCTGACGGGGCGCGTGCGGCAGAAGATTCCGCGCTTCACCGTCTATCCGTCGTCGCACTACGTGACGCCGCGCGAGACCGTGATGCGCGCGGTCGAGACGATCAAGGACGAGCTGCGCGATCGCCTCGAGTTCTTCCACCGCGACGGCAAGCTCGTCGAGGCGCAGCGCCTCGAGCAGCGCACCCGGTTCGACTTGGAGATGCTGCAGGAGCTCGGCTTCTGCAAGGGCATCGAGAACTATTCGCGACACTTCTCCGGCGCGGCGCCGGGCGAGCCGCCGCCGACCCTCGTCGACTATCTGCCGTCCGACGCGCTGATGCTGCTCGACGAATCGCACGTGCTGATCGGCCAGTTGAACGGGATGTACAACGGCGACCGCGCGCGCAAGGAGAACCTCGTCGATTACGGGTTCCGGCTGCCGTCGGCGCTCGACAACCGGCCGCTCAAGTTCCCCGAGTTCGAGCGCAAGATGCGCCAGGTAGTGTTCGTATCGGCGACGCCCGCCGATTACGAGCGGCGCGTGTCCGGCCAGACCGCCGAGCAGGTCGTGCGGCCGACGGGGCTCGTCGACCCCGAGATCGAGGTGCGGCCGGCGAGCACGCAGGTCGACGACGTGCTGTCCGAGATCACCGAGCGCGTGAAGGCCGACGAGCGCGTGCTGATCACCGTGCTGACGAAGCGCATGGCCGAGCAACTGACCGAATTCCTCGCGGATCATGGCGTCAAGGTCCGCTATCTGCATAGCGATATCGACACCGTCGAGCGCGTCGAAATCATTCGCGACCTGCGGCTCGGCACGTTCGACGTGCTGGTCGGGATCAACCTGCTGCGCGAAGGGCTCGACATTCCGGAGGTGTCGCTCGTCGCGATCCTCGACGCGGACAAGGAAGGCTTCCTGCGCGCCGAGCGCTCGCTGATCCAGACGATCGGACGCGCGGCGCGCAACGTGAACGGCAAGGCGCTCCTGTACGCGGACCGGATCACCGATTCGATGCGCCGCGCGATCGACGAGACCGAGCGGCGGCGCGCGAAGCAGATCGCGTACAACGAGGAGATGGGCATCACGCCGCGCGGCGTCGTGAAGCGGATCAAGGACATCATCGACGGCGTCTACAACGCCGACGAAGCGCGCGCCGAACTGAAGGAGGCGCAGCAGCGCGCGAAATTCGAAGACATGTCCGAGAAGCAGATCGCGAAGGAAATCAAGCGGCTCGAGAAGCAGATGGCCGATTACGCGAAAAATCTCGAGTTCGAGAAAGCCGCGCAGACGCGCGACCAGCTCGCGCTGCTGCGCGAACGGGTATTCGGCGCGAATGTGGGCGATCATCTGAGCGGGGTCGAATGAGGGTTCCGCGGCGCCCCGCCGCATTCGTTAATCTCGCTGTAAGCCTTGTCGGATCAGGGATTTAGCGGCATCTCCATTTGTTTTGGAGGGCGTTCGGTGCTACACTTGCGCCTGTATTGAGAATAGTTCGCATTAGCGTTCTTCATCGCTTTTTTTGTCTCACCCCCGGGTTCCGGGTCCGCGCGGGCGGGACGTGTAACACGAGATAAAAACAGGAGTGTCAATGTTGCGTTCTTCCTTTGTCCGCAGCGGCGTCGCGTTGGCGGCCGCGTGCGCTGCGCTGTCGGCGACGGCGGCCGAATACCCGATCGGCAAGCACCAGATTCAAGGCGGGATGGAGATTGGCGCGGTGTACCTGCAGCCGATCACGATGGATCCGGAAGGGATGATGCGCAAGGCGTCGGATTCGGACATCCACCTCGAAGCCGATATCCATGCGGTCAAGAACAACCCGACGGGCTTCGCCGAAGGCGACTGGATGCCGTATCTGCAAGTCGCATACAAGCTGACGAAGCAGGGCGACGCGAAGTGGAAGTCGGAAGGCGATCTGATGGGCATGGTCGCGAGCGACGGTCCGCACTACGGCGACAACGTGAAGCTCAACGGCCCCGGCAAGTATCACCTGACGCTCGTCGTGAAGCCGCCGATGCAGACGGGTCACATGGCGTTCGGCCGCCACGTCGACAAGGAAACCGGCGTCGGCGCGTGGTTCAAGCCGATCACGCTCGAATACGATTTCCCGTTCGCCGGAATCGGCAAGAAGGGCGGGTACTGATCGCGCGAGCAGCAAACGGACAGCGCGCGATGAGCGCGCTGTCTTTTTAGAGAAATACGATGACATTCCCCAGAGCATTCGCATTCGCCGCCGCGATTTTCATCGCGGGCGCAGCGCACGCGGCCGATCTGCCGACCTTCAAGCTCGAGATGGCTGACGGCAAGCTCAATCCGGCGCGCATCGAAGTGCCGGCCGGCCAGCGCATCAAGATTCAGATTCGCAACACGGGCAAGGGCGCCGTCGAGTTCGAGAGCGTGCAGCTTCGCAAGGAGAAGGTGCTCGCGCCGGGCGGCGAATCGTTCGTCGTGATCGCGCCGCTGTCGCCGGGCGAGTACAAGTTTTTCGACGATTTTCACCAGCAGGCGCAAGGCGTCATCGTCGCGAAGTAACGGTTTTCGCGTTTGACGCGCGGCACGTGCCGCGCGGCGGGCGCCGGGAGGTAAAAACAAATGGGTCAGATCTTGTTCATCGTCTGGCGGGAGAGCGTCGAGGCGTTGCTCGTCGTCGGCATCCTCTATGCATGGCTGAAGAACGGCGACGACGATGCGCGCCGCGGCTTGCCTTATCTGTGGGCGGGCGTTGGCGTCGGCCTGCTGATGGCGGTGGGCCTTGGCGCCGCGCTCGTCGGCTTCACCGAAGTGCTGTCGGGCGACGCGCAGGACTACTTTCAGACCGCGATGGTGCTGATCGCGTGTGTGCTGATCGTGCAGATGGTGCTATGGATGAAGCGCCACGGGCGCACGCTCAAGCGCGACATGGAGCAATCGCTGCAGAAGAGCACGCAGGACGCGAACTGGTGGGGCGTCGCAGTGCTCGTCGCGCTCGCGATCGCGCGCGAGGGCAGCGAGACGGTTATTTTCCTCTACGGGCTCGGCTTCGGCCAGTCCGGGCACGTCGACGGCGGCCAGATGCTCGCCGTGCTGATCGGCCTCGGTCTCGCGTTCCTGACGTTCTACGTACTGCAACTCGGCGGCAAGTACTTCTCGTGGCGGCACTTTTTCCGCGTCACTGAAATCATGCTGCTGTTCCTCGGCGCAGGCCTGTTCCAGACGGGCGTCGACAAGCTGATCGACAAGGAAATCCTGCCGCTCGGCATCGCGCAATTGTGGGATACGTCGGCGATCCTCGACGATTCGAGCACGTTCGGCTCGCTCGTGTCGACGCTGACGGGCTATCGCGCGCATCCGTCGCTCACGAATCTCGTGGCGTACGCGGCCTACTGGGCGCTCGTCTACCTGCTGATCAAGCGCGCCGCGCGCCGCCCGGCGGCGACTGCGGGGCGGCCCGCATGAGCGCAGTCGTCGGCCGTCGCCGCACGAGCTTCGTCGCGCAAGCCGGGCACTGGATGCAGCGCCACGGCGCGCTGATCCGCGGCATCCAGTGGGCCGTGGTGCTCGTCTATGCGCTCCTCATCCTCGTGCCGGCGTTCATGCCGCTGCCCGACGATACCGCGCACCTGTGGAGCAACCTGACGCTCGCCGCGCAGTTCGTGTTCTGGGGCATCTGGTGGCCGTTCGTGCTGCTGTCGATGGTGATGCTCGGCCGCGTCTGGTGCGGCGTGCTGTGTCCAGAGGGCGCATTGAGCGAATTCGCGAGCAAGTTCGGCCGCGGCCGCGCGATTCCGCGCTGGATGCGCTGGGGCGGCTGGCCGTTCGTCGCGTTCGGCCTGACGACGATCTACGGGCAGATGGTCAGCGTCTATCAGTATCCGCGCGCCGTGTTGCTCGTGCTCGGCGGCTCGACGCTCGCCGCGATCGTGATCGGCTTTCTGTACGGACGCGAGAAGCGCGTATGGTGCCGCTATCTGTGCCCGGTGAACGGCGTCTTCTCGCTGCTCGCGCGTCTTTCGCCGCTGCGCTACAAGGTCGACGAGGACGCATGGCGCCGTTCGTACAAGAAGGGCGAGGACGGCCACCGCGTGATTCCGATCAACTGCGCGCCGCTCGTGCCGCTTCGCAACATGAAGGGCGCGGCGGCGTGCCACATGTGCGGCCGATGCAGCGGCCACCGCGGCGCGATCGAATTGACGACGCGCTCGCCGTCCGAGGAAGTGGTCGCGCTCGGTGACAAGCAGGCGAGCGGCTGGGACACCGCGCTCATCCTCTACGGCCTGCTCGGCGTCGCGATCGGCGCGTTCCACTGGACGGTGAGCCCGTGGTTCGTGCAGATCAAGCAGGCGCTCGCGGGCTGGCTGATCGATCACGACATCATGTGGCCGCTCGATACGAACGCGCCCTGGTTCATCTTCACGCACTACCCCGAGCACAACGATGTGTTCTCGTGGCTCGACGGCTCGCTCGTCATCGCGTACATCGTCGGCACGGGGCTCGCTTACGGCACGGCGCTCGCCGTGCTGCTCGCCGGCGCCGCCGCAATGCTCGGCCGCTTCGAGCGCGTGCGGCTCCATCATCTGGCGCAGGCGCTGATTCCGCTCGCCGGCGCGGGCGTGTTTCTCGGCTTGTCGGCGACGACGCTTTCGCTGTTGCGCGCCGAGCATGTGCCGCTCGGCTGGGCGTCGGATGTTCGCATCGCGATTCTCGTCGGCGCGAATCTGTGGAGCGCGTGGCTTGCCTGGCAGGTCACCGGCCGCTATGCGGGCTTGCTGCGGCGGCTCGTCGCGATGCTCTGGTTCGGCGCCGCGCTCGCGGTGGTCGATAGTGCGTGGTGGCTGATGTTCTGGGGATTCTGACGCGCTTCGAGCGGTATGATGCAGCCGTCGATGGACGCGCATCGCGAAGGAGTGTCGAGATGAGAACCAAATCCGTTCTGACGAGCGACGACGTGAAGAGGATGGCCGCCGCCGCCGAGTCGTTCGCGGCCGCGAACCAGTGGTCCGTGACGGTCGCGATCTTCGACGACGGCGCGCATCTGCTGCATCTGCACCGGATGGACGGCGCCGCGCCGAGTACCGTCGAGATGGCGATCGGCAAGGGCCGCACGGCCGCGCTTGGCCGTCGCGAGAGCAAGGTCTACGAAGACATCGTGCTGCAAGGGCGCGTGTCGTTCCTGAGCGTGCCGCTCGTCGGCCTCGTCGAGGGCGGCGTGCCGATCGTCGTCGAAGGCGAGACGGTCGGGGCGGTCGGCGTGTCCGGCGTGAAGTCCGAGCAGGATGCGGCCGTCGCCCGCGCGGGAATCGCCGCGTTGACCGACGCCGGCTGATCGGCACGGTGCGGCACATTGCGTCGCTCGTCTGTCTCGGCGTCGAGACGATCGACGAGCCGCTGTTCGTGCGTTTCGCGATTGACCGTCTCCGCCCATCCGTCAAACAAAAAAGCGACGCGTCCGGTGACGCGTCGCTTTTCTCTTTCACGCAGTGAGAACCCAAAAAAAGCGGCTTGGCTTGCTGCAACGGCTGCTTGAATATGTTTGCACGAAGGGGTCTAGACTCGCGTGCAAGCCGTTGTGGCTGGCTAATGCCTAACACCTCTCGGAGAGGTGGTCCCCACAATACTCGGTTCGTTACTTCGTCAGGATCAGCTTGCCGAGGCGCGTGGCCCGCAACTGATAGGTTTCGCCGTTATGCGCGATGCTCACGTGGCTCTGGCCTTGCAGCAACGCGTCGCTGCTCACTACGCGCTGCCCGGCGCTTGCGCTTGCGGCGGCGGCAGGCTTCGCGATGGCCTTTGCCGATTCGGCCGGCGTCGTCACCGCTGCTGCCTTGGAACGGCTGCTGGGTGCGGTACCGCCGGTGCGGCGCAACGTGAGCGTAGTAGAGCGCATAAGTTCGGTCATTCAGGCGATCGGTGAGTGGCGATTCGATGGAATGAATACTAAATGATAACCATTCCCATTTACAATGTATCTTTATCGATCGAAAACTGATTGCCGATAGGCGGAGACAAAGAGGGCGACGGATGCACCGCCGCCAGGGATCGTTAGTGCAGCGGGTCCGGGTCCTTGCGGCCCTGCGCGTACTCGCGAATCAGGCGAACGGTGTCGATGTCGGATGCGCGGTAGGCTTCCCTCACGATCCCCTGCGTCTGGCGTGCGTCCTCGCTGTCGTTGCTGACAGGCAGCGTCGTCCGATACTCGAAGCGCAGGAACAACTGCTGATCGTCACGTTCTTCGATCGTCATCGTCAGCGACCCGCCGATCTCGCCGTCGGCCGCATGGATGTCGTAGCGGACCTGCTCGTTCGGCGTGAACGTCACGCGATCGCGTACCGTCGCGTTGCCATAGTGCAGTTCGCGCTCGAGCGTCGTTTCCGTGCGCGCGTGAACGATGCAGTTGTCTAGGCCGATCACGAACAACTGCGGCTGCTCGGCGCGCAGCACGAGGCCTTCCCACAGCTGCGCGCGAGTCAGCGTCGGCAGGGACGGGTTGTCGGCGGCGTTAATCTGGATCAGATGTTCGAAGTTCAAAGCGGCGGATTCCTTCTGTAGTGCGGCCCATGCCGGGCGCGAGAAGCTATTGTGACGCAAATCCGCCGCGGCGGCGGAGCTTCGGCCCTCTGCCGTTCGGCCAATGGGGGCGGCCGCCGTCTATGCGGAAATGCGGCCCATCCGGCCCCTCTGGTAATCGGCAACCGCCGCGCGGATCTCGTCCTCGGTGTTCATCACGAACGGGCCGTAGCGCACGATCGGCTCGTTGAGCGGCGCGCCGCCGATCAGCAGCAAGTCGAGCGGCGCATCGCCCGCGGCGAATACGGCGGTGTCGCCGTCTTCCGCGTACACGACGACATGGCGCGCGTCGACCTCCGTCCCGTCCGCTCCGTAGAATCCGCTGCCCTCGATCGGATAGGCGAATACGCGAAAGCCGGGCGGCACCGGCTGCTCGACGATTGCGCCGGGCGACAGCGTGAAGTGCTGGTAGAGCATCGGGGTGCGCGTCTCGATCGTCGCACATGCGCCGAACGCCTCGCCGGCGATCACCCGCACGATCGCGCGGCCGTCGGGCGATTTGGCGGTCGGAATGCGCGCGGCCGGAATGTCCTGATAGCGCGGCGCGATCATCTTGTCGCGGCGCGGAAGGTTCACCCAGAGCTGGAACGCGTGCGCGCGGCCACCCCGGCGCGCGAATTCGGGGTCGGGCATTTCGCTGTGGACGACGCCCGCGCCCGCCGTCATCCACTGGACGTCGCCCGGACCGAGCGCGCCCGCATGTCCCGCCGAATCGCGATGGCGAAACCAGCCTTCCAGCACGTAAGTAACGGTTTCGAAGCCGCGGTGCGGATGATCGGGCGCACCCTTCGCATCGCCCGGCGCGTAATCGACGGGCCCCATTTCGTCGAGCAACAGGAACGGATCGAAATCCGTCAGCAGGCGGGTCGGAAACGGGCGGTGAACCACGAAGCCGCCGCCTTCCGTCGTGCGGAGCGCCGGGTAGGTACGCTGGATCGAGCGGGCGATAGTCATGGAAAAGCTCTCGGAGTGATGGGAAATAACGTTATTTTTGCAACGTAAGGCTATTATATTGAGCGAATTGCCGATTAAATCCGCTCGATTCGCAATGGATCGTTGTGGAATTGGAACGATGAAATGACTATCGATGCACATAACCTGAACGACTTGATGTACTTCTCTCAGGTGGTCGAGCACGGCGGCTTCTCGGCCGCGGAACGCGTGCTCGGCATCTCGAAGTCGCGCCTTTCGCGGCGGCTGACCGAGCTCGAGGCGACGCTCGGCGTGCGCCTGTTGCAGCGCTCGACCCGCAAGCTCGCGTTGACCGAGGCCGGCCAGCTCTTCTATCAGCATTGCCAGGCGATGTTGTCGGAGGCGCAGGCCGCGATGAACGCGGTGCAGCAACTGCGCTCGGCGCCGCGCGGCACAGTGCGCGTGAGCGTGCCCGTCACGGTGTCGCAGACAATGCTGTCGCGCCTGCTGCCGGAATTCCTGCGCCGCTATCCTGAAGTGCGCGTGCAGATTCGCGTGACGAATCGCGTGATCGACCTGTTCGAAGACTCGATCGACGTCGCGCTGCGCGTGCGATCCGAGCCGCCGCAGAATGCGAACATCGTCGTGCGGCCGCTGTGGCGCACCGAGCAGATGCTCGTCGGCGCGCCGAGCCTGCTGCAGCAGAATGCGCCGCCCCTCGTGCCCGACGATCTGGCGGGATTCGACACGCTCGATACGCCGTCCGGAGACGGGCGGCACGTGTTCAACCTGATCGCGCCGGACGGCACGCGCCACGCGCACGAGCACGAGCCGCGCCTTGTGACGGCGGATCTGATGACGATTCGCGAAGCGGTGCTCGACGGGGTCGGAATCGCCGCGCTGCCGGAATCGATGTACGGCAACGCGTTGCGCGCGGGACAACTGTCGCCGGTGATGCCGGGATGGACGCTGCCTGTGCCGCAGCTCTATGCGGTGTTCGTGTCGCGGCAGGGGATGCCGCCCGCCGTGCGCGCGTTCGTCGATTACCTCGTCGAGAAGCTCGACAACGAAAACTACAAGGACCCGGGCTGTCCGGAGCGCGGCACGAAGGACGCGGAGACGAGGATTTCGCTCTGACGGAATCGGAAGATCGCGCGCGCATCGGTTTTGTCATTTGACGCGAGTCACGCAATCGGTAGTTTCAATCGGCAGCCGCTTGAATGCGTGCTCGACCCGGCCTATATTGGAATCCCGATTTCGTGAGGGAAGGTGCCGAGCGAAACAAGGTGGCCGCATATGTTGCGAGCCAGATAGGGCAGACCGCGCAAGTCCGTGCAGACCACGGCATGTCGCATCGCGTTGCTCGACGCGCAGCAGTCAGGCCGCCGGGCCCGCCGCCCGAAGGCGCCCGTGCGCGCATGAAAAAAGGCCTTCATCTGGCGATGGAGGCCTTTTACTTTGGGGGCCGCGTGCGTTTATCGCACGCGAGATGCGCTGCGCCTACTTCGCGTTCGACTTCGGCTCGGTCACGAAGCCGAGCTTCGTCAGGCCGCCTGCCTGCGCGGCCGACATCACTTCCGCGACGCGTTCATAGGCGACCTTGCGGTCTGCGCGCAGATGCAGTTCCGGCTGCGGGTTCGTCTGCGCGGCTTGCGCGATGCGCGACTGAAGATTGGTCGCGCTCACCGGCTGGTCGTCCCACAGAACCGTGCCGTCGCTTTCGATCGCGACGTCGATCGTCTTCGGCTTCACCTCGACCGGCTGGCTGCTCGCGCGCGGCAGATCGATCTTCACCGCATGGTGCATCGCCGGGATCGTGACGAGGAAAATGATCAGGAGTACGAGCATGACGTCGACGAGCGGCGTCATGTTGATCTCGTTCATCAGGCCGTCGTCGTCCTCGTCGCCGAAGCTGGGGTTCATTGCCATCGCAAGCCTCCGCTCAGTTCGCGCGCGCGGCGAGCCGCAGCCCGTCGCGCTGCGCCGACGACGCGAGGCGCGCGCCCGTCACGAAGTACGCATGCAGGCCGTGCGCGAAGCGGCGCAGGCGGCTCACGATGCTCTTGTTCGCGCGCGTGAGCGCGTTGTAGCCGAGCACGGCGGGAATCGCGACGAACAGGCCGAACGCGGTCATGATCAGCGATTCGCCGACGGGGCCGGCGACCTGGTCGATCGACGTCTGGCCCGTCGCACCGATCACGAGCAGCGCATGATAGATGCCCCACACGGTGCCGAACAGACCGACGAACGGCGCGGTGCTGCCGATCGACGCGAGGATCGCGAGGCCGCCCTGCATCCGCGCGATGCCTTCGTCCATCGTGTCCTTCAGGCAACGCGTGACCCAGTCGGACACGTCCATCCGGTCGTGCAGGTGCGGCTGCGTCTGATGGTGATGATCGGAGGCTTCCTTGCCGGACAGCGCGAGCGCGAGGAACGGGTTGTCCTGCGCCGACGACGATGCGCGGCCGAGCTTCTTCACGCCTTCGTCGAAATCGTCCGAATGCCAGAACGACTGTTCGGCGTCTTTCGACAGGCGCTTCAGGCGAATCACGTTCCAGCCCTTGATGACGATCACCATCCACGACAGGACCGACATCACGAGCAGCGCGACCGCGATGGAGCGTGTCACGAAGTCACCTTGCGCCCACACGTGCGCGATTCCGTAGCTTTGCATTTCCTTTCCTTGTTGTTTCTTTCGGTGTTGCTGAGATTAGTCGGTCAGAGTGAAGTCATAAGGCTGCGTGTAGGCGGCGCGCATCGGCTGTCCGTTCTGCAGATATGGCTGGCACGGCGACGAGCGGATCGCGTCGAGCGCCGCGTCGTCGAGGCGCGGGAAGCCGCTGCTCTGGACGACCTGCGCGCTTTCGATCCTGCCCGTCAGGCCGACGACGAAGCGGACCTTCACGACACCCGTCTCGCCGCGCCGCTTCGACATCGACGGGTAGGCGGCCTTCGCGATCTGGCAGGTCAGGTGCGCGCCTTCCTTCGGCGCGACGATCTCCATCGTCGGGCGGTTCGCCGGCGCGCCCGCGGGCGGCACGGCTTTCGCGCTCGTCTCGGCGGGCGCGGCAGGCGCGGGCGGTGCGGGTTCCGGCGCGGTGATCGCATTCGGCGCAGGCTCGTGCGTGACGGGCAGCGGCGTCGGGCTCGGCTTCGCGACGGGCCGGGGGACGGGCGCCGGCTTCGGCTTGACCTTCGGGACGGGCTTCGGCGGCGTGGGCGCCGGCGCCGACTGGATGCCGACCGGCTGCGCGACGGGCGCGCTCAGCAACTCGGCGGTGATCGTCTTCGATTCGAGCGGACGATGCGGCACGTCGTTGCGCATCAGCAGCGCGCCGGTGAGCAGGAGCGCGTGTCCGGCGAGAACCGTCGCGGCAGCGGTGACGACGCGGGGATTCATACGGGAAAAGGCCGGCGCGGATGCGGCCGGCAAGGAATTCGAAACCTGCATGTTAGCTTCGTAGCACGGCGGCGCGCGTGATGAGCGCCGCGAAGTGTTGCATCACTTGCGGAAAATCAGCAAAGAGATGCACACGGTAGTCACGAATCCGATCAGCAATTCCATTACGGGCTCCTTTACAGGTAGGCCGTTGGCTTGCGCGGGCAGGCTTGCTGACGGGCTGGTAAAACGAGAGCGCGGCGCGCGGCGCCGCGTGCGATCCTGGCACGCCGGTCAAGCCGCCTTGCGTTCGTAGAACATGATGGGGACCGGCACGGCCGCGGGGTGCTCGACACCGCAGCGGCTCGCACAAACGCCCTGTTCCGCCATGATCCCGCGCACGGTTTCCTCGCACTTGCCGCAGCAGGTGGCGACCCCGAGTTCGAACTGGAGTTCTTCGAAGGTGTCCGCGCCTTCCTCAAAGGATGCGCGAATCTTCCGATCGGAAACGGACTTGCATACGCAGACGATCATGATGGAGCGCGATAGCTAACGTTAATGCGAATTATTATCATTATATTTGTACGGGTTGGCAAGCGCGGCTCCGGGTTTTTTGTAACAAAACCAGGTGCTTGGAAGGGTTTCCGGGGAAGGCCGCAGCGGTGAGGCTACGACGGATCGGCGGCCGACGCGGCCGTGCTGGGAGACGAAATGGTGACGGATTCGACCGGCACGTCGAGCCCGAGCAGCGTCGCGGCGAGCGTCTGCAAATGCCGGCCGTCGCTCGTCGAGCAGAGGCGCGGCAGCGGCGCCGGCCGGGACGAGGCGGGCGCGCGCAGCCCGCGCTCGTCGAGGATGCGCGCGAGCTGGCGGGCGATCGCATCGCCCGTGTCGATCAGATGAAGGCGGTTCGACGTCACGTCGCGGATCGCCGCGTCGAGGAACGGGTAGTGCGTGCAGCCGAGCACGAGCGTATCGGCGCCTGCTTCGAGCATCGGCTCGAGATAGCCCGCGAGCAGCGCACGCAACTCGGGCGAGCCGGTGTCGCCGCGCTCGATCGCCTCGACGAGGCCGTGCCCCGCCTGGCGGATGAAACGGCAGTCGGCCGCGTAGCGCGCGATCAGCGCTTCGAAGCGTGCGCTGCGCAGCGTCGCCTGCGTCGCGAGCACGCCGGCGACGCGCGTCTTCGAATGCAGCGCCGCCGGCTTGATGCCGGGCTCGACGCCGACGAGCGGGATCGGCAGACGTTCGCGCACGACGGCGATCGATTGCGCGGTGGCCGTGTTGCACGCGACGACGAGCGCCTTCGCGCCCTGCGCGACGAGCCATTCGCCGATCGCGAGCGTGCGCTCGATGATGAACGCGTCGTCGCGCGGGCCATATGGCGCATGGCGCGAATCGGCGACGTAGACGATCGCCTCGCCGGGCAGTTGCTCGCGCACCGCGCGCAACACCGACAGGCCGCCGAGCCCCGAATCGAAGATGCCGATCGGCGTGCGGGCGGGCGATACGCGGGAATCGGACGTGTGCGGCGTCGTCATGCGGGCGACCGAGCGTGAACCGAATGAAATATCGACGAGAGGGAATTACTCCGGCGAGCCCATCATCGACTGCTGATAGTTCTGAATGCCGACCTTGCCGATCAGATCGATTTGCGTTTCGAGCCAGTCGATGTGCTCTTCGGTATCGTCGAGGATCTTCTCGAAGATTTCGCGTGACACGTAATCACGCACCGATTCGCAATAAGCGATGGCTTCCTTGCACGTGGCCTGCGAGACCTGCTCGAGCTTCAGATCGCATTTCAGGATCTCCTCGGTTTCCTCGCCGACGAGCAGCTTGTGCAGATCCTGCAGGTTCGGCAGGCCGTCGAGCACGAACACGCGTTCGATCAGCCAGTCCGCGTGCTTCATTTCGCCGATCGATTCGTCGTATTCGTGCTTGCCGAGTTTCTCGAGCCCCCAGTGCTTGTACATCCGCGCATGCAGGAAATATTGATTGATTGCGGTCAGTTCGTTTTTCAACTGGGCGTTCAGATATTCGATGACTTTCTTGTCGCCTTGCATGTTCGTTCCTTGTGATGTGTGGGGCTTGAGTCCCTGAACGATAAACGCTCGTTCCTGAAAAGCCAAGGGCGAATCCGTTCGATGTCCGAAAGACGGAACGGACCCACCGCATCAAAAAGGCCGGATTGAAATCCGGCCTGAAAATCATTCCTATTTACGCGCTCGCGACCGGAATCTTGCCGATCTTCGCCTGCCACTCCTTCGGCCCCGTCTGATGGACCGACGTGCCCTGCGAATCGACCGCGACCGTCACCGGCATGTCCTGCACGTCGAACTCGTAGATCGCTTCCATGCCGAGGTCTTCGAACGCGAGCACCTTCGCGCCGCGGATCGCCTTCGACACGAGGTACGCGGCGCCGCCGACCGCCATCAGATACGCGGCCTTGTGCTTCTTGATCGCGTCGATCGCGACGGGGCCGCGCTCGGCCTTGCCGACCATCGAGATGAGGCCCGTTTGCGCGAGCATCGTCTCGGTGAACTTGTCCATGCGCGTCGCCGTCGTCGGGCCTGCCGGGCCCACCACTTCGTCGCGCACCGGATCGACCGGGCCGACGTAGTAGATCACGCGGTTCGTGAAGTCGACGGGCAGCTTCTCGCCCTTGGCGAGCATGTCGGCGATGCGCTTGTGCGCGGCGTCGCGGCCGGTGAGCATCTTGCCCGACAACAGCAGCGTCTGGCCCGGCTTCCACGACGCGACTTCTTCCGGCGTCAGCGTATTCAGGTCGATGCGCTTGCTCGTTTCGGTGTTCGGCTCCCAGTGGACCTTCGGCCATGCGTCGAGCGACGGCGCCTCGAGCGACGCCTGCCCCGAGCCGTCGAGCACGAAGTGCGCGTGGCGCGTGGCCGCGCAGTTCGGGATCATCGCGACGGGCTTCGACGCCGCGTGCGTCGGCGCGGCCATGATCTTCACGTCGAGCACGGTTGCGAGGCCGCCGAGACCCTGCGCGCCGATGCCGAGCGCGTTGACCTTCTCGTGCAGCTCGACGCGCAGTTCTTCGACCCAGTCCTTCGGGCCGCGCGCGATGATCTCCTGGATGTCGATCGACTCCATCAGCGATTCCTTCGCCATCAGCATCGCTTTCTCGGCGGTGCCGCCGATGCCGATGCCGAGCATCCCCGGCGGGCACCAGCCCGCGCCCATCGTCGGCACGGTCTTCAGCACCCAGTCGACGATCGAATCCGACGGGTTCAGCATCACGAACTTCGACTTGTTCTCCGAGCCGCCGCCCTTCGCCGCGACCTGCACGTCGACCTTGTCGCCCGGCACGATCTCGTAGTGGATCACGGCCGGCGTGTTGTCCTTCGTGTTCTTGCGCGCGCCTTCGGGCGGGTTGACGATCGATGCGCGCAGCACGTTGTCCGGATGCGTGTAGCCGCGGCGCACGCCTTCGTTGATCATGTCGGTGACGCTCATCGTCGCGCCGCCGTTTTCACTTGCCCAGCGCACGTCCATGCCGACCTTCACGAAGATCGTGACGATCCCCGTGTCCTGGCAGATCGGGCGCTTGCCCTCCGCGCACATGCGGCTGTTCGTCAGGATCTGCGCGATCGCGTCCTTCGCGGCCGGGCTCTGTTCGAGCTCGTATGCGCGGCCGAGCGCCTGGATGTAGTCGAGCGGATGGTAGTAGCTGATGTACTGCAGCGAATCCGCGATGCTCTGGATCAGGTCTTCCTGTTTGATGACGGTCATGGCTGAGGCTCTGTGAGGACTGTGGGTATGGGAATCGACTCAGGCCGACTGTTGCGCCGGCTCGCGCGGCGCCGACGGGTGCGTCGGCGCTTCGTGGAAATGCTCGGGGTGCGTGTGTGTCGTCAGGCGGTCGACCCACGCCATCACGATCGCCGACACGAGGAACGCGACGTGGATCAGCACCTGCCACATGATCGCGTGCACCGTGTGCTGGTCCGGATTGATGAACGTCTTCAGCAGGTGGATCGACGAGATGCTGATGAGCGCCATCGACAGCTTCACCTTCAGCACGCCCGCGTTCACGTGGTCGAGCCATTCCGGCTCGTCCGGATGGCCCTCGACGCCCAGGCGCGACACGAACGTTTCATAGCCGCCGACGATCACCATGATGAGCAGGTTCGAGATCATCACCACATCGATGAGGCCGAGCACGGCGAGCATGACGTTCGTTTCGTCGAGGCTCGCCGCGTGCGACAGCAGATGCCAGACTTCCTTCAGGAACAGGAACACGTAGATCGCCTGCGCGACGATCAGGCCCAGATAAAGGGGGACTTGCAGCCAGCGGCTCATGAAGATGACGGCGGGCAGCGGGCGCATCTTGCGGCGGGCCGGGCGGGCGGCGCGCAGATCGGTCGGGGCGGCGGACATGGTCGGGCGAAGCGGGGATGCGGGGATATGGAGCGTTTTTGAAAAAAAGCGCGTTATTGTAACGCGTCGGTCGGGCCGCTGGCAGCGGCGCGGCATCGAGGCCGCGCATCGAGGCCGGCGGTGCCGGCTGGGCGCGAGGCCGACCGTGCGCCGCGGGCGCGGGCGGCGTGCGTTCAGGGCGAGTTCAGGGTGAGACGGGCGGCGAGCGCCGCACGCGCAGGCTCGCGAGCACGATGCCCGTCACGACGCACGCGAGCGCGATGCCGTGCGCGAGCGTCGGCCGTTCGCCGAGGAACAGGATGCCGTAGATCGCGGCCGAGATCGGCAGCACCGCGCTGAACACGCCGGCGAGGCTGCCCGGCACGTGACGGATGCCCTTCATCCACAGCCAGAACGAGAAGATGCTCGCGGACAGGCCGTACCAGACGACGAGCGTCCAGACGCCCGCCGGCACGCTCGCGTAGTCGAAATGCCAGAGCGCGCCCGCGCCGAGCGGCAGCATCAGCAGCAGGCCGAACAGGTGGGTGTACGCGCAGATGTCGATCGGCGCGAGCGTCTGCGTGAGGCGCCGCGACAGGATCACGTAGATCGACTCGCAGCAGACCGCGCCGAGCATCAGCAGATTGCCGGCGAGCGAGCCCGCGTGCGCGCCGCCTTCGCTCGCGGTGCCGTTCGCGACATTGATCGTCACGACGCCGGCGATCGCGAGCGCGATCGACACGAGCGCACGCCTGTTCGGTTTCTCGCTCAGGAAGATCCATGCGAACAGCGCGACGACGGCCGGGATCGTGCTTGTGATGACGCCCGCCGCGACGGCGCTCGTGCGCTGCACGCCGTTGAGCATCAGCAGCGTGAACATGAACGTGCCGAAGAACGCCTGCAGGAACAGGTTCAGCCATTCGCCGCGCTTGACGGTGCGCATCTTGACGGGGCTGAAGAGCGGCCAGAGCACCGCGTTCGCGATGACGAAGCGCAGCGTGGCGAGGAGGGTGACGGGAACGAAGGCGACGATCGATTTGCCGATGCCGACGTTGCTGCCGACGAGCAACATCGACGCGATGAGAAAGAAGGCGTAGCGATTCAAGCTGGAATCCGGGCGACGAGTTGGTTAGCATTGTAGGGTCGCACGAAAGCCAGCGTAAAGCCGCGTCGGGCCGCTCGCCGCGTAAGTGACGGGTAAGTTCCGGCGCTTATCGTGAAACGTCTGCATCGTTTTGCCGCGGCCGTCCGGCGTGGTGCGGTGCAGCATCGCGCGTCACGTGAGCCGCATGCGGCGCGCAGGGTGGGAGACAGGCGCGTCGCGCGCCAATCAGACACGGCGCGCCCGATCGCGCCGGCACGTAGTGGGTTCCATGTTCACCAAGGGGTAGTCGATGTCTGCGATTGAATCGGTTCTGCACGAACGCCGCCAGTTCGCGCCGCCCGCCGCCGTGGAGAAGGCGGCAGCCATTTCCGGCATGGCGGCTTATCGGGCGCTCGCCGAAGAGGCTGAGCGCGATTACGAAGGATTCTGGGCGCGTCTCGCGCGCGAGACGCTCGAATGGCACAAGCCGTTCGGCAAGGTGCTCGACGAGACGAACGCGCCGTTCTACACGTGGTTCGAGGACGGCGAGCTGAACGCGTCGTACAACTGCCTCGACCGCCACGTCGCCGCTGGCCTTGGCGAGCGCGTCGCGGTGATCTTCGAGGCCGACGACGGCACCGTCACGCGCGTCACCTACGCCGATCTGCTCGCGCGCGTGTCGCGTTTCGCGAACGCGCTGAAGAGGCGCGGCGTCGGCCGCGGCGACCGCGTTGTCATCTACATTCCGATGTCGGTCGAAGGCATCGTCGCGATGCAGGCGTGCGCGCGGATCGGCGCGACGCACTCGGTCGTGTTCGGCGGCTTCTCGTCGAAGTCGCTGCACGAGCGCATTGTCGACGTCGGCGCGACCGCGCTCATCACGGCCGACGAGCAGATGCGCGGCGGCAAGGCGCTGCCGCTCAAGAACATCGCCGACGAGGCGCTCGCGATGGGCGGCTGCGACGCGGTGAAGACCGTCGTCGTCTATCGCCGCACGGGCGGCAACGTCGGCTGGCACGCGGGCCGCGACGTCTGGATGCACGAGATCGTCGCGAACGAGTCCGACGCGTGCGAGCCCGAGTGGGTCGGCGCCGAGCATCCGCTCTTCATCCTGTACACGTCCGGCTCGACCGGCAAGCCGAAGGGCGTCCAGCACAGCACGGCGGGCTATCTGCTGTGGGGCGCGCAGACGATGAAGTGGACGTTCGACTGGAAGCCGACCGACGTGTTCTGGTGCACGGCCGACATCGGCTGGGTCACGGGCCACTCGTACATCACGTACGGGCCGCTCGCCGTCGGCGCGACGCAGGTCGTGTTCGAGGGCGTGCCGACCTATCCGAACGCGGGCCGCTTCTGGAAGATGATCGGCGACCACAAGGTATCCGTGTTCTACACCGCGCCGACCGCGATCCGCTCGCTGATCAAGGCGGCCGAGGCCGACGACCACGTGCACCCGAAGAGCTACGATCTGTCGAGCCTGCGGATCATCGGCACGGTCGGCGAGCCGATCAATCCGGAAGCGTGGATGTGGTATCACAAGCACGTCGGCGGCGGGCGCTGCCCGATCGTCGACACGTGGTGGCAGACCGAGACGGGCGGCCACATGATCACGCCGCTGCCCGGCGCGACGCCGACCGTGCCGGGCTCGTGCACGCTGCCGCTGCCGGGCATCATGGCCGCCGTCGTCGACGAGACGGGCCAGGACGTGCCGAACGGGCAGGGCGGCATTCTCGTCGTCAAGCGTCCGTGGCCGGCGATGGCGCGCACGATCTGGGGCGACCCGGACCGCTTCAAGAAGAGCTATTACCCGGAAGAGCTCGGCGGCCGCCTCTATCTGGCGGGCGACGGCACCGTGCGCGACAAGGAAACCGGCTACTTCACGATCATGGGCCGCATCGACGACGTGCTGAACGTGTCCGGACACCGGCTCGGCACGATGGAGATCGAATCGGCGCTCGTGTCGCACGAACTCGTCGCGGAGGCGGCCGTGGTCGGCCGGCCGGACGACACGACGGGCGAGGCGGTCGTCGCGTTCGTCGTGTTGAAGCGCACGCGGCCGGAAGGCGAAGAGGCGGCGGCGCTCGCGAAGGCGCTGCGCGACTGGGTCGGCAAGGAGATCGGGCCGATCGCGAAGCCGAAGGACATCCGCTTCGGCGACAACCTGCCGAAGACGCGTTCGGGCAAGATCATGCGGCGCCTGCTGCGCTCGCTCGCGAAGGGCGAGGCGATCACGCAGGACACGTCGACGCTCGAGAACCCCGCGATCCTCGAACAGCTCGCCGAAGTGCGCTGAGCGTGACGGCGCGCGGCGCGCTGCCGAATGCGCGCCGCCCGAGCCCCTGCGCGGCAATCCCGATTGCCTGCGCAGGGGCTTTTTGTTACACAAGCGCATGGCCGCTTCTTCCGGTACCTCTTCGCCCACGCCGTCGCATCCCGCCGAACCGCCGTTCGTGCCGGTGCCGCTCGCGCGCGCGCATGCGCGCTACTGGCGTTTCAACGTCGCGCTGATCGCCGTGCTGATGACGATCGGCTTCGCCGTGTCGTTCGTCGTGCCGCTGTTCGCGCCGGCGCTCGCGCATCTGCGCTTCGCCGGCTTCAGCCTGCCGTTCTACGTCGGCGCGCAGGGCGCGATTCTCGTCTATCTCGCGCTGATCGGCGTCTACATCGTGCTGATGCAGCGCGCCGACCGGATTCTGCGGCGCGACTACGACGCGTATGCGGACGAAGCGAAGCGCAACGAAGCCATTTCGACGGATGCCGACGCATGCTGACGAATCGGCTGGTTCGCGCGTATGCGCTGTACACGATCGGCTTCGCCGCGTTCGTGCTGCTGCTGTGGCGGATCGAGCGCGCGACCGGGCCGGGCGTGTGGATCGGCTATGTGTTCCTGTTCGTGCCGATCGCGGTCTACGCGGTGATCGGGCTGCTGTCGCGGACCTCGGATCTCGTCGAATACTACGTGGCCGGGCGGCGCGTGCCGTCCGCGTTCAACGGCATGGCGACCGCCGCCGACTGGCTGTCCGCTGCCTCGTTCATCGGTCTCGCGGGCTCGCTGTACGCGACCGGCTACGACGCGCTCGCGTACCTGATGGGCTGGACGGGCGGCTTCTGCCTCGTCGCGTTCCTGCTCGCGCCGTATGTGCGCAAGCTCGCGCGCTACACGATTCCCGATTTCCTGGGCACGCGCTTTTCGAGCACGCTCGTCAGGGCGCTCGCGGCGATTGCCGCGATCCTGTGCTCGTTCGTCTACCTGGTCGCGCAGATACAGGGCATCGGCCTCATCGCGACGCGCTTCATCGGCGTCGATTTCTCGATCGGCATCTTCTGCGGCCTCGCGGGGATACTTGTCTGCTCGTTCCTCGGCGGGATGCGCGCGGTCACGTGGACGCAGGTCGCGCAGTACATCATCCTGATCATCGCGTTCCTGCTGCCCGTTTCGCTGATCGCGATGAAGAACGGCCTCGGGCCCGTGCCGCAATTCAATTACGGCCATCTGATGTCGCGTGTCGAAACGCTCGAGACGGAGATACGCGACGCGCCGCAGGAACGGCAGGTGCGCGACGCGTATCGCAGGCAGGCGGCCGAGATCCAGGCGCAGCTCGATCGGCTGCCGGCGTCTTACGAAGATGCGCGCGCGCGGCTCGTGGAAGACGTTGCCGCGCTGCGCCGGCACAACGGGCCGCTGCGCGAGATCAACCTGCGCGAGCGCGAGCTCGCCGAGTTTCCGCGCGATCCGGCGGCGGCGCGGGTCGTGTGGGAGCAGGCGCGCGACGATCTGCTCGCGCGCGCGGCGGACCCGGTGCCGATGCACGAGCCGTTTCCGGCCGCGAGCGACGACGACCGCCGCCCGCGCGAACGAAACTTCCTGGCGCTGCTGCTGTGCCTGTCGCTCGGCACGGCGAGCCTGCCGCACATTCTGACGCGCTACAACACGACGACGTCGGTGGCGTCCGCGCGGCGCTCGGTCGGCTGGACGCTGTTTTTCATCGCGCTGTTCTATTTGACGGTGCCGGTGCTCGCGGTGCTGATCAAGCACGAGATCCTGACGAATCTGGTGGGGCGGCCGTTCGCCGATCTGCCTGCATGGATTACGCAATGGCACCGATTCGAGCCGGGGCTCATCAGCGTCGCCGATCAGTTGCGCGACGGCATGATCCATTGGTCGGAGATCCAGATGCAGCCCGACATCGTCGTGCTTGCGGCGCCAGAGATCGCGGGACTGCCGTATGTCGTGTCGGGGCTGATCGCGGCGGGCGCGCTTGCCGCGGCGCTGTCGACGGCGGACGGACTGTTATTGACGATCGCGAATGCGCTGTCGCACGACGTCTACTACCACATGGTCGCGCCCGACGCGTCGAGCCAGCGGCGCGTGACGATCTCGAAGGTGCTGCTGCTTGGCGTTGCGCTGTTTGCGTCGTATGTCGCGTCGCTGAATACGGGAAAGATTTTGTTCCTGGTCGGGGCGGCGTTCTCGCTCGCCGCGTCGAGCTTCTTTCCGGTGCTCGTGCTTGGCGTGTTCTGGAAGCGCACGACGACGCGTGGCGCGGTGGCCGGGATGGTGACGGGGCTTGGCGTGTGCGTGTACTACATCGTGTCGACGTATCCGTTCTTCACGCAGATCACGGGCTTCGCGGGGCCGAACTGGCTCGGCATCGAGCCGATCAGCTCCGGCGTGTTCGGCGTGCCGGCCGGGTTTGCGATGGCGATCGTCGTGAGCCTGCTGGATCGGCGGCCGGATGCGTATACGAACGCGCTCGTCGACTATATCCGGCATCCGTGACGGGCGGTTTTCGCTGGGACTGGCGGCTTGGTTCCGGAGTTTGCTATACTTGCTGTCTTCCCGGAGAGATGGATGAGTGGTTTAAGTCGCACGCCTGGAAAGCGTGTATAGGTGAAAGCCTATCGGGGGTTCGAATCCCCCTCTCTCCGCCAAGTTGCCTCTAACCCCTTGAATCGCCAGAATACGCCGGTGTCTCAAGGGGTTTTGTTTTTCGTATGGTACAAACGAAGGTACAAAAGCAGGTACAAGGCAACAGGCAGCAAGGGGGTACGGCCACGCGACCGTATGCCTCAATTCATGTTCAAGACCCGGACCGGTACCGGGTATCTCTTTCGTCGCGGCGTGCCTGAAGACGTGCGGCACATCATCGGTAGACGAGAGTTCAAGGAAAAGCTCAGCGGGGACTACCGAACGGCTTGCCGCGAACGCGACCGCCTGGCGCACGAGTCAACGGAACGGATTGCTTCGGCCCGCAACGGGTTGCAGCGGCTCAGCAAGAATGGCTTCCATGTATGGGACGACCTTGAAGTCCTCAACGAAGTCACCCCAGATGTTGCGCAGCGGTTCTTCTCAACGGTATTCGCCACAACCGAAATCGCAGACATTCAGCGGCGTGAGGCTGCCGCCGTGGGCCAACAAGCTGGGCTCGAAATGGGCGAGGCACGGGAAGCCCACTCCGAGTCCGAGAGGCTGTTGAGGCGAGCCCTGGCTACGGGCGATTGCAGTGCATTCCAGCAAGTTACGCATCAGACGCTGTACCTGAACGGATACCGGCTCGCAGATGAGCTCATTGGTACCGTGGACGAAGGAAGGCTTCTGCTTGCTTTCGTGCGTGCGCACCTGGCGGGCATTGGCGTTGTACAGGCTCGCGATAACGGCGAAGACCGGCCGGTTGCCACCCCGGCCGCTCCGCTAAAAAGGCCGGTAGGGGAATCTGGGGCGGTCGTCGGCGTTGCGAACGTGATGATGCTATCTGCGGCAATCAAAGAGTTCCTTGAACATCTCCCGCCTGCTCAACGGGCAATGAACGAGAAGCACCGATTCATTCTCCCCGCCTTCCTCGAAGTGGTGGGAGACATGCCCATCACCGAGCTGCGTCAGTCGCATGTCAAAGACTTCCTGCTTACCGTCCAGAAACTCCCGCCTCGCTGGTCT
The DNA here is from genome assembly GCF_001636105.1 of Burkholderia sp. MSMB1589WGS. NCBI lineage: Bacteria > Pseudomonadati > Pseudomonadota > Betaproteobacteria > Burkholderiales > Burkholderiaceae > Burkholderia > Burkholderia sp. MSMB1589WGS. The sequence continues at coordinate 1,844,788 of NZ_LNJT01000008.1, forward strand.
GATCTACGCCGGAAAAGCGGTCAGAACATCCGAGATTTGGCGAGCAAGGAGTGGAGCGAAACGCTGTCGCTGAAGACCTATGAAGGCTCATATCTCGCGTCACTGCGCACGTTTATCGACTGCGCCGTTGCTGATTGGCAAGATGTCGGGTTCCCAACAACTCTGACAACGAATATTCCGTATCTTGGGTCACGCACGACGACCGAACGCAAGCAGCGCGCGCTGCGGCCTGACGAGATTAGCCTGATTTTCTTCAATGACCGGATGAAGAAAATTGTAGGCAGCCCTGCCCAGGTGCATAAGTTTTGGCTGTTGGCGATAGAGCTGTACACGGGCGCCCGTGTTCGAGAAATCTGCCAGATTAACCCTCAGAGCGATTGGGGGAGCAAGGACGGAATCTGGTGGCTGCGGTTGACCAATGAGCCCGGCGAAAGCCCAGACCCGGACGTCATCAAGTCGGTGAAGACCGGCAAACCGCGTACGATTCCGATGCATGCTGAACTGGTTCGGCTCGGTCTACCGGACTACCTCGAACAAACGAAGCGTGGCGGAGCACGGCGGCTATTTCCGCAGTGGACGCCGACGAGCGGTGATGCTGGCGCAGCGCCTGGAAAGTTTGTGGCGAACTACATGCGAACCATCGGCCTACACGGCGTCGCTAACGAGCAGGGAAACGCGGTACGCGGCTCTCACACGTTCCGGCACACGCTGCTGACATACGGCAGGAAAATTGGCGTCAATCTGCGCTGCATCAGCGGCCATAAAGAGTCGTCGGACAACCAGGTCGCGGACGGTTACGAGGACGAAACGGTGTTGCTCACCTTGGCTGACATGTCTGCGCGTCTGGCGAAGCTGGATTACGGCGTAGAACTACCAGTGCCGGTTCCGGCACCGGTAGCCTCACGCTCTCGTTAGAGGCGCACTGGCGCCTCTTCACCAGGGGTCGAAGGTCGGCGGTAGCGGCGCGTAGCTGGGGCCTGGGTTATACGATGGCTGCCACGTGTGTGAATCGGTGCCGTATGGGTTGCCGCCTACGTCGATGTAGGTGTCGTCAATCAGCGGCAGGCCGGTCGCGGGGTTGATGTCCGGGCCGATGTCATCCGGTGCGTTGCTCATAGTGTCAGCTCCTTAGTTGGCTTCATCAGCCCGCCCCGATCGGGCGGGCTGCAGGGTTCAGTCTTCGTTCGGGTTCATGATGGTGATGACCGGTTCGCCTTCATCACCAGGGCCAATGACCATGTGCAAAGTCATCAGCTTGGGGCGTATCGCCGCCCCTCCGCGCGGCACGACGTAAAGCTGAAATGGCACCCGGCAACCAGCGCTGACCCGACGTGCCGCCATATACCCCATCCACACTACATCCCAAAGCCGCCCCCTCTCGTCTTGGTGCGTCTGGCGCGCTGAATCGGCATCGGACCAGGCAATGGCCTTACTCCACGCTGCCGCGGTCATGGCAACAGGCACCCGGAATCCGGCTTGTCGCGCGGTTTCCGTGATGTCCACTAGAACACCATCCGCAAGCGCCTGCGAGCGTGTGTATCGGTAGATGACTTCGCCCAAAATTTGCTCAATGTCCAAGGATGATTCTTGCATCGTGTCCTCCAACTGCTGCCGGGCTTCAAGATTCCGAGCCTGAATCCATGCTTGCCCGGGATGTCGCATGGTGCTCGCTGGCATTTCTGCCGCCGTTCTTCTGAGTTCGTCGCCTGCGGTAAGAGACCGCCAGCCAAACGGACGGAACAAGCGCAGTCAAAGCCGCAGCCCCCAGCGGGGGACCGGGTGCAGAGGCGCACGAAGTGACCGCAGGTCGTGTGCAGTCGGGGTGGATTGCGGTTGCATCGCAGGAATAGCGACGAACTCAGAAGAACGGCGGCAGTAATGCCGTCGCGCTGGCGAGAGCTCGGTGGCGGCGATAGCCGCCTTATTTGCGCTTCCAGGCCGCGAGCGCAGACAAGTCGATGACTTTCGAGCTAAGCGGCCTGCTGTCGTCCTTCAGCTCGGCGTAACGAGCCCTTTTTCGGGCGCGATAGCGTCGGGCGCGCTCGGCATCGCTGAGCGCGTCGGGTTTTCGTGGACGGCCAATCTTGGGCATGGACACGTTGGACGGTTGTGGAGCTGCATCCCCAACAAACAGGTCCAACGTGAAGGGGTCGTGTTTGTCTCGCATCCAGAGTATAGGCAGCGTCACAGTGCATCAAAGCGTTGATGTGACGTGTCGTCACGAAAACTATCCGTGACTGCGCGACGCCATCATGAAATGACCGTGACAACCTGTCGCGTTCGTTCGTCTCCTGATTTGCCGCCAGGCTGTCGTGGGTTCTCGTGGCGATCGCCACGAGAACCCCACCTTGTTTCCGTGATGGCGTCACGGAAATGACCAAGCACAAGCAGTCGGCTGCGAGCTGCCTGTCGGTGGCCGTTCTGGCAAGCCACAGGCGCGCAGCCGCCCGGCAAGGGCCGGGAGCGGAGCTGGGGGGCCGCCTGGTTGCGAAGCAACGCGGCGGGGCAAGGCGTCCAGCCGTAGCCCGGCGAGCTGCACGGTGCCCACACCGTCAGCGCGACGCCGGGGGGAGCCGCGCAGAAATCGCCGGCAGCTCGCAGAGCGTCGCCGCAGCGATAGCCGACCCCCAGCGTCGGCGGTTCTGTGTGGGGGGCGTAGCCCCGCGCCCCCCAAGCCGCAGGCGCGGGCAAGCGGGTCACCCAAGCGCGTTCAGCGGGCCGGGTGAGCTGCTTGCCCGCGCGTGGAGTGGCCCGCTGGAAGCGGGTCACGGAAGGCGTGGGGGCGCCGGTGTTTCAAGGCAGATGTCCCGGCATCCAGCCGGGACAAGCACCCGGCCTGGCGTCCAGCCAGGTAAGAGGGTGCGGTGTGCTCCAGCCGCTTCGCGGCTGTTCGTTCTCCGTGTTCGTCTCCCGTCGCACACGGGGATGAACAGGCGGCCACCCTATACGAATCATGACAACGACTCTGGGAGGGTCATGATGAGTAAGAAGGATGGGCGCCAAATTGCCCGCGAGAACGAGGCACGAGTCCTCCGTGCATTGCATAGATTCGGCTGGTTGCGCACGCGCGACTTGGCCGCTCTGTGCTGGCAGCGGTGGGCCTTCAGGTCAAGCGGCGCGCCTGGCCTGGGGCCAACGTTGCCTACTGCATCGGCATTGCGGATGGCGCAACGCACGATGCGCCGCCTTCTGGAAGCGCGGCTTGTCATCGCCGGGCAAGGGCCAGACGGCAGTCGCATCTACGCCCTGTCGGAAGGCGGTGCGCGAGCGTTGAAAGATGCCGGCGTGACGGCTATTAGCGGCAAAGACCTGGTCCGCGGTTTCAGTACCGCGTATTACCGGCACCGCTGCATCGCAAACCAGGTCGCCATCTCCGGTATGGTGCAAGGCTTTCGGGTCAGTACAGATAGAGAGATTGCCCAGGGGCTCTGGCTCGGCGGCGAGGCGGGCATCGCTGGCAAGCGGCCAGATGCGCTCCTGCGTGGCGGCAATCGCGTCTGGTGGGTCGAAGTCGAGCGGTCCCGCAAAAATGCCAAGGACTACAAGGCGCTTTTGGTCTGGTTGGGCAAGGTGCTGCGCGACAGTACCCGCCGCGACGGACCCCAGCTTTTGGGGCCGGGGCAATCGTGGGGACGCTTGATTTTCATCTGCACTTCTGCCTTCGAAGCCAAGCTGCGCCTGGATTTGGAGGGTATGGGGTGGACTCGACAGCAGGTCGATGTGCTGTCATGCTTCCAATCGGAGCTATACCGTTTTGAGGATACACTGTTCCCTTAATAGAAAGGCTATGGAGCGTGGCTTGGGCCGGTACCACGCTGCACGAAAACCATCTCGTTGAGGCTACAAATCCTGGTCTTGACCTTGCGGAATGCATCACCGGCTACCGCTCGTATAGGTTCCCGCCCCCGGCTGAGTCACTTCGGCCGGGGGCGGTTTTCATAGGTTTCGTCACGGACAATAGCGACCGATAAGAGTAGGAAAGGAAAGACGCCGGGATGGCAACAGAATACGAACACCTGAGCCGCGAAGCGCTCATTGAGATGCTGCAGCGGCGCGACAGCCAAATGCCCTACGGCCTGGTGTGGGAAAGGCGCGGGATTGAGCACGACAAGGCCCTGAACAGAGATTTTGTTGGCTTGGAGCTTGATCGGGCCCTGTCGTGCGGCCCCGCCCCATGGCGTAATCTCATCATCGAAGGCGACAACTACGACGCCTTGCGGCACCTGGTCAGCACGCACGCCGGTGAGGTCAAGCTCATCTACATCGACCCGCCGTACAACACAGGGCGCAAAGACTTCGTCTACAACGATAGCTACGTCGACCCGACGAACCGCTATCGGCACTCGACGTGGCTGGAATTCATGTACCAGCGGTTGCGGCTCGCAAAAGACCTGCTGGCCGAAGATGGTGTCATCTTCGTGTCCATCGACGACAATGAGCTGTTCAACCTTGGTCTGCTGATGAACAAGGTGTTTGGCGAGCATAACTTCATTGCGAACGCCATTTGGCAGAAGGTCTTTTCACCCAAGAACACCGCCGTTCACTTCTCGGATGACCACGAGTACATCCTTGTCTATGCGGCCAACCGGGACATCTGGCGGCCCAATCCGCTGCCACGCTCAGCAGCACAGGATAAGGCGTACAAGAACCCAGACAATGACCCGCGAGGCCCCTGGACATCGGGGGACTTGGCTGCGCGGAACTTCTACGGCGAGGGCCGGTACCCAATCGAATGCCCCTCCGGGCGCGTCATTGATGGACCGCCTGCCGGGTCGTATTGGCGAGTCTCCAAAGCGAAGTTCTCGGAGCTGGACGCAGACAACCGCATCTGGTGGGGCAAGGATGGCAACAATACGCCGCGTCTGAAGCGCTTCCTCTCTGAGGTCAAGCAAGGTGTGGTGCCCCAAACGCTGTGGACCTACGATGCGGTCGGCCACACGCAAGACGCCAAGAAGCAACTCAACGAGATACTGCCGAAGGAGCGCAACGAGGATGTGTTCTCGACGCCCAAGCCCCTGCAATTGATGGACCGCATCTTGCGCCTGGCGACAAAGCCGGGGGATTTGGTGGTGGATTTCTTCGCTGGGTCAGGGACGCTCGCCCAAGCGATCCTTCAGCTAAACAAGGAAGACGGGGGCGAGCGTCGCTTCATCCTCGTGTCCAGCACCGAAGCTACCGCCGACGAGCCGGACAAGAACTTGTGCAGCGATGTCTGCGCTACCCGCGTGCGGCGTGCCGCCGAAGGCTATACGTCGGCCAAAGGCCAACAGGTCGAAGGGCTCGGCGACGGTTTTGCATATCTGCGAGCCAAGCACATTCCGACCCACAGACTCGAAGAGCACCTGGATGATGGCCTGGTCTGGTCGTACATCCAAATGAAACACCATCACCCGCTGACTGAGCTGGGAGCGTTGGCTGCGGTCTCGGTCTGGAATGGACAGGCACTCATCTACCTGCCCGCCACCACGGCCAAAATGAAGGCCGCTTTGCGGGATGCGCTGGCGCAGCACCCGCAAGCAATTGTGTACACCTGGACCCCCGCCGCGCTGGTGGGCATGGTCAACGAGAATAATCTGAGAGATGTGCCCACAGACCTGACGCGCGGCTTCAGGTTCGGCAATCTGGGAGGGGACCAAGCATGAGCCGCATCGACCCATTGCTGTTTCAAGAGCGCCACATCACTGCTATCGTCACGCGCTTCCAGAATCTGCGTGACGACTACAACCGCCTGACCAACCCGCAGGAACTGGGCAAGCTGCGCAAGCAATCAGCAGCGGTCATGCTCCAGGCTCCGACTGGTGTCGGCAAGACGTTGATTGCCACAGAAATCGTGGCTCGGTTTTCGTCGTTTGATAACGTGGTCTGGTTCTGGTTCGCGCCTTACGCGACGCTGATTGACCAGGCTGCGGCCAGCCTGCAGCGTCAAGCACCGCAACTGAAGATTCTGAACATCGAGCACCAGCGCACCCCGGATGAGTTGGCATCTGGGGCGCTGTTCGTAATTACGTGGCAGACGGTTGCTACCAAGACCAAGGAGTCGCGCCTTGCTCGCACCACGGGCGATGACGGGTTGTCGGTCGATGACCTTATCGCCCAGGCCCGTGCCCTGGGCCTGCGTGTGGGCGTCGTCGTGGACGAAGCACATCATGGCTTCGTCAAGGCAAAGGAGGCTTACCGCTTCTTTGCTGAGACCCTGGAGCCCGATTACGCCTTGATGATGACAGCAACCCCCAGGGACACCGATGTTGCCAGCTTCGCTGACAAGACGGGCTACCAGGTGGGCGACTCGACAGACTGGGCCAGCATCACGCGTTATGAGGGCTATCAGGCCGGGTTGCTCAAGTTCGGGGTGAAGACGGCTCAGTTCCTGACCGGGAACAATAACGATGCCGCTCTGGTGGACTTCGAAGAAGTAGCCATGTCTGAGTGTGCGGCCATGCACCGACACATCAAGGGCGTGCTGGCCGAGAACGGCATCAAGCTCACGCCACTCATGCTCGTACAAGTCCCCAATGGGGGAGCGGCACTGGACAAGGCCCGCGAGTACCTAACCGGCCCGCTCAAGTTCCCCGAGTCTGCTGTCAAGGTCCATGTCTCCGAAGAGCCCGACCCCAACTTGCAGGCCTTGGCGCAAGACCCAACCGTTGAGGTGTTGGTTTTTAAAATGGCGGTCGCCATGGGCTTTGATGCCCCGCGTGCCTTCACGCTCGCGGCCCTACGTGGCACCCGTGATGCGAACTTCGGCATCCAGGTGGTGGGGCGCATCATGCGCGTGCATCCCCTCTTGCAGCGCCGGCCAGGTACCCCACAGGTCTTGAACTACGGTTATGTGTTCCTGGCGAACCGTGAGGCCCAAGAGGGCTTAGCGGGCGCGGCAACTGTCATTAACAAGCTTCAGGAGCACACCGCAAACACCACGCCCGAAACGGTCGTCACGTTCACGGTGGACTCGTCGTTTGTACAGGTCGTAAAAACGGGCCAGACGGCGGCGATATTTCCTCCGCCCGATCATGCGCAATCCGCCGCCGTAACGCCAGAAAGCGCAGATTCGGCAATCGCAAGTGGCGGCCAAGGGCAGAACGGTACCCCGCTGTTTCAGCACACGTCCGCCCTATTTCCTGAGCTTGCCAAGACCGAACTAACCCATGGCGCGCACGACGGCCCGACGGCGCTAGTCGCCGCATTCGAACTCGATGCGGAAGAGCAGTACGACTACCCGCTGAAGGTACAAGGTCTGCCACAGTTCGTCACTGAAGTTCTGCCGACCAATCCCGACGACTTCGAGGCTCAGTTGGTGTCGTTCGTGGACTTCTCAGGTGTACTTGCCGACCGCGACCGCAGCCGGACTAAGCTGGTCAAGCGGACTGTGGACATCTTTGAAGACGGTGACACCCCAGACGACGAAGATGTCTGGGCCAAGATGTCAGCTATCGGCATCGCGCAGCGGGCCAGGCAGATTGCCTTCGAGTACCCCGACGTGGACAACCGCCTGTTCCTCCAGGCGCTGCGCAAGCGCTTCCGTGACGCTCTGGAGGCGGGCGGCTTTGACCTGCCCGAGTCCGACGAGGGGCTGACGCAGCAGCTTGAGCTGGTGCTAGTACGCAATCCGAGTCTGATTCGGCAGGCACACAAGCGCTGCCGCGCCAGCCAGATTCTGACTCAAACCTTCATGCTGCCGCCTGTGCTTCGGTCCAAGTATCGCCTGGAGCCTGCGAAACGCAACGTCTATGGCATCTTCCCGGCAGACTTGTCGCCGGAGGAGCTTCGCTTTGCCGAGATACTGGACACGTCCTCAGAGGTCGAGTGGTGGCATCGTAACCCTGTGCGGCAATCGGAGTCGGTCGCCCTGTATCGCTGGTCCAGTGGCGTTGGCTTCTTCCCGGACTTCCTGGTGGCGGTCAAGGACCGCAAGGCGGGGGGCGGCGTGGCGCTGGTGGAGTTCAAGGGGCCGCAGCTCCAGCAGTACGACAAGGAAAAGGCCGGGGCCGTGCACATGCACTATGGTCGGGCGTTCATGGTCGGCGTCGGAGCCAAGGACAAGAAGGAGCTACGCCTTTTCCGTCTGGCCGATGGCGACCTGGTGGATGACGGGCTGTTTGAGGTTTCCCGGCTGCGATACGAGTAGAGCGCCCGCATGTACCGGCATCACATGAAGTGTCGGACAAGTGCAACCAGGAAGGCGTCATGCGCCCGGCCAACGAGCCGGGCGCTCGTAAATCCACGTATCAGCACGTGCATCCCTGGATGCCCGACCGCGCAGCGGTCTATGTTGGATGTATGCGTGCCTGAGGTAAAGGGGAGGCTCGGCGGCCTGTGATGGTCAGCATAAGCAGGTCTCTGCCGCCGAGGGGCTTCGCCCCTGAATTATTATTTGGAAGTCTGATATTGAAATGCCTTGCCGGCTTCCGAGAAGCAAATATTGTCAATAAAAGAGTGGGAATCTGAAATTCAACGAATCCATCAGTCCACCCACAAAAGCCGTCAGTCCATGGATTGGTTAGCTATCAGTCCATGGCGCACTATACTTATCTCCCTTCCCTGGAGATAGATAGTGTCAAGAACCGCAGGCACCGTGTGGCCGGAACTCAAGTTACCGCACGGCGTGAAAGAAGATACTCGAATTGCACCGCATGTCCTTGTGCGTAGCTCCGTCTTCAGTACGCTTGAGTATGCTGGAGCCGCCCAGCGCCCGATGATTACCAAGACTGCGCCACTGCTGCTTGATGCTATGTCGCAGTATCGCGTTGAGCAGCTTGACGGACCACGTCTGTCGCAAAGCGACGCTGACTTGATGTTCTGGTTGTTGTCACGTGCTTATCGCTATGGCACCCCGAAAGACGGAGCAACGGTGTTCTTTAAACGAGGTGAAGCGCTCACAGCGTTGGGCCGTAGTCGTGGCGGCAAATCGGACGCGTTGCTAGATGACTCGCTGCAACGCCTATGTTCAGCGGAGTTCCATTTTGAAGAGCGCGACAACGCTACCAAGGAGATGGAGCAGCGAGCTCGAACTCGGCTGCTATCGAAGGTTGAACGCGTTGCCGACGATGCGAAACCCTACGATTACCGCGTCACGATTGCGGACGGCGTGGCGGCGCTGCTTGACGGCGGTAGATGGCTGGCATTCCCCGGGCAGGTGCGTGAAGAGCTTGCGAGCGATCCGCTTGCCCGGGGTCTTCACGCACATTTTGCGTCGAATGACAAAGTAAATCCCACATGGCATGAGACCTTCAAGGGCCAGATGGGCCGGAAGTCGATGCAGACCAGTAAATGGTTGCATGTCCTTGAAAATGCGCTTTCGAAAGTGCAGGCGGCCACGGGGTGGTCTCGATGCGAGTTGGTAAAGGCGGGCTCGCACGCCGGAAAGGTCGTCGTCGAGAAAGGCAACGCCAGCCATCGAAGGGTAAGGAATGCTCCTGGGGCGGCATATGGGCCATCGGATGAGTCGCTATGACACGGGGACTCAGGAGCCTCCGTTCGGGGGCGTGGCGTAGCTGGCCCAAGCACTACACATAGTGCGCGTACAATCATCTGGCTTGGATTCAGCCATTGCATCGTCGCTAGTAAGGTGGTTCGAAGTTGCGAGCCGTGACGACCCCTACGTCTCACGCGCGCCTTAGAATTAACAAAAGACGGGGATTAAGAATGCTAAAAAGAATCAAAGAAATATCTGGGGTTGGGCCTTATATTTCCTGCAAGGCCGCCGCAGTCGAGCTTAAAAAGCTGACTTTGGTCTATGGCAGTAATAGCTATGGAAAGTCTACGCTATGCGACGTATTGAGGACATTGGAGGCTCCTGATACAACTCCGATAACAGAAAGGAAAACCATTCCGGCATCAGCGGCACAAAAAGTGTTGCTGAGCATGTCGGAGGACGGACAACCCGAGATACCTCTGCGATTTCAAGATAACGCCTGGATTGATGCTATACCTTACGGATTGAAATATGCCGTATTTGATTCTGGCTTTATTTCACGCAATCTTTTTACAGGTCAGGACATAGATAGGCGAAACAAAGAGGCCCTAACCCAATTTGTCTTGGGCGAGCAGGGTGTGATTCAGGCCGAGCAAATTGCAGTTGACAGTAAGGCGCAAACTCAAAACAAAAGCGAGTTGAAGGTCATTGAAAAGGGATTTAACGGAATCCCAAATATTCAGGCGTTTATAAGCACTCAGGTTTCCGAGTCAGAGGTGGCAATTGAAACGGCCATCGCTCAGTTGAACGTCTCCATAGACCAAAAGCAAAAGCAGATTGTCAACGCCAATAAGATTGCTGCACGGCCTGAATTGGTCGATTGCCGTTTCGTGATAGGCGCCAGTGATGCGATTAGTCAAGTCAATGAGTTGCTCAAACTTTCACTCCAGGCAGTAGACGACGAAGCCAAAAGAAAGCTGGAGCTGCATATTAAGGCTCACATGCAGGGGCGACCTGATGCCCAGCAGTGGATTCGTCACGGACTAGAATTTGTGCAAGGAAATGATTGTCCATTTTGCTCGCAACCATTCGGCGAAGAAGCCAATGGGCTCATTGATGTATATCGCAAGAGCTTTAATGAGGCGTTCAAGGCGAAGTTCGCCGAAATGAACGCAAGCATGAAGGCTGCATTTGAGCGATTCCAGAAATACAATGGGGTCACTTACGAGGCAAAAGTACAGGCCAATATTAATGCAATTCAGTTGTACCCCGAATTGGTCGAAGGCGAATCGTTCAAGCCACTCCCGCTCACGCTAGAAGAGGCCGCAGTCGAGCTTACTAAATCGGCCGATGCATTTAATCAGGTATGGAGTGACATTCAGCTAAAGTTAGCCCCACTCATTGAAAAGAAGCGCGAAATACCACACGAGGAAATTGAGGGACTCGATAGCGCATCAATATTGTTGGCGGAGGAGGCAATTGCAAAAGCAGTCGCCGGATATAATGCCACGGCACAGAAAATCAATGATGAATTTACCGCATTCAAACGGTCAATAGAAACTGAGAGATTGCAGAAGGAGATAAATTCGCACAATGTCGAGTTAGGGACGCTTGGCCTGAAGAAAAGGCGCCTCCAAATGAATGCCGCATGCGAAGAATACAAGGCGCTATCCGCTAAGATTTCTGAGCTCGACCAGAAAATAAAGAAGGGGCAGCAGGAACTGTCGCAGCAACAGTCTGCTTTCCTTGAGAAATTTTTTGAAAAAATTAATCATTATTTTGTTAAATTTGGGTCGCGAGATTTCACTATAAGCACCGACACCACTCTCGATGCAAAAGGGCATCAACCTGTCATATCGCTTATTGTTAAGTTCAAGGGCAAGAAAATACCAACATCGCAATTGGTGCGTGTTTTTAGTGAGTCGGATAGGCGCGCCTTGGCTTTGTCTATATTTTGGGCGAGGCTCTCCATAATGTCTGACGATGAAAAGAAGAAGACAATATTGGTTTTCGATGACCCTGTTACCAGCTTCGACGATAACAGGATTTCGATAACCATGATGGAGATTCAATCTGCTCTGGATAGTTTCTGTCAAGCGATTTTTCTGACGCATTATCCGAGGCTTGCGCGACACATGCTGGTCGATATGAGATTATCAGGCAGCATGGCAGTTCTGAAGCTGAGCAAAGATTTGAATGGGACCGCATTATCCCATGGCGCGGAGGACGACTTTGTTGAGACGGAGCATCATCGTAAATATAAGAAGCTTAGAAGCTTTATCGACGGTGCGCGGGATAGAGAGATAGACTCTGACCTGAGAGTATTCCTGGAAACTGAGATTCATGAGCGATATAGGCAGCAAATTTTTGACAACGGGCTCGATAAATGCCAGTTAGGTGAGCTAATTACCGGACTTGAGTCAGCAGGCGCGCTTACTCAAGAAAGGGCGAAGAGGCTTCACCAGTTCCGAGAGGCCCTCAACGGCCCTCACCATGCTTGGTCATCTCGCAGCCCTGATGATTGGGCAAGCTTGGCGGAGGAAATGTTGTCCTTCATCTATTGCGACCTATAGCGACGTCTGCGATGTCGGTGTTTTGATGGCGAAAATATCCTTTATCCACACTGGGTACCCAAGCGAATGTGTTGCCCCGAATCTCTTTATAGAGAGAGATTTTGAGGATTATCCATACAAACGCGGGACGGGATTTTTTGCGAGACGAGGAAGAGAGCTCTATTACATTACCGCAAGGCATTGTTTAGAAAGGCACAACAATCTTTCCGTGGAAGAGGCGGCTGGGCGTCTAAGGGTGTTAGTCACGCACAACAAAAGGAATATAAATCCAGATGATTATGTCGTCTTTGAGAAGATTATATCCCTTAGGGACAGCTCTTCGCCGGAGCTTGGCGAGCTGGCTGATATAGTTATTCTTCCTATAACTCGACTGAGTAAAGAGAGGCAAAGAAAGAATCTATTGTCGCGCGCAGTTAAATTGCCGCCAACAGGAGACTGGCTGGATGAGTTCGTCAGGCTCCCTCTGGCGCAAGGTGATATTGCGGCCGAAAGGGGGATTTTATTTTCGTGTATTGGCTACCCGACTTCGGGAACGGAGACGGATTTTTTGAATTTTAAGGATAATAACAATACCGTCTTCCTACAGGCGGCCAAATTTACTGGACATCTCGCACGTTCTGGTGGAGATGATAGGTTGAGGCTAGCAAATATATCTTGGCGAAACGAGCTGGATGGTTTTAGTGGCTCGCCTGTATTTGTTGGGCATAAAAATGCTAATGGCATGCACTATGCGCTGGCTGGAATGCTAGTGACCGGAGGGCAGCAGCAGATTCATTTCATAAAGATAAATGTAATCACGCAAGCATTTGGTGAGGGTTCGTGAGTTTGTCCCGGTGCCTCGGCTTTCCGGGTGCCTCCTTCCGAGCGGCTGCGGCGCATGGCTGCCTTGCTCGCCGGAAAGGTCGTGGTCGAGAAAGGCAACGCCAGGCGCCAACGGGTAAAGAATGCTCCCAGGGCGGCGTAGCGGGTGTTGCCTTGAGTGCGTGAGTGGTACAGAATTGCGGGCATACTCAGGTACAAAAGGCTATCTGAGCGATGCGCCAAGTCATTGTTTTTAAATGACTTTTTATTTTGCAACCCGAATCCCCCTCTCTCCGCCAGTCAAGTGTTTCAGCGATTCTCTGCGAGTCACTGGACTCCCCGGAATGTCACGCCAGACGGACATTTCGTGGGTAACAAGCTGTTTGCCCCGTCCCTAGTCAACCCACATAATCCGACCGTCAAATGTAGGTTGGATCGTGGGTATGGCGTCTTCCAGACAAATCCATCGTTTGAATGCACTGCGCGTCGCGCGTGAGGTCGATCCCGGCCATCACGCTGACGGTGGCGGTCTGTATCTTCCAATTTCGCAAAGCGGATCGCGGTCTTGGATCTTTCGATACTCGTTCGCCAATCGGGCTCGTTGGACGGGCCTCGGCCTGTTCCGCCAATCCGTCTGACCGTCTGCGGCGCACCGTGTATAGGTGATTCACGATGGGCCATGCGTCTTGTCGTCGACGAGCCGGAAGCGTCCATACAAGTCGCAGGCACCGCATTGCAGCCTGCCGCGTTCAATTCGATCGCGCTCGACAGATCAGGCGGCGAACCCACGACATTCGGTTTCCTGAACACAGGGTGAATTCGACTGATCGTCGCAACACTTCCGTATAGGAGGTGGTGCATAGACATGAGAAGCGCTTTGAATCCGCCGCCGCGTTGCAGAAATACCCTATACCATTGACGGCGTGCCCGATAATGGGAAAAGAGCCGCATGAAGAAGGAAGTCGGGCCGCGACGATTCTTCGCCACCGGGCGCGTCTCCCTGAAATCTGCAAGGTGCGAAGTCGAATATTCGTGCAACAGCCGGGCCGACCATCTCGTATCCATGTCCAAACGTGAACGGTCCGCCATCTGAACGTCGTTCGGATCGAGACGTCCGACGTCGCCACAACCTGCGGGGTGTCGAATACAAGTTTCCATCGGCAGTTTCTTGAGACAGATGTATTCAAATGCTATCGAAAAGGGGAACCACATGTATCCGTGGATATGGCTTTGGGCTCCGAATTTTTATTTTCCATTGAGCGGCGCCGTCGACCAGACGATTCAGCCTGATTTGTTCGACACCATCGATCCAGGCGCGGGCAATGGAAGGGTCGAGCGGAAAGCATTCCAGGTTGCCTCGTATGGGCGCCAACTCGGGCTGATCACCGAGGTGCTGCTGGACATCGCCAGGAATCAAGGAACGATGTCGGCGGAAGCGAAAGAGTCCGTGGAATGCCTCGAGCGCATACAGGGCGAGATCGAGCAAATCAAAAAGGAAGAGTCAGAGTCGATCGCCGAGGAAATAAATGCCAGGCTCCTGCAACTGAAGACGCAAAATCCCAAAGAATTTTCACGGCTGCGCACGCAACTCCAGGATATCTTCAAGGAAGACTCCTGATTTCTTATTTCGGCATGCGACGCGGTTCCCAAAGCGGACGCGGTTCAAATTGGATGCTCGACACTTGAACCGGTCCATGTGCCGGTTCCGTTGACCGTGGGAGGCCTGCGTGGCTCGAACCGAGGCGGCCGACGCGGGTTGCGCCCGGGAAGGCGCCCGAGCGGCATTCCCGCCCGCTGATCCGCGATGAAAATCTCGGACACGATCTGCGCTCGCGCCTCGCGCCGCACGACGGCATCACACCGCGAATGCGCGATCGAACACGATCCTGTCGTCGAACGCCAGCGTTCCGTTGGCGAAGATCAGATCGAGGTGATGGCTGCCCTGTTCGCCGCCGCCGAGACCGAGATGCAGGCCCGGATGCCGCTCCTCGAAGCCGGCGTTGCGGCCGTACAGCCCCTTGATTCCGAGGTTCGTGCCGATACCGAACTCCTCGATCTTGCGATGGTTCGCGTGCCGTTCCAGATACGACGCGAAATCGTGGCGAAAGCCAGGATGATCGCTGTCGAAGCCGGCGATCGTGCTGTTCTCGATGCGCAGCGTCGCAAGCCGCTCGGCGACCTTGTATTTGACGGCGAACGGAATGGTGCTGAGAAACGTCCCGCTGAACACGATCGAGCCGTGCAGATCGGCGACGTGCGTCGCGATCTCGCCGGGCACGACGTCGAGGTTGCCCATGCCGTCGACGCTCGTCCATTTCTGATCCGGCTTGAGCGAGCCCGTCAGCAGGTTGCCGGCCTCGTCGATGAAGCGGACCTGCGACGCGCGCGCGGCGGCGTCGATCAGCCGGCCGTTGCGCGCGGCGATGTCGTCGAGCGATTCCGAGAAGGCTTCGTCGAGATGCGGGCCGTAATCCTTGAACAGCACCGACTTGCCCCAGTGCTCGACGATTGCGGGCCGGATTGCCGAAAGGAACGGCGGGCCGCTCGGCGACGGCGTCGGCAGGCACGACGAGTCGTATAGCAGGACGAACAGATCGGAGCGGTCGATCGCCGCGATGATGTCGGCGGGCGGCGTGCTTTCGAGGCAGAGCGTGGTTGCGTCGAGCGATTCGGGCAGTGCGGAAAACGCTTGCAATGCGATATCGCGGTTGCTTGCGTCGTATCCGACCAGCAGATTCGCCGTATCCGAGCGCGCGAGCTTGTCGCGCAGTGCGGGATGAAAGCCGAGTGCGCGGTGCAGGTTCAGCATGCGTGTCTCCGGAAGCGACGGAAGGGCGCGCGCCCTTCCGTCAGATCGAATGGCCTGCTTAGACCGGCCAGAGCGCGGTGCCGAACGGCACCACCGCATCCTCGACCATCATGTCGACGGCTTCAGCATGCGTATCTTCCTGCATCCAGGCGAGCAAATCGATTTGCTGATTTTCCTGCATGTCAATTCTCCAGGTGTTGTGAGCACGAGTTATTCAACATGGAAACATGGCGGCCAGGCCGCCGCTGCTTGCGCGGCATTTCTTGTCAATGCCTTACAAGTGCATTCGATATTACTTGTCGATTTTATTGAATGCAATTGTCGATATTGTTTTTACTTGTCGTGTACTAAACACGGGAGAGGGCACGATGCGTCGCCGGCCGAAAATCGCAATGGTGATTGGAATTGATGTATGAAAGCGAATCCGGCTTCTTAAATAGTGGGAAAGCGAGGAGTGGATTGCATATTGGTGTTTCTGATCTTCGATTCAATTTTTCGAATAATTTCGGGCGCCGGAATTCGAGAGATCGCGCAATCGCGCACGCACATCGGCAGACGGAGACGACGCATTGCGCCGAATCGTCGTCGACGGACGGTCGGCCGCCCGGCATGCCGCCATGTCCTGCCGGTGCTGCGGATACACGGCGTTGACGGGCAGCGGAGCCTGCGCGAACGGTTCGAGCACGGTCACGAGCCGGCCCGCGTCCAGCGCGGCCGCGACGATGAAGTGCGGCAGCAGCGCGACGCCGAGCCCCGCGAGAGCGCGGACAAGGGCATCGCGCATAGCGAGTTCAACCATTCCGCGGACGAACCGGTGCATTTCCTGCAGATCTGGATATCAGCAGGCGAGCGTGAGCGACGACGAAAAGCGCGGGCGGCTGCGCCTCATCGTGTCGCCGGAGGGGCAGGACGGCTCGCTGAAGATCCGGCAGGACGCGCGGGTCTACGCGGGCCTCTTCGACGGCGACGCGAGCGAGCGGTTCGAACTGCCGCCGCGGCGCTTCGCCTATGTGCACGTCGCGCGCGGATCGGTGACGGTCAACGGCGTCGAACTGCGCGAGGGCGACGGCGAGCGGATTCGCGACGAAGCAGCGCTGCAGATCGCGAACGGCAAGCAGGCGGAGGTGCTGCTGTTCGATCTGCGGCCGATCGAAGTCACCGCCGAGTGGGCGTGACGCGGGCGCGCGGTGGATGTTCGCCGGTGAAGCGGTAGAATCCGAATCGTCATATGAAAGTTGGCGGGTCGGCAGGCTCGCCGCTGCCCTTCATGTCGAGCATCGAACTCTACTGCGGCGCCGAAATCGAGCCCGATTCGGAAAAGCGCGTGCTGATCGCGCTTTTCGAGCATCTGGACGCGCGCGGTCTGCCTGCCGTCGTGCTCTCGAACTTCACGATCGGCCGATGCCAGATCGATTTTCTCGTCGGCACCGAATCGACGACGCTGCTGCTCGAGGTCAAGGGTTTTCGCGTGCCCGTCATCGGATTCGTCAACGGCTCATGGTCGAGCGTCTCGCCGGACGGCTCGCTTCGGCGCGAGCGGAACGGCTGGGACCAGGCGCTGAAGAACAAGTATGCGGTGCGGAAACGGCTGGGCGTCGAGATGTCCGGCAGGTGGATTCCCTATCCCAACGCGGCCGTGCTGTTCGAGGCCGGCATCGCGCCCGGCTCGATGTTCGACGAGATGGATCACGAGTGGGTCGCGATTCGCGGAATCGAGCGTCTCGGCGAACTGCTGGCCGCCCGCGCGGGCGAGCCGTGGCCGCTCGATTGGCTGCGCCTGCTCGCCGGCACGCTGAATCTGGATCGCTCGACGCTGCAACTGGCGGTAGCCGGACCGGCGCGGTCGATGGCAGGGCGGCCGCCGTTTGCGGCCGAATCGCCCAGAACATTCGAGCCGTCTGGAGCGGCTGCGCCTGCGCCGTTCGACGCCTCCGCCCCGCCGAACCCGTCCCAGCCGGTCGTCGTGCCGTCGACCGTCCGGACGGACGAAGGGCTGCCTCGCGCGCTGCCGGCAGACGTCGCGCCGGCTCGGCGCGGCGTCGTTCGACGCGCTGCGCCCGCGCCTGCCGTTTGGTCGCCCGCGGCCACAAGCGATGCGCACGCCGCGCGCAACTCGAACGCAGCCGCACGTCCCGGGCTGCCTTCCGTCGCCACGGCGGTGCGGCCCGCCCGCGGCGAGCGGGCGCGCCGCCTGCCGTTGGGCGTCTTCGTACTGTTGAGCGCGGCTGCGTTCGTCTGGCGAAGCGACACGCGCGCTGTCCCGCCGAACGCAACCGCTGTCGCCGCGTCGCAGACGACGACGGTCAAGCCGCCGCGTCCGCATCGCCCGAAAAGGCACGTCGCGTCGAAACCGCGCCGGACGACCGCGCCGGCCGGGACCGATACGGCCCGAGTGGGCGCGGCGGCCGATGCGGCGGCCGTCGCCGAACGGCCGGCGTCCGCTGTCCGATCCGAATCGCCGCCCACGGTCGAATATCCCGTATCCTGCCCGCCAGGCGTCGACCGTCTGGGCTGCAACGGACGCGTGGACCCGGAGTGACAGCCTGGCTGTCCCGCCGGTACGCGATCGACGATCCGATCAACGAAACCGCGCGCATTTGCGATGAGCGGCGGCGAGGCCGCCGCCGCCGATGCGCGATACGCACTGAGGGATTCACGATGAAACTGCTGCTCGTCGGATCGACGGGGCTCGTCGGCCGTCACGTGCTGGACCTGGCGCTCGCCGATCCGCGCGTCGATGGCGTGACGGCGCTCGCGCGCCGCGCGCTGCCCGCGCATCCGAAGCTGCATGCGCCGCGCGTCGATTTCGATCGTCTGCCCGAAGACGCGCCGTGGTGGCGCGCCGACGCGGCGATCTGCACGCTCGGCACGACGATGCGCGCGGCCGGCTCCAGGCCCGCGTTCCGGTTAGTCGATCACGACTATCCGCTCGCGGTTGCGCGCATCGCCCGGCGGCACGGCACGCCGACATACGTGCTCAATTCGGCGCTCGGCGCGGACCCGTCGTCGCGCTTTTTCTACAACCGCGTGAAGGGCGAACTGGAGCGGGATCTGGCGGCCCTCGGGTTCGCATCGTTTACCGCGGTGCGGCCGGGCCTGATCGGCGGGCATCGGGACGAATTCCGCGCCGGCGAGCGAGCCGCCGTGCTTGCATTGACGCTGTTCGGGCCGCTGCTGCCGCGCGGCTGGCGGCTCAATCCGGCGCCGACGATCGCCCGCGCGTTGCTCGACGCGGCGCTGAATCCGGCGCCGGGCGCGCATCTCGTCACGTCCGATCGGCTGACCTGATCGCCGCGCGCGGGTTCGCATGCCGGCGCATCGGGCTCGCTCGCGATTCGCGCCGCTCCCTCAATGGCAATGCTTTCTACGGAGTCTGAATGGACAGTCATATCGCAGCGGTCGAGCTGAAGAAAGCTTACCGGCTCATCAATCATGGCCCGACGGTGCTCGTATCCGCCCGCCACGACGGCGTGGACAACGTGATGGCGGCGGCGTGGGCGTGTGCGCTGGATTTCTCGCCGCCGAAGCTGACGGTGGTGCTCGACAAGGCGACGAAGACGCGCGAATTGATCGAGCGCAGCGGACGCTTCGTCGTCCAGGTGCCGACGGCCGCGCAATTGCAGCTCACGCAGGAAGTCGGCAGCCATAGCCTGTCGAGTCAGCCGGACAAGCTGCGGCGCGCCGGCGTGCGGCTCTTTTCGATCGACGGCCACGACGCGCCGTTCGTCGCGGGCTGCTCGGCGTGGCTCGCGTGCACGCTCGTGCCGGAGCCGCACAACCAGCAGGCGCACGACCTGTTCATCGGCGAGGTTGCCGCCGCATGGTCCGATACGCGCGCGTTCAAGGACGGGCATTGGCAATTCGAACAGGCCGATCCCGCGTGGCGAAGCCTGCATCATGTCGCGGGCGGCCACTTCTATGCGATCGGCGAGCCGCTGTCGGCTCGCGGGGCCGGCGAGCAGGACGCCGAAGCCGCGCTGTAGAGGCGCGCGCCGCGCGCTGCGCTCGACGTCCTCGTCGGCAGTTGGCCGTCTGTCGATCCTCCGACGGCCGATTCGAAACGAATCAGATGCTTCAGCGAGACTGGCTCGGAATGGCGACTCTGAAAAATCCGGATCGCCAGTAGGTCCAGCCGCCCGTCTGAGGCTCGAAAAAACCGTGCAACGGGATTCCGCTGCTGATCGAAAGCGTGACCTTCGTCTCGTCGATCCTGATCGACGCGGGGTTTCCGGAAGTCGGTCCATAGTAGCTCCAGATCAGGGGGTAAACCTTTTCCTGATCGGGCGAGAAGAACAGGCAGACCGGATACGGGATGCATTTCAAATTGTGTTTGAAGATGAGGCTCGTATTGATCGTGTTGTCCGCCGGCCGCCAGTCCGAGTCATAAGCGAAATTGGCGCTGAACGTGGACGGGGATGACGAAATGGCTGATTCGGTATAGGTGATGTCGGTGCTCATCGTGAATTCCTCTTGTTCGCTGGGGGAATCGAATGCGCTATTTCGCGAATGCCGCCGGATGGGGCGAGAGGGTGCGGCGTGCGGCCGGCGCGCGAATGAAAGGAGGCGGCGGGGTACGTATGTTCGCCTCGTCCATGTATGGTTGTGCGCGGAAAGTGTTTTGTCGACTATGAGTTCTGGTAGGGCGGTCAATCGGCCTTCGATCATCGGTCGCAAGACCGGTAACGGCCGGACGGTTTGATTTCTGCTCCGACGCCAGCCGGGGAATCGCGCGCGCAGGCCGGCACGCGTCCTAATACGAATACGCGTCGATCGCCCGCCTGACCTTGCGCAGCGCATCGCGCAGCGTTTGCGGATCGACGGACCCGAGCGCGACGCGGATCGCGTGCGGCACGTGCGCGGACGTCGCGAACGGCTCGGCGGTCGACACCGCCACCCGCTCGCGCATCAGCGCCATCGCGACGCGGTCGGCCCGCGCATCGTCGGCGAGCGGCAGCCACACGAAATACGACGCCGGATGGCGGACGCAGCGCAGCCCCGCGAACGCGCCGGTCGCGATCGCCTGCCGCGCCGCCGCGTCGCGGCGCTTGTCCGCCTCGAGGCGCGCGACCGTCCCGTCGTCGAGCCAGCCGCATGCGATCGCCGTCATCACGCCGGGCGTGTTCCATGTCGTGCCCCGGATCGCGCGCTCGATCGCCGGCATCCATTGCTCGGGCGCCGCGACGAAGCCGACGCGCAGCCCGGTCGCGACGTTCTTCGACAGCCCGGACACGTAGACGGTCGCCTCCGGCGCGAGCGCGGCGATCGGCGCGGGCGGATCGTCGGCGAGGAATGCATACGCGCCGTCCTCGATGATCAGCAGCCCGTGGCGGCGAGCGATCGCGACGAGCCGGCGCCGGCGGCGCGCGCTCATCACCCAGCCGAGCGGATTGTGCAGCGTCGGCATTGCGTACACCGCGCGCACGCGCCGCGTTTCGCAGAGGCGCTCGAGCGCGTCGAGGTCGGGGCCCTGGCCGGACGCCGGAACCGGCGCGAGCTCGAGACGCTGCGCATCGGCGACGACCTTGAAGCCCGGATAAGTGAGCGCGTCGACGGCGACGACGTCGCCGGGCTGCAGCAGCGCCATCGCGGCCACGGCGAGCCCGTGCTGCGCGCCATTGACGATCGCCACGCGCGGCGCGTCGACCGGCAGCCCGCGGCACGCGAGATGGCGGGCGACCGACGTGCGCTCGTGCCATCGTCCGCCGTGCGGCTGATAGCGCAGCAGCGCGTCGAGGTCGCCCGACGACGCAAGCTGCCGCAGCGCACCGCGCAGCAGTTCGGCCTGCTCGGGCAGCGACGGATAGTTGAAGGCGAGATCGACGACGCCGGCGGCGCTCGCGTGCTGGTCGATGCCGAGCCCGCGCGGCAGCGCGGTTTCCCGGACGAACGTGCCGCGGCCGGTCTCGCCGCTCACGAGCCCCATCGCCTCGAGCTCCGCATAGACGCGCGTCGCGGTGACGAGCGCGAGGCCCTCGGCGGCCGCGAGCTTGCGATGCGTCGGCAGACGCGTGCCGGGCGGCAGGCGGCCCGAGCGGATGTCGGCGGCGAGCGTGTCGACGAGGCGTTTGTAGCGGGCGTGGGCCATGCCGATGTATCCATGACAATTATTTGATTGTATTGATTCTCGGACATACGATGCGTCGTTGCAATCGACCCGCGACGGAGACGACGCCATGCATATCGCCATTCTGACTTTCGAAGGCTTCAACGAGCTCGATTCGCTGATCGCGCTCGGCATTCTCAACTGCGTGAAGAAGCCGGGCTGGCGAGTGTCGATCGCGAGCCCGACGCCGCGCGTGCGCTCGATGAACGGCGTCGCGATCGACGCGCAGGCGTCGCTGCGCGACGCGAACGACGCCGACGCGGTGCTCGTCGGCAGCGGCATGCGCACGCGCGAAGTCGTGGCCGACGCCGCGCTGCTCGCGCAACTGCGGCTCGATCCGGCCCGGCAGTTGCTGGGCGCGCAGTGCTCGGGCACGCTCGTGCTCGCGAAGCTCGGGCTGCTCGACGGCGTGCCGGCGTGCACCGATCTCACGACGAAGCCGTGGGTGCAGGAGGCCGGCGTCGACGTGCTGAACCGGCCGTTCTTCGCGAACGGCAACGTCGCGACGGCGGGCGGCTGCCTCGCGTCGCATTACCTGGCCGCGTGGGTCATTGCGCGTCTCGACGGGCGGGAAGCGGCGGAGCGCGCGTTGCATTACGTCGCGCCCGTTGGCGAGAAGGAGGCTTACGTGTCGCGGGCGATGGCGCATGTCGTGCCGTATCTGGCCGCTTCGGCGACGGCCGCGTGAGCGAAGGGCGGCGCGCGTGTCGGTGCGGTCGACGCGGTCGATCGACGGCGAAGCGATACAATCTTGGTGCGTCGAATGACGAATGCAGAACGTCGAACATGCTGAACGGTTGACTCACGACCGACGACCGACGACCGACGCCACGCCGCATTCCGGCGAAACGCCTCGCGAGCCGCTCGCCCGCCTTCAGGAGACCCATGTTGACTTCCGGCATCGCCCGCCGCGCGCATCGCGGCCCGCAAGCGACAATCGACGAAGCCGCGGCCGCCGCCGCGGGCGGCGTCGCCGCGCGCACGTCGCCCGCGAGGATCTTCGCGTTCAACGGCGACGCCGACGGCCTGTGCGCATTGCAGCAGTTGCGCCTTGCCGAAGGGCCGGGCGGCACGCTGGTGACGGGCGTCAAGCGGGACATCCGATTGCTGGGCCGCGTGTCGGCCGCCGCCGGCGACGAGGTCACGGTCCTCGACGTATCGCACGATCAGAACCGCGCGGACGTCGGTCGGCTGCTCGCGGCGGGCGCGCGGTTGCGCTACTTCGACCATCACTTCGCGGGCGCGTTGCCCGACCATCCGAATTTTCACGCGTACATCGACACCGCCGCCGACGTCTGCACGAGCGCGATCGTCGATCGCTACCTGAACGGACGCCACGCGCGCTGGGCGATCGTCGCGGCGTTCGGCGACGCGCTGCCGCGGCTCGGCGAGACGCTCGCGCGCGCGCATCGCATCGCGCCGGCGGCGCTCGAGCGATACGCGCGGCTCGGTTTGTGCCTGAACTACAACGCGTACGGCGAGCACGTCGACGATCTGCATTTCGATCCCGCCGCATTGGCGGAGATGATGCAGCCGTTCGCGGAGCCGCTCGACTTCATCGACAGCACCGACGTGCTGCGCGTGCTGAGCGACGGCTATGACGCCGACCTGCGCTGCGCGCGCGCGGTGCGCCCGGCGGTGGCCGCGTCGCGCGCGATCATGCTCGTGCTGCCCGCCGAGCGCTGGGCGCGCCGCGTGACCGGCGTGCTTGCGAACGAGCTCGTGCGCGAGCATCCGGCGTGCGCGCTGGCGATTCTGAGTCCGAGGACGGACGGCAGCTACGTCGTCAGCGTGCGCGTGCCGGAGAGCGGCACGATCGGGGCGGACGATTTCTGCCGACGCTTCGAAACGGGCGGCGGACGCAAGCGCGCGGCGGGCGTCAACTATCTGCCGGCCGATCGGGTCGACGAGTTCGCCGCGCAATTCCGCGCGAGCTTCGACGCGCCCGCCGAAAGCGCGTAAGACGCGCGGGCGGCGGACACGGCCGGCCGCGCGCGTCGCGTCAATTGCCGCTTGCCGCCGAATTCGCTTCCGTCACGTGCGCGCCGCCCGACGTCAGCATCGTGCGCAGCCGCGCGGCGTCGAAGAAGTCGGAATGCCGCCCGGCCGAATCGAGCAGCACCATCACGACATCGCGCCCGTCGATCGTCGTCTGCATCACGAGGCAAATGCCGGACTCCTTGATATAGCCCGTCTTCTGCACGCCGATGTTCCAGTCGTCGTCGCGCAGCAGGATGTTCGTGCTGTGGTAGTAGAGCGTGCGCAGGCCCGTGTCGACGTCGTATTTCAGATCGGTCGAATACTGGCGGATCAACGGGTACTGGTAAGCGGCCTCGACCATCTTCACGAGATCGCGTGCGGTCGACACATTGTGTTTCGACAGCCCGGTCGGATTCTCGAAATGCGTGTCGACCATGCCGAGCGATCGCGCCTTCTGGTTCATCGCGTCGACGAATGCGTCGCGGCCGCCCGGATAGTAGCGCGACAGCGCCGCCGCGGCGCGATTCTCGGACGCCATCAGCGCGATGTGGAGCATGTCGTCGCGAGTGAGCGTCGAGCCGATCGCGAGGCGCGAGCCCGTGAACTTGTCCTGATCGCGATCGTCGTCGGTCACTTCGATCGGCTCGTCGAGCGGCGCCTTCGAATCGAGCACGACCATCGCGGTCATCAGCTTCGTCACCGACGCGATCGGCGCGACCGACTGCGAATTCCGGTCGAACAGCGCTTCGCCCGTGTGCTGGTCGACCATGTAGACGATGTTCGACCGGAGTCCGACCAGTCGCGGCGTGTCGCGCGGCTCGAACGCGCGGCCGCCGAGCGGCGCGCGCGGCGAGAACGCCACGCGGCGCATGCCGCCCGCCAGCCGGTAGCGGCCGGCCCTCATGTGGTGCGTGGCGAGCGCGTGCCGCGCGAGCGACGCGTGGCCCGGCTGCGGATGAAAACTGGCGGTGCGAATCGAAGCGGCAGCCGCGGGATGCCGCTTCGACACGGGCGATTTCGCCTGCGCGCCGAACGACGGAACGGCGAGTACGGATGCGAGGACGATCGGCAACACCGTTCGTTTCGACGTACGAAGTACGAATCCACACATCGCTTTCAACGAGGAAAACGGTGTCGCTTTCATGGCGCCCCTGTTTTTGGATGCCGGCTTTGGAACGATTATAGTAACGGCCTATTACGGTAGCAATTACAGTGACATAGGGAATATTCCTCATCCAAATTATTTAATTTGAAACGATCGTTTTGCATTCCTGTCGGATGAGGAAATTCACGCTGCGGGAAGGCCGCGCGACGAAGCGCGCCGCGCCCCTGGCGCGCTTCGTTCTGGAATCGATCCCGCCCGGCAGCCGGGATTCCTGCACCGTTTTCCCGGTCCTGTTTCCGATGCGCGCGTCGGCTGCGCGCGCGCACGAAATATGCGAGACGATGCCGATTGATCCAACGCAATGGCGGGTGCCGCGCGCGGCCTATGCTGGGCTTGTCGTGCCGGGCGTCGAGCGAGCGCAGCGCGATGCCGGGAGCCGGCATGCGCGGCCGCCGGCGTCCGCGCACGGCCCCGACGCGCGTCGCGGCCCAAGATGAAAGCGCGCGATGCACGCGCGGCCGCGCATCGCGCCGGTCCGCGCCGCCGTCCATGTGACGGGAGGTCGACCATGCCGATCCACAATGCCGATTTCGCGGCGGTCTTCGCGGAGATCGCCGACTTGCTCGAGATACAGGGCGCCAATCCGTTTCGCGTGCGCGCGTACCGCAACGCGTCGCGCACGGTCGGCGGGCTCGGCCGCGACATCGGCGCGATGATCGCCGACGGCAGGAGCCTCGACGACATCCCGACGATCGGCTCCGATCTCGCCAACAAGCTGCGCGAGATCGCGACGACCGGCACCTGCGAGCTGCAGCAGCAACTGCGCCGGGCGCTTTCGCCCGCGATCGTCGAACTGCTCGGCGTGCCTGGGCTCGGCGCGAAGCGCGTGCGCGCGCTGCACGACGCGCTGCATGTCGAGACGCTCGAGCAATTGAAGGACGCGGCCGAGAACGGCAAGATCCGCGGGCTGCCCGGCTTCGGCGAGAAAACCGAGGCGCACATCGCGGAGGCGATCGGCGCGCGGCTGCGGCGCAAGTCGCAGCGGTTCCTGCTGTCGTTCGCGACGCAATACCTGACGCCGCTCCTCACCTATCTGCGCGAGACGCCGTGCGTGTCCGAGGCGGTCGCGGCCGGCAGCTTCCGCAGGCGGCGCGAGACCGTCGGCGATCTCGACATCGTCGTCACGTCGAGCGATCCGGCGAAGGTGTCGGCGCGCTTTGTCGCGTACGACGAAGTCGCGCGCGTGCTCGCGAGCGGCGACACGCGCTCGAGCATCGTGCTTCGCTGCGGCATTCAGGTCGATCTGCGCGTCGTGTCGCCGGTGTCGCTCGGCGCGGCGCTCGTCTACTTCACTGGATCGAAGGCGCACAACATCGCGATGCGGCGCATCGCGCAGGCACGCGACCTGAAGATCAACGAATACGGCGTGTTCAACGGCGAGCGGCGCATCGCCGGCGCGACCGAGGAATCGGTCTACGCATCGATCGGCCTCGCCTGGGTGCCGCCCGAACTGCGCGAGAACCAGGGCGAGATTGAAGCCGCGCGCGAGGGCCGGCTGCCGACGCTCGTCGAGCGCAAGCATTTGCGCGGCGACCTGCATGCGCACACGAACGCGACCGACGGGCGCGACAGCCTGCACGACATGGCGCTCGAGGCGCGCAAGCGCGGCCTCGACTATCTGGCGATCACCGATCATTCGCGCCGGCTCGGCGTCGCGCACGGTCTCGACGCGGACCGTCTCGCCAGACAAATCGACGAGATCGACCGGTTGAACGAAACGCTCGACGGCATCGTGCTCCTGAAGGGGATCGAGGTCGACATCCTCGAGGACGGCCGCCTCGATCTGCCCGACGGCGTGCTCGCGCGGCTCGATCTCGTGGTCGGCGCGGTTCACAGCCATTTCGATCTGTCGCGCGCCGCGCAGACCGCGCGCGTGCTGCGCGCGATGGACCATCCGTATTTCACGATCCTCGCGCATCCGTCGGGGCGGCTGCTCGGCGAGCGCGACGCATACGACATCGATCTCGCCCGCGTGATCGAGCATGCGCGCGCACGCGGCTGCCATCTGGAGCTGAACGCGCAGCCGCAACGGCTGGATCTCGCCGACGTCTGGTGCCGGCAAGCGGCCGAGGCCGGCGTGCTCGTGTCGATCGATTCGGATGCGCACCGTCGCGAGGATCTGGGCCATCTCGGGATCGGCGTCGATCAGGCGCGGCGCGGCTGGCTGACGAAGGAGCAGGTGCTCAACACGCGCACGCTCGCGCAGTTGCGGCCGCTGCTCGCGCAGACGATGGGGGGCGGTACGGCGTCGTCCGCGGGCGGCCCGGCCAAGCGTGCGCCGGCCAAGCGGACGGCCGTGCGCGGCACTGATGACGGCGGCGCGCGCCGCACGAAGAAGAACGCGCGCGGGGCGGCCTGAGCGCGCCGCCACGGCAGTCGCAAGTCAGCCGCCGGTTGATTCGCGCGCTGCGGCTCGCGGCGTTCAAGCCGCCATCGACGAATGCGGATGCATTCATCCGACCATTGCGGCGCTTCGGCGCCGTGTTGCGGACCGAATCGCTCGTGTTGCTCGGCGTGGTTGCGGCGGCTGCGGTGCTCGCGTCGAGCGCGCTGCCGGGCGCGCTCTGAAAGCCGGAAAACAGCAGACAGACAGCAGACAAACAGCAGACAAACAGCAGACGAAACCGCGAT
This sequence comes from Burkholderia sp. MSMB1589WGS, assembly GCF_001636105.1. Taxonomy (NCBI): domain Bacteria; kingdom Pseudomonadati; phylum Pseudomonadota; class Betaproteobacteria; order Burkholderiales; family Burkholderiaceae; genus Burkholderia; species Burkholderia sp. MSMB1589WGS. The sequence goes on from NZ_LNJT01000008.1 coordinate 1,872,262, forward strand.
TGCGGCATGCACGTTGTCATCGATCATCGATCGGCAATCGATCTGTCGAACAGCACTTCAGACGACGCCCATGCGTGCCGTATACCGGGCTAACGGTGACGGATGGCAATGCGAAGCGTGCGTTCCAACCATACAGATGCATGACGGGAGCACGATCAATTTTCATACGATTGGCTCGCGTCATCGAACGCGCCTTCGCGATGTCGTCAACCGAGCCGTTCACCTCCCCACTGTTACCTGCGTCTGCATCATGAAACTCTTCTACGACATGAAGATCGGCGCCCGGCTGATCGTACTGATCCTTGCCGCGCTCACCGCGCTGTGCGCCATCACCGGCTTCGGCATCTACGAAAGCCGCCGCGTCTACACGGCCGCCAGCTATTCGACGGTCAACACCGTGCCGAGCTTCGTCGTGCTCGACGATGCGCAGCGCGCTTTCGATTCGATGCTGCTGCTCGTGAATCAGCACGCGTTCTCGACAAACGCCGATCAAACCAGGGATCTCGAACAGAAGATCGCGCAGGAGCGGCGCAATGTGGACAACCAGTTCTCGAAGTACGACGCGCTGCTATCCAACGACAAGGACAAGGAATTGCTCGCGGCGGATCGCGCGCTGATGAGCCAGTTCGACACGATGCGCGACAACGTGCTCGCGCTGTCGCGCGACGGCAAGAAACAGGAAGCGGGCGAGCTGATGGGCACGCGGATGACCGAACTCGCGCAGCAGGTGAACACGGCGCTCGCCGCGCACCGCGCGTTCAACGTCGATCTCGGACAGGCGGGATCGAACGAAGCGAAGGACATCATCGATCGCGCGGTGACGCTCGAGGCGTCGGCGGCCGCCGTCGTGCTCGCGGTCGTGCTATGGCTCGGCGTGCTGATCTCGCGTTCGATCACGAAGCCGATGGGCGACGCGGTGAAGTTCGCGCGCACCGTGGCCGACGGCGACCTGACGGCGCACATCGACGCGACGTCGAAGGACGAGACGGGGCAGTTGCTGAAGGCGCTCGGAGACATGAACGACAGCCTGAAGGGCATCGTCGAGCGCGTGCGGATGGGCAGCGACGCGGTGGCGACCGCGTCCGGGCAGATCGCGGCCGGCAACCTCGATCTGTCGTCGCGGACCGAGGAGCAGGCGGCGTCGCTGCAGGAGACCGCGTCGAGCATGGAAGAGCTCACGTCGACCGTCCGGCAGAACGCGGAAAACGCCCAGCAGGCGAGCGGGCTCGCGTCGAATGCATCGGACGTCGCGCTGCGCGGCAGCACGGTCGTCGGCCAGGTCGTCGATACGATGAGCGATATCAGCGAGCGTTCGTCGAAGATCGCGGAAATCATCGGCATCATCGAAGGCATCGCGTTCCAGACCAACATCCTCGCGCTGAACGCGGCCGTCGAGGCGGCGCGCGCGGGCGAGCAGGGCCGCGGCTTCGCGGTCGTCGCGGGCGAGGTGCGCGGGCTCGCGCAGCGTTCGTCGAGCGCGGCGAAGGAGATCAAGGAGCTCATCAGCGCATCGGTGCAGAAGATTCGCGACGGCTCCACGCTCGCCGGCGAAGCGGGCAGGACGATGACCGAGGTCACGCAGGCGGTGGCGCGCGTGACCGACATCATGGGCGAGATCGCGGCGGCGTCGGCCGAGCAGAGCCGCGGCATCGAACAGGTCAATCTCGCGATCACGCAGATGGACGAAGTCACGCAGCAGAACGCCGCGCTCGTCGAGGAGGCGGCGGCCGCTTCGCATTCGCTCGAGGAGCAGGGGCGCGAGCTGAAGCAGGCGGTCGCGTTCTTCCGGCTCGATGGCCTCGCGGCCGGCTCGCTGGCGGAGCCGGTGACACCGCCGCATCGGGCCGCGCCGCCGGCGCGCGTGGCGGCGAAGACGCCGGCGACACGGGCCGCGCACGCGGCGCGCACGCTCGACGTCGCGAAGCCGGCCGCGTCCGCCGCCGTTGCCGCGGCGCCCGCGCCAGCCGCATCGGCTTCGCGCGCGACGGTCGCGGCGGATGCGAACGCGGACTGGGAAACGTTCTGAGCGCCGGATGACGGCGCGCGATCGCCGCGCAACGTCATCGGCCGCCGCATTCGTCAGGTTTCCCGAACGCCGGCGCGCCCCGCATCGTCACAGCAGATCGCGCAACCGGTACCACGCCATCGCGAGCACGAGCGCCGGCATCCTGAGCGCCGCGCCGCCCGGAAAATCGCGATGGCGGATCTTGCCGAACACGTCGAAGCGCGCGGCCTGTCCGTCGATCGCCTCGGCGATCAGCTTGCCCGCGAGCCCCGTCGTGTTCACGCCGTGCCCGGAGAAGCCCTGCGCGAAATAGACGGTCGGCGACAGCCGGCCGAAGTGCGGCGCACGGTTCATCGTGATGTCGACGAAGCCGCCCCACGCATGGTCGACCTTCGCGTCGGCGAGCTGCGGGAAGGTCTTCAGCATGTCGCGGCGCATCGCGTCGGCGAGGTCGCGCGGCTCGAGCGTCGAATAGCTGACCTTGCCGCCCCATAGCAGGCGCGTATCGGGCGTGGGGCGGAAGTAGTCGAGCGCGAAGCGGCTGTCGCAGATCGCGGCCTGCGCGGGCATCAACGCGTGCGCGCGCGCTTCGCCGAGCGGCTCGGTCGCGATCACGTAGGTGCCGACCGGCATGATCTTGCGCGACAGCGCGGGTGCGAGCGCACCGAGAAACGCGTTGCATGCGAGCACGACGAATTTCGCGCGGACCGCGCCGCGCGCGGTCGACACGACGTGCCCGCCGGCTTCGTTCGCGATGCGCGTGACGGCGCTGTCCTCGTAGATGCGCGCGCCGCTTTCGACGGCCGCGCGCGCGAGCCCGAGCGTGTAGTTGAGCGGATGCAGATGGCCGCTGTCCGGATCGAAGAGCCCGCCGAGATAGCGGCTCGACTGCACGTATTGCGCGAGCGCGTCGCGCTCGACGTAGCGCAAGCGCTCGTAGCCGAAGCGGCGCGCCGCTTCGTCGCGCGAGCGGCGCAGCGCATCGACGTCGCGTGGCTTGTTCGCGGCGGTCAGATAGCCGGGCATCAGCGCGCAGTCGATCGCATGCTTCGCAATCCTTTCCTTGACGATCGACAGCGTCTCGAGCCCCATGTCCCAGATCAGCCGGATTTCGTCGGCGTTCAGATACGGCTCGAAGGCGTCGATTCCGCATGCGAAGCCGCCGATCAACTGGCCACCGTTGCGCCCGCTCGCCGCCCATCCGACCTTCGACGCCTCGACGACCGCGACCGAATGGCCGCGCTCGGCGAGATTGAGCGCGGCCGACACGCCGGTCAGGCCCGCGCCGATCACGCAGACCTCGGCGTCGATCGTGCCTTCCAGCGGCGGATGACGGGTGGTGTCGTTGACGGTCGCCGCGTAGTACGACGCGGCGTGCGGTTGGTTGATGAACTCGAGCATGGCGTATGGATCGATGGGTTGCTGGGCGGGCCGGCGGTGCCGCGCTCGCGGGCGAGCCCGCGCGTTCAGAACAGCAGCTCGCGCGCGCGGTGATACAGCATGCCGAGCGCGAGCGCGGGCTGCCGCCACGCGGGGCCGCCGGGAAAGCGCCGGTGTCGCAGCCGCGCGAACAGATCGAACGCGCGCGTGTCGCCCGCGATCGCGTGCGCGACGATGCGGCCCGCGATGCCGGTCAGCGCGACGCCGTGGCCGCTGAAGCCCTGGAGATAGAAGTAGTTCGGATCGATCGCGCCGAAATCCGGCGCGCGGTTGCGGGTCACGTCGACGAAGCCGCCCCATGCGAATTCGATGCGCACGTCGGCGAGCTGCGGGAACGCGCCGATCATCCGGCTGCGTATCGCGCCGACGAGCGCGTCGGGCGACGCGCCCGCCGAGCTCGCGCGGCCGCCGAACAGCATCCGGTGGTCGGCGGACAGCCGGAAGTAATCGAGAAAGAAGTTGTTGTCGCAGACCGCGTCGCGCCGGGAGATCAGGGCGTTCGCGCGGTCGGCGCCGAGCGCCTCGGTCGCGACGATGTACGACGCGACGGGCGCGATGCGCGCGGCCGCTGCGGCGGGCAGCACGCCGCCAGGGCCCGCGTTGCAGCACGCGACGACGTAGCGGCAGCGCACCTCGCCCGACGGCGTGCGCACGACGGGCCGCGCGCCGCGCGCGACTTCGAGTGCGGGCGTGTGCGAGAACAGCCGCGCACCTTCGCGCCGTGCCGCGTCGGCGAGGCCGATGCAGTATTTGAGCGGATGCAGATGCCCGGACAGCGGATCGTGGACGCCCGCGACATAGCGCGGCGACGCGATGCGCGCGCGAACCGCGTGCGCATCGAGCCATTCGAGCGACGGATGGCCCCAGCGCGACGTCGCGCTATCCATCCACTGCCGCAGCTCCGGCACGCGGCGCGGATGCGTCGCGACGGTCAGATAGCCGCGCGTGAGGTCGCAGTCGATGCCGTAGCGCGCGATGCGCTCGTCGACGAGCGCGAGCGCGTCGAGCGACAGCGCCCATGCTTCGCGCGCGCCTTCGATGCCGAGCTGGCGCTCGATTTCGCCGTCCTTCGCGAAGCCCGCGATCAACTGCCCGCCGTTGCGGCCGGACGCGCCCCAGCCAGGCCGATATGCGTCGAGCACGGCGACCGACAGGCCGCGCGCGAGGCAGTCGAGCGCGGTCGACAGGCCGGCGAATCCGGCGCCGATCACGCAGACGTCGACGTCGAGCGCATCGTCGAGCACCGGGTCGTCGGCCGGGCGGCGAACGGTGGCTTCGTAGTATGAGCGGCGGGCGAGCGCGTCGGCGCGGCGGGCGAAGGTGTCGATCATGGGCAAAACGCGAAAGTCGTTCGGCATGCACGCGTCGCGACGTCGTGCAGTCGCGGCGCGTGATGCTTCAGAGAAAGGTTGTGGCGCAAACGCACGCGCGTCGCGCCATTGACGTCAGAACGAGTAGATGAACTGCGTCGCAAGCAGATCGTTGGACTTGCTGTACGAGCCGTCGTTCCGCAGGAACACCTTGTTGTTCGCCCAGTCGTGCCGGTATTCGACCTTCACGGTGATCTGCTGCGTCGGGTAGAACAGCAGGTCGAGCGCGACGTCCTGCCGGTTCGCGCCCTTGCACTCGAAGCCGAGGCCGCCGTTCGCCTTCGATGTCGCGAGGCAGTCCGCATCGATGCCGAAGCCGTCTGCGGTATCCATCCCGTTGCCGTTGAGCGCGACCCCGCCGCCGCCGCCGCCGTTCTTGCTGTTCGCGAGGAAGTCGTAGCGCAGCGTCGCGCCCATCCGGCCGAGCACCGGCACGTTGAACTTGCGGTGCGCGAGCAGCGACAAGCCGTACCACTGCGCGCGGCCGCCGTTGAACGCGGCGTGCTGCTGCTGGCCGTAGTCGATTTCCGCGTTGTACTGAATGTCGGCGAGCGTGTATGTCGCATCCGCTTCGGCGAAGAAGAACGTGCCGTACGGGCTCGACGACTGGCCGCCCGGACCGTAGACGACCGCGCCCGACTGCGTCGTCGCGCTGCCGAGCGTCTGCCGCCCGATGTTGAACGAGCCGCCGAGATCGAGCGCGCTCGACCACGTGTAGTCGACGCGCGCGGTGAACGTCGGCACCTTGTTGCTCGTCGTGATCGGGTCGCCGAGCGCGTTCGTGCCCGTCTGCGTGACCGAGCCGTACGTGCGGTACTGCTCGTTGCCGAGCAGGAACTTCCACGCCCAGTTGCCCTTCGTGTAGTTCGCGCCGACGCCGATGTAGCTGCCCGGATCGGAGAAGTCGTACAGCAGGTTGTGCGTGAGCGTGAGCATCTGGTTCGACTGCTGCACCTCGTAGCCGCCGAAGCTCGGCATGAGGCCCGCGACGAGCGTCGTGGTCGCGCTGAGCGGCACGTTGACGACGGCGGTGTTGAGGATGTTGTTGCCGATGTTGCCGCGCGAGTTCTGCAGGAGCGTGATGCCGTTGCCGCGATTCGGCATCAGCGTGATCTCGGCCGACGGCGCCATCGGGCCGACGCCGAACGTCTTCTTGATGTCGAGGTAGAGATCGCCGAATGTGCTGTTGAAGTAGTTGTAGTTGCTCTCGTGGTTCGCGAACAGGAACGACGACGTGCCCGCCGCGCGGTTGAACACGTAGGTCGGATCGATGTAGCCCGTCACCGAGAGGCCCGCGATCGGCCCGGTGTTCGCCGCGTCGGTCAGCGAATCGACCTTCAGTTGCTGATTCGCGATCTGCTGCTTCATCTGCGTGACGTCGTCGTTCGTCAGCGTCGCGGGCGCGCGGCCGTAGTCCGGCGACGATTCGTCGACGGGCGCCGCGGCGGCCGCCGCGGTTGCCGCCCCCGTGCCCGCAGCGGCGCCGCCGCCCGTCGCGCCGTGCTGCGAAGCGAGCGCGGCGCGCAGCTCCTTCATCTGCGCCTGCAGCGCGTTCAACTGCGCCTGCAGCGCCTTGATCTGCGCACTCGTCGACGCAGCGCCCGCGAAGCCGGGCAGCGACCCGGCCACGAGCAGACAGATTAACTTCTTCTTCATGCGATTCTCCTGGGTGTCGTATTGCGAGGGACTTCGATTCGATGCGCATTCGGGCGAGCGGGGCGTCGTCAGGCCGTGCCGAGCGATTTGCGCGTCGCCGCGGTTTGCGGCGCGCGCGGCGCGCCGCCGGCCGCGTCGGATTCGGGCGAGTCGGACGGCGCGGGCTGCGCGAACGCCTGGCGCATGTCGCGCGCGCGTCGGCGCTCGCGGCTCAGCATCATCTGGTTGACGACGATCACGCCGATCGTCACCGCGGTGATGAAGAGCGTCGCGAGCGCGTTCATTTCGGGATTCAGGCCGAGACGCACGCGCGAGAACACAACGAGCGGCAGCGTCGTCGAGCCTGGGCCGGACAGGAACGCGGACAGCACGAGATCGTCGATCGACAGCGTGAACGACAGCAGCCAGCCGGACAGCAGCGCCTGCGAGATCAGCGGCAGCGTGATCACGAAGAACACCTTGAGCGGCGTCGCGCCGAGATCGAGCGCCGCTTCTTCGAGCGACTTGTTCAGCTCCTTGACGCGCGACTGCACGATGATCGCGACGTACGACACGCACAGCATCACGTGACCGATCCAGATCGTCACCATCCCGCGCCCCCTGGGCCAGCCGAGCATCTGCTCGAGCGCGACGAACAGCAGCAACAGCGAGATCCCCTGGATCACTTCGGGAATCACGAGCGGCGCGTTGATCATCCCGGTGTACAGCGTGAAGCCGCGAAAGCGTCCGAAGCGCGCGAGCACGAAGCCCGCCCACGTGCCGATGAACACGGAGGCGAACGCGGTCAAAAGGCCGATCTTCAGCGATAGCCAAGCGCTCGTCAGCAGCTCGTCGTCCTGCCGGAGCGCCGCGTACCACTTCAGCGAGAAGCCGGACCAGACCGTGACGAGCTTCGATTCGTTAAACGAATAGACGACGAGGCTCACGATCGGGATGTAGAGGAACAGGAAGCCGAGCGTCAGCACGCCGGCGGAAAGCGGCTTGTTGGGCTTGATCATTTCGCGTCCTCCAGCTCCTTCACCTGGTAGTACTGGAACACGGCCATCGGCACGAGGAGCAGCAGCACCATCGCGACCGTCACCGCGGAGGCCATCGGCCAGTCCATGTTGTTGAAGAACTCGTCCCACATCACGCGGCCGATCATCAGCGTGTCGGCGCCGCCGAGCAGCTCCGGGATCACGTATTCGCCGACGGCGGGAATGAACACGAGCAGGCTGCCCGCGATGATTCCGTTCTTCGACAGCGGCAGCGTGATCCGCGTGAACGCGACCCAGGGCTTCGCGCCGAGGTCGTAGGCGGCCTCGAGCAGCGTGAGGTCCATCTTCACGAGGTGCGCGTAGAGCGGCATCACCATGAACGGCAGGTACGAATAGACCATCCCGATGTAGACGCCCGCATCGGTGTGATAGAGGCGCAGCGGCGAGTGGATCAGGCCGATCGCGATCAGCGCGTGATTCAGCAGGCCATCGTCCTTCAGGATGCCGATCCATGCGTAGACGCGGATCAGGAACGACGTCCAGAACGGCAGCATCACGCCCATCATCAGCAGGTTGCGCGTCGCGGGCGCGGAGCGCGCGATGTAGTACGCCATCGGATAGCCGATCAGCAGGCACAGGAGCGTCGAGACCGCGGCCATCTTCAGTGAGCTGACATAGGTCGCGACATAGAGGCTGTCCTGCAGCAGGAACGCGTAATGGCCGAGCTGCAGCGCGAATTGCACCGCGCCGTCCTTGACGCTCATCAGCGCCGTGTACGGCGGGATGCCCATCACCTGATCGGCGAAGCTGATCTTCAGCACGAGCACGAACGGCAATGCGAAGAACAGCGCGAGCCACAGGAACGGCACGCCGATCGCGACGCCGCGGCCAGACGGCGTGAAGCGCGCCGCGAGGCGCGCGACGCGCGCGCGCACGGGCGCCGCGCCGCGGGCGGCGGGCGTAGCCGCCGCGAGGGAGGAGGAGGGAGACGTTCTCATTGCGTGAGCACCACGCCGCTTGCGGGCGACCAGGAGACGAACACGTCGTCGTTGTACGCGGGCGCACCGTCCTGCATCAGGTGCGAGCTCGAAAGATTGGACATGACCGTCTTGCCGCTCGGCAGGCGCACGTGGTACAGCGAATAGCTGCCCATGTACGCGACGTCGGTGACGACGCCGCGCGCCCAGTTGTGCGGCTCGGCCGGCTTCTCGCGCGACACGCGCACGCGCTCCGGCCGCACCGAGATGCCGACCGGCATCCCGAGCGGGCCCGTGACGCCGTGGCTCACGTACATCCGCGCTTCGAGATCCTCGCTTTCGACGAAGATGTGATCGGGCTCGTCCTCGACGACGACGCCCTCGAACAGGTTCGTCGAGCCGATGAATTCGGCCGAGAAGCGGCTGTTCGGGAATTCGTAGACCTGGCTCGGCGTGCCGATCTGCACGATCCGGCCTTCGCTCATCACCGCGAGGCGGCTTGCCATCGTCATCGCCTCTTCCTGATCGTGCGTGACCATCACGCAGGTCACGTCGACCTTCTCGATGATGTTGACGAGCTCGAGCTGCGTCTTCTGGCGGATCTTCTTGTCGAGCGCGGACATCGGCTCGTCGAGCAGCAGCAGCTTCGGCCGCTTGACGAGCGAGCGCGCGAGCGCGACGCGCTGCTGCTGGCCGCCCGAGAGCTGATGCGGCTTGCGCTGCGCGTAGCGGCCCATCTGCACGAGGTTCAGCGCGTCGGCGACGCGCTCTCGGATCTCCTGCTTCGGCGTGCCTTCCTGCTTCAGGCCGAACGCGACGTTCGACTCGACGCTCATGTGCGGGAAGAGCGCGTACGACTGGAACATCATGTTGACGGGCCGCCGATACGGCGGCAGCGCCGCGAGATCCTCGCCGTCGACGAAGATGCGCCCGGACGTGGCCGTCTCGAGCCCGGCGAGCATCCGCAGCAGCGTGGACTTGCCGCAGCCAGAGCTGCCGAGCAGCGCGAACAGCTCGTTTTTCGCGATCGACAGATTGACGTTGTCGACGGCGGTGCTGTCTCCGAATTTTTTCACGACGTTCTCGATGCGGACGAACTCGTTCGTTCCGGCCGGCGTGGCGACCGGGGGACGCGCCAGTTGCGCGGTGTCGATTGAAGGCGTCGATTTCATGAAGTAGCCATCCTTCGTTTGGGGATCGCAGGCATGAGCGCTCCCGCGCGACGCGCACAAGGCGAATCGCGGGGGGACTGCGACCGGGAATCGAGGCGCCGGGCGTTTCGGGCTGAACTTCAGGCTGAACTTCAGGCCGAACGCGCCGCCGCCGGATTGCTTGCTTGGGGCGCGCGGCAATCGAGCGATTGCCGCGCGCCGGAATCGCTCGTGATCAGTGTCCCGTCTTCAGTTGCGCCCACAGACGGTTTTCGAGCCGCAGGATGTCGGCGGGCATCGGCCGCATCAGCGTCATCTTCTTCAGCACGTCTTCGGGCGGGTAGACGGTCGGGTCCTGCGCGACGGCGGGCGCGACGAACTGGCGCGCCGCGCGGTTCGCGGTCGGATAGAACACTTCGTTCGTGATCGCTGCGTTGACCTTCGGGTCCTCGATGTAGTTGATCCATTTCAGTGCGGCTTCCGCGTGCGGCGCATCCTTCGGGATCACCATCACGTCGAACCACAGCAGGCCGCCTTCCTTCGGATTCGTGAACTTGATGTCGTACGGGCGCTTCGCTTCGGCCGAGCGCCGATGCGCGATGCCGACGTCGCCCGACCAGCCGAGCGCGACGCACACGTCGTTGTTCGCGAGATCGTTGATGTAGCCGGACGAGTTGAACTGCGTGATGTACGGGCGGACTTTCTTCAGCACGTCGAACGCCGCCTGGTAGTCGGCCGGGTTCGTGCTGTTCGGATTCCTGCCCATGTATTGCAGCGTCGCGGCGAACACGTCGACCGCCTGATCGAGGAACGACACGCCGCAGCCCTTGAGCTTCGACACGTTCGCCGGATCGAGCACGAGCGCCCAACTGTCGACGGGCGCGTTCTCGCCGAGCGCCTTCTTCACCGCCTGCACGTTGTAGCCGACGCCGTCGGTGCCGAACGCCCACGGCACGCCGTACTGGTTGCCCGGATCTGCGTCGGCGATCATCTTCATCAGCGTCGGATCGAGGTTCGACAGGTTCGGCAGCTTCGATTTGTCGAGCTTCTGGTAGACGCCCGCCTGAATCTGCTTGGCCATGTAGTTCGACGTCGGCACGACGATGTCGTAGCCGGAGCTGCCCGCGAGCAGCTTCGCCTGCAGCGTGTCGTCGCTGTCGTAGTTGTCGTATTTGACGTGGATGCCCGATTGCTTCTCGAAGTTCGGGATCGTGTCCTTCGCGATGTAGTCTGACCAGTTGTAGACGTTCAGCTCGGCGCCGACCGCTTGCGCGGCCGGTGCGGCCAGCGCCGACGCGCCGGCGAGCGCGACGAGCGCAGCGCGCGCGACCGCATGACGAAGATGGCTCACACTCATGTTGTTCCCCTGATGATGAAGGTGGGCGCGCGGCGCCCGCGCGCCACCCGCCCGATTGGCAATGCCGTTAGGAAAGGCCCAGTTGCTGCGCGGTCGCATCGATCGCTTTCTTCGCTTTCGACACGATCTCGTCGATTTCGGGCTTCGAGACCACGAGCGGCGGCGACAGCAGCATCCGGTCGCCCGTCGCGCGCATGATCAGGTTGCCGTTGAAGCAGTAGTCGCGGCAGATCGTGCCGACTTCGCCGCCGTTCTCGAAGCGCTTGCGCGCGCCCGGCTCGCGCGCGAGCTGGATGCCCGCGACGAGCCCCGCGCCCGCGATCTCGCCGACGATCGGATGGTTCGCGAACGTCTCGCGCAGCAACTGCTGGAAGTAGGGACCGGTATCGGTCTTCACGCGCTCGACGATCCGTTCGTCGCGCAGCACCTTCAGATTCGCGACGGCCACCGCCGCCGCAACCGGATGCCCCGAGTACGTCATCCCGTGGTTGAACTCGCCGTGCGCGATCAGCGCGTCGGCGATCCAGTCCGATAGCGCGACGGCCCCCATCGGCACGTAGCCGCTCGTCAGGCCCTTGGCGAGCGTCATCAGATCCGGCTCGAAGCCGAAGTGCCGATGCGCGAACCATTCGCCGGTGCGCCCGAAGCCGCCGATCACTTCGTCCGCGATGAGCAGCACGTCGTACTGGCGGCAGATCCGCTCGATCTCGGGCCAGTACGTCGACGGCGGGAAGATCACGCCGCCCGCGCCCTGGAACGGCTCGCCGATGAACGCCGCGACGTTCTCCGCGCCGAGCTCGAGGATCTTCGCTTCGAGCTGCCGCGCGCGTTCGAGCCCGAACGCCTCGGGCGTCTGTCCCTCGCCCGCTTCGCCGAAGTAATAAGGCTGATCGATGTGGACGACGTGCTCGACCTTCGACGGCATCTGCTCGTGCATGTAGCTCATGCCGCCGAGCGTCGCGCCCGCGATCGTCGAGCCGTGATAGCCGTTGCTGCGCGAGATCACGAACTTCTTCTGCGGGCGGTTCTGCGTGCGCCAGTACTGATGCGCGATGCGCAGCACCGTGTCGTTGCCCTCGGAGCCGCTGTTGCAATAGAAGAAGCGGTTGAACGCCGGCGGCGCGATTTCCGCGAGCAGCGCGGACAGCTCGATGACGGGCGGATGCGTGGTCTTGAAGAACGTGTTGTAGAACGGCAGCTCGCGCAACTGGCGGCTGCCGGCCTCGATCAGCTCGTCGCGGCCGTAGCCGACGTTCACGCACCAGAGGCCGGCCATGCCGTCGATGATCCTGTTGCCGTCGGAATCCCACAGATGGACGCCTTCGGCCCTCACGATCACGCGGCTGCCCGCGCGATTGAGCGAGCCCATGTCCGAGAACGGGTGAATGTGGTGCGCGGCGTCGAGCGCGCGGTATTCGGCGCTCGTGCGGCGCTCGTGCGCGTGCGCGCCGGCGGCGGGCGCGGCGGGTTGGACCCATGCGGATTCGTTGTTCAGTCGGTAGCTCATCGTTTCCTCCTGGATGGATGGGCTGCGTGCGCGTTCAGACGTGCAGCAGCAGATGCTTGCGTTCCCACGAGCTGATCACGCGGAAGAACGCTTCGTATTCGGTTTCCTTCAACGCGAGATAGGCTTTCACGAACTTCTCGCCGAGGATCTCGGCAAGCGGCTCGCACGCGGCCATCAGCGTGAGCCCCTCCTCGAGATTGCGCGGTAGCTGATACGGCAGGCTGTAGCCGTCGCTCACGAGCGGCTCGGTCGGCACGAGGCGCCGCGTCATGCCGAGGTAGCCCGCCGCGAGCGTGCCCGCGATCGCGAGATACGGATTGCAGTCGACGCCCGGAATCCGGTTCTCGATGCGGCGCGACACCGACGACGAATGCGGAATCCGGAAGCCGACCGTGCGGTTGTCGTAGCCCCACTGCACGTTGATCGGCGCGGCCATGAAGCGCGAGAGCCGCCGATACGAGTTGATGTACGGCGCGAAGATCGGCATCAGCGCGGGCGTGTACTTCTGCTGCCCGGCGATGTACGCGTAGAACATGTCGGTCGGGCTGCCGTCGTCCGCGGTGAACAGGTTGCGCCCGGTCTGCTCGTCGACGATGCTCTGATGCACGTGCATCGCCGAGCCCGGCTCGTTCTCCATCGGCTTCGCCATGAACGTCGCGTACATGTGGTGCCGCAGCGCCGCCTCGCGCACGGTGCGCTTGAACAGGAACACGCGATCGGCGAGGTTCAGCGGATCGCCGTGCAGGAAGTTGATCTCCATCTGCGCGGCGCCGACTTCGTGAATCAGCGTGTCGACTTCGAGATCCTGCACTTCGCAGTATTCGTAGATGTCTTCGAAGAGCGGATCGAACTCGTTGACCGCTTCGATCGAATACGACTGGCGCCCGGTCTCCGGCCGCCCGGTGCGGCCGATGGGCGGCGCGAGCGGGATGTCCGGGTCCTTGTTCATGTCGACCAGATAGAACTCGAGCTCCGGTGCGATCACGGGTTTCCAGCCTTTCGCCTTGTAAAGCTCGAGCACGCGGCGCAGCACGCGGCGCGGCGAGATTTCGACGGGCGTGCCGTCGAAATGCACGCAATCGTGGATCACCTGCGCGGTCGGATCGATCGCCCACGGAATCAGGCGGATCGTCGACGCGTCGGGCAGGCAGACCATGTCGGGATCGGTGACGCCCGTCAGGCTGCCGTCTTCCGGGTAGTCGCCGGTGACGGTCTGGATCATCACCGCCTGCGGCAGGCGCATCGATTCGCCCGTTTCGAACTTGCTGCGCGGAATGATCTTGCCGCGCGCGATGCCCGCCATGTCAGGGATGATCGCTTCGATTTCGGTGATCCGGTGCTTCTTCAGGAATTCGTCGATGTCTTGCATGATCGTTCTCGTTGTAGTGGGTCGGGTCACGCGTCGATCGCGTGCGCCGGCGGCCGGGCGTCGTGCTGCATGCGGGCGCGCATCCGTTCGCGGCATGAATCGCCGAATGCGCGGAAGATCGCGGTGGACAGCGGATCGTCCGCGTGCTTCCACTCCGGATGCCATTGCACGCCGAGCGCGAACGCGCGCGCGTGCGGCGCACGAACCGCTTCGATCAGCCCGTCGGGCGCGACCGCTTCGATCGCGAGGCCCGCGCCCAATTGCGCGATGCCCTGGCCGTGCAGCGAATTCACGTGAGCGTGCGTCGCGCCGCCGAGCAGACGTTGCAACAGCCCGTCCGCCGCGAGGCGGATCGCGTGCGCCGGCGCGTACTGCGCGTCGAGCGTGTCGCCCTTGTCCTCGCGGTGATCGTCGAATCCGTCCACCGCATGCACTTGCTGATGCAGCGTGCCGCCGAACACGACGTTCAACTCCTGGAAGCCGCGGCAGATCGCGAGCACCGGCACGCCGGCGTCGATCGCCGCGCGCACGAGCGGCAGCGTCGTCTCGTCGCGCGCGGGATCGTGCAGCGTGCCGGGCGCGCTCGGATCGCCGCCGTAGCGATGCGGCTCCACGTTCGAGTAGCTGCCGGTCAACAGCAGCCCGTCGACGGCGGCGAGCACGTCTCGCGCCGCCTGCCGCGCGCCGAGCGCCGGCACGAGCATCGCGAGCGCATCGGCGCCGTCGACGACGGCCGCGATGTATTTCTCGACGACCATATGCGATGGATGCGCGCCCATCATTTTTTTATCCGCAGTGATACCGACCAATGGTTTGCTTTGCATGAGTTTCACGTTTCGATGAATGCCCGGATTGCGAATCGCGCATCGAAAATCGCAATACGGCAGGCGTGAGCGGGCCCGTCGGCGTCGCGCAGTGCGTGAAGCCGATGAGGCGTGTGCGCGATGGGCGAGCGGCGGCCGCAAGCCGGCAATCGCCATGCGCGCGATGAAAAATGATTCCGCTTGCTCGAACACGAGCGCGCGGCGCAGCGGGGATGGTCGAGCGCGCGCGCGACGATGCGGCAGGCCGCTGCGCCGTTCAGGCGTCAGCACTGGCGTTCGGAGCGAACAGCGTCAGGAGGAGAGGCGCTACGGCAGCAGCGAGGCGACTTCGTCGATGTGCACGGCGATGTAGCCGCGTGCGGAGACGGCGTTGTGACGTCGCACGGAGCGACGGGACAGGATGGTGAATACGGACGGAAGCAGGCGAGGAACAAGCGCGCCGCTGCTGCCGTCGGAGAGGGCGACGTCATGCGGGATGCTCGCCGCATGTCTTCGATCCCACCTTACCAGAGGGCCACGGACTCTCACGATTACACTCGACTGGTGACGTTGAAAGTTTTGAACACCCCGGTTCATCGAACGCATCCGGCGTTTAATCAATCGGGGCATCGGTCCGGCGGCAGGATCGTCAACGCGATGTAAATTTCGGATACCGTCTGAAATGCACCGCAACATGACGATGACATGACGCCGACCTGTGGATCAGCATATACGAGCCAAAAACGGCGTCAAATATTTTTCAAAAATACGAAGCGATGCGTTTTTCTCGGTGAAGGGCCGTTATCCTGCGTAAACGGAAGCGTGCGGCGGCGTGCAATATTTCGAACGCCTTGCAGGGTTTTCCCGGGCAGAAAACGGCTGAAAGTGATTAGAATATTCGACACTCGTGCCACGCAATCGTCGGTCGTCGACGCTCAACAATCGTGTCGGAATCCCTATCGATGTCCACTGAAGTCGCCACTCGTCTGCGCCACGTGCGCATGAAGTACGGCCTGTCGCAACGCGAGCTCGCGAAGCGCGCGGGCGTCACGAACGGCACCATCTCGCTGATCGAGCAGAACCGCGTCAGTCCTTCGGTAGGATCGCTGAAGAAATTGCTCGAGTGCATTCCGATGAGCCTCGCGGAGTTCTTCACGTTCGAGGTCGGCGAGAATCGCTCCGTCGTCTCGCGGCGCGCCGGGATGCCGAATCTCGGCAACGAGACGATCGGCTTCTATCTGGCGGGCTCGGGCGTCAAGGACCGCAACATGTGCATCATGCGCGAGGTCTATCGGCCGCTTGCCGACACCGGGCCGGAAATGCTCACTCATGCGGGGCACGAGGGCGGCGTGGTCGTATCGGGGCAGATCGAGCTGACCGTCGACGGCACGACGTGGCTGCTCGACCCCGGAGACAGCTATTACTTCGAGAGCCGCTTGCCGCACCGTTTTCGCAATCCCAGCGCGGAACAGGTCTGCGAGGTCGTGTCGGCGAATTCGCCGCCCACCTTCTGACGACGCGCCAACGCGATTCGCCGCCGACCGCGCGCCGCGGGCACGCAGCGCCGCTATGTCACGCATGGCCCAGACGTCACGACGCGCGGCGAATCCCACTCCATGAGGCTATTCCGATGGACAAGACCACTTTGGCTTATTGGCAGGACAAGGCCGCGACGCTCGCGATCGAGGGGCGCGCATTCATCGACGGCGCGTATCGCGGCGCGCACGGCGGCAAGACGTTCGATTGCGTGAGCCCGATCGACGGCCGCGTGCTCGCGAAGGTCGCCGACTGCGGCGCGGCCGACGTCGACGCGGCGGTGGCCGCCGCCCGGCGCGCGTTCGACGAACAGGCGTGGGCGGGGCTGAACCCGCGCGAGCGCAAGGCGATCCTGCTGCGCTGGGCGGCGCTGATGCGCGCGCATCTCGACGAGTTGTCGCTGCTCGAGACGCTCGATGCGGGCAAGCCGATCGGCGACACGACGACGGTCGACGTGCCGGGCGCCGCGTACTGCGTCGAGTGGTTCGCGGAGGCGATCGACAAGGTCGGCGGCGAAGTGGTGCCGGCCGATCATCATCTCGTCGGCCTCGTCACGCGCGAGCCGCTCGGCGTGGTCGCCGCGGTCGTGCCGTGGAATTTCCCGATCCTGATGGCATCGTGGAAGTTCGGGCCGGCGCTCGCCGCGGGCAACAGCGTCGTGCTCAAGCCGTCCGAGAAATCGCCGCTCACGGCGATCAGGGTCGCGCAGCTCGCGCACGAGGCGGGGATTCCGGCCGGCGTGTTCAACGTCGTGCCGGGCGGCGGCGAGCCTGGCAAGCTGCTCGCGCTGCATCGCGACGTCGACTGTCTCGCGTTCACGGGCTCGACGGGCGTCGGCAAGCTGATCATGCAGTATGCGGGGCAATCGAACCTGAAGCGCGTCTGGCTGGAGCTCGGCGGGAAATCGCCGAACATCGTGCTGCCCGACTGCCCGGATCTCGACCGCGCGGCGAAGGCGGCGGCGGGCGCGATCTTCTACAACATGGGCGAGATGTGCACGGCGGGCTCGCGCCTGCTCGTGCATCGCGACATCAAGGATGCGTTTCTCGCAAAGCTCGTCGCCGCGGCGCGCGCATACAAGCCCGGCAATCCGCTCGATCCGGACGTATCGATGGGCGCGATCGTCGACGCGATCCAGCTCGAGCGCGTGCTCGGCTATATCGAGACGGGCCGCGCCGAAGCGAAGCTGTTGCTCGGCGGCGCGCGCGTGAACGAAGCGAGCGGCGGCTTCTACATCGAGCCGACCGTGTTCGACACGGCGCCCGACACGAAGATCGCGCGCGAGGAAATCTTCGGGCCGGTGCTGTCGGTGATCACATTCGATTCGGTCGACGAAGCGGTGAGGATCGCGAACGACAGCGAATACGGGCTCGGCGCGGCCGTGTGGACCGCGAACCTGACGACCGCGCACGACGTCGCGCGCCGGCTGCGCGCGGGCACCGTCTGGGTCAACTGCTACGACGAAGGGGGCGACATGAACTTCCCGTTCGGCGGCTACAAGCAATCGGGCAACGGCCGCGACAAGTCGTTGCACGCACTGGAGAAGTACACCGAGCTGAAGTCGACGCTCGTGCGGCTGCGCTAAAGGATTCGCAAGCCAGCGCGGCGGCGCGCGCGCAACGCGTCGCCGCGTTCCCAATGAATCCGGCCGCCGGCCTGCTCGCCTCTTTTTCGGGAGCCGCATCGCGAGCGGGCCGGTCCCTCCATCGGGTCATTCCATGAATGAAACGCTCCACGGCGACGGCGCGATCCGCCGTCCATCCGTCTACGGTTCCTCGATCGAAAACACTTACGCGGGCGTGCTGTCGTTCATGCGACGCAACTACACGCGCGATCTCGGCGGCGTCGACGTCGTCGTGTCCGGCGTGCCGCTCGACCTCGCGACGACGTTCCGCTCCGGCGCGCGCCTGGGCCCCGCCGCGGTGCGCGCGGCGAGCGTGCAGCTTGCTGAGCTGCATCCGTATCCCTGGGGATTCGATCCGTTCGACGATCTCGCGGTGATCGACTACGGCGACTGCTGGTTCGACGCGCACAATCCGCTCTCGATCAAGCCCGCGATCGTCGAGCACGCCCGGACGATCCTGCAATCGGGCGCGAAGATGCTGACGTTGGGCGGCGATCACTACATCACGTATCCGCTGCTGATCGCGCATGCGCAGAAGGTCGGCAAGCCGCTGTCGCTGATTCATTTCGACGCGCATTGCGACACATGGGCCGACGACGAGCCGGACAGCCTCAATCACGGCACGATGTTCTACAAGGCGGTCGACGAGGGGCTGATCGATCCGCGGACGTCGGTGCAGATCGGCATCCGCACGTGGAACGACGACTATCTCGGCATCGACGTGCTCGACGCCGCGTGGGTGCACGAGCACGGGCCGCGCGCGACGGCCGGGCGCATCGCGTCGATCGTCGGCGGCGGGCCCGCGTATCTGACGTTCGACATCGACTGCCTCGATCCCGCGTTCGCGCCGGGCACGGGCACGCCGGTCGCGGGCGGGCTGTCGTCCGCGCAGGCGCTCGCGATCGTGCGCGGTCTCGGCGGCGTGAACCTGATCGGCGCGGATGTCGTCGAGGTCGCGCCGGCTTACGACCACAGCGAGATCACCGCGATCGCGGCCGCGCATGTCGCGTGCGATCTGCTGTGCCTGTGGCGGCAGCGCAAGGTGGGCGCGCGCTGACGGGCCGTGTCGGCGGGCCCTTGCTTGCGCACGCGCGGCGAGGGCCGCGCCGGCGGCGGACCGGCCGAACCCGACGCCGCGGCTAATGCGTTTTCCCCGATAAGTTTGTGCGAATCCGTTATTGGAGCGTTTGGGCGCGCGTTTCTATACTCGACACCTGATTGGCACTCACCGAGCCCGAGTGCCAACGACTTCGATAAGGAAACGTGAGCATGAGCCTACGTCCGCTACACGATCGCGTCATCGTCAAGCGACTCGATCAGGAAACCAAGACCGCATCCGGCATCGTGATTCCCGACAGCGCGGCCGAAAAGCCCGATCAGGGCGAGATCGTCGCGGTCGGCCCCGGCCGGCGCGACGCCGACGGCAAGCGCGTCGAGCCCGACGTGAAGGTCGGCGAGCGCGTGCTGTTCGGCAAGTACGCCGGGCAGTCCGTGAAGGTCGACGGCAACGAACTGCTGGTGCTGCGCGAGGAAGACATCGTCGCAGTCGTTCATTCCTGATCCGATACCGGTCCGATAAGGAGCGCCGAATCATGGCAGCGAAAGAAATCATTTTTCACGACGGCGCGCGCACGAAGCTCGTCGAAGGCGTCAATCTGCTCGCGAACGCAGTGAAGGTCACGCTCGGCCCGAAAGGCCGCAATGTCGTGCTCGAGCGCAGCTTCGGCTCGCCCGTCGTCACGAAGGACGGCGTGTCGGTCGCGAAGGAAATCGAGCTTGCGGACAAAGTGCAGAACATCGGCGCGCAACTCGTGAAGGAGGTCGCGTCGAAGACGAGCGACGCGGCGGGCGACGGCACGACGACCGCGACCGTGCTCGCGCAGGCGATCGTGCGCGAAGGGCAGAAGTACGTCGCCGCGGGCCTGAATCCGCTCGATCTGAAGCGCGGCATCGACAAGGCGGTGGCCGCCGCGGTCGACGAGCTGAAGAAGATCAGCAAGCCGACGACGACGAGCAGGGAGATCGCGCAGGTCGCGACGATCTCGGCGAACGGCGAGGAATCGATCGGCCAGCGGATCGCCGAGGCGATCGACCGCGTCGGCAAGGAAGGCGTGATCACCGTCGAGGACGGCAAGTCGCTTGCCGACGAGCTCGACGTGGTCGAAGGGCTGCAGTTCGATCGCGGCTACCTGTCGCCGTACTTCATCAACAATCCCGACCGCCAGCTCGCGGTGCTCGACGAGCCGTTCATCCTGCTGCACGACAAGAAGATCTCGAACATTCGCGATCTGCTGCCGGTGCTCGAGCAGGTCGCGAAGGCGGGCCGGCCGCTTCTCATCATCGCGGAGGACGTCGAGGGCGAAGCGCTCGCGACGCTCGTCGTCAACAACATCCGCGGCATCCTGAAGACCGTCGCGGTCAAGGCGCCGGGCTTCGGCGACCGCCGCAAGGCGCTGCTCGAGGACATCGCGATCCTTGCGGGCGGCCAGGTGATCGCCGAGGAAACGGGCCT
The DNA here is from genome assembly GCF_001636105.1 of Burkholderia sp. MSMB1589WGS. Classification (NCBI taxonomy): domain Bacteria; kingdom Pseudomonadati; phylum Pseudomonadota; class Betaproteobacteria; order Burkholderiales; family Burkholderiaceae; genus Burkholderia; species Burkholderia sp. MSMB1589WGS. The sequence continues at coordinate 1,892,546 of NZ_LNJT01000008.1, forward strand.
CACGCTCGAAAAGGCGACGCTGCAGGAGCTCGGCCGCGCGAAGCGCATCGAGGTCGGCAAGGAGAGCACGACGCTGATCGACGGCGCGGGCGACAAGGCGAACATCGAGGCGCGCGTGAAGCAGATCCGCGCGCAGATCGCCGATGCGACGTCCGACTACGATCGCGAGAAGCTGCAGGAGCGCGTCGCGAAGCTTGCGGGCGGCGTCGCGGTGATCAAGGTCGGCGGCGCGACCGAAGTCGAGGTCAAGGAGAAGAAGGACCGCGTGGACGACGCGCTGCACGCGACGCGCGCGGCTGTCGAGGAAGGCATCGTGCCGGGCGGCGGCGTCGCGCTGATTCGCGTGAAGCAGGCGATCGCGGAGCTCGCGGGCGCGAATGCCGATCAGAAGGCGGGCATCAGCATCGTGTTGCGCGCGCTCGAGGAGCCGCTGCGCCAGATCGTCGCGAACGCGGGCGAGGAGGCGAGCGTCGTCGTCGCGACGGTCGCGGCCGGCAAGGGCAACTACGGCTACAACGCGGCGACGGGCGAATACGGCGACCTCGTCGAATCGGGCGTGCTCGATCCGACGAAGGTCACGCGCACCGCGCTGCAGAACGCGGCGTCGATCGCGGGCCTGCTGCTGACGACCGATGCAACGGTTCACGAAGCGCCGAAGGACGCGCCGCCCGCCCAGCCGGCGGGCGTGCCGGGCGCGGGCGGTCCGGGCTTCGACTTCTGAGCGTGAGCGTGTAGCGCAGGCGTGGATGGCGAAGCGTCATACGACGAACCGAAGCGCCCTCGCGCGGCGGGCATCGAGCGGTCCGTTCGACGCCCGCCGCGCCCCGTTTATTTCCATCGCTCATAAGCGTCCAACGAAACGTTGGTTCGTCTGCCGTCGCGAAGCCGTTACCGTAATGCGATTACCATCGCATTCGACCAACACGACACGACCGGGGACGCCGCGCATGCGCTCGCATACGGACAAGATCATTCACTGGCTGCTGTCGAGCCTCGAGCCCGTCAGCTCGATCTTCCACGTCGGCCAATATTGCGGCGACGGCTGGCGCGCGTCGACGGCCGGGCGCGCGAAGGCGAGCTTCCACGTCGTGCTGGACGGCCGCTGCTGGCTGCATTTCGGCGACGGCCGCGCGAGCGTGCCGCTCGCCGAAGGCGACGCGATATTCCTGATGCGCGACGTTCCGCACGCGCTGACTTCCGAGCCGGCGCCGCCCGCCCGCGCGCGCGACGCCGCGCGCGCGACGCCTTCGGCGATGCAACGCTTCGAGCCCGGCGTGCCGGGTGCGGTCGGCCTCGCGTGCGGCTTTCTCGCGTTCCGCAGCGGCGCGAGCGACTGGATCGCGTCGTATCTGCCCGATTGCCTCGTCGTGCGGCGCGGCAGCGCGGCGGCCGGGCAGATCCACGCGATCGTCGGCCTGATTCGCGCGGAGGCCGCGAAGCCCGGCTCGTTCGACGAGCCGTCGCCGTTGATCGCGCGTTTGACCGAGCTGCTGTTCTTCTACGCGGTGCGCGACGCGGTGGACGACGATTCGCTCGCGAGCGGCCTTGCGCCGCTGATGCGCCGCGCCGATTTCGCGAGCCTGATCGCGGCCGTCATCGATCGGCCCGGCGAGCCGTGGACGACCGATGCGATGGCGGCGTTCGCGCACATGTCGCGCGCGGCGTTCTACAAGCGCTTCGTCGACGCATGCGGGCAGCCGCCCGCGCAATTCGTCACGCTGATCCGGATGAGGATCGCGGCCGAGATGCTGCGGCAGGGTGAGGCGATCGCGCGCGTCGCGCAATGGGTCGGCTATCAGTCGGAATCGGCGTTCGCGCATGCGTTCAAGCGGATCGTCGGCCTGCAGCCGGGCGCGTACCGGCGCGGGCAGGCCGATGCCCCGCTGCGCGGCGGCGCTGTCGCGCGCGCGCCGGGAGCGAACGCGGCGCTGCATTGAGCGCTTCGCCGCCGCGCTCGCCGCTTCGCATGCGTGGACGAATTCGCAGCACTCGCAGACTTTCGCGCATTGCCCGCCGATCGCGCGCTTCGGACAATGAGGCATTCCACTAGGAGCCTCAGATGAGCCGCCTTCCTCTTCTCACGCCGAGCGACGCGCCCGAAGCGAGCGTGCCGTATCTGACCCGGACGCTGAACCACAACGGCTTCCTGCCGAACCTCGTCGCATCGCTCGCGAATGCGCCCACGGCGCTCGAAACGTATCTGACCGTCGCCGAGATCAACGGCCGCAGCGGCCTTGCGCTCGCGGAGCGCGAGGCGGTGCAGATCACGGCTGCCGCGACGCACGGCTGCGGCTTTTGCGTCGCCGGGCATACCGCGGTCGCGCTGAAGAAGGCGCACGTGCCGCAGCGGGACGTCGACGCGCTGCGCGCGGGCGAGCCGCCCGCCGATGCGCGCCTCGCGGCCGTCGCGACGTTCACGCGCGCGGTGATCGCGACGCGCGGCGCGGTTGGCGACGCGCAGCTCGACGCGTTTATCGCGGCGGGCTTCACGCGCGCGAACGCGCTCGAGGTCGTGCTCGGCGTGAGTCTCGCGACGCTCTGCAATTTCGCGAACAACCTCGCGCAGAACGAACTGAATCCTGAACTGGCCGCCTACCGATGGGAACCTCGCACGCAAACCGCCTGACCCGGATCGCACTCGATCCGGCATTGACCGAATGGCTCGACGCGCACGCGGCGTCGCTCGACATATCGACCGAAACGAAGCAGCAGCTCATGCCGCGCCTGGCGGCCGCGGGCGCTTTCCGCGCGGGCGTGCCCGAGCGCGACGGCGCGGCGGGCGACGTCGTCGACGCGGTCGCGACGATCGCCGCGCTCGCGCGCCATTCGCTGACGGCCGCATTCGTGTGCTGGGCGCAGCGCACGTTCATCGAATATCTGCTGCGCAGCCCGAATGCCGAGCTGCGCGCGAGCTGGCTGCCGGCGCTGCTGAGCGGCGAAGCGGCGGGCGCGACCGGCCTGTCGAACGCGATGAAGCACCTTCAGGGGATCGAATCGCTGCAGCTCGACGCGACGCCCGATCCTTCGTCTTCCGAAGCATGGCGGCTGAACGGCGCGCTGCCGTGGGTGACGAACGTGCGCCCGGGCGGCGCGCTCGTCGCGGTCGCGGCCGCGCACGAAGGGCGCGCCGCGTCGATCTTCGCGGTGCGCGACGATGCGCCCGGCGTCGCGAGAAGCGGCGACCTCGATCTGATCGCGCTGCGCGGCAGCAACACGGCGGCGCTGCGCTTCGACGACGTCGCGCTCGACGCGCGCTGGCGCATCCACGACGATGCGCACGCGTTCCTGCCCGCCGTGCGTCCCGCGTTCCTCGCGATGCAATGCGCGATGGCGATCGGGCTCGCGAGCCGCTCGCTCGACGAGGCGCGCTGCTCGGCGGGCGCCACGCGGCGCATTCTCGACGCGGAAATCGCCGCCGCGAGCGACGCGCTCGACGCGAACGTCGAGCGGCTCGTCGCCGGCCTGCGCGACGGCGCGTTCGGCGCGCAGCGCGCACGGCTCTTCGAGATCCGGATCGCGCTTGCCGAGCTCGCGCAGACGGCCGTGCAGCTCGAGCTGCAGGCGAGCGGCGGCCGCGCCTACGTGCGGTGCGACGGCGCGGACAACGGCTTCGAGCGCCGCTGGCGCGAGGCCGCGTTCGTGCCGGTCGTCACGCCGAGCCTCGTGCAGTTGAAGAGCGAGCTCGCGAAACACGCGGCGCGAGACGCTGCATGAGCTCGCCACGCCTCGACGCTCGCGCGCTGACGTTCGGCTACGGCGCGGCGCGGCCGCCCGTGCTCGACCGCTTCGATCTCGCCGTGGGCGAGGGCGAGCGGGTCGCGGTGCTGGGCGCGAGCGGCGCGGGCAAATCGAGCCTGTTGCGCGTGCTGGCCGGCCTGCGCGAGCCCGCGTCCGGCTCGGTCGAGATCGCGGGCCGCCCTCTCGACGGGCCGCATCCGCACGTCGTGCTGATGTTCCAGGAAGCGAGCCTGCTGCCGTGGCTGTCGGTCGAGCGCAACGTCGCATTCGGGCTCGACTTCAAGCGGCAGCCGCGCCTGTCGCGCGACGAACGCGCGCGCCGCGTCGCGTGGGCGATCGACGAAGTCGGGCTCGCGCACGCGCGCGGCCACGCTCCGGCGCAACTGTCGGGCGGAATGGCGCAGCGGGTCGCGCTCGCGCGCGCGATCGCGCGGCAGCCGCAGGTGCTGCTGCTCGACGAGCCGTTCGGCGCGCTCGACGCCGCGACGCGCATGGACATGCAGGACCTGCTGCTGCGCGTCGCCGCCGACACGCGCGCGGCGACCGTGCTCGTCACGCACGACATCGACGAAGCACTGCGCGTCGCCGACCGGATCGTGCTGCTCGACGGGCGCGGCGGGACCGCGGGCGTGTGGTCGATTGCGCCGCGCGACGCGGCGCTCGAGCGCGTCGCTTCGCTGCGCATCGAGATCCACCGCACGTTGCGCGCGCTGCGCGACGCACCGGAAGCCGCGGGGCGCGCGCGTGCGAGCGATGCGCATTCCGCTGCCTGATTTTTTCATTCGAGGAACCAACCGACGATGTGCGAAGTACCGATCACCCGCCGTGAATGGCTGAAGCTCGCCGCGCTGTTCACGAGCGCGGCGGCGATGCCGCTGCTTGCGCAACGCGCGGCGCGCGCGGCGACGGAGCCCGACGCGCCGGTGCGCATCGGCTATCTGCCGATCACCGACGCCGCACCGCTCCTCGTCGCGCATCACAACGGCTATTTCGACGCGGCGGGCGTCGCGGCCGAGAAGCCGCGGCTGTTGCGAAGCTGGGCGCAGCTCGTCGAGGCGTTCCTGTCCGGGCAGGTCAACGTCGTGCATCTGCTGTCGCCGATGACGGTGTGGGCGCGCTACGGTAGCGGCGTGCCGGCGAAGGTCGTCGCGTGGAATCACGTGAACGGCTCGGCGCTGACGGTCGCGCCCGCGATCGACGAGGTCCGCGGGCTCGGCGGCAAGACCGTCGCGGTGCCGTTCTGGTATTCGATCCACAACGTCGTGCTGCAGCATCTGCTGCGCGAGAACGGGCTCGCGCCGGCGCTCAAGCGCACGGGCAACGTAGCGGCGAACGAAGTGAACCTCGTCGTGATGGCGCCCGCCGACATGCCGCCCGCGCTCGCGGCCGGACAGATCGCGGGCTACATCGTCGCGGAGCCGTTCAACGCGGCGGTCGAGCTGATGAAGATCGGCAAGATCCTGCGCTTCACCGGCGACGTATGGAAGAACCATGCATGTTGCGTCGTGTTCATGCACGAGCAGGATCTGAACGAGCGGCCGCAGTGGTCGCAGAAGGTCGTCGACGCGATCGTGAAGGCGCAGCTCTGGGCGCGCACGCATCCGGACGAAACCGCGCGGCTGCTGTCGAAGGAGGGCGCGCAGCATTACACGCCGCATCCGGTGCAGACGCTGTCGCGCGTGCTCGCGCCGTCGGCGGCGCTCGACGCCGATTACCGCGCGCGCGGCGCGATCCGGCATGCGGACTGGCGCGAGAAGCGGATCGATTTCCAGCCGTATCCGTTCCCGAGCTACACCGAAGAGCTCGTGCGGCGCCTGAAGCGCACCGCAATGGACGGCGATGCGCGCTTCCTCGAGCGGCTCGATCCGGCGCGCGCCGCGAGCGAGCTCGTCGATGCGCGGTTTGTCAGAAAGAGCATCGCGGCCGTCGGCGGCCTGGCGGCGTTCGGGCTGCCCGAATCGTTCACGCGCGAGGAGACGATCGTTGTCTGACGCATCGATTCGGCGCGCGCCGGCGCGCGGCGGCGCGCTCGCTCATCGCGAGCACGGCGCGGCGCCGCAGGTTGCCGCGGTCTCCGCCGATGCCCGCGGCCCATCGCTCGCGCGCGGGCTGCGCGATGCGGCGATCGGGGCCGCGGGCATCGCCGGCGCGATCGCGCTCTGGTGGGCGGCGACGCACTGGCTCGCCGGCCCGCAATCGCCCGCCCGGCTGTTCGCGCCGGAGCGCGCGCTCGACAGCGTGCCCGCGCTGCTGCGCGACGAGCGCCTCGGCATGCACGTGCGCGTGAGCGTCATGCGCGTCGCGACGGGCCTTGGCATCGCGCTCGCGCTCGGCGTGCCGCTCGGGCTGCTGATCGGGCGCGTGAAATGGCTCGACGCGCTGCTGTCACCGACGTTCCAGTTGCTGCGGATGATCTCGCCGCTGTCGTGGATGCCGGTCGCGGTGATGTCGTTCGGCATCGGCGAGCGCTCGATCTGCTTTTTGCTCGCGTTCGCCGCGCTCTGGCCGATCCTGATGAGCACGGCGTCCGGCGTTGCGCAGATCGACCGGCGCTGGCTCGAACTTGGCGAGAGCCTCGCCGCGACGCGCGCCGAGCTCGCGTGGCACGTCGTGCTGCCGGCGATCACCGCGTCGGTGCTGGGCGGCATGCGGCTCGCGATCGGCGTGCTGTGGATCGTGCTCGTGCCGGCCGAGATGCTCGGCGTGAGCGCGGGGCTCGGCTATCTGGTGCTCGATACGCGCGACCGGCTCGCGTATCCGGAACTCGCGGCGGTGATCGTCGTGATCGGCGCGATCGGGCTCGCGCTCGATGCGCTCGCGCGGGCCGCGCTCGCCCGCTGGACGAGCGCGAGCGGTTGATGCGGAGCAATACGCGGCGTGGCGGCTCGGCGGGACGCGTGATCGCGGACCGCTTCCAGGGGCCGCGCTGTCTGGCGCATTGATGTGCCGCAGCGCCGATGCGCCGGCGCATTAACCGTCGTGCCGGCCGCGCATGGCGCGCGCCTATCGTGTACGGCCGGTCCGCGTCAGCCCGACGAAGCCTCCGAAGGCGCGGGCTGCGCCGACGCCGGCAGCCCGAACAGGCGATCGAATGCGAGATTGAACGCGAACGTGTACGCGAGGAAGAAGGCGATCAGGCCCAGATCCAGCACGAACGCCTGCCACAGCGAAACGTCGAGCCACCACGCGAACAGCGGCACCAGCATGACGACCAGCCCGGCCTCGAAACCGGCCGCGTGCGCGACGCGGCGCAGCAAGCCGCGGCCCCGCCGGGTCTGGCGGGCTTCCCACCATTCGAACGCGGTGTTGTAGGCCAGATTCCAGACCACCGCGATCGCCGAAGAAGCGACTGCCGCGATGCTCGCGTGCGTCGGGGCCTGGCCGGTGAGCAGCGAAAATCCGGTCGTGGTGATCGCGATGGCGATCAGCTCGAAGCATGTGACGTAGACGATTTTTCTCTTGAACCCTTGCATGGCGGAGTGTGGAACCGGGGATGTCGGATAGGCCGTGTTCGACGTGGAGTCGAGGGCGACGCGAATGATCTGACGAAGCGATCGAGACAGAGGATACCGAATTCGGCGCGCGATTGCCTTCCAGCCGTGCGCCGCACGCATGTTGCGCAGCGGCAAGCATCTTGCTTCCCTGGTTGTCCGGTTGCTCCTTGCGCGGCAGCGCCCGCCGGGCCGCCGGCCCGATCTTCCCCCTCTGACCGGCCTTCCGTTTCATTGACCCGGCCGTAGTTTCATGCGATCGCCGCGCGCCGCCGATTGCGGCGAAATGGCCGCTGCGGTATGGTCGTCGCATGCGGCGACGCGCCGCTCTCGGCCGCCACATCCGCGGCTATAGTGTCGAGCCCGATCATCCACGCGCATTGCCGTAGAGAGGCTGTTCATGGCGACCATCTCAACCGAGTTCCATCTCGCTCCCCAACAATTCTCGATCGACGTGCTGCTGGAAAAATATGCGAAGGGCGACGAGCAGACGGTCGACGACATCTACCGTCGCGTCGCGCGCGGCATCGCGCAGGCGGAGCCGCCCGAATTGCGCGACGAGATCGAGGCGCGCTTCGTCGAGCATCTGCAGCGCGGCGCGCTCGGCGCGGGCCGGATCATGAGTGCGGCGGGCAGCCCGATCGCGGCGACGCTGATCAACTGCTTCGTGCAGCCGGTCGGCGACTGCATCCAGGGCGTCGACGAGCGCGGGCTGCCCGGCATCTACGTCGCGCTGCTGCAGGCGGCGGAGACGATGCGGCGCGGCGGCGGGGTCGGCTACAACTTCTCGGCGATCCGGCCGCGCGGCGCATACGTGCATTCGACGGGCTCGAGCGCGTCCGGGCCGTGCAGCTACATCGATGTGTTCGACGCGTCGTGCCGCACGGTCGAGAGCGCGGGCGCGCGGCGCGGCGCGCAGATGGCGGTGCTCGATTGCGATCATCCGGACCTGCTCGAATTCATCGAGGCGAAGCATTCGAAGGGGCGCTGGAACAACTTCAACATCTCGGTCGCGGTGACCGACGCGTTCATGAACGCGGTCGAGCAGGACCTGCCGTGGCAGCTCGTGCATCGCGCGGAGCCGTCCCCCGCGCTGCGCGCGGCGGGCGATCTGCATCGGCGCGACGACGGAATGTGGGTCTACGCGGAAAGGCGCGCGCGTGCGATCTGGGACAAGATCATGCGCTCGACGTACGATGTCGCCGAGCCGGGCGTCGTGTTCATCTCGAAGATGAACGACGACAACAACCTGCGCGCGATCGAGTCGATTCGTGCGACGAATCCGTGCGGCGAGCAGCCGCTGCCCGCGTATGGCTGCTGCAATCTCGGGCCGCTGAACCTCACGCGCTTCGTGATCGATCCGTTCGCGCAGTTGGACGGCGGCGCAAGCGCGTTCGACTGGGACGCGCTCGCCGAGCGCACGCGCACGCAGGTTCGCTTTCTCGACGACGTGCTCGACGTGACGCTCTGGCCGCTGCCGGAGCAGCGCCGCGAAGCGGAGCAGAAGCGGCGGATCGGCATCGGCTTCACGGGCCTCGGCGACGCGCTCGTGATGCTCGGCCTGCGTTACGACACGCAGGAAGGGCGCGATTTCGCCGCGCGCGTCGGGCGCGAGATGCGCGACGCCGCGTATCGCGCGTCGGTCGAGCTCGCGCGCGAGCGCGGCGCGTTTGCCCTCTTCGACGCGAGCCGGTATCTGGAGGAAGGCACGTTCGCGTCGCGGCTGCCGGACGACATTCAGGAGGCGATTCGCCGCGACGGCATCCGCAACAGCCATCTGCTGTCGATCGCGCCGACGGGCACCGTGAGCCTTGCGTTCGCGGACAACGCGTCGAACGGCATCGAGCCCGCGTTCTCGTGGACGTATCAGCGCACGAAGATCATGGCGGACGGCAGCCGGCAGACGTTCGCGGTGGAGGATTACGCGTACCGGCTGTATCGCGAGCTGGGCGGCGACGTCGACGCGCTGCCCGACTGTTTCGTCAGCGCGCTGCAGATGTCCGCGCACGACCACCTCGCGATGATGGCGGCCGTGCAGCCGTACATTGACACGTCGATCTCGAAGACGGTCAACGTGCCCGCCGACTATCCGTTCGACGATTTCGAGAGCCTTTACTTCGACGCATGGAAGAGCGGGCTGAAGGGGCTCGCGACGTATCGCCCGAACGAGACGCTCGGCGCGGTGCTCCACACGTCCGAGCCCGACGACACGCTCGAGGAGGCGGATCTCGATCCGCTGCGCATCGCGATCGACCACCGGCCGAAGGGGGAGCTGCCGGCGGTGATCGAGAAGGTCGAATACCTGACGCAGCTCGGCAAGAAGTCGCTGTATGTCGCGGTGTCGTTCATGGAGGTGACGGGGCGCATCGGCGGCGACGAAGTGACGATCGAGCGGCCGATCGAGTTCTTCATTCCGGTCGGCCAGCGCGACGAATCGCAGCAATGGATCACGGCGACGATGCGCTCGCTGTCGCTCGCCGCGCGCGGCGGCTTCGTCGCGCGCAATCTGCAGGATCTGCGCAAGGTGTCGTGGGACCGCGGGCAGGTGCGGCTCGGCGAGACGCAGCGGCTCGACGGCCGGCGCATTCCGCTGTGGCACGATTCCGAAGTCGCCGCGCTCAGCTATGCGATCCAGCAGATCCTGCATCGCCGCGGCTTTCTTGACGCGGAGGGCAACCAGGTGCCGTCGCGGCTGCTCGCGAAACTGCCGCGCGGCGGCGCGGATTTGCATGCGGTTGCCGCAATGCTCGCGGCCGAGACCGGGGCGGCGAGCGGCGAAAGCGATGACGAGACGGCCGCGGCGTCGCACAGCGCCGGCGAGTTGCGCACGATGTTCGGCCGCAAATGCAATTCGTGCGGCGCGAACGCAGTGATTCGCAAGGACGGCTGCGATTTCTGCACCGCGTGCGGCGAGATCGGCGCGTGCGGTTGAGCGGTTGAGCGGTCGTCCGCTCGTGCGCGCGCCGGCGACGAAGCCGGCGGCGCGCGCCCATCAGACTTCCCAATCCCGCCTTCTTTCCTTCCGCTCGATTCCTCGCATCCATACGGGCCATGCCCGCTTGCGCCACCGTGCACGCCGGGCGACGGATGGCGTGACGCTGCCGCGCGCGACTCGCCGATCCGGCGATATACATCGCGGCATGCCGAACAGAGTCCGAATCACGCCGCCGTCGCATATGGCCGAAATCCGATTCAATGCGGGAAATTGAAAATGGCGGTTTAAAAATATGGCTGGATTTATTTTCATATCTGAAATGTCAAGGGGTCCGCGAGAATCAGGCTGAAAATATTTATGCCGCATAAAACGATGTTGCCGATCCTTTTGATTGGGCAGAGAAAATCATGGAAAGGCGGAGGGGTCGGGGCTCAGATGGAGTTGGGTTGAATAACCAACTGTTTATGGCGGGGTATTCAGAAAGCGCTTTATTTTTTTGAAATTTGTTTTTAACATTGCGCGCTCAACATGAGCCGGAATGAGCCGGAAGTTGTTTTTAATGAAAGCCGATTCATTGGACATGGTTCAATGAATTGAAACGATGCATTCCGGAGCGGTAACGATCTGAATCAGACGGGCCCGACATTCCCATTCGGGCGCTCTCGGCGAATCGCGGTTCCGGCGCGCGTCGTCCGACTTGCGCTGCGCCGAATCATCCTGGTTTCTCAGTCAACCTCTCGCGAGCACTGACGATGGACAACTTTTGCCGCACGAATCTGCCTGCAACGACCGATCTGCCGGAGTTCGTCTTCGAGTTGCCGGGCCTGCAGTATCCGGAGCGCATCAACTGCGCGGCGGTGCTGCTCGACGACGCCGTGACCCGGCGAGGCTGGGGCGAGCGCGTCGCGATTCGCACCGAGTGCGGCGCCGCGTGGTCGTATCGCGAACTGTTCGAGCTGAGCAACCGGATCGCGAACCTGCTCGTGCGCGACGGCGGGCTCGTGCCGGGCAACCGGGTGCTGCTGCACGGAACCAATCACCCGTTCCTCGCCGCCGCGTGGTTCGCGGTTGTCAAGGCGGGCGGCGTCGCGGTGACGACGATGCCGCTGCTGCGCGCGGGCGAGCTGTCGAAAGTCATCGCGCAGGCGAAGGTCTCGCACGCGCTCTGCGAAGCGTCGGTGTCCGCCGAATTGCGCGCCGCGATGGCGGCGGTGCCCGGTGTGGGGTTCATCCGGTGCTACGGCACGGACGAGGAAGACGCGGCCGCGTTCGAGCGGCTGATGCGCGAATACCCGGCGACGTTCGACCCGGTCGACGCGCGCGCCGACGATCCTTGCATCGTCGCGTTCACGTCGGGCACGACCGGGCGTCCGAAGGCGACCGTGCATTTCCATCGCGACGTGATGGCGATCTGCCATTGCTTCCCGCAGCACGTGCTGAAGCCGAACGCCGACGACGTGTTCTGCGGCTCGCCGCCGCTCGCGTTCACGTTCGGGCTCGGCGCGCTGCTGCTGTTTCCGCTGAGCGTCGGCGCGAGCGTCGTGCTGTTGCAGCGGGCGAAGCCGGAGCGGCTGCTCGCCGCGATCGGCGCGCATCGCGTGAGCATCCTGTTCACCGCGCCGGCAGCGTATCGGGCGATGCTCGACGACATCGGCGATCATGACATCTCCAGCCTGCGCAAATGCGTGTGCGCGGGCGAGGCGCTGCCGGTGCCGACGCGCAACGCGTGGCTCGCGCGCACGGGCATTCGCATCATCGACGGCATCGGCGCGACCGAAATGCTGCACATCTTCGCGTCCGCGGACGACATGCAGGCGAAGGAAGGCGCGATCGGCAAGGCGGTGCCCGGCTACCGGCTCGCGATCCTCGACGAGCGCGGCGAGCGCCTGCCGCCCTATCACGTCGGCCGTCTCGCGGTGCAGGGGCCGACCGGCTGCCGCTACCTGAGCGACGCGCGCCAGCGCGACTACGTGCGGCACGGGTGGAACCTGACGGGCGACGCCGCCTATCTCGACGAGGACGGCTACCTGTTCTATCAGTCGCGCGCCGACGATCTGATCATCAGCCTCGGCTACACCATTTCGCCCGCCGAGGTGGAGGAGGCGGTGCTGAGCCACGCGGACGTGCTCGAGTGCGGCGTCGTCGGCGCGCCCGACGGGCGCGGCGGCACGCTCGTATGCGCGCACGTCGTGCTGCGGCCCGGCGTGTGCGGCTCAGACGCGCTGACGGCGGCGTTGCAGCAGCACGTGAAGGCGCGGATCGCGCCGTACAAGTATCCGCGGCGCATCGAGTATCGCGCGGCCGGTCTGCCGCGCAACGAAGCCGGCAAGTTGCAGCGCTTCAAGCTGCGGCAGGCGGCCGCCGACGACGCACAGGCGGCCTGACGGCATCGCCCAACCCATTCGACATCGAGGCGACATGAAAATACTGGGAGCGGGTATTGCAATACCGGACGGCGCGGCGCACGCGCTGGCATTTGCGAACGACTATGCGCTCAAGGCGGCGCGGCAGGCGCTTTCGAAAGCGCGCTGCCTGCCTTCGGAGCTCGATCTGATCGTCAGCCTGTCGGTTTCACCGAACCGGATGGCGGACGCGGCGGGCATCGCGGGGCCGCGGCTCGCGCATCCGGTGCAGCGCGATCTGCGCGCGGCCAACGCAGCCGTGTTCGATCTGCTCGACGCCGACTGGACGCTCGCGCTCGATCTCGTGCAGAGCCATTGCCGGCAGCTCGGCTACCGCCGCGCGCTCGTCGTGAAGGCCGAGGCGCTCGCCGACGTCGACGGCGCCGAATCGGGCGGCCATGCGGACGGCGCGGGCGCGATCGTGCTCTCGCCCGGCCGCGGCGACCGCTATCACGCGAGCTACGCGGATCTCGACGCGCCGAGCCTCGCGACGCTGGCCGGCGTGTCCGCGCGGCATGCGCACGAGACGGGCGTCGTCGCGCGCTTCGACGGCGGCTTCGACCCGGCGGCGGGGCGCTTTCGCGCCGTGCCGCGCAATGCGGACGCGGCCGTGCGCGAGGTCGTCGGCGACGTGCGAAGCAGGATCGACGCGCCGGTATCCGAACTGTTCCGTGAATCCTGGGTGTGCGGCTGGCTCGCGGACGACGCAGGCCTCGCGAGCGGGGCGCAAGCCGACGTGATCGACTTGATCGATGGCGACGCCGGCGTTCCCGCCGCGTTCCAGCTTCCCGCGTGGCTCGCGACCCGCGCGGGCGCGCGCGGCGACGCGCGGGTCGTCGCCGCGCTGACGCTCAACGCGTTCAAGCCCCGCATCGCATGCATCGCAATGGAGGTCTGATGTCCTACAACGTTCGCATGGCCAGTCTCGCGTGCAATCTGCCGTCGCGCCTGCTGCGCAACGACGATGCCGCCTTCGATGAAGTCGAGCCGATCCCGTCCGAGTGGTGGCAGTTCTGGGGCATCGAGTCGCGCTACGTGATCGATCCGCACGCGGGCGAATCCGAGTTCGCGATGGCCGAGCGCACCGCGCGCCAGGCGCTCGCGCGCGCGGGCGTCGACGCGGCCGAACTCGATCTCGTGCTGTTCAACATCACGTCGCCGTTCGTCACCGCCGCCGATGGCGCGAGGCGTTTCGCGCCGCGGCTGTCGCGCGCGCTGCGCGATCGGCTCGGCGCGCGCCGCGCGCTCGATGCCGACGTCGAAATGGAATGCGCGAGCTTCGTGCTGCAAATGCAGCTCGCGACGAACCTGATCAAGCAGGGGCGCGTGAAGCGCGCGCTCGTGTGCTCGTCCGAGCGGATGTCGGCGGTCGTCGATTACGCGAGCAAATCGTCGACGACGTTCGGCGACGGCGCGGCGGCGGCCGTGCTCGTCGCCGACGCGCACGATCCGCACGGCGCCGACTGGCTGAACGCCGTCTACCGCAGCGACGCGACGCACTACGCTCTCGCGACGATGCAATGGCGCTACCCGAAGCCCGCAGCGGATCGCGACGACGCCGAGCGCCAGGCCGAGCGCTTCGGCGCGTATTTCACGCTGAAGCCCGAGGCGCAGGAGCAGATCGCGCGCTTCATGCCCGAGGCGATTCCCGACATCGTCGAGCGTCTGCTGCGCAAGACCGGCTTGCGCACGGACGATATCGACGCGATGGTGTTCCATCAGCCGTCGGAGATTCTCGTGCGCGCGTGGGCGCAGCGCCTCGGCCTCGCGCCGGATCAATACGTGATTCGCCTGGCCGATTGCGCGTGCCTCGTGTCGGCCGCGGTGCCGCTCGCGCTTTACGAATCGATTCGCCGCGGCGTCGTGAAGCCGGGCTCGCAGGTGGTGATCGCGGGCGCGGGCGCCGGCTGGGGCTTCGGCGCGCAGCTATGGCGCTGGGGCGAGACGGCCGTGACCGACGCGGGCTCGACGCTCGATGCGACGGAGCGCGAACATGCGGCATAACCTGGAGATCGCCGGGCTCGGCCACGCGCTGCCGGAGCGGATCGTCGGCAACGAAGAAGTCGCGCGCGTCATCGATACGAGCGACGCGTTCATCCGCACGCGCACCGGCGTGCGGCACCGCCGCTACCTCGCGCCCGGCCGGCAGCTCGCGGATCTCGCGTGCCCGGCCGCCGAGCGCGCGATGGCCGACGCGGGCGTCGCGCCCGCCGACATCGATCTGCTGATCGTCAACACGCTGTCGCCCGATCATCACGATCCGTCGCAGGCGTGCTACATGCAGCCGCGGCTCGGGCTGCGCGAGATTCCGTGCTTCGACATCCGCGCGCAATGCAGCGGCGCGCTGTACGGGCTCGAGATCGCGCGGCACTTCGTTGCGAGCGGCCTGTATCGCAACGTGCTGCTGATCTGCGCGGAAGCGCTGTCGCGGCGGATCGACACGAGCAACGCGGGCCGCAACCTGTCGATCCTGCTGAGCGACGGCGCGGCCGCGATGGTGCTGCGCGCGCAGCCCGACGCGACGCGCGGCCTCATCGATCTGTCGCTCGGCGCGGACGGCACGCAGTTCGATCTGCTGCAGACGGAAGCGCCGGGCGCGAAGCGGCCGAACTTCATCGACGCCGACGACATCGCGGCGGGCCGCCACTGCTTCCGGATGCGCGGCGCCGAGATGTTCGAGGACGCGACGCGCCGCATCGTCGGCGCGTGCCGGCAGATGCTGGACAAGCACCGGCTCGCGCTCGGCGACATCGGGCTCGTCGTGCCGCATCAGCCGAACCTGCGGATCATCGACGCGGTGGTCGAGCAACTCGGCCTGCCGCGCGAGCGCTGCATGATTTCCGTCGAGGATCTCGGCAACATGGCGAGCGCCGCGTTTCCGGTCGCGCTCGCGCTCGCGCGCGAGCAGGGGCGGATGCCGGCCGGCCAACTGAACCTGCTCGTGACCTACGGCGCGGGCTCGACCTGGGCGTGCGCGCTCTATCGGAGCTGAAGGGGCCGAACGACATGCAGCACAGCACTCCAGGCTGGATCGACTCGCAGCTCGCCATCGTCGGCACCGAGGACGTGCCGCTGTACGTGGTCGTCAACGACGAAGCCGCGACGCTCGTCGAAGGCGGGCTGAGCGGCATGACCGAGCTCGTGTGGCGGCAGCTTCACGCCCTGCTGAGCGACTACGGCGGCATCCGGCATCTGCGCTACTGGCTGATCACGCATTCGCACTACGATCATTGCAGCCTGCTCGGCACGCTCGCGCCGCGCATGCCGTGGCTGCACATCGTCGGCTCGCCCGATACGGCCGACGCGCTGCAGAGCCCGTCCGCGTGCCGAACGATCAGGATGCTCGACGCTCAGGCGTCCGTCGCGTGGGAGCCGGTCGCCGAGGCCGAGCTCGCCGACCTGTCGGACATTCCGCTGTATCCGCTCAATCCGGGCAGGGCGCTCGACATCGGCGAAGGGATGCGGATGCGCGCGATCGCGCTGCCGGGCCACAGCGCATGCCTGCTCGGCTATCACTGCCCGCAGCTCGATCTGCTGTTCGTGTCGGACGCCCTCGGCGAATACCACGCGCCGACGCAATGGCTGCCGCTCGTGTTCCAGGATCTGCCCGCCTATCGGCGGTCGCTCGACGCGATCGAGCAGCAGCACGCGTCGCGGATCGCGCTCGGCCATTACGGCGTCGTCGGCGGCGGCGTCGCGCGGCACGCGGTCCGGCATGCGCGCGACGGTCTTGCCGCGCGCAACGACGAAGCGCGCGCCGCGCGCGGCGACACGAATGCGACGCGCGCGCTCGCGCGGCAATGGACCGAGCGCTATGCGGCGCGCAGCGCGAAAGTGGTGCCGCGCGCGCTGCATCTGAAGAGCATGGAGCGAATGATCGACCTGTTCCAGCGCGCCGCGTAGGCGCGCACGCCGGCGCGGGCGACGCCCGCGCCGAACGCCCCACCGGCCGGCTCACGTCGGATCGTCGGCGCCGGCCGCCGAACGCAACCACCACGACCGTGGGTTTCATTTCCTGTCGGATGACGCCATGACCACCACCAATCTGCCGAAGACGATCAACGAGCTGCTGCGCGCGCGCGCGGCGACGAGAGGCGAGAAAGTCGCGTATCTGTTCCTGAGCGGTCAGCCCGACGACGAGCAGCAGCAATCGATCACGTTCGCGGAACTCGAGCTGGCCGCACGCCGCGTCGCGCTGCTGCTGCAACGGCAGTCGGTCGGCGTCGGCGAGCGCGTGCTGCTGCTG
Source organism: Burkholderia sp. MSMB1589WGS (assembly GCF_001636105.1). Lineage (NCBI taxonomy): Bacteria > Pseudomonadati > Pseudomonadota > Betaproteobacteria > Burkholderiales > Burkholderiaceae > Burkholderia > Burkholderia sp. MSMB1589WGS. Next base: position 1,909,358 of record NZ_LNJT01000008.1, read on the forward strand.
TGCCGGCCGGGGCTCGACTACGTCGCGGGCTTCCTCGGCTGCCTGTACGCGGGCGCGGTCGCCGTGCCCGCGTATCCGCCGCGCAACCGGCAGCACGCGAGCCGCATCGTCGGCATCGTCGAGAGCGCGGGCGCGAAGGCGATCCTGTCCACCGGCGACGATTTCACGCGCTGCGCGAAGCTGCTGGAGGATACGGCGGCGTCGCACGTCGCGCTGCTCGACCTCGACGCCGCGAAGCCGCTCGACGCGACGCTCGAACCGGCCGACGTCGCTCCTTCGCACGTCGCGTTCCTGCAGTACACGTCGGGCACGACCGGCAAGCCGAAGGGCGTGATGGTCACGCACGGCAACCTGATCCACAACCTTTCGCTGATCGGCGAATGGATGGGGTATCACGACGAGAGCACGATGGTCAGTTGGCTGCCGCCGTATCACGACATGGGCTTGATCGGCGGGGTCCTGACGTCGCTGTTCGGCGGCTTTCGCTGCGTGCTGATGGCGCCGGAGCGCTTCATCCAGCATCCGTTCCTGTGGTTGCGCGCGATCAGCGACCATCGCGCGGACGTGACGGGCGCGCCCGACTTCGCCTACCGGATGTGCAGCCGCCGCGTGCCTGATGAAGCGCTCGCGACGCTCGACCTGAGCTGCCTGAAGACCGCGTACAGCGGCGCGGAATCGGTCCGCTACGGCACGCTCGCGGAGTTCGCGCAGCGCTTCGCGCCGACGGGCTTCGATCCGGAGCGCTTCAAGCCGTGCTACGGCCTCGCCGAATGCACGCTGCTCGTCGCGGGGCGCAGCGCGCCGCGGCCGCTTCGCACGGTGTGCGTCGACCAGGCGGCGCTGCAGCAGCAGAAGGTCGCGATCCGGCGCGAGTTCGAGGGCCTCGCGCCGCAGATGGACGAGCGCGACGGCGAGCGCGTGCTCGTCAGCGTCGGCGTGCCGATCGGCGGGCAGCGGGTCGTCGTGCGCGATCTGAATACGAACGAGCGCTGCGCGGACGACGAAATCGGCGAGATCTGCGTCGCGGGCGCGAGCGTCGCGCCCGGCTACTGGCAGCAGTACGAACAGACGCTCGCGGCGTTCCAGCGCGGCATCGGCGGCGAGGCCGGGCAGGATTTCGCCGCCACGGGCGACCTTGGCTTCTATCATCGCGGCGATCTGTACGTCACCGGCCGCCTGAAGGACATGATCATCATCGCCGGGCGCAACTACTACTCGGAAGACATCGAGTACGCGGTGATCGGCAGCCGACCCGAGCTGGTGCCGAACGGCTGCGCGGCGTTCACGGTCGACGCGGGCGACGAGGAGCGGCTCGTCGTCGTCGCGGAGATCGAGCGCACGCATCGCAAGGGCGATCTCGACGCGCTGCTCAAGGGCATGCGCGAGGCGATCTGGCTGCGCCACGACATCAGCCCGGGCGCGGTGCTGCTGGTGTCGCCCGGCAGCGTGCCGAAGACATCGAGCGGCAAGGTGCGGCGCAGCGAATGCCGCAAGCGGTTGCGCGACGGCGAGCTGACGGTGCTCGCGCGCTGGGACGCGGACGACTGCGTGGCCGAAGCCACGCAGGGCGGCGGCGCCGCCGCGTCCGCGTCGTCGGCTTCGCCGGCCGCCGCGCAGGCGCCTTGCGCCGCGCCGGCCGGGCAAGCCCATGCAACCGATGCGGCCGCCGCGGGCAGCGCCGCCTCGCCGAACGCCGCGAAGGTCGAGCAGCTCAAGGACTGGCTGCGCCACTACGCGCGCACGCGAATCGATTCGCGAACCATCGACGAGCGCCGGACCATTCCGCCGCACATCGTGCTCGACTTCGGCAACGCGGGGCTCCTCGGCATGCAGATCGACCGCGGATACGGCGGCCTCGGTCTCACGCATCGCGAGATGCTGGCGCTGGTGTCGCAACTGGCGACGATCGACACGACGCTCGCATTCTTCGTGGGCCTGAACAATACGCTCGGCATCCGGCCGATCATGCTGCACGCGCAGCCCGCGCTGCGCGACGAGCTGCTGCCGCTGCTCGCGACGGGGCGCACGCTCGCCGCGTTCGCGCTGACCGAGCCGGATGCGGGCTCGAACGCGCGCGCGATCGTGTCGACCGCGCAGCGCATCGACGGCGATCACTGGCTCATCAGCGGCCGCAAGAGCTGGAGCGGATCGTCGGCGTGGGCGGGGGTGATCAACGTGTTCGCGAAGCAGGCGGACGGCGCCGGCATGGTCGGGCTCGCGGTCCGGCAGGGCACGCCCGGCCTGCGGATCGGCGCGGAAGACCTGACGATGGGCGTGCGCGGGATGATCCAGAACACGCTCCACCTCGATCGCGCGCGCGTGAGCGACGCGTGCCGGCTCGGCGCGCCCGGGCAGGGGATGGCGGTCGCGCAGCAGACGATGAACTTCGCGCGCCTCGGCATCGGCGCGGTCTGCGTCGGCGCGATGAAGCGCTGCGCGCAGTTGATGCATCGCTATGCGGCGCGCCGCCGGATCGGCACCGGCCTGCTGCTCGACCATCCGCTCGCCCGTCAGCGTCTTGGCGACCTGCGGCATCGGATCGACGGACTGAGCGCGCTGATCGAGCAACTGGCGGCCGATTTCGACGCGGGGCGCGACGCGCCCGAAGACGGCCTGCTGATCGCGAAGATTCTCGGCTCGGAGTGCCTGTCGCAAACGTCCGACGAACTGATGCAGATGCTGGGCGGGCGCGGCTACATCGAAACGAATGTCGCGCCGCAGATCTTCCGTGATGCGCGGCTGCCGCGCATCTTCGAGGGGCCGACCGAGACGCTGCTCGCGCATCTGGGCAGCCGTCTGCTGAACCGCGGCGACGATCTGCTCGGCTATCTGGGCGAGCGCACGGGCGCGGGCGCGCTGGCCGCCGAGCTGCGCGGGCTCGGCGAGCAACTGCTCGAAGAGGGGCTCGCGAACGCGGAAGCGCTCGGCGGGGCCGCGCACGCGACGAACTGGGTCAACTACTGGCTCGGCAGCGTCGCGCAATGGGCGCTGCTGCTGGCCGCCGTCGAGCAGGCCGCGAAGCGGCGCGGCGCCGACGGCGCGACGCTCGATTGGGCGCAGAGCCAATACGAGCTCGCGGTCGAGGCGGCGCAGCGCCAGGTGGGCCGCCGGCGCGTGCTGTCGAGCGCCGCGCAGCTCGCCGAGTGGGCGCAGCGCGACGAGCGCGAGATCGGTCCGATCGAGCAGACGGTGCCGGGCGCGACGCAACGGATCGATCCGCTGCTGCGCGCCGACTACGACACGCGTGCGGAGCCCGCCGGCATCGGCGCGGCGCTCGCCGTCGACGAGCCGCCGCCGGCCGCCGACGTCTCGCCCGAGCCTGCGTCCGCGTCGGCCGGGCAGGCCGACCCCGGGCTGAAGCGCGAGGTCGAGCGCTGGCTGCTGACGTGGCTCGGCGAGCGTCTGCGCAATCGCCGGATCGCGCTGACGGCCGAGACGACCTTCGCCGACATCGGCCTCGATTCGATCCTCGCGGTCGAGCTGACGATGGCGTTCGGCGACGCGTTTCGCACGACCGTCGATGCGTCCGCCGTCTGGGATCACGCGTCGATCGACGCATTGGCGACGCATCTCGCCGCCCGAATGGGCCAGCACGCGCCCGCGCAAGCGGACGCGGCTTCGTCCGCCATTTCTTCTTCCTTGTGAGGCGCATCCGATCATGCAGTCGCTTTGTGAACTTGCCACGTCTGCCGGCACCCTGACCGCGCAGCTCGAAAACTACCTCCGCTCGCATGCCGACGACAGTTGCAAGCTGCTCGGCGTGCCGCTCGGCACGCCGCTGCGCGTCGAGATCGCCGACGCCGGCGCGCCGATCGAAACCCGCCGCGGCGACCGCGAGGCGACGCTGCGCATCGGCAGCGACGACGCGCAGCGCGTGATGGCCTACACGCGCAGTTGCAACTGGGCGAACGGCATCGTGCTCGTGCCGACGCTCACGCGCCTCGTGCTCGCGGGCGCGTTCGACGGCCTGAAGGCCGGCGAGCCGCGCGCGATGCGCGCGTTCGCGGCCACGCGCAAGGCCGATCCGACGCGCAACCTCGGGCTGCTGTGGGGCGCGCTGAATCTGCTCGGCCTCGCCGGCTGGGTGACGCTCGGCAGCGGCGATGAGCACGCCGGCTATGCGCTGACGCCCGCCGGCGCGCGCGTCGTCGAGTGCGTGAACGCGCAGCGGCCGCTTTTCACGCGCCTGGCCGATGCGGCTTCGCTGCTGCAGCATCTGCATGCGCTGTGTCATCGCCGGCGCGAGCACGCCGGCCAGAGCGAGGAATACGCGGCGCTCGTGCGAGTCTGCATCGACGGATGGCCGCTGCCGGAAGCGCGCGACGATCTCGAACGGCACGCCGACGCGCAACTGCGCACCGCGATGGACGGGCTGTTGCTCGGCCCGACGTGGGTCGCGCTCGACATGCCGGTGTTCGAGAAGCAGGGCGCGCAGCAGGGCAAGGTCGCGGCGAGCTTCTTCGAGGCGTTCGACGCGCGGCGCGACGGCGTCGCGATCGGCGACGCGTGGCCGCACGCGGACCGCGTCGCGCTGGACGCCGCATGGGCGCTGCTGCGCCACGCGGGCGTGGCCGACATCGAGGCCGACGGCGCGCGCGTGCGGCTCAACGAGGCGGGACGCATCCATCGGCCGATCGCCGCGCCGTATGCGGGGCTCGCCGCATCGTACCTGCGCTCGTATGCGCTGCTCGACGAATTGCTGTTCGGCGACCCCGATCCGCTCGACGTCGATCGCGACGGGCACATCGATCGCGTGATGAACGTGTATGCGTCGAGCGGCGCGGGCTCGGGCCCGGCGTCGAAGGAGATCACGGCGAAGATCATCCGGCGCCTGTTCGACGAGACGCCGCTCGATCAGCAGCCGGCCGGCATTTCCGACATGGGCTGCGGCGACGGCAGCGCGCTCAGGCGGCTCGCGCAGTACGTGATCGAATCGACGCGGCGCGGCCGGCATCTCGCCGACTATCCGCTCATCGTGATCGGCGCGGACTACAACGAATCGGCGCGCAGCCGCGCGGCGGATACGCTCGCCGCGCTGAGCGGCGTGCCGGGCGTGCACGTGCGCGTGATCGACGCCGACATTTCGCAGCCCGATCGTTACGACGAAGCAGTGGCCGCGAGCGGCCTGACCGTGAAGGGCCCGGACGGCAGTCATCGTGCGGCGCGCCTGAGCGATCTGCTGCACACGTTCATGTTCCTCGTGCACAACCGCCGCCTCGGCGTGCGCGGCGGCGATGCCGCCGATGCGGTTCTCGAGCGCCATTTGCGGCAGGTCGATCGCGCGCATCTGCGCAGCGTCGCCGAACGTTACTATCCGGGACAACTGACGGTTTCGGACGATGCGGCGCTGCCGGTTCCGCTCGACGCGATCAGGCGCGCGTTCCGCGTCGCGTACAGCGATGCCGAAGGGCTTGTGCCCGGCTACGTCGCGGCCGCCGACCTGATCGACTTCGTCGCGCGCTGGAAGCCGCACGCGAAGCACGGCTTCCTCGTCGTCGAAGGGCATAGCCCGTGGGCCGCGAGCCTGCTCGACGACGCGGCGGCCGAGCCGGGCCGCTGGACGCGGACCGAGCAGTTGCCGTCGGTGTTCAACTGGGGGATGCATTTCCTGTCGCGGCAGTTCATGGCGCCGTTCGACGAGTTCATGCTCGCGATGTGCCTCGCGGGGTTGAGCCCGCGCGACGCGATCCACGGACGCATCCACCCCGAGGGCTTCCCCGGCCCGGATCTGCTGAACGAATACCGGTTCTTCAGCATCGCCGATTATGTCGCCTACGACGCTGCGCATGCGTGATGCCGTCCGCCCGCCGGCCCCGGCGGGCGCGCGGCGCGCTTGAGCGGCGCGCGCCCGCGCGACATCTAGACTTCGTACTCGACATCGGTTCGGGCGTCATCTCCCCGCACGGCTCGCCGATCCCGCTTCCACACCGATGCAATGCCGTATAGTGCGGCTGGCGCGGCGGCGGCGTTCGCCGCGCGTCGATCATGACAATCGAGCCAGTTCGCAAGCGAACCGGTTCGTCAAAATCCACAAGGGAGGGGAAGCATGACCGTGTCGCAAACTTGCCTGCTGATCACCGCATTGATGCCGTTCGTCTGGACGATGTGCGCGAAGTCGGGCAGCCGGTACGACAACCGCGAGCCGCGCCGCTATCTCGCGCAGCTCGAAGGCTGGCGAGCGCGCGCGTTCGCCGCGCATCAGAATTCGTGGGAGGCGCTTGCGCTGTTCACCGCGGCGCTCGTCGTCGCGTGGCACAACGGCGCGAACGTGCAGCGCGTCGATCAGCTCGCGATCGTCTTCGCCGCATCGCGCGCGCTGTATGGCGTGCTCTATCTGCTGAACTGGGCGACGCTGCGCTCGCTCATGTGGACGGTCGGCCTCGTTTGCGTGGTCTGGCTGTTCTTCGCCGCGCCGTGAGCACGCGCCCCGTGCCCGACGCCGCGTCGGCGTGCCTTGGTTGCAACCCGTTCATGCGGTTGCGCGCACTTCCAGATGCCGGGTCGGCGCTTCACCGAGAACGCGACGGAACGCGGACGTGAACGCGCTAGGGCTTGCGTAGCCGAGATCCAGCGCGACGCGGGGCACGGCCTGTCCTTCGCTCAGGCGCTCGATGGCCGCGAGCAGGCAGACCTGCTCGCGCCACTCGGCGAAACTCACGCCGGTCTGCATGCGGAAAAGGCGGGTCATGGTTCGCCAGCTCATGCCGGCTTCGGCCGCCATCGCGTCGAGCCCGATCGCAATCGACGGCGCATCGAACAAGCACCGGCACGCGCGAGCGAGACGAGGATCGCTCGGCAGTGGCGCGTGAAGCGACAGACGCCGCATCAACGCCATTTCCGCGACGAGCAGGTCCATCAGTTTGCCGTCGCGTCCGCCGATGTCGTACATCGCCGGCACGTCGACGGCCTCGTCGAGCAACTGCTTCAGGAGCGACGAAAGCGACGAAACGCCGTACACGCAGCAGCGATCGGGCATGCGCGCCGCATCGGCTGCGTTCGGCGACACGAACGCATTGAGCATCGTGACGGACCCCCTCATCGTCATTTCCGCGCCGCTTTTCCGCGGAACCGGTGAAGAATCAAAAAAAATGCCCTCGCCACGATGCTCTTCACATCGCGACGAGGGCCAACGGTAGACGATTGAAAGGTTTTGGGGCGGATCAGGCGGCGATCATCTCGGCGCTCGCCGAGGCTTCGGCATCCGCCGCCTGCGCCGCATCCGCTTCGCTTCGAATCAGATAGTCGAACGCGCCGAGCGATGCCTTCGCGCCTTCGCCGACCGCGATCACGATCTGCTTGTACGGCACGGTCGTCACGTCGCCGGCGGCGAACACGCCGGGCACCGACGTCGCGCCGCGCGCGTCGACGACGATCTCGCCGTGCTTCGACAGCTCGACCGTTCCCTTCAGCCATTCGGCGTTCGGCACGAGGCCGATCTGCACGAACACGCCTTCGAGCGCGATGCGCTTCGCTTCGCCGGTGCGCATGTCCTCGTAGACGAGCCCGTTCAGCCGCGCGCCGTCGCCCGTGAGTTCGGTCGTGCGGGCACGCGTGAGCACCGTCACGTTCGCGAGGCTGTGCAGCTTGCGCTGCAGCACGTCGTCCGCGCGCAGTTGCGCGCCGTATTCGATCAGCGTCACTTCGCTCACGATGCCGGCGAGATCGATCGCGGCCTCGACGCCCGAGTTGCCGCCGCCGACCACCGCGACGCGCTTGCCCTTGAAAAGCGGGCCGTCGCAATGCGGGCAGTACGCGACGCCGCGGTTGCGATACTCGCGCTCGCCGGGCACGCCGATTTCGCGCCAGCGCGCGCCGGTGGCGAGCACGACGGCTTTCGCCTTCAGCACCGCGCCGCTCGCGAGGCGGATTTCGTGGATGCGGCCCGGCACGAGCCGGTCGGCGCGCTGCACGTCGATCACGTCGACTTCGTATTGCTTCACGTGCTGCTCGAGCGCGGTCGCGAACTTTGGCCCTTCGGTTTCCTTGACCGACACGAAGTTCTCGATCGCCATCGTGTCGAGCACTTGCCCGCCGAAGCGCTCGGCGACGACGCCGGTCGAGATGCCCTTGCGCGCCGCGTAGATCGCGGCCGCCGCGCCGGCGGGGCCGCCGCCGACGATCAGCATGTCGAACACGGGCTTTTCCGCGAGCGCCTGCGCCGCGCGCCGGCTCGCGCCGCGGTCGAGCTTCGCGAGGATTTCCTTCACGCTGCTGCGGCCCTGGCCGAACGTCTCGCCGTTCAGGAAGATCGTCGGCACGGCCATGATCCGGCGCGCCTCGACTTCGTCCTGGAACAGCGCGCCGTCGATCATCACGTGGCGGATGCGCGGGTTGACGAGCGCCATCACGTTGAGCGCCTGCACGACTTCCGGGCAGTTCTGGCAGGTGAGCGAGATGTACGTCTCGAACGCGTAATCGCCGTCGAGCGCGCGGATCTGCTCGATCGTCGCGTCGTCGAGCTTGATTGGATGGCCGCCCGTCTGCAGCAGCGCGAGCACGAGCGACGTGAACTCATGGCCCATCGGCATCCCGGCGAAGCGGATGCCCGCGGCCTTGCCCGGCTCGCCGACCGAGAACGACGGCGTGCGCTCCGCCCCGTCGCGGCGCTCGACGATCGAGACTTGCGGCGAAAGCGACGCGATCTCGTCGAGCAGCGCACGCAGCTCGCGCGACTGGCCGCCGTCGTCGAGCGATGCGACGAGCTCGACGGGACGCGTGATCCGTTCGAGGTACGATTTCAACTGAGTCTTGAGATTGGCGTCCAGCATGACGATTCGGATTCCGTAGCGAAAGAGGGGCTTGCTCGCCGTATGCGGGCGAGGCGGCGATGGGGCGGGCGGTGCCGGGAGCGCGCCGCGAAAAACGCGGCGGCGCATGGCGCGCACGGCGGCGATGCCGCCGTGCGGCTTCAGATCTTGCCGATCAGATCGAGCGACGGCGTGAGCGTGTCGGCGCCCGGCGTCCACTTCGCGGGGCAGACTTCGCCCGGATGCGCGGCGATGTATTGCGCGGCCTGGACTTTGCGCAGCAGCTCGCCCGCGTCGCGGCCGATGCCGTTGTCGTGGATCTCGCACAGCTTGATCTCGCCTTCCGGGTTGATCACGAACGTGCCGCGCAGCGCGAGGCCTTCCTCTTCGATCAGCACGTCGAAGTTGCGCGAGATCGCGAGCGTCGGATCGCCGATCATCGGATACTGGATCTTCGAGATCGTGTCCGACGTATCGTGCCATGCCTTGTGCGTGAAGTGCGTGTCGGTCGACACCGCGTAGATTTCGACGCCGAGCTTTTGGAATTCGGCGTAGCGGTCGGCCAGATCGCCGAGCTCGGTCGGGCACACGAACGTGAAGTCGGCGGGGTAGAACACGACGACGGACCACTTGCCCTTCAGGGTCTCGTCGCTGACCTGCACGAAGTCGCCGTTGTGGTATGCGGTGGCCTTGAACGGTTTGATCTGGCTGTTGATGATCGGCATTTGCGTTTCCTCTTGAATTGGTGTGTGATCAGGAAGCGCCAGTATGGCGATGGGGGCCGGTTCTGTGAAATTGCATGTTTCAATGGACGGAATCGGTATTGCCTATCTCGCCGCCCAGCCGGGCCGCGGGCGAAAAGAAGTTCATCGTGGAATTCCGGGGAAGGCGGCGAATCGATATCGAACCAGATGCCCCATCTGATCGTGGGCGTCTTGAGTGGACTGCCGGGATTCGCAGTCTCCTTGCGCGTGGGCATCGGCTTTTACCTGAGCGCTGTGCTGGAATTGCCGGCAGGTGTATTCGCTGACGTGTTCGGACACCGACGCACGCTGGTGTATGGTTATGCGACTTGCTCGATCGCCAGCCTGTTTTTGTTCTTGTCGTGCCATTACAGCCATTACAGCAAGGTGCCATCATCATTGACACTATTGATCGCGAGTAGCATCTTGAGTGCGCTCGGTGGGGCGCTCGTCTCGGGATGCTTGCAGGCGTTCATACAGGATTTCGTCGATCTGCACGTGTCGAAATCCGGCCTTCTAGGCGATGAAGCAAACGAGTTGCGCGCAAAGGCGCTTGCGCGTTCACAGGCCTACGGCAATTTCTTTTCGGCCTTTCTTCCCGTTTTGGTATTGGCATCGGTGTTCGGGAACTACTACTTCACGCGCCAGAGCGAATGGTCGTTGCTGATCCCCGTAGTGGTTTATGGTGGGCTTTCCATGCTTTTCTTCTTCGCGAAGAGCGAGGAAAGGACGCCACCCCAGGCGAATGCCTTTCATAGGCATTGCCGCGAACACGGACGGAGACTCGTGCAGTTCGCCGCCGAGCTTCGACATCGGGAGAGCACGTCGAGGATCCGGTTCCTGCTTATGCTCTTCCGCATGGTCCTGTCGATCCTGACCGTCATCCACGTGCATACCTATCTGATGGTATCGCAACTGCGTCAGATCGGCTTGCAAGACGCGTCATGGCGTGCCGTGCTGTTGGGCTTTCTGATTCTCGCCGCATTCGATCTTGCGCACTATCCGAAAGGTTGGATCGCGCCCGCTGTATCCAAGCGGCTTAACGCCAATAAGCTGATCTATTTTTCGCTGACGGCGCAGAGCGTATTGGCGCTGCTGGCATTTGTGTGCTTTCGCTCCGGCCATCCGATTGCTGCAGTGATCGGATTTGCGCTTTTCTTTAATGCGCTTTATTCTCCGGGCAACATGACGTTGCAATCGAAGTTCCTCGTGGAGGTGCCTGAGCACCTTCGCGCCACGGTCTTCAGCATCGTCCAGATCGTCGTTCTGGTCGCGTACGGATCCTATTCCGCGATGTTGACCGCTGACGGTACGGGTGTGGACAGTCCGGATCGGATTTTCACGCAGTTGATGGTGCTAACCATGCTCGTGCTGGCCTTGACTATCGTATGCGACGCCATTTCGGCCAAGCGGGAGAGCAGCATTGGCCTGGACGACGCGCAGGCCTGATTTTCAGTGTTCGATCGAGAGAATCCATATAGATGTTAGCCCAGAATTTCCCCACCGCCGGTTTGCGGACCGCTCGCCTGGCTTTGCAGATGTTGGCCACCGACGACGCCTCCGAACTGCTTCGATACCATGTCGAGAACCGGCAGCATTTGCAACCTTGGGAGCCATTGCGCGCCGACGAGTTCTACACAATCGAAGCGATCGATCGAAGAATCGCGAGTATGGTGCAGCAGATGTGCGCCGAAAATGCGCTCCATTTACTGATCCGGAATCCGGAGAGCGAAGCCGTGATCGGGGAATGCAATTTCACCAATATCGTGCGCGGCCCATTTCAGGCTTGCCATCTGGGGTTTTCCATTGCAGCGAGCGCACAAGGGCGAGGGCTGATGTACGAAGCCTTGGAGCGAGCGATCGAGTTCGTATTCGAAACGTACGCCCTGCATCGAGTGATGGCGAATTACCGACCGGAAAATGTCCGCAGCGGCCAACTGCTGAAGCGTCTTGGCTTCGAGGTCGAGGGCACGGCTCGCGCCTATTTGAAGATCAACGGAGCCTGGGCCGATCACGTGCTAACTTCCCGCATCAACGACAAGGTGTAGCTTGATCATGTGGACCGTCACGGCAATGAAGTCGGGCGTTCGAACCGTGCCTGGTGCCGTGCAGCCCAACAGGCTGCTATCTAGCTATGAACTCCTTCAGCACAGGTTCAACGAATATCTGCGCCATCGTGTCATTTGGCTGGGGTATCGCAAGCTGCTCATCGAAATGATGGATATGCCGTCATTGCCGTTCTTTAACGACTGAACCGGAGCGATGCATGCCGACACGACCGCCTACCTCGAGCGCTTTGGTCTGCCGGCGTCGAGCGCACTCTGGCATCGCGCATTCCATACCGCAAACGGTGTGTTCGATCCGCGCTATGTGAGCGGACCACTGCCCTTCAGTCATATCGAACCTGCACTCTCGCAACGCAGCCGTATAGGAAAGTATTTCGACAAGAACTTCTACGGTCGCCTGCAAATTACGAATGAACCGCTCGTGCTGGCGCGCGTCGTCGGAGGCAGGTTGGCTGGTGCAGAGTTGACGCTGATCGATGTGCCGCGGTTGTGTGCGTTGGTGAAGCCCTGGCCGGAACTGGTAGTCAAACCGACTCTGGACAGCGGAGGCGGCGACGGCATTCGCTTTGTCGAACCGGGGAATATCGTTGCGACGCTCGCGCAACTGAAGCGTAGTGGAGTGGGCGATCTCATCGTCCAGGCACCAATTCGCCAATGCGCCGAACTCGCCGAACTCAACGCGGATTATGGTCAATGGCACAGGCTCCATAAGTCCTATGTTTTTCAAGGGCTTGTGCAAATTTTTCCTCTATTGAGCGCTGCTGCGCTCCACCGAAATCCACTGGAATTTGGGGGCAATCCTAGAGCTAGCCTCAGGCAACAGCCGGTCGGACTTCGGCGCGGTAGTGGACGCGGGCCGTCAGTTCTAAGGGAAGCCGCGCCGTCGAGGTGGCTTGGCCAGAGCGGGTTTTCGCGCCGTGAGCGACGCGCCCGCGCAGGGCGTGTCGCTTCGAGTCTTCTTGGCCGGAGCGCTGGAGCCTTTGGGCGAGATGCCACGACCACCGCACCTCCCGGCGTGATGGCGCGCCGACGGCCAGATCAGGCTTCGTCGAGCACCCACTTTATGAGACCGTGTCGTCCCTTGAAGCCAAGTTTTGCCGCCGCGCGTTTGATGTAAGTCTCGACAGTGCTGCTTTTCACCCCGAGTTCAGTTGCCATTTCGCGAAACGTGTTGCCGGTCAGCAAGCCAACACACACTTCGATCTCGCGATCGGACAGCATAATGGCCGCATCCTTGAGCCTATGCTCGAACCCCTGACGCACGGATTCGACGCCGGTCGAGCACACCGTATGGCCCGGAATTTTCGCTGGACGGTCCGACATCGCACATCGTCGATGCGACGAGTGCATCTCGACGAGCGGCATGAGCGTTTCGGCGTAGCTTTTCAGAAGCGACATTTCCTGAATGGTAAAGTCGCGCGCTTGCGGGGAGCGGCACAACGAAATCACATAGCGGCGGTTCGTCTTGCATGACACCAGGTGGCACTGGAATCCTCGGTCGTGATAGGGCGAGGATGTCAACCCGAACTCGTCTTGGTTCGGTTGGAGCACGTTCATGTGGATCAACTGCGTATCGCGCGCAGCCAGTACTTTCTTCGACAGCGGATGCTCAACCGACTTTTTTTCCAGATCGACATTCAGAATGTCGGCCCATAGGTCTTGATGTTGTGACGTGAATGCCCCCAACAGATGCACGTCGACAACTTCCCTTTTCATGTCATTGATGGACCATGCAGTAATCTTGGTGGCTTCTACGTTCATAGATGCGACAAACAACGAATGTAGATCAGTGGCAAAGCGCTCGGCGCCAATGCTGGATATGACTTTTCCCAGCTTGCAAAAGATGTCGACCAATCCCGTTTCCTCCATCTGCCAGTTTGTTCACGATAGCGCGCTTCGCTACTCGTTTTTCCTCAGTTCCTCTGGCCGCGATGGTGCGTCCGCCGGTCGATGACCGCTGCACGCGTACCGCTCCGACCGAAACCACCCGCCGCGAGTTCGTCGTTCTCGTCGTGGCGCAATATGACGAGGCATCGATAACGCGCAGCGCCCTGACTGCGCCAGGCCAATGGACCCAAGCGCTGTTTCGATACGCCGCGCGACAGCATATGGCGCCGATCCTGCGCAATTGAGCATCGATGCCGCGACAACCAATCCGTTGCCGAAACGAGGTTCGGCACACAATCTGCGCACGATGCAAAGACGAAAGTGAGCGCGGCCGCGACAGCGGCAATGCGCGAGCTGTTCCCGGACGCATCAGCAGGCTATGCCGTCGCAGCGCGTCTGCGACCACGGAAATGACGAGCGTCGCTCGCTGTCATTCATGCCTATCCGCAATACTCCAGAAAACGCTTTGTGTGCTTCCGGCGTTGTTCGGCCCGTGGCCGGGCATACGCAAGCGGCATGTCGTTCAATGTGTCGATCGAGGTGAACCCGGGCAAATGCTCGGCCGTGGCCCGCATACTACGGCTCCGGTTAGACAGCGAATATTGAATGCACAAGGGGAAGGCATCCGAAATGCGATATTTTTCTCGGTCGTGCTCATTTTTCATAAATCACGCTGTTCCATCTCGCGTTTCCGCAAAATTTAGCTCACAAGGGTGCAGCATTTGTATGCGACTAACGGGTCGTATTTTCGCCATTGATCAGCCGGACGCGTATGTTGAATATTTGCAGGCGACATTCGAGAGGAGTACCGGAAAGTACTCGGTCTCTACGCCGAATTTCATAACGCCAGGCTGCCTATTCCTCTCCTCTCGAAAGGGGGGGTAACATCCACATTCCTTCGTATCGGGAATCAATGAATTGAATTTCTCGAGATATCAGGCGTGCCGCGGGCTATCGATTGGACGATATAAAAATGACAGAAATTTCATGACATTTTTGTCATTTTTATAAAAAGCATGGAAAGTATACATTTTCACATCTAGTCATATCGGGTTGTGAAATTTGTATCTCATTGTTCAGGGGATGTAAAGCAAATTTGCATGTATTTTTTGTGATTTAATAAATATTGAGAATGCGATAAATTTCCATCATGTACGTAGTCGCTTAATAAACCATGTGACGGACCGTAAATGCCGCTTCATGAGGGAACATCTGTAACGATCCGGTGACTTCCTGATCACGTCTTAATGGACGGAGGGGCGATGAGCGCGAAGATGGCGAAGACATCGGTCGATGGGCGGCGATGCGTAAAGGCGCACTGGTATTGAACATCATTCAGGGCAATGGGCAGTCGCCGAGGTCGGGCCTACGATCGGTCGTCCGCTGTAATTGAGAACTGAGCCGCGAATGCCGGGCGCGGCTTGGAGAATGCCCGGCGCACGAACCGGCAGGGCATGAAGGAGCCGTGCGAGTGCCGGATCAAGGGGGTGGGAACGTATGGCGAAGCGATGGTTGTACGGCGTTGCGCGAAAAAGTTCCATTCCCTGTTGGGCGAGGGCGACAAGTGATCGAGGCGCTGATTGCGGCGCCGCCGTCGTTCGGCCACCGGATGTCGGCGCATCTTCCAGGGTTTAATGAGAACGCGGTGCGGCGGATTTTCCGGTTGGAGGGCCGGCAGGTTCGTCAACGGCCGCTTGGCTTTCGACTTTTCGCTCAAGCCGTCGGTCGCGGCCGCGTCGATCGAACGCTGTTCGGCGCGATATGGGGCGTGTCGGGGCCGGATGTGATGATTGGGCGCGGATCGACTGCCATATCCGGGAACGGCTCGACCGAAGCGTTCCGTCGCAGAACAAGCGCGCTCGCCCTTGTCGGCCATCGGCGGAAGCGGTTGCGTCGCGATCGCGGGCAGCGGTCGACTGTGCGCCGGTGGCGGCACCCTCGGGGTGCGCGTGAACGGGGCTGCGTTCTCCGCCGGGCGCGGGAACGACTCCGGGAATGTTTGCGACGCGACGGGCGGCCGGTTTTGACCGAGCGCCATGTCGGCACGGCCGATGGGAATGTACGGCGAATCCGAAGCCCGGCGCTGCGGCGTGATCGCAGACCCGCTGCGCGACCGGCGGGTGGGCCAACCTGCCGCATTTCCGTAACCGCTTACGAACGCGCGCCCGGAGCGGGATGTGTACTGGCCATCTCTCGTCGGCAGTGGCAAGCGAGCCTCGATCGGCATGGTGACGATCGTTGTCAGGGCGCCGCGCTCGCGGCAGCGTCCTGACGGATCATCGAACAGATGGTCGTGCGGCGGCTGTGTCCGCAAGGCGCTGCGTTTCGATTCGACGCGAGCGCCGACGATTTGCCGCTTGTTCCGGACCGAAGCTGAATGGTATGTGCGGGCATCCGCCTTGTCTGTCATGAAAATTCCGGACATTCAATGAAGAAGGTGATGATAGTCTTTTCCGTTTCATGGAATTTATGTTAATTGGCGCGAAATTATGAAATCCGAGAAATGTCCCGGTAATTGGGTGCAGACGGAGTGGGCGATCCTGCTTAATCTTGGGGGTGAGAAGCCTGAATAAGACATTGATGGCATTCGACGGAATTCGGCGAATCGATGTCCGGCGTGATCCGGTCCGCGGGTATGGATCGCTGCTCGATCGAACCGGCGTCGAGTCTGCCGGCGAGGCGCGAAAGCCATCCATGCGCGGGCCGGACGAGGATGATGAATCGCGATTCATCGCCAAGTCGAACGCATTGATGGAATTCGCGGATTTTAATTGCCGTGTTTATAGGGATTTTGTTTGTTTATTTGATTGCGTCGATTTATTTTAGATGTCGAGGCGGGATGATTCAGTGATTTTAAAGAATGGAATTGTGTCAATTTTATTTCGTTATTCATGATTCGCGCTCCCCGATTTTCGATTTATCGCCCAGCCGGCGTCGCTGCGTAAGGGTGTGCCGATGACCGATCGGCTGTCACGTGTCCATTTCGCCGTTACGCTGTTTCGCCGTTCCAATTTTTTCCTCTTCCTGGACGGCGGGCGCGTCGCCTGCCGTGCCGACGCCGCTTGCCCCGCCCGTTCGTCGACGATTGTCAATCTCACGTGAAAGACTCCGCCATGGAAAATGCCGCTCCGGTCCCTTTCGACGTGCTGTTCGAGCCGGCGGATGTCGAGACCTTCGCTCGCCTCAGCCGCGACCGCAATCCGCTGCACGTCGATCCGGACTATGGACGGCGGTCGTCGTTCGGCACCTGCATCGTGCACGGCGCGATCGGGGCGCTGGCCGCGCTCGAGCGGATCGCGCCGGCCGGGCCGGTACGCGTGACGCGCCTGTCGGCCAGCTTCCGCGGCCCGATGCTCGTCGGACGGCGCTACGGCTGCCGGATCGATTCGCACGACGAAGACAGCCACACCGTCACCTTGTGCGACGGCGCGGTGGCGCTCATGCAGATCGCCGTGTCGTGGGCGCCGGCCGACGCGCTCGCCGACGCCGTTGACGCTGTTGACACTGTTGAGGCTGTTGAGGCTGTTGACGCCGCCGAAGTCGACGACCACGACGACGATGCGTTGGCGGCCGGCATCGAGCGAATCGGCGAGTACCGGCCGACGGGGCTCGGCGCGCGCTATCCGCGTGCACTGCGCGCGTTCGGTGCGGCGGTGCTCGATACGATCGCGCTGTGTAGCTTCCTGACCGGCATGAAGCTGCCCGGCCGGCGAGCGCTGTTTTCGGCGCTGCGCCTGACGTTCGGGCGTCGCGCCGCCGCCGGCGCGCTGGCCTATCGGCATGCCGTGGCGTCGTTCAATCGCGACTTCGGGCTGCTCGACACGCGCCTGGAGGTGCGCGATGCGCATGCGGCGCTCGCGCATGGCGAACTGCGTTCGTTCGTCCGCAAGTCGCTCATCGACCGTCCTGTCGCCCACTATCTCGCGGCGCGCTCCGACGTGGGCGCGACGCGTCTAGCGGGCAAGGTCGCCTTCGTGACGGGCGGCTCGCGAGGACTCGGCGCGGCGTTGGTGCGCAGCCTCGCCGCGCTCGGCTGCCGCGTCTATCTGAACTACCTCGGCAGCACCGCGCAGGCGAGCGCCGTCGTCGGCGATCTCGAGGCACACGGCCTTGCGGTTACGCTGGTGCGGGGCGACGCCGGCGATCGCGCCTGGCTCGACACGGTGGCCGCCGAGCTGCGCGCGCGGCACGCTCGCCTGGACGTGCTCGTCTGCAACGCCTGCGAACCGCCGCTGCGGATGGAGGACGAAGCGTCGTCCGCGGCGCGCCGCGACGACTATCTTGCGCGCAACCTGAGGCTCGTCGAGGCGCCGCTCGAGGCGTTCGCCGATCTGCTCGCGGCGAGCGAGGGCATCGGCGTCGCGATTTCGTCGGAGATGGTCGATACCGCGCCGGCCGGTTATGCGCACTACGTCGAACTGAAACGGCGGACCGAGGCGTGCATGCGGCGGCTCGCCGATGCGCAGCCGTCGATCCGGATGCTGATCGCGCGGCCGTCGAACCTGTTGACCGAGATGAGCAACACGCCGACGCGGATTCTCAACGCGCAGGCGCCGGATGAGGTTGCGATGCGCATCGTCAATACGTTGACGGCGGGCGGCGAGCGTCACCGCCTGCTCGCGCGCTTCACCGATGACGCGGCGCCGCGCGCGACGGCGACGCTAATGGTGAGCGCCAGCTTCACGCTCGATGCCATGCTCGGCGAATTCGATGCCTGGCTCGCCTGCCTGCCGGGCGAGCATGCGGTGCGGCAGACCGGATACAACCGAATGATGCAGGACCTGCTCAGTCCGGATAGCGCGCTCAATACCGCGGAGGGCGCGGTCAATCTGCTGTACCTGCGCGTCTCGGACTGGCTGCACGAACGCGAGGCGTGCTGGCATGACGACGGGCTGCGGCTGTCGGACGAGACGGATTTCGTGCGGCGGGTCGCAGACGATTTCGTCGCCGCGCTGCGCGGTTTCGCGCAACGCAGCCGCGCCTGGCAATTGCTGATCGTCTGCCCCGATCCGCGCCTCGACCCGGCCGATGCGCAGGGCGCCGCACTGCTCGACGCGGTGCATGCGCGGCTGCGCGCGCTGCCCGGCGAACTGCCGAACCTCGCCACCGTGTTCGCGTGCGACTACCACGCGATGCACCGGATCGACGCGACGCGCATCGACGATGCGTCGCGCAACCGCATCGCGCACATTCCCTATGTGCAGGGCTATTTCGGCTTCCTTGCGGCGCTCGCCGTTCGTATGCTGAACGCCAAGCGGCAGCCGCCCGCGAAGGTGGTGGTGCTCGATTGCGACAACACGCTGTGGCGCGGCGTGTGCGGCGAGGAGGCCGACGTTCGCCAGCTTGTGATCGACGACGAACTGCGCGCGTTCCAGCAGTCGATGAAGGCGCTGCTCGCGCGCGGCTTCATCCTGTGTCTGTGCAGCAAGAACCGGGAGGAGGACGTCTGGGACGTGTTCGACCGGCATCCCGGCATGGTGCTGACGCGCGAGGACATCGCCGCCGCGAAGATCAACTGGCTGCCGAAGTCCGAGAACCTGCGCGCGCTCGCCGAGGAGCTCGATCTCGGCATGAGCAGCTTCGTGTTCTTCGACGACAACCCGCTCGAATGCGCGGAGGTCCGCGCCGGCGCGCCCGAGGTGCTGACGGTATGCACGACGCAAGGCGGGCTCCGTCCGTCGGAATGGGCGGATCGGCTCTGGGTGTTCGACCAGTTGGCGCACACCCGCGAGGACGGCGCGCGCACGCGGATGTATCGCGAACAGTCCGAGCGCGAACGGTTCCGCAAGTCGGCCGAATCGTTCCGCGCCTTCATCGAAGGGTTGAACCTCGATGTCGCGATCGAGCCGGTCACGGCGGCGCGCGTCGATCGCGCGTCGCAGATGACGCTGCGAACGAACCAGTTCAACAACACAACGATCCGGCGCGACCGGGCCGAGATCGTCGCGATGATGCACGACGACGCATGGCGACTGCTCACGATCGACGTCGTCGACCGGTTCGGCGACTATGGCACGACCGGGCTCGTCGCGTACCGGATCGAACCGTCCTGCCTCTACGTCGATGCGTTCCTGCTCAGTTGCCGCGTGCTCGGACGCACGGTCGAGGATCGCGTGATGCAGCGGCTCGTCGCGGTCGCGCAGCAGCACGGCGTCGCGCAGATACATGTCGCGTTCGCGCCGACTCGCAGAAACACGCCGTTCCGGCAGTTCCTCGACAAGCTCGCGCCGTCCGCGATCTTGGTCGACTCCGCGGCGCTCGGCGAGACGAGCCGTTACGTGTTCGAGCGCGAGGCGTTGCGCGAGACGCTCGATCGGCAGGCTTATCTCGAACACTCGCCGCGGCCCGGCGCCGACGACGCGCCCGCGGCGCCGCCTTTCGTCGTGAGTGCGGACACTCGCGCGCAGGGCGCCGACTACGTGGGCATCGCGCAGCGATTGCACGCTGCGTTCGACGCGCTTGGCCCGTCGGGCGACTCGACGTCCGACGCCGCGCCGGGCGTTGCGCGCGCGTCCGAAACGGGTGTCGCGGCGCGGCGCAGCGCAGGCTCGACGCGCATCGCGAGCGGGGCGGAGCGTGAGGCGGCGTTGTTGCGTGAAGTCAAGCTGCGTTACGCGCGCGTGCTGGCAATCGACCCCGACACGCTGTCCGAATCCGAGGAGCTCGAACGATACGGTCTCGAATCGATCGACATCGTGAACCTGACCGTCGAACTCGAGCGGCTCGTGCCGGGACTCGCGCCGACTTTCCTGTTCGAGCATCGCACGCTGCGCGACGTGGTGCGCGCGCTGATCGCCGAGTACGGCGCGGCGGCGTCCGGGCTCGCGCCGGCGCCGGCCGCGACGCCGCCGCGCCAGGCGGTGCATCCGGAGCGGCACGATGCACATGACGCGCCAGACGCGCATGAGGCGGACGAAACCCGCGACGAGATCGCGATCATCGGACTGCACGGTGTCTATCCGGGCGCGAGCGACATGCACGCGTTCTGGCAATTGCTGCAGGCGGGCGAGAGCCGTATTGCGCCGATGCCCGACGCGCGGCGGCAGTTGATCGATCGGGCGCTGCCCGGAGTCGCGGCGACGTTGCACGGCCACGTGGACCGCGCCGGCTATCTCGACGGCATCGAGCGTTTCGAGGCGGATCTGTTCGGCATCACGCCGAAGGAAGCCGAGCTGATGGACCCGCAGCAGCGCCTGTTCCTGCAGGTCGTCTGGGGGCTGCTGGAGGATGCCGGTTATACGCGGCACACGCTTGACCGCGCAACCGGCGTGTTCGTCGGCGTGCTGTCGAACGACTACGCGATGTATGCGAATCTGCATGCGCTGCGGCAACCGGAACAGTATCGCCATACCGACTACTATCAGATCGCGAACCGCGTCTCGTACCACTTCGATCTCAGCGGGCCGAGCATGTCGATCGATGCGGCCTGCGCGTCGTCCGGCACGGCGTTTCACCTGGCTTGCCGGGCGATCCGCCACGGCGACTGCGAGGCCGCGATCGTCGGCGGCGTCAACCTCATTCTGCATCCGAGCCGCCTGATCCAGTACACGCAGACCGGCATGCTTTCCGGCCGCGGCAGTTGCACGCCGTTCGGGCGCGACGCGGACGGCACGTTGCTCGGCGAGGGCGTCGGCGCGGTGCTGCTCAAGCCGCTGTCGCGCGCGCTCGCCGACGGCGACAACATCCATGCCGTCGTGAAGGCCTCATCGGTCAACAGCGGCGGCAAGACCAACGGCTTCACCGTGCCGAATCCGAATGCGCAGGCGAGCCTGATCGCGGGCGCGCTGCGCGCTGCGCGCGTGCCGGCGGCGCGGATCGCCTATGTCGAAGCGCACGGCACCGGCACGGCGCTTGGCGATCCGATCGAGGTCAGCGCGCTCGGCCGGGCGTTTCGTGAGCTCGGCGCAACGGGTGAGCGGCGCATCGGCTCCGTGAAGGCGAACGTCGGCCACGGCGAGTCGAACGCGTTCCTCGCGAGCCTGAGCAAGGTGCTGCTGCAATTCCGTCACCGCCGCTGGGTGCCGACGCCGACCTCCGCGGAGGACAACGCGGCGATCGATTTCGCCGCGGCCGGCTTCGCGGTGCAGCGCACGCTGGCCGACTGGTCCGAGACGGGGGACGAGGGGCCTGTTGCCGCCTGCATCAGCAATTTCGGCGCGGGCGGATCGAACGCGCATGTGGTGCTCCAGGCGTGGCCCGCGAGCGTCGCGCAGGGCTGCGCGGGCCGCCATCTCGTGCCGCTGTCCACGCATCGGCCGGAGTTGCTGCCGCGCCTCGCGGGCCGCTTGCGCGAGCGCTTGTTGCGCGACGCCGCGGCCGAGATCGATCTCGGCGCGCTCGCGTACACGCTGCAGGTCGGCCGTCAGCATCTCGATCATCGCGTCGTGTTCCTCGTTGACGACCGCGACACGCTGCTCGATGCGCTCGAACGGTTCCAGGGCGGCGCCGCCGCCGATGCGCGTTGGCTGTGCGGCAGCACGGCCTCGCGCAACGCGCTCGGCGACTTCCTCGACGGGCAGGCGGACATGCGCGAATTGCTGCGCAAGTGGGCGCGCGAGCACGAACACCATCGGATCGCGCAGCTGTGGCTGCACGGTTTCAGCATTCCCTGGGAGGCGCTCCACACGGCGCGCAAGCCGGCGCGGATCAGCCTGCCGACCTACCCGTTCGACGGGCGTCCGCACTGGCTCGAACCCAGCGAGGCCATGCCCGGCCTCGCCGCAGCGCCGGCCGCCATGCCCGCCGGCGACGCCGTGCTGTTCGCTCCGGTCTGGGTCCGTGCGGACCTGCCCGCCGCGCGCGAGCCGGCGCCGAGCGTCATCGCGCGCCACGTCCTGTTCTGCGGGCTCGACGCCGCTGCGCGCGAGGCGTTGCGCGCAGCGAGCCGGGCGAGCGACGCGTCGATGCATTTCCTCGCGTTGTCCGCAGGGACACGGGAGGATGCTTATGCCGATTGCGCGGCCGCGCTGTCGACCTGGCTGCGCGAACTGCTCCGCAGCGGCCTGCGCGAGCCGCTTCGCGTGCAGGTCACGGCGGCCGGAGCGCGGGACGAGGTCTGGACGGGCCTCGCGGCCTTGCTGAAATCGGCGATGCAGGAAAATCCCATGTTGTCGGCGCAATTGATCGAATTCGACGATGCGCCGGATGCGGCGGCATGGTTCGCGATACTGAACGACGAGATGCGCGAAGGCTGCGACGTGTCGGTCCGCTACCGCCCCGAGCGGCACGTGCGGGCCTGGCATCCGCTGGCGCCGCCGGCACGGCCGGCCGCGTCCACGGGCGGCGCGGGCGTCTACCTGATCACCGGCGGCTCGGGCGCGCTCGCGCTGCAATGCGCCGAATGGCTCGGCGCGCGCGATCGCGGCGCGACGATCGTCCTGCTGGCGCGTCGCGACGAGGCCGCGCTTGCCGGCTCGCCGCGCGGGCATCGTCTCGCCGCGCTGCGCGAAGCCGGGTTGCGGATCGTCTATCGCAGCGTCGACGTCTGCGACGGGCCGGCGCTGGAGGACTGCGTCGCGACGATCGTCGCCTCGCACGGGCCGCTCCGAGGTGTACTGCATTGCGCGGGAATGGTTCGCGACACCTATCTGATCCACAAGTCCGAAGACGATTTCCGGGCCGTGCTGGCGCCGAAGGTGGCCGGCACGCTGAACCTCGACCGCGCGACGCGCGGCCAGCCGCTCGCGTTCTTCGCGCTGTTCTCGTCGATCTCGGGCGTGCTCGGCAATGCCGGCCAAGCCGACTACGCGGCGGCCAACGCGTTCATGGACGCGTTCGCGCACCGTCGCGCCGCGCGCGTGCGTGCCGGCGAGCGGGCGGGGCACAGCGTTTCGATCAACTGGCCGTTCTGGCGCGACGGCGGGATGGCGCTCGACGCCGAACTCGCGGCGCTGCTGCGCGAGCATCACGGCCTCGACGCGATCGCGAGCGAGGCCGGGATGCGCGCGCTCGATCGGGCGCTCGCCGGCGCCGCGCAACAGGTGTTCGTCGGGACGGGCGCCGGCGAGGCGGTGGCGCGCACGCTGGCGGCGTCGGCACGCCGCCAGCCGGACGCGGTCGCCGGCGCGCCGGCGACCGCAACCGCCGGTGCCGCGCCCAGCCCGGCGGCGCTGTACCCGTATCTCAAACGCGTGCTGGCGGACACGACGAAGCTCGACCCCGCGACGATCGACGAACATCGCCCGCTCGCGGACCTCGGCCTCGATTCGATCCTGCTCGCGAAGCTGAACAAGGCGTTGGCCGCCAACTTTCACCAACTGCCGAGGACGTTGTTCTACGAATACCCGACGCTCGAGGCGCTCGCCGCGTACCTGGCCGAGCAGATCCGCCTCCAGGGAATTCCGGCCGACCGCTTCGTGCCCGTGTGCGGCGAGGCGCAACCGGCCGCGCCAGCGCGCGCCGCGCATGACGCGGCGCCGGCGCCGAAGCCGGCGTCCGCGGCCGTCCACGCCCCGGGGGACGCGGCGCGCGACATGCCGATCGCGATCATCGGCATCGGCGGGCGCTATCCCAATGCGCCGTCTTTCGACGCGCTCTGGCGGAGCCTGAAGAATGCGTCGAGCGAGATCGGCGAACTGCCGGTCCGCCGCTGGCACGGCCCGCACGCCGATGCCGGGCGCGATCTCCATCCGGCGCTGCGCGGCCGCAAGGGCGCGTTCCTCGACGACTTCGCCCAGTTCGATCCGGCGTTCTTCCAGATCGCGCCCGTCGATGTCCACGCGATCGATCCGCAGGAGCGGATGGTGCTGATGTCGTGCTGGGCCGCGCTCGAAAGCAGCGGCTATACGCGCGAGCGGATCGCGGCGCGGCATGGCCGCAACGTCGCCGTCTGCGTCGGCGCGACCAAGAGCGGCTTCAATCATTTCTCGTCGGGCGCGGCGGCGCACGCGGATGTCGGCGTCGGCGCGCGCGAGGCCGTCACCTCGACCTCGTTCGCGAACATGGCGAACCGCGTTTCGTACTTCCTCGACCTGCGCGGGCCGAGCATCGCATTCGACACCATGTGCACGTCGTCGCTGACGGCGATCCATCACGCCTGCCAATACCTGCGGCAAGGCGAAGCCGAACTCGCGATCGCGGCCGGCGTGAACCTGCACCTGCATCCGAACGACTATCTCGCGCTGGAGCGCCTCGGCATGTTGAGCAACGAGGCGGACGTGAACTGCTTTTCGCTTGGCGGCAACGGCTTCATTCCCGGC
The DNA here is from genome assembly GCF_001636105.1 of Burkholderia sp. MSMB1589WGS. Lineage (NCBI taxonomy): Bacteria > Pseudomonadati > Pseudomonadota > Betaproteobacteria > Burkholderiales > Burkholderiaceae > Burkholderia > Burkholderia sp. MSMB1589WGS. Next base: position 1,933,999 of record NZ_LNJT01000008.1, read on the forward strand.
GAGGCGGTGGGCGCGGTCGTGCTGAAGCGGCTCGACGCGGCGCTCGCCGACGGCGACCGGATCGACGCGGTCATCACCGCGACGGGCCTCAGCCACAGCGGGCACACGCATGGCTATACCGCGCCGAGCCTCGCGCAGCAGGAAGCGTTGATTCGCCGTGTCATCGCGCGCGCCGGCCGGCGTGTCGACGACGTCGCCTACGTCGAATCGGCCGCGAACGGCTCCAGCATGGGCGACGCGATCGAATGGGGCGCGCTGAAGAACGTGTTCCGCACGCGCGCGCAGCCGTGCGCGATCGGCTCGGTCAAGCCGAACCTCGGCCATCCGGAGGCGGCAGCCGGCATGGCGCAACTGAGCAAGGTCGTCGCGCAGTTGCGGCATCGCGCGCTCGCGCCGACCCTGGTCGACCCGGCGCGGCTCGACCATGCGTTGCTGGCCGACAGCGGGCTGCGGCTCGTTACGGCGTATGAGCCGTGGCCGGAGCAGGGCGATGCGTCGGCCTGCCTGATCACGGCCGCCGGCGCCGGCGGCACCTACGCCGCGATGGTGGTCGAGCGGGCGCCGGCGATCGGCGCACCGCCGGCCGCACGTGCCGCCGTCGTCGCGATCGCGCTGTCCGCGCGGTCCGGGGATGCGCTGCGGCGCATGGCCGCCGAGCTGCACGACCACCTCGCCGCCTATCCCGAACTGCGCATTGAGGACGTGGCCCGGACGCTGCACATGGGCCGCGAGGCGATGACGGTGCGCGCCGGCTGCCTCGTCGAGAGCCGCCGCGAACTGATGGGCTGGCTGCGCGAGTTCGCCTCGGGCGAGCCGCCGGCCCCGGCCCGCACCGCTGCGCCGCAAGCGCCGGCAAGCGCGGCGGCGCCGTTGCGCGCCCGGCTCGACGAGGCTCTGCAGGCCTGGCTGGCCGCGCGCGATGTCGACTGGCCGGCTGCCTACGGCGATACGTGGGCGGCGATGCGCGTCGCGCCGCTCGCGCTGCCCGCCTATCCGTTCGATACGCGCGAGTTCTGGCGCGAGACGCCGTGCGCGCGCCGCGCCGGCGAGCGCACGGCCGCCGGCATCGAGGCCGCCTCGACCCCGGCGGACACGGCCGCGCCGCCGCCCGTCGCACTGTCCGCGCCCGGCTGCGCGGCGCCGGACGAGACGGTGGCCGAGGTGAAGGACGCGATCCGCGCGCTGCTGCATGTCGAACCGACCGAGGCGATCGACGACGCGACGTTCTTCGAGCTCGGCATCGACTCGATCCGGATGGTGTCGTTCGTGAACGAGATCGCCGCTCGCTTGGCGCTTCCGCTCGAAGAAACGGTGCTGTTCGATTGCCCGACCGTCGCGCAATTTTGCGTACACGTCGCGCGTCTGCGCGCGGCGTCGAATAGGCCCGACGGTCGCGCAGCCGCATCCGCCGCGCCGCCCGGAACCGGCGTTGCCGCGCCCGCCACGCCTCGCGCGCTTGCCGCCGCGCCAGCCGCGCGCGCGGATCGCGCGAGCATTGCGGCGGCTTCGCACGATGACGACGGCGCGGTCCTGCTGCAGTTGAAGGCCGCCGTCAGGGCGATCCTGGACTATCCCGATTCGGAACGGTTCGACGACGGCGCGACCTTCTTCGAGCTCGGCGTCGATTCGATCCGGATGGTCGGCTTCGTCGCGGCGCTTTCCGCGCGGCTCGGCCTCGAACTCGAGGAAACGGTGCTGTTCGATCATCCGACGCTCGCCGCGCTGGCCGGCCACGTCGCGGCGCAGCGGCGCTCGCGCGTCGGGGTGCCGGGCATGGCGGCGGCCGTCACGGTCGAGATGCCCGCCGATGCGGTCGCCGCCCCGGCGGCCGGGCGGCAGCCGCCGCCGCTCGATCACGCCGCGCTGCTGGACAACCTGCGCCGCCACGGCCGCACCTACGAGGAAATGGTGCCGCTCCAGACCGAAGGCGATGGCCCGCTGCTGTTCTGCCTGCATCCGGCATCGGGCGACGTCGCGATGTTCGGCAAGCTCGCCGCGGCCGTCGGCACGCGCTGCCGCATGGTCGGCATCAAGGCGCGCGGCTTCCTGACCAGGCAGCCGGCCTGCGCCGACGCGTATGAGATGGCGCGCCACCACGCCGAGATCATCCAGGCGGTCGATCCGGCCGGGCCGTATCACGTGATGGGCGCTTCGATGGGCGGCGTGGTCGCCTACGAGGTCGCGCGCGTGCTGCAGAACGCGGGCCGGCGGGTGAGCTCGGTATTCATGCTGGAAACGCCGCTCATCACGTGTGAACGCGATTCGGACATCTTCGCGCTCGACGAACTGCAGAATTGGCTGACGAACGCGAACTTCCTGATGATCGCGATGCTGCACCTCGATCCCGCGTTCCGTCAGCGCAAGCAGGACGGGCTCGTCAAATGGGACGACCTCACGATCACGGCGCCCGAGCTGGGCCTCGACGAGGACGGCGCCCGCGACGACGAGCGGCTCGAGTCGCGGCTGGTCGAGCTGATCGTCGAGCGCGGCGTGCGTCAGGCGCCGCAGATCCTGAGCACGCGTCTGCGCTCGATGTCGGACACGCATCGCAACAACCTGCGCTGCATGCGCGAATACCGCTGGCAGCCGCTCGCGCGGCCGGACGAAGTCGAGATTCTGATGTTCCGCACGGCGTCCGCGCGGGCGACCTCCGATCAGGTCTACAACCCGAACTACCTCCACAGGCTCCAGCGCGTGCACGGCTCGATGATCCCGCTGCTCGACGCGTGGGTCGAGAGGATGCCGCAAGTGCGAACCGTGGTGGTCGGCGGCGAGGATCACTTCGATCTCTGCAACCGGACCCTCGGCGACGAGGAGGTGATCGGGCCGGTGCTCGCATCGATGCGGCGGCCGCCGGCTGCGCAGCCGGCCGCCGCCGTGGCGGCGGGCGGCGCGGCGACGGCCGGCCCGGGCGACTCGAATGCGGCGAATGTGCCGAACGCATCGATCGAACAGAACGCATCGAACGCATCGAACGCGCCGGCCGGCGCCGCATCCGACGCGTTGCGCGTGGCCGTGATCGGCATCTCGGCGCGCTTTCCCGGCGCCGGCGACGTCGATGCGTTCTGGCGAGTGCTGGCCGAGGGAAAGAGCCTGATCGGCGCGGTGCCGGCCGGGCGCTTTCCCCCCCGCGATGGCGCGCCGGATCACGGCTGCCTGTTCGAGCGCATCGACGAGTTCGACCACGCGTTCTTCCATCTGAGTCCGAACGAGGCGCAGATGATGGAACCGGCCGAACGGATGTTCCTGGAGGAAGCGTGGCGCGCCGTCGAGGACGCGGGCCTCGTGCCCGACCGGCTCGCGGGCGCGAACTGGGGCGTGTTTGCCGGCAGCGGCGGCGACTATGATCTGCACGTGCAGTCGGTGCTCGGCGTCGCGCCGCAGGTTTCGGCTTCGACCTTGCCGGGCCGGGTCGCTTATCACCTGAATCTGCACGGGCCGGTGATGGCAATCGACGCCGGCTGCGCGTCGTCGCTGCTGGCGGTGGGACAAGCCTGCGACAGCCTGCGGCTCGGCCAGTGCGAGATCGCGATCGCGGGCGGCGCGATGGTGTATTCGACGCGCAACCTGATCGAAACAGGCCACTACTACCGCTTGCTCAGCGAAACGGAACGCGGCGCCGCGCTCGGTGCCGCCGCAACCGGCATGCTGCCGGGCGAGGCGGTCGGCGCGTTGGTGCTCAAGCCGCTGCAGGACGCCGTGCGCGACGGCGACCGCGTCTACGCCGTGCTCGATGCATGGGGCAGCGCCCATAACGGCCGCACCCAGGGCATCGCGGCGCCGAGCGCCGCCTCGCAGGCGGCGCTCTTGACGTCCGTCTACCGGCGCTTCGGCATCGATCCCGCTTCGCTCGATTTCTTCGAGGCCAATGCGAGCGGCTCGCCGCTCGGCGACAAGGTCGAACTGCAGGGCCTTCGCACCGTGTTCGGCGGGCGAGCCGTCGGGCGTCCGCTCGCGCTCGGCACCGTCGAGAACAACGTCGGCCACTCGTTCGCCGCCTCGGGCATCGCGCACCTGCTGAAGGTGATCCTGGCGCTGCATCGCGACACGCTGCCGCCGACGGCGAACGTCGATGCCGCGACAGCCGCCGCGGGCGCCGACGGCGGACCGTTCGAGATTCCGGCGCACGCGAGGCCCTGGCCGCGCCGCGCGGGCGCCGCGCGGCGCGCGGGCGTCAGCTCGTATAGCGCGACGGGGATCAACGTGCATCTGGTCGTGTCCGAGGCGCCGCCGGCCGCGGTTCCGACGCCGGCCGCAGGGCCGGCGTTGCTGGCGTTCTCGGCGCCGACGCCCGAGGCGCTGCGGCAGCGCGGCCGGGACCTGCTCGCCTACGTGCGAGCCACGGACGATAGGTCGTGGTCGCCCGCGCGGCTGTCGGCGAACCTGCTGTCGCGGCGCCATCACTTCCGTCATCGCTGTGCGCTGATCGCTCGCGATCGTGCCCACGCGGAGCAACTGCTGGCGCGCTTCGTCGCGAACGCGGGCGATTCCGAGGTGCTGACGAACCCGGCCGGCGCGGCATCGAACGACGACGACATCCGCGCGGCGCTGCGCGGCGAGGCGGCGGCGTTCGACGCGGGGCGCGCGCCGCTGCCGCTCGAACGCGCCGCGCACTGGTACATGCAGGACATCGCATTCGACGCGCGCCGCGGCTTCGCGCCGGCCGATCGCGCGCCTCTGTCGCTTCCCGGCTATCCGTTCGCGCGCACGCGCCACTGGCTGCGCGAGGCGCCGGCGAGCGGGCCGGATATGGCTGCGCAGCCGGCCGGCGAAGATACGCAGCGCTGGCTGCTGCGCCAGGTCGCGACGATCACCGGCGAGGCCGCGGACGCAGTGAGCGCTGAAGCGAACTGGAGCGAGATGGGTTTCGATTCGCTGATGAGCCTCCGCCTGCTGTCGGCGATTCGCGAGCGGACCGGCGTCGAGGTTCCGCTTGTCGAACTGCTGGACCGGCGCACCCCGGCGGTGCTGCACGCGCATCTCGAAGCGCTTGGCGCCTTCGCGGCCGCACAGGGCGATGGCGTGACGCGGGCCGACGCGCCGCCGCTGCCGGCGGTGCAGTATCCGTGGTTCGGCGAACGCCTGTCCGCGCTGCGGGCGGCGGAGGAGGTCGTCGCGGTCGCGCTGGCGCAGCAGGCGGCGGCGCCGGCGTCGCGGCAGGATCGCGACCGCGTGCTGGCCGAGCTGCTCGACGCCGGCATCGCGGTGTTCCGCGACACCGACCAGGCGGTGTTGCTGGCGGCGCGCTCGGTCGGCATCGACGCGCATCTGCGGCGGTTCGAGCCGGACGCGCTCGCCGCGGGCCTCGGCGCGCTTGCGCCTGGGCAGCTCTGGGCGCCGCTGTCGCAGGAACAGGCGCGCCACCTGCATCTGACCGAGCGAATGGGCAACACGGCCTGGAACGTGTTCCACGTGTTCCGCCTGTACGCGGCCGAGGTCGATGTCGAGCGCCTGCGGCATGCGCTGATCCTGCTCGCGCGGCAGCAGGACCTGCTGCGCACGCGTTACGTGGCGGTCGGCGACGGCCATGCGCAGTGCGTATCGGAGCTCGTCGGCGTCTCGCTCGATTCGATCTCGACGCGCAGCCGCGAGGATTTCCATCAGTTCATCCAGAGCAGCCGAAGCCATGCGCTGCTCGAGGAGCACGGCGGCCCGGCGATCCGGATATGGCTCACGGAGGCGGACGGCGCATTCCATCTCGGCCTGGTCGCGCATCATGCGCATGCCGATGCGTTCACGCCGGGCCTGCTGTTCTCGCAACTGATGGCGCTCTACGGCGCTTTGGGCGGCGAGGCGGCCGCACGCGACGACGACTGGCGGCAGCCCGATCAGTACTGGCTCTATGCGCTGCGCCAGCACGACGCGCGCGGCGCCGGCGCGGATGCGCACCGCGCCTGGTGGCGCGACGCGCTCGCGGGCGTCGACGTCGAGATGCGGCTGCCGTACCGCCGGGACGTGATGTCCTCCTCCTCCTCGCCGTCGCGCGAGCTCGCCGCGAACCAGATCGTGCCGGTGCCGCCGGCGCTCGGCGAGCGGATCGCGGAACTGGGGCGCGCGCATGGCATCTCGTATCCGCAACTGTTCGCGGCCGTGCTGGCCATCGTGCTACGCGAGTTCTTCGGCAACGATCGCCCGGTGCTGCAGGTGATCCACAACCAGCGCGACAGCGCGGCATTGGCCGCGTGCCTCGGCGATTTCTCGAACGTCGCCTTCGTGCCGTTCGAGCTCGATCCGGGCCGCAGCGTGATCGATACGTTGCACGCGGTGCGCCGAACCCTGCTGACCGCGCTTCAGCACGTGCGCATTCCGGCGGCCGATCTGCTGCGGATCGCCGGAGTGGACGGCGAGGCCGGTTGCGGCGCGATGGTCGGCGATGTCGTGTTCGACAGCGCCGACATCGATACGGCCAGGGTAAGCATCGCCGGCGAGCACGGCGTCTCGACCTACATGGATGCGGTGCTCGAACAGCGCCGCATCCATTTCCTCGATCAGCCGCTTGCGTCGCTGTTCTTCCAGTTCCTGCGGATCGATGGGCGTCTCTACATCTTCCACGCATACCGCCGCGCGCTGTTCGAGCACGAGACGATGCAGAAGCTGCCGCTGCGGATCGTTGAGCTGGCCGACGCGATGCTGCGCGCGCCGGACGCGCCGGTGGCCGGCCTCGTCGCGTCGTTCGCGCCGCGCTTCGACGAACTGGGGCGTGGCGTGCACGCGCCGGCGGCGCGCATGGCGCCGGCAAGCGAAGCGGGACGCGATACGGCGAGTGGTGCGCAGGGGGAGGCGTCGGGCCTGCTCGAACGCTTCCTGGGCGGCGACCTGTCGATCGCGCAGTTACGCAGCACGCTGCGCGCGTCCGGGGGCCGCGACGGCATGGGAGCTGTCGCCGAATGATGCGGGGCGAAACGCCAAGGTGGCCCGGCCGGTGCGCGTGCGACACGCGTCGCGGCCCGGGCAAGGGAGAGTGGGATGAAGCGGGAGCGTGACGGGAGCAAATCGATGAGCGAGGCAAAAGGGCTGGCGGCTTCCGGCGGCGGCGGTGCGGCGCGCGCGCTGACGGGGAACGACGTCGAGACATGGCTGAAGCGGCACCTGATGGTCGACGCCGAGGCACCGCTGTCGCGCAATCAGCGGGGCATCTGGTCGCGGCAGATGCTGTATCCGGCGGACCCGCTCTACAACGTGGCCGTCGCCTGCACGGTTGGCGCCAGCTTCGATCGCGCGCTGTTCCGGCGCGCTTGTCAGCGGTTCGTGAATTGCCACCAACTGCTCAACGTGCGCATCGTCGCCGACGGGCGCGAGCTGGTGCAGCGCGTCGACTCCGCCCGCGAACTCGCGTGGCGCGAATTCGATCTCGGCGAGACGCTCGAGGCTTGCCGCGAGCGCGCGCGGCGCGACGCCGACGTTCCGTTCTCGCTCGACGACGGTCCGATCTATCGGATCCATCTGCACGTCGCGGCCTCGGGCGAAACCGTCGTGCTGCTGGCGGTGCATCACATCGTTTGCGACGGCGCTTCGGTCAGCCGCTGGCTCTCGACGATCTGGCAGGACTACCGCGCCATGAAGCGGCAGTGCGCGCCGTCGGCGGCGCCGGACGGCGCGAGCTTCGTCGATTTCGTGAAGCACGAGGCCGACTATCTCGATTCGGCGGCGGGGCGCAAGAGTCTCGCCTACTGGCGCATGCAATGCCCGAACGGCCTGCCGCCTCTCGACGCGGCGCTCGATCCCGCGCCCGCCGCCGCCGATGCCTCCGTGTTCGCGACCGAGCGGCTGTCGTTTGCGATCGATGGCGCGCTGGCCGGGCGCGTCCATGCGTTTCGCAAGACCGGCTCGTCGAGCCCGTCCACGTTGCTGATGGGCGCTTTCGCGCTCGCGCTGTCGGCCTGGCGCGGCAAGCGCTGCTTCACGCTCGGCTTGCCGACGCTCGGCCGCCCCGGCAGCGGTTTCGCGTCGAGCATCGGCAATTTCGCGAATCTCGTGCCGGTGATTTGCGACCTCGATCCGGCGCAGCCGTTCTCGCAATGGCTCGACGGCTGCCAGCGCTACGTCTATCGCGCGCTCGACCATTGGTATCCGTTCGCCGAACTGCTGCGTGCGCTGCCGCGCCATGCCGGTGCGCCGCCGTCGATCCAGGCCGTGTTCGCCTACCAGAAGTTCGGCGATGCGATCGACATCGGCGCGCTGCCGGAGCGGCTCGCCGACACCATCGAGCTCGCATTCGTCGACGATGTCTTTCAGCGCGACGAGTATCCGGTGACGTGCGAGGCCGTCGAAGCCGGCGACGCCTGGACAGTGAACCTCAAGTACAAGAGCGCGGTGATCGGGGGCGATGCCGCGCGCGCGTTGCAACGGACGTTCGTCGCCGTGCTGGACGAGGCGCTCGCGGATCCGGACCGGCCGGTGGGCGCGCTGACGGCGCGCGGCGACGTCGGCGAGACAGGCGCGCCCGATGTCCCGCACGGCGACGCCACGCGCGAGCCCGCCGCCCGCGCGGGCGAGGCGAGCCTTGGCGCGCGTTTCGCGGCGCGCAGCCGGCGCGACCCCGCGCGGCGCGCGCTGAGCTTCGCGGGCCGCCACATCGCCTACGGCGAACTCGACCGCGACAGTGACGCGCTCGCGCGGCATCTCGCGGCAAGCGGCGTGCAGCGCGGCGATCTGGTGCTGTTGTGCGTGGCGCCGTCGCCGGCGTTGATCACGGCGATCCTCGCGATTCTGAAGGCGGGCGCCGCCTACGTTCCGGTCGATCCGAGTGCGCCGCCGCAGCGCGTCGCGATCATCCGCGAGGACAGCGGCGCGCGCTTTGCCGTCACGACCTCGGATTGCGAGGCGCCGGTCGCCACCGTCGCGCGGCGCATCGTGCTCGATCGTGACGGCGCGGCGATTGCCGCGTCGGCTGCGCGCGAGCCGGCCCTCGCGCTACCCGAGGTCCGGCGCGACGATCTCGCCTACGTGATCTACACCTCGGGCACCACCGGCAAGCCGAAGGGCGTGATGATCGAGCACGGCAACGTGCTGCGCCTGTTCGACCGCACGGACCCCTGGTTCGGCTTCGGAGAGGACGACGTCTGGACGCTGTTCCATTCCGCGGCCTTCGATTTCTCGGTCTGGGAGATCTGGGGCGCGCTGCTGTACGGCGGCCGTCTCGTGATTCTCGACGCGGCGCAGCGCAAAGACACGGCGCGGCTGCTGGAAGTGCTGGCCGACGAGCAGGTGACGGTCTTCAACCAGACGCCGGCCGCGTTCTACGCGGTTGTGCGTGCGGCCGAGAGCAGCGTGCCGCGGCGTCCGCTGGCGCTGCGCTACGTGGTGTTCGGCGGCGAGAAGCTCGATTTCGCACAACTCGCGCCCTGGATCGCGCGCCATGGCGACAGCCGCCCCGCGCTCATCAACATGTATGGCATCACCGAGACCACGGTCCACGTCACCTACGCGCCGGTGACGGCCGCGGACGTGGCAGGCGCGAGCGCGTCGGTGATCGGCCGGCCGATTCCCGACCTCGACGTGCTGCTGCTCGACGAGCAGCGCGCGCCGGTGGCGGATGGCGACATCGGCGAAATGTACGTCGGCGGCGCAGGCGTCGCGCGCGGCTACCTGAACCGGCCGGAACTCACGCGCGAGCGCTTCGTCGAGATCGCGGGCGCGCGCTGCTACAGGACGGGCGACTTGGCGCGGCGCAATGCACGCGGCGAACTCGAGTACGTCGGCCGCAACGATGCGCAGGTGAAGATTCGCGGCTACCGCATCGAGCTGGGCGAAATCGAGGCCGCCGTCAACCAGCATCCGGACGTCGGTCAGAGCGTGGTCGTCGCGCACGAGCATGCCAACGGCACCCGGCATCTCGTCGCCTACTACGTGGCGCGCAAACCGGGGGCTCACGACGACGCGCGCACGCGGGACTTGCGCGCCTTCGTCGCCGGAAAGCTGCCTGACTACATGGTGCCGGCTTTCTTCGTCGCGCTCGCGGAACTGCCGGTGACCGGCAACGGCAAGTTCGATCGGCGCGCATTGAGCCTGAGGCCGATCGTGCTCGCGTCGGCCGGGCACGACGCGGCCGACGCGAGCGAGACCGAGGCGCGGGTCCGCGAGCTCTGGCGGCAGGTGCTCGGCGTCGCGCCGGCGCATCTCGACCAGGGCTTCTTCGAGGCGGGCGGCGATTCGCTGTCCGTGGTGCTGCTCGCGCGCGCGATCGAGCAGGCGTTCGACTGCGCGTTCGCGCCCGCGAACCTGTTCCGCTTTGCGACGGTGCGCGAAATCGCGGGCCATCTGGTGGCGAGCCAGGGCGCGGGCCGCGCGGCGGCCGCCGCAAACGAGGCGGATGCGTCCCCCGTCGTGCCCGACTATTACGACGACAGCCTCGCGATCATCGGCATCTCGTGCGAATTTCCGGGCGCGACGGACCATCAAGCGTTTTGGGCCAATCTGCTGGCCGGCCGCGAGAGCGCGGAACGGCTTTCGCGCGCCGCGCTCGACGAGGCGGGCGTCGCGCCGGACCTCGCGAGCCATCCCGACTACGTGCCGGTGCGTTTCACGATTCCCGGCAAGACGAGCTTCGACGCCGATTTCTTCAAGCTGTCGGCGAAGCTGGCCGAATTCGCCGATCCGCAGTCGCGCCAGTTGCTGATGCATGCATGGAAAGCGCTCGAGGATGCCGGTTATGCGCCGGGGCGGCTCGATGCGACCGGCGTGTTCGTCTCGACCGGCAATAGCGGCTACCAGAGCCTGTTGGACAACGCCGCCGACATCGAGCACAACGACCGATATCTGGCCTACGTCATGTCGCAGGTCGGTTCGACGGCGGCGTTGATCTCCTATCACCTCGGCCTGACCGGGCCGAGCATGCATATCGGCACGAACTGCTCGTCGTCGCTGGTCGCGATCGACGCCGCGTTCAAGAGCCTGCGCGCGGGCGAATGCCGGCAGGCGATCGTCGGCGCGTCGACGCTGTTTCCGCACGCCAATGCCGGCTTCCTCTATCAGCCGGGCCTCAATTTCTCGAGCACCGGCCATTGCCGGACGTTCGACGCCGATGCCGACGGCATGATGGCGGGCGAGGGCGTTGCCGTGATCGTGCTGAAGAACGCGCGGCAGGCCGTGGAAGACGGCGACGCGATCCACGCGATCCTGCGCAGTGTCGCCGTCAACAACGACGGCTCGCAGAAGAGCGGCTTCTACGCGCCGAGCGTGCAGGGCCAGGGCCGCGTGATTCGCGCCGCGCTCGAACGCGCGGCCGGCGTCGAGGTCGCGTCGATCGCCTATGTCGAGGCGCACGGCACCGGCACGCGGCTCGGCGACCCCGTCGAGGTGATGGCGATCGACGAAGCGTACCGGCAGCGAACCGAGGCGCGGCAATTCTGCGCGATCGGCTCGGTGAAGCCGAACATCGGCCATCTCGACACGGCGGCGGGGCTCGCGGGCTGTATCAAGGTCGCACTGGCGCTGCAGCATCGCATGATTCCGCCGACCATCAACGTCGTCACGCCGAATCCGGCGATCGATTGGGCCGCGTCGTGCTTGCGCGTGCAGCGCGAGGCGTCGCCGTGGCCCGAGGGGGCACATCCGCCGCGCGCGGCGCTCAGCTCGTTCGGCCTCGGGGGCACCAACGCTCATGCGATTCTCGAGGCCGGCCCCGAGCTCCCCGTCGCGCCGCGCGATGCCGATGCGCCGGCGGCCGAACCGCAACTGGTGCTGCTGTCGGCGGCCGTGCCGCGGCTGCTGCCGATCATGGCGCGCACGTTGTCGGTGTACCTCGCCGCGCATCCGAATCTGCCGTTCGGCGCGGTGGCGGCCACGCTGCAGCTCGGCCGCCAGCCGATGAGGCACCGGCTCGCGATCATCGCGGCCGACGCGCGCGAGGCGGGCGCGCTGCTCGAACGTTATGCCGATGCGGCTCAAGGCGCGACGGCGGCGCCGCTGCCCGCCGCGATCGCGTGCTCGCGGCCCGGCGATGCGGCGCCGGAACCGGACGCCGCGAACGCGGCGGCGCCGGCGATTGTCGAAGGCCTCGCGCGTCGCGACTTGGCCGCGCTGGCCGCTCTGTGGGTCGAGGGCCACGACGTCGACTGGTCGCCGCTGCATGCCGGCGCGCCGGTGCGCCGCGTGCATCTGCCGACCTACCCGTTCGCGCGCCGGCACTATGCGGTGGCCGGTGTGCCGGCCGCACCGCGCACAGCCGCCGCGGCGCGGCCGGCGGCCGGCGCGCCGGCCGGTTTGCAGCTCGACGTGCAGCTTGGCGACAACGGCGCGCGGCAGGTCCATGTTCGGCTGCGGCGCGACGATTATTACCTCGACGAGCATCGCGTCGACGGCCGCCGCGTGCTGCCAGCCGTGATGACCTTCGAGCTGCTGCGCGCGGCCGCGATGACCGACGCCGCGGTGCCTGGCGCGGCCTGCCTGCGCATCGAGCGCGTCGCCTGGCTGCGGCCGGTGGTGTGCGACGACGAGACGCTGCCGCTTTGCGTCGAACTGGCCGCGCGCTCCCCCGGCCAGGACTGGCGTGCGCCCGTCCCGTTCGCGCTGACAGGCGTCGATGCCGCAACGGGCGAGCCGATCGTGTTCGCCGAGGGCGGGCTCGCGCTCGACACGCGCGCCGACGCCGACGATGAAGATGCCGCCAGGCGCGTCGCGCCGGCGATGCTGCGGCAGGCGCTCGCGGAGCAACGGATCGACGGGGCGGACTGGTATCGCTGGATCGCGGCAGGACGCGTTCGGTACGGGCCCGCCTACCTCGGCCTCGTCGAGGCCGGATGGAACGACGCCGGACTGACTGCCCGCGTGCGCTTACCCGAGTCGGGGTGCGGCTCGCTCGCCGCCTTCCCGTTGCACCCGGCGCTGCTCGATTGCGCGCTGCAGGCGAGCGTCGCGCTGGATCTGGTCCGGCGCCACGGCGGGAATCCCGCGAAGTGGCCGCGGGCGGCGCTGGCGGAACAGAAGCTGCCGTTCTTCGTCGAGCGTGTCGACGTGTTCGCGCCGCTCGAGGCGGACGTGTGGGTGCGGGTGCAAGATCACGAGACGGCCTCGATGGCGCGCGAAGCGCGGCACGACATCTTCATACATGGCGCGTCCGGCGCGCTGCTGGTCGCGATTCGCCATTTCGTCACGCGCGCGCTGCCGGGCGCGACGGCGCACGAGGCGACGGCCGATCACACTGATCATACTGATGCCGCCGATGCCGCGGCAGCCGCCGAGCTTCGCACGCTGACGATCGGCTGGACCCCGCTCGACGACGCGGACGAGGCCGGCGTCTCGACGACGCCCGTCGTGCTGTTCGGCATCGGCGAAACGCCGCCCGCGGCGCTTGCCGCGTGTTTCGCGGGCCGGCTCGCGCGTTACGTGCCGCTGCGCGCGGAGCCGGACGGCACGGCGCTGGCGGCCTTGCCCGCCGATGCCGCGCTGGTGTTCGCGCTGCCGGCGCTGGCCGCGCGCGTCGACGACGCGGCGCTGATCGACGCGCAGCGCGACGGCGTGATCGCGGCGTTTCGCTGGTTGCAGGCGCTGATCCGCCACGGCTTCGAACACGCCGACCTCGACTGCACTTTCATTGTCGAGCGCACGCAACGGGTGCGCGACGATGAGCCGATCGCACCGGCCCACGCCGGCGTGATCGGACTGGCGCAGAGCCTTGCCGGCGAATATCGGCACTGGCGCGTGCGCCTGCTCGATGTGAGCGCGTTCGCCGCGCTGCCCGCGCCGGCGCGCTGGCCGCGCGCGAGCCAGCAGGTGGTGTTCGCCTGGCGCGACGGCCGTTGGCATGCGCGCGGCCTCGTCGAGACGGCCGCGCCCGCGCCGCGCCCGACGCTGTATCGGCAGGGCGGCCACTACGTGGTGCTGGGCGGTGCGGGAGGCATCGGCCGCACCTGGACCGAAACCATGATTCGCCGTTATCGCGCCCGCGTGGTCTGGCTGGGGCGCAAGCCGCGCAATCGCGAGATCGAAGACGAGATCGCGCGCCTCGGCGCGTTCGGCCCCGCGCCGATCTACCTGCAGGCCGACGCGACCGATCTCGCCTCGCTGCGCCGCGCGCGGCACCGCCTCGCGGAGCTCGGCGTGGACGCGCTGCACGGCGTGGTCCATTCGGCGCTCGTGCTGGACGATCACGGCATCGCGAGCATGAGCGACGCGCAGTTCGCGCGCGCGCTCGACGCCAAGGTCGCGACTTCGGTGAATCTCGCGCGCGCGTTCGGCGGCTGCGACCTCGATTTCATGCTGTTCTTTTCCGGAACGATCTCGTTCGCGAACGCCGCGGGCCAGTCGAACTACGCGGCCGGCTGCAGCTTCCAGGATGCGTACGCGCTGGCAATGGCGGACGAGTGGCGGTGCGCGGTCAAGCTCGTCCACTGGGGGTACTGGGGGAGTGTCGGAGTCGTCGCGACGCCTGAATATCGTCGCCGCATGGCGGCGGCCGGCGTCGGCTCGGTCGAACCTGAACTCGCGATGCAACGGCTGGCTCAATTCATGCAGGACAATCACATGCGGCAAATGGCTGTCGAATCCCGTCCGCGCGCCTCCGGCGCCGCAGTCGCCACGACCCCGCCGGCGGCGGATGCGCCGCACGGCGGCGCCCCCGCGGCCGATTACCGGCAGCATCGGCTCCGGCATGGCGCGAGCCCGCTCGCACGGCGTGCGGACGCGCTGCGCGAGCATAACGGCCTGCGCGATCCGGCCGTCGAGCGCGCAGCGCTGCTGAAGGTGCGCGAGGCGCTCGGTGCGCTCGACGCGCTGCCGGTCGGGCGCGCGCCCGACGGCGCCTGGCTGCCCGCGTCGGGCAGCCGTCTCGCGGCGGCCTACGAGCGCTGGTACCAGGAAAGTTGCCGGCAGTTGCTGCGCTACGCGCTCATCGACGCATCGGGCGCCGTCGCGGCGCAGGCGCTCGACGATGCCGACGAGGCCTGGGCGCAGGTGCGCGACCGCTATCGCGCCCATCCGAGCGTGCGCGCCGGCATCGAGTTGATGGACACGTGCCTGCGCAGCCTGCCGGCGATCCTCGGCGGCGGGATCGCGGCGACCACGGTGATGTTTCCCGATTCGTCGATGCAACTGGTCGAGAACGTGCACCGCAATCATCCGATCGCCGACTACTTCAACGAGGGCGTCGCCGCGACGGTGACCGACTACGTGCGCCACCGCGTGGCGCGCGAGCCGGGCGCGCGGCTGCGAATCCTCGAGATCGGCGCGGGCACGGGCGGCACCAGCAGCAAGGTGCTGCCGGGCCTGTTGCCGTGGCGCGAGCATATCGACGAGTACCGCTACACGGATCTGTCGAAATCCTTCCTGTTCTATGCCGAGGACACCTACGCACCGGCCGCGCCGTTCCTCAAGACCGCGATCCTCGACATCGAGGCGCCGCCCGCGAATGGCCATCCGCATGCGGACAAGTTCGGCAGCTACGACATCGTGATCGCGGCCAACGTCCTGCATGCGACGCGCAACATCGGCCGCACGCTGCGCAACGCGCATGCGTTCATGCGCGACGGCGGGGTGCTGGTGCTGAACGAGATGAGCGGGAACTGCATCTTCTCGCACCTGACCTTCGGCTTGCTGGAGGGCTGGTGGCGCTACGACGACGAGCCGGCGCGCATCCCGGGTTGTCCGGGCCTGTTCCCGGCCGAATGGCAGCGCCAGCTCGAGCGCGTCGGTTTCGACGACGTGCATTTCCCGCTCGACAGTGCGCTGCCGCTCGGCCAGCAGGTGATCGTCGCACAATGCCGGCAGGCGGGCCGCCCGGCTCCGGAGCGCGATGACGCGGCCGGCGAGGCCGTGGCGCGCGACGGCGGCGCGCTCGAGCCGACGCTCGCCGCGCTGCTCGCCGACGTGCTGCGAATGGATGCGGACGGCATCGATCGGGCGCGCAGTTTCTCCGACATCGGGCTCGATTCGATCCTCGCGATCCAACTGACCAACCGGCTCAATGCGTACTTCGGGATTCGGCTCGGCACGATCGAGTTGTTCGACCACAACACGGTTGCGCGCCTCGCCGCTCATCTGGCGGGCCAGCATCGCGTGACGAACGAGGCGAGCGGCGCGACGCAGGCGGCGGCGCCGAGTGTGCCGGGTGCGCCGGCGGGGCCTGTGGCGCTCGCGGCAACGGCACCGGCTCGGCAAGCCGCGCCGGTGGCCGACGACGCACTGGAGCGCATGACGGCCATGGTGCGGGAGCAGGTCGCGAGCGCCGTGCGCGCCGGGGTGGACGAGATTGATCCGCATCGCAGCTTCGCGGACCAAGGCGTCGATTCGATCATCGGCGTGCAACTCGTGAACCGGCTCAACAAGCGGCTCGGCCTGCGCATCGCGACCACCGTGATCTTCGATCACAACACGGTCGGCCGACTCGCGGCCCATCTGTGCGAACGGCACGGCGCGGCGCTTGCGGCGCCGGATACGGCGCCGGCCGGGATGGAGCCGTCGCCGCGCGCCGGCCGCGCGGCGGCGCTCGATGTCGCACCCGCGCGTGCCATCGCGAGGGCGCCGGCCGCCGCGCCCGATCCGCTGCCGCGCGTGCCGCCGGCCGACGGCACGCGCACGATCCACGCGGTCACGATCGACGGCCCCGGCGAGATCGAGGACCTGTCGATCGCCAACGTCGCGCCGCGCGAACTCGCGCACGACGAGGTGCGCGTCGCCGTGCGCGCGTTCTCGCTGAATTTCTCGGATCTGCTTTGCGCGCGCGGGCTTTACCCGAACATGCCGCCGTATCCGTTCGTGCCCGGCAACGAGGCGGCCGGCGTCGTGATCGAGGTGGGCGCGGGCGTCACCGCATTGCGGCCCGGCGACGAGGTCGTCTGCCTGTGCCAAGGCTGCCATGCCGAGCAGCTTGTCTGCTCGGCCGGCCAGGCATTCGGGAAGCCCGCGGGCTGGACCTTCGAGGAGGCCTGCGCGCTGCCGATCGTCGGCATCACGATGATCGATGCGTTCCGCAAGGCCGCGCCGGCGCGCGGCGAGCGGATACTGATCCAGACCGCGACGGGCGGCACCGGGCTGATCGCGGTCCAGCTCGCCATGCACCACGGCATGCAGATCTACGCAACGGCGGGCAGCGAGGCGAAGCTGCGTCATCTGCGCGAGCTGGGCGTCGCGCACACCATCAACTATCGCACGCACGATTTCGCGCAAGAACTGGCTCGGCTCGCGCCGGGCGGCGTCGACGTCGTGATCAACACGCTCGGCGGCAACGCGTTGCAGAAGGGGCTCGACTCGCTCGCGCCCGGCGGCCGCTATGTCGAGATCGCGATGACCTCGCTGCGCAGCGCGCGCAGCGTCGACCTCTCGTCGCTGTCGGACAACCAGACCTTCTACAGCGTCGATCTCGCGCGCATGGGCGCGCGCGCGCCGCAGCGCATCGCGCAGCACTGGGACGAACTCGTCTCGCTGACGGCGCGCGGCATCATCCGTCCGACGATCTCCAAGGTGGTCGCGTTTCGCGACGTGCACGATGCCTATCGCCGCCTCGCCGACCGCGAAAACATCGGCAAGATCGTGGTTCGCGTGGGCGAGCCGGATGAGCCCGCGCCGCGCAGCCGCGCGCACGGGACGACCCGGCCGATGCGCGGCGATGCGTCGCGCGGCGCGGCCGAAGCGGGCGGGGCCGCGCGTGCCGGCGCGCGCGCGACGCATGACGACGACATCGCGATCATCGGCATGAGCGGGCGCTTTGCGCGTTCGCCGGACCTCGATGCGTTCTGGTCCCACCTCGCGTCGGGCACAAGCCTGATCGGGCCCGTGACGCGCTGGGATCTCGGCGGCGGCGAGGCGCGCTGCGAGACGGGCAGCTTTCTCGACGATCCGTCGTTGTTCGATCCGTTCTTCTTCAAGATCTCGGGCACCGAGGCGCGCTATATGGATCCGCAGCAGCGCGTGTTCCTGGAGGAGGCGTGGAAGGCGCTTGAGGACGCCGGGTATGCGGGCGAGCCGGGCGGCGAGCGGCGATGCGGCGTCTATGTCGGCTGCTCGGGCGGCGATTATCCGTTGCTGTTCCCCGGCCCCGGCGCGCCCGACAGCGACACGCGAGCGCGCCCGCCGATCCAGTCGTACTGGGGCAACGCGGTCTCCATCATCCCGGCTCGCATTTCCTATTTTCTTGATCTGCACGGCCCGGCCGTCGCGATCGACACGGCTTGCTCGAGCTCGCTCGTCGCCCTGCACATGGCATGCATGGCGCTGCGCAACGGCGAGATATCGATGGCGCTGTGCGGCGGAGTGTTCGTGCAGTGCACGGCCGGCTTCTATCAGCAGGCGCAGCGCGCCGGCATGCTGTCGACCACGGGCAATTGCTATGCGTTCGACGCGCGGGCCGACGGCTTCGTGCCCGGCGAGGGCGTCGGCGCGATCGTGCTGAAGCGCCTTGCCGACGCGATCGCGGACGGCGATCACATCGACGGCGTGATCGTCGCATCGGGCATCAACCAGGACGGCAGCACGAACGGCATCACCGCGCCGAGCGCGCGCTCGCAGGAGGAACTCGAGACCGGCGTCTACGACCGCTATGGAATCGACCCGCGCGGCCTGCAGATGGTCGAGGCGCACGGCACCGGCACGCCGCTCGGCGATCCGATCGAATTCACCGCGCTCGCCAATGCGTTCGGCCGCTATACGCAGGATCGCGCTTTCTGCGCGCTCGGCTCGGTGAAGACCAACATCGGACACACCACGACGGCCGCGGGCATCGCCGGCGTGCTGAAGATCCTGCTCGCGCTGCGCCATCGCCAACTGCCGCCGTCGTGCAACTTCGAATCCGGCAATCCGGCGATCGACCTGGACGCCAGCCCCTTCTACGTCAACACACGCCTGCGCCCGTGGAGCGTCGAGCCCGGCCGGCGCCGGATGGCGGCCGTGAGCTCGTTCGGCTTCAGCGGCACCAATGCGCATGCGGTGATCGCCGAGGCGCCGCCCGTCGCAGCCGAGGGCCGGCGGCTCGCGCGCGGCGAGCCCGAACTGCTCGTGCTGTCGGCGCAGACGCGCGAACAGCTCGACCGGCAACTGGCGCGGATGGCCGAGTTCTTGTCCGGCGAGGCCGCACGCGACCTGTCGCTCTCCGACATCGCCTTCACGCTGGCCGTCGGGCGGCGGCGGATGCGCTATCGCTGGGCCTGCGTCGCGAGCCGCGTCGAGGACTTCATCGCGCATTGCCGTGCCGGCGTGCCGGCGTCGCCGTCGTCTTCGGGGCCGGTGTTCCACGGCGACGCCAACGCGTCGCTGTCGCCGCGCGACGCCGACGAAGGCGCGCCAGCCGATCCCGCCGCGCAGGCTTGCCACTTCGTGGCGGGCGGCCGGCTCGATCCGGCGCGCTGGGCGGGCCGCGGTTGTTGCCGCGTGCGCCTGCCCGTCTATCCGTTCGCGTGCGAATCGTACTGGGTCGAGATGCCCGCGCCGGCGCGCAATCCCTGGCCGCCGCTCGAGGCGGGCGAGGCGGGCGAGGCGGACGGTGTCACGCGGCGTTTCTCGCGTCGTCTCGACGGCAGCGAGCCGTTCCTGCGCGACCATCGCGTGCACGGCGAGCCCTGGCTGCCCGCCGTCGTCTATTGGGAAATGACGCGCTGGTCGGTCCGCCAGGCCGCGCCCGACGCGCCCGCGACGGACCAGGTCGTGCTGCGCGACGTGATCTGGCGGCAGCCGTTGTCGCTCGGCGCCGGTCCGCGCATCGTCGAGGTTCGCCTCGATCGCGATGGCGTCGCGGCGTCGCGCTTTCGCTTCGCGATCGAGAGCCGGCCCGACGGCGCGAACGGCGCCGCGGCGGCGCTCACACATTGCAGCGGCTTGGTCGAGATCGCGC
Source organism: Burkholderia sp. MSMB1589WGS (assembly GCF_001636105.1). Classification (NCBI taxonomy): domain Bacteria; kingdom Pseudomonadati; phylum Pseudomonadota; class Betaproteobacteria; order Burkholderiales; family Burkholderiaceae; genus Burkholderia; species Burkholderia sp. MSMB1589WGS. The sequence goes on from NZ_LNJT01000008.1 coordinate 1,953,758, forward strand.
GCACCGACGATGCCGGCGCTTCGTGCCTGCTCGATCCGGCTGCGTTCCGCCGTCAAGCCGAGGAACTCGATGTGGCCGATTGCTACCGCGCGTTTGCCGCGCTCGGCATCGAATTCGGCCCGAGCCATCGTGGCCTGAAGAAGCTCTACCGCTACCGTGGCCAGTTGCTCGCGCAGGTCGGCCGCACGGGCATGGCCGGGATCGACGACGGATACCTGCTGTCGCCGACCATCACGGATGCCGCCCTGCAGGCCAACATCGGCAACGTGCTCGGCGCCGAGCCCGACGCGCTGCCGGTGCCGCACGCGATGGACAGTCTGACGATCGTCGACGCGCCGCGCGATCCGAGCTGGGTCTGGGTACGCCCCGGCCTCGACGGCGAGCGCGGCGCGGCCGGCATGCGCCACGACATCGAGGTGTTCGACGACGGTGGCCGACTGCTGCTCGCGATGCGCGGCTGCCGCTCGGCGCCGGCGCGGCGCCGCCGCGCCGCGACGCCGGCGCACCCGCTCGTGCATGCGGCGGCCGACGGCCCCGAGCCGCGCTATCGCAGCGAATTCGACGGCACCGAGTTCTTTCTCGACGGCCACCGGATCGCCGGCATGAAGGTGCTGCCGGCCGCGTGCTACCTCGAAATGGTGCGCTACGTGAATGCGCGCGCGAGTGCGCCCGGCGGCGTGCTGCGCGAGCTCGTCTGGCTTGCGCCGTACCAGGTCCCTGACCTGGCGGACGGCGCGCGGCCCGCCCCCGTCACGACGTGGGTGGATGCGGGTGCCGAGCGGCGCTGCCGCGTCGCGAGCACGCGCGAGGGCGGCGAGCAGGTCCTGCACTTCGTGGGGCGCTGGGAGCCGGCGCCGGATGCGGCGCTCGCCGCGGTCGACGTCGATGTCGACGCGATCGCGCGCCGCGCCACCGAGCGTCTCGACCATGACGCGCTGGCCGCGCTCGTCGAGGGAGCCTCGTCGTTCGGCGAGCCGTTCCGGGTGATGACGTGGCTGCGGCACGGCGTCGACGAGGCGCTGGCCGCGTACCGGCTGCCGGCCGGGCGCAGCGAGCCGTTCCATTGGCATCCGGGGATCCTGAGCGCGGCGTTCGGCGCCGTCGAGATGTGGATCGCGGCGCGCGGCGAGACCGGCGTACATCGTCTGCCGTACGGTATCGACAGCGTGACCGATTACGCACGGCCCGCCGACGCCGGCTATATCCACGTCCGCCGCGTGTCGGGCAAGGGTGCGAAGCTTGAACGCTACGACATCGATCTGCTCGATGCCGACGGGCGGATCGCGACGGCGTTGCGCGGCTATTCGGTGCGGCCCTGGCTGCCGGGCGAGCGCCCGGACGCGACAGGCGCCGTTGAGCGCGCCGCCGTCCCGGTGACGACGGGCACGTCACGCTGGTGCGACGCGCCGCTGTCGGCCGCCGCGCCGGCACGCGCCGGCGCGGACGTCGACAGGTTGTTCATTGCGCCGGATCACGACGCGGCGCTGCACGCCTGGCTGCGCGAACTCGATCCGGCGGCGCGGCTGTGCCGGCTGCCGTGCGAGGCCGGCGCGGGCGATGACGACGGTCCGGCGCGCGCCCGCCGCATCGAGGACGCGTACCGGCAAGCCTTCGAGGCGATTCGCGCGATTGCGGATGCGGCCGGTGCGCGCGACGCGCACCTGCTCATGCTGATTCCCGATGCGTCGCACGATGACGTGATGCCGAGCCTGCAGGCGCTCGCCGCGACGGCCGCGCTCGAATACGGCCGCGTGGCGGCGAAGACCGTGCGCTACGCTGCGGCGGGCATTGCCGATGCGTCGGCCGTCGCCTATCGCGAGCGCTTGCGGGGCGAACTGCTGCACGTCGACGCGCACGAGCCGGAGGTGCGCGTCGCGCTCGATGGCGGGCGCCAGGCGCGCCGCGTCGCGACGGCCGCGCTGCCGGATCGGGCGGCGGCCGGCGAGCGCGGCGGCGGCGCGCTCGCCGTGCGTCCGCTCGAAGCGGGCGACGTGGTCTGGCTCGTCGGCGGGATGGGCGGCATCGGGCGACATGTGGCGCACGATCTGGCGCGGCGCGGGCTGCGCGTCACGATCAGCGGGCGCCGTATCGATCCGGCGGGATGGGCGGCGTTCGCGGCGGCGGCCGGCGCGGCGGGCGCGCGGCTCGACACGCTCGCGGTCGACGTCGCGAACCCGCGTGACGTGGAGCGCGCCGTGGCCGCGATCATGGCGAAGCACGGCCGCCTCGACGCCGTGATCCATGCCGCCGGCGTGATCGACGACGCCTACCTGCGGCACAGCAGCGCGGCCGACGCGGGGGCCGTGTTTGCCTCGAAGCTGCACGGCGGCGCGAATCTCGACCATGCGACGCGCGACCTGGACCTGAAGTGCTTCGTGCTGTTCTCGTCGCTGTCGGCGCTGGGCAGCCCGGGGCAGGCCGCCTACGCGGTCGCCAACGCCTACCTCGGCCGGCTGGCCGTGCGCCGCAATCGCGAAGCGCTCGCGGGGACGCGGCGCGGCCGCAGTTTCGCGATCGGCTGGCCGCTCTGGCTCGACGGCGGCATGGCGATGGCGCCGGCCCGGCGCGCAATGATGCGCGAGCGAACCGGACTCGACGCGCTGACGACGGCACAGGGTCTCGCGGTGCTCGATGCCGTGCTGAACGCGTGCCCGGTCGCGACGCCGGAGGACAGCGTGCTGCTGGTCGCGCCGGGCGTCGATCGCAACCGCATCGTGCGTGCGCTCGACGCTCGCTTCGCCTTGGCCGCGGCCGACGCCGGGACCGCCGCAGGGCGAGCGGCGCGGGAACCCGCCGACGTCGATTTCGCGGCCCGCGGAGCTTGCGCCGGTTCCACCCGCGATTCGGCGCCGGAGCCGACGCAGCTTCGTGCGGCCGTGCTCGACGCGCTGAGGGCGACCGTCGCCGCGCAACAAGCCATCGACGCCGCCAAGATCGACGACGGCGCGCTGTTCCTCGATCTCGGCTACGACTCGATCAGCCTGATCGGCCTCGCACAGGATCTCGGCGCGCGGATCGGCTTGACTCTGCAGCCGACGTTGTTCTTCGAATACCCGGTGCTCGGCGCGGTCGCCGACCATCTCGTCGAGACGCAGTTCGACCGGTTGGCCGCGCATCTCGGCGGCCGGCCGGCGCAAGCCGAAGCCGCGGCGGATGTCTCGCCGGCGAGCGATTCGGTGCGGGCGGCGAAGCCCGACGCCGACCCGCAGCCGCAGCCGCCGTTACTCGACGCGCTGCTGGCGATCGTCGCCGAGCATTGCGGCAACAGCGCGCGGGCCGTCGCGGCCGACAGCAGCGTTCAACGGCTCGGCCTCGCCTCGCTCGACATCATCGCGCTCGCCGCGATGCTGAGCGATGCGCTGTCGATCAATGTGCGGCCGACGCTGTTCTACGAATGCGCAGATCTTCGCGCGCTGGCCGAGCAACTCGCGCACGCCCGTCCGGACCTGCCGCCCGAAACGCTGGCCGCGCTCATCGCTCGCCCGGCACGCCCGGCGCAGGCCGCCGGAGCGGCGGCATCCGTCGAACCCGGGCCGCGGACCGGCGCGGCCACGCCACGGGAGCACATCGCCGTGATCGGCATGAGCTGCCGCTTCCCCGGCTCGAATACACCCGGCGAATTCTGGCGCAACCTGGTCGACAATCGCGACTTGATCGGTCATGTGGCGGGGCTGCGCGCCACGTCGTCGAGCGGGGCGGCCGCACCGCTCGAAGGGGGCTTCGTCGACGATATCGAGCGCTTCGATCCGCAATTTTTCGGCTTGACGCCGATGGAGGCGGAGTTCATGGACCCGCAGTTCCGTCAGTTCCTGCAATGCGCATGGCGCGCCGTCGAGGATGCAGGCTATCGGATCGGCGATCTGGCGAAGCGGCGCGTCGGCGTGTTCGTCGGCGTGACGACGAGCGACTACCGCGATCTGTGGCTGAGCCGGATCGGCGCCGAATCGGCGGGCCATCTCGGCCTTGCGCACTTCATGATCGCGAACCGCGTGTCCTACCAATTGGACTTGCGCGGCCCGAGCGAGGTGATCGACACCGCGTGCTCGAGCTCGCTCGTCGCGATCCACCGCGCCTGCGAGAGCCTTGCCGGCGGCAATTGCGAGATCGCGATCGTCGGCGGCGTCAACGTGATCGCGAACCCGGCCGTTACCGAGGCGGCGGCGGCGGCCGGCATGCTGAGCCCGGACGGGCGCTGCAAGACGTTCGATCGCAGCGCCGACGGCTTTGGCCGCGGCGAGGGCGTCGGCGTCGTCGTGCTCAGGCGCGCGGCCGAGGCGATCGCCGCCGGCGATCATCTCGACGCCGTGATCGTCGCGAGCGGCGAGAACCACGGCGGGCGCGCGAGCTCGCCGTCGGCGCCCAACCCCGACGCGCAGCGCGCACTGATCGTCGATACCTACCGGCGCGGGGGCATCGATCCCGCCAGCGTCGGCTACATCGAGGCGCACGGCACCGGCACGGCGCTCGGCGACCCGATCGAGATCAAGGCGCTGGTGCGCGCGTTCGCCGAATTGGCCGAGGGCCGGCCCTGCGCGGCGCCACATTGCGCGATCGGCTCGGTCAAGGCGAACATCGGTCATCTCGAGGCCGCCGCCGGCATTTCCGCGTTCATCAAGACCGTGCTGATGCTCCGGCACGGCCGGATTCCTGGCAATCCGCACCTGAAGCAGCCGAATCCGTATCTCGAGCTCGCCGGCAGCCCGTTCGAGCTGGTCCGCGAGACGCGCGACTGGCCCGCGTCGCGCCGGCGCGCCGGCGTCAGCAGCTTCGGGCTGGGCGGCTCGAACGCGCACATCGTGCTCGACGCGGCCGACGCCTACCTGCCGGCGGCCGCGCGCGGTGCCTCACGGTCTGCGCCGGGCCCGGTTGCGATCGGGCTGTCCGCGCGGCGGCCGGCGGAACTCGATGCGATCGTTCACGCGCTGCACGGCTGGCTGTCGTCGACGACGGCCGCCATGCCGTCGCTGCAGGATCTCGCGTTCACGCTCGATCGCGGCCGCGACGCACATCCGTGCCGGCTCGCGTTCGTCGCGGCCGATCTCGACGAAGTGCGGCGCAAGCTGGCGCGCGCCGGCGCGGGCGGCGACGCGGCGGCGCTGGCCGCGCACGGCATCGCCGTCGGCCATGCCGGCGCCGCGCGTCACGAGGCCGAACTTGCCGCTGCCTATCGCAGCCTTGGCGGCTTCGCAGCCGAGGTGCCGCGCGAGCTGGATGCGTGGGCGCACGGCGAGATCGACACCTGGCGCGGCGCGCTCGCCGCGCAGGGCCGGCGGATCAGCCTGCCGACCTATCCGTTTGCCGGCAAGCCTTACTGGCTGCCCGACGCGCAGCCGACGGCGGCCGCGGGGGCCGCCCGTGTCGACGCCGGCGCCGCGCCGGCCACGCTGCATCCGCTGCTGCACCGCGAACTGCCGGCCGAGGCGGGTGCGCGGCGTTTTGCCGCCACCTTCAGCGGCGACGAGTTTTTCCTGGCCGATCACCGCGTGCGGGGGCAGCGACTGCTGCCCGGCGTCGCGAGTCTCGAAATGGCGCTGGCGGCGGCCTGCTTCGCTGCCGGCGAGACCGGCGAGCACGGTGAAAGCGGTGCCGTGCTGCGCAACGTCGTCTGGTCGCGGCCGCTCGTTTGGGACGCGGCGCGTCCGGGCGTGGTGATGAACCTGTCGGCCGGGAGCGCCGCGCGCGCGTGGCGCTTCAGCTTCGGCACCGGCACCGGCACCGGCGACGACGCCTGCGGCGAGGGCGAGATCGCGCTGACCGGGCCGCTGCCCGCGCGCGCGCTCGACCTCGAGCGGATGCGCGGCGAGCGGGACGGCACGCGCATGCCGGCCGAGGCCTGCTACCGGCGTTATCGCGAGGTCGGCATCGAGTATGGGCCCGGCCATCGCGGGCTCGAAAGGCTTTATCTCGGTCGCGACGACGTGCTGGCCGAACTGGTGCTGCCGGCCGGGCTCGCGGACGGCGCCGGCGCGTTCCGGCTGCATCCCGGGCTGCTCGACGCTGCCTGGCAGGCCGTGATCGGTCTCGCGATCGATCGCGGCCCGCGCGAGGCGAGCCTGCCGTTCGCGCTCGACGAAATGCGAATCGTGCGGCCGCCGCGTGCGTCGCGGCTGTGGGCGTGGATTCGTCCGGGCCGCGACGGCGAAGCGAGCGTCGACATGGATATCGCGCTGCCCGACGGGCGCATCGCGATCGAGCTGCGCGGGCTTCACACGCGCAAGCAACCCGCACCGGCGCCGCGCGAACTCGCGGCCGCGTGCGCGGACGGCCTGCTGCCCGTCGGCGAGGTCACGCTGAGCCCGGTCTGGGAGCCGCTGCCCGTGACGGCGCACGATGCGGCATGGCCGGCCGGACCCGGCGAGCTGTGGGTGTTCGGCGGTGACGACGCGGTGCGCGCCGCGCTGGGCGGCACGCGCGCCGTCGTCTGCTTCGACGGCCTCGACGGCCCGGAAGACGCATTGCACCGCGTCTTGCGCTCGCGTAAGGGGACGGCGGCCGCGCCGCATCTGCTCTGGATCAGCGCCGGCGGCGACGATCCGGGCCTCGATCCCGACGCGCTGGTCGCGCGCCAATCGCGCGGCATCCTGCCGCTGTTCCGGCTGCTCGGCACGCTGATCAACGCCGGATTCGACAGCGCGCCGCTCGCGCTGACGGTGGTCACGCGCAACCTGCACGCGCTTGGCGGCGGTCACACCGACGTGTCCGATGCCGGCATCGTCGGTCTCGCGGGCGCGGTGGCGCACGAGTATCCGCACTGGACGGTGCGGCACTGGGACATCGATGCGCCGGCCGGCGACGATGGCCGTTTCTTCGGCGGGCTGGACGCGCATCTGGCGGCGACGGCGGATGCCGACGGCGACGTGCGCGTGCATCGCGACGGCCGCTGGTATCGCCAGCGTCTCGCGCGCGTCGTCGATGAGGGCAGCGCCGAGCCGGCGTATCGCGAAGGCGGCGTCTATCTGGTGATCGGCGGTGCGGGCGGGCTGGGCCGCACCTGGTCGCGCCGCATGATTGAGCGTTTCGGCGCGCAGATCGTCTGGCTCGGCCGGCGCGCGCCGAACGACGAGATCCGCGCGCATCTCGGCGCGCTCTCGGCGCTCGGGCGCGGCGGCGTCACCTATTTGCAGGCGGACGCGGCCGACCCCGTTGCGCTGAAGCGCGCTCACGCCGAGATCGTCGAGCGTTTCGGCGGGCTGCACGGCATCGTGCACGCGCCGATCGTGCTGGCCGATCGCTCGCTCGCGCAGATGGACGAGGCGCAATTCCGCCTCGGCTATGACGCCAAGCTGAAGACGTGCGTGAATCTGTACCCGCTGTTCGCGCGCGAACCGCTCGACTTCGTGCTGTTCTTCTCGTCGCTGAACGCGTTCTCGCGCTCGGCCGGACAGAGCAACTACGTGGCCGGCTGCACCTTTGCCGATGGCTACGCGCGCAAGCTGGGCATGCTGCTGGACTGCGACGTCAAGGTGATCAACTGGGGCTACTGGGGCGACGTCGGCATCGTGGCCGGCGGGCGTCACCGCGAGCGCGCGCTGGCCTCGGGTCTCGATTCGATCGGCGCCGAGGACGGTCTGCGCGCGGTGGACGCACTGCTCGCGCGGCCCGGCGTGCAGGTCGCTTACGTGAAGACGGCCCGGCCGATCGCTGCGCGCCATTACGATCCGGCCACGGTGATTCGCCGCTATCCGCGCACGATTCCGGCCGTCGCGGCCGGGCGGCTCGCGCCGCGCGCGGCGCCTGCGGCCGATCTCGATGCGCTGAGCCGCGAGACGCTGACGTTCCGGCGCCGCGCCGGCGCGCTCGTCGAGCGGCTGATGCTGGCGACGCTGCAGCAGGCCTCGCTCGCTCCCACGAGCGGCGCAAGCGTCCCGGCAAGCCGTTTCGACGCGCAACTGCGCGCCTGCGCGCCGCCGCATGCCGAGGTCTATGCGAAGTGGCTCGCGCAGAGCCATCGGCTGCTCGTCGCGGCCGGTCATCTGGCCGCCGACGGCGACAGGCTGTCGTGCCGCGCGCCGGAGGACTCGCTCGACGCGCTATGGCAGGACTGGCGCCGGCTCGCCGACGAGCATGAGCGCAGCCCCGGCTGTGTCGCGCAGCTTGAACTGCTCGAATCGTGCCTGCGTGCGCTGGGCGAGATCCTGCGCGGCCGCGTCGCCGCGACAGATGTGATGTTTCCGGACGGCGGCATGTCGCGCGTCGAACGCATCTACCGGAACAACCCGGTGTCCGACCATTTCAACGCGGTGCAGAGCGAGGTGATTGCCGCCTATGTCGAGGCGCGGGTGAGGATGCAGCCGGATGTGCAACTGCGCCTGCTCGAGATCGGCGCGGGCACGGGCGGCTCGACGGACGGCCTGCTGCGCCGGCTCGAACCGTGGCGCGCGAATATCGCCGAGTACGGCTACACGGATGTCTCGAAGGCCTTCCTGATTCATGGCGAGACGCGCTATGGCGAGCGTCATCCGTACCTGAGGACGCGGCGCTTCGACATCGAGCAGGCGCCGGCGGCACAGGGCATCGGCGAGGATCGCTACGACGTGGTGCTCGCGACCAATGTGCTGCACGCGACTGCGTCGATGCGCGACACCCTGCGTCATCTGAAGGCGACGCTGCACCGCTTCGGCATCGCGGTCGTCAACGAGGTCAGCGAGGTGAACGTCCTCGGCCATGTCACGTTCGGCCTGCTGCCGGGCTGGTGGCTCAGCGCCGATCCCGAGCTGCGGATTTCCGGCGGCCCCGCGCTGTCGCCCGATACTTGGGCCTCGCTCGGCGCGGCCGAGGGGCTGCGCGCACTGGCGTTCCCCGCGCGCGAACAGCATGCGCTGGGGCAGCAGGTCATCGTGTTCGAGAGCGACGGCGTGGTGCGCGTGACGCAGCCGGCAGCCGCGTCACGCGATGCGGCTGCGTCTGAAACGCAGCCGGCGCTCGCCGCGTTTGGCGAACCGGCGCCGCGCGCGCACGCTCCGGACGACGCGGCGTCGCCGCCGTCGGACGGCGCGCTGTTCGACGCCGCGCTTGCGTTCGTGCAGCGGCTCGTCGCAGACACGCTGAAGCTCGACGCCGACGAACTGACGCCCGACGAGCATTTCCAGGCGCTCGGACTCGACTCGATCCTTGTCGTGCAATTGACGAAGCAGTTGCGCGGCTATTTCGACGACGTCACGAGCCCGCTGCTGTTCCGGGTCTCGACGGTCCGCGCGCTGACCGAACATCTGCTGCGCACCGAACGGGACAAGCTGCTCGGACACGTGCGGGGCGCCGCGCCACCCGCTCGGGTTCCGGCTCACGCCGCGGGTTCGGCCGCCGGCGCCGCGGCCGAACCCGGCGAGCGCCGCGCCGCCGTCCCGGCGGCCGCGGACGATGGCATCGCGGACACCGACGTCGCGATCATCGGCATGAGCGGCCGGTTTCCGCGCGCGCCCGACCTCGCGGCATTCTGGCGCAATCTGCGCGACGGCGTGAACTGCATCGGCGAAGTCCCGCCGTCGCGCTGGCGCTGGCAGGACTACTACGATCCCGAGCCGGGCAAGGCGGGGAAAATCTATACGCGCTGGGGTGGTTTCCTCGACGGCATCGACCGTTTCGATTCGCTGTTTTTCCGGATTTCGCCGAAGGACGCGGAAAAGATGGATCCGCAGGAACGCCTGTTCCTCGAGGAGGCGTACCGCGCGATCGAGGATGCCGGCTACACGCCGCACGGCCTCAGCGAGGCGGGCAGCGTCGGCGTGTTCGTCGGCGCGATGAACGGCGCCTACAACGCGCAGCCGAACTTCTGGTCGATCGCCAACCGGGTTTCGTACTGCTTCGATCTGTCCGGGCCGAGCATGGCGATCGATACCGCCTGCTCGTCGTCGCTGACGGCGCTGCACACGGCGCTCGAAAGCCTGCAATGTGGCTCGTGCGACGTTGCGATCGTCGGCGGGGTCAGCCTGATCGTCGATCCGGTCCAGTACCAGGGGCTGTGCGCGATGACGATGCTCTCGCCCGGCGATCGCTGCAAGGCGTTCGGCGCCGGCGCGGACGGCTTCGTCGACGGCGAAGGCGTCGGCGCGTTCGTGATCAAGCCGCTGCGCAAGGCGCTCGCCGACGGCGACGCGATCCACGGCGTGTTGAAGGGCAGCGCGATCAACGCGGGGGGCAAGACGCTCGGCTACACCGTGCCGAGTCCGGTCCGGCAATCGGACACTTTGCGCCGCGCGCTGGAACGTGCCGGCGTGACGCCAGCCGAGATCGGCTACATCGAGGCGCACGGCACCGGCACGGCGCTCGGCGATCCGATCGAGATCGCGGCGCTTACCGACGTGTTCGGCGGCGAGCAGGGCGGCGCGGGCGCATCGTGCGCGATCGGTTCGGTGAAGTCGAACATCGGCCACCTGGAGAGCGCGGCCGGCTTCGCCGGCGTCGCAAAGGTGCTGTTGCAGTTGCGGCATCGCCAACTGGTCCCGTCGCTGCATGCGGCCGAGGGCAATCCGGAGATCGATTTCGGCCGCACACCGTTGCGTGTGCAGCAGCAGCTCGCCGACTGGGCGCCGCGCGTGTCGCGCAGCGGCCGGCCGGTGCGCATCGCGGGCGTGTCGTCGTTCGGCGCCGGCGGCGCGAATGCGCACGTGATCGTGACCGAGGCACCCACGCGCCGCGACGTCCCGGCGCCGCGCGCGAAGGGGCCCGCGATCCTCGTGCTGTCGGCTCGCAGCGCCGATCGCCTGCATCGGAAGGTGGCCGATCTCGTGCATCACCTCGAGACGGACGGCGCCGGCGTGTCGCTCACCGATCTGGCGTTCACGCTGCAAACCGGGCGTGAGCCGATGTCGTGGCGTGCCGCCTGGGTCGCCGACAGCGTCGAGGCGGCGCTCGACCAGTTGCGCGCCTGGCTCGCGCGCGAGAATGCGGCCGGCGCCGACACCAGTGCGCGCGGCTTGCGCGGCGCGGCGCAGGCCGACGTCGATGCGCGGCGCCTGCTCGAGCGGGACGATCCGGCCGCGCTCGCGCGCGCCTGGCGCGACGGCGCGCAGGTCGATTGGGCGCGTCTGTACGACGGCGCGGCCGCGCGGCCGCGCCGGGTCCATCTTCCGACCTATCCGTTCGCTGGAGCCTCGTACTGGCGCGTCCCGGCGGAGCCCGACGCGGGACGTTTCGCGGGCGACAGCGGCGGCGCGGACGGCGCGGACGGCGGGCACGCCCAGGCCTTCGACGAGGATCTCTACGCGTCGGTCATCGACGCGCTGATCGACCGGACCCTGGACTCGCGAACGGCATGGCAGACCGTCCGATCCGGGCGCTGAACACGGCCGCGCGGCGGCCCTTCGGGGCCGGCCCGCGCGCCTCCCACGGAAATCTCATGGCTAATTATCATCTCGACATCTTTGGGCAGGTGGAGCGCAACGGCCTGCCGCGCGATGCGGCGCTCGATCTGCTGCGCCATTACCGGCGTTCGGGCTGCGTCGACGACACGGGCGCGGTGCGCTGGCTGCATGCGCCGCCGGCCGACGCGGCACGCCGCGCGAACGGCGGCGCGCGTGCGCTGCTGTACTGCGCGCTGACCGGACGCGAATTTTTCCTCGCCGATCATCGGGTCGACGGCGTGCGCGTGCTGCCGGCCGCCGCCTACTTCGAATTCGTGCGCGCCGCGCTCCGGCATGCGGGCTTCGCGTCGGCGGAAGGTTTCGCGCTCACGCACGTGAGCCTCGAACGGCCGCTCGCGATCGACGGTGACGGCGACGATGCGGACCGGCTGCTCGTCGTCGAACTGCTGGCCGACGCGCGCGGACGAATCGGCTTCACGCTCGCCTCGACCGGGCGCGCGCTTGCCGAGGTCGCACCATGTCTCGACGCGAGTCCGCGCGCGGCGCTGGCCGCCGACGCGGGCTTGAGCGTGCACTGCACCGGCGTCTACCTGCCGGAACCGATGCCGGGCGTCGATGCCGGTACGGAGGCCGAAACAGGGGCGGATACCGAAGCCGATGCGCCCGACGCGAGATCCGGCGCGCCCGTCTACGACGCCGACGCCTGCTACCGCTTCTTGGCCGCACGCGGCTTCGAATACGGCGCGCGGCAGCGCGCGCTGCAACGTATCGTGCTGCACGGGCCGCACCGACTGCACGCCGATCTCGCGCTGCCGGCGCCGCTCGCGGCGAGCCTGCCTGCCATGTGGCTGCATCCCAGCCTGCTCGACGGCGCGCTGCAGGCCGCCGCCGGCTTCTATCTGGCGGAGCCGGTCGGCGCCGAACCGGGCCTGCCGTTCGCGGTCGACGAGATCGCCGTTTGGCGCGCCTGCGAACCACGGATGCGGGTGCGCGTGACGCGCCACGCGGCGGACGCCGGCGCGACGACGCGCCTCGACGTCGCGCTGTACGGCACGGACGGCCGGCTTTGCGTCGCGCTGAAGGGGCTGACCTCGCGCACCCGGCGCGCGCGCGCCTCGCGCGACGACGCGTTGCTGCTCGCGCGCCCCGAATGGCGCGACGAGCCGCTCGCGGCCGACGCGCGCGCCGCGCGGCAACCGGCGCGGCACCGGATCCTGCTGGTCGGCGATCTCGGCCGGGACGGCGAAGGCATCGCGCCCGGTGAGGCCGGCGCGGCGGACCCGCTCGCGGCAGCGCTGCAGGCGCGATGGCCGGCCGGATCGGCGCGGCCGGAGATCGTCCGCGTCGAGTGCGGCCCGGCCCCGGAATGCGACGATCCGATCGAAACCAGCCTGCGCCTCAAACACTGTCTGCAGGACTGCTTCGCAACGCCGTTGCAGTTATCCGAACGATTGCTGGTGGCGATCGACGATGCGTCGCCGCTCGTGCGCAGCGCGCATGCGATGCTGAAATGCGTCGCGGCCGAATATCCCGAGTGCGAAACGCGGTGCGTCGCGTGGGCAGCGCGCGCCGGCGTCGGCGAGATCGCCGACGCGCTCGTCGACGAGGCGCTCGCGCGCGACAGCGCCGACTACGTGCGCTACGCGGCGCGCCGCGAGGCCAGGCGCTGGGCGCCGCTCGCAGCCGATGCGCCCGCGCATGGATGGCGCGACGGCGGCCGTTACCTGATCAGCGGCGGCGCCGGCCATCTCGGCCTCGCTTTCGCGCACGACATTGCGACATCGGTCGCCGCGCCGCGCCTCTTCCTGCTCGGCCGGGGCGACCCCGACGCGCTCGACGCGCGGCAGCAGGCGCGTCTGCGCGAGATTGCCGACGCGGGCGCCCACGTGACGCGCTACCGTGTCGACGTGACCGATGCCGACGCGCTTGCCGAGGTGGTGGCGCGCATCGAGCGCGAGCACGGCCCGTTGCACGGCGTGCTGCATGCGGCCGGCGTGGCTGAGGACGGCCTGCTCGTGAACAAGACCGACGAGACGTGGCGACGCGTGATGCGGCCGAAGGTGCTCGGCGCCGCGAACCTCGATCGCGTGACGCGACATATGCCGCTCGACTGCTTCGTGCTGTTTTCGTCCGGCAGCGCCGTATTCGGCAATGTCGGACAAAGCGACTACGCGGCGGCGAACGCATATCTGGCCGCGTATGCGGAACGGCGGCACGCGGCGGTCGAGTCCGGGCGCGCGCGCGGCCGATCGCTCTGCATCCACTGGCCGCTCTGGGACGGCGGCATGGCTGCCGCGATGGCGGATGCGGAGCGGCTTCATCGCGCAACCGGCATGCGGCCGATGGATGCCGCGCTCGGCGTCGAAGCGCTGCGCCGTGCGCTCGCGGCGCCATGCGTCGAACTTGTCGCGGCCGCCGGCGATCGCCGGCGGCTCGAACGGAGCCTGACGGGCGCCGCCGATGCGCAGCTCGCCGAGGCCGGCAGCGCGAATGCCGGCGCCGCGCCCGCGCCGGAACGGTCGCGCGCCGATGCGGCGGCCCTGCGCGGCGCCGCCGCGCGGCTGCTTCAGCGGATCGTAGCCGGCGAGTTGAAGCTGCCGCCCGAACAGTTGCGGACCGACCAGCCGCTCGACCAATACGGCATCGATTCGGTCGACATGATGAAGGCGACGCGCGAGCTCGAAAAAACGTTCGGTATCCTGCCGAAGACGCTGTTCTTCCAGTACCCGTCGATTGACGAACTCGCCGTACATTTCGCCGAGCGGCATTTCGCTGTGCTGGCCGCAATGGCGGCGCCGGGCGCGGCCTCGCGCACCGCGCCGACCGCCGCGCCTCGCGCGGTCGAGGGGCTGATCGAAACGCCGGCTGAAGCGCCGGCTGAAGCGCCGGCCGAAGCGGCGGCTGAAGCGGCGGCTGAAGCGGCGGCTGAAGCGCCGATCGCCCGGCGCGCCTTCGACGCCACCGCGCCGGGCGACGCGGCGCGTTCGGACATCGCGATCATCGGCCTGTCCGGACGCTACCCGCGATCGGCCGATGTCGCCGAGTTCTGGGACAACCTCGCGGGCGGCGTTGACGCGGTCCGCGAGATTCCGGCCGAGCGTTGGGACTGGCGCGCATTTCACCGCGACGGCGACGGCCATCGTCCCGGTGCGCACGCGAGCCGGTGGGGCGGTTTCATCGACGGCGTCGACGAATTCGATCCGCTGTTCTTCAACATCTCGCCGAGCGAGGCGGAGATCATGGACCCGCAGGAGCGCCTGTTCCTGCAGCATGCGTGGGCCGCGCTCGAGGATGCCGGCTACTCGCGCGGCCGCCTCGCGCGTGAGAGGCGTGAGCGCGAGGCGGCCGGCATCGGGACCGGCGCGGGCGAGACGGGCGTCTATGTCGGCGTGATGTATAGCGAATACATCCAGTGCGCGAACAACGATCCGGAACGACTCGTCGGCAGCAGCTACGCGAGCATCGCCAATCGCGTGTCCTACGCGCTCGATCTGCGCGGCCCGAGCCTCGCGATCGACACGATGTGTTCGAGTTCGCTGACGTGCCTGCACCTCGCCTGCGGCGAACTGGCCTCGGGTGGCATCGGCATGGCGCTCGTCGGTGGCGTCAACCTGAACCTGCATCCGAACAAGTACCATCTGCTGAGCCGCGGCCGATTCGTATCGCCGCGCGGCCGCTGCCACAGCTTCGGCGCGGATGGCGACGGCTACGTGCCGTCGGAGGGCGTCGGCGTGGTCTGCGTGAAGCGGCTTGCCGATGCGCAGCGCGATGGCGATCCGATCTACGCGGTGATCCGGGGCAGCGCGATCAATCACGGCGGCAAGAGCCAGGGCTACAGCGTGCCGCAGCCGCAGCGCCAGCAGGACGTGATTCGCCAGGCGCTGAAGCAGGCGCAAGTCGACGCGCGCGCGATCAGCTACGTCGAGGCGCACGGCACGGGCACCTCGCTCGGCGATCCGATCGAGATCGCGGGGCTCGCCGGCGCCTTCTCGCGCGATACGGCCGACACGCAGTTCTGCGCGATCGGCTCCGTCAAGTCGAACGTTGGCCATTGCGAGGCGGCCGCGGGCATGGCCGCGCTCACCAAGGTGATCGGCCAGATGCGTGCCGGCGAGCTGTTCCCGTCGCTGCACGCGCAACGGCTGAATCCGCATATCGATTTCGCGGCGAGCCCATTCGCCGTGGTGCGCGAACGGCGGCCGTGGGCCGGCGTGGCGGGGCGCCGGATCGCCGCCGTCTCGTCGTTCGGCGCGGGCGGTTCGAACGCCCATTTCGTGCTGCAGGACTATGCGCGGCCCGGCGACGATGCCATCGACGACGAAGGCGGCGGCGCCTGCCTCGTGCCGCTGTCGGCACGCACGCCCGAGCAACTGGCGCAGCAGGCCGGCGCGTTGGCCCGCTATCTGGCCGACTGCGCGCGGGCGCCGGGCGGCGCACGTCACTGGCATCGCCCGCCCGCGGGACTCGCGAGCATCGCCTATACGCTGCAGACCGGGCGCGAGCCGTGGGAGGCGCGCGTCGCATTCATCGCGACGTCGCGCGACGAACTGCTTGCGCTGCTCAACGGCTATCTCGACGGCCGGCCTGACCCGCGCCGCGTGTTCTCCGGCACGCGCGCGAGCGGCAGCCGACTGCTGCCGCTGTTCAGCGCGGACCAGGACAGCCACGCGCTCGTCGAAAACTGGTTCGCCAAAGGCAAGCACGCGGAGCTGCTGACGGTCTGGGCCGAGGGCGTCGATCTCGACTGGGCGCGCTTGTATGACGGCGTCGGGCGGCGCCGGCCGCGCCGCGTCAATCTGCCGACCTATCCGTTCGCGCGCGAGCGCTACTGGCTGCCGGTGCCCGACGTCGATACGCCGCATGCGGCGCCGGAGCGCAGCGGCGGCGCCGACATCGCGGCTGCGCCGAGCCTCGGCTACCGCGTGCCGGACTGGGAACGCTTGCCGGACGCGGCGGCAAGCGACGCGCGCGCGCGCATGGCCGAATCGGAGCCCGACGTGTTGCTGTGCGGTTGGGACGCCGACGCGGCGCAACGGCTCGCGGCGTGCTGGCCGGCGGATTGCGGCCGCATCGTCGGCGCTGCGGCTCATGCCGACATCGAGGCCATCGACGAGGCGTTTACGGAGCTGGCGCTGGCGGTGTTCGCCAATCTGCAGGCGCGGCTCGCCGCCGCATCCGGCGCAGCCGTGCGCGTGCAGTTGCTCGTGCCGCCGGGCGAGCGCGGCGAACTGCTGAGCGCGCTGGAAGCGATGCTGCTCAGTCTCGCATTCGAATACCCGGGCTTCGCCGGCCAGCTCGTGCTGTGCGGCGAGGTGATCTCCGATGCCGCAGCGCGCGCGATGCGCGAGCAGGCCGAGCTGGCCGCACGTCATCCGCACGCCACACTGGTCCGCTTTCACGACGGCGAGCTGTCGCGCCGCGTGTGGCGCGAGACTGACGCGAGGGAGCCGGCCGGGTCGCCGTGGCGCGAAGGCGGGGTCTACCTGATCACGGGCGGCGGCGGCGCGCTCGGCATCGTGCTCGCGCGCCATCTCGCGCGTGAAATGCCGTCCGCGACTCTGGTTCTGGTCGGCCGACGCGCCGCGTCCGAACTGGCGGGCACGCCGGCCGGTGCATCGCTCGACACGCTGCGCGCGCAAGGCGTCGCGGTCGAATACCGCGCAGCCGACATCAGCGATCGCGCGGCCTGCGAGCAACTCGTGGCCGACGTCGCGCGTGCGCACGGCGCGCTGCACGGCGTGTTCCACGCGGCCGGCGTGGCCCGCGACGGCGCCGCGTCGCGCAAGACGGCGCAGACCTTGCGCGAGGTGCTCGCGCCCAAGGTGGCCGGCACGGTGAATCTCGATCGCGCGACGCGTCATCTGCCGCTCGATTTTTTCGTGCTGTATTCGTCATTGTCGGGCGCGATGGGCAACGCGGGCCAGAGCGACTATGCGACGGCCAACGCTTTCCTTGACCGCTACGCGGCGCGGCGCGAGGCCCGCGCCGCGGCGGGCGCCTGTCGAGGCCGCACGATATCGATCGGCTGGCCGTGGTGGGACGGCGACGGCATGGCGCCGGACGGGCATGCGGCACGGCTGCTGCGCGAGGCGGGCATGTTGCCGCTCGGCGCCGACGACGGCATGCGTGCGCTGAAATGCGCGCTCGCGCATGCGGGCGAGCACCTGCTGGTGGTCCATGGCGACGCGGCGCGCATGCGTGCGGCCGCGCAGGCCGGCGAAGCGAGCGCCGTGCCGGCCGGGCGCGGCACATCGCCCGCGGCGCGCGACGGCGCCGATCTCGACGAGCGCGTCACCGGCCGGCTGCGCGAACTGCTCGGCCGGCTCTGCAAGCTGTCGCCGCAGCGCATCGACCCGCGCGCCCAGTTCGAGAACTACGGTGTCGATTCGGTCCGCGTGATCCATCTCCAGCAGGCGCTCGGCAAACACTATCCGGGCATCGGCAGCGCGTTGCTCTACGAACACACGACGCTCGCGAGTCTGGCCGCGCATCTGGTCGCGCAGCATCCGGTGCAAAGCCGCGCTTGGGCCGGCGAACCGGAACATGCCGATGCGCCCGCCGCGCCGGAGGCCGAGCCGCCTCGCGCAACGGGCGGCGACAACGTCCGCCGCGCGATCGGCGGCGATGCGGCGCGCGCCGCCGCGAACCCTGGCGACGAGGATCTCATCGCGATCATCGGCATCGCTGGCCGCTATCCGAAGGCCGCGAACCTCGCAGAATACTGGCGCAATCTCGCGGGCGGCGTCGATTGCATCGACGAGATTCCGGCCGAGCGCTGGTCGCTCGACGGATTCTACGTCGCTGACAAGGACGAGGCTTCGCGCACCGGACGCAGCTACAGCAAGTGGGGCGGCTTCCTCGATGGGTTCGCGGATTTCGATCCGCAGTTCTTCTCGATCGCGCCGCGCGACGCCTGGCTGATGGACCCGCAGGAGCGCCTGTTCCTGCAATGCGCGTGGGAGGCGCTCGAGGACGCGGGCTACAGCCGCGAGGCGCTCGTCGAGCGTCATCGGGCGCGCGCGGGCGTGTTCGTCGGCGCGACCAAGACGGGTTTCGAGCTGTATGGGCCGCAATTCTGGCGTCAGAACAAGGCCTTTCTGCCGCGCACCTCGTTCGGCTCGATCGCGAATCGCGTGTCGTACTGCCTCGACCTGACCGGGCCGAGCCTCGCGATCGACACGATGTGCTCGAGTTCGCTCGTTGCGATCCACGAGGCCTGCGAACGGCTGCGCCGCGGCGATTGCGACATCGCGATCGCGGGAGGCGTCAACCTGTACCTGCATCCGGCCAACTACGTCGCGCTGTGCTCGGGCCACATGCTGTCGCCCGAAGGGCGCTGCCGCAGCTTCGGCGCCGGCGCGGACGGTTTCGTGCCGGGCGAGGGCGTGGGCGCCGTGATCCTGAAGCCGCTCGCGCTGGCGCGGCGCGACGGCGATGCGATCCATGCCGTGATTCGCGCGAGCGGCATCAATCACTCGGGCAAGACGCACGGCTACATGGTGCCGAGTCCGGCGTCGCAGCAGGCGCTGATTCGCCTGACGCTGGCGCGGGCCGGCTGCGATGCCGCATCGATCGGCTATCTGGAGGCGCACGGCACGGGCACGGCGCTTGGCGATCCGATCGAGTTTCGCGGCCTCGTGCAGGCATTCGGGGAACGCGGCGCCGGCGTGCAGTGCGCGCTTGGTTCGGTGAAATCGAACATCGGGCATCTCGAGGCGGCGGCGGGTATCGCCGCGCTGACGAAGGTCGTCCTGCAACTGCGCCACCGCAAGCTCGTGCCGACGCTGCATGCCGCCGAGTTGAATCCGGAGATCGCGCTCGACGGCAGCGGCTTCGTGATGTGCGACATGTTGCGCGACTGGACGCCGCAGCCCGGCCCGGATGCGCCGTTGCGGGCCGGCATTTCGTCGTTCGGCGCGGGCGGCGTGAACGCGCATCTGATCGTCGAGCAGTACCGCGACGCCGAGGCGGACGCCGCCGCACGCAACGGTGCGGACGAGGGGGCAGCGCCGGCCGTGTTCGTGCTGTCCGCCCGCAACGCGGATAGGCTCGACGCGTACCTGGACCGCATGATCGCGTTTCTCGCCGATGGCGGCGGCCCGCTCACGGCGCTATGCCGCGAACTGCAGACAGGCCGCAGTGCGATGGCGGAACGTTGCGCCGTCGTCTGTCGCTCGACGACGGAACTGCTCGAGGTGCTGCGCGCGCATCGGCGCGGCGAGCCGGTCGAGGGCTTCCACCGCGGCCGTATCGTCGATGTCGATGTCGCCGCCGATGCCGATGCGGTTGCGCCGGACGATCTCGATGCCTGCGCGCGCGCCTGGGTGCGCGGTGCCGACATCGATTGGCGCGTCCGGCAGGCTCCGCCGTGCGCGCGGCCGGCTCGTGCGATCGCCGTGCCGACCTATCCGTTCAAGCCGCAGCGTTTCTGGCTCGATACGCTCGCGCCCGCGCTGGCGCTCGATGTTGCGACGGGTGACGCCGTCGCGCGAGCCGCCGACGCCGCGACGGGCGGGCCGCACGCGTCTTGCGCCGGCGCGATCCGGCTGCCCGCGCCGCGCCGCTTCATCGCGCCGGGCGGCATGCTGTCCGACGCGCGGATCACGCTGATGTCGCCGGCCGAAGCCGCGCGCTCCCGATCGGCAGCGCATTCTCCCCAACCCGACTCGACGGTGCGACGCGCGCCGGCCGCCGAGCCGCTCATCGCGCGGCGCGACGACGCGCATCCCTCGCTGCGCCATGTCGATCTGCCCGCCGGTTGGAGCGCGGCGGATCTGGTGGCGCGGCTGACCGAGCTGTTCGAGCTGTTCGAGCGCCCGGTGTCGGGCGAGCCGGTCGACGCCGTGCTGCTGCACGGCCCGCGCGACGGATTTCACCACGCCCTCGACGATGTGCCCGACGGCGCGCTCGCCCGGCTCGTCGCCGCGATCGGAGGCGCGCCGCCGGTCGTGCTGGCCGCGCTCCCTGGAGATGCGATCGGTCTCGGCTGGTTGATCGGCGCCGCCTGTGATCTGCTGATCGTCGACTCGGGCAGCCGCTACGGCTGCGCGACGCCCCCGTCCGGTGCGGCCGAAGAACTGCTGAGCGCGCGCTTCGGCGCGCGGCCCGGCGCCGCCGCGATGCTGTCGGGCGCGGTGCGCACGGGCGAGACCTGGCAGGCGGCGAATCTTGGCCTGCATGCGGTGCCCGCGCAGGCGATGGGCGGCGAGGCGCTCGCGGCGACGCAGGCGCTCGTCGCCGGCGGCGGCCGCGCGGCCAGCCTGCTCAAGGCGCACTGGCGCGGCGTGTTCTTCTCGGAGGCGGGCGCGCTCGGCGCGCCGTCGTCGTGGCCGGTGCTCGCGGATCGCGCACACGAGCCCGAACTCGCGGACGTCGCCGCCGCGGCCGATTCCGGCCGACCAGTGGCGCTGCCGCATTCGTGCGTCGAGCTGACGCTCGACGATGCCGGCGTCGCGGTCGCGCGAATCTCTGATCCGGCCACCCGCAACGCGTTCACGCCGGCGCTCGTTGCCGCGATGGAGGTGGTCGTCGCTTGGGCGAGCGAGACACCCGGGTGCAAGGTGCTGATCCTGACGGGCCACGGCCACTATTTCGCGACGGGCGGGACCCGCGAGGGCCTGCAGGCAATCCAGCAGGGCACCGCGAAATTCACCGATGCGCGTCTCTACGAGCTGCCGCTCGCTTGCCCGGTGCCGGTGATCGCGGCGATGCAGGGCCACGCGATCGGCGCGGGCTGGGCGATGGGGATGGCTTGCGACGCGGTGCTGTTCGCCGAGGAGAGCGTCTATCACAGCCCGTACCTGTCGTATGGCTTCACGCCGGGCGCGGGCTCCACGCTCGTGTTCCCGATGCGGCTCGGCCTCGACCTGGGCCGGGAAATCCTGCTCGGGGCGCGGCCTTACAAGGGGCGCGAGTTGCGCGAGCGGCTGCCCGGCCTGTCGGTGGCGCCGCGCGGCGAGGTGCTCGCGCGGGCGCGCCGGATTGCTGCGCAATGGTCCGCGCAGCGGACACGCAACGAGCTGATCCGCGACAAGCGGCAAGCGCTTGCGGCGCTCGCGCAGGCCATGCCTGCGGCGATACGCAAGGAACTCGCGATGCACGAACAGACGTTCCATCACAACCCCGACGTGGCGCGGCGGATCGATCGCGCGTACGGTGTCGGCGCGACGCCGGCCGCCGACATGCCGAGCACGCCCGCGCGCGATCTGGCGGCCTTGCTGAAGTCGACGCTGGCCGCGGAAATCCAGCTATCCGCCGACGAACTCGACGACGAGGCGGGCTTCGTCGATCTCGGCCTCGACTCGGTGACCGCCGTGACCTGGGCCCGCACGCTCGGCCGGGCGTTGTCGATCGAGCTGACGCCCGCGCACGTCTATCAGTATCCGAGCGTCGCGAAGCTGCTCGCGTACCTGCGCGAAGCCACGGATGGCGTGCCGGCCGCCGCGCCAGCGCCCGGGCCGAAACCCCAGCCAACGCTCGAGCCGACGCCCGCGGCAGCGGCCGGCATCGCGATTGTCGAGATCGTGCGGCAGACGCTTGCAGCCGAGCTGCAGCTCGACGCGCAGGACATCGACGCGCACGCTAGCTTCGTCGACATGGGGCTCGACTCGGTGACCGCGGTGACCTGGGCGCGCAAGCTGCATGAGCGGCTTGCCGTCGACCTGTCGCCGACCCAGCTCTACCAGCATCCGAACGTGGCTGCGCTGTGCGCCCATCTATCCGACGCGGGCGCGTCGGCCGGGCCGGACGCGGCGGCGCACGCGGCTGCGGATCGCGCCGCGCGGACAGCGGCATCGGAACCGGCGTCTCGGCCGGCGCTTCAACCTGCGCCGCCCAGCATTGCTGCGCAGGCGCCGGCACTCGCGACCGTGCAGGCGCCGCCCGCCGTCGGATCGACACCCGAGCCGCCGCCGACGCCCGCGGATGCGCCGCGTCGCGCCGCGTCGGCCGAGCGCGTCGACATCGCGATCATCGGGATGGCCGGCCGCTTTCCCGGCGCGGCCGATCTCGACGCGTTCTGGCGCAACCTCGTGGAAGGGCGCGACAGCATCGTCGAGGTGCCGCCGCACCGCTGGTCGCTCGACCGCCACTACGACCCCGATCCGCAGGCAAAAGGCAAAACCTACAGCCGCTGGATCGGCCTGCTCGACGACGCCGACGCGTTCGACGCCGAATTCTTCGGCATCTCGCCGCGCGAGGCCGAGCATATGGACCCGCAACAGCGCGTCTTCATGGAGAACTGCTGGCACGCGATCGAGCACGCGGGCTACAACCCGTTCAGTCTCGCCACGCAGCGCACGGGCCTGTTCGTCGGCTGCGCGACGGGCGACTACGCCGATCTTGGCCGGCGCGACGAGGCGGGCGCCCAGTCGTTCATGGGCGGCGCGAGTTCGATCCTGTCGGCGCGCATGCCGTATTTCCTCAATCTCGACGGCCCGTGCCTCGCGATCGATACCGCCTGTTCCTCGGCGCTCGTCGCGGTCAACGAGGCATGCAACAGCCTGCTGCTCGGCAACTGCGACCTCGCGATCGCGGGCGGCGTCTGCGTGATGGCCGGCCCGACCCTGCACATCCTGTCGAGCAAGGCCGGCATGCTGTCGCCGACCGGCCGCTGCCGCACTTTCGACGGCGCCGCGGACGGCTTTGTCCCGGGCGAGGGCGTGGGCACCGTGCTGCTGCGCCGGCTCGACGAAGCGCTTGCCGCCGGCGACACGATCCACGGCGTGATCCGCGGCTGGGGCATCAACCAGGACGGCCGCACCAACGGCATTACCGCACCGAATCCCGACGCGCAGCGGCGTCTCGCGAGCGGCGTCTACCGCCGCTTCGGCATCGATCCGAAGCGGATCATGATGGCCGAGGCGCACGGCACCGGCACCAAGCTCGGCGATCCGATCGAGGTGCGGGCGCTGACCGAAGCGTTTCGCGAATTCGATGCCGGCACCGGCTACTGCGCGATTGGCTCGGTCAAGAGCAACATCGGACACCTGGCCCTCGCGGCGGGGATCGCGGGGCTGCTCAAGGTGGTGCTGAGCCTGCGGCATCGAACGATTCCGCCGACGCTCCATTGCGAGTCCGTCAACGAGCATATCGATCTCGCGCGCTCGCCGTTCCACGTGCCGCGCGTGGCGCAGGCGTGGCGCACGGCCGACGGCGCGCCGCGGATGGCCTGTGTGAGCTCGTTCGGCTTCAGCGGAACCAACGCGCACATGGTGGTCGAGCAAGCGCCGGCGGCCGCGCCGCCCGCGATCGCCGACGCGGCCTCGCGCGAGCAGTTGGTGGTGTTGTCGGCACGGCGCCCCGAGTCGCTGAGGGCCGCCGCCGCGCGGCTGCGCGATGCGCTCGTGGCGCAGGACGCGGCCGTTTCGGCGCCCCGTCTCGTCGACGTGGCCTATACGCTGCAAATCGGCCGCGCCACCTTCCGGCATCGTCTGGCGATCGTCGCTTCGTCGCTCGCCGGCCTGATCGAGCGGCTCGATGGCTGGCTCGCCGGCGGCGTTGATCCGCGGGCCGGCATCCACGAAGGCGCGGCGCCGGCCGCGCAGGCGGCCGACCGCTCGGCGCGCATTGCCCGGGCGCTTGCCGATGGCGATCCGCATGCGGCGGCGGCCCTCTGGGTCGCGGGCGGCGAGACGGGCGGCGAGGCGCGCGCGTTCGACGGCCTGTCGCCGCGCCGGATCGCGCTGCCGGGCTACGCATTCGTGAAGTCGCGCTACTGGATCGGCGGCGCGCCGCCGGTGATCGACCCGCCGCATTCGGCCGCATCGATTGCGTCGCCTGCATTGACGGCATCGACAGCGTCGACAGCATCGACAGCATCGACAGCGCGCGGCCTCGGCAAGCGGATCGCCGTGATCGGCGCCGGACCGGCCGGGCTCGTGATGGCCAAGTCGCTGCTCGAGGAGGGGCACCGGCCGGACGTGTTCGAGCGGCAAGCCGATCTCGGCGGCGTCTGGCTGCTGCACACGGAGAACAAGCGCGCGGGCGCTTACCGCAAGACGCGCTTCCAGACGTCGAAGTACACGAGCGCGTTCTCGGACTTCGACGGCGCGCCGGTCGACGGGCACTTTCATGGCGTCGCCGACATGCATCGCTATCTGCGCGACTACGCCGAATGTTTCGGCGTGACGGAGCGGATCCGCTATCGCACCGTAGTCCGCCGCGTCGAGCCGCACGGCGAGCAGTGGTGCGTCGCCACCGAACGCGACGGCGTCGCGCATACCGGCATTTACGACGGCGTCGCGCTGTGCCAGGGGCTGTACTGGAAGCCGTGGCGGCCCGAGTTCGCCGGCCTCGATACCTTCCGGGGCACGATCCTGCATTCCGCCGAATACGTCGACGAGCGCTGCCTGAACGGCAAGCGCGTGCTGATCGTCGGCAACGGCATCAGCGGCATGGACATCGCGGAGGAGGCCGCGCGCGGCGCGAGCCAGGTGATCTGGACCATGCGCCGGCCGAAATTCATCATGCCGCGCATGACGGGCTTCGTGCCGAACGATTTCCAGTCGCCCGCGAGCCTGCTCGCGAACGTTGATCCGGCGCAGATGATGGAGCGCGTGCGCTATTCGATGCCGGAGTATTTCCGCCAGTACCAGGACAGCGGTCTGCTGCCCGATCTCGACGATTTCCGTCGCCAGCCGGTCGTGCAGATCAACGACGGCATCGTTTCGCTCGTCGCGAGCGGGCGCGTGGAGGCCGTCATCGACGAAATCGAGGCGTTCGACGCGCACGGCTGCCGTTTCCGGCGCAGCGGGCGCTACGTCGAGATTGACGCCGTGGTGTTCTGTACCGGCTACCAGATCGACGAACGGCTCGATTGCCTGCCGGACGTATCGATGCGCGCCGATTTCGCGATGGGGATCTTCCATCGCGAGCGGCCGAGCCTTGTCTCGACCTCGTGCCCGCTGCCCGTCGCGTACTCCGGCACCTTCTTCTTCCCCGAAATGGTTGCCCGCTGGTACGCGCGCGTGATGTCGGGCCGTGCGGATCTGGCCGGCAGCGAGCTCGACTATCGTCTCGACCGGCGCCATGCGGCGATCAACGGACCGATCGCGAACGTGGTGTTCGGGCTGCGGCTCGGCCTGTTGCCCGATCCGGCGCGCGAATTCCGCGAGTTCTGGCGGCTCGTGAATCTGCCGCCGTTTCCGCCGATCTATCGGCTGCGCGGCGAGCATGCGGACCCCAACGCGGCAGCGCGCCTGGCGGCGCTGAACCGCCGCAATCTGACGAGCGGCAGCGCCGGTGCGGCGCTCGACACGGTCCGCTACCGCCTGCTCGCAGGGCTCGGCGACGCGGCGCTGCGCGAGCTGCTCGCGCGCGGCGAGATCGACGAGGACGACTGCCGCCATGCCGGCCGGCACGCGGCCGACGCGATCACGCTCGACTGGAAGCGGCAATACATCCTGCGCGATGACGGCGCCGCGCCGCCCGGCGGCGAGCCGGCGGCGGAACGCGCGCCGAGCCCGGGCAGCCCCGAGTGGGACGACTACCGGACGCTGTTGGCGCGGCTCAGGGCCGGGGAGCTGGACATGCAGGGCGTGCTGCACGCCCTGGCGAAACAGGACGACTGACATGAGCGACAACTTCAAGGCGTTATTCGATCGGCTGCGCAACGGCGCGCTCGACGAGGCTGACGGGATCGCGTTGCTCGCGCGTCTGCGCGACGCGTTGCGCGCCGACGACGCGGGTCGTGCGGGGGGCGCGGCCCCGGACGCGACCGGCGTCGATGCGGCGCGCCTGCCGCGTTTCGCGACGCCGCACTGGCATGCGCGGCCGTATCGCGAGGCGTCGGCGCAGGCGTTCGACACGGTGCTGTTGGTCGGCCAGGCGTGCGTCGCGGCTGCCTGGGGCGACGAACTGGCCGCGACCTTTCCGGGGGCGCGGATCGTGCGGATCGAGGCCGATGCGCAGGCGCCTGACGCGACGCGGCCGGAACCGGCGTTTCGCGCGCTCGACGCGGTGGGCGATGGCGCGCGCGTGGCAGTGCTGCTGATCGACGATCTCGCGCCGGAGCGCGCCGAACACGACGCCCACGCGCCCGATCGCTATCTGGCGTGCGTGCTGTCGGCCTTTGCGCTGGTGCGCGACCTGCTCGGCAGGCCCATCGCGCGCTGTCATCTGCTGCATCTGACGCCGCTGCGCCATGCACTGCCGATCGGCGCCGCATGGCACGGGCTCGCCAAGAGCGCCGCGCTTGAAAGCCCGCGCTTCGCGAGCGGCGGCGTCTGGCTGTCCAACGCGGACCTCGGCCGCGCAACGCCCGCATTGGCCGCGCGCGAGCTGGCCGAGTTGGCGCCGGGGCAGTATCGCGACATCGGATGGATCGACGGCCGGCGCTGCGAGCGCGCGCTTGCCGCGAAAACCGACGCGCTGGTCGCGCCGGCGGCCGAGCCGTTCTCGCGCGGCGAGACGGTCCTGATCACGGGCGGGGCGGGGGCGCTCGGTCTTGCGATCGCGGCGCGCCTGACGTGCCGTTTCGCGCTGCGCGTCGTGTTGTGCGGGCGCCGCTCGGCCGACGCGCTCGATGCCCGCCAGCGCGGCTGGCTCGCGCGGCATCCGGCGGTCCGTTATGTCTGCGCCGACGTGAGCGATGCGACCCGGGTGCGCGCGCTGCTGGCGGAGTTCGGCGGTTCCGCGCCGCTCGCCGCGATCTTTCACGCCGCGGGCGCCATCGACGATGCGCCGCTGCGCGCGAAGCCGCTCGACGCCATCCGCTCGGTGCTCGCGCCGAAGGTGCTCGGCACGCAACTGCTCGACCGCCACGCGGCTCGTCTCGGCGTGCGCTACTTCGTTTGCTTTTCGTCGATCGCATCGTTGGCCGGCAGCGCCGGCCAGGCGGATTACGCGAGCGGCAACGGCTTCATGGACGAATATTGCCGGCTGCGGCAAGCGGCCGCCGACGCCGCGGGCGGCTGCCGCTACCTCAGCATCAACTGGCCGTACTGGCTCGAAGGCGGCATGCATGCCGATCCGCGTCGCCTCGAGCGGCTTGCCGCCGACAGCGGCCTTACGCCGCTCGGCATGGACGAGGGCATCGACAGTCTGCTGACCTTGCTCCAACGTCCGGCGCCGCAGGTCGTCGTGCTGCCGGGCGAGCGTGCGGCGATCGACCGCGTGTTTCTCTCGACGCCGCAGCCTTCGCAGCCTCCGCAGCCTCCGCAGACGCCCACCGCGCGCGGCGCAGCGGACGATCTGCAGGACGGTCTGCGCGAGCTGGTCGCGCGGACGCTGAAGATGGAGACGGAGGCGATCGACGCCGACACGCCGTTCAGCAACTATGGCTTCGACTCGATCCTGCTGACGGAACTCGCGACCACGATCGGCCAGCGCTATCCCGGCCTGGCACTCGAGGTCGGCGTGTTCCTCGACCATCCGACGCTGCGCGAGCTGGGCGACTGGCTGCGTGCGCGCCTGCAGGCCGCCTGCGCCGGCGATGGCGACACGAGGGCGTCACGGCCCGGCGCCGCGGCGCCGCGGGCGGCCGATACGCTGCTCGACGGCTTACGTGCACAGGCCTCGGCGATCCTGAAGCTGCCCGTGGCCGACATCGGCATCGAAACGCCGTGGTCGGAATTCGGTTTCGATTCGATTAGCCTCAACGAATTCGCGACGCTGATCGCGCGCGACTTCCCGACCGGCCCGCTCGCGACGGATCTGTTCCTGTCGTGCTCGACACTCGCCGAGCTGGCCGCGCATCTCGCGGCGCGCCTGCCGGCCGCGCCTGGGGCGCATCGCGCGCACGAGTCGGCGCCGCCGCATGCCGATCCCGCGCCGGCCGCGGCCGAGGAGATCGCGATCATCGGCATGGCCGGGCGCTTTCCCGGCGCGAACGACCTGGCCGGCTTCTGGCGCAATCTCGTCGAGAATCGCACCGCGGTGACGAC
The DNA here is from genome assembly GCF_001636105.1 of Burkholderia sp. MSMB1589WGS. Classification (NCBI taxonomy): domain Bacteria; kingdom Pseudomonadati; phylum Pseudomonadota; class Betaproteobacteria; order Burkholderiales; family Burkholderiaceae; genus Burkholderia; species Burkholderia sp. MSMB1589WGS. The sequence continues at coordinate 1,981,941 of NZ_LNJT01000008.1, forward strand.
GATTCCGGAGGACCGCTGGCGCTGGCAGGATTACGCGGCCGGCGAGCCGGGCAAGACTGATTGTCGTCACGCAGCGTTCCTGACGGCGATCGACCGCTTCGACGCCGCGCATTTCCGCATCTCGCCGCGCGAGGCGGAACTGATGGACCCGCAGCAACGGCTGCTGCTCGAATGTGCGTGGGAGGCGTTCGAGAACGCGGCGATCGCGCCCGATTCGCTCCGCGGTCGGCGGATCGGACTGTTCTTCGGTGCGGAGAAGAACGACTATTTATCGCTGATCGCCGACGCCGATGTTGATGTCGACCCCTACATCAACACCGGCAACGCGCATGCAATGCTGGCCAATCGCGTGTCGTTCTTCTTCGGCCTGACCGGGCCGAGCGTCACGCTCAATACGGCGTGCTCGAGCTCGATGGCGGCCATCCGGGCGGCGGTCGCGAGCCTGCGCAGCGCGGAGTCCGAGATGGCGCTCGCGGGCGGCGTGAACATCCTGCTGAGCCCGGGCCTCTTCGTGCTGAACCGCAAGATGGGAATGCTGACCGCGAGCGACCACATCAAGCCGTTCGACCGCGACGCGTCGGGGCACTTGTTCGGCGAAGGGCTCGGGCTCGTGCTGCTGAAGCCGCTCCGCCAGGCGTTGCGCGACGGCGATCCGGTGCACGGCGTGATCCGCGCCGTCGACGTGACGCACGGCGGCCAGGGCCGTTTCCTGACGGCGCCGCATGCGCCGTCGCACGAGGCGCTGATCCGGAGCGTGCTGGCCCAGGCCGGCGCGTCGCCCGCCGAGGTCGATTACCTGGAGGCGCAAGGCAGCGGCGATCAGTTGACCGACCGCATGGAGCTGGAGGTCTATCACGCGCTGTACGGCGCCCGCGCGGGCGGTGAGCCGCTGCCGATCGGCAGCGTGAAGGGGCACATCGGCCATCTCGGCGCGGCGTCGGGCGTGACGGCGCTGATCAAGGTGCTGCTCTGCCTGAGCCATGACCGCTTGTTGCCCGTGCTGCACCACCGGCATCTCAACTGGCGGCACGACGAACCGTTTGCGGGCCGGCTGCTGACCGAGCATGCCGAGTGGCGCCCGAAGCAGATCGACGGACGCCGCGTGCCGCGCGTCGCCGCTGTGCACAATTTCGGCTATGGCGGCGTGAACGGGCATCTGCTGGTGCGCGAATCGCTGCCCGCGCTTGCCGTCGACGCTTGCTGGCCGGCCGTCGCGCGACTGTGGGTGATGTCGGCGCGCACGGCCGTTCAACTGCGGCAGAGCGTCGAGCGGCTTGTCGCCTATCTGCGCGACGGCGGTCATCGATTGCACGGCCAGCGCGAACCCGGGGTCGAGTCGATCGCCTGGACGCTGCAGGCCGGCCGGCAGCCGCTCAATCACCGGCTTGCCTTGCTGGTGGACGATGCGCCCGCAGCCGACGCGCTGCGCGCGGCGCTCGCGCGGCTCGAAGCCTGGCTCGAGGACGGACGCGGCGACGCGCGCCTGCTGACCGGCATCGCCGACGGTGTCGGTCCGGCGCACGGCGAGGCGTGCGATGACGTGATGCGCATCGCCGCGCGCTGGGTCGGCGGCGCGCGGATCGACTGGGCGGCCTGCTATGGCGACACACGGCCCATGCGTCTCAGCCTGCCGAGCTATCCGTTCGCGGCGACCCGGCACTGGGTCACGCCGCGCGGCGGCGACGGCGCGGGCGCCCCGCGCGGCGGCCCGGCGGCGCCGATGGCTGCCGCGATCCGCGCGGGCGCGGCGCCGGGCGCACGCCCGCGCGCCTTCGCCGCGCTGCATCCGCTGCTGCATGGCCTGAGCGGGGCCGACCGCTCGCTGCGCTTCGTCAGCACCTTCTCCGGGGACGAGCCGTTCTTTCGCGACCATCGCGTGCGGGGCGTGGCGACGCTGCCGGGTGCGGCGTACTGCGAAATGTTCGTGGCCGCAGCCGCGCTCGCGACGCCGGAATGCGAGCGGCACTCGATCGGCTACCGGCTCGACAACGTTGTCTGGACCCGGCCGCTCGCGGCGGCCGACGGCATGGCCGGGATCGCAGTGACGATGGAGCCCGTTGCGACGCAGGGCGGCCAGACCGGCGTGGATGGTCGCGATGCGTTCCGCTTCACGGTCGGCAGCGCTCGCGCCGATGACGCGCAGCCGTATGCCCAAGGCATCGCCGTTCGGGATCGGATCGAAGCGATATCCGCGCCGCCCGTCGTCGTCGAGCAGTTGCCCGTCTATACGCGCGGCGCACAGATCGACGGGGCGCGGCTGTATCGGCGCTTCGCCGAGCTGGGTTTCGATTACGGCCCGAGCCACCGGTGCATCGACGCGCTGTTCCACGACGGCGAGGAGGTGTTGGCGCGCATGCGTGCGCTCGAGCCGGACGCGCCCGGCACCGCCGGCTACCTGCTCGTGCCGGGCCTGCTCGACAGCGCCTTGCAGGCGTCGATCGGCTTCGGCCTCACGGCGCTCGACGCCGCCCGCGGCAGCGCCGCCGACGGCGCGATGCCGCTATTGCCGTTCGCGCTCGAACGGCTGCGTTGCCATCGCGCCCCCGGCCCATCGGGGCAAGTGCGCTGGGTGCGTTTGCGCCGGCGCGCCGGCGCGGCAGGCAGCCCGGTCGTGAAGCTCGATGTCGATCTGCTGGACGCCGACGGCCGGGCTTGGGCGAGCCTGGAGGGATACAGCGCGCGGCGCGTGAAGCCGGATACCGCGGCGAGCGTCGCACCGGCGTCGAGCGACGGCGCGGACAAGGCGACGACGGTGCCGATGCGTGCGCCGGCGGCCTGGCGCGACGACGGCGGCGCGCGCGTCTACCCGTGCCGCTTCGCGCCGGACGACCGCTACCTGCGTGCTCACCGGATCGACGGGCAGGCGCTGTTGCCGGCGGTTGCGCTGCTCGACCTGGCGCGGATCGTGGCCGAGACGCTGCCGCATGATTCCGCCGAGGTGCTGCGCATCGGCCGCGCCACGTGGCACAAGCCGCTGTTCGTCAGTGCGCCGGGGCGCGACGCGGTGCTGCATGTCGTCGCGCGCGACGACGCGTGGGCCGTCACGCTCGAAAGCGGCGAAGGAGAGGATGAGCCGGCGAGCGCTCATGCGCAGTGCGAGCTCGGCTGGGTCGCGGCCGCGCCGGGCGCGGACGTCTGGCACGATCTCGCGCACGGCGCCGCCGCGCCGCATGGGCTCGCGGGCGTCGTGCGCCGGTTCGGCGGCTCGCTCGCCGGCGAAACCGGCGATGTACCGCGGTTGCCGAACCGCGTGCGGATCGTCGACGGCGACGCTGATGGCGACACCGTCCGCCTGACGCTCGCCTGCGAAACGCCGGCCGACGCCGCCGCCGACACTGCGGGCGCGTCGATGTTCGATCTGCTGTTCGCGATTGTCGATCTGTGCGGGCGCGACGGTGCGGCCAACGGACTCGCGGTGCCCTACGGAATCGACGAATGCCTGCTGTACCGGGCCTTTCCGCGCCAGGTGCGGGTGGCGATCCGCACGGCGCCGGGCGTAGCCGGCGCGCGCACGCGCAGTTGCGACATCCGTGTCGCCGATCTCGACGGCCGACCGGTGATGCGGCTCAAGCGGCTCGTGATGGTGACGCTGCGCGAGGACGCGGCGCCGTCGGCCGCGAGCCGGGCCGCCGACATCGCCGACGCGGCCCATGACGCGCATGACGCGCGGCCGGCATTGCAGTGCCGCTTGCGCGAGCTCATCGGCGCGTTGCAGAAGATCGATCCGGACGAAATCGGGATCGACGACGATCTCACGCAGTGCGGCCTCGATTCGTTCAGCTTCACGGAGCTGTCGAACCGCCTGAACCGCCGCTTCGCGATCGACACGATGCCGACCATGTTCTTCGAGCACGGCACCGTCCGCGCACTGGCGGACGGGCTGCTGCGCGCGTATCCGAACCTCGCGGTCGGCCTGCTCACGGAGTGCCGCGCCGAACGGCGGGATGCGTCGCGTCCGGCCACGGCCGCGCCATCCGTTGCGCAAGGCGCCGAGGCGGCCGATTGCGCGCTGTCTCCGGCGCGAGCGCCGGGCCGCGCCGCTGGCGATGGCGATGGCGATGGCGATGGCGAGGCGATCGCGATCGTCGGCATGGCGGTTCGCTTTCCCGGTGCGCGGACGCTCGATGCGTTCCGGCAGCGCCTGATCGCGCCGCACGGCGCGGGGAACGGCGCGGCGGACGAGCTCGATGCGGCCGCATCGAATCCGGCCGGCGCGGCAGGCTGCGACGCTACCCCGGCGGCGCGGCCCGACGCCGGGACGTCGAACTGGTTCGGCGCCGATCCGGCGGCGTTGCCGGCCGACCGGCCGCTCGTGGCGGTGCTCGAAACCGCCTGGCATGTGTTCGAGGACGCGGGGATGGCGCCCGCCGCGCTGCACGGCAGCGATACCGCCGTCTACCTCGGCGTATCCTCGCCGGCGAAGCACGACGTGCAAGCGGGTGACGCAGGCCTGCCCGCGGCAGCGCCCGCGCTGCATGCGTTGCCGAACCGGATCTCGTTCGAATTCGATTTCCGCGGCCCAAGCCACGCCATCGACACCGGCTGCTCGAGTTCGCTGGCCGCACTTGCGCGCGGCGTCGAGCATCTTCGGCAGCGACGTGGCGCGCTCGTCGTCGCGGGCGGCGTGGGTCCGATCGCATCGCATGACGCCGATGGCGCCATCGGCATGGTTCTGCTCAAGCGCATCGACGACGCGCTGCGCGACGGCGACCGCATTCACGCGGTGATTGCCGCGGTCGCGGAGAACCACGGCGGACGCACGCTGTCGCCGGCCGCGCCAAGCGTCGACGCGCAGCGCGAACTGCTGGTCGCAGCATACCGGCGGGCCGGCGTCGACGTGGCCCGGATCGGCCATGTCGAGGCGCATGGCGCCGGCACGGCGTTGGCCGATGCGATCGAGCGCGAAGCGCTGTGCGACGCGTTCGCCGAGTTGAGAGGGGGGCAAGCCGTACCGGCGGATGCCCCGCGCTGCACGGTCGGCTCGCTCGGCCGGCGGTTCGGGCCGCTCGGGGCGGCGAGCGGCATGGCCGGCGTGATCAAGACCGCGCTGATGTTGCGGCTCGCAACGATCCCCGGCCATCCGCTGTCGCCCGATGCGAATCCCGGTGTCGATCTCGCCGGCAGCGGCTTGGCGATAGCCGGGGACGCGTCGCAGCCCTGGCCCGCGACGCGTGACGGCCAGCCGCGCTGTGCGGGCGTCAGCAGCTTCGGCGCAGGTGGCGCGAATGCGCACGCCGTGCTGCTGGAGTATCGGGCCGCCCCGGATCGCCAGGATGGGATCGGGGCGCCGGCGTCGGCGTCCCGCGTCTTTCTGCTGTCCGCGCACAGCGAGCCCGCGCTGCGCGCGCAGGCGCGCGCGCTGGCGGCGCATATCGCGCGGCACGTGCCGGCCGGCGAGGCTGGCGCAGCGGCGCTGCGCGACATCGCGTACACCTTGCAGACAGGGCGCGACGCGCTGGCTTGGCGCTTCGGCGTGGTGGCGCGAACGTCCGACGCGCTACAACAGCAACTGCGGCTGTTCGGTGACGCAGCGGCGGGGGCGGAGGCGGCGCTCGCGGATTATCGCGTGGCGCGCGTCGCCGAAGCACGCCACGAGTTCGACGGCGACGAAGACGTGAGGGCGCTCGCACGGCAATGGCTCGAGAAAGGAAAGCTCGCATACGCGCTGCGCCTCTGGCTCGACGGCATCGCGGTCGACTGGCGGGCGGCCTGGGACACGCGCGCGGTGGCGCTGGCCGATCTGCCGTCATACCCGTTTGATCACGCGCTGACGCGGAGCGAGGCTCGCGCGGCCGGCGACGACGCGCTCGACGCGCTCGACGCTCGCGTGCGGCATCTTCTGGTCGACGGGCGGGAAGGGCACGGCGCGGCGAACGGGGATCCGCACGCTGATGCGCGCACGCTGATGCAGCGCGTGCGCGAGGTCGGCGATCTGCTCGGCGTCACGCTGAGCGTGGGCGATGCCTACCGGCATCGCGATGTCGGTGCGCTGCGCGCCGGCCTGCGCAAGCGCGCCCGGCGCGACGAGCTGGCCGGCACGGCTGCCGCGCCGGCGCCCGACGATCCGTTCGCGCGCTACTACCGGATGGCGTTCGGCACGCTCGACGGATTCGGCCGTGAGTTGCTCGCGCTCGACGACGAGGTCGTGCTCGACATCCTGCACAACGTCGCGCCTGAAAAGCCGCCGCTGTTGTTGCTGATGCCGATGGCCTGCCTCGGCACGGCGTGGCTGCACCAGGTGCGCGCGTTCGCGGCCGACCATTCGGTGATCGTCTGCCACTACCCGGACCATGCGGCGAGCACCGGCGCCGATGCGCTGCGGGCGACGGGCGACGGCCTCGATGGCGTCGCGCGGCTCTTCTGGACGGCGCTCGACCGGCTCGGCGTCGACGCGCCGGTCCATCTCGTCGGCTGGTCGCTGGGCGGGCTCGTCGCGCAATGCATGGCGGGCGCCGATCCCGGTCGAGTGGCGTCGATGACGCTGGTGAACGCGCTCGACGCGCCGGGCAGGGACGGCATCGACCGCGCGATGCGCGTGCTCGTCGACGAGATCTCGACACAGGTGATGCCCGAGGTGGACCGTCATTTCGAGGGCGACCCGCGTGCGATCAAGGCTTGCTACGACGCGCGCATCCTCGACGTCTACCTGGGTTTCGCCGCCGACGCCGCAGCGCAGGCGCGCCTCGCCGATCCGCCGTTTCCGGTGCTGGTGCTCGCGGGCGGCTGCGACCGCGTGGTGCCGCCCGAGGTGGCAAGGCGCTTGCACGCGCGGCTCGGCGGCGCCGCGCTCGAGCTGCTCGACGAAGCCGGCCACTACTTGCCGATGACGCACGCGGGCTGGTTCAACGCGCGGCTGCGGCAGCACCTGGAGGTGACGGTCTGACCGTCCGGCGTCGCCGCGATGCGCGCGGCGGCGTCTTGCATCCGACCCATCCCATCGAGCCCTTCACATGAGAAAAGTCTTTCTGTTCCCCGGACAAGGCGCTCAGCGCCGCGGCATGGGGCGCGAGCTGTTCGACGCATATCCGGCGCTGACGGCGCGTGCGAGCGAGCAGCTCGGCTACGACGTTGCCGAGCTGTGCACGCACGATCCGCGTCGCGAGCTCGGCGACACGCGCTTCACGCAGCCGGCGCTGTATGTCGTCAGTTGCCTGTCGTATCTGAACAGGATCGACGCCGGCGAGGCCTCGCCCGACGTCGTCGCCGGACACAGCCTCGGCGAATACGCGGCGCTGTTCGCGGCTGGCGCATTCGATTTCGCCACCGGCCTCGCGATCGTCGCAAAGCGCGCCGCCCTGATGAGCGAGGCGCCGGGCGGCGCGATGGCCGCGGTGTCCGGCATCGATGAGCGTCGTGTCCGGGAAATATTGGACCATTACCGCGGCGAAATTCATGACAATGAGCCGGGGCCCGAGGTGGCCAACCTCAACCATCGCCTGCAATGCGTGATCTCGGGGGCGCGCGAGCAGCTCGCCGAACCGTTGCTCGCGCAACGGTTCGAGGCGGCAGGCGCGAGCTTCATTGCGCTCGACGTCGGCGGCGCGTTTCATTCCGTGCGCATGAAGGCGCTGGCCGCGCGTTTCGCCGATTTCCTGTCGAGCATCCGGTTGCGGCCGCTGCGGATGCGCGTCGTCTCGAACTGGACGGCGCGTGCCTATCCGGCTGGCGACTATCGGCCGGCAATGGTGAACCAGATGTTCAGTCCCGTGCGGTGGTACGAGTCGGTCTCATGGCTGCTCGCGCGGGGCTATCGCGAATTTCACGAGGTCGGGCCGGGCGACGTGCTGAGCCGGCTCCAGCGCCACATCGAGCGCGAGCCGTTGCCGGGCGCGTGACGCGGCGGCACGGCACCGGATGAATCCCCAGAGAAGGCGAGAGAAGAACGTGAACATGGTCGGAATCGAAGCAATGAATCTGTACGCGGGCGTGGCCCGCCTCGACGTCACGGCCCTGGCCCGTCATCGCGGCCTCGACATGCGGCGTTTCGAGAATCTGCTGATGAAGGAGAAGACGGTTGCGCTGCCGTACGAGGACCCGGTGACGTTCGCGGTCAATGCCGCGAAGCCGATCGTCGACGCGCTGACGCAGCAGGAGCGCGATCAGATCCGGATGGTGATCACCTGCACGGAATCGGGCTTCGATTTCAGCAAATCGATGAGCACGTATTGTCACGACCTGCTCGGGTTGGGCCGCCACTGCCGGATGTTCGAGATCAAGGGGGCCTGCTATTCGGGCACGGCGGGCCTGGAGACGGCGATCAACTTCGTGCTGTCGCGAACGCGTCCCGGCGGCAAGGCGCTGGTGCTGGCGACCGACGTGTCGCGCTTCATGGTCGAGGATCGCGGCGACGCGCTGTCGGCGGATTGGTCGTTCTCCGAACCGAGCGGCGGCTCCGGTGCCGTCGCGATGCTGGTCAGCGACCAGCCGCACGTGTTCCAGATCGATGCAGGCGCGAACGGCTGCTACGGCTACGAGGTGATGGACACCTGCCGTCCGGCGGCGGATGCCGACGCCGGCAATGCGGACCTTTCGCTGCTGTCCTACCTGACTTGCTGCGAGAACGCGTTCCTCGACTATCGCGAGCGCGTCGCTGACGCGGACTTTGCGGCGACATTCTCCTACCTCGCGTTCCACACACCGTTCGGCGGTATGGTCAAGGGCGCGCACCGCACGATGATGCGCAAGCTCGCGATGGCGAAGCCGTCTGCGATCGAGGCGGATTTCGAGCGACGCGTGGCGCCCGGACTCGCCTACTGCCAGCGTGTCGGCAACATCATGGGCGCGACCGCCGCGCTGTCGCTCGCGAGCACGATCCGCCACGGCGATTTCAGCGAGCCGCGCCGCGTCGGCGTGTTTTCTTACGGCTCCGGTTGCTGTTCCGAGTTCTTCAGCGGCGTCGCGACGCAGGATGGCGCGCGCCGGCTTGCCGAACTCGGGATCGGCGAGCATCTCGACCGGCGCTACAACATGACCCTGGACGAATACGAGACCGTGCTCGCGCGCAGTCGCGAGATCCGCTTCGGCACGCGCCATCTCGACGCCGATGCGACGCTGCTCCGGCAGGCGCGCGGCGTGCATCGCAGGCCGACGCTGTTCCTGAAGTCGATCCGCGACTTCCATCGGGAGTACGAATGGGTGAGCTGAGCGGGACCTGGCACAACCTGCGGGTCCGGCTCGACGACGGTATTTGCCGGATGCGGATCGAGCGGCCCGATACCGGCAACGCGATCGATGCGCGGCTCGTCGACGAAATGGGCGACGTGCTCGATCGCTGCGAGCCGGCGACGCGGATCGTCGTGATCGAGGGCCTGCCCGATGCATTCTGCGTCGGCGCCGATTTCGCGCAGCTCGATGCGCGCCGCGCCACGGACGAGGCGCCGACGGCACCGGACCCGGCGCCGCTCTATGATCTGTGGCGGCGGCTCGCGACCGGCCCGTTCGTCAGCATCGCGCACGTCGAGGGCCGGGCGAACGCGGGCGGTGTCGGCTTCGCGGCCGCCTGCGATGTCGTGCTCGCCGCGCGTACAGCGAGCTTCGGCCTGTCCGAGCTGCTGTTCGGGCTGATGCCGGCCTGTGTGCTGCCGTATCTGATCCGTCGCGTCGGCATCGCGAAGGCGCACTACATGACGCTGACGACTCAGCCCGTCGATGCCGCGCGCGCGTGCGAATGGGGGCTCGTCGACGTTTGCGAGGCCGACAGCGCCGATTCGCTGCGCCGCCATCTGTTGCGGCTTCGGCATCTGAAGAAGGACGCGATCGCGCGCTACAAGCGCTATGCGGCGTCCCTTGACGGCAGCCTTGCCGCCGCGCGCGCGCCGGCCATTGCGGCCAATCTCGAGGTTTTCCGCGACGCTGCCAACCTGCATGGCATTTCGCGTTTCGTGAACGCCGGCAAGCTGCCGTGGGAGCACGAATGATGCGCCGGCCGTGCCGGCGCGCAACAGGATATCAACCGACAGGAGAGCAGGGCCGTGAGTCAACAACGGATTCTGGAATTGATCGCGAAGCATACCCGGGAAGTCGTCCCGGGGCTGGAGGATCACGTATTCGCGCCGGGCGACTCGCTGCGCGATCTCGGCGCGAACTCGATCGACCGTGTCGACATCATCGTGATGACACTCGAGGCGCTGTCGCTTGACGTGCCGCTTGCCGCGATGGCGAATGCGCGGAACATCGGCGAACTCGCGGGCATCATCGATGCGAACGCCTGACGCTCCCGTCGTCAGCGGCATCGGTGTCGTCTCCGCGATCGGCCAGGGTCGCGCGGCGTTCCTCGACGCGTTGCTGGAAGGGCGGCACCGATTCGACGCGATGCGCCGGCGCGGCCGGCAATGGCAGCCCCACGGCGAGACCCCGGCCACCGCATTTCCGGGTGCGGAGATCGATGCGCTGGCAATCCCGGAGTCGATGCCGCGGGGCATGTTGCGCACGGCGTCGCTGTCGGCGCAGGCGGCGCTCGTCACGCTCGACGAGGCGTGGCGCGATGCGCGCCTCGACGATGTCGCGCCGGAGCGCATCGGCCTCGTGATTGGCGGCAGCAATGTGCAGCAGCGCGAGCTTGCGTTGCTGCACGACGCGTATCGCGATCGCATCGCGTTCCTGCGGCCGACCTACGCGATGTCGTTCATGGATACCGATCTGTGCGGCATCTGCACCGAGGCATTCGGCATTCGCGGTTTTGCGCAGACCGTGGGCTCGGCGTCCGCGAGCGGGCAGATGGCGGTGCTGCAGGCCATCGAGGCGGTGGGCTCGGGGCGCGTGGACGCCTGCATCGCGATCGGCGCGCTGATGGACCTGTCGTACTGGGAATGTCAGGGTTTCAGCTCGCTCGGCGCGATGGCGGCCGGCCCTTGCGCGACGCAGCCGGCGCTGGCGTGCCGGCCGTTCGACGCCGATCGCAACGGCTTTGTCTACGGCGAAGCCTGCGCGGCGCTCGTGATCGAGCGCGACGGTTCGCGGCCGCGTGACGGCGTCGAACCGTACGCGCGGATCGCGGGCTGGAGTGTGGCGCTCGACGGCAACCGCAATCCCGATCCATCGCTGGAGGGCGAGGCCGCGGCGATCCGTGGCGCGCTCTCGTGCGCCGGCCTCGATGCGAGCGACATCGACTACGTGAATCCGCACGGCACCGGATCGGTGCTCGGCGACGTCATCGAATTGCAGGCGCTACGTGCTTGCGGGCTCGATCACGCGTGGCTGAACGCCACCAAGTCGATCGTCGGCCACGGACTGACCGCGGCCGGCGCAGTCGAGCTGGCCGCGGTGCTGCTGCAGATGCGGGCCGGGCGCCTGCATCCGACGCGCAATCTCGACAACCCGATCGATCCGGGCTTCCGGTGGGTACGGCAGGAGCCGGTGGCACACACGATCCGGCATGCACTGAACCTCAGCATCGGTTTCGGCGGTGTGAACACCGCCGTCTGCGTGAGCCGCCATGACGCGGGCGCCGATGTCTTCCAGGAGTGACGACGATGAAGATATTCATGTTTCCGGGGCAGGGATCGCAGGCGAAGGGCATGGGCGCCGCGCTGTTCGATCGCTTCGACGGTCTGGCTCGGCAGGCGAGCGACGTGCTCGGTTACTCGATCCGCGAGCTGTGTCTCGACGATCCGCGCGATGAGTTGAAGGACACGCGTTTCACGCAGCCAGCGCTCTATGTCGTGAATGCCTTGTCGTACTTCGCGCGCGTAGAGGACGGCGGGAGCGATCCCGACTTCGTGATGGGCCATAGCCTCGGCGAATTCAATGCGCTGCTCGCGGCCGGGTGCTTCGATTTCCTGACGGGCCTGAAACTGGTCCGCTACCGCGGCGAACTGATGGGGCGCGCCGCAAACGGCGCGATGGCCGCGATCGTCAATGCCGACCAAGCGAGCATCGAACGCATGCTCGCCGAGAACGGACTGACGCAACTGAGTCTCGCGAACTACAACACGCCCTCGCAGATCGTGATCTCGGGCGCGGCCGACGAGATGACGAAGGCCCGGCCGCTGTTCAGCCAAGGGCGCATGCGCTTTTATCCGCTCGCCACGAGTGGCGCGTTTCATTCACCGTTCATGCGTGCGGCGCGCGAGGAATTTGCGCGCTTCCTGCAATCGTTCCGATTCGCGGCGCCGCGCGTGCCGGTGATCTCCAACGTGACTGCGCGGCCCTACGAGCCCGACGGTATCGATGTGCGACTCGCCGGCCAGATCGACAGCGCGGTTCGCTGGTGTGACAGTGTCCAGTATCTGCTCGGCGTTGCCGAGCGGCGCGGCGAGCCGGCGGAATTCGAGGAACTCGGCCACGGCGAGGTGCTGGCCCGTCTCGTGCAGACCATCCGCGAGCAGACGCCTGCGGATCTGATTGCCGGCCTGGCCGGCGAGGCGGACGTAATGGCGATGACCGACGAGAAGGAGGCGGAGGCGATGGTGGGCGCGGCCGCGCCTGCACGGCGCCCGGGCGCCGCGCTGACGGATTCGCGCAGCGCCGCGGAGAAAGTCGCGGACTGGAACCGTCATCATCCGGTTGGCACGCGCGTGAGCTCGACGCGGCCCGAATATCGCGACCTCGTTACGCGGACCGAGGCGGTGCTGCTGTTCAATCATCGCGCGGCGGTCTACATGAACGGCTATCACGGCTACTTCGATCTCGATGAGCTGACTGCCGTCTAATATTCGTACTACGTGCCGGCCGCCTGTCGCGCGCGCCGGTATCCCGATCGTTGAGCGGCCTTCAGGACGGAAGAAAGGTATAGACCGATGCCCCGACCGCGCGTTGTTTTCCTGTTTTCCGGGCAAGGCTCGCAATCTTTCCAGATGGCGCGCCCGCTCTACGAACGGCAGCCTCTGTTCCGTGAATGGATGGATCGGCTCGACGACGTCGCACGCGAGCTGGCCGGTGCGTCCGTGGTCTCGACGCTGTATTGCCGAAGCCGCGTGCAAACCGACGTGTTCGATCGCACGCTGTTCAGCCATCCTGCAATCTATATGGTCGAATACGCGCTGGCGCGCACGTTGATCGAGGCCGGCGTCGAACCCGATGCAGTGCTCGGCACGAGCCTCGGCACCTTCGCGGCCGCGGCCGTCGCCGGGTGCATCGATGCGCGCGACGCACTCGTCGCCGTGATTCGTCACGCCCAGGCTCTGGAAGCAAGCTGCGAGCACGGCAAGATGATCGCGGTGCTTGCCGGCCCACGGCTGTTCGACGAGGCCGGACTCGGCGCTCACGCTGAACTCGCGGCGCTGAATTTTGCCTCGCATTTCGTGGTGAGCGCGAGCCTGACCGGCGCATCCGAGGTGGAGCGCATCCTGCGTGCACGGGACATCGCCTATCAGTACCTGCCGGTTTCCTTCGCATTTCATTCGTGCTTCGTGCGCGCGGCTGAAATGCCGCTCGAAGCGGTGCTCGATACAATGGCCGTGGGCGCTGGGCGGCTGCCGGTGGTCTGCTGCGCGAGCGGAGAGATGGTTCAGCCCGTGCGCCGCGCGCATTTTCTCGCGGCGGTGCGCGATCCCATCCGCTTCGAGGCGGCGATCACCCGGCTCGAAGCCATCGGACCGTGTGATTACGTCGATGTCGGCCCTTCGGGCACGCTGGCCACTTTCGTCAAATATGCGGTGCCGGGTGCGGCGCCGCGTGCGCACCCGATCTTGACGCTGCTCGGGAACGACCTCGAGCAGCTTGCCGCCGTCGTTGCACGCTTCTCGGTGCGCGAGGCGATCCGCTAGGGTCCCTCCGCTGATTGGCGCGCAAAGTCCATGCGGCTCTATGCGGCTTGTCGGTCTTCGCTTCGCCGGCATGCAGATCGGCGATGCGACGCATGGCCTGTCCCGGCAGACGGGCGACGAGTACGCCTTCATTGCGGGCAATGGGCCACGGGAGCTGGCCTTTACCGACGACGACGACGACGAAGACATCGACGGCGATATGTTGTTGGGTTTCTTGCATCACAGTTTATGCAGAGTGAACGAATTGGCCTGCAACAACGGTGGCAAGTCTCGGCATCCACGTTACGGACGGCGCGGGATATCCCGGCCAAACCCCCTATCAGCGATCACCAGCCACCCACCAGGCCCGGTGACAACACCCCCTTATAAGGACCGCGACTGGGGGCGGGAATCATGTCGGACCTGGCTGGCCAAAGCACCGATTATCGGGGCGGGAAGATAGTAACGCGGGCACGGCACCGTCGAGCGCGTTCAGGAGGGGGCGCTGCGTGGTGATGCTGTGTCGGGCATCCTCATGCGTGACGCCTTCGACGTAGCCCACCGGCAACATGGGTTGCGTACGCGCGCGCACGATGCAGGCTCCTCTTGTCCACGCGACGTATGGGCAGCATGCCTGATCACAATCTCTCGACCTTCAACGCCACTTCGCCGGAGACACTACCCAAGGGATTCATGCAATGAACCGCATCGTAATCCTTGGCAAGACTGAACTTATACCGAGTCAGAACAATGCTCCAAAATACTTTCGCCTCAAGATTCGCCAAGGCGGCGCCGACACAAGTATGAACGCCGTGTCCGAAGGGGAGGTATTGGCCACGATGCCGTTGGTATTCCGCGCGCTCCGGCGAGAATCGCTCGGGGTCGAAGCGCTGTGGATGATCCCAAAGATCGGAATCCTGACCAAGCAGGCCGGTGAAATTGAAGACCAGCGTTCGAGGGGGAACGACGTAAGGGCCGACTTGACATTCGCCTAGGGAAACGCGGGGCGTGATGGCGGATACGGGATACATTCGAAGCGTTTCCTTCCAGACCTGGGTGGTTCGCTCCATGCCGTTGAAGTCCGCCAACGCCGCTTGCTCAGGTAGCCGCATGGATTCTGCTCGCAGGACCTCCTGCCAATGAGGATGCTTGGCAAGCAGATAGGCCATGCTGGTGATTCCCATCGTCGTCGTGTCGAACGCGGCGAAGACAATGTTGAGCATCAAATCAACCAGTTGGTCGTCGTCCAGGCCCCCCGTATCCTCCCTCGACTTGCACAGTTGACTGAACAGGTCCATCCCTCCTTCGTCGCGGCGCTTTGGAATCAGGTCGTACATGATGCTGCTGAGCGTCGCGACTCCGTCCAAACCACGTCTCCATCGTTCGTTGAGGTGCCGATTCTTCAACACGACGGGAATCGCATTCCAGTAATCACGTGTGGCTCCTTCGAGACGTGCGGCTTCGCTCGAATCCTCAATGCCGAAGAAAAGGCGTGCTGCAAGTTGGGAAAAAATTTGACGGGCCTCCACTCGGAACGGCACTTCTCCATCGCGAGGCCACGCCTCGATATTCCGAGTGAATTCCTGCTGGATGATGGCCAAATAGCTAGCGAGCGCGCGATCGCTGAAAGCAGGCTGAACCAAAGTGCGCACCTGCCGGTGAGCATCGAAATCCAACGACATCAAGCGGCTCTTCTTCTTCAGGTCGATATCGAAACTGAGCCCTCGCGTCACTCTCTCTACCGCAAGTGCAGTCGACCAACATCGATCCCCGTTTTTTAATATTTGAGAAATGACCTCCTGATCGACCACGCCGACGATCGAATACGGGCCGAGCTGATTGCGAAACACCTTGCCGTGAATATTTGCCTGATTCGCGAAAAACTGTAGCCCTTCGCGCTTATAGGCGAAGAGGGATTTCATTCCTGCAATGAATCCGCTGGTTCCGGGGATGCTCTTGGGTACTTTTGCCAAAGGAGGAAAGGCTTCAGGCCGCTCCGGGTTTTTGATGATGGCTGCAACTTGAGGATCTATGTTGAAGGGTCTGATCTTGGCCGCATCATATTCAAATTTGCTCATATCTCTCATTTGCGAACTCCATTGTTCGTGATTTAACCGATCTTCCGGCGACCCGCTTCAAGCTCGCGCTCTTGATGGAGTTCGCCCGTTTCGCCGCATCGACCGTCTCCGCCGGCCATCCTCAACGTCGGCTTCACCCGGCTGCTGCGCCTGCGCGTCAAACACCGCGGATCGAACGCCGGCCTCGTCTGCAAGTACGTCTTGCCCTTGAGGATCTGCCGATACGGCTTCCTGAACTACTGCACGACCATGTCCTTCTTCGACGGGGCAACGATATGCGTCAAGCGCGGCAGTCCTGCCGCATGGTGCGACGAGATTGCCTACCGCCTCCCGTTCCAAACCGCTCGAGCTCATTGCCACGCTCGATCGATCGCAGTCGCTCAATTTGGCCACGCGGGCTCGCGGAGGCGGCAAGTCGCCGTTCACGCGAAAGTCGGCGCAGGAAATCTTCCTTCAGTACAGGCGTCTTCGAACTCATCGGCCCCTTGTCTGGATTTGCACGATTTACGCGTCAATATGCTTGCGCCTTGCAATTGCCACTGTGCCGTTTCTGCCTCCCTGTCTTGCTTGGCGCATTGTTTACGTTCAGGCGCGACTCAACGCTCAAGTCGAGTTGTTTCAATAAAATAGCCGGAATTACCAGAACCTCCGTTCTCGGCCGTTGATCAGGTTTCACGTATCCAAACCAGGCGGCTCGAGCCGGAGGCGGTTGCATTATCGAGAACGAGCTTGCCGTCGTCACATTTCATATCCCGCAACAAATTCATTCCGGTAAAATCCGGGTAACTGGACAAATCCACGTGATGCAAGACGGTTTTCCCCTCTATGGAATATTTTCCGGAGTAGCTCAGGATTCCGGAATTTGCGCGAATCAATCGAATCATGCCGATCATTTTTTTTATGCTGAATATGTTTTTCCAAAATGCCTCTGGAATGAATTCGATATTTTTCCTTCCTCGGGCGATCATGATCACGGACATGTACCCGGTGTCCGTATAGATGATGCGTCCCATCGGGCTGCGCCCCATCGGGTAGATGATTCGACCATTCGCCAACCTAAATTCGCTTGCCTCCAGCGACCAAGTTCCGGTCAACTCATTCATGATTTTCTCGCATCGAAAAATTGACTGGATGGTGAAGCTAGTCAAAGTGATGATTGTCCGGTTTGGTCGTCGATAATCGGATGCGATGGCGCCGATGCAATTTATCCAGTCATCGACGATCCAACCGGGATCGTGCCTGAAACATTCAGGAGTTGTGCGCCTCCAACTGCGCCATTGTCATGGAAGTACGGAACGAGCCGAGAATCGTGCGCGTACCGATGCACGCACGGCGGCCATGCGATGCGCGCATGTTGTCGATATAGAGAATGTCGGATTTTTCCCATTCCACATGATATTCACGCTGCTCGTAAGCATGAAGCAAATGCCGTATTACATCGTCGGGAATTGGAGCGCCGTTTCCGTATAAGGCCGTCTGCCATATTTCATCTTGCGAGCGCGGAGGCGGGGCGTTCGGGTACGCCCGCTTGACCAAATCCCACCAACTCGCTGGATGGCAGACGCAAACCGAGCTAAAGAAGCTTTCTTCCTGGGTGATGGGGTGACGCCTGACGGCTGTGGCATGCTGGAGAATCTGCAGGTGGTCATCGCTGATCCAGATCGGTTCGATCTTCCGCTCCGCGCATATCTCGTTTACTCTGGTCCGGTCGCTCGTTCCAAAAGTATCTTCTATCGACTTGTACGGCATGTGTTTAGGGAAGTTCCGTACATACCGGATGCCAAATTTCAGGAACGGCTCCAGGATCGACGGAGCCATGTCGCGTAAGAATTGGCGGGAATCGCATACGGACGTCGTTCCGCCCGTGCCTGGTGCGGGCGGTTGTTCGCAGAAGAAGAGAACATGCATCGGCCAGTAAAAGTTATAGGCCATCTCATTGTGCTGCGGCAATGCCATGGAACCGGGTACGTCTATCGTGAAGACATTGGCGTCGACGGACGTATGCGGTCCGCTCCCGGCGGTGTAATCGAATTCGGACGGCTCGAGCAATTCCGCGATCGAGCCAAATGCTTTCCGGTCGCAATCCAGCCCGCGAATCAACACGACGCCATAGCGCAGAAGTGCTTCGCGCAGCAATTGACGGTGTTTCGTGACCCACGCGACCGCGGGCGGGCTGGAAGCCGCGTGAACGCGAAGGAGGAATTCCTGCTCGGGGAAGAGGAGTTCCGCCTGAAAATCCTCTATAGATCTAAGTCGGTCTAAAAGATCTGTCATGAAATGATTCCAGCAAGTTGGATTTCGGTTCCGCCGATGGAAAGTGGGCAGCCGGCCTCTCCAAGGAAACATGGATTTACTCGATTCGGCAGTAATCCATGACGCGCCGAGAGGTTCGCAGATGTGAGCTTTCGGAGTGGAGCGTGCGAGTAAAGCGAGACGTGCCGACCAGCGCCGCGCTCATGGACTTTCAGCTACCGGTCGCTCTTGCCAGGCAGTGTCGTGTTCCGAACACCTTGGTTCAAGAGACCGCGCTTCCGAAGGAATGGCCCGCAAAGAGTCGACGCCGAATCGGGCAATGTAATGCGCGAAACAGAGCCTCGATCGAGAATGCGAGACAGGTTTTTGGAATGTGCACGCTGGCGAACCTGTCGGTTATGCGGAATTTGCCGTGGTCGATTCATGGGAGCAATTCGTCGTGCACATGAAAAGCGCTGCGTTATCAAGCGTGTTTACGAAGAAAGTTCATCGAAGCGGACGCTGCTTCACTCTTGCATTCCTACGATTCAATGCCATTTCGTCTTCAACGTGGGCAATGCCAATCGATTAACGTTTACGTGGGGCTGGTCAGTAGTCGGCGGCGTTTTGGGGTACTGAGAACAATAGTCGTCTGAAAGCAGTTTGTATGCACTGAATATCCGGTACAACGCGCGGATTTGACGGGTGGGCGAGGCATTCCTTCAATGCAAGGGGAGATTGTCCGGCGATGCGTCGAGCGTGCCGCCGCTCAGCATGCCGTGCTACGGGCCGGCGAGGTCGCGCAGGGTAAGCGGCGCGTCGGGGCGGTTGTCGTGATCGGCCTCAGCGTCGGACCGATCCTTGAAAAACCATTGCGACGAAGATTCCGGCAAGCCTGATTGCGCTCTGGCAGCGAATCAGCATCCGATCGCCGATGCGAGGAATCATTCATCCATGAAAACCCGGATGCAACAAAGCATACAATTACATTACAGTGGCAAATAAATATCCTTCCAATTGCACCTTTCGAGACGGCGCTGCCGCCAGCATGATCGCCTGACCGGATCATGTGCGCAATCTGCTCCTGCGGTCTCTATAACCTTGTTTTATGAATTGTGGAGAAACTCAAATGAGCGATATTCTCGAACGAATCATCGCGGTCAAGCGCGAAGAAGTCGCAGCGGCCATGCGTAGTACGCCAGTCGAGGCGCTAAAACGGGAAGCCTCCACATGCGATTTGCGCGATTTCGTTGGGGCGTTGCGTTCGAAGCACGCGACCGGCGACGCGGCCGTCATCGCGGAAATCAAAAAGGCGAGTCCGTCGAAGGGCGTGCTGCGCGAGCATTTTGCGCCAGCCGACATCGCCCTCTCGTATGCGTTGCACGGAGCCGCGTGCCTATCCGTGCTGACCGATGAGCAATTTTTCCAAGGTGGAGTCCGCTATCTCAAGGAGGCGCGTTCCGCTTGTACGCTGCCCGTGTTGCGCAAAGACTTTATCATTGACGCGTACCAGATCATCGAAGCTCGTGCGATGGGGGCGGACGCGATCTTGCTGATTACCGCAGCGCTCGACACGTCACAGATGCAGGATCTCGAGGCGTATGCGCACTCGCTCGGGCTTGCAGTGCTGGTTGAAGTGCACGATAGCCATGAGATGGAGCAGGCGCTGACGCTGAAGACGCCACTTCTCGGCATCAACAATCGCAACTTGCGCACGTTTGAGACGACGATCCAGACGACTCTTGACATGCTCGACATGATTCCGCAGGACCGGATTGTCGTTACTGAATCGGGCATCTTGTCGAGGACCAGCGTCGAAACAATGCGCGCCGCGAACGTGAACACGTTTCTCGTCGGCGAGGCGTTCATGCGCGCGGAGCATCCGGGAGCCGAACTTGCACGATTGTTCTTCTGATGGTGATCGAGTATTTGCATCAGCGGAATTGTTCGCGGTTGAGATAGACAACTCGCTCTGTCGATGGTGGAACCCCGCGGCTTCGACACCCGGTTGCTTGATCGTCAGCGGAAACAGAATGCTCTTGGTCGACATTCTGCTGAATCGGCTACTATTAGGTTTGCCGATTCAGTCGGCCGCCAAATTATCGGTTTGAGATTGAAAGAAACAAAAAATCACTGAAATTTCAGTAATTATCAAAACGAATTTGGAAGCATTATTGACTCTGTTCAGTGAAACAGGAGTAAGTCGATGCCGATCAATAGGCAGATTTTGATGGCTGGCCAGGTTCGCGAATCAAAGCCATTATCTCCAATCGCAGGTGCCGCGCCTGGCGTACATATTAATACCGAGTCGAACTTGCTCGCAGATGCTGCGAAAATAGCCGCCGGAATCGGGTTGAAGTTTAACGTGCAGGCAGGGCGAGCTGCCACGTCCGCATCAGCATACGTGCCATTGGCTCAGAACGTGGGTCCGCGCAATTTGACATTGGAAAAAAATCAGGATGGCAAAGCACGAATTTCGCTGAACTATCCGGAAATAAAAAATCTTGTATTGAGTGGTGGAGGTGCAAAGGGAGCTGCGTATCCCGGCGCGGTAGTCGCGCTTGAGGCCCAAGGGGTCATGTCGAAAATTAGGTCAATCTCGGGATCGTCAGCCGGCGCCATTACTGCCGCCCTACTTGCATCTGGTATTTCCAGCGAACATTTCACTAAACTATCCAATAGTGTTGATTTTGTGGATTTGCTTCGGCAGCGGGCTGGCCCGCCGGCATTCCAGATTGGCAGACACGTTGCGGAGGAGATTCTGCGCGATACAAGCAAGCGTATCGGCGAGAAAACAGGGATCGGCAAGAATGTAGGAGACACGCTCACGATTTTGATGAATGCACAAACACGTGCACCTGCGCTGGAAAATCTGATCCGCGAAGAATCACGCGCGAGCGTGATGGCACATTTATCAGGTCTTGATCTGAAAAAATGTGGTGAACAGAAAGCCGCCATCGAAGCAATTCGCTTCCGGCTCGAGGCAGGTGGGGCGGTGACGTTTGGGGATCTTCATACGTTGAGTCCACATATTCCAGCTATCAAGGAGTTGAGTTGCACGGGGACGATGATGGAGAAGAATCGTCCTCAGATCGCGATTTTTTCAGCGGAAACTACGCCGGAAATGGATATTGCAAAAGCGGCTCTCATTTCTAGCTCCTTACCCTTCGTTTTTGCGCAACAGACGCATAGTTCGGCCTTTGGCACCGCGCGCTATCAGGATGGTGGGATCATGTTCAATGTCCCCGCGCCGGCCCTTGTCAATCATGAATCCGCTAGCCGGGCGCTGCCGCACCCGAATGCATTGATTTTGATGTTCAGCGCGGTGCCGGACAAGCCGATCGCGCCTTCCGGCCTATCGGACGTCATCGCGGACTGGCTGACCGGTGCACCGATGTCAGCATTAAATTCGTTGCAAATGCGCGGCTTAGGTGATTTGCGTGAGCAGATTGTGCAAGTGCCATTAAAAAACGAGCGTGGCGACTTCTCGGGATTGATGAGCGGGACGCTGAACTTTGGCATGTCGATAGACGACAAGCGAGCGATGCAGCGCGACTTACAGTCGAAGGTTGAAGAGCACATTGCTCTACGCGGTCAGCAGAAAATCACCATGGAATTCCTGTCCACGGATGCCGCTATGTTGGCACTTGCCGATAGTGAATTTCACACATTACACGACGATCATCCACACTTGACAGCGAATCTGCATAGATTTCGTACTCGTGCGAACGAGATGCTTGGCGATCTCTCGAATTCAATTGCCGGGATGGAGCGTCTTGCACCGGATAGGCTGGCTTTGCTCGTTCAACGACTCGACGAATTGACCGAAGGCGATGCTGATAGGGCGACATATTTGGCGAGGAAAATGTTGGACCCGCAACAGCCCAAATCGCTCGCACGCATCACCGATGCGATTCGCGGCGCGGAGACAAATTCACCGACATTGCGCGCGGTACAGGCGCTGAACGAGAAGCAGGATACAGTCAACGCATCGCGTAGAGCAATCTCGGACATTATCTATCGTGCACGCTTCAAGTATGGTCAAACAGCGGCCAACCACGCATTACTCAATTTAACTGAGGATCGACTCAACAAAGCATCAACGCGTAAAGAGTATAACGAAGCGTTGTCAAATTTGGCGGCGAATTACAAACCGCGAATCAGTGTTTTATCTGAATCTATTTCTTCGAAAACTATCGATGACGCCAAGGCGTATCGCATTCCAGACAGGCGAGTGTGAGTTTGGTCGGCGAATGGAGAAAGGAGATATTGATGTTTGATTACCAGACTTGGGTCGAGAGTTGGCTCAGTGAGATGCGCGTTCAAGTGTCTGATTCTACCCTGATCACACTTACTATTGACGAACACCCCTTCCTGCTCAAGCAAATGAACGATGTTTATCTGATGGCGGTTGGTATCGGTCCAGTGCCACCTTCGTTGAACCAGGGGCAGGCACTACTACTGCTGAACCTCAATGCGTTCAATGCTAGGACACAGCCGTTGCAGGTAGGAATCGTCAATGGAGGGGACCTCGTGGCATGGCTTCGCGAACCTTGGGCGACGGCTGATCTTTCTAGCCGTTATAGTTTGATGATGCAGACGGCGGCCGATCTGCGAAAAGAACTATCGATGTGAAGTGGAGCAGCCCCCTGAAACACCGGACATAGCCTCTCACTTAAACTAGCGGGTAGGCATAAGGCTGTGTTTTTGACTAATACCAGGCAGGAAGTGATGGAAGTGTTGACGGGCCCGGAGCGCCCGCCGGCGATGCGCCTCCGACCTCTGATTGACAGGAAATGGCATCAAGCAACGCCTGGATGCTCGGGCGTGTGACCGGGCGAGCCAGGCGCAGGCGCTGACGCTCGGAGAGTCGCATGACCACAAGCTGGCATCGCCGGGTGACCAGAGCCGCCAGATTCTGCTGTGCGGGATCGCTGAGCGGTCGCACGAAGCGCTCGTAGTCGGGACGTTGGGCCAGTACGGCAGCGAACTCGGCGAGGGTGGTTGCATCGATGTGGTCGGTCTTGGCTACGCGCTGCATCTGTATTAGCCGGGACTCGATCTGACAGGTAGTCGGACCGACAAAGAACGAGTCTTTAATGGGGGATGAGTTTCTCCTTGGCGAGTTCGAGCGAATCGAGGAAAGTACGCAATCGCCTTCTCCATCACCGCCGTATCGACAATCATCCGCTTCAGGCCCGAAGTTTTGATGACGTTTGCACGTTTGGCCGCTTCGGTCGTCTCGGCCAACAGTTCTTCTACGCCGGCTTCGCCCAGTCGCTTGCGCTAGCGCGTCAGGCTCAAAGGATCGATCGGCGGCTTCGTTTGCAAGTACGTCTCGCCGGCGAACACTTGCCAGTATGGATTCTCTAACCATTGCCAAATGACCTCTTCGTCCGACAGGTCGAATGCATGTCGCGAGTACAGCAGCCCGGCGATCTTCCTCTGGCGCTGGCGTCTTCGGATCCATTCATATCTCATCAGGATTTCCAGGATTCAAGTATCAATATGCTTGCTCCCTGCAAATTCAACAACACCGTTTCGATCTCGCAGCCTCGCTGCATAAATCTTTCAGAACTGTTCAGGGCCGGCTAATGAGGCAGGGCTGCGCCGCGATAGAGGAAGAATGATTGCCGAGTTTGCGGAGGGCGGTTTCGACGGCAATCGTGCGCACGCTCCAGTGAGTGGATCCATCTGCCGGCTTCGTGTGCAGGGTCTTGTGAATCAGTTGAGCCAGCCGCTCATCGTCGATCGTGCGTGGCTTGCCGGGACGTTGTGCGATTGCGCTGTTGGATTCGCCGTCAGCAGCCGCCAGCACGATGCGCGCCCGCGCGACCAGCGCAGCCGAAATCGAACGAGAACGTGCTATCGACATCAGTTGCGAGCGTTCGTCTTCGCTCAGCACCAGTTCCGCCTTCGGTCGTCCCATTGGCATGCTGACGTCTCCCGTTCCGTTGACGTCAACATGCTACGCGAACATTTTTCAGTTAACAACGGAACAGGACACTAGCACGTGTCGTAATCGATCTTTGCATGAAGCGCGGTTTCGTGCCAACAGCTTCACGGATCGTTTCTCCCAAAACGTCGATGCTGAATTTGGTCGCGGCTGGTTACGGGGTGGCGATTGTTCCGGAGCGGGTGACGACGTTAGGCTTGAGCGATGTGTCCTTCGTACCGCTTTCTGATGAGGGTGCGAAATCGAGATGTGCACTGCTGTTATCCGTCGAACCGACTATCTTGGCGCAGACATTCGCGGATCTATTTGTGCGCGCGCAGAGCTGAGCGTCAGTGCAGCCGTGCCGCCTTCAGCTTACTCCTTCCCGCTTCAGTTGCTTTCGCATCCGGCGACACGGACATTGCGAAAGACAAGCCACGACCAGACAGCGCCGCCGGCGACCTTCGCGAGGAACTGCAGAAACGCGATTGTCGGGAATATCGTGCCGAACGCGATCAGAGGGAAGATGAGCGAATCCACGGCGGCGCCGGCTATGTTGGCGCCGTTTGCGCGTGCGAGAACGGGATAACGGCGGGCAGCCTGGAACACGATTGCGCTGGCGACGGCCGCGGCACTGAATGCAGCGAGAGACGCCACCGCGATTACGCCCGACGCGGGATTGAGCAAATAGCTTGCGGCGCCTGCGCCTGCGATCAGCGCGAACATGCGTGCCCACAGCGCGCGCCCCCGCCAGTTGAGGTGCAGGCGATCACGGATCGCCAGATCGAGGCCGATCAGCAGGAAGGCGTTGATCGGCGTGGATGCCGGGCCGAAGTGCGCGACGCTCAGGTTCGCTGCGACGACAGCCGCGATGTAGATCAAGACGTACATGGTTCCTCTGCAGTAAAAGTCCTCGTTGCGCCGGCTCCGGAATGTTCGGCGGTGGCATTGCATCAGCGCGTCATGGTGCTCGAGCATGAACTGCCGGTGCGCTAGGATAATCGTTCCCGCCATCTTGAGCATGCGTGCCTCGCACGTCTTCGCGGACCGCACGTTCCTCGTCGACGGCAAGGCCGTCCGGCACAAGGGCGCGCTGAAGGGCGAGCTGAAGCTCGATCCGGGCGCGCGCATCGTGCTGGCCGAAGGCTCGACCGCGTTCCCGTCGCTGACGTTCGCGAACGACGGCGCACCGGACACCGGCCTGTTCCATATCGCCGACGGCCACTTCGGCGTGACGAGCAACGGCGTTCAGACCGTGCATTTCGCGCCGGAAGGAACGTACTTCGACAAACCGGCATTCGGCAGCCACCCGGACGCGAGCGACCGGTCGAATCGCTTCGCGACGACGCAATGGATCGCGAGCGAGCTCGCGTCGGCCACGGTCAGGCAGATTGTCTTCGAAATGCGCACGGCGGCGCGCGTCTGTACCGCACCGGCACCGGCGCGCCCGCCGAGATCACGAAGGCGGGCATCACGCCCGAGGACGCGGGCCTGACGACGCCGCCGCGGCCGTCGGACGAATACGTGTGGCGCGACGGGACGTGGGTGGTCAATGCGGCGGTGGTCGCGCGCAAGGAGCGGGAGGCGGCGATGAACGCGTTCATGTCGCGGATGGAGAAGGCGCGCGTGAAGAATCTCGGCAAGGCCGACGCGCCCGCGCTTCGACGCGCGCGCGCAGTATCAGATGAAGCTAGTGCGCGTGGTGGACGCGCCGGCGGGGGCGCTAGGGCAGAAGTTGGTGTTGGAACCGCAGCGGTAGGCGAAGGTGTAGTCGGAGGCGAAGGTGGAAGTCTCGGCCTATCGAGAGCGGTGCGGCCCGCCATTTCGTTGCGGGCCTCGCAAAGCCTTCGCGTCCGGATTTGTCGCGGGGTGGTTTGCGGGATAGTGCGCGGGGATTCACCACATTGCCGCCTCGGTACAAACCCGAATCCCCAAAAGAGTTGTCTATACAATTTTGAGCGGCTACCGTGAGCATTCCGAACCTCAGACATTTCCGGGACCCGCCGCCATGCCGAACGTCACCGATGCCCAACGCCGCCCGCTGCGCGAACGCCGCACGATCGACCACATCCCCGACCACGAGCGTCACGGCAAGCTGTCGAGCCAGTTCACGCTGTGGCTCGGCGCGAACCTTCAGGTGACGGCGATCGTCACCGGCGCGCTCGCAGTCGTGCTGGGCGGCGACGTGTTCTGGTCGCTCGTCGGACTCGCGCTCGGTCAGTTGCTCGGCGGCGCGGTGATGGCGCTGCACGGTGCGCAAGGGCCGCGGCTCGGCTTGCCGCAGATGATTTCGAGCCGCGTGCAGTTCGGCATCTACGGCGCGGTGATTCCGCTCGTGCTCGTCTGCCTGATGTACGTCGGCTTCTCCGCGAGCGGCACCGTGCTCGCCGGTCAGGCGCTCGCGCAACTGCTCGGCGTCGCCGACACGGTCGGCATCTTCGCGTTCATCGCGGTCGTCGTCGTGCTCGCGGTGTTCGGGTATCGGACGATTCACGCGCTCGGCCGCGTGTCGAGCGTCGTCGGCGTGATCGCGTTCGTCTACATGTTCGCGCGGCTCCTCGGCGGCCATGACGTCGGCGCGCTGCTCGCGATCCGGCATTTCTCGCTGCCGAGCTTCCTGCTCGCGATCTCGCTGTCCGCGTCGTGGCAGATAGCGTACGGGCCCTACGTCGCCGACTATTCGCGCTATCTGCCGCGCGCGACGTCCGCGCGCCGCACGTTCTGGGCGATCGGTCTCGGCTCGGTGCTCGGCGCGCAGGCGTCGATGGCGTTCGGCGTGTTCGCGGCGGCGCTCGCGGGCAAGCAGTTCGCCGGGCACGAAGTGCAGTTCATCGTGAGTCTCGGCGCGAGCGGCGCGACGGCCGCGCTGCTCTATTTCGCGATCGCGTTCGGCAAGCTGACGATCACGACGCTCAACGCATACGGCAGCGTGATGTCGGTCGCGACGATCGTCACCGGCTTCTCGGGCCGCGCGCAGATCACGCAGCGCGCGCGGATGGCCTACGTGCTCGCGATGGTCGCCGCGGTCGCCTGGCTCGCGCTCGTCGGTCGTCACGCATTCCTGAAGGATTTCTCAGCGTTCATCCTGTTCCTGCTCGCATTCTTCACGCCGTGGAGCGCGATCAATCTGGTCGACTTCTACTGCGTGACGAAGGAGCGCTACGACGTGCCCGCGCTCTACGATCCCGACGGCCGCTACGGCCGCTGGAACATCGCGGGCGTATCGATCTACGCGATCGGCGTGCTCGTGCAGATGCCGTTCATCGCGACCGAGTTCTATACCGGGCCGCTCGTCGCGAAGTTGGGCGGCACCGACATCTCGTGGATCATCGGCCTCGCCGTGCCCGGCATTCTGTATTATGTGGCGGCACGCAGGCAGGCCGCGCACGTCCCCGAGCGGCTGATCCTGCCGGACGAGCCCTCATTGTCATGACCGATTCCGCCGTTGTTTCGTCGCAGCCGCTTTCATCGCCGGACGCCGCGCCGTCGGCCGATCCGCGCGCGCTCGACGCGCTGCACGCGTTCGTCGAGCGACATCCGCGCCTCTTCGTGCTCACGGGCGCGGGCATCAGCACCGATTCCGGCATTCCCGGCTATCGCGACCGCAACGGCGCATGGATGCGCTCGCCGCCGATCCAGTACCGCGAGTTTCTCGATTCCGACCATGCGCGCCGCCGCTACTGGGCGCGCAGCATGCTCGGCTGGCCCGTGGTCGGGCGCGCGCAGCCGAACGCATCGCATCATGCGCTCGCGCGGCTCGGCGCGGCGGCGCGCATCGGGCGGCTCGTCACGCAGAACGTCGACGGGCTGCATCAGCGCGCGGGCAGCGTCGACGTCATCGAACTGCACGGCGGCATCGGCGGCGTCACGTGTCTCGATTGCGGCGCGCATCACGCGCGTGCGGCGATCCAGCCCATCCTCGAAGCGGACAATCCTGAGTTGCTCGGTGCCGAGGCGGAGCCCACCGCCGACGGCGACGCGCATCTCGAATGGCGCGCGCTCGACACGTTTCGCGTGCCCGCGTGCCCGGCGTGCGGCGGGCTGCTGAAGCCGGCCGTCGTGTTCTTCGGCGAGAACGTGCCGCGCGAGCGCGTCGCGGCCGCCGCGCGCGCGCTCGACGACGCCGATGCGATGCTCGTCGTCGGCTCGTCGCTGATGGTGTATTCCGGCTACCGGTTCTGCGTATGGGCGAGCGACCAGCGCAAGCCGATCGTCGCGATCAATCTCGGGCATACGCGCGCCGATCCGCTGCTGACGCTGAAGGTCGAGGCGTCGTGCGGGCAGACGCTCGCCGCGCTCGCCGCGCGTCTCGGGCTTGCGGCGAGCGACGCGCGCGGCCCGCTTCACGTCTGACTCGTCCATCCTGATTCGTTTCGTCATGCCGATCGATTCCACTTCGCGCCAATGGGCGGCCGCCGCCGAACGCAACCGCGAGCCGATTCTCGCTGTGCTGAAGCGCGTGCTGCCCGCGCGCGGCGCCGTGCTGGAGATCGCGAGCGGCACTGGCCAGCACGCGGTCCACTTCGCGGCTGCGCTGCCCGATCTCGTCTGGCAGCCGACCGACGTGGAGTTGGCCGCGCGCGCGTCGGTCGCCGCGTGGGCGGCCGATGCCGCGCTGCCGAACCTGCGCGCGCCGCTCGCGCTCGACGTGTGCGCAAAGCCGTGGCCGCTAGCCGCCGCCGATGCGCTCGTCTGCATCAACATGATCCACATCGCGCCGTGGGCGGCCGCGTGCGCGCTCTTCGAAGGCGCGGCGCGCGTGCTGCCCGAGGGCGGCGTGCTGTATCTGTACGGGCCGTATCGCCGCGGCGGCGCGCACACGGCCGAATCGAACGCGCAGTTCGATGCGCAGTTGCGCAGCCGCAATCCGGCGTGGGGCGTGCGCGATCTGGAAGCGGTAGTCGAACTCGGCAGTGCGTCCGGCCTCGTGCTCGACGAGATCGTCGAGATGCCGGCGAACAATCTGAGCGTCGTGTTTCGAAAGCGCGCGTAGGCGCGTGTGCGTCGGGCGCGGCGCGGCGGCGCTGGCGTGAGCGTCGGATTCGTTGAACGAGACGAACGCGCGATCGTAGGGATCGTAGAACGGGCAGAACGAACCAATCGCGACGGCCCGCGATCGCAGCATGGACACCGCCATCCGTTCGACCACGACACGTCGACAGTATCCCGAATCAACGCCGAAGCGCCGCCGAAGCCGCATCGAGGGACCGCCAGACGTCGCGAGGCGTCAAACCGGGCCGCCACCCGATTCGCCTCCGGACGCCTTTCATTCGCGGCGCGCTCGCGCGGTTTCCCTTATCCTTGCGCCTGTGCGCGCGACCCCGGTGGGTCGCGCCCTGTTTTTTCCGGAGAATTGAACAATGGGCAAACAAGCAATCGGTGTGGTCGGTCTCGCGGTGATGGGGCGCAATCTGGCCTTGAATATCGAAAGCCGTGGCTACGCGGTGTCGGTCTACAACCGCAGCCGCGAGAAGACCGACGAACTGATCGCCGAATTTCCCGATCGCAAGCTCGTGCCGGCCTATACGCTCGAGGAATTCGTCGCGTCGCTCGAAACGCCGCGCCGCATCCTCCTGATGGTGAAGGCGGGCGAAGCGACCGATGCGACGATCGCGGCGCTCAAGCCGCTGCTCGGCAAGGGCGACGTGCTGATCGACGGCGGCAACACGCATTTCACCGACACGATCCGCCGCAACCAGGAACTGGCGCAGGCGGGCCTGCATTTCATTGGCACGGGCGTGTCGGGCGGCGAGGAGGGCGCGCTGCGCGGCCCGTCGATCATGCCGGGCGGCCAGCGCGACGCATACGATCTCGTCGAGCCGATCCTCGAGCAGATCGCCGCGAAGGCGCCGGCGGACGGCGAGCCGTGCGTCGCGTACATGGGGCCGGACGGCGCGGGCCATTACGTGAAGATGGTCCATAACGGGATCGAGTACGGCGACATGCAACTGATCGCGGAGAGCTACGCGGTGCTCAAGCAGGTCGCGGGCCTGACGAACGACGAGTTGGGCGAGGTCTACGCCGAATGGAACCAGGGCGAGCTCGACAGCTACCTGATCGAGATCACCGCGAAGATCTTCGGCAAGAAGGACGACGAAACGGGCGAGCATCTCGTCGACGTGATTCTCGACCGCGCCGCGCAGAAGGGCACCGGCAAGTGGACGAGCCAGAACGCGCTCGACCTCGGCGTGCCGCTGCCGCTCATCACCGAATCGGTGTTCGCGCGCGTGCTGTCGTCGCTGAAGGCGCAACGCGTCGCGGCGAGCAAGGTGCTGAGCGGGCCGTCTCCTGCGCCGCTCGAAGGCGATCGCGCCGCGTTCGTCGAATCGGTGCGCCGCGCGCTGTACCTGTCGAAGGTGATCTCGTACGCGCAGGGCTTCGCGCAGCTCGATACGGCATCGAAGGAATACGGCTGGAACCTCGATCTCGGCACGATCGCGAAGATCTTCCGCGCGGGCTGCATCATCCGCGCGCGCTTCCTGCAGAAGATCACCGATGCGTATGCGAAGAACACCGCGCTCGCGAATCTGCTGCTCGACCCGTATTTCCAGGACATCGCGGCGAATTACCAGTCCGCGCTGCGCAACGTCGTGATCGCCGCGGTGAAGGCGGGCGTGCCCGTGCCGGCGTTCGCGTCGGCGGTTGCGTATTTCGACAGCTACCGGTCGGCGCGCCTGCCCGCGAACCTCGTGCAGGCGCAGCGCGATTTCTTCGGCGCGCACACGTTCGAGCGCACCGACAAGCCGGGCAGCTTCCACGCGAACTGGGCCGAGTGACACGCGAGATCGGTAATTGTTGCGATCGTCTACGTTATTGGTCGGGTTTTTCTAGGGATGGAACGGCGATTGTTATCGGTCTCGAAACAGTGTTTTCGTCGATACATGGTTTTCCCTAAGTGCCTCCGTGACTAGACTGTGATTAATCGCTGCTCGCATGGTGCTTGCGGCGAAGCAAAAAATCACGGAGGTTTGATCATGAAATCGCTTTTCGCTACCGTCGCAGTCGCCGCCGCCCTCGCCGTTCCGGCCGTTTCGTTCGCCCAGCAATCGAATGGCCCGGTGACCCGCGCGCAAGTCCGGGCCGAGCTCATCCAGCTCGAGCAGGCGGGCTATAACCCGGCTTCCGACCGCGTGAACTACCCCGAGGAAATCCAGGCTGCCGAAGCCAAGATCCACGGTCAGCAAAACGTCGCCGCGCAAGCCGACACGAGCGGCTACGGCGCGCAGCCTGCGGCCGCGGCCGAATCGGGCGCGCCGAACAAGGTGAAGCGCATCGCCGACGGCGCACCGGTCTACAAGGGTCGTTGAGCGGCACGGTTGTCCGTCGCGCGTCGCGGCTGAACGCGAGCGCGGCGAGTCGCGGCCCGCGCATGGCAGTTCTCAGCCCGCGTGTTCCATTCGTTGGAACGCGCGGGCTGAGCTTTTTGGCGCGCCGAAACAGGGCGGTCGCGCGTGTGCCGCCGTCAATTCCGATCCGGGCATCGGGCGAGCGGCGCGCGGCGGATGGCGCACCGGGATTCAACACCGCATTCCGGACGCTGCACCGCCGCTCGTAGCGGGTGAGCGCGCTCGTCGCGCGCGCCTTCGCCGATCGGCCGATTCCCCGACAACTTACGTCGGCGATGTCCGGCGAGTTACTATCCGTCCGGCATGGTGCCGCGCGATCGTCGCGCCGGCCGCCACGGTGCCACGGGAATGTCCATGAAGATCGTACGCAGCAAGAGCTTCACCGCGCCGCGGGCGTGGGGCGCCGTCGACATCGCCAACATGCGCGGCGTCACGACCCGCCTGCATTGGACGGATCAGCCGTACAAATGGCACGTCAACGATGGCGAAGAGGTGTTCGTCGTGCTCGACGGCCGGGTCGAGATGCGCTATCGCGACGCCGGCGTCGAGCACGCGACCGTCCTGGAGGCAGGCGACATCTTTTTCGCATCGGCAGGGACGGAACATGTCGCGTGCCCGCTCGGCGAGGCCCGGATTCTCGTCGTCGAAACCGAAGGCAGCGTTTGAGGTCCGATCGGAATGGCGCGGCTCGCGATGCGTCGGCCCGGCCGGGTGCGGTTCGCCGGGCTTGCCGGGCCGATCGCGCACGAAGTCCCGGCGGCGGCGAGCGTGCCGCCGCAGCGAAGTGAATTGATGGAGGTACGCTTGAGAAGCATTCTGTTCGTCCAACGCTCCGGCATCGGCTGGACGGTGCGCACGGCGCTCGTCGCGGCAGGCGCGGCGCTCGCCGGCGGTTGCACGCTGACGCCGTGGACCGACTCCTGGCAGCCGACGCACGTGCCGCCGCAGTCGGCGCAGCGCGCGTCGTCGGGCGTGCCGGCCGGCTATTACCGCGTGAATTCGGGCGATACGCTCGCAAGCATCGCGTCCGCGTTCGGGCAGCGCCCGCTCGACGTCGCGAGCTGGAACCACATGGCGCTGACCGACATGGTGACGCCCGGCCAGGTGCTGCGCGTCGCGCCGCCGCCGAGCACGGCGACGCTTGCGCCACCCGCCGCGCAGCCGCAAGCGGCCGCGCCGGCGCTCGCGTGGCCCGCGCGCGGCACCGTGACGACGCCGTTCGGTGCCGGCAGGAACCACGGGATCGTGATCACCTCGGCGGGCGGCGATCGCACGGTGCGCGCCGCCGCGCCCGGCCGCGTCGTGTACGCGGGAACGGGCGTCGCCGCCTATGGCCCGCTCGTGATCCTGAAGCACGAGAACGGCCTCATCACCGCGTACGGCCACAACGACAGGCTGCTCGTCAACGAAGGCGACGCGGTGAGCGCGGGCCAGCCGGTCGCGGAGATGGCGACCGACGCGAGCGGCCGCTCGACGTTCGAGTTCGAAGTGCGGCGCAACGGCAAGGCCGTCGATCCGCTCGGCCTGCTGCCGCGCAACGGCTACTGACCGACTTCCAGCGCCGCCCGCCGCGCGCGATGCGCGGCTGAGCGGCGCGATCGTGTCGCCGCCGGGCCCGGCCATCCGGCGTGCGCGCGTGCGCGCGGCGCCGTCGTCAAGCGTGCTCCGTCTGCGGCGCGAGCGCGCCGGCGCGGTTGCCGAGCAGCACGATCAGCGCGGCGAAACCGAGGCTGCCCGCCGCGATCGCGCCGCTGTATGCGGCGACCATCAGATAGCCGTGCGCGCGCGGATCGACGAACGGGTACGGGTACCAGTCGATCAGCGCGCCGCGCACGAGCGTATAGCCGAGATACGCGACCGGAAACGCGAGCCACCGCGCGAGCTGCGACCAGTCGATCCGCACGCGCGGCGCGACGTACAGCCAGTCGAGAAACACCGTGATCGGGATGATCCGATGCAATATCCAGTTCGTATAATAAGGCGTCGCATGATGCAGCGTGTCCAGATGCGCGAGCAGCAGCTCGTAGACGATGCCCGTGATCGCCATGTACAGCACGACGGCGCCGCGCGCGGACTCGTATCGTCGCGACGGCGGTTTCGTCGCAAGCCATAATCCCGCGAGCAGCACGATGGCCGCATACAGGCTGCTGAGCTGCGTGAAGTAGCTGAGGAAGTTGTCGAGCCGGAAAGTCGGCGTGTTCCATCGGCGTGCGATGCTGTGACAGGTCGCGGAAAGGATCAGTCCGCAGCCGACCAGTCTGTAGGCTGCGACAAAAGCGGCTTTCTGCATGATGGGGCCTTGCGTGTAGCGGTGAAGCGGGCGTCGTGGCGGATGCGTGCCCGACTGCTCGAATATTGATTCGAGAATAGTTCAAGCATTGCCGCGCCGACATGCGGCTCTACCCGAGCCCGCCCGGCACGCGATCCGCGATCATGCGGAAACTTGATCGAGCCGCAGGGCCCGCGCATCGCGCGTCATTACAATTCGACAACGTCGTGTGCGGCGCCGCGCGCGATCCGGTGGTTCCCTTCAATACGAACGAGACTGATCATGAATCGTATCCTCGCCGGCCAGGCGCGCTACAGCCGTCCCGCCGTCTTCTTCCATTGGGCGATTTTCCTGCTCGTCGCGCTCGCGTACCTCGCGATCGAAGTGCGCGGGCCGAAAGGGACCGACAGCCGGGTGTTCTGGTCGAACGTCCATTACCTTGCCGGCACGCTCGTGCTTGCGCTGGCCGTGCTGCGGATCGTCTGGCGCTTGGCGGGCGGCGCGCCGCGCGAGCTGCCGCAGCCGGCGTGGCTCGCGCTGTTCGCGAAGCTCGCGCATCTCGCGCTGTACGTGTTCATCGTCGCGCAGCCGCTCCTCGGAATCATGACGCTGAACTTCGGCGGCAAGCCGGTGACGCTCGCGGGGATCGACTGGTCGTTTACGCTGTTCGGTCCGAACGCGGCGCTGCGTTCGACGATCAAGGAAGCGCACGAATTGATCGGCAACGTGTTCTATTACGTGATCGGCCTGCACGCACTCGCCGCGCTCTGGCATCACTTCGTGAAGCGGGACGCGACGCTGCGCCGGATGACGTTCTGACACGCTTCGCCGCCGCGGCGCGCATCGTTGCGGATGCAACGATGCGCGTGCGCGGTTCGCGCGACCACGACCGGCCCCGCGACCGTTTCACGCTACCCAAGCCAGCCAACATTCTGTAACATTCGGGCGGCATTACATTCCCTTTACGCCATCCCGAACCATGTCCAACCGATTCCGCAAACTGACTGCCTGGCTGGGCATGCTTGCGGTCTGGTTGGCGAGCGTCGCGCCGCTCGTCTCGCAGGCAAACGCGCGGCCCGCCGCGCCGTCTTCCGCCGCGGTGATCTGCGGCGACGAGCACGGCGCACGGCCGGCCGCGGCGGGCGTCGCGCACGGCGGCCCGGCGCGCGACGGCGCGGCGCATCACGCGCTGCATCTCGACGCATGCGGATACTGCGCGTTCTTCGCGCACAGCCCGGCGATCGGCGCGGCCGCGCCATCGCTCTTCTCCATGCACGTGGCGGCCGTCGCGCCGTCCGTTCCTTCCGGGGCCGCCGCGCCCCCGCTCGAGCGCTACACGCACGCCTATCCGCGCGCGCCGCCGGCAGACGCCTGAACGCCTGACTTCATTTCCGTTCATGCAGTCCCCGCATCCGTTTGATCCGACGATCGCGCGGAGGGGCGTCTTTCGAGTTTCGATTCATGACATCCAAATTCTTGCGTCACGCGCACGCCGCGCGTGGAGACCGTGCGCGCCGTCGGCGGCGCGCGATCACGCTTACCGTACCCGCGCTCGCAGCGGGTGCGTTCCATCTCGCGCCGGCCGCCGCGCAGACCGACGATGCCGCGCACCGTCACGGCGCGCCTGGCGCGATGGGCAGCGTTGCGCCCGACGCGACGACCGTCGCGACGAACCGCACGACAGCCGGCCCCGCGCCGGAAGCCGCGATGCTGCCGACGATCGAAATCGTCGCGGCGCCCGAATCGACGCCGCTCGTCGTCGTCACCGATCCGAAAACGCCGCGCCAGCCGTTGCCCGCGAGCGACGGCGCCGATTACCTGAAGACGATTCCCGGCTTCGCGTCGATCCGCAGCGGCGGCACGAACGGCGATCCGGTGCTGCGCGGGATGTTCGGCTCGCGTCTGAACATCGTCGCGAACGGCATGTCGACGCTCGGCGCATGTCCCGGCCGGATGGACGCGCCGACGTCGTACATCGCGCCCGAGAGCTACGACAAGGTGACGGTCGTCAAGGGGCCGCAGACCGTGCTGTACGGGCCGGGCGCGTCGGCGGGCACGGTGCTGTTCGAGCGCGTGACGCCGCGCTTCAAGACGCCGGGCATGCGCTTCGACGGCAGCGTCGTCGGCGGCTCGTTCGGGCGCAACGATCAGAACGTCGACGTGACGGCCGGCACGCCGGACTTCTACGGGCGCGTGACCGCGAACCACGCGCATTCGCAGGATTACGAGGACGGCAACGGCCGCACGGTGCCGTCGCAATGGGACAAGTGGAACGCGGATGCGGCGCTCGGCTGGACGCCCGACGACAACACGCGGCTCGAGCTGACGGCGGGCACGGGCGACGGCTACGCGCGCTACGCGGGCCGCGGAATGGACGGCGCGCATTTCCGGCGCGAGACGTTCGGCCTGAAGTTCGACAAGAAGCACATCGGCGACGTGCTCGACCGCGTCGAGGCGCAGGTCTTCTACAATGAAGCCGATCACGTGATGGACAACTACACGCTGCGGATGCCCGATCCGACGAGCAGCATGCCGATGCGCATGGCCTCCGAAGTCCGCCGCCGCACGCTCGGCGCGCGCGTCGCGGCAACGCTGCGCTTCACCGACGCGTTCCAGCTCGTGACGGGCGTCGACGCGCAGTCGAACCGCCTCGACTCGCGCTCGGCGATGGGGATGCAGAACTACGGCGACAAGCCGTGGAATCCGCAGGCGAACATGTGGAACGCGGGCGCGTTCGGCGAGCTGACCTGGTATGCGAGCGACGCGTCGCACGTGATCGGCGGCGCGCGGATCGACTATGCGGCCGCGCGCGACAAGCGCGCGACGACGGGCGGCATGAATATGAGCATGCGCAATCCGACGCTCGACGATCTTCGCTCGCGCGTGCTGCCGAGCGGCTTTGTGCGCTACGAGCGCGATCTCGCGTCGCTGCCCGTCACGTGGTACGCGGGCATCGGTCATGCGCAACGCTTCCCCGATTACTGGGAACTGTTCTCCGCGAAGCGCGGCCCGACCGGCTCGGTCAACGCGTTCTCGGCGATCAAGCCCGAGAAGACGACGCAGCTCGACATCGGCGCGCAGTACAAGAGCGACAAGCTCGACGCGTGGGTGTCCGCGTATGCGGGCTACGTGCAGGACTTCATCCTGTTCGATTACGCGACGGGCCCGATGGGGCAGACGACGCAGGCGACGAACGTCAATGCGCAGATCATGGGCGGCGAGCTCGGCGCGTCGTGGCGCCCGCTCGCGCCGTGGCGTTTCGATGCGTCGCTCGCGTATGCGTGGGGGCGCAACGTGCAAAGCGGCGCGCCGCTGCCGCAGATGCCGCCGCTCGAAGCGCGCTTTGGGGTCGAGTACACGCGCGGGCCGTGGTCGGCGGGCGGGCTGTGGCGAGTCGTTGCGCCGCAGCATCGCTATGCGCTGAACGAGGGCAACGTCGTCGGCAAGGACTTCGGCCCGAGCGCCGGTTTCGGCGTGCTGTCGCTGCACGCGCAGTACAACGTGAGCAAGGCGGTGCAGATCTCGGTCGGCATCGACAACGTGCTCGACAAGGCTTATGCGGAGCACCTGAACCTCGCCGGCAACGCCGGTTTCGGCTATCCGGCGAACGTGCCCGTCACGGAGCCCGGCCGTACCGCGTGGGTCCGTCTGAGCACCAAGCTCTAAGCTTCCCCCATCCGTTCCTTTCCCCCGCATCGCAGTGCAGCATCCGCGATGCGGGCGGCTTACCCGCTTGGCCTCGCCGCTAGCGTCAATCGATTAGAGAGCCGTGTCTAACCGACGGAAAATTTTCGTTAGGCATGCTTCACTCCTTTGGCCGGCGCAGGAGGCGCTCGTTTCAATCGTCAAAGATCGTCGTCGCGTCCTGTGCGGCGCCGTTGAGCCGTGCAACTGTGTCCGGCATGCAGGCTGCGTATTCGGGCAGTGCAAAACGTAGTCAGGCGCACAGAAACAATATCCTCATCCGATACGATTCAAACAAAAGGAGACGTACATGGCCAGATCGATGCGATCCAGAGCAGTGGCGGCGGCGGCCGCGTTCGCGATGAGCGCGGCGCCGGCCGCGAGCATCGGGACTTTTCTCTCGCTTGCCGGCACGCAATCCGCCGTCGCGGCGACGACCGTCGTCGACAGTTACGCGGCGACCCGATATCCGATCATCCTCGTGCACGGCCTGACCGGCACCGACAGATACGCGAACGTTCTCGACTACTGGTACGGCATCCAGGCGGATCTGCAGGCGCACGGCGCGCAGGTCTACGTCGCGAACCTGTCCGGCTTCCAGAGCGACGACGGGCCGAACGGCCGCGGCGAACAACTGCTCGCATACGTGCAGCAGGTGCTCGCCGCGACGGGCGCATCGAAGGTGAACCTGATCGGCCATAGCCAGGGCGGGCTGACGTCGCGCTACGTCGCAGCCGTCGCGCCGCAGCTCGTCGCGTCGGTGACGACGATCGGCACGCCGCATCGCGGCTCCGAGTTCGCGGACTTCGTGCAAACCGTGCTGGCGTACGATCCGACCGGATTGTCGTCGACGGTGATCGCCGCGTTCGTCAATGTGTTCGGCATCCTGACGAGCAGCAACAACAACACGAATCAGGACGCGCTCGCCGCGCTGAAGACGCTGACGACGTCGCAGACCGCGACGTACAACCAGAACTATCCGAGCGTGGGCCTCGGCGCGCCGGGCTCATGCCAGACGGGCGCGCCGACGGAGACGGTCGGCGGCAACACGCATCTGCTGTATTCGTGGGGCGGCACGGCGATCCAGCCGACGCTGCCGGCGCTCGGCGTGACGGGCGCAACTGATACGAGCACGATCCCGTTCGTCGATCCGGCGAATACGCTCGATCCGTCGACGCTCGCGCTGCTCGGCTCCGGCACGGTGATGATCAATCGCGGCTCCGGCGCGAACGACGGCCTCGTGTCGCGCTGCAGCTCGCTGTATGGCCAGGTGCTCAGCACGAGCTACAAGTGGAACCACCTCGACGAGATCAACCAGTTGCTCGGCGTGCGCGGCGCGTATGCGGAGGATCCGGTCGCGGTGATCCGAACGCATGCGAACCGGCTGAAGACGCAGGGCGTGTGATCGATGAAGGGTGAGGGCGGCTTCGCGCGACGCGTCGCGCTTTACGGTGCGGCCGGCGTCGTTGCGGCCGGCGCGGTCTGGTATGTCGTCGGCGCGCCGGCGAAGCGCGATGCCGGCGCGGCGGGCGCCGCGCCGGGCGTCGCCGCGTCCGCGCCCGCCGTCGCGGCGCAGAGCGCCGATGTGGGCTCCGCTGCGAGCGGGCTGCCCGCGTCGCTGGCCGGCTCGTCGGCGCCGCGGCTGCCGCTCGACGCGCACGGTCATCTCGCGAAGACGCGGGCCGTGCGCGATTTCTTCGACTATTGCCTGAGCGCGCAGAGCGAGCTGAGCGCGCAGGCGCTCGATGCGCTCGTCGCGCGCGAGCTCGCCGCGCAGCTCGACGGCACGGTCGCGCAGGGCGAGGCGCTCGACGTCTGGAAACGCTATCGCGCGTATCTCGATCAACTCGCGAAGCTGCCGGACGGCGGCGCGCCCGGCAACAAGCTCGACCTCGCAGCGCTGCAGCTCGCGCTCGACCAGCGAGCATCGATCGCGAGCCGCACGCTCGGCGACTGGGCCGAGCCGTTCTTCGGCGCCGAGCAGCAGCGGCAGCGCTACGATCTCGCGCGGCTGAGGATCGCGCGCGACGCTTCGTTGACGGACGCGCAGAGGGCCGCGCGCCTCGCGGCGCTCGAACAGCAACTGCCGCTCGACCAGCGTGCCGAGCAGGCGCGCGAAAAGCAGCAGAACGATGCGATTGCGCGGATCGCGCAATCGCAGAAGTCTGGTGCGTCGCCCGACGAAATGCGCGCGCAGCTCGTGCAATCGCTCGGGCCGGAAGCCGCGGAACGCGTCGCGAAGATGCAGCAGGCGAACGACGCGTGGCGCGCGAAGTACGACGAATATGCGGCGCAGCGCGCGCAGATCGACGCACAGAATCTGTCGCCGCAGGATCGCGACACGCAGATCGCGCAACTGCGGCAGCGCTACTTCACGCAGCCGGGCGAGGCGCTGCGCGCGGCGTCGCTCGATCGCGGCGGCGCGGCGGCGCAGCCGCAATAGCGGCGCGCGTCACGCGCGTCACGCGACACGCTGCTTCGCACTGCGATCCAGATGCACTTCGATCGTTTGCGCGAGCGTGTCGAACGCAGGCGCGATCCGCTCGTTCGGCACGCACGCGTAGCCGAGCAGCAATCCCTCGCGCGCGGTATCCGCGTGGTTGTAGTACGTCGTGAGCGGACGCACGATCACGCCCGCGTCGAACGCGGTCTGCGTGATCGCGCGATCGTCGCAGCCGTTCGGCAATCCGAGCACGAGGTGCAGGCCCGCCTCGTCGCCCATCACCGGCAGCGCATCGCCGAGGCGCGCATGGATCGCGTCGATCAGCAACTGGCGGCGCTCGCCGTACAGCGCACGCATCCGGCGCACGTGCGACGTCAGATAGCCGTCCATGATGAATTCGGCGAGCACGGCCTGCTGCATCAACTGTCCTTCGCGATACAGCTCGGATAGCCCGGTCCTGAACGTCTCGACGAGATGTTCGGGCACGACCATGTAGCCGAGGCGCAGGCTCGGGAACAGCATCTTGCCAAGGCTGCCGACGTAGATCACGCGGCCCGCGTCGTCGAGCCCCTGCAGCGACGCGAGCGGCCGGCTGCCGTAGCGGAACTCGCTGTCGTAGTCGTCTTCGATAATCCAGCACTGATGCTGCCGCGCATACTCGAGCAGCATCCGGCGCCGCGCGAGGCTCATCACCATGCCAAGCGGATATTGATGCGACGGCGTGACGAGCGCGAGCCGCGGCGGGTGCTTCAGGTCCTGCGCGCGCGGCGCGAGCCCTTCGTGGTCGACGGGCACGGGCGCGAGCACGAGCCCCGCCGCCTGCAGCACGCTGCGCACGCCCCAGTAGCACGGCTCCTCGACCCACGCGCGATCGCCGACGTCGGCGAGCAGGCGCACCGACAGGTCGATCGATTGATGAATGCCCGTCGTGATGATGATCTGGTCGGGCGAGCATTTGACCGAGCGTGCGACGCGCAGGTAATCGGACAGCGCGCGCCGCAGCGGCCGGTAGCCGCCGCCCGGCGCATAGGTCAGCAGTTCCGGATTCGCTTCCTTCCACAGCCGCGCCTGCAGGCGGCTCCACGTGCGCGTCGGAAACTCGGACACGTCCGGCACGCCCGGCATGAACGCGCCCCACTGGCGGCGCGACACGCCCGCATGCCGGATCAACTGCGCGCCGCGCATCGACAGCGCGCCGTGCGCGCGCTGCTGCACGTCGCGCGATTCGTCTGACGGATGCGCGAGCGCGCCGGCTTGCGCGCGCATCGCCGCCGCGTCGGGGCGCGTGTCGGCGACGTAGGTGCCGCTGCCCGTCGTCGTCAGCACGTAGCCTTCCGTCGTCAACTGGTCGTACACATGCAGCACGGTGTTGCGCGCGATCGCGAGATCGGTGGCGAGCGTGCGCGAGCTCGGCAGCTTCGTGCCGGGCGTGAGCTCCCCCGACAGGATCGCCTGCTGCATCAGGCGCAGCAGTTGCCGATACATCGGCTCGGCCGAGTGCCGCTCGAGTCGCGCGGCAAGCCAGTCGGAGAGGATCACGGTATCCAAAGTGGTTCTACCGAAAATATTGAAATGGTTCCCTATTGTAGAACCGTGTGCACCGTATAGTGAATCGCATCTCGAAATGTCGAGCCAAGACGAAAAGGGGACGGGACGATGAAGACCGATGATGTGATCGTCAGCTTTCGCGGCGTGCGCAAGACTTATGACGGCGAAACGCTCGTCGTCAAATCGCTCGATCTGGACATCCGGCGCGGCGAATTCCTGACGCTGCTCGGGCCGTCCGGCTCGGGCAAGACCACCTGCCTGATGATGCTCG
Organism: Burkholderia sp. MSMB1589WGS; assembly: GCF_001636105.1. Classification (NCBI taxonomy): domain Bacteria; kingdom Pseudomonadati; phylum Pseudomonadota; class Betaproteobacteria; order Burkholderiales; family Burkholderiaceae; genus Burkholderia; species Burkholderia sp. MSMB1589WGS. The sequence goes on from NZ_LNJT01000008.1 coordinate 2,023,432, forward strand.
CCGGCTTCGAATTCCCGACGGGAGGCGAGATCCGCCTCGACGGCGAGCTGCTGAACAACGTGCCGCCGCACAAGCGCAACATCGGCATGGTGTTCCAGAACTACGCGCTCTTTCCTCATCTGAGCGTCGAGCAGAACGTCGACTATCCGCTGAACGTGCGGCGCCTGCCCGCCGCGGAACGCAACGCGCGCGTCGCCGCCGCGCTGACGATGGTGCAGATGGAGCGTTTCGCGAAGCGCTATCCGGCGCAGTTGTCGGGCGGGCAGCAGCAGCGGATCGCGCTTGCGCGCGCGCTCGTGTTCGAGCCGAAGCTCGTGCTGATGGACGAGCCGCTCGGCGCACTCGACAAGCAGTTGCGCGAGCACATGCAGTACGAACTGAAGGCGCTGCACGAAAAGCTCGGCCTGACCTTCGTCTACGTGACGCACGATCAGGGCGAGGCGCTGACGATGTCCGATCGCGTCGCGGTGTTCGACAAGGGCATCGTGCAGCAGCTCGACACCGTCGACCGGCTCTACGAATCGCCATGCAACGAGTTCGTCGCGAATTTCATCGGCGACAGCAACCGGCTGCGCGGCACCGTCGCGAGCGTGAACGGCGAGTTTTGCGAGTTCCGGCTCGACGACGGCACGCGTCTCGTCGGCCTGAATACGGGCAACGCGCAAGTGGGCGCGTCGGGCATCGCATGCATTCGTCCGGAGCGGATGAACGTCGCACCGGGCGGCGGCCGCGCGGCGAACGGCGCGGCAGGCGGCGCGGCGAACGCGCTATTCGGCGAAGCGCGCAGCCTCATCTACTTCGGCGATCACGTCCGGATGCGCTGCGCGTTGCCGGGGCAGGACGAATGCTTCGTCAAGGTGCCGCTCGGCACCGGCGCGCTCGATGCGTTCGCGCCCGGCGCGCCGGTCTCGCTCGAGTTCCAGCCCGAGCATCTGCGGGTCTTCGCATGAACGCGAAGCCGCGCGTTGCGCGTCGCTCTTCGTATAACCACCACGCTCCATCATCCGTCACGAGAGGAAACATCATGCACCACACGTTCAACACGCCGCGCCGCGCGGTTGCGCTGCTGTCGCTCGCCGCGTTCTGCGCGACGGCCGGCGCGGCCGAGCTGACCGTCGTCAACTTCGGCGGCGCGAATGGCGACGCGCAGAAGGCCGCGTTCAACCAGCCGTTCGAGAAGACGACCGGCAACAAGGTGACGGCCGTCGAATACAACGGCGAGCAGGCGAAGGTGAAGGCGATGGTCGAGGCGAAGCACGTGAACTGGGACGTCGTCGAAGTCGAGTCGGGCGACCTGAACCGCGGCTGCGACGAAGGCCTGTACGAGAAGCTCGACTGGGCGAAGATCGCGAAGAAGTCCGATCTGATTGCCGAATCGCCGCAAACCTGCGGCGTCGGCTTCTTCGTGTGGTCGACGGCGCTCGCATACGACGCGGACAAGCTCAAGAGCGCGCCCGCCGGCTGGGCCGATTTCTGGGACGTGAAGAAATTCCCGGGCAAGCGCGGGATGCGCAAGGGCGCGCGCTACAACCTCGAGTTCGCGCTGATGGCGGACGGCGTCGCGCCGAAGGACGTCTACAAGGTGCTCGCGACGAAGGCGGGCCAGGACCGCGCGTTCAAGAAGCTCGACGAGCTGAAGCCGAACATCCAGTGGTGGGAAGCGGGCGCGCAGCCGCCGCAGTTCCTCGTCGCGGGCGACGTCGTGATGTCGACCGCGTACAACGGCCGCATCAGCGCCGCGCAGAAGGAAGGCAAGAACCTGAAGGTGGTGTGGAACGGCAGCATTTACGATCTGGACTACTGGGCGATTCCGAAGGGCACGCCGAACAAGGCGCTCGCCGAGAAGTACATCGCGTACACGCTGTCGTCGAAGCCGCAGCAGGACTACGCGCAGCACATCGCGTACGGCCCCGCGAACGTCGCCGCGATCAAGGCGCTCGACGCGAAGACGCTCGCGAACCTGCCGAACTCGCCGGCGAACGGCAAGAACGCGGTGCTGCAGAACATCACGTTCTGGACCGATCACGGCGACGAGCTCGAGCAGCGCTTTGCCGCTTGGGCGTCGAAGTGACGGCCGCATGAGCCGATGAAGCAAACGGCCGCGCGCGTCATGACGGCGCGCGCGGCGTTCCTCCGAACGGCGTTTCGGCTGGAGACAACCGTTGAATACGATGACGATCGCTACGCAGTCGGCGCCGCCGACTCCATCGCTCAAGCGTGAACTGAAGGCGGCCGAGGCCAGGAAGCGTGCGATGGCGCTGCTGCTCGTCGCGCCGCTCGCGATATTCCTGCTGCTCGTGTTCGTGGTGCCGATCGGCGCGCTGCTCACGCGCGCCGTGCAGAATCCCGAGATCGCGGCTGCGCTGCCGCGCACCGTCGCCGCGCTGTCGAACTGGGACCGCAAGGCGCCGCCCGCCGATGCCGCTTACGCGGCGCTCGCCGCCGACCTCACGCAGGTCGCCGACGGCGAGGCGATGGGCGCGCTCGCACGGCGCCTGAACACCGAGATTCCCGGCTATCGGTCGCTCGTCGCGAAGACCGCGCGCGCGATGCCGCTGACGGGCGACGCGAACGCGCCGCTCGCGCCCGCGCAGACGCGCGCGAAGCTGCTCGAGCTCGATGCGCGCTGGGGCGACCCCGCGTACTGGCAGGCGATCGCGAAGAACAGCGGCCGCTATTCGCCGTTCTATCTGCTCGCGGCGCTCGATCACAAGCAGGACGGTTTCGGCAGCATCGTGCCCGCCGATCCCGATCAATCGATCTATCTCGCGGTGTTCGGCCGCACGCTGCTGATCGGCTTCGCGGTCACGCTGTTCGCGCTCGCGCTCGGCTACCCGCTCGCGTACTGGATCTCGACGCTGCCCGAGCGCCGCGCGAATCTCGCGATGATCCTCGTGCTGATTCCGTTCTGGACGTCGGTGCTCGTGCGCGTCGCCGCGTGGATCGTGCTGCTGCAAAGCGAAGGGCTCGTCAATCGCGCGCTGATCGACGTCGGCCTGATTTCGCAGCCGCTCGCGCTGCTGTTCAATCGCGTCGGCGTGTACATCTCGATGACGCACATCCTGCTGCCGTTCATGATCCTGCCGCTCTACAGCGTGATGAAGTCGATTCCGCCGAGCTATCAGCGCGCGGCGGTGTCGCTCGGCAGCCATCCGTTCGCGGCGTTCTGGCGCGTGTACGTGCCGCAGACCTATCCGGGCGTCGGCGCGGGCGCGCTGCTCGTGTTCATCCTCGCGATCGGCTACTACATCACGCCCGCATTGCTCGGCGGTCCGAACGATCAGATGGTCAGCTACTACGTCGCGTACTTCACGAACGTGACGATCAACTGGGGAATGGCGTGCGCGCTCGGCGGCCTGCTGCTCGCCGCGACGCTCGTGCTGTACGCGATCTACGGACGCTTCACGCGCTCGCAGCCGAGCCTCGGCTGAGCAAAGACGGGACCAACAGGGGGAAACGAACATGAAACTGCTGGCGAAGCCGCTTTTCGCGCCGCACATGTCGGGGATCGAGCGCGCATGGTATTTCGCGCTGCGCGGCCTCGTCGCGCTGACGCTGCTGTACCTGATCCTGCCCGTGCTCGCGATCGTGCCGCTGTCGTTCTCGTCGAGCACGTTCCTCGTCTATCCGATTCCGGGCTTTTCGATGCGCTGGTACGAGAACCTGCTCGCGTCCGACGAGTGGCGGATGGCCGCGAAGAACAGCTTCATCGTCGCGCCGGCCGCGACGCTCGTCGCGACCGTGCTCGGCACGCTTGCCGCGATCGGCCTCACGAAGACCGATTTTCGCGGCAAGGGGCTGCTGATGGCAGTGCTGCTGTCGCCGATGATCGTGCCCGTCGTGGTGGTGGGCGTCGGCATGTATCTGTTCTTCGCGCCGCTCGGCCTCGCGAACACGTACGCGGGGCTCATCTGCGCGCACGCGGCGCTCGGCGTGCCGTTCGTCGTGACGACGGTCGCCGCGACGCTGCAGGGCTTCAACCAGAATCTCGTGCGCGCGAGCCTGTCGCTCGGCGCGAATCCGGTGACGACGTTCTTTCGCGTGACGCTGCCCGTGATCGCGCCGGGCGTGATGTCGGGCGCGCTGTTCGCGTTCGCGACATCGTTCGACGAAGTGGTCGTCACGCTGTTCCTCGCGGGCGCCGATCAGACGACGCTGCCGCGCCAGATGTTCACCGGCATTCGCGAGAACATCAGCCCGACGATCGCCGCGCTCGCGACGATCCTCATCGTGTTCTCGACGTGTCTGCTGCTCGCGCTAGAATGGCTGCGCGGACGCAACGCGAAGCGCGCGGTGAGCTGACGCATTGGCGGCGCGCGGCGCGTCCTCCTGCCGCGCCGGCCGCTTGCCGCTATCGCGCTACGAGCGCCCGCTCAATTGAAGCCGCCCGACTGGATCAGTTGATTCAGGTTCGAGATGTTGATGCTGCCCCAGCCGGTCGGGTAGTCCCAGCCGGTCGACGCCTTGTAGCCGTATCCCGAATAACCGTTGTTGCCGGACGTGACGTCGTAGCGCACGAGCGACGCATGCGTCGGAATCGAATGGTAGAAGCGCGCGGCCGGGAAGCCGAGGCCGGTGCCGTTCGCCGACAGGATCCGTGCCCAGAAACCGGTGAAGATCGGCGCGGACAGGCTCGTGCCGCCGATCTGCTGCAACTGGCCGTAGTTGTAGATATACGCGCCCGTGCTCTGCGCGGCGTCGAACGACACGTCTGGCAGCTTGCGGTTGCTGCCCGACTGCCACGACGGATTCGGCAGGATCGTGCTGACGCCGCCGCCCGTCGCCCACAGCTTGCCGTTGCCGTCGAGCCCTTCGTTCCACACGGTTTCGTTCGAGAATGCGCCCGACGATGACGTGTAGAGCGTCGTGCCGCCGATCGCGAGCACGTGCGGCGAAGACGCGGGCCACGATACCGAGTAGTTCGAACCATCGGGATAGCCGCGGTTGTTGCACTCGTAGACGCCTTCGTCGCCCGACGACACCGCGAACGTCTGGCCTTGCGCGACCGCCTGCGTGAAGATCTGCTCTTCGGCGGAAAGCGTGCCGTCCGCGTTCGCGTCGGTTTCGCACCAGCCGAGCGATACGTTGATCACTTTCGCCGTGTTGTCCGACACGGCCTGGTTGAACGCCTGCGTGAGGCCGGTGTTGCCCGACGCGTTGAGGTCGGCCATGTAGAAGATCAGTTGTCCGACCTGACCGCCCGCGGCGCCGACGATCGACTGGCTGTCGAGATCCCATTCGCCCTGGCCTTCCTGATCGTCGCTGTAGTTGCCGCCGGAACCGTTGGTCTGCACGGTCTGCGTCGACACGTCCGGATAGCTGTTCGCGCTCGTGAACTGCTGCAGATCCGACAACGCTTGCGACACGCCGCCGATCGTCATGATGCCGACCGTCGCGTTCGCCGCGTTCGGCACGCCGGTCGCGTTGTAGAGTGCCGGGAATTCGGACGGATAGTGGCCCGTCGCCGTGCCGGATGCGAGCGCCTGCGGCTTCGCGATCGCGCCGATCTTCGACAGCGGCCGCGCGCGCGCGACGTTCTGCAAACCGAGCACGGAGCCGACGATGTCGCCGAGCGCGCGCGGCACTTGCGCCGTCGAAGCGTTCGCAAAGCCCGAGCGGCCCGCGTACTCGAAGTGGACGAGCGGCGTGTTGAACGCCTGCTTGACCGTGCCTGCGGTGCCGCGCGCGGAGACGAGCATGCGGTTCGGCGCGACGCGGACGTCGACGAAGCCGTTCTTGCGCAGATAGTCGACGACCTGCTTCACCTGCGCGTTGGTCGGCGCGTAGTTCGACAGGAACTGCGCGCTCGTGATGTACTGCCGGTACTGCGAGCTATGCGGATCGTTGACGTTGCGCGCGACGGCTTTCAACTGCTCGGCGTTGCGCAGCTTCAGGCTGATCACGACGTGCGCGGCTTCGCCGGAGGCGAGCTCGAGCGACGCGGTGTTCGCGCTGCGGGCGAGCGTGTCGAGTTGCGCGTGATTCAGGAAAGCTTGGGTATGCGTATCGACCCAGTCCGTCGCGCCGTGCGCGACGCCGGCGGCGAGCGCGAGCGGCCACACGCAGGCAAGTCGCCTGCACAGCGGGGAGAGGGAGAGTGCAAAATCGGCGGTCCTGTTCATCGAGTGTGTCCTTTTGAGAGAGTGCGACGTTGTCAAGCTCTGACCCTTGTGGGGACGAGAGCGCGCTAAGCGTATGCGAGCACCGTTCTCTCGGGTAACTGCCAGTTTCGTTAGCTGTCACTGTTGACAGAGAAAAAGTGACACACCCGTTCACTATTTGAGTGGCGAACGAAAAATGAAAGTAAAAAGGCGGGCCGATGAAATGATTTGGGATGCTGAATGAAAGGGTGTGACGCGCACGTGCGACATTCGCCGTTTTTGACAGGTTCTTCTAGAGTTCGCGTCGCGGCGGCGAACCGGCACCGCCGAGATGTCGAGATGTCGCCCGCGGCGTGCCGTGGCCGTTTTACGGACGAAGCAGATCGAGGCTGGCGAGCGCGACGACGCCGCTCATCGCCATCATCGGCACCGAATGCCGCCCCAGGTAGAGCATTGCGGCGGCCGCCCAGGTTGCGATGAAAAACGCGCCGATTCGCTTCATGATGGATTCGCGGCAACGGCCGCGCAAAATGTGACGCGGATCGGGCCTCCGCGCGTGGCTGGTCGGTCGGGCGGGGATGAACGAATACGACCCGCGCCGACGCCGATATTATAGGGTTTTCCCTTGGGCCGACGCATGACGCGATGACGCAGCCGAAGAGCCGCGTCGCGCGTGATCGGGCGGCGCGGACGGTGCGAATGCGCGTGCGAGAAGCGACGCGGGACGATATCGACGAGCTCGGCCATCCGATCGCGGCGCCAATGGGCGTCTTCAAGGGACGCATTTACGGCGATGGCTGGGAACTGACGCTGAGCGGCTACATCGACTACGGCTCGCCCAATGCGGTGAGGTTCCAGGGCCGCGGCAAGGTGGGCGGCGAGGAGTGGATCTACGATTGCGTCGGCTACCTGAGTCCGGCCTGGCCGAACGGCACCAAGCAGCGGCCCGCGCTCGCCGGATCGATCGTGCGCACCGCGCCGCATTCGAACGGAGCGGGCGGCGTCGCGCCGGCGGGCGTGGTCTGCTCGTGGTATGCGGTGCTCGACAAGCCGGCGCACTGAGGGCCGGTACAGGACCGATACGACCAACTAATCGCAACCAATACGACCGAGTCCCGGTGCTCCGGACGAAGCGCCCGGGCCGGCCGGGCCGCTTGCTGCCGCCACGATGCAGCCGCGGCGACGCGCGTTCCGCACGCGTCGACATCGATACAATGATCCCGGCGGGCAGCGTGCCGACATGCGCATGCCGCCCGCGCGGCATGCCGCCGCTCGCGCATGGGACCTCATGACCTGGCTCGCCGATATCGTACTCGTCGTGCACGCGCTGATCGTGCTGTTCATCGTCGGTGGGCTCGCCGCGATCTGGACGGGCGCGGCGCTCGGCTGGCGCTGGGTGCGCGACCGGACGTTCCGGCTCGCGCATTTGCTCGCGATCGGCGTCGTCGCCGCGTTGGCGGTGCTCGGCATCGATTGCCCGCTGACGGTGCTCGAAGACCGGCTGCGCACCGGCGCACCGGGTGCGCAGGGCTTCGTGCAGCGCTGGGTCGGCCGGCTGCTGTACTACGACTTGCCTGCGTGGGCGTTCACCGTCGCGTACGTGCTGTTCGCGCTGATCGTGTGGCTGACGTGGAGGCGGATTCCCGCTCGCGGGAACCGATAGCTCGCCCGACGGCTAAGCCGAATCGAATCGTCGCATGCGCTGTCCATCGATGATCGCGGGCCATGCCGGCCGGCATGCCGCCGCGGCTGATCCTGCTTGACGGGAATCAAGCGCACAGCGCAAAGATGACCTCATACTGACCCCGTACTGACGACCCACAAAGGCATCGCGATGCGCCGGGCTCGCTGCGAAGCGCGCGTCGGCGCCGACGCGCGCGGCACGCGCGCCGCGTCCGTCCCACGCATGCCGCCGATCAAAATAAAGCTCGCCTTCCGGGGACCACTATGAAGTCATGGGGTAACACGCTCGCACGATGTGCGATCGCGGGGCTTTTCGTGGCAGCCGCCTTCGCCCAGATTTCGTCTGCGAGGCCGGCATCCGCTGCGTCCGCGCACGCCGTCGTGCCGCGGATCATCGACGATCTGCCGGCCGACTATTCCGCCGATCTCGACGCCGCGACGCGCGCGCAGGCGGAGCGCGGACGTTACATCGCGCGACTGGGCGACTGCGTTGCGTGCCACACCGGCGACAAGTCGAAGCCGCTGGCGGGCGGCCTGGCGTTGCAGACGCCATTCGGCGAGTTGCACTCGACCAACATCACGCCCGACCCGCGGACCGGCATCGGGCGCTATACGTTCGAGCAATTCGATCGCGCGATGCGCACGGGCGTCGCGGCCGACGGCCATCATCTCTACCCGGCGATGCCTTATCCGTCGTATGCGAAGGTGTCGCCGGAGGATATGCGGGCGTTGTATGCGTACCTGATGAAGGGCGTGGCGCCGGTGCCGCAGGCCAACCGCGCGCTCGCGTTGCGCTTTCCGTTCAACCAGCGCTGGGGCCTCGCGCTGTGGAAATGGGCCTTCCTCGACGACACGCCGTTCCAGCCCGACGCGACCCGGAGCGCCGAATGGAACCGGGGCGCCTATATCGTCCAGGGGCTCGGCCACTGCGGCGCCTGCCATACGCCGCGCGGGCTCGGCTTCCAGGAGAAGGCGATGTCGGGGGCGGGCTCCGCCGGCCAGTATTTCCTCGCCGGCGAGACTGTCGAAGGTTGGCGCGCGCTCAGCCTGCGCGCGCTGTGGACGCCGCGGGACACGGCCGAGATGCTCAAGACCGGACGCAACCGCTACGGCACGGCGTCGGGCAACATGGTGGACGTGGTCCAGCACAGTACGCAGTACATGAGCGACGGCGATCTGCTGGCCGTGGGCGCGTATCTCGAATCGCTGCCCGCCGCCGGGCACGACAAGCCGATGCAGGTGCCGCGAGGCGCGGCGCCGGCGATCACGCCCGCGGGATCGCCGGCCGCCGCTCCGTCGTCATGGGTGCCGGCCGATCTCTACACGTCGCGAGGCGGCTTGGGCTACCTGCAGTTCTGCAACGACTGCCACCGTTCGGACGGGGCCGGCGTGCGGGACGTCTTTCCGCCGTTGGCGGGCAACGCCGCGCTGCAGTCGGAGGACCCGTCCACGCTGGTCCACATCATGCTGACCGGCTGGCGTTCCGCGCAGACGGTGCGTCATGCGCGGGTGCTGACCATGCCTGCGTTCGCGCAACTGAGCGATCAGGAGATCGCGGAGATCCTGAACTTCGCGCGCAAGAGCTGGGGCCGGGCGGACGCCCGCGCGATCGGCGCCGGTACGGTCGGCGGCATGCGCAGGCAACTGCGCGCGGGCGCGGGAGACGGCACGCGGTTCAAGACGCCGCGCCTCGCCGACATGCTCGCCGAGCCCAACGCGAGCCAACTCACGCTGGGGGCGCGCCTGAACATCGACACGCGCCAGATGCTGCCGAAGAACGTCGGCAATGCATTGAACTGCGCGAGCTGCCACCTCAACGCGGGCACGGTCGCCGGCGGCTCGCCGTACGTCGGCGTATCCGCGTTCTTTCCCGGCTATGCGCCGCGCGCCGGCCGGGTGATCACGCTCGCGGACCGCATCAACGGCTGCTTCCTGCGGTCGATGAACGGCAAGCCGCTGCCGCCAGACTCGGAGCAGATGAAGGCGATGGTCGCCTACTTCGACTGGATGCGACGCGAAACCAAGCCGGGAGACAAGGTCGAGGGCCGTGGCGTCGGCAGGATCAGCCAGCGGATCGTGCCCGACGTCGGCAACGGCAAGCAGATCTATGCGGCGCAGTGCGCGCTGTGCCACGGCTCGAACGGCGAGGGCGTCAGGAATGACGCAGGCCGGTGGGTGTACCCGCCGCTCTGGGGCGACGAATCGTTCAACATCGGCGCGGGCATGGCGCGCACGTATACGGCCGCCGGATTCGTCAAGCGCAACATGCCGATCGCATTCCACGATCGTTTTCCGCTTGGACAAGGCGGGCTGACCGATCAGGAATCCGTGGACGTCGCCGAATATTTCACGCACCAGCCGCGGCCGGACTTCGCGGGCAAGGTCAAGGATTGGCCGAGGGACAAGAAGCCGGCCGACGCGCGCTATTGATCGCGCAAACGCCGCGGAACGGCTGGTTTTCGCGGCGCCTCGCGAGTGCCTCGCGATCCGGCTTGCGCATCGAGGAACGCGATGCCGGCACGGTGCGCTTCGCTGGCCGCGCGCTCGCGCCGATCGTCGTTCGGCTCTCGACGAATCCGGTTCGCGCCGAAGCCAGGCTTCGGGGCAGGGCATGGCCTCGGACAGATCTCCCCGATCCCGGCCGCGACGAATCGAAAAAAGGTCATCGAAGATTACCGGGGCGCGCGGGGCAAACCGCCGGCGCTCGCCCAGTTTGAGTCGTTGGCGCGTCTGCGGCGAGCGACAGAAATCGGGCGCATAACGGTCAGACGTCAACGAACGCATATGCGCGAAAGTGATCGCTCCAGGCGCCGAAGCGTCGGCTGACTGGATGCGCGCTCTAATCAAAGGTTGAATTGCCCGGCAAGCGCGTCGACTACGACACGGACCCGCGCCGTGCGCGCGAGGTCAGCGTGCAATACCATCCACGCCTCATAGGGCGAGCTCCTTCGCCGGGCTGGCCAGATCCGAACAAGCTCCGGATATCGCTGCGCCATATACGTCGGCAATTCCCCCAGTGCGAGACCGGCCCGCACGAACGCACTGAGCATCAGGCTGGAATCCAGCTCCGCGACGACACGTCCCCGCGCTCTCGACTCGCCGACGAACGTGTCGTGCTGACGTTTCGTGACGCCCGGCTGGTAGACCGCAAGATCGTGGCCGGAAAATTCGCCGCCTGGTCTCGGCTCTCCTCGCCGCGCGACATAGCTGCGCGACGCGTAAAGCCCGACCTCCCAGCTTCCGAGCCGCCGCACGATCAAGCCCTGCAGTTCCGGCCGCTCCGTGCGGATGGCGATGTCCGCCTCGCGGCGCGACAGATCGAGCAGACGCGGAGTCGTGCTCAGAAGCACCCGGATACCGGGATGTCGTGTCTGGAGCCGCTCGATTGCCGGAATGACGAAATCGATGGCCAGCGTATCGGTCGTGGTGACGCGCACGTCCCCTTCTATGCGTTCGTCGGCGCCTTCGCTGCGGCGCTCGAACGATACCGCGAGGCGCTCCATTTCCCTCGCAGTTTCCAGCACCTGCTCGCCGCTGCGGGTCAGCACGAATCCTTCGGTGGTGCGCAGGAACAGGCGGCTGCCTAGCGCGCCTTCGAGGCCGCTCAGGCGCCGCCCGACCGTGGTCTGATCGATGCCCAGTTGCTGCGCGGCCCCAGTCAGCGTGACCGACCGATGCACGGCCAGAAAGATTCGAACGTCGTCCCAGTTCATGTTGGATATCGGTCTGCAAATTTGCAGGTATGGTATGCGATATCGTGCATTTTCACACGAAGCTCGAATCTCTAGCATGACGGCTCCCACTGCCATAACCGCATGCCCCGTGACGGCGTGCAACGGAGCCCAGTTCATGCCGCGCATGTCTTTCATTTTTACGATCGCGATGCTCAATGCGTTCGGCCTGATCGCATCGGACGTCTATCTGCCCGCGATGCCGCACATGGCCACCGTATTCGGGGTCGCCAACTGGCGGATGCCACAAACGGTCTCCGTGTATCTGCTGGTACTCGCGATCGCGCAACTCGTCTACGGCCCGCTTTCGGACCGCCACGGCCGCAAGCCCGTCCTGTTCGCCGGCATCGCGCTGTACTTCGTTGGCTCGCTAGGTTGCGCAGCGGCCACGCACTTCGGCGCATTCCTCGCGTGGCGCATGGTGGAGGCCGCCGGAGCCGCGGCGGGCCTCGTCATCGGTCGGGCGCTGATTGCCGATACGTGCAGCAAGCAGGCGTCCGCCAAGGTCTACGCCGTCGTTTATCCGCTGGTATCGCTGTCGCCGGCGCTGGCTCCGGCGGTCGGCGGCTATCTTGCATCGAGGTTCGGCTGGTACGCCGACTTTCTCTTCGTCGCCGGATTTGCGTTCGCCGCACTACTGATGGCGATGACGATGCTGCCGGAAACGCTCGCGCCGCATGACAGGAAGCATCGCGCGCCACTCGCGGGCTTCGCGCACGTTCTCCGCGACGGAGCCTTTCGACGTTACACCGTCATTGTCTGTGCGATCTATTGCGCCTGGTTCATCTACCTGACGCAATCGCCTTTCATATTCGCGAGCCTCGGTTTGCGCGAGGCGCAGAGCGGTTGGCTATATCTGCCCCTGACCGGAAGCATCGTAACGGCCAACCTGCTGGCCCGGCGATGGCTGGATCGCTGGACGTACGATCGGATCGTCACCACCGGCGTCGCGTGCTTCGTGCTGGGCGGACTGGCGTTCGCCGTCGTCGCGACGCGCGGCGTCACAAGCGTCGCGGCAGTGATCCTCCCGATGTGCGTGGTCAGTCTCGCAAACGGCTCGTCACTGTCGCTTGCCGTATCGGGCGCGGTCACGGGCGCGCACGGGCAGGCTGCGACCGCATCCGGACTCGTCGGGTTCTTCCAGATCAGCAGTTCCGCATTGGTGGCATCGTTGATCAGTGCAGCATGCGGCACGGGGTCAGCGGTGCTGGCATCTTCGATTTTGCTTTTGGCGCTGCTCGCGATGGCGGCGTGCATCTCACCGCGTCCGGAAGGCGAGTGTATCGAGTGAATTACTGGCTTTAGCGCCCGTTTCTGCCAGTCGAACGCCCGCAACATTCCGCCGCGCCATTTAGACGGACCAAGCGAAGCCGCGCCTCATTGAACCATCTAACGATGGAAGTCTCGCGTTGCCATTTGCATATCCCCTTGGGCACGGCGAGCGGACATTTCCTTCGGTGCGGTGACAGGCCGCTTCGGGCGGGCACGCACCATCCACGAAACTCCGCGACGAATCGAAAAAAAGCCCGGCCAGGCCGGGCTTCAAATCGACCGCGCACGCATCGCTGCATCGCGCGGTCCCTGCAAAAACAGTGCGCCTACGCCGCGAGCAGCGAGCGCAGCACGAACGGCAGGATGCCGCCATGCTTGTAGTAGTCGACTTCGATCGGCGTATCGATGCGCAGCAGCACCGGCACGCGCTTCGTTTCGCCGTTCTTGCGATGGATCACGAGCGTGACGTCCTGCTGCGGCTTGAAGTCGTCGCCGAGGCCTTCGATGTCGTACGTCTCGTCGCCGGTGATGCCGAGCGACTGGATGCTGTCCGAGCCCTTGAACTGCAGCGGCAGCACGCCCATGCCGACCAGGTTCGAACGGTGGATCCGCTCGAAGCTGCGTGCGATCACGGCCTTCACGCCGAGCAGTTGCGTGCCCTTGGCCGCCCAGTCGCGCGACGAGCCCGTGCCGTACTCTTCGCCCGCGAACACGACGGTCGGCGTGTCGGCGTCGATGTACTTCATCGCCGCGTCGTAGATCGACAGTTGTTCGCCGCTCGGCTGGTGGATCGTCAGGCCGCCTTCGACGCGCGTGCCGTCCGCCTTCGCCGGGATCATCAGGTTCTTGATCCGCACGTTCGCGAACGTGCCGCGCATCATCACGTCATGGTTGCCGCGGCGCGAGCCGTAGCTGTTGAAGTCGGCCTTCTGCACGCCGTTCTCCTTCAGCCACTTGCCTGCCGGAGAATCCTCCTTGATCGAGCCCGCCGGGCTGATGTGGTCGGTCGTCACCGAATCGCCGAAGATGCCGAGCGCGCGCGCGCCCTTGACCGTCGCGATCGACGCGGCCGGCTCCATCGCGAAATCGCTGCCGAAGAACGGCGGCTCGGCGATGTACGTCGACTTCGGCCAGTCGTAGACCTGGCCCGATTCGCCCTCGATCTTGCTCCAGAGGTCGCCCTTCTTGGTCAGGTGCGAGTAGTTCTTCTCGAACTTCTCCGGGTCCAGCGCGAACTTGAGCAGCGACTGGACTTCTTCGCTCGACGGCCAGATGTCGCCGAGGTAGATGTCGCGGCCGCCCTTGCCCTGGCCGACCGGCTCGGTCATCAGGTCCTTCGTGATGTTGCCGGCGATCGCGTACGCGACGACGAGCGGCGGCGAAGCGAGGAAGTTCGCGCGGATGTTCGGGTGGATGCGCGCCTCGAAGTTGCGGTTGCCCGACAGCACGGCCGCCGCGACGATGTCGTTCTTCGTGATCGCTTCGTTCAGTTCCGGCGTGAGGTCGCCCGCATTGCCGATGCAGGTCGTGCAGCCATACGCGGCCACTTCGAAGCCGAGCTTCGCGAGGTACGGCAGGAGGCCCGTCTTCGTCAGGTACTCGGTGACGATGCGCGATCCGGGGGCCAACGAAGTTTTGATGTGCGGCGCGACGGTGAGGCCCGCTTCGACGGCCTTCTTCGCGACCAGGCCGGCGGCCAGCAGCACGCTCGGGTTCGACGTGTTCGTGCACGACGTGATCGCGGCGATCAGCACGTCGCCGTTCTTCACGGTGATGCCGTCGCTCGTCTTGTACTCGGCCGTCAGATCGTCGGCCTTCTTCGCGAAGCCGTTTTCCGCGACGGGCTTCGAGAACAGATCGGTGAACGTCGACTTCACGTTGCCGATCTCGATGCGGTCCTGCGGGCGCTTCGGGCCTGCGAGCGACGGCGCGACCGTCGCGAGATCGAGCGTCAGCGTCTTCGTGTAGTCGATTTCGCCGGCCTTCGGGATGCCGAACAGTTCCTGCGCCTTGAAGTAGTTCTCGAACGCGGCGATTTCCGCCTTCGTGCGGCCCGTGCCCTTGAAGTAGTCGATCGTCTTTTCGTCGACCGGGAAGAAGCCCATCGTCGCGCCGTATTCCGGCGCCATGTTCGCGATCGTCGCGCGGTCCGGCAGCGCGAGCGTCTTCGTGCCTTCGCCGAAAAATTCGACGAACTTGCCGACGACCTTTTCCTTGCGCAGCATTTCGGTGATCGTCAGCACGAGGTCGGTGGCCGTCACGCCTTCGCGCAGCTTGCCCTTCAACTCGACGCCGACGACGTCCGGCGTGAGGAAGTACACCGGCTGGCCGAGCATGCCGGCTTCCGCCTCGATGCCGCCCACGCCCCAGCCGACCACGCCGATGCCGTTGATCATCGTCGTGTGGCTGTCGGTGCCGACGAGCGTGTCGGGGTAGTAGACCGTGTCGCCGTCGTCCTTCTTCTTGTGGACGCCGCGCGCGAGGTACTCGAGGTTCACCTGGTGGACGATGCCGACGCCCGGCGGCACGACCTTGAACGTGTCGAACGCCTGCATGCCCCACTTCATGAACTGGTAGCGCTCGTTGTTGCGCTGGAACTCCAGCTTCATGTTCAGGTCGAGCGCGTCCTTCTGGCGGAAGTAGTCGATCTGCACCGAGTGGTCGACGACGAGATCGACCGGCACGAGCGGCTCGATCTTCTTCGGGTTCTTGCCCGCGCGCTTCGCGACGCCGCGCATGGCCGCGATGTCGGCGAGCAGCGGCACGCCCGTGAAGTCCTGCAGCACGACGCGCGACACGACGAACGGGATCTCGTCGACGCGCTTCGCATTCGGCTTCCAGTTCGCGAGCTGCTCGATGTGCTCTTCGGTGATCTTCTTGCCGTCGTAATTGCGCAGCACGGACTCGAGCACGATGCGGATCGACACGGGCAGGCGCTCGATCTTCGTCTTCAGTTCCTTGCCGAGCTTCGGCAGCGAGTAGAACTTGCCTTTGCCGGAACCGCTGTCGAATTCCTTGAGTGTTTTGTGGAGATTGTGGGCCATGGTGATTTCCTGGGTTTAAGGCTAGGAAAGAACTCTGTATTTGACGGCTAGATCACATACAGATCGACGTATTCATCGACCGGCATCGCCTCGAGCTTTGCCTGGTCCAGCGACACGTCGAGAATCGCTTGTTGCTGCTTCGCCGGGAAGCGGCGCGCGAGATTCGTCCTGAACTTGTCGATCAGGAGCGCCATCCCTTCGGCGCGCCGCCGCATGTGGCCGATCGGGTATTCGACCGCCACCTCGGCGAGCGTCGATCCGTCGTCGAACTCGATCGTGAGCGCATTCGCGATCGAGCGCTTCGCCGGATCGTGATAATCCTTCGTGAACTGCGGGTCCTCGACGCACGCGATCTTCGCGCGCAGCGCGTCGATCCGCGGATCGGCGGCCACCGTGTCCTCGTAGTCGGCGGCCGCGAGGCGGCCGAACAGGAGCGGCACGGCGATCATGTACTGGATGCAGTGATCGCGGTCGGCCGGGTTCGCGAGCGGGCCTTGCTTGTCGATGATGCGGATCGCCGCCGCGTGCGTGCGCACCGTGATGCGGCGGATCTCGTCGGCGGTGCGCCCGGCAGCCGCGAGTTGCGCATGCAGCGCCATCGCGGCCTCGACGGCCGTCTGCGCATGGAACTCGGCCGGATACGAGATCTTGAACAGCACGTTCTCCATCACGTACGTGCCATACGGGCGCTGGAAGCGGAACGGCCTGCCGCCGAACGATACGTCGTAGAAGCCCCAGGTCTTCGCAGTCAGCGCGGACGGATAGCCCATCTCGCCCGTCTTCGCGATCAGCGCGAGACGCACCGCGCGCGAGGTCGCGTCGCCCGCCGCCCACGACTTGCGCGAGCCGGTGTTCGGCGCGTGGCGATAGGTGCGCAGCGCCTGGCCGTCGACGAACGCAAGCGACAGCGCGTTGATCAGCTCGTCGCGCGTGAGGCCGAGCAGGCGGCCGACGGCCGCGGTCGACGCGACCTTCACGAGCAGCACATGGTCGAGGCCGACTGCATTGAACGAATTCTCGAGCGCGAGGCAGCCCTGGATCTCGTGCGCCTGGATCATCGCGACGAGCACGTCCTTCATCGCGAGCGGCCGCTTGCCGGCCGCGACGGCGGTGCGCGACAGCCAGTCGGCCGTCGCGAGGATGCCGCCCAGGTTGTCGGACGGATGGCCCCATTCGGCCGCGAGCCAGGTGTCGTTGAAGTCGAGCCAGCGGACCGCCGCGCCGATGTCGAACGCGGCCTGCACCGGATCGAGCTGGAACGACGTGCCGGGCACCTTCGCGCCGTGCGGCACGATCGTGCCCGGCACGATCGGCCCCAGCAGCTTGGTGCAGGCGGGATACGCCAGCGCCTCGAGCCCGCACCCGAGCGTATCGATCAGGCAGTGGCGCGCGGTTTCGAGCGCGAGCGCACTGTCGATGCGATGGTTCAGCACGTAGTCGGCGATATCGACCAGCACTGAATCCGGCGCTGGCCGGACGTTCGGGATCGGGGCGGACATGGACATCCAGGCTCCTGTCGACCGGAGTCGGCGCTTCAGCGCTTGCTCCGGTCCGATGCAAGATGGTTGCTGTCGGGATCGACGTCAGTTCGACGGCTTCAGCTCGTTCGACTGGGTCGGCGCGACCGCGTTGCCGGCCGCCATTTCGGGCGTCTGGCACTCGTCGGCGAGGCGGCTGTCGTCCTTGTCGCTGAAGAGCATGCCCTTCGTCGGGATCACGACGAGCTTCATGCCGCTCGCCGGGTCATAGAACACGTCCGCGCCCGTCGTCGTCTGCTGGCGAGGCAGCTTGTAGTTCTTGTTGGCCCAGTGGACCGTGACGATCTGGTCGCGCTTCATGTCGCCGGCCAGATCGTACGACAGGCCGTCCTTGCACGCCCACTTGACCGCGCCTTCCGGCACCGGATCGGTCTTCGCGGCGGCGCGCGCCTGCGCCTTCTTGCTGCGCGGGATCAGGTGGCGCTTCGGCGCGGGGCGCTTCGGCGTGGCCTTCTTCGCGGTGGCCGACGAATCCTGCGCGAACGCGCTCGGCGCCGCGGCCAGCATCGTGGCGGACAGAGCGCCGATGGCGGTAGCGATCAGCAGTTTCTTCATGGAATCAGAACCTTACGTTTAATCGGTTAACAAGGGCGGACGCACAGCTCGTCCACCGGGTGGGGTTGGAACTGCACGCGCCCCGGAAGCGCGCAGCGGCCGCTATTTTCACCTATTTGGCGTGTCGCATTCAGTTTTTGCGCCCCGTGCACTGTTCATTTTTCGCGTGGCTCCGCCGCCCGCTCGTCGGCATCGCGAAAGAGCGGCGCCGACTCGGCCGGCAGCGGCTGGCCGGTCGCGCGCGCGCGGCGCAGCACCGACCAGTAGTAGCGGTAGCTCGCGCGGTCGTGCAGCGCGTCGTCATGCCGCGTCGGGCCCCAGTCGGCCGCCTGCGCGGCGAGCAGGATGCGGCTCGCGCGCGCGATGTCGTCCGCGCGCGGCGCGAACGCGGCGACGATCTCGCGGATCTGCGCCGGATGGATGCTCCACATCCGCGTGTAGCCGAATTCCTCGCGGGCGCGGCGCGCGTCGTTCGCGACGACGCGCATGTCGCGCACCTCGGTCGTCACGTTGTGCGACGGCGTCTTGCCGTGCGCGTGGCACGCGGCGGCGATCTCGAGCTTCGCGCGGCGCACGAGCGGGTGATCGAACTGGCCGGGCGAGCGCATCGCGTCGTCCGGAATCGCGCCGTGATGCGCGGACACGAAATCCATCAGGCCAAAGCTCAGCGTCGCGACGCTCGGCAGCGCGGCGATCCGCGCGGCGTCGGCGAGCGCGCCGTGCGTCTCGATCAGCACGTCGACGGGAATCGGCTGCGCGATGCCGAGCTCGATGCGGGACGCCTCGATGAACGCGCACATCTCGGCCGCGTCGGCCGCGCCGCCGGCCTTCGGCAGCGTCAGATAGGCGGGTGGGCGCGCCGCGCGCAGGATGATGCGCACGTCGTCGCGCCAGTGAGGGTGGGAAATGTCGTGGAGGCGGGCGCCGACGCGCCCGAAGCGGTTCGTCTCGCCGCCGACGAGCGCCGCGACGAGCGCCGCGTGCCCGGCTTCGCGGCCGACGGCCGCGCCGTCCTCGCAGTCGAGCGTGATGTCGAACACGGGCCCGAGCTCGGCCTGCAGCGCGAGCGATTTGAGCATCAGCTTCTCGCTGCCCGCGTAATGATCGCAGCACGGCAGGATCGCGGGCGGCGCAACGCCTTCGTACAGCACTTCTGCGGGTGTGAGCGAGGACATCTGTTCTTCTGCGTCGGTTCAGGGGCTGGGCCAGCGTGAAAATCGGATTCGGGCGGGCTCTGCGAGGCGCCGGGGTGCGGCGCCTGGGGCAAAGCCCGCGCGAATCGGATATCGACTCGATTCGCGCGGCCGGCGCGGCCGGGCGCGACGCCCGGGCGCCGGCTCGGCCGGGCCTCCGCGGCGCGGCGGGCCCGGCCAGGCGCATTACTTCAGCAGGTGGGCGACGCCGTCGCGCTCTTCGAGCAGCTCGGCGAGCGTGCCGTCCATCTTCTCGCGCGAGAACGCGTCGATCTCGAGGCCTTCGACGCGCTTGTACTCGCCGTTTTCGCAGACGACCGGCACGCCGTAGATGATGTCCTCGGGGATGCCGTACGAGCCGTCCGACGGGATGCCCATCGTGACCCACTTGCCGTTCGTGCCGAGCACCCAGTCACGCACGTGGTCGATCGCCGCGTTGGCCGCCGACGCCGCCGACGACAGGCCGCGCGCCTCGATGATCGCCGCGCCGCGCTTGCCGACGGTCGGGATGAACGTGTTGCGGTTCCATTCGTCGTCGTTGATGAGCTTCAGCAGCGATTCGCCTTCGGCGCTCGCGAAGCGGAAGTCGGGGTACATCGTCGGCGAGTGGTTGCCCCACACGGCGAGCTTCTCGATCGACGCGACCGGCTTGCCCGCCTTGGCGGCGAGCTGCGACAGCGCGCGGTTGTGGTCGAGGCGCAGCATGGCCGTGAAGTTCTTCTTCGGCAGATCCGGTGCCGACTTCATCGCGATGTACGCGTTCGTGTTGGCCGGGTTGCCGACCACCAGCACCTTCACGTCGCGGCTCGCGACTTCGTTCAGCGCCGCGCCCTGGACCGTGAAGATCTCGGCGTTCGCCGACAGCAGGTCCTTGCGCTCCATGCCCTTCGAGCGCGGACGCGCGCCCACCAGCAGCGCGACGTCGGCGTCCTTGAACGCGACCTTCGGGTCGTCGGTGATCACGACGCCCGCGAGCAGCGGGAACGCGCAATCGTCCAGCTCCATCACGACGCCTTTGACGGCGGCTTGGGCTTGCGGGAGGTCGAGCAGTTGCAGGATGACCGGCTGATCCTTGCCGAGCAGGTCGCCGTTCGCGATGCGGAACAGCAGCGAGTAAGCGATCTGACCTGCGGCGCCGGTGACGGCAACGCGCTTTGCGGGCTTAGCCATTGAAAATCTCCAGGACATTGAGCGTGGGACGCTAGGGAAAACGCCATTCTATGCGCGTTACGCGAAGCGTTGCTTTAAAGCAGGGCGGAGGACTCGCGGCATGCTGCGCGACGACGCCTGAAGATAGGCAGAGGCACGTGGCCCGGGACGCGCAGCAGCCCCGCGAACCCTTGCTCGACCCGGAGTTTAGGAGTCGGGGCGGGTAAAGTCAAACGGTATCTTATGTCTTATATAAGACAGATGTTTTCGAGGGAAAAATCTGGACGAAAAAGCGCGATTCGTGATGAAATGCGCGCCATGACTTCCAATCAGGCGAGCGCACCCAATCCGAACGGCCAGGCCGGCTCCACGCAGCCCGGCGGCGAGGCCGCGGCCGCGCCATCGCCCACTTTCAGCCCGCTCTACCGGCAGATCAAGGCGCTCATCACGCAGAGCCTCGAGGCGGGCGAGTGGAAGCCCGGCGAGATCATCCCGAGCGAAGTCGAGCTCGCCGGCCGGTACAAGGTGAGCCAGGGCACGGTGCGCAAGGCGATCGACGAACTCGCGGCCGACAACCTGCTCGTGCGCCGCCAGGGCAAGGGCACGTTCGTCGCGACCCACAGCGAGGAGCGCGCGCAATTCCGGTTCCTGCGCCTGCTCGCCGACGACGGCGCCGAGCATCCGCACGTGAGCCGCCTGCTCGAATGCCGGCGGATGCGCGCCCCCGCCGAGATCGCGCGCCAGCTCGACCTGAAGCCCGCCGATCCCGTCGTCCAGGTGCGGCGCGTGCTCGAGTTCGACGGTGCCGACACGGTGCTCGACGAAATCTGGCTGCCGGGCGCGATGTTCCGCGGGCTCACGTTCGAGCGCCTGAGCGAATACAAGGGGCCGCTCTACGCGATGTTCGAGAGCGAGTTCGGCACGCGGATGATTCGCGCGAGCGAGAAGATTCGCGCGATCGCGGCCGAGCCCGCCGTCGCGGACGCGCTCCGCGTGCCGCCCGGTTTCCCGCTCCTGTCGGTCGAGCGCGTGTCGTACACGTATGGCGATCGTCCCGTCGAAGTGCGGCGCGGATGGTATGTCACAACCGGGTACTACTATCAGAACGATTTGAGCTGAAATTCGGATTCAAGGTAAGGCTTAGCCTGAACCAAGGTAAGGCGAAACGACAGGTAATTGCGCACCCCATGCGCATAGCACGTTTCGCGGCGCGTTTATACCGTGAATTGCAACGCTCCAGAGCAGAGCTTTCGCTGCAGCGCGAAATAAAAAGGCGCTAAAATCACGGATTAGTGTGACAACATAGTAGGGGTCTAGCATGTCTGAAACAGTAAGAAAACCGAGGCCGGAGTACCGGAACATCGGGTTCGGCGACATCACGCTCAAGTACCGCATGCCGCTCGCGGCCCGGGTTTCGATCCTGCACCGGGTCAGCGGCGCTCTGCTGTTCCTGTTCCTTCCTTTCCTGCTGTACCTCTTCGATCAGAGTCTCACGTCCGAACTCAGCTTCGAAGTCTTCAAGGCCTTCCTCTCCAGCATCATCGTCAAGCTGATCGTCCTCGCGCTGTCGTGGGCGTTCCTGTTCCACTTCTGCGCCGGCATCCGCCATCTGATGATGGACATGAACCACGACGCGGTGTCGAAGGAACGCGGCCAGAAGACGTCGGTCGTCGTGTTCGCGGTGTCGACCCTTCTCACGATCGCCGTCGCGCTCAAACTGTTCGGAGCATTCTAAGAAAATGGCAGCGAATAACCGTATCGGCTCGAAGCGCCTCGTCGTCGGCGCCCACTATGGTCTGCGCGACTGGCTCGCGCAGCGCGTCACCGCCGCCGTGATGGCGATCTACACCGTCATTCTGCTCGTCTGGTTCTTCACCGCGCGCGATTTCTCGTACGAGGGCTGGGCGTCGATCTTCGCGACGCAATGGATGAAGCTCGCGACCTTCGTCACGCTGCTTTCGCTCTTCTATCACGCCTGGGTCGGCGTGCGCGACATCTGGATGGACTACATCAAGCCCGTCGGTGTGCGCCTGCTGCTGCAATCGCTGACGATCGTCTGGCTGCTCGCGTGCGCGGGCTACGCTGCGCAGATTCTCTGGAGAGTTTAAAAGAATGGCTGCAATCAAAACTTCCCTGCCGCGTCGCAAGTTCGACGTGGTGATCGTCGGCGCGGGCGGCTCGGGGATGCGCGCGTCGCTGCAACTGTCGCGCGCGGGCCTCTCCGTCTGCGTGCTGTCGAAGGTGTTCCCGACCCGTTCGCACACGGTCGCCGCGCAAGGCGGGATCGGCGCGTCGCTCGGCAACATGAGCGAAGACAACTGGCACTATCACTTCTACGACACGATCAAGGGCTCCGACTGGCTCGGCGACCAGGACGCGATCGAGTTCATGTGCCGCGAAGCGCCGAACGTCGTATACGAGCTCGAGCACTTCGGCATGCCGTTCGACCGCAACGCGGACGGCACGATCTACCAGCGCCCGTTCGGCGGCCACACGGCCAACTACGGCGAGAAGCCCGTCCAGCGCGCGTGCGCGGCGGCCGACCGCACCGGCCACGCGCTGCTGCACACGCTGTACCAGCAGAACGTCGAGGCGAAGACGCAGTTCTTCGTCGAATGGATGGCGCTCGACCTGATCCGCGACGCGGACGGCGACGTGCTCGGCGTGACGGCCCTCGAAATGGAAACGGGCGACGTCTACATCCTCGAAGGCAAGACGACCCTGTTCGCCACGGGCGGCGCGGGCCGGATCTTCGCGGCGTCGACCAACGCGTTCATCAACACGGGCGACGGCCTCGGCATGGCGGCCCGCTCGGGCATCGCGCTGCAGGACATGGAATTCTGGCAATTCCACCCGACGGGCGTCGCGGGCGCGGGCGTGCTGATCACCGAAGGCGTGCGCGGCGAAGGCGGCATCCTGCGCAACGCGAACGGCGAGCGCTTCATGGAGCGCTACGCGCCGACGCTGAAGGATCTCGCGCCGCGCGATTTCGTGTCGCGCTCGATGGACCAGGAAATCAAGGAAGGCCGCGGCGTGGGTCCGAACAAGGACCACGTGCTGCTCGACCTGTCGCACATCGGCGCCGAGACGATCATGAAGCGTCTGCCGTCGATCCGCGAAATCGCGCTGAAGTTCGCGAACGTCGACTGCATCAAGGAACCGATTCCGGTCGTGCCGACGATCCATTACCAGATGGGCGGCATCCCGACCAACATCCACGGCCAGGTGGTCGGCACGTCGCGCGACCACAAGGAGCCGGTCAACGGCTTCTACGCGGTGGGCGAATGCTCGTGCGTGTCCGTGCACGGCGCGAACCGCCTCGGCACGAACTCGCTGCTCGACCTCGTCGTGTTCGGCCGCGCGGCCGGCAACCACATCGTCGAGCACGTGAAGAACCAGAAGGAGCACAAGCCGCTGCCGGCCGACGTCGCCGAATTCTCGCTGTCGCGCCTCGCGAAGCTCGAGAAGTCGACGTCGGGCGAGTACACGCAGGACATCGCGAACGACATCCGCTCGACGATGCAGAAGCACGCCGGCGTGTTCCGCACGTCCGCGCTGCTCAAGGAAGGCGTCGAGCAGATGGCGGGCCTGAAGGAGCGCGTCGCCAACGTCCACCTGAAGGACAAGTCGAAGGTGTTCAACACCGCGCGCGTCGAAGCGCTCGAGCTCGCGAACCTGATCGAGGTCGCGCGCGCGACGATGGTGTCGGCGGAGGCGCGCAAGGAAAGCCGCGGCGCGCACGCGCACAGTGACTACGAGCACCGCGACGACGAGAACTGGCTGCGTCACACGCTCTGGTACAGCGAAGGCGATCGCCTCGACTACAAGCCCGTCCAAATGAAGCCGCTGACGGTCGAGTCCGTGCCGCCGAAGGCGCGTACGTTCTAAGCCAGCGCAAAGGAATCTGAAATGGCAAAACGCATTTTCGAAATCTACCGCTACGATCCGGACAAGGACGCCGCGCCGCGCATGCAGACGTACGAGCTGGAGCTCCAGCACGAGCGCATGCTGCTCGACGCGCTCGTCAAGCTGAAGTCGGTCGACGAGACGCTGTCGTTCCGCCGCTCGTGCCGCGAAGGCGTGTGCGGCTCGGACGCGATGAACATCAACGGCAAGAACGGCCTCGCGTGCCTGACGAACCTGAACGACCTGCCGCAGAAGATCGTGCTGCGTCCGCTGCCGGGCCTGCCCGTCGTGCGCGACCTGATCTGCGACTTCACGCAGTTCTTCAACCAGTACCACTCGATCCGCCCGTACCTGATCAACGATGAGCCGCCGCCCGAGAAGGAGCGCCTGCAGTCGCCGGAAGAGCGCGACGAGCTCGACGGCCTCTACGAGTGCATTCTGTGCGCGAGCTGCTCGACGTCGTGCCCGAGCTTCTGGTGGAATCCGGACAAGTTCGTCGGCCCGGCGGGCCTCTTGCAGGCGTATCGCTTCATCGCGGACAGCCGCGATCGCGCGACGGGCGAGCGCCTCGACAACCTCGACGATCCGTACCGTCTGTTCCGCTGCCATACGATCATGAACTGCGTCGACGTGTGCCCGAAGGGCCTGAACCCGACCAAGGCGATCGGCAAGATCAAGGAATTGATGGTTCGTCGCGCGGTCTGACATGAGCGAATCGTCGCATCAATCCGACCCGCATCGCCGCGCGCGGCTTCGCTGGCGCGCGCGGCGCGGTCTGCTGGAGAACGATCTGATTTTCGAGCGTTTCTTCGCCAGACACGAGCACGACCTCAGCGACGCAGACGTGAGCGCACTGTCGCGCTTGCTGGATCTAAGCGACAACGACCTGATGGACTTGCTGCTCGCGCGCAAGGAACCAGAAGGCGACCTTGCCAGCCCGGACATGTCCAGGCTGCTGGAGATGCTGCGCAGCGTTTGAGAGCGTTGTGCCCGTTATCGAATCCGTTTCTATTTTCGATTGAGGATGTGTCATGACCCCGTCTGATGTTAAAGCCACGCTATCGTTCAGCGATAACTCGCCGAGCGTAGAACTGCCGATCTACAAGGGTACGATGGGCCCCGACGTGATCGATATCCGCAAGCTGTATGGCCAGACCGGCAAGTTCACTTACGACCCGGGTTTCATGTCGACGGCAGCTTGCAATTCGGCGATCACGTACATCGACGGCGACAAGGGCGAACTGCTGTACCGCGGCTACCCGATCGACAATCTCGCTCAAAACGCGGACTTCCTCGAATCCTGCTATCTGCTGCTGAAGGGCGAGCTGCCGAACGCGGCGCAGAAGAAGGAGTTCGTCGCCACCGTCACGAAGCACACGATGGTGCACGAGCAGATGCAGTTCTTCTTCCGCGGCTTTCGCCGTGACGCGCACCCGATGGCGATTCTCGTCGCCGCGGTCGGCGCGCTGTCCGCGTTCTACCACGACTCGCTCGACATCAACGATCCGCGTCACCGCGAAGTGTCGGCGATCCGCATGATCGCGAAGCTGCCGACGCTCGTCGCGATGGCATACAAGTACAGCATCGGCCAGCCGTTCGTGTATCCGCGCAACGATCTGTCGTACAGCGCGAACTTCATGCGCATGATGTTCGCGAACCCGTGCGAGGAATACCAGGTCAACGACGTGCTCGTCCGCGCGCTCGACCGCATCCTGATCCTGCACGCCGATCACGAGCAGAACGCGTCGACGTCGACGGTCCGTCTCGCCGGCTCGTCCGGTGCGAACCCGTTCGCGTGCATCGCGGCCGGCATCGCGTGTCTGTGGGGCCCGGCGCACGGCGGTGCGAACGAAGCCGCGCTGAACATGCTCGAGCAGATCGGCACGCCGGAAAACATTCCCGAGTTCATCAAGCAGGTGAAGGACAAGAACTCGGGCGTGAAGCTGATGGGCTTCGGCCACCGCGTGTACAAGAACTACGATCCGCGCGCGAAGCTGATGCGCGAAACGTGCTACGAAGTGCTCAACGAGCTGGGCCTGCACGACGATCCGCTGTTCAAGCTCGCGATGCAGCTCGAGAAGATCGCGCTCGAAGACGAATACTTCGTGTCGCGCAAGCTGTATCCGAACGTCGATTTCTACTCGGGCATCGTCCAGCGCGCGCTCGGCATCCCGACGTCGATGTTCACGTGCATCTTCGCGATGGCGCGCACGGTCGGCTGGATCGCGCAGTGGAACGAGATGATCGCCGATCCCGAGCAGAAGATCGGCCGTCCGCGGCAGCTCTTCATCGGCGAAACGCCGCGCACGGCGAAGCCGATCGATCAGCGCTGATCGACGGCGCGCGTCGCGTGCGGGCGGGTTGCCGCGCGCAATGTGCGCAACGTGCAATGAAACACCCCGACGGGTCGCCCGTCGGGGTGTTTCTTTTTCAGCGGCCGGTTTTGCCGGTGCGCGGCGGGCCGTGGTCGAGCGAAGGCGGGCGCGCGTCGATGCTGGCTGCATTCGCCGGCGCGTCATCGGGCGCGCGGCCGTGCTCGGCGAGGAGTCGACGGTACGCGCGCGGCGTCATCCGGCGCGCGGCGAGGAACTGACGATTGAAATTCGCGAGGTTCCCGTAGCCGGAGCGCGTCGCGACGAGCGACACGGGCCAGTCGGTCGACGCGAGCAGCCGCGCCGCGTGCGCGAGCCGCAGCCGCTGCAGGTAGCGCCCGATGCTCTCGCCGACGTGTTGCGCGAAGCGCCGCTGCAGCGAGCGCTCGGACAGGTGCGCGAGCGTCGCGAGCTCGGCGACGCGCAGCGGCTCGTGAAAGCGGCGGTCGAGCAGATCGAGCACGCGATCGAGCCGCTCGGCCTCGGGCGCGAGCGCTGCGCCCGAGGCCGCGCGGTAGGCGGCGGCCGTCGCGAGCGGCGCCGCGGGCGCGTCGGCGAGGAACGCGAGCACGTCGAGCGCGGCCGCGAGCCGCACGCGCGGCGCACGATCGACGAGCGCGGGCAGCCGCGCGCGCATGTCGGCGGCGGCGTTTGGCGCGAACGCGAGCCCGGGCGCGGCCCGGCGCAGCAGCGTGCGCAGGCCGGCGAATTCCGGGCAGCAGTCGGCGACGCGTTGCGCCCAGTCGCCGTCGAACCACAGGACGAGCGCGACGAGCGGCTCGTCAGGATCGAGGCGCTCGTCCGACGCCCACGTATGCGGCAGGTTCGGCGGCACGAGCACGAGATCATCGCCCGCGTAATCGGCGACGTGATCGCCGACGAAGCGCTTGCCGCGGCTATTGAGCGTGAGCGTCAGCTCATATTCCGGGTGGTGGTGCCATTCGAACGGAATTCGCGCGAGCCGGCGCCGATAGACGCGCACCGAGCAGCCGTCGGGAATCGCGACTCGCTCGTAGCGCGGCTTCATGTCCGCCTCCGTTCGCTCGCGCGCGGCGCGCGCGTGGCATCATCGTCGGGTTTCGACGACACAGGAGGCACGCAAATGTTTTCACATGTCTGCATGGGCGTAACCGACGTGGAACGCGCTTTCGCGTTCTACGCGCCGTTGATGGAAGCGTTGCAGCTCGACCTCAAGTTTCGCGATCCGCACGGCTGGACGGGCTGGAAGCCGGCCGATGCGGCGCGGCCGCTGTTCCTGATCGGCCGGCCGTTCGATGGCGCGCCGCACGCGCCCGGCAACGGCCAGATGACCGCGTTCCTCGCGGCGAACCGCGCAACCGTCGATCGCGTGTACGCGCTCGCGCTGCGGGCGGGCGGCACGAGCGAAGGCGCGCCGGGCTTGCGGCTGCATTACCACCCGAACTACTACGGCGCGTATTTTCGCGATCCTGACGGCAACAAGCTGTGCGTATGCTGCCACGAGCCGGCGTAGCTGTGCGCGTCGCCGCGCTGAGGCGGGTGCGCGCGCCGGCGTTCGGACAGCCCCGTCGACGATCGCCCTGGATTCGGGGCGAGCGGGCAGGCTGTCGGTCCCGGCCGGACGCTTGGCGTCATCGTATCGATAGTTGGCGGGATGGCATCGCTTCGGACGGTTCGGGCGATCTACGCTGAATGCCCGCGTTGCATTGCGCGGCGCCCATTCAGATCAGATCCAGAAGACATCCGATGCCGTTACATATCGACGACCTGCCGGCGGCGATCCGCACGACGAAAGCCACGCTGCGCGCCGCATTGCCGAACCGCACGCAGGTGTTTCGCGAGCTGGAAGGCGAGATTGCGCGGCAGGCCGACGCGATCCTCACCGATCGCGCCCAGGGCCGCGATACCGTCCCCGTGCTGCATTTCGCCGACGTTGCCGCGAACCGTGTCGATCCGGCGTCGCTCGCCGCGCTCAAGACGCGCGGCGCGTGCGTGATCCGCGGCGTGTTCGACGCGCGGCAGGCGAGCGACTGGAACGACGAGATCGCCGTGTACGTCGAGTCGAACCGGCTCGACGACAAGCTCGCGCATCGCGCCGAGGACCGCTATTTCGGCGCGCTCGCGTCGAGCAAGCCGCAGATCTACGGCGTCTACTGGTCGAAGCCGCAGATCGCCGTGCGCCAGTCGCCCGCGCTCACGCAGGCGCGCGTGTTCTTGAACCGACTGTGGCGCGCGCAAGGCGAAGGGCGGGCGCACTTCGATCCGGCGCGTGTGCCGGCCTATGCAGACCGCATCCGCCGGCGGCCGCCGGGTTCGTCGTCGCTCGGCCTGTCGCCGCACGTCGACGGCGGCTCCGTCGAGCGCTGGCTCGGGCCGAACTTCCGGCGCGTCTACCGGCACGTGCTCGCGGGCGACTGGCGTGCGTACGACCCGTTCGACGCGGCGTTCCGGCCGGACGTCGAGGAGATTCCGTCGCCCGCCGTCTGCTCGATGTTCCGCACGTTCCAGGGCTGGACCGCGCTTACGCCGCAAGGGCCGGGCGACGGCACGCTGCAACTGATTCCGGTCGCGAACGCGATGGCCTACATCGTGCTGCGCGCGCTGCAGGACGACGTGCCCGACGACGACCTGTGCGGCGCGCAGCCGGGGCGCGCGCTGTCGGTGCTGCCGGCGTGGCATGCGCCGCTGCTCGCGGCGCTCGTGCCGATTCCGCCGATGGAGCCGGGCGATGCGGTGTTCTGGCATGGCGACGTCGTGCATGCGGTCGAGGATGCGCATCGCGGAACCGGTTACAGCAACGTGATGTACATCGCGTCGGCGCCGGGCTGCGTGAAGAACGACGCCTATCTGAAGCGGCAATTGCCGAGCTTCCTGCGCGGCGAGAGCCCGCCGGATTTTCCGGCCGATCACTTCGAGACGGATTTCGCCGGGCGTGCACGGGCGGACGATCTGACCGCGCTGGGGCGGGAGCAGATGGGGTTGGGTGCGTGAAGCGCGGGCGCCGTCGGCGGGCTGCGCGATCCGTGCCTGCGCTCGCTCGCCGAAGCGCATCGAGACGCCGCACGCGCCGAATTCGCGTCGTCACAGCTCCCAGGGCGGCGTGCGCGGCGCGTCCTGCTTGCCGTACCGCGCGATCGCATCGCGCACGACCGCGCGCGCGACGACCCCATCGTCGGCGAGCGCATGCAGCGCCGCGATCGCGATCGATGCGCGATCGACCTCGAAGAACGCGCGCAGCGCCTGGCGCGTGTCGCTGCGGCCGAAGCCGTCGGTGCCGAGCGTCACGTAGCGGCGCGGCACGTACGCGCGAATCAGCTCGGGCAGCGCGCGCGCGTAGTCGGTTGCGGCGATCACGGGCCCTTGCGTCGCGGCAAGCGCCGACGCGACGTAGGACGCCGGCGCGCGCCCGCCCGCTCCGTCGGCATCGTCGGCGCCGAACAGGCGCTGCGCGCGCTCGGCCGCGATGCCGTCGCGCTGCAGCTCGGTGAAGCTCGTCACGCTCCAGACGGCCGCATCGATCCGCCAGTCGTCGCGCAGCAGGCGCGCGGCCGCCTGCACTTCGCCGAGAATCGCGCCCGAGCCGAGCAACTGCACGCGCGCGCCGGGCAGCGCGGCCGCATCGAGCGGATACATGCCCTTCAGGATGCCGTCGCGCGCCGCGTCGAGCCGGTCCGCGGGCAGCGGCGGCTGCGCGTAGTTCTCGTTCGTGACGGTCAGGTAGTAGAGCGTGTCGCGCTGCCGCTCGACCATCTCGCGCATCCCTTCGTCGACGATCACCGCGACCTCGTACGCGAACGCCGGGTCCCACGCGCGGCAGTTCGGCACCGTCGACGCCGCGAGATGGCTCGTGCCGTCCTGGTGCTGGAGCCCTTCGCCGCCGAGCGTCGTCTTGCCCGACGTCGCGCCGATCAGGAAGCCGCGCGCGCGCTGGTCGGCCGCGGCCCAGATCAGATCGCCGATCCGCTGGAAGCCGAACATCGAGTAGTAGATGTAGAACGGCAGCATCGGCAGGTCGTGCACGCTGTACGACGTCGCCGCCGCGATCCACGACGACATCGCGCCCGCTTCCGAGATCCCTTCCTCGAGGATCTGCCCGCGCGTGTCCTCGCGATAGTAGAGCATCGAGCCGAGGTCTTCGGGCTCGTAGCGCTGGCCGAGCGGCGAATAGATGCCGACTTGCCGGAACAGGTTCGCCATCCCGAACGTGCGCGCCTCGTCGGCGACGACGGGCACGATGCGCGGCCCGAGCGTCGCGTCCTTCAGCAGGCCGCCGAGCATCCGCACGATCGCCATCGTCGTCGACATCTCGCGGCCGCCGTCGAGCGCGAATTGCCCCCAGGAAGGCAGCGACGGCACGGTCAATGCCGTCGTCGCCGCGGTCCGCCTTCTGGGCAGACAGCCTCCCAGGGCAGCCCGGCGCGCATGCAGGTATCGCATCTCCGGGCTGTCTTCCGCGGGCTTGCAGAAACGCAGTTGCGCGACGTCTTCGTCCGTGAGCGGCAGCCGGAAACGGTCGCGGAACGCGAGCAGGTGCTCGACGTCGAGCTTCTTCTGCTGATGGGTCGTCATCCGGCCCTGGCCGGTCGCGCCCATGCCGAAGCCCTTCATCGTCTTCGCGAGAATCACCGTCGGCCGGCCCTCGTGCCGGACGGCGCGGTCATACGCGGCGTACAGCTTGCGCGCGTCGTGGCCGCCGCGGCGCAGCCGGTCGATATCCTCGTCGCGCAGATGCGCGACGAGCGCCGCGAGCGCGTCGTCCTGGCCGAAGAAGCGCGCGCGGTTGTACGCGCCGTCGTTCGCCGAAAACGTCTGGAACTGGCCGTCGACCGTCTGCGCGAACGCGCGCGCGAGCGCGCCCGTCGCGTCGCGCGCGAAGAGGGCATCCCAGTCCGAGCCCCACAGCACCTTGATCACGTTCCAGCCGGCGCCCGCGAACTGCGATTCGAGCTCGTCGACGATGCGGCCGTTGCCGCGCACCGGGCCGTCGAGGCGCTGCAGGTTGCAGTTGATCACGAACACGAGATTGTCGAGCCCCTCGCGCGCGGCGAGCGACAGCGCGCCGATCGATTCGGGCTCGTCCATCTCGCCGTCGCCGAAGAAGCCCCACACCTTGCGGCCGTCGGTGCGCAGCAGGCCGCGGTTCTGCAGGTAGCGCATGAAGCGCGCCTGGTAGATCGCGTTGATCGGCCCGATGCCCATCGAGCCCGTCGGGAACTGCCAGAAATCGGGCATCAGCCACGGGTGCGGGTACGAGCAGAGGCCCGGCCCGGCGATCTCGCGCCGGTAGTGCTCGAGCTGCGCGTCGCTCAGGAAGCCTTCGAGGTACGCGCGCGCGTAGACGCCCGGCGACGAATGCGGCTGGAAATAGACGAGATCGCCGCCCGACGCGTCGCCCGCTGCGCGGAAGAAGTGGTTGAAGCCGACCTCGAACAGATCGGCGGCCGACGCGTAGCTCGCGATGTGGCCGCCGAGCTCGCCATACGCGCGGTTCGCGCGGACCACCATCGCGAGCGCGTTCCAGCGCAGCACCGCCGCGAGGCGCTCCTCGAGCTGCGGGTCGCCCGGATACGGCGGCTCTTCGTCGACGGGGATCGTGTTCACGTACGGCGTCGCGCTCGCGTGCGGCGGCGCGAGCCGGCGGCGCGCCGCGTGCTCGGCGAGCCGCGCGAGCAGATACTGCGCGCGCTCCGCGCCCGCGTGCGCGACGACGCCGTCGAGCGCGTCCAGCCATTCGGCGGTTTCCTGCGGATCGGTGTCGTCGTGGCGGCGCGCGGTCGCGAGGACCGGGCGGATTCCGTTCGATAAATCGTTCATGCGCGGCTCCGGGCGGGCGGGTTCGAGGTGGCGACAGCGGGTGGAGACAGCAGCGGCAACAGTCATCAAGGTTATCCATCGAGCCGCAGAATGTGCATCTCTTTTGCGTGGGATTTGGGTTCCGTGTAACGTATAAATTCCTGAAAAATCGCCGTTTTCGGAATATTTGCACGATGAGCGCACCTTCTCGCCGGCTGGACCGGATCGACATCGGCATCCTGAACCAACTGCAGCAGAACGCGCGGATCACGAACGCCGAGCTCGCGCGCGCGGTGAACCTGTCGCCGACGCCGTGCTTCAACCGCGTCCGTGCGCTCGAAAAGCTCGGGCTCATCAAGCAGCAGGTGACGCTGCTGAATCCGGAGCCGCTCGGGCTGCGGATCAACGTGTTCATTCAGGTGAGCCTCGAGAAGCAGGCGGAGGATGCGCTGCGCCGCTTCGAGGAGGCGATCGACAAGCGCCCCGAGGTGATGGAGTGCTATCTGATGTCGGGCGACGCCGATTACCTGCTGCGCGTCGTCGTGCCGAGCATGAAGAGCCTCGAACGCTTCATCCTCGATCAATTGACGACGATTCCGGGCGTGTCGAACATCCGCTCGAGCTTCGCGCTGAAGCAGGTCCGCTACCGGACCGCGCTGCCGCTGCCGGCGGACGGGCTCACGCTTGCCGACGGCGACGACGAGCCGCAGGAATGGGTGTGAGCGCGGCGTTCGCGGTTTTGCCGGCGCGAACGCGTCCGGAGATAGCCGGGTAATTCTGATACCCGTATCGGATGTACCATTCAACTCACTGTTTTTTATGGGTTTTTTCGTTTTCCTGGTACAAGAGTGCGCGCTTCGCGTGGCATAATCGACCGCATCCGAACGCTTGTTCGCCGTTACAACGACCCCGCATACCCATGGCACAGACGCTCTACGACAAATTGTGGAATTCGCACGTCGTCCACACCGAAGAGGACGGCACCGCATTGCTCTATATCGATCGCCAACTGCTGCACGAAGTCACGAGCCCGCAGGCGTTCGAAGGGCTGAAGCTCGCGCAGCGCCCGGTGTGGCGGATCAGCGCGAACCTCGCGGTGTCCGACCACAACGTGCCGACCACCGACCGCAGCCACGGCATCGCCGATCCGGTGTCGAAGCTGCAGGTCGACACGCTCGACGCGAACTGCGACGCATACGGCATCACGCAATTCAAGATGAACGACGTGCGCCAGGGCATCGTCCACATCATCGGCCCCGAGCAGGGCGCGACGCTGCCCGGCATGACGAT
The DNA here is from genome assembly GCF_001636105.1 of Burkholderia sp. MSMB1589WGS. Classification (NCBI taxonomy): domain Bacteria; kingdom Pseudomonadati; phylum Pseudomonadota; class Betaproteobacteria; order Burkholderiales; family Burkholderiaceae; genus Burkholderia; species Burkholderia sp. MSMB1589WGS. The sequence continues at coordinate 2,057,038 of NZ_LNJT01000008.1, forward strand.
CGTGTGCGGCGATTCGCACACGTCGACGCACGGCGCGTTCGGCGCGCTCGCGCACGGCATCGGCACGTCGGAAGTCGAGCACGTGCTCGCGACGCAGACTCTGCTGCAGAAGAAGAGCAAGAACATGCTCGTGAAGGTCGAGGGCCAACTGCCGCGCGGCTGCACCGCGAAGGACATCGTGCTCGCGATCATCGGCAGGATCGGCACCGCGGGCGGCACCGGCTACGCGATCGAATTCGGCGGCTCGACGATCCGCGCGCTGACGATGGAGGGCCGGATGACGGTCTGCAACATGGCAATCGAGGCGGGCGCGCGCGCCGGCATGGTCGCCGTCGACGACACGACGGTCGACTACCTGAAGGGCCGTCCGTTCGTGCCGACGGGCGCGGAGTGGAATCAGGCGGTCGAGTACTGGAAGACGTTCAAGTCCGACGAAGGCGCGCGGTTCGACCGCGTCGTCGAGCTGAACGCGGCCGAGATCGTCCCGCAGGTCACGTGGGGCACGTCGCCGGAGATGGTCACGTCGATCGACGGCCGCGTGCCCGATCCCGAGCGCGAGAAGGACCCGGTCAAGCGCGACGCGATGGAGCGCGCGCTCGCGTACATGGCGCTCGCGCCGAACACGCCGATCGAGGCGATCAAGGTCGACAAGATCTTCATCGGCTCGTGCACGAACGCGCGCATCGAGGACATCCGCGCGGCCGCGTATGTCGTGAAGAAACTCAATCGCCGCGTCGCGCCGAACGTGCGGCTCGCGATGGTCGTGCCGGGCTCGGGCCTCGTGAAGGCGCAGGCCGAGCGCGAAGGGCTCGACAAGGTGTTCACCGAAGCCGGCTTCGAATGGCGCGAGCCGGGCTGCTCGATGTGCCTCGCGATGAACGCCGACCGGCTCGAGCCGGGCGAGCGCTGCGCGTCGACGTCGAACCGCAACTTCGAGGGGCGTCAGGGCCAGGGCGGCCGCACGCATCTCGTCAGCCCGGCGATGGCCGCGGCGGCGGCGATCGAAGGCCACTTCGTCGACATTCGCCAGTTGGGGTGAGCATGGACGCAGCGGTTTTCCGGCGCATTGCCGCCGTGTTCGCGCTGGCGGGCTTCGTGTTCGGCCTCGCCGGCTGCAACACGGTCGCGGGCGTGGGCGAGGACATCAACGCCGCCGGCCGCGCGATCAAGCGCGCGGCGGACTGACGGCGCGCGCGAGCGCGCCGATTCGGGATTCGATTTCGCCGGCACTCGCGGCCGGCCTCCAATCTGGTTGACGGATCATGGAAAAATTCAATGTGCATACCGGCGTCGTGGCGCCGCTCGATCGCGAGAACGTCGATACCGACGCGATCATTCCGAAGCAGTTCCTGAAGTCGATCAAGCGCACGGGCTTCGGCCCGAACGCGTTCGACGAGTGGCGCTATCTCGATCATGGCGAGCCCGGCCAGGACAACTCGAAGCGTCCGCTGAACCCGGACTTCGTGCTGAACCAGCCGCGCTACCAGGGCGCGTCGATCCTGCTCGCGCGCAAGAACTTCGGCTGCGGCAGCTCGCGCGAGCATGCGCCGTGGGCGTTGCAGCAGTACGGCTTCCGCGCGATCGTCGCGCCGAGCTTCGCCGACATCTTCTTCAACAACTGCTACAAGAACGGGCTCTTGCCGATCGCGCTGACCGAGCAGCAGGTCGATCACCTGTTCAACGAGACGGTCGCGTTCAACGGCTACCAACTGACGGTCGACCTCGACGCGCAGGTCGTGCGCGCGCCGGACGGCCGCGAATATCCGTTCGAGATCACCGCGTTCCGCAAGTACTGCCTGCTGAACGGCTTCGACGACATCGGCCTCACGCTGCGCCACGCGGACAAGATCCGCCAGTTCGAGGTGGAGCGGCTCGCGAAGCAGCCGTGGCTCGACAACCGGCTGATCGGCTGACCGACGTCCTGCGTTTCTCGCGCGAGCGCGCGGGCCGTGCATCGCGGCGCGCTCGCGTCGCCCGAATCCCACCATTCATCTAGTCAGGAATTTCGCATGAAGATTGCAGTGCTGCCCGGCGACGGCATCGGTCCGGAAATCGTCAACGAAGCGGTGAAGGTGCTGAACGCGCTCGACGAGACGTTCGAACTGGAAGAAGCGCCCGTCGGCGGCGCGGGCTACGAGGCGAGCGGCCATCCGCTGCCCGACGCGACGCTCAAGCTCGCGAAGGAAGCGGACGCGATCCTGTTCGGCTCGGTCGGCGACTGGAAGTACGATTCGCTCGAGCGCGCGCTGCGGCCCGAGCAGGCGATCCTCGGCCTGCGCAAGCACCTCGGGCTGTTCGCGAACTTCCGCCCGGCGATCTGCTACCCGCAGCTCGTCGATGCGTCGCCGCTGAAGCCCGAGCTCGTCGCGGGCCTCGACATCCTGATCGTGCGCGAGCTGAACGGCGACATCTATTTCGGCCAGCCGCGCGGCGTGCGCGCCGCGCCGGACGGCCCGTTCGCGGGCGAGCGCGAAGGCTTCGACACGATGCGCTACTCGGAGCCGGAAGTGCGCCGCATCGCCCATGTCGCGTTCCAGGCGGCGCGCAAACGCGCGAAGAAGCTGCTGTCGGTCGACAAGTCGAACGTGCTCGAGACGTCGCAGTTCTGGCGCGACGTGATGATCGACGTGTCGAAGGAATACGCGGACGTCGAGCTGTCGCACATGTACGTCGACAACGCGGCGATGCAGCTCGCGAAGGCGCCGAAGCAGTTCGACGTGATCGTGACGGGCAACATGTTCGGCGACATTCTGTCCGACGAGGCGTCGATGCTGACGGGCTCGATCGGCATGCTGCCGTCCGCATCGCTCGACAGGAACAACAAGGGCCTGTACGAGCCGTCGCACGGCTCCGCGCCGGACATCGCGGGCAAGGGCGTCGCGAACCCGCTCGCGACGATCCTGTCGGCCGCGATGCTGCTGCGCTACTCGCTGAACCGCGCGGAGCAGGCGGACCGGATCGAGCGCGCGGTCAGGACGGTGCTCGAGGCGGGCTACCGGACGTCCGACATCGCGACGCCGGGCTGCAACAAGGTCGGCACGACGGCGATGGGCGACGCGGTGGTCGCGGTGCTGTAAGCGCCGCTAGCCCGGCAAGCGGGCCGCGCGCCTGAGCGCGGCTCGCCGCCGCAAGGCGGCGCGGCGGCTCCGAAAACGGGGTCCGTCCGGCTTTTCCGGCCGTTGTGCGGCCCCTCAGGTTTGTGTAGACTCGAACGATGGCGACTTCCCTGATCTCTCCGGTCTCGAAACTCCACGGCAATCAAGCCCGTGCGGGTGCGCGCGCCATCGTCATCGGCAAAATCACCATCATCACGAAAACGATCACGAAAATCTGATCGTCGTCCGTCGTGCCCGCCTGTTTCCCCGCGCGGTCGCGCCGGGGACGGAAAAGGCGGGGAAGCTCCAGCAAAGGGTTACTCATGAACGTAGGTCTCGTAGGTTGGCGCGGCATGGTCGGCAGCGTGCTGATGCAGCGCATGCAGGAAGAAGGCGATTTCGATCTGATCGAGCCGGTGTTTTTCAGCACCAGCAACGCGGGCGGCAAGGCGCCGTCGTTCGCGAAAAACGAGACCACGCTCAAGGATGCGACGAGCATCGACGACCTGAAGAAGTGCGACGCGATCATCACGTGCCAGGGCGGCGATTACACGAACGACGTCTTCCCGAAGCTGCGCGCGGCCGGCTGGAACGGCTACTGGATCGACGCGGCTTCGGCGCTGCGGATGAACGGCGACGCGGTGATCGTTCTCGATCCCGTGAACCTGAACGTGATCAAGGACGCGCTCGTCAAGGGCACGAAGAACTTCATCGGCGGCAATTGCACGGTCAGCCTGATGCTGATGGCGCTCGGCGGCCTGTTCCGCGAGAACCTCGTCGACTGGATGACGGCGATGACGTACCAGGCCGCGTCGGGCGCGGGCGCGCAGAACATGCGCGAGCTGCTCGCGCAGATGGGCGCGCTGAACGGCGCGGTGGCGGCGCAGCTCGCCGATCCGGCGTCGGCGATCCTCGACATCGACCGCCGCGTGCTCGCCGCGATGAACGGCGACGCGATGCCGACCAGCCAGTTCGGCGTGCCGCTCGCGGGCTCGCTGATTCCGTGGATCGACAAGGATCTCGGCAACGGGATGTCGCGGGAAGAATGGAAGGGCGGCGCGGAAACCAACAAGATCCTCGGCAAGCCGGCGATGGGCGAGCCGGGCTCGATTCCGGTCGACGGCCTGTGCGTGCGGATCGGCGCGATGCGCTGCCACTCGCAGGCGCTCACGATCAAGCTCACGAAGGACGTGCCGCTCGACGAGATCAACGGCATCCTCGCATCGGGCAACGACTGGGTGAAGGTCGTGCCGAACGAGCGCGACGCGTCGATGCGCGATCTGTCGCCAGCGAAGGTGACGGGCACGCTGTCGGTGCCGGTCGGCCGTCTGCGCAAGCTCGCAATGGGTGGCGAATACCTGTCGGCATTTACCGTCGGCGATCAATTGTTGTGGGGCGCGGCCGAGCCGCTGCGCCGGATGCTGCGCATTCTGCTCGACAAGTAAAGTAAACTACGCGATTACGACGCGTACACAACCCGAAAGCGTCGCGTTTCACGCGACGCTTTTTTTATTTGCGGTCCGATTTTGTCTCAATCCAAACGCGAACTCAGGCCGCGTCATGCCGCGGCAACCAAGCCGATGACGCTTCGATTCCTTTCTTCGACGACGATCTCCGATGGCCTGCCGTCCGCGCGGCGCGCAGTCGCGGTCGCCGTTCTCGCGCTGGCCGGCGCGAGCGCCGCCTACGCGGCTCCGGATGCGGCGAGTGCCGCGGCGGCCGACCAGGCCGCGCCGCTCACGATCACCGTGCGGCCGGGGCAGTCGCTCAACGACATTGCCGTTGCCGTCACGCAATCGCACGATCCCGGCGTGCTGGCGCGCGCGGGCCGCGCGCTCTTCGACGCGAATCCGCAGGCGTTCATGAAGCGCGATCCGAGCCGCCTGAAGATCGGCGCGCAATTGACCGTGCCGGCGCTCGACGCGACGGGCGCTGCGGCCGGCACGGCTGCAAGCGGCGCGGCGGCGAGTGGCGCGCCGGCGGCTTCGGCGGTTTCGGCAATTGCCGGCGCGGCGTCGCATGCGGGCGCATCGGCCGCGCCGGCTGCGGCGTCGCATCCGGCAGCATCGCATGCCGCGGCGGCAAGCGGCGCGACGGCGTTCGCGGCTTCCGGCGCAACCGGCTCGGCCTTCGGCGCGAACGGCGCGTCGGCGCCCGGCGCGGCGTCGGTGCACGCATCGTCGGCGGCCGCTCAAGTGGTGGCGTCTGCGGCTCAAGCGGCGGCGCCTGCGGCTTCGTCCGGCGTCGGCAGCGCGCACGTCTGGAGCGGCTCGATTCAGCAAGCGCCGGCCGGCGCGAACGGCGCGTCGGCGGCCGGCGCGGAGGCATTGCTCGCGCCCGGGGCCGCGAGTCATGGGCTGTCGGGTTCGGCCGCGCAGGCGGCGACGGGTGCCTCGCAGGCGCGACCGTCGAGCCTGCAGCAGTTGCTCGCACTGAAGAATCGCGTGCTGATGGAGTTGCAGAAACACGGAATCGGCAAGCCTGCCGCGAACGTCGCGCCTGCGCCGGCGCCCGCGGCGGGGAGTGCGCAGAAGCCGCAGGCGAGCGCCGCGGCCGGTACCGCGACGTCAGCGCCGACATCGGCGTCGGCGAGTGCCGAAGCCGCCGCATCCGAAGCCGCGGCCGGATCGGCGACGAGCGCCGCGTCCGCACCCACCGCGACGCCGCCCGTGAGCGCTTCGCCGCGCGCGGCAGCGCCGCAGGCGCCGTTCAACACGGGCGCCGCGATCGCGGTCGGTGCGGCGGTCGTCGCGCTGATCGCGGGCTTCGCGCTGCGCCGACGCAAGAAGGGCGCGTCCGCCGACGCGATCGAGCCGGGCGCGTTCACGCCGGCGCCCGCGCTCGATCCGGACGCGGTTGCCGCGATCGCCGGCGCGCCGGCCGGGCCGGATGCGAAGGAAGAAGACCGGCACGATAAGGACGACGAGGCCGACAGGGGCGGGCGAGGCGTGACGGCTGCCGCCGCGCAGCACGCGCCCTTGCCGAGGGGACCGGAGCCGTCGCCGGCTGCCGACGAGGACGCCGCGCCGGCTCGCGAGCCGCAGGCACCGGCCGTCGAGCCGCTGACGCTGAAGATCCCGGGCCCGGACGAGCAGGGCGGCGCGCCGCACGCGCCCGAATCGACCGGCGACAAGCCGTCCGGCGTTCCGCAGACGGGCGCGAAGCTGGCGCCGCACGCATGGCGACAGGCGTTTCCGAGCGACGCGATCGCGGCGCTCGACAGTCTCGACATGCCGTTGCCGCCGCGCGAGTCGACATCGACCGATGCGGACCAGACGGCGCAATTGCAACATGCCGAGCCGACCGATTCTCGCGGTGCGCAAAGTGCAACTAACGGCCCACCCGCCGCCCATTCGCCAATTGGCGCGGAAAATCCGCGTGGAGCGCAAACACATGGTGAAGCAGCAGGGGCGTCGGACCTTGACGGGGTCGAATCGTTTGACGACGACGCCCGCGTCGCGCCGCGGCAGACGGAAGGGGACGCTGCGGGGCCTGGCGAAACCGGGCGCGACGACGGCCAGGCGCAAGCCGCGCCGCTCCCGGCCGGCGATGTGCCACAGCCGCCGCGAGCCACCGCGCCGCACGAAGCCGCGACGCCGCGCATCGAACCGCCGGACGCGCCGCCCGCGCACGCCGAGCCGCCGTCCGCGGCCCCGCGGCCGCCCGACGCATCGTTCGCCGCGCCGGCGCCGGCCGAGCCGGGACATGCGCCGGCCGCGCAGACGGCGAACCCGCCGCCGCTCGGCGTCGCGCAATTCGGCGCGCTGAACCTCGATTTCGACCTCGAGTTGCCGTCCGGCCCGAGCGCGTCGCTGCCGGCGTTCACGCCCGAGGCGCTCGCGAAGATCGCGCGCAACAAGCTCGAGCTCGCGTCCGAATACGTCGAGCTCGGTGACTTGGCCGGCGCGCGCACGCTGCTGCACGAAGTGATCGAAGCCGATCACGCCGACACGCGCGACGAAGCGCGCGTGATGCTCGCAAAACTCGCCGATCTGTCGTGATGAGAATCGCACTCGGCATTCAGTACGACGGCGCGGCGTTCTGCGGCTGGCAGTCGCAGCCGCACGGCAAGACCGTCCAGGACTCGCTCGAGGCGGCGCTCGCGGAATTCGCGCAGACGTCGCTGCACACGACGGTCGCCGGCCGCACCGATACCGGCGTGCATGGCCTCGGCCAGGTCGTCCATTTCGATACCGACCTCGATCGCGCGGATTTCTCGTGGGTGCGCGGCACGAACGCGTTCCTGCCGTCGACGATCGCGGTGCAGTGGGCGAAGCCGATGCCGGACACGTTCCACGCGCGCTTCGCCGCGTACGAGCGCACCTATTACTACGCGCTGTACGTGCATCCGGTGCGCTCGCCGATGCTCGCGGGGCGCACGGGCTGGGTCCACACGCCGCTCGACGTCGACGCGATGCGCGAAGCGGCCGGCCACCTCGTCGGCGAGCACGATTTTTCGGCGTTCCGCTCGTCCGAGTGCCAGGCGAAATCGCCCGTCAAGCATCTGTACCAGATCGGCATCCGCCCCGACGGCGATTTCATCCATTTCCGCTTCCGCGCGAATGCATTCCTGCACCACATGGTGCGCAACCTGATGGGCTGCCTCGTCGCGGTGGGGCGCGGCCGCTATCCGGCGTCGTGGCTCGCCGACGTGCTCGAGAGCCGCGACCGCGATTGCGCGGCGCCGACTTTCATGCCCGAAGGGCTCTATCTCGCGCACGTCGGCTATCCGGCCGAATTCGCGGTGCCGCCCGCGCAGCTCGGCAGCGTGCCGTGGAGCAGCGTGTGGGCCGATCTGGACGGACGACCATGACGACCGATACGACCCATCCGGCCCATCCGGCCGTTGCGACGACGGCCGACGCGCCTGCCGCCGGCGCACACGGCGACACGGGCGGCGACGCGCCGCCGCCGCGCACGCGGATCAAGCTCTGCGGGCTGTCGAAGGCGGGCGACGTCGACTGGGCGGCCGAACTCGGCGCCGACGCGATCGGCCTCGTGTTCTACCCGAAGAGCCCGCGTGCGGTGACGCTCGAGCAGGCGGCCGCGCTCGCCGCGCGCGTGCCGCCGTTCGTGTCGGTCGTCGGGCTGTTCGTCAATCCGACCGAGGACGAGATCGCGCGCGTCGCGAACGCAGTGCCGCTCACGCTGCTGCAATTCCACGGCGACGAGACGCCCGAACAGTGCGCATCGCTCGCCGCGGCGGTGCGGCTGCCGTGGCTGCGCGCGCTGCGCGTGGGCGTGGCGAGCCGGCCGGCCGATTTGGTAGAATCGGCACTTCACTATTCGGCAGCCCGCGGCCTGTTGTTCGACACGCTCGTCGAGCACTACGGCGGCAGCGGCAAGGTCTTCGATTGGTCACTTATCCCAGCAGAGCTCGCGCGTCGGGCCGTTTTGAGTGGTGGGTTGAACGCGCAAAACGTCGGTGACGCGATCCGTCAGGTGCGTCCGTTCGCGGTCGATGTCTCGAGCGGCATCGAAGCGCCGGGCGCGAAGGGCGTGAAGGATCGCGCCCGCATGGCGGCGTTCGTGCGCGCAGTGCGCGAAGCGGACGCCGGGTGATGCCAGTCCGCGCGGCGGGCGCCGGAATCGAGAATCCGGCGCGCCGCGCGGTCGAACCGAGAGTGACGTCATGTATAACCTTCCCGATGATCGTGGCCATTTCGGCCCATATGGCGGCGTGTTCGTCGCCGAAACGCTGATTCACGCGCTCGACGAGCTGCGTGCCGCGTACGAGAAATTCAAGAACGATCCCGATTTCGTCGCCGAGTACGACCGCGAGCTGAAGCACTTCGTCGGCCGTCCGTCGCCGATCTATCACGCGCAGCGCTGGAGCGAGACGCTCGGCGGCGCGCAGATCTACCTGAAGCGCGAGGACCTGAACCACACGGGCGCGCACAAGATCAACAACGTGATCGGCCAGGCGCTGCTCGCGAAGCGGATGGGCAAGAAGCGCGTGATCGCCGAGACGGGCGCGGGCCAGCACGGCGTCGCGACCGCGACGATCTGCGCGCGCTTCGGGATGGAGTGCGTTGTCTACATGGGCTCGGAAGACGTGCGCCGGCAGGCTGCCAACGTCTACCGGATGAAGCTGCTCGGCGCGACCGTCGTGCCCGTCGAATCCGGCTCGCGCACGCTGAAGGACGCGCTGAACGAGGCGATGCGCGACTGGGTCACGAACATCGAGAACACGTTCTACATCATCGGCACGGTGGCGGGCCCGCACCCGTACCCGATGATGGTGCGCGACTTCCAGCGCGTGATCGGCGACGAATGCAAGGTGCAGATGCCCGAGCTCGCCGGCCGGCAGCCGGATGCGGTGATCGCGTGCGTCGGCGGCGGCTCGAACGCGATGGGCATCTTCTATCCGTACATCGACGACGCGGCCGTCCGGCTGATCGGCGTCGAGGCGGCGGGCGACGGGCTCGACACCGGCCATCACGCGGCTTCGCTGATCGCGGGCAGCCCGGGCGTGCTGCACGGCAACCGCACGTATCTGCTGCAGGACGGCGACGGCCAGATCATCGAGACGCATTCGGTGTCGGCGGGCCTCGACTATCCGGGCGTGGGCCCCGAGCACGCGTGGCTGAAGGACAGCGGCCGCGCGCAGTACGTCGGCATCACCGACGACGAGGCGCTGAAGGCGTTCCACGATTGCTGCCGGATCGAGGGGATCATCCCGGCGCTCGAATCGAGCCACGCGATCGCATACGGCGTGAAGCTCGCGCCGACGCTGCCGAAGGACAAGATCCTGCTCGTCAACCTGTCGGGGCGCGGCGACAAGGACATGCACACGGTCGCCGAGCGATCGGGCCTCGTGCTCTGAACCCCGACCGATGCGCGACCTGATCGAAGAGCCGGGCGGCGGCGCCGCGAGCGACGCGCAAGCGGTTCAGCCTGCCGCCGTCGCGCCGCGCGCGCTGTCCGCCGGCATCGAATTGCACAACCGCGATTTCCTGCACGACGCCGCGAGCCTGCCGGACGCGTCGATCGACCTGATCGTCGCCGATCCGCCGTACGGGCTCGGCAAGGACTACGGCAACGACTCGGACAAGCGCTCGGGCGACGAGCATCTCGCGTGGACGCGCGAGTGGCTCGAACTCGCGATACCGAAGCTCAAGCCCACCGGCTCGATGTACGTGTTCTGCACGTGGCAGTACGCGCCCGAGATCTTCAGCTTCCTGAAGACGAAGCTCACGATGGTCAACGAGATCATCTGGGACCGGCGCGTGCCGAGCATGGGCGGCACGACGCGCCGCTTCACGTCGGTGCACGACAACATCGGCTTTTTCGCGGTTTCGAAGGGCTATTACTTCGATCTCGATCCGGTCCGCATCCCGTACGACGCCGATACGAAGAAGGCCCGCTCGCGCAAGCTGTTCGAAGGCAGCAAGTGGCTGGAGATGGGCTACAACCCGAAGGACGTCTGGTCGGTCTCGCGCCTGCACCGGCAGCACGCGGAGCGCGTCGATCATCCGACCCAGAAGCCGCTCGAAATCATCGAGCGGATGGTGCTCGCGAGCTGCCCGCCGGGCGGCCGCGTGCTCGATCCGTTCATGGGCAGCGGCACGACCGCGGTGGCCTGCGCGCGGCAGCGGCGCGACTTCGTCGGCTACGAGATCAACGAAAGCTATTGCGCGATCGCACGCGAACGCGTCGCGTCGCTCGCGGCAATCTCGGCGCCGGCCGACGCGTGAGCAGCGCGATACGCGCGATAGCAAAACGATTTGGAAAAAATCATGTCCCGTATTCAGAATACTTTTGCCGCACTCGCCGCCCAAGGCCGCAAGGGGCTGATCCCGTTCATCACCGCGGGCGATCCCGATCCGGCGAGGACCGTCGAACTGATGCACGCGCTCGCCGAAGGCGGCGCCGACGTGATCGAGCTCGGCGTGCCGTTCTCCGATCCGATGGCGGACGGCCCCGTGATCCAGCGCTCGTCGGAGCGCGCGCTCGCGAAGGGCGTGACGCTTCATCGCGTGCTCGACGACGTGAGGCGCTTCCGCGAGCGCGACCAGAAGACGCCCGTCGTGCTGATGGGCTACGCGAATCCGATCGAGCGGATGGGCGAGGATGCGTTCGCGGCGGCCGCGCGCGACGCGGGCGTCGACGGCGTGCTCGTCGTCGACTATCCGCCCGAGGAATCGCACGATTTCGCCGCGAAGATGCGAGCGGCGGGCATCGATCCGATTTTCCTGCTCGCGCCGACCTCGACCGACGACCGGATCGCCGCCGTCGGCCAGGTGGCGAGCGGCTACGTCTACTATGTGTCGCTCAAAGGGGTGACGGGCGCCGCAAATCTGGATGTTTCCAGCATTGCGGGTAAAATCCCGGCCATCAAGTCGCGCGTGCCGCTTCCCGTCGGGGTCGGTTTCGGCATCCGCGACGCCGCGACGGCGCGCGCGGTGGCCGGGGTGGCGGATGCCGTCGTGATCGGCAGCCGCCTCGTCCAGTTGCTGGAGCAGGCCGCGCCGGAGAACGCCGCCGCCGAGCTCCAGGGGTTCGTCGCCGAGTTGCGCGCCGCGATCGACGGCGCGGCGAAGCCGGCGGCGTAAGCCGCGCGCGACACGTCAACACAAGCTGACCGCGGGCCGGGCGCGCAACGCCCGGTCCGTCACCGAACAGGAAACCATACGATGAGCTGGCTCGACAAACTGTTGCCGCCGAAGATCAAGCAGACCGATCCGAAAAGCCGCAAGGGGATTCCCGAGGGCCTGTGGGTCAAGTGCCCGTCGTGCGAAGCGGTGCTGTACCGCAACGACGTCGACGCGAATCAGCACGTGTGCCCGAAGTGCGATCACCACATGCGCATCGGCGCGCGCGAGCGCCTCGACGCGCTGCTCGATCCGGAAGGCCGCTACGAGATCGGCCAGGAGATCGTCCCGGTCGATACGCTGAAGTTCAAGGACAGCCGCAAGTATCCGGACCGTCTGAAGGAAGCGATGGACGAGACGGGCGAGACCGACGCGATGGTCGTGATGGGCGGCGCGATCCACACGCTGCCCGTCGTCGCCGCGTGCTTCGAGTTTTCGTTCATGGGCGGCTCGATGGGCTCGGTCGTCGGCGAGCGCTTCGTGCGCGGCGCGCAGAACGCGCTCGAGCAGCAGGTGCCGTTCATCTGCTTCGCCGCGTCGGGCGGCGCGCGGATGCAGGAGAGCCTGCTGTCGCTGATGCAGATGGCGAAGACCACCGCGATGCTGACGAAGCTGTCCGAGGCGAAGCTGCCGTTCATCTCGGTGCTGACCGATCCGACGATGGGCGGCGTGTCGGCGAGCTTCGCGTTCCTCGGCGACGTCGTGATCGCCGAGCCGAAGGCGCTGATCGGCTTCGCCGGCCCGCGCGTGATCGAGCAGACGGTGCGCGAGAAGCTGCCGGAAGGCTTCCAGCGCGCGGAGTTCCTGCTGCAGAAGGGCGCGATCGACATGATCGTCGACCGCCGCAAGATGCGCGACGAAATCGCGCAGTTGCTCGCGCTGTTGCAGCGCCAGCCGGCCGACGCGCTGGCTTGACGGCCGCGCGCGTGATCGCACGTCCGCGCGCCGCTCGGCTTGCGCCGAGCGGCGCGTTTGTTTTTTTGGCGTATCCGTTTTGATTCGCCGCTTTGATTCGCCTTGGATTCGATGAGCACTTTTTCCACTCTCGACGCGTGGCTCTCGCACCTCGAAAGCGCGCATCCCGTCGGCATCGACATGGGCCTCACCCGCATCGGCCGGGTCAAGGACGCGCTGAAGCTCGAATTCGCGTGCCCGGTGATCACGGTCGGCGGCACGAACGGCAAGGGCTCGACCTGTGCATTCCTCGAGACGATCCTGACGCGCGCGGGCTACAAGGTCGGCTGCCACACGTCGCCGCATCTGCTGCGCTTCAACGAGCGCGCGCGCATCGACGGCCGGATCGTCGACGACGAAGCGCTGCTGCCGCACTTCGAGGCGGTCGAGGCGGCGCGCACGAGCCTGCCGGAGCCGGTGTCGCTCACGTACTTCGAGTTCACGACGCTCGCGATCATGCACTTGTTCGCGTCGCGCGGGCTCGACGCGGTGATCCTCGAAGTGGGGCTCGGCGGCCGGCTCGACGCGGTCAACGTGATCGATACAGATTGCGCGATCGTGACGAGCATCGACGTCGACCACATCGACTATCTCGGCGACACGCGCGAGAAGATCGCGTTCGAGAAGGCGGGCATCTTCCGGCCGGGCAAGCCCGCGATCTGCGGCGACCCGGCGCCGCCGCACGCGCTCGTCGACCATGCGGCCGCGATCGGCGCGGATCTGTGGCTCGTCGGGCGCGACTTCCGCTGCTCGACGCAGCCGGGCAGCGAGCGCCAGCAATGGGCGTACCTCGGCCGCGACAAGCGCTATCCGGCGCTCGCGTATCCGGCGCTGCGCGGCGCGAACCAGTTGCTCAACGCGTCGGCGGCGCTCGCCGCGCTCGAGGCGCTGCGCGGGCGGCTGCCCGTGTCCGCGCAGGACATCCGGCTCGGGCTCGCGAACGTCGAGCTGCCGGGGCGTTTCCAGGTGCTGCCCGGCAAGCCGCTCGTGCTGCTCGACGTCGCGCACAATCCGCACGCGGCCGCGGTGCTCGCGCAGAATCTCGATTCGATGGGCTACTACCCGTACACGCACGCGGTGTTCGGCGCGATGGCGGACAAGGATCTCGTGGGAATCGTCGCGCGGCTGAAGGGCGCGATCGATCACTGGCATCTGACCGATCTGCCGCTGCCGCGCGCGGCGTCGGCCGACGTGCTCGAGCGCGTGCTGCGCGGCGCGGGCGTCGAGAACGGCGCGCAGCACAGCGTCACGCGCCACGCGGCGCCGGCCGATGCGTTCCTCGATGCACTAAAAAGCGCATCCGACAATGATAGAATCGTGGTTTTCGGTAGCTTCTACACGGTAGCGGGCGTGATGCCCGTCGTGGACCGCCGCCATGACCACTGACTGACGAGTAGCTTCGGGTTCAGCCATACATGGGAATTTTCTCGTTCGGCAAGAAAGAGGACGACGCGCCGCAAAGGCGCGGGGCGCGGTCCGGCGCCCGTGCCGTGCGCACCGAACGCGTGGAACGCCGTTCGCGCCGCACCGAGCGGCCCGATACCGACGCGCTGCTGCTCGATCCGACCCTTCCTGAAAAACAACGCGCGCGCCGGCGGCTCGTCGGCGCGATCGCACTCGTCGTCGCCGCGGTGATCGTGCTGCCGATGGTGCTCGATTCGCATCCGAAGCCCGTCACCGACGACGTCCAGATCGACATCCCGAATCGCCCGTCGCACCAGGCGGCCGCCGCGAACGACGAAGACGCGTCGGACGTCCAGGCGGGCGTCGCGCACGACGAGCCGCCCGCGTCCGAGACGGCCGCTGCCGCCGCGCCCGCGCCTGCCGTAGCCGCCAAATCGGATGTGAAGCCGGATGTGAAGCCGGACACGAAGACGGGCGCCAAGGAAGCCAGGAAGGCCCAGACCGCCGCCGCGCAGAAGCCGGCCGCGCAGCCGTCGCAGGATGCGGTCCCGGCGTCGCGCGCGCCGGCCGCGACCGCATCGGCCGACGGCGACGCGTCTTCGCCCGCATCGCCGCCCGGCGCGCGCTTCGCGCTGCAGCTCGGCGCGTTCCGCGACGACGCGGCCGCCCGCAACTGGGCGACGAAGCTGAAGGCGGCGGGCGTGCCCGCGTATGTCGAGCACCGCAAGCAGGCCGACGGCAGTACGGCTACACTGTTGCGCGCGGGGCCGTTCGCCGATCGCGCGGCCGCTTCCGCCGCGATCGCGAAGGTGCGCGAAGCGGGCCTCACGCAGTAACGGGCGATGCTGACTGCTTTCGATTACGCCGTGCTGCTGGTGATCGGTTTGTCGGCGCTGCGCGGCGCGTGGCGGGGATTCGTCGGCGAGATCTTCGGCCTGATCGGCTGGATCGCCGCATTTCTGATCGCGTGCCGTTTCGTCGGCGTCGTGCTGCCCTATATTCCGGCGACTTGGCCGGGCGGCGCGCTGACCCAGTGGGCCGTCGCGTTCGCGTTGATCATCATCGGCGTCGTGCTCGTCGCGGGCGTCGCGAACGCGCTGCTGTCGCGGATCGCGCAGGCGACGGGCCTGGGCGGCGTCGACCGGTCGCTCGGCATGATGTTCGGCCTCGTGCGCGGCGTGCTGCTCGTGCTGCTGCTCGTCGCGGCGGCGGGACTCACCGAGCTGCCGAAACAGGATTTCTGGCGCGACGCGTTGCTGCGTCCGTTCGCCGAACAGGGCGTGCGCGAGCTCAAGCCGCTCTTGCCCGACGGGCTCGCTGCGTACATTCACGTCTGATCCGCGCGAGCGCACCGACCGAACCGTTTTTTTGTATCGTTGAAGGACATGCCATGTGCGGCATCGTAGGCGTTATCTCCCAGTCCCCGGTCAACCAGCTTGTCTACGACAGCCTGCTGCTGCTGCAGCATCGCGGTCAGGACGCGGCGGGCATCGCGACGGCGGACGGCAGCAATTTCCATATGTACAAGGCGAACGGCATGGTGCGCGACGTGTTCCGCACGCGCAACATGCGCAGCCTGCCCGGCACGGCCGGGATCGGTCAGGTCCGTTACCCGACGGCGGGCTCCGCGTCGAGTGAAGCCGAAGCGCAACCGTTCTACGTGAACGCGCCGTTCGGCATCATCCTCGCGCACAACGGCAACCTGACGAACTGGCAGCAGTTGAAGGACGAGATGTTCCGCATCGACCGCCGCCACATCAACACGAATTCCGACAGCGAGGTGCTGCTGAACGTGCTCGCGCACGAGCTGCAGCTCTCGACGACGGGCCTCGAGCTCGATCCCGATTCGCTGTTCAAGGCGGTCGCGGGCGTGCACCGCCGCGCGCGCGGCTCGTATGCGATCGTGTCGCTGATCGCGGGCTACGGCCTGCTCGCGTTCCGCGATCCGTTCGGCATCCGCCCGCTTTGCATCGGCAAGCTCGAAACCGAACAGGGCACCGAGTGGATCGTCGCGTCGGAATCGGTCGCGGTCGAGGGCATCGGCTTCGAATTCGTCCGCGACGTGAAGCCGGGCGAGGCGGTCTTCATCGACGTGAACGGCAGGTTCCACAGCCGCCAGTGCGCGGACAAGCCGAGCCTGAACCCGTGCATGTTCGAGTACGTGTACCTCGCGCGCCCGGATTCGTGCCTCGACGGCGTGCCCGTCTACAACGTGCGCCTGCGCATGGGCGACTATCTCGCCGAGAAGGTCAGGCGCGAGCTGCCGAACGTGCCGATCGACGTCGTGATGCCGATTCCCGATTCGTCGCGGCCGGCTGCGATGCAGGTGGCGGCGAAGCTCGGCGTCGAGTATCGCGAGGGCTTCTTCAAGAACCGTTACGTCGGCCGCACGTTCATCATGCCCGGCCAGGCGGTGCGCAAGAAGTCGGTGCGCCAGAAGCTCAACGCGATGAGCATCGAGTTCAAGGACAAGCACGTGCTGATCGTCGACGATTCGATCGTGCGTGGCACCACCTCGCACGAGATCGTGCAGATGGCGCGCGACGCGGGCGCGAAATCGGTGATCTTCGCTTCGGCGGCGCCGCCCGTGAAATTCCCGAACGTCTACGGGATCGACATGCCGACGCGCGGCGAGCTCGTCGCGCACGGCCGCACCGACGAGGAAGTCGCGAAGATCATCGGCGCCGATTACCTGATCTACCAGGACGTCGACGATCTGCGCCGCGCGGTGCGCGACATCAACCCGTCGCTCGAGGGCTTCGAGGCGTCGTGCTTCGACGGCGACTACATCACGGGCGACGTCACGCCCGAGTATCTGGACGCGATCGAGCGCGCGCGCCTCGCGCCCGCGTCGCAGGCGGATCGCGATCCGAGCGGCGAAGGCGCCGAGCGCTCGCAGATGAACCTGCAACTGTCGGTCGAGTGAGCGCCCGCGCACATGACCGAAAAGGCGTGATACGATGGCGCCTTGCGTCGATTTGATTTCAGCTTGCGGACGCGGGGCAACCCGAAACAGCTAAAGCGAAGGCCGGCGAGCAGCGCCACGTCGGCCCGAGTCGATAGCTGTTCGTACCGCACACCAAGCCCGCTGATGCCGACGCATGAGCGGGCTTTTTGTTGATCTGCGCATCGCGGCATGCGCGCCGTGCGGTGCGCATGGCGGCGATGCGCTTGAAAACGGATGAACGGAACATGGACGACTCTCTCAACTTCGACACGCTCGCCGTCCGCTCGGGCACGCTGCGCAGCGAATTCAACGAGCATTCGGAAGCGCTCTTCCTGACGTCGAGCTTCTGCTACGCGAGCGCGGCCGAGGCGGCCGAGCGCTTCAAGCATTCGGAAGACTATTACACGTACTCGCGCTTCACGAACCCGACCGTCACGATGTTCCAGGACCGCCTCGCGGCGCTCGAGGGCGGCGAGGCGTGCATCGCGACCGCGTCCGGGATGGCGGCGATCACGTCGGTCGTGATGGCCGCGTTGCAGGCGGGCGACCACCTCGTCAGCTCGCGCAGCCTGTTCGGCTCGACGCTCGGGCTGTTCGGCCAGATCTTCGCGAAGTTCGGGATCACGACGACGTTCGTCGATCCGGCCGATCTCGACGCATGGCGCGCCGCCGTGCGCCCCGAGACGAAGATGTTCTTCCTCGAGACGCCGTCGAACCCGATGACGGAGCTCGCCGACATCGAGGCGATCGGCAAGATCGCGAAGGCCGCGAACGCGCTCTTCGTCGTCGACAACTGTTTCTGCAGCCCGGTGCTGCAGCAGCCGCTCAAGCTCGGCGCGGACGTCGTGATGCACTCGGCGACCAAGTTCCTCGACGGCCAGGGCCGCGTGCTCGGCGGCGCGCTCGTCGGGTCGAAGGCGTTCATCATGGAGAAGGTGTTCCCGTTCGTGCGCACCGCGGGGCCGACGCTGTCCGCGTTCAACGCGTGGGTGCTGCTCAAGGGGATGGAGACGCTGTCGCTGCGCGTGAACCGGCAATCGGAGAACGCGCTCGAGATCGCCCGCTGGCTCGAAGCGCATCCGGCCGTCAAGCGCGTGTTCTATCCGGGGCTCGAATCGCACCCGCAGCATGCGCTCGCGAAGCGTCAGCAGAAGTCGGGCGGCTCGGTCGTGTCGTTCGAGCTGAAGGGCGACACGCCGGAGCAGCAGCGCGCGAACGCGTGGCGCGTGATCGACGGCACGAAGATCGTGTCGATCACCGCGAACCTCGGCGACACGCGCACGACGATCACGCATCCGGCGACGACGACGCACAGCCGGATCGCGCCTGAGGCGCGCGAGGCGGCGGGGATCACCGAAGGGCTGATCCGGCTCGCGGTCGGACTCGAGGCTCCGGCGGACATCCGCGACGATCTCGCGCGCGGGCTCGCGGGCGGGTTCGCGGGCGGGTTCGCGGGCGGGTTCGCGGGCTGACGAGGACGAGATGTTCTACGTCGTCTACGGCAGCTTGCGCATTCAATTCGAGGGGCGCGACGACGTCGTGCTGAACGCCGGCGACTTCTGCATCGTGCCGAAGAACACGATGCACAACCCGGTCGCCGATGCGGAGTGCGGGATCGCGCTGATCGAGACCGTCACGACGCTGCACACGGGCGACACGCCGTCGCCGCTCGCGAAGAGCATCGACGCTCAGCTCGCCGGCTGACCCGCGCGCGCGGCGAGCGCCGCGCGCATGTCGCCGTACATCCAGCGCAGCGTCTCGTCGAGCGGCGTGCGGCGCGCGTCGCCGATCACGCCGCGCAGCTTCTGCCGCGAGCCGACCAGCTTCTTCACCTCGTTTGCGCGCACGAAGCGCGGATCGACGCTCACGTCGATCACGTAGCCCGCGATCCGCGCGAGCATCGCCAGCACTTCCTTCAACGCATGGCCGCGCTCCGCGCACACGTTGAACGTCTCGCCCGCGGGCGCGGCGTCGACGAGCCGCGCGTAGGCGTCGACGACGTCGCGCACGTCGGAGAAATCGCGGCTCACGTCGAGATTGCCGAGCGAGATCCGCGGCTCGCCGCGCGCGTAATGCGCGACGAGCTTCGGCAGCAGATACGCGTCGCTCTGGCCGACGCCCGTATAGTTGAACGGCCGCGCGATCACGATCGGCAGGCGGTCGAGCCAGAGCTTCGCCATGTATTCCATCGCGAGCTTGCTGACCGCGTAGTCGTTCGCGGGCCGCGGCGGCGCCGATTCGTCGAGCACTTCGATCGGCGCGTTGCCGTAGACGTTCGCGCTGCTCGCGAGCAGCACCGCGTCCGGGCTCGCGTCGAGGCCCGCGAGCGACGCGAGCAGGTTGCGCGTGCCGACCACGTTGACGAGGTACGTGTCCTGCGGATCGCCGTGCGCGACGTGCGCGCGCGCGGCGAGGTGCACGACCGCGTGCGGCCGTGCGTCGGCGACCGCCGCGTGCAGCGAGTCGACGTCGAGCAGATCCGCCTTCACGCAGCGCCAGCGCCGCAGCAGCGGGTCGTCCGGCGCGTCGGTGTCGGGCGCGACCGTGCCCCACACGTCGTAGCCGTCGGCTTCGAGGCGCGCGGCGAGATGGCGGCCGGTGAAGCCCGCGATGCCGGTGACGAGCGCGCGCCGCGCGCCGGGCTCAGAAGGTCTCATGGTGGCGGTTGCGCGTGATGTCGGCTTCGACCATCATCCGGCACAGTTCCTCGAGCGTCGTCTTCGGGGCCCAGCCGAGCTTGTCCTTCGCCTTGTCCGCGCAACCGATCAGCAGATCGACTTCGGCGGGGCGGTAGAACTTCGGATTCACCGACACGAGCACGTTGCCCGTCGCCGTGTCGATGCCGCGCTCGTCCTCGGCCTTGCCGCTCCATTCGAGCTGGTAGCCGGCCGCCGCGAACGCCATCCGCACGAAATCGCGGACCGTCTCGGTGCGGTTCGTCGCGAGCACGTAGGTATCGGGCCTGTCCACCTGCAGCATTCGCCACATCCCTTCGACGTACTCGAGCGCGAAGCCCCAGTCGCGCTTCGCATCCATGTTGCCGAGCTCGAGCCGGTTCGCCTTGCCGAGCTTGATCTTCGCGACGGTGTCGGTGATCTTGCGCGTGACGAACTCGCGCCCGCGCAGCGGCGATTCGTGATTGAACAGGATCCCGCTCGAGCCGAAGATGCCGTACGACTCGCGATAGTTGACCGTCGTCCAGTGCGCGAACAGCTTCGCGACGCCGTATGGGCTGCGCGGATAGAACGGCGTGCTCTCGGTTTGCGGAATCGCCTGCACCTTGCCGAACATCTCCGAGGTCGACGCCTGGTAGTAGCGGGTCTTCGGGTTCACGATGCGGATCGCCTCGAGCAGGTTCAGCGCGCCGAGGCCCGTGACTTCGGCCGTCGTCGCCGGCTGGTCGAACGATACGCCGACGAAGCTCTGCGCGGCGAGGTTATACAGCTCGTCCGGCTGCGTGCGTTCGATGAGGCGCAGGCTCGAGCCGAGATCGGTCAGGTCGTGCTCGACGAGCGTCAAGTTCGGATGCTTGTCGACGCCGAGTTCGGCGATGCGCCAGAAGTTCACCGAGCTCGTGCGGCGATACGTGCCGACGACTTCGTAGCCCTTGTCGAGCAGTAGCTTCGTCAGATAAGCGCCGTCCTGGCCCGTTATCCCGGTGATGATCGCCTTGCGTGCTTGGGTCATTGCGGTTTCCTAATCGAACGATGGAGTGAATCGGATCATGCGGATGCGCGCGCGGCGCCCGCGAGCGCCGGCCGGGGCGCGCCGCGCGTCAGGCGCCGCTCGAAGCCGTACCAGCTCGCGCTCGCGTACCCGAGCGTGATGGCGAACGCGAGCGCGGCCGTCAGGTAGCGGTTCAGATGCAGCGGCCAGAGCGCGTACAGCACGCTCAGGTGGACGAGATAGATCGTGTAGCTGACGGTGCCGACATAGACGAGCGCGGGATTCGTCAGCACGCGCTGCACGAGGCCGCGCCCGCGCAGCGCGATCACGACGATCGACGTGCACAGCACGAGCGACACGCTGTAGAGCGTCGCATTGGAGAGGGGCGTGTTTGCCGCGCGAAAGCGCGGGAACGACAAATGCAGCCACGCGAGCACCGCGAGCGCCGCGCAGGCGGCCGCAATCGCCGCGCCGTAGTACGGCTCGAGCGCGCGCCGGTCGCGGCGCAGCGCGACGGCGAGGAGCGCGCCCGCGGCGAGCAGGTCCATCCGGAACGGCGTCAGGTAGTAGATCGGCCAGAACGAATCGAACCACGGCGTCGCGAGCGCGCGCAGAAGCGGCGCCGCGACGATCAGCGCGGCCGCGACCCACGCGAGCGCGCGCGCCGGAACGAGCAGCACGACGAACGGCCAGAAGATGTAGAACTGCTCCTCGACGGCGAGCGACCACAGCACGTTCAGGCTGTCGTGCCCGATGCTGCCGAGCGACAGCCCGATATTCGTCGAGAAGAACGCATACCAAGGCCAGTGCCTCGCCCATTCGACGCCGAACAGGATCGACGACACGACGAGCAGCAGCAGATACGGCGGCAGGATGCGGCGCACGCGGCGCGCGTAGAAATAGCCGAAGTACGACGCGCCGCGCGCCTTGCGCTCGAGCAGGATGCCGGTGATGAGCAGGCCGCTCAGCACGAAGAAGAGGTCGACGCCGATCCACAGCGGGGCCTTCAGCGCATGCTGGAAGAACACCGCGAGCACGGCGAGCGCGCGCAGGCCATCGAGCTGGACGATGCGGCCGGCGTGGGCGGGCGGGGCAACGAGCGTATCGCGAGTCATCGGGCACGGGGGCGAACGACGACGATCCGGCGCCGGCCGCGCATTGCGCTTTCTGCGCGCTCGCTCCGAATCGTTGTGCATCCGCTGAAATAAATGAAAGATCGAGTCGAAATCGATTCTAGGGAAAAGAAATCGGCAAAAAAACGCACCGAGATTCGTTCGATTTTTTCCGCAAGCGGCGCGGCGGCCGCATTCACGGGGCGCGGCGAGCGAATTCGGCGCGGCATTCGACCCCGATCGCCTTGGTCGCGCATGCTGCGGCGCGGCATTTTCTACGCGTCCGCGCGGGTGCCGCCGGTCGTTCTTGCCGGCGCGCGGCCATGCGAAACGATTCGATTTGATCATTCGATACATTCTTGCGCGTCGAAATATCCGCAAATATTTCCAAATTTCTTGTGAATATTTTTGCTTGTAACCTGCTTCGCATCGTTTGAAACCTATTTTGCGATGCATGCATGCGTCGCAAACGCACGAGTGTTTCGCGCGTCGGGCTCGCTGGTGGCCGGGCGCGCCGGCGTCTCGTCACGGTCGAAGGGAGAAGCGTCTTGCGACGTTTGATGCGAATGGGAGTGGCGGTGTGCGCGGCGGCGACGCTCGCGGGCGCCGCGCGAGCGGAGAACGTGCTGCCCGCGACGACGTCGTGGATCGGCAATACCCATGGCTACGGCGACGGCACGTGGACGCAGATCGACATTCGCGCGATCGCGGTCACGCCCGACGGCAAGGTGTATACGAACGCGCCGTGGGACGAGAGCGGCGCGGAGGCGAGCGTCTATCAGGACGGCAAGATGCTCGGCTTCGCGGGCGGCACGCACGGCTGGGGCAACGCGGGCGGCAGCGCGATCGCGGTGAACAGCCGTTATGCGTACGTCGCGATCGCGGTCGGCAACGAGAAGGGCCGGCTCGTCGCGCCGGGCATCTGGCCGGACAAGGGCCGGCAGTGGTACGGCATCTCGCGCCGCGAGATCGGCGATGTGAAAGAGGCCGCGCCGTTTCGCAGCGCGAAGGCGGGCGACGCGCGCGCGAAGCTCGCGGCGAGCTTCCTGATGGTCAACGACGTGCCGACCGACACGCACGCGGAAGTCGCCGGGCTCGCCGCGAACGACAACGCACTGTACGCGACCGATCCGCTGCACGACACCGTCAACGTGTACGACGCGCAGACGATGCAGAAGAAAGGCGCGTGGAGCGCGCGCGAGCCGGGCCGGATCGCGCTCGCGGCCGACGGCACGCTGTGGTTGTTGACCGACACGCGCAACGGGCCGGCGAAGCTCGCGCACGTGCGGCCCGACGGCCGCGCGATCGACGACGCGCCCGAGCTGCCGTCGGGCGTCGACGCCGTCGACGTCGCGACCGACGCGAAGGGCCGCGTGCTCGTCGCCGACAATGGCGCGCGCCAGCAGATCCTGATCTTCTCGAAATCGGCCGAAGGCGGCTACGCGATGAGCGGCGCGCTCGGCGAGCGCGGCGGCATCTTCTCGGGCTACGCGGGCCGGCCGGGGCCGCAGCGCTTCAACGGGCTGACGGGCGTCGGCGTCGATCGCGCGGGCAATGTGTATGTGGCGACGAACGGCATCGGCCCGCGTCACGGCACGATCGGCGCGGGGCTCGGCAGCACGCTCGAGAGCTATGCGCCCGACGGCCGGCTGCGCTGGCAGGTGCAGGGCCTGTTGTTCGTCGACGGCGCGTGGATCGATCCGGGCCGGCCGAACAGCGTCTACACCGGCAACAAGCGCTTCGAGCTCGATCTGTCGAAGCCCGTGGGCAAGGAATGGAAATATGCGGGATTCCTGTCGAATCGCTTCAAGTATCCGGACGATCCGGTGTTCAACACCGATCAATGGCCGGGAATGCCGTTCGCGCGCAAGGTCGCGGGCCGCACGTTCCTGTACCTGACCGACATGTACGCCGATCATCTGAAGATCTATCGCTTCGATCCGAAGCGCGACGGCGAGACGGCGATTCCGTCGGGGCTGCTCGCGGGGCGCGCGCGGCCCGTCGACAAGGTGCCGAACCGGCCTCCGGGCGGCGACTGGATCTGGCGCGACGCGAACGGAAACGGCCGCTTCGACGAAGGCGAATTCGAGCTGAACACGACCGGCAAGGGCATGGCGGGCGGCTGGGGCTGGTGGGTCGACACGAACGGCGACATCTGGCGCACGAGCGACACGCGCGGCATCCGGCGCTTT
The DNA here is from genome assembly GCF_001636105.1 of Burkholderia sp. MSMB1589WGS. Taxonomy (NCBI): domain Bacteria; kingdom Pseudomonadati; phylum Pseudomonadota; class Betaproteobacteria; order Burkholderiales; family Burkholderiaceae; genus Burkholderia; species Burkholderia sp. MSMB1589WGS. The sequence goes on from NZ_LNJT01000008.1 coordinate 2,081,002, forward strand.
CGCTTCGGCGGGCTCGACAAGGCCGGCAACCCGATCTACTCGTACGACAAGCTGACGACGTACCCGACGCCCGCGCCGTTCACCGAGCTGCGCCGCGCGCTGTACGACGCTTCCGCGGACACGCTGTACGTGACGGGCTACACGGCCGACGCGGCGCGCGTCGGCGGCCTGTCGAAGGAGGTGGGGCGCGTGCTCGTGCGTTTCGACAAGTGGTCGAGCGGCTCCCCCGTCGTGCGCTATCAGGTTTCGCTGCCGTGGCAGCTCGACGCGAAGCCGATCTTCACGCTGATCGGGCTGACGCTCGAGGGGCGCTATCTGTTCGGCGTCGAGCCGGTCGGCACGGTGCACGTGTACGACAAGGACAACGGCCGCGAGCTCGGCGTGATCAAGCCGGGGCCGGAGGTCGGGCGCGCGTCCGGCTGGGTCGACGTGCCGTTCGGGATCAGCGCGTACCGGCGCGAGAACGGCGAGTACCTGATCTTCGTCGAGGAGGACGCGCGCGGCAAGGTGATGATGTATCGATGGAGGCCGCAATGACCGGCGCGGGAGCGACGGCGGGCGCGAACGGAGCGGGGCGGCGCGACCATGGATAAAGGCATGCTGAAGAACGTCGCGATCAATTTCTTCGGATTGATCCTGCCGACCTTCGTGTCGCTCGTGACGGTGCCCGCGTACATCAAGGCGCTCGGCGTCGAGCGTTACGGCGTCGTGAGCCTCGTGTGGACGCTGATCGGCTATTTCGGGATTCTCGATCTCGGGATGAGCATGGCCGCGCAGAACCACATCTCGAAGGCGCTCGCGGGCGGCGACGCGAAAGAGAGCGCGCGCGTGTTCTGGAGCGCGTTCTGGCTGAACCTGGCCACGGGCGTCGCGGGCGGTCTGCTGATCTACTTCGGCGCGTTCATGTACACGGCGTATTTCACGAAGGTGTCGGCCGAGCTGCAGCACGAGGTGTATCTCGCGCTGCCGTGGCTCGCGCTCGCGATTCCGCTCGCGAACGTGTCATGGGTGTTCGCGGGCGCGATCAACGGCGCCGAGCGTTTCGGCGTGTTCAACACGAACCAGACGATCGGCACGTTCCTGTTCCAGTTGATGCCGCTCTTCGCCGCGTGGCTCGTCGCGCCGACGCTGCAGGTCGTGCTCGCGGCCGCGGTGGGCGCGCGCCTCATCGCGGCGGTGATGCTCGGCGCGGCCAGCATGAAGGTGCTCGGCATCCGCAGGATCGAGCCGCCGCAGCTCGGCACCGCGAAGGGGCTCTTCAACTTCGGCGGCTGGATGCTGATCGCGAGCATGACGGGCATGATCGCCGACACGCTCGACCGCGTGATGCTCGGCGCCGGGCTCGGCGCGAAGTACGTCACGTATTACACGGTGCCGCAGAACCTCGTCACGCGCCTGAACATGCTGCCGAACGCGCTCGTGCGCACGCTGTTCCCGCGGCTGTCGGCCGTCGGCCGCGATCACGCGGACACGCTCGTCAAGCAGTCGCTCGAATTCCTGAACGGCGTGTTCACGCCGATCGCGATCGCCGCGGTCTTCGCGCTCGGGCCGTTTCTCACGCTGTGGGTCGGCCGGGATCTCGCGGAGCTGTCGGCGCCCGTCGGGCGCGTGCTCGTGATCAGCGTGTGGCTCGTCGGCCAGGCGAGCGTCACGCGCATCCTGATCCAGTCGCAGGTGAACCCCGCGCGCGCGGCGGCCGCGGGCCTCGTGCAGATGCCGTTCTTCGTCGGCGCGCTGTGGGTCGGCATCCATCATTTCGGGCTGATCGGCGCGGCGGTGGTCGTCGCGGCGCGCGCGCTCGTCGATTACGGCGTGCTGCTGTATCTGTCCGCGATCCGGATGCGCGCGATCGCGCTCGACATGTTCGCGCACCTCGCGTTCCTGCTCGCGAGCCTGTACGTCGCGCATGCGCTGCCGGGACTCGCCGCCGCGATCGCCGCGTGCGCGGCCGCGGTCGCGCTGAATGTCGGCTGGTCGATCACGATGACGCCCGGCATGCGCGCGCTCGCGCGCAGCGTGCTCGTGCGTCTGAACCCGAGGAAGAGCGTATGAATCGCGATCTTGCAGAACATCCGTTGCAGCGCGCCGCGACGTTTCAGGACGTCGAGCGCGCCGCGCGCGACGCGCGCATCGCCGATGCGCCGCCCCCCGCGCATCGCGCGCGCGATGCGGCGCGGCCGCTGCGCGTCGCGGTCGTCCACGACTGGCTCGTCACCTACGCGGGCGCCGAGCGCGTGCTCGAGCAGATCGTCGCGTGCTTTCCGGACGCGGACCTGTTCGGCCTCGTCGATTTCCTCGACGACCGCACGTTCCTGCGCGGCAAGCCGGTCACGACGTCGTTCATCCAGAAGCTGCCGTACGCGCGCACGAAGTACCGCAGCTACCTGCCGCTGATGCCGCTCGCGATCGAGCAGCTCGACGTATCCGCGTACGATCTCGTGATCTCGAGCAGCCACGCGGTCGCGAAGGGCATCCTGACCGGGCCGGACCAGGTGCACGTGAGCTACGTGCATTCGCCGATCCGCTACGCGTGGGATCTCCAGCATCAGTACCTCGAACAATCGCAGCTCACGCGCGGCGTCAAATCGGCGCTCGCGCGGCTGATCCTGCATTACATCCGTAACTGGGACGTGCGCACGTCGAATTCGGTCGACCGTTTCGTCGCGAACTCGGCGTTCATCGCGCGGCGCATCCACAAGGTCTATCAGCGCGACGCGGCGATCGTGTTTCCGCCCGTCGACGTCGACGCGTTCACGCTGTCGATGAAGAAGGAAGACTTCTATCTGACCGCGTCGCGGATGGTGCCGTACAAGAAGATCGACCTGATCGTCGACGCGTTCGCGCAGATGCCGGAGCGCCGGCTCGTCGTGATCGGCGACGGGCCGGACATGCGCAAGATCCGCGCAAAGGCCGCGCCGAACGTCGAGATCATGGGCTATCAGCCGTTTTCGGTGTTGCAGGACCGGATGCGCCGCGCGAAGGCGTTCGTGTTCGCGGCCGAGGAGGATTTCGGGATCTCGGTCGTCGAGGCGCAGGCATGCGGCACGCCCGTGATCGCGTTCGGCAAGGGCGGCGCGCTCGAGACGGTGCGCGACGCGGCGTCGCACGAGCGGCCGACCGGCGTGTTCTTCGACGAGCAGAGCGCGCGGGCGATCGTCGCCGCGGTCGACGATTTCGAGCGCGCGCCGGCGCGCTTCAAGCCGGAGGATTGCCGCGCGAACGCCGAGCGGTTCTCCGCCGCGCATTTCCGGCGGCGCTTCGTCGCGCAGATCGACGCGCTGCTGCCGAACGCGCAGGCGCGCGCGAAGCTGGCGGGCGCGGCGCAGCCGGCCGGCCGCGCGTCGCTCGCGGCGCGCGGCCTGAAGGCGCTCGTGCTCGATCAGAGCGGCGTGCTGGGCGGCGCCGAGCTGTCGCTGCTCGAGATCATGAAGCATCTGCGCGATTCGGCCGACGTCGTGCTGTTCGACGACGGGCCGTTTCGCGCGGCGCTCGACGAAGCGGGCGCGCGGGTCGACGTCGTCGGCCAGCGCGCGCTCGCGGGCGTGCACAAGCAGGGCGGCGTGTCGCTGCGCGCGGCGGGCAGCCTGCTCGCGCTCGTGCGCGAAGTCGCGCGTCGCGCGCGCGACGCCGACGTGATCTACGCGAACACGCAGCGCGCGATGGTGGTGGGCGCGCTCGCCGGGCGGCTCGCGCGCAAGCCGGTGGTCTGGCATCTGCGCGACATCGTGAGCGAAGCGCACTTCGGCCCGAAGCAGCGGCTCGCGATCAAGCAATGCGCGCGGCTCGGCGTGACGCGCGTGATCGCGAACTCGGACGCGTCCGCGCGGGCGTTTCTCGAATTGACGGGCTTCGAGCGGCGCGCGGTGCAGGTCGTCTTCAACGGCATTTCGGCCGAGCCCTTCGTCGCGCTGGAACCGGTCCGCCAGGCCGCGCTGCGCGTGCGCTTCGGGCTGCCCGCCGATGCGTGGATCGTCGGCTCGTTCAGCCGGCTTGCGCACTGGAAAGGGCAGCACGTGCTGCTCGAGGCGGCGCGGCTCTATCCGGACATGCACGTCGCGCTCGTCGGCGCGCCGCTCTTCGGCGAGGACGAGTACGCGGCCGAGCTGCGCGGCTTCGTCGCACTGCACGGGCTTGGCGAGCGCGTGCATTTCCTCGGCTTTCAGCGCGACGTCGCCGCTTGCATGAAGGCGGTCGATGTCGTCGCGCACACGTCGATCACGCCGGAGCCGTTCGGCCGCGTGATCGTCGAAGGGATGCTCGCGAAGCGGCCCGTCGTCGCGGCGCGGGCGGGCGGCGTCGTCGAGATCATCGACGACGACGTGAACGGCCTGCTCCGCGAGCCCGGCGACGCGCATGCGCTCGCCGACGCGCTCGCCGCGCTGCGCACCGACGCGGTGCTCTGCGAGCGGCTCGTCGCGAACGGCTACGACACCGCGGTGAACCGGTTCGGCACGCAGACCTACGTCGAGCAGGTCGAGCGGATTCTCGTCGAGACTGCGCGGCGGCGGTGAAACCGGTTTTGTCGTGAGCGCGGGCGCGGCGAGCGGCTGCGGGAGTGACTTCGCGGCCGGCGATATCGGCGACCGGATGCCCGGATTGTTGCGTGTTCGTTCACGTTGCCGAACGCCGCGCCCGATGCACACATGCGGCCGTTCATTTCCGGTTGTTTCGTCGACGTCCGGACAAGACGCGCTGTCGGCCGATATCCGAATCCACGTGAGATCCGCAGCGGGTTGCGCGCTTGCGGCAACACCACGTTAAGCCGTTCGTCGCGACGCCGCCGTGCCAATGCGCGATCTGACGGAGGATGAAGCGAGCGTCGGCTGCATGGATTCGTGCCGTGGCGGGCGATCCGGCTCGATTGGCTGTCCTGCCGGTTTCAAGAGGGCGACTGCACGCAGCCGGCTCGCGCGCCGTGAGCCGCGCGCATTGCCCGTCAGACGGGCATCTGCCGCTGCGCGGCAGCCGCGACGGCCCGCTTCGGCTTCAGGCTCGCCGACCAGCGCATCGCCGGCAGCTCGAACATCCGGTAGAACAGGTACGCGACGGGGACGACGGCCGCGATGAACGCGAACGACGGCCAGATCGACAACTGCAGCTCCGAGCGATACAGCACCGACGCCAGGCACACGAAGAACGGCAGGTGGATCAGGTACAGCGAATAGCTGAAGTCGCCGAACCACGACAGCGCCCGCATCGGCACGGACGCGGACACGGGCCGCGCGAGCGCCGCGTACAGATAGCATGCGAAGCCGGCTGCCCATAGCTGAAACGCGCCATACTGCCCGAAATGGAACGCGACGCAGCCGAGCGCGACGCCGGCCGCCGCGGCCGCGTACCAGAGCCGCGACGGCGCCGGCGTGGCGTGCGCGTCGCGTTGCGCGCGGACGTCGGCGATCCACGCGCCGACCGTCCAAGACAGCCAGTACGACGTGAAGAATTGCAGATCGTGCCGTTCGAGCAGCCAGGCCGACACGACGTTGACGAGCGCGATCGCGACGACGACGGGCAGCATCCCGAAGCGGCGTCGCGCCGCGAAGAGGAGCGGATAGATCGCGTAGAACTGCACTTCGAGCGACAGCGTCCACAGCGCGCCGTTCGAGCCGTACGTGTAGCCCGCGACGCCCTGCAGCGACAGCAGGTTGACGACGAACGACGTGAGCCCGATGTCGCGGATCTTGTGGCTGACGGGCTCGAACTGCAGGCTGACCGAATCGAACACGAGCGTCGCGACGAGCGCGGCGAGCAGCACCGGGTAGATGCGCGCGAAGCGGCGCGCCCAGAAGTTCGGCGCGTTGAGCCGGTATGACGGATCGGCGGCGAGCTTGAGCGCCGCGTTGCGATGGATGCAATAGCCGCTGATCACGAAGAAGATCGGCACGCCGGCCGAGCCCCATGCGAACGGAAACGTCAGGTAGCCGGCGATCGCGCTCGGGTCGAGCGAATGGCCATACGTCCGATGGAAGTGCTGCATTCCCACCCACGCGACCTGCCGGCAGTGGAAGTACGCGACAAGCAGCGCGGCGAAGCCGCGCAGCGCGTCGATCAGGTGTTCCTTGTGGTCGGTGGCGCTCGGCCGCGCACCCGACGCCATGCTCGAAGCATTCATGCGATCCGGTTCCTTGCAATGAGAAAGGCGCAAAAGGCGCCATTCGATCGTAATCCGCAAGAAATCCGGACGGGAGAATAAAAAAATCGCCTATTGAATAAGATGTAATTAAACGTATCCGTTCGTAACGGTTCTCACGTTGCGGCATGGCGGCAAATTATTTATCGATTTTTTTCTGATAGCTTGAGATCCCATGTCGATTGAAGGAAGGAGTGCGCGATGGACATGCATTGGATTGCAAGCGGCGCCGTATTGCTCGTGATGGCCGTTCTGTCGGCCTATCGGGACGCATTGAAGAACGAGCCGATCAACCGTTTCGGCTTCGGTCGCGGCGGCGCGCCGTATTCGGAGGAATTCGAATAATTGAACGCGCCGGATCGAATCGGTAAATTGTCGCGAAGCACCCGGCGGGTCGGCAAGATCGACCGACTTCGCGGCGATTATCCGAATATGCTTATATCCGGACAACTCTTTCATATTAATGAGAGCAGCGCCGGAGCGAGCGGATCTTTATTCAGATTGATGGGTTGCCGGCGCGTCGAATGCCGATGCGCACCGTCCGTCGAGCGCAGCCGCGCCCGGCGTGCGCCCCCGACATTTGACGTCCGGCCAATCGTCAACACTTTCGGGATGCGATCATGTTGAAAGTCACCAAAGCCGTGTTCCCCGTTGCCGGTCTCGGCACACGGTTTTTGCCCGCCACCAAGGCGAGTCCGAAGGAAATGCTGCCCGTCGTCGACAAGCCGCTGATCCAGTATGCGGTCGAAGAGGCGATCAATGCGGGCATCACCGAGATGATCTTCGTGACGGGCCGCAGCAAGCGCGCGATCGAAGATCACTTCGACAAATCGTTCGAGATCGAATCCGAGCTCGAGGCGCGCGGCAAGGAAAAGCTGCTCGAGCTCGTGCGCGGCATCAAGCCGAGCCACGTCGACTGCTTCTACGTGCGCCAGCCGGCCGCGCTCGGCCTGGGCCACGCGGTGCTCTGCGCGGAGAAGCTCGTGCACGGCGAACCGTTCGCGGTGATCCTCGCCGACGATCTGCTGCACGGCGACCAGCCGGTGCTCAAGCAACTCGTCGACGTCTTCAACCACTATCACAGCTCGGTGATCGGCGTCGAGACGATCGAGCGCGAGGACAGTCGCTCGTACGGCGTCGTCGAGGGCCGCGAGTGGGAAGAGGACATCATCAAGCTGTCGGGCATCATCGAGAAGCCGGCGCCCGAGCATGCGCCGTCGAATCTCGGCGTCGTCGGGCGCTACGTGCTGATGCCGAGCATCTTCGAGCATCTGCGCAAGATCAAGCCGGGCGCGGGCGGCGAGCTGCAACTGACGGACGCGGTGCAGTCGCTGCTGACCGAGGAGCAGGTGCTCGCGTACCGCTACTACGGCACCCGCTTCGACTGCGGCAGCAAGCTCGGCTATCTGAAGGCGACGGTCGAGCTCGCGCTCCAGCATCCGGAAGTGGGCCGCGAATTCGAGGCGTACCTGCGCAACTGCCTGCCGGTGCTCGCCGCGGTCGCTTAGCATCCCTGTCTTTTGACGTCCAAGGTGTGTGGTGGTTGTTCCGTTGGCCCCGGTTCTCGCGAGCCGGGGCATTTTTGTATCCGGACGGAGCGGAGCGAGGCGGGAAGGCGCTCGCCGCGGCACGCGCCCATGCTCCGGCGCGCCGGTCAGCGCGCGGCCGGACGTTCGCTCGGCGCGAACCGGCGGCGCAGCGCGGCGTCGAGCGGCTTCTTGTAGTCGAGCACGCGCTTTTCCAGGTACTGCCACGACAGATGCGCGAGCAGCACCGCGAGCAGGAATTGCAGGATTTCGGGCAGCAGTTCCTGCAGCGCGGGCGGAACGCGCAGCCGTTCGTAGAGGCCCGGCATCACGCCGATGCGCTCGGGAATCAGGTTGTGGAACAGATAGAACCCGTAGCTGATCGTGCCGAGGTACGCGAGCGGCGCCCGCTCGAGCAGCGAGACGGCCGGATGTTCGGGACGGCTCACGATCCAGAACAGCAGGATGGCGATCGACACGCCAAGGCCGATGTCCGCGACGCCGCCCGCCGTCGCGGAAAGCGGTGCGGCCCATAGCGCGAGCGTCGCGCAGAACGCGGCGCCCGCCGCGCCGATCCACGGCATCAGCGCGCCCGCGACGCCTTCGGGCGCCGCCGCGCCGCCGCTGCGCAGGATTGCGCCGATGCCGCCGAGCGCGATCAACGCGAAATTCCACGGCGAAAACGCGTAAATGAGCACGGGCGACGCGTGCTGCAAATAGAGCAGCAGATGCGCGGCGGCGGCGAGCGCGACGGTCGCGGCGCAAATCGCGAGATGGCGCGATGCGCGGGTGGCGAGCAGCACGATCGGCGCGATCAGGTAGAACTGCTGCTCGACGGCGAGGCTCCAGAAGTGCGACGTGCTGCCCGGCCAGCCCTCCTTGACGACGCCGATCCAATAGTCCGATAGAAACACCGCGTGCCAGCGCAGCCCGAGATCGACGTCGTGCTGATAGAGATGGCGATGCGCGATCGCGATCGCGGCGAGCAGCAGGTAGTAGACGGGCAGGATGCGCAGCGCGCGCTTGCCCGCGAACAGCCAGAACGCGTAGCGGCGGCACGACGTGCCGCGCTCGATCGCGAGCCGGCTGCGGTGCAGCTCGCCGACGATCAGGAAGCCGCTGATGAGGAAGAACGTCCAGACGCCGATCTGGCCGACGTCGACCGCGCCGAAGTGCGCGCGGTGCGACAGGAAGACGAGTGTGACGGCGACGGCGCGCAGGCCGTCGAGCCCTCTCACGTGTTTGACTGCGCGCATTCCAGGTCCCAAGCGATGCGATGCCGACGGACAGTATAGGAATGCAAATGTCGAACATAATTCGCTCGGGCGATTCGATATGCGACGTAAAACCGCTGCGCGCGCGGGCCGAAACGACATCCGTAGTCAGCGGCGCGCAACAAAACCTGCGGGAAACCCGCGGATAACGCATAAAAGTGCTGCACGAAGCGGCGCGGCGCTTGTAGAATCCGGCGTTGAAGCTCGCATGTCGCGCGCTTCGTGTATCCAACGACCACACCTGGTAGGAGAAACATGGCGACTTCCGCAAAAAAGGTGGCTAAGAAGGCTGCCGCACCGGCCAAGAAAGTGGCTGCCAAAAAAGCAGCGCCCGCGAAGAAAGTAGTGGCGAAGAAGGCTGTCGCGAAGGCGCCCGCCGCTCCGACGCCGCTCAAGGACAAGTTCACGAAGGCTTCGCTCGCGACGCACATCGCCGAGCGCGCAGCCATCGAAGTGAAGGCTGTCAAGGCAGTGCTCGCGGCACTCGAGAACGTCGTGCTGGGCTCGGTCCACAAGAAGGGCGCAGGCGAGTTCACGCTGCCGGGTCTGCTGAAGATCACGGCGCAAGCCGTGCCGGCGAAGAAGAAGCGCTTCGGCAAGGACCCGTTCACGGGCGAAGAGCGCTGGTTCCCGGCGAAGCCGGCCAGCGTGCGCGTGAAGGCTCGCGCGCTGAAGAAGCTGAAGGATGCGGCAGCGTAAGGACGGCGTGCGGTTTGCCGGAATCGTCCGGTAGCTGCGACAGTCCGAAAAAATCCCCGCGTGCGCGAGCGCGCGGGGATTTTTTTGTCCGCGTGCGGGCGGAGCGCAGCGTGCGGTTGCGAACGCAAGGCGCGTGGCGTGATGACGAGCGTCGATCGGGAATGCTCGCGGCAACGTAGTGAGATGTACGTTTCTCGTTTGCCGTCGAACGATGGACCGATGCGGTTGCGGTGCGACGAGATGTCACCGCGCGATACGCGATGCGCGCGGAGTCGCTGACGTTCGAGCGAGCGGCCGCGGCAGCCGCACGGCGATCGATGACTCGCCGCATGAAGGTGCGGGTTCATTTTGAGAGGGCGCACGCACTGATGCGCCGGCACAGGCGTTCAAATTCGCATTCGCTGAGGCAGCGGCGTCATGCTGGATGAACGGGAGGCCGGTGCGACGCGTCGACGATGCTTCCTGCACGACCCCGAAGCGATCGACCAGTCGACGACGACGTTCGTCCTTGCCGAGCCTTGGACGCGTCGAACAGGCCGGCGCAAGGTCGCGGCGTCCGGCGAGTGGCGTGGCGAGCGTTGATGCGAGCGACGTGCGGTGCGCGATGTGTTGTTGTGCGTGACGTGTCGTGCGCGGTGCGCGCGTGGCACGCGGTGTAGCGCGGCGAACGAGTCGGACGCGCGACGTGTGGGGCGGTCGGGATCTTCGTCGCCGCGCGGCCGTCGTCCATTGCGCGTTGCCGGCTCGCCATAGAGGCCCTGTTGCCCTTGCGGGCGATGCCGGGGCAGAGGCGTTGCCGAAGCCTTCGGAGCGCGCGTAGCGCCCGCTATGCGGCTCCGCGCGCATGGTCCGCGCGCGGCGTCCCGCGCGATGTCGTCGATCGGTCGCCGCCTCGCGATTCACGCGTCACGCACGGCGCACGCATCACAAAAAAGCCAGCCTGGCGCATCTGCGCCAGGCTGGCTTTGCGGTTGCGGCCGGCGACGCCCGAAGGCGCCGGCGAGCCGCGCGTCGCGGCTGCGCTTAGAACTTGTGGCGCAGGCCCAGCGCGACCATCTCTTGCGACTTCGTACCGTTGACGCTGTACGAGCCGATCGATGCTTGCGCCGATTGCGTCGTCGTCGCATCGACGCGCTGCGTGCCGCTCGCGTGCTGGTAAGCACCCGCGAGGTAGACGTCCGTGCGCTTCGACAGTGCGTAGTCCGCGCCGATCGACACCTGGTGGTACTTCGCGTCCGTGTCGCCGCTCGCCTTCGTGTACGCGTAGCCGAGGCCGAGCAGCAGTGCCGGCGTGGCCTGGTACGTCGCGAAGCCGCGGCCCGTGTTGTACTTCTCTGTCGACGAGAAGCCCGAGAAGCCGTCCGGCTTGTATTGCGCGTTGCTGTAGCCGAGGCCGACCGTAACCGGGCCGAACACGTACTGGCCGGCCACCTGTGCGATGCCGATCGACTTCGCGCTTGCGTAGCCGGAGTTGATCGCGCCGTCGAAGATCGCGTCGGACGAACCGCTCCACGTCGTGCGCACGCCGCTCGCCGGCGACGGGTTCGACGTGTAGAAATAACCGGCTGCGACGCCGATCGGGCCGTTGTTGTACGCCGCCGCCGCCGACCACGTCTGGCCTTGGCCCGCCGCACCCGCAATGCCGCTGAAGCCATACAGCGCTTCGAACTGGAAGCCCGCGAACACAGGCGACGTGTACTTGACCGTGTTGTTCACGCGCAGGCTGTTGTCGTTGTTGTCGACGTCGCCAGGGGTGGCGAACAGGCTGCCGAAGTAGTTGTCTGCCGTGACCGGCTGCACCAGGTCGACGAGCGGATCGTACTGGCGGCCGAGCGTCACCGTGCCGTATTGATCGCTTTGCAGACCGACGAACGCCTGGCGGCCGAACATGCGCTTGCCCTGGCTGAGCGTGCCGTCATTCGAGCTGAAGCCGTTTTCCAACTGGAAGATCGCCTTCAGGCCGGCGCCGAGATCCTCGGTGCCCTTCAGGCCCCAGCGGCTGCCTTGCAGATTGCCGCTGCCCATCAGCCATGCGTTGTTGGCCTTGCCATCGTTACCATGAACATAAGTGATCGACGTATCAATCACGCCATACAGCGTGACGCTGCTTTGAGCCTGGGCTGCACCGGCTGCGCCCAGCAGCGCGAGCGAGAGGGTAGACAGAGCGAGTTTCTTCATCGAGTTATTTCTCCACGCGAGTGAGTCGTTATTTGTTGCGGATTGGAGAATAGCGCACTGCACCAGACGCAAGAAATCCAAAAAAATAAAGTGTCTCAAAAAGGTGACAGCGATGGAAAGTCGTTTTATATCAATCACATAAACGACTATTTCGATTCGGGGAACACTGGCCGATTGCTGCGTTGCGATTGTTGTGGGAACAAGTATCTTGCTCGCGGAGGGGAGGGTTTTCGGGCGGGTTACGCAACAAAAACAGTGTGTGCAAACGTTTGCGGATGTACGGCCGGCCAGCATGGCGACAATCGTGCGCACGAACGCCGCGACGTGATGCGGCTCGACGCACGCCTGCACCTTTCCGCTCTTGACACGCGGCATGCCGAGCCGGATGTTTGCTCGCGCGCAACAACCGGAAAGGCCGGCGTAAGGCGCGGGCGGCTTCCTGATGCGCTCGCCGGGCGCGTCAGTCGTGCGGGCTGTCGCGCGCCGGCGTCGCATCGGCTTGCGGCGCGGCCGCGTTCGATGCGCGCGCCGCGCCGCGCGCCGCCGCGAATTCCGCGCCGAGCAGCAGCACCGCGGCCGAGAAGTACAGCCACATCAGCAGCACCGCGAACGATCCCGCGGCGCCGAACGCGCTCGCGGTGCCCGCGTGCGCGAGATACAGCGCGAAGAGCTTCTTGCCCGCCGAGAACAGCACGGCGGAGACGATGCCGCCCGTCATCGCGTCGCGGTTCGACACGCGCGCGTCCGGCAGGAATTTCATCAGCGTGCCGAATGCGAACGCGAGCACCGCGATGCCGATCGAGAACTGCAGCAGGTTGCCGATCGCGACGTATGGCGACGCGCCCCACAGCCAGCGGCCGATGAACGTGATCGCGGTGTCGAGCACGAGCGACACGATCAGCAGGAACGCGACGCCGAGCACGAGCCCGAACGAGATCAGCCGCACCCGCACGAGACCGAGCACCGACGACGCGCGCGTTTCGGTCGCGGGCCAGATCACGCTGAGCGCGGTGTTCAGCGATGCGAACGTCGCCGACGCGCCGATCGCGAGCATCGCGAACGAGATCAGCGCCGCGGTGCCGCCGCGGCTGCCGCTGCGATGCGCGTTCTCGACGATCGTCTGCACGCCGGCCGCCGCCTCGTTGCCGATCAGCTCGTGCACGTGGCTGAACACCTCGCCGCGCGCGGCGTCGGCGCCGAAGAACCAGCCGGCGACCGCGATCACCATCACGAGCGTCGGCGCGAGCGAAAACGCCGAATAGAACGCGATGCTCGCCGCCATCGCGGCGCAGCGATCGGCGGAGAAGCGCTTGAACGCATCGAGCGCCCAGTTGACGTTGTGACGGACGAGCTTTTGCCGTTGTTGCGGGATCAAGGATTTCATGGGTTGCGCGTACGGGCGCGAGCATCGCGCGCCGGGGTCGTTTGCCGTTTTTGCGTCGGACGCCGCCTGATCAGAAAAGTTTACTCAATCCGGCGAAGCAGGGTGACGACGTGCGGCGGCTGCGGCTGCCGCGCGCGGCGCCGTTCAGTCGGGCTCCGGCAGATCGAGGCGCTCGACGTCGCCGTTATCGGGTGTCGCGCTCTCATGGAACAGATCGCCGAGATACTGGCCGAGCTCGTCGGCTTCGAGAAAATCCGGAATGACGAAATGCGCGGGACGGCGCTTGCCGTCCGCGCCGGGGTAGAACGGCACCCAGCGGTCCTGCGCGCGCTCGACCAGGATCTGCTTGCCGAACACGTTGAAACGATGTGTGGTCATGCGCAGGCTCCCGAGGGATCGGTGCTTCGGTGGCGTGCGTCCGGAGGCGGGCCGCGCGAACGACCGTGTGCCCGGCGGCTCGCGCATGCGCCGGCCGAACGCGGCCGTAAGGCGACATTAGCAGAAAACCGCGCCGCACGGCATTCGAAGCGTCCGGCGGCATCGACGGCGCGGCGCCGCTCGGTCGCGCATCGCGCCACCGAGCGAGCGCCGGCGATTGCCGGTATGCTCCTTTTCACCGCCTTGTTATGCTCAGGCCGCCGCAGGCCGATGCCGACCATGAACGACACCTCCCGCTTCCGAAATCCGATCCGCAGCGAAGTCGATCTCGACGCGAACGGCAAGCACGCCGGCTATCTGCGCGTGCCGCACTCGGTCCATCGTTCGGCGTACGGATGGATTCCGGTGCCGATCGTGTCGATCCGCAACGGCAGCGGCCCCGTCGTGCTCGTGATGGCGGGCAACCACGGCGACGAGTACGAAGGCCAGATCGTCGTGTCGCGAGCCGTGCGGGAGATCGACGCGGCGCAGGTCGCCGGGCAACTGATTTTCCTGCCGATGGCGAATTTCCCGGCGGCGGACGCGGGCTCGCGCGTGTCGCCGATCGACGGCGGCAATCTGAACCGCAGCTTTCCCGGCGATCCGGCCGGCGCGCCGACCGCCGTGATCGCCGACTACATCGAGCACACGCTGCTGCCGCGCGCGCAGTATCTGGTCGATCTGCATTCGGGCGGCAGCTCGCTCGTCTATCAAGGCGGCAACATGCTCGCGCTCGAGCCGCGCGACGCGGCCGAGCGCGCGCGCGTGCGGGCGCTGCTCGCCGCGTTCGGGCTGCCGCGCGCATTCCTGCATGCGCCGAATCCGGTGCACGCGTCGTCGGCCGCGCGCAGGCAGGGCGCGATCTCGATCCTGACCGAGCTGGGCGGCGGCGGCATGTCGGACCCGGCGCTGATCCGCGACGCCCGTCGCGGCCTGCTGCATTTCCTCGGCTTCGTCGGCGCGCTGCACGGCCCGCTCGTGCCGGACAGCCCGCCCGCGACGACGCGTTTCATGCGGGTGAGCGGCGCGCATCACTATGTGTACGCATACGACAAGGGCCTCTACGAGCCGCTCGTCGAGCTCGGCGCGCGCGTGCGCGCGGGGCAGCCGGCCGCGCTGATCCATTTTCCCGATACGCCGCTGCGCGAGCCCGTCACGCAGCGCTTCGCGAGCGACGGCGAAGTCGTTTGCAAGCGCGTGCCCGCGCAGGTGCGGCGCGGCGACTGTCTGTTCCAGCTCGCGGAAGACGACGCGCCGGCCTGACCGCGCGCCGCCCGTTCCATCGAAATCCTTGCTACGCCGCCGCCGATATCGATATCGAAATTGCTTGGTTAGGCTTTGCGAGTCGAAACGCTAATGTGATGAACAGCGGTAGCGCGATGACATCGCGAAAGGCGCGCATCGGATCACGCGGGTGCGCGTCGGATAGCGATGCCGCGCCCCGCTGCCCGGATTCCGCAGATCGAACGGGCGCGCCGCCGCGGCGGGCCGTCGTATCGGCCGCGCCGGCCGTGCGCAACCGTGCGCAACCGTTCGCCATCGACGACATCGCCATGACCGACAGCATTATCGATACCGCGCCGCACGACGCGCGCGCGAAACCCCTGATCGACGCGCTGATCGACGAATACGCGACGCGCTATCACGCGTATCGGCCCGACAGCCGTGCTTCGGCGCAAGCGGAGCTCGCGCGCTATCCGGCCGAGCTGTTCGCGCCGCCGGAGGGTGCGTTCATCCTGCTGATCCGCGGCGGCGAGACGATCGGCGGCGGAGCCTTCAAGCGATACGACGCGCACACGGCGGAGCTCAAGCGGATCTGGACGCGCGCCGATCTGCGGCGGCAAGGGCTCGCGCGGCGCGTGGTCCGCGAGCTCGAGCTGCGCGCGGCGCGCCAGGGCTATCGGCGCGTCTATCTGACGACGGGCTTCCGGCAGCCGGAAGCATGGGCGCTGTATCTCGACACGGGCTACGCGGCGCTGTTCGATCGCGACGTCGACCCGGAGATCTACGTGCATTTGCCGTTCGGCAAGGATCTGATCGAGCCGGGCCGCGTCGGCACGCTCGACGACCTGCGCGCGCCCGCGCCGGCCGCGCCGGTCGAGTGACGCGCCGCGGCCCGTCTGTCGCCTCGAACGCGACCACGCATTCGCCACGAACGAGAACAGGAATCGTCGATGAAATCACCCTACATGAAGTCGTTCGCCGGACCGATCGCGCGTGCCGTCGTCGCGGCCGTGCTGGCCGGCATCGGCGCGGCGGCGTTCGCCGCCACGTTCGATCTGAGCCCCGAGCAGCCCGGACGCGTGCGCGGCGCGCGCGACGAGGCGGTGATCCGCGCGCTGCCCGCGGGCTTCAGGTTCGCCGAGCCCGATACGCTGACGGTCGGCATCGCGCCGAGCCAGCCGCCGATCAGCGCGTATGCGACCGACGCGCACACCGTCGTCGGCTTCGACGCCGATCTCGCGCAACTGCTCGCCGACAGCCTCGGCCGCAAGCTGAAGATCGTCGCGCTCGCGTGGGCCGACTGGCCGCTCGCGCTCGAATCGGGGCGCGTCGACGCGGTGCTGTCGAACGTGACCGTGACCGAGGAGCGCAAGGCGAAGTTCGATTTCTCGACGTATCGCAAGGATCAGGTCGGCTTCTACGTGAAGTCCGACAGCAAGATCGCGTCGATCAAGGAGCCGAGGGACGTCGCGGGCCTGCGCGTGATCACCGACGCCGGCACGAACCAGGAGAAGATCCTGCTCGAATGGGACCGCGAGAACGTCGCGCACGGGCTCAAGCCCGTCACGGTCCAGTATTACGACGATCACGCGGTGAAGAACGTCGCGCTGCAATCGGGCCGCGCGGACGCGATCTTCAGCGTGAACTCGGTGCTCGCGTATCAGGCCGCGCAGCAGCGCCGGACGAAGCTCGTCGGCACCGTGAGCGGCGGCTGGCCGCGCACGGCGGACCTCGCGGTCACGACGCGCAGGGGCAGCGGCCTTGCCGCGCCGTTCACGCTCGCGATCAACGATTTCATCCGGAACGGCGCGTACCGGCGCGTGCTCGATCGCTGGAGCCTCGGCTCCGAAGCGATCGACGCATCGCGAACCAACCCGCCGGGCTTGCCGAAGACGTGACGCGCGACGCCGGACGCGCGCGGTTTCCCCGATTTCCCGTAGCCTGAATACGTACCCGCCATGTCTTATTCGTTATCGCTGCTGGACAAGAGCCCGATCGCCGAAGGCGCGACGGCGGCCGACGCGCTGCGCTTCACGGTCGCGCTCGCGCGGCGCGCCGAGGCGCTCGGCTATCGCCGCTTCTGGATCGCCGAGCATCACGGCGCGCCGGGGCTCGCGAGTTCCGCGCCCGAGATCGTCGTGTCGCACGTGCTCGCGCATACGTCGACGATCCGCGTCGGCTCGGGCGGCGTGATGCTTCAGCACTACAGCCCGTTCAAGGTCGCCGAGACGTTCAAGCTGCTCGCGTCGCTCGCGCCGGGGCGCGTCGATCTCGGCGTCGGCAAGGCGCCGGGCGGCCTGCCGCTCACGACGCGCGCGCTGCAGTCGCTGCACGACAAGCCGCGCAAGCCCGCGTTCGCCGACCAGCTCGCCGAGCTCGACGCGTTCCTGAACTGGGGCGTCGCCGAGGAGCATCCGCTCGCCGGCGCGCTCGCGCTGCCGGTGCCGCCCGAGGCGCCCGAGCGCGTGCTGCTCGGCGGCTCGCCCGAGAGCGCCGCGCTCGCCGCGCGGCTCGGCTGGCAGTTCTGCTATGCCGGGCACTTCAACGGCGACGAGGCGAACGTCGAGCGCTCGCTCGGCACCTACCGCAGCGCGACCGGACGCGCGCCGCTCCTCGCGCTGTACGCGGTCGCCGCGCCGACGAAGGGCGACGCCGAGCGGCTGATCGGCGCGCTGCGGATCTTCAAGCTGAAGCTCGCGGGCGGCCAGAGCTTCAATCTCGGCAGCGCGCAGGCGGCGGCCGAGTTCGCGCGCCAGAGCGGCGCGACCGATTACCGGGTCGACGAGCTGCGTCCGCACGTGATCGCCGGCGCGCCGGACGACGTGCACCGCGAGCTCGATGCGCTGTCGCGCCGCTACGGCGTCGCCGAGTTCGTCGTCGATTCGCCCGTCACGCACTATCCGGCGCGGCTCGCGTCCGTCGAGCTGCTCGCGCGCGAGCTGCCCGTGCGGACCTGAGCGTGCGGCGCGCGCGGGCCGCGCGCCTTCACCCGATCTCAACGACACCGATCTTCGCCATGACCCAGTCCACGATCCCATTCGGCATCATGCTGCAAGGCGCGGGCAGCCACATGAACGCGTGGCGGCACCCAAGCAATCCGCCCGACGCGAGCGTCAACCTCGACTTCCTGGTGCGCGTCGCGCGCAAGGCGGAGGCGAACGGCATCGCGTTCGCGTTCGTCGCCGACGGCCTCTACATCAACGAGAAGTCGATCCCGCACTTCCTGAACCGCTTCGAGCCGATCTCGCTGTTGTCCGCGCTCGCGACCGCGACGTCGAAGATCGGCCTCGCGGGCACCGTGTCGACGTCGTACAGCGAGCCGTTCACGGTTGCGCGGCAGTTCGCGTCGCTCGATCTGCTGAGCGGCGGCCGCGCGGGCTGGAACGTCGTGACGACGCCGCTCGAGGGCACCGCGAAGAACTACGGCACGAAGCACCCGGAGCACGACCTGCGCTACGAGATCGCCGACGAATACCTGAGCGTCGCGCAGGGGCTGTGGGATAGCTGGGACGATGACGCATTCGTGCGCGACCGCGCGAGCGGCCGCTTTTTCGCGCGCGACAAGCTGCATGCGCTCGATCATTCGGGCCGGTTCTTCGAGGTCGCCGGGCCGCTCAACATCCAGCGCTCGCCGCAGGGGCAGCCGGTGATTTTCCAGGCGGGCTCGTCGGACGCGGGGATCGCGCTCGCGGGCAAGTACGCGGATGCGGTGTTCACGCACTCGCCGTCGCTCGACGAGACGCGCGCGTTCACGCGGCGCGTGAAGGACAGCGCGCTCGCGCACGGCCGCCGGGCGGACGACGTGAAGATCTTCCCCGGCATCGGGCCGATCGTCGGGCGCACCGCGGCCGAAGCGGAGGACAAGTACCGCGCGATCCAGGATCTGCTGACGATCGACGACGCGCTCGCGTATCTCGGCCGCTACTTCGACCACCACGACTTCACGCAATACCCGCTCGACGCGCCGTTCCCGGAGCTCGGCGACGTCGGCCGCAACAGCTTCCGCTCGACGACCGACCACATCAAGGCCGACGCGCGCGCGAAGGGGCTCACGCTGCGCGAGACCGCGCTCGCCGTCGCGACGCCGCGCCCGCAGTTCATCGGCGCGGCGCAAGACGTTGCCGACGCGCTGATCCGCTGGATCGACGCGGGCGCGGGCGACGGCTTCATCCTCGGCTTCGCGGTGCAGGCGCAGGGGCTCGACGATTTCGTCGAGCTCGTGATCCCGGCGCTCGAGGCGCGCGGCCGCTACCGGCGCACGCTCGCCGGCGCCACGCTGCGCGACCACCTCGGCCTGCCGCGCAAGGAAAGCCGCCGCGCGGCGGCCGAAATCGCATGACGGCGCGGCCAGCGGCGGCGCGGCGCCGCGCGCATGCCGCGTCGCGCGCGAGCGCTGCGGCCGCGCTCGCCGTTGCAATCGGCATCGGCGCATCGAAGGTGCGCGCGGCACGACATCGAATCAGCAAGGAGCCACGCTCATGAGCGACGTCACTCACGCTGTCGGCGGCGCGTTGCCGGCGCCGGGCATTCCCGCCGCGCGCGCCGACGCGCCGCGTTTCAGGATCGTGCCGGCCCGCTATCGCGCGCGCACGGCGGGCACCGTGCTTGCCGCCGTGCTGATCGCGCTCGTGCTGAACTCGGTACTCGGCAATCCGCAATGGGGCTGGCCGGTTTTCGCCGAATGGTTCCTGTCCGAGCCGGTGCTGTCGGGGCTCGCGCGCACGCTGTTGCTGACCGCGCTCGGCGCGCTGTTCGGCTTCGCGCTCGGCGTGCCGCTCGCGCTCGCGCGCGTGTCCCGCTCGCCGCTGCTCGCCGCGTGCGCATGGGCGTTCATCTGGCTGTTCCGCTCGATTCCGCTCGTCGTGCTGCTGCTGATCCTGAACAATCTCGGCTATCTGTACGACCACGTGTGGCTCGGCGTGCCGTTCACGGGGATCACGTTCGCCGACGTCGCGACGGCCGACCTGATCAGCCCGTTCTGCGCGGCCGTGCTCGGCCTGACGCTCAATCACGCGGCGTTCGCGGCCGAGGGGATTCGCGGCGGCATCCTGTCGGTCGATCAGGGGCAGCTCGAGGCGGCCGCCGCGCTTGGCCTGCCGCGCGCGCGTCAGGCGACGCGCATCGTGCTGCCGCAGGCGATGCGCGCGTTTCTGCCCGTCGCGTTCAACGATCTGATCTCGCTCGCGAAGGGCACGTCGATGGTGTATGTGCTCGCGATGCCCGAGCTCTTCTACACGGTGCAGGTGATCTACCGGCGCAATCTCGAGGTGATTCCGCTGCTGATGGTCGCGACGGTCTGGTATTTGATCATCCTGACCGTGCTGTCGATCGTTCAGGCGCAGGTCGAGCGGCGCTACGCGCGCGGCGCGGTGCGCCATCCGGGGCGGTCGCCCGTCGCGGCGCTCGTCGGCAAGCTGGTCGATGCATTGCCGCGGCGCGGGCGGGCGGTAGTGTCGGCGGCCCGCTCGGACGATGCGGCGCGCGCCGTGGAAAAAGGCGCGCGTCCGGCCGGCGAGGCGTCGGCTTCCGGCGCGCGATTCGCGCGCGGCGACAGGGCGGCCGCCGCGCCGGCGGGCACGCGCCGCGGCGGCGAGGTCGCCGTGCGTCGCGTATCGAAGAGCTTCGGCCCGCACAAGGTGCTCGACGACGTGTCGTTCGTCGCGCCGGCAGGCAGCGTCACCGTGATCCTCGGCCAGTCCGGCTCCGGCAAATCAACGCTGCTGCGCACGATCAACCATCTCGAGCGCGTCGACGGCGGCTTCATCGACATCGACGGCGAGCTGGTCGGCTATCGCCGCGACGGCGACACGCTGTACGAGTTGAAGGAAAAGGACGTGCTGCGCCGCCGCGTCGACGTTGGCATGGTGTTCCAGAACTTCAACCTGTTCCCGCACCTCACCGTGCTCGAGAACGTCGTCGAGGCGCCCGTCGCGTCGGGCCGCGCGACGCGCGCCGAGGCCGAGCGCATCGCGCGCGAGCTGCTCGCGCGCGTCGGTCTCGCCGCGAAGGCCGACGCGTATCCGCGCCAGTTGTCGGGCGGCCAGCAGCAGCGCGTCGCGATCGCGCGCGCGCTTGCGCTGAAGCCGAAGGTGCTGCTGTTCGACGAGCCGACGTCCGCGCTCGATCCGGAGCTCGTCAACGAGGTGCTCGACGTGATCAAGGAGCTCGCGCGCTCGGGAACGACGCTCGTCGTCGTCACGCACGAAATCGGCTTCGCGCGCGAGGTCGCGGACACGATCCTGTTCATGGAGCACGGCCGGATCATCGAAGCGGGGCCGCCCGCGCAGGTGCTCGGCGCGCCCGCGCATCCGCGCACGCGCGCGTTCCTCTCGAAGGTGCTGTGATGGCGGCGCGGCGACAGGCGGACGTGCGGCGCGGCGGCCTGGGCGAAGGCGGTCGCTGCTGTGACGACGTCGCCGAGCGCGATCGCATCGCGCAATCGCACGCGCTCGCATTGCACCGCGCCGCGTCGATCGCATCGGAGGCATCGGAGGCATCGGAGGTATCGCCGCGATGATCGACCGACGCACGTTCATCGGCCGCGCGGCGGCGTTCGCGGCCGCGTTGGCCGCCGCGCCGTCCGGCGCGCGCGCCGCCGGCATCGCGGTCGATCTCGATCCGCGTCAGGCGGGCCGCGTGCGCGCCGCCCGCGATCCGGCCGCCATCGACGCCGCGCGCCGCTGCCGTTGGGTCGACGACGGCGCGTTCACCGTCGCGATCGCGCCGCATGCGCCCCCCGTCGCGACGTTCGCGACCGACGCGCGCACCGTCGTCGGCGCGGACCCGGATTACGCGCAACTGATCGCCGATGCGCTAGGCCGGCGGCTCGCGCTCGTGCCCGTTGCGTGGGCCGACTGGCCGCTCGGGCTGAGCTCCGGCAAGTACGATGCGGTGATCTCGAATGTCGGCGTCACTGAGAAGCGCAAGGAGAAGTTCGATTTCACGACGTACCGGCTCGGCCTGCACGGCTTCTATGTGAGGACCGCGAGCCCGATCGCGCGGATCGCCGGGCCGCGGGACGTCGCGGGCCTGCGGATCATCACCGCGTCGGGAACGAGCCAGGAGCGCATCCTGCTCGAATGGAACCGGCGCAACGTCGCGCAGGGGCGCAAGCCGGTCGACGTACTGTACTTCGACGACGACGGCGCATCGCGCGTCGCGCTGCTCTCGGGGCGCGCGGACGCCGAGCTGAATCCGAACGCGACGCTCGCGTACCAGGCGGCGCGCGACGGCAGGATCCGGTGCGTCGGCAACGTGAACGCGGGCTGGCCGGTCAGGGCCGACGTCGCGATCGCGACGCGCAAGGGCAGCGGCCTCGCCGACGCGCTGACGCTCGCGACCAACGATCTGATCCGCGACGGCAAGTACCGGCAGGCGCTCGCGCGATGGGGGCTGCTGTCGGAGGCGGTCGACCGGTCGGAGACGAATCCGCCGGGGCTGCCGTCGTTCTGAGCGCCGACGACGTCCGCTCGGCGCCTTCGCCCCCGCACGCCGCGCAAACGCGCTGGCCTCGATGCCGATGCCCGTGCATAATCTCGGGCCTGATCATCGCGTGACCGCCGCCATGCCCCGATTTTCGCGCCCGACGCCGCCGGCAACCCGGACCGCCGCGCCATACCGTTCGCGCCCGCGCCCGCGCGCCATCGCGTGCGCGCCGGAGGCCGCCGCATGACGCTCGCGCTGCTGACCGCCGTCGTTCTCGTCGCCGCGCTGCTGCGGCTCGCGAAGCGCCGCCGCGCGAGCCGGGCACTGTTCGTCGCGGCCATCGCCGCGTTCTTCGCGATCGGCTGCGGCCCCGTGCCCGCGTGGCTGCTGCGCGGATTGCAGGCGCCGTACGCGGCGCGGCCGGCGATCGAGTGGGGCGCGCGCAACGCGATCGTGATGCTCGGCCTCGGCACCGAGAAGATCGCGGCGACGGGGGCGGTCGAGCCCGGCACGTTCTCCTATTCGCGGGTCGTCGAGGCGGCGAGCCTCTACCGCGACTGCCGCCGCGCGCGCGCGAACGCCGACTGCAAGCTCATCGTGAGCGGCGGCGACGCGCGTCGCAACGGCGTGCCGGAGGCGGCCGTCTATCGCGACGCGCTGATCGGCCTCGGCATCGACGCGGCCGACGTGCTGTCCGAGCCGCGCAGCATGAACACGTGGCAGAACGCGCAATTCACGCGCGCCGTGCTGGACGGCTATCGCGCGGACCGCGTGCTGCTTGTCACGTCGGGCATCCACTTGCGGCGCAGCGTGCTGTATTTCTCGCATTTCGGCGTCGCCGCGACTCCCGTGCGCGCCGAGTATCTGCAAGCGGTGACGTTCCCGCTGCCGCTCGCGCACAACTTCTCGGTCGCCGATCTCGCGCTGCACGAATATCTCGGCATCGCGCGCTACCGGCTCTACGACGCGCTCGGCTGGAACCAGGCGAGGACGCGGCCCGGCGACGCTTGACGACGACGCGCCGCCCGCGGTCGCTGCGCGTCGCTCCCTCAATATTTCGTGCCGGATGCCGTAAACGCGCGAGAGCGCCACGCGGCAAGGGTGGTCGTCGCGTTCGCCGAGCGCCGTCGCCGGCAACCCGACGAGATCCCGCGACGACGATCTTCCGGCACGCGGCGCGCGGCGCGCGGGGCGACGGGTGACGGACCGTCGATCGGCTCGGCGCTGTGCTGGTGCGCGAGCGCCTCGCGCGACACGCCGCGTTTTCGCGCGATCTGATAACCTTGCGCGCTGTAAGAAATGGTTTTCCCTTATTGGTGACGGTTCCGCTATCCGATTCTCTCGCGTTGTCATATAAAGGAAAGACGATAGGCAGCACGGCCCGTCGCCGCCGCGCACGGAGCGGCCGCGCAATCCGCAACCACGCATTCGTTACCCCAGCCACGCAAAATCCAATCCTTCCCCTTCAATACAACCCGCCCGAGACCACCATGCTCCAACTGTCCCGGCGCCAGTTCCTGAAGCTGTCCGCGACGACGCTTGCCGGATCGAGCCTAGCCCTGATGGGCTTCTCGCCGGCCGAAGCGCTCGCCGAGGTCCGCCAATACAAGCTGGCGCGCACTGTCGAAACCCGCAACACCTGTCCATATTGCTCGGTCGGTTGCGGAATCCTGATGTACGGCCTCGGCGACGGCGCGAAGAACGCCACGTCGAGCATCATCCACATCGAGGGCGACCCCGACCACCCGGTCAACCGCGGCACGCTGTGCCCGAAGGGCGCGAGCCTCATCGACTTCATCCATAGCCCGAGCCGCCTCACGCAGCCCGAGTACCGCGCGGCCGGCTCCGACAAGTGGCAGCCGATCTCGTGGAGCGACGCGCTCGACCGGATCGCGAAGCTGATGAAGGCGGACCGCGACGCGAACTTCGTCGAGACGACGGACGACGGCATGAAGGTCAACCGCTGGCTCACGACGGGCATGCTGGCCGCGTCGGCGGGCAGCAACGAGGTCGGCTATCTGACGCACAAGACCGTGCGCAGCATGGGGATGCTCGCGTTCGACAACCAGGCTCGTGTCTGACATGGCCCGACGGTGGCAGGTCTTGCCCCGACGTTTGGCCGTGGCGCGATGACGAACCATTGGGTCGACATCAAGAACGCGGACGTTATTCTCGTGATGGGCGGCAATGCCGCCGAGGCACACCCGTGCGGTTTCAAGTGGGTCACCGAAGCGAAGGCGCATCGCAACGCGCGCCTCGTCGTCGTCGATCCGCGCTTCACGCGCACCGCATCGGTCGCCGACTATTACGCGCCGATTCGCACCGGCACGGACATCGCATTCCTCGGCGGGGTGATCAACTACCTGCTGACGAACGACAAGATTCAGCACGAGTACGTCAGGCACTACACGGATTTCTCGTTCATCGTTCGCGAGGACTTCGCGTTCGACGACGGCATCTATTCCGGCTACGACGCGGACAAGCACGCGTACCCGGACAAGTCGACATGGGACTACGAGCGCGGCGACGACGGCTTCGTGAAGGTCGACGACACGCTTGCGCACCCGCGCTGCGTGTACAACCTGCTCAAGCAGCACTACGCGCGCTACACGCCGGAGATGGTCGAGAAGATCTGCGGCACGCCGAAGGACAAGTTCCTGAAGGTGTGCGAGATGCTCGCGACGACGGCCGTGCCCGGCCGCGCCGGCACGGTGCTGTACGCGCTCGGGTGGACGCACCACTCGGTCGGCGCGCAGATGATCCGCACGGGCGCGATGGTGCAGCTCCTGCTCGGCAACATCGGCATCGCGGGCGGCGGGATGAACGCGCTGCGCGGGCACTCGAACATCCAGGGGCTCACCGACCTCGGGCTGATGTCGAACCTGCTGCCGGGCTACATGACGCTGCCGATGCAGGCCGAGCAGGATTTCGACGCCTACATCCAGAAGCGCGCGCAGCAGCCGCTGCGGCCGAACCAACTGAGCTACTGGAAGAACTACCGCGCGTTCCACGTGAGCTTCATGAAGGCGTGGTGGGGCGACGCGGCCAGCGCCGCGAACAACTGGGGCTACGACTACCTGCCGAAGCTCGACAAGCCGTATGACCTGCTGCAGACGATCGAGCTGATGCACGCGGGCAAGATGAACGGCTACATCTGCCAGGGCTTCAATCCGCTTGCGGCGTCGCCGTCCAAGCGCAAGACGTCCGAGGCGCTCGCGAAGCTGAAGTGGCTCGTGATCATGGACCCGCTTGCGACCGAGACGTCCGAGTTCTGGAAGAATCACGGCGAGTTCAACGACGTCGATTCGTCGAAGATCCAGACCGAGGTGTTCCGGCTGCCGACGTCGTGCTTCGCGGAGGAGCGCGGCTCGCTCGTCAATTCCGGCCGGGTGCTGCAGTGGCACTGGCAGGGCGCGGAGCCGCCCGGCCAGGCGAAGAGCGACCTCGAGATCATGTCGGGGCTCTTCCTGCGGATGCGCGACATGTACCGGAAGGACGGCGGCAAGTATCCCGACCCGATCGTCAATCTGAGCTGGCCGTACGCAAACCCGGAAAGCCCGACGCCCGAAGAGCTCGCGATGGAGTTCAACGGCCGCGCGCTCGCCGATCTGCCGGACCCGAAGGACCCGGCGAAGACGCTCGTGAAGAAGGGCGAGCAACTCGCCGGCTTCGCGCAACTGAAGGACGACGGCACGACCGCGAGCGGCTGCTGGATCTTCTGCGGCGCGTGGACGCAAGCGGGCAACCAGATGGCGCGCCGCGACAACGCGGACCCGACGGGCATCGGCCAGACGCTGAACTGGGCGTGGGCGTGGCCGGCGAACCGGCGGATTCTGTACAACCGCGCGTCGTGCGACATGAGCGGCAAGCCGTTCGACCCGACCCGCAAGCTGATCGGCTGGAACGGCAGCGCGTGGACAGGCGCGGACATTCCGGACTACAAGGCCGACGAGCCGCCCGAAAACGGCATGGGGCCGTTCATCATGAATCCGGAAGGCGTCGCCCGCTTCTTCGCGCGCGCCGGCATGAACGAAGGCCCGTTCCCCGAGCACTACGAGCCGTTCGAGACGCCGCTCGCCGCGAACCCGCTGCATCCGGACAACCCGCGGGCGCTGAACAATCCGGCTGCCCGCGTGTTCCCGGACGACCGCGCGGCGTTCGGCAAGGTCGACCAGTTCCCGCACGTCGCGACGACCTATCGTCTGACCGAGCACTTCCACTACTGGACGAAGCATGCGCGGCTGAACGCGATCATCCAGCCCGAGCAGTTCGTCGAGATCGGCGAGGAACTCGCGAAGGAGGTCGGCGTCGCGCACGGCGACCGCGTGAAGGTGTCGTCGAACCGCGGGCACATCGTCGCGGTCGCGCTCGTCACGAAGCGGATCAAGCCGCTCACGGTCGACGGCCGGAAGGTGCAGACGGTCGGCATTCCGTTGCATTGGGGCTTCAAGGGGTTGACGAAGCCCGGCTATCTCGCGAACACCCTGACTCCGTCCGTCGGCGACGGCAACTCGCAGACACCGGAATTCAAGTCGTTCCTGGTGAAAGTGGAAAAGGCGTAAGGGGAAAGAGATGGCATTGCAATCGCTCGACATCAAGCGCGTCTCGGCCACCACGACGCCAGCGCCCACCGCGCGCGAGCCGGCGACGGGCAGCGTCGCGAAGCTGATCGACGTATCGAAGTGCATCGGCTGCAAGGCGTGCCAGACGGCCTGCATGGAGTGGAACGACCTGCGCGACGAAGTCGGCACGAACGTCGGCGTCTACGACAACCCGGCCGACCTGACCGAGCACTCGTGGACGGTGATGCGTTTCGCCGAATACGAGAACCCGGCGGGCGACCTCGAGTGGCTGATCCGCAAGGACGGCTGCATGCACTGCGAGGACCCGGGCTGCCTGAAGGCGTGCCCTTCGCCGGGCGCGATCGTGCAGTACAACAACGGGATCGTCGATTTCCACGAGGAGAACTGCATCGGCTGCGGCTACTGCGTGACCGGCTGCCCGTTCAACATCCCGCGGATCTCGAAGCAGGACAACCGCGCGTACAAGTGCACGCTGTGCTCGGACCGCGTCGCGGTCGGCCAGGAGCCCGCGTGCGTGAAGACCTGCCCGACGGGCGCGATCGTGTTCGGCACGAAGGAGGACATGAAGCGGCACGCGGCCGAGCGCGTCGCCGATCTGAAGGGGCGCGGCTTCGAGAACGCGGGGCTGTACGATCCGCAGGGCGTCGGCGGCACGCACGTGATGTACGTGCTGCATCACGCGGACAAGCCGTCGCTGTATCACGGCCTGCCCGACAATCCGTCGATCAGCCCGATGGTGAAGCTGTGGAAGGGGATCGCGAAGCCGCTCGCGGTGGCGGGCATCGCGCTGTCCGCGCTCGTCGGCTTCTTCCATTACACGCGCGTCGGCCCGAACGAAGTGACGGACGACGAGGAAGCCGCCGCCCGCGACGAAGCGCGCCGCATCAAGGAGGACGCGAAATGAAGCATGACGACCCGAACCTGATCGTCCGCTACACGGCGAACGAGCGCTCGAACCACTGGATCACCGCGATCTCGTTCGTGCTGCTCGCGCTGTCCGGGCTCGCGCTGTTCCATCCGTCGATGTTCTGGATGACGGCGCTGTTCGGCGGCGGGCAGTGGACGCGGCTCCTGCATCCGTTCGTCGGCCTCGTGATGTTCGCGTCGTTTGCGGTGATGGTCGCGCGCTACTGGCATCACAACCTGCTCGACGCGGGCGATCGCCAGTGGCTGCGGCAGATGGACGACGTGCTCGCGAACCGCGAGGACAAGCTGCCGGAAGTCGGCCGCTATAACGCGGGACAGAAGCTGCTATTCTTCGTGATGGTGGCGTGTCTGCTGTTGCTGCTCGTCTCCGGGATCGTGATCTGGCGGCGCTATTTCTCGTTCTACTTTCCGATCGGCGTGATTCGCGCGGCGGCCGTCGTCCATGCGACGGCGGCGTTCGCGTTGATCGTCGGCATCGTCGTGCATGTTTACGCGGCGCTGTGGGTGAAGGGCTCGATCGGCGCGATGGTGCGCGGCACCGTGACCGTCGGCTGGGCCAGAAAGCACCATCCGAAGTGGTTTCGCGAGAGCGTGAAGTAACGTCGCATCGCACGAAGCCGGCGCGGCGCGCGGACTCGGTCGGTTCGAGCGCCGCCCGCCGCCCGCCGCTTGTCCGCCCGTCCGCCGAGTCGCCCATGCGGGCGGCGGGCGAGCGGACGGCGGACGGAACCCAAAGCGCCGACGATTCGGCGCTTGTTTTTTTAGGGCACTCACGTGACTGACCCAACCCAACGCATTCTCGAACCGGGCGAAATCGCATCGCTCGACCATTCGGCCATTCCGCGCGTGCGGATGCCCGAGCGCGGCGCCGTGTTCGCCGCGCGCGCCGCGCGGCTGCGCAAGCTCGCGGACCTGAACCCGATCGCGGGCTATCTGCGGCTGATGGCCGCCGCCGCCGACGCGCAGCACGAATTGCTGCAGACGTTCGAGCCGAACGCGCCCGCGAAGGCGGCGATCGAGCAGGCGCAGCGCCATTCGATGCCGCTCGCGCCGGCGCTCGGCGGCGCGCGCGATCCGCGCTGGCGCGACGTGCTGCAAAGCCTGCTCGACCGCGTCGAGCGCGCGGGCCTCGTGAATCCGCCGCTCGCGAAACTGATCGACGGGCTGCGGCTGCGCGAGCCCGCCGCGCTCGACGCGCAGGCCGACGCGCTTCTCGCGCAGCGCTTCGCCGAGATCGAGCCGGCGTCGGCGCCGTTCCTGATGGCCGCGCTGCAGGTGGTGTGGACCGCGCTCGCGAGCCGCATCGCGCCCGCCGACGTCCCGTATCTCGAACAGCCCGGCCTCTGCCCGGTGTGCGGCGCGCAGCCGGTCGCGAGCATCGTGCGCGTCGGCGGCCAGCATCAGGGCTACCGCTTCCTCCAGTGTGGGCTGTGCTCGACCGAGTGGCACATGGTCCGCACGAAGTGCTCGCACTGCGATTCGACGAAGGGGATCGCATATCACGGAATCGAAGGCGGCAGCGAAGCGATCAAGGCCGAATCGTGCGACGAGTGCCATACGTACCGGAAGATCGGCTATCAGGAGAAGGACTACGACGTCGAGCCGCTCGCGGACGATCTCGCGAGCCTCACGCTCGATCTGCTGATGGGCGAGGCGGGCTACCGGCGCGCGTCGCCGAATCCGCTGCTGTGGCCCGACTTGCCGGCCGACGCGGCAGGGGACGAGCGGACGTGAGCGGGACGGGCGCGAACGAAGTCAACGTGCTGCTCGCGCGCGTGCCGTCGGTCGAGCGCGTGCTGTCGTCGGGCGAGATGAAGCCGCTCGTCGACGAATACGGCCGCACGCGCGCGCTCGCCGCGGTGCGCGCATCGCTCGACGCGTGGCGCGACGCCGCGCGCCGCGATCCGGCCGCGGCCGGGGCGCTCGACGATGCGCGGATCGCCGCCGACGTGCGCGCGCGGCTCGCCGCCGGCGCGGCGGGCGCGATGCGCGCGGTGTTCAACCTGACAGGCACCGTGCTGCACACGAATCTTGGCCGTGCGCTGCTGCCGGACGAAGCGGTGCGCGCGGTCGTGCAGGCGCTCACGCAGCCGATGAATCTCGAATTCGATCTCGCGACGGGCCGCCGCGGCGACCGCGACGATCTGATCGACGCGCTCGTCTGCGAGCTGACGGGCGCGGAGGCGGCGACCGTCGTCAACAACAATGCGGCCGCCGTGCTGCTCGCGCTGTCCGCGCTCGCGCCGAAGAAGGAAGTGATCGTGTCGCGCGGCGAGCTCGTCGAGATCGGCGGTGCGTTTCGCATTCCCGACATCATGAGCCGCGCGGGCGCGAAGCTGCGCGAGGTCGGCACGACGAACCGCACGCATCTGAGCGACTATGCGCAAGCGATCGGGCCGCGCACCGCGCTCCTGATGAAAGTGCATTGCAGCAATTACGCGATCAGCGGCTTCACGAAGGAAGTGACGCTGCAGGAGCTCGCGCCGCTCGCGCGCGAGCATGGGGTGCCCGTCGCCGTCGATCTCGGCAGCGGCACGCTCGTCGACCTGACGCGCTGGGGCTTGCCGAAGGAGACGACGGTGCGCGAGACCGTCGAAGCGGGCGCGGATCTCGTCACGTTCAGCGGCGACAAGCTGCTCGGCGGCCCGCAGGCGGGCCTCGTCGTCGGGCGGCGCGACCTGATCTCGAAGATCAAGCAGCATCCGCTCAAGCGCGCGCTGCGCGTCGGCAAGCTGACGCTCGCCGCGCTCGAGCCGGTGCTGCGCCTGTACCAGGCGCCCGAATTCCTGCGCGAGCGGTTGACGACGTTGCGGCTGCTTACGCGCGCGCAGGCGGACATCGCGGCGACGGCCGGGCGCGTTCGGCCGGCGCTGCAACGCGCGATCGGCGCGGCGTTCGCGGTCGACGTCGAGCCGATGTTCAGCCAGATCGGCAGCGGCGCGCTGCCCGTCGATCAGTTGCCGAGCTGCGGCCTCGTCGTGCGCGCGAGCGACGGCAAGCGCAGCGGCCGCGCGCTCGCGCAGCTCGAGAAGCGCCTGCGCGGCTGGCCGCGCCCGGTGCTCGGCCGCATCGCCGACGACGCGCTGCGGCTCGATCTGCGCTGCCTCGAAGCGGACGACGAAGCGGCATTCGTCGCGCAATGCGCGCAAGCGCCGACGGATACGCGCGCATGATCGTCGGAACCGCGGGCCACATCGATCACGGCAAGACGACGCTCGTGCGCGCGCTGACGGGCGTCGACACCGATCGGCTGAAGGAAGAGAAGGCGCGCGGGATCTCGATCGAGCTCGGCTACGCGTACACGCCGCTGCCGAACGGCGACGTGCTCGGCTTCGTCGACGTGCCCGGCCACGAGAAGCTCGTCCATACGATGGCGGCGGGCGCGTGCGGGATCGATTTCGCGCTCGTCGTGATCGCCGCCGACGACGGCGTGATGCCGCAGACGCGCGAGCATTTCGCGATTCTGCAACTGCTCGGGCTCGCGCACGGCGCGGTCGCGCTGACGAAATGCGATCGCGTCGACGCTGCGCGCATCGCGCAAGTGTGCGACGAGATCCGCGCATGGCTCGCGACGTCGCCGCTCGCCGATGCGCCGGTTTTCGAGACGCGCGCGACCGAGCCGGACGATGCGGGCGTCGCCGCATTGAACGCGTACTTGCGCGACACGGCGCTCGCGTGGCGTGCGCGGCGCGACGACGGCTTGTTCCGGCTCGCGGTCGATCGCGTGTTCACGCTCGCGGGGCAAGGCACCGTCGTGACGGGCACCGCGTTCGCGGGGCGCGTGCGCACGGGCGATACGCTCGCCGTCGCGCGCACGGGCGAACCGGTGCGGGTGCGCGGCGTCCATGCGCAGAACCGCGCGACCGACGTCGGCCATGCTGGCGAGCGCTGCGCGCTGAATCTCGCGGGCATCGACAAGGCGGCGCTCGCGCGCGGCGACGCGATCGTCGATCCGCGGCTCGCGACGCTTTCGCCGCGCATCGACGTCGAGCTGACGCTGACGGCGGACGCCGACGTGACGATCTCGCATTGGACGCCGCTGCACGTGCATCTCGGCACGCTGCACAGGGTTGCGCACGTTGCGCTGCTCGAGGGCGATACGCTCGGGGCCGGCCAGCGCGCGCGCGCGCAATTGAATTTCACGGAGCCGGTGTTCGCGGTGCCGGGCGACCGCTTCATCGTGCGCAACGCGCAGGCGACGCGCACGGTGGGCGGCGGGCGCGTGCTCGATCCGTTCGGCCCCGCGCGCAAGCGGCGCACGAGCGCGCGGCGCGCATGGCTCGACGCGCTCGCGCTCTGGCTCGACGAAGGCCGCCTCGATGCGCTGCTCGACGAAGCGCCGCTCGGCATCACGCGCGCGACGCTGATGCACCTGACGGGCTTGCCGGCGGATGCATGGGCGTTGCCGGCCGATGCAGTGAACGTCGCCGCGCCGGGCAGGCATGCGGACGAAGCGCGCGTTGTCGCGCGCGGGCATTGGGACGCGTTGCGCGCACGCGTGCTCGACGCGCTCGCGACGTTTCATCAGCGCTCGCCGGACGAGCAGGGGCCGGATGTCGCGCGGCTGCGCCGGATCGCGGCGCCGCTCGCGGACGACGCGTTGTGGCGTGCGTTGACCGATGCGCTGATCGCCGAAGGCGCGATCGTGCGCAGCGGCCCGTGGCTGCATCTGCCGTCGCACGCGGTGAGCTTCGATGCGCGCGAGGAGGCGTTGGCCGGGCGCTTGCTGCCGCTCGTCGCGGCGGGCCGCTACGATCCGCCGTGGGTGCGCGATCATGCGGCGGCGGTGGGCGCGGCGGAGGACGCGGCGCGCGCGCTGCTGCGCAAGCTCGCGCGGCGCGGCGACGTGCATCAGGTCGTGCGGGACCTGTTCTATCACCGCGACGTGATCGCGGAACTTGCGCAATTGATCGCGCGACTCGCGAGCGAGCACGGCGGCGCGCTCGATGCGGCGACGTTTCGCGACGCGACGGGCCTCGGCCGCAAGCGCGCGATTCAAATTCTCGAGTTCTTCGATCGCGTTGGGTATACTCGCTTCCACCGCGATCTTCACTGGTTGCGCGCCGATAGCCGGTTGCTGATCGGTTCGCAGTAGTCCGGGTTCGGGCTCGTGTAGTTCGCTGCGGTTCTCTACGGTTCTTGACGGGGCGGCATGCTTTTTTATATCGGCTCCCGCTTCCGTTCCCGTTCTCGCAGGAAGGCATTCGTATCCGGTGGTGCGGCTGGGCTTCAAACCCAGTTGGTGCGGTCAGCCCGCGCCAGGTCGGTTCGACTCCGGCTGCCTTCCGCCCAATGGGTCTTCCAGGCTATTCCTATCTCTTCTGTTGATGCCATCTAGATCGCTGATTTTAAAGCGGTTTATGGGTAACAGCGTGCTTGCGACTACCGTTGACGTCCCGCACAATTTCCTCGCGAAGTATGGGTAGCGATGTGGGTTTGTGGGTAGGGAGGGCAACATGGCCGGACGACAGTTGCATCGACTCAGCGCTCTGCGAGTCGCGAAAGAAGTAGCGCCGGATCATTACGCGGATGGCGGTGGCCTCTACATGCTGATCGCGGATAGTGGTGCGCGTTGTAAGCACCTCGCGAAGGCCGTTCGCAATACGGTGCGCGCATGATGCATGATCAGGTATCGGGCGATCTGGTTTTCGCGCTCTGGCAATCAGCCTGTGTAGGCCGGTGGGCAAGACTGCTCTTGCAGTTTCCTGGCCAGGTTCCAGGGTAGCAGTTCGTCGATACGGTTGATGGGGTGATCAGCGATATGGGTCAGGACGTATTCGAGGTAGGCGCGCGGGTTGATGCCGTTGAGCTGGCACGTGCCGATCAGACTGTACATCGCGGCAGCCCGTTCGCCCCCGCTATCGGAGCCGGCGAACAAGAAGTTCTTGCGACCCAGAGCAAGCTCGTGTTCATTCTGCCCATATCGGGCAAAAAGTTGAAGTCCATTATCGTTGGCATCCGCTGTATGGTCGCCGCGTCAAGGTTCGAGACGTCGAGAATCGCAGCGGCGGCCGCGTGGTGCATGTCGACGCCGGCCCTGGCGTAGTCAAGGTGGTGGCAGCGTGGATGCTCGATCGGGCCGTGTGTTCAGCCATGGAGCTCGGCGAGCCGAGAGTTACCGTGGCGGTGCTGTGCGCCCTGCATAGGCTGCTTGTTGATCGGCGCTTGCGAGCAAACTCGCCGGACGGTTTCAACATCGTCCGGGAGAAACGCAATGGGCCAGCTGCCAAGGGATGTTCCAGCACGACCGCAATCGCCGGCGGTGACGCCGCGCCAGATGAGCATGGTGTTCAACAACGCCGAGCTTCAGGGAATGAACGCGGCGCAGCGCGCAAAGGTAATCGCACATCTTGCAAGCCTGCTGATCCAAGCCGCCGGCGTAACCACCAGGAAGGAGCGTGACGATGACGAGCGCTGATCGTTTGCCGGCGCCCCTTCTCCAGCGCAAGGCGGTAGTTTATGTCCGTCAGTCAACGCAGGCCCAGGTCCAGATGAACCTCGAGAGCTAGCGTCGCCAGTACGAGCTCGTGGGAGAAGCAAAGCGGTGCGGGTTTCGCGATATCGAGGTCATCGACGATGATCTGGGTCGATCGGCGAGCGGAACGGTGGCCCGGCCCGGCTTTGAGCGCCTGGTGGCATTGCTCTGTGCCGGTGAAGTCGGCGCTGTCCTTTGCCTGGATGCATCACGTCTTGCCCGTAACGGGCGCGACTGGCACCATCTGCTCGAACTGTGTGGTCTCGTCGAGGCGCGGGTCATCGACCTTGATGGCGTGTACGATCCCTGCCGGCCGAACGACCGGCTGCTGCTCGGCATGAAGGGCCGCATTAGCGAATTCGCGCTCAACGTGCTTCGAACGCGCATGCTGGATGCCGCGTGTGCCAAGGCTCAGCGCGGTGAATTGCGCATCAGCGTACCGATCGGCTACCTCTGGCATCGTGATGTCGGCCTGGGTCTTGATCCCAATCAACGGCTACAGGAAGTGATACGCCTGATCTTTACTCGCTTTCGCGAACTGGGTAGCGCACGGCAGGCCTTCCTGTCGTTACGGGCCGAACAAGTCCACTTCCCACGCCCGACCGATGGCAGGACCCTGACGCACTTCGACTGGACGCTGATACGCTACCGTAACGTGATCTCGGTGCTCAGGAATCCGTTCTATGCCGGAGCCTACGCTTATGGTAAGAGCGGGAAGCAGACGACCATCGTTGATGGCCGTGCACACAAGAGCTACAAGCACCGCAAGCCGTTCGAGGAGTGGGAGGTTCTGCTCAAGGAGCACCACGAAGGCTACATCGACTGGGCAGAATTCGAGCGCAACCAGAAGCTGCTCGCCGCCAACGCCTACGGCAAGGCAGGCGACGTAAAATCAGGGCGTGGCGGGCGAGCCCTACTGGCAGGTCTGCTTGGATGCGCGCGCTGCGGACGTCGCCTGTCGGTAGCCTATACTGGACGCACACCGCGACCGGTCTACCGATGCTATCGCTTTGACCTGCCACCGAAATGCATGAGCTTCGGCGGCTCTCGCATAGACGCCGCGATCGCGAGAGAACTAATGCGTGTCGTGGAGCCAATGGCGATAGAGGCAGCCTTGCAGGCCGAGCAGATGCTTATGGATACCCTGAGCGAGCAGCGTCGGATCATCGAACTTGAACTGCAGCAGGCTCAGTACGAAGCCACGCTGGCAGAGCGACGCTACGTCGCCTGCGATCCCGATAACCGTCTGATCGCCGCGCAGTTGGAGAAGAATTGGGAAGCAGCGTTGCGTTGCGTACTGGCCTGCCAGGCGCGCCTGGAGACTGCACGCACACCGGCGGCACCTATCGCTGCTCCTGACTTTACGAAGCTCGCCGAGGACCTCGATGCCGCCTGGAATGCTCCGGGCGTCACCATGCGCATGCGCCAGCAGGTGGTTCGGGCGCTGATCGTCGATATAGTCGCAGACGTGGACGAGTCAACGCGTGAAGTCATTCTCACGATTCACTGGCAAGGCGGTCAGCACTCGCAGGTGCGGATCCGCAAGCCCAAGACCGGCGAGCACGGATGCAGCACGTCCGACGAAGCGCTCGCAGTCATCCGCAGCATGGCAACCCGATGGTCTGATCAGGATATTGCCGCATCACTAAACCGGATGGGAATACGCACGGGCCAAGGCAAGACCTGGACTGCGCATCGCGTCAGCTCCGTACGGCGAGTGCGCGATATCTATGCGTACAAGTCGGCTGAGAAGGATGGTGACTGGTTGACGATGTCCGAGGCGGCGAAAGCGCTTGGCGTTACCCACTACATAATCCGGCGTCTAATCAACGATAAGGTTCTGCCTGCCGAGCAGGTAATGCCGGATGCCCCGTGGCAGATTCGCGCAAGCGATCTGCGCAGTGAAGCTGTTACGGCGGCGCTGACTCGCAAACATCGCCCGTGTCGCAACGGCGTTGAAGGGCAACTCCCAATGTTTACCGAGGTTTCGGAAGGAGGTGCACAATGAACGCCCAGTCCTCACACAGCGCAGTGCGTTTTCGGCCAGGGCATTGCTGATCTCGGCACGCCCCTCTTGGCAATACAGCACGAGCGCATCCCGCTGATTGAGCGAGTAACGGATCGCCTTGGCAAGGTCGGATTTCTTCGACAGCATCGCGAGCTTGTCCGTCATCCACGTCTTGATGGTCGCGAGCAGGGGCATGCTTTTCTCCTGCCGCACGCGCAGCCGTTCAGCGGCGGGTTTGCCGCGGATGTCCGCCTCGATGCCGTAGAGTTCGCCGATCAATTCGAGTACCTGTCCGGTCGCGTCGGTAGGCGTGCGGTCGTGAACGTCGTGTACCGTCTCGCATGCGCCTTATGCCGAGCTCGGCATAAGGCGCATTATCCCGAGCTCGGTTTTATCCGGGAGAGAACAAGCTTTCGCCAACGTGCGAGCGACGTCTCCGGGGTTCGAACTCCACATAAAGTTGAGCGCGCTCACAAGGACTGTAGGAACGCGAGCAGGTCGCCCTTTGGCTTCCATGACTTTGCGTTCACCGGCTCAATGCAGGCCTTTTTCCAGAACGCCTGCATGGCGTCGCGCTTCATCTGCAGGTTGATCGTGATGTAACGACCTGTCGTTGCGACGCTGGTATGACCCAAGTAATCGCGGATCACCGTCACGTCGGTTCCGGACTGCAGCAACGCGACAGCGCAACTGTGGCGCAGGACGTGCGGGGTGATGTGCTTTCGCATCAGCGCGGGATTGTCCTGAGCCGCCGCGGTCGCGTACTTGGTGAGGATGTAGGCGATGCCGTCGCGCGTCAAGGGTTGCCCGTGCCGATTGACGAACACGCACTGCCCGTCGGCGTCGCGTGACATGCCGCGAAGTCGGTGCAATGCGTTGGCCGTCTCGGGCCACAACGGCAATAGACGTTCCTTTTTACCCTTGCCACGCAGGCGCACCTGCCTTGGTGCAGTCAATTGCAGGTCGTCCCACCGAAGGCCCGCAGCTTCGCTGACCCGAGCACCACAGTTGTATAGGAACAGCAGCAACGTGTAATCGCGCTGCAAAGAGGCAACACCGCGGCCGCTCTGCTCGGAGACGAACTTGAACAGCAACGTCAGCGCATCCCGGTAGGCGCGGATGGTATGAACGCTGGCGCCTCGTTGCCGTGGCAGATACTCGGTGAAGTACGACTGCACATGAGCGAACAGGCCGAGCGACGGCGATCGGCTCATCGCAAGTAGCGCTTGCCACGTGAGTGCTGCTCGAAGGTAAGCGATCATTTACCGACGCCCTAGCATCGGTCACGTGACTCACAGATGCTACGTGTCCACGTGGACACATGGCATCAGAGTCAATGAACGATAAACAGGATTTGCATGAGCGGCTGGTGATCGGCCAGAAACGAGACGGTCGCCGCGAGTACGACGAAGCGGCGCGGGAGGAATTGATCCGGCAATGCCTTCAGCCGGGCGTGTCGATAGCGCGCACGGCGATGGAGTACGGAATCAACCCGAATCTGCTGCGCAGTTGGGTGACGCGCTATCAGCGCAGCCAGAAGACGGCAAATTTGCCGACGGAGCCAGCAGACAACGATGTGATCGATATGCCTGCCTCGTCACCGGCATTTATCCCGGTCGTCGCGGCGGCGGCGCAGCCCGTTACCCCCGAAGCAAAGCTGTCGCTCTCGCTGAACGTGCGCCTGCCCAACGGGGTGGAATTGAAGCTGGGCGAAGCGGGGCTTGAGGAGATCACGACGCTGATCCAGATGCTCGGGAGGCTGCCGTGTTCCGGTTCGACGAAGGGCTGAAGGTCTACCTGCATCGCGATCCGGTCGACTTCCGCATGGGCATCAACGGGCTGTCGATCTTGGTCGAACAGGCGATGCGACTGAACCCGATGACCTCAGCGCTGTTCGTCTTCGGCAATCGCCGTCGCGATCGCATCAAGATTCTTGGCTGGGGCGGCAACGGCTTCCGGTTGCTACTCAAGCGCCTCGAAGCTGACCGCTTCATCTGGCCGAACGGAGGCGACACGATCATGCTCAGCGCCGAGCAGTTGCACTGGCTGCTCGACGGCATCGACTTGGCCGTGATCCATAAGCATCCCCAGCGATATTACGCGCGGATGAGCTGAACACCACGCGGGTGACATGGTCTAATCGGCCATGCCGAACAATCCCGTCATTTTGAGCGCCGAGGAGTACGA
Organism: Burkholderia sp. MSMB1589WGS; assembly: GCF_001636105.1. Classification (NCBI taxonomy): domain Bacteria; kingdom Pseudomonadati; phylum Pseudomonadota; class Betaproteobacteria; order Burkholderiales; family Burkholderiaceae; genus Burkholderia; species Burkholderia sp. MSMB1589WGS. Next base: position 2,119,436 of record NZ_LNJT01000008.1, read on the forward strand.
GGCGCTGATTGCCGCGAGCGTCGAACGCGATGCGCTGCGCGGTGAGCTTCGGCTCGTGACGGCTCAGCGCGATCTGGCCGAAGAGAAGCTGCGAGCCTACAAGCACGAATTGTTCGGCGCCTCAAGCGAAGCGCGCCATGTCGACCAGCTGGGCCTGTTCAACGAAGCCGAGGCACTGGCGACGGCTACCGACGCGCCCGCGCGCGAGGACGTGCCCGGTACGTTAGTCGCCGCCCACGCGCGAGGAAAACGCGGGCGCAAACCACTCGATCCGAACCTGCCCCGCGAGGTCGTGCGGCACGAATTGCCGGAGTCTGAACGATTCTGCGCGCACGACGGCCATGCCCTCGTGGAGATCGGTGTCGAGACGAGCGAACAGCTTGACGTGATTCCCGAGCGGGTGCGTGTCGTTCAGCACCAGCGGGTCAAGTACGCGTGCCCGTGCTGTGACCTCGGCATTAAGGTCACGCCCGCACCGGCGCGCATCGTCCCGCGCGGGCTGCTCACGGAATCCGCGCTGGCGTGGATCATCACTGGCAAGTACCAGTACGGCATGCCGCTGTATCGTCAGGCCACACTGCTGCGTCGCTTCGGCGGCGATATCTCGTCGAACACGCTGGCCGCCAGTGTGGTGCGGGTGGGACTAGCCACGCAGCCGGTGATTAACCTGATGCGCGACGCGCTGCTCGAATCAGACCTGATATACGGCGACGAAACCACGTTCCAAGTGCTGAAAGAACCGGGACGAAGGCCGCAGGCGAAGAGCTACCTATGGGCGCAGGTCAACGGCTCAGGGCCACCGGTACGGATGTTCTCGTACTCGCCGGGGCGCGGTGCCCAGCATGCGCAGAAGCTCTATGTCGGCGTGCAACCCGGCACCGTGCTGATGACTGACGGGTACGAACTCTATAACGGCATCGCCCACGATCACCAGCTCGTGCATCTCGGATGCTGGGCACACGTTCGTCGCGGCTTCATCAAGGCCGAGGAGTCGGCGCCGAAGGCTGCACGCTCGCCTGATCTGCTAGCCACGCGCTTCGTGATGCTGATCGGCAAGCTGTTTGCGGCCGAGGCGCGCAGCGCGAAGTGGAAGGCTGAACGCCGGCAGCGACTGCGCGCCCGGTACAGCGCTCGCGTGCTCACCGTCATCGAGCGCATACTGGTCGAGCATCTGCCAAGCGTTGTGCCGTCGAGTCTGCTTGGCAAGGCGCTGCAATACATGAGCGGGCAATGGCCCAAGCTGGTCCGCTACGTCGAGAACGGAAACTGGCCGATCTCGAACAACCTGTGCGAGAACGCGATCCGGCCATTCGTCGTCGGCCGCAAGGGCTGGTTGTTCTCCGATACTGTCGCCGGCGCGCAGGCCAGTGCTAACCTGTACTCCCTCGTCGAGACGTGCAAGGCGAACGGTGTTGATCCGTATCGCTATCTGGTCTCGCTGTTTAGGGCGTTACCGAAGGCAACAACTCTCAGCGACTACGAAGATCTTTTACCTTGGAGCACTGTAGGCGATGACGTCATCGGACATTCTCATCCGTGAATCGCGACCATCGGATCACGCAACAACCGCATTCTTGCTGCAGCAACTCGGCTACCAGACAACTCCAGCGCTAGTCCTTGAGAAAGTTGAAGCGATGCTTCCGAGCCTGGTAGACAAAATCATTGTGGCGTCCATGCGAGAAGAAGTTATCGGTAGTATTAGCCTCCACGCACTACCGCTCTTCCACGCGGCGGGCAATCTCGGGCGCATAACTAGCATGGTCGTCGACGAGCGATATCGGGGAAACGGAGTTGGTAGCGCACTGATTGGCGCTGCAGAACACTGGTTTAGGCAGGCCGGGTGTGTAAAGTTGGAAGTGACAAGCGGCGATCACCGACCGGCTGCTCACCACTTCTATGAGCGACATGGTTTCTTGAGGGACGGCCAGCGACTCTCCAAGAAGCTCCATTTATAGAGGGGCGTCTTTGTCTGATCGCTTACCGAAATACGCTGACCATACTCCGTTGTACCGGCAGTCGCAGATTGCCGCGCGCGGCTGACTGCGTGAAGCTCGACCCGGCCAGCACGGGTCGCTGGGGCAGCCAGTGCGAGGCGTTGCGCTGCTACACGATGGCACCGTCCAAGCTGCACGCGGACGACACGCCGATCCCGTTGCTCGCGCCGGGCAAGAAGAAGACGAAGCCTAGATTGATGAAAACCCCTATGTTGTAAACGGACAGTTCTCCTTACATTTATATTACATTTTGATGGCACGCTGATCATGCTGCAGAGAGATCAACCACCCCCTGCCATCAGCCTCATGAGGATTTGAGCATGAACAGGTTTTGCCTCGTCAGATCAAGGTTGCTGGGATTATCGTTCGTTCTTTCCGGCCCTCTCAATGCGGCCATTCGGCACGAGCACGTGCGTCTCACGATCAACCAACAGAAACGAAGGATTCAAGGATATGAAGTTCAATACCCGTAGTCTGATGATGACGGCTGCGTTCTCCATGAGCGTCGTTTCGACCTCCTGTCACGCCTCCGACAGCTCGCAGGACAAACTCAGACAAGTGGTGAGCGAGGCCATCCAGCCGGTGATGGCTAAATACGACGTGCCCGGGATGGCAGTCGGCATCATCGTCAAGGGTGAACCACACGTGTTCAATTTTGGCGTGTCATCGATCGAAACGTATGCGCCTATTACGCGCGACACCTTGTTTGAACTCGGGTCCGTGAGCAAGACCTTGACCGCGACGCTTGCGTCGTACGCGCAGGCGAGTGGCAAGCTGTCCTTGTCGGCCCCAACGAGCCAGTACCTGCCTGCGATGCGGGGTAGCCGGCTGGGCAAAGTGGAACTCCTCAATCTTGGCACGCATACGTCAGGTGGATTTCCCTTGCAGGTGCCAGAGTGGATCCGCAATGACGATCAGCTGATGCAGTATTTCAAGGAATGGCAGCCCGCTTACACGGCTGGAGCGTACCGGACCTATGCCAATCCGAGCATTGGAATGCTCGGCATGATCACCGCGAAAAGCATGGGCCGGGATTTCACGGCGCTGATGGAACAGTGGCTGTTCCCTTCGCTCGGGATGAAGAACACATTCATCAACGTGCCTGAATCTCAAATGGGAAACTACGCACAGGGCCACACTAAGGAAGGCGCGCCGATCCGGGTGGCACGCGGCATGCTGTCGGCGGAAGCCTACGGCGTCAAATCAACGGTGGAGGATATGCTCCGCTTCGTGCGGGCCAACATGGCGCTTGTCCACCTTGACGACACGCTCCAGCAGGCGATCACCGATACGCATACCGGCTACTTCCAGGCAGGGCCGATGACTCAGGATCTGATTTGGGAGCAGTACCCGTACCCTACCAAACTGAAAGCCTTGCTGGAGGGGAATTCGGCCAAGATGGTCTTCGAAGCAACGCCGGTGGTCGCGCTGAATCCGCCGCAAAAACCCCGCCAAGACGTCTGGATCAATAAGACAGGCGCAACGAACGGCTTCAGTGCCTACGTTGCTTTCGTGCCCGAGAGGCAACTGGGGATCGTCATCCTCGTCAATAAAAACATTCCTAATGACGAGCGGATAGTGGCCACGTATCGCATCTTCGCGTCGCTGGTCGATGGTGCGCAGTGATCTGGGGAGCAGCAAGGACCTCAATCGTTGCGCGGCGCTACCAAATAGTCGCCTGCGAGACGAGAGATCGGCAAGCTCCCCCTGCTCAGAAAGCAACTGACAGATCTTGGGTGATGCCGGTGAAAAGTGGCCCACGTATCAAATCGCGCTGCAAGCTGTTTGCGATCGAGCGATGCGCGCAGCCGATGGCGCCTGAGCGCGAAGTGTTGCCGGATCGGCCCGAAGCATGACAGGAAAGACCCGCGCGCTCGGGATGCCGGAACCCTCTCATGGGCATTGTTAACTTGGAGAGATTGAATGCGGGGCGGTGTGAGATGTGAGCGATTTGCTCGAACGGTGCCAACTCAATTTGAGAAAAATAGGATGAGAATTCCAAAGATTTGCCATATCCTCGTCGCAACAATATTTCTGAACCCTGCAGCGTCCCGTGCCGGCGAATTCGCACCTGTCGGCAGCATCTCGGCATTCTATAGATGGAGCGGCGATGTCCCCGCTGTGCCCGGTCAACTGTTGCGGACCGAGTGGCTGACGGCTGAGCAAAGCCTTTCCGAGGCCGGCGAGAACGTCCGCCTTCTCTATACTTCGACCAACGGCGTTGATGGTCACACGCCAATCGTGGTGTCTGGCGCGCTGTATCTCCCAAAGGGCCATCCGCCTCCGGGCGGATGGCCGCTGATCGCCTGGGCTCACGGCACCGTAGGTACCGCAGACATTTGTGCGCCATCGTACGCAGGCCGCAGTCGTCGGGATCGCGACTACTTGGACCATTGGCTGAATAGGGGGTACGCGATCGTCGCAACCGACTATCAGGGACTCGGAACCGTAGGGCCGCATCCGTACGCAGGAACTCGTTCGCTAGCGTACAGTGTGCTCGACGGAGTTCGGGCGGTAGCTGAACGCGGCTTTAACATTTCGAACAAGACAGTAATCGTTGGTCAATCCCAAGGCGCGCGTGCAGCCTTCGCGAGCGCGTTGTACGCAGCGTCGTACGCGCCGAACCTCGATATCGTTGGAATCGTCGCAACCGGCACACCAGACTATCTCTGGGACTCAACCGAAGGTTCCTCCGTTGACTCGCTGGCGACCTCGCCCAAGAAAGTTGATCCCGCCTTTGCCTTCGATCTCTATCAGCTGCAGACGGCTAGACTCCTGGACCCTCCGTTTCGCCCGGAAGACTACCTAAATGAACAGGGGCTCAATATCTTCAAGTTCGCCGAAAATCATTGTGTGCTTGATCTCCAAAACGAAATTGCTCGGACAAAGGCGACCTTTGACAGGAGCTTCAAGAAGAACCCCAAGGACGTGTTTTCCACACTATTTGATCTGGGCGCCTATCCTGAAATCAAGACCAACATTCCGATTTTCTTTGGAACCGGCGGCAAGGATCGCGCTGTTTCCGTTCCAGGCCAGATCGCACTAGTCAAACGAGCTTGCGCAACAGGAAATAGGGTCGAATATCATTTATATCCCAACCTTGATCACTCTGGTGCGTTGCTTGGATCGACGCCAGATTCGACGGTTTTTGTCCGAAAGGCGTTCTCCGGAGAAACAATACTGGGGAATTGCGCTTTGGCGAAACCGACTAAGCGGTCGCAACAAATCAACGAGTAGTCGCCTTGAACCGCACCGGGAATCGTGGAGGCCGGTTGGTTTAAGTTAATGCAGGCACTTCAGCGGCATTGCTGAGTTGCCTGTAGTAGTTTGCTTCAGCCTCAGCGGGCGGGATATAGCCGAGAGGTTCCATCCGCCGATGATGGTTGTACCAGGCGACCCATTCCAGCGTTGCCAGTTCGACGGATTCCCTTGTTTTCCACGGGGCGCGACGATGGAAGAGATCGGCTACCGCACCGACATCTTCTCGCTCGATGGCATCACTGGCAGCCAGCGCGAATACCTGCATTGGCTGATAGGCGCGTGCGCAGCCGATGGCACCGATGTCGAGTCGCTCCTTACGGAGGACGCGATCGACCTGCTGGCAACGAAGCTACGCACACCGTTACAGATCCAGCTCCATCTGACGCTCGCGTTCGAGGCCGGATACCGGACCGGCGAGAAGCCTGTGTCGGCTGCGCTCGTCGAATCGATGCTGTCGCGGCAGCTTGACGATCTCGAGCCGACGCTGACTCGCCACGGCTACCGCATCAAGGACCTTGTCGAGCAGTTCGACGGTAAGCGGCTCGGCTGGGCCGTTTCCTCAGTCGCGCGCACGTGAGGCATGATGGTGTTGGCGTGTCGGAGTCCGTATAGATCACGGGGGATCGTGTCCGCAGTCGCCGATCGTGGACACGATCCATCCCAATCTATTCAGATCTACCCGGTTGAGGGTGTAGGCGGGGTGGCCGGCTTCAGTTTGTCGGCCACGTTCCACGGCAGCAATTCGTCGATGCGAGAGATCTTGTGATCAGCGATGTAGGTCAGGACGTATTCCAGATAGGCACGCGGGTTGATCCCGTTGAGCTTGCACGTCCTGATCAAGCTATACATCGCGGCGGCCCGCTCGCCCCCGCTGTCAGAGCCGACGAACAGATAGTTTTTGCGTCCGAGCGCGATACAGCGCAGGGCGTTTTCGGCAAGCACGTTGCTGATCTCGGCCCGACCGTCCTCGCAGTAGAACGTGAGCGCTGCCCAGTGGTTCAGCGAGTAATTGATCGCTTTGGCGAGCGCGGACTTCGTCGACAGCGTCGCGAGTTTCACCCTGATCGTCGCTTCGAACTTCGCGAGCAACGGCTTGGTCTTTTCCTGCCTCACACGCAAACGCTCGTCAGGCGCCTTGCCGCGGATGTCGGCTTCGATGCTGCAGAGCTCGCCGATCATCTCGAGCAGTTGCTGAGTATCCGGTGTCGGCGTGCGCACGTGAACATCGTAGATGTACCGCCTCGCGTGATCCCAGCATGCTGCCTCTTGGATCTTGCCGTTCGCGTACAACTGATCGAATCCGGCGTAGGCATCGGCCTGCAGGATGCCGTGGAATGCGGCGAGCCGGGTTTGTGGATGGAGCCCTTTGCGATCCGAGGAGAAGTCGAACCATACCGCAGCCGGGTCCGTCGAGCCCGAGCGGCGATCGTCGCGCACGTAGACCCAGAGGCGGCCGGTTGCCGTCTTGCCGTTGCCGGGTGCAAGCACCGCGACCGGTGTGTCGTCGACTTGCACCTTGCCGGGGACCAGTACGTAGCGCTGGATCGCTTCAACCAGCGGTCCGCAGAGCTCCGCGATTTGCCCAATCCAGCGACCCATGCTGGCGCGATCCAACGTCACGCCGTCACGTGCCGCAATCTCCGATTGACGATACAGCGGTTGGTGATCGGCGAACTTCGATACCGCAATATCGGCCAGCAGGCTCGGATGCGCGATGCTGTGCTCGATCGGCAGGCTGGGCATCGCGGGCTGTTCGATGTGCCCGCAATCAGGACAGCACAGCTTGTGGCGAATCGTGCGGATCACTTTGAACGCGGCCGCCACGCGGGCGAACTGCTCGGATACATCCTCGCCAAGTCGCTGCATCGTCGTCGCGCACTTGGGGCAAGCCGGATCCGGCGTGAGTTCGATTTCGTCGCGCGGCAAGTGCAGCGGCAGCGGCTCTCGCGTGGGCGCTCGGCCGGGTGGCGCCTTCGACGTCTTGTCTCGCTGCCCTCGCGTCTCTGCAGCACCCTGGCCGCCCGTCAAGTCTTCGAGTTGAGCTTCGAGTTTATCGATCTGCCGGGCCAGTTTCTCGGACTTGCTCCCGAAGTACATTCGCCTGAGCTTGTCGATCTGCGCCTTCAGGCGCTCGATTTCGTCGTCGCGCGCAGAGCGATCTCCCGCACCATGTTCGCGATCGATGCCTGCTGCTCAAGCAGCGATGCTTGCTGCTCGAGTACCAGGGCCTGGAGCTCAGCGATGGTCGTGGGAAGCGGCGCATATTTCGACATGCATCGCAGTTTACGAGCCTTTACAACATCGACAGAGCAGCGGTACGTCGCGGCTGTCGATCGCGGTAGGGACGTCCCTTTCGGGACGCCCCCCGCACAGATCCGGACGTGCCCAATTAAGGCATCCGGCTCCTACCGTCGGTGTTTGACGAGGAAGCGTTGTTCCGGCCATGGGTGCAGGACGCGTGGCATGGGCAGGTACTTCTCAACGATCACGTTCATGCGACGCCACGTAAGCCGCCGGCGCTGGCTCCGCCTCAGAAGGCTGAGATACCAGCGAATCTTGACCAGGTGGCGAACAGCACGAACAGCCTGAAGGTTGGTCGGCACCGCAAAGTAGGCGTAATGCCCCCGCAGTACCTGAGCCAGCCACCGGCCTTGCTCGTCGATAGGACTTGACCTCATGTGCCGCAGTTCTGTCGCGATTCGCTTGACCGTCTCGGTCTTACGCTTGCGCTTCGTCTTTCTCCAGAGCTGGAAGCCTTTGCCCCCTCGCTTCTTCCCGCAAATGTGCGTGAAGCCGAGGAAGTCGAAGGTCTCGGGCTTCGAGAGCCCTTGCGCCGCGCGCCGTTCGGCAACGAAGCGCCCAAACGCGATCAATCGCGTCTTCTCTGGATGCAGACTCAGCCCAAACTTCGCCAGTCGGTCTCGCAACTCACCCAGAAATGCGTGTGCATCTGATACATACTGGAAACCAACAATGGTGTCGTCCGCGTAGCGGACAACAATCATGTCAGCGTCTGCATGACGTTTCCGCCATGCCTGAACCCACAGATCGTACACATAGTGCAAGTAAATATTCGCAAGCAGGGGTGATATCACGGCTCCCTGCGGCGTTCCCTGAGATGTATCGATCCGCGCGCCTTGCTCCAGCACGCCCGCCTTCAGCCATTTCTGGATCAGGCGGATGATTCGTCGGTCGCCAATACGGTGCTCCATAAACTTGACCAGCCATTCGTGGTTGATCGTGTCGAAGAAGCGACTGATATCGGCGTCGAGAATCCACCAGATGTTGCGCCCCTTGATTCCGTACGCGAGCGCGTCCAACGCATCATGCTGGCTGCGCCCGGGCCGGAACCCATAACTGAAACCCAGAAACTCCGCCTCGTATATCGGCGTGAGGATCATGACCGTCGCCGCCTGAACGATTTTATCCTCCATGGCGGCGATGCCGAGTGGCCGTTGTTTGCCATCTGCCTTGGGGATGTACACCCGCCGCGAAGGCAACGCCCGATACGCTCCTGCGTGGAGCCGCTGATGCAGCCGCTGGAGATTCTCTTCCAGTGCTGCCTCGTACATTCCCCACGTCATCTGGTCAACGCCCGCTGATGCGCTCTTCTTCAACGACAGGAAGCCCGCACGCAGGACGTCAACGTCAATGTGATGCAGGAGCGCTGTCAGTTTCTCCTTCCCGTTTCTGTTGACAGCTTCCCGTATGCGACTCTGCGCCTGTGACACGGCTTCCCAGCTCTGCGTCCGGACCATGCTTTGCATCATCGCATTCCCTTCGGTCCCGCTCCTTCCCTCCACCAGCTCCGCTGCGGCTGACGCCGCTTTGTTCGCCGGTTTCCCTGGTACTACGAGCGAGTCTGACTTCTCCGGACCGTGCATCATGGTCTACGGCTCCCAGCCTTCACCATGCGGCCCATCGCCCGGCTGGCGAGGGCGGTCTGGAGACCTCGCGGTTCCCGCTCAAGAGACGTACACGCATGCCAGGGTCTACCGACGACGCGGAGCCGCCCACCGCTCGCGATATCGCGGTGGGACGTATTGCCTTCTGCTGACTGGAAAGCATCAGCACTCCGATTGGGAAGTCTTTCGTCGCTCAATGGCTGGCCTACGTGCGCCCTTGTCAACGCTTCGGTGACACTCTCGCGAGTGCCCCCGCATGACTCGGGGTCGATGTGATTCGCTGGTTCTTCATCGCAAACGGTCTCCCGTCGCACCCAGTCGATGCCCTCGAGCAGCATCGACAACTGCGCGCTCGTCAGATGGATCTTTCCGCCATCGGCCTGTGGCCAGATAAAACGGCCTCGTTCCAATCGTTTTGCGAGCAACCAGAGCCCGTCGTCGGTCGCCCACAGCAGCTTCACGAGATCGCCGCGGCGGCCACGGAAGATGAACACATGACCGCCCAGCGGATTCTCTTCGAGCGCCGTCTGTACCTTCGCGGCCAGCCCTTGGAACCCACAGCGCATGTCGGTCACGCCGGCCGCCAGCCAGATGCGCGTACCTGCCGGCAACGCGATCACTTCAGGCATTCCTGCAGGAACGCTTCGGTACGCTCGGCAGACAGGTCGCGAATCTTCACGCGCCGCTTGCCGATCTCCACCTCGATCTCGCACACAGGCGTCGGCATCGGTACGCTGCTCATCGCTTCCGACGCCACTGTCGGCTCCGGCGCCCGAAGTACCAATGCCGAGTCGATCACGTCGACGCTCAGCAGTTCCGTGCTTGGCACGCTCGGCGCAACGTCGAGTGCAGGGACGACCAGCTTGCCTTCACGATATTGCTTACGCCATCCGAACACCACATTGGCGTTGATGTCATGCCGTCGCGCAACAATCGACACTGACATGCCGGGCTCTAGCGTCTCTCTGATCACCTGCTGCTTGAATTCTCGCGCGTACGTGCGATGGGGGTGCGCGCGACCCGCTGCGTTCGACATGGCTGACTGGCTCCGTCAATCTAAACGCGCCCATCATGCGTTGGAAAAATCAGCATCAGTAAACGGTCAGGACGAGTCGCTTACGTTCGACGCGAAGCCGGTCGAGATCAAGGCGCTGTTCGGCAACTCGCTGGAGCCGGTGAGGGCCGCGACCCTTCGCGACAAGATGCTCGCGGCCGGGCTGCCGATCTGAAGTCCGTCAGTTGCAGATAATCCCAGTCCATGCCGATGGAATGCAGATCGGCGTGATCGAATGCAGGCTCAGTTGCAGTTAATGCCTCGTAAGCCGTCAATAAACGACGCCCTACCAATGGCAGGCAGAAGGTCAGATACTAGGTGTCCGCGTGGACACATGCACTCAGACCGTGATGACAGAAAAACAGGATCTTCGAAGCAGACTGGTAGTTGGCCGCAGACGGGATGGCCGGCGGGAATTTGATGAAGATGCCGTGCGGGAGCTGGTCGAGTTTTGCTTGAAACCGGGGGTATCGATCGCCCGGGCGGCTATGGAGCACGACGTCAATCCGAACCAGTTGCGCCGCTGGATCTCGCGCCATCAGTAGCAGACACTGCAAACACCAACGAGACCGGACCCGCTGGTGATAGACGGCGTATCAATCGACATCCCAGGCCAGATCACATCATCGTGGATCCGACGGCATGTTCGGCCGATTCGGCTTGGCGCACGCTGTCCACCCAGACAAATTGCAGTGGATAACTTTAAGGCGATGCGCGATGCTTTGAACGTCGAAGTTCTGAGCGAGCCGAAGGTCGGTGGCGCTCCCCGTAGGAGACCGGGCAGTCGTGGAGGAGACGTTCGGACCGGATGCGCCAGTGTCAGGCGTGGCGTGCCGGCACCGCATCAATCCGAACCAGATATTCGCGTGGCGCAAGCAGTGCCAGCGTGCGAGCCTGACGGGCCGTGCAGACTGGCGAGCCGATCATTCCCGCATCGGCGCTGGCTGTCGCCCGCAAGGAGATTCGCACGTTGCAATGGTTATCGGGCAAGAAGATCGTGGAGAGCGAGAGCCTGAAGGCAGTGGTCCAGACGTTTGAGCAAAAAGTTTGATTGCGCGTTCGCGCTTGCTGCCGCAGGACGACCAATGAACACCATCTGCGAACGTCCTCGGCGTGTCACGCTCGGCGTTAACAGTATAGTATATCTTGCCAGCAAGATGCTTTGGGCCTTGGAAACGGGCGGAAGCGCGGCCCCGATTCGGGCCGCGCTTCGGTCACCGTCCAGCGAGGTCGCCTCTCCAGTCGGAAAGGCTAGGAATTTGCCTGCTTGAACTCATCAAGGCTTACACGACCATCTTCATTGGTGTCCATTTTGCTAAACATATCTTTTATTTGAGAATCAGTCAAATAGTCACCTAGAATTTTCGTCAACTCGGACTCGGTAATAACTCCATCATCATCGTTGTCATACTCCTTGAATCGGGTGATAATTTCCTCCATCTGATTTTCGGTTAACTTGCCCATTTTGATCTCCATTTCAGAAATGTGAATACAGATCTACTTTTTTGACGGTTGAAGCATATTGAAGATAGGTCGTTGTATCCGTTTCGTCAATCGAATCTATTGATGTGATTCGTCCTGAAATAGGTTGACACTTTTTCGCCGAAGCGAAGAGGTACCAAGTGGAGCAAGGGATCAATCGGACGCAGCGGGACTACAGCCTGGCTTTTAAGCTATCGGTGGTGGCGCAGGTCGAAAAAGGCGAACTAACGTACAAAGAGGCGCAGCAGCGTTACGGTATCCGGGGACGCTCGACAGTGCTGGTATGGTTACGTAGTCGGCCCTGAACAATTCGTTTTACTGTGCGGCGGCGTCATGCCGCCGATAGTGCGGCAGTCTCGCCATTGAGCAGGACAGCAAGAATCAAGGCGTAAAAAAGCTGCAGCTTTCTCAGGATCATCCGCAGGTTGTGGCCGGCGCCGCACAGCACCGCATGAATTGCATCGCCCAACGAGCCCTTGAGCCAATTCCGATCGAGCTTGCCATCGGCCTTCATGTGTCCGATGGCCGGCTCGATCGCGCTGCGACGCCGGATCATTGCGCGCAGGCCGCGCGTGATGCCGCGTCGCAAGCCGGGGTGATAGATCTTCACGCCGTCGACGGCGACACCCTTGTAGCCGCGGTCGACGACGGCAATCTCCGGTTGTACGTCGCTCAAGATCGCCGCTTGCTCCAACGCTTCGGCCAGCGTGTGCCCGTCGTACGGATTGCCCGGCATCGAACGCGCTCCGACGATCAAACCTTCCTTGTGCGTCGTCGTGATCGACACCTTTACGCCGAATTCGTACGGCTTGCGCGCTTTGCCTTTCGCCAGGCACTCGACTTCCGGCGCGTGCAGCGCATACAGCTTGTTTTTGTCCTTCTGCTTCTGCGTGAGAATCCGCTTCGTGCGGCCAATCAGCTCTTCCAGCGCCGCCCGACCTTGCTGAGCGACGCCGTCCAGTTGGCGCTCGACGTCGCGCATCACGCGCCCCACTCGCGAACGCAAAGTGCGCAGCGCTTTCTTCATCCGCTTGTACTGCTTGGCATGTGCGTAGCGCCCGATCTGGCCCGCCAGACGCGGTGCTTCGCGGTTGTAGTTCTGCCGCAGCTTCAGTCCCTGCTCGGCAGCAGCCTTCACCAGATGTTCCCGGCAACGCTCGAGCAGGCGCGAATCGGTCGGATATGCAATCGCCTTCTCCATGACCGTCGTATCGACGATCACCCGCTTCAGGCTCGAGGTCTTGATGACGTTTGCGCGTTTGAGTGACGACATGGAACTTGTCGAAGGTGATGCGGGCGTTGGGCAGGTGCTCGCTGACGCCCTTGATGAAGGCCGGCGACATGTCGATGCTGACCGAGGTGATTTGCCCGGGCGTGGCGTTGTGCGCTTGCAGATGGGCGGCGAACTGCTCGATGGTGGCGGCGTCCCGGCCTTCGGTAACGAACACGACCTTGCGTTGTTTGGCGTCGGCCACGAGCGTCAGATAGTTGTGCCCGCGCTTGTAGGAAGTCTCGTCGACGGCGGCGCTCGTCACGTCCGACAGATCAATCTCGGCCAACGCCAGCTCGACGTAGCGCTTGCAGATCGCGTGCACGCGGTGCCACGACTCGCCAACGGCGCGGGCCACCGCGGCAAAAGGCATCTGCTGGGCGAGCGTGAGCACCATCGCCTCGAACAGCAGCGTGAAGCCGCTGAGCTTGCTGGCCCAACCGGGCTCGACGAGCGCGACGCGGCCATCGGGCAGCTTCACGCGCGGCGTGCGCACTTCGAGATAGCAGTCGTGCTGAAAGAAGTTCAGGTGCCGGTAGCGCTTGACGACAGTGTCATGCACGGGATGCGCGCCGGCCACTTCCGGATACGGAAAGCGGGTGCCGGCAGTGAAGTCGATCTGAATCGTCAGCCGTTTGGCGGCCGCGTCGAAATCGACGCCGCTCACGAACCACGGATCGCTCACACCCAATGCGGCTTCGAATAACTGACTATGCATGACTTCCCTTCGTCTTGTTATGCGAAAAATCGGACCATACCACCCACTCAGAATTCAACAGAGGCCAAAATGGAAAGATCCTTATAGGTGGTTCATTTAGTGGGCACGATACTCCCACGCGTCTTGGTCAAACTCAAGACGGGTTGTCTGGTCGCTTACTCTGCGATGCCCGCCAGGCCGAATAAATCAGCGTTTCCCCTGGACCAGACATAATTTTTCACGATAATTCACCGACTTAGATCAACATGTGGCGGATTTTTCACGAAACCCGGCGATCCGCCTTTTACTGCCAATATCGTTCTACTGAACGTGGCCGGGTTCCAGTAATAACGCAGCGAAAAAATGGAAGCCTACTCATGCCGGATTTTCCGCAGCAGCGAGCGCCTCGCAAAAGTGCGGGAAATGGCGCGCGACGAGCACTTCGGGCAGTAGATACTGTGGAAAGCATATCGACGTGTTGTGAGCATGCAGCACGTGCAGGCACAGGCCCACGTTGTCGGCGGGCAGCGCGACCCGCGCACCGCGTGCAAGTGCGGCCTTCGCGAACATGCAGTCTTCGTTGAACGAGCAATGCTCGAAAGGCTGCTCCGCCCACAAGCGCTTCGTGTACAGGTAGCTGAAGCCGTAGCCTAGATGATTGTCGGCAAATACGGCGTTCTTCAGCGGAAAATTGAGCACCGTCATGGGTCGGTCGCTCCAGCAGAAGTGCAGGCCGCTCTTGCGCACGAGGTCCCAGTAAGCGAACTGCCCATACACGCGGCTATAGAGGAAAAACGCGCCGAGCTTGACCAGTTGCGCCTCGTGCATGCGCATCTGTCCAAGCATCGTGGCGAGGTAATGAGGCCCATAAATCTCGTCGTCGTCGAATTGGGCGATGACCTCGCCACGAGCGAGGTCTGCCGCGAGATTGCGCTTTTCGCCGATCGACATACGTGAAGGCAGGTGGCGATACACCACACGCTCGTCGCACAGGCTAGTGATGAACGTGCTGGGAACATCGCTGTCGTCAATCACGACCCACTCGAGGGCAACTCCAACCGACTGCGCGGCGAACGAGCGATACGCAAGTGGCAGCAGCGCCTCGCGATTCCAAGTGGGCGTGATGACGGTCACACAAGGTGCGCTTGCCGTGATTGGGGTTGCACGGGAGCTTGCAGGATTCATACGGTGCACTCCGATTCGCACGCCACGTTCCTCGAGATGTTACTGCGGCCGCTCGGGCCCGAAACTTCCACGGGTTCGCTGTAGGCCGCGAGCAACTTCGCTACCACGCGAGGTTCCTGTCGCATTCTTTCGGACGGCTTGCGCTTGAGCTACGCGTCGTAGTCGCTCACCGACACGCCCAGCATACAGCACATCGGTGGCACGGGATATTCCTGTCGCATTTGTTTTATCATGCCGCACCTCACTGCGACTCCTTCGCGAAATGCGTCACGAACTTTTTTGGCTCTGCTGAAATTTGAGTGGGTTATGCCGCATGCGGGTTGATTGAATCGAAGTCGAGCTTGCCGGCGATCAGGAACAGCACGGTACGCATGGTGGTGAGGTTGGCGTAACCCGCGCGCGTCGCTTGGCGGCCTGAAACAAGCCGTTGAGCGCTTCCAGGAAGCGGTTGGTCTGACGCGTCCGGGTCCAGGCGACGATGCCGTCGAAGTGCTTGCGGATCATGCGCGCAACCTCCTTCATGGGTTCGACCTTGGAGCGCATCACGTTGGTACACCACGGCTCGAGCATCTCGGAGACGACGTTGATCTGCTTGCGATCGAGGATGTCGCGCAATTGCTCGCGATAGAGCCAGGCCCGGGCGGTGCGCTTGGTCGTGATGTTGGCAACGAGCGCGTCCAGATCGGCACGCTGCGCCACGCTCAGCCGGTCGCGGTCCTTGAGCAGTGCCCAGCGCAGGCCCTTGAGGTCCGGGTCGGTCTTCTGTTCGAGCCGCCGCGTCTTGTCCAGAGCAAACGATGCCTGAGCGACGACAAACGATGCCTGAGCGACGACGTGGAATTTGTCGAAGGTGATGCGGGCGTTGGGCAGGTGCTCGCTGACGCCCTTGATGAAGGCCGGCGACATGTCGATGCTGACCGAGGTGATTTGCCCGGGCGTGGCGTTGTGCGCTTGCAGATGGGCGGCGAACTGCTCGATGGTGGCGGCGTCCCGGCCTTCGGTAACGAACACGACCTTGCGTTGTTTGGCGTCGGCCACGAGCGTCAGATAGTTGTGCCCGCGCTTGTAGGAAGTCTCGTCGACGGCGGCGCTCGTCACGTCCGACAGATCAATCTCGGCCAACGCCAGCTCGACGTAGCGCTTGCAGATCGCGTGCACGCGGTGCCACGACTCGCCAACGGCGCGGGCCACCGCGGCAAAAGGCATCTGCTGGGCGAGCGTGAGCACCATCGCCTCGAACAGCAGCGTGAAGCCGCTGAGCTTGCTGGCCCAACCGGGCTCGACGAGCGCGACGCGGCCATCGGGCAGCTTCACGCGCGGCGTGCGCACTTCGAGATAGCAGTCGTGCTGAAAGAAGTTCAGGTGCCGGTAGCGCTTGACGACAGTGTCATGCACGGGATGCGCGCCGGCCACTTCCGGATACGGAAAGCGGGTGCCGGCAGTGAAGTCGATCTGAATCGTCAGCCGTTTGGCGGCCGCGTCGAAATCGACGCCGCTCACGAACCACGGATCGCTCACACCCAATGCGGCTTCGAACAACTGGCTATGCATGACTTCCCTTCGTCTTGTTATGCGAAAAAACGGACCATACCACCCACTCCGAATTCAACAGAGGCACATCTACTTTCAGATGGGGGCGTCCTACCGCCTGTCGCAGCGCGATCGACAGATTTTCGACGAGTTCCGCGGTGACAAACACGGAGATCTGGCACGGAAGTACGGTGTCTCGCTCCAGTGGGTCTAAAAGATCATCAAGGCCGTGCGGCGCGAGGAACTCGCCGCCCGGCAGAGTGATCTGTTCGAATAATCGGGCGGGCGGCACCGCTGGTAAAGTACGACTTTCCAGACTGCGCGCTGCCTTCCAGCCTATGAAACAGATTTTCCTCGCCGCTCCCGTCTGATCCCATTCAGTCCCGGTTCGTCCCGGTTTTATCTCGCGGATTCGTCTCGGGTTATCTCACTTCCTCTCACACGTACGGCACGTCATGTGAATTAGCCGGAACTTGACTTGACAGGTAGTCGGGTCGATAGCGAGGAAGCGATCAATGGGGGATGAGCTTCTCCCGGGCAAGATCCAGTGAATCGCGGAAGGTGCACCCGTGCGCTGGGCAACGAGGCACTGGACGCCAAAGTGGCGGCGATCTATCGGGCCACTCACACCAGTCAGGGCCGCCCCCGTATCGTGCGGCAATTGAAAGCCCGAGGCCGTCCAGGGTCAACCTATCAGATGTGAGAGGTTCGTTTTCGAGTTTTCTGACCTATTCTCAGGCAAATAGGTACCAATGCCGGGCGTCTTGCTTTCGACCGCCTCCTTACCCGCTTGTCTCAGTCGCGGTGCACATATTTCCGACCGCGTGTGCGGTTGTGGACGTTGTCAAGTTGCGCTATTGGAATGGACGCCCCCACGCGACGACATCGATGTATCAAAGTGGTGAGTGTTACCACAACCCATCTAACCGGAATGGAAGCGCACACCATGAAGGTTACGATCACTGTGCGGACTGCCCAAGCCAACCAGATCCGTGGGTTGCCGGCCGAGTTTGGTCTGGTTGTTCCTCAAGGTATCGAAAACATTGTCAGGCCGGTACTGGAACTGATCGAGGCTGCGCCGACCCGCTGCCGGGGACGTTCTGTTTGCTCATCTAGCGATTGCCGGAGCACCTTAAAGAACTCGATCGCCAGGCGGATGAAATTGGCGTGCAGATTGAGGCGTGGCGCCGGAACAGCGACTTGGGCCGCGAGGTGGCGAAAGGTCCCGGAATTGGGCCGCTTATCGCCAGCGCACTGGTAGCGACCGTGGGCGACGCGCGAAGCTTTGTCAGCGGACGCCAACTGGCAGCGCGGCTTGGCTTGATGCCTCGGCAAAACTCCGGCAGAGGCAAGAATGTCCTGCTCGGCATCAGCGTGGCGATACGTGTTTATGAACACTGCTTATCCACGGGGCTCGCGCGGTGATCTACAGAAGCAAACTCAAGAGCACGATGCGCGAGCGTCCCCATCTTTGCACGCGCCACTTCCAGCAGTCGGCTGTCGGGCGGGAACGCGATCGCCTTCGCTTGCACCGTGCTGTCGACGATCAAGCGCTTGAACTCGTTGCGTGCAACGGCCTTCATGTCCGCGGCAACCGCGATCGTTGTCGCCAACAGTTCTTCGACGCCGGCCTCGGCCAGCCGCTCGCTATAGCGAATGCTGACGTATTGCGACCCCCTGTCGGAATGATGAATGAGCGTACCGTCATTGTCCGGCCGGCGAGCGTACAGCGCCTGTTCAAGTGCGCCGAGAACGGAGTCCGTGGTCATCGGCGAACTGACGCGCCAGCCGACGATACGTCGGGCGAACGCGTCGATTACGAACGCCACATAGAGCCAGCTCTGCCACGTCGAAACGTATGTGAAATCCGAAACCCAAAGCTGGTTCGGCCGATCAGCCTTGAACTGACGGTTGATGCGATCCAGCGGACGTTGGGCCGTGACATCGGGGATGGTCGAGCGAATGCGTTTGCCGCTATCGACTTCTTCTCGCTTGACCCACCACGGCAGGGTCTGGCTCGTGCAGCCGATCTTGGGGGCAATGGATTCGATCGCCGCCCACTGTGACGGATACTCGTCGCGATGCTCTCGCACCATGCGCACTGCACGTTCACGGACTTCAGCAGAACACTTGTTCGACTTGTTCATGGCTCCATTCTCTCAAGAGTTGGAGCCTCTACCAAATCCGGGGCGGTTCAGCCAGTAACGGGAAGACGAGCATTATGCCAACTTCGGAATACCTTGATAATGCCAGCAAGAGCTCACACAAAGACTCCGGGTCTGAGGATATGGCCGGGCAACAGGAAGAGCTGAGCTTTGATACACCTCCTGGTGAGGCGTCGACATCTGACATGGACGCATTGAGGTCTCGCCTGCGGGCCACTATCAGTGATTTTCTGCCAGAGTTTTACGAATTTCATCAGACGGGACGCAATATCCTGTTCCCCAAGCCTGTCGACATTAAAACATTGAAAGAGCGAATCAGCTCGATGCGGATACCTGCATTGATACAACCGTTGCAGAAGGAACTGGAACAGGCCGCCAACGCTTTTTTGGACCGGTTCAGACTGTTTCGAAAAGAGAGGGGCAGACATAACTATTCACTGGAATATGTTAAATTTCGCTCAGCGGTGAAAGAGGCGGGCTGGGATGATCGTGAAACACGGGATTATAATGATGCGCTTAAGCATGCAAACCGCTTGAGCGGTTATCTCGCGGAAACGCTGGATCTCATCAGCCTCCTCAATGAAAATCAGGAGCGTTTGTCATCGTGGGAAGATTTCTGGAAAAAAAACTATGATGCGCTCCGCAATGAGATTCTTCCGATGGATGCGGACAATCACGGAAGCCAATATGCAGCCAAAATTCGCGGGAACCTGACTAAAAACAATCCCGAGAACATCAAATTTGAAACTATTGTGAACTCAGTTACGCTGGATGAACGGCTGGTTCGTGAAACTCTAAGCGCGGAGACGAAAGGGCGAGCAGAGAGATTGCTGAGCAGCATAGCACTGACCAGGAAATATGCGGAAAAGACAGATAAAAAAAGAGAAGCCACCAAGTTAGCCAGCTACATCCTTGATCTCTGTCAGGTCTTAAAGGTCGTTATCAAAGCAATCCAGACCAAAAATGAACAAATCCAACCTTCAGCAGACAGAGTGTTCGCTGAACACAGATTGCCTGAGCAGGAAGAAGAGCACACTATAGCAGAGGCAGCAAAACGGCAAATTGTAAAGACGCGGGGAGTGATGACATCGCGAGCACAGCGAGCAAAGGCCGTTTTTGATAAGTTATCTGACAAGGCAAATAAAAATAGGCATCGTATTGCATACAAACTACCTTCCCGTACAGACCCCGATACGGATACAGGCCACGGTAAAACAAACGAAGCTGTCTTTCGGGCCGGCATGATACTCCTTGATAAAATTCAGCAAACTACCGCCAATATATATAAAATCAAACAGGCTACTCGTCCATTGCAGCAAGCAGTGACACAGTCCGATGAACTGGATAAAATATTATATGGCATGCAGGCCATCAGGATATTAGATGAAAAGCTGATTTCTGAATCCGGCAGATGGAAAGGAAAGGCCGAGGGGGCGGAAAATCGACTGCTGCAAGCGCTCGAGATAATGATGCCGCTGAAAGAAGCACGTGAGAAAAATGAATTTCTGTCGAACCTGAGAGCTGAATTAAACCGTGCCTCCCTGGATCCAGCATCAAGAAGCATCATCAGTGATTTTGATGCACATGTAAAAATAATCGTTGAGAGATTGGCCACGATTGAAGCCGGCGTGAATCAGGCCGCAGTACGCCTTTCCAAACATGGTGAAGTAGGTGGGAGAGAACTGAACCAATACCTGTGGCCATTATTGCAGCAGCTAGATCGCATAAAAGGAGAACTGAAAACCAACATTACTCAGGCTACTGGGCGGTCGATCAACAATTTTTCTCGGCATGGCATGTTGGCCAGGAGGATGGGGGAGTGGAATGAGGCTGAGAAGCAACGCTATCTGGAGGAACTTTCTGCAGAAGACCGTGCAGTTGCCGAAACACAATATGACACATTGTTTCTCGAGGTGATTCAGGACTACCTTCCCTTGTTATCCAAGGAGAACGATCCGGAGGGCGAGCGTCTTCTTCAACGGTTGCGCCTCGAAGTGGGCAATGCGGCAGAAGGCACAACGCTTTATCCTGCGACCATGGCCGAAATCCTGGCGGGGATAAAAAGCACTGAAAGAGCAATAAGGGACTGGTCAAGAAGAAAACTGGTCAGGGGCGCCTTTTTGGCAGCCTGTCTGCAAGGTGTCAAGCTGATACCGAAATTGGCATCACTGCCGCTGCGTATCGCTATCAAATTCGTTATCACGGGGGCGAAAGTGGCGTGGGTTGCCCACAAAGGGCAAATAGCCATACGCGGTGGTGAGGGTGATGTAAATGATGAGATAAGGGAATATGCAAAGCGGAGTTTTAAAACTGCAACCATCAAAGTGGTGCTATCACTTCCCCCGGGGCTGGCAACGATGCTGGGGGTTGCCTCGATTGTACTAGACGTTTACGAGGGAGGGTTGCAAGGTGCGGCGAAAAAAATAGCGAAGGATATTGTGGGTGAAGCTCCCTGGCGTGCGCTGGATGTGGGAAGCAGAATGGCGACCATAAATTATACAAAAAAATCGCTGAAAGACTCATTGGATGCAGAAGAATGGTTGCTGGATGATGAGACGGACACTCAGGTAGAAGAACATCACAACGAGTCTGATTCGCAAGAAAATCGTGTGGGTCCCCCAACGGACCCGGGGGAAACGCTCACGCCGTTCAGTGCCCAAAAAGAACTATCGCGTATGGCCGATTCGGCAGACCAGGAGCTAAAGTCACTCGCTGCGCGCCTGCTCGCTCAGCCAGGTATTGGTGAGGTACCACTGTGGCAGTCGAATCTCAACGGCCGCAGCTTTTATAACGTGTCCGGTCGTTGGATAAAATTGAGTGTTGGTGCGTCTGACTGGGAGATGATGCACGAAATTACTCATAGTCTGACTGCGCATAAGTTACGGTACGGACTGAAGCACCCGTCATCAGAACTGGGGCAACTGGTCGCGCGGCTCGATATCCTGCGTAGTAAAGCATCAGCCGCTTATGAAGGTACGGAACCGGACACGCTGTATTACCTGAGCAATCTGGATGAGTTTGTGGCAGGGCTGTATTCTGGCAACAGCGACTTTATTAACCATCTAAAGGCTATAGATGCCGATGGCAGGAGTTTGCTGTCGTTGGTGATGGAGGCTATTTGCTCGGTACTAGGCCTGACCACAGAGCACGAGAGTGCCCTGACCCGGGCAATGGGGCTGACCGATGAGGTGATGGGTAAGAAAATACCGGCTGGCACGGACGAACTTGGCGAAATTGACGACGCAGACAGGGTGCTATTTAGTGCGACGGGTGGCTCGGGAAATACGATTCATAGCGGGAAAGACAGGGCTCTGGACGAGCTAATGGAACGCCATCGTATTCCAAAAAATCTCTGGTTGAAAAAAGACAGCAAAATTAACATAAGAATTAGTGAACATAACATGTTGGGAAATATTATTGCTACGCATCATAAGCAGATCAATATTGACGCGCTTGTCACTAAAAGCGAGAGCGAATGGTTGGATTTATCATTATATACATATCCAGAATTTGAGGTTGTCTGGTCAAGTGCATACCCGTCCGCGTTAAGACAAGAGATACGCACTGCTGCCTTTCGCGAACGATATCTCTCCAGCATCGAAAGGTCGAATGCCGGACCAACAAAGCCGCTTGGTTCTCAAGAACTTCACCCGGTGCCGCAAGTGAGTTCCGAGCGCGGGGTTGGTGAAGCAGTGGTGACTAAAACGCATATTGATGAAAATGAAGAAACCTGGGAATCTGATAATCATCAAAAATTCTCTTTGCAAGGAGAGCGAGATCTGCTTGCCGGTGAGGAAATATTGGTATCGGTTACAAACGAGCTGGGTCTTGTGGAATATATGGAAATTGTCATTCCTGATGACAAGCTCAGTAAAGATAAATGGCCGGCCTATGTTGCATCAATCATAAACGGTAACATGAAATTCACCCGGATTGGGGATGTTGATAGCCAGGATACGGCGGCGCCCATTGACCTGAAAACCGGGGGGGATAACTATTTGTGGACCATGAATGATTGCGTTGTGGAATGGCAAATTATCAGGGAAGGCACAAGTGAGGGGGCGGCAGCTCAGGGTAATGCAAAGGCCGGTAACAACTGGGCTCCAACTCCATATAGATTGGCTTTTTCACGTCCCCCATATTCTGATGAAAGTCTGGTGGTTTGGGTTGAAAATAAGAATAATGGTGAATTGATTGAGAGGCTGGAAATTTCGGCCATTCAAGATCCTGATGTAAAGAAATGGGGTGGTACTATTAATAATAGTGCCAGGCATATTCGGGTTGGCGAGCAATCTCAAGGAGCGTTTGTTCCGGCGAGTGATGTGGCCGGGGGGAATGTTTTTTGGGTGGATAATAACGATTATGTCGTCAAGTATGCGTTGGTTCCCTCGGTGGCCCTTGATAAAAATTTAAAATTACAGCAACGTTATCAATTCCTGAATCAGGTCAAGAAGGATAGTCAGGGAACAAGAATGCATTTTGCTTATAGAAAACGCCATCCATACAACGCGTTGGATCGTGCTGAAATAGGAAGAATTTTCGGGATGGACGCTGGGGCCATCGAGAGAGAGTTAAGTAAAACAAGGAATGAATTGACGGCCGCCGGTCTTTCTCCCGAGGAGGCGACGGACGATAAGGTTTGGGCGAACAAGGAGAGAAATTTTATTAAGGGTGTGGTTGCATTTAGATCCGGCAATCCGTTGTTGGGTTCGTCTGCCGAGAATGTCTCTTTCGCCAAAGCCAAAACAGATGCCCTTCGTTATATTTTGAGCGAGAATCCGGCTCTGGCGAACGGAACTGGAATTTCATCAGCTACAACCGATCAACATCAATTGCTGAGGGCGGCTGATTCCATTTACTCAAAGATGGATATTGAGCAGCAAAATGATTTTATTTTCGCTGCTGCATTGAACTGGAAGCTTGCAACGGATTCCAAATTCGACGATAGAATTTCTACCCTGACGGGTGGTGCGGGTCTTGGTTTATTTTCGCTTCGCGAGGAATTGATTGCGGATTATGGGGCCGAGATGGCGAAACATCTATTTGATACCCATGCTTTTGAGATTCATGATTTTAAATCGCGTAATGAATTTAAAGATGATACGGAATATTTTGCGCAGTTCTCGAACTACGCTAAAAATAATCTGGATGATGATGCGAAAAGGATGTCTCGGCTCCTGGCGAGTCAATCTGGACTCAGTGGCTTCGATTTGAATCGTCCGGCCAAGAGAAGTGTAAAAATAACGCCGAAGGTCCTGTCTCGAACCACAATCACCTACAGGACAGGGAGCAAGGATGATGTTCGGCACAGGTCTTTAATCGGGGATGTTAATTTATTTGAAGCCGATAGTGGTCGATTTTTTATCTACAGCTCAATAGGCGGGCAGGCATTTCTGGAGGATGTGGCGGATATCTTCAATGAAGCTGAGTTGAACGACATGCTAAGAGGGAGGGTAAGTTCGGAATCCGCGAAAAAACTTGAGACTCTGTTAAGCAAAAATGTCTCTCTGGATGATGCTGAAACGGAAGGTGGGTATGGATCATATAATCAAACCATTGGAGAAAGGGTCTACGCCGGCCGCAGCAAGTACCAATTCAGTGCGCAGGTTGAAAGTAACGGGCCGGATGGGAATTTGCAAACAAAACTGAATGCCTTTAATTCTGGCCTTCTTAGGCGCACGGTAAATCAGGTGAAGGAGCAGAAATTTCCGCAAAGTGTGTGGGAAAAAGTTCGTGATTCGATGATCCCGTTTTATAAGCGCTGGAGTCGTTCGTCTACTGATCCGGATTACGTGCATAGTGATGAAGACTCATATCATGATTTAATGAATTTATTTGGACTTGCCTCTGTTGGTGCCGCGGGTGGTAGTGGAGCAGCGAAATCCGGCAGGGCTCTGTCGGCCGTATTTCGTAACAGCGCGCCAGCTAATGCGCGGGGCATGCTGGCATTGTTTGCGCGGGGGGCACGGGCCGCCGCGCCTGGATTGCGCGAATCGCTAAAAGGGATGACAACACAGTTGGCCGCTGAAATGTTTCCGCCACTTGATTTGGTCAGAGCGGCTCGTGTGGGTGGCAAATATGCGCGACGTGCGTTCACGGCGCCTGATAGTATGAGTGGGCTTCAGGGCATGGCTGGGAGAGGCGGTCAGTCGCTCCGGAGTAGTACACCGTTCGACCCTAAAAACAGTGTTAATGTTGATTTGTCTGACGCGCAACGCTATCAGCCATTGGGCTATAACTCTGTAAATGCACCGAATAATTTGTTTACAAAAGACGGTCGAACATATCTTAGGCAAAACGGTAGCATTTTCGAGTTGGACGCAACTCAAGGAGGAAGAACGTTAAGGGTTCGAATTCCTGGTCAAACGCCTCATACTGGCCCGGAAATAATACATACAAGCGCAGGCTTTATAAGGAAGGAGCCGAGTGGGCTAGGAGGAGGGCGGGAGTGGGGGGGGGCGCGAGTACCGCTGGGTGATAATCGCGGCCAACCCATCCGGGGTACGCTCGGGCGTCCTCTCTATGGTCGGGATAATCCGCTTTCAAAGCCCCGATTGGACCTGAACGAAGCAGGTCAATGGCCGGGCGCGCAAGGAAAGCAGCCTGGGGAGGGGCCGATGCCAGTAGTACGTCCAACGGATACTCCGTGGCCAGGCGCACGGGGAAAGCTGCGTGATGAATGAGGTCGGCAGCGACCCTGCTTCGATTCCACGTACAGCAAGAGGTTTGAAACTTTTTGACTGTACGGAGAGCATGACAGCGAGGGAGGTGCCGAGAAGGCGATATCCGAAGGAATTCAAGCTGGAGGCGTCGCGTTTAGCCGAATCAGTCGGCCAGCGCGAAGTCGCTCGCAGGCGGGATGTGCCGCTGCGACTGATCGCGGCAGTTCGCGGACAGGAGAAAATTATGTCCCATGAAGTGGTGATGGTCGGTGGGGTACGGACGGCGATTGGCGAATTTGGTGAAAGCTTATCGAAAACCACGCCGGGCGAGTTGGGTGCGTTAGTCGTTCGGTAGGCTATGCGTCGTGCAGGTGTTGGAGAGGGTGAGGTCGAGCATATCGTCTTCGGCAACGTGCACCAAACCAGTTCCGCAGACATGTATCTTTCCCGCGTCGTCGCCATTCAGGGCGGCGTAGGGAATCAGGCTGCGGCACTCACCATCAATTGCCTGTGCGCGTCCGGCCTTCAAGCGATCATAAGCGCGGCGCAATATATCGAGCTGGGTGATGCACGCATCGCGATCGCCGGGGGAGCGGAGGTCATGAGCCGAATCCCGCATATGCTGTCAGGGCTTCCGCATGAAGGCCCCCATGAATCAAGGCTGAGAGCGGAAAAGGTTGTTGTAAACATTTGGCGTCTCAGGTTTACTCTCGATTTTTGCCGGACGAGAGATGCCAACGATCATGGACGCGTTTGCCGAACTGCGAGACCCGCGCTGCCGCGCCTGCCGTTATCCGTTGCAGGAAATCCTGTTTGCCGCCCTGTGCGCGGTTTTATGCGGCGTCGAGGACTGGGAGACGATGACACTGTGGGGCCGCACGCAGCTTGCTTGGCTGCGTAGCCATCTGGCGTATGAGAACGGCGTGCCGTCGCCCGATACGTTCCGGCGGGTATTCGGCGCGCTCAGTGCGAAAGCGTTTGAGCGCTGCTTCATCGACTGGGTCGGGCAACTGTGTCCGGCGCTGGCTGGCCAGCATGTGGCGATTGACGGCAAGGCGGTGCGCGGCAACCGTAGCGGCACGCATGCGGCGCTGCATTTGGTGTCGGCATGGTGCTCGAACAACGGCTTGAGCCTCGGGCAAGTGAGCACGGCCGATAAGAGCAATGAGATCACGGCGATCCCGGAATTGCTGGCCGCGCTCGATTTGCAGGGCGCGACGATAACGATCGACGCGATCGGCACGCAGCACGAGATCGCACGCACGATCGTGGAGGCCGGGGCCGACTACGTTCTGGCGGTCAAGGACAATCAGCCGCGACTGGCCGAAGGCGTGCGCCAGTGGTTTGCGGCTGCCCAGGACGGCAAGCTCGAAAGCTCGTACTGGGAGCACACCGAACATGACAAAGGCCACGGGCGGCTGGAGACCCGGGTTTGCCGGGTCAGCGATGATGTGGCGTGGCTGAGCGGGACAGGACAGCACTGGGCGGGTCTCCAGCGGCTGGTGATGCTTGAGCGCACACGCCAGATTGGCGAGAAAGTGACGACCGAGCGCTGTTACTACATCAGCTCGAAAGCGGTGAAAGCAACTGAGATGGCTCCGGTCATCCGTGCTCATTGGGGCATCGAAAACCAACTGCACTGGGTCCTCGATGTCTCGTGGGGCGAGGATGCCAGCCTGATCCGCGACACCCTGGCCGCCCGCAACATGGCCAGTCTGCGCAAGATCACACTCAATCTCGCCCGGCTGGCTCAGAGTCGGCAGCCCAAGAAGGTGAGCCTGAAGAACATCCGTAACCTCGCCGCATGGGATACCGCTATGCGTGACTCCATCCTCGGCCTTGCCTGACATGCCTCTTCATGCGGAAGCCCTGCATATGCTGTCCGGGCTGCGTACCGGCCAGCGCATGGGTGATACGATCGTTGTGGATATGCTGGCGGGTGGCCTGACTGATCCTTTCAATCGGATGTTGATGGGCGAAATTGCCGAGCGTATGGCGTGCGACGAGAAAATTTCCCGTTCCGAGAAAGACGAATATGCGCTCAGCTCCCATCAGCAGGCTGCGCTTGCGCAGTCCAAAGGTCGATTTAGTCAGCAAGTCGTTCCGGTCACGATTCCCGGAACGGGGGGGCGATACACAGTTCGAGATAATGAACGCGTCAAGACGGGCATTTCGCTTGAGGAACTCGCCAGGATGCGACCGGCATTTGCGAAGAATGGAACCGTGACTGCCGGCAATGTGTCAGGCATTAACGATGCGGCTGCTGCCATCGTGCTTATGGACTGGGAAACGGCGGCTCGTCGTGAGGTGCATCCTCAGGGGCGATTGGTTGCGTATGCTCACGTCGGGGTTGATCCACTCCAGATGGGTTTAGGCACGGTGCCGGCGACGCGCCGGGTGCTCGAAAAAGCCGGGTTGGTGATCGACGAGATGGATGTCATCGAGGTGAACGAGGCATTTGCGGTGCAGACTATCGCAGTCGTTCGTGCGCTGGAATTGCCACTGAATAAAGTCAACCCGAATGGTGCAGCGATCGCGCTTGGCCACCATGTCGGAGCGACAGGGGCCATCCTCATCGTCAAGGTCCTTGCCGAGCTCGAGCGCATAGGCGGACATTATGGGCTCGTGACACTCTGCATAGGCGGCGGCCAGGGGATGGCAATGATTGTTGAGCGGCTCGCTCTTGCTGGCAAGTCGAGCGCATCTCAAGTCTTGGACTGAATTATTCGATAAATGCAGGGGACTTCAACTCCGGGCTGAAACAGGAAAGGTTGATGGATGGGAAGCGCGAGTAAGGTAAAGATTACCTTAACTCGGTTCTATCACCTGCCAATCGATTTCAGGATGCCTGAAACGTCCGAAAGGGGCGCCCAATGGAGAGCGGAATTGAAACTCATCGGAAGCCAGCAGGCACATGCACTCAGCGCGGGCAGATTCGCTGACGAGCTTTAATTCCGCGCACATTCTAATTTGAGCGATGCGGCCCGTATCGGGAATGCGGGGGGCGGCGTTGCCGAATTTTCAAGGCGCAGTTTCTCAGGCGGCCCAGATCAATTGCGGGATGGACCGACAGGTGTTCAGTTGGGCAGTCATCCGCGACCAGCAGCACCGGCGTGATGATCAACATCAATGCAGGGGCGACGGGCAGCTATGTGTTGCCCACCACGCGGACGCCGTTTTCCGTCGACACGTCGAGCGCGATCACCAACAACGGCAACCTGCCGATGTCCGGCAACGGCACGGGCGTTATGAACCGCGGCGCGGCGCTGCTCTGCGTGAACAACGGCAACACGCTCACCAACGGCGCGACCCGCGTAATTTCGACGACGGGCGCGTACAACGACGGGATGGCCGCAAACGGCAACAACAACACGCTCGTCAACAAAGGCACGATTACAACCACAGGCAACAATTCGTACGGGATGACAGCCGCGTGGTGGCAGAGCAATCCCGGCGCGTCGGGCAACCAGATCGTCAATACGGGCACCGTGACGATGTCCAGCAACAACGCGCACGCGGCGTCGCTGCTCGGCGGCAACGGCACGATCACCAGCGGCACGAGCCAGACCACGGGCACCGCGACGAGCGGCGGCAGCGTCGACGCGGTCGTGTCGAACACGCTCGGCAGCTCGTTCACCGCGACGATCACGAACCAGGCCGGCGGCAGGATCATCAGCAATAACGGCATCGGCGTGCGCTCGACCAACGGCGCGACGACGATCACCAACGCGGGGCTGATCCAGGGCGGCGGCGGCACCGCGATCCAGGGCGGTAACGGCAACGTGACGCTAATCCTGCAGACGGGCTCGCAGATCGTCGGCACCGCGAGCGGCGGCGCCGGCACCAACACCAAGACGCTGCAGGGCACGGGCACCGCGTCGAACGCATTTACGAACTTCCAGAGCCTGACGATGGCCGGCACGAACTGGACGTGGGCAGGCACCGGCACGTTCTCGACCGCGCTCGTGCAGAGCGGCACGCTGAATCTCACCGGCACGCTCGGCACGACGACGGCGTCCTTCGTCGCGACCGTCAACGGCCTCGTGCGCTTCCAGCAGGACAGTGCCGGCACGTACACGGGCGCGATCGGCGGCACGGGCGCGGTGGAGAAAACCGGCGCGGGCACGTTGACGGTCGCGCCTGCGGCCGCCGGCGGCAACACGTATTCGGGCGGCACGACGATCACGCAGAGCACGCTGTCGGTCGCGGCCGACAACGCGCTCCGCGCATCGTCAGGAAGTCTGACCTTCAACGGCGGCACGCTGCAGCTCGGCAGCGCGTTCAATCTCGCGTCGGGCCGCGCGGTGTCGATCACGTCGAACAACGGCACGATCGATACGCAGGGTTTCAACTCGACGTTGACGCAGGGCATCACGGGCGCGGGTTCGTTGACCAAGTTCGGCAGCGGTACGCTGACGTTGAACGAAGCGAGCAGTTATGCGGGCGGTACCAACGTCAAAGCGGGCACCGTGATCGTCGGCGACGGCACGAGCGCGTCGGCAGCGCTGGGCGGTGGCGGGCCGGTGACGGTGGCGTCGGGCGCGACGCTCGGCGGCTACGGCAGCGTCACGGGCAACGTGACGAACAACGGCACGCTCTCGGTCGCGAACGCGCTGGTGAGCCTCGCGAGCGGCACGATCGGCAATTTCCAGATCAACGGCAACCTGACGAACGCGGGGCTCGTGCAACGCGCCGGCAGCGGCGTCGGTAGCACGCTGACAGTGGCCGGCAACTACGTCGGCCAGAACGCGACGATCGCATTGAACATGACGCTCGCCGGCGACGGCGCGCCGTCGGACAAGCTGATCGTCAGTGGTGGCACGGCGAGCGGTGCCAGCACGCTGAAGGTGACGAACGTCGGCGGCGCGGGCGCGCAGACGACCGGCGACGGCATCCAGGTCGTGCAGGCGACCAACGGCGCGACGTCGAGCGCGAGCGCGTTCACGCTGTCGGGCGGCGCGGTGAGCGCCGGCGCGTATTCGTGCTTCCTCGCGAAGGGCGGCGCGGCGACCGGCACCGGCGATAGCTGGTACCTGCGCAATACGGTGCCGCCGAAGCCGGAGCCGCCGGTCGTCGAACCAGGGCAACCGACACCGCCGCCGGTGACGCCTGTCACGCCGGCCAAGGGCACGCCCGAATCGATCGTCGAAGCCGTCACCGATGCAGGCACCGGCGGCAACCCGGAACCGATCTACCGCCCCGAAGTGCCGCTGTATGCCGAAGCGCCGGCCGTCGCGTGCCAGCTCGGGCTGCTGCAGATCGACACGTTCCACGACCGGCAGGGCGAACAGGGGCTGCTGAGCGAGAACGGCCCGATGCCCGCGTCGTGGGCGCGCGTGTGGGGCGGCAACAGCAACATCAAGCAGAAGGGCGACGTGACGCCGTCGTTCGACGGCACGGTGTGGGGGATGCAGGTCGGCCAGGATCTCTATGCCGACGCAGGGTCACATCCCTCTTGCAAGCACGTTCGGACGGAAGTTGTGCCGAGCATTCCAGGTTGATTGTCATATCACCTATCAACATCGATAGGTGCTTTTTTATTTTTTAATCATATAATTATATTGCCTGGGCGGTGCGGGCTTAATTAACAAGGTATTTATCTACTAACTTTCCACCAAGGATTTGCTATGTCTACCACGCGATCGTCAGCACATGGAAAACAGATCATTGGCTATATTACGCAATATGATGGCTGGAAGGATGTTGCGGGATTGGTGACCCCGGGCAGTTTCAATCAATTGAACGTCAAATTAAGTAATTACACTATGCTTAATTTTTCATTCTTTGGTTTGGCAAAGAATGGCACTTTGCATAGCGCGGATTATAGAAATAAAAATATTTGGCAGAAAGGGGCAGTGCAAGAGCCGGCGCCACTTGTTTACGAGGATGTATGGAGTAGCTATGATCCGTTTATTTTGTATGGATCGAGTGGCATTCCTGGTAACAACGCGGATGGTTTGGTGAAATTGGCGCATAATGCAGGCGTCAAGGTTATGGCTTCATTGGGTGGATGGAGTATGTCCAAACATTTTTGTGAGGTGGCTAAAGACCCCGGCATGCGCAGCACGCTTATTAGCCAGTGTGCCGATCTGATCACACGATTTGATTTCGATGGCATCGATTTCGATTGGGAGTATCCTGGTGCGGCGGGTATGAATATCGAGCACTATTCCGATGACGATTATGAAAATTTTGCGATTGTGATGGAAGAGTTGCGAGTAAGGTTGGATCAGATTAAACCGAATCTTCTGATTACTGCTGCCATGTCTGCTGATCCTAATTATCTGGAGAAATATGATTGGGATAGATTGCAGGCGGTCATGGATTATTTCAATATTATGACTTATGACTTCAATGGCGGTTGGTCCGATAAGGCTGGGCATAACGCTCCGCTGTATGAATATCCCAATGCGGAAAGGCCGCTGTCCATTGATACAGTAACCCAGTACCTTAAGAGAAAAAATGTGGCGATGGCTAAGGTCAACCTTGGTGTGGCATTTTATGGTCGTGGTGTGATTACTAGGGGGCCGGCGGCGCTCAATGCTGAAACCGTCGAAAAAACACAACCGGAAACAAACACACCTGGTTTTGAATTTCAGCCGGATGGACCAATCTTGAGCTGTGGCGATTTCGTCAACTGGAAATATTTTGATGCCACGCCTTTTTATAGCGCCATTATGCAAAAAACTGAAGGCGGGGGAGCTGATGAGTGGGTATATCATTTTGATCCTGATGCAAAGGTTCCATATTTAACCAAGGATAATTATTTCCTTAGCTACGATAATGAACGCTCGGTGAGTATGAAGGCGCAATATGTGGTGAATCAAGGATGTGCGGGAGTTATTATTTGGAATGTTTTTGGGGAAATGCAGAATTTGCTTGAGGGGCAATATCTCGTGGGTAACAAGCTCAAGAAGTGCCCGAACACAACCTACGTATTGTCTGACGCTATTAATGACACGTTTAATGAAGCCAAGCGCTGAATTCCGTCGAGATGGAGGCGTTGGGTTTTTAAGTAGTGCAGCTTTCATGTCGTAAGCATTGGGATATTTGCATGATTGTTGACAAACCATGTGGAGAAGTGGTTGTCTGGTGATTGCTGATGCCATGTCCGATTGACTGAAAATCGGTCTGTAACCATCTGCCGCCGCGCATTGGATCATGATGCGTGGCGGCAGTCTTATTGGATTCAATTCTTTGTGGGCGCAAATATTTTAGGCATATGAGATCAAAATAGTGCCCGATATCATGCTCCGGATATCCATTTTTTGCGGTGGACCAGAGCGCATTTTCCTTGCATATACGTTCAAGAGAAGGGCGAACTTTCGCACACTCAGCGGTTTCCTTGGAGCGTGCTATGCACTGTTCATCGGCGCCAGCGTCCAAAGGAGATGGAAAAACGCAGGTCCTGCCCGAGTGACGTAACGGACGAAGAATGGAGTTTCGTCGTGCCGTATCTCACGCTGACGAAGGAAGATGCACCGCAACGGCAATTTGAGTTGCGCGAGCTTTACAACGCGTTGAGCTGGTTGGCCCATGCACGCGCACCGTGTCGGCTGTAGCCGACGAACTCTCCGCCGGGAGGCAGTGTACGAACAAATCCAACAATGGCTGCGTGCAGGCTGCTTTGAAGCGACGACCGGCGATCGGCGCATGATCGTTCGCGTGGCACCTGGACGCCAGCGCCCACCCAGCGCGGTGATTCTCGATGGGCGAACTTGCAATTGACGTGTGAGAGTGGCCCGCAGGCAGGATATGACGGTTACAAACGCAAACGCGGTTGCAACGTGCGCATTAGTCGACACGATGGGCCATCCGCTGACGTGCACATCATGCTGGCTAACGAGCGGGCGCGCGCTCAGGTGAACAACCGGCACGGCAGGTTCCGCAGCCCGTGGGCCAGACGGTAAAGCACGCTTTTGCTGATCTGGGTTATGCCGGCGACGGTGCGGCGCAGGCCGCGCGTGACGACGGCATCGAGTTGCAGGTCGTCAAGTTGTCCGAGGCGAAGAAGGGTTTCGTGCGGCTGCCACGGCGCTGGGTGGTCGAACGCAGTATCGAAGTGCAAAACACGGTTCTGTCAGAAAACGGAAAAAAATACCGGATAAGTTTGAATTGAGGCGAGGCGGGTAAATCAGGCAGTATTTTTTTCGGATGGAGATTCGTGCTGCATTGCTGCCCGCTGGCCACTGAGTTGCCAACGATTGTGCCAATTATTTTAAAAATGTAAATTACGCAATCAATAAGACAAAATCGTTGCATAACCAAGTATCGCGCCTGCGGCGCGCATCATCTTAAGCAATTTCAGAACACCGCCCAACCAAGGGATAACAGTGATTGCAAATGGCTGGTGCAAGGCCGCGCGTGGGTGGCGTACCCCAGATGCTTATAGGGTCGACAAATCATTCTTGATAACAAAATAGAAAGAATATGCTATTTCATTTATGAATTTGAATTTCTGGAGGGGGCGACGTATGCTGATTAGGCAGGACGCGAGAATGATCGATTTCCATTGAGGCGCGTCCTCGAAATGCGCTCGATTTGGCCCGATTTGGCTTAGCCTGATCGCTTGCGCATCGAGAATTCGTAAGACTTGTTATAAATTAGTAATCCTGATGATGGCGATGTATTAGCCCATGGTAGCTACG
This sequence comes from Burkholderia sp. MSMB1589WGS, assembly GCF_001636105.1. Taxonomy (NCBI): domain Bacteria; kingdom Pseudomonadati; phylum Pseudomonadota; class Betaproteobacteria; order Burkholderiales; family Burkholderiaceae; genus Burkholderia; species Burkholderia sp. MSMB1589WGS. The sequence continues at coordinate 2,153,289 of NZ_LNJT01000008.1, forward strand.
CGCTGTGGAGCGCTATATCACATGGAATTTTTGCAACCCGGGGCATCATTGCTGATGCAGTTGGGGAGGTGGAGCGGGCCCGTGCGTGTGTTGGACAGGGCCCATTGCGTGTGCGGCCGTTGGTCAACCTTCTTTCATGTTTCAAGGAGAAATCACCATGGACGCCAATAAAAATCACCAATCGGCAATCGAAGTCTTTCAACTTTTCCTCAGCAAGCTCCGTTCGCTCCACACTTCCCAAACGGAGCTTGTTCACGATGACGATCTAGAAGCGGACTGGAAATCGGGGAAGATCAATGCACAAGAGTATGCAAGTCCGCCTGGGCTCTGGAGCGCAAGTTTGTCGATAAAGGTCCAATGCGTGAGTATCGACACGACCATTTGGGTTGCCAATAAACTCGTCGAGGGTAACAAAAATTTCACAAGTGTCGTTTTCGCATACGAACGTTTGGGCATTGCCATTCCGGCAGGTCCTGTTCTCGATGAGGTACTTTCCGGGCCGAGCGGATATAAGTTCCGGATCAACCATGGGTGGGTCACTGGGTATCGCGTGAGCCTCGACGCCTATTTCCAAATGCAGTCGATTGGTCCGGTCGTCAACCCGGCGTCGGATGACATTGACCCGAACTGGGTGATGTCGCCGATGACCGATGGGGCGAACAAGGACCGACTCGTTAACGCAGTGCGTACCCGCGGTACCTGTTGCTTCAGCAGGGGGCGTGGGGATCGTGAAGCAGGACGGCGGCATGATCCTGCATACCAACGGCGCAGCCCATTTCACAGACCACCCCGAGTTCGGGCACATCCCCGGTGGGCTGCATTATGTTGATCTGACTCAGTGGGAAGGCGAATCGCGCGATTTCACGGAGGATGACATCAAGAAAATTAATTGATCTGTTTGCGCGTTGTAAAAATGAAGGGTTTGCTAGCCGAGCGCATGTTATCGACACGCGCTCGGCCTGGGTTGGCTTGACCGCTGTAAGCGGCGAACCAGACCCGTCGTGACGTGGATGTCGAAGGTCAGGAAGATGGCGTGCGTGGGCTTCATCGAGTCACACACCCGTCATCGATTCGATCTGAGCTCCCCATGCCCGGCTCGACGGGTCCAGCCCGTGCGCCACGCAAGCCCATCGTTTGTAATCATGCGCGCCGTGCGCCAACGTCGTGTTCGAATGGCAATCCCTCCGCGGAACCGGCGGGATCGGAAGTAGGATTTTCTCGTTGAGGGTGTTCTGTAGAATGAATAAGTCGAGATTCACGGACAGTCAGATCATGGAGGCGTTGAAGGGCGTCGAGTCGCAGCTTGTGGTCCCGGACCGGTGCCGGGAGCCGGACACTAGTCCGGCGACGTTCCATAAGTGGCGCTCGAAGTACGGCGGCATGGACGTTTCGCTGATCGCGCGAATGAAGGAGCGGGAGGCCGGGAATTCCCGGCTGCGCAAGATGCACGTCGAGGAAAGGATCAAGGCCGGGATTGTTGCGGAGGCGCTCGCAATAAAGGCCGAGGCCATCTCGCCGGCTTGAGATGGCCACGCGAGCGGTACTCGGCCGAGACGTAGCGATCTGGCTGGCATGCGAGGCGTTCGGGATCAGCCAGGCCTGCTGTCGGTACGTCAGCGTGCGCAATGTCGAGAACGACGACACCGCGAACTGGCTGCTGCGTCTGACAGGCAACCGCAGGAGCCGCCGCTTTGGATTGTGCTTCCTGTCCCCGCGCAACGTGAAGGGTTTCGGCTTGAACGACAAGCGGGTGTACCGGATCCATCGCGAACTGACGCTGAACCTGCGGGTCAAGCCTCGCAGGCGGTTGGTCAGGCAGGTGCCTGAACTACTGGCAGTACCATCTGCCGTCAACCAGGTCCAGTCGATGGACTTCATGCACAACCAATTGGCCGAAGGTCGCAGCATCTGGCTGTTCAATGTGATCGACGACTTCAACTGTGCCGCGCTCGGCATCGAGAGCGACTTCTCGTTGTCGTCGGAGCGGGTGATCCGTGCGCTGCGACAAGTCATCGGCTCGCATGGCAGGCCGAAAGCGGTTCGGTGTGACGACGGCCCGAGCACCTGCGTGCAGCAATCACCGAATGGGGCCGACAGTATGGCCCGGTTCGATTCCATCCAGTCGGGCAAGCCTCAACAAAATGCCTAAGTCGAGCGATTCAACAGAATCATGCAGTACGTCGCAGTACCACTGGGAGGATCTGGACCACGTACAGCGTTTCGCGGCTGACTGGATGAGGACTTGCCATCGCGGCCGCCCGAACATGGCCCTGGCGGATTTGCACGAAAGCTGCGGCTGGCCATGGCCGCTTGGTTTCTACTTCTGAACCCGATGGAAAACGGAGGGATTACCTGCTGTTTGATAGAACACAAGATTCGATGGTGCGCTAGCATCACAACCACGCAAAGAGGGTTGATATGTCCCCCGACCTTGTCGAGAAAGTCTTGCCGATACTAGAGTCTGCCGATGAGGCGACCTGGTTCAGTGCGATTGAGCGCCTGGCACATTCGTTGGGGTTTGAGCAGATTCTGCTCGGAATCCTGCCGCGGCCGGGTTTGCTTTGGGAGGATGCATTCATACGCACTACGTTTCCAGAATCCTGGCGACGACTGTATCAAGAGCAAAAACTCGCCGATATTGACCCGACCTTGATACATTGCTTGACGCATTCTGTTCCTATCATTTGGTCTTCAGAAATTTTTACAACTTCGGCTCAGCATTCGATGTATGAGCTGGCATACGGGCATGGCTTGCGTGCTGGAGTGGCATTGCCAATCCATGGGCCGAGACAAGAATCCGGCATGCTGTGCTTTGCGAGCGACAGCGATCTGAATGCCGAGATATTGCGTCACATTAACGCCCTGCTCCCCGATCTCGTACTGGTTCGAGATATGGTGGCGGAAACAAGTGTGCGTCATACAAATAGCTGCGCAACCGGACACGTTCCGACGCTTACGCCACGTGAGCGAGAATGCCTGCAATGGACGATGCGCGGCAAAACCAGTTGGGAAATTTCACGTATCTTGAGCTGTTCGGTGGCAGCCGTGAACTTTCACATGAAAAACATAAGAGAAAAATTTGGTGTGCCAACGCGACGTGCGGCAGTGGTTATGGCGATTCGTCTAGGCATCGTGGACCCAGCATGACTGTCTGAACCGCGCGGGGGTTCTTCGATGCACAAATCGCCGCCAAATCATCATGGCACCGGCTCGCAGCTCACGGAATCATCCGCATTGAAGGCATGTCAAATGTACCTGAGGTGCGACAACATCGAGCTTTAGAGAACGATCCGGGCGCCACGCTCGACGGTAATTGTGCATCTCGAGCCCACCGACGCTACGCCTCAATCTTGCGTTTCGCCTTCGCCAGCGAACGGGCCCAGCGCAGCCCCGGGCTCCCGGCAATATCATCGTGAACAGGCGAGGTGACATACCGTTGCAGCGCATGACCCATTCACCTTGGCTACCTGCCTGTATCCAGGGAGCGTGCACATCTCCACGATTCCCGGGAAGCAGTTCGTTATGCTTTGGCGAAATAAAAGCAATCGTGCTTCGATTGTCAAGATTTTATCTTGCTGGGCGCGTTGTTTGCCAAGACGCTGGGAGATGCAGTGCATTAGGAGCTTCGTTACCTCTCAATTTTGATAGGTTCTCTTTTCCGTCGTGACACTATACTTGGACAACACATCGGAGGGAGGTTTTTTATTGGCATTGGGAGCAATCGAGTGTTTATCCCTGGATGGTTGAGTCATGTATAAGAATTACTTTCAATGTAATGCGATTGGTATCGTTTGTTGAGATGGCATCCTGCCACGCTTGGCTTTATAAACCGTGGCGACGGCGACATATTCGTCTCGCCAATTTGCAAGGGGCTTTGTATGTCGCTAACCGCCGAACAAATGGCTGCGAGTTATCCCATCCCTTCCTATCGCTTTCGCGTAAGCGTTGGCAGCGAAGAAATCGCGTTCAATAAAGTTACTGCGCCGACAATAAGTTTTCAAACGATCAGCTATAAAGATGGTCTTGGTGGATGGTTTCAAATGCCGGGGCAGCAGGATGTCATTAATATCACGCTAACAAAAGGGATTTTTCGCGGGCAAGCCCAGTTCTATGACTGGATTACCTCAATTTCCTTGAATAAGGTGGAAAAGAAAGATATTTCTATCAGCCTGACGGACGACTCCGGTACTAATCTCCTTGTGACTTGGAACGTTGTGAATGCTTTCCCGACCAAGCTTACGGCACCGAACTTCGACGCGTCCAGCAACGACGTTGCGATTGAGCAATTGGATCTGACAGCCGATCGTTGCACCGTGAAATATCATCCATGATCGAATCCCGGTTGCAGACTTCGCGCGAAGCCGAGAGTCGTGTACGAGCGAAATGCCTGTAAGTCTTTTTAATGAGGAAGCGTTATGCCAACGAACGTGGTGACGAAATGGCCTGGAGTCTATATTGAGGAAGTGCCCAGCCTGTCATTAGCGATCTCCAGTGGAGCAACCGCGGTTCCTGTTTTTGCTTCCGGGCCGTCGCGTACGGCCAATCCAAATGTTCCGTGGCCGATAATCCGGTTGAACTCCTGGCTGGATTTTGTGGATGGTTTGGCAAATTTAAAAGATGAACAGGGAAATCCGGCTCCTCAAGTCCCGCAATATAATAAAGCCGTTCAGGCAGCTCTCAGGGCTTATTTTGAAAACGGTGGAGGTTATTGTTATCTTGTGCCGACTGATCTACTCTCAACGTACGTTCCTGTTCTGGATGATGTGACTTTGATCGTTGCCGCCGGACAGCCGATGCGCGAGGTCGAATCTGAAGTGGCCAACATGATGAGCGCAGACCCCAACTTAAAAATATTTACAATCTACGATTACGCTAAACCAGACGAAGAGCTGGGATTTGATACTAATCCGGATCTTCCGGCAGCCAGTGATCAAGCGGCCCTTTATTATCCATGGCTGAAAGCCCCTTGGGCGGTACACCCGACAAATCAGGAACGTGAAATGCCTGTTCCGCCAAGTGGTGCAATCGCCGGTGTGTACTGCTCGGTCGATAGAGAGCGCGGCGTATGGAAGGCGCCAGCCAACGTACCGTTGAAAGGTGGTTTGCGGCCCATTTTCAAGATGTCTGACGAGGTACAGGGCCATTTCAACAAAGGTAAGGCGATCAACATGATTCGCGAGTTTCACGGCACAGACCCGTTGGTATGGGGAGCAAGAACCCTGCAGGATACGGATTCATGGCGATATGTCTCAGTGCGCCGGCTATTTAATAGTGCGGAAAGGGACATAAAAAGAGCGATGGCCTTTGCGGTGTTCGAGCCTAACAGCCACCCCACTTGGGAACGAGTTCGAGCGGCGGTCGACAATTACCTTTACGAGCTGTGGGAGGAAGGCGCTTTGCTGGGCAACACGCCGGAGGAAGCGTACTTTGTGCGCGTAGGCAAAGGTGTCACCATGAGCGAAACCGACATCAAGCTAGGCAGGATGATCGTCAAGATCGGTATGGCGGCCGTACGGCCCGCAGAATTCATCATTCTGCAGTTTATTACGGAGGTCGGGCGCGGTTAAGCAGAATGCCTGCTTCGACGCGTCGCTATCTCTCTGCTTGCATGTTTGCCAAATATGATTTGGCGGTTCGTGCCCGTGCCTCCTATTCAAGGTTTTAGATCAATAATGGACTAGCATATTATGAATTCAACTCCAGGAGTATCGATTGAGGAACTGTTTTCATTGTCGCTGTCAGTGAGTTCCAGCGCGACTGCGGTTCCGGTAATGATTGGAAAATTTGTTAAGCCGGATGGGACTCTGGTGCCCGTTGGTGATGGATGTGTCAAAGTAGTTGACTGGCTGGATTATCAAGCGAAATTCGGTATACCGGATTTGAAGCCTGGAGAGGTGACTGTCACATCTTCGTCGCTTAATATTAAAAACCCAAAGGCGACTGAAAAAGGCGCGCGCCAAAAGAAATCGCAAGCAACTAATGAGAATGGTGATTCTCTTTATACGTATGAATTTTCCGTAGAGAAATCTCTTGATTATTCTGAGTATCAATTGGGTGTGTTTTCGCTCATGCATTATTTTGAGAATGGCGGTGGTCCGTGCTATGTGCTGTCATATACCGCCCCGGGAGATTATGATAAATTCTCATCTGAAATCAAGAAGCACCCGGAAATTACATTGATCGTGTTGGCGGAAAATTCATCTGATGAAGGTAGAATATATGCTAAATTAAACGGCTTGCTCGAAAAGGATAAGGGGGAGGGGTATTTTCTCATTGCGCATGGTGACAATGGTGTCGCCCCCCCGGTTGGCCGACCGGAGACTGGCACGAATCCGGAGCAGACCGCTTACTATTACCCTCGATTGGGCGTGCCGTACAAGCTGCCAGGTCTTGCAGAAAGCGTGCTTGGACAAATTGCTGTAACCGGCTATGTTGATGACGAGAACGACGTCAATAATTTGTCGGAGCTGAAAAACATCAATCCAGATCTTCATGCGCAAATCACTGAAGCGATCAAGAAACAATATGCCGAGTTTCAGTTGATTTTGCCTCCGAGTCCCGCCGTTGCCGGTGCCTATTGCCGAACCGATCGTGAACGTGGTGTATGGAAAGCGGCAGCCAATATCACCTTGCGCAGTGTTGTTTCGCTTGAAGATGTGGTGAGCGATGCACGGCAGAGTGATATGAATAAAAACGGAATCAACGTCATCCGTCAGTTTTCTGGCCAAGGTGTCGTGATCTGGGGGGCCCGTACATTGGTGAATGAGGCCACACCTGATTGGCTGTATGTCCCGGTGCGTCGCTTGTTCAACGCCGCTCAGCGCGATATTTCTGCGGCGATGCGTTTTGCGGTATTCGAACCGAATAGCCCTCCGACCTGGGAGCGTGTACGGGCCGCAATCGACAATTATCTCCACGATCTTTGGCAACGCGGTGCCTTGCTGGGGACGACGCCGGAGGAGGCCTACTTTGTTCAAGTCGGCAAGGACATCACCATGACAGATACTGATATCAAGCAGGGCAGGATGATCGTCAAGGTTGGCATGGCGGCGGTGAGGCCAGCGGAATTTATCATTCTGCAGTTCACCCAGGAAATGGAACAAAGCTAACTGCATTTTTACATCGAAATGCCGGATAAGCCGTTATATCGCTGATGCCGAGTGAGGGAGGCTGACACGCCGATTGTTTAATGCCGTGCGGTACGAGGCCATTGGAATCATGCATTGTCGAGGTGTTCGGGTCAAATGGCCGTCAACCGGGAGTGTGTGCGATAGAGGTCGCCAACAGTTTCGGCGATTTCCAGCGGCACGAGGCCTTGGGGAGGAGGCGCCCCGGGACACCGCAAGCAAATGGGCAGCGATATCACCGCGACCGATATCGCGACGTCAAACAGGACAGGATGGTAGTCGGGACCGGCTTGGCAAAGGTGTAGCCTGCAGGATTGATCTTGCCGCAATTTCCGCAGTGCATGACCTGATGAGCGGCAGATTGATAATCGGTGGCTGATGACACAAGCCGCAGCTACCAATGTTTGAAAAACGTGAGGAGTGATCGGTGCATCTCAACCAACAACCGGGTGTGACTATTTCCGAGTCGATGATGTCGCTGTCACGACAGGAAATGCCAACAGCGCTACCGGTATTCGTCGGGTTTACTGAGTGCAGCCGGGAGGACGCAGAGAGCGAGCACGACGAACAGATCGTGCTCCACGCCATCGATTCTTTTGAACATTATGTATCAAAACTCGGTGGCCCTCCGCCGCCGATGAGTGTCGCGTCCTCAAGTGTGATGTACCACACTGTCAAGCACTATTTTGATAATGGTGGTGATCCGTGTTATGTCATATCTGCTGCAACGTATCGGGACATTGACGATATTACCGACAAGGAAAAATTCATCGATAAGTTGCTTGAGGCCATCGAAGTTGTCAAACAGGAGCCAACGATTACATTGCTGGCCGTGCCAGACATGTTGATACTGGACGATGACAACGACGATGAAGCCACCGCCATGAAGAAAATGTGGACTGAGGTGGTCAAGTTTGTTGGTGAGGGCAAGCTGTTTGCCTTGCTCGATCCTCCCGCGTCCCCACAACATGCAAGAACATGTGCGGATGCACTGCAGTTGCTTGGATTATCTGCCAATCTGGCTCGATGTGCATCTTATTGGCCGCATTTGATCAGTGATTACCGGAGCAATGCCAATGATGCCAGTTCATCTTTCGTACGCGTAGCGCCATCTGGTGCAGTCGCTGCTGCGATACAGCGTATCGACAGGGAGCGCGGCGTCTGGAAAGCGCCAGCCAATATTGCATTGCTGCGTGTCGTTAAACCACAATACGGCCCCAGTCATAGCGGTGCGGATGAATCCTTGTTTCGACCGACGGCTGCCAGCATCAACTTGATTCGCAGTTTTCCCGGACGTGGCGTGCGGATCTGGGGCTGTCGAACGCTCGCGGCGGATACGCCATGGCAACATATCCAGGTGCGCCGGCTCGTGTCTTATGTTGAAAGCAGTCTGGGCGATATAGCACGTTCCATTGTATTCGAGCCTAACAATGCCATTACATGGTTCAAGTTAAAAGGATTTGCAACTGTTTGGCTGCGAGAACTGTGGCAGCGCGGCGGATTGTATGGCACAAAAGAAGAACAGGCATTTCAGGTACTGGTTGGCCTGGGCGAGAGCATGACGCAAACCGATATTCTGCAAGGAAAACTGCTGATGAAAATATTTCTCGCGGTATTGCAGCCTGCCGAATTCATTGAACTGAGCCTGCAATTCGATATTGGTGACGTGCAGATCAATCGCGTCTCGTCTCCGAATCGGAGTGTGCTGGCATGAATAGTCTGTTCGAGCCCGCGGTATCGCATCGCTTCATGGCGACTTTTCTGTTTCACATCGGTCCGCTACCGATTCCCAGTCCCATCGATATGCGATTCCAGAAAGTGACCGGCCTCAGCCGCACGCTGGAGACCGGGGAAGCCTATCGGGAGGGGGGTAATAATATCGGTCAAATTTACCTGCCGCAACGTGTGACGCACCAAAATCTGGTGCTCGAGCGCGGCGTAATGACTGTTACGCCATTAACCTTCATGTTTGACGACGTGCTGGGAAAGTTCAAAAGCCACTACGTCGACGTCATGGTTGTGCTGTTGAATGAATGGTCGTTGCCTGTATGTGGATGGACGTTTACAAAGGCCATGCCGGTAAAATGGGACACCGGTGATCTTGACGCAAATAGCAATGCAATATTAATCAACAGGCTCGAGTTGGCGTATCGTGAAATGCAATGGATCGGGATCAAGGCATGACAATTGAAATCAGGGAATTGATTATTGAGGCGCGGGTGGTCAAGGCGACATCTGAGTCGCTGGCGCCGGCTGTTGGCGTTTCCAGTCTGGGGCGCGGAGAGCAGGAGCGCCTGATAGAACTCATTGTGCGACGAGTTTTGGAAAAACTGTATGATGAACGGGAGGAAATGTAATGTTTTCCCTGGGGGGCGGATTATCAAAACTGATCATTACCGGTTATCGTGAGGACGGAAATCTCACGAAGGAGATCGGGAAGATTGCTGCGATGTACAACCCGGCATCCATTGAGTTGGGCTACAGCAACGATTATGCCGATGATCAATTTATCAATCAAAGCATCCCGGGGAAGCATTATATTGGTACGAAAGCCAGCGATTTATCACTGAGTTTGATATTTGACGCCATGTTGGCCGATAACGATAAATCGGTTAATGATCAGTTGGCGCAACTGCGCGCACTTTGCTACGACGTCGATCTGGATTCGAGAGAAAAGTGCTTGCTAAAGATCCAATGGGGTAATATGGAATGGGGTGGGAACGGCCATCGCTATTTTATGGGGCGTCCAATGTCCCTGACGCTGCAGTACACACTGTTTGATCGAGATGGTGCTCCATTGCGAGCGACTGCAACGCTAAGGCTCGCCGCGGAATATTTGAAGCCGAAAGACATAGCGCTACCCGACGTGTCGATTCTTCCGATTCCTGACGGAAGCACCCTTCCGCTCTTGATTGCAAGTCTTGGTATGGCAGCAGGGGCTGGCCTTATCGATTATCTTGATCTGTCTGCGGCGAATCAGTTGGATAATCTTTATAACCTTGTGCCAGGAGATTCCCTGGTTTACCGGCCCGGGGAGTAAATGGCATGGCGACCAAGGATTCTCAATTCAGACCTCCTGATCTCGAATTGCTGTTCGGCAAGTCGAAAGAGGAATTGCGGGATTTTCAGTTGGTATCGCTTGAGGTGCGACATGGCATTAACCAGATTCCTACCGCAAAGCTGATTTTGTCGAGTTCGAAAGGTATAGGATGGGACGCTGAAAAATTTGGTAAAGATATTAAACTTTGTCGAATTGGAGAGAGCGTTGAATTAAAGATAAAGTCTGGCGACAGTGTGCTGTTTTCCGGGGTGGTGGTCCAGCAAGAGTGTTTGCTTAACATGGATAGACTGGATATTTCGCTCAAGATGAAGCACAACCTGCATAGATGGAATATCGTCCGTCGCAGCAAGATTTTTGAAGATATGAGCGATGCCGATATTTTGAGGGTCATCCTTAAAGACACTGATATCCACGACGAAGAGACCACGGTCGGAAAGCTGGAGGCAATGGCGGCGGTGCATCAACAGATGATTCAGTTTGATTGCACTGACTGGCAATTTATCAAGGCGAGATTGAATGCCAATGGTGTCTGGCTGATGCCTACACCGGAAGGGATTGATGTTGTCGTGCCAAAACTCACCGGAAAAACCGATCACACAATATATCGCAGTGCTGAAAAAAACAAGTCTGACATTTTGATGTCCGAGGCGAGGTGGCAGTTCAATAGCGAAATCCAACCGGAAAAGATCGAGGTTTTCGATTGGGAGATGCCAGAGCAGAAAATGTCGGATGCCTATGAAGGTAAATCGCTGGAAATGGGCCGGGATGCACTGGATCCCGCGAAACTGCCGGCGCTCACAACATTGCCATGGACCATTGCTCATAGCCTGACGCTGGCTGGCGAGGAACAACTGGCGCTCGCCAATGGCAGGTTGTTATCTCGGCAAGCATCCGGAATTGTCGCCAGTTTCACTGTCTTGGGAAATGCGAATTATGCGTTGGGACAGTCTCTTGCGATATCCGGCTATGGGGAGCATCTCGATGGTGTTGGTCTCATTAGTGAAATCACTCACGCGATGACGCAAGGTACATGGCGTACCACGCTCACTCTTGGAAAAGAAACTAGAGGCACGCCGGAAGACAGTCTTATACCCAGTGTACCAGGGTTGCACATAGGAATTGTTGCCGAATATGAGGAGGATCCCAATACGGACTGGAACCGTATTAAGGTAATCATTCCCATGCTCAGATTGGATGACCAGCCGCTCTGGGCTAGATTTGCTGCGCCGTATGCCAGTAAAGACAGCGGTTTATGTCTTTATCCGGAGCCGGGTGACGAAGTGGTGTTGGGATTCTTTGAGGAAGATCCGCGCCATCCTGTCATTCTTGGTGCCTTGCACAACCCAATCAACAAACCACCTTATCCACCTAGCGAAGAAAATGCGGAGAAGGGACTGTTTCTTAGCGTTGATGGATTGGTGCAGAGTCTGATATTCGATAGGGAACAGGCTACTGCTACGCTGACGCTAACAAAAGACGACGACAAGCACGAGCTGAAGTTTAGCGAAGACGGAATAAGCCTGAGTACCGTAAAAGATATCACCGCCGAGGCTGAGGAAAACATCACGTTGAAAGCGGAAAAGAAATTGAAGGCCGAAGGCGTGGACGGTGTTGATGTTGTCGGCAAAAAAATCGATCTGAAGAATTGAGGGGGAGAGTGATCATGGTTAATAAAGTAACGGAGGGCGTTTATGGTCGTGGCTGGGCTTTCCCGCCACATTTCAATGTCAATCTGAATGACAGCGAAGGTGGTGGCGTAGCCATGGTGCACGATATCGAAGATATTCGGCAAAGTCTGTTGATTTTATTTAGCACTCAGCCCTATGAACGCATCATGCGAGAAGACTATGGCTGCGATCTGCAATCCGCAGTTTTTGAAAACATCAATGATGATCTTATTGCCGACATAACAAGTAAAATTACTGACGGTATTTTGCGCTATGAGAAACGTGTTACCTTGGTCGCATTGGACATCACACAAGATAAAAAGCGGCCATATGTGTTACGAATTCTACTCACTTATCGCGTGCGTGGCATGGAGACCGAGGAACGGCTGGGAGGGCAGCTCGATATCGGTGAAGGGCAGCGGAGAGGGTTTTTCCTATGAGCAGACTCGTCGTGGTGGATGGTGATGAATTGCAGTTTGAGACGCAATTCGGTGCTCGTATGGTTACACCAACCGGTCCCGCGAAAATCAACGGCAGCGGTCATGCGACCATCAATGGCAAACGTATCTGTGTAAAGGGAGATGAAAAAAAAGTCACAGTGCAGGCGAATTACCAATCGGGTTCGTATCAAGGCGGTCAAGGTATTATTACTATCAAGATGCTGGCGTCCGACCAGGAAGCACCGCGCTGCACCAGTGGTGCAGCGATAATACTCAAGGGTAAGAAATTCACAGCACTATTTACTGTTACCGTGCCCGGTACATCGCCTTCGGGCGACGCCGATTCCTCGTCACCCGAGAGCGACGGAAACGGGAGTTTTGATGTCAGGCAGAAATTCGTTACGGCTGGCTGATGCATTTTATTTGCATCGTACCATGCATTTTATTGTTTCGAACGGAATGACAAGAAAATGAGCCAGTTTAATTTAATCGATCCACAATCGCTGTGGCTGAACATTGCCGAGCAAAATGACAATACGTCGGACGATAGCTTTATTCTGGACGATCGCACATTGGCATTCCGACTGGCCACGTTTAGGGAATATTGCAACCTCATTCCCTTTGATGACGAGCGGAAATTCACCTGGGCAGATGTCTTTTTTATTGAAAATGTGCTTGCTGGAAAAGTAACCCCAGAGCACCTAGCACAATTATATTACGATGCTGACAATGCTGGCGGCGACATGCTGCCGCATCAGGCTTTCTTGCTGGCGTTCTTCTGCATGCTCGAAACGCCACGCGCGCTATTCAATAGCTTTCCCGCTCGCCATCGACAACTGTATTATCGCGATTTGTTGGGTTTGAGAGAGCGGCGTCTGATACCAGATCGAGTGGTTGTGTCGTTCAAATTGAGTGGTAATACGCCGGAGTTGCCGTTGTCTGCCGGGCTGTTACTCGATGGCGGGCAGGATGGTCAAGGGACATCTCGCCAATACAGACTGGAGCAATCGGTAATGCTCAATCACTCACGCTGGACGGATCTACGGTGGCGCCAGCCACCAGATGATGGTAGCGGCGGATGGGAAATCGAGCGTGTAGTGTATGACGAGAAAAATAAAATGCCTTGGCCCAAACAAGGGGTCAGGTTGTTCCAGTACAACGAGGATCTTGACCGGGCTGTCGTGATTGGGCGTTCACCGGTCGCGTCTCTGGACGATGATATAAAAAAGAACGAGACGAAATGTATCATGCCCCGATCGTCGAAATTGTCCGAGTTGCCGGAGCCGTTGAAGATTACGGCACCGGATAAGACTGCGCGGGCCTATTTTGGCGCAGCGGTCAGTGTTAGCGCAGATGGTCGCATTCTGGCAGTTGGCGCAGAAGGGATTCAATGCGTCTATGTATATCATCGCAATAGGCAGGACTGGGAATTATCTCCGGAAAGAATCATCGGAGGGAGTGGATTTGGGGGGTGGGTGAAGCTCAGTGCAAATGGTCGTCATCTGGTGGTAAGAGAAGGCACCAATCTTCTGCTCTATGAATATGATGTTATTACATCAGAGTGGAACATGCAGCAGCAGTTTAAAGGACCCACCGGTGATGCCTGGGGCCGCGGCGTGAGCTTCAGCGCCGATGGATCAACGCTCGCGGTGAGCGAAGTGTCGTCTGTTGCTGAACCCGATCCGGCTTTTGAATCGGAGACAGACGTTCATTTCAAACCGGGTAAGGTACATGTGTATCGTCGAGAGGACGAATGGCAGGATCCTGTTACTCTAGCCTATGAAGAAACGAAATCGTTTGGGCGATCGGTCAGCGTCAATATAGATGGCACGATCCTGGCAGTAGGTGTGCCTGGCAAAAGACAGGTGCTCGTATTTGATGATGATTGGGAAAAACCCGTGCATCTGGAATACGGCGATGAGAAGGCAGTGGCAATGGGCGTGGAGATCAAACTAAATGCTGCTGGCGACCAAATAATTGTACGATCAGACGACGGATCAATTCTCGCCACCAGCTATCGTGAGCTGGGTAAATGGGGCTCTTTGAGGGGAGTTCCGAATGTCACTTATCCGGCGCTCGAAATGTGCTGCGAACGTGGAATGCTCGCGCTGGGGAACAAGGACGCCGTCAATTTGGTTGGAGCGGCCTATGTATCAAGCTTTATCGGTGGCCGGTGGAGCGAGGCGATAACTTTGAATGCCGAGGGCGAGGATGCCCAGCGATTTGGCTCAGCGATGGACTTGAGTGTCGACGGATGTGTTCTCGCGGTGGGTGCCTACGCAAAAATCGTCGACGGGAAATATGGTGCTGGTACGGTTTATCTATATAAGCTGGCGGACCCGCCAGAGGCAACGCGGCAGCTTTACCTTGGTTTTCAGGGCATCGAGCCCGGCCAAGCACTGAACCTGCACTTGCAATTGGAAAGTCCGCAGGCGTTTGACATTACATGGGAATACTTGAGCAAAGACAATCGATGGCGCAGTTTGACGTACGCAGTAGCCGACGCCACGGGCGGTTTGTTGTATTCGGGTTTATTGTCCACGCCGCTACCAGAAGACGCAGGCTTAACCGTTTCAGGGATGCCTAGTGAACGTTACTGGATACGTGGCGTGTTGCGACCTACTCGATCCATCGAATCTGATGAATCCGAGCAGGACACATCGCGCTACCCCTGGTTGAAGGGGTTGTATTGCAATTGTGCGACTGCGGTCTTGTATAACGGCGAGCTCCTGGAACCAGCGCATTTCGATGCGCCTCTACCGGCTGGCACCATCAAGCGAACTACGGTGCCGCTGGCTGGACTGACGGCAGTTCTTCAGCCCTTGCCATCGACGGGCGGCCGAGCTCCGGAATCGGAGCGCGCTTTTCTGCAACGTGCCGCTGAACGGCTGAGGCATCGAGGTCGTGCGCTCACCTGGCGAGATGTGCAAGCCTTGTTGCAAGAACGTTACCCGGAGGTACAGGCGGTTCGTATTCCTCCCCCCGAGACGCTTAGCCTGCCGCACCTTCCGCCAATCCTGGTAGTTATTCCCGCCATCGACAAGATGGATAACACTGATCTTCTGCGACCTGCATTCAATCCATCGCGGCTGCGCGACATGGAGCACTATTTGCACAGCCTCGCTTCGCCCTGGCAGAGATTGGCTGTACGCAACCCGCGTTATACCGATGTCGAGGTCGCCTATCAGATTGCCTTTCATGCTGGCGTCAATCTCGATTACGGCTATCACGAGTTGCGGCTCGCGTTGGAGCGGCAGTACATGCCGTGGAGTTGGGATGGAAGTCCTGTCACACTCGGGTACCAGTTGGATTACTATGAAATGATCAGCTTCATCCAGACTCGGCCTTGGGTCGAACGGGTGATTACATTGACGTTGAATGGAAAGCGTGAATCGGTCACCAGCGGCGATATCGATGTTTTGATTCTGACCAGTTTTTTGGTACTCCCGAATACGTCGGCTTTCAGTTGCGTCGGCCAGGTCTGATGCAACGCTTGAAAATTCCTTGACCAAGGAACTACGCAATGACGATCAAAATACCCGCCACCTGCACAACCGGCTCCATCTTGTCGAGAGTGAAAGAGCAGATCCACTTCGATTCCCTGTTGGCGCAGGCGCAAGATGTATTGGTTGCTCAAGCCGCTAAGACCTGGACCGACAAAGAGGAACATGATCCTGGCATTACGCTGCTGCAAGCGTTGTGCTTTGGTGTCGCAGACTTGGCTTATCGTCATACATTGCCACTTCCGGACTTGCTAACACCCGCAAATCCCGTGCCAGGTACGGGTATTTTTCCCATTGTGTTCGGACCGCAGCAGGCGCTCACCTGTGGCCCGGTGACCGAAGACGACTATCGGCGTGCCTTGCTGGATTTGCACACCCCTCCCGAAGAACGGCTTGCAGCGCCCGATGCCGCGGCACAAGATCACTTCGGCAGCTCCGTCAGCATGAGTGAAGACGGCGATATCCTGGCAATTGGGGCGCCCGGCAAAGCAGGTGGCGGTACGGTTTATCTATTCCAGAGAAAGGAGCAGGGCTGGGAGCCACAGCAGCCCCTCTCGCTTCCCGTTGTTGCGAAGTCGGAGCCTCTCAATTTTGGTGTCTGGATAAGTCTCAGCAAAGACGGAACGCGATTGGCGGCGACGGCCGGTACAACAAGCAAGACCATTTATCTATTTGAGTTTAATGGGCAGAGTTGGGAAAAGTTAACAGAAATTACCAATTCGAACGTGAATTTTGGGTTCGCAATCAGCTTCAGTTCGGACAGTTCTGTCGTGGCAGTGAGCGCGCTGCAGACTGATGGCATGGGCGACGGCGAGGTCTATGTATATCGATATGCCGGGAGCAATTGGGAGCCAATAGCAGATTCGCCGTTACGATACCCCGGAAGTTCCTTTCCGTACTCGGGTTTCGGATTTTCGCTTAGTTTAAATGAAAATGGCAGTGCCTTGGCGGTGGGAGCGCCTTGGGCAAACGATTCAACGGGTGAGGTCTGTATTTTTGATATTAGGCAGGGGGTATCCACTCGGCAATCAGAGGTGGTCAAGGTAGCCGTCGGAGACGGTGTGGCACGAAATTTCGGCTCTCAAGTATGCCTCGACGCAGAAGGGAATGTGCTCGCGGTAAGAGCTTCCGGCGAAAATTATCCATCGAGATCAGGGATTTATTTTTGCCAAAGGAATGATGGGGATAAATCAAAATGGATTGCTCCGAAAAGGATTTTGGATGGCCATATAAATGGCGATCGATATACCGGTATGGGCTTGAGTGGAAACGGGGCGGTATTGGCGCTGACCCACGCAGGAGTGGCGGGGGCAGGGGCAGTCTATGTATGGAATTATTTCAATGATCGATGGAATCCACCAATAACACCAATTCTCGCAGATGATTCAGGTCCTGGCGATGAGTTTGCTTGCTCCGTCAGCCTGAGCAACAACGGCTCTGAAATTGTGATTGGTGCACGCAACAAGAATATCGATTGGCAAACAAACAGTGGTGCGGCTTATGTGTTTCGTAGTGAGACGGAGTTTCGGCGATATTCGGAAGACGCAGGAAGCTACCAGACACGGCAGGATGCCGGCTATTTCTATTTGAGAGACGCACAGTTAATAACGGAACCCGACGAAAAGCAATATAAATATTGGTATGATCCGGCAAGAAGGGAATACTTATTTAAAAAAAGGGAGGATGTTGACGAAAATTCGCTTCAAGAGATGCGCGTATTGGGAGGATATCACTTATACCTCGTGCCAAGCCGTGATGCAGAAAAAAATATGCAATTAACAGAGTCGGTTGTAAATATTTTTTTGGAAAATAATCGTAATCTGTGTGAGCGTGTACGTCATATCACCTGGCTCGAACCGGAAGACGTGAATATTGAAATCGTGATTGAGGTAGACGATGACTGTCAGGAATACGCACGTGTCCTTGCGCAGATTTTTTCGGTTACAGAGGCGTTTGTCAGCCCTAACGCAAAGCGCTATAGCGCGGCTGAACTGAAATCCACGGGGCTCGATAACGATTCGATATACGAAGGACCACAGCTACAGTATGGCTGGATTCCCGAGCTGTTGCCGGCGCCTGATTACAATAATGGACAACATGTCAACATTAGTTTGTTAGCTAACAAGTTGCTGAATATTGAAGGTGTTCGGAGTATCAGCAAACTTTGTTTCGAGGGGGCGGACGAAAACGCTAGCTGGGATTGGTTTGCCAGCGACAAAAATAAGTATCTCCGTTTGTGGGGTGAAGATCCCTTCGAGAAACTGGCTGCTCCCGGCAGTCCGGTACGCCTGCTCAAACGCGGACAGGCAATTCCCGTGCCGTCGGCAAGCGAGATTGAAATGGAAGTCCCGTCCCCAGCTTTAGTGCATGAAACTTCGATGTTGCTGCCATACGGGCTTTGGCGCCGACCTGCGCAGCACTACCCGGTAAGTAATCTGATTCCGCCCTGTTACGGTTTGCAGAATACTAAACCAGATCGATGGCAAACTCAGTTACACCAGTATATGTTGCCCTATGAGCAAATTGTCTCCGACGGCTGCCAGCAACTTGCCATGTTACCGCAACTTCTGGCCTTTGATCGCGGTGATGACGATAACGATGCAGCAATATGGGGAGGCCAATGGCCGTTTCCAATACTTCCACCTGATGAGATCGACATACCAAATGAGATACATGGTTCTTACTCGGATGAGCTGAAGACATTCTCTCAGGATCGACGGAAGGACAATGGCAAGGAATTGGCACTGACTGATTATTTGCTTGGTTATTTTGGCGCCAATCGGGCATCACGTATCTTGCAGGCGGAATCCGAAGATGAGTTTCTGAGGGTTCAGCACTATTATCTGTCTCAGATAACCGAGCTGACCTATCAGCGCGCCAATTTCCGCATTAATTCACTGTCGGCCTTGCATCGACGTATCGCTGCTCGCTTAGGATGGGGGGCGGCGTTGTTTTCAGGGGGCAATATCGGCGAGTTGCCGTTCTATATCGTCGAACACCAAAGTTTGCTACCTGGTATGCCGGACGATAGGCATGATGACGCGACGAACGTCATCAACGTCGATTTTAAGGATGGAGAAAATATTTTGACCATCCATTCTTCTGGCGAGATTTACCTTCAGCCCGGTCAATTTATTAATCTGATTATAGCAAAAAACCAAAAATTCAGCACAGACGATGGGGATGTCATTTCCAATGTCTTGGTATCTAAAGTCGGTGGAACGGAATTTGACGTGGATTCAAAAAGCAATGACCGGATTTTGGCAAAAAAGGAAGCTATTTCGGAAGCCGCGGAGAATGGAAATTTATTCTGGATGAATTCTAATGCGTGGCTGCAGGACATGTCGTATCCACTGAGCTACGTCGATCAATCCGGCGACGCATCGGGAACCAGGCGCTTGAAAGCGGAGCCATATCCAGCGACCTTGAAGGTTGGCGACATGATTGTCGTAACACCGCCTGAATCTGTCAGCATAGCTTCATTTAAAGTGACGGTGACTGAAGTGGATCCGTTGGATGGTACGTTCATAGTGGAGCACGAAGACAAACTGCCTGAATCACCCAAAGACTATAGCTGGCATCTGGACCGCGATACCGCAGAAGACAGTTTTTCTTTCGTCGTCAGCATTGTTTTCCCAAAAGATCTGTTGAAAAACGTAGAAGATCGAAATGCTGCCGTAGATTGGATTAACGAAATTATCCAGGATGAAATTCCTTGTCATATTTCAGTTCGCGTTCATTGGCTCGATTTTGATGGCGACGACGAGTCTTTTCCAAATATCTATCGTAAATGGTACAACAACGGTAAGCCGTTGGGAGATTTGGCTCATCGTCTGCTAAGTGTTCTTGGGTTTGGGCAGAAGCAATCTGTCGAGCGCGGCATCGGTATAATGAAAATAGCTAGTGAATATCAGAGGAATGAAGTTATTGGAGAAGACGAAAGCGAATGGAACAAGGATAAAATAGACGAATATGAACTCTTATATGTACCGCCGTCTGTAGATACCAACGGCGGAGCATGAAATGCTGCCCGCGCGTGCGTGTGTCCGACAGTGACTGATCGCGCTTGGCTGAGTGAGTAACTTGCTCGCGGCGCTATCATCGCCGTTGTCTGACGCGATACTAATTGACCCGTTGACATTTCGATAGGCGCCTAAAATGGAAGAATTCGATTTTTCACATTTGAAGTCCAAAATTCATGATGCCGCATCAGAAATGACCCCTATTGCCGGAAAGAAAATCATGATGGGATTTTGGCATAATTGGAACGGGTGGGCGGAGGGTAGCGAAGGTTATGACGGTGGGCGATTTCGCAATGTGCAATTGAGAGATATTCCTTGTGAATATAATGTTATCGCTGTGGCTTTCATGAAGAGTAAGCGGCCCGGCGAAATCCCGACGTTCGAGCCTTATAATTTAAGTCCGATTGAATTTAGGCAACAAGTTGGAATGTTGAATAGCCAGGGGCGCGCGGTATTGATTTCTTTCGGCGGGGCCGATGCACACATTGAACTGCACGACGGAGATGAAACCCCTCTGGCGGAAGAAATTGTCCGTTTGGTGGAAACTTACGGTTTTGACGGTCTGGATATTGATCTAGAGCAGGCCGCCATTGATGCTGCGGATAACCAAACTGTGTTACCCGCAGCACTTAGAATCGTGCGTGAACACTATGACAGAGAGGGTAAGCATTTCATCATCAGCATGGCGCCGGAATTTCCATATCTGAGGAGTGACGGCAAGTATATCCCCTACCTCGAGGCTTTGGAGGATCTCTATGACTTTGTCGCGCCTCAATATTACAATCAAGAAGGAGATGGTGTGCACGATGACGGGGGGAATTGGATTGCTCAAAATGATGATGAGAGAAAGGAAGATTTTCTTTTTTATTTGACTGATAGTTTGATTTCCGGCGATCGTGGTTTTACGAGAATTCCCCCCGATAAATTTGTCATCGGTTTGCCAAGCAACAATGATGCGGCAGCCAATGGATATGTTATAAATCCTAATGCAGCATTCAATGCTTTTGCAAGACTTGATGGGATGAATAAGAGTATCAGAGGGTTAATGACTTGGTCTGTCAATTGGGACGGTGGAACAAAAAAGACAGGCGAGATGTACAATTGGGAGTTTCGCGACCGCTATGCATCGTTGATCCATGGAGATGATATTCCAAATGATGATGCCTCGGAAATGCCATCGATCGACGGTAAGAATATTCTGATGGGATATTGGCATAATTGGAGTGAAGTTGCCGTGCGAGGTGGTGGTAATCGTGGTGGAACATTCGCCGCCATGGATTTGAAGGACGTACCAGGGCAATATAATGTAATCGCAGTAGCTTTCATGAAAAGTGAAAAGTCTGGTGATATTCCTACGTTTATCCCATATAAATGGTCGGATGACGATTTTCGGCAGCAAGTGGGGCTATTGAATAGCCGCGGATGTCCGGTGTTAATTTCCCTGGGAGGTCCTGAATCGAACATTGCACTCCAAGAGAGCGATGGTGAGAGTTTGAGGGCTGAAATTATTAGATTGGTGGAGAAATACGGTTTTGATGGCCTTAATATCGATCTGGAACGAGATGCCATTGGTGCCGCTGCGAACAAAACCGTACTCCCTGAAGTGCTTAAGATGGTGCGCGGTCATTATGACGCTCAGGATAAGCATTTCATCATCAGTATGACCCCAGGATTTCCGAGCTTATTGGAAAGCGACGAATATATTTCATATTTGGAAGAATTGGAGGGTGTTTTTGATTTTGTCGCGCCGAAATGTTACAACCACGGAGATGACGGCGTAGATGTCGAGGGTGTGGGGTTGATTACACAGAATGATGATGAAAAAAAGGAAGAATTTATTTTCTTTTTGGTTGACAGCCTTGTGTACGGCACACGTGGTTTCCATCGAGTTCCGTCGAACAAATTGGTCATAGGTTTGCCAAGCAACGATGATGCGTCGATCGATGGTTACGTAAGCGACCCTAATGCGATATTTAAAGCCTTTGCGAGGCTCGACGGCGATGGCAATTCAATCAGGGGGTTGATGACATGGTCTGTCAATTGGGACAATGGCACAGACATATCGGGTAATAATTACAATTGGGAGTTCCGCGATCGGTATGCTTGGTTGGTTCATGGCGAAGACAAGCCGATTGTTCCTGTTGGACCGGAAACAAGAGTACTCATGGAAAGATTTGGGAGAGGGCGAATTCCGTTAGCAAAAGATTATGCCGATTTGCTCGCTATCGCTGAAGTTGGGTTGAAGGCCGTCGCCTCACCCACACCAGGGGGCGGCCTGATGCTGGAAAACGGGTTGCTTGCTGTCAATATTGGCGACGGACTCGGTTTCGATGAACACAGCGCCATCACTGTGACGGAACCCAAACCCGGCCCTGTTGGTGCTACCGGCCCTACAGGCGCTACGGGCAGCACTGGTGCAAGTTGTACTGGTCCTACGGGCCCCGAGGGTCCTCCAGGTCCCGAAGGTCCTACCGGGATTCCGGGCGGTGCCGGCGGTTCGTTCCCTCCGCTAGCTAACAGATGGGGGGTTTTGTATTTGCCGAATCAGGCACTTCCAGTCGGCTGGCGACGTGTGGGGCAAGTAACTTTTGAAGTCGAAGACGCAACACAATCAAGTAAAGAAACAGAAACGTTTATATTAGTTCGCGGTCCTCAAGCAGAATGAATGAGTATGTTTTTTTAGGAAAGAAATTATGGCAAACAAGAAATCCACGCGTGGAGCTAGTGGACGAAGTAAAGCAGCAGCACTGTCTCGAGAAAAAACAGGGCCTGCTCGGGTTGCATCGAAAGTGATCCAGACCAAGGAGAGATTCGATGCTCAAAAAATTCCATTGGCTACAGATTTCGAGGCCTTGATCGCTATTGCTGACGTCGGGCGCAAAGCTGTCGGCTTGCAGCCAAATGGGAACGGTCCAGGAGACGGATTGCGCTTGCTCGACGATGGGCGGCTTGCCGTGCGGATTAGCGAAGCGCTCGTATTCGAAGGCGGGGCAATTTCGAATCCGGCGGCATCGCTTCCCGGCCCAACCGGCGCTACTGGCCCAACGGGCGCTACTGGCCCGGTGGGCACTGGTGGCCCAACAGGCGCGACTGGCCCGACGGGTCCCACCGGTCCAACGGGGCCAACTGGTCCCCCGGCGGTTCTAACCAGCGCTGAAATTGCTGATGAGGATCTTTTGAAGCAAAATATTCGCATTTTATGGCCAATTGGCGAAGATTTACCAGATGACTGGGAAATAATTGGTAGGGTGAATTTGCAAAAATATGCAGGTGAAGGTCAGCCGGAAAATGAATTCGAGGAGTTGTATTTGCTTAAATTTAAAATCGTCTGACTATCTTGTTCGCTGACGCTCGAATCCTGTTCGCAAACATGTATTTTGGGGAGGCGGCCGGAGGGGGCGAACCAAAATTGCTGCTTTCGAAAAAAGAGGTGATCTAGTTATATGCAAACATGATGAGGGCTCTGATAAAATATTCTGCGCGTAGATTGATATAAGGTTTTCTTTGGTAAGCGCTGCAATTCGTGGTTTTATAGGAGAGCGTGATGACGAACAGGAAAAATATGAAGACGGTTGAAGGGATCTTAAATGTAGCTGAAATACCTCGGCAGACGGATGTGCCTGATTCAGTGGGGCCGGAAACGGGAGAACTCACGGCCAAGTTTGGCGAAGGGAGAGCTCCATCTGCAGAGGATTTTTCTAACATCATTGAGATCGCTGACGTGGGGCGTAAGGCTGTTGGATTGCAGCCGGAAGGCTACGGGGTGGGAGACGGATTAGTCTTATCTGATGACGGTGTACTTGCCATCAAAGTTGGCGAAGGGCTCACGATTAATAATTCCACTAGTCAAATCATTGCGGAGGCGTCAGATGTTCCGGGTCCTCCCGGCCCGAGGGGGCCTGTGGGTCCTGCCGGTGCTTCTGGCGTTGGTGCTATAGGCCCTACCGGGCCTATGGGCCCTCCCGGGCCTATGGGCCCTCCCGGTGAGGGCGTTCCCAGTAGTTTTCAATTTCCGACGCAGGCGAGAGGACTATGCGATTTTGACAGGATCGATACAACAGACCCCAATTGGGAGCCAATTGAAGGTTTTTTCGTTAATATGGAAAACAGCTTTGACGGCTCCCCTAATCGTGCGGAATTATTATCATTTATTAGGAAAAAATAAAAGTCAATTTTTATAATTGAAATATTTAAAAAGTGAAATGAAATTGCCCTGTCTACGTGTGCGGCGGCTGCGTGTTCCCGCCTTTATGGCGTTTCGCAGCAGCGCCTGGCACTCGTGCAATTGCCGACTTGGCTCAACAACCGCGCGGCATGATACCTGGCGTTGACCATCTCTCGACGCGACATTCCGTACTACCAGCTATCAGCGCTCTGGAAAAGTGGATATCGCATGGCACGCATTTGCCTGAACATGATCGTCAAGAACGAAGCGGCAGTGATGTCGCGTTGCCTCGAGTCGGTTCGCCCTTGGATCGATCACTGGGTCATTGTCGACACCGGATCCACGGACGGTACCCAGAAGCTGGTACGCGAACTCATGCATGACGTCCCCGGCAGCTTGCACGAGCGTCCGTGGCACGACTTCGCCCATAATCGGAACGAAGCGTTGATGCTGGCGCGAGATCACGGCGACTATTTATTGTTCATCGACGCCGACGAGACGCTAGACATGCCTGACGGCTTTGGTTGGCCAGATCTGAACGACGAGGCCTACCAGTTTCTTTGCGAACTGAACGGCTGGCGTTATCTGCGAAACGCGCTAGTCAGCACCCGCCGCGCATGGCGATGGGAGGGCGTGCTGCACGAATACCTCACTTGCGATCAGCCCCATAAGTGGCAGAAGCTGCCTGGGCCGACTATCGTAGTGGCGCATGACGGCGCCCGTGGCAGGAACCCCGACACTTACCTGCACGATGTTGAAGTGCTTGAGGAAGCGCTTCGACGCGAACCTGGCAATAGCCGCTATCGCTTCTATCTGGCCCAAAGTTACCGTGACGCGGGTAAGCCCGAGGCCGCCCTCTACCAATACCGCGCACGCCTGTCCATGGGCGGTTGGGATGAAGAATGCTGGTTTTGCCTGTTCCAGATCGCGGTGCTCAGTGAGCGACTGGCGATGCCACCCCGTGAGGTCTGCGCTTCGTACCTGGCGGCATACCAGGCACGGCCTCGCCGCGCTGAACCATTATGCGAGCTGGCACGCTATCACCGCTTGCGTGGCGAATACGCGCTGGCGCATGTCTACGCCCAACAGGCGGCGGCGATTGCAATGCCCGCTGACTCCCTTTTTGTTGACGGTGCTGTCTATGCGTGGCGCGCTCGCGATGAACTCGCTATTAGTGCGTTCTATGTTGGGGCATTTGCGCAGGGGAAGGAGGTTCTGCTGCGCATGCTGCACGATCAAGAATTTCCGGACGATCAGCGCGTGCGGCTTGAGCAGAATCTGCAGTGCTATCTCATTCGAGAAGAAGCCTGACTGGCAGTTACATTCCTGGGAGGGGGCGCGGAACCGTGTCGCACGTCTGGACTATCAGTATTGATAGGTGGCTTCGATTCGGATTGGGACTATTTTAGTAGCGTGATGATGGGAAAGGAAATGTCGATGTCATTTTTGCAGAGGACGTAAAATGGCGACCACGAAAAAAACAGTGAATGGAAAGCAGATCATCGGTTATGTGACGCAATATAGTGCGTGGAAGAATATTCCCGGGCTCGTATCAAAGGGCGCCTATTGCCAGTTGAATCTTGATTTCAGCAAATACACCATACTCAATTTCTCCTTCTTTGGTCTCGCGCGCGATGGAACCTTGCATAGCGGCGATGACCGCAATAAAGATATTTATAAACCGGGAGAGGTTCAAAATCCTGCGGATCTCCTCCATCAGGATTACAATGATGAAATCCCGGAAGACCCTGACCCCAATGTCCCTCCGCCGAAGGGTATGAGCTTCGACAAACCTATCTTGTTTGGTCAGACTGATGGGCCGCCGGGCGGTGCTCATGGATTGCTGAAGATGGCAAAGGATGCGGACGTCATGGTCATGGCCTCGCTGGGTGGATGGAGCATGTCCAAGCATTTTTGTGAAGTTGCCGCTGATACGACCATGCGTGAAACGCTTGTCCGACAGTGCCGTATGCTAGTCGACGATTATGGATTCGATGGCATCGATTTCGATTGGGAATATCCAAATGCAATGGGCATGAATATCGAAAACTATTCTGAGGCCGACTATGGAAACTTTGCCAAATTAATGGGGGAGGTGCGTGACGCAATTGGTCCTGAACGTCTAATTACGGCCGCTATGTCTGCGACCCCGGCGAATCTGGGTGGATTTGACTGGGCTGAGCTGGAGCGGTACATGGATTATTTCAATCTTATGACCTATGATGTCAATGGCGGCTGGTCTGATATTGCGGGGCATAATTCGCCGCTCTATTACTATCCGGGTTCAGAATCACCCGTCTCATTGGACGGTACAACCCGCTTTCTTTTGAGTCAGGGTGTGAAGCCTGAAAAGATCAATTTGGGTGTTGCATTTTATGGGCGCGGCGTTATTACGGAAAGTTCGGCTGCACTGAATGCTCCCACGGTCAAAAAAATGGTTGAGGTTGATCCGGATGGGCCAATTCTAAGCAGTGGTGATTTTGATAATTGGCCGCAGTATTCGGAAGAGATACCGGATGGGTGGGATGCCACACCATTCACGAGTGCAATTTTGCAGAAAACTGGCGGCGGTGGGAGTGGCGGCTGGAAATATCATTGGGACGAAGATGCGCAAGTTCCGTATCTTACCAAGGGAAAGTATTTTCTGAGTTATGATAATGAGCGCTCGGTCAGGGCGAAAGCAGAGTATATTAAAGAAAATAATTTGGGTGGAGTAATTATATGGACCACCTTCGGAGATTTGATGGATTTGACGAAGGAGGAGGTGGTGGTTGTGGATAAATACCCCCTTATTAAAAGCGGAGGCCGCAGGTCCATTCTCGTTGATGAAATTTACAATGAATTTTCGAGTGGATTGGCTTGAGTGATGGCGTAATATTGTGAATAAATGCGATATTTATTGGTGTTGTATTTTCGCCAAGAATGACGGCGAGTCAAAATAACCTGGTCGCAGGCCGATAAGCGGGTTTTTCGACGCACTCCCCGCAGTTTGTCATCGAGTATCGGGATGGCCATAGCCTCCTCGTTTGCGAAACAACGAAAAAGTCAGCTCGGTGCGATGAGGGTTAGCGAGCCCCCGCGAGCCAGATTGTTGGCTTTACCGTGACAGAACCGTCTTGGAGAGGGAGCATGCCTGCAGCCGTAAATATGATCGCCGATCGGCAGTCGTTGTTCGCAAGGCGCGGAAAAAAGCTTGCCGATTTGAGCGACGTGAGTGACGAAGAGGAGACGCAAAGGAAAGCGAAACGACGCCCCAGCACGATCGCGATCCGCGGCAATTCCGTCAACCCACGCAGCCCTCGTAGCCCCGGTGGGCCAATGTCTTCCGATGTGTTGAAAAGAATAGCGAGGGAGTTTGTCGTGCCGTCACATATGAATGCGATCGGTGAGGCCTCGCGCAAGGGGAACTTCGCGGTCAGCTTCCGGGCGGCCGGCGAAGCGACCGTAGCCAGGCTTATACAGGGGGCAGCGGCAAAGGGGCACGATATCCTGGAGAAAACGATCAAAAAGTCTTCGCTGGAAAAGGCTTATGGCACAGCCGGGCATGAGATGCTGCAAAGGGCACGGGAGGCGGGCATTGAAGGCTATGTCGGGCGGTGGGAGGGTAATGCGCTAACTGGCCTCTACATGAGCAGCGACTCCCCTGTCGGCGATCTGGTCGGGGACGAATCTGGTCATGTGCACAGGATATTACCGATCGATATGGCCGATCTCGAAGGTTCGCTGCGTCCGCTGAAACAGCAGACAGCCTGGGAAGCCCTGCCTTTCACCGGTGATTACGATACGCACGACATGATCCAGTTCGGAGGGAGCGGACCCGCACACACAGTGGCATCGAATAGTGCTGAAGAAAACCGCATCATCAATCTCCTCAATAAGGCCGTAGCTCAAGCCGACCCGCTGAGAAAGGGCAAGCCGGTAGAATTCAACGTTGTCCGGCACGGACCGCAAGTGAATTATCCAGCCTTCAGGATGGCCGAGGAACACAGTTCCAGGCTGGTTGGCGCCGTCGCGCGCGCGGGCGAGTTTCCGCTCGCCATAGTCAGCAGGGGAGAATGGTCAATTGCCGAAAACATTGAACAGTTGCAGGCCTTCTATCAGAATTCAGGCGTACGTATGAAAGAAAGCTGGCGGCCAGGGGGGCGCCGTAGTTTCGATGAAGTCGGAGGGCCAGGTAGCGCTGCCAGGCTTGCTCGGCGACCGTCTGAAAAAAGTCTCCCGTTTGGTTTGGAGCGCCTAACCGGATCAGCCTTTTGGAAATGACGCTTTGTCAAGTTGACGGCGGTGGCGTAACAACAAGTGACCTTTCCCTAGTCTTCCCCCCACTGAAGTATGCCACTGTAAAGTTGGTGGTGAGGCCGCTGGAGAAGCCTTGTCATGAAGAAGTCGCGGCTCGGTGAAGGGCTGGCGTAGCCGCCATGGCGGCATGGATGTGTCGGAAGCGCGACGATTGCGGCAGTTGGCGCAGGAAAAACAGCGACTCAAGCGGCTGGTGGCGGGCCAGGCACGGGGTATTCAGGTTCTAAAGGACGTTCTCGGAAAAGAGGTGAGTTCGCCCGCGCAGTGCCGTGAAGTCTTGCAGCAGGTGATTGAACAGCACGACTATTCTGAGCGCAGCACGTGTGCGCTCACAGGTGTGAATCGCCGGACGTTCCAGCGGCAGGTGCCGCCTGACCCCGACTACGAAGTGCGGCAACGGCTGCGCGAGCTGGCACAGGTGCGGCCACGATTTGCTCGCACCGCCTGCGTCTTGCTACGCAGGGAGGGCCTGGTTCAGAATCACAGGCGCACTGAGCGGCCGTACTGGGCCGAAGGGCTGTCGCTTCGCCTGAAACGGCGAAAGAAGGCGCCCGAGTCATCTGCGCGTGGTTATGCCGATGCCCAACGGCGCAGACGAATGCTGGCAATGGACTTTGCTGCTGACGCGCTGGCGCATGGCCGAAGCATTCGCACGTTGACTATCATTGACGTGTGGAATCGCGAGTGCCCGCACATCGAGGTCGGCTTCTCGCTCACGAGCATACGAGTCGCGCGCGTTCCGGAGCGGCTGCATAAGCGGGGACGGCGGCCTAATCCGATTCAAGTCGACAACTGGCCGGAATTCGTCAGCGAGGCGCTCAAGGCATGGGCGCAAGAACATGGCGTCAAGCTGCAGTTCATCCGTCCGGGTAAACCGGTGGAAAACGCGCGCATCGAAAGCTTCAAAGCTTATCTTGATAATCAGCGCATCAAGCCACGAAAATGATAAATACAGGAATGCGGCTTCCCCGTGCACAACGACGAGAGGTCTTGTAAACCGGAGGTGATCATGTACGAGTGGGAACAAATGATTGCTCGGCGGAATTCGAATCAAAGAATGAATGATGCTGAGACCGATTCCAGCGAAGAAGCTACCTCTGTCCAGGGTATGCAAAGGGGGCTGGCGCTTGGAATCGATGCATCTTTCCATCATCCTGAAAACGGCATGTCAAAGAGAGACATGGAAGCCGCGTCGAAGGTTGCAGACATTCTCGACGAAGTCATCATGTTCCGCTCGACAGGACCATGGTCGTTGCGCTGGATTGAAGCGGAGTATCCGACAAAGAATTTTCACGTCAAAGGAAAAAGTTCCGACTGGGGGCCTCAAGCCGGCCTAGTGCCTTACGATGGCCGCTATAGCAAGGTCGGTCACAGCGCCCAACGAGCTGCCGCGGGCACCAAGGCCAATCAGGACGGAATTAATGATAATTACGCCCGGACGACGCAATTGACGCTGTCGCGCGAGATGTTGGAGCGACAGTTGAACGAGCTGGCCGGCCGACCAGCCCGACGGGCAATCTACCGCATGGAACAGCTTCCAGCTAGCAAAGATCTCCTCTTGTTTGCGCGACGCAGCGGGGACGACAAGGAATTTTGCTTCCGCGCTGTTCCAAATGGAGATGTATACAAAATTTGGGTCTATCCGGAAGAACTGGGCACAGATGCAAGGAGGTTGACATTCGAGCGACCGCTTCCGCTTATGGTGATGACCTCATCGGAGGTTGGTGCGCGCAACCGTGCGATGACTGGCGACTACGATTTGATGGCGATCTGCCCCCGTTGGGGAAACTACGGCAGCGCGTCAGTCCGGGAAATTTCGAAGCCCGGGCTCGTCTTTGCCGGCGTCAGAGGACAGCAACCCGGACAGCTATTTCCCGCAGGAATGGGGTTGGACAAAGTGCTCGATATGAGAACCAACACCGGGGCGCGTCCGCGAGGAGGGGTGACTGATGCAACGTTTCAAGGGTTGACAAAAAAGGATGCAGGTGGGCTGGAAGAACATAGTGATATGGGAAACATTAGTCCACGTATTCTGCGCACCATAAACGAATTAAACAAGGCGATGAATGCGACCGGTGCAAATTCACCTTTTAGACGGGTTCACCACAATGCGGAATCGCATCGTAATCACATATTTGGCGCGATCACTCGCGCGGATATGGAAAAGGGTGAAGGCTTCCCCATTACTGTATTCCAGCCCCGTTTTCTTCAGGAAGCCAGCTCGTCGACGCAAAAATATCGCGATGTTAGTACTTTGGAAACGCTTTCTGAATTTGAAAAATACGTGGAGCTGGTCAACAAAATGGGATACTTCGTACCGAGAAACTGGACGTGGGGCATGTCAATTCGTGACCTAAAAAAGTAATGAACGCAACAATCCGGATTTTTCAGGCGTTTCGCGGTGCCCGTTGCAACCCGCGGATGACCCGCTAGAAGCACGGTTTCTTTACGCTTTGATCCTGACCATCCCGGTCAACTGCTGGACAGTCACGTTGTTGACAGTATAACGCTTATGAAAGGAAGATCGAATCGCTCAAGACCGGATTACTGATCGGAAATGCATGAACTTGAATCAAGCTGCATAGCGAATTGGTTCGTGCATGAAGTAGCGAGCAAGCCGTTGAGGCGATTTTTGGAGGCGGCGCAAATGACTGATGGCGGCTTTCTTGAGGTGTCCCTTGATCCGAGCCGGAGCCTGCTTCGTCACGCTCGCCTTCAGGACGGCGTTGAGCATCTCGTCGGGGTTCAGCTCCGGGCTGTACGACGGCAGGTAGAACACCTCGATTTTGTTGACGTGTTCGGCCAACCACGCCTTGACCGGCCTGGCGTGATGCACCTTCAGATTGTCGAGGATCAGAAACGCCTTCTTGCTGCGCATGTCTTTGATCAGCCGCACTTGGCCTCGGTTGGTCACGGTCGATATCACCAACAAGCCTTCGCGTCGGTTCATCACGCGCCGCTCGGGCGTGTTGCCCATCGGGGCGTAGGACCGACTTTCCGCGCTTTCCGCTTTCGCCCGACACGCAATCTCCGGGTAAGTCTCGTTCAACCACGTCCGCACCGCTTCCGGTCGCTGCTCGTAGGCCCGCGTCATCGGTTTTTGCGGCGTGAAGCCCCAGCGCGCCAGATACAGGCCGACACCCTGCAACGTCAGCGCCAAACCACATCGTTGCCGAATCAGCTCGCGCCCCGCATGTCGCGTCCACAACGCGAACGACATCTTCAACTGATCCGGCATCTGGTCGCGCAGCAGCACGCGAATGTCGACTTCCTGTTGCTCGGTCGGCGCGCGGCCTCGATTCACCGCACGTCCACTGGGTTTGTGGCGCAGCACCGCCGCACCTTCACGGACATACCGCTTGCAGATGTCGAACACGCCCATGCGGGACAGATTCGTATGGGCGGCAATCTCGTCGTAGGTCCAGCCGCGCTCGCACAAGCCAATTACCTGTCGGCGCTGTCCTTCACGTGCCTCACGCAGAAGCGATCTCACGTATCGTTTTCCATACCCCCTCGCATAGGGGGGGCGATTTACTAATTTAAAGATCGATCGTTCCTGATCAATAACGCTTGACGAAACACATAGGGGCACCCCCCTGATAGGCGGCCAGCAGTTGAAATATTTTAATTTGCTGTGTTAATCAAGTGGCACATATTTATTATCGTTTTTTAAATGGATGTATGGTAATTTAATAAATAAATTGGGGAAACAATATTGCCGCCATGGCAATCAGTTGTGTTTATCTGGATTTTTTCTAAAAGGGGCCCGGGAGACTTGCGTCGACTTACCTATCATATTTGAGAGGTACATTTTCGAAATCTCTGATCTAGTCTACGAGCTGCGTTGATGTATGAATTCGTCGGCTGCGAAGGGTTCCGATGTATATGCGCAACAACTGCCAGGGTGTGGCCAATAACAATTCGGGTTTCTGCGTAGATTCGGTATTTTTGCCGAGAAGATGCGCAGAGACAGGACCAAGACGTGCGAGCCGAAGGCACGCCACCGCGTCAGGAACGGTGCGGCCTGCAACGCTGACCTAATCAACCGAGGTAACGTCGTGATGTGGATCGATAAAGCCGTACTTGCCAGCGCACCCGACTTCGAGTCCAGGTGCGGGCGCCCGCGCCTGGACAGCGACGCGTTGATCCAGGCACTCAGGACCGTGTTCCGCATGCCGCTTGCGCGCTGGAAGACCTCGCGCAATGCCTGCGCGGCCTGGCTGTCGCCACCTTGCCCGTGCCGCACGACACGATACTCCGCCGCCGCGCCAGCACTTGGGATCCGGTTGCCGATCGTCCGAGACGTTGAACCGGTCCATTTGGTGGTCAACAGCACGGGCGCGAAGGTCTACCGCGAAAGTGAATGGAAGGTGCGTCAGCACGGTTACTCGAAGCGCCGCACATGGCGGAATGTCCCCCTCGCACTCGACGCGAACCACAGTCAGGTGCGTGCCGCGCTGATGACGTGCCAGGGCGTTGCCGGCGGCGACGTCCTTGCCGAACTGCTCGACCAGATTCCGGACGTCGAGCAGCTCGCGCAATTTCTGGCGAACGGTCCGTGAAATCGCAAAAACCTATTTGTTCGGTGTAGAACTTCGGCATCGTTGACATAATGAACGAACTTTCCGACCCGCCGCAGACTTCAAATATTGACCGCCTCCATTTCGTTCTGAAAACAGACAACGAGTTGGCAAGCGCGTTGCAACAGCGCTGCAGTGTCCTGTTTCACCAGCAGTTGCGGGCACAGCTAGCCAATTTGTTTATGCAATGCGCATCGCGGTCGCCCGGCGCCGTCCTCATTGATCGCCTGACGTTGGATCTGGGGCAGATTTCGGAGGCGGAATTTGAGGTTCAGTTGAGTGAACGGCTGTTGCGTCAATTAGCACAGCAGTTGCTGGAATTGTTCAGTTCCGCAACCAATCTGGCACCAGGAGAAATGCTGTGGAAGCAGGGAACGACGATGTCAGTTATAGCCGCCGTCAAGTCGGACCGTGGCGCCGAGAGCAGGGCGCGGGCTCACGCTGAAGCTGATGCCGTAGCGCAGAATGAAGGAAAGCCCAGTGCTACGAACGCTACTCAGCGAAATGACCCGATTGCGCAATTCGTCCGCTACCTGCAAACCGGTTACTTGGCGCAACCGCGGATCTGGCAAGATCATGGCGGTCCTGACAATTGGCTATTGACACAGTTGGAGCAAGCGCCGTCGCGCTGGCTAATAGTGTTGGCACACAATTGTTTGCGGCAGGGACCATTGCGACGTTTGCGGCAGACCTTTAGTGCACCGACGTTGCATCGCGTGGGCCAGTTGCTGACGGCAGACGTACAGTCCCTGCCAGGCGGTTCTCCCTTGTCGTCAGCGGTCGCGCTGGAAGGGGCAGAGGGTTGGTCATTGTATCTGGCACTGAGCGCTTTGCTATTTTTTCACGCGCGTGCTGCGGCGCCCAGCGCAACGCTGCCTGGATCGGTTCCATCATTTCCCGCGCCAACTGAGTTGCAGGATGTGACCACACCGGTTTTGAAGCATTGGTTGCGAAACTTGACGGCACAAGCGCGTCCGCGCTCGCGGGCAATGATGGAATCGATTCAGGTTCTGTTGGATTCGGTGTTGCAGTCGCCGCCAAATGAATTCCCGAACGTTTCGACAACCCAACCCACTGAATCTGCCCAATCTGTTCAAAGCCCCATGACAAAGTCCGCGACCCCTCTTGGTACAGAGGCGATGCCGGTCAGCAACGCCGGCATTGTGCTGCTATGGCCTTTCTTGCCGGGCTGGTTGGGGCGCCTGGGGCTGCTTCACACGGTGGAAGATAAGCCTGGTTTTATCGATGAACAAGCGCAGATGCAGGCGGTGCGCTGGCTTGATAACCTGGTGTGGGGGGGCGATATCAACGAAATCGCGGAATGGCGCATGCTGCTCAACAAATTGCTGTGTGGCATGTCACTGGATGCGGCGCTGCCGGAGTCATCGTGGCGCGCGTCCGAAGCGATTGTCGTTGCCCTGCGCGACCAGTGCCTGGCTAGCCTGCCGGCGCAGTTGCCTGGCCTGCAACGTTGTGGAGCAGGGGATATACGCAGCATGTTTTTGCAGCGGCCAGGGCAACTGCAATGGCGCTCCGACCAGTTGGGGACCGAGCCACACTGGCAGTTAAATGTCGAGCAAGATGCCAGCGACATTCTGCTTCGCGAGCTTCCATGGCCGCTTGAGCAAGTGATATTTCCCTGGCTGGAGCAACCCTTGTCGATCAATTGGCTATAGCAACAGAACCATTGCAAGCATCCGGCGAAGTCCCGGCAACGTAGTCATAGCAAGCGACGCCTTCTTGGATGTTCAAGGCGGCGCAGGACAGGATAGGGATCATGAAAGGAGCGCCGCAAATCCGCGATATTGCCGCCCATCTCGACGCGCCGGAACGTGCCACGTCCGAGTACCATCACTTGTACAATTTGTTGGTGGTGCTTGCGCCCATGGACGACCTACTGCGGCGGCGTCTGAACGACACGCTCTCCGAATCGCCGCTGGACTGGACCGACGTATCGTCGACGTCCCCTGATGCGCTGCTGATGCAAATCCACCAGCGGCTGGGCACGGAGCAATGGGCTCAGGATCTCGCCGAAATGGGTGACGCCCGGTGCCTGCCGGATGTATTGCCGGATAACAGATTCGGCAATTTGAGCGAACGGCTGGGGCTATCCGCATTCGAGCGCCGCTTGCTTTTGCTTGGCCTGCTGCCGCAAATCGACGTACGTTACGGCGGGTTGTATGCGTTTCTGCAGCAAAATCAATCCAGAACTGCGCTGACCGTCGACTTGGCGCTGTCACTGTTATGCGACGACATGGTCGAGCAGGTAGAGTGCCAAGCCTACTTGACGCCGCACGCCACGCTGTTCCGATATGGCATTTTGCGCCTGCAGCGACGAGAAAGGAGGCGTTCTGTACGGGATGACGGTGAATTGCAGCTTGACAGCGCGATTCTTCATTTTCTTCTCGGACACGACTATCTGCCGACGATACTGGCGACCAGCGCGCGGTGGCTTGCGCCGCCTGCATGGGAGCCCGACGAGGCTGAGCGGGATTTGGTGCGCCGCCTGTCGACTTGCATCGGTACGGACCAGGAAGCAACGCAATGCATCGTGCTGCGCAGCCAGCTACATTCCGGTCGGGCAGGCACGGTCGCTCGAGCGGCCGCCGAGGTCGATGCAGGCGCGCTCGAACTCGATCTTGGAACGTTACCCAGCGACGACGACGACGCTGAGGATGTCCTCATCGGCGCTTTGCGTGAGGCTGGCATGCGTGGCGCCTGGCTGGTCCTGCGTGGCCTAGACGACATGGCATCCGAGCGCAAGCATTTGTTCGCACGGTGGCGCGCGCATTTGCGCGCGCATCGATGGCCGGTGGTATGTCTGATCGCGGCGCATGCTTCAGCGATATGGCTCGGCGATCTGCCGCAACTGGTACTGGACGTCCCGCGGCACTCATTGGCCGAGCATGAGGCGGCAATGCGCGGAGCGCTTCGCGATACGCAATTGGCGGGCCCGTTCGATGTGCCGACGCTGGTGAAGCGCTACCCGGTGCCGGTGGATCAGTACGAATCCGCGGTGCAGGAAGCGAACGGCTATTGCCGTCAGCGCGGCCCAGGCGCTCGAATAAGCGATGCAGACTTGCGGCGGGCGCTCAGCCTGCGGACACAGCAGAATTTCGGCAAACTCGCACAACGTATCCACCCAACGCGCGACTTCGACGACTTGATCGTGGGCGACGATCTGCAGCGGCACTTGCACGAGATCCTTGCTGCGATTCGCCACCGAGACTGGGCGTTGCAGCAGGGGTTTCAGCGCAAGATCGGGGAGACATGTGGAATCAGCGCGCTTTTCTTTGGAGATTCCGGCACTGGCAAGACGATGGCTGCAGAAGTGCTTGCAGGCGAGCTGGGCGTCGACTTGATCAAGATCGACTTGTCGACGGTCGTGAACAAATACATCGGCGAGACGGAAAAGAATCTCGCGCGGGTATTCGATCTAGCCGAAGCGGACTGTGGCGTGCTTTTCTTTGATGAAGCCGACGCGTTGTTTGGCAAGCGCACCGAGACCAAGGATGCCCAGGATCGACATGCGAACATTGAGGTGTCTTATCTACTGCAACGCCTCGAGCAATATCCCGGGCTTGTGATTCTATCGACGAACAACCGGACGCATCTGGATAGCGCGTTCAATCGGCGGTTGACGTTTATCGCGCGTTTTCCGTTTCCCGACGCCGCACAGCGTGCGCGCATGTGGCGTGCGATCTGGCCGCCGGCACTCAAGGTGAGCTCCGACATCGATTTTTCTTCTCTGGCGAAGAAATATGAAATCACGGGTGCCAATATTCGCAATATCGCGCTGCTCGCAACGTGGCTCTCGGCAGAAGATGGAGCGCCGCACGTTGCGATGATACATGTTGAGCAGGCAATCAGGCGCGAGTTGAGCAAGATTGGGCGAATCATCACTTAGCATCAAAGGGATACATCATGGATCAGACCTTGCCGGAGCTGAATGCCGCCATTGAAGACGCATTACGTGATTACGTGCCATCTGCGGACTATCTCGAAATTCGCTTTGACATACCGGACGAGAAAAAATTACCCACTATACCCACGATTAGCGTGTTTCTCTATCAAGTCGAGGAAGATCTGGAAATGCGTGTGGGCGAATCTCGGAAATATAACGCTGGGAGTGGTCAGCTGATACCCCGCGTAGCACACGTACGATGTTCGTACCTGATTACCTACTGGGATGGTGCGACCGATGAAGCATCTCGTGCGATGACTGGTCCGCGAAGTCAATCGGTTGAAATAATGGATCAGGTGTTGTATGCGTTGCTACACAATCGCGAATTGCGCGGAATGCCAAACTCTTATTCTCGCGTGATGCCGCCCGAACATTTGAACACGCTCGGACAGTTCTGGCAGGCGCTGGGGAACAAGCCGAGACTTTGCCTCAAGTATGACGTGACTGTGCGTGTCACATTGGGGGATCGCGTAGACGAGGTAAGCCCGGTGCGCACAATCGACGCACGGATCGCACAAAAAAGCGCTGTCGATATCGTTCGGCAGGCGGAGGTCGTCTTTCGGCGCAAGTTGCGCGATGGCCTGATTGACGAAGGGGATGGGCTCAGTGATGAAATGCGTATTCAAATTGAAAATCTTCGCTTTGACCTGAAGTTGATTGATGGCGTGCCAGGGAACGAACGGGCTGAAGACGCGGCTTACTTCTTTAATTTATCGGGATCCGGCGCGTTGGAGCCAGAATTGCACGCTCGGGTCGTTTCGATGATACAAGCCTGGAGCGGCAGTGATATTGGAGAAGTAGGCGGAAAAGCGCTAACGCTCAACGAGGTTGACATAGGCGAGATAGTCCGGGTTGACGATATATCGATCGATCGAGCTTGATTCGGATTGTGAAATGAAGGATGACCATGTCGAGGGCTACAGGCATGCCGCAGCCGCAATGATCCACCGAAATCTGCGCATGTCGAGCAGCCAGAGCGAATGCCTCAGCCGGGTTTTCACCGTCCGCCTGGCATGGCCGTCGATCGTTGTGGAACTGAATCCTGAATCGCCCCGGGAATCATGGAGGCTGGTTGGTTTAAGTTGATGCCGGCACGGCGATGGTGTCGCTGAATTGCCGATAGTAGTTTGCCTCAGCTTCAGCGGGCGGGCTATAGCCGAGCGGTTCCATGAGCCGATGGTGGTTAAACCAGGCGCCCCATATTCGAGTGTTGCCAATTCGACGGACTCACGCGTCTTCCACGGCGCACGACGATGAATCTGTTCTGCCTTGTACAAGCCGTTGATCGTTTCAGCCAGCGCGTTGTCGTAGCTGTCTCCCCGGCTGCCGAACGACGGCTCGACGCCGGCCTCGGCCAGCCGCTCGCTATAGCGAATGCTGACGTATTGCGAGCCCCTGTCGGAATGGTGAATGAGCGTACCGTCATTGTCCGGCCGGCGAGCGTACAGCGCCTGTTCAAGTGCGTCGAGAACGAAGTCCGTGGTCATCGACGAACTGACGCGCCAGCCGACGATACGTCGGGCGAACACGTCGATTACGAACGCCACATAGAATTGGCGCGGCGCAGTTCCTTGACTGCGCGTTCCAGCGCCTTGATCCGTTCGCGTTCTGACATGGTCACGCCCTCGCACTCGCCGCTGTCGACTTCTTCTCGCTTGACCCACCCTGGCAAGGTCTGGCTCGTGCAGCCGATCTTGGGGGCAATGGATTCGATCGTCGCCCACCGTGACGGATACTCGTCGCGATGCTCTCGCGCCATGCGCACTGCACGTTCACGGACTTCAGCAGAAAACTTGTTCGACTTGTTCATGGCTCCATGCTCTCAAGAGTGGAGCCCACACCAAATCCGGGGCGGTTCAGATCAACCGTATTCACTTTGTCCTGGGGGGGCCAAATGGGAAATAACACTTTCGAGAAAGAAACGCGGACTGTTGATCGCACGAAGGAGAAAGTGGATGCGATGTCTCAATGGTATGGCTATGGTCAGGATGAAGCAGGCTCATTCCCATCCGATGAGGGGGGGAAACTTTCGCCGCCGCGGTGGCAGGCCGGGAGCAACGATGATGACTTTTTCTCGTTTATCCGCAAGGCGCATTTACACGAAGCACAAGAGTTTAGGCGCAAGGGGTACAACAGTCAGGTGCCCGAGGTTGACCCCATATTATTTACACAGCTCCGGGAAGCCATAGCCGCTGTCAAGCCCCTGATATACCTCCATGCACCCCTGGAAGGCCGTCTTGACCAGTCATGGCTGCTGGAGCAAATCCGCAAGCTTGAACGGTTCATTGACCGGCTTTCGGGGAGCGTGATTCAGGACTGGGTTAAAAATGAACTGCCGAGCAAAAGCACCGTGGCAGGGGGGGCTGACACGTTGGGGAGCCGGAACGCGGCCCAGGCGCTGGTAAGGCGGCTGGAGTCGACCTTGCAAACGCTGACCCGTGTTGCCCATGCGTTAGGGTCAATTGTGGACTACAGCACG
Source organism: Burkholderia sp. MSMB1589WGS (assembly GCF_001636105.1). Lineage (NCBI taxonomy): Bacteria > Pseudomonadati > Pseudomonadota > Betaproteobacteria > Burkholderiales > Burkholderiaceae > Burkholderia > Burkholderia sp. MSMB1589WGS. Next base: position 2,192,596 of record NZ_LNJT01000008.1, read on the forward strand.
CCGAAAAATCTGCAAGATGCTGTGCGCGAAGTGCTTGTCTCCGAACTCACCAACGCTTTCGCCTCCGACGACGAGGCGGCAGTGACGCAGGCCCTAGGGCGGATGATGGCGAATGCTGCAGATAACGCCGCTTGGTCCGCGCTCATGCATGCCAGAGTGACGGCTTGGGAAGCCGACAAACCGGCAACCTTTGGCGCTGTGATAGAGACGGCACGCCGTGATGCAGAGAAAGCCAACAAGAAAGCCCGCGAACTGTCGGGGAGCGCTCAGGCTTTCTTTAGTGACATCGCGACCTTTCTCCAGCGCCTGTCCGGAGAATTGACGAAAGGGCTGATGTCGTCAGGCCCGGATGCCGTTCCCGAGATGATAGGGAAAACGTATGATGAGACAGCCACGCCTTTGCAATGGTTAAAGACCTCTCCCCATAAACTCAAGGCCAATTTTAAGAAGGGAAAGTTACAGCTCGCTATCGCGGGGACCCTAGCTTCAAAGTATGGGAGAAGGGCTGCCCGAGTCATACAGCACGGGCATACAACAGCAACCCCATCAAAGACACCCGAGAATGTCATTGCCGATTCCATCACCAGAAGTATCTTATGGCAATGGCAACAGCCGGCAATAAAAATTCAGTACGCCAGTGGGGCGATATTGTCAAAAGTAGCAGAACTGAAAAAAATAAAGGGCCTGTTTCTCTCTGGCGCAATGACATATGACAATGGGAATGAAAAGGAGGACAGTGATATTTCGGCCAATGAGTCGAGTGAAGATGATGTTTATACTCAGGTCAGGCAATGGGTACATGACAGGATTGAGCAGGAGAAACCGGAAGGTCAAATGGCAGCAAAGCTGACCGTGCTAAGCCAGTTGCTGGACAGTGATATCGCCAACGCCCGCAAGATAGTGGCGCGTTTCGGTAAAACGCAGGAGAGTATTCAGGATGTGCTTAATCGGCAGCGGATTGCCGTCGAGAAAATGCTTGATGAACCGCTTTCTTCTGATATTGCCGCCCCTCTAAAGGCGGTTAATAAACTTCTGCCTGATATTGCCAAGGACCTAACAGGTGCCGTTGCAGCCCTGGAAAAAGCCATGCTGGCGGCCGAACACCCCGCACGCGATTTTATCGAAGCCAAAAAACAGGCTAACAAGGCGCAATTACTGGCGATAAAAGTCAAGGAATATATATCGACAAAGTCAATATGGTTCACCGAGAGGCCTCTGGATGAGCATTCACGTGGCGCACGGCTTGCCAAACACTGGGCAAATCTTGCCAAAGAGCGGAGCCGCAGCAATTGGCAGGTGCCTGATGTAGAGGGGGTGTTTACCTCACTGAAAAACAAGGGGCTGCTTGACGCTACGCTTTCAACCGGCGACCCTGAGGGCTACCTCTTTGCTACACGGCTTGCCGGTGAGCTTGAAAACGCCAGAGATGATGAGCTGAAGTTGCCCATGAGCCCTGATGAGTACGTGGCACTAGAAAAGAACCTTGTTGAATTTATCGTCAGTTGGGGGCAAAAAAGTGTCACGAGAGGCACCGCACGTCTGGTTGTCGAGTTAAGTTTTGAACAGGCGTTGGACACGGTCACCGTTGGTCTGGCGAGCATGATCAGGATGCCATATAAGGTTCTCAAGGCGACAATAAAGATCCCTTATAAAGTTAACAAGATAAATAATTACACGATGCCTGGTCAGGACAGACCTTACAAGGCCATCTATGGCATGCTGGGGAAAAAGTTGACGCACCTTGGCTTTAATCTGGTGACGGCCCCTCTGCCAGGGGTTATCAAGTTAGGGATAGGGGCGGGGGTCACGGCTGGGGCGACAATCTATAATCACCATGTGGAATCTAAAGAAAAAACATTCAGCGCTGTCTATGAAAGAATGACACAAGGCAAGAAGAGTGAAAAAATTAAAATTAGTTCACTGAAAGGGATGGCATTTGATAGTGCAATGGAAGGCGTGTTCATGAGCGGGTTTAAAGGGATACGCAGGGAGATATCACCTTTGCGGCCAGGAGATATCATTCCCGAGGAGAGAGATACGCAACTGTCAGCGGAAGATGAGGAGGGCAGAGGGGGGATTATACTCAATAATGGTGGCGTTATCTTGATAGAGGGAGATCGCGAATTCCGTTCTGCCGTTCGCCAGCATATTGAAGAACTTCAGAAACATCCGTCAGGGCGTGCCCTGCTAGAGAAGCTAAAGCATCATGTGATTGAGATACGTCCGCCGCATCATGAAGATTGGCTGAGAACAGAGCAGGATGGTCGGCATTATTTCGGTAGTCGCGTTGTCGGGAATGTCGTTTATTTTGACCCCTATAATACCTATTACGGTAGCGATCGAGAAGAACACATCGAAGATTGGCGTGATTTACACCCCAGTATCGTGCTTTTCCATGAACTGCTACACTTATATGCCGAAGATGCCGGACACGACACTATCATCCCATCCGATCCAAATCGCCTGGATGAGAATGATTACCGAAGAGAATTTTATGAATCTCGCGAACAGAAAGTCATAATAAGACCATTCACTGAATTTCATGGTGAAAGCGATCATGACGTTGCGCGTTATGCTCCGCAAAGACGTAGAGCGCGCAATGATTTTGAACGATTGATTGACAACCATGAATACAAGAAACTGTCGAAAGATAAAAAAAGATTAACGTATTTGTATGCTATAAACAATATACTGATGCAAATTCAAAATGATAATGCGCTGCCTGAGCAGGCTCAAAGAAATGCTTATAATGCGAGAATTGGAATATCATGCGTCGTCCCCGTTGATTTCTATGGCTACACCGCGACGAACGCTTTTTTTATTCCTGATAGTCCTGGCGCCAAATCCGGCATACTTGTCAATCTGGATAACGAGAATCAACCCTACGCTTATGTCAAGCGTGGCAGTGATATTGAATCTGGGTTGAGATCTAATCTTCCAGACAATGCCCACGAAGCGGGATTATGGCGCAGCAACGGGTTTCAGGCCTTTGATCATATCAGGCGAGGGACCTGGGATTTTAATCAATACTTCAACTACAACAGCCCGACGGCAAAAAATATTTATGAACTTTCCGAGCAGCTTGCCGTGGGTATCGAAGATAAATACAAAAAACGCCCAACGATAGACCACAACAGGCATGTGGTGCAAAAAGCCATCGTTGGCTCTCAGATACCGGATCTAGATGTGAGTGCCACTCCGGTGGCCTATAAGCTGGAATTTACCTGGGCTGCACTAACACCGGCAGAATATCTGCGAGCTTTTTCGCGCCCGTTTGCAACGCTTGCCGGACAAGGGCAACTGGTCGTCAGCCATGTTAGCGGCGACAGCATAGAAACCACAGAGAACAGAGTTGAGCAGGCGAAATACATTGGGGCGTGGATTGATACGACTGTGGGGGCGGTCACCTCGTTTACCGGTGCAGGAATTGTCCTTGGTGTCGCGCAATCCGTGGCGGGAATTACCGCGGATTTGGCGGAGGGTAAGGATCCCGATCCCTTAGAGGTGGCTGGCCTGGTTCTTAATTGTATCCCTGGCGGGAAAGTCGCCGGTCGTATAGGGAAATTCAGCAAGGCAGGAGAGAAAGGTTTTAAATTTTTATTCCAGATTGGAAGAAAAACGGTTGATCTGACCGAGATGGGGTACGCCATAAAGCAGGCCATAGAAACCGGGGATCCGCTGGCGATTTACCAGGCCTTAATTGCAACGGGCATGAACAGTGTAGAGGCTCGTAATATTTCGCGGGAAATGTGGTCCCGTTTGGGTAAGAAGGGATCGAGCACAGAGGGTAAGACTCAGGCAGGAATCTCTGTTAAACCACAGGAATCCCCCTCTGTCGCAAAAGGTCAAGAAATTTCAAAGCCAAATCATTCCCGCGCTGCATCAGGGCGAAAATTCAAGATCGGCCAGACAGAAATGCTGGGTAGAAAAAAAGGAAAATCGATCGAGATATCCCTTGATGGTGGGGTCACCTGGAAAAAGGGCAGCAATGTTCATATGCTCGCGTTTGCGCTGCAAAACGCCGGTGGCAAGTCTAAACTGCCGGAAGAGGGAGGAGCACGAAAGGATAGCGTCCCCCGGGAGCCCAATACCGTGGTACAAGACCAGAAAAGAACCAGGCCGGATGCTGAGGCTGAATTTACTAGGCATGTGGAAAATGAAGGTGATCCGGAACAATATTTTTCAAGAATTAAAAGCGAGGTGCCTAATGAAAAATTCAAGAAATTTAAATTCTTTGCAAATGTCATGCAAGGAAGAGTGCGCAATGGCGTATTTGAAGTTTCCCGAAATAATGGCGATACCTGGGAAAAAGGATGGTGGTTACAGGAAGCCGTTTGGCGCTTCAGAGGCAGGGGTAAGTTACGCTCGACTGACCTGGATGCACAAATTAACCGGGCTAGTAAGCGAGATCCCTCCGGTTACAGTTTAGCGTGTTATCGGGGCGCATTTAATGATGCACAACAAGCCGGAGTCATTAGTTTCGGGGCGAATGATTGGTTGATCAATAAAGTGGCCAGGCCCAACGATCGTGGTGAAATAATGGATTCTGATAATTATCGCCAGGTATTTGGCTTGCAGAATAAACAACCTATGACAAATTTTGCCTCCGCCAATATCACTGAATCTGGTTTTATGCATGTTGGAGAACGCCGGCCGGATGGAACCATTCATTATGATCATGTGGTTTATGTGCACGTGGATAAGAATGGTATTTACCTGTATCAAGTCAATGGTTCTGACTTTTTACTTGCACTTAATGGCTCGGATGCGTCTGATGAATATAATAACATTGGCGAACATGTCTCTAAAAGCCATTACAAGCATAAAATGGATGGAGATAGAATTAACTTATTTAATCAGTATTTTAACCACCAGGGTGATGTTGCCGCCTCACAGTCTGTTTTTACCTTTACGTCAGCCAGTGAAGTGCAAGAGACTTATGTCAGGCACACTCAAGGAGAAGATGGCCCCTCTAAACTTTCTGGCGAGCGGGCGCTTTCGATTGCTAACGGTAAAATTGACAGCAAGCCAGGAGGTACCCCGAATAACAGTTCTTCCAGAAAGCTCGATACCGAGCGTCAAGGAGCCGATAGAGGTGATAACATTACATCGGCAGGAAAAACATCGACAAAAGGATCTTTGCTTTTTGATTTAGAGCCGCAACCTGGCACATCTGCTGCGCAAAAAGGAACCGCCGGAGTTCAGAAAGAGAGTAGTGATATGGTCTACCCTCTTGACAATGGCGGGGCGGTAAATAGTGAGCAATCTCCTCAACAGGGCGGCCGTTTTCACAAACCCTTCGGTGAAGACAGTTATATCGAAATGGGACCCAATGACAGTACCGTGATTGTTCGGGCTCACGGCTACCCTGGAGACACTGGTCATTATACTGCTGATGGCGTCGCAGCAGTGATTCGTGACTATCTTGATTCCAAGGGGATCAAATTGCAGGATATCAGATATATCGAACTGCAATCCTGTTATGGCAACACGCTGGGGCCGTTGTCTCAGGCCCAGGCGATAGCCAATAAATTGCAGGTGAGGGTTAAAGGATATTCTGGAAAATTCACCCCGAGAAGAGGCACCGATCCTGATGACGGTTCATTTTCCGAACCGTACCGCAATCCAGTCGCAAGCGCAGTGTCGAACGGGGGTAATGCTGCCGCTTTTCATGTATCCGAAGCTGTGCTTTCGATCAGACGGAGACTGGGTATCAGCGGTTCCTCATCAACCCAGGCAGGCAATACCGAAACCTATTCCTTGGCGCACATCTCTGGTAATACAAGATCATCTGCAGGCGGTAGTACCAGGGGAAGAAGGAGACGCAGGGGGCGGACAGTGATCCCCAATGGTTTCAATGCGATGAGTCTGGGGAGGAGCTCGGCAGGCGATACTGCACAGACCGGCAATGCGGCAACGCGTTACATCAATGGTTTCACAGGGACAGGGAAAAATCGTCCGGCGACGCGTCCAGTCTACCCCACCGATAGCAGTACGTTGATGCCAGGGCAGTCAGCACGCGATTCACGCGATCCTATGATTACAGGTAACGATCTGACCAATACCCGTCCTTCCACCGACGCTTTCGGGCAGGTATTTCTTCGTCTTATGCAAGACATACCATCGCATTCAAAAGCAAAGGCCGGCGTGCTGATTGGAGGTATGTTGTTATTGGGCGGAGTGGGCATCTACGCGGGGAAATTGGATTATGACGCTGATGAGGCTCGGACCGCACTTGAGAACGCGGAAAATAATCTGTCTGACCTCAAGGAGATCATGGATTCAGATGATCCAGATGCGAAGGCCGAGCTGCAGACGATTCTGCAGCATTACTTCGGTAATGAAAATCTAAGCTCAGAGGATATTCAGGAGATAATTGATTTTATCCGCAAGGTAAGAACAGCGGTGACTAATGCAGAATTGAATCAATTGATTTCAGGCACGCTGCCGGAAAGATTTTCAGGAGATGTGCCCGCTGTATTTGCGCGATTTTCTCCGAAGTGGATTATTGGTTTTTATATGCACATCTTCGGAGAAAGTATGGTGGATGTGAGTCACTCTGGGATTCCTGGAGGCGATGGTATGCCACTCGGTAGCACTCCGAGAAGAAGCCTGACCGAAAGCGATGTCGACAGGCCTATAAGTGTTGTGCATACTGGGACTTCAGACCGTATAGTAAAAATAAGAATTATAAGGCCCCAGAAAAAAACGACATGAATCGCCCCGAATTTGGTGGAGGCTCCAACTCCTGAGGCTCTGCTGAAATTTAAGTGGGTTATGCCGCATGCGGGTTGATTGAATCGAAGGATAGAGCCAGGCCCGGGCGGTGCGCTTGGTCGTGATGTTGGCAACGAGCGCGTCCAGATCGGCACGCTGCGCCACGCTCAGCCGGTCGCGGTCCTTGAGCAGTGCCCAGCGCAGGCCCTTGAGGTCCGGGTCGGTCTTCTGTTCGAGCCGCCGCGTCTTGTCCAGAGCAAACGATGCCTGAGCGACGACGTGGAATTTGTCGAAGGTGATGCGGGCGTTGGGCAGGTGCTCGCTGACGCCCTTGATGAAGGCCGGCGACATGTCGATGCTGACCGAGGTGATTTGCCCGGTGGCGTTGTGCGCTTGCAGATGGGCGGCGAACTGCTCGATGGTGGCGGCGTCCCGGCCTTCGGTAACGAACACGACCTTGCGTTGTTTGGCGTCGGCCACGAGCGTCAGATAGTTGTGCCCGCGCTTGTAGGAAGTCTCGTCGACGGCGGCGCTCGTCACGTCCGACAGATCAATCTCGGCCAACGCCAGCTCGACGTAGCGCTTGCAGATCGCGTGCACGCGGTGCCACGACTCGCCAACGGCGCGGGCCACCGCGGCAAAAGGCATCTGCTGGGCGAGCGTGAGCACCATCGCCTCGAACAGCAGCGTGAAGCCGCTGAGCTTGCTGGCCCAACCGGGCTCGACGAGCGCGACGCGGCCATCGGGCAGCTTCACGCGCGGCGTGCGCACTTCGAGATAGCAGTCGTGCTGAAAGAAGTTCAGGTGCCGGTAGCGCTTGACGACAGTGTCATGCACGGGATGCGCGCCGGCCACTTCCGGATACGGAAAGCGGGTGCCGGCAGTGAAGTCGATCTGAATCGTCAGCCGTTTGGCGGCCGCGTCGAAATCGACGCCGCTCACGAACCACGGATCGCTCACACCCAATGCGGCTTCGAACAACTGACTATGCATGACTTCCCTTCGTCTTGTTATGCGAAAAATCGGACCATACCACCCACTCAGAATTCAACAGAGGCTTCTTTTTTAAGGTGGAAAGCAGTTGAGCCGGCGGCGTACACGTGCTCGTATTCGCTACGGCTCGTGATTGCATGCTCCGATGTCCGTTCCCGCACGGACGCCGTCGCCTTTGGCGAAGCGAGCGGGCTTCAAACCCGGGAGGCGCAGCCGCTCGCGGGCGGATTCGATGCCGGTTGTTTCCCGCATCAGCGGCGTGAGTTTTTCTGTTCGATCGCGCTGGTGCCCGACATCCTCGGGTGTCGCAGGTGCCATTCCGTCGCCGCTTGATACGCATCCGCAACGCACGCGAGCCTGGCTTCGGAAAAGTGCGCGCCGATCATCTGAAACACCAGCGGCAACCCGTTCGCGGACATGCCGCACGGCAGAACGATGGATGGAATGCCCGCCATGTTGAACGGGCATGTAAACCGATGGAGATCCGCAATCAAAGCGTCGTCGACCTTCGACATCCGCTCGATCGTCGGCACGCCGCCAGCGAGCACCGGCAGGGCCACGATGTCGACGACGTCGAACACGGCCGCGAGCTTGCCCCGGAAGACCTCACGTCGCAGGAGCAATCGCTGGAGCGCCATTCCGGAAAGTGCGCGGCCCTGTTCGATCAGCGCGGCGAGGCTCGCACTGTATTCGTCCTTGCGCGACGGATACGTGGCCTCGTGTGCAAGCGCCGTTTGCACGGCGCAGACCGGGAACCAATCCCGGATCATGTCGCTCACGTCGGGCAATGTCACGGCGACGATTTCCGCGCCGAGTTCGCGCAGTACCGCGATGGCGTTCGATATCGCGTGCTCGGTCGCGTCGTCGAGGCGAGCGCCGAGCCACGAATCGTCCACGCCGAGCCGGATGCCTTTCAGATCGCGAGTCAGCGCGTTCGAGAAATCGGGGACGGGCAATCGGGATGTCGTCGGATCGGCAGGGTCCGTGCCCGCGATCGCTCCGAGGACGGCGGCCGCGTCGGCGGCGGAGCGTGCAATGACGCCGACATGATCGAGCGTCGCGGCGAGTTCGAAGGTCCGATGGCGGGAGACGCGGCCCCATGTAGGCTTGATGCCGGTGACGCCGTTGGCTGCCGCGGGAAGCCGGATCGATCCGCCGGTTTCCGATGCGAGCGCGGCGTAACAGAGTCCCGCGCAGATGGCGACGGCGCTGCCGCTGGACGACGCGCCGGGCCAGTACGCGTCATGCCACGGATTGCGCGGAGCCGCGAACGGCGTGCGGTGCTCCGCATACGCGCCCTCGGTCATCGACAGCTTGCCGAGCATCACCGCGCCGGCGTTTCGCAAACGCCGGACGACCGTCGCATCTTCGTCGGCGACGGCGTTCGCGTGAATGCTCATGCCGGCCGTCGTCGGGACGCCCTTCATGTCGAAGATGTCTTTGATGGCGACGGGAATGCCGTGTAGCGGCCCCCGATCGATTCCGCGCGCGATTTCCTGCTCGGCGCGTCGAGCGTCGGCGAGCGCGGATTCCGCCGTGACACGGTTGTATGCGTTCAGATGCGGATTGAGTTGCGCGATGCGTGCGAGCATCGCCTGCGTCAGTTCCACCGGAGACAGGCGCCCTTGCCGCAATTGCGACGATACGTCCAGCAGGCCGAGATACTCGAAATTCTCGTGCATGGCTATAGGCTCCTGATCGCACAAAAGGGAGCGGCCCACGGACGACAATCGATCGTCGTCGAGCCCGCGCGTATCTGTCGGCTCGAGACGTCGAACGGCTGAGCCGGTTTGCGGCACGAGTGCCATCATCTCTCGATTTGACGATCGAACGGAACAACGACGGCGCCGCGACAACGCAACGTCGATATTCGATCGGCGACGATTGCAACAATCGTCGCGAATCACGAGAACGACGCAGGCATCGCCGCGGCGATCGTTCTGTCGATTCCCTCGGCTCTCGCTTCCGAAAATGATCGCGCGCCGGCGAATTCGCTTCGCCGGCGCGCGATCCGTCATCGCTCATCGCATCCGGTACGGCCGCCTGCGCCGGATAGCCGAATGCCGTCCGAATGCGAACGATCCGCCCGCGCGATCAGAACAGCAAATGGCGAATCGTCGCATCGGTCACGGAAACGTTGTTTTCCGGATCGCTGGGGACGCCATAGTTGTACGCCGCGTACCCCGACTGGGAGCCCACGGGAATCACCGCGTTCAGGTGGAAGATGATCGGAAGTTGCGGGCCGATCCCCCAGTGCGGATTCCAGTGCAGGTTCGGATAGCCGACCAGATTGATCTGCTGGGTCTTGACCGGAAAATTCGGATCGCGTTGCTTCTTGACCGGCGGGAAATAGCCGAAGTCACCGTGGATGATGAGATCGACGAATTCCGACGTGACCTTGGGCGGCTTGTTCTTGCCCCAGGCGATGCGGCCGAAGCCGGTGATGCGATGGCTTTGATCGTCGAAATGCAGCTTGAGCTCGACGGTCGGGGCCGAGACGGACGACGGAGTCACTTCTCCGCCCGTCACGCTGTAGACGTTGTGAACGATGTGCAGCAGGACGTCTTCTTCGGTGGTGGTAGCCATGATGCGAACTCCTATCTTGATGGTGACGACGACCGTCGTGCCGATTCGGCGGCTCCAGTCGCGCCGGGTGTCGGCCCTTTGCAGACGGGCCATGCTTGAGTTCGTGAAACGGGAATCGCCTTGACGAGACGCATGTCGATCGACATCGCGGTTTGCAATTTGATTTTCTGTTTGATTGGATAGGTCTTGCTTCCTCGTTTTTACGGGATATGCGCATCTTGTGTCGGCGGTGCGCTTGCGGGAACCATCGTAGGTGGGAAAGGTGCGGGGGGAAACTACAAGTTCTGGTAGTCCGATGCGGAGAAGAGCGGGAGGAAATCGAGAGAACGCGGAAGAGGAGCAAGAAGGGGGAACAAGAAGAGGCGTGCGCTCGATGGCCGATTCCGGATGGCCGGCGTCCTGAGCATTCCTGACGATCGCGTCGGATTGCCGATCGGATGGCGGCGCCGCCGCCATCCGTCGTCACCGTCACGGCTGCTGAAGTCGAATATCGCGCGAAGACGCTCCCACGTAAATGCGTCCGCCGTTCGCGAGCGTCCATCCGTTCCGGTTCGTATCCCACACGCGCCGCATCTCGGAAGGAATCACGATGCGCACGCGCCGCGCTTCGCCTGCGCGCAGGCCCACCTTGTCCCATCCGACGAGGCGCTTCGGCGGCTCCTGCGGGTCGTCGAGATCGCCGAGATAGACCTGCGGCACTTCGGCGCCGGCGACCGTGCCGTCGTTGGTGAGCGTGAACGACACCGTCGTCGCATCCGGGTGCTGCTTCACTTCCAGCCCGGAATACGAGAAGTGCGTGTACGACAGGCCATGACCGAACGGGAACATCGGCGCGATGCGATTCGCGTCGTACCAGCGATAGCCGATCTTCAGCTTTTCCGAGTAGACGGGGTTCGGCGCGAGCGTGCCGCCGGCGCCCCAGGTCGGCGTGTCCTCGTCTCGCACCGGGAACGTGACGGGCAGCTTGCCGGACGGGTTGACCTTGCCGAACAGCACGTTGGCAATCGCGTTCCCGCCGCCTTCGCCGGGGAACCATGCCTGAAGGATCGCGCTCACCTGGTCGCGCCACGGCATCAGCACCGGATTGCCGCTCTCGACGACGACGATCACGCGCGGATTGGCCTGCGCGACCGCCTGGACGAGCGCGTCCTGATTTGTCGGATTCGCGAGCGCGAGGCTGCGCAACTCGCCGAAATCCTCGCCGGCCGCTTGCGTGACGAAGACGATCGCCACGTCCGAGCGCCGCGCCAGATCGACGGCCGCATCGATCTGCTGCTGCGTATACGCGGCGAACGGCGATTGCTGGTCGCTGTTTCCGGCGAAAGCGACCGTCGCGCCCGGCGCGAGGTTGCGGATCGCCTGGACGATCGGCACGTCGAGCTTCAGCCACGGATTCGGCCACCAGTTGCAGCCCGTCGTCGTCGGGAACGTCAGGCCGCCGCATCCGGCGAACGCGCCGGTGACGGGATGCCGCGTATTGCCCGATCCGCCGCCCGTCAGCACGGCCGCATCCGCATGGCCGCCGATCACCGCGATCCGCTTCAGGCTCGCGGCGTCGAGCGGAAGTTGGCGATCCTGATTTTTCAGGAGCACGATCGACTGTTCCGCCGCATACTGGGCAAATCGATTGGCCGCGGCGAAATCGATCGCGCCGCCACCTTGCGGCGGATCGTCCATGACGCCCGTGCGGATCATCGCGTAGAGCTTGCGCCGGACCATGTCGTCGAGACGCGCCGGCGTGATCTCGCGATTCGCGAGCGCCTGCTTGACGAGATCGGGCGTGAGGAACACGGTCGGCCCGACGTCTTCCTCTTCGTCGAGCCCGGCGTTGATCGCGTTCGCGGTGCTGTGCGCGGCGCCCCAGTCGGACTGCACCTGTCCCTGGAAGCGCCATTCGTTCTTGAGCACGTCGGTGAGCACGTGTGTGTTCTCGCAGGCATAGTCGCCATTGATGCGGTTGTAGCTGCACATCACGTTGCCGGGGCGCGCGGCCTTCATCGCGATTTCGAACGGCAGCAGATAGAGCTCGCGCAGCGTGCGTTCGTCGATCTGGTCGTTGCCGCCCATCCGGTTCGTTTCCTGTTCGTTGCCGACGTAGTGCTTGATCGTCGCGATCACCTTGCGGTCCTGCGTGCCGCGCGTGCGTGCCGCGAGCATCTCGCCGGCGAGAACGGGATCTTCGCCGAGATACTCGAACAGGCGCCCGCCGCGCGGCTCGCGCGCGAGGTTGGTGCCGCCGCCCAGGCCCATCGCGAATCCTTGCGCGCGCAACTGACCGGCGATCACCGCGCCGAATGCATACGAAAGGCGTTTATCCCAGCTCGCCGCGAGCCCGATCGTCGCCGGAAACGTCGTGCTCGGCTGCGACGTGCTGCCCGAGCCCGTCGCCGAATCCACCATGTTCAGATCGGGAATGCGAAGCCGCGGAATACCCTGGATGAAGCCTGCGCCGCCGCCTGGCACGTCGCTCATTTGGTACTTCGAATGAATGAGCTGCAGCTTCTCGTCGAGCGTCATCTGGCGAACCAGCAGGTCTGCGCGGCGAAGCGCGAAATCGTCCTGAAAGGCGAAGTCCTTCGACGACGCGCCGTTTTCGGCGGCATGCGAGAAAACGCACAGCGTGGCGGAAAGAAGGGCGACGGAAAAGTGTTTTGCGTGCATGGGTTTGTCTCCGTGAATGCCTGTTTCGTTCTGGCGCTTGGCGCGACACGTCACGCCGCGCGAGCGTGGGCTCGCCGTAGCGACGTTGCGTCGTCAAGCGTGTGACGGATGAAACTCGATCATGCGTCGCGGGCAGCCGGGCGCAGCCGGTGAAGCATTCGGCGCGAACGGCGGGCGCGTGGAGATGTAGCAAAACTTCAGGGTTAGTGATAGCGCATAAGTAGACTGACTACAAGTAAACTTTTGAACGATTTGGTTATCGATCGATGCCGTTTTGGATTCGCGAAGATTGGGCCGCGCGTGCGCAATGGATCTGCGCTCGGCCGAGCGGCTTCGTGGCTGGCGGCGCGCTGTCGAACGATGTTTTGGTTGCCGAATCGTCGTCGGGTTGGCGGCGGATTCAATGCCGACGTTCCAGGCCGACCTGCAGCGATTCTGTCGCAGCGACGCGCAGGAACGGCACGATCAGCAGCAAGGTTGCGAAGGCGAGCACCGCGAACGCGGCGCGCATGCCCAGCGGCTCCGCGATCGCGCCGGCGAGGCCCGCGCCGATCGGCATCGCTCCCCAACTGAACAGGCGAGCCGCCGCGTTGTACCGTCCGAGCAGCGGCCCCGGCACGAGATGCTGGCTGATCGTTCTTGCATTGACCGTCCACAGCGTGCCGCCCAGGCCGCCCGCGAATGCGCTCGCCGCGATGGCCCACAGATTCGTGCTCAGGACCGGCACGGCCATCATCGCGAACGTGCCGAGCAGATCCGTCAGCATGACGGCGCGCCGCCCGAAGCGGCGATTCAGCGAGGCGACGGTCAGTGCGCCGACGAAGCCGCCGATGCCGAGCGCACTGACCGTCACGCCGTAGCCGCGCGAGTCGAGACCCAGGGTCGTCGTCGCGAACAGCGGCATCAGCGCGAGCCATGCGCCCCAGCACATGCAGAGCACCGTCAGCGCGACGGCCATCAGCCGGAGCAGCGGCTGATGCCACAGGCATCCGAGCCCTTCGGCAATCTGCCGGCGCACGGGCTCCGGGCGCGCGTGCGCCGCATGCGCGACGCGAAACCGCCCGATCAGGAAAAATAGCGTGACGATGCCGGCGAAATAGCCGACGGAGACGGCGCCGAGTGCGATCGCCGTGCCGGCCGCGACCAGCATTCCACCGGCGAGCGGGCCGCAGAATTCGTTGCAGACGGTTTCCGCGCCGGCGATCCACGCGTTGGCGCGCTCACGGCCCGAGGGCGCGACGGCGTCGGGAATCAATGCGGCCGCGGAAGTGAGCGCGACGACCTCGGCGACGCCGAGCGTCAGGCCGCTTGCGTACAACATCGGGAGCGTGACGCGGCCGGACAGCAGCAGGGCGACGAGCAGCGCTATCGCGGCAATGCGCATCGCGTTCGCGATCCACAGTAGCGCGCGGCGATCGACGCGGTCCACCAGCACGCCGACGTGAAGCGCGACGAGCAGCCACGGCAGCGTCAGCGTCAGCGACACGCCCGAGACCCGCGCGGGGGAGTGCGTGAGCGTGGTCGCCATCAACGGCAGCGCGACCTTGGTCACGCCATCGGCGAGATTCGTCAGGGCGGTGAAGACGACGAGAACGGCGGTATTGCGATTGCCGATGGCTTCGCTTGCCTGCGAGGGTTCCGCGATTGACGTCAACACGACCTCCGATTGGATGGCGGCGCCGCGCGCACGCCGAGTTTTCAGCGCATTGCTCGATCGGCAACGCGACGAACGCGAACGCTACGCCTGCCGTCGATAACCGAGCGCCGCGCTCGTTGCGTCGGCTTCCCGCCGCAGCGCGGCCGCGAGTTCCGCCTGAGCCATCGCATCGATCGTCGAGTCGTCGAGCAGGCCGAGAAACAGCCGCCCCGTCGCGGACCCGAGCAGCGACAGCACCGAACCCGCGCGCACGTTGACGATCACGGGCAGCCCCGGTTCCTCGATGCGCAGGATCGTCGGCCCGCGATTGCCCATCACCGCGACGAAGCACGTCAGCGCGAGCGTCTCGCGCAGCCGCACGAGCGCGGGCTCCGCCGCGCGGATCGGCTCGGCCTGGCGCATTGCGGCGACGCCGATCAGCAACGCCTCGGTGCCGAGGCAGTACTGCTGCGTGCCGCGGTCCTGCGACACGAAGCCTTCCTCGATCAGGCTCGCCAGATAGCGATGCACCTTCGCCGGACTCTCGTCGACGTGCGCCGCGAGCGCCGTCAGCGTCGCGCGTTCGCCGAGCCGGGCCAGCCCCTTGAGCACCGCCATGCCGGTCGCGGCCGCTTGCACGCGCTGCCGGCGCTCGCGCGGAGCGGACGGATCGGCGGCGGACGCGGTCGCATCGCGCGTTCGGGTACGGATGGCTCTCGCGGGTTTCAGGGTAGGGGCCTTTTTCGTCATCCGGGGATTGTAGTGCGTCGTGCGGAGTGGTGGAGCGTCGCCGGCAGGCGCACTGCGCCCGCCGCGTGACTACGATAGGAATGCGATGCAGGTTAACCCCTCGATCATTGCTTTGCGCAATGCGTACTAGAGTTACGCAAAATGTGATTCGACCACTGGAGGACTGCCATGACGCATCCCGTGTCCACGCCGCCGGCTTTGCCTGCCGCGCAGTGTCCGTTCCATCCCGCTTCGGCGGACGTCGCCCCGCATCCAGCCGGTTGCCCGGCGAGCGCGGCGGCGGCGGCATTCGATCCGTTCGACGACGCCTATCAGCAGGACCCGCCCGAATATGTGCGCTGGGCGCGCGAGCAGGAGCCCGTGTTCTACAGTCCGAAGCTCGGCTACTGGGTGGTCGCGCGCTACGATGACATCAAGGCGATCTTCCGCGATAACCGGACGTTCAGCCCGTCGATCGCGCTCGAGAAGATCACGCCGACGGGCGCCGACGCAAACGCGGTGCTCGCATCGTATGGCTATGCGATGAACCGCACGCTCGTCAACGAGGACGAGCCCGGGCACATGGCGCGGCGGCGTCTGCTGATCGAGCCGTTCACGCCCGATGCGCTGCGCGCGCACGAGCCGATGGTGCGGCGGCTCGCGCGCGAATACGTTGACCGCTTCGTCGACGACGGCCGCGCGGACCTCGTCGACCAGATGCTGTGGGAAGTGCCGCTCACGGTCGCGCTGCATTTCCTCGGCGTGCCCGAAGAGGACATGGACACGCTGCGCCAGTACTCGATCGCGCACACCGTCAACACGTGGGGAAGGCCGCGGCCCGACGAGCAGGTCGCGGTCGCGCACGCGGTCGGGCAGTTCTGGCAGTACGCGGGCAAGGTGCTCGAGAGGATGCGCGAGGATCCTTCGGGGCCTGGCTGGATGCAGTTCGGCATCCGCATGCAACGCGAGCATCCGGACATCGTCACCGATTCGTACCTGCATTCGATGATGATGGCGGGCATCGTCGCGGCGCACGAAACCACCGCGAACGCCACAGCGAATGCGCTGAAGCTGCTGCTTCAGCATCCGCGCGCGTGGCGCGAGCTGTGCGAAGCCCCTTCACTGATTCCGAACGCGGTCGACGAATGCCTGCGCCACAATGGCTCGATCGCCGCATGGCGGCGGATCGCGACGTGCGACACGATGGTCGGCGGCGTGGCGATTCCCGCCGGCGCGAAGCTGCTGATCGTCACGTCGTCGGCGAATCGCGACGAGCGCCGCTTCGCCGATCCGGACCTGTTCGACATCCACCGCGACGATTGCGCCGATCACCTGACGTTCGGCTATGGCTCGCATCAGTGCATGGGCAAGCATCTCGCGCGGATGGAGATGCAGATCTTCATCGACGAGCTGACGCGCCGCCTGCCGCACATGCGGCTTGCCGAGCAGCGCTTCACGTACATGCCGAACACATCGTTTCGCGGTCCGGAGCATCTGTGGGTCGAGTGGGACCCGGCCGCGAATCCGGAGCGGCGTCGCGCGGATGCGCGGCGCTCGGCGCTCGCCGTGCGGATCGGCGAATCGAACGCGCGCAGCGCGGGGCGCGCATTGTGCGTCGACAGCGTGACGCCCGCGGCCGAGCGCGTGCTGCGCGTGCGCCTCGTCGCGCCCGACGGCGCGGCGCTGCCGCGCTGGAGCGCGGGCGCGCATATCGACGTCGAATGCGGGGATACCGGCCTTTCCCGACAGTATTCGCTGTGCGGCGATCCGGCCGAGCGCGGCGCATACGAGATCGCGGTGCTGCGCGAGCCGGCGAGCCGCGGCGGCTCCGCCTGGATGCACGAGCGGCTGCGGCCCGGCATGCGCGTGACGATTCGCGGGCCGCGCAACCATTTCCGGCTCGACGCGCACGCGGGCCGCACGATCCTGATCGCGGGCGGCATCGGCATCACGCCGATCGGCGCGATCGCGCGCGAAGCGCGTGCGCTCGGCATCGACTACACGCTGCATTACTGCGGCCGAAGCCGCCGGACGATGGCGTTCGTCGACGCGCTCGCCGCGCTGCATGGCGGGCGGCTTCGCCTGCACGTGTCGGACGAAGGCACGCGGCACGATTTCTCCACGCTCGACGTCGCGCCCGGCACGCAGGTCTATGCGTGCGGACCCGCGCGCATGCTCGACGCGCTCGCCGCCCGCGCCGCGCATTGGCCGGCGGACGCGCTGCGCGTCGAGCATTTCGCGGCCGCCGCGCCGCGCGTCGATCCGGCCGCCGAGCAACCGTTCGAAGTCGAGCTGAAGGATTCGGGGCTCACGCTGACGGTGCCCGCGAACCGCTCGTTGCTGGCGACGCTGCGCGCCGCGAACGTCGACGTGCAGAGCGATTGCGAGGAAGGGCTGTGCGGCTCGTGCGAGGTGCGTGTGCTCGCGGGCGAGGTCGATCATCGCGACAGCGTGCTGAGCGCGGGCGAGCGCGCGGCGAACACGCGCATGATGGCATGCTGTTCGCGCGCGAAGCGCGGGAGGCTCGTGCTCGAGCTGTAGCGCGAAACCCTTTGCCCGGTGCAGCGCGGACGACGACGGCGACATGACAAGGAAACGACGAATGACGACGCGAGTGGACGTGCGCGAGATGCTCGACAACCGCCGCTTCGGCGCATATCAATGGGCGATCGTCGCGCTGTGCGCGGCGTGCCTCGTGATGGACGGTTTCGACGTGCAGGCGATGGGCTACGTCGCGCCCGTCGTGATCCGCGAATGGGGGATTGCGAAGGAGGCGCTGTCGCCCGTGTTTGGCGCCGGATTGTTCGGCATGCTGATCGGCTCGCTCGTGTTCAGCGCGCTTGCCGATCGGATCGGCCGGCGTCCGGTGCTGATCGGCGCTTCGCAGCGGGGCTCGGGCTCGGCTGCATCATGCCGAACGCGATGGCGCTCGCCGGCGAATACAGTCCGCGGCGCATCCGCGTATCGCTGATGATGATCGTATCGTGCGGCTTCACCGTGGGCGGCGTGGCGGGCGGGCTCATCACCGCGGCGCTGATTCCGCACGTCGGCTGGCGAGCCGCGTTCTTCGTCGGCGGCTCCGGGGCGAGGCCGGCCCCGTAGATCGCCGGCGGCGCCCACCGTGCGCGATGCGCCGAACGTCGAGCGCGCCGGCATCGAATCGTTGCGTCGCGGCCTGGTCAAAGCGTCTCGCGCATCCTAATTTAAGAATATGCGTCGCCGCGCGATACGCGATTCGCGATTCGCGTCGACGCGAGCGAGACGGGAGCGGGTGTCCGGCATCGACAACGCGATTGCAGCCGGCGGTCCGCGAAGCCGCTATTGCGGCGAAGCGATCGCAATAGGTTGATCCGAATGAAATGCCGAGCCGGATTGACACGGCGATGTCAACGCGCAAGCGCGATCGAATGCGTGCTGCATCCGATGTGCGCCTGCGCGGCGGCGCCGCGTTCGTTCGGAAGCATCCGCACCTGCATTTCACGAATTTCACGAGCCGAGGAGAACCGCGATGGCATTCAAGATTCTCAGTTGCGACGGTGGCGGCATCAGGGGATTGATCACCGCGTTGCTCATTCAGGATCTCGATCGACGCAGCGGGGTCCTGGCGAAGGCGGACGGCTTCGCCGGCACGTCGACGGGCGGCCTGCTCGCGCTCGCGCTTGCGCGCGGCGTGTCGATTTCCGAAGTCGTCGACGTCTACCGGAACCGGGGAGCCGAGATATTCCAGGAGAGCGGCGCGTGGCTTGAGCAGAGAGAGACGATCGCGACGGGCGCGGCGAGCTTCGCCGCGTCCGCCGGGCCAGGGCTTTTCGCGTGCCAGTACGTGAACACCGGGCTCAAGCGCATCGCGCAGGAACTGCTGCGCGGCGGCGATCTGACCGAGTTGCGCAGGCTGACCGTCATCAATTCGTCACGGCTATGGGACCCGGCGCTGCGCAGTTGGTCCGCATGCACGTTCTCGAACGCGAGCGGCAATGCGTATCGCCATGTCGCGCTCGTCGACGCGGCGCTCGCGACGTCGGCCGCGCCTTCGTATTTTCCGCCGTACGAAGTGCCGTCGCTCGGCTATTTCGCGGACGGCGGTCTGTTCGCGAACAATCCTTCGATGACGGCCGTTTCCGAGGCGCTTGCGAGCCGTCTCGGCGGCGAGCTCGGCAATTTGCGGGTGCTGTCGCTCGGCACCGGCATCAGTCAGGAAGGAATCCGCCCGAGCGCGATCGGCGATCCGCTCAGATGGGGCGTGACGACGTGGTTTTGGCCCCTCGAGAGCCACGATGTGCCGGCATCGGCGCTGCTCGGTCTCACACTCGATACGACCGCGATGCTCGCGACGCAGCAGGCGACGCAATTGCTCGGCGGATGCTACCGGCGCGCGAATTTCGTGCTCGGCGAAACGGTCGGGCTCGACGACTGGCGCAAGGCGCCGCTGCTGGAGAGCGAAACGGCCGCGTACATGAAGACGCCGGCGTGGGAGGGCGTCTGCCAGTGGGTCGACGCGAACTGGCGCTGACGCCGCGCGCGAATCGCTCGCGAAAGATGGACGACGAAGACGGTTCCAGTCTTGAATGAAGCGGAATGAAAAGCGAATGCGAAAATAGTGCGTTAAATAGCCGTTTAACGAATTGAATGAGACTGAAGCCGATTATGTCCAATCGTCGGGATGACTGAGATTGAGTGATTCGCACGCGGCGCTTCTCGCGTTTTCCGGTATCTCCCACGTTTTCCCTAGTGCGCCTGATCGTTCGCGCTGCCGATATCCAAGAAAAAGAGAAATCGGGAATGAGGGCATCATGAGCGAACGAGCGAAAGCGAGCAGTCCTTCGATATCGATACACAGCAACGGGTCCGCCGGGGAGGACGACGCACGGCCGGCGTGTGCGGCGGGCGACGCGCCCGCCGACGAGCCGGTCGTGCTGCTCGTCGACGACGAGCCGAGCGTGCTGTCGTCGCTCAAGCGCGTGTTCCGCCCGAAGCGTTACCGGATGCTGTGCGCCGACAGCGGCGAAGCGGCGCTCGCCCTGCTGGCCGCGGGCGAAGTCGACGTGGTCGTGTCCGATATGCGGATGCCGCGGATGAGCGGCGCGGAATTTCTCGCGCGCGTGGGCGAACGGCATCCGGACACGATGCGCATTCTGCTGACCGGTTATTCCGAAATCGATTCGGCGGTGCGCACGATCAACGAAGCGGGCATCTACCGGTACCTGACGAAGCCGTGGGACGATCACGACCTGTTGCTGACCGTCGAGCAGGCGCTCGAGCAGCAGCGCCTGCGCCGCGAGACCGCGCGGCTCGACGCGCTCACGCGCAAGCAGAACGATGCGTTGCGCGCGTTCAACGCGGGGCTCGAAGCGCAGGTGCAGGCGCGCGTCGAGGAGATCCGCCAGACGATGCTGTTTCTCGAAGACGCGCAGCGCGACCTGACGCACAATTTCACCGCGATGGTTCAGGCGTGCGCGAACATGATCGAGCTGCGCTGCGGCGCGCCCGGCGGCGAATCGCAGCGAGTCGGCGAGGCGGCGCGCAATCTGGCGCTCGCGCTCGGCATGAGCGGCTGGCAAGCGCAGGAGCTGTTCTTCGCGGGGCTGCTGCACGGCATCGGCAAGCTGTCGTTGCCGGACGAGCTGCTGCACAAGCCGCTCGACCGGATGGCGCCGGACGAGAGCCGGCTCTATTTCCAGCACCCGTTGCGCGCGCAGATGGTGCTCACGCCGGTTCAGCAGCTCGGCCGCGTCGCGCACCTGATCCATCATCAATACGAGCGGTTCGACGGGCGCGGCACGCCCGACGGACTCGCCGCCAACGCGATTCCGCTCGGCTCGCGCATTCTGGCCGTCGCGCGCGACTTCGACGCGCTGTGCAGCGGCAGCATGTTCAAGCGGCTGTACACCGTGCAGCAGGCGATGGCGGTGCTCGTCTCGCAAGCCGGCCTGCGCTACGACGCGCGCGTCGTCGACCGGTTCGTCGCGCTCTCGAAAGAATCGCCGGCGCTCGACCGGCGCGCGAGCGTATCGCGAATCAACGCTTCGCAACTCGCGGAAGGCATGCGGCTTGCCGACGACCTGCACAACAGCCGTGGCATCCTGCTGATGACGAAGGGCAGCGTCGTGTCGTCGCATCAGGCCGCGCAGGTGCGCCGTTTCGAAGCGAACGAAGTGGCGCCGTTCGTGATTTTCGTCGATGCGGGAAGCGGCGAGCCGCCGCCGCGCGGCCTGCTCGATTGACGCATCGCGGCCCGCGGCGGCGATCGGCGCCGCGCCCGGCCACGAAGACATCGGCGCGTTTGACGCCGTCTGATGAAGGGGAGATCTGGCGTGACCTCGTTGTCCTCTTCGATTCCCGCCGTGCACTCGACAAGCGCTGCCGCGCGCGCTGTTCACGGCCGAGACCGCGCTGCTCGAATCGCTGCAGACGTTCACGATCGCGAGCGGGCTCGCCTGCGCGCCGCGCACGAGGAAGTCGATCTCGATTACCTGCGCGGGGACATCGGAACGCTGATCGACGAATCGATCGAGGGCGCGCCGCGCGTGCGGCGGATCGTGCAGGACCTGCGCGACTTCTCGCGGGCGGGCAGCGAGGAATGGAACTTCGCCGACATCCACGAGGGATTGAAGGCGACGCTGAACGTCGTGCGCAACGAGCTGAAGTACGAGGCGGAGGTCGTCAAGGATTACGGCGAGCTGCCGGCCGTCGAATGCATGCCGTCGCAGTTGAACCAGGTCGTGATGAACCTGCTGATGAACGCCGCGCACGCAATTGCCGAGCGCGGCACGATCACGATCCGCACGCGCCGGGACGGCGACGGCGTGACGATCGCGATCGAGGATACGGGCGTGGGCATTCCGGCGGACCGGCTCGCGAAGATCTTCGATCCGTTCCATATGACGAAGCCGGTCGGCAAGGGCACGGGGCTCGGGCTATCGGTGTGCGTGCCGGATGCGCCGAGTGTGCGGCAGCGGCGCTGGCGCCGATGACATGCGCGCTTTCGGTGCGCACGTTCGAACCGATTCGACGTCGCCCGGCCGGGTCTCATGTCGCGAGCGGCGTTTCATGCAGATGCCGCCAGACGATGCGCGACGCCGCGTCGTACTCGAACACGACCGTCGAGCGCCTCGTGTTCGGGCGATCTTCGCCGTCGATCTGCGTTTCCCGGTAGCCGATCACCGCGCCGTCGCGCCACGCGCCGATCCGTTGCAGTTCGTCGATCTCGATGCACAGCCCCGGACGTTGGCCGTGTCCCCGGCGGAACAGTTCGTCGAGGCCGGCGCGGTCGAGCGACGCGCCGCGCGCGGCGATCATCGAGAAATGCGGCGAAAAGCGGCCCAGCAATGCGGGCAGGCGGTCGAATTCGGCCTGCCCGGACAACCAACGCTCGATGTCGACGTGCGCGTCGATGACTTCCTGAAAATACGGGTTCGTTTCGTTCATGATCGACTCGATTGGGTGTCCACGGAAACAGCGGGCGAGACCGCCGCGCGACGCGAGCCGAGCCGCGCGACGAGCGGCAGCGGCAGCAGCGTCAGCAGCGCGCCGAGCGCAAAGCACTGACGATACGCAAGCGGCGCGGCGCCGCCGTTGAACGTCAGCAGGAAATTGAGCGCGCTGCCGAGCGCGGCGACGCCCAGGCAGAAACTCAACTGACGATTGAGGTTCCAGAGCGCGCTCGCTTCGCCCATGCTGGCGGCTGGCACGTCGAGAAACGCGGCGCTTTGCGACGTGCTCGTGCAGAGGCTCGCGCCGAAGCCCATCGCGGCGTAGGCCAGCACGCGGCCCGCCTCGTGCGCCGCGAACGGCGTCGCGAGCAGTGCGACGCCGATGCAGTCGATCACGATGCCGCAGGCGAGCAGCGGCCTTGCGCCGGCCGATGGGAAGACGCGCCGTGTTGTCGCGATCGCGGCGAACGATGCGGCGGACCACGGCACCATCAGCGCGCCGACCTGCGTCGCGCTGAGCCCCAGCGCGTTCTGCAGAAAGAGCGATGCGATCAGATTCACGCCCGTGAAGACGCCGGGCACGCACAGATAGACGACGATGCCGACGCGCAGGAGCGGCTGCGAGAGCAGCGCGAGATCGAGCAGCGGCGCGCTCGATCGGCGCGCATGTCGGACGTATGCGAGGCCGGCGGCGCACGCGGTCGCGAGCGCGGCGATCGCCGGCATTTCCGCGCCGCGCCGGCTCGCGAACGTGAGGCCGAGCAGCAGCGCGACGAGCGCGGCCGCGCTGAGGCCGAGGCCCGCCGCATCGAGCGTGCGAGGCGCATCGCTGGCGACGTCGGCAGGCAGCCACGCGAGCGCGAGCGCGCACGACAACGCGGCGAGCGCGAGCATTCCCGCAAACACCGCGCGCCACGAGGCATGGTCGACGATCACGCCGCCGAGCGCGGGCGACGTCGCGGGAACGAGCAGCGCGACCATCATCACGATCGATGTCAGGCGGGCGCGCGCTTCGCGCGGATAGGCGCGATAGGTCATCGCCTGGCCGACGGGAATCAGCAGGCCGCCGCCGAGCCCCTGCACGAGCCGCGACGCGAGCAGCGCGCCGATCGACTGCGCGCTCGCCGCGCCGGCGCTGCCGAGCGCGAACACGAGCAGCGACGCCGCGAGCAGACGGCGCTCGCCGAACCGGTGCGCGAGCCACGCGCCGAGCGGAATCACGACGGTGAGCCCGAGCATGTAGAGGTTGCCGATCCACGCGAGCTGCGCGACCGATGCGTGCAGCTCGCGCTGCAGCGCCGGGTATGCGGCGTTGATTGCGAACATGTTCGCGAGGTCGATCGAGAAGCCGAGCAGATAGACGGCGGCGATGCGTGAGCGGGCGGACATGGAAGCAGCCGGTGACATCAGGCTGCGTAGTGTAAAGTCCGCGATCCGTGGCCGTCAGTCCGATTGCCCGGATAGACTGATCGAAAAATTTTGACAATCGAGGGCGCGATGGTGAGCTTGGATCGTTTCGACGTATTTCGCGCAGTCGTGGAGGCCGGTTCGTTCACGGGCGCGGCGGACGTGCTGAACCAGGCGCGCGCGGCCGTGAGCTTCAACGTCAAGCAGCTCGAGGCCGAGCTTGGCGTGACGCTGCTCACGCGCACGACGCGGCGCGTGGAGTTGACCGAAGCGGGCGAGCGTTTCTACGAGCGCTGCCTGCGCGTGCTCGCCGAAGCCGAAGAGGCGATCGACGATGCGCGCGGCGAGCACGGCGGGATGCAGGGCAGCTTGCGGGTCACGTCGACGGTCGAATACGCGCTGCGGGTCGTCGCGCCGGCGCTGCGCGAATTCACGAGCATGCATCCGGCGCTGCGCGTGCGGCTCGAGACGCATACGTCGCAGGCGGACCTCGTGCGCGATCGATTCGATGTCGCGATCCGGCTCGGCCGCTTCGAGCAGTTCCAGGACTTGCCGTACCGGGGCGTGTGCATCGACACCTACGACGTGCGGCCGGTGGCGTCGCCCGCGCTGCTGGCCGAGCACGGCGCCGCGCGAATCGAATCGCCGGACGCGCTCGCGCGCTTGCCGCAGCTCGGGCACAGCCGTCTGTCGCAGGTTGCGTCGTGGTTGCTGCACGATCGCGACGGGCGAGAGCACGTATATCGGCCTGCGGCGAAGCCGCATCTGATTGCGGACAACGCATCGGTGCTGTGCGCGTTCGCGCGGCAGGGCAGCGGCGTCGCGCTGCTGCCCGAGTGGCTCGTGCGCGACGATCTGGACAACGGAACGTTGATCGACGCGCTGCCGGATTATCGGTTTCCGCAGCAGGGCGTCTATGCGCTGTATCCGTCGACGCGGCACGTGCCGCAGAAGGTTCGCGCGTGGGTCGATTTCATCAAGTGCTACGTGCGGCGGCGCACGGAGGGCTGATGCGGGGTTGGGCGTGCCGTCTCTGGCGACGAAGGGAGCGGCATGGCGTGAGCCGCGCAGCGGGCGTTGCTTCGGCGCGTTGTGAAAACCACCCGCGTCGTTCACAATGCCCGATAGCTCGAATCGAGCCTTCGATTCGACCGTGGGCTCGTCGATCCGGGAGGGCGCGTGCGTTTCGACATCACCGATCTGCGTCTGTTCGTCGCCGTCGTCGAGGCGGGCAGCATCACGCACGGCGCGAGCCGGGCCAATCTGGCGCTCGGCTCCGCAAGCGGACGCATCAAGCAAGATGGAGGCGACGGCCGGCGTGCCGCTTCTCGTGCGCGAACGGCTCGGCGTGAAGCCGACGGAGGCGGGCACACGCTCGATGCGATCTGCCGCCTCGTCGAAAACGGCGTCGGCGTATCGGTGGTGCCCGAGTCGGCCGCGCGGCGCTGCAAGCGAACGATGTCGATCAAGACGCTCGAGTTGCGCGACGACTGGGCGCGGCGCGATGGCGATACCCATTCTTTCTTCAACAAGGAGGCGAGCATGAGCACGACGATTTCCGCGTATCGACAAATCGGCGACAAGCGGTTTCGCGAGATATCCGGCCTGTATTTCGAGGATTTCGAGCCGGGCAACGTCTATGAGCACCGGCCGGGCCGCACGATCACGGACGTCGACAACATCTGGATGACGCTCCTGACGATGAATACGCAGCAGGTGCATTTCGATGCCGAATACGCGACGAAGACCGAATGGAAGAAGCTGCTCGTCGACAGCACGTTCACGCTCGCGCTGCTGACCGGCATGAGCGTGCGCACGGTCAGCGCGAAGGTGGTGGCGAATCTCGGCTGGGACAAGGTGAGGGCGAGCGCGCCGGTGTTCGCGGGCGACACGCTGTACGCGGAATCGACGGTGCTGTCGCGCCGCGAATCGAAGAGCCGGCCGACGCAGGGGATCGTGACCGTCGAGACGAAGGGCGTCAACCAGCACGGTGTCGTCGTGATGTCGTTCGAGCGCACGATGCTGATCTACAAGCGCGGTCATTCGCCGGAAGCCGACGCCAACTACTGAACGGCGAAAACTGAATGCCGGGGAGGTTCGGGATGCTGAAGAAAGTCTATGCGGGCAAGCTGACGTCGCCGGAGCGGGCGGTGTCGGAAGTGCGCAGCGGCTCGGCGATGCATTCGACGTGCCGGGCATGCTGCGCGAGGCGCCGCACGCGGAGCAACCGGGGCGGCGCATCACGGAGGCGCTCGCGGCACACGGCGCGCCGCGCGCCGACGCTCTTCTGCATTCCGGGCGCCGGCGCGAGCGTGACGACGCGCAACCCGCTTGCCGATCGAGCGATCGGGATGCCGATCACGTGCCCGCCAGCATGATCCGCCGGATCAGCGAACGGGTGTGACGCTGGTCGCCCCCGAAGCCCCCGAAGCCCCCGAAGCGCGGCCCCCTCGATCCGTCTTCCCATCGCCCCCCGGCCGCTGCGCGAGCCGCCGGACCTGCTGCGCCAGCTCCGCAAGCGAAATCTGCCCGCGCATCTCGGTCACGAAATTCCCCGCCAGCACCGCGACCATCAGCACTGCGATCGCGCCCTTGAGCGGCTGGCCGACCGACATCAGATCGAGCTTCTGCGCCGACCGCGCGACGAACGCGAGGCCCAGGTCGACGAGCACCAGCATCGCCATCATCGGCGTCGCGATCCGCGCGATCATGTTCATCAGCATGTCGATCCGCGCTTGCGCGAATGCTTCGAGCAGCGGCGCGGGAACCGGATCGAACGACCCGAGCGGCCACCATGCATACGATTCGACCAGCGCGCCGAGCAGGAACGTCATGCCGCCCAGCAGCCAGAACGACGCGATCGTCAGTTGCCCGAACAGCGTCGCCATCAGCGATGTCTGCGTGCCCGAGCTCGGGTTCTGCATCTGCACGTTGTTGAAGCCGGCGACGTCGTCGACATACGTGCCGATCGCCTCTGCGGCCCAGAACACCGTCGACGCGGCGATGCCGAGCACGAGCCCGATCACGGCCTCCTTCAAGCAGGCGATCACGAGAAACGCGCCGTGAAGCTGCGGAATCAGCGCCTGCTGCCCGCACGCGATGAACAGGCACCACACCGCCGCCGCGCCGCTGCGCATCGGGCCTTTCATCACGGTGTCGGCGGTCGCGGGCAGGATCGACATGATCACGAGCAGCCGCTCGCTCGACAGCGCGAGCAGCACGATGAAGCCGATGAGTTCGTCGCCCAGGTGCTGCAGCGCAAAGATGTCGCTGGTGTTCATCCGCATGCCTCGTCCGATGCCCGCGCGGCCGCGAGCCGGCGTGCGAGCACGCCTTCTTCGATGTCCTCGTCCTGCGTGTCCTCGGCGGCCGCCTCGGCCGCGCGCGCGAGCTGCTTGATCCGCTCGCGCACGACGTCGATCTGCGCGTCGTTGCGCGCGATCCGGCGCGCGGTCGCGGCGAGCTGGTCGAGCTTCGCCTGCAGCGCCGCGCGCAGCCCCGCGCATTGCGTGCTCGCGAGCGCGTGCTCGTCGAGCAGCGCGTCGCGATAGCGGCGGCACGCCGCGTAATCGCCAACCGCGAACGGCGCGTGGCCGGCCGCCATCGCGTCCACGCGCGCCGCATAGCGATTCGCCGCATCGAGCTTCGCGTGCGCGTGCGCTTCGCCCTGCGCGAGTTCGGCCGCCGCCGCGTCGCGTTCGGCGCGCAGCGCGGCCTGCTCCGCGCGCAGCCTCGCGCCGCGCTGCTCGCGCCGCGCGAGGAGCGTCTCGAAGGCGCGCTGCCTGCGGCGCATCACTGGACGAGCGCGTGCAGCGCGGCGAGCGTCGCGTCGGGCGGCGAGTACTCGTCGGTGCGCTGGTTGAGGAACGTGCGAATCCGGTCGATCTTCGCGACCGCCTCGTCGGCCGCCGGATCGCTGCCCGCCTGGTATTCGCCGAGCTGCAGCAGCGTCTCGATCTCTCGGTGCTTCGCGAGCAACTGGCGCAGCCGGCCCGCCGCGCCGACGTGCTCGCGCGTCGCGACCTGCGGCATGATCCGCGACAGGCTGCCGAGCACGTCGATCGCCGGATACTGGTTGCGCGCGGCGATCTCGCGCGACAGGATGATGTGGCCGTCGAGAATGCCGCGCACTTCCTCGGCGATCGGGTCGCTGCCGGAATCGTCCTCGGCGAGCACCGTGTAGAGCGCGGTGATCGAACCGTGCTCGCCCATCCCGGTGCGCTCGAGCAGGCGCGGCAGCTCGGCGAACACGGAAGGCGGGAAGCCGCGCCGCGCGGGCGGCTCGCCGGCCGCGAGGCCGATCTCGCGGCCGGCGCGCGCGAAGCGCGTGAGCGAATCCATCATCAGCAGCACGCGCTTGCCCTGGTCGCGGAAATACTCGGCGATCGCGGTGGCCGCATACGCGGCCTTCGCGCGCTCGATCGACGAGCGGTCGGACGTCGCGCACACGACGACCGAGCGCGCCATGCCGTCCTCGCCCATGATCAGCTCGACGAACTCGCGCACTTCGCGGCCGCGCTCGCCGATCAGCGCGATCACGTTGACGTCGCACGACGCGCCGCGCGCGAACATGCCGAGCAGCGTGCTCTTGCCGACGCCCGCGGGCGCGAAGATCCCCATGCGCTGGCCTTCGCCGAGCGTGATCAGGCCGTCGACGATGCGCACGCCGGTGGCGAGCGGCGCGTCGACCATCCTCCGCGACATCGGGTTCGGCGGCGGCGCGATCACGGGACGCAGCGCGTCGTAGTCGAGCTCGCCGCGCCCGTCGATCGGCTCGCCGAAGCTGTCGATCACGCGCCCGAGGATGCCGTGGCCGACCTTCACCGACAGCGGCCGCCGCAGGCCGATCACGCGCGTGCCGCGATTGATCTCGCCGAGCGTGCCGAACGGCGACAGCAGCGCGACGTTGCGGGTGAAGCCGACGACTTCCGCATGCTGGATCAGCGCGCCCGACGCGCTGCGCAGCTCGCACAGCTCGCCCAACGTCGCTTCGAGGCCGACCACGCGCATGAGCGTGCCGATCACTTCGAGCACCTTGCCCGTCATGTCGACGGCGGGCTCGATCGCGAGCCGCGCGGCCATCGCGTCGGCGACGCGGGACAGATCGGTCAACGCATTCATGGGCGGCCCGCGTCGTCGAGCGCGCGGGCGAGCGCCGCGCGGATCGCGTTCAGTTGCGTGTCGAGGCTCGCGTCGACGGTGCCGAAATCGGATTCGCACACGCAGGTGCCGCGCGCGACGCGCGGCTCGACGACGACGTCGACGGGCGCGTTGCGGCCCTGCCGGCGCCATGCGTCGGCCAGCAGCCCGAACTGCTCGCGCGCGGCGTCATAGTCGGCGTCGCACACGCGCACCGTCAGATAGCTCGCGCCGGCGACGACGCGCTCGACGGTCTCCGCCGCGCGCGCGAAGAGGCCGCGCGCGTCCTCCGCGCGCACCATCTGTTGGACGGCCGCGGCGACGAGCTCCGCGAGCCGCTCGCGCATCCGGTCGCGCACGCGCCGCTCCTGCTCGAACGAATCGGCCGCCTGCGCGTGCCAGTCGGCGATCGCCTGCGCGCGGCCCGAATCGTAGCCGCGCGCGTATGCGCTGTCGTGCTCGCGCCGCGCGGCGTCGACGAGCGCGTCGGCCCGCGCGCGCGCGTCGGCGGCGATCCGTTCGGCTTCGTCGCGTGCCGCGCGCAGCACGGCGTCGCGTTCCGCCGCGAGCGCGTCGAGCGCGGCGTCGAGCGCCTGAACCGTTTCGAACGCATCGCGGCGCAGCACGCCGTGCGGCGCCGCGATGCAGAGATCGTCGGCGAGCGCAATCCCGCGGTTCTTCAGCCAAAAAGCCATGACCACTCCGGAAACAGCGACGGCAGGCGCGCGAGCAGCATCGCGCCGTCCGCGTCAGCCGCCGCGCGTTCGATCCACGGCGCGCGCGCGGCGTCGCGCGGCAGCGCGAGGCGCACGATGCGCATCGGCCCCGCCGGCGACCAGGCCCGGTCGCGCTCGAACAGGCACCAGCCTTCCCAGGCGAGGTCGTCGCCGGACAGCCGTGCGAGCGGCGCGGCCGGCTCGCGGCGATCGAGATCGCGCGCGCGCGGCGCGTCGGGCAGCGCGGCGAGCGCGCGGCAGCCGCCCGCGCCGACCCAGCCTGCAAGCCGCTCGCGGCTCGCGCGGTCGATCCAGTGGCGCAGCTCGGCGCGCCGGAACAGCAGCGCGCGCACGCGCATGAGCCGCAGCGCATCGGCCACAGGCAGCGCGGCGAGCCGGTCCGCGGGCGCGTCGAAGCCGTCGAGCGCCGGCGACGGGCCCGCGAGCGTGCGCAACAGCAGCCGCGAGCACGCGGCGCGCAGCGCGGGCGCGCGCTCATGCATCGTCGCGACGAGCGGCGCGAGCGCGCCGTGCCAGCTCGCGTGGACCCAGTCCGCCGCGCGTCGCGCGTTCGCGTCGTAGCCGGCGAGCCACGCGGCCCGCGTCGAGACGCTGGCGACGCTCGCGGCCGGCGCGCCGCCGCTCATCGCGCGCCGGCCTGCCGAGGCGCGGCCGCGGCCTTCGCGCCGCCGCCGCGCAGTCGCGCGGCGAGGCCGCCCACACCCGAGCCGCCGCCCTTGCGCGCGCGCCACCACAGCGCGCCGCCCGCGGCCGCGAGCGCGACGCCTACGAGGACGGCGACGAGCACGCCGGCGAGCGTCGCGCCGCCGGATTTCTGCGCGGGCGGCTGCGCGGCCGACACGAGATCGACCGGGTCGGCCGCGACCGACGTGACGCTCACTTCGTCGTACGTCAGCCCTTCGACGCTATGGACGACGAGGTTCTTGATCTGCGGCGTGAGCGTCGCGAGATTCGCGTTCGGCCGGTACTTGATGAACACCGACGCCGACGAAGGCTTCGCGACCTGCGCGAGCGGATCGTTGTTCGGCAGCACGATGTGCACGCGCGCGACGACGACGCCGTCGATCTTCGACAGCGTATCCGACAGCTCCTGCGACACGCCGTAGATGAACCGCACGCGCTCCTCGGTCGGCGTCGACACGAGGCCGTCCTTCTTGAAGAGCGCGCCGAGATCGTCGTAGCGTGCCGCGGGCAGCCCGCGCGCGCGCAGCACTTCCATCGCCTTGACGATCTGTTTGTCGTCGACGGCGAGCGTCCACGTCTTGCCGCCGTCGGGCGTCTTCTTCTGCGCGTCGACGCCGTTTTGCAGCAGCGCGGCCATCATTTCGTTGCAGTCGCGCTCGGCGAGGCCGCCGTACAGCTCCTGCCGGCAGCCGGAGGCGAGCGCCATGCACGCGACGAGCGCGGCGAGCCGGGCCCTGCGGCCGGCGGCCGCGGAGATCGGGAGACGGAGTGTGTTCATGATCACTGGTTCTTCATCAGCGAGCCGATCGCGTCCTTCGTCGACGTGACGACGCTCATCTTCGCCTGCAGGTCGATCTGCATCGCGGTCGCCTCGGCCGACACCTGGATCGACGCCGCGACCATCTCGCTCATCGACATCTCGTTCGCGTGCCGGCTCAGATAGGCGGTGTTTTCGAGCACCTGCTTGAGCGCGGCGTCCGACGTCTCGACGAGCTTCGACACCGCGCTCGTTTCGTGCGCCTGCGCGACGGGCGGCGTCGGCGTCGCGTTCGACATCAGCGCCTGGAAGCGGCCGGCGACGTCGGCAGGTACTTCCGGCGGGACGTTAGGCATCGACGCGGCCGGCGCGGCGGCCGCGTCCGAGAACGCGACGTCGAGCGCGCGGGTCAGATCCACCGGGGAAAGCGGGGCGTTCATGCGGATCTCCCCGTCAAAGACGCAGATATTGCTGGTGCGAGAACGCGGCCTGCGCATCGAAGCCGCTCGACGGATTCGCGGGCGGCGCATCGGCCGCGTCGCCGCTCGGGTTCGCGTTCGCGACCGATTCGGGCAGCTCCCATACGCCCGTGCGTTGCGCGTGCTCCTTCGCGAGCATCACGTCGTGCTGCCGCTCGAGCGCCTTGACGAGCGCGATCGCCTGCGCGGGGCCGCCCGCCGCCAGCACGTCGTCGGCGGCGATTCGCCATTCCGGATCGCGCTTCAGTTGCAGCGCGAACGCGAGCAGCGCCTTGCCGTAGATCGCGTTCGTCGGGCCGTTCGCGACCGCCGCGAACACGCGCACCGCGTCGTCGAAGTGGCCGAGCGCGACGTGCAGCATGCCGTCGAACATGTCGGCGGCGGGCAGTTGCGGCGCGAGCACGCGCAGCGCGTCGATCAGCAGGCCGATGTCGTAGGGATCGGCGGCCGGACCGCCGAGCGCGCCGCCGAGCGAGAGGCTCGCCGCGTCGATCAATACGTTCAACGCTGCGTGGCTGCATCGCAGATAGGTCGGCCGGGATTCGTCCATGGTGTGCGCTCCGTGTCGCCGCGCGAGCGGCGCATGTCGTTGAGGAAAAGGCGTATGGGGCGCAAGGTAGCAGCGCGCCGCCGCCGCCCGGCCGCCGATGCGAAGCGCGCGCGTGCGGCGCGAAGCGTCGCGCGCGCTTCGCGCCGCACGGCGCGGCTTCGGGCCGGCGCGCGCGCGCGGCGCGGCGCGCCGCTAACGTACGCGCCATGTCCGACTCTCGACAGGAACGGCGGCGATGGCCGAAGAGAAAACCGAGGAGCCCACCGAGAAGAAGCTGAAGACGGCCCGCGAGAAAGGCCAGGTCGCGAAGAGCAAGGACGTCGCGGACGCGGTGACGCTGGCGGCCGCGATCGGCGTGCTGACGGCGGGCGAATCGATGCTGACGGGCGGCCTCACGCGCGCGATCCGCACCGCGCTCGACTTCGTGCACGGCGAGCGCACGCCGCAGGCGACGCTCGCCGCGCTGCACGATCTCGCGGCGAGCGCCGCGCTGACGATGCTGCCGTTCGTCGCCGCCGCGATCGTCGCGGGCGTCGCGTCGCAGGCGCCGCAGGCGGGCTTCATGATCACGCTCGAGCCCGTGATGCCGAAGTTCGACGCGATCAATCCGATGGCGGGCATCAAGCGGATCTTCTCGCTGAAGTCGCTGCTCGAGCTCGTGAAGATGATCGTCAAGGCGATCGTGCTCGCGTGCGTGATCTGGAAGATGATGACGTCGCTGTTTCCGCTCGTCGTCGCGAGCGTGTACGAGGCGACGCCGCAGCTCGCGCGCGTGCTGTGGACCGTGCTGATGAAGCTCGTCGGCGTTGTCGCGCTCGTCGTCGCGGTGTTCGCGGCGGCCGACTACAAGATCGCGCGCGTGATGTTCATCCGCGACAACCGGATGACGAAGGAAGAGACGAAGCGCGAGCACAAGGAGAGCGAGGGCGATCCGCACACGAAGGGCGAGCGCCGCCGGCTCGCGCGCGAGATCGCGACGAGCGCGCCGCCGCGGCAGAAGGTCGGGCAGGCGAACGTGCTCGTCGTCAACCCGACGCACTACGCGGTCGCGATTCGCTACGCGCCCGACGAGCATCCGCTGCCGCGGGTGATCGAGAAGGCCGTCGATGCCGGCGCGCTTGCGCTGCGCCGCCACGCGCACGCGCTCGGCGTGCCGATCGTCGGCAACCCGAGCGTCGCGCGCGCGCTGTACCGCGTCGAGCGCGACGCGGCGATTCCCGAAGAACTGTTCGAAACGGTGGCCGCGATCCTGCGCTGGGTCGAATCCATCTCGGGCGCGCGCGCCGACGCCGCCCCTCCCTCCGCGAGGTCGTCATGACGCTGAAAACCCTCAAACTTCCCGCCGGCGGCGAGGTCGGCATCACGGTGCTCGTCGTCGCGATCGTGTCGCTGATGATCCTGCCGCTGCCGCCAGAGGTGATCGACGTGCTGCTCGGCATCAACATCGCGATCAGCGTCACGCTGCTGATGGTGACGATGTATGTCGGCAGCATCGTGTCGCTGTCGGTGTTTCCGTCGGTCCTGCTGTTCACGACGCTGTACCGGCTGTCGCTGAACATCGCATCGACGAAATCGATCCTGCTGCACGCGAACGCGGGCGACATCATCGAGAGCTTCGGCGAGCTCGTCGTCGGCGGCAATCTCGTCGTCGGCCTCGTCGTGTTCCTGATCATCACGACCGTGCAGTTCATCGTGATCGCGAAGGGTTCGGAGCGCGTGGCCGAAGTCGGCGCGCGCTTCACGCTCGACGCGATGCCGGGCAAGCAGATGAGCATCGACGCCGACCTGCGCGCGAACATCCTGACGCCCGACGAGGCGCGCCGCAAGCGCGCGACGCTCGCGAAGGAGAGCCAGTTGCACGGCGGGATGGACGGCGCGATGAAGTTCGTCAAGGGCGACGCGATCGCGGGGCTCATCATCACGCTCGTGAACATCGTCGCGGGCATCGCGATCGGCGTGATGTACCACGGGATGACGGCGGGGGAAGCCGCGAACCGCTTCTCGATCCTGTCGGTCGGCGACGCGATGGTGTCGCAGATTCCGTCGCTGCTGATCTCGGTCGCGGCGGGCGTGATGATCACGCGCGTCGCCGACGATCACGACGAAGGCGAAGGCACGTCGCTCGGCTCCGAGATCGCGAGGCAACTGGGCGGCAGCCATCGCGCGCTGTATTTCGCGGCGGTGCTGCTGCTCGGCTTCGCCGCGGTGCCGGGCTTTCCGGCGGCGCTCTTCGTGCTGCTGTCGGCGACGCTCGCGTTCGCCGGCTACCGGCTGCAAAAGGGCGCGCGCCGCTCGACCGCGCGCGGCGAGCCGGTGATCGCGCTGCAGCGCGCGGGCGCGAAGAGCGGCACGCCGTCGATCCTGCCGCGCGCGCCGCTCTTCACGTGCGCGATCGGCGTGCGCGTCTCGCCCGATCTCGTCGCGCGGCTCGCGCCCGCCGCGCTCGATCGCGCGTTCGACGAGGAGCGCGCGAAGCTGCAGGAGGAGCAGGGGCTGCCGTTTCCCGGCATCACGCTGTGGACGAGCGGCGCGCTGCCCGCGGCGACGTGCGAGATCCTGATGCGCGACGTGCCGCAGGCGCGGCTCGAATTGCCGGCTGACCAGACGATGCTGCCCGACGCGGCGTCCGATCCCGCGCTCGCCGGCCGCTGCACGAAGCGCGGGCCCGCGGGCGGGCTCGCCGAGAGCTACTGGATCGACGACAAGGCGGCGCCGGCCGGCGCGCGCGCGTGGCGCGCCGAGCAGGTGATCGCGCACGAGACGATCGCGCTGCTCAGGCGCAACGCCTACCTGTTCCTCGGCATTCAGGAAACCCAGTGGATTCTCGACCAGCTCGGCCTCGACTATCCGGGGCTCGTCGCCGAGGTGCAGAAGGCGCTGCCGACGCAGCGCATCGCCGACGTGCTGCGCCGCCTGCTCGAAGAGCACATCCCGATCCGCAACGCGCGCGACATCATGGAGAGCCTCGTCGCGTGGGGGCCGAAGGAGAAGGACATGCTGATGCTCGCCGAATACGTGCGCGGCGACCTGTCGCGCTATCTCGCGTATCGCGCGGCGCGCGGCGCGCGGCAATTGCCGGCCGTGCTGCTCGACATGGCGGTCGAGCAGCACATCCGGCAGTCGATCAAGCAGACGCCCGCCGGCAACTTCCTCGCGCTGCCGCCGGAGCAGGTGCGCTATCTGGTCGACAGCATCGCGTCGTTCGTCGGCGACGCGCCGCGCGACGACGTCGCGCTCGTCACGTCGATGGACGTGCGCCGCTACACGCGGCGGATGATCGAGGCGCGGCTCGGCTGGCTGCCCGTCTATTCGTATCAGGAGCTCGGCGACCAGGTCGAATTGCGGCCGGTCGGCCGCGTGACGATGCCGACGGCGGCCCACGCATGAGCGCCGCCGACCTGAGGCCCGTGCGGATCATCGCGGGCGAGCCCGCGCCCGAGCCGGGCGGCGCGCCGCGCGCCGCGCGCCGCGGCTTCGACTACGCGCAGTTGATGCGGCGCTCGCGCGTCGCGCCGGCCGGCGAGCGCGCGCCGGACGGCGGCGACGCGCGGCGGCGCGACGCGTCGAGCCCGTGGCGCGGCGGCGCGACGCCGCGCGTCGAGCGCGATCCGGCCGCGCTGCCGGACGCGGTCGGGCGCGAGGCGATGGCGCGCGCGCGCGCGGGCTCCGATGCGTTCGTCAATCAGGTGTTCGCGCAGCGCGAGCGGATGGTGCGCGTGGCCGAAGCGCTCGCGCCCGAGATTGCCGCGCTGTGCGCAGACGACGCATCGAGCCGATGGGAGATCAGCCTGCCGCTCGACGCCGCGCTGCTGCCGGACACGGTGCTGCATCTCGTTCTTTCGCGTTTCGACTTGCGGCTTCGGTTCGACACGCCGGACGCGGCGACGCGGCACTTACTCTCTACGCATGGCGCGACGCTGCACGCGCGACTCGACGCGCTGCTCGCGCATGACGGCGCGCCGCGCACCATCGAGATCGACGTCGGCTGAGCGAGCGCGCAACCGAACCCGACCCACCATGACGATGGATACCGAGCCGATCGAACTGGAACCCGACACCGCCGAGCCGCCCGGCATCAGCGCCGCGCTGCCGCTGCCCGCGTGCAGCGCGTTGGACGCGGCGCTCGCGCGCCTCGTCGCCGACGCGCGGCTCGCCGCGTGGCTCGCGCGCTTCCCGACGGTGTCCGGCTGGCGCGCAGCGACCGGCGAACGGCCGCGCTTCGAGCGCCCCGGCGTGCTCGACCTGCGGCGCGACGGCGCGACCGCGCGCGTCGCGATCGACCTCGCGGCGTTTCCGGCGCTCGACGTCGTCGCAGCGCCTGCGCTCGATGCGCGCGGCGACGCGAGCGTGTCGCTGCGCACGGCGCTCGCGTCGGCGCTGCTCGCGCCGCTCGTCGCCGCGTTCGCGGCGGCGGGGCTCGACGGCGTGACGATCGGCGCGCTGCGCGCCGCGCATCCGGCTGCGCTCGGCGCTGCGCGCTGCGTGCTGTCGTTCGCGCTTGACGGCGCGCCGCTGCGCTGCGCGCTGCTCGACGCGCAGACGCCGTGGCTCGACGCGCTCGCGGCGCGGCTGCGAAGCGAGCGGCCGCGTGATGCGGCGGGCCTGCTCGCGCGCGTGCGCCTGCCGGGGCGCGTGCGGCTCGGCTCGCGCAGGCTGCCGCTCGCGGTGCTGCGCAGCCTGCGGCCGGGCGACGTGCTGCTGGGCCTGGCGCCCGCTGCGCTCGGCGTCGCGCGCGCGGGCCCGCTGCATGCATGGTGGGGCGCGCGTCGCGCGACGCAATGGCACGCAACCGTTCTGATCGAGGGAAACACGATGACGATGACCGACATGCCCGACACCGCCGACGATCTCGACGAGCCAATCGTCGCGGGCGATTCGCCGGGCGATTTGCAGGCCGATTTGCAGGCTCATTCGCGCTCCGATTTGTGGACGGATTCGCCGACGGATTCACCAAGCAATTCGCCCGCCCGCGACGCGCCGTCCGCCGTGCCCGAGCCGGCGGACCTCGGCGACGTCGATCTGCCCGTGCACGTCGAGATCGACACGCTGTCGCTGTCGATCGCCGAGCTGGCCGCGCTGCGGCCGGGCTACGTGCTCGAGCTGCCGCTCGCCGCGCGCGATGCGCCGGTGCGGCTCGTCGCGTACGGCCAGGCGATCGGCGGCGGCCGGCTCGTCGCGGTGGGCGCGCATCTCGGCGTGCGGATCGACCGGATGGCGGGCGACGATGGTTCAGTTTAACGACATCACCGGCCTTTTGATCGCCGTGCTCGTGATGAGCATGGTGCCGTTCATCGCGATGGTGGTCACGTCGTACGCGAAGATCGTCGTCGTGCTCGGCCTGCTGCGCAACGCGCTCGGCGTGCAGCAGGTGCCGCCGAACATGGTGCTCAACGGCATCGCGATCCTCGTGTCGCTGTACATCATGGCGCCGATCGGCTTCGCCGCGCAGCAGCAGCTTCAGGGGCAGGCGCTGTCGCCGCAGCCGACGCAGGCGATGCTGCAGGCGTTCGGCGCGGCGAAGGAGCCGTTCCGCCGGTTCCTAGCCGCGCACTCGCGCGAGCGCGAGAAGCGCTTCTTCCTGCGCTCGGCGTCGGTGATCTGGCCGAAGGCCGCGGCCGCGCAGTTGCGCGACGACGACCTGATCGTCCTCGCGCCCGCGTTCACGCTCGCGCAGATGACGGACGCGTTCCGCATCGGCTTCCTCCTCTACATCGCGTTCATCATCGTCGATCTCGTGATCGCGAACGTGCTGATGTCGATGGGGATGAACCAGGTGCAGCCGACCAACGTCGCGATCCCGTTCAAGCTGATGCTGTTCGTCGTGATGGACGGATGGTCGACGCTCGTGCACGGCCTCGTGCTGACCTATTCCTGAATCCCGATTCCGAGGAGGCTCGCCCGATGGAAATCGACGACCTGATCCGGCTCACGTCGCAAGGCATGATGCTCTGTCTTTACATCTCGCTGCCCATCGTGCTCGTCGCGGCCGCGTCCGGCCTGGCGATCTCGTTTTTGCAGGCGATCACGTCGCTGCAGGAGCAGAGCATCTCTTACGGCGTGAAGCTCATCGCGGTGACGGTGACCGTCGCGATCGCCGGGCCGTGGGCGGCTGCCGAGATCCTGCATTTCGCGCAGCAACTGCTGACCGAGGCGGTGCCGTCATGAGCCGCATCACGCGCGCGACCGCGCACAC
The DNA here is from genome assembly GCF_001636105.1 of Burkholderia sp. MSMB1589WGS. Lineage (NCBI taxonomy): Bacteria > Pseudomonadati > Pseudomonadota > Betaproteobacteria > Burkholderiales > Burkholderiaceae > Burkholderia > Burkholderia sp. MSMB1589WGS. The sequence goes on from NZ_LNJT01000008.1 coordinate 2,231,294, forward strand.
CCTCCACGCGGCGAGGCATGAACCGCGGCGGCGCCGGCCGGTGCGCGCGCGCGCCGCGACGACCTACGGCAAGTACGGCACGCGCTTCGCGTATTCGAACGGCTATCAGGCGAGCATGATGGCCGCGCGCAACCAGATGCTCGCGAAGCTCAAGGCGCGCACGAAAGCGGCCGTGGCGGGATCGCGCCGCCGCCGACGCGTGGACAGCCCGGGAGACGCATTCGACGCCGGCGACGAAGCGCCGGCGCCGCACGCGCAGGTCGCGCCGCACGACGAGCACGAGCGCGGCGGGCATGCGGGCGGGCGCGGCGGCGGCAGGCAGCAGCGCGATCAGGACGAGCGCGACGGCGAGCCGGCGACCGTGTCCGCGCTGCCGCGCGTGCGCGCGCGGCCGGCATCCGCGCCGTTCCCCGCGCAACACGCGCTGCGCGACATCGCGCGCACGCTCGCGGACGGCGCGCAGCGCGAGCAGGCGCTGCGGCATCTGTGGGCCGACACGCTGCTCCAGCTCGGCCGGCGCGTCGATGCGCAGCCCGACGCGCACATCACGGCCGCGCTGCTGAATCACCACGCAGACCTGCTCGCCGCCCGCTTGCGCACGGGGCCGTGGACGCCGAGCGGCTGGAGCGGCGTGAAGCAACTGCTGCTCGACGCGATGCGCAGCGAGGGCGGCGCGCCGCGCGACACGTCGGTCGCGCGCGGCGAGCGTGCGCGCACGCACTACCTGCTGCTGCCGCTCCTCGTGTTCAACGCGGAGCGGCCGTCGACGAACGTGCAGCTCACCCGCGCGATCGCGAGCGTCGAGACGCTGCGCGGCGGCATGGCTGCCGCGCGGCGGCCGCGATCGTGAGCGCGGGCGTCGCGATGAGCGCGGCGCTTCGCAAACGCGGCGGCGAATTCGCGCGGCGAACGGACCGCGTTGCCGCATCGAACTATTCTGGCTGCATGGATGAACGATGCGGCGCGATCGAAACGGCGCACCGTTCTCGATCGATTCGATCGATTTGCTCGAATCGATCGATGCGAATGAACCACACGACGCAAGGATGAGGAGCGACCGATGAAGCTGCTGCGGATCCTGACCGGCCTGCACGCCGGCGCGGAAATCGCGCTCGACGCGGGGGAGCACCGGATCGGCGCGGGCGATGACGCGGAGGTTCGCATCACCGACTGGCGCGACGGCGACCTGCTGCTGTCGATCGACGCGCAGGGCGCGACGCGCGCGCGGCGCGCGGCGAGCGTGCCGCCCGAGACGGCGGCGGCCCCGTTCGATGCGGACGGCTCGCCGCTCCTGATGCTCGACTTCGTGCCGGTGCCGTTCGGCGAAACCGCCCTGTGCGTCGGGCCTGCGGACGGCGCATGGCCGAGCGATCTCGAACTGCTTGCGACGCTATGGGCGCCGCCGCCCGGCGCCGATGCGGCGCGGCGCGGCGCGCAGCGCAAGCTCGCCGCGTGCGCGGCGGCGGGCGGCGCGCTCGTCGCCGGGCTGCTCGCGATGGGCGCGATGCTCGCGAGCGCGCATCCGGGCGCGCCGCCGGCGGTCGAGACCATCGGCGCGCTCGCGAACCGCGTGGGCGGGGAGCTGAAGCGCGCGGGCTACGCGGAGCTGCACGCGGCGCCGCGCGGCGCGATGGTGGCCGTCACCGGAATGGTCGCGACGCCCGCCGACGACCTCGCTGCGCGCAAGCTGCTCGAGCGCCTCGCGGCGCACCGCGTCGAGCGGCAGTACGACGTCGCGCAGGACGATGCGCAAAGCATCGGCGAGTCGCTCGGCGCGTCGGGCACGTCGGGCGCGACGGTCGCGTATGCGGGGCAGGGGCGCTTTCGGGTGTCGGGCGTCGTGCCGGATCTCGCGCAGTTGCGCGCGGCGGTCGAGCGGGTGCGCGCGGACGTCGGGCCGAACGTGCGCGCGATCGAAGTCGACGCGCGCCAGTCCGGCGACGCGCCCGTGCCCGTCGCTTACTCGGGCATGCTCGAGATCGGCGACGTGCGCTACATCGAGACGCCGGACGGCGTGAAGCACGTGTTTGCGGGCGCGCCGGCCGACGGCGCGCCGGAGCTCAACTGACGGGACTCAACTGACGGGAGAAGCGGCATGTACGAAGCATTGGAACGGGCGGCGGAGGAATTCGGATCGCTCGAGCGGGCGCTCGCGGCGCCCGACGCGGCCGCGCGGATCGGCGCGATTCGCCACGCGCTCGGCGAGACGGCCGAGCGCGTGAGCGCGGCCACCACGCACGCGGCGAGCGATTACGAGCGCGACGCGATGCAGAAGATCTATCGCGGGCTGCTCGCCGCGCAGCGAATCGTCGCGACGCTGCACGAGTCGAACGCGACGGCCGCCTGACGGCCACGGTTTCGCCGCGCAGCGTGCGGCGGCTAACGGAGCGGCGCGAGCCGTTCCGGACGATGCCGCACGCTGCGCGGCAAAAAAGCGGCGGGCCGCGCGATGGGCAACAAGCGGCGGTTGCGCCGGATCTTTGTCGATGCGTGTACGCACGCACTATCTAAGGAGTGTTGACTATGAGCATGATTAATACGGCGTTGCAGGCTGGCGGAGCTGTGTTGAATTCAGGCGCCAGCGCCGATGCGGGCATCGCGGCGATGAAACAGATGGCTCAGGATCAAATGAAGATGACGATCGCACAGTCGGAAATGGAAGTGCAAAAGGCTGCCGTCGGCCTGATGCAAAAAGGCGCGGAGAAGATCCAGTAAGTTGGCCGCTGCTCGCCGGGTGTCGGACAGCCGGCGCTTCGTGCGCCGGCTGTTTTTTTGCCGCGTGCCGGATTCCGGAACGGAATAGCCATGAGCCAGGAACGCTACGAGAAAGTCATCGCCGAGGTGTGCGCGATCGTCGATTTGCCGGATGTCGACCATGTGCTCGACACGCGCTCGATCGAGGTCGAAGGCTTCGACGTGCGGCTCGAACACTTCGAAGACGATCCGGATTCGATGTACGTGAACTTCCATTATGGAATCGTCAGCGCGGGCCGCACGCTCGCGGTGTACCGGCTGCTGCTCGAGGCGAACCTGTTGATCTACGCGCAGGACCAGGCGCAGCTCGGGATCGACGCGGACACGGGCAGCATCGTGCTGCTGATGCGTTTGCCGCTCACGCCCGACGTGACCGGCGAGACGCTCGCCGACCTGTTCGCGCATTACGCGGAACACGGGCGCTACTGGCGGCAGAACATCATCGAATCGGGCGACGAGATGTTCAACGGGATCGCGTCCGGCGAGTATTTCTGGCTGCGGGTGTAGCACGCGCCATTTATCAACAAGTTCTTCGAGGTCACTCAAAATGGGAAATTGCATCAGTAACGACGGTACTCATTCAGGTCGCGTAAGCGGCGATTACCAGGAGTCTCATGAGCTGACAAGGCCAACCCGGTCCGATGCTCGTCGCCCGCCGCGACGCACGGCGGCCGGCCCGGTTGCCGGTCTCGGTGCGCGTCGATCGTCGGCCGGGCAAAGCACGCAGCACACCGGCTCGCGCGCAGCGCTTCCGCCACGACTTCGGGCCGCAGAGGGGGGGCATGGCACGCTGCACGGGTGGATCGAGGCCATCAACCAATCCGCGCGCTCGGCGCGGCCTATAAGCGTCGCAGACATTCAAAGCCGAGACGTTCCGATCCCTCCGACGGTGTACCGCGCTGCGAGGGACGACGCAGGCGATATCGCGGAAAACGGCGTTCCCAGCGGCCGGTCTCGTCACCAGACCGACGACCAATACCTCGCGGACATCATTCGCCATACCGCACGCACAGGCGGCAGCGGGGGGCAGGTGCCATCGTTCAGTGCGAATCAGGCGACGTCATTGCGCTTCCTTAGACCGGGTATCGGAATGTCGTTTGTCACGGTCGACACGACCCGCGATCCGCGGGGATTTCGCACGGCGGCCAACATCCTTCTGCATGATGCCGAGCGCCTGGTGCAGCAACGGCTTGTTAGCTCGGGCACGGTCGCACGAGCGATCGAGAAACTTGTCGACGAGAACGAGAGCGAGGTTTTTTATGTACGTGGAAACGTACCGCACTCGATGATTCAGAGCGCCTCGGCGCGATGAGCCGCGGCTGGACCGCAATCGTAACGGAACGTCACAAACTGCTGCGCGGATCCGGCTCGAACGAGACGATGACGGCACGCATCCACGCCCGGCGCGTCGCGAAAAACGCGGCGCCCGGCGCGCGGATCGGGCTTGAACACTTCGTATTCGACACCGTTTGCCGAGAGGACCCGCCATGTTTTCGACACTCTATTTCGCTACCGCCGCCGCGCTCGCCAACCCGTCGTCGCATGACGCTTACGTTGCCCGCGTGCTCGACGGCCGCTTCTCCGAAGCATCCGCGCTCGTCGCCGCGCGCTGCGACGGCGAGCCGGGCGGCATCGCCGCCGACGTGCGCGACATCCATGCGTATGCCGACATCCAGCTCGTGCTCGGCCGCTTCGAGGAGGCCGAGGAAACGTTCCGCCGCGCGCAGAAGCTGCTGCGCGAATCGCGCGACCAGACGCGCGTGATGACCTGCCGCAACGCGAGCTGGCAGGCATTCTTCCAGAATCGCTTCGGCGTCGCGCAGGCGGGCTTCCAGCGCATCGCCGACGATCGAACGGCGAGCGGCGAGCAGAAGCTCGAAAGCCTGATCGGTGCGTGTGTCGTCATGCACCACCTGGGCCGCGCGGAAGACGCGATGGCGGCGCTCGATGCGCTCGACGCGGCCGCGCGCGACGCCGTCGATTCGCGTTGGCTGCAACTCGCGCGCGCGCTGCGCACGGATCTGCTGCTGCAATACCAGATCGGCCGGGCCGACGCGCTCGGCGATCACGTGTACTGGCGCTCGGCGCTCGCCGATCTGCCGCCCGCGGCGTTCGTCGATGCGGGCGCGGGCGCGGACGAGGCGGCGGTCGGCGGCCCGCAGGTGCCGCTGTTGCGGATGCGCGTCGGCTACATGCGGGAGGTGAGCGCGCTCGCGCTCGGCGATCATTCGGCGCTCGCGCGGATCGATGCGCATGTCGGCTGGTGCGCGCAGCGCGGCATCGCCGACTATCAGCGCAGCGTGCGGCTCGAGGCGGCGCTCGCCGCGCTCGCCGGCCACGCGCCGAACGTCGCCGATGCGATGATCGCGCCGTATCGCGACGCCGCGGCCCGCTGCGGCACGCACGTGCGCTGGACGCTCGATTATCTGTATTGCGCGGCGAAGGTCCGCGAACAGCAGGGGCGGATTCGCGAATCGTCGGCGCTGTATGCGCGCTATGCGCTCGCGTCGGTGCGGCACGTGCGTTCCGACGGCGCGGCGCTGGCGCCCGCGCTCGCGATCGCGCGCTGCGGCACGCATGCGGCCGCGCCGAGCGACGACGTCAGCGCGCGACTGCCCGGCAAGTACCGGCGCGCGTATCGCTATCTGATGGAGCGGCTCGATCAGCGCGACCTGTCGGTGCGCGAGATCGCCGCGCACATCGACGTGACCGAGCGCGCGCTGCAGGCGGCGTTCAAGACCTATCTCGGGCTGTCGCCGAGCGAGTTGATCCGTCGGCAGCGGATGGAGCGGATTCGCGGCGAACTGCTGTCCGACTCGCCGCGGACCGCGAGCGTGCTCGAGATCGCGAGCCGCTGGGGCATCCAGCACCGGTCGACGCTCGTCAACGGTTATCGGCGAATGTTCGACGAGGCGCCTTCGCAGACGTTCGATCGGTGACGTCGCGGCGGCGGCGGCGCGCATCGAGGCATGCGCTGCCGCCCGGCGGCGTGAACGGACGGCGGGCCCGAACGGGTGCGCTTGAACGGGAGCGTTTGAACGACGCGTGAACCCGTACCCGCCCCGTCCTCACCCCATCCCGCTCGCATGCACGCGCCGCGCCCACTGATACCGATCGAGCCGCAGCAGTTGCGAGATGCGCGCGGCGACATCGTCGTCATGCGCGCCTGCGTCGTTCGCGCGCTCGTTCACGTCGAGAAACCGGCCGACGAGCGCCGTCGACGCGCGATCGCCCGACAGCAGCACGGTCTGCGCATAGCGCCGCCAGTCGTCGTCCTGCAGCGCGTACAGGCACCAGCTCTGCAGCGCCGCGCACAGCGGCGTGCCGCGCTCCTGTTCCTCGAGCGTGCGCAGGATGTGCAGCGCGCCGATCCAGTCGCGCCGGCTGATCCGCAGCCGCACGTCGCACAGGTCGACCGCGGCGTTGCGCGGCTGCAAGATGCGCAGCGCGAGCAGCAGTTCGTCGAGGTCCGCGTGCGCGCTCGCGCGCAGCCCGGCCGAAAAGACCGAGAGCAGCGCGCGCAGGGCGGCCTTGTTGCACGGTTTGATCGCCATGTCGGTGCGATGCGTCGAGAAAAGATGATCCGCCGACGATGATCGCCGTCGCGCGCGTGCACGCGGCCGTCGCGCGCGAAGCGGCATCGCGCGCGACGAAGCGCCGCGTGCCGCGCGGCGGCGGCGCGCACCCCGCCGCCGGTCGTTTCGGGCGCCGCGACGCCGCTTCGCGCGCTTTGCGGCGCGCACGGACGCGCTGCCTAAGCTTGTCGTCGAACCGCGGGCGCACCAGGGCCGTGCGCGTTCTTTTTCCTTTCCCTCAGTCGATGTACATTCATAGCGAGACGATCATGAGCGTTAACGGCATTTCGAACCAGACTCTCAATCCGACGCAGTACTCACCCTCGTCGACGTCGTCGAGCAGCCGCGATCAGAAGATCGAGGAACTGCTCCACGAAATCGAAGACCTGCTGATGCAGGGCGATTCGGGCGACGGCGACGATTCGACCGTCGGCAGCGATTCGGACAACAACCCGCCGGCCGGCAACCGCGGCGCGACGAACAACGCGGCCGCGCCGGCGGGCAACCAGCCGGGCCAGGGCCTGCACGACGTGAAGCTGAACACGAAGGCGGGCGGCGAGGCGCTGCATCTGCAGGAAGACTCGCAGGGCAACCTGTACAACGGCAGCGGCAATTCGGTCGGCGTCGTCGACAAGAACGGCAACGTCACGCTGAATTCGGGCGCGACGAAGGAGCTCCAGCGCCTCGAGACGGGCGGCAGCCACGATCTGTCCAACTTCGCGAACGTCGGCAAGCGCGGCGCGGGCGGCAACATCGAGTTCACAGCCGACGAAGTGACGGTGAGCGCGGGCGACCTGAACCAGAAAAACGACTTCTGACCGCGCGGGCGGCGCGGCGGCACTGGACAAGCGCTTTCGAATCGGTCCACACTGCGCGCTTGCGCCGCCGCGTCGCGGCCCGTCCAATCATTCGCGGATTCCGACGTCCGCCGGAGTCGATCTTGAGCGTGTCGCAACGGGCCGATGCCCGAATTTTCGAGGTGATGCAGGCCCGGCAGCCGTGGGGCACGCTCGCGCTCGACCACGACGGCGCGATCGTCGCCGCCACCGCGCGCGCGCACGCGCTCCTCGGCCGCCCGCTGCGCGCCGGGCTGCCGCTCGCCGCCGTGCTCGGCGACGCGGCGCCCGCGGATTGCGCCGCGCTCTTCGACACGCTCGAACAAGGCTTCGAATTCGAAACCGACGAAGCGATCCTGTGGCTCACGCTGCAGCCGGTCGAGCACGATCCGGCGATCGCGGCGACGGTCTCGGTCGCCGACGTCACGCCGCTGCGCCGCGCGCTCGACGAGCGCGTCGCGTCGCTGCGCTTTCTTGCGCACGATCTGCGTTCGCCGCAGAATTCGATTCTCGCGCTGACCCAACTGCACGACGCCGATCCCGATGGGTTCGCCGCGTGCGGCGGGCTCGAGCGGATCGGGCAGCTCGCGCGGCACGCGCTGCTGCTCGGCCAGGACTACCTCGTCGCGTCGGCCGCGGACGATCTGCGGCAGCGCCATTTCGTGCGCTTCGACCTGCGCGCGATGCTGCGCGAGCTCGTGCCGAAACTCGAAGTGAGCGCCGTCTATCGCGGCGTCGCGTTGCAGCTCTGGCTCGACGACGCCGCGCCGCTATGGCTGCGCGGCGCGCGCGTGTTCGTCGCGCGCGCGTTGCAGAACCTGATCGACAACGCGGTGCAGGCGTCGCGGCAGGGCGCGCGCGTCGAGATTCGGCTGCACGTGCGCGATGCGCACGCGGAGGTGACGATCCGCGATTGGGCGGGCGGCTTGCCGGGCCTCGCGGCGGATGGGCGGATGACCGATTTCGCGCCGCTCGCCAAGCGTGGATCGAGCGGCTCGATGGGCTTCGGCCTCGGGCTGCAGCTCGCCGCGCAAGTGGTGGCCGCGCATGCGGGCGCGCTGTACGCCGAATCGAATCGGGGCGTCGGCACGACGTTCGTGATGCGTGTGCCGGTGCTCGCGCCGGCGGCCGGCGCCGCGCCGCGGGCCGTGCCGGACGGCGTCGCGCGCTGGCGCGCGAGCGTCGCGCCGGATGGCTGAGCCCGTTTTTTTCGCTTGACGTTCCTTATTCTTGCGATGTCCGAACCGAACATGCAGCGCACCGTGCAGCAGCCCAAGCAGATCGTCGTCGTCGAGGACGATCCGGTGCAGCGCACGCTGCTCGTCACCTGGCTCAAGGCCGAGGGCTACCGCGTCGCGGCGTTCGACGACGGGCTCGACGCGCGCCGCTTTCTCGGCGAGAGCTGGGCCGATCTGCTGCTGCTCGACTGGGACCTGCCCGGCATGACGGGCGAGCGGCTGCTCGCATGGGTGCGCGGCCGCGCGCGCTCGATCGTCCCGGTGATCTTCCAGACCGTGCATTCGGACGAAGAGGACATCGTGAAGATCCTGGACGCCGGCGCGGACGATTTCCTCATCAAGCCGCTCGAAAAGCAGACGCTGCTCGCGCGCGTGCGCGCGCTGCTGAGGCGCTTCGCGGCGCTCTCCGCCGATAGCGCTCGCATGCGGCTCGGCGGCTACCTGCTGTCGCGCGCGACGCTGACCGTGTCCGGCGGCGGCGCGTCGCACGCGTTCAGCGCGAAGGAATTCGACATTCTCTGGCATCTGGCCGAGCATCCGGGCGCCGTCGTGCAGCGGCAGGATCTGCTGCGGCTCGTCTGGGGCGCGGACGCGTCCGCGCAGACCCGCACGGTCGACATGTACGTGAGCCGCCTGCGCAGCCGGCTGAAGGCGGCGGGCATCGGCTGGACCGTGCATGCGGCTTACGCGACCGGCTATCGCCTGAATCTGGGCGCGGACGCGGAAACGGCGGATCATCCATCGTGACGCCGCGCGCGGCCGCGTCGGCTGCCGCCGTGGCGCTCGCGCTCGCGCTCGCGAGCCATGCGCCGGCGCTGCACGCGGTGCCGCTCGCGTGGCCGCTCGCGCGCTTCGACTATCGCGTCGGGCCGGTGAGCGCCGCCGTCGCGTTGAGCGAGCTGAGCCGCCGGTCCGGCGTCGCAATCGACGTCGACGCACACGCGCCATGCCGGCTCGACGTGCGCGATGCGTTGCCGCCGCAGCGCTTCGTCGACTGGGTCGCGCGCACGTGCGGGCTCGCGTCGTATTACGACGGCGCGGTGTTGCAGCTCGTCGCACCCGATGCGTTCGAGCGCGCGGCGGTGCGGCTCAATTACGCGACGCCCGCCGAGCTGCGCGCGACGCTCGCGCGGCAGCGGATCGTCGACAGGCGCTTTCGGCCCGGCTACGACGACGCGGCGCGGATCGTGCGCGTGGCCGGCCCGCCGCGCTATGTCGCGCTCGTGCTCGCAGCCGCGCGCGCGCTCGACGAGGCGGCGCAGGCGCGCGTGCGCACCGAGACGCGCGCGTTCCCGCTGCGTGCGCGCACGGCGGCTGACCGCGTCGCGCGCGGCGATGGGGATGGGGGGAGCGATGCGCCGCTGCCGGGGCTCGCGACGCGGTTGCGCCGCCGGCTCGAGCAGGACGGCGCCGCGCGGCGCGCAGTGCCGGGCGTGCGCGAATTCACCGCATCGCTGCCGATCGTCGACGCGGACGCACGCTCGAACACCGTGCTGATCCGCGACGCGCCCGCGCGGCTTGCGCGCGACGCGCGGCTCGTCGCGCAGCTCGATACGCTGCCCGCGTCGATCCGGATCGACGCGTTCGGCGCGACGCTCGCGCCCGCGCAGCTCGATGCGCTCGGGCTGCGGTGGTGGCGCGACGACGCGCAGGCTTCGGGGGCGCCGCGCGCGGCGGGCGATGCGCCCGTATTGCCTGTATTGCCCGAATCGCCCGAATCCACCAGCGCATCCGCGCCGCGCGTCGCGATCGCGTCCGCGCCGGACGGCTGCGCGGCGACGCGCGCGCGCATCGCCGCGCTCGCCGCGCACGGCGACGCGTCGATCGACGCCGACGGCTCGACGCTGACGCTTCCCGACGGCAGCGCGGACTTCGGCCGGCTGCGGCTGGCATTCGTCGCGTCGGGCGACGGCGACGCGCGGTCGCTCGATGCACAGCGCAACGGTTTCGCGATGCGGGTCACGCCGCACGAGACCGCGCAGCCGGACCGCTATGCGCTCGACATGCGGATCGTCGAGCGCTGGGCCGACGGCGCCGGCCGCGCGGCCGGCGCGTCGTCGCGTGAAACCGTGTCCGGCGTGACGCTCGCGGCGGGGGAATGCGCGGCAATCGCGCTGCCGCTTGCCGCGGGGCGCGGCGAGCAGCGGCTCGTGCTGGTGACGCCGCGCGCGATGCCGGCCGATCCGGCGCGCGTGCCGCCGCCGGCATCGCCGAGCGCGCCGGCCGCGGCACGCCCGCGCACGGCGTCACGCACGCATCCGCCGGTGCCGCCGCTTTCGCCGCCGCTCGACGGCCTCGGCCTCAGGACGCAGACACGCCTGCTCGGCAATTGATGCGAATCCCGCCCATTATTAAACGGCCATCGCGCACGATTCAGGTGCGCGATGGCAATCGTCTTTTGAAATTAATGTGGCCAGTCGATTAACACGGCGATTCGGCTTGTTTATATGATTTTTTTTCGACTTTAGACCGGCGTATAAAAATGCCAGATCGGCTCCGTGCACGGCTAGCGATTGACAATGGACTGCATCATTTCATGCAGTTCGAGCCGATTGTAAGTTGCCCGTAACGCGTCTTTCGTCGTGATCCGGTTGCGGGCCGCGAGCGCGGCGAGATCGTCGTTCAGCGAGCGCGACATGTTGTCCTCCCGGCGCCGCAGGAACTCGTTGACGAGGTGCAGCTTCGTCGGATCGGCGATCAGCTTCGCGACCTGGTTGTTGTTGTTGAACAGCAGCTCGCTCGCGAGCACGAGGCTCTCGCCGTCCGCGCTCGGCACGAGGCTCTGGCAGACGATGCCGATCAGCGATTCGGCGAGCGCGACCGCGTGCCGGTCGCGCTCGCCGGCCGGAAAGAACGACAGCAGCTTGTTGAGCGCGCTGACCGCGCTGCCCGTGTGCATCGTCGCGAGCACGAGGTGGCCGGATTCGCCCGCCTGCAGCAGCGTGTCGGCCGTCTGCGCGTCGCGCACCTCGCCCACCATCACGACGTCCGGCTTCTGCCGCAGCGCCTCGCGCAGCCCGTGCGGGAAATTCGGCGTGTCGGTCGGCACTTCGCGTTGCGAAATGATCGACTGGCGGCGCTCCAGATAGTATTCGATCGGCTCCTCGATCGTGACGATATGCGTGTTGCGCGTCGCGTTGACGTGCTCGAGCAGCGACGCGATCGTCGTCGTCTTGCCCGAGCCCGTCGGGCCCGTGACGAGGATGATGCCCTTCGTGTTGTCGAGCATCGAGCGCACGTACACGGGCAGGCCGAGTTCCTCGAGCGGCAGCGGCTTGAGCGGCAGCCGGCGCATCGAGATCACGATCTTGCGGCCGCCGCCCGCGCGATACACGTGGCAGCGCAGCCGGCAGCGCGTGAGGACGAACGGGCGGTCGAGCGTGCCCTGACGCAGCGCGCTCTCCCAGTGCTCGTCGATCGCGTCGAGCAGCGGGCGCATGTCGTCGAGGAGTACCGGTTCCTCGCTCGTCTCGACCCAGCCGCGCGGCGTCTTGATCGTGACGGGGCGGTCCTGCTCGATGTGGATGTCGGTGAACATCTGCTTCAGATCGATCAGGCCGAGCACTTCGCTCGCGAGATCGCGCATCGGGGCGGCGGCATGCTGGTTCATCTTGGCGATTCGAATGAATGGAATGGGCGGCGCATTGCGGTGGAGCATTGCGCGCGGCGATTGGGAAATTGAATGGTCTATTGAATTTTGCACGTCAACTAGCTTTTGTCAAACTGTTCGGGGTATATTTGCCGCGCAATAATCAATTCAATAATGCGACTGCGTGCGCAGACCTATTATGTAAAGCCGAGGTAATCCAGGGTTCGGAAAGCCATTTCCGGCCGCGAGGGCAGTCCGACGCGTCGGGCGCGGCATCCGGGAACGTCGGGCGGCCAAGCGCGAGGGCCAGCGGCGCAAGGCAGCAGTCGAGTAACGAGGAAAATCATGATGCACGGCGCCACGGTCGCCGCGGCCGCGTTCATCGCGATCGCGCTTCTTGCAACCGATTGCGCGGCGAGCGGTCCGCCCGCCGGCACCGATCCGGCATCGGGCGGCTCGTTTGCCGAGCGTTTCGATCACGCACCGCTGACGGCGCCGCGCGTCGATGTGTTTCGCGCGCCGTCGCCGGCCGCGTCGACCGCGCCATCCGCGCCATCCGCGCCGCAGCCGACTGCGGACATGTCCGTTCAGGACATGCCCACGTGGGACGTGCGCGCCTCCGACGGCACGATTCGCGGCGTTCTGTCCCGATGGGCGAGCACGGCGGGCTGGCAGCTCGTCTGGGATGCGCCCGTCGATTTCAGCGTCGATGCGCAGGCGACGCTGCGCGGCTCGTTCGAGGATGCGCTGCAAGCGCTCGTCGCGAGCCTCGGCCGTACGTCGACGCCGATCCAGGCGATTCTCTATCGAGGCAATCACGTGTTGCGCGTCGTCGCGCAAGGAGCGGGCTGATGCGTGTCTTTTTCGCCGTTTCATTGCTGGCCGCCGCATGGCTCGCCGGCTGCACCGGGCTTCGCGGCGGCATCGAGCGTGACGCGCGGCGCGATTCGAACGAATCCGGCGCGCTCTTCAAGCGCGCCTCCGACGGCGACAACAGCGTGCACGCGCTCGCGCCCGTCGTCGTCGACAACGGGCTGTGGGTGTCGGCGGGCGCCGTCAAGCTGCGCAGCAGCGAGCAGTTGCCGCCGCTGTTCGACGAGCCGGCGTCGTTCGACCGCGCGGTCTCTTCGTTATCCGAATTCGCCGAGCAGATCTCGCGGCTGACCCAGGTGCCGACGCAGGTCGCCGCGAGCGCGCAGCAGGCGGCCGCGCGTGCGCAGCGCGGCGGCGGCGCGGAGGGCGCCGCGCGCGGCGCGCCCGCGTTTCTCGACGCGGCGGGCGGGCGTTCGGTGCCGCCGCTGCCGTCCGGCATGCCGGGCGGCGCGTCGGCGGGCGGCGGCAAGGCGGGCGGCAGCGGCGCGGGCGCGGGCGCGGGCGCGGGAGCGGGAGCGGGAGCGGGAGCGGGAGCGGACGGCGGCGGCACGTCGTTCGCGCCGGTGCGCATTCTGTACGCGGGCGGCACGCTGAGCGGCCTGCTCGACGCGGCGTGCGCGCGCTTCGGCGTCTTCTGGAAATACGAGCAGGGCGCGATCCGCTTCTTCTTCACCGATACCCGCACATTCCAGGTCAACGCAATTCCGGGCGATTCGTCGCTGAACGCGTCGGTCGTGAGCGGCGCGACGAGCGACGGCACGTCGGGCGGCTCGCAGTCGGGCGGCTCGAGCGGCGGCCTCAACGGCGCGAGCTCCGGCACGACTGGCCTCACCGCGAACAACACGGCGAACACGGCGGTGAACTCGCAGCTATCGGTGTTCAACGGCCTGCAGAGCGCGATCCAGTCGATGCTCTCGCGCTACGGCAGCTCGGTCGCGTCGCCCGCGACGGGCTCGATCTCGGTGACCGACACGCCCGACGTGCTCGAGCGCGTCGCCGCGTTCATGGCGCAGCAGAACCGCTCGCTGTCGCGGCAGGTGCTGCTCAACGTGACCGTGCTCAGCGTGTCGCTGAAGGCGGGCGACGCATACGGGATCGACTGGAGCCTCGTCTACAAGACGATGTCGGCGGGATTCAACATCACGAATCCGTTCAATCCGGTGTCGCTGACGAATCCGGCCGATCTGTCCGCAACCGTGCTCAGCCCGACGAGCCGCTTCAACGGCACGAAGCTGCTGATTCGCGCGCTGTCGCAGCAGGGCACCGTGCGGCGCAAGACGTCGGCGTCGGTCACGACGCTGAACAACCAGCCGGTGCCCGTGCAGGTCGCGACGCAGACGGGCTACCTCGCGTCGGTGTCGACGACGAACACCGCGAACGTCGGCTCGTCGACGGCGCTCACGCCGGGCACCGTGACGACGGGCTTCAACATGACGCTGCTGCCGCACGTGCTCGACGACGGCACCGTGATGCTGCAGTTCTCGACGAACATCTCGTCGCTGCTCGAGCTGAAGGAAGTGTCGAGCAGCACCGGCGGCAGCGGCGAGGCGCGGATCCAGACGCCCGACGTCGACATGCGCAACTTCCTGCAGCGCGTCGCGATGAAGTCGGGCGAGACGCTCGTCATCAGCGGCTACGAAGGCACGAACGATTCGCTCGACGAGCGCGGCGTCGGCACGCCGAAGATGATCGCGCTCGGCGGCGGCTACGAGGCGCAGCGCGCGCGCGAGGTGATCGTGATCCTGATCACGCCCGTCACGCAGCGCGGCGGCGCGTAACGGAGCCGGCGATGAGCGCGCAGGTGATTCAAATCGGCCGCCAGCGCTTCGTCGGCGGCCTGTTCTGGCAATCGCTGTCGAGGCGCAACGAGCTGCGCGCCGAAGCGGTCGAGCTCGCGAAGAAGCTGAAGTTCGACCTGATGGTGCTGCGGATCGATCGCGGCGTCGCGGCGGCGGGCTACGCGAACACGCGCGACGGCTTCGCGCCCGGGCATCTGTCGCTCGGCGCGATGGTGTCGCGCGCGATCGCGCTCGAAGGCGCGTTCTACAACGGGCGGCGTCAGCCCGCGCCGAACTGGCTCGGCGCGTTCGCGCTGCCCGACGGGCGCTGGGCGTACTTCGCGGTGCGCGACCACGCGTTCATGCCGAACGGCGACTGGGTGGGCAGCCGCGAGGAAGCGCTCGAGCGGCTGCATACCGATTACGCGTGGGGCGGCTGGAACGTCGTGATCGGCGAGCCGGAGCTCGAGAAGCAGGGCTTCCAGAATTTCCAGCCGAAGCGGCTCGACGATCTGCTGCCGCGCCGCGGCGGCCGGCCGCGCACCGAGCGCTGGTGGGCGCTCAAGCCCGTCGAGCGGCGCCTGTCGCCGCGCGCCGCGCTGATCGCCGCGACGGTGGCGTGCGTCGCGCTCGGCGGCGCGCTCGCGTATTGGCATCATCGCGCGAAGGTCGAAGCGCAGGAGCGCGAGGCGGCGCTCGAACGGGTGCGCGCGGAGCTTGCCGCGCGGCAGGCGAGAAGCGGCCCCGTTGCGCCTCCGTGGGCGACGCTGCCCGATGCGGTCGCGTTCGCGCGCGCGTGCGCGACGCGCTTCGGGCGGCTCGCGCCGGGCGGCTGGCGGCTCGAGCGCTACGAGTGCACGCCGGGCACGGCGCATTACGCGTGGACGCGCAACGGCTCGAACGTGCGCTACCTGATCGCCGTCGAGCCCGCCGCGACGGTCGACACCGACGGCGAGCGCGCGACGCTCGACGTGCCGCTCACCGCGCCGACGGCGAACGACACGCCGCTCGTCGACGATTCGGTTGTCAGGACGCAACTTCTGTCGCGTCTGCAATGGCTCGACGCGGCCGCTAAACTGGACCGGCTGCTTCCCGATCAGGCGTCGCGCGCGCCGCTCGCGAACCTCGCGCAGCAGGCGGCCGCCGCGCCCGCGTGGCGCGCGTACCGGCTGAACGCGCGCCTCGGCGGCGTCGCGCCGCCGGAGTTCGTGCGCGCGATCGACGTGCCGGGGCTGCGCGTCGAGCGCATCGCTTACCAGAACAATCAGTGGACTCTCGAAGGAGTGCTCTATGCGAAATAGTCGCGTCCGATCGATGTGCGCGCTTGGCGCGGCGCTCTTCGCCGGCATCGCGCGCGCGGCGGGGCCCGCGCCGTCCGACGACGACGGCGGCGCGACCGCCGAACGGCTCACACGGTTGCAAAGCGAGACCGTTCTGCTGCAGGCGCAGTTGAAGAAGCTCGAGACCGAGCAGCAGGTCGCCGAGCGCACCGCGCAGCTCGCGCGCGCGCGCGGTGGCGGCGCGCCCGCCGGGCAGTTCGCTGTGACGGCGATCGAAGGCGTCGGCAAGCGCGCGTTCGCGACGCTGCGGATGAACGGCGGCGCCGAATTCGAGGTGCAGCGCGGCGACGCGCTGCCGGACGGCGGACGCGTCGCCGCGATCGAGCCGCGCGCGGTCGTCGTGTCGAATCGCGGGCGCACGTACCGGTTGTCGACGGCGTCGCCTTCCTATGCGGGCTATCCGCCGCTGCCGGCCGACGCGGCCGCGCCGCTGCCGACGCTGCCCGCCTTGCCGGCGAGCGGATCATGAGCCGGGACGCGCAACGGCCCGACCCGGCGGCCGCGCGCGCGACGCCGCACGCCGCCGCCGCCGACACTGCCGCCGACACTGCCGATACCGCCGCCGTCGCGCCGCCGCGCGGCCCGCGCGCCGTCAGCGAAGCGGGCGACTTCGCCGCGAGCGTCGAGGAGCGCAAGTTCGTCTGCCTGTTCGACGACGGGCGGCTGCTCATCGCCGAAGGCCACGAGATGAACCCGTTCGTGCTGTCGTATCGCGCGCGGCTCGACCGGATGGGCCGGCCGTACCGGCCGACGCCGGCGACGCTGATGCAGGTGCGCGAGGCGTACAGGCGGAACGTCGCGGGCGGCGGCGAGCGGCTCGACCACACGGTGATGCAGGTGCTCGCGAAGGAGCTGATCGGCCGCGCGTGCCGCGAGCGCGCGTCCGACGTTCACATCCGCGTGCGCCGCTTCAGCACCGAGGTCTACTTCCGCGTCCACAACGAGCTCGTGCGCGTGAACGAGCATACGCGCGAGCACGGCGAGCGCCTGCTCGCGACGCTGTACGGCGCGATGACGACCGTGTCGGACAACAGCTACCGGCCGAGCGAGCGGCAGGACGCGAGCATCGGCGACCGCGACAAGCTGCCGGACGACCTGTACGGCGTGCGGATCGCGACGACGCCGACGAGCGAGGGCAGCCTGATGGTGCTGCGGCTGCTCTACAACGATGCGGGCGACGCGACCGATCTCGCGGCGCTCGGCTTCGCGCCCGAGCACGTCGCCGCGTTTCGCGCGCTGCGCGCGCAGCCGCACGGAATGAACATCATCAGCGGCCCGACGGGCTCCGGCAAGTCGACGACGCTGCAACGGATGCTCGCCGCACAGATCGACGAATCGCACGGCAGCCTGCACGTGATCACGGTCGAGGACCCGATCGAATATCCGATCGACGGCGCGGTGCAGACGCCGGTGGCGAACGCGCCCACCGAGGACGCGCGCGCGCTCGCGTTCGCGGCGGCGATCACGAACGCGATGCGGCTCGACCCCGACACGATCATGATCGGCGAGATCCGCGACCGCGCGTCCGGGCAGACCGCGCTGCGCGCGTCGATGACGGGCCATCAGGTGTGGACGACGGTGCACGCGAACAGCGCGCTCGCGATCGCCGACCGCCTGATCGATCTCGGCCTGCACGCGCGGATGATCACCGATCACACGGTGATCTCCGGGCTCATCAGCCAGCGTCTCGTGAAGCTCTTGTGCCCGCATTGCAAGCTGCGGCTCGCCGATCATCCGGAGCGCATCGAGCCGGGCCTCTTCGCGCGGCTGCGGCTCGCCCTCGACACCCGGGTGCACGACGTATGCATCGCGGGCGACGGCTGCGCGCAGTGCGGCGCGGCCGGCACGATCGGCCGCACAGTGGTGGCCGAAGTGATCCTGCCCGATGCGCGGCTCTTCGAGTTCCTGCGCGACGGCGACAAGGTCGGCGCGCTCGAGTACTGGACCCGCACGCTCGGCGGGATGACGCTCGCCGAGCACGCGCTGCGCAAGGTCGCGGCGGGGCTCGTCGATCCGCGCGGCGTCGAGCGCGTGGTCGGCACGCTCGCGCCGGTGGCGGGCGAGGCGCGGCAGCAACTGTCGCTTGTCGGGTTCAGCTATGGCACTTGAGCTGAATCGCCATTGGGCGAAGCTGTGCCTGAATGCCGACGAGCGGCTGCGCGTGTACCGGAAGATCGCGAAGATGCTCGGCAACGGGCTGCCGCTCCTCAAGGTGCTCGAGGAGCTCGAATGGCGCGCGTCGCGCGAGGGCCGCAAGCCGCGCGAGCCGCTCGCGATCGTGCTGTCCGACTGGCGCCTCGCCGTGCAGAACGGCGGGATGCTGTCCGAGGCGATGGACGCGTGGGTGCCCGCGACCGAGCAGATGATCGTCGCGGCGGGCGAGCAGGCGGGGCGCATCGAGGACGCGCTCGCGTCGGTCGCCGACATCGTGCAGTCGAGCCGCAAGATCCGCCGCGCGGTGACGGGCGGCGTCGCGTATCCGGTCGGGCTCGTCGTGATGGTGATCGGCTATCTGTACCTGTTCGGCACGCACGTGATTCCGAAATTCGCACTGATCGCCGATCCGTCGCACTGGCACGGCGCCGCGCGCTCGCTGTATCTGATGTCGCTGTTCGTGCAGGGCTGGATGCTCGTCGTCGTCGCGGCGCTCGTTGCGGCGCTCGTCGCGCTCGCATGGTCGCTGCCGCGCTGGCGCGGGCCGCTGCGCATCTATGCGGACCGCGTGCCGCCTTATTCGATCTACCGGCTCGTCGCGGGCAGCGGCTTTCTGATCGCGTTCTCGGCGCTGCAGGCGTCGGGCGTCACGGTCGAGAAGGCGCTGCTGAAGATCGGCGCGGTCGCGGGGCCGTGGCTGCGCGAGCGGATCGACGACACGCTCGTCGGCGTGAAATCGGGCCTCAACGCCGGCGAGGCGCTGCTCAACACCGGCTATCAGTTTCCGTCGCGCGAGATCGTCGAGGATCTGTGCATCTACGCCGAGTACGGCGGCTTCGACGCGGCGCTCAGGATGCTCGCCGACGAATGGCTCGAAGAGGGCGTCGCGCGGATCGCCGCGCAGATGCGCGTGCTGAACGGCGTCGCGATCGTCGTGCTCGCGGTGCTGATCGGCTGGCTCGTGACGGGCTTCTTCGGCATCCAGCAGGAAATCGCCGCGATGACGCGCGCGATGCATTGACGTCGCGCATTTTCAATTCAGGAGAAACCAACATGAAACCACTCGCCGCCCATCCCGCCTACCGCCACGAGCCGGCGTTCTGCCGGCGCCACCGCCACGAGCGCGGCGCGTCGCTGCTCGAGAGCATCGCGTATCTCGGCGTCGCCGCGATCGTGATCGTCGGCGCGATCGCGCTGCTCGGCTCGGCGTTTTCCAGTGCGAACACGAACCGGCTCGCCGAGGAGCTGAACGCGATTCAGACGGGGACCAAGAAGCTTTATATGGGGCAGGTGAACAATTACGGGAACGCGTCGCTGAATGCGAACCTCATCGCGGCGAAGGTGTTTCCGAGCACGCTGCCGACCGACAACAACGGCAACGTATCGAACGCGTGGGGCGGCGCGGTCACGGTGACGGGGGCCGGCCAGACCTTCACCGTCCAGTACACGAACGTCCCGCGCGACGTCTGCATCAATACGCTGACGGCGGGCGGCAACTGGCGGACGGTTGCGATCGGCGGGAATGCCGCGATCGACTATCCGGTTTCCCCCGGTAACGCGACGACGAACTGCGCGGACAACGCGTCGATCGTCTGGACGTCGAACTGACGCCTCATCGACTCCTTCGCCATCGCCCACGCCACCGCTCATGTACGCCTTGGCCGTCGCGCTGACCTTCGCATCGCTCGCCGCCGTCTACGCGACACTGCAAGGCCCGTCCGCCGTTCCCGCGCTGCAACCGTCGCGCGCCGCGCAAGCGCTCGCGGACAATCTCGCCGTCTACCGCCAGGCGGCGCTCGACTACGCGCGCACGCATCCGGGCACGCGCGGCGCGGTGCCGAACGCGCAGCTTCCGTTTCCGACGTGGTATCCGGGCGCGAACCCGCTTTGGCGCAACTACGTCGAGCGCGGCACGGTCGTCGCGTATGCGGCGTCGCCGCCGCCCGTGAACATCGCGGGCGAGATCGCGGCGCTCGCCGACGGCTCGCTGCTCGCGGGCGTTGCGTATCGCGGCGCGGTCGTGCGCCCCGGCTACGCGAATCCGAACGCGCCGGCGGACGGCGTGCCGCTGCCCGCGGGGCTTTCGATCGCGAACGGCCTTCCGGTCTGGATGGGGCAAGCGTACTGATGCATTTCATGTCTTCCCGCCGCCGCGCGCGCGGCTTCGCGCTGATCGAGATGCTCGGCGCGCTCGCGATCGCCGCGCTGCTGCTCGCCGGCATCGCGGCGATGCTGGACACGTCGCTCGACGACGTGCGCGCGCAGCAGGCCGCGCAATACCAGGCGCAGGTGACGGCCGCGGCGACGCGTGCGTTGAAGCGCGACTACGACGCGTGGCTGCAGCGCGCGAACGCGCAAGCGCCCGTCGTGATGACGCTCGCCGATTTGCAGGCGACGAACGATTTGCCCGCCGCGCTGCAGACGCGGAACGCGTATGGTCAGCACACGTGCGTGCTCGTCAAGCGCACCGCGAGCGGCGTCGGACTCGACGCGCTCGTCGTGACGACGGGCGGCGAGACGATCGGCGACAAGGAGCTCGGGCTCGTCGCCGCGAGCGCGGGGCCGGGCGGCGGCTCGATCGCCACGAGCGCGCCCGCGCTCGCGCGCGGCGCGTTTGACGCGTGGCGCATGCCGCTCGGCACCTACCTCGGCGGCAGCTCGCCGACATGCGATCCGGCCGACGCCACGCCGCCGAATGCCGGCCATCTCGCCAGCGAGATCTTCTTCAACGGGCCGGGCCAGCAGATCAACAGCGATTACCTGTACCGCGTCGGCGTCGGCGGCCATCCGGAGGCGAACGCGATGCAGGTGCCGATCTGGCTCGCGCACACGTTCGTCGAAGGCAGCACGGACGCGGCGAACTGCGGCGCGGCCGGCAGTTACGCGAACGGCAAGCTCGGCGCCGACGCGACCGGCAATCTGCTGAGCTGCAAGAACGGCGTGTGGCGCGGCGCGGGCGGCCACTGGAAGGACCCCGTCGCCACGGCCGACGATCTGCCCACCGACGCATCGAACGAAACCGGCGACGTGCGCCTCACGCTCGACACGTTCCGCGCGTATGCGTGGACGGGCTACGCCTGGAAGGCGCTCGCCGTGGACCGGAACGGCAACCTGATCGTGCCAGGCGTCGTCTCCGCGAACCAGTACGAAATCACCGGGCGCGTCGTCATCAACACGCCGTGCGCGCCCGATCCGAGCCGGCCGAACGCGGGGCTCGTGTCGATGGGCCAGGACGGGCAGGTGCTGTCGTGCCAGGACGGCAAGTGGCTGCCGCAATCGGGGATCAAGATCGGCGGCACGGAGACGGCGTGCGAGATCCTGATGGAGACGCCCGGCGCGACCGATTTCTCGTGCGGGTACACCTATCGCGGCCCCTATCCGAACCCGCCGCTCATCACGTACGAATCGGACGGCACGTATACGTACACGATCGACCGGCCGGTGAAGCTCGACAACAACGGGCTCATTTCGGTGAGCGCGTACATGCACATGAGCTACGCGACGTGCGCGCTGAAAGGGCGGGAAGGACAGATGCGTCTCGTCGTCGACGTGATCGACGTTCAAAGCGACCGGGTGATCGCGCACGGCGAGGCGCAATCGACGAAGCTGATCGAGGACGCCGCGACGATCAACGTCACGCTGAATCAGGCCGCCGAGCCGCGCAGCGGCTACACGGTCAGGCTTTCGAGCAAGTGGGCGACGTACGACAGCTACTCGGGAACGCCGTGGACGTCGACCTATTGCAGCGGCGGCAAGACCTTCCTCCAGACGCCGCTCGTGACCGGCTGGACGATCAATTCGTTCTATTGAACGGGCCTTCGCCGCGCGCGGGCGCCGCCGCGCGCCGCTGCGGTTAACTGCAGGGGTCTCCCATTCGCGGCGCGCGATCCGACCGACGGTGCGCGCGCTCCCACCGGACGGACCCATGAAGGCCAAGATCCCCGTTTTGCTGTCCCTGCTGTGCTCGCTCGCGAGCCTTTCCGCCGATGCCGCGCCCGTCCGCTGGCGCAGCGCCGAAATCCAGTACGCGGCGGAAGGCAAGGACGTGAAGGACGTGCTGCGCGATCTCGCCGCGAGCCAGAACATCGCGGCGAACGTTGCGCCCGGCGTGAGCGGCGCCGTCAGCGGCAAGATGAGGATGTCGCCGCAGCGCTTTCTCGATACGCTCGCCGCGTCGTTCGGCTTCGTCTGGTATTACGACGGCACCGTGCTGTACGTGACGCCCGCGAGCGACATGAAGAGCACGCTCGTCAAGCTCGACCACGCGAACACGGGCGACCTGCGCGATCTGCTCGAACAGATGAAGGTTGCCGATCCGCGCTATCCGGTCACCTACAATGCGCGGCAGCGCACCGCGCTCGTCGCGGGGCCGCCGCGCTACGTCGAGCTCGTGACGAGCGTCGCCGCGCGGCTCGACGAGAATTCCGCGCGCACGGGCGGCACGGCGATCCGCGTGTTCTCGCTGAAGCACGCGTGGGCCGCCGATCGCGACGTGAACGTCGACGGCACGACGGTGACGATGCCGGGTGTCGCATCGCTGCTGAACCGGATGTATCACCCCGGCGACGGCAAGCGCGCGTCGCAGACGACGGTCGGCCAGCCGATCAGCCGCGCCGCGCCGATGACGGATCTCGGCGGCGGGCGCAGCGGCGTGCCGCCGTTGCCGCCGCTGCCGCCGTACATGCAGGCCGCGCAGTCGGGCGACGGCGCGGGCATGCCGGCGGGCGGCGATCCGCGCCCGGGCGGCCTGCTCGCCGCGGCGATCGCGAATCCGGGCGCGGCACGCGCGCCCGGCGGCGGCATGCCCGACGCGAACGGCTTGCCCGGCGGCGCGAGCGGCGTGGCAGCGGGCGCGGGCGACGCGCCCGACCTGCCGGTGATCCAGGCCGACCCGCGCACGAACTCGATCCTCGTGCGCGACGTGCCCGAGCACATGGCGCAGTACCCGGACCTGATCGCGCTCCTCGACGTGAAGCCGCGCCTGATCGAGATTGAGGCGCGCATCATCGAGATCGACGACGGCGCGCTCAGGCAGCTCGGCGTCGACTGGCGCGCGCACAACAGCCATGTCGACCTGCAGACGGGCACGGGGCTCACGTCGCAGAATTCGTATGCGAACGGCTCGCTGAATCCGACGTTCGGCTCGATCTCGCTGTCGGGCAACGATTCGGTCGGCGTGCCGGCGAGCCCGCTCGGGCTGTCGCTGACGGCCGTGCTCGGCGATGCCGGCCGCTACCTGCTCGCGCGGATCAACGCGCTCGAATCGTCGAACCAGGCGCGCACCGACGCAAGCCCGAAAGTCACGACGCTCGACAACGTCGAGGCGGTGATGGACAACAAGAAGCAGTTCTTCGTGCGCGTCGCGGGCTACACGTCGGCCGACCTTTACAGCATCTCGACGGGCGTGTCGCTGCGCGTGCTGCCGATGGTCGTCGAGGAAGGCGGGCGCACGCAGATCAAGCTCGACGTGCGGATCGTCGACGGCGAGCTGTCGCAGCAGACGGTCGACAACATTCCGGTCATCGTGTCGAACGAGATCAACACGCAGGCGTTCATCGAGCAGGGGCAGGCGCTCCTGATCGCGGGCTACAAGGTGGACGCGCGCTCGAACACGCAATCGGGCGTGCCGGTGCTGTCGAAGCTGCCGTTGCTCGGCGCGCTGTTCCGCTCGACCGACAAGCAGGACAGCCATAGCGAGCGGCTCTTTCTCGTGACGCCGCGGGTGATCGAGCCTTGAGCGGGCGGCATGCGGCCGCGTCGCGCCGGCCGGGTGCTCGCGCGCATCGCGCTCATCGGCCGAGGTAGAGATAGAGCGACGCGAGCGCCGCCGTGACGATCGTCGCGGCGAGCGGCAGGCGGAACTGCGGCGCGCATCGGGCGATCTTGAGCATGAAGCCGGTATGCAGGCGCTTCGGCGACGCGAGAAACGCGACGTACCAGACGGCGAGATTCAGGCCGAAGGCGATCGAGAACAGCACGCCCATGCCGGCCGTGCGCAGAAACGCATGAAGGAGGCCGGAAGCCGGCGGCGCGCCGATGCCGATCCACTGTCCGAGCAGCAGGCCCAGCATCAGCGCGCCAAGCGAATAGGTATTGAGCATCACCTGGTGCGCGGCGAGCGCGAGCCACTTTTGCCGCGGCGCGGCGACGAGCATGCCGAAGAGAACCATGCCGAGCGTGGCGAACACGTTCCAGATGTGCGGGCCGATGCCTTCCTGGATCGCCGCCTGAAGGTACGTGACCGACCGGTGGCTGCCGAGCCAGCCGGTCACGATGACGCCCGCGATCGCGGGCAGCACCCACGCGGCGAGAACCGTGAACGCTTCGAAAAGCGTGCGGCCGGGCCAGAAATCCGACCGCGCGAAGTCGCGCGTGTGATGGCGGAGCCAGTGACGGGTTCGAAGCAGCAGCGTATGCAGGACGGGAGCGGCGATCATGTTCGAGCGTGGGCCATGCGCGCCGGACGCGCGCGCGATGCATGTCGCGGGGCGGCGGGTGACGGCGCGCGGTGACGGTGGATGATTCGAGGTTGACGGCAGCGTGCGGCGAAACTTGATAGCCGGTTTGCTTGCGCGCGCATCGGATCATCGCCGAAAACGTCCGCGTCCGGGCCCGGCCGCGGTGCCGACGGTGCGGAGCTGTCGCGATTGCCGCCGACATGCGCGAGCGTTCGCATGCTGCGTTGCGCGTTTTGCATGCAGACGGGACACGGCGATCGCCCCGGTTCGACGCGCGCCGGCGTAGCCCGGCATCGCGCATCGTCGATGCGGGCGGCGCGGAGAAGGCGCAGTCGCTTCAGTTGCGCTTGCGCGAGCGCATCCGAACCGCGGAATCGAATCGCGCCTGAGCACGGGCGAGCTCGTCGAGCGCGCGATCGAGGCGCGACACCGCGGCCGCGTATTCGATGCTCGACGTTGTCTCCCCGGCGTCGCCGCGAACGGCGCGGAATGCGCGATCGACGTTGCGCGTCGCCTCGAAAAAACGCTGTGCGGCCTCGGCTTCCCGGGAATGCGGGATGGACGACATGGACGTTTCTCCTCCGTTGCCAGACATGACAGGCCGATCGCAAGCGCTTGCATCGCGCGATGCTCGCTTTGTCCCGATCGGGCCGCCGTGACCGGATGGCGACAGATGACCGGCGCGCAACGATGGTGCGCAGACGACGCAACGCTTCGCGCGTCGTCGCGCGGCGCGCGTCAGGCTGCACGTCAGACGCGCGGCCCGTCACCACGCATGGTTCACATGCGCATGTGCGGGCGCGGCGTGGCCGAACGGCGCGGCGGATTCGACAGGCGACATGTCGAACAGATCCCGCGTGAACCCGCGCGCCTGCTCGGCGGCGGCGGGCTGGCTGCGCAGACGCGTGACCTGCTCGACGAACGTATCCAGATCGCCGTCGCGCGTCGCCTTCGTGATTTTCGCGAGATCGCGCGCCTTCAGCACGCTCGGTTGCGTGAGCCGCACGAAGTACGGCGCCTCGAGCTCGACCGACAGCGCGAGCGGATAGCTCCTGCCCGTCTGCTCCGTCTCGCGGCCGACGCAATCGACGACCGCCGCGCTCTGCGCGGCGCCGAGCACCTTGCCCGTGCTCACGCTGCGCAGGTGATCGGGATACACGCGCAGGCGCGTGCCGATGCTGAGCTCGGTCGGCGACGCGCACACGAGCGCGTAGTAGTGCTCGCGACGCCGGCCGGAAGGCAGCGTCGCGCGGCTCGTGATGAACGTATGCAGCGGCAATTGACGCACCTGGCCGCTCGCATCGATCCACGCGTTCCACAACAGCACGTCTTCCGTTTTTCTTTCCGGCTGCCTCGCCTTGCTCGACGCCGGCGAGAACAGCGCGATCAGCGAGCCCGTGCGGTGCGCGGCGATCTGCGCGCTGTTGCCGAGCGGCTGGCCGATGCCCCACAGAAACCGCCCGCCTCCGAGCCGGCGCTCCCATTCCTTTCTCAGCACGGTCGTCGGGAGCGCTTCGCCGGATTCGTGACCGATCTTGGTCCAGCAAAACGTCGGGGGGAGGTGTTTCAGTGTCATCAACTTTCTCGGAATGCGGCCGACCGTCAGCTTCGACGATCAATTCATTAGGCGTTAATGTATATGTATAATGCATGCTATGGAAGCCCCCAAGAGACATTTTTCTGTTCAGGACCTGTTGAGCCGATTATTGGCCGATACCCGCTCGTCCAGTGAAATAGCGAGGCTTTCGGGCGTCAGCCAGCCCACCGTCTCGCGACTCAGGTCGTCGAGCGGGCGTCGGCTGCGCAGGAGCGCATCATTCAATAAGCTATGCAGTTTCTACGGTGTCGAGACGCGGCAATCGGGCCGGTTGTCGGCGCCGTACAACGATTTGCTGCGCGAGGCGATCGTCGAGGCGTGGGACGGCTCCGAAGAGCACGGCCGCGCGCTGCTCGGCGTGATCAAGGGGTTGAAGGAACTGAGCGGCAAGCCGGGATGAGGGCTTGCGCGATGCGTGGGCTCGATCGCGTGCGGATTCGCGGTGCGCCGTGCGGGGCGTCGCGATCGCGCGTGCCCGCCGGTTGCGTCGGCGCAGCAGGCCGGCCCTACCCGCGATGCGATGCGGCCCGCCGAAGGCGGGCCGCATTTCTCGCGCTGACGGTTGTTACTTGCGGCCGAGATACTGTTCGGTGCAGATGTGCGTGAAGTGGATGATCGACGTCCGCTCCCGGATTTGTGCGTTGTCGAGATACGCGACAGCGAACGCATACGGGTTGTAGGTGATCCGCCAGCGATCCGAGGGCACCGACATCGTGTTGAAGTCGCCCGTCACCGTTCCGCCGCCCTGGCACACGCCGACGTTCAGATCGACGAGCAGGTTGCCGTTCGCGTCGGTGTAGCCCGACGTTTCCGTCAGCAGCGTGTTGGGGCCGTTCGGGCCCGCGCTGTCGTATGCGCGCAACCAGATGCGCTCGCCGGGCGGCAGGCGGACGTTGCCTGTCGAATCCCACGCGATGGCGCCTGCGGACACGACCCGCGCGACGTTCTCGTTGCCGCGCACGAGATGCGTGATGTTCTCGTTGTCGAGGAGGCGATAGAAGCCCGCAGTGCCCGCGCCGTCCGACACGCGCAGCGTATACGCTTGCGCGGCGGGCGCGGTCGTGCCCTTGTCGTAGACGCGGAACATCAGCGTCGCGCCCGCGGGCGACGTGATGTTGTACGACGTGCCCGACGCGAGCGTCGCCCACGTGTTCGGCGCGGTCTCGAGCTCGGCCGTCTGCGTGCCCGCGCCCTTGAACGTCACGTAGTTCGCCGTTTGTGTCGACGGCACCTGCACCGCGTAGTAATCGAAATCCGCGACCGTATCGAGGTTCGCGCTGATCTGCTGGTTGCCGGTCAGCTTCGTCGGATGCAGGATCGAATCGTTCGGCTCGTAGCTGTCATAGCCCGTCGTGCCGAACACCTGGAACTGGAACGGCGCGTTGCCCGCGCCTTGCTGCGCGCTGACGAGCAGCAAGAGGCGCACCGGGCCGTTCGGCACCGCCTCGACGATCTTGTTCGGCGACAGGTCGGCCTGGCTGTCGAGCACTGTCCACGAGCCGTCTTCGTTGACTTGCACGAGATGCGCGTCGTGCTGCTCGTTGGCGGGCAGGCTCACGACGTACGCGACGATCTTCGTCGCGCTCGGCGCGACGAACTGGAAGCAGTCGGCCTGGCCGGCGGGCGCGGTGACCGCGTTGTACGCGGCGCCGATCGTGACATCGGTGCAGTTCGCGACGGGCGGCGCGACGGTTGCGGCGGTTGCGGTGGTCGTTGCGGCGAGCGTCGCTTGGCGCTTCGCGAGCGGCGCGCGCGTGCCGGCCTGCCGGATCGCGCTGGCGGACAGCGTCGGCAGCGGCCGCGGCAGGGTCGGCAGCGACGCGCGGCGCGCGGCGAGCTGTTCGCCGATTTTCGTCGGCTCGGCCCGGCTGACGCCGTCTACGTGCGATTGCGCGACGAGGGTTGGCGCTTGCGCCCACGATGGGCTCATCGCCGCCGCGGTCAGCAGCGCTGCCGCGTACTTCAGTTTTTTCATAGGGTCTCCGTATGTGGATGCGCTTGATGCGCGGCAATCATCATACGTTTGCCACGGGGAAATAGGGCGGGAAAGTTTCGGAATTGTTTGGGGGGCGTGTGCGGATGCGCTGATGGACCGTCAATGAGCTGTATTAGCCAACAATCGATACACATTGCTAGCTTCGAAGTGTCGAGCATTCAGACTTCGATATATGACGCCGACTGAGATGCCACCAGTTTCGGCGACGGCGAACACAAGCAGATACAAAGATCGTCGCTTAACGCCGCCTGTCGCCCATCCGGCCCCGTGCTCGAAATTCGGGGACCATCACACGCAATCTTGCCGATTGTTTTACACGCCGGGCACAGCACAGGATCGTGCTCATATGCTTGTTCGCGGCCATTCAGCAGGTCGCCGCCATCGCCTCTTTGCACGATGCCGCCGGCTGTCGTCAGGTCGCCTTTCACGATGTCATATCGTCGCATGTCGTGCTCTCTTAAACCGCGCCCGGACGCAACCGCAAGCTATTCAGCAGCGTGTCCCATGTTTGCAGTGCGCCAGTCTCGTCCACTGGCGACGTTGCTTGATCCGGCGGCAGATCAGGGGAGGGGGAACCCAGCAACAATTGGATTGCCGTATGCGGCTTCGCGAGCGTGCTTGGATCACCCGGAGCCAGCAGGTAGAAACGATACGACGTAATCGGGCCGTCCTTTAGTTCGAATAACACTTCTTCGCCGTCCATTCCGCCCACCGTGCGTTTGCCTTGACGCAGGATGCGATAGCTCCCGCTGCCTGCGACCCGATCCATCTGCGCACGCAGGTCGGGCAATGTCTTGGTTAGTGGCTTCCCTTGATCCTGACTGATGGACTCCCGCATCTGGATCACCAACAGCGCCGGACGTCCCGGCATCAACGCAATAGACTGGCTCAATTCTTCCGGGTACGTAGACGAACCTGTCACGATTCCACCGTCGAAACAGAAACCCGATTCCGTCGGCACCGACCAGTTATCGCGTGCTTTTATGCGCCGATAAACATCCCTGTAGATTCCATCTGCGTCATTAAGGGCTGTTTCGCCAATGCTGCCGGTCGTATGAAATAACATATGGTCGTCGTAAAGGTAGCCTTCGGTGTGAAATGGCAGGCTGACGCCTTTTGCTACGCCTTTCTGAAAAACAAAGACCTTAGAATCCTTCGTCGGTGCAATCATCTTTTCTAACCATGAGAGTCCCGTTTTTTCTTCTAAATTTATCGGATTAACGCGCTGCCTGGATTTCAAGTCTTTTTCTAAAGCTCCAACTTTTGATTGATAGATCTCAAGCGATGTTTTGTACTGCGTTTCGAGTTTTTCGCCCCGGAACTCATACCGCTGATTAGAAATTTCACTCGTCGAGGGACGGTCGAATACAAAGCGACCGACACACCACGGACGCGGCTTGGACAACAAAGGATTGGTCATCGTCGGTTCCCCGGAGTAGGTTATCGAGCTGGCGCACACGCCCACCACCACAATCAGAATTCGTGAAATACGAGTCAGCATGACGGCTCCCGCGCTTCTTGCGCAATTTGTACAATGCTATAGAGCAACGCCCATCGGGTCCACGGATGGTTGTAGCTGAACTGATGTTCGTAGCCACCTTGATCGAACACCATCTGTACACCCGGAGCCGCACCGCCACTTGCACTGCTTGCGGGGGCTTCTGCCGACCATACGGGCACTGTGCCGTCACCTGGAACGATGCCATTCTTGCTTGGGTCGGTTGTGGTGCTACCGGGAGGAAGCTTTGCCACCTTTTGCACTTCGAATTCGACGACCAGCTTACGCGATTCCAGATAGATTCGCAGGTTTCCCTTGCCCGAATCCGAATTGGGATCGACATGCAAGAAGGTCGCGGCACGCAGTTCATCTTCCGTCACATCGGCCGGCAGGTTTCCGGTCCAAATCACCGTGCCCCATCCCAATAGATCTTCAAGCTTCTCGCCCGGCTCGATAGCGGGTTTACCTTTCTCCCCGCTCGGCCTAGATTTTTCTCTCGACTCCAGTCCGCCACCCGCATAAGAAATATACGTCTTCCCGTGGTAAGCATCTTTGATCTTACTTTGCCTGGTTACGACATCTAGCATGACATCTTTGAAGCCGCTAAAAATAGTCTCTTTATTTCCCTTTGCTTTCAAACGTTCATTCACAATTCCAGCCGGGTCGAGCAATGATGCATCTGGCACCAATCCGTACCACTGTGGATTTGCGTAAATATCGCCGTACGCGTTGCCACCTTTCGGCAACTGCATTACCGGTTGGCCATTGATCCGCGCAAATATCCACCACGGCTCACCCTTGTGATAGTCCGGCATCGGTAATAGCTCCAGCGGCCCCGGTGCGTTCGCTGCAACCGCCGTGAACTCCGCCGCGTTGTTCCCGACCAGGCTGCCGTTGATGAAGCCCTTCAACGCGCCCTCGTTACCGGCTCCGGTCCTGAACCGCTTCGCCGCAACCGGGGCGCCGGTTGCGGGCTGCACGCTATGAAACACCCCATACATCAGGTTCCCCGCGCCGTGCATCGCAATCGCCATCCGTGCGACCAGTCCACCCATCGAATGCGTCAGAATGATCGCCTTGTCGGTATGGTTCTCTGCGATGATTTCCTTGATGCCCATCAGGCGCGTTATCTTCTTGGTCTTCGGGTCTTTGTAATCCGAGCCGTTTATTACATCGAGTCCGGATTTTTCGTTCGATTGCAGCCAGTTATAGCCAATCGCATAGACCCGATATCGAAACTTCGCGAAGTGATTGAATGCAGTCGATTTCTCGTCAATCGCTTGACCCTTGCCCTGCGTCCCCGCGTCGGTCGCCCCATAGTCGGCAGGTTCGGTTCCAAGCAGCGGCTTGAGCGCCCACTTCTCACCCGTTGAATCGGGCGTCACCCACACCCCATGCGGCTTACCCATAAACTTAGGGCGATTGAGTTGTTCTTCCAGCCAAGCCAAAACCGGGTGATAGCTGGTCCGGTGTATCGACCCCCACCCCCGGCGGCGTGCTTCCGCCTCGTCCACGTACTGCTCCGGGCTATCGTTCTCGCCATGTTTGCCGACATTGATCGGCCCATGTGGCGTCACCGCCGCCTTGGTCGGATCGAACTGCGTTTCGCGCGTGGACGCGCCCTTGAACCACAATCCAAGCAGTGCGGGAAGTCCGCCCAGGTTCCCCAGCATCCCGTCCGTGTTCGGTGCGAAGAACATCTCGTCGCCGGTATCGGTGTTCGTCAAGAGCGAGCCCATGACGCCCGGCAGGAAGATCACCGGAATGATGGGCCGCACGTCGCACAACAATTCCTTGCTGCGCGTGTCGCTCGCTGGCGTCAACGTAAAGTGGCCGTACGACGATCCATCCGGAGCAGTGCGCCCCATCACCTGCACGACCTCTTGCTCGGCCGCATCGCCATCGGACGGCGCACCGCCGCCCGGATTGTCAGTCGGGTTATCGCTCATCGTGGATTGCTCTAATCATCTTGTTTGAATTGGGATGTCATGCCGACGTGTCGCCCGTGCTCGGAGTAGGGCGCAAAGCGTGGAGTTTCAGCGACTCGACATCCTCGTTCTTCTGCTCGGCAATGTGCCCCAATTCGTTCGTCATGCCTTTGATGCGCGTGCCGTCGCCGCGCACAATCTCGTACGGATGGTTTTTCATTACTTCGCCCGTGATTTGATTTCGCAGTACGTACGGGTCATTGAATTTCGCCTGCGGCAAGCTGTTCAGGTGCTGCGCGACGGAACTCGGCCCCTGACGGCTGAAGGATGCAGACTTGACCGTGCGCGGGCCTTGCGTGCCATCCTCGATGCCGTCAGCCGTCCACCGGGTGTACGAACCACCGGCCTTGATCCAGATTTCATCGGCATCGAGCACGATGCGCTTGGCCTTCATCGTCACGTCTTTGCCCGCGTTGATGCTCACGTTGTCGGTGTTGGCCGACATTTTGATGGGGCCTTTCGCCGTGACAAAGAACGCGCCAAGTTTCTGCGCGAAGAAACTGACCTTTTCCGCTGCCGCCACGATCATCGCTTTGCCCGTCGC
The DNA here is from genome assembly GCF_001636105.1 of Burkholderia sp. MSMB1589WGS. NCBI lineage: Bacteria > Pseudomonadati > Pseudomonadota > Betaproteobacteria > Burkholderiales > Burkholderiaceae > Burkholderia > Burkholderia sp. MSMB1589WGS. The sequence continues at coordinate 2,263,512 of NZ_LNJT01000008.1, forward strand.
AACATGGGTATTGCCGTTGCTGACGATATTCGCCTCGCCCTCGGCAACGATATGGGCCGATCGATCCGCTACGAGCGCAAGGTCTTTCGGCGTCGATACCAGAATGTTGGGCTGCGCAAATCCGTTCGCGCTGCCCGTGCCGCCGCCCGCCGTCACGCCGCCTGACGTTGAGCCTGATACCGCGTGCTGAATCTCCTTCGATAACCCCTTGAGCGCGTCCTGGCCCGCTTGCAGGGTTTCCGCCTGCGCGGTCGTGCTTGCGCTCGATAGGGACTCGACCAACATGCCCGCCTGCTGCAACTGGGTTCGCGCCTCGTCCACGCTCATCTGCTCGTCGTCGTAGCCCTTCGGATGCGTACTGATCGACAAGCCCTTGCTCGCGCGAACCGCACCGAACTCGTCGGCGTGCAGGGCGAAACCCGAACCCAGATATCGGCCGCGCGTGTTGCCGTCCTGCTGAATCAGATAGCCCTGCATCAGGGCGGCATAGCTCTTGCCCGTGTAGCTGATGATCCGCGTGCCGCTTTGATGCGTGGCATCGTCGTGGACAAATGCGTTGTATGCGCCCGTGCCGCCAAACCCTTGCGACTGGAATCCCGACAGCAGGACGTTCGAATGCCATTGCGAAGGGGTCGTGCCGCCGTTGACGCGCCCCAAAATGAATGGCTTGTCGCAATCGTTTCCCCAATAAGCGACGAGTACCCATTCTCCGGCTCTGGGCACATGAACCGAACCATAGCGGTTACCCGTGTCGGCCTGCATGGTCGACAGCAGCGGCGACGATCCGAACGCATCGTCTGGATTCTTCCGGTCCCACGCGAAATGCACGCGGACCTGATTGCGTTCATTCGTCCACGCCTCCATCCCTTTCTGTGTGACGACGATGGCGTGCTCAATCGTCATCTGCGGCTTCCGATGCACAAGCGGGCTACGATATTCGACGCTCGCCTCCTGTGCCTCGACTTCCATCACGAAGAATCCCGCCGTTCCATCCACGACGTGCCCCGGTGTCGAAAAGCGTGTCCCGTGTGCCGCCTGCTGCTCGGCCAGCGTCGCACGCAGACTGCGCGGATATTCGGTCACCTGCTGACCAATCGGTACGTTGTTTTCGATAAACCAGCGCGCCTCGATCACGAGGAATTCCCGCTTCGCCGGGTCACTGTCCGCATGGCGCGGGTGGTTGTTCAAGGTGAACCGCAATCCCGCATCGAGCCACCGTAGACCAGCGACGCCGAAATACCGGCGCGCGCGTGATTCCCAGACTTGCACGCGGCGATGCGCACGCGTCTCGCCGCTGTCCATGTCGGCATAACCGTAGGCCGTCGGCTCGTAGATCGTCATCGGGGCGCGCGGAATACCATGTGTGTACCGGTGTCGTCCATCGTCTTCGACATAGGTCGTCGATTGCAGCGCACTGCTCGCCTCAAAATGTGAGGTTGGCCGTTTGTAATCGAACGAGCGGGACATGAATTGCAGGCTCTGCATCGTCTGCATGATCGCCCATTGCGTGAACCCGTCGGCCTCGTGGTCGGTGTTGCCTCGATAGTATTCAGCGGGTTTCGCTGCCGGCAATGTCGACACGCGATCTAGAACGATAAGGGTCGTTTTTGGCGATTCGCCGTCGCGTGTTGGCTCATGCACCCAATAGAAGTACCAACCTTCCTCTTCGAGAAGGCGGTGGACGAAATGCAGGTCGGACTCGCTTTGCCGACACCACGAGCGCACAACCGGCTCGTTCGTCAGATCGAAGCGGAACCGCCCCCGAAGCTGCGGATACCGATTGAGTATTTCTGAAATGATTTCGCGCGCATCTTTTTCGAGCCATCCTTCGTCGTTGCGGGAATGGCTCAGGAAAATCAGGGCGGAGGAAAATTCGAGCTGGTACGTTGACAGACCGCCGTCCCCGCCCAGATAGCCGACCTGATGCACAAAGCCGTGCACCGGACGATAAACCGGATCGGCATACAGCACAGTCCGCTGCTGAATCCAAAGGGTAACGGGCTGGTGCATCAACGAAAGCAACGCGGTGTCGTCGTTCAGCGACGCCACATCGACCGTCCAGTGGTAGTCGCCGCCGATGCCGGACGATCCGCGCGCCCGCAATGGCGTCAATGCGTTTTTGCCGAGCGGGGTGTCCAGCATCAACAGCCGGTCACGCTGGAGCATTCCCCGGTGGACGGCCTCATAGAGGTCGCGATATTTCAGTTCCCCGAGCTTGGGTGGTCTGAGTACCATTTTTCGTTATCCTTTCTCTCAGGTTCGACCGTCAAGAAAGTGACACGAGGACGGTCAGCCATGACGACCAAGGGTCGCTCGCGCGATTGTAGCTTACGTCAGACGAAACCAAGGATTGGCGTCAGAATCATTTGACAATCGCTGATGCCCGCTCATGTCCCAAATAACCGGATTGCATGCGCGCGGAATGATCGTCGCGAACGCCGTGGAGAACCCCCTCGCAATATCAATGACGAGCCGGCCTCGTCGTATTGCCGCCGTATTTCGCCATCCAGTATCGGGAGGCGGTCAGGCGCAATCTATTGTCGCGTGACTATTCGTGCGCCGGAGACGCCCTTTCATGCGCTGATGCGCGGCTCAGGCGAGCCTTGCGCGCGCCGCTTCACGCCGGGCAGCACGCAGAGCATCTCGTAAGCGAGATTCGCGCCGACGAGCGCCGTGGTGCCGAACGGATCGTACGGCGGCGCGACCTCGACGAGATCGGCGCCGACGATGTCGAGCCCCCACGCGCCGCGCACGATCTCGAGGCCCTGCGGCACCGTGAGGCCGGCGATCTCCGGCGTGCCCGTGCCCGGCGCGTACGCGGGATCGATGCCGTCGATGTCGAAGCTCAGATAGACGGGGCCGCCTTGCACGCGCGCGCGCACCTCCTCCATCAGCGGCGCGAGCGACCGGTTCCAGCACGCCTCGGCCTGGACGACGCGAAAGCCCTGGTCGCGGCACCAGTCGAAATCCTCGGCCGCGTAGCCGGTGCCGCGCAGCCCGATCTGCACGACGCGCCCGCAGTCGAGCAGGCCTTCCTCGACCGCGCGGCGAAACGGCGTGCCATGCGCGATCTTTTCGCCGAACATCGTGTCGTTGACGTCCGCGTGCGCGTCGACGTGGATGAGGCCGACGCGCCCATGCCTGCGATGCATCGCGCGCAGGATCGGCAGCGTGATCGTGTGGTCGCCGCCGAGCGTGACCGGGCGGCAGCCGTGCGCGAGGATTTCGTCGTACGCGGTTTCGATCCGCGCGATCGAATCGGCGAGGTTGTACGGGTTCGTCGCGACGTCGCCGACGTCGGCGACGCGCAGCGAATCGAACGGCGCCGCGCGCGTCGCCATGTTGTACGGGCGCAGCAGCACCGATTCGCTGCGGATCTGGCGCGGGCCGAACCGCGCGCCCGTCCGGTTCGACGTGCCGAGATCGAACGGCACGCCGACGAAGCACGCGTCGAGCCCCGCGGCGCTCGCCGCCTGCGGCAGCCGCATCATCGTCGCGATGCCCGCGAAGCGGGGCATCGCGTTGCCGCTTTGCGGCTGAAAGTCGTGAGCCGGCATCGTTTTCCTCCATCATATCGAATGCGCCGTATCATGCGGATACGACGACAATTGGCGTTGTACGCCGCCAAAATGGCGGCTTGAATCATGAAGATCGAACATTCACATTGATGAATGTCGATGCATCAGCGGCGCTCGCCAAGGAGAACGCATGCTCGGCACCCTGACGGACCTGGACCTTCGGCTGATCCGCGTGTTCGTCGCGGTGGCCGACGCGGGCGGCGTGAGCGTCGCGCAATCGACGCTGAACGTCAGCCAGCCGACGATCAGCACGCAGTTGTCGACGCTCGAGACGCGCCTCGGCTTCCGGCTGTGCGAGCGCGGGCGCAGCGGCTTTCGGCTGACGGCGAAGGGCGAGCGCTTCTACGCGCTCGCGAAGAAGCTGTACGCGGCCGTCGACGAATTCACGAGCGAAGCGCGGCACATGGACAAGACGCTCGTCGGCACGCTCTCGATCGGCCTCATCGGCCACACGCCGATCAGCGAGAACGCGCGCGTGAGCGAGGCGATCGCGCGCTTCCGGCAGCGCGACGAGGCGGTGCGCTTCGTGATCTCGGTGCGGCCGCCGGGCGATCTCGAGGAACGGCTGCTGGGCGGCGACGTGCAGATCGCGATCGGCTATTTCTGGCATCGCGTGCCGACGCTCGAGTACGCGCCGCTCTTCATCGAGCGTCAGGTCGCGTACTGCGGGCGCGGTCATCCGCTCTTCCGGCGGGCCGGGCGGCTCGCCGCGGCGGGCGTCGCGGATTTCGAATGGGCGTGGCGAACCTATCCGTCGCCGGAAGTGACGCTGTCGACGACGCCCGCGAAAGTCACCGCGCACGCCGACAACATGGAGGCCGTCGCGCTGCTGATCCTGTCCGGCCATCATCTCGGCTATCTGCCGCAGCATTTCGCGGCTCCGTACGTGAAGCAGGGGCTGCTCAAGGCGCTGAATCCCGGCGCGCTGCGCTACGACGTGACGTTCGACGTGGTCACGCGGCGCGGCGGCCGGCGCGATCCGATCGTGCAGGCGTTTCTCGACGATCTGACACACGCGCACCGGGGCGACGCGGCGCACGCGTGAGCGGCGATCCGCTCGAAATCCGCTCGATTTCCTGCATGACGCCCGACGGTGCGCGCCCCGTTTTTTTCCGCGGCGGCGCGCGCGGGTGGACCTGTTCCATTTGAGCCAGGTCAAGTCGGCCGGCTTCGACTGCACGCAGTATGCATTCGGGCGAACGGAGTTTCGCCGGCGCGCGTGCGTCGGCGGGATCGCAACGGAGCAATGCAATGGAACGTGGGGACGGGCATCGTCGACGGCGAAGGCTGGCCAGGTGGATTCATGCAGTCGGGCTGAGCGCGCTGTTCGCAATCGGCATCATGTGGATCGGCGCGGCCGTCGATCATCCGGTCGAGCAGGCGATCGTCGACGGGATGGCGGCGCCGGAATGCGCGAGGGTGCGCGCGATGCCGGCGGGCTCGCTGCTGTCGGCGCAGCAGCCGGACAGCGCGGTCTGCCAGTCGTTCTTTCTGTACCGGGCGGCGTATGTCGACGCGGCGAGCAACCCGGACGGCTATTCGGCGGCCGTGATGCGGGCGCGCGTCGACGAGTTCTGGCAGCTCGTCGGCTATGTGCTCGCGCTGTGGTTCGTGTTCGTCTGCGTCGTCGTCGGCATCGTCCTCGTCGTGCGGCGGCTGTTCGAGCAGCACACGAGACACCACAAGTCGACGCCCACTTGAATCGAATCGCGCGGGCCCGCGCCGGGCGGGCGCGGCCGCGAGGCGCGCGACGCAAACCCGCGTCGTTGACTACGATCAATTGCCACGCTCCGAACCGTAGCAGCATGAGCGTTACGCCATACGAATAATGCTCGTGTGCCATGTCCGATTTCCTGTCCCTGCGTCTGCCTCCCGAAGCGCTGCGCCGCGTGTGCGACCCCGCGCAGCTCGACTTTTCCACGACCGCCGAGCTGCCGGACCCCGACGGCATCGTCGGGCAGCAGCGGGCCGTCGACGCGATCCGCTTCGGCATCGAGATCGCGCACGGCGGCTACAACCTGTTCATGCTGGGCCCCGCGGGCGCGGGCAAGCATACGGTGCTCGACCAACTCCTGAGCGCGCGCGCGAAAGCGGAGCCGGCCCTCGACGGCTGGTGCTGCGTGCACGACTTCGCGCATCCGCACAAGCCGCACGCGCTGCGCCTGCCGCCCGGGCGCGCGTGCCGGTTGCAGCGCGACATGGCGCAGCTCGTCGACGAACTGCGCGCGGTGATTCCCGCGACGTTCGAGAGCGACGCGGCCGCGCAGAACGTCGCGCTGATCCGCACGCCGCTCGGCTTTTCGCTCGCGCCGCAGCCCGTGCCGCTCGACGTCAAGGTGATCCTGTTCGGCGATCGCTGGCTGCACTACCTGCTGCACGAGCCCGCCCCGGATTTCTGCGAGCTGTTCAAGGTGTCGGCGGATTTCGAGGAGGACTTGCCGCGCGATCGCGGCGGCGGCGTGTCGCTCGCGGACACGCCCGTGCGGCAGTCGCTCGCGGTGACGGGCTCGATCGATCAGCACGGCGACGTGCAGGCGATCGGCGGCGTCAACGAAAAGATCGAAGGCTTCTTCGATCTGTGCCGCGCGCGCGGACTGACGGGCGAGCAGGGCGTCGTGATTCCGCGCGCGAACGTCAAGCATCTGATGCTGGGCGAGGATGTCGTCGGCGCGGGCGCCGCCGATGCGCAGGGCGATTTCCCGCGCGACAGCGTCAACGGGCGGGTCTGCGCGAAGCTCGCGTCGTTCGCCGATGTGTGGCGCACGTTCGCGCAGTCGCCGTCGGCAGGCGGGCGGCACCGGTGGCGGCCGGCGGTCGACGCACACGTGCGGATCGTCGCGACGAAGGGGAGGCGCAATGAGTGAACCGGCGAATTTTCTGGCGTTCCTGCCTGCGGGCAAGGGGCTGATGTGCGCGACGACGATGGCCGTCGTCGACGAGGACGTCTACGGCTGGTACACGGGGCCGAGTGCGCGCGGCCTCGTCGCGGCGTTCTTCATGCTCGAGCACTACTACTCGACGCACGAGACGGCGTTCTATCACAGCGTCGACGACGACGCGCGCGGGCCGTGGGTGCTCGCGTGGCCGAGCGTCGAGATCGATGCGGGGCGGCTGCCGCCCGTGTCCGATGCGATGTGCGCGGAGCTCGAGCGCATGCAGGACGCATTCGCCGCCGAATGGCTGTTCTATTGCGACGATCCGGCCGCGGCGGCCGAGGCCGCATGGTATCGGACGCAGGGGCTGCCGCTCGAAGGCGCCGGCATCCGGCATGCGCGGCTCAATCGGCTCGACCGCGGCGGGACGCTGTGGACGTATGCGTCGCCGTCGCTCGATCTGAACATCGTCGACTGCTTGCGGCAGCGCTGGCCGCTCGATTACGCGCTCGCGCCGTAGCGGCGCGCCGGCGGCCGCGCCGCGTCGTCACGACGCTCGCGCGGCCGCGCCGGCCGCGAGTTTCGCGCTCAGGCGACGCATCCCGTTGAAGATCGCATCGGCGACGTCCATCGGAAAATCTCGCGGCAGCCTGGCCGATACTTCGTCGGCGACGCCCTCGGTGCGCGCGGTCAACGCGCTGATGATGTCGTCGACTTCGGCCGGCGCGAAGCCGACGCGCTGGCCCTGCGCGATCCAGTGCCGCCGCTGGATCTGGTGGATCAGGTAATGGACGTGCTTGCCGCGCACGCCCATCGCGAGCCGCGCGCGCTGCGCCGGCAACCGGTTCGCCCCGCGGCCGATCACCGGATGCGCGGACAGCACGTCGTAAAGCGGCGTCGATCGATAGCGGTTGCCCGGCAGATGCGCGATGCTGAAGTTCTTCGCGTGGCCGTCGGTCGCGGCGAGCAGCCAGAACACGATCTGCGCCGCGAAGAACGCGTAGCGGTCGGCCGCGCGCTCGGAGCCGGCGAGCACGCCCATGATCGTCTCGATGCCCGGCCCGCCATCCGCCTGATATTTGTCGAGCGCGGACGTGCCGGTTGCCTGGCACATGTCTTCCTGCGGCAGGCGCAGAATCCAGCGCGCGTCGCTCGACGGCCTGCGGTCGAAGCGCTCGACGACGAGCGCCTTCTGGCCGTCGAAATGCGCGATGTCGCAATGCGCGACCGGCAATCCGTATGCGGCGACGATCTTCGAGCACAGCCATTCGTTCTCGACCGACGTGCGCATGTCGGCGCGCCGGTTGCCGACGAGCCCGAGCGGCAGCTTCAGGATGTGCGTGGTCGGCGTGCTGCCGTCGGGCAGCAGCCAGCGGCCGCGATGGCGCAGCAGCGCGGTCTTTTCCTGCGCGCCGGCGATCGACAGGCGCAGGTCGTCGAGCGGCTCGTGCTCGCCGGCTTGCGGCGCGGACGTGATGTCGCGCAGCAGGCGTGCGATGTCCGCATCGGCGAGCGCGTGGCCGCGGATGCGTTCGAGATCGTCCGGCGCCTCGTCGGGCGGCAGCATCTGCAGCGCGCCGACGCAATCGCGGCCGAGCGTCGCGAGCAGCTCGAACGGCGACGTGCCGCCCGTCCTGTAGCGCATCGCGATCCGCCGGCGGATCGGCTCGCTGTCGGGCAGCAGGTTGTCGAAGTAGTCGCTGACGAGCCGGCCGCGATACGGCTGGTTGCCCGGCGTGAACGGCAGCGACAGCGACAGCGGGCGGCCTTGCGGGTCCGCGATCCATTCGTCGAAGTAGACGAGGCGCTCGCCGTCGCGCGCGTGCTCCCAGTAGCCGACGGGCAGGCCGTTCATCCACAGGTGCAGGCGCGCGGTGCGCGCGCGGCGCGCGCTCACCAGTCCTCCCGCTGCTTCGGGGCGGCGCGCTTGCGCGCGGGGCGGGGCGTGCGCTCGGCGGCGCGCGGGGCGGGCATCGGCCGGCTCGCGGCCTTGCGCGCGGGCGCAGCGGCGGCCTGCTTGACGGCCTGCTTGGCGACTTGCTTCGCGGAAGTGGTATGGACGTGGGTCAGCGTGAGCTCGACGTCGAGCACGCGCAGCACCTTGAACAGCCGCTCGACGCTCGCCGACGCCGGGTTCGCCTCGAATTGCGCATACGTCTGCTGCGTGACGCCGAGACGGCTCGCGAGCATCGCTTGCGTCAATCCGGCCACCTTGCGGAAGCCTCGCAGGATGGGCTGCAATTGGTCGAGCGTCTTGATCTCGTGTTCGATGATGATGGCCATGCGCGCACCTGATTGAAGTACAAGGGATTGCCTGTAATCGAGGAAAACAGTTTATATGCTGTAAATTGAATTTACAAGGTTTGGGCTGTTTTTTATAAAAACAGCTTATATCCTGTATTTTGCCGGGTGTGAGCAGATCGCGCGACGGCGTGGGAGGGGCGATTTGTCGCGGCGTGGCTTGCGTGCCGAAGCGGCCGTCGGCGCGGCAACGTTTGCGTGCGCGCGGTTTTTCGTTTGCGTATGACGATTCGCGCATCGTCCCTGTTTTCAGGCGGTTCGGGCCGCGCCGCGGCCGTCGGTTTCCCGTCAAAAATTGCGCCGGCCCATGCGCTTTTAAACGGCGATGTCCCGTATAATTCGCAGCTTTTTGACAGTCTGACGATCGGCTTCATTCGGGCCTCGCATCAACGCCGGACACGGCGGGCGGCGATCGCGCGATCGAAATCGTCAGACCGAAAAACGGCAAGCCGACGATGCCGTTCCGGCGCGTCCGCGCGATCGCAGTGCCTGCGTTCGCGCCGCGCGCTCAGGAGGAATTTCCCGGCAGGGCGGCGCGCGCGGGGGATTTCCGCGCGCCGGCCGCAGCGTGACATGACGGGGGCGTTGCCGTTCGGGGCGGGATGACGGCGCGCGGTCACGCACGCGAACAATCGACAGCCACAGGCCGTAAGCGGTCTGTCGGCCGGCAGGCCGCTCGCGCCTGCGCGGACGATTGCGCGCGACTCGATTTCGAGACAGTCAGCAGGCCAATCCAATGTTCGCCGACAACAGGCCAGGTTTTTCGCGGGGAAGCTACGGACATCGACGCACGGCAGTGCCAGTCGTCCGGCATCGAGGCCGGTTTCGCCTCGGCGCGGCGGCGCCGATGAAGCCGATTGCAACGTTTGCGTGCGCATTCGCGATCGCCGCCGCGCTCGTTCATCCTGTTCCATCGCTCGCCGCCGGCCAGGCCGGCGCGTCCGCGCCGCTTGCCGCCTCCGCGCCGCTCGTCATGCCGCTCGCCGCGGCGGCGCCGTCGGGCATCGCCGGCGCCGCGATCCGCGTGCCGTTCGCGACGCTCGGCGCATACGAGCCGCTGCGCCTGCGCGGCAGCGATACCGCGCGAACCGTCAACGTCGGCGTGCGGCTCGACCGGATGGTCACGGCCGCGCGGCTGCGGCTCACGTATACGTATTCGCCGTCGCTCGTGTTCCCGGTGTCGCATCTGAAGGTGTCGATCAACGGCGAAGCGGTCGCGACGCTGCCGTTCGACAGCGCTCACGCGGGCCGCGCGATCACGCAGGAGATCCCGCTCGATCCGCGCTACTTCGCCGATTTCAACCAGATCGAGCTGCGCCTCATCGCGCACTACACGCTCGATCATTGCGAGGACCCGGAGCATTCGGCGCTTTGGGCCGACGTGAGCCCGACGAGCGAATTGATCTTCGACGAGGCTTCGGTGCGGCTGCCGAACGATCTCGCGCTGCTGCCCGCGCCGTTCTTCGATCGCCGCGACAACAGCCGGCTGCGGCTGCCGTTCGTGCTGCCCGCGACGCCCGACGACGCGACGCTGCGCAGCGCGGGCGTGCTCGCATCGTGGTTCGGCGCGCTCGCCGATTACCGGCACGCGCGCTTTCCGGTGTCGTCGGCGCTGCCCGCGAGCGATCATGCGGTGGTCGTCGGCACGGCGGCCCGGTTGCCGGCGTCGCTCGCGCTGCCGCCGATCGACGGGCCGATGCTCGTCGTCGCCGACAATCCGGCCGCGCCCGACAAGAAGCTGCTCGTCGTCACGGGCCGCAGCGCGGCCGACGTCGACGCCGCGACGAACGCGCTCGTGCTCGGCAACGCCGCGCTGTCCGGCCCGTGGGCGCGCGTGTCGCGCATCGACATCGGCGCGCCGCGCAAGCCCTACGATGCGCCGCGCTGGGTGCCGGTGAACCGGCCGGTGACGTTGCGCGAGCTCGTCGACAATCCGGCCGACCTGCAAGTGCGCGGCAGCGCGCCCGATCCGATCCGCCTGAACCTGCGCGTGCCCGCCGATCTGCATTCGTGGGGCGGCTCGGGCGTGCCGCTCGCGCTGCACTATCGCTACACCGCGCCGACCGTGCGCAGCGATTCGATGCTCGCCGTCGAGATCAACGATCAGCTCGTGCAGTCGTACCGGCTCTCGCCGCGCAGCCAGGACGCGCGCGGCCGCGTGCAGTTGCCGCTCCTGTCCGGCGCGGACAGCCGCGCGACGAACGACGTCGACATCCCGGCGTTTCGCGTCGGCAGCGCGAACCAGTTGCAGTTGCGCTTCACGCTCGATTCGGAGAAGACGGGGCTTTGCACGGGCGTCGCGAGCGAGCCGCAGCGCGCGGCGATCGATCCCGATTCGACGATCGATTTCTCGCGCTTCATCCATTACGCGATGCTGCCGAACCTCGCGTACTTCGCGAACAGCGGCTTTCCGTTCACGCGCTACGCGGATCTTTCGCAGACCGCGGTCGTGCTGCCGGAGCGGCCGTCGCCCGCCGAGCAGGAGGCGTATCTGACGATGCTCGGCCACATGGGGCAGTGGACCGGCTTTCCGGCGCTGCGCGTGCAACTCGCGCGGGCGGCCGATGCGCCGCGGATCGCGGACAAGGATCTGCTCGTGATCGACGGCGCGCCGCCTTACGCGCAACTGGCGAACTGGCGCGACGCGCTGCCCGTTGCGATCGGCGCGGCCGGCGGCGGTTTTTCGCGCGCGGCGTTCTCGGTGAAGGAGCGCTGGCGCGACGACGCGCGCTCGCCGTCCGGCGGCGCGCGCTTCGAGCAGAGCGGCACGCTGGCCGCGCTGTTCGGCTTCGAGCGGCCGGGCAGCGACGGGCGCAGCGTCGTCGCGCTGACGGCGACCGATGCGCGGCATCTCGGCGATCTGCTCGACGTGTTCGAAAAGCCCGGCCTCGTCGCGCAGTTGCAGGGCGACGTCGCGCTCGTGCGGGCGGGCGCCGTCGAGAGCCTGCGCGTCGGCGAGCCCTATCTCGTCGGCTACGTGCCGTGGTATGCACGCGTGTGGACGGCGGTCGCGAAGCATCCGGCGCTGCTCGGCCTCGTCGGCGCGGCGGCCGGGCTGCTGCTCGCGCTCGGCGCGTTCGGCGCGCTGCAGCGGATCGCCGCGCGGCGGCGGGGGATCTGACGCGATGGCGCGGCCGGGGCGCGGCGGGCGCGAGGCGGGGGAGGCGCGAGAGATGCGACAGGCGCGGGCAGGCGCGGCGCAGCGGCGATCGTCGCGCGGGCGGCGGATGCTTGGGCGCGTGGCTGCGTGCGTCGTGGCGGCGGGCGTCGCGGTGGCGGCGCTCGCGGCGATGTCGGGAAGCGTCGCGTGGGCGGCGGAGCGGGCACGGGGCGATGACGAGCGGCTCGACGCTGGATTGCGCGACGCGGCGGGTGCGATCGCGGCGTCAGCATCGGCATCGATGTCGGCATTGCCGCCGGCGGAGCCTGCCCGCGCGTCCGCGGGCGCCGCCGCCTGCACGCCGTCCTGGCCGCGCTGGGCGCGCTTCAAGCGCGATTTCGTGTCAGCCGACGGCCGCGTGATCGACGTCGGCTCGGCCGACGAGCGGACCGTGTCCGAGGGGCAGGCGTACGGCCTTTTCTTCGCGCTCGTCGCGAACGACCGGCCGGCGTTCGACGCGCTGCTCCGCTGGACCGAGGACCACCTCGCGCAGGGCGACCTGGCCGCGCATCTGCCCGCGTGGCTGTGGGGCCGAGCGGCGGACGGCGCGTTGCGCGTGCTCGACGCGAACGCCGCATCCGACGCCGATCTGTGGATCGCGTACGCGCTGCTCGAAGCCGGGCGCCTGTGGCGCGAGCGCAGCTACACCGCGCGCGGCGCGCTGCTCGCGAAGCGCGTGCTCGACGACGAGACCGCGACGCTGCCGGGGCTCGGCCTCGTGCTGCTGCCCGGCCCGACGGGCTTTCGGCCGGCGCGCGACGCATGGCGGCTGAACCCGAGCTATTCGCCGCCGCAGGCGATTCGCGGGCTCGGCGCGCATCTGCCCGGCGACGCGCGCTGGGCGCGGCTCGCGGCGAGCGTCGGCCGCGTGCTGATCGACAGCGCGCCGCGCGGCTTCGCGCCGGACTGGGCGCTGTACCGCCCGGACCACGGCTTCGAGCCGGACGCCGACACGCACGCGGCGAGCGCGTACAACGCGATTCGCGTCTATCTGTGGGCGGGCATGCTCGACGCGGACGACGCGCTCGCGCGGCCGCTCGCCGCGCATTTCGCGCCGTTCGCCGCGCACGTCGCCGCGCACGGCGCGCCGCCGGAGACGGTCGATGCGACGACGGGCGCAGCCGGCCCGCACGACGGCAACGCCGGGTTTTCCGCGGCGGCCGTGCCGTTTCTCGATGCGCGCGGCGAGCGCGCGCTCGCCGACACGCAGGTCGCGCGCATCGCGCGGCTCGAACGCGAGACGGCGAGCGGCTACTACGCGAACGTGCTGACGCTGTTCGGGCTCGGCTGGCGCGACGGGCGTTACCGGTTCGCGGCGGACGGCACGCTGCGGGTCCGATGGAGCGAGCCGTGCTCGATGCCTGCTCGTTGAAGGCGGCGCCGAAGGCGAAGCGGCTCGCGGCTCGCGCGCGATGCGGCGCGCGGTTCGCCGGGATGGCGACCGCCGCGGCACTCGCGAGCGTTGCTTCGATTGCCGTGTTCGCCGCGCCTCGCTTAGCGTTTGGCGCGGCGACGGATGGTTTCGCCGTGGCGGCGGCGGGGCAATCGTTCGCTTCCGTTTTCGTTCCCGCAGGAGGGGAGCCGCGCGCATCCGGACGAGCCGTCTCGATGGCGAAGGCATTGTCGCCGCGGTTCTCGCCGGGCCCGCGCACGTCGTCGGACGCGATGTCCGTGCGGACCGAATCGACACCGCCCAGCGCGCCGCATCGGCACGCGCCGCTTGCCGCGATGCGCGCGCGCACGGCCGCGGCGTCGTCGCCGTTCGCGCTGGCCGGCCCCGAGCCGGCCGCGCTTCGATCGATCGCGCCGCCGTATCCGACGCCGGCTGCGCAAGCGCCGGCGATCCGCTTCGTGCCCACCTTGCCGCGCGGCGCGTCGGCGACGCCGCAGCCCGTCGCGACGCCGCACGCGCCCGATGCCGACGCCGCGCGCGAGCTGTACGCGACCGCGCGCATGTGGGCGAACAAGCACCGCGACGACCTCGCGCGCGACGCGCTGCGCAAGGCGTTGCTGATCGCGCCGCGCGACCCGGCGCTGCTCGCCGGGCAGACGCGGGTCCTGCTGCGCGCCGGTGACGCGAAGGGCGCGCGCGCGTCGCTCGAACGCCTGAGGCAGGCGGCGCCCGGCGCGCTCGTGACGCGCCAGGTCGACGACGAATACCGCGTCGCGACGAGCGGCCGCGAGGAGATGGCGCAGATTCGCCTGCTCGCGCGCAGCGGGCGCGGCGACGAAGCGGCTCGCCGCATCGTCGCGCTGTTTCCGCACGGCGCGCCGGCGGGCTCGCTCGGCGCAGAGTATTACCAGATCGTCGCGAGCGCGCCCGACGGCCGCGCGCGCGCGATCGACGCGCTGCGCCGGACCGTCGCCGCCGATCCGGCGGACGTCGACGCGGCAACGGTGCTCGCGAAGCTGCTGAACCAGCGCGGCGACACGCGCGCGCAGGCGAACCGGCTCGCATGGTCGCTCGTCGCGCGGCCGGACACGGACCGGCGCGCGTCGCTCTCGCTGTGGCGCAGCGTGCTGCAGTCGGCGGGGCGCGATCCCGCGTATCTCGACGCATTCCGCGCGTATCTGACGTTCGTGCCCGACGACGACGAGTTCCGCGGCGACGCCGCCGCGCTCGAGCAGCAGCGCGACGCGCGGCTTCGCCTCGAACGCGATCCGGACTACATCGCGCAGCAGCGCGGCCTGCAGGCGCTCGCGCGCGGCGATCTCGCGGCCGCCGAGCCGCTTCTCGCGCGCGCCGCGGCCGCGCGCGCGGGCGACCCGGACGCGGTCGGCGGCCTCGGGCTGCTGCGTCTGCGGCAGGGCCGCCACGACGAAGCGCGCGCGCTGTTCGTGCGCGCGGCCGCGCTCGCACCGGACAATCGCGAGAAATGGACGAGCCTCGCGGGCACCGCGCGCTTCTGGGGCACGCTCGCGCAGGGCCGCGCGGCCGCCGCGCAAGGGCGGCCGGAGGACGCGGAGCGCGCCGCGCGCGCGGCGCTCGCGCTCGAGCCGGACAACGCCGACGCGAAGCTGCTGCTCGCCGATTCGCTGCTCGCGCGACGCGACTGGCGCGCGGCGGAGCCGCTGCTGCGCGCGCTGCTTTCCGCGCGCGCGCCGAGCGTGTCGGCCGCGCGCAGCATGCGCACGCTATACGAGGAAACCGGCCGCGCCGATGCGTTCGGGCCGCTCGTCGACGCGCTGCAAAGCCGTTTCGCCGCGGCCGACGATCGCGCGGCGCTCGCACGGCTGCGCGCCGAGCTGCTCGCGCAGCAGGCGGACGCGCTCGCGGCGGCGGGAAAGCGCGGGCCGGCCGCGCAGCGCTACGAGGCGTCGCTGCGCATCGCGCCCGATGCGCCGTGGGCCCGCTTCGCGCTCGCGAGCCTGTATCGCGACATGGGTTTGCCGCAGCTCGGCCGCGCGGTGATGGACGACGGGCTCGCGGCGTCGGACGCGGCCGACATGCGCTATGCGGCTGCGCTCTATCGCAACTCGCTCGACGACGTCGCGCTCGCGCAGGCCGTGTTCGCGACGATTCCGGAGGCGAGCCGCACCGACGGGATGCGCGCGTTCGCGCGCAAGCTCGATGCCGAGGCGGCGCTCGCCGATGCGCGGGCCGCGCTCGCGCGCGACGATCGCGCGGCGGCCGACGCCGCGCTCGACCGCGCGCAACGCGCCGCGCCCGACGATCCGGACCTGCTCGCGGCCGTCGGCGCGCAGTGGATCGACCTCGGCGAAGTCGAGCGTGGCCTCGCGCCGCTGCGCGACTGGATCGCCGCGCATCCGAGGCAGGCGGACGCCGGCGTGCGGCTGCGCTACGGCGATCTGCTCGGCGGCGCGCAGCGCGACGACGCGCTGGCCGCATGGCTCGGCGCGCTGCGCGACAGCGGCGCGCCGCTCGACGCCGCACACGCCGCGCGCCTCGAGGATCAGTCGCTGCGGCTCGTGCTGCGCGAAACCGACGACGCGCTCGATCGCAACGACTATGAGGCCGCCGGGCGCCTGCTCGATCGCGCGAGCCCGGCGGGCAAGGCCGATCGCCGCTATGCGCTCGAGGTGGCCGAGCTGGCGCGCGCGCAGGGCCGCTACGACGCCGCGCGCGCGGCGCTTGCGCCGGTGCTCGCGCGTGCGCCCGACGATGCCGACGCGCAGCTCGCGCTCGCGCGCATCCTCGACGACGACGGCGAGCACGCCCGCGCGCTCGCGCTCGTGCGCGACGTGCTCGCGCGCACGCCGCCCGACGACGTCGACACGCAACTGTCGGCGTTGCGCCGGCTGACCGCGCTGCGTCGCGCCCAGGAGGCGGCCGCGCTGGCCGACACGCTGCGCGCCGCGTATCCGGCGCGCGCCGACGTGACGGTCGCGGCCGGGCGGGTCGCGCAGGCGCTCGGCCGCTACGACGACGCGGCGTCGCTGTACCGGCAGTCGCTCGCGCAGGAGCGCGCGGCGGGCGCCGCGCCGCGCCGCGACGGCGCGACGCCCGCGCAGGCCGCATGGGCCGACCTGCAGCAGCGGCGCGATCCCGAGATCGAAGCGGGCTGGCTGCCCGCGTACAAGTCCGGCGACGAGGGCGTCTCCGCGTATCGCGCGCATCAGGTGCCCGTCTATCTGCAGATCCCGTATCGCTACGACGGCCATGCGTTCGTTCATCTCGACGCGGTGCGGCTCGATGCGGGCACGCTCGACACGAGCGATCCGAAAGCGTACGCGCTCGGCACGTTCGCGACGCATCCGGCGCTCGCCGACGCGTCCGCCGTGCCAGGCGGTGCGCTGCGCCAGCGCGCGACGGGCGTCGGCGGCGGCATCGGCTACCGCAACGACGCGTGGCGCGTCGACGTCGGCACGACGCCGCTCGGCTTTCCGGTGCATTACGTCGTCGGCGGCGTGCGTTACCGGTTCGACGCGGGCCCGGCGAGCTTCTCCGTCAGCGCGTCGCGGCGGCCGGAGACGGGCAGCGTGCTGTCGTACGCGGGGCTGCGCGATCCGTGGACGGGCGCGACGTGGGGCGGCGTGCGGCGCGACGGCGTCGGCATGCATGCGTCCGCCGACATCGGCCGCGTGAACCTGTTCGCCGATCTCGCCGCCGCGCGGCTGACCGGGCGCAACGTCGCCAGCAACGCGGCCGTCACGCTGCGCACCGGATTCATGACGCCCGTCTATCGGCGCGCGGACACGCGCGTGAGCGCGGGGCTCGTCGGCAACGCGTGGCACTACGCGCAGAACCTGCGCTACTACACGTACGGGCAGGGCGGCTACTACAGTCCGCAGCGCTACCTGTCGATCGGCATGCCGATCGAATGGGCGGGGCGGCGCGGCGCGTTTACGTGGGACGTGAGCGCGACGGTCGGCGTGTCGAACTCGTTCGAGCGCGATTCGCCGTATTTCCCGAACGGGCTGCCGGATTCGGCGCTCGTCAAGTCCGCGCAGGCGCTCGGCAACCCGGTGTTCTCGCGCGGCTCGACGCGCGGCGTGTCGTTCTGGTACGGGTTCGCGGGCGTTGCCGAGTATCGCGTGAACGGGCGGCTCGCAATCGGCGCGCGATTCGATGTCGACCACGCGCACGATTACGCGCCGAGCGCCGGGCTGCTGTACGTGCGCTACGCGTTCGACGCACGCAAGGACAGCGGCGGCTTCTCGCCGTCGCCGGTGCGACTCTATTCGAGCTACTGACGGATGCGACATGAACGACTCACGCTTGAAATCCACCGATCCCGTTTCCATCCGGTCCGCAAGCGGCGAAGCCGACGCGGGCGCGCTCGGGCGTCTGCGCGCGCTGTGGCGCGCGTGGTCGCGCGCGGCGATGCTGCGCGAGCGCGCGAGCGCGACGAACCGGCTCGCGATCGACGCGCTGCCCGACGAGTGGACCGAGCTCGCGCCGGGCGGCCTGTACCTGGTGTACGCGGCGGCGCGCACGGGCGCGTGCGATGCGCTGATCCGGGACAGCGTGCGGCATGCGCGCACGCGCGACGTCACGGTCGTGCTCGCGCGCGAGCGCGCGGAGGTCGCGGCGCGGCTGCGCGAGATCGGCTTCGTCGACGGCGTGCACGCGCGGGGTTGGCCGCGGCGCTTGAACGTGCTCGCGATGCCGCCGCGCGATACGAACACGCGGGACGCGTCGGCCGCATTCGATACGCCGGACGAGCTGGACGCACTGAATCCGCAACCGGCGCAACCCTCGCAACGAGACGCCGCACCCGCACCCGCGTTCGCGCGCCTCGTCGGCGGCCTGCGCGCGCTGAAGCGCTACCGCTTTCGTGCGAACGCGCTGTACTTCGTCGAAGGCGCCGAGCGCTGGCTCAGTTGGCACGATCCCGCCGCGCTGACGCACGAAGGGCGTGCGCTCGCCGGCTGGTGCCGCTCGCATCGGATCGCGCTCGTGCTGCTGATCGATCCGCAGGCGGCGGAGGCCGACGCGAGCCGCGCCGGCACGCCGCACACGGCAGCGTCGCGCATCGCGCCCGCCGCGCGTGACAACACGCATGGCGACGATCGCGCAGCAGATCGCATCGACGATCGCGCCGCCCCCTTCGCCGTCGACCGCACGCCCGCCGCGCGCGGCGGATTTCACGGCGCCTGCGCAGGCGTCGCGCAATTGCAGCGCACGCACGGCGAGCTGCGCTGGCGGGTCGATTTCTGGCGCGCGCGCGGCGCGGTCGCCACAGGCGAGGTGCGCGCGCTGCGCTTCACGGGCGACGGACGGCTCACGGCCGTGCCGGCGGCCGGCGCGCACGCGGCGCGCGGCGACGCGCGGCTCGCGTTCGACGAGATGCGCGTCGTCGCAAGCCGCCGCGTGGTCGAGCGCGAATCGTGGGTGCCGGGCGACTGGGACATCGTCGACGACAACGCCGAGGTGCTCGACGCCTGCGACGGCGCGCATGCGGCGACCGCGGTGCTCGCGTTCACCGGCCGCGCGCAGCTCGAGGCGCTGTGCGCGACGATCCACGCGCTGCGCCTGCGGTGCGGCGGCGCGCTGAAGATCATCGTCGTCGAGCGCGGCGAGGCGATGCGCCATCAGTTCGAGCAGCTCGCGCTGAACCTCGGCGCGAACCAGGTCGTCGCGCGCAACCTGCCGTTCTCGCGCGTGCTCGCGGTGCTGCGTTCGCTGCGGGGCCAACTGTATGCGCGCCCGGTCGCGGCCGACTATCGGGCCGCGCTCGCCGCGTCGCTCGGCGACACGGTGCTCGGCTATCTGCCCGTCGGCGCGTTCTGCTCGCATGCGCGCGCGGTGCTCGAGCGCAGTGCGGTGCTCGCGCTGTCGCATACGCTCGTGAAGCTGACGCTGCTGCCAGGCGTCGCGCATGCGCACGCGCTGCGCGCGTGCACGCTGCGCCGCGCGGGCGACGTGCTGACCGCCGACGCGCAGCACCTGTACCTGTTCCTGTTCGCCTGCGAACTCGCCGATGCGCACGACGTGCTCGGCCATCTCTTCGGCGTGCCGGTCGAGCGGATCGCGGATCGCGTCGTGCATCTCGCGGAAGAAAGCATCGAGCACGAGTTGAACGCGCTCGACGCGGCGAACCGGCGCGCGCCGATCGCCGATTACAGCGATCTCTTCTCGGCGGCGGCGGGCGGGCCCCCCGCGCGCAACGATGGTTCGTCGGCCGAACGCGCGCCGCGCGTATCGGCCGGAACTGCGCAAATCGTCGTGCCGCCGCCGATCGCACCGATTACACCGACGGTTACGCCGCACGCGCCGCGACCGCACCGGCCGCGCACTGCCGGCGCGATCGCCCACGCGCGCGCCCGCACCGCCACGCGCGACGCGATGCCGTTGCGCATCAGGGAGGCCGAATGATTTCGCTGATGGTCGCCGGCTTCGTCGCCGGCATCGTGATCGCCGTTGCGATCCGGCTCGTCGCGTCGCGCGGCGGCGCCGGCCGCGGGCTGTCGTTGCCGCGCGATTTCGATCGCCGCGACGCGGTCCACTGCACGATCGAACCGGTCGCGCTGCACGCGCGGTTGCTGCCGTCGGCCGCGCAACGCGAACGGCGGGACGGGCGATGAAGACGATCGCGATCGTTTCGACGACGGGTGGCGCGGGTCGCACGATGCTGACGGCGGCGCTCGCGGCGCTGCTCGCGCGCGGCGGCCGGCCGGTCGTCGCGCTCGATTTCGATCCGCAGAACCTGCTCGGCGTGCAGCTCGGGCTCGACGCGTTCACGCCGGCGGGCGTCGCGCGCGCGCTGGCGGGCGCGGGCGCCGCGTGGCACGCGCACACGTGGCGCAGCGCGGATGGCGTGCTGTTCGTGCCATACGGCCATGTCGATTCCGCGCAGGCGCTCGCGTGCGACGCGCGGCTCGCCGCCGATCCCGATTGGCTCGCGCGCTCGCTCGCCGACGTCGCGCTGCCGGCCGAAGGCGTGACGCTGATCGACACCGCGCGCTTCCCGTCGCAGCAGGCGGCGCATGCGTTGCGCTGCGCGGATCTCGCGCTGTGCGTCGTGCCGCCCGATCCCGCCGCGTGCGCGACGGCCGCCGCACGTCTGCCGGAGCTGCGCGCGGCGAGCGCGGGCGCGCTGCGCATCGTCGTGAACCGGCTGAACCCGGCGCGCGACATGCAGCGCGACGTGCTCGCGATGCTGCGTGCGGCGGCAGGCCCGGGCGTCGTGCTCGAGCAGCGCGTGCATCTCGATGCGGCATTGCCCGAGGCGCTCGCGCGCGGTACGTGGTTCTTCGACGACGCGCCGCATTCGCAGGCGTCGCACGATCTGCACGGCGTCGCGAGCTGGGTCGACGCATGGCTCGGCGCGCCGGCCGCGCGCGACGCGACGGGGGCGCCCGCATGACGGCGCGCGCGGCATTTCGTCGACGGATCGGCGGCGCGGCCGCGCGCGTGCGCGGCTGGGTCGCGCGCGGCCTCGGCGTATCCGACGAGCGTTCGTCGTTCGACTGGCTCGTGCGCGTGTTCTTCCATGCGCCCGCGCCGGGCACGCGCGACGTCGCGCGCGACTGGCTGCGCGCGGCGGTTCTTTGGGCCGCCGCGCAATGGGGCGTGACGCGGCCGCGCCGCGCGCGCGACTGGCTCTGGCGCGCGTTCGTGCGTGCGCCGCACGAAAGGCGGTCGCGCGCGCGCGATCCGTTCGCGTGGATCGACGCGACGCTCGTACCGGCGTTGACGCTCGCGCGCCGCATGCAGCGACGCATCGACGGATGGCTCGCCCGCTTGCCGTGGCATCGCTGGGGCGAGCGCGTCGAGCGCGGCGCGCAGCGCGCCGGCGCGCATCGCTGGCTGCTGCCGGCGAGCGGCGCGGCGGGGCTCGCGCTGTGGCTCGCGGCCGGCACGTCGCCGCTCGCGCCGGCGGGCCAGTTCGCGTTCTTCGCGACGCTCGCCGCGCTCGCGCTCGCGCTGCGCCGCATGCCGGGCAGCCTGCCGACGCTCGCGCTCGCGACGTTCGCGCTGCTCGCGATGGCGCGCTACATCTGGTGGCGCAGCACCGAGACGCTCGACTTGCGCACGCCGCTCGAAGCGTGCGTCGGCTATCTGCTGTACGCGGCCGAGGCGTACACATGGCTCATCCTCGTGCTCGGCTTCGTGCAGACCGCGTGGCCGCTCGAGCGTCCGGTCGCGCGCCTGCCGGACGATCCCGCCGGCTGGCCGAGCGTGGACGTCTACATTCCGACATACGACGAGCCGCTCGCCGTCGTGAAGCCGGCGATATTCGCCGCGCAGAGCCTCGACTGGCCCGCGGACAGACTCAACGTCTATCTGCTCGACGACGGCCGCCGCCCGGCGTTCGAGGCGTTCGCGCGCGATGCGGGCATCGGCTATCTGACGCGCGACGACAATCGCCACGCGAAGGCGGGCAACATCAACAGCGCGCTCGCGCGCACGCACGGCGAATACGTCGCGATCTTCGACTGCGATCACGTGCCGACGCGCTCGTTCCTGCAGACGACGATGGGCGCATTCCTTCGCGATCCGAACTGTGCGCTCGTGCAGACGCCGCATCATTTCTTCTCGCCGGACCCGTTCGAGCGCAACCTCGGCACGTTCCGCCGCGTGCCGAACGAGGGCAGCCTGTTCTACGGGCTCGTGCAGGCGGGCAACGACCTGTGGAACGCCGCGTTCTTCTGCGGCTCGTGCGCGGTGCTCAAGCGCGGCCCGCTCGAAGAGGTCGGCGGCGTCGCGGTCGAGACCGTCACCGAGGACGCGCACACCGCGCTCAAGCTGCATCGCCGCGGCTACACGAGCGCCTATCTGCCGACCGTGCAGGCCGCGGGCCTCGCGACCGAAAGCCTCGCGGGCCACATCCGGCAGCGCGCGCGCTGGGCGCGCGGAATGGCGCAGATCTTCCGGATCGACAATCCGTTCGTCGGCCGCGGCCTCGGCTTCTTCCAGCGCGTGTGCTACGGCAACGCGATGCTGCATTTCTTCTACGGCATTCCGCGGCTCGTGTTCCTGACGATGCCGATCGCGTACCTGTTCTTCCACCTGTATTTCATCAACGCGTCGGCGCTCGC
Organism: Burkholderia sp. MSMB1589WGS; assembly: GCF_001636105.1. NCBI lineage: Bacteria > Pseudomonadati > Pseudomonadota > Betaproteobacteria > Burkholderiales > Burkholderiaceae > Burkholderia > Burkholderia sp. MSMB1589WGS. The sequence continues at coordinate 2,285,870 of NZ_LNJT01000008.1, forward strand.
GCTCGCCAGCTACGTGCTGCCGTACATGGCGCTCGCGCACGTCGCGAACGCGCGGATGCAGGGGCGCTTCAGGCATTCGTTCTGGGCCGAGGTGTACGAATCGGTGCTCGCGTGGTATATCGCGCTGCCGACGACGATCGCGTTCCTGAGCCCGAAGCACGGCAAGTTCAACGTGACCGCGAAGGGCGGGCGGATCGACGAAGGCTACGTCGACTGGGCGACGTCCAGGCCCTATCTCGCGCTCTTCGTGCTGAACGTCGCGGCGATCTTCGCGGGCGGCGTGCGGCTTGCCGCGGGCGGCGGCGACGAGGCGTCGACGATCCTGATGAACGTCGCGTGGGCGCTGTACAACCTCGCGATGCTCGGCGCGGCGCTCGCGGTCGCGCGCGAGGCGAAGCAGGTGCGCGTCACGCACCGGATCGCGATGCGGGTGCCGGCGACGCTGCTTCTCGCCGACGGCACGACGGCCGCGTGCCACACGAAGGACTACTCGGCGGGCGGCCTCGGGCTCGATGCGGTGCCGGGTGCGCGCATCGCGCTCGGCGACACGCTCGACGTCTGCGTGAGCCGAGGCGACCGGCCGTTCCATTTCCCGGTGCGCGTGACCCGCGTCGACGCCACGCATCTCGGCGTGCAGTTCGAGCGGCTGACGCTCGAGCAGGAGCGCCAGCTCGTGCAGTGCACGTTCGGCCGCGCGGACGCGTGGCTCGACTGGCGCGACGCGAACCGCGACGCCGACGACGCGCCGCTGCGCGGGCTGAAGGAGGTGCTCGCGATGGGGTTCGCTGGCTACGCGCGGATGCTGCGGGCCGCGACGAGCGCGATGCGGGCAAGACGCGCGGCCGACCGGACGCGTCATTGACGCGCCGATTCAACTGACGACGGAGCCACGTCGATGACGTTCTGGAATCTGTATTTCATTCTGAAGCTCTATCTGTTCGCGGCGGGCCATCTGAAGCCGCTGTGGATCGCGAACCTCGGTTTCGCGCTCGCGCTCGCACTGAGCTCGCCGGTGAGGCGGCGCGGCTTGCGGCTGCTGCGCCACGCGCTCGCGTTCGTGATCGGCGTGCCGCTGATGTACTACGAAGCGGACGTGCCGCCGTTCGCGCGGCTCGTCGAAACGCTCGGCAGCCTGCGCTCGTTCAGCGTCGGCTACTGGATGGAGCTCGTGCCGCGCTTCGTGCCGCCGATGCTCGCGCTGATCGCGCTCGGCGTCGTGATCGGCTATCTGATCGTCAATCGCTGGCTGCGCGTCGCGACGTTCGTGCTGCTCGCGCTGATCGCGCTGCCCGTGTGGCAGGCGGGCAGCGCGGCGCTCGCGCGCCTCGACGCGGCGGCCGTGGCCGCCGGGGCCGCGTCCGGGCCGGCTGAAACGGGGCGCGCCGCGCAGCCGCAGGATCACAACGCGGCGCTTGCCGCGTTCCGCTCGCAGGAATCGCAGCGGCAGGTGACGTTCGGCCGCCCGAGCGCCGATCCGGCGACGCAGTTCGACGTGATCGTGCTGCACGTCTGTTCGCTGTCGTGGGACGACCTCGACGTCGCGAAGCTGCGCAATCATCCGCTGCTGGGCCATTTCGACTATCTGTTCACGCACTTCAGCACGGCGGCGAGCTACAGCGGCCCGGCCGCGATCCGCGTGCTGCGCGCGAGCTGCGGGCAGGAGGCGCACGCGGACCTGTACAAGCCCGCGCCCGCGCAGTGCCATCTGTTCGCGCAGCTCGCGGGCGCCGGCTTCGCGCCGCAGACGCTGCTCAACCACGACGGCCACTTCGACAATTTCCTGCAGTTGATCCGCGACAACATCGGCGTGCCGAACGCGCCGATGATCCCGAACGCGGACGCGCCCGTCGCGATGCACGCGTTCGACGGCTCGGCGATCAAGGACGACTATGCGACGCTCGCGAACTGGTACGCGAAGCGCGGCGCGACCCCGGGCCCCGTCGCGCTGTACTACAACACGATCAGCCTGCACGACGGCAATCAGTTGACGAGCGGCCGGATGTCGAGCCTCGACTCGTATCCGCTGCGCGCGCGCAAGCTGATGGACGATTTCGACCGCTTCGCGGATCTGGTCGCCGCATCGGGCCGCCGCGCGGTGATCGTGTTCGTGCCCGAGCACGGCGCGGCGCTGCGCGGCGATGAGAAGCAGGTGGCGGGGCTGCGCGAGATTCCGACGCCGCGGATCGTGCACGGGCCGGTCGGCGTGCGGCTCGTCGGCTTCAAGGGCGACCACGGCGCGACGACCGTGATCGACGCGCCGGCGAGCTTCCTCGCGGTCGCGCAACTGCTGTCGAATCTCGTGTCGAACAGCCCGTTCAAGCCGGGCGTGACGCTGTCGCAATACGCGGCCGATCTGCCGCAGACGCGCATGATCGGCGAGAACGAAGGCACGGTGACGATGACGACGCCGACGGGCTACGCGGTGAAGACGCCGGACGGCGTATGGATCGAGGAAAAATGACGAACGGGAATCCGGACACGGCGGCGATGGCGCGCGGCGGTGAGCCGCTGCCGTCGAACGACATTGCGGGGCTCGCGCGCCGCGTGCGCGAGATCGATCCGTCGCGCTATCTCGACGAGCAGGCGCGGCTCGCGTACCACGATGCGCTCGACCGGTGGCCGCTGCTTGCGAAGCTGATGGGGCTCGCGGATTGACGCAGGCGGGCTTCGTCGCGCGATGCGCGCGGCGCCGCGCCGCCGGCTCAATACGGCCGGTCGCCGACGATCGTCGCGCGATGCATCACCCGGTGCGTTTTCCCATAGTCGTTCACCGCGTAGTGGATCGTCGAGCGGTTGTCCCAGAACGCGACGTCGCCCGGCTGCCAGCGCCAGCGCAGCGTGAACTCGGGCCGCGACTGATGCGCGAACAGGAAGCGCAGCAGCGCCGCGCTTTCTTCGTCGGGCAGCTCGTTGATCTCGGTCGTGAAGCCCTCGTTGACGAACAGCGCATGGCGGCCGTTCTCCGGATGCGTGCGCACGACGGGGTGCGTGACGCCTGGATGCGTCGCGCGCGTTTCTTCCCAGCGCGCGCGATCCTCCGCTGTGAGGCCGAAGCGCTTCAGCGGAAACGACTTCGTGAAGTCGTGCTGCGCGGTGAGGCCGTCGAGCTGTGTCTTCACGCGATCGGACAGCGCGTCGTAAGCGGCGAAGCCGCTGCCCCACAGCGTGTCGCCGCCCGTCTCGGGCAGCGTGCGCGCGGCGAGGATCGACGCGCGCGGCGGCGTTTCGACGAACGTCACGTCCGTATGCCAGATCGCGTTGTCCTTCAGGTCGAACACGGCGTTGTCGAGCACCATGATCTCGCGCGCATCCGGATGCGACGGATAGATCGGATGAACGTGCAGATCGCCGAAACCGGCCGCGAAGTCGCGATGCTGGACTGCGCTCAGGCGCTGGCCGCGAAAGAACAGCACCTGATGGCGCGCGAGCGCGGCGCGGAGGTCGTCGCGCAGGTCGTCGGTCGCGTTCGAGAGGTCCACGTCGTCGACGATCGCGCCGATCGCGGGTGTCAGTCGGGTCAGTTTCAGTCGGGTCATCGTCGGTCCGGATTCGGTGTGTCGGCGTCGGAGCGCGGCTTGCGTGCGCAGCCGGCGCTCGTGCGCCGCGCGTGGCGGAAAGCCGGAGAGTCTCGCAAAGCGCATGCGTGCGGTGAACCAACGAAATCCGCATTGCTTATCGTTGTGCCGGGATTGCAGCCGGCCCGGCGCAATCGCCGAATGCGCCGTCTCATATCCTTCGCAGATTTCGTTGTTTAACAGACGGCGCGCATCCCGGTAATCTCGACGGCCATCCGAATTCAACGCATCCAGAAGAAGGGAAGGCCTCATGATTCTCAAGCGCATCCTCGTCGCCGCGACGCTCGCCGTGGCCGTCTTTTCCGCGGTTCGTTCGCAGTCCGCATGGGCGGACACGGTGAACGTCGCCTATCAGTACGGCGCCGATCCGGCGAAGCTCGCGCAGGCGGGAGCCGCGTACGAGAAGGCCACCGGCTGGAAGATCAACTGGCGCCGCTTCGATTCGGGCGCGGACGTCGTCGCGGCGCTCGCATCCGGCGATGTCCAGATCGGCGACGTCGGGCAGAGCCCGTTCACCGCCGCGGTGTCGCGCGGCGTGCCGATCCAGGCGGTCGTGCTGAACGCGCTCACCGGCGTGTCGGAAGCGCTCGTCGTGCGCGGCGGCGCGCATATCGACAAGCCGGCCGATCTCGTCGGCAAGACGATCGCGACGCCTTACGCATCGAACTGCCACTATGCGCTGCTCGCCGCGCTCAAGCACTGGGGCATCGATGCGCAGCGCGTGAAGATCGTGAACCTCGGGCCGACGGAGATCGTCGCCGCGTGGGAGCGCGGCGTGATCGACGCCGCTTACACGTGGGACCCGGCGCTCGGCCGCGCGAAGGCGAGCGGCGGCAAGGTGCTCGTCGATTCGGCCGAGGTCGGCAAGTGGGGCGCGCCGACGTTCGACCTGTGGGCGGTGCGCAGCGATTTCGCGCAGGCGCATCCGGATTTCGTGTCGAAGTTCGTGAGCGTGACGACGCAGGCGATCGCCGACTATCGCGCGAACGGCCGCGCGTGGACGAGCGCGTCGCCGCAGGTCGCCGCGATCTCGCGGCTGAGCGGCGCGACGACGGGCGACATTCCGCAACTGCTCGCGGGCAATCTCTATCCGACGGCCGCCGAGCAGGCGTCGCCCGAGCTGCTCGGCGGCGGGACGGCCGCCGCGATCGCGTCGACCGCGCGCTTCCTGAAGGAGCAGCGCAAGATCGACCGCGTGCTGCCCGATTATCGGCCGACGGTGACGGACCGGTTCGTCCGCGCGTCGGTCGCCGCGCGCTGATCCGACGCGGCGGCACCGGCATGGCGAAGCTTTCCGCGCAACAGGTATCCGTCGTCTACGCGTCGCGCCGCGGCGCGCTGACGGCGCTCGAGAACGTATCGATGTCGGTCGGCAGCGGCGAGATCGTCGTCGCGCTCGGCGCGTCCGGCTGCGGCAAGAGCACGCTGCTGTCGCTGCTCGCCGGCTTCCAGCCGCCGACGTCGGGCCGCGTGAGCGTGGACGGCGCGCCCGTCACGGGGCCCGGCGCCGATCGCGGCGTCGTGTTCCAGGACGACGCGCTGATGCCGTGGCTCAACGTGATCGACAACGTCGCGTTCGGGCTGCGGATACAGGGCGTCGGCCGCGACGCACGCAACGCGCGGGCGCGCGACGTGCTGCGGCTCGTGAAGCTCGCGGGCTTCGAGCAGCACCGGATCGACGAGATTTCGGGCGGCATGCGTCAGCGCGTCGGGCTCGCGCGCGCGCTCGCCGCGGACCCGTCGTTCCTGCTGATGGACGAGCCGCTCGGCGCGCTCGACGCGCTGACGCGCGAGCACATGCAGACGCTGCTGCTCGACGTGTGGCGCGCGACCGGCAAGGGCGTCTTTCTGATCACGCACAGCGTCGAGGAAGCGGTGTTGCTCGCGACCGAGCTGCTGATCCTGTCGCCGCGGCCGGGCCGGATCGTCGCGCGTCATTCGCTCGATTTCGCGCGGCGCTACGCGCACGGCGAATCGATGCGCTCGATCAAGAGCGATCCGCGCTTCACCGAAATCCATCTCGCGCTCGTCGAGCAGTTGATGCGCGAAACCGAGGAGGTCTGACGTTGGCCGCGACCGAACCGAATTCCGATCTCGCCCTGCCGCTTTCGGCGACGAACGCGGCCGCCGCGGCGTTGCGCGTGCGCCGCGGGTTGCGCGTGCATGCGGGCCACGCGGCCGCGCTCGCGACGTGGGTCGCGCTCGTCGCCGGATGGTGGCTCGCGGCGCGCTTCGAATGGGTGCCGGCCGCGCTGCTGCCGGGCCCCGAGGCCGTGCTGCGCAAGCTCGTCGTGCTGAGCACCGAGGGCTTCGACGATGCGACGCTAGGCCAGCATCTGCTCGCGAGCCTGTCGCGGATCGCGACGGCGTTCGCGCTCGCGGTCGTCACCGCGATTCCGGTAGGCATCCTGATCGCGACGAACCGGATCGTGCGCGGCGTCGTCGATCCGGTCGTCGAGTTCTACCGCCCGATTCCGCCGCTCGCGTACTTGCCGCTGATGGTCGTCTGGTTCGGGATCGGCGATGCGTCGAAAGTCCTGCTGATCTATCTGACGATGTTCGTGCCGCTCGCGATCGCGACCGCCGCGGGCGCAAGCGGCGTATCGGAAAGCCGCCTGCGCGCGGCCGCTTCGCTCGGCGCGACGCGCTTCAAGCTGCTGCGCCACGTCGTGCTGCCGAGCGCGCTGCCCGACATCCTGACCGGCGTGCGCATCGCGCTGGGCGCGGGGTGGTCGACGCTCGTCGCGGCGGAGCTGATCGCGGCGACGCGCGGGCTCGGCTTCATGGTGTACTCGGCGTCGCGGTTCCTCGTGACGGACGTCGTGATCGCGGGGATCCTCGTGATCGGCGCGATTGCGCTCGCGCTGGAAATCGGCTTGCGCGCGTTGCAGCGGCGATTGACGCCGTGGCGGGCGGATTAGGGTCTGTTTACATACGGAACGTGCATGCGAATGCCCGAAATCGCCCGTAGGGCAAGAAGTGAGGAGTGCCGTTTGGCCGAGCCAAACAAGCGACGAGCGACGCCGCCCTACGGGCGATTTCGGGCATTCCCCTGGAATGGATTCCAAGTTTGGGGTTGCCACGAGAACGGCCGCTCGCCGCGTTGCGCTCCTTGCGAATACGTCCAGTATTCGCCGCGTCACGCGCCTCGCGAGCGGCCGTTCTCGTGGCAACGCATGCACGTTCCGTATGTAAACAGACCCTAGGGTCTGTTCAATGCGCGTCGTGCCGCTGCCCGCCGGCGATCGACGTCGTCGATCCATGCGCGGCCGACGCTTCGGATGACGAAGCACGCAGGCGCCTCGCCTTGAAGATCGCACAGCCCTTCGACGACAGATCGAGCAGGAACGACTTCAGCGCGTTCTCGTCGGGGATCGGATTGCGCCCCTTGCCGATTCGATGGAGCTGCCGCGTGTACCACGTGATCTCGAGCGAGCCGAGGCTGTCGAGGTATTTGACGCCCGTGCTGAGCGGCTTCACGCGATGCCGCGTTTCCTCGCCGCGCAACAGCCGCGCGGGCGCGTCGGGCTCGATCGCGAGGATGCGCCCGAGGCCGATCAGGTCGAGCGCGCCGTCGCGCAGCGGCGCCTGCATGCCGGCGAGGCTGCGGAAGCCGCCCGTGACCATCAGCGGCACCGTCACTTCGGCGCGCACCTTCTCGGCGAACGCGAGGAAATACGCTTCGCGCGCGATCGTCGACGCCTTGCGGTCGCCAAGCTGCATCACGGGCGCTTCGTAGGTGCCGCCGGAGATTTCGACCAGATCGATGCCCGCATCGACGAGCGCGCGGATCACGTCGCGCGATTCTTCCTCGGTGAAGCCGCCGTGCTGGAAATCGGCCGAATTGAGCTTGATGCCGATCGGAAAGTCCGGGCCGACCCGGCGTCGCACTTGCGCATACACCGCGAGCACGAAGCGCCGGCGATTCTCGGCGCTGCCGCCCCATTCGTCGGTGCGCTGGTTGTGCTGCGGCGACAGGAACTGATTGATCAGATAGCCATGCGCGCCGTGCAACTGGACACCGGTGAAGCCCGCCTGCTGCGCGATGGCGGCCGTCGCCCCATAGCGCCGGATCAGATCGTCGATCTCGGCGCTCGTCAGCGCGCGCGGCACCGCGAAATACGGCGACAGCTTCGGCCCGAAGCCGATCGCCGACGGCGCGACGGTCTCCGCGTTGAGTCCGCGTATTGCCTGCTTGCCCGGGTGATTGATCTGCATCCAGACCTCGCTGCCGTGCGATTTCGCGGCCGCGGCCCATTCGCGCAGGCGCGGCAGGTCGCGGTCGTCCTCGATCACGGCGTTGCCGGGCTCGCCGCGCGCCTTGCTGTCGATCATCACGTTGCCGGTGACGAGCAGCCCCGCGCCCGAATTCGACCAGCGCCGGTACAGCGCGATCAACTGCGGCGTCACGCGGCCGTCGTGACCGCATAGCGCTTCACTCAGCGCCGATTTCACGATGCGATTTTTCAGCACGACGCCGTTCGGCAGCGTGAGCGGCTGCGCGAGCAACGCGCCCGCGGCGGGATTCGGATCGGACATGGCGTGACGCTCCGGTTGGGTCGACGGTCAGGCATCCATCAATGAATGTTACATCAACGGATGTATTGGTTGGAATCGTAGGTTCAAAATCGGAACCGAGTCAAGACGGGGGTGACGCGGATGCCGATTCGGGTTCCGGAGCGGTCGAGCCGGGCGGCGCGCCGACGATGCGGTTAGAGGAGATCGCCCAATTCGGCGGCGCGCAGCGAAATCGCCAAAAAACAATCGGTAAGAAATCGGCAAAAACGACAAGACGCGCGTCTCGCCCGAGGCGCCCGCGCCGACGCTCAATGCATCGACAGACACGATGCGCACTGCTTGCGGCCCAGCGGCGCGAACGCGAGGCACGGCAGGTCGACCGAGCACGCGGACAGGCTGCCGTCCGCGGACGCCATCGCGTTGCCGAGGCGATGCAGCGCGATGCCCGAGCGGCGGTACAGTCGCTCGATCGACAGCGTCATCACGCCGACCACGCGCGTCGCGCCGAGCGACGCGGCCACCGTGAGCACCGACGGAAAGAAGTCCATCCCGAGCGGCTCGCGCCCGGTCGCGCGGCGGCGCCGGCGCGACGCGGCGAAGCGCGACATTTCCCAGACGGCCGGCGATTGCGGCGCGGGCGACGAGCCGAGCAGATGCGGAAACACGTCGCGCAGCAGATACGGGCCCGTCGTCGGCAGCAGGCGCGCATAGCCGCAGACTTCGCGCGCGTCGTCGAGCGCGACGACGTGAACCGTCGACGGACCGTCGAACTCGTCCCATTCCGCATGATCGTCATGCGCGCGACCCGCGATCGTCCAGCCGAGCCGGCGGACGAACACGTCGTAGCGATACGCGCCGAGATCGGTCTGGACGTGCGGCGGCAGTTCGTTCAATCGGCCCGCGATGATGTATGACATGGCGCTTGGTTCTCCGATGGATCGATCGTTGGCGTGAGGACAGCGCGCGTCCGATCGCGTATGAGCGGTGAGGGGCGAGAGGCTCGCGCGCGACGCAGCCTCGCCGCGGCAGGGCGACGATGGCGGCGGCGGATGAGACGGGCGGCGCTAACGAATCCGGATGGACCGCGCGCTCATGGAAAGATGAGCCCCTGTCGCGTGGCCTTCACGGCGGCGAACGTGCGGCTGCGCGTGTTGAGCTTCTCCATCGCGTTCTCGATGTGGAAGTCGACCGTGTATTTGGAGATGTCGAGCATGTTCGCGATGACCCACGACGACTTGCCGCGCGCGACCCACGTGAGGCACATCTGTTCGCGGTCCGTCAGATGGACGGACGGCGGAATCGGGCTGCACGTGCGCATGCTCTGGAACTGCAGATTGAACTGCATGCCGAGCAGATACGCGTTGCGCCATTTCGCGTCGGCGTCGTGCGTCGGCGCGGTGCCGGACAGGCTGACCAGCAGCACGCGTCCGAGCGGCTGATGCAGCGGAATGCTGATGCCGTTGTCGAGTCCCGCGTCCTCCGCTTCCATCAGCAGATGCCGTTCGCGCAGATTCGACGTCGCGATGTCGTTCCACGAGAACGGCGTGCTGTACTGGAATGCCGCGCGATGGACGGGATCGATGGCGAAGTAGTCGCTGCGGGTGTAATGCTCGACCCACTCCGACGGATAGTGCAGCGAGACGACGTCGATCGATGCCGGATGCGACGCGCCCGACAATTCGACGATCGCATGGTGCTGATAGCCGATCTGCAGCGCCGCCTGCCTGAAAGTCTCGATCAGCGTGCGGACGTCGCGCGACTCCGGCAAGGTGGCGGAGAGCATCGGTGTCGAAGCGCTTTCCCCGGACGACGACCCCGCACCGTCGTCTCCACCTGTTCGATATTCGCGTTGAAGCAGCCTGCTCAATTTGCATGCCCCCGTTATTGAAAATCAAGACTTTCGAAAGTGCCGTGTACCGGGTTGGGGACGCGTCGGCAATGAAAATCGGATAACGCAATGACGTTGAAATTGTCTGCAAATAATATCAAATGCAATAACGATTGCAAGAGCGGCGTTCGGATAATCGGCGGTTCATATTGGGAGAGCGTCCGATATTTTTATCTCGATGCGCCGGGTATTTTTCGCTGCCTGAAACGATCCGGATGACGAGGTGGTGGGGTGCGAGCAGATTGACGCAGCGATCGGCATTTTAAACCGATGCTGCGATGCAATAGGCAAGTTCATTTCATTTTTGCGTCGGCAAGTTTTTATGCGGGGAGCGAGTAAGCATGGAATCGTCGCGGGAAATCGCTGCCAGCGGGGAGTGGCGGTGAATGATTATTCGGGCGGATTCGGGCTTATTAGATGTGCGGTAAATTCTTGTTTTCGTCGGAAAATGGCGAGCGAATATATTCGTGGCGGAACGCGAGCCGGCGCCGCATTTCGCGCGGCGATCCGGCCGGCCTTCAGAGCGTTTCGACGAGATTCGCCGCGTCCGCGCGCAGCGCGACGCGATCGAATTTTCCGTTCGGATTGCGCGGCAGCGACGCGCGGGTTGCGATCGTATGCGGCACCATGTACGGCGGAAGCTGCTGCGCGCACCATGCGCGCAGCGCGTCGTGCGCGAACGAATCGGCGGACAGCGGCACGACGACGAGCGTGATCGATTCGCCGAGTTCGCCGAGTTCGTCGTGGGGCACGCCGAGCGCGACCGCTTCGGCCACGAGCCCGCTCGCGTGCGCGACATCCTCGATCTCCTCGGGGCTGATCCGGTAGCCGGAGCGCTTGATCTGCGCATCGTTGCGCGCGACGAAATAGAGGAATCCGTCGTCGTCGCGGCGCACGAGATCGCCGGACCAGACGGCCGTCTCACGCGGCGCGCCGCCCGGCTTCGCCTCGGGCGAGGGCCGATAGCGAAGCGCGGTGCGCGCCGCATCGTTCCAGTAGCCGGGCGTCACGCAAGCGCCGACGTGAACCAGTTCGCCGACCTCGTTCGGCGCGCATGGCGCGCCGTCCTCGCGCACGACGAGAATCCGCGCGTTCGGCATCGCCTTGCCGATCGAGTCGGGGCGACGGTCGACTTCGGCGGGGTCGAGCTAGGTCGAGCGGAACGCTTCCGTCAGCCCGTACATCAGATACGGCGATGCGTTCGGGAACAGGTCGCGCAGCGCACGCAGCACCGGTTGCGGCATGTGGCCGCCGGTGTTCGCGAAATAGCGCAGCCGTGTGCGCGCATCGCGACAGATGAATGCATGCGCAACCATTGGGATTCGTTCGGCCCGGCGTGGTCGAGCGCGCGGAACGCGGCGCATGCGCATCGATTTGCGCGCGTCGGCCGTCGTGATGCTCGTTCAGTCCGTGCCCGCGCCGGCGTGAGCGTCGGCGTCACAGCGCATCGTGAAAGATGATCCCGAGCGTGTATCGTTGCCCGGAGCGCAAGCGGCTCACGCCATGCCGAAGATTCACCCGATATGCGCCGCGCGCGCCTTGCACCGGACGATGATGAACGGCGAAGACGACCGCGTCGCCTTGTTCGAGCGGCACGACGTCGACGCGCGATTGCATGCGCGGCCGTTGCTCGGTGATCACGAATTCGCCGCCCGTGAAATCGGCGCCCGGCTTCGACAGCAGGATCGCCGCCTGCAGCGGGAATACATGTTCGCCGTACAGATCCTGATGCAGGCAGTTGTAGTCGTCTTCGCGATAGCGCAGCAACAGCGGCGTCGGACGCCGTTGCCCGGCCGCGTGACAACGTTCGATGAATCGTTCGTGCTCGGCGGGGAAGCGCGCGTCGATGCGCATCCGCGCATGCCAGCGATTCGCGATCGGCGCGAGGTGCGGATAGAGCGACGTGCGCAGCGCGTGGATCGCGCGCGGCAGCGGGTGGCCGAAATACTGGTATTCGCCGCGGCCGAACCCCTGGCGCGCCATCGTCACGCGGCTGCGGAACAGCGCGTCGCGCGCGTAGAGCGCGGCGAGCGCTTCGCACGTGCGCGGCGCGAGCAGCCCGCGGACGATCGCGTGACCGTCGCGGTCGAGATCCCGTTCGATCGACGCCCACGGCAGCGCGTCGATCCGTTGCGCGAGCGCCGTTTCGCGCGCCGCGCCGCTCGCCGTTTCGTCGCGCGCGCGGGCGGCCGCCACAGGTGGTTCGGACATCGTATTCATCGGCGCTTCCTCGCTGCATCGTGGGGGGATCGATGCGGCCAGTCTAGCGAGGCGGGCGATTCCACGCACACCGGATCTTGCGCTGCAATTCGCGCCGCGCGTTGCACGCCGCCGCCGCACGCCGCGCCGTCATTCCGCCGCGCGCGTCAGAGCAACGCGTGAAAGGTCCAATAGAGCGCGCCCGCGAGCACGATCGACGCGGGCAGCGTCAGCACCCACGCGAGCACGAGGCTGCGCACCGTGCTCCATTGCAGCCCCGAACCGTTCGCGGCCATCGTGCCCGCGACGCCGGACGACAGCACGTGCGTCGTCGACACCGGCAGCCCGTATGCATCGGCCGCGCCGATCGTCAGCATCGCGACGACTTCCGCCGATGCGCCTTGCCCATACGTCAGATGCTGCTTGCCGATCTTCTCGCCGACGGTCACGACGATGCGCCGCCAGCCGACCATCGTGCCGAGGCCGAGCGCGATCGCGACCGCGACCTTGACCCAGGTCGGAATGAACTTCGTCGCGTGATCGAGGTGCTTGCGATAGTCGTCGAGCGCGCGGCGGTCCGCCTGCGAGAACGCCGGCTGGCCGGTCTTCTCCATCAGGCGCAGCGCTTCGGACACCAGATACATCGTATTGCGAACGTTGTCCGCCTGGCCCTCGGGCACTTTCGCGATCGAGCCCGTCGCGCCGACTTCGGCCGCGAGCGCGTCGGACAACTGACGAACCGCGGGCAGCGTCGCGCCGCCCAGGCGGCGCGACTGCACGTACGTCTGCACTGCGGCGCGCGGGTTCGGCGACGGCGGCGCGTCGCCCGCATAATGCGCGAGCGCCTCGGACGCGCGATGCGCGACGGCGATGAACGTCTGCGTCTCGCCGGGCGTGACCGCCTTGTTGAGCGCGTACGCGGTCGGCACGGTGCCGATCAGGATCAGCATGATGAGCCCCATGCCTTTCTGCCCGTCGTTCGAGCCGTGCGCGAACGACACGCCGGTGCAGGTCAGGATCAGCAGGCCGCGGACCCAGAACGGCGGCGGCTCGTTCGTCTGCGGCTCGAGATACAGCGCGGGCACGCGCATGAGCGCCTTCAGCGCGACGAGCAGCAGGCCCGCGCACAGGAACCCGGCGATCGGCGAGAAGAGCAGCGACTTGCCGACGCCCGCCGCCTGCGCCCAGTCGACGCCGCTCGTGCCGGACGGCCCGTGCATCAGTTGATTCGCGAGCCCGACGCCGATGATCGAGCCGATCAGCGTGTGCGAGCTCGACGAAGGCAGGCCGAAATACCAGGTCGCGAGATTCCATGCGATCGCCGCGATCAGCAGCGCGAACACCATCGCGAAGCCCGCGCCGTGGCCGACCTGCAGGATCAGCTCGACGGGCAGCAGTTGCAGGATGCCGAACGCGACCGCGCCCGTGGACGCCATCACGCCGAGAAAATTCCAGATGCCTGACCAGATGACCGCGACGTTCGGCGTCAGCGAATGCGTGTAGATGACGGTCGCGACGGCGTTCGCGGTGTCGTGGAAGCCGTTGACGAACTCGAAGCCGAGCGCGATCGCGAGCGCGACGCCGAGCAGCAGATACGGAAACGCCGAGCGTCTGCCGACGGGGGCGAGATCCGCGAACAGGTGGACGAACACATACGCGACGCCGGCTGCGAGGAGGGCGACGAGGAGCGCGACGCCCAGATGCCGGGTGCGCCCGAGCTCTTCGCTCGCCGCAGCGGACAGAGGGTGGTTCATGACGGCCCTTGTTTGGAACGAACCTTTCGATCCTAGCCGTCGCGATCAGGCAGTTTGATGACAGCGCGCAAAGGAGGCGCGATTCGGGGGCGCGATTCGGAGGCGCGATTCGGGCGTGCGGTTCGTCGGCGGCGCGGCACTGGCAGCCGCGCGCCGTCACGGAATCGGCAGCTCGGCTTCGCGCTTCACCTCGCGCAGCGACAGCGCCGACTCGATCGACGTGACGCCCGGCAGCACGCGCAGCGTCTCGCGCAGGAACGTGCCGTAGTCGTCGAGATCGTGCGCGACGACTTGCAGCAGATAGTCGGCGGACCCCGACACGTTGTGGCACGACAGGATGCGCGGAATGCCGAGCACCTCGCGCTCGAAGCGGTTCGCGACGCTGCGGTCGTGAACCGAGCAGCGCAGCAGCACGAACGCGACGACGCCGAAGCCGAGCGCGTTGCGCGAGAGCTGCGCGCGATAGCGCTCGATGTAGCCGTCGCTTTCGAGGCGCTTGAGCCGGCGCGCGCACGGCGTTTCGCTCAGGCCCACCGAATCGGCGAGGCGGGCGACCGGGATGCGGCCGTCGAGCTGCACTGCGGCGAGAATGGCGCGGTCGGTTTTGTCGAGATCGATCATGGTGTGGGAATGCTCTAAAAAATCGGTTTTCAGTAGTGTATTCCAATAAATTTGGTGCATCTGCCGGCCAAATTAGCCAAAAAATCCTTGCCGGGAAGGTGCAATATGGAGCCCTTTTCCACCCGGGTTCGATCATGCTTTCCGCTCATCTGCTGCTCGTCTACGTCGCTGCCGTCGTCGCTGTCTACGCCGTGCCCGGCCCCGACATGGCGTTCGTGCTGCAGACGGGCATCGGCCGCGGCGCGCGGCACGGCGCGGCCGCCGCCGCCGGGCTCGGGTTCGCGCGCGCCGCGCACGTGACGCTGTCCGCGTGCGGCATCGCCGCGCTCCTGAAGAGCGCGCCGTGGCTCTACGAGACCGTGCGCTACGGCGGCGCGCTGTACCTCGCCTACGTCGCGGTGCAGATCTTCCGCTCGCCGGCGTTTGCGCTGCCCGACGACGGCGCGCCCGCTGCCCGGCTGCGTCATACCTTCGCCAAGGGCCTCCTCACCAACCTGCTCAACCCGAAGGCGCTGCTGTTCTGCTCGGTGCTGCTGCCGCAGTTCGTCCAGCAGGGCGGCGCGCCGGTGATCGCGCAGATGGCGGCGCTCGGCGCGGTGCTCGTGCTCGCGGGCTTATGCTTCGATCTCGCGTGCGTCGCCGGCGCGGCGCGCATCGCCGGATGGTTGCGCGCGCATCCGCTTGCGCAGATCGCGCAGCGCTGGACGTTTTCCGCCGTGCTGTTCGGCTTCGCGCTGCGACTGTCGATCGACTGACTCGATCGGCTGACGCGACGCGCGCGAGTGCCGGCATCGGCATCGATGCACGACGCGATCGACGCACGCGAGGCAACTAACCGCGAATTTCCCGGAATCGCCTGAAATCGCCCGAATCGGCGCGCCGCGCGCGCCGCCCGTGCGCAAGCGCGTCTCGCGCGGCGCGTCGAACGTCGCGAACGGCCGTCGCGAGCGCTCGAGATGCGTGCGCAGGAACGCCGCGCGTGCTTTACACTTGCTTTGCCGTACTGTCGCACGGTCCCCGTGGCGGCGTGTGTGCGCCGTCCGACATACCGCCCGGAACTGCGATCGGGCGACCGTGTCCGAATCCTGGCAACCCGTTATCACGGCTTCTGGAGGATCCGAATATGGCAAGGCATCTTCACGCCGGCAACGAATCGCAGATCGTCGCCGAATCCACGTGCATCGGCCCGTGCGATCCGGCCGAGACGATTCATGTGGCGGTGATGTTGCGGCGGCAGGAAGAGCAGCACCTCGATTCGCTGTTGCAAGGCCTCGCGAGCGGCGATCCGAACGCGAAGCCGGTCTCGCGCGAAGCGTTCGCCCAGCGTTTCTGCGCCCATCCCGACGACGTCGGGAAAGTCGAGGCGTTCGCGCAGCGGCACGGCCTCGCGGTCGCGCGCGTCGATCCGGTCGAGAGCCTCGTCGTGCTGACGGGCACGATCGCACAGTTCGAGGCGGCGTTCGGCGTGAAGCTCGAGCGCTTCGAGCACCGGACGATCGGCCAGTATCGCGGCCGCACGGGCGACATCACGCTGCCGGACGAGCTGCACGACGTCGTCACCGCGGTGCTCGGGCTCGACAATCGCCCGCAGGCCCGGCCGCACTTCCGGCTGCGGCCGACTTTCCAGCCCGCGCGCGGCACGGCCATCACCTTCACGCCGCCGCAGATCGCGGCGCTCTACGATTTCCCGCCCGGCGACGGCGCGGGCCAGTGCATCGCGATCGTCGAGCTCGGCGGCGGCTATCGGCCGGCCGAGGTCCAGCAGTATTTCAGCGGCCTCGGGCTCGCGCGGCAGCCGAAGCTCGTCGACGTGAACGTCGGCGCCGGCCGCAACGCGCCGACGGGCGATCCGAGCGGGCCGGACGGCGAAGTCGCGCTCGATATCGAGGTCGCGGGCGCGATCGCGCCCGGCGCGACGCTCGCCATCTATTTTGCGCAGAACAGCGACGCCGGCTTCATCCAGGCGGTCAACCAGGCCGTGCACGACACGACGAACCGGCCGTCCGTCGTGTCGATCAGTTGGGGCGCGGCGGAGGCTAGCTGGACGTCGCAATCGATCCAGGCGTTCGGCCGCGTGCTGCAGTCGGCCGCGGCGCTCGGCGTGACGGTGTGCGCGGCGTCCGGCGACGACGGCTCGAACGACGGCTTGCAGGACGGCGCGAATCACGTCGATTTCCCGGCGTCGAGCCCGTACGTGCTCGCGTGCGGTGGCACGCGGCTCGACGCGCTGCCGGGGCAGGGCATTCGCAGCGAGGTCGTGTGGAACGACGAAGCGGCGGGCGGCGGCGCGACGGGCGGCGGCGTCAGCACCGTGTTCGACGCGCCGCAGTGGCAGAGCGGCCTGAGCGCGACGCTCGCGCAGGGCGGCAGTGCGTCGCCGCTCGCGAAGCGCGGCGTGCCGGACGTCGCGGGTGACGCGTCGCCCGCGACGGGCTACGAGGTGCTCGTCGCGGGCACGTCGACGGTGATGGGCGGCACGAGCGCCGTCGCGCCGCTGTGGGCCGCGCTCGTCGCGCGGATCAACGCGGCGGCGGGCAGCCCCGCAGGCTGGATCAACCCGAAGCTGTACCGGAACGCGGGCGCGCTGCACGACGTCTCGGTGGGCGACAACGGCGCGTATGCGGCGACGCCGGGCTGGGACGCGTGCACGGGGCTCGGCAGCCCGGACGGCGCGAAGGTCGCGGCGGCGCTGAAGAGCGGCGCGGCGGGCTGACGGGCGGCGGGCGAGACGGTGCGCGGCGTCGCGCATGCCGGCGCGCCGACGCATCGGGCACGCAGGCGCGCGGGCACGCAGGCTGCGGCGTTGCGGCGCTTGACGCCGGAGGCGGGGTGCCGGAGATTTTTGCGGTGCGGGACGGCCGGAGCTGGGCCCAGCCGCGGCGGTTCGGCGGTGCCGGTGCACGGCGCACGATGCACGGCACCACCGACGAAGCGATCATCGCGCCGGCGGCGACGTGACGCGCCATAAGCGCCGCGCGGCCGGCGCGGCGACGATGATTTCGAATTCCCGGCTCGCCGTTGCGGCGATGCCGGCGCCGCAACGGCGTGTCGCCGCCGCTGCGGCGAAGCAGCAGCGAAGCAGCGGCGGCAGCGGCGGCAGCGCATTGCGCGAAGCCGGCCCGAAGCCGGCCCGGCGTGATTCGCATTCCGCGGCGCGCACGCGGCCGGCGTCGGCGGCAAACGGCTTGGCACGATTGACGATTCGTTCATGCACCCTCAATAGAACAGAAGGAGCAGCACGATGAGCATCGATTCGACTTCTTCCGGCGGCGTGCAGCCGCTGCATCACGGCGCTTCGGCTTCGGTTCACGCGCCGCCGCCGATCGTCGTCACGCCGAAGGACGACGGCGATCAGCCGTTCTTCGACCCGCTCGCCTACGGCAACGGTCCCGACGATTCGGTGGCGGACACGACCGAGGCCGCGGCGATCACGCACCACACGATCCAGATCGACGGCCGCACGATCGCGTACACGGCAGCCGCGGGCCACCTCGTGACCGTCGACGCGAGCAGTTCGCAGCCGGCCGCGAAGATCTTCTACGTCGCGTTCACGCAGGACGGCCAGCAGGAGGAAACGCGCCCCGTCACGTTCTTCTACAACGGCGGGCCGGGCTCGTCGGCGGTGTTCGTGCTGCTCGGCTCGTTCGCGCCGCGGCGGATCCGCACGTCGATGCCGAGCTTCACGCCGCCCGCGCCGTACCGGATGGAAGACAATCCGGACAGCCTGATCGACAAGAGCGACCTCGTGTTCATCAATCCGGTCGGCACCGGCTATTCGGCAGCGATCGCGCCGCGCAAGAACCGCGATTTCTGGGGCGTCGATCAGGACGCGAACTCGATCAAGCAGTTCATCAAGCGCTATCTGACGAAGAACAACCGCTGGAACTCGCCGAAGTACCTGTTCGGCGAATCGTACGGCACCGCGCGCAGTTGCGTGCTCGCGTACAAGCTGCACGAGGACGGCGTCGACCTGAACGGGATCACGCTGCAGTCGTCGATCCTCGATTACCGGCAGGCGGGCAATCCGGTGGGCGCGCTGCCGACCGCGGCGGCCGACGCGTGGTATCACAAGCGGCTCGGCGTCGCGCCGGCGCCGGCCGATCTCGGCGCGTTCGTCGAGGAGGTCGCGCAGTTCGCGCGCACCGACTATCTCGGCGCGCTGCGCAAGTTCCCGCAGGCCGACGCGGCCGTCGTCAAGAAGCTGTCCGACTACACCGGCATCGACACGACGACGCTGCTGTCGTGGAGCCTCGACATCGCGGGCTACGACACGCGCGGCAACTCGCTGTTCCTCACGACGCTGCTCAAGGCGCGCGGCCTCGCGCTCGGCGCGTACGACGGCCGCGTGACGGGGATCGAATCGGGGATCGCGGGCAAGATCGATCCGAACTCGGGCGGCAACGATCCGACGATGACGGCGGTGTCGGGCGTCTACACGGCGATGTGGAACGCGTATCTGAACGAGCAACTGAAGTACACGTCGAACTCGTCGTTCACCGACCTGAACGATCAGGCGTTCAAGTACTGGGACTTCGGCCACATCGATCCGACGGGCGCGCAGCAGGGCGTCGATCCGAAGGGCAACGTGATCCTGTACACGGCGGGCGATCTCGCCGCGACGATGGCGCTGAACGTCGACCTGAAGGTGCTGTCGGCGAACGGTCTCTACGATTTCGTCACGCCGTTCTACCAGACGGTGCTCGATCTGCAGCAGATGCCGCTCGAGGCGCCGACGGTACGGCAGAACCTGTCCGCGCGGTTCTATCCGTCGGGGCACATGGTGTATCTCGACGGCGGCTCGCGCACCGCGCTCAAGCACGATCTCGCGCAGATGTACGAATCGACGGTGCGCGACACCGCGGCGGTGATGCGGATTCGCGCGTTGCAGGAGAAAAAGCGCACGTAGCGCGGCGCTTCGAAGCCGGCGGCGAGCGCCCGAAACGCCTTGGCAGCGGGGCGTTTTCGGGCGTTCGTGGTCATTTGCGGCAGCGTCTGGCGGCGTTTGGCGACGGAATCGCCCGCCATCGTCAACGCTTGCGAATCAGCACATCGGGCGTCAACTGCTCGCAGCCGTTGACGCCGAGCATCGCCAGGTTCCGGTCCACTTCTTCCCGCAGCAGGCGAATCGCATGCGCGACGCCGGCTTCGCCCGCCACCGCCGCCGCATAGTTGAACGGCCGCCCGATGAACACCATCCGCGCGCCCAGCGCCAGCGCCTTCAGCACGTCCGAGCCGCGGCGAAAGCCGCTGTCGATCATCACCGGATACCCGTCGCCGACAGCCTGCACGACGTCGCGCAGGACCCGCATCGGCGATACGGCGCCGTCCAACTGGCGGCCGCCGTGATTGGACAGGATGATGCCGTCGGCGCCCGCTTCGCGCGCGATCAGCGCATCGTCGACGCTGAGCACGCCCTTGATCACGAGCTCGCCCGTCCATTGCTCGCGGATTTGCCGCACGTGCGCCCAGTTGAGGTGATCGCGCGCGGAGAAATCGCGCAGCACGTTGGCGGAAAGAATCGGCGCGCCGCGCGTCGCAAACGAATTCTCGAAATGCGGCATGCCGTGCGTGAGCAGCGTGCGCGCGAACGTGCGCAGCAGCCAGCGCGGCCGCGTCAGCCCGTCCCAGAAAAGGCGCGGGCTTGGGCGCAGCGGCGTCGAAAAACCCGTGCGCACGTTGTTTTCGCGGTTCGCGGACACAGGAATGTCGACGGTGACGACGAGTGTCCGGTAGCCGGCGCGCGCGATGCGCTCGACGAGCGCGCGAATGCGGCCGGCGTCGCCCGGAAGGTACGCCTGGAACCACGTGTCGGGCGCGGCGGCGGCCACGTCCTCGAGCGGAATCAGCGACGAGCCGCTCATGATCGACGCGATCCCCGCGCGCTGCGCCGCGCGCGCGAGCACGACGTCGCCGCGATACGCCGACAGCGCATTGATGCCCATCGGCGCGATGCCGAACGGCGACGCGTAGCGCCGGCCGAACAGTTCGACGCCCTGCTGCCGCTGCGAAACGTCGCGCAGCACGCGTGTCACGAAGGCGTATTCGTCGAATGCCGCGCGGTTGTCGTCGCGGGTGCGGTTGTCTTCGGCCGCGCCGCTGACGTAGCCGAAGATCGGGCGCGGCAGCGCGCGGCGCGCCTTCGCCTCGAAGTCGTGCAGGCTCAGCACGTCCCGCAGGACGCGCGGCGGCCTGGCGGCGGCGCTTGCCGCAGGCCGGTTCTGTTCGATGATCGGGGAGGTAACGGTGCTCATAGTGGGCTTTCCTGACGCGACGCAGCCATTCTATGCAGCCGCGGCATCGATAAAAAGCGATAATCTTCAAACGAAATCGTTCGATAAAAGCGAAGAATCATGGCAACTCCGACGCTCAAGCAACTGGACGCCTTCTACTGGGCGGCGACCTGCGCCAATTTCTCGACCGCGGCGCAGCGGCTTCATCTGTCGATCTCGTCGTTGTCGAAGCGGATCAACGAGTTGGAGCAGGCCGTGGGCCGCACGCTGTTCGACCGCAGCGGCCATCGCGCGGTGCTGACCGAAGACGGCGAAACGCTGCTGCCGGCCGCCGTTCGCGTGCTGGAATCCGTCGCGGCGCTGCAGGACGCGTTCGCGGAAGACAAGGGATTGACGGGCCGCCTGCGCTTCGGCGTGGGCGAGCTGTCGGCGCTGACGTGGCTGCCTCGCTTCGTCGCGGCCGTGCAGAAACTGCATCCGCAGTTGAGCCTCGAGCCGTACGTCGACGTCGGCGCAGCGCTCGAAGAGAAGGTGGATGCGGGCGAGCTGGATTTCGCGGTGATCGCGGGCCGTTCGTCGCGCGGCAGCATCCAGTCGCAGCCGGTGACGGAAGCCCGGTTCGCGTGGATGGCCGCGGAAAAACTGGCGGGCGGCGAGCGCACGTTGACGCCGGCGTTGCTCGCGCGCCATGCGCTCGTCATCCTGCCCTCGGGCTCGGGCGTCACGCGCATCCTCGACGAATGGCTGCTCGCGTGCGGAATCAATCATCCGCGACGCATCGCGTGCAACAACTGGAGCGCGGTGGCGGGCATGCTGCGCGAAGGCGTCGGCATCGGTTTCCTGCCCACCGGCTGGGCCGATGCGCGAACGGGCGGCGGCCTCGTGCAACTGACGAGCGAGCCGCCGCTGTCGCCGCTCCACTATGCGTTCCAATGGCGGCGCGGCGACATGCGCGGGCTGATTCCGTCGATGCTGGCGCTCGTGCGGCGGCACGCGGATTTTCGCTGAGCCGGCGTTCGGTTTGCGTCGGGACACGTCGCGTCCCGTCGCTTCGCGGCGCAGCGGTGCGGGAATCAGCGCGGGAATCGGCGCAACGCACGACGACGAACCGGATTCAATCCCGGTCGATGCAGGACACGGCCTTCGGATCGGGCATCCACAGATAGCACAGCAGCGACACCAGCACGCACGCGGACACGTACCAGAAGAACCAGGTCTCGTGGCCGATGCTCTTCGTCCACAGCGCGATGTACTCGGCCGTGCCGCCGAACAGCGACACCGTGATCGCATAGGGCAGGCCGACGCCCAGCGCGCGGATCTCGACCGGAAACAGCTCGGCCTTCGCGACCGCGCTGACCGACGAATAGAGGCTCACGATCAGCAGCGCCGCCGAGATCAGCGCGAGCGCGCCGCCCATCGTCTTCACCGTCGTCAGCGCGCTGAAGATCGGCACCGTGCACAGCGTGCCGAGCACCCCGAACGCGATCAGCAGCGGGCGGCGGCCGACGCGATCGGACAGGCTGCCGAACACCGGCTGCATCAGCACGAACGCGATCAGGCTGATGACGGACACCATCGACGCGTCCGCCTTGCTCATCCCCGCGCTGTTGACGAGGAATTTCTGCATGTACGTCGTGTACGCGTAGAACGCGACCGTGCCGCCGAGCGTCAGGCCCGCGACGATCAGGCAGGCGCGCTTGTGCCGGAACAATCCGGCGACCGACGCGCGGCTGCGCCGGCTCTGCCGGTGCTGCTCGAACGATTCCGTTTCTTCCATGTTCCGGCGCAGGAAGATCGCGACGCCCGCCGCGAGCGAGCCGATCAGGAACGGAATGCGCCAGCCCCAGCTTTCGAGTTGCGCGGCGCTCAGGAAGAACTGCTGCAGCGCGACCAGCACCGCCATCGCCAGCAACTGGCCGAGCGACAGCGTCGCGAACAGGAAGCTCGAATAGAAGCCGCGGTTCGTCTTGTCGGCCATCTCGCTCAGATAGGTGGCCGAGCTCGCATACTCGCCGCCGAGGCTCAAGCCCTGCAGCAGCCGCGCGATGACGAGCAGCACGGGCGCCGCGATGCCGATGCTGGCGTAGCCGGGCGTGAGGCCGATGATCAACGAACCCGCGCACATCGCGAGCACCGAAATCAAGAGCGCGGCGCGGCGCCCCTTGCGATCCGCGTACAGGCCGACCAGCCAGCCGCCGATCGGCCGCATCACGAAGCCGACGGCGAAGATCGCCGCGGTGTTGAGCAACTGCACGGTCTGGCTGCCGGACGGAAAGAAGACCTTCGCGAAATACAGCGAAAACGCCGAGTACACGTACCAGTCGTAGTACTCGATCAGATTGCCGACCGATCCGCTGAAGATCGAGCGAAGGCGGGCGAGGGTCCCGGCTGGCGGGGAATAGGGGGCAGTAGCAAGAGGGCGGACTTGCGACACGTGATGTCTCCGGTTTCGATTGTCTTCATTGCCCGTGCGCATGCCGGCGCCGGACGGCGGCGCGCGTTCGGGTGCAGCAAGGGTAAGAGGAGGAGGCAATCGGCGGAAAGCGAAATAATCGGAACAAGTTTGTTCGCTTTTGTGGAAGCTTCCGCGAAGAGACAAGCCGGCGGCGAGGCTGGGCCCCGTATCGGCCGGGCCCCGTATCGCGCCGCGGGCCGGACGCGCCGCGCGACTGTTGCCGCGCGGCCCGCGACGCGCCGTCAGTTCACGCCGGCGGCGCTCCACGCTCGCGCGACCGTTGCGCTTTCAACCGAATTCGCGCCGTACAGGTCGTTCGCCGCCTGGATCGACGCGCGACGCGCGCTCGGGTAGCTGGAGTAGGTGGTCAGATACAAGGTCAGCGTCCGATACCAGATCTTGCCCGCTTTGTCGCGGCCCAGGCCGCCGAAGCCGGTGTCGCCGTTGCAGACCAGTTGGCTCTTCGACAGCCCGGTATCGGTCGACGGCGTGACCGGGCCTTCCGCCAGCAGATAGAAGAACCGGTTGCCGACGCCCGACGTGTAGTGCGGGTCGTGGCGCGGATTCATCCACGAGAAGCCGCCGGACGGATAGCAACTGTACGACCGGCCGTCGAGATCCTGCTTGTACATCTTGCGCAGGCCGCCGCTCGTGATGCGCGCGCCGATCACGTAGTTGCCCGGATCGTTCGGATTGTTCGCGTAGTACTTGACGAGCGTGCCGAAGATGTCGGACGTCGATTCGTTGAGGCCGCCCGCGTCGCCCGAGTAATTCAGGTTCGCGGTGGCCTCGGTCACGCCGTGGCTCATCTCGTGCCCGGCCACGTCGATCGACACGACGGGCTTCGGCAGGCGCGTGCCCGGCTCGCCGTCGCCGTATGCCATCACGCGCGACGACAGCCATGCGGCGTTCGCGCCCGTCGTGCCGCTGCCGGTGTCGAACACGACGTGCGCGTAGCTCTTCACGCCGCGGCCGTCGTTGAAGATGCCGTTGCGGTTGTGCGTGGCCTTGTAGTAGTCCCAGGTCAGCGCGAGGCCGTAGTCGATGTCGGCGGCGACGGTTTGCCGGTCGCTCGTCGTGTTGTTGCCCCACACGTTCGTGCTGCTCGTGAAGATCGGCAGATCGGTGGACTGCTCGACTTCGTCCGAGCTCAGGCCGCGGCCGTCGTACACCGAGCCGCCGCCGCGGGTCGGATCGAGCAGCCGGTACGCGTTCGTGCCGGTCTGGTCGGTCGTCAGCGACAGGTTGCCGTAGTACAGCGAACGGCCGGTGCCCGTCACGGAGGCGGTCTTGATGAGGTCCTGCGCGTCGAGCACGCTGCCCGTGCGCGCGTCGATGTAGTAGATCACGGCTTCGCCGTGCGCGTCGGTCGCCTTGCCGTACACGCGCACCGCATAGGCGAGCGTGGGCGCGGCGTCGCGCGCGAACACGACGAGCGCCGCGCCGTCGACGCGGCGCACGTCCGCGCCGAAACGCTTCGACGCGACGCGCAGCGCCGCGTCCGCGCCCACGTCTGGCGCGTTGCGCACCACGAAGCGCTCGCCGATCTTGCCGATCTTGCCCGCGAGATCGATCGGCGCGGGCTGCGTGAGGCTCGCCTGCTTCAGCCGCCCCTGGCTCGAATGGACGACGACGTCGCCGCCGATCACGGACAGCCCCGCGTAGAAGCGGTCGAAGCGCACGTGCTCGGTGCCGTCGGGGTCGACGATCACGTCGCGCACCTGGAACTGGTCGCCGTCCGCCGGCGCTTTCGCCTGCACGCCAGCGAACTTCAGCGTGCGCGCGGCGCTGCCGGCGG
Organism: Burkholderia sp. MSMB1589WGS; assembly: GCF_001636105.1. NCBI lineage: Bacteria > Pseudomonadati > Pseudomonadota > Betaproteobacteria > Burkholderiales > Burkholderiaceae > Burkholderia > Burkholderia sp. MSMB1589WGS. Next base: position 2,310,908 of record NZ_LNJT01000008.1, read on the forward strand.
CGAGGTTGAAGGTGGACGGGTTCTGCTGGATCAACTGCAGCGCGCGGTCGGCCGTGGCCTGCGGATCGTCGGCTTGCGCAAACGCGCTGACACACGCGAGGGAAATCGCGGTGATCGACAGCAGGCAAGATAGTTTCTTCATGTAATCCCCCAGATAATGAATGATTGCGTGATTATTCAAAATGCATTAACTGCAAGCATTAAACATGAGAGGTACCTTTGAACTGCAGAGGCATGCTAGGAGGCCAATTCAATATTTACAAGATATTTACCAAAAAATTAATGTTTCATTGTTTCGGTGTGAATCGAGTCAGGCGTTGGTGAGGAATCTGAAATGATCCTGTGCGGCGCATCGGGCGCGCCGCCGATGTCGAGCCGCCGGCGCGCGCCGGGCGGCAATCGCGTGGTGCGGGCGGCGGGGCGGCGCTGCTCGCGAGGCGGCTCGGTGGAATGCGCGGCGCGCATGCGGGCCGCCAACGGCGGTCATATTCAGTTTTTCTGGATATTCAATTGGATTGTTGATGGTATTTTTTGTGAATATTCCATTGATTCGCGAGGATCTGATTGTTAACCCGGATTGCCTGAGTTTTGAGTTTGTCAGCGAAGATCGGGCGAATGAGTGGCGCGCCGAATGGCGATATTTGTCCGGAAGGATGAAATGGCGCGGCGGCCGATGATGCGGAAAAACGACGCGCCGCATGATGCGATGGCCGCCGGCACGGCGGACGGCGGCGCGATATTGCCGCGACGGGCTTGCGCGGTGATCGATTGGCCGCGCGAGGATCGAAAGCCGGTCGCGGCGACGCGATGCGATGCGAAGCGGCCGCTCAGGGCTGCGCGACGCACATGCCGGCGCGATCGTCGCCCGTCTCGACGATCCACGCGTTCGACGCGAGCTTGCGAAAGCGCAGGTCGATTTCGTCGCCGACGTCAGGCAGCGCGGACGGCAGCGGCTGCGACGCCGCGCTGTCGCGCGCCGTATAGGCGACGTGGTTGACGCGGCACAGCAGCGAGCCGTCGCCTCTGAAGAGCGTTTGCAGCGAGCCGCTGCGATCGATGGACAGGTTCACTTTCTCGTGCTCGAAGCAACCCGACACGTGCACGCGGTGCACGTCGAGCCAGAACGACGTCGACAGCGTGGCCTGACGCGTCACGCCGTCCTTGCTCAGCACGAAGCGCGGCTGGCGGATCACGCATTTGCTGCGCGGCAGGTCGCGATACGCGCCGACCGTGACGTACCAGGCCGTCCATCCGCTCAGCACCACGACGCACAGTGCGATCAGTTGCTCTTTTCGAAGAAATAGGCTTGGCACAGTTCAGGCGTTTCGTAGATGGATTCCGGGCATACCGCGAGCCAGTCGTTCGATCCCAGCTCGATCTCGTAGACGAAGCTGCCCTTGAGCGGCTTGACGTCGATGGCTTTCAGCAGATCGGGCTGGTTCATGCGGCCGTCGGAGAAGTAGTGGATGCCGTCGATGGTTCGCGTGAAGCGGAACCGGAAGGTGTTGTCGCGATGCCGGAACGTCTGCCACGTGAGCACGCTCGCCCACGCCGCGAGCGTTACGTAGATCGCGAGATACGCCGCTCGGCGCCGTGGCGATCGCGCATGCGTCGCGCGCGTGGCGGGCGGCGGCGGCGGCGCGGGAGTCGCGCGCGGCGTAGCCGATGTATCCGGCGCATGCGGTGCGTCCGGCTCGTTCGATGCGATCGGTGCGATCGGTGCGGCAAGCGGGGCGTGTGCTGCGTGCGCGTCGGCCGGCGCGGCGGCGGGCTCCGGTTCGGACGAAGCGGGCGCGGCATGCGCATCCGAAGCAGGCGGCGATTCGTCGAGCGGCTCGGCGAATCCGAGGAAGCGAAGGCCGAGCCGCGGCAGCGTCTTCACTTGCGTGGGCGGGATGCCTTGCTCGTCGAGCTTGACGCGCAGCGCGCGCACGAGCTGGTGATAACTGCCTTCCGTGACGAAGAGCCCCTTGCTCTCCCAGATGTGCTCGATCACGGCCTGCTTGCTGGCCGTGCCCTGCATCAAGATGCAAAGCAATTCGGTTTCGTTGGCGGTAAGCGTGGTGACGATGTCGCCGCGAGAAAGCGTCATCGCTTGACTATCGAATATGACACTGCCGTCGATCTGGTACTTGCTCAAAATATGGCGTTTCTCACTGTTTGAAAAGTCATTCGAAGGCGATGTGAATCGCCTCATATGGGCCGACTCGAGCGAGTGCGCGTCGAATTGCGCATCGTGCGTATTTCTTTTCGAGTACTGACCAATGGCGGCGCGTGTGGAAGCCGCGCTGCCGCGCCGTTGGGCGGCATCTGCGTCAATCCGTCGCGGAGATCCGGATAAAGCGAGCGGCGTATGGCGCCCCGATAGTGAATGGTCCTAAAGCGTTTCTTGTGACCTCGACAACAGACAGATGCTGCATTATCTTTTACGAAATTGTCGTAAGCAATTATTTAAGAATAGTGCTCAATTGTGTGTCTCGGCGATTCAGCTCGAATGATGCCGAAGTTCGGTGTGCGAATTGCACGATTTCAATGGGAAATTGCGCTTGAAAAGCGCCCGGCGAGAAAAAAGAGACGCCGCGGGAATCGATGAGAGAAGGTGCGCCGGTGCATGTGGCGCATGCGTTTCGTGGTCGATGCGTCACGTCGTCTTTTTCGTGCGGCGTGTGCGACGAGGGGGGATGCGCAGCGATGCCGGGGGCGGCATCGCGAATCACGCGGTGCGAATGCGAATGGGGGAGCGGCGGGGGAAGGCGGCGCTCGCCATCACCAACTGCCGTTGCCGTCGAACGTCGGGCAGGCGCTCGGATCGTCGGGGTCGGGGAACATCACCTGCTGCTTGAAGCCGTCGATCAGCCATCGCCTCATGATCTCGTCGAGCGAGGTGGACGGCTTCGGTGCGTCGCGCTCCGTCGAATGATCGACGGCGTCAGTCTGCACGTGTGTCGCGGTTTGCAAGGGCGTCATGGCATGGCTCCTGTTCGGTTGAAGTGTCGGCGGTCCCGGCTGCCGCGCGGCACGCGGCGAGCGCCGCATCGCAAAGCTCGTGTGCGATGTCGCGCGGATCGAATTCGAGAATGGCCTCGTCCGATTCGACGACGAACGTTCGCGTGTCGGCGACGACGACCTGCGCCGACGGATACGCGTCGTTCAGGCGTTCGCGTATCGCGGGCGCGATCCGCTTCGCGTGCGCCGGCACGGACACGCGCAGCGGGCGATCGGCCGCGCACGCGCGCCGGCTCGCAAGCGCGCCGGCGATGCGCAGCAGCAGATCGGGATCGTCGAGCAGGCGTTCGAGCGAGCAGCGGACATCGTCGACGACGCGTTCGAGCAACGTCGCCCGCTGCGCGTCGATCCGCTCGATGCAAGCGGCGACTTCCGCGATCGCGCGGGCGAACCCGGCTTCGTAGCCGGCCGTCGCCGCGCGCGCGCGGCATGCATCGGCGTCGCGTTCGGCGTCGCGCACGAGCCGTTGTGCGCGGCGCCTCGCTTCGTCGAGCAATCGTTCGGCGCGGGCCGCCTGCGACAGCGGCGCGCGCTTGAGCAGCACGCCGGCCAGCGGCGCGAGCGTGTCAGGAAACTGGCGCAGGGTCGAGGAGCGCATGATTCACCGCGAAGGAGAAGAGCGTGGGAGACGAGGCGCCGCACGCATCGTCGCGCGCGCCGCCCAGTTCGGAGGCGAGCCGCGTCGCATGCGCGCGCGGGAACAGCAGCGGCAGCCGCTGGCGCAGCGCACGCGGCGCGTCGCGCAGCGCGGCCGCGACGCACGCGGCGCCGGCCGCGACGATCGCGTCGTCGTCGGGCGCGCCGGCGCACGCGGCTTTAGGCACGGCCGCGAGCGGTACGCACAGAAAGCGCTGGCTCGACGCATCGAGCCGCACGTAGCGCCCGTGCTCGACGAGCGCCGCGCGCAGCCGCTGCACGCCGATCAGGAACGCGATGCGCGGCAGCCGCGCCCAATGGTCGACGCAGGGCGCCGCGAGCGGCGCGCCGCGCCAATCGCAATCGATCGCGGTGTCGAGGCGATGATGATCGATCAGCCACTGGTTCGCGACGTCCGCGGGCACGCGCGCGAGGTCGACGCCGGCGATCGTCCGATGATCCGGATGCGCATAGCCGAGCGGGCCGTACATCACCTGCATCAATGCGTGCGGATTCATCGGCGCGGCTCCGGCGGGGCGCCGCGCGACGCGTGCGATGCATCCGGCGCGTTCTCCGCGTCGAAGTGCGCGGCCGTGTCGGGTGCGTCGAGTGCGTCGATCGGGGCCGGCGCATCGGTGATGTCCGGCGCGGCCGCGCCGACCGGCCCGTCGGGCGCGGTGCTCGCCGACGCGTCGCGCGCGGCGGCGGCGCGCCTGCGGCGCTGGCAGGCGAGCCTGCCAGCGGCCGCCGCCGCGAGCGCGACCGGAATGGCGGCGAGCCAGTAGAGCCACGCGGCGCCCGCATGCGACGCCGGCGGCGTCGGCGCGCCGCGGAACAGCGACGGCGCGCGATACAGGATGACCGAGATGTCGTCGTAGTCGATGTTCGTGAAGCTGTTCTTCACGAACCGCTTCACTTCGCTCACGAGGATGTCCGCGTTCACGTCGTTGCGATACGTGAGGAGCGCGGCGACGTGCATCCGCGCGTCGGGCTTGCCGCTGTCGGACGGCTTGAGCGGATAGCTCACCTGCACGCGCGCGCTGACGACGTTCTGCAGCGCGGCGAGATTCTGCTCGAGGCGCTGTTCGACGGCCGACAGCAGCCGCGCCTGCTCGGCCTGCGGCGACGCGACGAGCGCGTCGGCCGGAAATGCCTGCGCGATCTGCACGCGCGCCTGCGACGGCAGGTTGTATTGCCGCAGCAGATCGACGGCGGTCGGAAAGTCGGCCTGCTCGACGCTGACCGCATAGCCGGTCTTGCCGAGGTCCTCCTTGCGCACGGCGAGATCGTGCGCCTGGAGCACCGCGACGACGTCGTTCGCCTGCTGCTCGGTCAGGTTCTTCAGCAACTCCTGCTGGTTGCACGCGGCGAGCAGCAGCAGCGCCGGCAGCAGCGAGAAAGAGACGAATCGCTTCATCGCGTCATTGCGCCTTGACGAGCGTCTCCACTGCCGAGACGGCCTTGCGCGCGAGCGTGCTCGCGAGCGACATGTAGATGTTGTAGTCGGACAGCTCGGTCTGCAGCGCGATCAGCTTCTCCGGATGCGCGAAGTCGACCGGATCGGCGAGCCGCGACTCGATGCTCGCCTTCGCGACGTTCGACTTGTCGTTCGCATCGGCGAGCGTTTGCTTCAGGATCGCGTCGAGCGTCGCCGGCCGCTCGGGCGATTCGATTTCGCTGAGCTGCGGCAGCGCGGACACGGCGTGCGGATTCATGATGTTCATGATCGTTCGGACCGGCGCGGCGCGGCTCGCGCCGCGTCGCCCCGGAGAGGAAGTGAGGGTTAGCGGAAGTTCGAGACGATCGACGAATCGATGTCCTTCATCGATTTGACCGCGCTGCTCTGCGCGTTCCGGTACAGGTTGTATTCGGACATGATCATCTGATAGTTCGCGAGCGCCGTCGGGTCGCTCGGGTTCTTCGTGAGGTTCGCCTGCGCGTCCTGCAGTTGCTGGTTCAGATCCTTCACGCCGGTGTCGAACGCGCGGCCGATGCCGGTCAGGTAGCCTGACCACTCGTAGTCGGCCAGCAATGGAGTCGGGGAATTGCTCATCGGAAATGTGCTCCTTCCAGGGGTTGCGGGAAATACCAGGACGCGTGATCGAGCAGCACGTAGCCGTCGCCGCCTTCCCGATAGGATTTGCCCTTCAGCCAGTCGGTGCGCAGCGCGATCTTGAAGTCGACGCGGCGCGTGCCCCACTTGTGGCCGAACGAGCGCATGAGGTTTTGCAACGCGGCGAGCTCCTCGTCGCCGAACGACGTCGCCACCTCGAACGTCGCGCCGCCTTGCCGCGCGAGCAGCCGGTAGCGCGCGCCCACCTTGTCGAGCGCGTTGCGCGCTTCCTGCTCGATCGCGCCGAGGCTCGCGTCGATCACGCGGACGTCCTGCACGTAAGGCGCCGCGCGCCGCAGCTCGCGGACCGCGCGTTCGCGCGCGGCCGCGGGCAGGCGGTCGGTGACGATCAGCTCGGGGCGCTCGGGCGCGTCGAGCCGCACGGTCACGAAATCGATGCCGGCTTCGTCGAGCCGGCCCTCGATCCGCCGCCGCTCCGCGCCGATCACGGCGACCTCGACCCGCTCCGGCAGCGCCGCCTTCAGCAGCGCCTCGCGGTCCCATTCGGCGCCGTCCTGCGACGCGCTCAGCACATAGATCCGGCCGTCGTCGCCTGGCAGGATCGCGTTGCGCGCGGGCGCGCCCGCCAGCACGCCGTTCACGCTCGCGAGCTTCTGCGCGCCCGCATAGCGTTGCACCTGCCAATACGCCAGCGCCGCGAGCGCGCCCCCCGCGACGAGCACTGCGCCCAGCTTGAGCGCGAAGCGCGATATGCGCTCGGGGGGCTCGGCGGCGGCGTCCGACGCCCGCGGGCGCAGCGCGTGCGGCTCGGGCTGCGGTGCATAGTGCACGACCGCGTCGCTCCATCCGTCGCCCTGGCGCTTGACCGCGAACGCGACGTCGCCGGCGCGGCAGACGGTATTGAACGCCGCGTATTGCGTGACGCAACCGTCCGCGGACAGAAAATCGACTTCGAAATCGCCGCGTGCGGCGTCGCCGGTTTCCGCGATTTGTGTCGCCCGCCCCGGCAAGCGGGGAAAACGCAGGCGAAAATTCGGCGAACCGGCCCGATGCGGGATATACAGCGTATCGACCGCATGCTCCAGAAAATGATCGGCGCGATTTTCCGGTTTCCCGGCCGGACGATCGTCGACCACGTGCTCGCCGACACAGAAAAATAGTTCGCCTGACGGAATCGCAATGTCCGATCCGAAAAGCGGGCCGAACAGGATTCGAAGCTGCAGGCTTTCATGTCCGGGATCTGGTTTATTCATCTCGGTGATTTTTCAAGGCGGCCTGGACGACAAATGGCCCGATGATGGATATGCCGTTCGTTCGATCGATTTCGTTGCCGTCGATCGTGAATCGGATAATCGGATTCGAATCGGGCGACTGCATCGATCGGGATCTTGGCTGACGCGCCGGAATCCGGCTCGATGACCGGAATGTACCGCCGGGCGGACTTCTGCACCATGAATGGCCCTGAATAGTTCTGAATGGAAATATGAAAGAAGATTATTGCCTGATGAATCCATCTGATTTTCGTGAGATTTTATAAATCGCCGAATTTTTGCTTGATCGGAATGTGACACCTGATTAATCTGCGTTCCCGGAAAGGCCGCGAAATGCATGGGCGATATTTCACGGGCAATATCGAGGAGTGCGCGATGGCGAATCGATTCAATAAATTCGATTGCGTGGTGGTTTCACCAGGAAAATCCCGATTATTTACGGGGCCGGCAATCAGGCTGATCAGGCCGATCACGGAAAACGCGAAACTGGACGTGTCGTTCGGCGCGGCGTCCCATGCCGTTTCGATCGACAAGGATAAATCGGCGCTGGTCGCCGGCACCGGTCAATTCAAAATCGCGTCGCGCGAAGGCGCATGGCGTTTTCATGACGTGCCGTTATTCGAGGCGGCGAAATTGCTCGCTTTTCTGGAAAGCTGCGCGAAGCCGAATGGCGCAGGACGCGAATATCGCGCGGGCGTGCCGGACGGCGCGGTGATCGACGCGCCGGGCGACCTGAGCATCTGGAAATTCGACCGGTGGCTGATCGCTCGCGTGATGGGCGCGCCGCACGCCGCCGATCCGCTGCTCGCGTTCCTGCGCGCGCAGGAGAGCTACGAACTCGTGCGCTTTCTGTTGCGCGAGCGCGCGAGCCCACAGCCGATCGCCGTGCTCGCCGCGCGCTACGGCGTATCGGAGCCGCACTTTCGGCGGCTGTGCCGGCAGGCGCTCGGCCGCGGCCTGAAGCGCGAGCTTCGGCAATGGCGCGCCGCGCAGGCGGTGCTCGAAGTCGTCGAGAGCCGCGACAGCATGACCGAGGTCGCGATGAGCAACGGCTTTGCGTCGTCGTCCCACTTCTCCAGGGAAATCAAGGACTTGTTCGGCATTTCGCCGTGCCGGTTCCGCCGCAGGACATGAGGAGCCCGAACCGATGATGTATGCCGACACGGCCAGACGACACGCAGCCGCGCTCGCCGCATCGCTGCTGATGACGGGCGCGGCGCTCGCCGCGCCGACCGACGCGGCGCCGCCCGCCGACTCGGGCGGGCCGCCCGTGCGGCTCGACGCGGCGGACGGCGGCGCGCGCGCCGCTGCGCAGCCGGCGGGCGTCGCGCCGCAAGACGGCGAGCGCCATTTCGTTGCGAACGACGCGAGCATCAGCGTGCTGCTCAACGCGCTGTCCGGCCGGCTGCGCAAGCCGATCGTCGCGAGCGACAAGGTGCGCCGCAAGCACGTGACGGGCGAGTTCGACCTCGCGCGTGGGCGCGCGCTCCTCGCGCAACTGGGCGAATCGATGTCGCTGCTCTGGTACGACGACGGCGCGTCGATCTACATCTACGACAACTCGGAGATCAAGAACGCGGTCATATCGATGCGCCATGCGACCGTGCGCAACATGCGCGACTTCATCCGGCAGACGCGGCTCTACGACCCGCGCTTTCCGGTGCGCGGCGACGACCTGAGCAACACGTTCTACGTGACGGGCGCGCCCGTCTACGTGAATCTCGTCGCCGCCGCCGCGCGCTATCTCGACGAGGTGCGCTCGAACGAGGCGAGCGACAGACAGGTCGTGCGCGTCGTGCAGCTTCACAACAGCTTCGTCGTCGATCGCCAGTACGCGCTGCGCGACAAGGAGATCGACATCCCGGGCATGGCGACCGTGCTCGGCCGGATCTTCGGCCCGGCGCGGCCGGGGGCGCCGGCGATGTCATCCGCCGCGTCGGTCGCGTCGGTCGCGTCGGTCGATGCGGCGGCGCGCGGCGGCGCGGGGGGCGCAATCGGCAAGACCGCGTTCTCGCTCGCCGACGCATTGCCCGCGCCGCTCGATGCCGGCAACGCGCCGGGCGGCGCAGGCTCGCCGGATTCGGCGCACCCGACGAGCGCCGCGAGCCCGATGGGCGGCCCGTCGGGCGGTGTCGCGGTGCCTGCGTCGGACGGCGTGCGCGCGGTCGCGTATCCGGACACGAACAGCGTGATCCTGGTCGGCCGGCTCGACAAGGTGCAGGACATGGAGGCGCTGATCCGCTCGCTCGACGTCGAGAAGCGGCAGATCGAGCTGTCGCTGTGGATCATCGACATCCGCAAGAGTCGGCTCGACCAACTGGGCATCGATTGGCAGGGCGCGCTCAATGCGCCCGGCATCGGCGTGGGCTTCAACAATCGCGGCGGCGGCAACGTGACGACGCTCGACGGCACGAAATTCCTCGCGTCGGTGGCGGCGCTCAGCCAGACGGGCGACGCAACGGTGATCTCGCGGCCGATCGTGCTCACGCAGGAGAACGTGCCGGCGACGTTCGACAGCAACCAGACGTTCTACGCGAAGCTGATCGGCGAGCGCGCGGTGCAACTCGATCACGTGACCTACGGCACGCTCGTCAACGTATTGCCGCGGCTCACGCGCGATGCGTCGCAGGTCGAAATGATCGTCGACATCGAGGACGGCAACACCCACGGCGCGACGAGCGACGGCCAGATCGTCGTCGACAACAACGCGATGCCGCTAGTCAACCGCACCGAGATCAACACGGTCGCGCGCGTGCCGCGCGAGATGAGCCTGCTCATCGGCGGCAACACGCGCGACGACGTGACGCGCCGCACGTTCAGGATTCCTGGGCTCGCGAGCATCCCGTTGATCGGCGGGCTGTTTCGCGGGCATTCGGACCGGCACGAGCAGGTCGTGCGCGTGTTCCTGATCCAGCCGAAGCTGCTGCGCGCGGGCGCGGCCTGGCCCGACGGGCAGCCGTGGGAATCCGGCGATCCATCGGACAACGCGACGCTGCGCGCAACCGTGCAGATGCTCAAACCCTACATGGACGACAGATCATGAGCTCGATCATCGGCGGCGCATCGGCCGCGCGGCGCGGCTTTTCTGCCGACGGCACGGGCGCGGCGAACCGGCTCGATGCTGAGCCGTCGCTCGACGAAGCGCCGCAGGCGCCGGCGGCGGGCGCGGCCGGCGTCGACGCGCAGCTCGCCGAGCTCGACGGAGAAGCCGCGAACGCCGCTGCGCAGTTCGGCCGGTTCCGCGCGTCGGAGCGCAAGGGGCGCCGCAGCGACGATCTCGAACGGATACTCGACACGGACGCCGACGAGAAGCTCGACGAGCTTGCCGCGCTGCTCGGCCGCCAGAGCCTGCCCGACGGCCGCGCGACGCGCGGCCGCGCGGACCTCGCGGCGCTGCTGCGCGACGCGCGTGAGCGCTTTCGCGACGAGAGCGATCTGCTGCTCGCGCTGCGCGAGCTGCGCCGGCGGCGCCGGCTCGACGGCGAATCCGTCGACGTCGTCGAGCGCGCGATCGAGGAACTGCTCGCGGGCGACGGCAACAAGCGGATCAAGGCGGGCATCAACGCGGCGCTGAAGGCGAAGGTGTTCGGCGCGCGCATGCAGCTCGATCCGCGCCGGCTGCGCGAGCTGTACCGGCAGTTTCTCGAGTTCGACGGCTCGTATCTCGTCGTCTACGAAGACTGGATCGAGCAGTTCGGCGCGGGCCGGCGCAAGCGGATTCTCGACTACGTGAGCGCCGCGCTGTCGTACGACATGCAGTCGCACGACCCGAGCTGCGGCTGCGCGGCCGAGTTCGGGCCGCTCCTCGGCACGCTGCATCACGCGCGGCTGCTCGCGTCGGCCGACGAGCTGTTCGTCGGCCGGCTGCTCGACGATGCGCTCGCGCGCGATTGCGGGCTCACCGAGGCGCGCGCGCTCGCGACGATGCTGGGCGGCCTGCAGCGGCCGTTCTCGGTCGCCGACGTGCTGCTGCGCACGCTCGGCGATCTGCTCGAGCCGCTCGCGGCCGAGCGCCGCTCGCAATTGCTGCAGCTCGCGCTGCGCGCGTTCGCGGGCGTGCCGATCGCGCTCTACGGCGACGCCGACGCGCGCCGCGCGGCGCTCGGCGCGCTCGAGGAGCTGATCGGCGCGACGTACGCGCGCGAGCGGCGGCAGGCGCGCGCGCGCGCGGACGGCGGCTCGCGCGCGGCGCCTTTCATTCGATCCGGTCGATAGCCATGCTGAAGAATCTCCTGCTCAAGGCCCAAGCGCGCCCCGAACTGATCGTCCTGTGCCTGATGGTGCTCGTGATCGCGATGCTGATCGTGCCGCTGCCGCCCTATGTGCTCGATTTCCTGATCGGCCTGAACATCGTGACGGCGCTGCTCGTGTTCATGGGCTCGTTCTACATCGTCAACATCCTCGAATTCTCGACGTTTCCGTCGATCCTGCTGATCACGACGCTGTTCCGGCTCGCGCTGTCGATCAGCACGAGCCGGATGATCCTGCTCACGGCCGAGGGCGGCAAGATCATCACGACGTTCGGGCAGTTCGTGATCGGCGACAACCTTGTCGTCGGCTTCGTCGTGTTCGTGATCGTGACGATCGCGCAGTTCATCGTGATCACGAAGGGCTCGGAGCGCGTCGCCGAGGTCGCGGCGCGCTTCTCGCTCGACGCGATGCCCGGCAAGCAGATGAGCATCGACGCGGACCTGCGCGCGGGCATCATCGACAACGAAGGCGTGAAGGCGCGCCGCTCGGCGCTCGAGCGCGAGAGCCAGCTCTACGGCTCGTTCGACGGCGCGATGAAGTTCATCAAGGGCGATGCGATCGCCGGCATCGTCGTCATCTTCGTGAACCTGATCGGCGGCATCTCGGTCGGCGTGATGCAGCACGGCATGTCGGTGTCCGATGCGCTCACGACCTACACGATCCTGTCGATCGGCGACGGCCTCGTCGCGCAGATCCCGGCGCTCTTGATCGCGATCGGCGCGGGCTTCGTCGTCACCCGCGTGAGCGGCTCGGGCAACAACCTCGGCGCGAACATCGTCGGCGAGCTGTTCTCGAACCCGTTCGTGCTCGCCGTCACGGCCGTGCTCGCGCTCGCGATCGGCCTGCTGCCCGGTTTTCCGCTCATCGTCTTCCTGCTGATCGCGCTTGCGCTCGGCGCGCTGTACGTGCGCCGCGAATGGCGCAAGCCGGGCGAGCCGGCGCGCGAGGGCGGGCTCGTCGGCAAGGTCGCGGGCGCGCTGTCGGGCGGCGGCGCGACGCAGTCCGCCGCCGCCGCCGTGGACGACGTCGACATCGACAAGCTGATCCCCGAGACGGTGCCGCTGATGCTGATGGTGCCCGAGGCGGCGCAGCCGATGTTCGAGCGGGACGGCGTGATCGGCGCGTTCAGGCGGCGCGCGTTCGTCGACATGGGGCTGCGGCTGCCCGACATCCGCGTCGTGTATTCGCCGCAGGTGCATCCGCGCGAGGCGATCGTGCTGATCAACGAGATCCGCGCCGCGACGTTCGCGATCTGCTTCGACAGGCATCGCGTGATCGGCTCGACGCTCGCGCTCGAAGGGCTGCCCGTCGACGTCGTGACGCTGCCGGACGGCGCGGGCGGCGACGCGTGGTGGGTGCCGGACTCGCAGACCGATGCGCTCGCGAAGATCGACGTGCTCACGCGCCCGGCGATCGACGACCTGTACGGGCAGTTTCTCGCGGTGATGCTGAGCAACGTGTCGGAATTCTTCGGCGTGCAGGAGGCGAAGCGCCTGCTCGACGACATGGACCGGAAGTATCCGGAGCTCATCAAGGAGAGCTATCGGCACATTTCGGTGCAGCGGATCGCCGAGGTGTTCCAGCGCCTGCTTGCCGAGAAGATCTCAATCCGCAACATGAAGCTGATTCTCGAATCGCTCGCGCAATGGGGGCCGAAGGAGAAGGACTCGATCCTGCTCGTCGAGCACGTGCGCACGGCGCTCGCGCGCTACATCTCGAATCGCTTCGCGGCGGGCGGCAAGCTGCGCGCGCTCGTGCTGTCCGCCGAGTTCGAGGACGCGGTGGGCCAGGGCGTGCGGCAGACGTCGGGCGGCGCGTACCTGAACCTGGAGCCCGCGACGAGCGAGCAACTGCTCGACCGGCTCGCGCTCGAGCTCGCGCGCGCGGGCTTCTCGCAGCGCGACATGGTGCTGCTCGCTTCGATGGAAGTCAGGCGTTTCGTCAAGCGGCTGATCGAGAGCCGCTTTCCGGAACTGGAGGTGCTGTCGTTCGGTGAAGTGGCCGACAGCGTCGCAATCGATGTGTTGAAGACGGTCTAAGGAGAGAAACGATGAATGTGGATGTCGTCATGCTCGTCAAGGAAAGCATGGAGAAGATGGATTGCGGCAGCGCGATCGCGGGCGAGCTGGATGCGCACGCGCCGATCTGCATTGCCTTTCATTCGATGCCCGAAATGTTCGTCGAGCGCGACGGCGAGCACGTGACGATCTGGAGCCGGCTCGACTGCGCGGGCGAGAGCCAGCTCGCGCGCTGCGCGTTCGATCTGCTCGCGTATCAGTTGCCGCGCGGCTCGGACGCGTTCGCGTCGCGCCGGCCGCTGCTGTCGCTCGTCGACGATGCGCTCATGCTGCACGGCCGCGTCGAGCCGCGCTGCCTCGCCGACGCCGACGGCTTCACCGAGGCGCTCGAGACGTTCTACGCGGACCTGTGCGCGATCAACGAGATCCTCGCGCGATGAAGGCCGCCGGCGATCCGCTGCGGCTCCTCGCGCGGCGCGCGCATCCGCGCCGCATCCAGGGGCCGATCATCGAGGCGCCGCTGCCGGACGTCGCGATCGGCGAGCTGTGCGCGATCCGCGCGGCGGCGGGCAGCGACACGGTGATCGGCCGCGCGCAGGTGGTGGGCTTCGGGCGCGACACCGCGATCCTGAGCACGCTCGGCAGCACGGCCGGGCTGTCGCGGCAGGTCGCGCTCGTGCCGACGGGCGAGCGGATGACGATCGACGTCGCGCCGGCGATGCTCGGCGCGGTCGTCGACGCGACGGGCGGCATCGTCGAGACGTTCGGCGCGAAGCGGGAGGAGGGGGCGGAGGGGGCGGCGCGCGCCGCGGCGCCGCGCCGCCGCGCGATCGACGCCGCGCCGCCCGATTACGCGGCGCGGCGCCCGGTCGAGCGGCGGCTCGCGACGGGCGTGCGCGCGATCGACGGGTTGCTCACGTGCGGCGTCGGCCAGCGCATCGGCATTTTCGCGGCCGCGGGCTGCGGCAAGACTTCGCTGATGAACATGATGATCGAGCATGCGGCGGCCGACGTGTACGTGGTCGCGCTGATCGGCGAGCGCGGCCGCGAGGTGTCCGAGTTCGTCGAGCGGATGCGGCGCTCGGGCAGCCGGGACCGGACGGTCGTCGTGTACGCGACGTCGGATCGCTCGTCGGTGGACCGCTGCAACGCGGCGCTTGTCGCGACGACGATCGCCGAGTATTTCCGCGATCTCGGCTGCGACGTGATGCTGTTTCTCGACTCGATGACCCGCTACGCGCGCGCGCTGCGCGACCTCGCGCTCGCGACGGGCGAAGCGCCCGCGCGGCGCGGCTATCCGGCGTCGGTGTTCGAGCAGTTGCCGCGCCTGCTCGAGCGGCCGGGGCGCACGGAAGCGGGGAGCATCACCGCGTTCTACACGGTGCTGCTCGAAAACGAAGAGGAGCCCGATCCGATCGGCGACGAGATCCGCTCGATCGTCGACGGTCACGTGTATCTGAGCCGGCAGCTCGGCGCAAAGGGGCATTTCCCGGCGATCGACGTGCTGAGGAGCACGAGCCGTCTGTTCGACGAGATCGCGCACGCGCCGCATCGCGCGGCCGCGATGCAGTTCCGGCGGCACCTCGCGCGCATCGACGAGATGCAGGTGTTTCTCGATCTCGGCGAGTACCGGCGCGGCGAGAACCCGGAGAACGACGAGGCGCTCGACAGGCGGCCCGCGCTCGATGCGTTCCTGCAGCAGGCAATCGACGAGGCGTCGGCGTTCGACGACACGCTCGAACGGATGCGCGAGGCCGCGTCATGAAGCGGCTCGACGGCGCGCGGCGGCTGCTCGCGGTGCTCGAGCGGCGCGGCGATACGCTGCGCCGGCAGGCGGCGCGCGAACGCGACGCGCTCGCGGCGCTCGACAGGCAGATCGCCGAACGATGCGCGACGATCGCGCGCCTGCGCGAGCGGCTCGCGGCGAGCGCGCCGCCGAAGCCGTATGCGCGCAGCGAGCTGATGCGCGTGCGCGGCAAGCAGGCGGTGATCCGTTACGAGATCGCATGCAGGGAGATCGAGGCCAGCGATCTGCGCGAGCGCCGGCAGGCGGCCGAGCAAGCGTTGCGCGGCAGCCAGGCCGCCGCGCTCGCGCTCGAGCGGCGCCGGAACGCGCATCGCGACTGGCTCGCGCGGCGCAGGATCGAAAACGAGCGGCTGCGCGAATCGGCCGCCGATGCGGACATCACGGAAGGAGCAGGTCATGGGTTCAACCATCAGCATTAGCGCGCCGATCGCGGCGGGCGTCGAGCCCGCCCCGCGCGCGCAGACGCCGGGCGGCGGACAGGCGTCCGATTTGCAGCGCGCGTATCGCGAGCAATGCGGCAAGGTGCTCGACAAGCGCGACGACGGGTGCGACGACGGACGTGATGGCGACGACGCCGAAGCCGGGCGCGCCCACGCGAGGAAAAGGGCAAAGCGCAACGGCGAGCCGCAGGTTGCGGCGGTCGGGATGCCCGCGCCGCATTCGGCGTGGGACCGGGCGATCGCGCTGCGGTTCGGCGGGGCGCGAGGCGGCGCGAACGCGCGTGTCGCGGGCATCGAAGCGGGCGTCGAAGCGCATGTGGCTGACGGCGCGCGCACGCGCGTCGAGCCGCGCGACGAAATCGCGCCGCGCCGCGCCGCGACGATGCGCGGCCACGCGCCGGCGCTCGGCGCGGTTCGCGCGACGGGCGAGCGAGCGCCCGATGCTTCGACGGCCGACGCGCGCGCGCCGCAAGCGGCGGCCGACGTCGCGCCGCCGTCCGTGCCGACGCAGGCGCAACGCGCGGCGCAACGCACGCCGGACGGCATCGTGCGCGACACGGCGGCCGGAGCTTCGCGGCATTCCGCGATGGCGGCGGACGCCGCGGCGTCGCGCTCGCCGGCGCTGCCCGCCGCGCGCTTGCCGGCCGCGACGATCGCCGCTGCATCGGCTATGTCGGCTATGTCGGCTGTCTCGGCCGCATCGTCGACACGACGCCCGACGGCCGCCGCTTCGCCGGGCGCCGCGCGCGAACGCGTCGACGGCGACGATTCGAACCGCGCGGGCGACGCATCGCTCGCCGGTTTCCCGCGCGCCTTTCAACCGCAGGCGTCGATGCGTGCGGCCGAGCCTGCCGCGCGCGCGCACGATCCGTCGCGTGCCGCGCGCCAACGCGCGCAGGCCGGCGCGGCGCAAACGGACGCGCGCGACGTTCGCGACACGCAAGGCACCCAGGTGCGCTACCGCTTCAACTCATGGGACGGGCGGCCCGCGGTCGAGTTGCGCTTCGATCCCGGCTGCGCGCCGCGCGTCGTCAGCGCGCAGCCGAGCCACGAGCGCGTGCAGCGCGCGATGGAGTATGGCGTCGATCGGCTGACGCCCGGATGGACCGTCGAATTCGATCGGCAGCGCGCGGATGACGACGGCGGCCGTTCGCCGTGGCGCCGCGCGCGGCAGGAGCCGGAGGCGGACGAACGATGAGCGCGCGCTACACGCTGTTGCGGCGCGTCGCGCCCGCGGAGCTGCCGCTGTACCGGAGCGCGCAGGCGCTGCGCGCGGGGGGGGAGTACGTCGCGCTGCGCACGATCGCGCCGCCGCGCGGCTATGCGGCGCTGCGCGCGACCTGGCGGGGCGTCGAGCACGACGGCTGGGTCGACGTCGACGATCTGATGCGCCGCCGCTACCCGGCGCTCGGCGCGCTCGCGTGGCGCGCGCTCGACAGGCGCTACGCGCTCGATCTGCTGAGCGGGCGGGACGCGGCGGCCGAGCTGCCCGCGCCGCCGGGCGGCTGGGCGCACGTGAGGCTCGTCGATCTCGTCGAGCGCAAGCTGCCCGCCGAGCCGCTGCTGTGCTTCGACGCGCCGGGCCGCGTGCGCGCGCTGTTCCGTGCGTTTCCGAGCGAAGCGCCCGCGCCGCGCGCCGCTGCCGACGTCGGCGGCGTGCCGCTCGCGATGCGCTTCGCGATCGGCGTCGCGCGCCTGCCGCTCGCGCTCCTGCCCGCGGTCGCGCCGGGCGACGTGTTGCTCGTCCGCGCGCCGCGCAACATGGTCAGGATCGGCGCGTATGCGCTGTGTGAATTTTGCTGGGAAGGAGAAAACATCATGCTGAACGAACCCCTGACCGAACCGGCGATCGACGATCCGCACGACGATCTGCATGACGAACCGACGACGGCGGACGCGCTGCCGGACGCATCGCCGCAGGCTTTCGACGTCGCTGCGCTGCCCGTCACGCTGGAGTTCGTGCTGCACGACGAGCGCGTGACGGTCGCGCAGCTCGCCGGCTGCCATCCGGGCCTGGTGCTGCCGCTGCGCGGCGCGCCGGGCGAGGTGACGATTCGCGCGAACGGCCTGCCGTTCGGCCGCGGCGAGCTGATCCAGGTCGGCGAGCAGTTGGCGGTCGAGGTGAAGGCGCTCTGGCGCGCGAAGCCGGCGGCATGCGATGGCGAATAACGAAATCGCGCTGATCGTCCTGCTGGCGGCGGCGACGCTCGTGCCGTTCGTCGTCGCGGCGGGCTCGTGCTTCATCAAGTTCTCGATCGTGCTCGTGCTCGTGCGTAACGCGCTCGGCATCCAGCAGGTGCCGTCGAATCTCGCGCTCAACAGCATCGCGCTCATCATGTCGCTGTTCGTGATGATGCCCGTCGCGCAGAGCGCGTACCGGTATCTGCAGCACCATCCGCTCGACGTGATGAACGGCGCGTCGGTCAACGATTTCATCGACGGCGGCCTCGGCGGCTACAAGCGCTATCTGACGCGCTACTCGGACCCGGCGCTCGTGCGCTTCTTCGAGCGCGCGCAGGCCGCGCGCCTGAAGAGCGACGACGCAGCCGATGCGGACGTCGCGGGCGACGGGCCGGACGGCCTCGACAACTCGCTGTTCTCGCTGCTGCCCGCGTACGCGCTCACCGAGATCAAGAGCGCGTTCAAGATCGGCTTCTACCTGTACCTGCCGTTCCTCGTCGTCGACATGGTGGTGTCGAGCGTGCTGCTCGCGCTCGGGATGATGATGATGAGCCCGGTGACGATCTCGGTGCCGATCAAGCTGATCCTGTTCGTCGCGATGGACGGCTGGACGCTGATCTGCAAGGGCCTGATCGAGCAGTACCTGAACCTGATGCAATGACCGCGCCCAGGCGCATTTTTAGGAAGACAAACGATGGCTGAACTCACCTATGCAGGCGACAAGGCGATCCTGCTCGTGATCCTGCTGTGCGCGGCGCCCGTCGCGGTCGCGACCGTCGTGGGCCTCGCGATCGGCCTGTTCCAGACGGTCACGCAATTGCAGGAGCAGACGCTGCCGTTCGGCCTGAAGATGCTCGCGGTGTTCGGTTGCCTGATGATGCTGTCCGGCTGGTTCGGCGGCAAGCTGCTCGCGTTCGCGACCGAGATGCTGTCGATCGGGCTGCGCTGAGCCGCTTCACGTCACGTCATGCCGAGCGACACGATGGATGTCTCGATGGAAGCGTTCTACCGGCAGGCCGG
Source organism: Burkholderia sp. MSMB1589WGS (assembly GCF_001636105.1). Taxonomy (NCBI): domain Bacteria; kingdom Pseudomonadati; phylum Pseudomonadota; class Betaproteobacteria; order Burkholderiales; family Burkholderiaceae; genus Burkholderia; species Burkholderia sp. MSMB1589WGS. The sequence continues at coordinate 2,329,612 of NZ_LNJT01000008.1, forward strand.
CGCGATCGCGATCGCGTATGCGCGCGTCGCGCCGGTGTTCTATCTGCTGCCGTTCCTGAATGACCGGACGATCGTCAACGGGGTCGTGAAGAACACGATCGTGTTCGCGGTCATTCTCGGGTTGTGGCCGAGCTTCGCGCACCCGCATCTGCAAGGGGGCGCGCTCGCCGGCGTCGCGCTGACGGAGGCGGCGGCGGGCGTCGTGCTCGGCGTCGCGCTGTCGCTGCCGTTCTGGGTCGCGACGGCGGTGGGCGAGCTGATCGACAACCAGCGCGGCGCGACGATCAGCGATTCGATCGATCCGGCCACGGGCGTCGAAGCGTCGGCGCTCGCGCCGTTCGTGAGCCTGTTCTACGCGGCCGCGTTCCTGCAGCAGGGCGGCATGCTGACGATCGTCGGCGCGCTCGAATCGAGCTACGCGACGGTGCCGGCGGGCGCGCTGTTTTCGGTCGATCTGCCGCGCGTCGGCGCGCTGCTGACCGATCTCGTCGCGCACGGGCTCGCGCTCGCCGCGCCCGTGCTGATCGTGATGTTCCTGACCGATGCGCTGCTCGGGCTCTTCTCGCGCTTCTGTCCGCAGGTCAATGCGTTCTCGCTGTCGCTGACGGTCAAGAGCATCGTCGCGTTCGCCGTGTTCCACCTGTATTTCCTCTATGCGGCCCCGCACGAGCTGACAGCGCTGCTGCACGCGCATCCTTTCAGCGGCCTGGTGAAGTGAGCGATGGCGGAGAAAACCGAAAAGCCGACCGCGAAGAAGCTGCGCGACGCGGCGAAGAAAGGGCAGACGTTCAAGGCAAGGGACATCGTCGCGCTCGTCGTGATCGCCACGGGCGCATTGGCCGCGCCCGCGCTCGTCGATCTGACGCGTATCGCGGCCGAATTCGCGCGGATCGCGTCGTCGGGCGCGCAGCCGGACCCAGGCGCCTACGCGTTCGCGTGGGCGAAGCTGTTCCTGCGGATCGCCGCGCCGTTCGTGCTGCTCTGCGCGGCCGCGGGCGCGCTGCCGTCGCTCGTGCAAAGCCGCTTCACGCTCGCTGTCGAATCGATCCGCTTCGATCTCACGGCGCTCGATCCCGTCAAGGGAATGAAGCGGCTCTTCAGTTGGCGCTCGGTGAAGGACGCGGCGAAGGCGCTGCTCTACGTCGCCGTGTTCGCGGTCACGGTGCGCGTGTTCGCCGATCTCTGCCACCACGACGTGTTCGGGCTGTTCCGCGCGCGAGCGGCGCTGCTCGGCCACATGTGGATCGTGCTGACGATCCGGCTCGTGCTGCTGTTCCTGCTGTGCGCGCTGCCCGTGCTGATCGTCGACGCCGCCGTCGAATACTACCTGTACCACCGCGAGCTGAAGATGGACAAGCACGAGGTGAAGCAGGAATACAAGGAGAGCGAGGGCAATCACGAGATCAAGAGCAAGCGGCGCGAGATCCATCAGGAACTGCTGTCGGAGGAGATCAAGGCGAACGTCGAGCAATCCGATTTCATCGTCGCGAATCCGACTCACATCGCGATCGGCATCTATGTGAACCCGGACATCGTGCCGATTCCGTTCGTGTCGGTGCGGGAGACCAACGCGCGCGCGCTCGCGGTCATTCGGCACGCCGAAGCGTGCGGCGTGACGGTCGTGCGCAATGTCGCGCTCGCGCGCTCGATCTATCGCAACTCGCCGCGCCGCTACAGCTTCGTGAACCAGGACGACGTCGACGGCGTGATGCGCGTGCTGATCTGGCTCAAGGAAGTCGAGGCGGCGAATCGCGGTGGACCGCCGCCCGGGATGGCGCCCGAGACGCCGCCCGCGCCGCAGCCGCGCGATCGAAACGCTTGACAAGCTGAAAAGACTGCTTTGTGAAATTTTCCTGAGCGAGAGGCGCGTAACGTAGCAACCGTCATTGAACGGCATCGCAACGCGCCGACATCCATGTGACTGAAAGAACCGAACGAGGTGACGGCATGACGCAACGCGACGTGAACATAGACGACATCGAAGCCGACGAGATGGCGGCGGCGCTGCTGGACGCGGTCCAGAACGGCGCGACGCTGAAGGACCTGCATCGGGTGCCGCAGGACCTGATGGACGGCATCTACGCGTTCGCGTACCGCTTCTACCAGCAGGGGCGGATCGACGACGCGGAGGTGTTCTTCCGTTTTCTGTGCATCTACGACTTCTATAACGCCGAATACGCGATGGGGCTCGCGGCGGTGTGCCAGTTGAAGAAGGAATACGCGCGGGCGATCGATCTGTATGCGCTCGCGTACTCGCTGTCGAAGGACGACTGCCGGCCGATGTTCCACACCGGCCAATGCCATCTGCTGATGGGCAAGGCGCCGCTCGCGCGGCGCTGCTTCGGCATCGTCGCCGAGCGCTCGCGCGACGAGCGCCTCGCGCAGAAGGCGCAGTCCTATCTCGACGGGCTCGACGAAGTGGGCGCCGATGCGGCGCCCGCACCGGTCGAAAACGACCTCTAGGATCTGTTTACATACGGAACGCACATGCGCTCCGTATGTAAACAGACTCTAGCCAACAGGAGCTGATCGTATGTCATCGGGAGTGCAGGGCGGATCGGCCGCCAACGCGAACGCTTACCAGACCCATCCGCTGCGCGACGCGGCGCGCGCGCTCGGCACGCTGTCGCCGCAGGCGTACGTCGACGTGGTGTCGGCCGCGCAGCGCAATTTCCTCGAGCGAATGTCGCAGCTCGCGTCCGGGCAGTGCGGCGCGCAGCCGGGGACGGACGACGCGCGGCTCGACAGGCTTGACAGGCTTGACGATAAGCCGGCGCTGCGCGCGCCGCAGGAACGCGCAGCGCCGCAATCCGACACGGCGAACGCGCAGCCGCAGGACGGCGGCAGCCGCGCGAGCGGCGCGGCGAAGCTGACCGAGCTGCTCGGCGTGCTGATGAGCGTCATCAGCGCGAGCAGCCTCGACGAGCTCAAGCAGCGCTCGGACATCTGGAACCAGATGTCGAAGGCCGCGCAGGACAACCTGAACCGGCTGTCCGACGCGTTCCAGCGGGCGACCAACGACGCGAAGGCGGCGACCGACGCGGCCGCGCAGGCCGCCGCCGCGGCGAAGCAGGCCGCCGCCGACGCGAAGGCCGCGGATGCGGCCGTCGACGCCGCGCAGAAGCAGTACGACGACGCGGTGAAGCAGGGCCTGCCCGACGATCAGTTGAAGGCGCTGAAGGCGGCGCTCGAGCAGGCGAAGCAGCAGGCGAGCGACGCGCATGGCCGTGCGGACGCGTTGCGGGCCGACGCGGCGCAGAAGCTCGATGCGGCGACCGCGCTCGCGACGCAGGCGCGCGAATGCGAGCAGCAAGTCGACGACGCGGTGAATCAGGCCGCGCAGCAATACGGCGCGAGCGCGCCGCTGCGCGCGGCGTCGCCGAAGCTGAGCGGCGCGGCCGAGCTCACGGCCGTGCTCGGCAAGCTGCAGGAGCTGATCTCGTCGGGCAACGTGAAGGAGCTCGAATCGAAGCAGAAGCTCTTCACCGAGATGCAGGCGAAGCGCGAGGCCGAGCTGCAGAAGAAGTCCGACGAATATCAGGCGCAGGTGAAGAAAGCCGAGGAGATGCAGAAGACGATGGGCTGCATCGGCAAGATCGTCGGCTGGGTGATCACCGCGGTCAGCTTCGCGGCGGCCGCGTTCACGGGCGGCGCGAGCCTCGCGCTCGCCGCCGTGGGGCTCGCGCTCGCGGTCGGCGACGAGATCAGCCGCGCGACGACGGGCGTGTCGTTCATGGACAAGCTGATGCAGCCCGTGATGGACGCGATCCTCAAGCCGCTGATGGAGGTGATCTCGTCGCTGATCACGAAGGCGCTCGTCGCGTGCGGCGTCGATCAGCAGAAGGCCGAGCTCGCCGGCGCGATCCTCGGCGCGGTGGTGACGGGCGTCGCGCTCGTCGCCGCCGCGTTCGTCGGCGCATCGGCGGTGAAGGCGGTCGCATCGAAGGTGATCGACGCGGTCGCGGGCCAACTGACGAAGCTGATGGATTCGGCGATCGGCAAGATGCTCGTGCAACTGATCGAGAAGTTCTCCGAAAAGTCCGGGCTCCAGGCGCTCGGCTCGCGCACCGCGACCGCGATGACGCGGATGCGCCGCGCGATCGGCGTCGAGGCGAAGGAGGACGGCATGCTGCTCGCGAACCGGTTCGAGAAGGCGGGCACCGTGATGGACGTCGGCAATCAGGTGTCGCAGGCGGCGGGCGGGATCGTCGTCGGCATCGAGCGCGCGAAGGCGATGGGCCTGCTCGCCGACATCAAGGAGGCGATGTACGACATCAGGCTGCTCGGCGATCTGCTGAAACAGGCGGTCGATTCGTTCGCCGAGCACAACCGCGTGCTCGCGCAACTGATGCAGCAGATGTCGGACGCGGGCGAGATGCAGACGTCGACGGGCAAGCTGATCCTGCGTAACGCCCGCGCAGTGTAATACGGGCGATCACGTTTGTTTTCGAAGTCGAAGAGGTGCGTATGTCAATCGGTGTGCAAAGCAGCGGCATCAACATCAGCAACCCGGAGCTGTCCCGGCTCGCCGACGCGGGGCTGCCCGGGCAGGGCGAGAAGGCGGTTCGCGATGACGGCCGCGCGGTCGCGCGCGCGGACGCGGCGCTCGCGGCCGCCGTCGGCGAGCGCGTGTCGCAGCAGCGCGACGCGGGGCCGGGCGAGCCGCGCGTTGAGCTCGCCCAGCCGAAACCCGCCGCGCAGACGCGCGCGACGGACCGGAGGACGGTCTCGGGAATGGAGCGCGAGCACAAGCGGCTCGCCGCGAGCCAGATGCCCGCCGTGAGGAACATGCTCGACGCGCTCGTTCAGCGCCACGCGCCGCCCGCCGATGCGAAGGCGGGCGGCGAAGGCGCGAAGCGCGTCGGCGACGATGCGCCGCGCGCGACGGCGAACGAGCCGCAGCGCTTCTCGTTCGCCGAGGACAAGGCGTTCGACGCGATGCTCGCGCTCGGCATCGCGATGCAGAAGAACGTGCAGTCGGATCTCGTGATGCAGGGCAAGCTCACGACGCTCGCGCACGACGCGATGATGAGCGCGGCCGCGCAGGATCGCAGCATCGGCGCCGCGCAGATGACGGCCGCGATCGCGGGCGGCGCGCTGCAGGCGGCGACCTCGCTCGGCGGCGCGGCGCAGCAGATGAAGGGCTTGAGCACGAAGTCGATGTCGATCGAAAAGGAGATGAAGCCGCAGGCGGAGCTCAAGCAGTTCCACGCCGAGCAGGCGCTCGAGCTGCGCGGCGTCAACAAGCCGGTGTTGCAGAACGACGCGGTGTCGCACGTGAAGGTCAAGCGCGACACCGGGGAGGCCGCGCGCCACGAGATCGACCCGGGCGGCGAGCGGATGAGCGACGAGCACGCGAGCGTGCTCGCGCAGGAGGCGCCCGCGCGGCAGCACCGGATCGACATGCACGGCATGCGCCATGAGCAGAACCTCGTGAAGGCGAGCCGCCAGCAGATGAAGGGCGACCTGATCCAGTCGGGCGGCCAGATCGGCAAGAACCAGATCGACGGCGCGTCGGCGCAGCAGCAGGGCGCGGATCGCGCGGAGCAGAAAGAGGACGAGAGCGCGCAGCAGACGGCGATGGCGGCGGCGAGCGCGCGCGACGAAGCCGCGCACCGCGGCCGCGAAGCCGCGCAGAAGGCGATCGACGCGGCGAAGAGCCAGGTCGCGAACGACAACGCGGTGGCCGCGCAGGTAGCCGGCAATCTGCGGACCTGACGGTTCGCGCCGCGGCGGACGCGGGGGGCGTCGCCCGCCGCGCGCCGTCGCGTTTCGGGGGGCGGGCGATGGCGTTTTTGTGAAAGCCTGCGCCGGCATCCGTCTCCAGAATCGGAATTCCGATGGTTGAGCGCATGGCGACATACAAGGAACTGAAGGCCCGGGCCGAGGCGTTGAGCGCGCAGGCCGAAGCGGCGCGGCAGGCCGAATTGCAGGCCGCGATCGACGACGTGCGCGCGAAGGTGCGCGAGTACGGTCTGACGGCATACGACGTGTTCGGACACCGGAAGAAACCGGGCGAGCGCAAGCGCGAGGCGGTCAGGCCGAAGTACCGCGATCCGGCGACGGGTGCGACCTGGAGCGGGCGCGGCATCGAGCCGAAATGGATTCGCGGCCGCAACCGGGACGAATTCCTGATCGAGTGAAGGCGGGCGCCGCGCATCGCGCGCGCCCTCGATGAATCCGATAGCAAGGAGGTGAAACACGATGAACATCCAGGCCGACATGGGGCGCGCGCTGGCCGCGCGCGATTGGCAAGCGGTCGCGGCGCTCGCGAAGACGATGCCCGCCGATGCCGGCGCGCGGGCGATGACCGGCGACAATCTGCGCGCGGCGGGCGTCGATCGCCGCGCGCCGGAGCACAAGCTCGGCGCGGCGATCGACGAATTCGCGTCGGCCCGGCTGCCCGATCTGGTCGACGGCCGCCTCGTCGAAGGCCGCCGCGCGGACCTCACGGTGTTCGACGACGCGCGCGTCGCGGTGCGCAGCCACGCGCTCGCGCAGCGCAACCTGCTCGAACGATGGGAAACCGGGCACCTGGGCGGCACGCTCGACGCCGCGGGCAGCGACGGCGGCATCGAGCCGGACCCGATCCTTCAGGGGCTCATCGACGTGATCGCCCAGGGCAAGTCGGACGTCGATGCGTACGCGACGATCGTCGAGGGGCTGACGAAGTATTTCCAGAGCGTCGCCGACGTGATGAGCAAGCTGCAGGATTACATCTCGGCGAAAGACGACAAGAACATGAAGATCGACGGCCATGCGATCCGCGAGCTGCTGCAGGACGTCATCGATCATCTGCCGACGATGCAGTTGCCGAAAGGCGCGGACATCGCCCGCTGGCGCAAGGAGCTCGGCGACGCGGTGACGATCAGCGATTCGGGCGTCGTGACGATCAATCCGGACAAGCTGATCAAGATGCGCGATTCGCTGCCGGACAGCGGCGACGTGACCTGGGACACCGCGCGCTACCAGGCGTGGAACACCGCGTTCTCCGGCCAGAAGGACAACATCCAGAACGACGTCCAGACGCTCGTCGAGAAATACTCGCACCAGAACTCGAACTTCGACAATCTCGTCAAGGTGCTGAGCGGCGCGATCTCGACGCTGACGGACACCGCGAAAAGCTATCTGCAGATCTGAACGAGGCCGCGCGCCCGTGCCGTCGCGCTCGCTGCCGCCATTGCGGCGACGGCGCGCGCTCGCGCGGGTCCTGCCCCGATCCGAAGCAACCGACAAGAGGAAAAAAATTCGTCATGCCGCCGTCCATTCACCGATCTTCGTCCCTCAACAGCACGCCGGCCGCGGTCGCCGGCGGCGCTCCGCGTTCGTCCGGGCGCGGCGGCTTCCCGGCCGACGTGGCGCGCGTGGCGAGCGCGCGCCGGCATACGTTGCCAGTCATAGGCACGCGGCGCGGCGTCGAGAACGATCGCAGCGCGTCCGCGCTACGTGAATCGTTCCGGCAGCGCCTCGACACCGTGTCGTCGTGCGCGATGCAGCCGCCCGAGGACGACCCGCGCGCGACGGCCGCTACGGCCGGCCAGCCGCACGGCGCGACGTCGCTCGAACAGGCGCGTGCGTATCTGGGCGAACTCGCGGGCGAGCGTCGCGGCGCGCTGACGACGCTCGTCGCGCAACTGGGCGGCCACGATCGCCGTGCGCTCGACCATCTCGCGATGACGGTGCACGCGCTGCACCTGACGGTCGACGACGCGAGCCATGCGACGACGTTCGCCGGAATCGGCGACGCGCTCGCGTCGTTCCTCGCGGCCGCCGCGCGAGCGGGCGCGAGGAACGGCTCGGCGTCGCGCGATCTGTGCGTCGAGGGCAACAAGGACTACCGGAAGCTCTGCGAGCGCGTCGGCGCGTTACTGAGGGCCGACGGCGTCGCGAGCGCGATGTTCGGCCGTGCGCGCGAGCGCGGCGACGCGGCGGCGGGCGCGCTCGTGTCCGAGCGGCTCGGCGGCCGGATGGACGGGCACGTGCGCACGAACGGGATGGTGAACCGGCACGGCGGCGACGCGCAGCTCAGGATGGCCGACGCCGCGCAGCGCTTCGCGCTCGGCGCGCGCCACGCGACGAATCTCGTCGACATGGTCGGCACCGCGCTCGATCTGCTCGGGCGTACTGATCAGTTGCTGAACGACGTTGCACTGAAGCGGCCGGGCGCCGATCCGGGCGCTGATCCGGGCGGCGCGCCGACGGCCCCGCACGGCGGGCCCGCGCCGGACGCGACGCCGCAATCGGTCGCGCCGGTCGTCGTCAACAACCATAACGAAAACAACGTGAACGTAAACCTCGACGGGCTCGAGAAACTCGTCGGCGATCTCGGCAGGATGATCGGCGCGCTGCTGACACGGATGGACGCCAGCGATCCGCCGCGCGCGCAGCGTCCGGCCGATGATGCGAACGGTCCCGCGCGCGGGCGCGTGAGCGCTCGCGCGACCGTCGTGAAAGCGCCGGTGTCGTTCGCGCGGGCGTCGAACGGCGCGCCGGGCTCGCCGCCGGCCGACGCGCGCGGCGATGCGCCGGCGCCGGTGGCGAGCGCGCCGTCCGTCGATCGGCGGATGCCGCCGCCGGCGACCGTTGACCGGGGCGTCGGCGCCGACGCCCCGCCGACGGGCGCGTGGCGGCGCGGCGACGACGGCAAGTGGCGAATGGACCGGGCCGATCCGGTCGTCAGGACCACCGAAGGCGCGACGCGGATCGATCCGTTCAGTCGCGTCGGCGCGCGCGTGACGCCCGGAGCAGGCGCTGCCGGTGCGTCGCATGGCGGGGCGACGGGCTCAGCGCAGCCGCGCATCGGGGACGTGCGCGCGCAAGGCGCGGGCCGTGACGCGGACGGTGCGCGAGTCGCCCGGTCGAATGACTCGAATGGGCGTTCGGGCGGGCAGCCCATTGACGAACGCGCGGCGGCTGCCGCGGATGCTGCGGACGCGCGTAGCGGCGGTACTGGCGATTCCGCGCCGGGCATGCCGCCCGCGACCGGTTCGTGGTCTCGCGATCCGGCAAGCGGCAAGTGGGTCCGCGCAGGCGGCGACGCGCCGCTCCGGTCGACGGAAGGCTTCAGCCGGATCGACCCGTTTGCCGGTTCGCGGCGCAATGTGTCCGCGTCCATGTCCGCATCCGCGCCCGCGCTTTCGTCTTCATCGTCGTCTTCGTTCGCGCCGGCTTTGACGCCGGCCGCCCCTACCGTCGCATCGCGCGTCACGTCGAGCGACGCATCGATCGCCGCGCCCGACGGCGGCCCCTGGCCGCGTCCGTCCGCGCTCGCGCCGCGCCGCGCCGATCCGCGGCAGATGAACCGTGCGCAGTTGGAGCGCGCGGGCCTTTATCCGCTCGTCGACGACGATGCATTGTCGTCGGCGCAGTCCGCGCCGGCTGATGTGGCCGATGCGGCTGCCCGGCGCGCATCGCGGCCCGGCGCCGGCTGGCCGAAGCCGGACGCGGGCTCGCGTCCGGCGAGGACGTATCCGCCCGTCGAGCCGGCCGGCCGAATCGTGACGACCGAAGGCGCGACGCGCGTCGGCTGGGTCGATTCGATCGACAAGGGCGCGAAGCGATGACGGCCGGCTCGCGCCCGAACGACGCCGCCGCGCTCGCGGCGGCGGCAGCGCTGCTGGCCGGCATGCTGGGCGTGCCGGAAGCGCGGATAGCGCCGGAGCAGCGGCTGCTCGACGATCTGGCGATGGATTCGCTCGAATTGATCGAACTCGCGATGGAGCTCGACGAGCGCTGGAACATCCGGCTCGATCGCGCGCGGCTTGCCGACGTCGCGACGGTTGCCGACGTCGCCGCGCTGCTCGGCGCGGCCGCGCAGCCGGACGGCGCGAGCCGGACATGAGCGCGCGCCGATCCGCGGCGGCGCGCATGCGCGCACGCGTCGCGCGCGTGGCTGCGGCGTTCGCGGTCGGCATCGTGTGGGCGGGCGGCGTCGCGCATGCGGACTGCATCGACGACGCCGCGCGGCGCTACCGCGTCAACGCCGATCTGCTGCGCTCGATCGCGTATTACGAGTCGGGGCTGAATCCGCGCGCGCTGCATCGCAACGACGACGGCTCGACCGACATCGGCCTGATGCAGATCAATTCGGTGCATTTGCTGGCGCTGCGGGATCAGGGAATCGACCTTCGCCGTCTGTACGACGCGTCGGTCAACGCACGTGTGGGCGCGGCGCTGCTGCGCCGGCAGATCGATCAATACGGCGACACGTGGCGTGCAGTCGGCGCGTATCACTCTCGCACGCCGGGCTTGAGCGACCGCTACGCGCGCGCGGTTCACGACGTCTATGTCGCGCGGCCCTGGGCAAGAAAAGCGACGGCGCAGCGGGACGCGGCGCGCGCGATGCCGGCGCGTGAGCCGGGGCTCGTCATCGAGGAAGCGTCGGTGCAGTGAGATCGCGGCGGCGGCGGGTGCCCGCGCCGCCATGAGCGTGCGTCGCCGCTTCGATGGCGGCTGGCGATCAGGAATCCGATGCGTGCCGCGTCGGCGTGCGACTCGCTCCGCGGTGTCGCGCATCGCCCGATGCCCGACGGATATTCGACGAATGGGCCGTGATCGAATGGCGATCGAGCCGCGATCGATCGAGCGCTGAAACGCGGGCCGGCCCGGGCCATGAATCGAGCCGGGGCCGGCGAATCGATTGCGGCTCCCGAGTCGGCCGAATCCATCGAATCCATCGAATTCCGCGGATGCTGCGAACTGGCCGAACTCCGCGATCCGGATCATCCAGGCGGGCCCGCCGGACGATCCGGACCACGCTACATCGTCACGCGGCGCCCGGCGCGTCCGTTGTCCCCTTCGCATCGCGCGGCGCCTCTTCCGCCGCTCGGCGGTACGTGGCGTCGAGCGTCTGCACCGTCTGCCGGAAGCGGGCGAGCGCGTCCGAACGCTCGGCCGGCAACGCGCTCGCGACGAGGTCGATCGCCTGTTGCCGCGCATACGGCTGAAGCTCGCGATACTCCGGGCGCGCGGCCAGCTCGGCGCCCATCAGCGTATCGGCGCGCTGCCGGATTTCGGCGTAAAGCGGATTCGTGCCGGCGCCGCTCGGCGTGAACACGCCTTGCTTGTCGGCGCCGGGCAGCCCGGTTGCGCACGCCGCTTCGCCGAGCGCCTTGACGAACGCCGGCCGCGCGTTGCCCGCGCGCGTGGCCGGGTCCATGCAGAACCGGTCCTTCGCTTCGCTGAAGATCGCGCAGAGCGTTGCTTCGTAGACCTGCCGGCCGAACTTCGCGTCTTGCCGGATTTCAGGGGTGCGCGCGTGGGCGACCTGCTTGACCGCCTCGTCGACGAAATGCCGGATCGCCTGTTTCGGGTCGCCGGCGGGGCGATGGCTGCCGACGTAGCGAACGCCCTGCAGCTTGACCCGCCCGGGCGCGCAGTCCGGCGCGCTGCGGCGGAACAACTGCCCGAGCGTCTCGCCGATCTTGTTGAAGATGCGCTTGATCTGCTGTGCGAACGACGTGCGCGGCCGCGATTCGCAGCGCTTGACGTGAACGTCGAACGACGCCTTTCTGACGTGCGTGAATCCGCCGATTCTCGGGTTGTAAGTCATGTCGTGCTCTCGGTTGAGTGGAAACGGAATCCGGCACGTCCGCTTCCGCGCCGCGTTTCGTTCGGCGAAGGCGCATGCGCAAAGCGGATGTCCGGATCGATTCGATTTTATGGAGCGGGCCGCCTCGTCCGATTCCATAAATTGCTCATTTGCGGCGGCGTGCGTGCGCGTCCGTTTCCGCGACGAACCGACGTGTGCGCGCTGACTGAGCGGAATCTGAAAGCGACGCCGGACGAATGTCTTCAGCATCGATTTCGATGTCGAGCGGGATTGACGTGCCGTCCGCCCAACGCGTTGGCGTGCGCCGGGGCGACGATCCGTTCGACGGCCATGCGCGGCGGCCAGCGCGGCTGCCGCGCCGTATCGGAATGTCTCGTAGCGAAGGGAGGACTTGATGATCAATGTCGATGCATTCGTCGCAAGCGCACGATCCGGCGCGCGCGTCGTGGTCGGCGACGGCGGGCGCGGGCCAACCGCGTCGGTCGCGAGGCTGGGCATGAAGGAGCGGCTGTTCGCGTTCCTCGCGCACGTCCCGCTGCTCAAGCATTGCGACGCGGTGCGGCGCTATGCCGAGCAGGCCCGCACTGAAAACCGCCGCGCGCTCGAGGTGTTCGTGCTCGCGCTGTCGAAGCGATATGGCGCGGAAGGCGCCAGGGCCGCGTTCGACTACGGCGCACGGCGCGACGGCGCGCCGCTCGATCGGCGGCTCGTGCGCAACATGGTGTCGATCGCCGAACATTTTCACGGCACGGGCGATGCGAAACCGCTGGCGCGCCAGATCGTGTTTCGGTCGTGGGAATGCCGAGGTCTCGATCATCCGGGACACGCGTCGCTGACGATCAAGAATCAGGCGGACGCCGATGCAGGCCGGCATGTCTACGAGCACGTCAGTTGGTGGCCGCTCGAACCTTTCGATGGTAAGGGATTCGGGCGTGTCGAAGCGGAAGCGCTGAACGGATATCGCCGGGACAAGCGATCGGAAATCGGTGCGGAAACCGTGCGCAATCTGTGGCGAGGCGAGATCGCGAGAGGAAAGATCCAGAAGGAAGCCTACGATCCTCTTGGCGACGCGGAGCTTCGCGCCGCGCGTTTTTTCCCGAGAGCGGGGCAGAAACTGGATAAGGAGCGGCAATGGGGGCTGAGCGCGCGCAAGGTGTACTTCCCCGCGATCGGATTCAACCGCGACAAGCGCGACGCGGCCGGCCGGGACACGTTCGTGCTGTTCGGGCTGAACGAAGCGGCGATGTTGCGCGATGCGCGAACCGTGAAGGAAGCGGCGGCGACGGGTGAGCTCAGATACCAGATGATCAGCACGGAGGAAAACTGCGCGTCGATCGCGCTGCGCGTGCTGCGCTCCGGCGGCGCCGAGCACTTCGTGCCGTATGCGGCCGCATGGGTCTCCGAGGACCCGAATCGCGCGCATGCATACGCGCAGGCCGTGCAGTCGAGGATCGACACGCTGAACCAGCAGCGCGCGGACGTCGCGCGCTGCTGCGATCGGCTGGGCGGCAGCGCATCGGTGCAGCAGGCGTGGCGCGCGTTTTCGACGGCCGGCGCGACATCGGCCGGCCGCGCCGCGCACGCGCCGCGGCAAGCGCGGCTCGGCGATCACGCGCGCGAAGTCGAACGGATCGGCGCGTACTTCGCCGAGCTGTCTGCCGCGCGATCCGGCAAGCATCGCGATCGCGCGGACGCGGATCTCGCCGATGCGATGAAGCGCTGCGCGCCGTCGGCTCGCGACGATGTCGCGGCGCTGACGCGCAAGGCGCGCGTGTTCGTCGAAACGCTCGGCCGGCATCTAGGCGCGCCGCCGCAGGACGATCGGGGCGCGCTGCGAATACTGGCCGCGCACGCGATGGTCGGGCAGATCGAGGCGTTCATGTCGATCGCGATCGACGCCGATTCGAATCCCATGATTCAGACTTCAGACGGAGCACCCGAACGATGAATACGCATACCGAATGGTTGAATGCGCTGGGCGAAGCGGCGGGCATGCCGCTCGATTTCGACGAGAACGGGCAGTGTTTCCTGCTGCTCGACGCGCAACTGATGATCTCGATTCGCGAACGGCCCGATGCGCTCGTGCTGTATGGAATGGTCGGCGAATTTCCGGCGCATGCGCCAGCGGAACTCTGGAGGCGGATGCTCGCCATCAATCTCGACTTGGCGGAGGCGGGCGGCGGCGGTCTCGGCTTCGACGGCGACACGGCAGCCGTGATGCTGATCGAGCGCATCGCGACGGCGAATCTCGGCGCGCGCGAATTCGTCGACGCATTCGAGGCGTTCGCGTCGCGTCTCGAAAGCCTGATCGGCGCATTCGAGCAGGTGGGCATCTACGACGCCGGCGCGCGGGACCGTCCGGCGGATTCGCGCGCGGCCCGCGCGTTGCGCGGCTGAATCGACGCGGAGCGGACCGTGTCTGGTTGTGATGCGCGATGTCCGTTGACGCGCCGCCGCGGTCGCCGGACGACGAACGAATGAGCGAATGAGCGAATGAGCGAATGAAACGGATCTGAAATTTTCCGGTGATGCGCGCGCGCTACGTTCAAGGGCGCGGGTGGGCGTGGCGGGAAGGGCTGCGCGCCGTTCGGGCGACGCGTCACGTGAGCGGGCGCGCGGGAGAGGATGCTTTGGAGCAACAAAGAATCGATTATGGTCGTAGAGAGAAAGTGTGAAAGGGTGCTCGTCGTCGACAGCCATCCGATCGTGCGCGACGGCATCGAGGTCGTGCTCGGCAAGGCGTATGCGGGGATCGACGTGGGCGGGGCGGCCGACATGGCCGAGGCGAGCGACCGGTGCGGGCGCGACCGCCCGGATCTCGTGCTGATGGACGTGATGCTGCCGGGCGACGATCCGCTGCCGGCGATGAGCGAGATCCTGCGCGCGCATCCGGACGTGCGGTTCGTCGTCTTCACCGCGCTCGGATCGGAGGCGCGCGCGGCGGATGCGATCCGCCTCGGCGCGTCGGGCTATCTGCTGAAGTGGTGCAGCCCGGACGGCATCGTGCAGGCGGTCCGGCGCGTGATGGCGGGGCGCGTCCACATCGACCCGTCGCTCGACGGGGCAAGGATCGCGTCGGCGGCCGGCGGCCGCACGCCTCCGTCCCCCGTCGACGAGCTCACGCGGCGCGAGAAGCAGGTGCTGAAGCTGATTGCCGACGGGATGCGCAATCGCGAGATCGCATCGCTGCTGAACATCAGTCCGAAGACGGTGGATTGCCATCGGCAGCGGCTGATGCAGAAGCTCGGCGCGCGCAACGTCGCGAATGTGATCCACTGGGCGTATCGATACGGATACGCGAACGCCTGCGCGCCCGCCATGTAGCGCGGCCCGCGCGGGCAAGCGCCCGATCGCGCGCGGCGGCGAGCGGTTCGTGAAAGTACCGCGCCGAAGCGTGCCGGAGAATGAACGCTCGCTAATGTTCACGACAGGAAAGACATCATGAAGCTGAATGGAATGATCGCCGCGCAATGGAATCATCGACATGACGCGGTCGAACGGCAGGCGCGACGCACTGGCGATGGCCGGCGCGTATGCGGCGTCGCGAGCGAACGCGACGGCCGGACGATGAGAAGCGAGATCAAGGCGATCCGGATGGACGTGCTCAAGGCGATCCGCTTCCACAGTGCGGTCAGCACCCCGGTGCTGCTCGCGAAGCAAAACCGGATCGCCGCGAACGTTCGTGGGGTCAGCGAAAAGATCGACAGGAAGGGGCTGTTCGGCAAGATGGCCGAAGCAGTCAAGTGCGTCGCGCACCGCGGCCTGTATTTCGACCGGCGCGCGCTGAGAAAACTCGACGCGTTGGTCGTCCGGCACATCGGCGATCGGCCCGAGGATCGCAAGTTCAAGGTCTTGCCTACGCGGCTGCGGCGTCCGGCGCCGTGAGCGCGCGCGGCGCCCGCGCCGCGCGTCCGGAGCGCCGGCTTGCGTCGGGCGGGCGCCGGCCACCGATGCGTTGCGCATCGCGCAACGCATGATGCGCGCGATGCGCACTCGGGCAGACGCTCTTTCAGTCGCACATTTCACCGGCCTTCACGATGGCGAAGATGCATGCGCCCGGCAGCGGCACGCTGCTGCAGTTCTTTTCGACTGACGACATGCCGCTCGCGCGCGCAACGGCGTTCTGGAGTGCGCACGTGTTCCAGTGCGAGGACGTGCGCGCGGAGCAGGCGCGCGCGTTTCACGGGCACGGCTTTCTCTGCCGGCGCGAGCGCGGCCGGTTCGTTCGTTTCCGCGGCGCGTCGCTCGACGCGCGGATCAGCGAAACATGGCTGAGCGCCGCGGCGGCCGACGCGCACGTGACGATCTGCGCGCTGCACGCAGGCGAGTGCACGGTCGAGGCGCCCGGCTTGCCGGATGCGCGCTTTCGCGCGAACGAGCTGTTCATGCTCGACGGCGGCCGGCCGATGCGCGTGCGCTGGGATGAGCCGTGTTTCAGCGCGCTCAGATTGCCGCGCGCGTCGGTGGGGCGCACGCTCGGCCAGGCGGCGATGGAGGCGTCGCCGAGCGCGGCTTCGTTGCAGACGGCGCGGCTCGCGCCGTTTCTCGCGGCCGAGCTGGCGCTCATCGGCGATCGCGGCCCGGGGTTGTCGTCCGACGAGCTCGATTGCGTGCTCGCGCGCGCGGCCGAACTGGGCCGCGCGCTGCTTCAGGCGGCGCTGTCGGCGCGTATGCGGCGCGGCGCGCCCG
This sequence comes from Burkholderia sp. MSMB1589WGS, assembly GCF_001636105.1. Taxonomy (NCBI): domain Bacteria; kingdom Pseudomonadati; phylum Pseudomonadota; class Betaproteobacteria; order Burkholderiales; family Burkholderiaceae; genus Burkholderia; species Burkholderia sp. MSMB1589WGS. Next base: position 2,345,852 of record NZ_LNJT01000008.1, read on the forward strand.
TGCGCGCCGACCGGCTGCAGGCCGCGTACCGCTACATCGACCAGCATCTGCATCTGCCGACGCTCACGCCCGAGCGGATCGCCGACGCGATCCATTGCTCGCGCACGCAGCTCTATCGCCTGTTTCGCCACGAATCGCAGACGGTGCAGGCGGCGCTGCGCGACGCGCGCCTGAACCGCAGCCTGCGCTACCTCGAGCAGCCCGAATGCACGCTCAGCATCGGCGAGATCGCGCATGCGTGCGGTTTTCCCGATCAGTCGACGTTCGGCAAGCTGTTTCGCCGGCGCTTCGGCAGGACGCCGGGCGAGGTGCGCCGCGCCGCGCGGGGGGGCGGCGGTGAAGCCGCGCCGCCCGACTTCGCGGAAGGCGCAGACGCGGCGCGTGCATCAGCATTTCATCGATAGATTGCGACTTCGATTGCCACGCCAACAAGATCCGGGTTGGACTCCGAATGACGGTACGATGCAGGCAAATCGCGCAACTGCTGCTCACTGACCACGCTCACCTGCACGTCGTCGATGCAATACCAGACTCCATCCCGCTTCACATAGGCGACATAGTGGCCGCGCGTGTTGTAGCCGAACGCGACGAGCCGGTCGTGGTTCGGCAGCGCCGCGAAGTCGAACAGGCTGTTCAGCCTGAACGCCTTGGCGTCAGCAGGCGCGTCGCGTATGTCGGATGCGTCGAACGCATCATTGAGCGGCATGCGCAGTTCCATCAGCACATCTGCCAGGTATCCCGGCCCGCTGTCCGGAATATTTGTCGTCGCGCGCAACGCAGCGACCGCGGCTTGCAACTGCTCGTCGAGCTCTTGGGCCGATGCGGCGTCGTAGTCTTCGAGCAGTGCGCGAACGGCGGGTGGGACGTCCTGGTTCGACACGATGCCGTCGAGCGCCGACGAATGAACGGCCAACTGCAGCGCCGTGTTGATGAAGCACGAGCCGCCGAGGTTGCGCAGGCCGCGCGGCGGCGTGGTCGGCGCGGTGTCGAAGCTGGCCGTCAGCGGATGGGCCGACCGTTCGCCCGTCGCGCTCTCGATGCCGGCGGGCATCACGATTTCGTAGCGGCTGTTCGACTTGAGCGGCGCGAGCGGCCTGAACGCGAGCCGGCGATCGCTCAGCCACGACAACGCGCCGACGGCGACGCTCGCGCGATCTTCGCCGTGTAGCGCGATGCGTCCTGCTGAGCGCGGCGCGATCGCGCGATCGAATTCGAGCTCGATCGTCGGGCGGCGCAACGCCGCGTGCGTTGGCGCGATGCCGGCGGATATGCCGCCGGGCGCAGCGGCGGGCGTGGCGACAGGCGTAGCGGTGGGCGCAGCGGCGGGCGGGATGGCCGGCGTCGCGGCCGGCGGCGCGTGTCCGCTGGGTCCGTGCGCGACGGGCGCGTTCGGCTGCGCCGGATACGCGAGCTGCACGGTCGGCGGCGCGAACGCGCGCGGAGCGGATTCGTTCGAATCGTCGCCGCCGCCGCATCCGGCGAGGGAGGCGACGGCCAGCGCGAGCGCCGTGCCGGCGCGTCGGGGTGATCGCATGCCACGGGCAAGCCGGGACGAATCGCGGGGCGAGTCAGATGCGGCGCGTCGAGCCGAAGGCTGCGCGTCGGGATGGTCGAGGGGGGGCGACGTGTGTTTCATCATGGCAAGACTGAAGGTGAACAGAAACAGAAAGTGAACATCAGCGGATTCGGCGGCTTGACTGGGCGACGAGCGGATCACGGACGCGCGCCGCCGCCGCCGGGCCCGTCGCGAGCCGGGTCGCCCCAGCACGCGCCGATGCGGCGGGGCAGCGCGGCGTCCACCGCGCCCGGTGTGCTCGACGCAGACGACGCGCGTGCAACGTTCGCCGCGGAGCCGCCCGCGCCCGCCCCGCCGTCCTGCCGGCTCGCGGCGCGCCGCTGCCGCGCGATGTCGTCGCGGCGCTCGCGCTCGAGCGCGTCGATCCGCTCGACGTGCGCGAGCAGCGCGTCATGCCCCGAGAAGTCGTAACGCACGTCGACGTAGCGCACGCCGAGGCGTTCGAGCTGCGTTTTCGCGTCCGGAAAATCGCCGGGCGCGAAGCGCCGCACGCCGTAGCGGAAGTCCTGGACGAAGCGCGCGACGCCGAGCGGCCCCGCGTACCGGCGCACGAGCGTGACGCCGCCGAGCGCGATGCGCAGCGTCGCGTCGCCGCATCGATCGGGCTGCCAGTCGATCTGCTCGGACACGCGCAAGTTGTAGTTCGTCAGCGTGCGCGCCTGCGGCGCGCATTGCAGCGTCAGCACGGTCTCGAACGGCTTGGCCTGCGCTTCGCGGTTCACGTCGGTCGGCTGCGCGACGATCCCGATGCGCACCGTCTGCGCGTTGAGCGCGTCGATCTGCTTGCCGAGCGACGCGATCCGCTCGTCGAGCTCGGCCGCCGCCTGCTGTTGCGCGCGCCGCTCGGCTTCGCGCCGCGCCTGCGCGACGCGCCGGGCGGCCGCGTCGTCGACGAGCGGCAGGAACGCATCGGTGAACGGCAGCCGGTAGCCGAGCGTGTCGGCCGCCGCCGCGCGCGCCGCGCCGACGCGCACGAACGGCTTCGCCGGGCCGTCGACGAACGCCCAGATCGCGCCTTGCGGGCCGTACAGCCGGTCGTTGGCGTCGTCGTGCGTCGCCGCGCGCCTGAGCGGCCACAGCACGTCGCGCTCCCAGTCGTCTTGCAGCGCGCACGACGCCTGCCGCTCGACATATGCGATCACCGCGTGCAGCGGGCCGCCGACGAGGCTCCAGACGACGTCGCCGCCGACGTCGCGACCGCCCGCGAGCCGCTTGACGTCGCGCAGCGCATCGTCGGCCGCGCGCATCGCGGATGCTTCCACCGACGGATCGACGCCGAAGCCGTGGAAGTCGGCCGCGAGCCGGTAGGCGGCGCCGGGCCCCGCGAGCGCGTCGGCGGCGAGCGCGGCGACGCGCCGCTCGTAGTCGACGAGCGCGTTGCGCAATGCGGCGTCGCGCTCGAGCGTGAGCCGGCCTTGCGCGGGCGCGCCGCCGAGCGCCTCGCGCAGCGCGCGGCCGCCGCTGCGCGAGATCGAGCCGAGCGTCGCGCCGAGGCCGCCGCTCGCCGCGGGCAATCGCGCGGGCGCGAGCATGTGCGACGCCGTCCGGACGAAGCGCAGCCACGGCGGCAGCGCGTCGTCGCGCACGGATTCGAATTCGCGATCGACGCGTGCGAGCAACGCCGAGAACGGATCGCGGCGATCGGGAATCCGGTCGATCACCGCGCGCCATTGCGCTTGCGTCGTCAGCCCTTGCTCGCCCTGCGGGAAGCGCGCGACGAAGTCGCGCCAGGCGTCGATGCGCCGCGTGCGATACCACGCATCGAACGCGTCGCGATGGAACGCGAACTTCGGCCGGTTCGCGACCGCCTGCGCCATCTCGTCGAGGAACGCGTCGATCGCCGGACGATGCGCGGCCGTCAGCGCGGCAGGCACGCGCACGTCGCGCAGCGCGGCGGGTTGAGCGGCAGGCAGCGCGGGTGGCGCGGGTGGCGCGGCGGCCGGCCAGAAGTCGGCGAGCGTCACGTCGCGCGGCATCGTTGCGTCGGGCAGCGCGAGCAGCCACGCGCCGTCCGGGTCGCGGTACGCGAGCCGTTCGAGCTGCGCCTGAGCGGCCGCGAGCCGTGCGGCGAGCGCGCTGTCGCCGGGCGCGCTCCACGCGATCCGGCCGACGGCGAGCGCGCCGATGCGCGGCGGCAGCCCGTCGCCGCGATCGCGCGCGCCGCTTGCGTCGTTCGTGTCGCGGGTGTCGCTCGTGCCGCCGACGCCACGCGTGCCGCTCGTGCCGCTTGTGCCGCTCGTGTCGCTTGTGCGCCGCTTGCCGCCTGCGCCGTCGTCATCCCGCGCGCGCACGGCCGCCGGCGCGGGCATCCGCGCGAGCGTCTCGCGATCCGCGCCGCGCAGGCGCGCCTGCATCAGGTTCACGTAGCGGACCAGATTGCGGATGCGCGCGGCGACATCGCCGTCGTCAGCCGCGCGCGCGTCGCTCGCGCCGTCCGGCTCGCCGAAGAACAGCCGATCGGCGGCGGGCTCGATCGAGCGCCGATAATGCGCGACGTAGCGGCGCTTCAGTTCCGCTTCGAGCCGGCCGACGGGCGTCGCGTCGGCAATCGGGGGCGCGAGCCGCCGCACGAGCCGCCGCTCGTCGCGCCGCTCGACGTCGGCGATCACGCGGCCGATTCGCTCGAGCGTCGCCGCATCGCGCATGAGCTCGCCCGTGAAGCGCGGATGCGCGGGATAGTCGCGGCGGATCAGCTCGACGGTCCGCATGTCGCCGACGAACGACGCGCTCATCAGCAGCCCGGCCGCGACGCACGCGAAGAGCCATGCGGCGAGCGCGACGCGCGCCGGCGTCAGCCGCGAGCGGCTCGGCCGCTCGACGGGCCGCCATGCGTCGCGCTCGCCCGGCAGCACGCGCGCGAACACGTCGTGCAGGAACAGGCCCGCGTCGCCGGGCGCGCGCGCCGGCGCGGCGTCGAGCCAGTCGGGCAGCGTCAGCGACGGCGCGCCGCCCGCCTGCCGGCCGCTCGCGAACAGCAGCCCGCGCAGATACGGCGTCTCCTGATAGACGTTCGAGCCGAACGCCGCGCGCGCGAACGCATCGAGCGCGGGCCGCACGCGCGCGAGCTCGTGCGGCAGCATCAGCGCGCGCGGCGAGGGCGGCTCGCCGCGCGCCGCCAGCGCGACGCGCAGCGCGGCGAGCCGCGCGTCGATGCTGTCGAGCGCGTGTGTGACGAACGCATCCGCGTCGTGATCGCCGAGATAGCCGAACGCGCGATCGCGTTGTTCCGGCGCGAGCTGCGCGGCCCATTCGTCGAAGCCGTAGAGCCGGTCGCATTGCGTGACGAGCACGTAGACCGGAAAGCGCCGGTCGAACAGGCGGATCAGTTGCTCGAGCCGCTCGCGGACCGCGCAGCCGTCGATCGTCAGCGCGTCGCGATCCGCTTCGACGAGGCGCGGCGCGTCGATCGCGACGACGACGCCGTTGACGCCCCGGCGCGCACGCGCGCGGCCGAGCTGCTCAAGGAGCGCGCTCCATGCGCGGTGGTCGCCGTCGGTCGCGTCGGGCTCGGCGAAGCGGCCCGCGAGGTCGAGCACGACCGCGTCGTCGAAGCACCACCAGTCGCAGTCCTCGGTCGGCTCGATGGCCGCGTCGTGGCGCGCGCGCCGCAGCGGCGACGCGATGCGCGCGCGCGCGAGCGCCGTCGTCTTGCCCGCGCCCGTGCGGCCGATCACGAGATACCAGGGCAGCGCGTCGCGCGGCCGGCCGCGCAGGCCCGGCGCGGGCGCGGCGCGTTCGAGCGCGTCGAGCGCCGCGCGCCAGCGCGCGGCGACGCGCAGCTCCGGCGCGTCGCGATCGGCGGGCGCGCGCTCAGTCGCATCGAGCCGCGCGAGCTGCCTGCGCGCGCGAACGGCGCGCAGCGCGCGGCGCGCGATGGCACCCAGCAGCCATCCGGCGAGCGCCGCGCAGAACACGGCGGGCGCGCTCCACAGCGGCCAGTCGAAGTAGAGCGAGGTCGCCCAACTGAGCGCGGCGAGCGCGAGCAGCGCGACGATCCGCGCGATCATCATGCCGAGCGTCTTCATTGCAGCCTCGGGAACACCGAGTCGACCATTCGCACGATGACGACGTGATAGATCAAATAGAGCGACAGCAGGATCGCGAGCGGCAGCCCGACGTTCAGGCCCGCGAGCGCGATGCGGCGGCGCGTGCGCGCGTTGGCCGCGGCGGCGCGCGGATGTCCGGCGTCGTCCGGATATCCGTCGTCCGGATACGCGGCGGGGAACGGCGGCTCGCCTTCGGCGGGCAGTGACGCATGCGCCGACAACGCGTCGAGCGCGCGCCGCCGGATCGCGTCGAGCGGCTGGCTGCCGCCGTCGTAGCCGTAGCGGCCGCGAAAACCGAGCTGCAGGCACAGCAGATAGACCGCGAGCACGTTCGCGCGCGCGCCGTCGAGCGCGTCGAGGCGCTCGAAGAACACGACGCCCGCGTGCGACGTGTCGAAGTGGCGCTTCTGCAGCAGCCGCAGCGTCCAGCGGTCGGCATCGTCCCAGCCGCTGTTCAGCAGCGCCTCGTCGATCCACGCGCACACCGCGAACAGCGCGTCGTCGACATCGGCTTCGGGCGCGCCCGCGCAGGCCGCGTGATCGCGCGCGCGCTCGATCAGGATGTCGAGCCGCAGCGCGACTTCGGCGGCGTCGCCGCGCGGCGATTGCGCGAGCTGCCGCGCATACGCGACGAGCGGCATCATCGAATCGGACAGCTTCATGATGCGTGCCTCACTGCGATGAGTTCCGCGTGCAGGTCGTCCGGCGCATCGGCCCAGCGCAGCGAGATGCGGCCGTCGCGCCGGATCGCGTCCCACGGCCGGCCGGCCTGCTCGATCCGGAAGTAGCGCGCGTCGCCGCGGCGCGGCAGCCGCGGCGGCGCGCCGGGCAGGCGGGTCAGCTCGACGCCGGGAAGCGCGAGCGCGGTGAGCTGCGGCATCTCGTCGGTCGCCGCGATCCGGCCGCCCAGCAGGAAGCGTTGCGCGAGCGTGTCCGGATCGTGCGCGCTGCGGATCGCGACATAGATCAGATGGCGATCCGCGAACACGTCGGGCGGCAGTCGCGCGGACCGTTGCGCGGGCTGCCGCTCGCCGTCGGGCTCGAACGTCGCGACGCAGTCGGGGCCGACCGCGATTTCGTCGAGCAGATGGCCGATCAGCGCGTGCGCGCGCGAGAAGCAGCCGCCGAGATCGCAGTGGTCATACGGCGGCAGGCCGCCGCGCGCGTCGGGTGTCTCGCCGAGCATGTCGAAGCGCTCGGAGAACGCGCTCAGCTCGCCGACGAGCTGGCGCAGCACGCCGTAGACCGTCCACGGATGCAGCCGGTCGCATTCGGCGAGATGGAACAGCAGCGGGCCGAAGCGGTTCAGCGAGCGCAGCGCGAGCAGGAGCGCCGCGTAGCCCGCGTCGAACTCGGCGCGCTGCATCTCGCGCGGATTCTTGTACTGCTGCAACTGCCGCGCGCGGCCCGCGAGCTCGTCGCGGATGCAGCGGACCCGGTCGAGCAAGGCGCGCGCGCCCGTCAGCGCATAGCACGGCGGCGCGAACTCGTCGTCGAGCCGCAGGCGCTCGCCGTCGCGCACGATCCGCGCGATCGGGATCGTCTCGTGCCCGGCGAGCGCGTCGAGCTCGTGCCCGAACACGATCTTCAGCACATGCTTGAGCGTGCGCACCGGCGCGCCCGGCTGGTCCGAATAGAGGTCGCCGACCTCGTCGGCGCACGGCAGCGTCGCGTAGCGCGTCGCGGCGTCGGGCAGCGCGTCGGGCGCGGACGCCACCGTCACGTTGTTCGCGCCGCGCGCGAGCCGCCTGAGCGCGACGTGCACGACGAGCGCGCGGCCGTCGTCGAGCCACGCGGGATCGAACGCGCGCGCGGCGACGACCGCGTTGCCCGGATATTCGACGTAGCTGCGGTCGGAAAAGAGCAGGTGCGCCGAGCGGATCTCGACCGCGCGGCGGTCGATCGCGGCCTGCGCGAGCGACAGCGCGCCGACACCCCAGAAATGCGGCGGGCCGGACGCGAGCCACGGCTCGACGCGGAACTGCTGATGCAGTTCGGCCAACTGAAAATGTTGCGGTTGCAGCAGCATCCCCTGATGCCAATAGATGTTGTCCATGTCGTTCGTTCCGGTTCGTGATGCGTCGCGTGTCATCGCTTGCGCGGCGCGCGGGCGGCGGCCTCGCCGTTTTCGTTGCTGTCGCGGTTGCCGCCGCCGTTCGCGTTCGCGTTTTCGTCAGCGCTCGGCAGCGTCAGCGTTTTCGCGCCGCTGTCGAGCGTCGTCCATGCGCGCGCGCCGGGCGGCGGCAGGTTCAACTGCGCTTCGCGCGCGTCGGTGATGCTCTGCGCGCCGAGCCTGAGCCGCAGCCCGAGCGTTCGCGGCGCGGCGCGATAGGTGGACGAGAACCAGCCGCGCTTGTCGATGTGCAGCGGCACGTCGAAGAGGCGCGCCGCGCGGGGGCCGTCGGCGTCGTAGTAGCCGGCGACGATGCCGACGTAGCGCGCCCGCTGCGCGCGATCGATCGACAGCGCGACGCGCGCGCCCGGCGCGACGACGTAGCGCGTCGTCTGGATGAAGTCCGCCGCGGGCCCGCCCGCCGCGAGCGTCGCGCGCAGCCGGTCCGGATCGTCGGCGAGCTCGCGGAACGTCTGCGCGTCCGCGCTTTGGAATACTGCGAGCAGCAGCGTGTGCGGCGCGTTCAGGTATTCGTTCAGCCGCGGCGATGCGTCGATGTCGATGCGCAGCGCATCGGGCGCGTAGTCCCATCGCACGTCGGCGCGCGCCTGCTCTTCGGTGACGCCCGTCGCGCAGCCGGTGAGCGCGGCGAGCGCAACGAGCGCGGCGGCGCATGCGGGGCGTGGTTGCGGCGGCCGAACCGGCCGGCGCGCATGCGCCGCCGACGGCATCGAAACGTGTCGTTCGTTCATGCCCGCGCCTCAGCTCATCACCATCACTTTTTGCTGGCTGGGCTGCAGCACGGCGCCCGTCGCATTGCCGTCGTTGTGCTTCGTCGGCGTCGTCAGCCGCACGGCCGGGCTGCCTTCGAGCTTCACTTTCGCGCTGCCGGCCGTGAATTCGACCTTGCCCATGATCTTTCCGGACATCGCGCCGCCGGCGGTGCCCGGCTGATCGCCGTTCGTCATCGGAATCGTCGATTTTTTCGTGAGCGCGGGCATCCCGCAGACGAGCACTTTCGTCGTGATCGACGCGGCCATCATCGGCAGGCCGGTGTTCGGATACGGGACGGGCACGGGGCCGCCCGGCGTCGGGGTCTTGCAGACGTCGGCGGGGCTCATGCACAGGCCGGACGCGGTGGTGACGACAAACATGTTGGAACTCCGAATTGAAGGAAGCAGTCAGCCGAGATCGATGCGCTCGCCGTCGATGCCGACGTGGCGGTCCGCAAGTAGCGTGACGTCGCGCGCGTGCAGGTGCGCGCGCTCGTCGATCCGCCAGCGCGCGCGCGCGGCGCGCAAGTCGTCCACGCCGCACACGCGGCGAAAGCAGTCGCCGAGCGTGTGGAGCGCGCGTCCGATCGTCGACGTGAAGCGGCGCGCGACGAGGCGCACGTCGTGCGCGCGGCCGACGATCGACTGCGCGTGCGCGTCGAGATGCGCGGCACGCACGCGTGCGCGATGCGCGCTCACGTCGACGCGCGGCGCGCACGCGTCGATCCGGTCGCGCGCCGCGAGCGCGATGCGCGGCGCGTCGATGCGCAGCCCGTCGGCGCCGGCCTCGAGCACGACGCCGCCCGGCAGCGCGAGCGCGGCGTGCGGCGCGCCGGCGCGCGCGAGCACGGCGAGCACATACGCGGGCGGCGCGCCGCACGCATCGCCGTCGCCGTGCGCGCGGGCGCGGGCCGGCGCCCAGATCAGCACGCGGTCGCCGACGTCGGGCGCGAGCAGGCAGCCGTCGGCGCGCCGCGCGCGGCCGACGGGATCGTCGAGCGATAGCCAGTCGCCGGCGCGGCCCGTCACGCAAGACGCGCGCAACGACGCATCGGCCCCGGATGCGCGCGGCGCGTCGACGGGCGGCAGCGGCGCGGCCGCGCCAGGGGAGGCGGAGGAAGCAGGCAGGGGCGTCATCGAAGCGCGAGAGTCGTGTGTCATCGTTCGGGTGCGATCCATCGTTCGGCCCGCGCGAGCGCGGGATCGGTCGCGCGCGCGCCCGTCTTGCGCGCGCCGTCCCAGCGCGCGGCGCGGTCGTCCACGCCGTGCAGGTTCGCGTGCGAGAAATCGGCGCCGGCGTAGTCGGCGCGCGACAGCGTCGCGTGCGAAAAATCGCAGTAGGCGAAGCAGCCGCCCGCGAGCGTCGCGCCTGCGCAATCGGCGCGCGCGAACAGCGACATCCGCGCGCGCAATCCGCGCGCGTTCGCTGACGACAGGCGCGCGCGCGCGAAATCGGATTCGTCGAACGCGGCCTCGGCGAGGTTCGCGCCGACGAGCGTCGCGCCCGCGAAACGCGTGTGGCGACCGCGCGCGCCGGCGAGCGTCGCGCGTTCGAGATCGGCGTCGAAGAACATCGTCTGCACGAGCGATGCGCTGCTGAAATCGCTGCCGGCGAGCGTCGCGCCGCTGAAATGCGTCATCGTCAGATCGCAGCGGTCGAAGCGTTGCCCGCGCAGATTCGCTTCGGCGAAGAGCGCATTTGTCAGGCGAGTGGCGTCGAAGCGCACGGTCGACAGGTCGGCGCGCATCGCCGCGAAGCGCTCGAGCTCGGCGCTCGCGAAATCGGTGCGCTCGAAGCGGCAATCGACGGTTTCGCAACGCAGCAGCTTCGCGTGCGCGCACCGCGCGGCGGAGAAATCGCCGCGCTCGAACGTCGCGCGCGCCCACAGCGCGCCGGTCAGCGTCGCGCCGGCGAGGTCGGTGTCCGTCATCACGAATGCGTCGCCCGTCGTCGCGCGCAGGCTCGCGGCGCGCAGCGCGACCGCGTGCCAGCCCGATTCGCCGAGCGTTGCGCCATCGAGGCGCGCGCCCGTCAGATCGCAGTGCCGCCAGCGCGTCGCGTCGAGCTGCGCGGCCGACAGGTTCGCGCCGCGCAGGATCACGCGATCGAACGTGCAGCCGGACAGATCGCGGCCGGAAAGATCGGCATCCGAAAGATCGATGCCGGATAGCGTGCGGGTGTCGGCGAGGGCGGCGAGCGCCGCGTGAACGGTGTCGGACATGGGTGGCGTCGAGTGAATCAGCGGGGGGAGGCGAGTTCGGGGCGGCCCGGCACGGTGAAGAGCGTTCGCTCGACGTTCGCGCCGTCGAGCTGCGATCGGCCGAGCGCGACGCCGTAGCAGTCGGCGCCGTACAGGTTGCTCGATTGCAGTTGCGCGCCGTCGAGCCGCGCGCGGCGCAGCGACGCGCCGAGCAGGTTCGAGAAGCGCGCGTCCGCATGCGTCAGATCGGCCTTCGTCAGATCCGCGTGCCGCGCGAGCGCGCGCGTCAGTTGCGCGCCGCTCGCGATCGCGCGCGTGAGGCTCGCGCGGTCGAGCGTCGCGGCGTGCAGATTCGCGTCGCGCAGGTCGACGCCGTCCCAGTTCGCGCCGTCGAGCGCCGCGCCGCTCAGGACGGCGTGCCGGAACGACGTCGATGCGTCTGCGCGCGAGCCGCGCAGCGATGCCGAGCGAAGCTGCGCGCGCGACGCCCGCGCGCCGTACCATTCGGCGCCGTCGCACTGCGCGGATGCGAACACCGCATCCGCGAGCGTCGCGTGCTGGAAGTTCGCGCGCGGCACGCGCGCCGACGTGAAATCGGCGGCGTCGAGCGCGCAGCCCGCGAAGCTCGCATGCGCGCCGTCGAGCCGCGCGGCCGCGAGCCCGGTCATCGCGCTCGCGTCGAATTGCGCGTGAGCGCAATGGCTGTCGGCGAGCGACGCGCGCGTGAAGTCGCCGCCGGTGAAATCGGCGCGATCGAGGCGCGCGCGATCGAGCGCGGCGCCGCGAAACGATGCGCCGGGGGCGGACGTATCGACGAAGGTCGCGTCGCGCAGGTCCGCGTTCGAGAAATCGGCGCGCGACAGCAGCGCGCGCTCGAACGACGCGCCGGCCAGCCGGCAGCCGGAGAAGCCGGTGCGTTCAAGGCGCGCATCGCGGAAGTCCGCGCGTTCGAGCGCGGCCGACGACAGATCCAGGCCGCTCAGGTCGAGGCCGGCGAAGCCGAGCCCGCGCGCGTGGCGCTCGATCACCTGCTCGCGCGTGAGCGGTTCCGCGAGCAGCGCGTCGTCGGCCGGCGGCGCGGCGGGGCGCGTCGCCGCGAGGGCGGGGGCGGCGTCGGCGAGCCCGTTCGCGGGCGGTGGCCGGTCCGGCTCCGCCGGCGTATCCGGTTCGACGATCGCTTCGCCGCTGGCGGGCGCGGCGAGCCCGGCCGTCAGCGCGTCGACGTCGAGCGGTGCGTCGAGCGCATCGAGCGCATCGAGCGCGTCCGCGAGGGCTGCGAGCTCAGGCCGGTCCCGCGCGGCCGCCTCCATCTGCGCGCGCGACAGGCCGTGCTGCTCGACGAGCGTGCGGATCTGCGTGTCGGCTTGCCGAAGCAGGTCGGCGAGCGACGATGCGTCGCCCGGCGCCTGCGAATTCGGCGAAGCGGGCGGCGAAGCGGGCGGCGAAACATCGCGTTGCCCGCCGGCCGCCGCCGCGTCGTACTGCGCTTGCCATTGCGCGGTCTGCGCATCGAGTTCCGCCGCGAGCGCGGCGAGCTCGTCCAGGTTCATGTCGGCGGGCGCTTCGCGCGCCGGCAGCAGACGCGCGATGTCCGCTTCGGCGATACCCAGTCCGGCGAGCAGCGCGTCGGTTTGCGCGGCGAGCGCCGCCGCGTCCCGTTCGAGCGCGGCCAGTTCCGGCGCGGGCAGCGGCGCAGGCGATTCCGGCGCTGCCGGCTGTTCCGCGTGCGAAGCCGATGCCGGCCCGGTCGGCGCTCGATCGGCCGCGCGGCCGGCAGCGGCGCGCGCTTCATCGCCGGCGATCGCCGCAGGCGCAGGCGCGGGTGCGGCGGCGGGCGCGAGCGCCGGGCGAGAGCCGTCGTCTTCAGGCACCGGCCGGCCGACGTAAGCGCCGTCGGGCAACGGCGGCGCGTCGGCGCTTTCCCAGCCGGCGATCACGCGCACGACGTCGTCGCCGTCTTCATCGTCGATCGCGGCGAGCGCGCGATACAGGACGATGCCGCACGCCGCGCCGGGGAACAGCCAGACGGTTTCCGCGCGCATCGGGCACGCGTCGATGCGCGCGGCGCCATCGATCGCGCGCTCGACGAAGCAGCGCGCCCGAACGCGCGGCAGCGCGCCGGCGATGACCGGCCGGTCCGCATGCAGGTTGACGAGCTCGATGTCCTCGCCGCCGCGCCAGAATCCGGCGATCCGCTGGTCGCGCGGCGCGGTGTGGAAATGCTCGGCGCGCGTGCCGGCGGGCAGGTGGGGCCAGCGCGCGGCCAGCCAGCGTTCGTCGAATGGCCCGAGATCGCGCGCGCGCTCGGGGGCCGACGGCGGCAGCGCGTGAAATTCGGCGAGCGGTGCTGACGCTCGCGCGTCGACGAGCCGCTCCTTGCACGCCGCGCCGATGCGCGCGCGCACCGCGACCGGCGCGCGCGCGCCGCGTTCGCGGCCCGGCGGCGCATACGCGTCGCCGTAGACGAGAAATTCGCCCGCCGGCTTCGGCAGGCCCTCGTCGAGCGGCCCGTCGAGCCACTGCTGCGCGACTTGCCAGAGCGCGGCCTCCGTCGCGAGATCGCCGGGGCCGGCGGGCGCGCCGGCGCGCAGCGGAAAGCAGGCGAGCGCGCCGATCGACAGCCGGTCGACGCCTTCGAAGCGCAGTGTCCGGCACAGCAGCGCGAGCGACTCGGGTTTGACGATTTTCATGATGGAATCCGAACGAATGCGCCCGTCAGCCGAGCTGGATCAACTGGCCGTCGAATTTCAGCGACGCGCTGCCGTTCAGCTTGACGTTGGTCGCGCGCACGTCGATCGCGCCGTCGCTGCCGAGCTTGAGCGATGCGCTGCCGCAACCGGCCGCGATCTTGCCTTCGTCGAGCTCGACGCTCGATTTGCCCGCCACGACGCCGATCTTCGCCTCGCGCACGTCGAGCTTCGCCTTGCCCTGCGCATGCGCGAGCGTGACGCCGTCGGCCGTCGCGACAAGCCGGTTGCCCTTGAAGCCGAGCTGGGCGCCGGATGCGCTCATCCGCACGGCGCTCAGGTTATTCACGTGTTTCTCGAGCTTTTGCTGGAGGTTGTCGATCTTCAGCGTGACGAGCCTGTGCTTCGCGTTCAGCCCGGCGAGCTTCGCTTCCTTCGCCTTGATCGCGACCGCCGCGACCGCATCGGCGGGCGACGGCGGCGTGGGCACGAGCGCGCTGACGCCGAACGCGTTCTGACGGGTCGACAGCACTTCGTTTTCCGAAATGTCGGCTTCGAGATCGGCGATGTCCTTCACGCAGGCATCGAGATCGCGGCGCAGCCCGATCAGGTCCTTCAGGTCGAGCCTGGTGGCCGGATCGGCCGGCACCGCGAACAGCAGCGTGTCGCTCGCGTGGACGTGCGCGTGCTTCGCCGATTCGACGCCCCAGCGGCCCTTGCCGGCGCTCATCGCGACGCCCGCCGCGCCCGGCCCCTTCGCGTGCGTCGACCATGTGAGCCCGTCGACGGCGAGCGACATCCGCGTCGCGTGCGTGAGGTTCTTCGCGGCGAGGGCGATGCCGTGCTTGCCGAGCGACAGGTCGGCGACGAGCGGCAGCGCCTCCTGCAGCTTCGCGACGTTCGCGAGCAGTGTGCGCGCCGTCGCCATCAGCGCCGTGCTGACGGCGCTCGCGCCGGCGAACTGCGCGGCGGATATGCCGAAGCCCGCCCACGGCAGATCGGCAACCGCGCCGCCGCCCTTGATGAGCCCCGCGGCGGCGGCCGCGGACCCGGCGTTCGCGAGGCCCGACACGATCATGAACTTGCGCACCGTGCCCTTGAGCTTGTCGAGCTGCTTTTGCAGCAGCGCGGATGCGTCCTGCCCGGCGGACAGCCGGATCGCGCCCGTCGCGGACTGCTTGTGCAGCGTCTGCAGCAGCGTCGACGCGCTGTCGTTGATCTCGAATGTCCGGCTGCCGGGCAGCATCCAGCGCAGGTTGCCCTGCAGCGTGGTCAGGAAGTTCGCGCTGACGTCGAGGCTGTTGCGCACGCCGACGTAGACGTCGGTGTTGCCGCCCATCGACACCGAGCACTTGAGCCCGCCCGAGAAGCTGTACGCGTTGCCGAGCGAGAAATCGAACTTGTTGCCGGACGTGAGGAGCGCGAGGCCGCCGCCGGGCCCGACCGCGCCGATGCCGATGTGGTTGTTCGGCGCGTGCAGCCACGTCGCCGCGCCGCTGCCGTCCTTCATGTAGAGCTGGTTGTGCTCGGTCAGAATCCGGTGCGCGGCGGGGTTGCGGCGCGTGACGACGCTGCGGTGCGACGAGTTGGGCACCGCGCCGACGATCACGGGGCGGTCGGGGTCGCCGCCGTCGAAGGCGATCTTCACTTCGGTGCGCTTCAGCAGCGGAAGGTGCATGCCGCGGTCGGCGCCCGCATAGGGCGTGGCCATCCGGATTCGCGCGGAGCCCTGGTTCGCGGGATGCGCGGTGTGCGCGAACGGAAAGCGCACCTTGTACTGCCCGTATTCGTCGAGCTCGGCGAGCTTGCCACCGCCCTCGCCGTCGACGATCGCGCTGATGACGCCCGCCGCGCGCGGCTTCGGCGTCGCGCGCGGCGGCCGGTACTGGACGTCGGCGGCAATCGCGTCGAATTCGGCGCGATAGACGGGCGCGCCCGGCGTCGCGCCGAACGGCGTGTCGAGATCGGGAAACAGCAGGCCCGCCTGCGAGCCGCGATGCGTGACCGCCGTCACCAGATAGCGGCCGTCGAAATCCGCGCGATAGTGGCCCGCGAGCGCGACGAAGCGGCCGGCGCGCAGGCCGGCCGCGGTCGCCTCGCCCGAGAACCGGCGGCCTTCGCAGACGAGCGCCTCGGCGCGCAGCTTCGCGTAGCGCCGGCCTTCGTCCTTCGTGTGGAAATGCTCGTCGCTCGACACCCGCTCGCCGATGCCGTCGCGCGACACGCGCTCGCGCACTTCGAGCGGCAGTTCCGCCTTGCGGTGATTGAAATCGCGCAGCACGACTTCGCGCGGCAGCGGCGTCGCGCGGCACGCGAACGCCTGCACGCGGTTCGATTCGATGCCCGTGTCGAAGTCGGCCGCGGGCAGGTAGCGCAGCGCGAGATCGTCGGCGGGGCCCGGCTGATGGCGGCGGTCGTCGACGATCGCGAGCGTCTCGCGCTTGCCGTCGTGCTCGAAGTAGTAGTAGAGGCCTTCCTTTTCCATCCAGCGCGACACGAAATCGAGATGGCTCTCGTCGTACTGGCAGACGAAGCTGCGCTTGCGATAGCCGCCGCCGTGCCGCAGGCGGTAGTCGCGGCTGCCGAACGACGCGCCGCGCAGCACCTGCTTCACGATGTCGGGAATCGTCTGCTCGTTCAGATAGACGTCGGATGCCTTGTACAGCGACAGCCGCCAGAGGCGCGGCACGAGCGTCGCGCGATAGACGGTGAGGTTGCGAAAGCCGTTCAACTGCTCGAATTCGGCGAGCACGCCGGCATAGCGGGTCGTGCCGGCGTCGCCGTACGGCGGCAGGATCGTGAGCGTGGCCGCGCGGCTCAGCATCTTCGCGAAGTCGATTCGCGGCTGCTCGCTCACGAGCGTCAGCTCGAACCGGTACGGCTGCGAGATCGCGTCGCGGCCGGTCAGGTCGACGACCTCGAACGCGGCGTCGTCGTACGCTTCGCTCGCGAACGTGAAGCGCCGCGCGTTCGCGGGCGGCGCGGCGGCATCGTGTCGGTGGGATGGCAACATCGGGAACTCCTGGGCGGCAGGGGACGTCAGCGCGCGTTGGGCGCGTTGGGCTCATCAGATGCATCGAGCGCATCGGATGCACCCCGCGCATCGCCCCCGGCCGGCCCGTCGGCCGACACGGCGAAGCGGCCGCCGGCGTCCACCGCGACGCGGATCGCGGCCACCTGCGTCGCGTCCGCCGCGCAGACGAGCACGTGCTGCGCGAGCGCGGGCAACACGTGCCGTTGCAGGATGAAGTCGACGTTGCGCGCGCCCGATTCGACTTCGGTGCAGCGCGCGGCGACGTGCGCGACGACGGCGTCGTCGTAGACCACGCGCGTCGCGTGCTGCGCGGCGACGCGCGCCGCGATGCGTTCGAGCTTCAGCCGCGCGATGTCGGCGAGCGCGTCGGGCGCGAGCGTCGCATACGGAATCTCGGTCATCCGCGCGAGCAGCGCGGGCTTGAAATGGCGCGACAGCGCGGGCCGGATCGCCGCGCGCATCGCGTCCGGATCGGGGCGGGCGCCGTGCGCCGCGAGATCGGCGACGGCATCCGCGCCGAGATTCGACGTGAGGAAGATCACCGTGTTCGCGAAGTCGACTTCCTTGCCTTCGCCGTCGGACAGCGTGCCTTTGTCGAACACCTGATAGAACAGGTTCAGCACGTCCGGGTGAGCCTTCTCGACTTCGTCGAGCAGCACGACCGAATAGGGCCGCTGGCGCACCGCCTCGGTCAGCATCCCGCCTTCGCCGTAGCCGACGTAGCCGGGCGGCGAGCCGATCAGCCGGCTCACGTCGTGCCGCTCCTGGAATTCGCTCATGTTGACGACGACGATCGAGCGCTCGTCGCCGAACAGCGCGTCGGCGACGGCGAGCGCGGTCTCGGTCTTGCCGGTCCCCGACGGCCCCGCGAGCAGGAACACGCCGAGCGGCCGGCGCGGATCGCGGACGCCAGCCGCGCCCGTCTTCACGGCCTGCGCGATCTGCCCGATCGCGTGATCCTGGCCGCGGATGCGGCGCCTGAGCGTATCGGCGAGCCGCAGCATCACGTTCGCGCGGTCGCGGCGCAGCTTGCCGGCCGCGATGCCGGTCCAGTCGGCCACGACGTCGGCGATCGCGTCCGGATCGACGTCGATTCGCACGAGCCGCGCGTCGCGTTGCGCGTGCTCGAAACGGCGGGTCGCGTCGGCGTGCGCGCGTGCCGCGCGCTCGCGCGCGTCGGCGTGCGAGGCCGGCTCGGCATGCGCGCGAGAGGCGGCCGCGGCGGCCCCGGCACTCGCATCGACATCGGCGATGTCGGCAACGTCGGCGACATCGACGGCGTCGGCCGCTTCAGCGGCATCCGCTGCAGCCCGGCACGCGCGGCGCGCGCCGACGAGCGCCTGCGCCGCGTCGCGCTGCGCCGCCCATGCGTCGCGCAACGCGTCGGCGCGCGCGGACAGCGCGGCATGCTCGCGATCGATGTCGGCGACGCGCGGCGTGTCCGGCGCGCAGCGCTCGGCCAGTTCCTGCCGCAGTGCGCGCCGCTCGCGCTCCAACGCCTGGATCGCGCGCTGCGCGTCCTCGAGCGCGGCGGGCTTCGTCTGCTGGCGCACCTTCACGCGCGCGCACGCGGTGTCGAGCAGGTCGATCGCCTTGTCCGGCAACTGCCGGCCGGTGATGTAGCGCGCCGACAGCTCGGCCGCGGCGACGAGCGCGTCGTCGCGGATCGTCACGCCGTGCGCGTCCTGATAGCGGTCCTTCAGGCCGCGCAGGATCATCACCGACGTCGCGACGTCCGGGCTGTCGAGCTTCACCGGCTGGAAGCGCCGCGCGAGCGCCGCGTCCTTCTCGAAGTGCTTCTTGTATTCGCTCCACGTGGTGGCCGCGATCGTGCGCAGCTCGCCGCGCGCGAGCGCGGGCTTCAGCAGGTTCGCCGCGTCGGACGCGCCCGCCGGGCCGCCCGCGCCGATCAGCGTGTGCGCCTCGTCGACGAACAGCACGACGGGCGTCTGCGACGCGCGGATCTCGGCGATCACGCGCTTGAGCCGCTGCTCGAATTCGCCCTTCACGCTCGCGCCCGCCTGCAGCAGCCCGAGATCGAGGCCGAGCAGCGTCGCGCCGCGCAGCGTCGCCGGCACGTCGCCTTCGGCGATCCGCAGCGCGAGCCCCTCGACGACGGCCGTCTTGCCGACGCCCGGCTCGCCGACGCACACCGGATTGTTCTTGCGCCGCCGCGCGAGGATGTCGACGATCTGGCGGATCTCCGCGTCGCGGCCGAACACCGGGTCGATCCGGCCGGCGCGCGCTTTCGCGGTGAAGTCCTCGCAATAGCGGGCGATCGCGCTCGGCGCATCGTGCGCGTCGTTCGCATCGCCCGGCGCGGCGTCGCGCGCGGCGGGCCGGCTCGATTCGATCGATTGCGCGCATGCGCCGCTCGCAAAGCGCGCGACGAGCGCGTCCTTGCGCAGCGACTGCAGCACGTCCTCGCCGCCGGGCGACGGCTGCCGCGCCGCGCGCGCGACCGCGGCGGCGAGCACGGCCGCCGAGCGGATGTGCGTCTCGCCGAGCTCGAGCGACGCGATCAGCCACGCGTCCTGCAGCAGCGCGAGCAGCGACGGCGCGAAGGCGGGGCGTGCGCCGCCGCCCGCCGGCCGCGCATCGAGCGCCGCGTCGGCCTGCCGGCGCAGGCGCGCCGCGTCGGCGCCGCTCGCGCGCAGCAGCAGCGCGACGTCGGCCGACGGCTCGTCGCACAGCCGCGCGAGCAGGTGCTCGACGGCGACGTCGTCGTGCCGGCGCGCGACGCAGGCGCCGACGGCGTTTTCGAGCGCCGTCCGGCAATAGGGGTTGAGCTGTTCGATCAACGGTTTCAGGTCAACCAGCAGCATGATGGGGTCTCGCTTGATCAAAGAGGGAGGGCGGAAGACGGAATTCGGGCGACGCCGCGCGTTGGGGCGCCGGCCCGCCCAGCCACGCGTCGAGCCCGACGCGCGACCATGCGCGGCCGCCGCAGCGCGCGGGCAGCGCGTCGCGCGCGCGCACGCGGACCACGACGTCGACTGTGAACGGCTGCGTCAGATAGAGACGCGCGAGGAACCGGAGCCGGCGGAACGCTTCGCCGCCCGGCATCAGCGCGCGGAACAGCGGGCCGGGCACGTCGCCGAGCACGATCCGCAACCGGGCGCCGTCGTCGCGCATGTGCGTGCCGACGCGCGCGTCGACGCCGAGCCGATGCGCGCGCGCGCCGACGCGGGTGCGCTGATCGCCGGGAATCGGCAGCCACTGCGGCACGCACGGCTCGATGTCGACCGTCGCGGGCGCGAACGCATCGGCGAGCAGCGCGCGCAGCCCGGACGCCGAGCGCGGCCGCTGGCTCAGCAGCCCGACGTAGCGCAGCAGCGCGTGCGCGTGCAGGCCCGCGTCGCGCGCGACGCGCGCATCGACGCCCGCGAGCGCGTAGAGCGGGCGCAGCGCGTTCTCGTCGCGCTCCTCGACGATCCGCAGCGACAGCCGATGCTTGAGCCAGGCATCGAACAGCAGCGGATAGAGCGCGCGATGCAGCACGTCGAGGAAGCTGCGCGCCGCGTGGCGGCCCTTGAACGCTTCGTCGATCAGGTCTTCGGTATAGAACGTCGGCAGCGGCGACGACACGCCGTACAGCCCGAAGAAGTTCGCGACGACCCGGTAGCCGCCGTCCTCCGCCTTGTCGATGCGCTCGATGTCGGTGTCCGGAAACGACAGCGCGAGATTCGGCCGCGTGTGGATCGGCATCCGCGCGTCGGGCCTGCACGCGGCCGCGTCGCGCCGTTCGCGGACGATGCGCCGCAGCAGCCGGATCGCCTGGAAATACGCGAAGTGCTTCGCCTCGCCGAGCAGCACGGGTTCTAGAGCAGGCATTGCGCCCCCATCCTCGGCGGCCACGCGAAGCGCCCGCCGTCGGGCGACGCGTCGATCTCGACGCGCGTGTACGTGTTGAGCGCCGCGTATTCGGCCAGAAAGCGCTCGAGCACGCAGCCGAACAGATACAGCTCGCCCGCGCCGCCGAACGCGTGCGCGCGGCAGCGCAGCGCGACGTGCTGCCCGCTCAGCATCCGCTCGCCGACGATCCGCGTCTCGGCGCGCACGTCGACCGATTCGATGCCGTCGATGCGGCGGCGGTCGGCTTGCGCGCGCGCATCGTCGCCGTGCTCGCCGAACGCGTGGAGCGCGAGCATCTGCTTCAGGTTGTCGACGTTGCCGAGTGACAGGAAATTCAGCGCGAGATGGCCGATGGTCCGCCACAGCAGCGGCTCGCCGAGCGGCGGATCGAGCGGCGGGCTCACCGGCGCGATGTTCGCGAACGCGAAGCGCTCGGGCGAGCTGTCGGTCGAACGGCACACGTCGCCGATCTTCAGGCGCGCGGGCAGCGCGCCGTTCGTGCACGACAGGCCGATCGACAGCGTTTCCGTCGCGAGCGCCTCGCCGGGCGGATACGCGAGCGCCAGATGGACGTCGTGCCCGCGTCCGTCGAGCGCCGCGCGGCGAATCAGCCGGTAGCTCGCGGCGTCGCCCGCGACACCCGCGTCGCCCGCGTCGCCCGCGACGCCGAACGGAACGTAATGCCGGTCAACAGGATGGCCGGGACGATAGCCGACCACGCGATCGACCGAGTGTATCCGGCAATGGCCGTGCGCGTCGCCTTCGGGTTGCAGCCGGTAGTCGGTCGCGCGATGCTCGTGCTGGATCGGCACAGCCTCGTGCGCGAACAGGTTCAGCGCGGGGGCGACGTTCAGCCGGAAGCTGTCGCGATCGATGCCCGCCAGCCAGTCGGGGGCGCAATCGAGCGCGAGCCACACGCTGAACTGCGCGCCCGAGCGCGCGGCGCGCCAGCGCTCGAGGCCGCTCAGCTCGACGAACAGGAATTTCTCGGCGAACGCGAAATACTCGTGCAGCAGCCTGAAGCCGGGGAACGCGCGCTCGGGGCAGGGCAGCAGCGCGTCGTCGAAGCCCGCCGGCCGCAGCGCGCGGCTGCCGAGCGCGCAGCGCGGGCCGGGCCGATCCGGCGGGCCGCATGCGATGTCGACCGATGCGACGTGCCGCATCAGGAGCGCGAACAGCCGGCTCGCGTGCAGCCGCTCGCCGGCGACGAACAGGCGAATGCGCGCCGCATCCCATTCGCTCGCGTCGATGCCGAGCATCTCGAAATCGAGCCGCAGCGCGGGCCCGCCTTCCGCGGGCGGCACGAACCGGCAGCCGGCGAGCGCGACCGGCTCGACATCGAGGCTGCCGCACGTGCGGAACCGGCAGGCCGTGCCGTCGACGGGCGTCGATTCGATCTCGGTGCCGGCCGCGATCACCGCGCGCTCGCGCAGCGCGCCGCGCGGCTCGAACGCGATCAGCGTCGCGGCCGGAACCGGGCAGAGCGAGTGCGGAAACAACAGGTTCGCGAGCGCCTGCACGAGCTCCGGCAGGCCGTCGTCGAGCTTTTGCCGCGCGAGCCCCGTCAGAAACGCGACGCCTTCGAGCAGCCGCTCGACGTCCGGGTCGCCCGACGGCGCGCCGAGCATCGGCGCGAGCAGCGGGTACGCGCGGCCGAACTCGGCGGCGAGCTCGCGCAGGCGGACGAGCTCGTCCTCGTAATAGCGATTCAGCGTGGTGGTGGTCATGATGGACGCGCGGCGAAATCGCGCGCGCTCAGCAAATGGTTCGGATATCGATCTTTCCGTTGCCGCCGACGGTCGTCAGAAAGCGCGCCGGCACTTCGCGCGCGTCGATCACGAGCTGCGCGTCGAGACTGAAGTGCAGCGTCGTCGCGCCGGGCGCGCGCTCGGCGAGCGCGATGCGCGGCGATTTCAGCCGCGGCTCGTAGCACGCGATCACGCGCTCGATCTGCGCCTCGATCTCGCGGGCGGACCCTTGTGCGAAGCCGCCCGCGAGATTCGTGAAGTCCGGCACGCCGAAGGCCGGATCGATCGGCACGTGGCCTTGCCGCGTGTTCAGGATGCGGCGCAGGTGATCGATGATCGAGCGCGTGAGCGCGTCGGCGCGAGGCAGGCGAGCATGCTCGCCGCCCGCCTCCCAGTCCGCGATGCGTTCGAGCAGGCGACGCCCGCCCGTCGGCCGGCGCGCCGGCGGGCGCGCGCTCACTTCTTCGGTGTGAGCCATGAGTCTTCGGCCTCGATGCCGTCCAGCACGTAGGTCCACGTGATCTTCTCGTAGGTGAACGACACGTCTTCCATGTGACTGAGCTCCTTGTTGTCGAGCACGAGGCAGTTCGGTGTCCACGAGCGGATTTCCATCAGGATCGCGTTCTCGAGCTTGACCGTGTAGTAATGCTCTTGTTTGCCATCCTTATTGATCCGCCAGTACTCGAGCACGACCGACTTCATGTGCTCGCCGGACGTGAGCGCCTGCGCCAGCTTCGGCGACGACTTGTCGATCTCCTTCGTCAGCATCATCGGCCCGTGAATTCGCGGGCCGGTCGGCAGGCCGGTCTGCAGGTTCTTCGGGATCTCGATCTTGTGCTCGACGCCCTGGACGAGAATCTTGTTCTCGTGGCCCGCGATGGCGCAGGAGCCCTCGATGTTGCCCTGGGTTTCCCCTTCGAGCGTGAGATAGCACGGCATCGGCATGGTGAATTCCTCCTGATGTGGCGGCGCGCCGCGCGGCGCGCCGGATTGACGAACGCCGCAGCCCGACGCGGGGCCGCTGACGTGAAACGATTATTGGCGGCGCGGATTGGTTTTTCGTTTCGGCGCAGCGCCCGAACGTCACGGATGAAACATTCGGCGCGCAAGCGCCGAGGTCCGCGCGCCGTCAGCGCTTTTCGAGCTTGCCGACGAGCGACAGCGTGAACGACGCGCCCATGTACTTGAAATGCGGCCGCACCTTCATGTCGACGCGGTACCAGCCCGGCTCGCCCTCGACGTCCGACACGAAGATCTCCGCCTGGCGCAGCGGCCGGCGGCTGCGCACGCCCTCGGTGGGGTTGTCCATGTCCGCGACGTACTGGCGGATCCACTGGTTGAGCTCCTGCTCGAGATCGCCGCGCTCCTTCCACGTGCCGATGTTCTCGCGCTGGATCACCTTGATGTAATGCGCGAGCCGGTTGACGACGAAGATGTACGGCAGTTGCGTGCCGAGCCGGTAATTCAGTTCGGCTTCCTTGACTTCCTTGCCGATGCCGAAGAATTTCGGCTTTTGCGTCGAATTGGCGGAGAAGAACGCGGCGTTGTCGCTGTGCTTGCGCATCGTGAGCGCGATGAAGCCCTGCTCGGCGAGCTCGAACTCGCGACGCTCGGAAATCAGCACGTCGGTCGGGATCTTGTTCTGGATCTCGCCCATCGCCTCGTATGCATAGAGCGGCAGATCGGCGACCGTGCCGCCGCCCTTCGGGCCGATCACGTTCGCGCACCAGCGGTAGTCGGCGAAGCTCGCGGTGAGCCGCGTCGCGAACGCGAACGCCGCGTTGCCCCACAGGAAATCCGCGTCGCCGCCATCGACGCGCTCGTCGTAGTTGAAGCGCTTGACGGGCGTCGTGTTCGCGCCGTACGGCAGCCGCAGCAGGAAGCGCGGCAGCGTGAGGCCGACGTAGCGCGCGTCCTCGCTTTCGCGAAACGCGTTCCACTTCGCGAATTGCGGCCCCTCGAACAGCGACGCCAGATCCTTCACGTTCGGCAGCTTGCCGAACGAATCGATGCCGAAGAACGCGGGGCCCGCCGCCGCGACGAACGGCGTGTGCGCCATCGCCGCCGTGCTCGCGGCGTATTGCAGCAGCTTGACGTCCTGCGCGCCCGGCCCGAACGTGTAGTTCGCGACGATCGCGCCGATCGGCTGGCCGCCGAACTGGCCGTACTCGGCCGTGTAGACCTTCTGGTACAGGCCGGATTTCGTGATGTCGGGCGAATCGTCGAAATCGTCGAGGAGCGCCGCCTTGCCGACGTCGAGGAACTGGATCCTGATGTTCTCGCGGAAATCCGTGCGCTGGACGAGGAACTTCAGCGAGCGCCACGTCGATTCGAGCTGCTGAAAATCCGGATCGTGGAGGATCGCGTCGACTTGCCGGCACAGCTTGCGGTCGATCTCGGCGATCATGTCGTCGATCGTCGCCTGGCTCACGGTCTCGATCGGGCGCTTCGGTTTCGCCAGATGCGCGACGAATGCCTGGATGCCTTGGCGCGTGATCGGATACGCGTCCTCGTCGCGCTTCACGCGCGCGGCCTCGATCAGCTCGTCGAGCAGCGACGCGGGGGAGTCGGGCGCCGCCGCGTGCGGCGCGTCGTCGTTCTTCGGGGATTGCAGGTGTTCGCCTTCCATGGTCGTCTGTTCCGTGTCGCGGTTCATTGGTCGTCGAGGCCGAGTTCGGTGAGCAGTTGCTTGCGCGCGCCCTTGTCGGCGACGATCTCCTGGATGCGCCTGCGAAAGCCCGGGATGTTGCCGAGCGGGCCCTTCAGCGCCTTCAGCGCGTCGCGCAGCGCGACGAGCTGCTTCAGTTCGGGCACCGTCTCGACGATCGCGTCGGGCGAGAAATCGTCGATCGATTCGAAGCCGAGCGCGACGGCCAGGCGTTCGTCTTCGCCCGCCTGATCGTCGAGCAGGTTCGGCACGCTCAGCGCGAGCCGAAGGCGCTGCGCCTTCATCACATCGTTGAAGTCGTCCTTGTCGACGTTCACGGGCGCGAGCTCCTCGAGCGGCGGCTTGTCGTCGGCCGTCGAGAATTCGCCGAGCACGAGCACCTTGAGCGGCAGCTCGACTTCCGCTTTCGCGCCGCCCGTGGCCGGGCGATAGACGATGTTGACCCGCTCTTTCGGCGCGACGGATCCGTTCGTTGTCATGTTGGGTTCTCCTCTTCGTTGTCGCTCGCGGGCGACGGTCGTGTCCGGATGCGCGCGGCGTTTTGCATGAAACGCTCAAAAGCCGCACCGGCGGGGCCAGTATCGAAGGAAAGACGGAACCGGCGTTAGCCGCCGGGTTCCAATTTTTGGTCGCCGCGTGCCGCCTTCGTTGCGGATGAAAAGAACGGCGCGACGCATCGCCAAGATCGATTGATGTCCGAAACAAAGACGGTTTAGTATTCGCCGACCGCTGAGACCTATGCACGAAAATTCCATCGATGCCGGCCCGCCCGCGCGCGCCCGGCCCGCACGCATCAAGCAGGCGTCGCGCCGCGCGCCGCGCCGCGGCGATCGCGCATTCGCGCCGGGCGGCGCGCTGAACGCGGCGGGGCTGCTGCTGCTGCTGTTCTACGCGAATCATCTGCTGACGCGGCCGGGCGCATGCACGTCGCTCAATCACACGCTGTCGGCCGTCGTGTGGCCCGCCCCGGTACTGGGCATCGCGTTGCTGCTGCATTGCCGGCGGCCGCTCGCGTGGGGGCTCGGCGTGGTTTCGCTGTTCGTCACGCTGCTCGCCGCGGGTTCGCTCGACTGGGTGCCGTGGCGCGTCGACGCGCTGTTCGCGGCCGTCAACGCAATCGAGGCGATCGCGGGCGCGTGGCTCGCGCGGCGCTACGTGAGCCCGGGCGGCGGCGTGGACACGCTGCGCGGCTTCGCGATGTTCGTGCTGCTGTTGCCGCTCGGCATGGCGGCGATGCATGCGACGCTCGCGGCGGCGATCCTGTCCGTGTGGCTGAACGATCGCGAGTGGCTGAACGAATGGTCGCGTGCGTATGCGGCAAACGCGCTCGCATTGCTCGCGTTGCTTCCGGCGCTTCTCACGTGGAACGCGCGCGCTTGCCGCGCGGCGTGGTCGCGCAGCCGGAATCAGTTGCCCGCGCTCGCGACCTTCGGTTCGCTGTGCTTCGCATCGATATGGGGCGACCAGGCCGAGGTCGCGCGCGCGTTGCTCGCGCTGTCGTTGTGCTGGGCCGGGATCGAGGGCGGTCTCGTGCTCGCGTCCCAGCTCAACGCACTCGCGGCGATCGCCCTGATCGCGATGACGCTCGGCGGCCGCGGGCCGTATGCATTGCATTACGACGGTCACGGCGTCTGGGCGCTGCAGGTCGATCTGATCGGCGTCGCGATCCTGTCGATGTGCATCGCGATCGCGACGGGCGAGCGACGCCGGCTCGCGCGGCAGATCGAGCGATCGCGCAGGTTCGAGTCGCTCGGCTTCTTCGCGGGCGGGATCGTTCACGACTTCAACAACGTGCTGACGACGATCGATTGCCATGCCGAATATGCCTCCGATCGGCTGGCGGACGGCGCGCGCGCGGACGAGTCGATCGACGAAATTCATCGCGCGGTCGAGCGGGGGCGCGATCTGACGACGCAGATCCTGCTCGCCGCGCGCCGCGGCGAACCCGTGCTGACGCGGGTGAGCGTCGACGAGGTCGTCGACGACGCGCTCGCCGCGATGCGCGCGGCCGCCCTGCGCGGCATCGAGATCGTCCGTTGCGGCGATGACGCGTGCGGCGACGCGCGGCGTGACGACGCTCGTCACGTCGTATTCGCCGATCGCAGCCAGCTCGCGCGCGCGGTCATGAATCTCGTCGGCAACGCAGTGCGCGCGGCGCGCGCGACGGTCGTCGTGCGTGTCGGCGCGAACGACGGCGGCGCGCCGGCCGCCGATGCATTCGATGTCGCGATCGGCGAGCCGTCGGTGCCGGGCGGCGTATGGATCGAGGTGAGCGACGACGGCGACGGCATCGGCGTCGAGCCGCTCGACCGCATCTTCGAGCCGTTCTATTCAAACCGGTCCGGCGCGCCGGGCACGGGGCTCGGCCTGGCGATCGTCGCGGGCGCGGCGATCGCGCATCGCGGGCAGATCGCCGTCGCGACGGATCGCGGCGCGGGCAGCCGCTTCAGGCTCACGTTGCCCGCGGCGCACGGGACGGGCGCGTCGGGCGCACCGGGAGAAGCGGACGCCGGCGCGCGCGGCGCAGTACAGGAGAAGAAACGATGAATGCGACAAGATCGCCGGCGGTGCTCGTCGTCGAGGACGACGAGCCGTTGCGGCGCGTGCTCTGCAATTACCTGTCGGGCCACGGCATGGCCGTGGACGGCGTGGGGACGGCAGCCGCGGCCGCCGATTCGGTCGAGCGGCGCGAATACGAAATGGTGCTGCTCGACCTCGGTTTGCCGGATGGAGACGGCATCGACGTGCTGCTGCGCTGGCGCGATTCGCAGCGCTTTCCGCTCATCTGCGTGACGGGCCGAAGCGAAGAGGCCGATCGCATCATGGGCCTCGAATTCGGCGCGGACGATTACGTCGTGAAGCCGTACTCGCTGCGCGAGGTGCTCGCGCGGATGCGCGCGCTGTGGCGGCGCGCCGAGCCGTCGACAACGCCCGTGCGGCGCGGCAGGCATCCGCGCGCATACCGTTTCGACGGCTGGACGCTGAACATGAACACGCGCCGGCTGTCGACGCGCGACGCGCAGGACGTTCCGCTGACAGTCGGCGAATTCAATCTGCTGGCGTTTTTTCTCGGCTCGCCGTCGCGCGTCGTCACGCGTGCGCAGTTGCTCGAGTGCACGCGCGCGTTCGACGACGTGTTCGATCGCGCGGTCGACGTGCAGATCTGGCGGCTGCGCAAGAAGATCGAGAAGAATCCGAAGCATCCCGAACTGATTCGAACGGAGCGCGGCGTCGGCTACTACTTCGCCGCGACGAACGTGGAGACGCTATGGGAATGAGCGAACGGCCTCGGCCGGGCGGCGCGGCGCCGGTTGCGCGCCCGCCCGTGGATGTCGACGCGCTTGCCGCGCTGGGGCGCACGGACATCGATCCAGCCGCGCCCGCGGGGGCCGACGTGCGCGCCGACGCGCGGTTCGATGCGCTGCACGCGGAACTCGCGAAGCTCGCATCGCCGGGCGCGAGCGGGCACGTCGACTGGCGCTCGGCGATGAATCTCGCCGCCGGGCTGCTGCGCGATCGAGGCAAGGATCTGCTCGTCGGCTGTTATCTGGCGGGCGCGCTGCTGCAGATCGGCGGCGCGGCGGGGCTGCGCTGCGGGCTCGAAGTCGTCGGCGATCTCGTCGAGCGTCATTGGGACGCGATGTCGCCGCCGGTGGCGCGGATGCGGGCGCGGCGCGGGGCGCTGCAATGGCTGCTCGATCGCGTCGACGCGACGCGGGACGCCGGCGCGGCCGCATGCGGCCGCGCTTGTCCGGCCGAACTGGTCGGGCAATTGCGCGCGGCCGCGCGGCGGATCGATGCGCTGCTGGCGGAGCGCGACGACGACGCGCCGACGATGCGCGCGGTGAATGCGTTCGCGGACCGGCTGCCGGTCGAGCCAGTCGAGTCGGTCGAGTCGAACGCGATGGATGCGCCCGTCGAGGTGGGCGAGACTTCCGCGAGCCTCGCGGCCCGCTCCACCGGGCAGGCATCAGTCGAGCCGGCCGATCGCACGGCGCTGCGCGCGAACGCCGACGCCGCCCGGCAACCGGCGTCGCTCGCCGATGCGGCCGGCCGCGAGCGCGCGCTCGCCGATGCGCTCGCGCAACTGCATCGCATCGCAGCGGCGTTCGCGCAAGCGGACTGGACGGACGTGCGCGGCGTCCGGCTGCGCCGCTTCGCGTGCTGGTCGAGCGTGCACACGCTGCCGGACACGGAAGCGGACAGCGGACGGACGCGGATCGCCGCGCCGAATGCGCAGATCGTCGACGTGGCGAAAGGCATCGACGTGCAAGGCGAGCCCGCGGATGCCGTCCGCTTCGCCGAAGAGCACGCGCAGGCGTTCCCGCTCTGGCTGGATCTACAGCGGATCGCCGCGCGCGCGCTCGCGCGCGGCGACTGCGCCGACGCGCAACGCGAGGTGGAGGCGGCGGTTCGTGCGCTGCTCGCGCGGCTGCCGGGTCTCGATGCGCTGAAATTCGCGGACGGCACGCCGTTCGCCGACGACGCGACGCGCGCGTGGCTCGCCGGGCTTTCCGTGCAGGGCGGCGCGCGGAATGCGGCGGCGCCGCTTTCGTCTTCGCCGTCCTTGCCGATGACGGGCGACCCGGATCGTGCGCAGGGCGATGCGCGCGAAGCGGCCGCCGACGACGCCATCGATCGTGCGAGCGCGCTCGCCGCAAGCGGCCGGATCGATCTCGCGCTACAAGCGATTCAGCAAGCGATCGATCGCGCGCCGGGCGCCGAACGCCGGTTGAGGGCGCGCATCCGGTTGTGCGAGCTCGCGCGCGATCATTGGGCGCATGAGATTCCCGACGCGTTCGCGCGCGGCGTGATCGAGCCGATCCGCCGGCACGACTTGCTCGCATGGGACTCCGAACTGGCGCTCGACGGCTTGTCGGTCGCGTATGCGCTGCTGATTCGGCGCGATCGAGATTCGGCGCATGCGCGGACGGTGCTCGACGAGATCGCGGGCGTCGACGCGGCGCGGGCGATGCGTTTGTCGATGTGAAGGGAAACGCGCGGGACGCGGCGCGGCAGGGCGCTTGCCCGTGCATGCGCCGAGCGTGCCGATGCGAAGCTGTGTCGTTCGCTCGCGTAACGGGGGCGCGGCGATCGCGCGAGAGGGGGCGGGGTTGTCGTTGGCGCGCATGCAGCGCGTGGCGTGCGGCGCGCGAAGAGCGAAGAGCGCGCCGCGACGTGCCGCCGCCCGTAAGCGGTCGGGCACGTCGCGGCGCGAGCGGATCAGGACATCCGGGAATCGGCGGCGGCCGGACCCGGCCGTAGCGCCTGTGCGGGCGCATGGCGCGCGCCGCTCGGCGCGGCGCATGCCGACGTGGCCGGGTCGGCGGACGGCGCCGCCTTGATCGTGTTGAAGATGCCCCAGCCGCGATTGATGTACACGCCGGTCTCGTGCTCGCCGCTCATCGACCGGATGCTCTCGTTGAACTCTTCCATGTAGGAGGGCCTGCCTTGCGAGGCCGACGCGCCGGCGTCGACATGCGTGACGGGCGCGGGTTCGGCGTCGCGAGTGCAGCCGCCGAGGCTCGCGATCGACAACGCGAGCGCCGGGAGGGTTGATAGAAGGATCGGAAATTTCATCGTGCCGTTTGCTTCCTTGACGATGTGTGCGATGCGCGCTTGCGGGCGCTCACCATTGCCAGCTCATGCCGACGCCGACCGCATTGCCGCCTGCGCTCATCGCGACGCCCGCGCGCACCTTGAGGTTTTCGCTGATGCGCGCGGTGCCGCCGAGCGCGACGGCGCGATGGCCCTTGTAGACCGCGCCGCCGACGCCGATCGACAAGGTCTTGTCGCGGTCGACATCGGGAATCATCGTCAGCGCGGTTGCTGCGGCGACGCCGGAATACGCGTCGCGCGCGGTGTCGGAGATGCTCTGCTGAAGGTCGCCGATGCGCTGGTTCGTGTAGGCGTTCGCATTCGACATCGCGAGGTTCAACTGACCGACATTCACGGCATCGGTGGCTTGCGTGCCGGCTGCGACGTGCACGATTTGTCGTTCGTCACCGTGACGACCGACGGATACCGTGTTGTTACGATCCGCTATGGAGCCAGCGCCGAGCGCGACAGTATTTTGACCGGACGCATTTGCTTCGGCGCCGATCGCGGTTGACCGGCTACCGCTCGCTTGAGCGAGCCATCCGCTCGCAAGCGAATCGCTGTCCTTAGCGCGTGCAGGGAGGTCAAGAGCAATAGAGTTCGTGCCCATTGCTGAGGCACCGGCCGAATTGAAGTTGATGGTGACGTTTGTCGCGGGTCCTGAAGTTGGTGTCGCGATAGGAATCGACGGCAGTTGTGTCGGCTGCGTCGGCTGCGTCGGCTGCGTCGGCTGCGTCGGCGGCGGCGGCGGCGGCGGCGGCGGCGGCGGGACTTTGTTTGGTAGCGTGCGGTTCCCAACTGGTTTCAATTTAATTCCACCTTTTTTTATCTGCTCGATCACCGCGTTAAACGCCGTACTTTCAGCCTGTTCGATAGCGAGCGCATCCGTGGAAAAGCCGAGGGCCAGCGGAGCGATGGACGAACATAGCAGATGCGCGAAGCGCTGAAATTGAACGGTCGATGCGGCTCGCCCGGTGTCTTGTTGAGCATGAGAGCGGGGAAGACGGTGATATTTCATACGGTGAGGATGTATAGAACCAATGAGGCGGATTGTCGGGTGGGGGAATCAACTGGCGATAGCAGGAATCGATCGAATCGTGTGCTTGATTTGCTCGACGCTCACGAGCCGCGCACATTCGAACTGCCGCAACGTCCCCGCATGACGCGGGCACGCCGACGCATCGGCATCGTCGAAGTTCGCGCTTGCGTCGTTCCAGCAGCTATTGCACGCATGGAAATTGATCACGCGATACGGCGTGTCGAATTCGCTGACGGGATGCGTGAATCCGCTGATGAGCACGACGGGCGCGCCGGCCGCCCATGCGAGCCACGCGAGATCGCCGGGCACGCCAATCAGGCACGCCGCATGCCGCAGCCACCGCGCGCGCTCGGTCCACGGCGTGTCGGGTGGAAGAACGTGCGCGGCCTGCGCGAGCGCGCTGCTTTCGTCGACGACGTCCGGCGAAGGCGAATCGACGCAGACGATCCGATAGCCGGCCGCCGTCAGAAACCGCTGCAAATCCCGCCAGCCGCCGGGCCGCTCCCAGCGCGCGCAGCGCAGCGCGCTTTGCGCGGCGATGCAGACATAGCGGCCCGCGAGCGGCCGGCTGTCGTCGGCTAGCTCGATGCGCGGCGGCGCCTCGCGCGGATCGACGCCGAGCATGTACGCGGCGCTGCGGTGCGCGCCGACGAGTTGCGGCGCGCTTGGCTGGTACGCGCGCGCTTCGTCGCCGGAAAAGCGCCCGAGCCGGTACGTCGCGTAGTAGCACTCGGGCTTGACGAGCTCGGGCGTCACGAACTCGATGTCCGGGTGGCCCGGTTTGAGCAGCGAGATCAGCGGCGCCGGCATCGAGCACGTCAGCCTGCAGCGATGTTTCCGCTGGAATTTCACGGCATAGCCGAACCAGCCGAGCGCCTCGCCAAGCCGCCCCGCTTCGAACTGAATCAGCACGGGCTTGCCGTGCGCGTCGAACTGATGCTTGAAGACGCGCTTGCCGCCCGCGTCGATCTCGATCAGGAACGGCACGAAGTGCTTCCGCGTGCTCGTCACGACGCCCGCGCCGATCTGCGTGTCGAACAGCGGCATGTCGGTGTGCGCGTCGCGCAGGCGGACCGTCCAGTCTCCATCCGGCAGCAGCACGCGGCAGCCGTCGTTGAAGTCGAAGCGCACGCCTTCGGTGCCGGACCACGTCGGCATGTCGGCGGGCGGCGTGAAGCCTCGCGCGTGCGTTCCGTTCGGCGCGGCTATCGGCTGCGGTGCGCACGGATGTGATCCTGAGAACGTGACCTTCGGCACGTCGTACGCGCTTCGTCTGGCGTTCGCATCGGAATACGAAAGAGAGGAGTGCATGATGACAATCGTTGTTCGGTGGCGCGCCGCAATGCGGGCGAAAAAGGCGCGTGCGTCTTGGTGCGGAACCGCGCGCGCGGCGATGGCCGTTGCACGGCGACGCTTTTCCGCTTGCGACGCAACGCGCAGGGAGGTCGTTACGTTCGACTAAGCGAGCGGATTCGCATCGGCGAAGCCCAATGCCGGCGCCTGATCGTTTTTTTCAGGCGTGGAGGCTTTCTCGTCGCGCAACGGCTGCTCGTCGCGCGCGATGTACTTGTCCAGCAGCGCATCGAGTATCGCGACGGTTTCGACGTCGGGCACGCCGTCGTATCGTGCTGGGCGGAAATGCATCTGGAATGCCGCGATCGCGTCCGTCGTCCGCAAATCGAGCGCGCCGGTTTGCGGCGTGTCGTAGCCGTATGCGAGGAGCTTCGCCTGGAGTTCGGCGACCTCTCCGCGAAACGGCCGGCAAGCGCGGTAGTACGCGACGGCGATCGCGTCCGGCCACGCGCCGACGCCGTATTGCTCGTACAGCGTTCGCCACGGAAAGAGCGGGCCGGGATCGAGCTTGCGGCCGGGCGCGATGTCGGAATGCCCGACGACCTTCTGCGGCGGGATCGCGTGACGCGCGACGATGTCGGCCGCGAGTCGGCCGACGGCCGCCATCTGCTCGTCCGGGAACGGCGACCATCGGCGCTGCATCAGCGGCGCGTCTTCGTCCGCATCGGGAAAGCCGGCGTTGACGATCTCGATGCCGATCGAGCCCGCGTTGAGCAGGCGCTCGCCTTGCCAGTAGCTGACGCCCGCGTGCCACGCGCGCCTCGATTCCGGCACGAGCGCGAACACGCGAAAGCGCTTGCCTTCGTCGGCCGCATCGGGCACGAGATAGTGCGCGCTGACGGGCCGCGTCGGATCGGTCAGCAGGGCGACGGAGCGCGCGAGCGGTTGCGCGGTGTAGTGCAGCACGAGCGTGCGCACGCGCGAGTCCTGGTTCGGCGACGAGATCGACGGGTCGATCGCCAAGTCATGCGCACGGCGTGCGTCGCTTGCGCTGCGCGGGTTGCCGCCGGCGGCATGCGTGGCGTACGGCGATGCGAGCACGCCTGCGGTGCATAGCGAGGCGCGCGCAATGAATCGGCGGCGTTTCGCGTTCGCGATGTCGTCGCGTCGCGTTTGACGTGGTTGGCTCATTCAGTGGTTCCTCTTGGGCGAGTGTCCGGCGCGATCCCGGTAGCGGGACGATCGCGATCCGCATCGCGATGCATGCGCCGACAGAACGGCTTCGGCAGCGGTAGCGCCGATCGTTCGGCCGATCATTCAGCAGCGCGATTATTTCAAGCAGCGGGCGTTCGGGCGTCGGGGAAACAACCGATATCGGGCGATTCGGTCACGTCGATTATTGAAGCGCTCGAAGCGGCGCCGTTCCGGACGCCGCCGTCCTTTCATTGCGCGGCGAGCTGCTTGCGCATCGCGTCGACGAACGCGGGGTCCGTCTCGCCGAGCGTGTTCGTATGCGCAACGATGCGGCCGTCGGCATCGAGCAGCACGATCGTGCTCGAATGGTTGAATTCGCCGCTCGCGAGCTTGCGGTACTGAACGCCAAGCAGCGCGGCGACGGTCCGCGTGCTGTTGCGGTCGGTGCGCGCGAGCCGCCAGCGCGCGTCGAGGCCGTGCGCGTTCGCGGTCTTGCGCAGCACCGCAACCGAATCGCGATCGGGATCGATCGTCACCGCGACGACCTTGATACGCTTGCGTGCGGGCTCGCCGCCCGCGTCGAGCGTGAGGCCGATCGTCTCGAACAGCATCGGGCATACCATCTTGCACGACGTGTAGAACATGCTGACGAGCGTCGGCGTGCCGCGCAGATCGGCAAGGCCAAATGTTTTGCCATCCTGATCGGTCAGCGTTGCGTTCGCCTGATACAGCGAATCGCTTGCCGACGCGGCGGCCGCAGTGGTTGCGGCGGCGGGAAGGCCCGCGCCGTGAGCCGCCGTCGCGACGCACGCGGCGGCGATCAGCGCGAGCGCGCCGCGCGGCCCGAGAGAGTCGAGCTTCATGGTTGGTCTCCTGAAATGGAACGGGCGCAGCGAAAGCCGAGGCTTCCGGTCGAATCCGCGCCGGTGAGGGAAGACAGCAGCGCGACGCGCATCAGCACCGCGTAGCTGTCGCGGCGCACGATGCTGATCGCGCCTGCGCCGCAGAAGCGCTGCTGGTCCGGGTCGCCTTGCGTGCGGCTGTCGCCGCTGATGAAAAGGGCGTTGAAGTCGTCGACCCATTCCCAGATCAGCCCGTGCAGGTCGCGCACGCCATAGACGTTCGGCGCGCCGCCGACGCTCGGCGGCACGCGCGCCGCCGGCTGCTCATACCACGACAGGATCTGCCGGCGCCACAGCGGATCGTTGCGCGCGTCGGTGCGCGTCGCGTCGGCGGCCGCCGCGTGCTCCCATTCGAGCCACGTCGGCAGCCGCGCGCCTTCGCTCGCGCAATACGCGCGCGCGGCGAACCAGCTCACGCCCGTGATGGGCGCGTCGGGCGGCGTCGCGGAAGCCGGCTGCAGCGGATCGGCCCAGTCGACGAGATACGCGGGGCCGGCGAACACGCGCGCGACGCGGTCGCGCCGCCATTCGGGATGCGTGCTGACGAACGCGGCGAACGCGCGAACCGTCACCGGCGTATCCTGCAGCTCGAACGCGTCGATGTGAACGGGCGTCGAGCGGCCCGGCACATCCTGCGGCAGCGCGCTCTCGAAATCGCCGCCCGGCAGCCGCACGAAGCGCGCGGCGTGCGCGGCGTGCGCGATCGTCACGCCGAACGCGAGCGCCAGCGCGACGATCGCGAGGCCGGCGAGCCGCGCGGCGCTCGCCGCACGGCCGGCATGGCGTGGTGTCGACGCGCGCATGGCGGTTCTCCGTGACGCCGGCGCTCAGTGCGCCGCCTCGGCGACGGCCGGCGCTTTCGCGCGGGCCTTCGCGACTTCGTCCGCGCTGATTCGGCCGCCCGGATTGTTCCAGTTGTTCAGCACGTAGGTCAGCACGTTCGCGACTTCGTCGTCGGTCAGTTGCGCCATCGGCGGCATCGCCGAATCGTAGTCGCGGCCGTTGACCGTCACCTTGCCGTTCAGGCCGTGCAGCAGGATGCCGACCGCGCGCTTCGGATTCGCGGCGAGGAAGTCGGAGCCGGCGAGCGGCGGGAACACGCCCGGCAAGCCGCTGCCGGCGCTTTGATGGCACACCGCGCAGGTGCTCGCGAACACCGCGCCGCCCGCTTTCACCTGCGCCGGCAGCGACGGCGGCGCGGCGCTCGCGGCGGCGCCCGTCTTCACGAGCGAGGCGCCGCCCTTTGCGTCGGCCTTCGCGCCGGCCGCGGCGGCGGCGGGCGATCCGGTCGGGCCCGATCCCGCCGCGGCGGTGACGCTGTCGCCGCTATACGGCGCGTCGAGCTCCTTGCCCGAATAGATCGCCTTGTCGTCCGGACCGTCGACCTTCAGGATCGCGAGCGCGCCCTTGTTGAACGCGCGGAAGATCGAGTGATCGACGAACGTGTAGTTGCCCGGCACGCGCGTGTGGAATTCGATCGTCGCCGCGCCGCCCGCCGGAATCAGCGTCGTCTGCACGTCGTTCTGCGTGACGCTCGAGCCGTCCGCGCGCACCTTGTCGAACACCGCGCCGATCACGTGAAAGCTCGACACGAGATTCGGCCCGCCGTTGCCGACGAACAGGCGCACCGTCTCGTCGGTGCGCGCGCGCATCGCCTTGTCGCCCGTCAGCGCGCCTTCGGCGCCGTTGAAGACGACGTAGGTCGGGCGCTCGTCGATCGCCTTGTCCATGTCGAACGACTGCAGCCCCTTCTCGCGATACTTGCCGTTCGTGTAGAAATCGCCCTGCATCACGTAGTACTCGTGGTCGACCTTCGCCAGTCCTTCGGGCGGCTCGACGAGAATCAGGCCGTACATCCCGTTCGCGACGTGCATGCCGACGGGCGCGGTCGCGCAGTGATAGACGAAGAGTCCTTCGTTGAGCGCCTTGAAGGTGAAGCGCGATTCGTGGCCAGGCGCGGTGAAGCTCGACGTCGCGCCGCCGCCCGGGCCCGTCACCGCGTGCAGGTCGATGTTGTGCGGCATTTTGCTGTCCGGACGATTCTTGAGATGGAACTCGACCGTGTCGCCTTGCCGCACGCGGATGAAGTTGCCGGGCACCGCGCCGCCGAAGGTCCAGAACGTGTAGTTCACGCCGTCGGCGATCGGCATCACTTTCTCGACCACTTCGAGATCGACGATGACCTTCGCCGGATAGCGGCGCGTGATGGGCGGCGGCACGTTCGGCGGGCTCACGAGCGTCGCGTGAATCGGCTTGCCCTGCGGCGGGCCGAAATCGCCGGGCACCTTGCCCGTGGTGGTGGCCGCCTGCGCGCTCGCCGCGACCATCGCGCCGAGCAGGACGGACAGGAACGTGGCGCGCAGTTGGCCACGGATCGATTGCAGGTCTTTCATGATCAGCCCCTCGCTGGCTTCGTTTTCTCCAAGCTATCGATCGCGGGGTGGTCGAGTATTGATACGCAGCAAGTGCATCTTTAAGGGTGCGGCAAGGTCGGGAAATTACTTAATCCAGATGAATTCCGGGCGGCGCGGCTGCGCCCGCTTGCCGCAAGTCGTGCGGGGTGCGAACGGTTCGCGCGCTATGCGCGAACCGTTCGCCGTCTGCGTGGGGAGGCGCCGTCATGCGCGGCGCGATTGCGGATAAAAAGTGGCCGACCGGTCACGGTCGGCCAAAAAGGTTCCGGCTTTATCCGAGGGCCATTGCCAGAACCCGAGAAACGGCCGGCGGCGCGAACCGCCGGCAAGCCGCGCGCGATGCCCGCAACGGGCGCCGGCGCGGCGAAACATCGCGGCTGCGGCACGTCAGCGCGCCTGCAGCTTGTCCGCGAGCGAGCGAAAGCCCGCCGCGAACACGTGCTCGCTGATCGACGCGGCAACCGGCTGCAGCTCGACGCCTTCCGTCGTGAAGTTCGCCCACCACTGCGCGAACGTCTTGCCCGAATCGGTGACGGGGACGAGCTGCACGCCCGCGACATAGTTGCGCACCGGCATCGTCGATTCGACGATCGAGTATTCGAGCGCGTGATTCGGCTCGTCGAGCTTCAGCAGCTTCTCGCGCACGTAGCCGTCTGCAAGCGTGAGGTAGCGGATCGCGCCGACCGTGTAGGCGTCCGGGCCCGGCTCGAGGCGGCTCTCGACGATCGCCGGATGAAACGCGGCGAGGCCGTCGAAATCGCGCAAGAACGCCCAGACGCGCTCGATCGGCGCATCGATGACACTGCTGGCGAAGGAGGTGTAGCTCATGTCGTTCGGTTCCTCGTGGAGGCGCGCGCGTCGCGCGCGGGCGTCATGACGCGATGCGCCTGTCGATCTCCTTGAAGCGGCGCGTCATGTCGGTCAACGCGGTTTCGGCCGGCAGCCGCTCCATCGAGCTCGCGCCGTAGAAACCGTGGCACTGCGGACACGCGCGCAGGATGTATGCGGCGTCCTCGGGCGAAGCGATCGGCCCGCCGTGGCAGAGCACGATCACGTCGTCGCGCACCGATCTTGCCGCATCCGCCCAACTGCGCACGAGCGGCGCGCAATCGGCGAGCGTGCGCGCGGTGTTCGCGCCGATCGTGCCGCCCGTCGTGAGGCCCAGATGCGCGACGACGATGTCCGCGCCCGCCTCGGTCATCGCGATCGCGTCGGCCTCGCTGAACACGTACGGCGTCGTCAGCAGGCCCTTGCGGTGCGCGAGTCGGATCATGTCGACTTCGAGCGCGTAGCCCATGCCGGTTTCCTCGAGATTCGCGCGGAAATTGCCGTCGATGAGGCCGACGGTCGGGAAGTTCTGCACGCCTGAAAATCCGAGCCGCGCCAGCTCGTCGAGGAACGCGTCGAAGTTGCAGAATGGATCGGTGCCGTTCACGCCGGCGAGCACGGGCGTCGACTTGACGACGGGCAGCACCTCGCGCGCCATGTCGACGACGATCTCGTTCGCGTTGCCGTACGCGAGCAGCCCCGCGAGCGAGCCGCGCCCGGCCATCCGGTAGCGGCCCGAGTTGTAGATCACGATGAGGTCGATGCCGCCCGCTTCCTCGCATTTCGCGGACAGGCCCGTCCCCGCGCCGCCGCCGACGATCGGCTCGCCGCGCGCGATGGTCGCGCGCAGTTTTTCGAGGATGTCGGCGCGTGAAAGTCTCTTCATCTTCAATTCCGGTGTGCTGCGTAAAGCGACAAGAAGTGTTCGACGGCGATGTCGGCGAACTGCGGATCGTTGATGTGCGCGGGCACGCGCACGAGGCGGCGGTTCTCCGTCTGCACGACGGTGGCTTCGAGCGCGGCGTGGAGCGCCGCGTCGGCTTCCGGGTTCCAGAACGCCTGGCCCGGTGCGTCGAGCGCCGAGACGCCGCCCTCGGGAATCAGGAAATGCACGGGGCCGTCGCACGCGTTGAGCTTCGCGCCGATCCATTCGCCGATCCGGCGATTCTCGTCGGGCGTCGTGCGCATCAGCGTGACCTGCGGGTTGTGCTTGTAGAGCAGCCGCTGCGCGTAGCGGGGCGGCACCGTGTCGATGTGGCCGAAGTTCACCATGTCGAGCGCGCCGCACGAGCCGACGTACGGCACCTTGCTGCGCGCGATCGCGTCGAAACGATCTTCGCCGCACGCGAGCACGCCGCCCATCAGCAGGTCGCAGACTTCGGTGGTGGTGAGATCGAGCACGCCGTCGAGCAGGCCGCTGTCGGCGAGCTTTTCCATCGCGGGGCCGCCTTTGCCGGTCGCATGGAACACGATGCAGTCGAAGCGCGCGTCGAGCCGCGACGTGACCGCCTGGATGCACGGCGTCGTCACGCCGAACATCGTGAGGCCGAGCGCGGGCTTCAGGTCGGCGGGCAGCGGCCGCATGTCGCGCACCGCGCCCGCGATCATGTGCGCGCCGTTCGCGAGCACCTGGCGCGAGATCCGGTTCAGGCCGGCGATGTCCGCCACCGAATAGAGCATCGCGATGTCCGACGAGCCGATGTACGCGGACACGTCGCCCGACGCCATCGTCGAGATCATCAGCTTCGGCACGCCGATCGGCAGCGCCTGCATCGCCGGCGTGACGAGCGCCGTGCCGCCGGAGCCGCCGAGGCCGATCAGCGCGGCGACGTCGTCGCGGCTCCTGATGTAGTGTTCGAACGCAACCGCCATCGCGGCGATCGCGCGGCCGCGGTCGCCGCAGAACACGGCGGCCGCGCCGTCGGGGTGGTGCGCGGCGACGGCGTCCGCGCCGATGTCGGCCGCGAGCCCCGGCGCGCGGGTCGACAGGTCGACCACGACCGCCGAGAGCCCCGCGTCGGCGATCCGGTCCTTGACGAAATGCGCTTCCGCGCCCTTTGTATCAACGGTTGCCGCAACGTAGATCTGTTTACGGTGGGGTACCATTTGGTCTCCTTCGCCGATCGTTCGTTTGTCGCACGATGTACCGCGATTCGATTCCGCGATAACTTTAACACAGATGAGACGGCCGTCTCAGCGGTCGTCCTCACACAACACATGCCAACTCCCGTATCCGCACCGGAAACGCTGTCCGAAACGCGCGCGCAGACCCGCGAGCTGTTGCTGCAGACCGCGCTGTCGATGCTCGAACAAGGCTGGTTTCCGTCGATCACCGAGCTCGCGAACGCATCCGGCGTGTCGCGCGCCACCGCTTACCGCTATTTCCCGTCGCAGGCGGCGCTCGTCAGCACTGTCGTCGACGAGAGCCTCGGGCCGGTGCTGCAATGGCAGCCGACGTCGACGTCGGTCGAGGCGCGCGTGAACGAACTGCTCGACTTCGCGTATCCGCGCATGGAGCAGCATGAGGGCGCGTTGCGCGCCGCACTGCAGGTCGCGCTGCATCAGTGGGCGAACGAGCGTGCGCGGCGCGCGCAGGACGAGCCGAAGTACCGGCGCGGCAATCGCCGGCGGCTGCTCACGCTCGCCGTCGAGCCGATGGTGCAGGCGGGCGTCGATCCGGCGGTGGCCGCGCGGCTCGCGCAGGCACTGTCGTTGCTTTACGGCACCGAGGCGATGGTCGTGCTGAAGGATATCTGGGGGCTCGACTTCCGGCAGTTCATGAACGTCATCAAATGGATGAGCTCGGCGCTCGTGCGGGCGACGCTCGCGCAAGCGAGCGGTGCGGCGGCGGGAGCCGCGGGCGCGGTGGCGGATGCGGTGGCGAGCGGCGCCGGCGCGGCGGCAGGGGCGGGAAGCGCGGAGAGCGCGCAAGCCGCGCGCGATGCCGGCGCGACGGCAGACGCTTC
The DNA here is from genome assembly GCF_001636105.1 of Burkholderia sp. MSMB1589WGS. Taxonomy (NCBI): domain Bacteria; kingdom Pseudomonadati; phylum Pseudomonadota; class Betaproteobacteria; order Burkholderiales; family Burkholderiaceae; genus Burkholderia; species Burkholderia sp. MSMB1589WGS. The sequence goes on from NZ_LNJT01000008.1 coordinate 2,386,787, forward strand.
GCCGCAAGGCGGCGACCGCGCCTCTTCGGGCAGCACATCTTCGGGCAGCACATCTCCGGGGGGAGCCGCCACCGTGCAGGGCGGCACCGGCTCCGCGGGCGGCGCGGATCAGAACCGCGACGCCTCCGGCGCAAACATCGAGGGTCGCCCGCTCACATCGCCCGCTTCCGACGATGACAAGCGCGATGCCTGAATAGGCGACTCGGCCGGCGGCGCATGCGCCGCTGCGAGCTACGCCGCGGCGGTGCGGGGCGCGCGTCCGATCACGCTCCGGAGCGAAGCGACGGGACGGCGCCGAGCCGACGCCGATTCCGTGAGCGCTCACGCCGGGCGGTCCGGCCAGTCGAACATCGTATAAGGCAGCGCGCGCTTGTGGCGCGTCGCGTCGTAGAACCGAAGCACCGTCTTGGCGACCGCGTCGTCGGCCGGCTTGCCTTCGAGAAAATCGTCGATCTGCTCGCACGTGAGCCCGCACGCGTGCTCGTCGGGAAGTTGCGGACGCAACGTTTCCAGATCGGCGGTAGGCGTCTTCATCACGAGCGGCTCGTCGGCGCCCAGCGTGCGCGCGAGTTCGCGCACGCGGCGCTTCGTCAGGCCCGTGAGCGGCAGCACGTCCGCGCCGCCGTCGCCGAATTTCGTGAAGAAGCCCATCACCGGTTCCGCCGCGTGATCGGTGCCGATCACGACGCCGCGCCGCGCGCCCGCAACCGCGTATTGCGCGATCATCCGCTCGCGCGCCTTGATGTTGCCGAGCACGAAGTCCTGATGTGCGTGGTCGAGATGCGCGAGGCCGCCTGCCGCGAGCGTGGCGGGCATCGCGTCGGCGGCCGGTTCGGCCGTCGATCTGGCGGCCGGTCGCGGTTGCCGGTTGTGGGCGCGAGTCGCGGGCGTCAGTTGCGGCCGTCGACTGGGGGCCGTCTCAGTTGCGGCGCGCGAGCGTGACGCCGGCGAGCGCGACCGCGAAGCCGGCGATCTGCAGCGGCACGAGCGTTTCGCCGAAGAGCGCGTAGCCCTGCAGCGCGGCGAGGGGCGGCGCGAGGAACAGCAGCGACGTCGCGCGCGCCGCTTCGCCTCGGCGCAGCATCGCCATCAGCAGCATCACCGCGACGCCGGACAGCATCCCGATGCCCCATGCGAGCGAGAGCCACAGCGCGGGCGCGCCGTGCCAGCGGGTTTCGCCGAGCGCGACGGCCGCCGCGCCGGCGACCATCGCCGCGCCGAGATTCTGCAGCGCGACCGCGGTGCGCAAGTCCGCTTGCGCGAGCGAGGTCTTCTGATAGAGCGAGCCGGCCGTGATCGATCCGACTGCGGCGAGCGCGATCGCGACGACGGCCCACGCGGGCGCGCCGCCTGCCGCCGCCGGCGCGGCGCCGAGCTTCGGCGCGAGCACGAGCGCGACGCCCGCGACGCCGAGCGCCATGCCGAGCCAGCCGCGTGCGGTGAGCCGCTCGCCGAAGAGCGGCGCGGCGAGCGCGGCGGTCGCGAGCGGCTGCAGCGCGCCGAGCAGCGCCATCACGCCGGCGTTGAGCCCTTGCGCGACGGCCCAGTAGCTCGCGCTCAGATAGACGCCTTGCAGCAGCGCGCCCGCGAGCAGATGGCGGCCCCATTCGCGCCGCGCGGGCCACGGCGCGCGCGTAGCGAGCGCGATGCACGCATAGAGGAGCGCGGTGCCCGAGAAGCGCGCGAGCAGATACAGGCTCGGATCGGCATACGGCTTGATCGCGCGCGCGACGATGAAGCCCGTGGACCACAGCGCGACGAACGCGGCGGCGGTGGCGGCGGAAGCGAAAGCAGGCATGCGAAACGGGCCGGACGACGCCGGCATGACGACGAAGCGGCCGAGTATCGCGCGCCGGCGCGCCGCCGTCTTGTCGAAATCTGCACTGCGGGCGGCTTGGGCCGAACGCGGTTCAGTTCAGTCGAGCGAGAACGTGTCGAGCGGCTGGTTCGCGCTGGGTTCGGTCGCGAAGCGCGCGCTCAATTGCCGGTGCAGCCGGCGCGCCTCTTCGAGCGTGAGATCGATCCAGTACGGGTCTCCTGCCGCGTCGTTGAGCCGCTCCGGCGGAAACTGGATTTCGAGAACAGCGCCTTTGCGATACATCGGTTCACCTCTGTCGGTTGGTTGGGGCGAGCGGCGAGTTTAGCAATGCGCGGCGAATCCGATTGCCGCACGGGGCGAAACACTGAATTGCTTGCAGGTTGCAGGTTGCAGGTTGCAGGCGAAGGCCGGCCGGGCAGGGCAGCCGGCGCGAAGCGCCCGCGCCGTACTACAATAGCCCGCCATTCGCCATCCACGCTCCGACCCGCGGCCCGGCCGCGCCGCGCGCCATGCTTGCAGAACAACGTCATCGCTACATCCTGACCGAACTCGGCCGTGCGGGCGCGTTGTCGGTCGCGCAGCTCGTGAACGCGCTCAACGTGTCGCGCGAGACGATCCGCCGCGATCTGAACGCGCTCGCCGCGCGCGGCCTCGTGATCACGACGCATGGCGGCGCGCTCGCGGCCGACCGGCAGGAGCCGAGCGTGTCCGAGCGCGACGCGTCGCACGCGGAGGCGAAACGCGCGATCGGCCGGCGCGCGGCCGAGTTCGTGCCCGACGGCGCGTCGGTGCTGCTCGACTCGGGCAGCACGGTCCACGCGGTCGCGCTCGCGCTCGTCGACCGCCATCGGCTGACCGTCTACACGAACGACTGGCGGATCGCCGGCGTGCTCGGCCGCCGCAACGGCAACTGCGTGACGCTGCTCGGCGGCGAGCTGTCCGACGACGAGGACGCGACGTTCGGCCTCGACACGATCCAGCAGCTCGCGCAATACCACGTCGATTTCGCGTTCGTCGGCGCGGGCGGGATCACGCCGGACGGCACGCTGACCGACTACTCGCGCGTCGTCGCCGAGGTGCGCGGGCGAATGCTCGCGGCGGCGGCCGCGCCGATCGTCGTCGCCGACCACTCGAAGTTCGGACGCGTGACGCCCGTGCGGATCAACGGCTCGGACGCAGCGCGCTTTCTCGTGACCGAGCGCGCGCCGGACAAGACGATGCGGCGGGCGCTGACGTCGCGGGGGCTCGAGCTCGTCGTCTGCGGATGAGCGCCGGTTCGCCGGCCGGGTGCGGCGAGCGTGCGATGCGCAAGATGTTCCGGCGTACCAGGCACTCTATTTTCCTGAAACCGGCAGGGTAGCGCGATGCGGCGCGGCGGGCGGCCGCGCCGAAGCCCGCGCGACACGGAAACTTCATCCGAATGTCACACGCGCGGCAAGCTCGCGTTGAACACTCGACGCTTTCACTTGGGAAGGCGATGAGCCGAGGAGGGCGGCGATGTCCGTCAGCGTGCGCAGCTATCTTTCCCCGACGTTGGTCCTGCTGGCCTTCGACTGGCCCGACGCGCAGCGGCGCGACGATTTTCTCGGCTTCGCGATCAAGCGCACGCCCGGCTTCTGGTCGGCGGACGGCAAGACCCGCGCCGCGACGAGCTGGCTGCCGAACCGGCTGACCTTCGACGGCCCCGCGGCCCACACGCAGGGCGATGCGCCGACCGACCAGGCGCCGATCCAGAAATTCATGTGGTGGGACGCACGGATCGATCCGCCCGATCGCGGTCAGACGTTTCGCTACGACGTCTATCCGGTCGTCGGCACGCCCGCGTCGCTGCAGGTGCTCGAAGCCGACGCGGGCGTGTGCGCGATCACGCTGCCCGCGCACGTCGAGGGCGGTGTCGGCACGTGGTTCAACCGCGCGGTGGTGAGCTCGCAGGCGTTCGCGAAGCAGGCCCGCGCGCTGCATCTGGCCGACGGCGCCGCACCGTCGCCCGACGCGGCGCTGCGCCTGCGCACGTGGCTCGCGAACGATCTGCAGGAGACCTTCGGGCTGATGCTCGGCGCCGACGCGCGGCGTGCGGCATCGGCCGTCTATCACCTGACCGATCCGCTGTGGGCGATTCCCGCATTCGACGCGTTCGGCCGCGCGCACGGCGCGGATGCGCTCGCGATCGTCTACGACGCGCACGAGACGAAGCGCGGCTCGGGCGAGCCGCCGCTGCCGTCGCCGAACCAGCCGGCCGTCGAGCAACTGACGGGCGTCGCGATGCTCGCGCCGCGCGACAAGACGCGAATCATGCACGACAAGTTCATCGTCGCGGGCGACGAGACCGGGCCCGCGCGCGTGCTGACCGGCTCGGCGAACTTCACGACCGAGGGCATCACCGAGCAGGCGAACGTGCTGCACACGTTCGAATCGGCGGCGCTCGCCGAGCTGTACAACGCCCGGGCGCGCGCGCTCGCGTCGAATCCGGGCATCGCCGAGACCGCGCGTCTCGCGCCCGGCTGGACGGAGCCGGTCGAGGTCGGCTCGGCGCGCGTGCGCGTGTCGTTTTCGCCGGAGCCGCGCGGCGTGCGCACGCAGATCGATACGATCGTCGACGCGGTTCGCGGCGCGCAGCATTCGGTCGCGTTTTGCCTGTTCATGCCGACCGACGCCGCGCTGCGCGACGCGTGCTTCGCGGCGGGCGACCGCGGGCTGATGATGTTCGGGCTCGTCAACGCGATCAGCGCGCGCGGCGCGCAGCAGGCGGATGCGGACCAGCGCGACGGCAAGACGCTCGACGCCGCGCGTCTCGCGAACCTGGAGCTGTATCACCGCAGCCGCTCGAATCGCGACGTGATCGACGCCGCCTACTTCTCGCCCGCGACGGTGCCCGACGGCTTCGAGCCGGAGCTGCGGCTCTTTCCGGGCGAGACGCCGCCGCCGTATCCGCCCGTGGTCGTTCACCACAAGTTCATCGTGATCGATGCGGAAGGCGCGAACCCGATCGTCTACAGCGGCTCGGCGAACATGAGCGCGAACTCCGAGCACTACAACGACGAGAACCTGCTCGAGATTCGCGATGCGCGCGTCGCGGGGATCTATCTCGCGGAATTCCTGCGGCTTTACGAGCACTATCGTGCGCGCGCGCTGGCGATCGCTTTGCGTCGCGGCAACGGCTCGAGCGCCGGGGCGGCGGGTGCGCGCGGCGGCCTCGCGCTGCAGCCCGATTCGCGATGGGCGAAGAAGTATTTCGTCGACGGAAGCCCGGAGGAGAAGGCGCGGATCGCGCTTGCGGCGCCGGTGGCGGCGCATTGACCGGATCGGGCGCCGGCGTCGGCATTTGCGTGCGCGTCGTGCCGCATCGTCGATGTGCGGCCTGCGGCCCGATTCGCGGTCGCGGTCCGGGAACGAACCGCATGACGATCGCCTCGCTCGGCGGCGCGCCGGCGCCGGCGGACGATCGGCCGGCGATCAGCGGGCAACGTAGCGCAACACGGTATCGGCGATCATCGCGCGATGCCGCGCACGCAGCCGCGGCGACGACGGATCGCGGCCGAACGCGGTGCCGAACGTATAGCGGTTCGCGACGCGATGAAAGCAGAACGAGCTGATGAGCAGATGCAGATCGAACGGGTCGACGTCGTCGCGGAACACGCCGCTTTCGACGCCGCGCGCGAGCAGTTCCTCGAGCGTCTTGATGATGCTGACGTTGCGGTTCTTGAACGACTTCAGTTGCTCGATGTATTTCGCGCCGTGAATGTTCTCGATCGTCACGAGGCGCACGAAATCGCGATGCTTGTCGTGATAGTCGAACGTGAATTCGACGAGCCGGCGCAGCCCTTCGCGCGGCTCCAGCTCGCCGACGTTCAGTTCGAGCTCGAGCGTGCGGATGTCGCCGTAGACCTTCTCCAGCACCGCTTCGTACAGCCCTTCCTTGCTGTCGAAGTAGTAATAGAGCATCCGCTTCGTCGTGTTCGTGCGTTCGGCGATCGCATCGACGCGCGCGCCCGACAGCCCCATCGCCGAGAACTCCTGCGTGGCGACGTCGAGGATGTTGCGCTTCGTCTGCTCGGGGTCGTATTTGCGGCGCGCCTCGTCTCGCCTCGCTTCGGCGTCGGGCGCTGCGGCCTTGCTTCCTTGTTTCATTTTGGCGTGATCGGACGGCGGTGATCGGACGGCGGCATGGTCGGCGCATTCTAGCACGCACCCCAAGCGGCTTTCGCCCGACTCCTGGCTCTAAACGACGGGTTTGCCGGAGCGTGCGCAGCGGCGCGCGGCGAGCGCGTCGCGGGCCTCGCACGCGCTGTACGTGAGCTGCGCAGCGGCGAGCCCCGCGAGGCCGAACGTGCGCACGAGGCCGAACCTCGCGAAGCCGTCGGGCACGGGGCGCCCTTCGGCGAGCGCCGCCGCGAGCACTTCGCCCGCGACTGTCGTCGGCGCCATGCCGTGGCCGCCGAAGCCGACCGCGTGCCAGACGCCGTCCGCGTCCCGGCCGATCTGCGGCATCTTGTGGCGTGCGTAGCTCATGAGCCCGCCCCACGCGAACTGCACGGCGACGTCGCGCAATTGCGGATACACACGCAGCAGATCGCGCCTGAGCAGCCGCGCGATGGCTTGCGGCCCGCGTTCGAGCACGGAGATGCGGCCGCCCCACAGAATCCGGGTGTCGGCGAGCGGCCGGTAGTAGTCGAACGCGAAGCGGGTGTCGTAGACGGCCGATTCGCATGCGATCGCATCGGCGAGCCGCGCGCCGAGCGGCTCGGTCGCGATCACGTAGGTCGCGATCGGCAGCACCGCGCGCTCGATGCGCGGATACACGCCGCGCGCGTAGCCGCCGCCCGCAAACACGACACGACGCGCGCGCACCGCGCCGCCGTCGGTCGCGACGACGAAGCCCGCGCCGTCGCGGCGGATCGCGCGCGCGGCCGAATGCTCGTGAATCCGCGCGCCGCCTCGCGCGGCCGCTGCCGCGATACCGAGCACGTACTTCAGCGGATGGAAGTGGAACGCGTTGCGTTCGAAGAGGCCGCCGTGATAGCGCTCGGTCTTCAGCCGCGTGCGCAGCTCGCGATCGTCGAGCGGTTCCCAGTCGACGCCGAACGCCTCCTTCATCAGCTCGCGCGGCGCGCAAAGACGCGCCGGATCGTCGAACCAGTTCGCGAGGATCACGCCGCCGTCCACTAGCTCGCAGTCGATGCCGTAGTGCGCGGCGCGCGCGCGGATCAGGCCGACCGCGTCGATCGTCAGGCGATAGAGCGCGCGGGCGGACGCGGGGCCGAGCGTGCGCAGCAAGTCCGCGTTGTCGAGGCTGTAGCCGCCGAACACGAAGCCGCCGTTGCGGCCCGATGCGCCGAAGCCGACCGTTTGCGCGTCGAGCACCGCGATGTCGCGCACGCCGCGCTCGACGAGCCCGAGGGCCGTCGACAGGCCCGCCAGGCCGCCGCCGACGATGCACACGTCGACGTCGATGCGTTCGGCGAGCGCGGGGTAGGGCGTGCGCGTCACCGTGGCTTCGTAGTAGTTCTGCATGCGGTTGTCGTTCGGGCCGTTCGTGGCCGGTTAAGAGCGAATGATCCCACTATCGTATCGGTTGTCTTGCGCGCGATGAAGCAGCGTCTGCACGGATGGACGCAGGCGCATCGGACGCCTTCCGCCGCCGAAGCGCGGATCGTCCCTGCGTCAATCGATGCCGGCGCGAGTCACGGCCGGCGGCGGATCGGAGCCGCGGGCATCGGCGGCGGCATCGTCCGTCGCGGGCGGCGCGCGTTCGGCCGCGCCGTCGGCGCCGGGAGCGCCGCCATCGCGCATCGGCGCCGCACCGGGCCGCTTCGCCTGCTCGCGCTCGAGCCGGTGATAGTGATCGAGCCGTCTCGCGTCGATCAGCGCGACGTACGCCGCGCCGTTCTTCGTGATGATCTTCTCGCCGCCGCCCCGCGCGTCGTCCGCCAGCTCGGAAAAGCGGGCGCGCGCGATGGACAGCGGCACGATGTCGACGATGCGAATGGTCATGATCGGTCTCGCGTGGCCGGCCTGCCGCCGGCCGATGAACGAATGAGCAGGAGGGTCGCGTCAGCTTATCGGCCGCGCCGGCGCGACGGAACCCAGCCATTCGGCCAACGCGACGAACGGCTCGCTGCCGGCGGCGGCGTCCGGCGCGACGAGGTAGTAGCCGGCGTCGCTCGGCAGCCGCCAGTCGAGCGGCGCGCAAAGGCGCCCCGACGCGAGTTCGTCGGCGACGAGCAGCTCCGGCATCAGCGCGACGCCCATGCCCGCGTGTGCGGCCGCCGTCAGCATCGTGAACAGCTCGTAGCGCGGCCCGCGCACCGCGCGCAGATCGTTGTCGAGGCCGTGCGCGCGAAACCAGTCGCGCCACGCGTCCGCGCGCGTCGACAGGTGCAGCAGCGGCAAGTCGAGCAGCGCGTCGCGCGTGATCCGCCGCCCGTTCGCGTTCAGCAGCGCCGGACTGCAGACGGGCAGCATGTCGCCTTCGAGGAACAGCAGCCGCCCTTGCGTGCCGGGCCACAGCGCATGGCCGAAGTAGATCGCGGCGTCGAACGTCGAATCGCTGAACAGGAACGGCTCGGTGCGCACCGACAGGTTCACCGTGATGTCGGGCCGCAGCGCGCGGAATTGCGGCAGGCGCGGAATCAGCCATTGGCTCGCGAACGTCGGCACGACCGCGAGCTCGAGCGTCGCGCCGATTCCGCGCTGCGCCATCAGCTCGAGCGTGTCGCGCTCGATGCGCTCGAGGTTGCGCCGCACGAGCGCCGCGTAGTGGCGGCCGTGCGGCGTCAGCACCACCCGCTTCTTGATCCGCAGGAACAACGCAACGCCGAGCCGCGCCTCGAGCGACGTGATCTGGCGGCTGACCGCGCTTTGCGTGAGCGCCAGCTCGTCGGCCGCGCGGGTGAAGCTTTCGTGGCGGGCCGCCGCTTCGAAGACCTGCAGCGCCGCGAGGTTCGGAATGCCTTTTCGCATCGGCTGTCGAGCGATCGGAAAATCGCGAGTTGGTGAATTTCAGGAATGATCTGGTGAGTTTATATCAATTGCCGGGCGGATTTCGCGCACCGAAAATCGACCCCGGACATTTCAGGCGCGCCGCGTCGCCGCTCGATAAGTGCCGCGCCACCGCAACGACGCAAACCCACGGAACAACCCGATGAACCCGAATCTCGCCGCCTTGCTCGCCACCGTTTCCGATCAGCCGACCCTCGACGAGTTGATGCGGTTCATGCATGTTCCGACGTGCTTCGAGCGCTGCGAGCCGGGTGTCGTCACGCGCGCCGAGCTCGCGCAGGCGCTGAACATGGCGCTGTTCGCGGATCTGCTCGAACGGGTGCCGACGGGCCGCGCCTATACGCGCGACGTCGCGCTCGGCGGCGGCCGCGTGACCTTCGATCACGGCGCGCTGCGCACCGTGCGCTGGCCGTCGTGCGGCGCGCTGCCGCCCGGCGAGGCGGCGTTCACGCGAATCCTGCGCCCGCTCGGCTATCGGCTGAACGGCACGTATCCGCTCGAGCGCCTCAGGATGACGGGCCGCTCTTACGCGCATCTCGACGCGCCGCACCAGATCGCGCAATTCTTCGTGAGCGAGGTCCATCCTGAGCGCTTCAGCGCCGCGTTCCAGGCGGCCGCGACGAACGTGCTCGGTACCTCGGCCGATCCGCTGACGCCGCAGGCCGCCGCGACGCTCGCCGAGCTCGAGCGCGACGCATCGCTGCCGCTCGCCGACGCATGCGCGCTCCTGCCCGTGCTCGTGCGCTGCTTCGGCCGTCAGCATGCGAGCCCGGCGCTCGCCGACTACGAAACGCTGCTCGCCGAATCGGCGGAGATGGCGTGGATCGCGACCGAAGGCAACGCGTTCAACCACGTGACCGACCGGGTGCCCGACGTCGATGCGCTCGCCGCCGCGCAACGCGCGCTCGGGCGGCCGATCAAGCCGGCCGTCGAGGTGTCGCGCTCGGGCCGCGTGCGGCAGACCGCGTTCCGCGCGGACCCGGTCGTGCGCGCGTTCGTCGACGCGTCGGGCGCGCTCGTCGAGCGCGAGGTGCCGGGCTCGTTCTACGAATTCATCACGCGCGACACGGTCGCCGATGCGGAGACGGGCCGCCGCGCGCTCGATCTGAGCTTCGACGCGGGCAACGCAACCGGCATCTTCAAGATGACGGCCGCCGCCTGATCCGCCCGGCGTCCGATCCGCCTTTCGCCTGACTTCTCCCGCACCGGAGCCGCCATGACGCTCGCCGCCGCCGCTGTCGACTATCCGTTCGCCGCGCCGTTCGCTGATCCGCAGGGCTCGCCGATCCGCGAGCTGTTCAAGCACGTCGGCAAGCCGGGGATGATCTCGTTCGCGGGCGGCTATCCGTCCGCCGAGCTGTTCGACCGCGAAGGTATCGCGGCGGCGTTCACCGACGCGACCCGCGACGATCCGGTGGCCTGCCTGCAATACGGCGACACCGCGGGCCAGCCCGGCCTGCGCGCCGCGCTCGCCGACTGGATGACGCGCGCGCGCGGCGTGGCGTGCGACGCCGCGCAGGTGCTCGTCACGACGGGCTCGCAGCAGGGCTTCGATTTGCTCGTGCGCGCGCTGATCGAGCCGGGCGACGTCGCGCTCGTCGAGGCGCCCGCGTATCCGGCCGCGCTGCAGGCGCTGCGGCTCGCGGGCGCGAGGCTCGTGCCGGTGCGCACCGATGCCGACGGCGTCGATCCGGACGCGCTCGCCGCGCAGCTCGCCGCGTGGCCCGCGGCCGAGCGCTGCCCGAAGCTGCTGTACACGGTGCCGACGTTCGCGAACCCGACGGGCGCGACGCTGCCGCCGGCGCGCCGCGCGCGGCTCGCGGCGCTCGCGGCCGACGCGCGGTTCGTGCTCGTCGAGGACGATCCTTACGCGGACCTGCGTTTTTCCGGCGAGCCGGTGAAGCCCGTGCTCGCGCACGACGGCGCATCGGACTGGACGGTCTATCTCGGCAGCCTGTCGAAGATCGTCGCGCCGGGCCTGCGGATCGGCTGGGCGGTCGCGCCCGCCGCGATCCTGCGGCGGATGACCGTGGCGAAGCAGACGAGCGATTTGTGCACCGCACCGATCGCGCAGGAGGCGATCCGCCGCTATCTGGAAAGCGGCCGGCTCGCCGCGCATTTGCGCACGATCGCGCAGACTTACGGCAGCCGCTGCCGCGCGCTCGTCGGCGCGCTCGCGCAATTCGTGCCGGACGAGGTCGAATGGCGCGAGCCGTCGGGCGGCATGTTCGTGTGGGCGCGCTTGAGCGGCGGCCGCGACGCGGCCGAGGTGCTCAGGCGCGCGCTCGAGCACAACGTGATGTACGTGCCCGGCGCGGCGTTCTACGCGCGCGACGCGGATGCGGGCAGCCTGCGGCTGTCGTTCGCCGCGCCGGGCGAAGCGGAGATCTTCGAGGGCGTGCGCCGGTTGCGCGCGGCGCTCGCGGCGCGCCGTTAGGACCAGGCCGAATGGCCAGTGCGCTTGCATGCGGCGCGCGAACGCGGTCCAATCGATTCATTCGCGGCGGCGACGCCGCACCGATCAACCCGATTCTGTTCTGAAGAGGAAGCGATGCAATTCAACGACCTTCTCGCCGCGCTCGACGTCGATCTGTCCCGCTGGCAAGGCAGTGCGCTGACCGCCCGGTCGCCCGTCGACGGCGCGACGCTCGCGACGCTCGCCGCCGACAGCCCGGCGGACGCCGGGCGCAAGATCGACGCCGCGCATCAAGCGTTCCTCAAGTGGCGCACGGTGCCCGCGCCCGTGCGCGGCGAGCTCGTGCGTGTGTTCGGCAACGTGCTGCGCGAGCACAAGGCGGCGCTCGGCCGGCTCGTCACGCTCGAGGCGGGCAAGATCGCATCCGAGGGCCTGGGCGAAGTGCAGGAGATGATCGACATCTGCGATTTCGCGGTCGGTCTGTCGCGGCAGCTTTATGGCCTGACGATCGCGTCCGAGCGCCCCGGCCACAGGATGATGGAGACCTGGCATCCGCTCGGCGTGTGCGGCGTGATCTCCGCGTTCAACTTCCCGGTTGCCGTATGGTCATGGAATGCGGCGCTCGCGTTCGTGTGCGGCGATCCGGTCGTCTGGAAGCCGTCCGAGAAGACGCCGCTCACCGCGATCGCGTGCCACGCGCTGTTCGCGAAGGCGGTGCGCGAATTCGACAAGACCCATCCGGGCGTCGTGCCGGAGGGGCTGCACCAGCTCGTGCTCGGCGGCCGCGACGTCGGCGAGGCGCTTTGCGCTTCGCCGAAGGTGCCGCTTGTGTCAGCGACGGGCAGCGTGCGGATGGGCATCGAGGTCGCGCAGGTGCTGAGCCGGCGGCTCGCGCGCAGCATTCTCGAGCTCGGCGGCAACAACGGGATGATCGTCGCGCCGAGCGCGGATCTCGATCTCGTCGTGCGCGCGGTCACGTTCGCCGCGGTCGGCACGGCGGGCCAGCGCTGCACGACGCTGCGCCGACTGATCGTGCATCGCGGCGTCGCCGATCAATTGCTGCCGCGCCTCGAGAAGGCGTTCGCATCGGTGAAGGTCGGCGATCCGCTCGAAGCGGGCACGCTCGTCGGCCCGCTGATCGATCGCGCATCGTTCGACGCGATGCAAAAGGCGCTCGCCGATGCGCGCGAGCAGGGCGGCGATGTCAAGGGCGGCGAGCGCGTCGAGCTCGGTCATGCGCACGCGTACTACGTGCGCCCCGCGCTCGTACGGATGCCGAAGCAGACGGCCGTCGTCACGCGCGAGACGTTCGCGCCGATTCTGTACGTGCTCGTCTACGACGATTTCGAAGACGCGCTCGCGATCCACAACGGCGTGCCGCAAGGGCTGTCGTCGGCGATCTTCACGAACGACGTGCGCGAGGCCGAGCAGTTCATGTCGGCGGCGGGCAGCGATTGCGGGATCGTGAACGTGAACATCGGCACGAGCGGCGCGGAGATCGGCGGCGCGTTCGGCGGCGAGAAGGAGACGGGCGGCGGCCGCGAGTCGGGCTCCGACGCGTGGAAGAGCTACATGCGCCGCGCGACGAACACGATCAACTACAGCCGCGAATTGCCGCTTGCGCAGGGCGTGAAGTTCGACGTGTAAGCGGCGCGCCGGCGCGCGGGTCCATCGTGTGCGAGAGGCGCTCGCCGTCGAAGTCGGCCCAATGCCGGTAATCGCCGGACGTTGCGACGGCCGCGTCGACGCGATCGCGAAGGGCGCGGGCGCGTCGTTCGCGCTGCGCTCGCCGGCGCCGTGCGAGGCGGACGGGGTTCAGGCGGTGGTCGACGGGCTCGCGCTCGGCGACGATCGTGCGACGCGCCCGTGAGCGTGCAACCCGCCTGGCGAGGCGCGCTTCCCGATTGCCGTTCGCGCTGGGCGCGAAGTTCGGCGGGCAAGCGGCGGGCGCGGCCGGCCGGAAGAGCGCACCGGCGGTTCGCTTGCGCACCGCCCGAAAAAAGCCCGGGAACCATTCCGAGCCCTTTTTCCTGTCGCGATTCCGGCGCCGCGCCCGATCGGATCGTCGGCGTTCGCGGCCGCCCGCGTCAGCTCGCCATGTGCGTTCGGCGGGCGCTTGCCGGGATCGGGGCCCGATGCGGGGCCCGATTCGCGGCGCGATAACGGGCGCCGACGGCGTGCCGCATTTCGTCGAGGCCGGCGCGCGGCGTCAGAACCAGCCGGATATCCATCCCGCGATGCCTTTGAACGTACTCTTGATGCTGTCCCACGCATTGCTGAGCCACGCGACGACATCCTTTACGACGCCCACGATGAAGCTCGTAATCTTGTCGAAAAGTTCGCTGAAGAAATTGCCGATCTTGTCCATCAAGGCGACGATCGGGTGCTGAAGTTCCGGGTGTTCCAGTCCGATTTTGATCGCCGTGTCGAAAATCTTGTCGATTCTCGCGTTGGAATCCTCCTTCGCCTTTTTCCTCTGTTCTTCCATCTTCTTCTTGAATTCTTCGACGGAAGCGGGAGACGCTCCTGAACTCTTCAGCGCCTCGGTTGCGCCGACGATGCCGGTCTCGATTCCGCTCGCTTCCTCCTGTCCGGACGATTGCGCGTCGATTTGCAGCCCTTTCAGCAAGTCGTTGTCCTGCGCTGAAAGCTTCGCGGAAGACGCCTGCGCGGCGGTGAAATAAGAGGCGAGCTGCTGCGAGGCGGCATAGCGGCGGGGCGATGCCTGATCAAGAGACGACTTGTAATGCGTGCGCATTTCCTCCAGAACGTCGGTAAATTGGCTCATTTTGTGGCTCCTCGGAAAAGCACGGATTGAATTTGAAAGCGAGAGCCGTGCCGATTGTCTCTCGACTAAAGAGTAGGATTTATTCGTCGGTGAATACCTACCATTTTTGTTAGTTTGAAATTTTCAGGGGCGGGTATTTTGTGAGGCCGGCTGCTTACGCGCCGTTCCGCGCGGCCGTCGACCCCCGCACGATCAACTCCCCCGGCAGCACCAGCGTGCGCGCGGACATCGCCGGATCGGCGAGCCGCTGCGTAAGCAGTTGCATCGCGTTCTTGCCGATCTCGTAGACGGGCTGCGCGATCACCGTCACGCCGGGCGTGACGAGCTCCGTCCATGCGTCGTTGTCGAAGCCCGCGAGCGCGACGTCGTCCGGCACGCGCGCACCGCGCTCGCGCAGCGCCCGATACGCGCCGAGCAGCAGCAGGCCGTTGCTCGCGACGATCGCGTCGGGCCGCGCGGCCGCGTCGCCCGACAGCCACGCATGCACGCGCGCGTGCGCCGCCTGCGGATGCGGATCGACGAATTCCGCGTCGACGGGCAGCGCGTGGCGGCGCAGCGCGTCGACGAACGCCGCGTGCCGTTCGCGGCCCGTCGTGCTCGCGTTGCCGAACAGCCCCGCGACGCGCCGGTAGCCGCGCCCGACCAGATGCTCGGCAAGCTGCGCCGCCGCGTCGCGGTTGTCGAGCGTGACCGCGTCGGCCGCGCCCGCCGGCCCCGCGCGGTCGATCATCACGACCGGGAACGCGTGCGCGCGCGCGTCGAATTGCCGCGCGGCGTCGTATGTCGGCGAATAGATGACGCCTGTCACGCGCTCGCTTTCCATCAGCCGCAGGTACATCGCTTCCTTTTCCGGGTTCTCGTCTGTGTTGCAGAGGATCACGCGCATGCCTTGCGCGTATGCGGCGTCCTCGACCGCGCGACTTACCTCGGTGAAGAACGGGTTGCGCACGTCGGACACGATGAGGCCGATCGTCGCGGTTTCGCCCGAGCGCAGCCGGCGCGCGGCCGCGTTCGGCCGGTAGTCGAGCCGCTCGATCACTTCGAGCACGCGGCGGCGCACGGTGTCGCGCACCGGGCCGTTGTTCGACAGCACGCGCGAGACCGTCGTGACCGACACGCCCGCCGCTTCCGCGACATCCTTGATTCGTAACGCCATGACGACTGAAATCGATTTCTTTCCGGGATCGGTATTTACCCTGAATCTGGGCGACGGAAGCAACCCCCGGCGCAAGCGCCGGGGCCGCCCGCAGACAGGCCGTTTGCCTATTCTATCGGCGCTCGCCGCACATTTCACGCGGTTTCCCAAAATCGGGGAACGCTTGACGGTCAAAGTGGTATCGATTCCAATACGCACATTCCAACGACTCATCCCAGGAGACGCGATGCCGCCGTTGCTCACCGCGGAACTCGTCCGGCTCGGCGCGAAGGCCGACTCGAAACACGATGCGATCGGCCAGGCCGGCGCGCTGCTCGTCGCGGCGGGCGTCATCGAGCCCGGCTATGTCGACAGCCTGCACGGCCGCGAGCAGGTGTCGAACACGTACCTCGGCAGCGGCGTCGCGATCCCGCACGGGCTGCAGGAGGATCGCCACCTGATCCGCCGCACGGGCGTCGCGGTGCTGCAACTGCCGGACGGCGTCGAGTGGCAGGGCGGCGAGCGCGCGCGGCTCGTCGTCGCGATCGCCGCGCAGTCCGGCGAGCACATCGCGCTGCTGCAGCGCCTGACCCGGCTGATCGGCGATCCGGCGCAGCTCGAGCGGCTGCTCGCCGCGCGCGATCCGCAGGCAATTGTCGACGCGCTGAACGGCGCGCAGCCGGCGCGCGCGGCAAGCAGTGCAAGCGTAACGGGCGCGGCCGGTGGCGCGTCGGCCGCCGTCGCCGCGGCGACGCCCGCCGACTACGCGCACCAGCGGGAACTGATCCTCGACTATCCGCACGGCCTGCACGCGCGGCCCGCGAGCGCTTGGGTCGCGACCGCGAAGCGCTATCAGGCGGCGCTGCGCGTGCGTTGCGGCGAGTTCGCCGCCGATCCGAAGAACCTCGTCAGCCTGTTGCAGCTCGGCGCGACCGCGCAGGCGCGGCTCGTCGTGTCCGCGCAGGGCGTCGACGCGGCCGACGCGCTCGCCGCGCTCGCGCGCACGATCGAAGCGCTCGCCGCCGAGGAGCATGCGCGCGCGGCGGCCGCGCAGGCGCGCCGGCAGAGCGCGCAGCCGGCGCTGTGGACGCCCGAGGACCCGGCGACCGCGTTCGAGGGCATCGGCGCGGGGCCGGGCCTCGTGACGGGGCCGGTGCGCGTGCTGCGCGCGACGCGCGTCGACGTCGAGGACCGGCCGGGCGACACGCTCGACGCGTCGCATCGGTTCGAGCGCGCGCTCGCCAATACGGCGGCCGAGCTCGACGCGCTCGCGCGCGAGACGGCGTCGCGGCTCGGCGCGGCCGAGGGCGAGATCTTCGTCGCGCAGCGCGAGCTGCTGAACGACGCCGGGCTGCTCGACGAGGTCGTGCGGCTGATCGTCGACGGGCACGGGCTCGCGTGGGCGTGGCATCGCGCGACCGAAGCGCAGGCCGGGCGGCTCGCCGCGCTCTCCGATCCGCTCCTCGCCGCGCGCGCGACCGATTTGCGCGACGTCGCGCGGCGCGTGCTGCGGCATCTCGGCGAGACGGGCGACGGCGCGGCGGCGGGCGGCGCGGGCGCGCCGTCGATCCTGATCGCCGAAGATCTGACGCCGTCCGACACCGCGCAGCTCGACCCGGCCGTGACGCTCGGCTTCTGCACGGTCGCGGGCGGCCCGACGTCGCACACGGCGATCCTCGCGCGCACGCTCGGCGTGCCGGCGGTGGTTGCGTGCGGCGCGACGCTGATGGGCGTCGCCGACGGCGCGTGCGCGGTGCTCGACGGCAACGCGGGGCGGCTTTACGTCGGCGTGTCGGCGCGCGATGCCGAGCGCGCGCGGCAGGTCGAGCAGCGCCTGGCCGACGAGCGGCGGCGCGCGAGCGCGAACCGCGCGCTGCCCGCGGCGACGCTCGACGGCCACGTGATCGAGATCGGCGCGAACATCACGCGGCCCGCGCAGGTTGCGGACGCGCTCGCGCAGGGCGCGGACGGCGTCGGCCTGATGCGCACCGAGTTCCTGTTTCTCGAGCGCCGCGACGCGCCCGACGAGGACGAGCAATACGCGTGCTACAAGCAGATGGTCGACGCGAGCGGCGGCCGGCGGCTCATCATCCGCACGCTCGACATCGGCGGCGACAAGCAGGTGCCGTATCTGAACCTGCCGCACGAAGCGAATCCGTTCCTCGGCGTGCGCGGGCTGCGCTTGTGCCTGCGGCGGCCGGATCTCTTCGTGCCGCAACTGCGCGCGCTGTATCGCGCGGCGAAGGCGGGGCCGCTCTGGATCATGTTCCCGATGGTGTCGACGCTCGACGAGGCGCGCGACGCGCTCGCGCTCGCCGAGACCGTGCGCGCCGAGCTCGACGCGCCGAAGGTGCCGCTCGGCATCATGGTCGAGACGCCGTCGGCCGCGGCGCTCGCCGATCACTTCGCGCAGGTCGTCGATTTCTTCTCGATCGGCACGAACGACTTGACGCAATATGTGCTCGCGATCGACCGCGAGCATCCGGAGCTCGCGCGGCTCGCCGAAAGCCTGCATCCGGCCGTGCTGCGGATGATCAGGCAGACGGTCGACGGCGCGCGCCGTCATCGCAAGTGGGTCGGCGTGTGCGGCGGGCTCGCGGGCGATCCGCTCGGCGCGTCGATTCTCGCGGGCCTAGGCGTCGACGAGCTGTCGATGAGCGCGCGCGACGTCGCCGCGGTGAAGACGCGGCTGCGCGGCGCGCGGCTCGACGCGCTGCAGGCGCTCGCGCTGCGCGCGCTCGACTGCGCGGACGTCGATGCGGTGCGCGCGCTCGATTCGGCCGAGATCCGGGCGGCCGCATGACGACCGTCGTGACCGTGACGCCGAATCCGGCGCTCGACCAGACCGTGCGCGTGCGCAACCTCGCGCTCGGCGACGTGAACCGCGCGGAATCGCTCGAATTCAACGCGGGCGGCAAGGGCGTGAACGTCGCCGGGTGCCTCGCCGACTACGGGATCGCGACGATCGCGACCGGGCTGCTCGGCGCGGACGACGGCGCGGCGTTCGACGCGATGTTCGCCGACAAGCAGATCGCGGACCGCTTCGTGCGGATCGCGGGGCGCACGCGGATCAACGTGAAGCTCGTCGACGATGCGCGCGGCGAGACGACCGACATCAATCTCGCGACGTCGCGGCCGACGGCGGCCGATGTCGCCGCGCTCGAGCGCCGGATCGTGGAACTCGCGGCGCCCGGCTGCTGGGTCGTGCTCGCGGGCAGCCTGCCGCCGGGCGTCGATGCGTCGTTCTACCGGCGCGCGACGCGCGCGCTGCACGACGCGGGCGCGCGCGTCGCGCTCGACACGAGCGGCGCGCCGCTCGCCGACGCGCTCGCGGCGGGCGACCCGCGCGAGCTGCCGGACCTCGTGAAGCCGAATCTCGCGGAGCTCGAGGCGGCGCTCGGCCGCGCGCTCGCCGGCGACGACGCGATCGTGCGCGCCGCGTGCGAGCTGGCCGCGCGGGGGATCGCGCACGTCGTCGTGTCGCTCGGCGCGCAGGGCGCGCTCGGCGTGGCGGCGGAATTCGGCGCGGATGTCGATGCGAACGTCGCCGCGCCGCGGCCGACCGCCTACCGGATCTTCCGCGCGACGCCGCCGCGCGTGCCTGTCGCGAGCACGGTCGGCGCGGGCGATGCGTTCGTCGCCGGGCTCGTCGCGAGCCTGACGGAAGCGCGCGCCTGGGGCGACGCAGGCCGCCGCGCGACCGCGTTCGCGGCCGCGAAGCTCGCGCGCGTCGGCCCGCACCTGCCCGGGCGCGCGGCGCTCGACGCGCTCGCCGCGCAGGTCGAAGTCGACACCTTCACGCTGGCCGCCGAAGCGGGCGGCGCCGTTCATTCATAAACCGGGCAGGCCGGAGACAGTCATGGAAAAATTGATCGGACTCGTGGCGGCGCCGGCGCGGACCGCCGCGCCGACCTTCGCCGCGCACGCGCTCGGCCGCGCCGCGCAAGCGCGCGGCGTTGCGCTCGCGCTCGAGACGCGCAGCGCGCTCGGCGTGCAGACGCCGTTGTCCGCCGAGCAGATCGGCGAGGCGAGCGCCGTGCTGATCGCGGCGGACGATCCGGCGTCGATCGACGAAGCGCCGTTCGCCGGCAAGACGATTCATCGCGTGTCGGTCGACGATGCGATTCGCGACGCGCACGCCGTGCTCGCGCGCGCGTCGGGGCAGGCCGCCGTCGCTTCGGCCGCGCAGGCTGCCGCTGCCGCGTCGAGCGGCTCGCGCCCGCTGAAGATCGTCGCGATCACGTCGTGCCCGACCGGCATCGCGCACACGTTCATGGCGGCCGAAGGGCTCGCGCAGGGCGCGCAGGCGCTCGGCCATGCGATTCACGTCGAGACGCAGGGCTCGGTCGGCGCGCAGAACCGGCTGACCGACGCGCAGATCGCCGAAGCGGACCTCGTCGTGATCGCCGCCGACACGCAAGTCGACAAAAGCCGCTTCGGCGGCAAGCGGCTCTACGAGACAGGCACGAAGAGCGCGATCGGCAAGGGCGCGGCGCTGATCGAAAAGGCGATCGCCGACGCGCGCGTCGAAGGCGGCGCGGCGGCAGGCGCGGCGGCGCTTGCCGATCAGGTCGCCGCCGCGAAGCAGGCGCGCGCCGCGAAGGCGGGCGGCCCGTACCGGCACCTGATGACGGGCGTGTCGTACATGCTGCCGTTCGTCGTCGCGGGCGGTCTGCTGATCGCGCTGTCGTTCGCGCTCGGCGGCATCTACGCGTTCGACGACGCGCACAAGGGCACGCTCGCGTGGTCGCTGTTCCAGATCGGCGCGAAATCGGCGTTCGCGCTGATCGTGCCGGTGCTGTCCGGCTACATCGCGTACTCGATCGCGGACCGGCCGGGCGTCACGCCCGGCATGGTCGGCGGGATGCTCGCCGCGAGCCTGAACGCGGGCTTTCTCGGCGGCATCGTGTCGGGCTTCCTCGCGGGCTACGCGGCGCTCCTCATCAACCGCCATCTGAAGCTGCACCGCAATCTCGAAGGGCTGAAGCCGGTGCTGATCATTCCGCTCGTGTCGACGCTCGTCGTCGGCCTGTTGATGCTCTACGTCGTCGGCTCGCCCGTCGCGGCCGCGCTGCACGCGCTCGAAGGCTGGCTGCGCTCGATGCAGGCGGGCAGCGCGGTCGTGCTCGGGCTGATCCTCGGCGGGATGATGGCGGTCGACATGGGCGGCCCGGTGAACAAGGCGGCTTACGCGTTCAGCGCGGGGCTGATCGCGAGCCACGTCTATACGCCGATGGCGGCGACGATGGCGGCCGGGATGACGCCGCCCCTCGGCATCGCGCTCGCGACGTGGCTGTTCCGGCAGCGCTTCGGGACCGAGGAGCGCGAGGCGGGCAAGGCGGCGGCCGTGCTCGGGATCGCGTTCATCACCGAAGGCGCGATTCCGTTCGCCGCGCGCGATCCGATGCGCGTGATTCCAGCGTGCATCGCCGGCTCGGCGGTGACGGGCGCGATCTCGATGGCGGCGGGCGCCGAGCTGAAAGTGCCGCACGGCGGGATCTTCGTGCTGCCGATTCCGAACGCGGTCACGCATCTGGGCGTGTATGCGCTCGCGATCGTCGCCGGCACGCTCGTGACCGCGCTCGCGGTCGGCATGCTGAAGCGGGCGGCGCAGCCGGCGGCGGCCTGAAGCCGGGGCGGCGCGCGGCCGCGGATGCGGCCGTCGCCTGCTGCACACTTGTGCGCGTCGCCATCGGCGACGTGCGATGTTCCGCACCGACGCCATGCGCGCCGCGCCGCGATGCTTCGGAGTCCGGCATCGGGGCGCGGCATTCCGGCAAATGGAACGGCCCGTTGATTGTCCGCACGTCCGCTTCCGTCGTGGACGCACGGACGATACATTGCGTGAACGATCCGCGCGATCCACCGACCGCCGCCCCCCGTTCGCGCTCCCCGAAGCGGCGCATCCCACCGACGTCTCTTACAATCGGATGCGCCGCCGCGATGCCGGGCGGGTCGATCCGGGATCGTCGCGCGGGCTTCGTCGCCGACCGGCGCTCCGTTCATCGTTTCGGGAATCCTTTTCGTGAGTGACAACGCCTATACCAACGAATTCGGCCAGCCGACCGGCGCGCCGGTGCCCGGCTGGCAGCCGCGTTCCGCGCCGCCGCGCACGCCGGCGCAGGGCCGGTTCTGCCGCATCGAGCCCGTCGATCCGGGCCGGCACGCGGACGATCTGTATGCGGCGTACGCAACGGCCGCCGACGGTCGCGACTGGACGTACATGGGCGGCGGCCCGTTCGCCGACGCCGCGAGCTATCGCGCGTACCTGGAGAAGGCGACCGCAAGCGACGATCCGCTGCATCACGCGATCGTCGATCTGGCGACGGGCAAGGCGGTCGGCACTTTCGCGCTGATGCGCGCCGATCGCGCGAACGGCGTGATCGAAGTCGGGTTCGTCGCGTATTCGCCGCTGCTGCAGAAGACCTGCGCGGGCACCGAGGCGCTGTTCCTGCTGATGCGGCGCGTGTTCGACGAGCTCGGCTATCGCCGCCTCGAATGGAAATGCGACAGCCTCAACGCGCCGTCGCGCGTGGCGGCGCTTCGCTATGGCTTCACGTATGAGGGGCTATTCCGGCAGGCCGTCGTCTACAAGGGGCGCTCGCGCGACACCGCATGGTATTCGATCGTCGACGGCGAATGGCCCGTGCTGCGCCCGGCGTTCGAGCAGTGGCTCGCCGCCGGGAATTTCGACGAGCAGGGGCGTCAGCGGCAGTCGCTGTCCACGCTGATCGCGGCGGCGCGCGGCGGCGGCGCGTGACGCACGGGCGGCGAGCGCGAGCGTCGATTCCGCCGTCGAATTCGGGAGACCGCATGGGCGAACTGACGATATGGGGGCGGCGCGATTCGTTCAACGTGCAGAAGGTGCTGTGGCTGCTCGACGAACGCGCGCTGCGCTACGACTGGCGGCCCGCCGGCGGCGGGTACGGCGGCCTCGACGATCCCGAATTCCTGCGGATGAATCCGCACGGCCGCATTCCGGTGCTGCGCGACGGCGCGCACGCGATCTGGGAATCGCACGCGATCGTTCGCTATCTCGCCGCCACCTACGGCGACGACGCGCTCTGGCCGCCGGACCCGCTCGCGCGCTCGCAGGCCGACCGCTGGATCGACTGGATGCTCGCGACGCTGCAACCGGATTTCCTGACGGGCGTGTTCTGGGGCTACTACCGCACGCCGGAGCCGCGGCGGCGGTGGGACGCGATCCGCCGCGACGTCGCGCGCTGCGCGCGGCATTTCGGCGTGCTCGACCGGCAGCTCGCGGATCGCCCGTTCCTCGGCGGCGAGCGCCTCGGGCTCGCGGACGTGTGCATCGGCGTATCGCTGTACCGCTACTACGGGCTTGACATCGAGCGCCCGTCGCTGCCGAACGTCGAGCGCTGGTATGCGCGGCTGCAGGCGCGGCCCGCGTATCGGCGCAACGTGATGCTGCCTTTCGGCCATCTGAAGGGGCGTCTGGACTTCTGATCCGCGTGGCGCCTCCGGACTTCCGGCATCGATTGGCCTCGATTTCGACGCCGAGGCGGGCGGCCGGTAAAATGCCCGAACCCCGGCGGCGGCCCGCGGCCGCCGTCAGACGACAACGACATTCGGAGACACTCCCGTCATGGCTTCAACGGAAAGCGCGTCGCGCGCATCGGCGTCGGCATCGGCATCGGCGATCGACGCCGGCGTCATCTCGGCGCGCCTCGACCGCCTGCCGCCCACCCGCAGCGTCTGGAAACTCGTCGCGCTGCTGAGTCTCGGCTTTTTCTTCGAGCTCTACGATCTGCTGTACAGCGGCTACGTCGCGCCCGGCCTCGTGAAGAGCGGCATCCTGAGCGCGACGACGCACGGGCTGTTCGGCACGACGGGCGTCGCGAGCTTCATCGCCGCGCTGTTCGCGGGGCTCTTCATCGGCACGATCGCGTGCGGCTTCCTCGCCGACCGCTTCGGCCGCCGCGCGGTGTTCACGTGGTCGCTCCTGTGGTACACGGCCGCGAACGTCGTGATGGCGTTCCAGGACACCGCCGCGGGCCTCAATTTCTGGCGCTTCGTCGTCGGGCTGGGGCTCGGCGTCGAAATGGTGACGATCGGCACGTACATCTCGGAGCTCGTGCCGAAGCAGATCCGCGGCCGCGCGTTCGCGTGCGAGCAGGCGGTCGGCTTCGCCGCGGTGCCCGCCGTCGCGCTGCTCGCGTACCTGCTCGTGCCGCGCGCGCCGTTCGGCCTCGACGGCTGGCGCTGGGTCGTGCTGATCGGCGCGCACAGCGCGCTCTTCGTCTGGTGGATTCGCCGCCAGTTGCCGGAAAGCCCGCGCTGGCTCGCGCAGCAAGGCCGGCTCGACGAAGCCGAGCGCGTGCTCGCCGCGCTCGAGGCGAGGGTCGAGGCGGAGTACGGCCGGCCGCTGCCGCCGCCCGCGCCCGCCGAGCCCGTCCCGCCGCGCGGCCGGTTCGGCGACATGTGGGCGCCGCCGTACCGCAAGCGCACGGTGATGATGACGATCTTCAACGTGTTCCAGACGGTCGGCTTCTACGGCTTCGCGAACTGGGTGCCGACGCTGCTCATCAAGCAGGGGATCACCGTCACGACGAGCCTCATGTATTCGAGCGTGATCGCGCTCGCGGCGCCGATCGGGCCGCTGATCGGCCTCGCGATCGCCGATCGCTTCGAACGCAAGACGGTGATCGTCGCGATGGCGGGCGCGGCGATGATCTCGGGGCTGCTGTTCAGCCAGGCGTCGGCCGCGTGGCTGCTCGTCGCGCTCGGCGTGTGCCTCACGCTCGCGAACAACATCATGTCGTACAGCTTCCATGCGTATCAGGCCGAGCTGTTCCCGACGGCGATCCGCGCGCGCGCGGTCGGCTTCGTCTATTCGTGGAGCCGCTTCTCGGCGATCTTCACGTCGTTCGCGATCGCGGCCGTGCTCAAGGGATTCGGCACGCCCGGCGTGTTCGTGTTCATCGCGGGCGCGATGGCGATCGTGATGGCGTCGATCGGGATGATGGGGCCGCGCACGAAAGGCATCGCGCTCGAAGCGATATCGCATTGACGGCGCGCCGGGCGGACGGCGCGCGCGTTCGATGCGTGCGCCAGCGCCTGGCGACGAAGGGCTGGCCGGCGGCGGGCATGCGGGCGGCGTGCCGCGATGCCGTATTCAGGCGAGCCGCATCAGCGGTCCGCTCCGCGCACGTGGCTTTGCGATGGGCGTGCTCGAACGGCGCGACCCGATGCGCGCGACAGGCATCGGGCGATGCAACGACGTCGGACGCAGCCGACGCCGCTTCCGTCGGTCGGCTCACGCCTCCAGCGCGAGCACCGCAAACGACGCGAGCCAGTGCTCGCCCATGTAGTCGCCCGCGACGTGCTCGAGCGCGCTCGCGAGATGCGCGTCGGCCGCGCCGGCGAGCGCCGCCCGGCGCGGATCGCCGTCCGGCAGCGCCCGCGCGAGCGAGCGCTGGCACCACGCGCGGCTCAGGTTCAGGCCGTCGAGGTGCGCGATCTTGCCGTCGGTGCGGTCGGTGACGGTGGCGGGCGTGAAGAGCGTCGCCGGCTCGCGCGCGGCGAGCGACGGCAGGAACGCGTCGAACCACGCGAGAAACTCGGCCGCCGGCAGCACGCGCCGCATCAGCTCCGCCTCCATCAGCGCGGGCGACAGGAACTCGTCGCCGCTCGGCTCCCACGCCTGACAGTTCGCGTCGCGCAGATGCCAGCGCCGCGCGGTGTCGACGATCAGCGCCTCGAGCGCCGCGCGCCCCGTCTGCCGTGCGAAATCGAGCGCGAGCGACAGCGCGAACGCGGTGTTGAAGTGCGTGCCGACGCGCAGCGGATAGGTCGCCTTCGGCAGGAATTCGGTGAAGCGCTCGACGAAGATGTCGGTCAGCGGCGCGAGCGTCGCCGACCAGCGGCGGCCCGCGTCCGACGTCATCGACGCGAGCTGCGCGGACAGCGCGAGCAGCCATCCCCAGCCGTATGGCCGCTCGAAGCCATGATTGTGCGGCAGGTTCAGGTACGCCGCTTCGCCCGCGACGTTCTCGGCGGTGAAGTGCGCGTCGACGGTCTCGACGATGCGCCGCGCCTGCGGCAGATCGGCAAAGCGATCGAGCAGCCGCGTGACGAGCCAGTAGCCGTGCACGCACGAATGCCAGTCGTAGCTGCCGTAGAAGATCGGATGCAGCGCGCGGGGGCCGCGCACGTCTTGCGGGCCGGCGAGCGAATGCGTGAGCTTGTTCGGATATTCGCGCGTCAGGTGGCCGAGCGCGAGGTTCGCGAATTGCGAGGCGAGGGCGGGCGTCAGTTGTCGGGCGGTCATGGCGAGGGCGTCGAAAGAAGAGCGGCGCGCATCGCGCGCGCCGCGGTCGACGACATGTTACTCGCCGGCGTCTACGGACGGCAGTGCAACTGCTGGTAGCGCGTTTCGAGCTCGATCTGCTGCTCGCTGCGCTCGCGCTGTTCCTTCGCTTCCCGCTCGGTGGCCGGATACGGCTGGTGCGCCGACGAACGGCTCCCGTAGCCGGACGACAGCGCCGCGAAGTTCGACGGCGCATGGCCGTTCGCGGACGGCAACGGCCGCGACGGCGGCGGTTCGTAGACGGGCGGCGCGGGGACTTTCCACGGCGTCGGGCTGTTGATCGCGCTCGGCGTGAGCAGCGCGGGCGGCGCCGAGCGAGCGGCGGCTTGCGTGTGGCGCGCCAGATTGTCGATCTTCGACGCGAGCTCGTCGCACGCTGCCTGCCGGCCCTGATCCTGCGCGAACGCGAAGTTGCGCTGCAGCGGGGCCGCGTATTGCGGCTTCGCGCCGGATGGCGCGGGCTTCGGCAGCGTTTGGGGG
Organism: Burkholderia sp. MSMB1589WGS; assembly: GCF_001636105.1. NCBI lineage: Bacteria > Pseudomonadati > Pseudomonadota > Betaproteobacteria > Burkholderiales > Burkholderiaceae > Burkholderia > Burkholderia sp. MSMB1589WGS. The sequence goes on from NZ_LNJT01000008.1 coordinate 2,412,754, forward strand.
GCGAGGCTGCCGGACGGCAGCGAATGGGCGCGGGCGGTGGCGGGCGGCGTCTTCTGGCGTGGTTGCGGCGGCACCGCGCGGGACGCCGCCGCCGCGCTCGCCGGCGAGCCGGCAAGCGGCTGCGCTTGCGCGCTCGTGCACGCCGCGAGCAGGATCGCGGCCAGCGCCGCGCGCGACATCGGGACATTCATGCGGCGAAGTAGCGACAAAAATCTAACGAGCCGCGGATCGTCTCATGGCGAGCCGTGTCATGTCGATTGGATTCGTGTGGAGATTTGTCTCGGTGAGCGCGATGGCTCGGGATTCTCGTCTGCGCCCCGCCGACGGCGTAGGTTCGGATCGACAGCGCGCATCCGCAAGCCGCATGCCGAACGACACGCGCGTCACTTGACCCAAAGCGGATGATCCGCATAACGGCAGAATCGCGCGATCACGCGCGGCTTCAGAAAATATCTCGCGTTGGCGGCATTGATGAAATTCTCCGACAGCGCGAGGCTCGGCTCTTCGTTTCTGACCGCGTGCCACCAGGTGGCCGGCATGTACACGATCTCGCCGGGCTGCTGCACATGCATGTGCGCCCGTGCGTTCGCGAATAGCGGAAAGCGATCGAGGTCGGGGCGAAACGCGTCGACTGCCCCTCGATACATGCATTGCGCCTGATCCGGCGAATAGACGAGCCACCGCTTGCTGCCGACGAACAGCGCGTTCCACGCGCTCGTCAGCAGGAAATCGACGTGCAGATGCGACGCCGACGAGGCCGGGCCGATGTACAGCCAGCGCCATTTCGGTTGCCACTTGCCCGGAAGGCGCGTCGCCCAGTTCGCGAAGTGGCGCGGAACCCGATACTGCGCGCGCAAGTCCGGAATGTCGTCTTCGAATACCCAGTCTTTCAGATAGAAATGCGCGTCCGGATCGCCGAGGCTGTCGATGTAATCGGCGAGCGGCAGCGTGACGGTGCGGTCGTAGTCGTCGGAACGCCGGGCGACGATCGTCACGTTGCCGTGGCGACGTTTGAAGTAATCGAGATTCCAGAGGCGCGCGGCCTCCCAATCCCGCATGAGGCCCGTGAGCACGACCGGTTTTCCCGGCATCGCATACCGTTCGACGAACTCCTCGCACGACAGCGCGTCGCGTCTGTCGATCGGCAGGAAACCAGTTCGCGCGACGCCGTTCATGTCAGGCCACGTTCGCGGCGGCCGCGATCGGCGATGCGCCGCGCGCGCGCTCCGTGCCCACGCGAAGCACGTCGACGGGTTCGAGCGGCCGTCTGACCGAATCGGGATTCAGGCCCGCGCGCATCGAGGCGATGACGCCCGCGGCTTCCCAGTAGTTGTCGACGATGCGCAATTGTCCCGGCGCCCACGGCAGGCTGCGAAGATCGTTGCGCATGACGTTGCGATTCTCGCGCACGGCGATGACGGGTATGCGTTGCGCCAGTGCGGCGAATACCGGCAATCCGACGCAGCCTTCGGGAATCACGATGCACGACACGTCGGACACGGATACCGTCCCGGCGGCGTCGCTCGCGCGCGCGAGCTCGACGATGCGGGGCGAGCGCTTCAAGCCCTTGAGGATGCACTGCAGGAACGTGAGGGAAACGACTTCCGGCGCGATGCGCGGATCGACTACGCCGTAATCGCGCACGGCGAATCGCGCGTCTTCGTACATTGGCGAGTGCGCTGACGGCACCGAGAACAGTGTCGATATGGTGTGCGTGAGCATGGCTTCGACGCCGCCCCACGGATTGACCATGCCGGGCGTGCCTTCGTAGTAGCCGGTGCGGCATTCGTCCGGGACGTGGATGTGCGAGGCGATCGCGACTGCGTCGAACGTGTCGCGATGCTCGGCGAGCAGCGCCACGAGCGCGTCCAGGTTCTCGACGACGCCGGCCGCGCGGCCGCTCGACGCATAGGTGCTCGTCAGGCGGATGCCGGGGTCCAGGTGCAATACGCGAGGGCAATCGAGGCCGTATGCGGCGCGCGCGGCATTGACCGAGTTGATCGCCGCGTTGACGAAGGTCGGGCATTCGTTCGAGCCGACGACCGCGAGCACGCGGTTTGCCCGCACCGGTTGAAGGCCGATCTGGCCGAGCAGGAGCCGGCAGATGACGCTGCCTTCGACATAGAGGCCGTTCGCCGGCAGCTCGTTAATGTCCGCGGCGTTGACGACGTTCGGATGCGTGATCAGGCGATCGCAGATCGACGACAGCAGCATCGCGACGGGGCCGGCGTCGCCGTCGTGGCCGCCGATTTCCGCGCCGATGCCGGTCGGCACGATCAGCGCGACGTTGAATTCGCCGCCGCCGATGCGCGTTCGACGCTCGCATTTGAACAATCCGCCGGCCCGGATGGCATCGGGAATCTCGCCGTTCGACAGCACGCCGATTTCGCAATCGAATCCGCGTTCGTCGCTGCGCGTGACGACGAAGCGCACCGGCGTCTCGTCGGGTTCGAGCTGCTGCCGCGTGAGCTCGCGAAGACGGTCGAGCGACAGGCTCGCCAGCGGGCGGGAAACGGAAAACGCTTTTTCATGGATATGCATGGTCGAGTCCCCCGTTCTGGCGAAGAAAGTCTTCGTAGGAAAACCGCTGGACCACCGCGAGCCTGCCGGTTTCGTCCCTGCGATAGATGGTTGGCATGTTGATGCCGTTGAAGCGATGCGCTTTCACGAGCGTATAGGCGCCGGCGTTCACGAACGCCACGCGGGAGCCCACCTTCAGCGGCGCGTCGAAGCGACAGGTGCCGAACAGGTCCCCTGCGAGGCACGACGCGCCCGCCAGCAGGTACGCATGCTCGTGCGCGGGATGATGGCCGGCGACGTCCGGCCGAAACTGATATTCGAATACCTCGGGGTAGTGATTGACGGTCGTATCGAGCACGGCGACGGACGTGCCGCCGCTGTCGAACAGATCGACGACGGACGCGACGATCGTCCCGGCCGCACGCGCGATCGCCGCACCCGGCTCGACGAACAGCGTGATGCCGAAGCGCTCGCGCAGGCGTTTTGCGCACGCGTGGAACCGGTCGACGTTTCGCGCGTTGTCCGCGATGTAGCCGCCGCCCAGATTGACCCAGGCGAGACCGTCGAGCGCGCGCGAGAGCCGCTTTTCGATGTGATCGATCGTTTCGGCGAGCTGACCAAAATCGGGGGAGTCGCAGTTCGTGTGGAAATGAATGCCCTGCAGGCCCTGCAGCGCGCGCGGATCGTCGGCGACGGCGCGTTCCATCGCGTCGAGCGGCACGCCGAGCTTCGAATGAGGCCGGCACGGATCGTAGCGCGCGTCGGCCACGACCGAATATTGCGGATTGATCCGCAAGCCGCACGACAGGCGGCCCGCGAACGCGGCATGCAGGCGACCCCATTGCGACAGCGAGTTCAGCGCGACGTAATCGCAGTTGTCGACGATCGCGCCGAGGTCGCGGTCGCTCAACGCCGGCGTCGTGAGATGGATCGAGCCCGCCCGGCCGAGGACCGCGCGCGAAAACGCGGCCTCGAACGGCGAAGATGCGGCGAAGCCGTCGACATGCGGCGCGATGCATTCGAGCGCTCCCGCGTGCGAGAACGGCTTCAGCGGATACAGCAGGCGGCAGCCGCTGTCGCCGAGCAGCGCGTGCATCGCAGACAATGCATCGCGCAGCGCGCGTTCGTCATAGACGAATGCGGGCGTGTCGAGCGCATCGAGCGCATCGAGCGTTTCGGCTTCGCGTCGCCGGGCGGACGGTGGCGTCGCGGCAGAGGTCGCGGAGGCCGCGCAGGCGCGGCGGGCCGCATCCGCGCCATCGCTCCGAGGCGCGTCGTTTTCGTCGCGCTCGCGCAGCCTGAGCGCTTGATTCACGCGCGCGATCGCGCCGTCGGGCGGACGTCGAACGCAGCGCGTGACGGGCAGGGCGCGCCGCAGCAATCGCTGGAAATCCGCGACGCTCACTTCCATGTCGTTGAATACGCCGCGCCGATCATAACTGCGCGTCGATGCCGCAACCTGGCTTCGATAATTGAGTTGAATGTCTTCCTCGACGAGCTCGATCTGCAATTGCTCGACATTGCATTGCCGGGCGACGTTCAGCGCGCCGTCCGCCGCGTGGCCGTAGCTGCGGATCTTCACGCTGCACGCTCGCGGGCCGACCGGAATGAACGACATCGCCTGGATGTGATCGGGAAAGACCGTGATGCCGAGCATCGTCGCCGTTTGCGCCGTTTCGGGAATCGAGCCGAACACCGTCAGTTGAAGCGGGCGCGAAAGGGCGGCGTTGCCGTCGGCCATCGCGCGTTGCCGCGCTTCCTCGTCGGCGCCGTGTGTCGCGCCGCACTTCAATGCATCGCGATAGCGCGCCTCGACGGGCGACAGTCGCGCCGATTCCGGTTCGCGCAGCGTCAGCAGGTCGGATTGGCTCGACAGCTCGAACAAGCGGATCATCGCCCGGTGCGCCGCCGGGAAGTGATACATCTCGAGAAAGTTTTCCCACAGAATCTTCGCGTCCGCTTCGACGGCGAAGTCGTACCAGCCCTTGCCGATGAGCGGCGCCATCCGCTCGATCCGGTATGGGGCGAGCATTCGCGCATGCTCCCAGATAGCGGCGACGCCGCCTCGGCCAGCCGCGAACCGCACGAATATCAGCCCTTGCCAGAGGTCGACGTCGATCGGCGCGAGCGCGCCGCACGCGCGCAGCCGTGCCGGATCGTCGGTTCGGCGATCGATGTCGATGAGGCGCTCGGCGCGTATCGCGCCGTCCCGGCCGCGAGAAACGTATGCGCGCTCGCCCGATACGTCGAGCGTCAATGCGCGTTCGCCGTCGCCCAGCTCCGCCGCGTGGCCGACGAAATGCCAGGCGGGCAGGACGAGCGCGTCCCTTTCGAGCGCGTGCAGCTCCGCGTCGCCGTATACCCAGGTGGCCATCGTCTCGCGCAGCGGTCCGCTCGCGAGCCGCGGCCCGATGTCGGCGATGTCGGCGATGTCGGCGCTATCGATCGTCGGCTCGCCGCTTCGTTTCGCGAGCGACGCGTAGTGCGCGGGGATGTCCGGATACGTCAGCAGGTGCTGACGAAGCTCGGCGCGAAGCACCGACAGGATAGACGGATCGCGCGCACGGCGAATCTCCGCCGCGAGGAAGCCGATGCGCAGCAGCACGCGGAACCGGTCCGGCACGAACGGCCGCTTGACATCGGGAAACGCGAAATACACGCGCTCGTACAGCGCCGCCATTCGGCGGCTGACGCGCGAGACCGCTTTGCGCACGAGGATGCCGCCGCCGTCGTCGACGACTGCAGGAACGCGCGACAGAGAAAAGGCTTGCTGGCGAAAATCCGTGCCGAACTCGCCGTGTCGCGCCCCCGGCGCGTTTGCGCAGCGTCCGTCGACGTCGAAGGTCCAGCCGTGATACGGGCATCGAATGTGGCGATGCGGATCGAATGAGCCGGCAGCCTGAAAGATCTGCGTCTGCCGATGAGGGCAAACATTCAGGAACACGCGCGCCTCGCGCTCGCCCGAGCGGACCGCCGTCATGCTTTCCTGAAACGCATAGCCCGTCACGTAATCGCCGACGTTCGGCATCTCGTCCAATCGACAAAAGAGATGCCAGTCGTCGGTGTCGGCATGGTGTTCGACCGCCCGCAGCATCGTTGCCGCGTAGAATGCGCGCGCATTCTCGAGCGAGACAGGCTCGCCCGTTTGCGCCGCGTATCGAGCGGCTGCGCGATCGAAATGCGAGGCCGTTTCGCCTGCGCCGTCGAGCAGGGCTTCGACTCGCGCGTCCCAGTCGGACAGCGACGATGCGGCCGCTTGGCGTGCGCGGACGACCCATTCGTATTGTTCAAGACCACAAGCAATCAGTTGTCTTTCGTATTCTCGATCGGCCCCGGGGTGGTCCATTCACGCGTTCCCTCGCAAAAAAACGCGACGACGAAGTTCGGTTCGGATAATGGATGCGTCGTTGTTTTCATCATAGGTAATGAAAATTAAATAGGGTAGCTTGAGATTGCGTTGGCGCGTCGCGATCGGTGCGACGGGCGAAACAATCGGCGGGAATATCGACGAGAGATTGAATGTGGCTCGGCCGAAGCTGATTTGCATGGACGAGCCGACGATGGGGCTGTCGCCGCTCTATGTCGACAGGATGTTCGAGCTGATCGACGCGCTCAACAGGCAGGGCTTGACGGTGTTCATGGTCGAGCAGAACGCGAGCCTCGCGCTTCGGAGCGCGCACTACGGGTATGCTTTGCAGATGGGGTGCGTCGTGCTCGATGGGGCGGCTGAGTTGTCGCTGGCGTGCAGAGAGCGCCCGGCGCACGCGTTGCCGTTACGCCGGCTTCCCCGCCTTGCGGCTCGCCGCCGGCTCGCGCGGCGCACGCGCGCACGCCTCGTCGAGCCGCCGCATCGCGTCCGCGACGTCGCTCCGAAAGCGCACGAGCGCCGCGTTTTCCGGCGCGGGCGGCTGCAGCCCCGTCCACAACAGATCGATCAACTGCTCGGCCGTCGTCTCGGTGTCGAGCTTCCGATGGCCGAGGATCGCGTCCCACAGCACATGCTCGATCGGCCCGAACACCATCGAGCGCAGCAGGCTGAGCGGCATGTCGGCGCGCACCTGTCCCGTCGCCTGTCCGCGCGCGAGCACGTCCATCAGCGGCGCCGTGTAGCGGCGCTGCAAGGCCGCCAGCTCGTCGGCGAGCGCGTGCTGCTTCGCGCGTCCCTCGGAGAGCACGAGCGCGCAGAGGCCCGTGCCGTTCACGAGCATCAGCCGCAGATGCGTGCGGACGATGAACGCGAATTGCTGCCGCACCGATCCGTCGCGCGACATCCCCGTCTCGAACGCATCGATGATTTCGTCGTACCAATCGGCGATCACGCGCGCGCACAGCTCCCGCTTGCCGCGAAAGTAGCTGAACACCGTCGCCTCCGACACGCCGACGCGCTGCGCGATCTCCGCCGCGGTCGCGTGCTCGTAACCTTTCTCCGCGAAGACTTCGCGTCCCGCGCGCAAGATGTCCTGCACGCGCTGCTGCGACTTGCGGCCGGCGGGCGCGCGCGGCGCGTCCGCGCGGTCGGTTTTCTGAGTGGCGGTCATATGGGTTGTCCCGCGGGGGTGTCCTGCGGCTGTCGGGCGTCGTTGCGGTGTGCTCGATCATAACTGAGTAGCGCTCAAAAAACTATTGACGCTCGTGCGGATCAAGCGCGAAACTAGCGAAAATTCCCGCAGCATATGGCAATGAACCGGCGGACGTATCGATTTGAGCAAGACTCAATAATCGATGCGTCCGAGGACTTCCTGGAGACGGAGGAGACATGAGCAACCTGCCCGGCGTGAACTTCATGCTCGGTGAAGACATCGAGATGCTGCGCGATTCGATCGCGCATTTCGCCGCGAAGGAAATCGCGCCGCGTGCGGCCGAGGTCGATCGCACCGACCAGTTCCCGATGGACCTGTGGCGCAAGTTCGGCGAGCTGGGCGTGCTCGGGATGACAGTCGCCGAGGAGTACGGCGGCGCGAGTCTCGGCTACACCGCGCACATGGTCGCGATGGAGGAGATCTCGCGCGCGTCGGCGTCGGTCGGGCTGTCGTATGGCGCGCATTCGAATCTGTGCGTGAACCAGATCCACCGCAACGGCACCGAGGCGCAGAAGCGCAAGTATCTGCCGAAGCTGATCTCCGGCGAGCACATCGGCGCGCTCGCGATGAGCGAGCCGAACGCGGGCTCCGACGTCGTCAGCATGAAGCTGCGCGCGGACCGGCGCGGCGACCGCTACGCGCTGAACGGCACGAAGATGTGGATCACGAACGGTCCGGACTGCGACACGCTCGTCGTCTATGCGAAGACCGAACCCGAAGCCGGTGCGCGCGGCATCACCGCGTTCATCGTCGAGAAGGGGATGAAGGGCTTCTCGGTCGCGCAGAAGCTCGACAAGCTCGGCATGCGCGGCTCGCACACGGGCGAGCTCGTGTTCGAGGACGTCGAGGTGCCCGAAGAGAACATCCTCGGCGAGCTGAACGGCGGCGTGAAGGTGCTGATGAGCGGTCTCGACTACGAGCGCGCGGTGCTCGCGGGCGGCCCGACGGGCATCATGGCCGCGTGTCTCGACGCGGTCGTCCCGTACGTTCACGACCGCAAGCAGTTCGGCCAGCCGATCGGCGAATTCCAACTGATCCAGGGCAAGATCGCCGACATGTACACGACGTTCCAGGCATGCCGCGCGTATCTGTATGCGGTCGGCCGGCATCTCGATGCGGGCGGCGGCGCCCACGTTCGCCAGGTGCGCAAGGATTGCGCGGGCGTGATTCTCTACACCGCGGAAAAAGCGACGTGGATGGCGGGCGAGGCGATCCAGATCCTCGGCGGCAACGGCTACATCAACGAATATCCGGTCGGCCGCCTGTGGCGCGACGCGAAGCTCTACGAGATCGGCGCCGGCACGAGCGAGATCCGCCGGATGCTGATCGGCCGCGAGCTGTTCGCGGAAACGGCCTGACCCTGCGCGCGGAGCCCACGCGATGCCGATCATCGAATCCAAGCTGAACCCGCGTTCCGACGAATTCCGCGCGAACGCCGCGGCCCTAGAGGCGCTCGTCGCCGACCTGCGCGAGAAGATCGACCGGCTCGCGCTCGGCGGCGGGCAGGCCGCGCGCGACAAGCATCTGTCGCGCGGCAAGCTGCTGCCGCGCGAGCGGATCGCGCAACTGCTCGATCCGGGCACGCCGTTCCTCGAGCTGTCGCAACTCGCCGCATACGGGATGTACAACGACGACGCGCCGGGCGCGGGCATCGTCACCGGCATCGGCAGGATCGCCGGCCGCGAGTGCGTGATCGTCTGCAACGACGCGACGGTCAAGGGCGGCACCTACTACCCGGTCACCGTGAAGAAGCACGTGCGCGCGCAGGAGATCGCGGCCGAAAACCGGCTGCCGTGCGTGTATCTCGTCGATTCGGGCGGCGCGAACCTGCCGAATCAGGACGACGTGTTTCCCGACCGCGACCACTTCGGCCGGATCTTCTTCAATCAGGCGAACCTGTCGGCGGCGGGCATCGCGCAGATCGCGGTGGTGATGGGCTCGTGCACCGCGGGCGGCGCGTATGTGCCCGCGATGAGCGACGAGTCGATCATCGTCAGGAACCAGGGCACGATCTTTCTCGGCGGGCCGCCGCTCGTGAAGGCCGCGACGGGCGAGGAAGTGAGCGCCGAGGATCTCGGCGGCGGCGACGTGCACACGCGCCTGTCCGGCGTCGCCGATCATCTCGCGCAGAACGACGCGCACGCGCTCGCGATCGCGCGCACGATCGTCGGCAACCTGGGCGCGCGCCACGGCGCGTCGCTTGCGATGCGCGAGCCGCTGCCGCCGCGCTACGACGCGAAGAGCCTGTACGGCGTGATTCCCGTCGATACGAGGAAGCCGTTCGACGTGCGCGAGGTGATCGCGCGGATCGTCGACGATTCGGCGTTCGACGAATTCAAGGCGCGCTACGGCACGACGCTCGTCACGGGCTTCGCGCACGTCTGGGGGCACCCGGTCGGGATCGTCGCGAACAACGGCATTCTGTTCTCCGAATCGGCGACGAAGGGCGCGCACTTCATCGAGCTGTGCTGCCAGCGCAAGACTCCGCTCGTGTTCCTGCAGAACATCACGGGCTTCATGGTCGGCCGCAAGTACGAGAACGAGGGCATCGCGCGCCACGGCGCGAAGATGGTGACGGCCGTGTCGACCGCGAAGGTGCCGAAGTTCACGGTGATCATCGGCGGCTCGTTCGGCGCGGGCAACTACGGAATGTGCGGCCGCGCGTTCGGCCCGCGCTTTTTGTGGATGTGGCCGAACGCGCGGATTTCGGTGATGGGCGGCGAGCAGGCGGCGTCGGTGCTCGCGACCGTGCGCCGCGACGGGATCGAGGCGAAGGGCGGCGAATGGTCGGCGCAGGACGAGGAGGCGTTCAAGCAGCCGATTCGCGACCAGTACGAGCGCCAGGGCCATCCGTACTACGCGAGCGCGCGCCTGTGGGACGACGGCGTGATCGACCCCGCGCAGACGCGCGACGTGCTGGGCCTCGGCCTTGCCGCCGCCATGAACGCGCCGATCGAGGACACGCGCTTCGGCGTGTTCCGGATGTGACGCATGCAAAGGAGCCGATGATGCGCTACGAAACGATCGAAGTGACCGACGACGGCCGTGTCGCGACCGTCACGCTCGCGCGCCCCGACGTGCGCAATGCGTTCAACGAGACGATGATCGCCGAGCTGACCACCGCGTTCGACCGGATCGACGCGCATGCGTCGCTGCGCGCGGTCGTGCTCGCCGCGCGCGGCCCCGCGTTCTGCGCGGGCGCGGACCTGAACTGGATGAAGAAGATGGCGGGCTTCTCCGACGACGAGAACCGCGCCGACGCGCGCCGGCTCGCGCGGATGCTCGATGCGGTCTACCGCTGCGCGAAGCCCGTGATCGCGCGCGTGCACGGCGACGCTTACGCGGGCGGCGTCGGGCTCGTCGCCGCGTGCGACATCGCGATCGCCGCCGAGGACGTGAAGTTCTGCTTGTCCGAGGCGCGTCTCGGGCTGATCCCGGCGACGATCGCGCCTTATGTCGTGCGCGCGATGGGCGAGCGCGCCGCGCGCCGCTATTTCGCGACGGCCGAGGCGTTCGACTGCGCGAAGGCCGCGCAGCTCGGCTTCGTGCACGAGCGCGTGCCGGCCGGCGCGCTCGATGCGAGCGTCGCGAAGCTCGCCGAAGCGCTGTGCGCGAACGGCCCGCAGGCGGTGCGCGCGTGCAAGACGCTCGTGCGCGACGTCGCGGGCCGCGCGCTCGACGCCGCGCTGATCGAGCAGACCGCCGGCTGGATCGCGAAGACGCGCGCGGGCGCGGAGGCGCGCGAAGGCGTCGCGTCGTTCCTCGAGAAGCGCACGCCGTCGTGGCGCGCGTGATCCCGTCGTCGGCCGTCGGCCGCCGCGCGTCGCCACGGCGTGCGGCGATGGCCGTGACGCAGCGCGCCGCGAGACCCGCGCGCCGAATTGAATCCGTTACCGATTTCCCGTTTCCCGACTCATCATGTTCGACAAGATCCTGATCGCCAATCGCGGCGAAATCGCCTGCCGGGTCGCCGCGACCTGCCGGCGCCTCGGCATCGCGAGCGTCGCGGTCTATTCGGATGCCGACGCGCACGCGAAGCACGTCGCCGCATGCGACGAGGCCGTGCACATCGGCGGCGCGGCGGCCGCCGACAGCTACCTGCGGATCGAGCGCATCATCGACGCCGCGCGCGCGACGGGTGCGCAGGCGATTCACCCCGGCTACGGCTTCCTGTCCGAGAACGAAGATTTCGCGCGCGCGTGCGAGGACGCGGGGATCGTGTTCGTCGGCCCGCCTGTCGAGGCGATTGCCGCGATGGGCTCGAAGGCGGCCGCGAAGGCGCTGATGCATGCGGCCGCGGTGCCGCTCGTGCCCGGCTATCACGGCGACGATCAGGCTCCCGCGCTGCTGCAACGCGAAGCGGACCGCATCGGTTATCCGGTGCTGCTGAAGGCGAGCGCGGGCGGCGGCGGCAAGGGGATGCGCGTCGTCGAGCGCGCGGCCGATTTCGCGGCGGCGCTCGCGTCGTGCCAGCGCGAGGCCGCGGCGAGCTTCGGCAACGATCGCGTGCTGATCGAGAAATACCTGCAGCGGCCGCGCCACGTCGAAGTGCAGGTGTTCGGCGACACGCACGGCAACGCGGTCTATCTGTTCGACCGCGACTGCTCGGTGCAGCGCCGCCACCAGAAGGTGCTCGAGGAAGCGCCCGCGCCGGGCCTCGCGCACGAGCTCAGGCAGGCGATGGGCGAGGCGGCCGTCGCGGCCGCGCGCGCGGTCGGCTATGTCGGCGCGGGCACCGTCGAATTCATCATGACGGACGACGCGTTCTACTTCATGGAGATGAACACGCGCCTGCAGGTCGAGCATCCGGTCACGGAGATGGTGACGGGGCTCGATCTCGTCGAATGGCAACTGCGCGTCGCGGCGGGCGAGCCGCTGCCGCTGCGGCAGCCGGAACTGCACGTGCGCGGGCACGCGATCGAGGCGCGCCTGTATGCGGAGAACCCGGCGCGCGGCTTCCTGCCGTCGACGGGGCGCCTGAAGCATCTGCGCTTCCCGGCGGGCGTCGAGTTCGACGTCGGTGCGGCCGTGCGAATCGACAGCGGCGTGCGCGAAGGCGACGCGATCACGCCGTTCTACGACCCGATGATCGCGAAGCTGATCGTCCACGGCGACACGCGCGCGCAGGCGCTCGCGATGCTCGGTCGCGCGCTGCGCGAATGCGAAGTGGTCGGCTTGCACACGAATGCGGAGTTCCTGCAGCGGATCGTCGCGAGCCGGCCGTTCGCCGACGCGGATCTCGACACCGGGCTGATCGAGCGCCACCGCGACGCGCTGTTCGCGCCGCAGCCGGCGCCCGCGGCGGCGCTCGGCCTCGCGTGCGCGGCGCTGCTCGCGCGCGAGCGGGCGGCGGCGGGCGCGGGCGGCGCGGCGTCGCCGTGGGCCGCGCTGCCGAACTGGCGGCTGAACGCCGGCTACCGGCGCACGATCGGATGGCGCGCGCTCGACGACGACGCGATGCTCGAGGTCCGCTACCTGGAGCGCGGCGGCGTGCAGTCGCTCGAAGTCGGCGGCATCGCGAAGCCGTTCGCGTGGTCGCGCGGCGCGGGGCCGCTCGACTTCGACGTGACGTTGGGCGGCGTGCGCGCGAGCGGGCGCGTGCATGTGGACGGCGATACGTTCCACGTGTTCTGCCAGGGCGTCGCGCGCGCGTTCGAGTGGCGCAACCTGCTCGCGCACGCGGCCGATTCGACGGAAGGCGAGGGCCGGCTCACCGCGCCGATGCCGGGCAAGGTGATCGCGGTGCTCGTCGAGCCGGGGCAGAAGGTGGAGCAGGGCGATCCGCTCATCGTGATGGAGGCGATGAAGATGGAGCACACGATCGGCGCGCCGGCGGCGGGCGTCGTCGCCGAGGTGCTGTACGCGGTCGGCGATCAGGTGGCGGACGGCGCGCAATTGCTCGTGATGGGACAGGCTTGAGCGGCGCGGCGCACGTTAACGATATCTGACAGTCCGGTCACGGGATGTCCGCTAGACTCGAATCCTGGTGCGGGCGGCGGCGCCGCGCGTGCGCTACACTGCGTAATTCCCTTCCCTCCGGCATGCAATGACATCCCCTGTCGATTTGAACGGCCTGCGCATCGGTATCACGATCGGTCTGCGCGAGCCGAACGAGAGCCTTTGGATCAACGGCATCAAGCAGAACGCGCTGTTTCTCGCGAAGCTGCTGATGAAATCGTCGCGCGGCTATCGGGTGACGATCGTCAACACGACCGGCGTGCCGATCACCGACGCGCTGCCGTGGGACCGCCGGATCTTCGACACCCGCTCGTTCACCGACATGAAGGATTCGCTCGACGTGCTGATCGAGCTCGGCGGCCAGATCGACGGCGAGCAGACCGCTTACCTGAAGGCGCGCGGCGTGAAGCTCGTCAGCTACTGCTGCGGCTTCGAGTACATCCACGCGACGCAGTCGATCCTGTTCGGCCGCCGGATGTGGGAAACGCTCTTCATCAACCGCGGCTACGACGAGATCTGGGCGATTCCGCAGATCGCGCCGTCGTCGCTGCCGTTCCTGCAATCGCTGCGGCGCGCCCCAGGGCGCGTCGTGCCGTTCGTCTGGGACCCGATGTTCCTCGCCGAGCGCACGCGCCTCATGCACGAGCGCGGCGAGTACCGGCCGAGCGGCAAGCGCGCGAAGCGGCTCACGGTGATGGAGCCGAACCACGACGTCGTCAAGTTCTGCGTGTATCCGATGCTGATCATCGACGAAGCGTATCGGCGCGACCCGGACGCGATCGCGTTCACGCACGTGACGAACGCCGATCGGCTCGCGCGCGACAGCCCGGAATTCGTGATGCTGATGAATTATCTGGAGGTCGTCCGCGCGAGCAAGGCGAGCTTCGTCGGCCGCTTCGATACGCCGACCTTCCTCGCCGAGCATACGGACGTCGTCGTGTCGCACCAGTGGGAGAACCCGCTCAACTACTTCTATTTCGACGTCTGCTGGCAGGGCTATCCGCTCGTCCACAACGCGCATCTCGTGCCGGACATCGGCTACTACTATCCGGACAACGACGTGCAGACGGGCACGGAAGCGCTGATGCGCGTGCTGCGCGAGCACGACGACGACTGGGAAGGCTACGCGGCGCGGCAGCGCAGCCTGCTGCGCCGCTATACGTCGAAGAATCCGACGCTCGTCGCCGAATACGACACGCTGCTCGCGAATCTCGTCAACAACGGGCGCTGACGCGCCTCGCGCCGCCTATTCCATCTATTGCCCCGCGAGGGCCGGCGCCACGCCTTGCTGCTGCCGCGGCGCATACGAGACGAGGCGCCACTGGCCGTCGCTTTCCCGCCGCAAGCTCAGCTTCTCGAACACGACCTTGCCGCCTTGCAGCGTCGTCGTGAAATCGACGTTCGCGTACAGCCCGTCCGGCACGTCCTTCGTGTTCGCGAACTGAATCAGCATGATGTCCGACCAGCCTCGCCGCGCGACCGCGCCGAGCGGCGCGCGCAGCCGGCGCGTGTCGTCGGCGAAGCGCTGCGCGGTGGACTTGCTCCTGACGAAAGCGGCGCAATCTTTCCACACGTCGTCGAAGCGGCCTTCGTCGATCTGCTTCAGCACGTTCTCGGCGCTTTGCAGCACCCCATCGGGGGACGGGCTCGTTTGCGCGTGAGCGAGCGCGCCCGCGGCCAGCAGCGCGCCTGCGGCCGCGCATCGAGCGACGATTTTCTTCAAAGTGACCTCCTGGTTGAAACCGGGCAATGCGGCGGGTGCGGCAGGGCTTACCGGTACAGCGCGGCGATCGCCTCCGTATAGGCGGCGACGTTCTCCGGGCGGTAGATGCTGACCGAATCCAGAACCTGCCGCGACTGCTCGCGATACGCGTCGAGGTTCGCGTCGTGCTCGCGGAACGCCTTCAGCAACTGGCGGCCGCCTTCCTGGCAGTCGAAATCCGGATAGAAATAGCCGGCGCGGCCGAGGTACGGCGAGTTGTGAACGAGCGGATAGCCGCCGTACAGCAGCTCGTAGTACAGGTAGTTCTGCGCGTTTTCCCACGTGTGCGACACGACCGCGTCGCCATAGGCCGCCATGAACTCGTAGACCGCGAAGCGTCCCTCGAACGTCGTGAGCCCGTGGTCGACGATGTCGAGGCTGCGCGCGAAGTAGACGAACGTCGTGTGCTCCTTCATGTGCAGCGTGTTGCACACGCGCACGAATTCGACGAAGCTCGGCTGCGCCCGATACGCTTCTTCGGCGACGAGCATCGGCACGATGCTCGTCTTCACCATGCAGATGTTCGGCTCGAACATCGCCACGCGCCAGCGTGGCTTGCCCGGCTTGTAGCCGAATTCGAGGCCCGGGCCGAGCGTCGCGCGCGCCTTGTCGAACAGGAGCGGATGCCAGATGTGCGGGACGATCGTCACCGGGCTGCGCAGCCCCGATTCGAGATAGTGCCCGCACGAGTGCTCGAACTCGGGAATCGTCCACACGCCATCGTAGCGCGCGCCGGAGAACAGGAAGCCGGACGGCTTGTCGAAGATCGCGCGCTCGATGTCGATCACGTAGTCGTTGCCGACGCGCATCGTCACGACCTTGCCGCCGCGCCGCCGATACTCGGCGATCCAGCCGGCGTTGAACTGCGCGCTCATTTCGATCAGCACGTCGCAGCGCGTCATCGCCTCGTCCATCGAGATGAGCGGCACGTTCCATTCGCCGAGCATCAGTTGCGGATCGGCGTCGCTCGTGCCGCCGTTGACCATCACCGCTTCGGCGACGAGCGGCGACTGGCGCAGCAGCAGCACGAGCAGCAGGCAGTTCTGGAAGATGCCGTTCTCCCACAGCGACTGGCCGGCGCCGCGCACGAACAGCGACACGCCGACGACGACGCGCTTGCCGCCGTTCGGCACGTCATGGGCGGTGGTTTCGGACATGCGTTTTTCTCCGGGAAAGGCTCAGGCGAACAGACGCGCGACGTACGCGTCGAGGTTGCTGCGATTGTCGATCGACACGCTGTGCAGCAGCGCGTCGGCGTGGCGGCGATAGTCGTCGAGATGCGCGTCGTGATGACGCCACGCGTGCAGCAGCGCGCGGCCGCCCGCGGCGGAATCGAATTCCGGGTAGTAGTAGCCGGCGTCGCCGAGCAGCGGCGAGTTGTGCACGAGCGGGTAGCCGCCGTACAGCACGTCGTAGTACAGATAGTTCTGCGGGTTTTCCCACTGGTGCGAGATCACCGCGTCGCCGTGCTGCGCGAGGAACGACGGCAGATCGATGCGCGGCTCGAAGGTCGCCTTGTGCTCGCGCACGAGATCGAGACTGTTCGCGAAGTGGACGAAGGTCGCGTGCTCCTTCATGTGCAGCGAGTTCACGACGAACAGGTGCTCGACCGCGTCGGGCTGCGCGCGGTGGAACTCGTCGGCGGCGAGCATCGGGTAGTGGCTCGTCTTCACAACCGAGATGTTCGGCTCGAGGATCGACAGCCGCCATTTCGCGCGGCCCGGCGCATAGCCGAAGCGCAGGCCCTCGGCTTCGAGCTGGCGCGCGCGGCGCCCGATGAAGTACGGCGACCAGATGTGCGGCACGACGTGCACCGGCGCACGCGTGAGCGTGCGCAGCAGCGGCGCGTCGATCTTCTCCGATTTCGGCAGGATCCACACTTCGTCGAACGGCCCGCCGTTGAAGATGTGGCCCGACGGCCGGTTGAACATCGGCGTCTCGCAAAGCCCGCTGTACGTGTGGCCGACGAAGCAGACGACGAGCTTCTTGCCGAGCGCCTTCATGTACTTGAGCCAGTCGACGGGCAGTTGCGCGCCCATCTCGATCACGACGTCGAGCGCGTGCGACACGTCGCGCGGCTGCACGAGCGGCACGTCGAGGCCGCCGAGATCGAGGCCGGCGGGCAACGCCTTCGCGTCGCCGCCGTTCAGGAAGTAGACCGGGCCGATCCGGTCCGACTGCTTGAGCATCATCGCGAGGAACGCAATGTTCTGATGAATGCCGTTTTCCCAGATTGCCTGGCCGTCGCGGGCGAAGAGCGAGATGCCGACGGCGAGGCGCTTGCCGGGCGCGTCGCGCGGCCCGGCTGACGAAGAGTGGATGGAATCGATCACCAGCTATATCCGTATCCTGCACCGAAGGTCTTGTTCTGCCCCGACACGCCGATGCCCAGTTTGAGAATGCCGCAGTTCGTCACGTGCGCGCTCGCGCCGCGCGCGATCCCCGACTGACCCGCGAAGCGGGCGGCGGCGACGTTGATCGTCTTGCCCGGCTCGACCTGCGGCAGCATCGTCGGCGCGGCGGCGGCCGCGATGCCCTGACGCGCCATCGAATCGGTCTGCCGCGGCGCTTGCAGAATTTCGCTCGGCTGCGCGCGCGGAACGTCGATCCGGGGCGGCCGGCCCGGCAGCGATTGTGACATAGAAGCCGGCCGCGCATTCGACTCGTTCGCGTCGAGCGCGCCGTCGGTTTCGCTGCGGGCCGCGACGCCCGTCGAGCGCGGCGCGATGCGCGCGCCCGCCATCGACAAGTCTGCGGCCAGCGGCCCGATCGCGCGATTGAACGTCGACATGCTACGCAGCCGCCGTTATCCGCGCGCGGCCGCGAGCGCGGCCAGCTCGCCGCGCACGCTGTCGAGCACCGGCGTCCAGTCGCGATACCGGGCCTGCCGGCGGAGCCGGATCGAGTCGTACCACAGGCTGTCTTCGCGATCGATCATCCAGACCCAGTGCGGATTGACGTCGAGCAGCAGCCGCGTCGGCCGGCCGAGCGCGCCCGCGAGGTGCGCGACCGACGTGCAGACGGTGATGACGAGGTCGAGGCTCGACAGATACGCGGCCGTGTCGTCGAAGCTTTGCAGCTCGGCCGTGTGGTCGATCACGGCAAGGCCCGCCGCGCGCATCGTCGCGACGTCGCTTGCGCCGTCGATCTGCAGGCTGTGGAACGCGACGCCCGCCACGTCACGCCATGCGCGCGCGCAGGCCGCCGGGTCGATCGCGCGCAGCGGGTTGCGCTGGTGCGTGCGGCTGCCGCTCCAGACGAGACCGACGCGTAGCCGGCCGTTGGCGGGCTGCCGCGCCGCCCATTGCGCGGCGCGCGCCGGGTCCGCGCGCAGATAGCCGCCCGCGGACGGGATCGTGTCCGGCCGCACGCCGAGCATCAGCGGCGCGCTGCCGACGGGCAGGTGATGGTCGAACGCGGGCAGTTGCGGCGCGTCGTGCCGCACGATCCGCATCGGCGTGCCGGCGAAGCTGCGCGCGAAGAGCGGCTCGAGGCCCGCGAAGCACGCGAAGACGACTTGCGCGCCGGCGCGCGTCGCCTGGTCGGCGACGATCGGCGCGAAGCGCGCGAACTGCAGCGCGTCGCCGAAGCCCTGTTCGCCCCACAGCATCAATGTCTTGCCGGCGAGCGGCTCGCCGCGCCACTGCCGCTGCGGCGATGGGCGCGGGCGATCGCCCAGCTCGCGCGAGCCGTTCCACCGCGCCTCGTGGTTCGCCCAACCGTTCTCGTAGTCGCCGTGCAGCAATTGCAGCATCGCGAGCGACCATTGCATGACCGGATCGTCCGGCGCGCTGCGATGCGCGTGCGCCGCAGCGGCGAGCGCGTCCGGCCAGCGCTGCAGCTCTTTCAGCGCGTTCGCGCGCGCGAGTTGCGCGATCGCGTAGCTCTGCCCGAGCGCGCATGCGCGCTCGGCCGCGATCAGCGCGCGCGCCGGCTCGCGCAGCGCGAGCCAGGCATTCGAGCCGTTGCACCACGCCATCTGGCTGTCCGGCTCCGCGCGGATCGCCGCTTCGGCTTGCGTGAGCGCCTCCCGATGCATCCCCGTCTGATAGCGAAGGGCGGCGAGATTGTTGCGCAACATCGGGTACGCGGGATCGAGCGCGCCTGCGCGCCGGTACGCGTCGGCCGCCGCCGCGTATTCGCCCGCGTAGTGGTGCGTGAGGCCGAGCAGGAACCACGACTGCGCGTCGTTCGGCGCGCGCTCGCACAGCGCTTGCGCAACCGGACGGGCGAGCGCGTGGCGATGGGTCTGGTGCAGCAGCTCGATCCATTCGGCGAGCCAGCCCGTCGCGGCCGGATCGGCGCGATGCGCGGCGTCGAATGCGGCATGCGCGCGCTCGGCCTGCCCGGCGAGCCGATCGAGACGCGCGCGCTCGACCCATGCGCTCGCGCACGGCGGCGTCGCGGCGAGCGCCGGCCCGAGCGCGGCGGCCGCTTCGTCGAGGCGGCCGAGCAGGCGCAGCCAGTGCGCGCGACAGGCGAGCGCGCCGGCGGACGCGGGCTCGGCCGCGCACCATGCGTCGATCGCATCGGCGGCGGCGATCAGTTCGCCTCGCTTCAGTTGCGTCTGGATGTCGGCGAAACGATCGGGATTGGCTGGCATGTCGTGCGTTCGGAAGATCGGTGAGGAGCCGCCGGCCGTCGACGCGGGAGACGGTCGCGGCCGGGCGTTTCGAGATTCGAACGATATCGCAGTTTTGTGCCGGATCGAAGCGCAAGCGGAGTCGGATCGAAGCGGCCGGGGCAAAGTCGGTAGGAAGCAGGGGGAGCCGGATCGACAGTGGACCGAGGGCGAACCGAGGCGGGGCCGGGCGACTCGCGCTCGGACGCGCGCCGGCATGCGGCGCGGGACCTGGCGGCTTACTGATCCGACTGCGCGGCGTTCTGCGCCGCCGCGCAGTCGAACGTGAGGCTCGACGGCTCGCTGCGCCGGCCGTCGCCGCGATAGTCGGCGGCGCGCTCGAGCGTCTCGACGGCGCGATCGCCGCACACACGCGCGGCAATCTTCGTGCACGTGTCGTACTTCCCGAAAACGCCGCCGCAGGCGACGCGATAGGCGTTCGGATGGCCGGGCAGGCTCGTTTGCGTCACCGTGTACGTCGGCCCGCTCGACGCGCTGCATCCGGCGAGCGCGGCGAGCGCGGCGAGCGTCGTCAATCCCATTCCTGCGATGTGCTTCATCGTGTTTCTCCAAGCTGGTGTGGAAACGACGGACGCGAATCGGGCGCGTCCGTCGTTTCGGGCGGCCCGCG
This sequence comes from Burkholderia sp. MSMB1589WGS, assembly GCF_001636105.1. NCBI lineage: Bacteria > Pseudomonadati > Pseudomonadota > Betaproteobacteria > Burkholderiales > Burkholderiaceae > Burkholderia > Burkholderia sp. MSMB1589WGS. The sequence continues at coordinate 2,432,826 of NZ_LNJT01000008.1, forward strand.
CCGGCCCGTCGTCGTTACTTCCACTGATAGAGCATGCCCGCGCCGATCACCTTCTGGTTGCCGGCGAAGCCGCCGTTCAGCGACGCCTTCAGGTTCTCGGTGATGCGCGCCTGCATGCCGACCGCAATCGCCTTCTGGCCGAGGAACGACGAGGTGCCGACGCCCATCGCGAAGTTCGAGTCGCGATCCATGTGCGGAATCGACGCCATCGCCGCGACCGCCGCGATCCCCTGACGGGCCATCGTGTCGGTCTGCTGCAGTTGTTGCTGTGTCTGGTTCAGTTGCGAGCCGAGATTGTTGATCTGCGTCTGCTGGTTCGACAGCGATTGCGACATCGAAGTCGACACGGCATTGAGCTGATTGACGTTGACCGCGTCGGTGCCTTCGGTGCCCGCCGCGACGTTCGTGATCTGGCGCTGCTGCGTGTCGCTGCCGACCGACACGACGTTCGAGCGGCCGCCGTCGTTCGAGCCCGCGCCGATCGCGACCGAGTTCGAGCCGGCCGTGACGGACGGCGTGACCGCCTTCGGCGAGCTCATGTCGGCGGCGACGCCGGTGCTCGCGGGCAGCGACTGGATCACGTTGTTCGTGATCGACGTCGACAGCGACGTGAGCTGCGTGTTGATGTTGGTCACGCTCGTCGACAGCGACGCGACGTTGCTGTTGGTGGTCGACAGGCCGGTGGACAGCGAGCCGATGCCGGTCGAGGTCGACGTGGACAGCGACGCGAGGTTGCTGTTGGTGGTCGACAGGCCGGTGGACAGCGAGCCGATGCCGGTCGAGGTGGACGTGGACAGCGACGCGAGGTTGCTGTTGGTGGTCGACAGGCCGGTGGACAGCGAGCCGACGGCGGTCGAGGTGGACGTGGACAGCGATGCGAGATTGCTGTTCGTCGCGTTCAGGCCGGTCGACAGCGACGCGACGTTGCTGTTGGTCGCGTAGAGCTGGCTGCCGTTGACGGCGTCGGTGCTGGTGGCGGAGATGCGGCCGGCGGCGACGTTCGTGACCTGGCGTTCCGCGCCCGGCGCGCCGACGCTGAACACGCCGATGGGCGCGCTGCCCGCGAAGCCGCCGAACGTGAGGCCGCTGACGGTTGCCGACGTGACGGGCACGGCTGCCGACGTCGTCGCGCCGCTGCCGATCGCGACCGAGTAGTCGACGTTCGCGACCGCGTTCGGGCCGATCGCGACGCTGTTCGCGCCGGTTGCGACGCTGTCCGGATCGGTCGAGTTCGCGTGGAAGTACTTGATGCCGTTGGCGTTGATGCTGTCGATGGCGGAGCCGACGCTGGTGTTGGCGGTGGTCGTGCCGTTCGCGTTGTACGTGGTGTACGAGGGCGCGGAGATCGCGCCGGTGGCCGGATCGTACGTTGCGCCGCCGCCGAGCGCCGCGGCGGTGCTGTTGCCGAGGTTCGTCGTGTTCGTCGTGATCGAGCTGATGCTGGTGGACAGCGAGCCGATGCCGGTCGAGGTGGACGTGGACAGCGATGCGAGGTTGCTGTTGGTCGACGACAGGCCAGTCGAGAGCGAGCCGATGCTGGTCGAGGTGGACGTGGACAGCGATGCGACGGTGCTGTTTGTCGTCGAGAGGCCCGTCGAGAGCGAGCCGATGCCGGTCGAGGTGGAAGTCGACAGCGAAGCGATCGAGCTATTCGCCGAGCTGAGGCCGGTCGAGGTGGACGTGGACAGCGACGAGACGGTGCTGTTGGTCGTCGAGAGGCCGGTGGACAGCGAGCCGATGCCGGTCGACGTGGAGGTCGACAGCGAAGCGATCGAGCTATTCGCCGAGCTGAGGCCGGTCGAGGTCGACGTGGACAGCGACGAGACGGTGCTGTTGGTCGTCGAGAGCCCCGTCGAGAGCGAGCCGATGCCGGTCGACGTGGAGGTCGACAGCGAAGCGATCGAGCTGGTGGCCGAGCTGAGGCCGGTCGAGGTAGACGTGGACAGCGACGAGACGGTGCTGTTGGTCGTCGAGAGGCCGGTGGACAGCGATCCGATGCCGGTCGAGGTGGAGGTCGACAGCGAAGCGATCGAGCTATTCGCCGAGCTGAGGCCGGTCGAGGTGGACGTGGACAACGACGAGACGGTGCTGTTAGTCGTCGAGAGCCCCGTCGAGAGTGAGCCGATGCCGGTCGAGGTGGAAGTCGACAGCGAAGCGATCGAGCTATTCGCCGAGCTGAGGCCGGTCGAGGTCGACGTGGACAGCGACGAGACGGTGCTGTTTGTCGTCGAGAGCCCCGTCGAGAGTGAGCCGATGCCGGTCGAGGTGGAGGTCGACAGCGAAGCGATCGAGCTATTCGCCGAGCTGAGGCCGGTCGAGGTCGACGTGGACAGCGACGAGACGGTGCTGTTGGTCGTCGAGAGGCCCGTCGAGAGTGAGCCGATGCCGGTCGAGGTGGAGGTCGACAGCGAAGCGATCGAGCTATTCGCCGAGCTGAGGCCGGTCGAGGTAGACGTGGACAGCGATGCGACGGTGCTGTTGGTCGTCGAGAGGCCGGTGGACAGCGATCCGATGCCGGTCGAGGTGGAGGTCGACAGCGAAGCGATCGAGCTATTCGCCGAGCTGAGGCCGGTCGAGGTAGACGTGGACAGCGACGAGACGGTGCTGTTGGTCGTCGAGAGCCCCGTCGAGAGCGACGAAATCGAGCTCGAGGCCGAGTCGAGCTTCGACGCAACTGCGTAGAGCTGGCTGCCGTTGATCGCATCGGTGCTGGCGGCGGTGACCTGGCCCGCGGCGACGTTGGTGATCTGGCGTTCCGCACCCTGTGCGCCGACACTCACGACGCCCACGGGCGCGCTGCCCGCGAACGTGCCGAGTGTGGTCGAGCCGACCGTCGCGCTGCTGGTCGGGTTGGCCGCGGCCGTCACCGAGTTCGCGCCGAGCGCAACCGAGTTCGCCGTGGCGGCCGTCGCGCCCATGCCGATCGCGATGGCGTTCGTGCCCGTCGCGACGCTATCCGGGCCCGTCGAGTTCGCGTGGAAGTACTTGATGCCGTTGGCGTTGATGCTGTCGATGGCGGAGCCGACGCTGGTGTTGGCGGTGGTCGTGCCGTTCGCGTTGTACGTGGTGTACGAGGGCGCGGAGATCGCGCCGGTGGCCGGATCGTACGTCGCGCCGCCGCCGAGCGCCGCAGCGGTGCTGTTGCCGAGATTGTTGGTCGTCGTCGCAACGGTCGACAGGCCAGTCGACAACGAGCCGATGCCGGTCGAGGCGGAGGTCGACAGGGAGGTCAGCGAGCTATTCGTGCTGCTGAGGCCGCTGGATAGCGACGTGACGTTGCTATTGGTCGTCGAGAGACCAGTCGACAACGAGCCGATACCCGTCGACGTGGAGGTCGACAACGAAGCGACCGAGCTGTTCGCCGAGCTCAGGCCCGTGGAAGCGGATGTCGAAAGCGAGGCGACCACGCTGTTGGTGGTCGACAGCCCCGTGGACAGCGAGTTGACGCCGCTCTGCGCGGTGCTGATGCCCGACGAGGCGGAGGTCGACAGCGAGGTCAGCGAGCTATTCGTGCTGCTGAGGCCGCTGGACAGCGACGCGACGTTGCTGTTGGTCGTCGAGAGGCCGGTGGACAGCGAGCCGATACCCGTCGACGTGGAGGTCGACAGCGAAGCGACCGAGCTGTTCGCCGAGCTCAGCCCCGTGGAAGCGGATGTCGAAAGCGAGGCGACCGCGCTGTTGGTGGTCGACAGCCCCGTGGACAGCGAGCTGACGCCGCTCTGCGCGGTGCTGATGCCCGACGAGGCGGAGGTCGACAGCGAGGTCAGCGAGCTATTCGTGCTGCTGAGGCCGCTGGACAGCGACGCGACGTTGCTGTTGGTCGTCGAGAGCCCAGTCGACAGCGAGCCGATACCCGTCGACGTGGAGGTCGACAGCGAAGCGACCGAGCTGTTCGCCGAGCTCAGCCCCGTGGAAGCGGATGTCGAAAGCGAGGCGACCGCGCTGTTGGTGGTCGACAGTCCCGTGGACAGCGAGTTGACGCCACTTTGCGCGGTGCTGATGCCCGACGAGGCGGAGGTCGACAGCGAAGCGACCGAGCTGTTCGCCGAGCTCAGCCCCGTGGAAGCGGATGTCGAAAGCGAGGCGACCGCGCTGTTGGTGGTCGACAGCCCCGTGGACAGCGAGCTGACGCCGCTCTGCGCGGTGCTGATGCCCGACGAGGCGGAGGTCGACAGCGAGGTCAGCGAGCTATTCGTGCTGCTGAGGCCGCTGGACAGCGACGCGACGTTGCTGTTGGTCGTCGAGAGCCCAGTCGACAGCGAGCCGATACCCGTCGACGTGGAGGTCGACAGCGAAGCGACCGAGCTGTTCGCCGAGCTCAGCCCCGTGGAAGCGGATGTCGAAAGCGAGGCGACGGTGCTGTTGGTGGTCGACAGCCCCGTGGACAGCGAGTTGACGCCGCTCTGCGCGGTGCTGATGCCCGACGAGGCGGAGGTCGACAGGGAGGTCAGCGAGCTATTCGTGCTGCTGAGGCCGCTGGACAGCGACGCGACGTTGCTGTTGGTCGTCGAGAGACCAGTCGACAACGAGCCGATACCCGTCGACGTGGAGGTCGACAGCGAAGCGACCGAGCTGTTCGCCGAGCTCAGCCCCGTGGAAGCGGATGTCGAAAGCGAGGCGACCGCGCTGTTGGTGGTCGACAGCCCCGTGGACAGCGAGTTGACGCCGCTCTGCGCGGTGCTGATGCCCGACGAGGCGGAGGTCGACAGCGAGGTCAGCGAGCTATTCATGCTGCTGAGCCCCGTGGACAGCGAACTGATGCCCGTCGACGCCGACGTCGACAGGCTAGCGATGCTGCTTGCCGTCGTGCTCATGCCGGTGCTGAGCTGCGCGACCGTCACCGCGTCCTGCGGCGCCGAGCCGTCGGCGACGTTCGTGATGCGGCGCAGCGCAGTCGCGCTGCCGACCGACACTTCGGACAGCGGCGCCGCCGTGCCCGTCAGGTAGCCGGTGCCGGTGGGCGCGCTCGCGCCCGTCTTGCTGCCTTGACCGATCGCGACGCTGTTCGCGTATGCGGCGGTGCTCGATGCGCCGATGGCCGTCGTGTTCGAGGCGGCGGCGCTGGCCTGGTAGCCGATCGCGAGCGCGTTCGTGCTGCTCGCCGCAACCGTTGCGCTGTCGCCGAGCGCGATGCCGTTCGTGCTGCTCGTGCCGACCGTCGCCGCGCGGCCGATCGCGACGCCCGACTGCGCCGCCGCGCTCGATTGGCCGCCGAGCGCGATCGAGTCCTGCGCGCTCGCCTGCGCCCCCTTCGTCGCGTTGCTGCCGATTGCGATCGCGCCCGCGCCGGATGCGATCGTCGAGTTCGCGTACGAAAGCGGCGTCGTGCCGTTGCCGCCCGCGCCGCCAATGGCGACGGAGTTCAGCGCGCTGGCGGTGCTGCCGAAGCCGAGCGCGGTCGCGGCGGTGCCGCTCGCGGTCGTTTCGAGGCCGGCCGCCGTGCCCCACAGCGCAGCCGAGCTGAGAAAGCCCATCGCGGTGCCGCCGGTGTTGGTGACTTGCGCGAACGCGCCGTAGACCGTCGCCGCGAGCTGATTGTTGCCGCTCGAGTTACAGCCGGAGACGGTCGAGTAGGTGCCCGACCCGTCGACGGGGTAGGCGTTCGTATTGCCCGTCGTCGTGCGGCCGACGGTTGCATTGCCGCTGCCCGACGTGCAGGACTGCACCGTGAACTGGCCGAGCGCGTTGACGCTGCCGGGGATCATGGTATCGGCGCTCGCGAGTGACGGGACGCCGACGAGCAGCGCGGCGGCGACGGCGACAGCGGCGGCCACGACCGATTTGTTCGGCTTGCCGCGAGCCGAGTCGAGTTCCGAAGCGGCGACCCACGCGCCAAGCGCTTCATTCCAGATAGAGCGGTACGAGCGATTCATACGAAAACGGCCTCCGAGGGCAGCGCAACACGGGAGCGTTATTTGTCTGACCTGAGAGTCCGTGCTCGCGCTGATTAATTTGGTATGCGGAGTCTATTTGATTGATGTTTTCAAGACTTCAAAGAATTGCAAAATCAGGCTTTGCAAATGGTTAAAAAAAGTTTGAGGCTGGAGTGTTGTGATTGGTCAATTTTTGTTAATTTAATAGATAATACGAATGAACCGGGGTGATGCCGATCGGTCCGTGGATGGCCCGTGCGGAAAGGGCAGTGGCGGAGTGGTGGACTACGGGGCGTAGCTTGCGCTTCAGAAAGGAGACTGCAGTCTCATGTAAAACGTTTGCGCCGAATCCATTCCTTTCTATTCGTAATATTGTTTAATTTAATATTGTAATGTTTTCTTGTGGAGTTTTGTTAATGGGTTAATTTATGCAATTCAAGTGGATAAATCATTTTGTTTTGATGAAGGTGTTTGGCGTGGAAATGCGATGGAATTTGTTTCTTTGTCGACCGGGCGGTTCGTGCGCCGCCGCACCAGGCGGGCGTCCGCGGTTCGTTCCATGAGACACGATCATTTGCTCATCCCGAGTGGGAAGTGCTCGGGAAATGGGACGCATCTTCCAAACGTCTTTCGCTCATTTACATGTCGCCGCTTTATTGTCGGTAATCCTTTCCAGGCAGAAACGCTTTGTCACAATGCTTTCGTATTGCTGTCGTTTCAGGCGGCCGAGCGCGATACGCAACCAATGCGATCGAATCCGCGCGGTGACGCACGGAAGCGAGCGCTGCCCCGTCCGGCGGGGCGTAAGCGTGCCCAGTCGTATGGACGCGAAGTAAGGGTATTTTTTACCGATTTAGATATGGGGTACGCCTCTTTTTAAACGATGTGTCGGGCCGTCGTAACCCAAGGTCCGATCTTCGCCATCGCGGCGTCGAAGGCCGCTTGTCCGTTCGCGAGCAGCAGCCCCACCCGATGCGTGACGATGCGCGCAACCGCGCGCGATTACGGCTTCCTGATAAAGCGCAGCGCGAACCGCGCGAGCCGCGGCACGATCGCCGGCCGCAGCAGCCGCTTGTCGTAGCCGGCCATCCGGCGGTTGTTCTCGGCGAGACACAGCTCGATCAGCTCGCGCGGATTCAGCGCGTCGCCGACAGTTGCCGCCGTATTGGCCGGAAAATTCGCGTCGCGCGCGACGCCGTCGGCGTCGATGCCGCGCGCGATGCCGATCCGCTCCCAGATCAGGAACGCCCATACCGCGGCGACGCGCGCGAACAGCCACGGCCTGCGCCACCATCGCATGTTGCGCCAGTACCATCCGAACCAGTTCGCGAAGAACAGGATGTGGCGGCCTTCCTCCTGGATCACGGGCTCGAACGTCTCGACGAGTTCTTCCGGAAAATAGCCGGAGCGCTGCGCGGAGCGGAACAGGCCGAATGCGAAGAAGCTGTCGATGGATTCGCTGAAACCCGTGACCATCCATGCCCATTCGGCGTCCTTCGGCGCCGGATACGCGGGCTCGCGCGCGAGCCGGATGCCGTACGCCTCGACGAGCTTCGAGAGCACGACCTTGTGCCGCGCTTCCTCGGCGGCGTTCAGGTCGAGCGCGGCGCGCAGCAACGGATCGCGCACCGTCGACGCGAACGTCGCGACGCGAATCGATGCGCGGCCCTCGGTCTGCACGGCGATGTCCCAGATCGGCAGCGACGTCAGGCGCTGAAGTGCTTCGGGGGCGAGGGCGGGCCAATCGATGACGGCCGGCTTGTACGGGTTGTGGGTGTCGAGCAGCATCTTGCAGAACATCTGCTTGTGCGCGTCGGAACCGATTCGCACTGGGCCGCGACTCTCATGGACCCAGTTGCGCATAGCGTGATCCGCCGCTTGTTCTCGTCGCAGCGTGTCAGACATGGCTGATTGGTATCGTGATGTCAGGAGCTGACGATTCTTGCATAGCTCGATGAATCACGTATTTTGGCGGCCGCTGCCGCAGGCGCTGCCCGCGGCAGCCGCGCGTGCCGGCCGGCGCCGGCGACAGGCTCAACAGTGGGAATCGACCCACAGGCGTCCCCAGCGGAACGCGTAGGCAAGTGCGTGCTCTTCGTCGAAGAAGAAATCGATGGCGTCGAACGAGTAGGCGCGCGCGGGCGCGGGGCCGGCTTTCTCGATCGTGAGGTTCGCGGCGAACAGGCCGTTCGGCAAGCGCGCCGCCGCGGGCGCGACCTCATAGCCCTTGTAGCGGATCGAACGATTCATGGCTTTCGCGAAGGGGGGACGAGGTTGCAGCGTAAGCAATCGACGCGTGCGCGTGAACCAATCTTTATGCTTAAGCAAATCACCCGGCGCGAACGAATGGTCATCAGCGCGGGGCAACGCGCGGGAGGAGCAGGCCGCCCGTCGAAGCGCACGCGCGCCGCCGCACGCAGCGAGCGCGCGATGCGCGTGCGTTCAGTGCGTCGCGGCTTCCAGCACCGTCGCGAGCGCGTTGTCGCTCGCGACACGGGTTGCCGCGCGGTGCGACGCGAACGCGAGCGCGAATTCGGCGGCCTGCGTGCCGACGGTCTCGAGCTGCGCGGCGACCTTCGAATCCGAGCAGCGATCGACCGTTTCGAAGCGCGTTTCGAGCGTGTTGACCGCGGCGCCGAACGGCGTCGGCCAGCCGCGCAGCGCGTGGACGATCGCGCGCAGCGACGTCAGCACGGTGCCCGCCGCCTGCCAGCCGTACGCGGTGACGATGCAGCCGACCGCGCGTCCGTCGAGATACGGGCGCTCGTCGGCGCGCAGTTCCTCGAGCGTGTCGAGCGCGTTCTTCACGAGGCCGGACACGCCGCCGTGGTAGCCGGGCGTGGCGATGACGATCGCGTCGGCCGCGCGCACGGCGTCGATCAGCTCGCGTTGCGCGTCGGTGAGCGCGCGGCGCTCCGGCGCGTAGTGCGGCAGCGTGTGCAGGAACGGGCCGTCGAACAGGCGGGTGCGGGCACCCGCGGCTTGCGCGCCGCGCAGCGCGAAGCCGAGCGCGCGCTCGGTCGACGAAGCCGCGCGGGTCGTGCCGCCGATGCCGACGATGAACGGCCGGCGGTGTTGGTCAAATGCGGTCAAAGTGCGCTCCATGAGGGTGCGGCGCCTGGCTGGGGCAGGCCGAGAGTTGCATGTTAGCGAGCCAATCGGTGCGCGGGAAACGACTTTTCGTTCTATCGATATACCCGGCGGCCGCTTGCGCGGCTTCGCGCGCGACGCAATTGGATAGCAGAAATGCTTGGTTGGGATGCGCCCGGCCGGCCGATATGATCGGCTCCGTCTCCTCCATGAAACTTCTCTGACATGGGTTGGCCCCGCCGGTTGGAATGTCGGCGGGGCTTTTTTTCGTTCGTGCGCGGCGCAGGCGGGCGTCGCGCGATGGCGCGGGCGAGCGACGAGCCATCGCGGGATCGAATCGGCAGCGAAGCGAACGTTCGAATCGATGCGTCTGACATCGCGCCGCCCGTCGACGGCAAGCCCGCGCGCGTCACGTCGCGCTCGTCGAGCAGCGCGTCGAACGCTTTGAGCAGATTGAAGTCGAGCGTTCTGATATCGACCATGCTTATCGGTTGCTGTGGAGAGATTGAATCGAGCCTATATCCCGGCCGCGTCGCCGATTCAAGCGCGCAAAGCGCGCATCGCAGCGAATAAGTCTGCGGAAATCCGGCGCGCGATGCGGCGCCGCGCAAACGCCGCGTGGAGCCTCCCGCGCGTAGCACGGGCGCGCGTCGCCGGGCGGCCCGCCCGGCGCGGCCGCGTGACGCGCGCTGCGGCGCGTCATGCCGCTCTCCGGCGCCTTTCGTCGGTGGTCCGAAACGGTCGTTCGCAGCACTTGTACCGACGTGTCGTATTTGCGCAAGCGTTTGTCGCAATTCGTCGGCTGCACGGGGTTTTTTCTGGCAACCATGTAGGCACGCTGTGACGGCGTATTTCCCCGCTCAACGAGGAGACGTTGCAATGGATGCCCCGAAGGTCGTAGTCGATGGTCTGTGCAAGGTGTTTGGAAGCAATCCGCGGCAAGCGCTGGACATGCTCGCCGCAGGCGCGACGAAGGATGAAGTGTTCGCGCGCACGGGCCAGGTGGTCGGCGTGCACAACGTGTCGTTCGACGTGCGGGAAGGCGAGATTTTCGTGCTGATGGGCCTGTCCGGCTCCGGCAAGTCGACGTTGATCCGGCTCGTCAACCGGCTCGTCGAGCCGAGCGCCGGCAAGGTGCTGATCGACGGGCGCGACGTCGCGGGGGTGCGCCGCGCGGAGCTGACCGCGCTGCGCCGCACCGACATGAGCATGGTGTTCCAGTCGTTCGCGCTGATGCCGCAGCGCACGGTGCTGTCGAACGCCGCGTTCGGCCTCGAAGTGGCCGGCATGGGCCGCAAGGACCGCGAGCGCCGCGCGATGGGCGTGCTCGAGCAGGTGGGCCTCGCGCAGTTCGCGCACAAGCTGCCCGCCGAGCTGTCGGGCGGCATGCAGCAGCGCGTCGGCCTCGCGCGCGCGCTCGCGGTGAACCCGTCGCTGATGATCATGGACGAGGCGTTCTCCGCGCTCGATCCGTTGAAGCGCAAGGAAATGCAGAACGTGCTGCTGCAACTGCAGAAGGAGCAGCGCCGCACGATCATGTTCGTGTCGCACGATCTCGAGGAGGCGCTGCGCATCGGCAGCCGGATCGCGATCATGGCAGGCGGCCGGCTCGTGCAGGTCGGCACGCCGCAGGAGATCATCGCGAACCCCGCCGACGACTACGTGCGCGCGTTCTTCGAAGGCATCGACACGAGCCGCTACCTGACGGCGGGCGACCTGATGCTCACGGGCGCCGTGCCGACCGTGTCGAAGCTCGATGCGACGCATGTCGCCGCGTCGCTGAACGGCAGCGCCGAATACGCGTTCGTGCTCGACGAGGCGCGCAAGATCCGCGGCTTCGTCACGCGCGACGCGCTGAACGGCGCGACGCCGAACGTGCGCCAGGTCGAGAGCATTCCGCGCGACGCATCGCTCGATCACGTCGTCGAGCGATGCGTCGCGCATCCGCACGCGCTGCCCGTCGTCGACGACGACGGCTGTTACTGCGGCTCGGTCGACCGGGCCGTGCTTCTGAAAGCCATTACGCGTTCGCGAGGTTCCCATGTCTGAACTCATTCCCCTCGGTAGCTGGGTCGACCAGTCGGTTCACTATCTGCTCGACCACGATGCGAAGACGTTCGACGCGATCGGCCGCGCGATCGAGGGGCTCGCCGCGCTCGTCGAGCACGGGCTGCAAGCCGTGCCGATGGGGCTGATGATGGCGTGCTTCGTCGGCGTCGGCCTCTGGCGCGTCGGCTGGCGCTTCGCGATCTTCACGGCGGCGTCGCTGTTCCTGATCTTCGCCACGGGCTTCTGGGATCAGACGGTCGTCACGCTCGGCCTCACGCTGTCGTCGACGATCGTGAGCCTCGTGCTCGGCATTCCGCTCGGCATCTGGGCCGCGAAGAGCAAGTGGGTCGCGGCGATCGTGCGGCCGATCCTCGATCTGATGCAGACGATGCCCGCGTTCGTCTACCTGATTCCGGCCGCGATGCTGTTCGGCCTCGGCCGCGTGCCGGGGATTCTGTCGACGGTGATCTTCGCGATGCCGCCCGCTGTGCGCCTGACGAGCCTCGGCATCCGCCACGTGAACCGCGAGATCGTCGAGGCGGGGCAGGCGTTTGGCTGCACGCCGTGGCAACTGCTGTACAAGGTGCAGTTCCCGAATGCGCTGCCGTCGATCATGCAGGGCGTGAACCAGACGATCATGATGGCGCTGTCGATGGTGATCATCGCGTCGATGGTCGGCGCGGGCGGCCTCGGCAACGACGTGCTCGCGAGCATCCAGCGCCTCGACATCGGCTTGGGCTTCGAGAGCGGCCTGTCGGTCGTGCTGCTCGCGATCATCCTCGACCGCATCACCGAGAGCTTCGGCCGCGCGCCGGGCACGGCGAAGGCGCCGCTCTTCTCGGGCTTCCGGCAACTGTTCGGCCCGCGCTCGCGATCGTCGGTCGCGCAGGCCTGACGTTTTCCGCTTTCGTTCGTTTCCCCGGTTTCTTCGTTTCGCCGATCCGGTCGTCTCCGGCGGGCCCGCCCGCCGCCGGAGCGGCTTCGTGCAACCCGTTCGCTGGAGAGCGATGTGACGTCCGCCGCCGCTGCCGCACCCGCCGCCTGCGCCGAGCCGGTTTCCTCGGCTGCGCATTTCGGGTTCCTGACGTTGCCGAACTTCTCGATGATCGCGTTCACGAGCGCGGTCGAGGTGCTGCGCATGGCGAACTACGTCGCGCGCGCGGACCATTACCGCTGGTCGATCCTCTCGCTCGACGGCGCGCCCGTGCATGCGAGCAACGGGATCGCGGTGCGGCCGACGCAGCCGCTCGACGTCGACGATCCGCCCGACGTGGTGATCGTCTGCGGCGGCATCCGGATTCGTGAGGCGATGGACGAGGCGGTGCGCGGCGCGCTCGGCGCGCTCGCCGCGCGCGCGGTGCCGCTCGGCGGCATCTGCACGGGCGCGTACGTGCTGATGGCGTGCGGGCTGCTCGACGGCTACCGGTGCGCGGTGCACTGGGAGAACCTGTCCGCGCTGCACGCGGAGTTTCCGCAGGTGCGCTTCGCCGACGAGCTGTTTGTCGTCGATCGCGACCGGCTCACCTGCACGGGCGGCACCGCGCCGCTCGACCTGATGCTGAACCTCGTCGGCGCGCGGCTCGGGCAGCCGCTCGCCGCGCAAGTCTCCGAGCAGTTCATTCTCGAGCGCATCCGCAGCGCGACCGATCCGCAGCCGATTCCGGTCGACGCACGCGTCGGCTTCTCGCGCGCGGAGCTGATCGAGGTCGTGCGGCTGATGGAGGCGAACATCGAGGAGCCGCTGTCGCTCGAAGAGCTCGCGCGGCTCGTGCGGCTCTCGCAGCGGCATCTGCAGCGGATGTTCAGGATCTATCTGAACGTGTCGCCGACGCACTATTACCTGACGCTGCGCCTGAAGCGCGCGCGCGACCTGCTGCGCACGACCGACGCATCGATCGCGCGCGTGACGACGATCTGCGGCTTTCACTCGCCATGCCATTTCAGCAAGGCGTACCGCGCGCAGTTCGGTCATGCGCCGAGCCACGAGCGGCGCGTGTCGGCGCGCTGAGCGCATCGGGGCCGCATCGAAACCGTATCGAAACAAGCGCGTGGCCGTCGGGGTCGCGGCGCGCGTGAGCCACGAACCGATCCCATGTTGACGACATCTTTGTGATGAGGAGAAGCACGATGAAGCGAAATCTGATCGCGGCGGCCTGTGGGCTCGCCATCGCGGCCGCGCCGTTCGCGAGCGCCCGGGCGGGTGATCCGCCGACCTGCAAGGCGGTGCGCTTTGCGGACGTCGGCTGGACCGACATCGCCGCGACGACGGGGCTCGCGTCGACGATGCTCGCCGGGCTCGGCTACGCGCCGACGAAGACGATCGCTTCGGTGCCGATCACGTTTGCGGGGATCAAGAGCAAGCAGATCGACGTGTTTCTCGGCTACTGGTCGCCGACGATGGACCCGATGATCGCGCCGTTCACGAAGGCGGGCACGATCAAGGTGCTCGCCACGCCGAACCTGACGGGCGCGAAGTACACGCTCGCCGTGCCCGATTACGTGTATCAGGGCGGCCTGAAGTCGTTCGCCGACATCCAGAAGTACGCGGACAAGCTGAACGGCAGGATCTACGGGATCGAGCCCGGCAACGACGGCAACGCGCTCATCAAGAAGATGATCGATGGCAACCAGTTCGGCCTCGGCAAGTTCAAGCTCGTCGAATCGAGCGAGGCGGGGATGCTCGTCGAGGTGAACCGCGCGATCCGCGACAAGCAGTGGATCGTGTTCCTCGGCTGGGAGCCGCATCCGATGAACGTGCAGATGAAGATCGACTATCTGAGCGGCGGCGACGACGTGTTCGGCCCGAACTACGGCGAGGCGAAGGTGCTGACCGCGACGCCGCCCGATTACGCGGCGCGCTGCCCGAACGTCGCGAAGTTCGTGTCGAACCTGCAGTTCTCGACGTCGATCGAGAACCATGTGATGCTGCCGATCATGAACAAGGAAGATCCGAACAAGGCGGCGGCCGCGTGGCTGAAGGCGAATCCGCAGTCGCTCGACAAGTGGCTCGCCGGGGTGACGACGTTCGACGGCAAGCCGGGGCTGCCCGCCGTCAGGCACTACCTCGGGATTCAGTAACGCCGCGCGCGTTTCGCGACGAGGCGCTCGCGCATTGCCCGCGCTCGCTCGCGATCCTGTCGAAGCTGCCGCCGGTGAAGGCGGCGAGGTTCGACGAGACCTGTCTGCGCTGAGCCGAGAACCGCACCGGCCGCGACCGGAGCATTCTGTTCTGCGACATCGAGCGGCCGATGAAATACCGCTGGGCGCAGGCGGTGAACGGCGCGGTCGGCGGGATGCTCGTCGCGATTCCGTGGTGGTGAGCACTCGGCCGCCGGCTTCGCGGGGCAGGCGTCGAGCGGCCGCCGCCGGATCAGAAGAAATCGAGCGCGCCGAATACCTTGTTCGCCTTCTGCTTCGCGTCGCTCGACAGGTTGCTGTCCTCGACCGCCTGCTTCGCGACCGACGTGCCGACTTCCTTGACGACGCTCAGCACGGCCGACACCGGATTGAAGCGGCCCTTCGTGACGATGTCGACGACCGCCTTGCCGATGCCCTTGAACACGGCGACGATGTACTTGCCGGCCTGCTCGAAGCCCCATTGGAGATTGTCCTTGTTGGTGCCGTCGAGCCGCACGTGCGTGTCGCTCGTCTGGTCGAGCTGGTGCCCGGTTTCGCGCAGATGCTGCCAGCCGCCGCCGCCCACGACGTCCTGCAACAGGCCCGCTTCGGTGCCGTGCCGCGCGTCGCCGTCCTTCGTGAAGCCGTCGATCTTGCCGTCGCCGACGACGCCGTCCGGCCGCTCGCCGCCTTCGCGGTTCTTCGAGCTCTTCACGTACGTGAGCAGCGCCGCCGCCTTGTACGCCTGATCGGGATCGTTGGACATGTTGCCGCCGACGAACTGGTTCAGCTTGTCGCGAATCCCGCTCTGGTTGCCGAGATTCTTGAGGAGCGGATTGTCGTCGATGATCTGCTGCGCGGTGCGGTTGTCGCCGGGCGGGCGGCGCGTCGATGCATCGGGCATCTGCGTCGCGAAGCGCGCCATCGACGCATCCGGCGACGCGACGCAGCGCGCGGGCGGCGCGTCGTCCGGTGCATCGACGAACGACAGCGGATCGCCGGCATCGTCCGGCTGTGTCGTCGCGAACTGCAGCGGCTGCTGCGGCCATTGCGGCTGCAATGGCCGCAAATCGGGCTCGCTGCCGCCGTGCGTCGCTTGGCGAAGCAGTGCGTGCAATTGTTGCCGGATGTCGGCGTCGACTGCGAAGGGCAGACGCTCGTTGTCGAACGAGGCCGAAAGGTTTGTCGCGAACGGGGTGACGACGATGTCGCTGGAGAGTTGGATCATGACAAGGCGCAGGGAAGTGGCCGGCAGCGGGCGATGCCATGATGTTACGAACGAGGCGGCGCGATGCATCCGTGCGATGCGAAGCGCGCGCGCGAAAAGCGAAGCGGGTTGCGACGAAGCGGGGCGGCGCGCGTTATCGACGCGTTCGTGCGGGTGGCCGGCGCAAGCCCGTTGCCAGCGTGAACGACCCTAGACCGGAATCGCGCCGCCGCGCAGCCGGATCGCGACGCGCACGAGCCGGATCAGCGCGCCCGACAGCAGCGCGAGCGCGAGCGGCAGATCGCGGCGGCGGATGTCGAGCAGCAGCACGATCCGCACGTCGTCGCTCTCGTTCCAGACTTCGTGCTCGAACGTGTCGTCCCAGAGCAGGAACTGGCCGTCGTGCAGCCGGTAGTCGCGGCCGTCGATCTTCAGCACGGCGGCGGGCGTGCCGTTCGCGCGCATCGGCATCGACAGCACCAGATAGCCGCGCAGGATGCCGCGAAACGGCCCGCGATGCGGCGGGATGTGCTTGCCGGGCGCGAGGAACGAGAACGATGCGGACAGCACGTCGGGCGACGCCGCGAGGATCGACGCGACCGTCGGGCAGCGCTCGATGTTTTGCGGGAAGCGCACGCCGTATGCCTGCATGATGAACATCCGCCAGTCGCGCGCGTCGTTTGCGGAGATCGCCGCCTGCTCGCGCATGATCTCGTGGAAGCGCGGAATCCGGCTCAGGTCGCGCGACACCGCGAGCGCCTCGTCGCGGATCGCGCGCCATGCGCGCGTGAAGCGCGCGGCGTCCGGGAACAGCGCGGCCGTGTCCAGCACGGCGTCGCAGCGCAGCCGTCGATCGTAGAGGGCGCGCAGCTTGCGCGCGCCGAAATCATAGAGGGCAGCCATATCCGAGCGTTCGTGGCCGATGCGTCGTGCGCGGCCGGTCGTTCGGTCGCTCGTTCGCGCGCCCGGCGGCACGCGGGCGCGAAATCGAGGACCGGATTCTTATAACGATAGTCGCAAACGCGGCAGGATGCGCGTCCGTCGGCGGCGCGTGTCGCGCGGATGCCGCAGGACGGGGCGCCGCGGGCCCGCGTGGAACCGGTTCGGCGCGCCCGTCCGCGCCGCAACGCGGGCGGGCAGCGCGGCTTACCGTCGACCGTCGTCGGGTGGCGGCTTATCGCCGGTCGTCCTCAATGTAGCCGCGGATCACGTCGGCGAAGCTCGCGTCGCCTTCAAGGCCGAGCGATTGCGCGCGCGACGTGTCCCACCGGCCAGGCCAGCTTCCGACGATCCGCGCGATCCGCTCGTCCGGCTCGCGGCGTATCCGCGCGACCGCGTCGGCGCCCGCGACTTCGCGCAGCGCGTCGATCATCTCGTCGACCGTCACGGAGATTCCCGGCAGGTTGATCACGCGCCGGTTGCCGAGCGTCGCGCCGTCGAGCTCGCAGCCGGCGACGAGCGCGTCGATCGCGCGGCGCGGCGACAGCAGCCACAGCCGCGTGTCGCCCGGCACCGGGCACACGGCTTCCTCGCCGTTCAGCGGCTCGCGGATGATGCCGCTCGCGAACGACGAAGCCGCCGCGTTCGGCCGGCCCGGCCGCACGCTGATCGTCGGCAGCCGCAGCACGCGGCCGTCGACGAAGCCGCGGCGCGCGTAGTCCGACAGCAGCCGCTCGGCGATCGCCTTCTGCGCGCCGTACGACGATTGCGGATCGAGCGCGGTGTCGTCCTGTACGACGTCGGGCAGCGCGCCGCCGTACACCGCGACGGAGCTCGTGAACACGACGCGCGGCTGGTGGCCGCGCGCGCGGCACACGTCGAGCAGCAGGCGCGACGCGTCGAGGTTGATCCGCATCCCGAGGTCGAAATCGGCTTCCGCCTGGCCGCTGACGATCGCCGCGAGATGGAAGATCGCGTGCGTGCGCGCGTCGATCGCGGCATCGAGCACGGCGCGCTCGGCGATGTCGCCGACGATCGTCGTCACGCGCGGATCGCCGAAGTCATGGGCCTTGACGACGTCGAGCAGCACGATCTCGCCGATGCGCGCCGGCGCGCCGTTCGGGCCGGCCAGCTCGCCGCGCGCGAGCAGCCGTTTCGCGAGACGCTGGCCGAGAAAGCCTGCGCCGCCAGTGATGAGAACCTTCATCGCAATGTGCCTCGTGAGAATGCGGGATTACAGATACGGCGCGAGCCAGCCGAGACCCTCGGACGTGCCAGCCTTTGGCCGGTACTCGCAGCCGATCCAGCCGTCGTAGCCGAGTGAGTCGATCAGCCCGAACAGATACGGATAGTGGATTTCGCCGATATCAGGCTCGTGCCGCTGCGGCACGCCGGCGATCTGGATGTGGCCGATGCCCGCGATGTCGCGCTCGAGCTTCGTCGCCAGATCGCCTTCGACGATCTGGCAGTGATAGCAGTCGAACTGCACCAACAGGTTCGGCGCGCCGACTTCGCGGCAGATCGCCTGCGCGTCGTCCTGGCGGGTGAGGAAGAACCCCGGCATGTCGCGCGGGTTGATCGGCTCGATGACGATCGTCACGTTCTGCGCACTCGCCGCCTGGGCCGCGTGCGCGAGGTTGCGCAGATACACGTCGCGGTGCCGCGCGCGATCCTGCGTCGGCGCGATCAGGCCCGCCATCACGTGGATCTTGTCGTTGCCGATTACGCGCGCGTAGCCGAGCGCGGTGTCGATCGCGCGCCTGAACTCGTCCTCGCGGCCCGGCAGCGACGCGATGCCGCGCTCGCCCGCCGCCCAGTCGCCGGGCGGCGCGTTGAAGAGCGCCTGCACGAGGCCGTTCGCGTCGAGGCGCGACTTCAGCTCGGCGGCAGGGAAGTCATACGGGAACAGGTACTCGACCGCCTTGAAGCCGTCGCGTGCCGCGGCGGCGAAGCGGTCGAGGAACGCGTGCTCGTTGTACATCATCGTGAGGTTGGCGGCGAAGCGTGGCATGGCGTCGGTTCCAGGTCCGGAGGTTGAGAGAGGGGCGGCGAGCCGCCCCGCCGACAATCGATTATCGGTTGACGAGCTTCGCCGGTGTGAGCCACACGGCGATCGCACCGATCACGAGCATCGCGGCGAGCACGTACATGCCGGTCGACGTGCTGCTCGTCGCGTCCTTCAGATAGCCGATCAGGTAGGGGCTCGCGAAGCCGGCGAGGTTGCCGATCGAGTTGATGATCGCGATGCCGGCGGCCGCGCCCGTGCCCGCGAGGAATGCGGTGGGCAGCGACCAGAAGAGCGGCGCGCAGGTCAGCACGCCGCCCGCGGCGATCGACAGGAACAGGATCGACACGGCGGTGTTGTGCGAGTACGCGGCGGCCACCGAGAAGCCGACGGCGCCCATCGCCGCGGGCACGATCAGGTGCCAGCGGCGCTCGCGGCGACGGTCCGCGCTGTGGCCGAACAGGTTCATCGCAATGATCGCGAAGGCGAACGGAATCGCGCTCAGCAGGCCGATCTGCAGCGCATCGGTGATGCCCGTCGATTTGACGAGCGTCGGCATCCAGAACGTGAGCCCGTACTGGCCGGTGACGAACGTGAAATAGATCAGCGACATCCACCACATCCGCGGATCGCGCAGCACGGCGGCGAGCGAGTGCGCGTGCTTGTCGCGCTCGTGCGGCTGCGCTTCGATCTCGTCGGTCAGCAGCTTTTTCTCGCGCTCCGTGAGCCACTTCGCGCCGCGGATGTTGTTGTCGAGATAGAGGATCGTCGCGATGCCGATCGCGATTGCGGGCGCCGCCTCGATCACGAACATCCACTGCCAGCCGTGAAAGCCCGAGCCGCCGTGGAACCGCTGCATGATCCAGCCGGACAGCGGATTGCCGAAGATGCCCGACACCGGAATCGCCGACATGAACACCGCGATGATCTTCGCGCGGCGATGCGTCGGGAACCAGTACGTGAGGTACAGGATCACGCCCGGATAGAAGCCCGCTTCCGCGAGGCCGAGCAGGAAGCGCAGCACGTAGAACTGCGTCGGCGTCTTCACGAACGCGAAGACCGCGGACAGCAGCCCCCATGTGATCATGATCCGCGCGATCCAGATGCGCGCGCCGAGCCGGTGCATCAGCATGTTGCTCGGCAGCTCGAACAGGAAGTAGCCGAGAAAGAAGATCCCCGCGCCGAGGCCGAACACGGTCTCGCTGAAGGCGAGATCCTGCGACATCTGCAGCTTCGCGAAGCCGACGTTCACGCGGTCCAGGTACGCGACCACATAGCAGAGCATCAGGAACGGCACGATGCGCCAGAACACTTTCTTGTACGTGAGGTCGAGCTCGGCCTGTCCGGCCGCCTCGAGCGGCCGGGCCGCGGCTGCTTGGCTGGGAATCATTTCCGCTGTCTCCTTGGTTGTCGACGCCGGCCGCCTGTGGCGCGGCCGTGCGCTGTGTCGTGTGCTGGTGAATGGCCCGCGCACACGGCGGGCAGGACTGCGTTACCAGCGCGCGCCGAACGCGTCGCGCAATTCGGCCAGCGCGGGCTCGCCGAGCGGCTCGGGTTTCGGATTCGTCATCAGCCAGAGGCGCGCGGTCTCCTCGAGCTCCTCGAGCGTGTACGACGCGTGCGCGACCGACGGGCCCCAGACGACTGGGCCGAGCCGCTCGAGCAGCACGCCGCGCACGCGATCGGCGAGCGCCGCGACTTCGGCGGCCACTGCGGGGTCGCCCGGCCGGCGATAACGAATGAGCGGAATGTGGCCGACCTTCATCACGTAGTACGGCGTGATCGGCGGCAGCACGTCGGCGTCGCGCCAGACGCCCGCGAGCGTGAGCGCGACGAGGTGCGTCGAATGCGTATGGACGACGCCGCGCGCTTGCGCGTTGTGCGCGTAGATGCCGCGATGCAGCGCGAGCGTCTTCGACGGCTTGCCGCCCGACACGGCGTTGCCCGCGCGATCGACCTTCGCGATGCCGGCCGGGTCGAGGCGGCCGAGGCACGCGTCGGTCGGCGTGATCAGCCAGCCGTCGTCGAGCCTCGCGCTGATGTTGCCCGCGCTGCCGACCGCATGGCCGCGCGCGTAAAGGCTCGCGCCGATCTCGCAGATCTCGTCGCGCAGCTTCGCTTCGGCGGGGCTCATGCGGCGCCCTCCAGCGCGCGCAGCGCCTTCTCGAAGAAGTCGGTCGCGCCGAAGTTGCCGGATTTGAGCGCGAGGCCGAGCGGTTGCGCGCCGGTCGTCCCACAGGGACTTCCTTCGGTCGCCCCACAGGGACTTCCTTCGGGCGTCGCGGTGGCGGGCACGCCGGGATCGATCTGCTCGCCGATCCGCAGCGCCTTCACGTCGAGCGCCTGCACGACGGCGCCGGACGTTTCGCCGCCCGCAACGACGAACTTGCGCACGCCCATCTCGCGCAGCCCGCGCGCGATCGCGGCGAGCGTCGCCTCGACCAGGTGGCCGGCGGCTTCGGCGCCGAGCGCCTGCTGCACCTGCTTCACTTCGTCGGGCGCGGCGGTTGCGTAGATCAGCACCGGCTGCGGCAGATGCGCGCGTGCGAACGCGAGCGCCTGCTCGACGACGGGCTCGCCGCGCGCGGCCGCGAGCGGATCGATCCGGAACGCGGGGCGCTCGACGCGCCACGCGTCGACCTGCGCGTTGGTCGCCTTCGACGCGCTGCCGGCGAGCACTGCCGCAGCGCCGTCGATCTTCGGCAGCACGGCCGCGTCGCTGCGCTCGGGCAACAGCTCGCCGAGCCGGAAGTTCGACGGCAGGCCGAGCGCGACGCCCGAGCCGCCCGTGATGAGGGGCAGGTCCGCGCACGCCTCGCCAAGCACGTACAGGTCGTGATCGGTCAGCGCGTCCGCGATCGCGATCCGGACACCGTCGCGACGCAGCGTGTCGATCGTCTCGCGCACGGCGGACGTGCCGAGCGCGATCGCGTCATGGCGAATCAGCCCGACCTTCGACGCCGTCTGCCGCTGCAGCACGCGCACGAGGTTCGCGTCCTTCATCGGCGTGAGCGGATGGCGCTCCATCCCGGATTCGTTGAGCAGCGCGTCGCCGACGAACAGGTGGCCGCGATAGACGGTGCGGCCGTTCTCGGGGAACGCGGGGCACGCGATCGTGAACGCGCGCTCGCCGCCGAGCGCGTCGAGCAGCGCATCGGCGACGGGGCCGATGTTGCCCGCGTCGGTCGAATCGAACGTCGAGCAGTATTTGAAGAAGAACT
This sequence comes from Burkholderia sp. MSMB1589WGS, assembly GCF_001636105.1. Classification (NCBI taxonomy): domain Bacteria; kingdom Pseudomonadati; phylum Pseudomonadota; class Betaproteobacteria; order Burkholderiales; family Burkholderiaceae; genus Burkholderia; species Burkholderia sp. MSMB1589WGS. Next base: position 2,454,327 of record NZ_LNJT01000008.1, read on the forward strand.
GGCGGCAGCCCTGCGCGCGCAGCCAGGCGAGTGCGGCGAGCGATTGCGCGACCGCGTCGGCGGCGGGGATCGTGCGAGACTTCAGCGCGACGACGATCGCATCGGCCTCGACGGGCGCGCCGGCGGCCGGCACGCCGATCATCTGCACGGTGCGCATGCCGCTCTTGACGAGCATGTTCGCGAGATCGGTCGCGCCGGTGAAATCGTCGGCGATGCAGCCGAGCAGGGGGCGAAAGGCTTGATCGGGGCTCATGGCGGGCAACTCCGGTGAATCAGCGGCGCGCCGGCAGCGTGATGCCGGGGAAGGTCCGGATGACGGCCGAGTCGTCCTCGCCGCCGTGGCCCGCGCTCGACGCGCTCATGAACATCTGGTGCGCGGCCGCCGACAGCGGCAGCGGGAATTTGCTGCGGCGCGCGGTGTCGAGCACGAGGCCGAGATCCTTCACGAAGATGTCGACGGCCGACAGCGGCGTGTAGTCGCCGTTCAGGATGTGCGGCACGCGGTTCTCGAACATCCACGAATTGCCGGCGCTGTGCGTGATCACGTCGTACAGCGCGTCGGGATCGACGCCTTCGCGCAGGCCGAGCGCCATCGCCTCGGCGGCGGCCGCGATGTGCACGCCGGCCAGCAACTGATTGATGATCTTCACCTTCGAGCCCGCGCCGTGCGCGTCGCCGAGCCGGTAGACCTTGCCCGCGATCGCGGCGAGCACGTCGTCGCACGCCGCGTATGCGGCGGCGGGGCCCGACGTCATCATCGTCATCTCGCCCGACGCCGCGCGCGCGGCGCCGCCCGACACGGGCGCATCGAGCATCAGCAGGCCGGCCGCCGCGAGCCGCGCGCCGAGCCGGGCCGCGAACTCCGGCGCGACCGTCGCGCTCGAGATCACGACGCCGCCGCGCGGCATCGCGGCCGCGGCGCCTTGCTCGCCGAACAGCACCGCATCGGTCTGCTCCGCGTTGACGACGAGCGTGATCACGACGTCGCACTGCGCGCCGAGCCCGGCGGGCGTCGCGCAGCGCACGCCGCCTTCGGCGGCGAATGCGGCGAGCACGTTCTCGCGCACGTCGCATGCGTGCACGCGAAAGCCCGCGCGCAGCAGCGAGCGCGCGACACCCAGGCCCATCGCGCCCAGCCCGATGACTCCAACCTTTCGTGACATGGTCAAACCTTCTCGTCGATTCGTTCGGGAGGCGATCCGCGCGCGCCGTGCGGGCGCGCGCGGATCGCGGATCAGCAAATGCCGGCTTGCTCGAGACGGCGCGCCGCGTTGTACATGTGCGCGCGGGCCGCGTTGCGGGCCGCGGACGGGTCGCGCGCGCGGATCGCGTCGGCGATCGCCGCGTGCTCCTCGCGCACCTGCCGCGAGAAGTCCTCGCGGGTCGCCTCGTTGCCGCGCGTGACCTTCACGCCCGCTTCGAGGTACTGGTTCAGGAAGCTCAGCGTCTTCAGGAAATACGGATTGCCGGTGACGCTCGCGATCGTCCGGTGGAACGCGACGTCCTCCGCGACGCCGTCGCGGCCTTCGGCCACCGCGCCGTCGATTTTCGCGAGCGCGGCGTCGATGTCCTCCATGTCCTCGTCGGTATGGCAGAGCGCGGCTTCGGCGGCCACTTCGGCCTCGATCGCGCGGCGCACCGCGAGCAGATGCGGCAGCGAGCTCGCCTCGACCGCCTCCGCGTAATCGATCCGCAGCGGCCGGATCGCCGCGTGCCGCGCGATGTAGACGCCGCTGCCCTGGCGCGGCTCGACGACGCCCTCGTTCTTCAGGCGCGAGATCGCCTCGCGGATCACCGTGCGGCTCACGCCGAACTCCTGCGCGAGCACCGCTTCGGTCGGCAGCTTGCCGGTGGCGGCGAAGCTGCCGATCTCGATCTGCTTCAGAAGCTGCTGGGCGACCGTGTCGCTCATCGCCCGGGTCGGGATTTTTTCGAACATGGCGGAAGTTTTGTCATGTGATGTGGTCATCATACAACTTGGATTCGAGGTGAGCATCCGGGATAACCCTTGAGGGCGGGCTTTGGCGAAACGGCTTGAGGGCAGCCAGAATAGAAGTTTTCCGCCGCCCGGAACGGGCCGCCCGCTGGCGGTCCGGCGCTTGCCGGGCGCTTCACGCGAGGCCGACTGCATGACGCCGCCGATCAAGCTGGTGCTGTTCGACATGGAGGGCGTGCTGTCGACTTACGACCGCGCCGCCCGCACCGCGCGCCTCGCCGACCTGACGGGGCGGCCGCCCGGCGCGGTGCGCCACGCGATCTGGGAATCGGGCCTCGAAGCGCGCGCCGACGCGGGGCTCATCGGCGTCGACCAATACCTGAGCGAGCTGGCCGAACTGCTCGGCGCGCCGGTGAGCCGCGACGACTGGCTGATCGCGCGCAGGGCGTCGATCACGCCGAACCTGGACGTCGTCGCGCTGGCCGAGCGCGTTGCGCAGCACAGCCGGATCGCGGTGCTGACGAACAACTGCAGGCTTGTCACCGATTACATCGATTATCTGAATCCGCCTGTTGCGCGCGTGTTCGGCGCGGACGTTTATCCGTCGGCGACGTTCGGCGCGGCGAAGCCGGATGCGCAGGCTTATCTCGGCTGCGTCGGGTGGCTCGGCGCGGCGGCGGACGAGACGCTCTTCATCGATGACGCCGATGCGAACGTCGAGGGCGCGGTGAGAGCGGGGCTGCTGGGGTGCAAGTTCGTGGGCGCGGACGCATTGGCCGACGAGTTGGCGCGGCGGCGGCTGATTTAGATGGTTTTTGGATTGTTTAAACTCAAATCATATTTATTCCCATTGGAGCGAGATCAATCATGTCGAACATCCCTCCGGAATTGCTGAAGGCAGCCGATATCGAGGCGATGGAAGAGGTGCGCTCGGTTCACGTGCTGAACGGGAATGCGGTCCGCCTGAAGAAGCCGCTCAGCGACAAGACCGGAATCACGCAGTTCGGGTTTCTTATCATCACGCTGATGCCGGGGCATGAGTCGTCCGAGTGCCATCGGCATCTTTATGAAGAGGAATGCTTGTACATCCTGTCCGGGTATGGGGAGGCGACGCTCGGGGAGCGGACTTATCCGGTCGGGCCGGGGGATTTTCTGGGGTTTGCGCGGCGCGGGCCGGCGCATGTGTTGAAGAACTCGGGGGATGTGCCGCTCGTGTTCATCGCCGCGGGGCAGCGGTTGGAGCATGATGTCTGTGAGTATCCGCGGCTCGGGAAGCGGCTTTTCGTGGCGGGGGAGATGGAAGGGTATGTGGATTTGGAGGGGGGAGCAGCGTGACCATCTCGTTAAATCTGACAGGCTCAGAGGGGCACCGGAAATCCGATCGACCCGGTCTCGTAAGAGAAGTCGCCAACCCTTTTAGCGCACCCGATCTGCTTCAAGCCCCCCGCTACCGCACGATCTTCCCCAACGCCGCAATCTCGTCGCTCGCCAGCTTCTGCATCGCTTCCACCTGCGCGAGCGCCTCCTGAAGCGTCTTCTGCCGCGCGGCGGCCGCTGCGTTCGTTTCATCGACCTGTTTCTTCAGCAGCGGATCGCCGTCGAGCATTCGTTTCGCGACGTTCGTGCCGAGCGCGTCGGCGATCGCGGCCTGATCGGCCGCGAGCGTGTCGGACGCGCCGCGCACGCGCTGCGCGACGGCCCGAAACCCCGCGTCGATTCCGGCCGCGAACGTCTCGAACGTGTTGCCGGAAATCGGCTGCGCATCCGCGCTCGGGCCGGCCGCGCCGCCCACCGCGCCGGCTGCCCCCGCCGCGCCGGCCAAGCCGGGCGCATCCGGCACGAGCAGCGCGGTGCCGGGCCGAATGCTGCCGACGTCCACGTGCGGATTGAGCGCCTTCAGGCGCTCGAGCGCCGACGCGCTCGCGGTCTGCGCGCCGCCGAGCTGCGCGGCGACGGCCTTCAGGTCAGTGTCCTGCTGGATGACGATGACGCGCATGATGTCGGGCTCCCGTGGCCGTCAGCCGATGAGATTGAGCGGCCCCATCTCGGGCCGCAGCGGCGCGGCGATGTTCCGCGTCGTGATGTTGCCGATCGCGGTGACGAGCGCCTTCGGGTTCGGCACGCTGATCGACTCCTGTCCGCCGCTTACGCGGTTCGCGTTGACGATCGCCGCCGGCGCGCTCAGCCGCACCGCGCTGCCGGCGCTCGCGCGCAGCTCGCAGCGGTTCTCGCCGAACAGCACGTCGCCGCTCGCGGTCACGTCGACGGCGGGCGTGCGCCCGCGCGCGACGAACACGTTGCCGAGCACCGACGCGCTCGCGCCCGGCGCCGCCACGGCCGCGCCCGTGGCCGGATCGACGGCCGTGCCCGCGTTCACCGCGCTCACGAACGCCTGGTCGCCCGAGAGCACCAGCGTGCGCCGCGCGTCCACGCGCAGCGCGGTGAAGCGCGCGAGGCGCGACAGCGCGTCGTTGCCGTCGAGCTGCGGTTCGTCGATGCTGAGCGCGAACCACGCGGTGTCGCTGCGTGTGTCGTTGAACTGCGCGTCGCGCTCGACGTGGTTGTGGTGCACCTCGGCCTGGCTGTACGGCGCGCGAATCGAGATGCCCGCCGCCGTGCCGCCGAAGTTCTCGAGCGGCCCGACTTCGACGATTTCGTTGCCGCCGATGCGCGGCCGCTGCACCGAGTACGTGACGATGCCGGCGATCAGCGGCGCGGCCGTCGCGTCGAGCCCGATCCTGCGCAGCGTGTTGCCGGCCACCGTCGCGGCTGCGGCGCGCGTGACGCCGATGCCGATCGTCGTCGCGGCGCCCGCAGCAACCGTGGCGGCCGCGGCGCCGGCGGCGGCGGTCGCATCGGCGCGCCCGCCGATGTCGCGCAACTGGTTGTTCTCGATCGACACCGCGGCGGCGCTGGCGGCGCCCGTCATCACGATGCCGTTGCCGCATTGCTCGACGACGTTGAGCTTGACGAGCAGGTTTCGCACCGGCGCGTCGACGGATACGCCCGCGTCCGGGAAGCCGTCGATCTGGTTGGCGAGCACGTGCGCGGCATCGAGCCCGCTCTCGTCGGCGCCCGCCGTCAGCGCGATGCCCGCGCCCGCGAGCGCGCGGTTCGCGTCGGGCGTCGCGTGCAGCCGGTTGTCGGCGATCCACGCGCCGCCGAGCGCGCAGCGGATGCCGGGGCCGCGCGCGTCGACGTGGTTGCCGGTCATCCGCACGCTCGCGCCCGGAAGCGCGGAGCCGAGCGTGGAGAGCCCGGCGTCGCGCGTGCCGATCACGTGGTTGCCCGCGACGCAGGTGTCATACGCATGCGCGACGGCGCCGTCGAGCCGGACCGCCGCGCCGCTGCACAGGAACACGTTATCGCAGATGCGCAGCGCGGCCGCGAGCAGCATTTTCGGAGCCTGCTCGTCGGCGTCGTCGAGCGCGCGCACGCCGTCGGTCGCGAGCAGCAGGCTGTTCTCGATGCTCGCGTCGAGCACCGCGCCGCTCAGCGCGACGGCCGCGCCGTGGAAGTCGCTGTTGCCGAACACGGCCACCGCGAGCTCGCGCAGCGCGAGGCCGAACGCCGTGCGCACGCTGATCGCCGACGCGCGGCCGAGCGAGAACACCGTGAGCGCGCTGAGCGCGATCGCTGCGCTGCGCTCGATGACGAACGCGGTGCCGGGCGCGGCGATCGTCGTCGCCGGCCCCTGTCCCGCGATGCGGATCGAGCGCGCGCCGCTGATCCGCACGGGCTCCTTCAGCGCGTACTGGCCCGCGTGCAGGCAGACGGTGCCGCCCGTGTCGCGCACCTTGTCGACGGCGGCCTGGATCGTCAACTGGCCGCTCGCGTGCGATTCCGGGCTCACGCACTGCGTGCAGCCGCAGCCCTGTCCGCCGCCTTGCGGCGGCCACGGATGGCGGCAGTCGGTGACGGTGCCCGCGCCGGCATCCCAGATGCCGAGCCGCGCGAAATGATGATGGACGCCGCGCGGCGTCGCGCGATCGAGGCGTTCGACCGACGCGTCGGCCGTGCGCGCGGCGAACACCCAGTAGTCGCCCGCCTTGAGGCCCGCCGCGCCGGTGGAGTCGAACGCGACGGTGACGCCGTTTTCGAGCAGCAGCGACGTGCCGGCCGCCGGCACCTTGATCGCGCCCGTCGAGCCGGCCGCGTCGAGGTCCTGCACCTGCACCGGCTTGCCGCTCGGATCGGTGCGGAACACGAGGCCTTTCTGGTCCCAGCGGCGCACGCGCAGGTTGCGTGCGGCGGGGAACGCGCTGTCCGGGAAGTTCGCGGGCAGCATCGCGGCGGGCAGCGCGGGCGCGAACGTGATCCGCTGCGACGCGTCGTCCACCGTGACGCGCCGCAATTCGCCGGCCGCTTGCGAGAACTCGCGCACGTCGTCAACGATCTCGACCCAGTCGCCGGTGTTCACGCGCAGCACGTCGTCGCGGCCGAGCGTCGCGAGCTCCAGCTCGGTGCCCGACACGACGCTCGCGACGCGGCTGCCGACGCTCGCGTTCTCGCGCGACCACTTGAACGTCGCGCCCGCGCCGGGCAGGCCGGGGGCGTGGATCTCGACGCGATAGAGCTGGTTCTCGAGCCCGCGGTAGCCGCCCGTCGGCGGCAGCTCGCACGGATCGTCGCTCGGCGCGACGTCGAAGGTGTCCGTGCTCAGCACGCCCGTCGACGGCGCGATCGTCGCGGCCCAGCCGGGCACGTCGGCGTCGGCGGTGCCGCAGGTCGTGGCCGCGCCCGCGTCGTCGGCGAGCACGCGCACCTGCCACACCGTCTGCACGCGCGAGCTGCTCTCGACGCCGACCGCGGGCTCGACGAGGTCCGGCTGCTCGAGATGCGTGAGCTCGCGGTTCCATACGTCGAGATAGACGAGATGCCGGCCCGCCGCCGGCAGCGCGGGCGGGCCGGGCAGGTACGGCTGCGCGCCGTACGCGAGCGGATCGGCGAACGCCGGCTCGGCCATCAGGTCGTCGTACGCGCGCTTCGCCGGATCGGCGCTCGCCGCGCCGTGGTTCTCGGCGAGCAGCCCGTCGACGTAGAGCCGGCCCCGGCCGATCTGCAGCGCGCCGGCGAGCACGGTGATCCTGAACGCGTCCGGCGTCGTCGACGACACGCTCGCGCGGCCGAGCGTGTCGGACGCGAGCGCGCGCAGCCGGCGGTCGACGATCGCGACGAGCTCGTTCGCGTCCGCGTCGAGCAGCACGCCGCCTTGCTTCAGCTCGACGCCGGCGTAGTCGAAGAGCGGGTTCTGACGCACTCTGGAGAAGTCGGCTCCCATGGTGTTCTCCGCATCAAGTCACATAAAAGAGGCCTGCATGCAGCCCGAAACGCAGGTATTCGTCGAGCCGGAGCCGCAGATTCGTCTCGCGCTGCGGCTGGAACAGCGCATGCAGCGCGCCCATTTCACCGCCGTCGTCCGCGCCTTCGCGGATCGCGCGATCGGTCGCGCGGCGCAACTGCATGTAGGCGGGCTCGCCGTAGCGCAGCGACGCGAAATGCGGCAGCGCGTCCGGATGCGCGTCGTCGGGCACGCAGCGGTAGCGGCGCGGCGCGATCGAGCCGCGCGGCACGTAGCTGAAGCGCACGCAGCCTTCCTGCCGGCGCTCGGCGTCGACGCGGCCCGCGAACAGGCAGTTCGACGCGAGCGACAGCAGCCGCGCGTGCAGCGTGCCGAGCACGGTGCTGTCGGTGATCCGCAGCTCGCCGCCCGGCTGGCCGGCGGCGTCGGCCGCGTACGCGGCGTGCGTCGCGGCGCCCGCGTCGACGATGCTGTCGGTGATCGTCGCCTGCGCGCCGGCCACGATCCGCAGCGCGCCGACGATGCAGCGCTCGAGCGTCACCGTCGCGAACGGATGCTCGACGACGAGGCTCGGCGCGCCCGGCGACGCGGCGCGGCCGTCGGGCGCGAGCGCGAGGCCCGGCACGAGCGTGCAGTCGCGCAGCACGAGCTCGCGCGGCTCGTCGTCGGGCGCGGCCGCGAGATGCAGCGCGCCGCCGCTGATCACGAGCCCGTCGAGCACGAGCCGCCCGCGCGCGCCGATCGCGAGCGCGATGTCGCCGCTCGCAGCCAAGAGCGGCCGCGCGCCGCTCTTCGCGGCGACGACGACCTGATGGCCCGGCGCGCCCGCGGCGAGCGCCGGATCGACCTTGAACGCGGGCGTTTGCGCGTAAGTGAGGCTGTCTTCGACGAGCAGCCTGCCGCCCGCCGAGATCGCGTCGAGCCGCGGCTGCAGCGCCGCGCCGCCGCTGGCCGTGCGCTGGGCCGCGAGATCGCCGCCGTCGGGCGCGCGCGCGTATTCGCCGCCGCCGATCTCGCGCGCCTGCGCGTAGCGGAACGTCGCGGCGAGCGGCCCGTCGCCCGCGCTGCCGAGCAGCACGCGGCCGCGCTCCGGATCGATGCCGATCGTGCCCGCGGCGAGCGATGCCTCGTGGTTCCAGCCGGTCACGTTGCCGCCGCTGTCGACGATGTCGCGCAGGTCGGCGATGCGGATCGCGGCGACCGGCACCGGCGTGCCGTCCGGCTTCGACAGCAGCAGGCTGCGGCCGGCGCCGTAATCGTCGAGCCGGCCCGCGCGCTCGGCGAGCGCGAGCGCGCGCACGCGCAGCGCGTCGGGCACGTCGAGCGGCCCGGCGAGACGATCGGTGTCCGCTTCCGTGCGCGCCTGACGGAACAGGCGCAGATCGGCGCCGAGCGGATTCACGCGGAACTTGCGCTTCGACGCGTCGCCCGGATGCGGCGTCAGCGGCACCGCGGTGAGCGGCAGCGGTTCCAGCCGCCACAGGAAGAGCGCGACGTTCGGAATGTTGTAGCGGCCCGCGCCGCTCTCGGGGCGGCGCATCTCGGCGAGATGCGCGACCGCGTCGAACGCGGTGTCCCGCCGCAGCATCCGGCCGGGGTCGCGCACGGGCGGCGTCGCGGGCGCGTCGAGCCGCACGTGCTTCATGTACTGCGACGTCGCGAGCCGCTCGAAGCATTCGAGCGCGTGCGCGGGCCAAGCGGTGACGTCGCGCGCGAGCGTTTCGAGCGCGAGCGCCGTGCCCTTGCGGCGGCGCATCCGGATCGTGTTCGCGACCTCGGCGCGCGGCGACGCGATGCGCGGCGCGACGCCGTGCAGCGGCCGATAGCCGACGATGTCGCCGATGTACGGCGCGACCCAGTCGGCGCAGGTCTCGATGAACTGGTCGTCGTAGAGCTGGTCGAGGTTCTCCTCCAGCGCGGCGAATTCGTGCGCGAACGCGGCGAGCAGCGCGTACAGCGGCTTGCCGCGGGTTTCGTCGCGCAGCCGGTAGACGGCGGGCAGCAGCGCATACAGGCGCTCGGCGGTGAGACTCACGGCATCACCTCCAGTTGGTCGAACGGGGCGGGGTCGAGCGTCAGCAGTTCGGCGGGCAGCGCGATGCCGTCCTGCACGCGCGCCGTCGCGGCGAGCAGCCGCGTCTGCTTCGCGGGCGCCGCGCCGCGATAGAGCCGCGTGACGTCGACCGCGACGACGCCGGGCACGCGTTGCGCGACGGCGATCAGCCCGGAGAGCTGCACCGGCTGCGCGAGCTCGCGCGCATCGAACGAGCACGCCGCGCGCAACGCCGCTTCGACGGCGGCGAGCACTTGCGGCGCGTCGTAATCCGGATCGCGCTTGATCGCGAGGCCGAGCCTGAACGTGACGAGCGCCGCGCCGAGCAGCCGCACGCTCACGTGCGGATCGCCGCTCGCCACGAGCGCCGCGAGCAGGTGGCGCCAGACGGTGCTCGACGGCGACAGCGCCGCGCCGTCGGGGCCCGCGATCGTGATCGCGATCGTCGCGCCGTGCGGCAGCGGCAGCACGCGCGCCTGCGCCTTCGCGACGCCGCTGAACGCGCGCGCGTAATCCTCGTAGTCGACGAGCGACACCGCGCGGCCGAGCGTGCGCGTCGCGAGCGGCATGTTGCGCCGCGCGGCGTCCGCGCTCTCGGGATCGGTGCCGCCTTCGGCCGCGCGCGGATTGCCGACGCTCCTCACGCCGAGCGGGCGGCTCATCAGTTGCGTGAGCGTGTCGGCGCGGACGTTGCCCGCCGCGCCGAGGCCCTTGCGGTAGCTCGCCCGCACGTTGTTCACGCCGCTCGGCAGCCGCGCGCCGCGCAGGCCGTCGCCGAACGCGACGAACGTGCGGCCCTGCTCGTCGGTGTTCAGCGCATAGGCGCGCTCGGCCGCGCCCGCGCCGAACAGCGTCGCGCGCTCGTGCCACGCGACATCGCCGATCCGCACGGCGAGCGCGGCCGCCGCGCCGATCTCGTTGGCCGCCGCGCGATAGGTGAGCGGGGCCTGCTTCAGCTCGAACCGCTGGAACGCCTGCGACGCGTCGCCCGCGCCCAGCACCTGCGCGACCGTCTCGCCGTGCGACGCGAGCGCGACGTTGCCGTGCACGACGACGCTGTCGCGCGCGAGCGCATCGGCGAGCGGCGGCGCGATTTCCAGGATGCAGCGCGCGCCGTCGATCCGGTGCGCGGCGACGAGCGTCGCGTGCACGACGACTTTCGCGCCGTCGCGCACGCGCGTGCCGAGCACGACGAGCCGGCGGCCGGGCAGCAGGCCGTCGGCGCTCGCGGCAACCGGCACGCGCGCGCCGCCGACGTCGCCCGTCACAGGATGGTCGGCCGGATCGAGCGGCTCGGACTGCACGAACACGGCCGTGTCGCGCACGTGCCATTTGAAGCGCGCGTAGTTCGCGCCGCGCAGCGCGAGCCGCGTGACCTTGCCCGACAGCGCGAACTCGGCGCGCGACACGTCGTCGGCGGCGTCGATCGCGAACAGTTCGACGAAGCCGCGCGCCCGCGCGCCCGTGCGCGAGAAGCGCGCGCCCGTCGCGGCGGCGGCGGCGGGGTCGATCGCACCCGCGCCGGCGAGGCCGCCACCGCCCGCGCGCAGGATGTCGCGCGCGGCGCCGGCCGTGACGCGCCACCCGCCGGAGCCGGCGGCCGCGCCCGTCGACGGCGCGGCGCGGTGGTAGTCGCCGAGCGCGAGCACCGCATAGCGGCCGGTCCTGCCCGGCACGGCCTGCGCGGCGACGGCGTCGAGATCGACGCTCCCGTCGCCCGCCGGCGACAGCACGAAGTTCGGCCAGTCGCCGCGATCCTTGCGGCCGCCCAGGTAGCCGGTGCGGAAGTCGCCGCTCATGCTGCGCCACATCGGCGCGTTGTGCCCGAACACCGCCGCGCGCTTGCGCAGCGCATACAACCGCGCGTGGGCCGGCATCTCGCCCAGGCCGTGCGTCCAGCCGATCCGCGTGCGGTCGTGGTCCGCATCGAGCGCGACGTCGTCGAGAATCCGGAAGTCCCAATGGCGGCTCGCCGGATCGCGGTCGAATTCGTCGCCGACGAACAGCACCGCGTCGCCCGGCCTCAGGTCGTTGCGCACGCCGGCCAGATACGCGATCGTGTCGCCGCGCCTCGGCCGTCTCGGCCGCGCCATCCACGGCCGCATCGCGTTCCATTCGGGGCGCGCGTCGACCGCCTCGAGCGTCTCGAACGTCTGCGGCGTCTCGTTCGGGCCGGGCACGCTCTGCACCTTCAGGCCCGCGTCGAGCGTCACGCGCGACGGCACGCCGGTCACGAAGCTGCCCGGCTCCGGCGCGAGCGTCGGCGGCGGCGCGGGCGGTGTGTCGAGCGCGAACGCGAGCCACGTCTCGGCAGCCACGCCGGGGCGCAGCCGGTAGCCGATCAGCTTGCTCATCTCCTGCAGCGATACGCGCTCGGTCGCGGTGCGCAGATACGATTCGTTCGCGATGCGCTCCTGGTAGAACGTGAGCACGTCGGCCGCGCAGGCGAACGCGTCGATCAGGCCGATCGTGAAGTCGTCGTCGTCGCGCGTGCGCAGCGCATGCAGCGCCGGCAGCGCCGCCTGCGACAGCGCCGCGTGCAGGCTGTCGCGGAACTGCGCGTGGTCGCCGATCCGGTACGCGATCGCCGACAATCCGTCGCGGTTCGCGAGCCCCTGCGGGGTGTCGGCCGCCGTGCCCGCGCAACAGCCGCAGCATTCGCTGCCGGGCGGTTGCGGGCTCGCCCGCGGCTTCGGCTCGGGTAGGGGGAGCGGGTTCATTTGCCGCCTCCGGCAGAGATCGCGAGCCGCCCGCGCTCGGGGAAGTTCGGATCGTTGGCGAGTTGCGCGATCTCCAGCGCGCCGATCGCGACGACGCCCTGGTCGAGCGTGGTCGGATCGGGGTGGATCAGGCGCTGGAAGGTGTCCGCCCGCACCGCGTCAACGCCCTCGACGGCCTGCGCGGCGGCGACGATGCGGCTCAGGTACACGTCCTGCGCGAACGTGAAGTTGTCCGGATGGAACACGCCGAGCGTGCCGTCGGCGAGCACGCCGCTCGACAGCGCGCGCTGCACCGCGTGCAGCACGTCGGCGCGGAAATAGCCGGGATTCACGCAGACGTGCAGCGCGACGTCGAGCGGCACGTAGATCGGCGCGTTCACGTCGAGGTCATAGCCGGCCATCCGGAAGCGTTCCAGATGGCGGCGCAACTGCGTCCTGAACGCCGCGTCGACGTCGCTGCCGCCCGAGCGGTCCGCGGTGACGAACACCGTGTGCCAGCTTCCGGTCCAGCGCAGCGTCGCGGCGGCGCGCGGCACGTCGGCGCGCAGCTCGGCGGCGGCCGCGTAGTCGGCCGGCGTGACCGCGCGCTGCTGCGTGCGGAACGCCTGCGGCGCGTCGCGGCGCGCGGCCTCGATGCTCTCCGGCTCGACGCCGCCCGCCGCCGGCAGCGGATTGCGCAGCGCGGCGAACACGCCGCTCGCGTGCGTGACGACGTGCGCGATCGCTTCCGCGCCGACGTTGCCCGCCGTGCCGTTGCCGACGCGGTACGTCGCGCGCAACGACGTGCCCGGATCGGGCCGCTTGCCGTTCGCGCCGTCGCCGAAGCGCACGCGCGCGCGCGCGTCGTCCTCGATCTCGACGACGAAATCGGCCGCCGTGGCCGCGCTGTCGAGCAGGTCGCGCTGGGCGGTCCACGGCTGCGACGCGCCGTCGACGAGCGCGATGCGCGGCGTCGCGTCGCGCGGCCGCGCGGACAGCAGCGCGCTTGCCGGCCACCATGCGGCGTTTGGCGCGATCGTCACGTCGAGCATCGCGGCGAGATCGAAGCCGTGCGTGAGCGGCGCTTGCGCGAGCGCCGGGCGAAAGCGCGGCGGCACGGGCTGCGGCGCCGCGCGATCGCAGCAGCCGGCGGGCGCGGCGGGCGCGAGCGTGAGCGCAGTGTCGGCCGGCACCGCGCCGATCGCCTCGCCGGCGATCGTGCGGCCGTGATCGGCGAGCACGACGTTGCCGCGCGCGACGCTCACGTCGAGCCCCGGCCGCTCATGCACCGAGATGCACAGCGGGAACGGCAGCGCATCGGCCGCGTCCCACGCGAGTTCGGTGATGTCGAGCGGCGCGTCGACGGGCGGCTCGTCGAACAGGCGCCCGGACGGATCGGTCGTTTGCGTCGCCTGCGTGAGCCGCACGATCCAGCGGTGCGTGCGGTCCGCATCGTCGGCGGCGAACGTGGTCGGGCTCACGACTTCCTCGAACATCAGGAAATCGCCCGCCTTCAGCGGCGGATGGCCGCGCAGCGTCGCGCGCGTCGCGCCGCGCGTCATGCAGCACGCGGCGTCGCCCCAGGTGTAGAGCGGCAGCGTGTTCAGCCTGTCGTCGAGCGTCGCGTCGCGCGCGGTCTCGAACACGAGCGCGCCGGCGTCGAGCGCGTCGGCGAGCGCGCGGCTGTCGGGCGCGACTTCGGTCGCGAGCGCGGGCACGCGCGTGAGCAATGGCGTGCCGGCCGGCAGCGGCACGCCGCGGCCGACGACGCCGACGTGCACGAACGCGCGCGCATTGCAGCCCTCGTGCAGCAGATAGTCGACGAGCCGCGCGTGGCGGCGCACCGACACGCGCCGCCGCGCCGTGGCGAGATACGCTTCGTTCGCGATCGCGTCCTGCCGGTACGACAGGTTGTCGGCCGCGTATGCGAGCAGCTCGACGAGCATCACGCCGAGATCCGCGGCCGAGCGCTCGGTCCAGCCGGGCGCGAGCAGGCTCAGCCGGTCGAGCATCAGCCGGCGCAAGCCGTCGTAGTCCTTCGCGAGATAGTCGATGTCGGGCTGCGCGCGCGGCGTGGGCGGGCACGCGCGCGGCGCCGCGCAGTCGAAATCCGACCGGCATTCGACCTTGAACGAGAACGCGATGCGCGCGAGCCGCGGATCGAAGCCGGCGGGCGGATCGTTCGCGCCCGTGTTCGCGACGATCGACAGCGTGTAGCGCGAATGGTCGCCGCTGCCGTCGGTGCGCACGACGAGCGTGCGCGGCAGGTCGTCGACGGTGTCGACGAGGCCCGCCTCGGCCTGCGGCGGCAGCGCGTTCGCCGGCGCGCACCATTCGATGCCGACGGTGCGGATGCGCTCGCCGCCGTCGATGCGCAGGTTCTGCGGCTTGAGCGTGAAGCCCGCGCGCAGCAGCCGCACGAACAGCGTGCGCTGGCGTTTCACGCCGGGCGGCGCCGCGCGGTCGAGCACCTCGACGAACTCGATCGCGTTCGCCGAGCCGCTCGTGCGCAGCACGTCCAGGCGCCGGGCGTCGCAGCAGTGGAACATCATGATGCCGCTCCCGGCGCGGTGAAGCGCGCGCTGTGCGTGCTGCGATCGAGCAGCACCGTGTAGCGGAGCTCGACGCGCAGCGCGCCGTCGTCGTTGAGCACGTCGACCGACTGCACGGCGACGAGCCCCGCGAGGTACTGCTGCAGCGCGGCCTGCACGAGCATCTGCGTGGTCGCCGCGAGCGTCGTGCTGTTCGGCTCGAACACGAGCGCGAGCAGCCCGCTGCCGAAGTCCGGCCGCATCACGCGCTCGCCGGGCGCGGTGAAGAGCACCTGCTCGATCAGGTCGCGGATGTGATCGTCGCGCGCGGCGGCCGCGGTGCGGCCGAGCGCGTCGAAACGGTACGGGAAGGCGAGATCGGTCATGGGGGCCTCCTCACGTCGCGAGCACGCGCGTCTGCGCGGCGACGGGCATCATCGGCGTGCCGGTGGGGATGCAGCTCGACGCGCCCGCCATCGTCGCGACGGGCACGCCGCCCGCCAGCACGCGCGCGGCGCCGGCGAGCCACTGGCCGGTCGCGCACGGCGGGTTCGGCGAGCCGGTGAGCGCGCAAGCGGCGATCGCATACGGGCACGCGATCGTCACGGCGGGCTGCCCGGACAGCAGCACGCGCGGAAACGGCGACAGCGGGCTCGCCTGGCCGGCGTGCGCGCACAGCACGCTGGCGCCGAGGTGGAGGATGGGCGCGGGCATCGCTACACCACCGTCAGCGCGCCGAGATTGACGTCGACGCTCGGGCCGGTCATGTTGATCACCGCGCCCTTGCCGTTCGAGATGATGATCCCCACGTCGCTCACGGAGATCATCGCGCCGGTGGTCGTCTGGATCAGGATGCCGCCCGTCGGGCCGGGCACGTCGCTGATCACGAGGCCGTTCTTCAGCGGCGTCTGGATCGTGAAGCCCGTCACGCCGGGCGGCACCGCGTGCGCGAGGAGCGGCACTTCGGCCGCGGTGCCCCAGTAGCCGCCGACCCAGATCGGATAGTCGGGGTCGCCGCGCTCGAACTCGATCCACACGCCCGCGCCGATCATCGGCACCGTGAAGAAGCCCGTGTTGATCCCGGCGGCCGGCACGCACGGCATCGCCCACGTGCCGGGCACGAAGCCGGCGAGGTCGGGCACCATCACCTGGACGCGGCCGATCTGCATCGGATCGACGTTGTTCGCGACCGTGCCGCGGTACTTGCCGAAAAGAGGCGCGCTGCTCATGTTGGCACCGACGGAAAAGTGGAGACGAGCCCGTTGCGCGCGAGCGAGAAGCTCTGCTTGTACGAGCCGCGCTCGATCTCGTGCGTGACGCGCTTCACGTAGTAGAGGCCGTCGAACGGCACGCCCGCGCCGCGCACGCCGACGAGCGAGCGCGATTTGAGGAGCCGCCCGTATTTCGCGACGTCGAGCTTGCCGGTGCCGAACACCGAATCGCTGTTGCGGCTCGCGTACGCGAGCCCGGCCATCAGCGCTTCCGGCGCCGACAGGTGCGCGGTGGCGTCGAGCTTCTCGATCTTCGGCGGCAGCGGCGGCACGAGGCCGAGCGGCGGAGCGAGCGGCGTGACGTCGGGGATCGGCACGGGAATCGGCACCTTCGTCGTGCTCTCCTGGAAGAACACGATCGGCATCGACTTGCGCTCCTTGTCGAACGTGAAGGAGAGGCTCTCGACATTGGTCTGCGCGTCCATGCCGGTCGTGAGCGCGGGCTGCGGATCGCCGACGCGGATCTCGGGCCCCCCAGTACGCCTTCGACGTGCCGGGCCCGGGCCCCGGCTCCAGATAGAACACGTAGCCGGCTTCGCCCGCGAGGCGCTTCACGTATGCGTAGTCGCTGCCGCGCTGCTGCGGGATCTTCTGGATCGGCAGCGGGGGGAATGTCGAGGATGCTCGGGATCACGATCGGAATCACGCCGAGCGCCGCGTATTTCGCGAGGCACAGCAGCACGCGCGCCGACGGCGGCATCGCGGGAAACGGGATGCCGGGCAGCTCGATGACGTCCATCAGCGCGGACAGGTCCTTGCCCTTCACGACGAGCTTGCCGACGCCGCCTTCGCCCGGCTGCGTCTCGACGTTCGTCGTCACGCCGTCGATGATCGACTGCGCGCGCCCGTTGATCGTCACGACGAGCACGACGCGCATCAGCGGCAGGCTGCCGCCGCCCGTCAGCAGGAACAGCGTGCGCAGCGGCGAGCGGGCGGGCAGCTCGAAGGTCAGCTCGAAGCCGCTTTGCGCATCGCCCGAGCCGTCCTCGACGCGTGCCTGCACGAGCGCCTGCAGCACGTCTTGCGGCGCGGGCGCCGGCACGGGGCCGATCAGCAGCGACAGATTGACGGCATTGCGCATGATGGCGTGCGTCCTACAGGCCCGGCGGCAGCGGCAGCGCGATGCGCGCGCCGAGCGTGTCGGTGAGCTCGAACGGATCGGTGAGCGCGTTCGCGTCGGCGATGCGCCAGTAGAGCGCGGCGTCGCCATACGCCTGCGCGGCGAGCGTGTCCGGCCGCTCGCCCGCGCGCACGATGTGCTCGGTGGCGATCGCGATGTCGCGCCGCTGCGCGATGAAGCGGCGGCGCAGGTACGGCACGCCGGGCTCGCCCGGCTCGCGTGCGTAGCGGGCGATCGCGACGCCCGCGTAGCGGCTCGTCGGCGCGAACGGGCTCGACGGGATCGCGCCCGCGTCGATCAGCAACTGGACGGGATCGGTCGTCATGGCCGTGCTCGCCGGGTTGCGCCGCGCATGCCGCCGGTCCGCTCGCGAAGGGGCGAGCGAAGGGGGGCGCGCAAGGGCGAACGCAAGGGTGCACGAACGGGCGCGCGAAGGGCGCGCGGTGGGCGTAGAGCGCGTGAGGATCGTTTCATGGCAGGTTCCCGATGCCTAGCGACGTGAGGGTCGCGCTGCCCGCCTTGTCGGCGAGCGCCTCCCGCGTGCGCAGGTGACTGAGGAAGATCGTGCCGCCCTTGTGCGTGAAGCCGAGATCGTCGGTGCTCATCACGCGCAGGCCGAGCGAGACTTTCGCGCGCAGCGGATTGAGCGCCGGGTCGAACGCTTCCTCGGCGATCGACAGCTCGGTCACGCGCACCGGCACGACGCGGTTCTTGCTCCAGACGAACAGCGCGAGCGGCGCTTCGGGCGGAATGATCTCGAGCGTGCCGTTCGCGGTTTGCGACGCGACGTTCAGCAGTTCGTCGACGCTCGGATTCACGAGCGCCTCCAGCGCGGCGAGCTGCGGCGCGATGCCGAACGCGACCGCGTTCGCGTGGCTGTCGGGGAATTCGAGCTGATCGGTCGCGTCGATTTCGGCTTCGACGCGCAGGCTCTCGATCGCCGGCCCCTTGAGCCGGAACGGTTGCGCGCGCTCGCCGCCGCCGTCGCCGCCGACGCCCTGCACCTGATAGCTGCGCGTGAGCGTGTCGGGGTTGTACTGCAGCGCGATCGTGCGCCGCACCGCGCCGCCGCCGGGAGCGAGGATCACGAGGCCGCCCTTGACGAGCCTGGGGGAGAACGGGGTGGTCATGCGGCCTCCCCAGCAGCGAGCCGATCGGCGTCGCGCCAGATGTCGTTCCAGTCGTTCACGATCTGGACGACGGTGACGATCGCCATGCCGAGCGAGATCAGCTCGCCGAACGGCAGCGGACCGTCGGCGGCCGACAGCGCCGCCGCGAGTGCGCCGCGCAGCGCGAAGCGCGTCGCCACGACGCGCCAGAAGTGCGGCCACAACGCGCGTCCGGCGACTGCCGCGACGCCGACCGCGACGGCGCCCGCGCCGACCGCCACGGGGGACGGCACCGAGACGCGCAGCCGCTCGCGCTCCGTATCGCGGCGAACCTGCGGAACCGGCACGGGCACCGGCTGGCCGGACGTGCGCAGCGAGTAGGCGAGGAGCCCCGCCGTGCACCATGCGGTGCGCAGTTCGACCGTGACTCCTGGCACGCTGAGCGTCATTTGCGGCGGCGAGTACGCGCTCTCCGGCATCGGCGTGACGACG
Source organism: Burkholderia sp. MSMB1589WGS (assembly GCF_001636105.1). Taxonomy (NCBI): domain Bacteria; kingdom Pseudomonadati; phylum Pseudomonadota; class Betaproteobacteria; order Burkholderiales; family Burkholderiaceae; genus Burkholderia; species Burkholderia sp. MSMB1589WGS. Next base: position 2,472,840 of record NZ_LNJT01000008.1, read on the forward strand.
CGGATGCCCTGCGCCGCGCGCCAGGCCGTCTGCTGCGGATCGCGCGCGTTGCCCTGGTCGATGTAGCGCAGTTCCTGTTCCTCGCCGTCGACGAGGCAATTCACGTGGGCCGGCTTGATCTCGGCGACCTGCAGCACACCGGCCGGCGTCTGGCGCGCCAGGTCGGGGAAGCCGGTGCCCGATGCGCCGCCGGTGATTTGCGGGTCGATGATTTTGTCGTCGCCGCCGCACAGAGCCTGCGAGCGAAGCGGTGCGGCCGACGCGCCGGGAATCGCGACGCCGCGTGCGCCGGCGACCGTCGTGCTGAAATGCGCGGCGAGCGCGCGATGGACCGCCGATCCGGGCACGGCGCTCACGCTCGGCGCGCGAAGCAGATCGGCGCAGCCGTCCAGTGATCGCCTGACGACGGGGCTGCCGCTGTTGCGTTGCTGAAGGACGTGCGCGAGCTCGTGAGCGATGAGATGCCGTCCTGCGCGCGTGCCGGGCGCGTATCGTCCGGCCGCAAAAACGACGTGACGGTCCGACGTGTAAGCCTGCGCGCCCACGTCGCGCGCCGATCGATGCGCGTGGGCGTCGTCGTGCACGCGCACGTCGAGGAAGCCGTGGCCGAAGCCGCGCTCCATGTCGCGGCGCACCGCCGGCTCGAGCGGCCGCCCGCCGCTCGCGAGCGCGCGCCCGACGCTCGGCGGCGCCGACCGGATCGCGCCCGTGCCGTTGCCGCTCGCGCGTTGCACGCTCACCGGCGCATCGCTCACCGGCGCATCATCGCTTGCGGCATCGGGCGCGGACGACGCGATCACGCGATCGGCGATGCGATCGGCCTCGCGCTCGAGCGGATCGTCGACCGAGCCCACCGCGAGCTTGGCCTGCACCGCCGGCGCGCTGCCGTCTTCGTTCGCCGGCTGGTCGGCGTCGGGGGCGGCGTCGGCGAGCTCGGGCGTGTCGGCGGCTTCCTCGGAGGCGGGCTCGTTGTTCGGCCCGGGGCCGTCGCCGTCCAGCGCGGACGCGGGCTCGGGCGCATCGTCGTCCGGCTCCGGGCCGCCCGCGAGCAGATCGGGCGCGGCGCCGTCGCCGGGTTCGAGCGCGGCCTTCCGGGCCGGCGCGCCTGCCTTTTTCTTCTTCTTGGGCTTTTGCTCTTTCTTCACGCTCGTTCCGTCGCAGACGTCCTTGCGGTTCGACAGCGTGTCCGTACTCTCGGTCATGTAGCACCGCGTGCCGGCCCATGTTCCGCTGACCGCGATGTCGGTCTTTTTGACGACGACGTTGTCGTGGATCAGCTCCGAGATCCCCACCGAGGTTCTCGAACAGCCGTGCGACTGGGGCGGGCTCGACGTGTTGCCGCTGTGGATCGCGATCCCCGAGCGCTGGAAGTAGCTCGGGTTCTTGGCCGACGGATGGCCGGCGAGCGCGCAGCCGGTGTCGAAGACTTTCCACGTGTCGCCTTTCGGCGTGCACAGGCTGCCCGACGTCTGGCTCGTCTTCTCGTCGTTGCAGTCGACGCAGCATTTGCCCGCGCCCGGCGAAATGTCGTGCTTGCCGCCGTTGCTCTTGCTGAGCGCGGGCTCCTTCGCCGGATCGTTCCATTCGATCGACAACTGGTTGCTGCCGACATCGACGTTGACCTTGGTGATCCAGTTGTCCTTCACCTTGCGCGAATCCCGGCCGCAGACCTGCGGCACCGCGGCTTTCGGGGGCTTGCCGCCGCCCTTGCCCTTCGGCGCCGCGCGCACGACGGGCGTCGCCGCGCGCTGCTGAACCACGTGCGCGAGCTCGTGCGCGAGCAGGCGCCGGCCTTCGTGCGTGCCCGGCGCGTAGCGATGCGCCGCGAAGACGATGTGCCGGCCCGCCGTGTAGGCGAGTGCGTTCACGTCGTGCGCCGAGCGATGCGCGTCGGCGTCGGCGTGCACCCGCACGTCGAAGAAGTCGTGGCCGAAGCGCTGCTCCATGTCGCGGCGCACGGCCGGCTCGAGCGGCTGCCCGGCGCCCGCGAGCGCGCGCTCGACGCTCGCCGGGGACGATTGCCCGCCGGCGTGCGCGCTCGCGTCGTTCGCCGCGCGCTGCACGCCCGGCGGCGCCGCGCCGGGCGCGCCCGGCCCGGATGCGTCCGTCACCTGCTCGGCGATGCGGTCGGCCTCGCGTTCGAGCGGATCGTCGGTCGCGCCGACCGCGAGCTTCGTCTGCACGCGCTTCGCCTTGCATGCCTCGCACGTCTCGCCGTTCGTGGCGGTCGCGCCGCACGCGCATTTGCGCTGCAGCTTGTGCGGCCGCGCATGCGGCGCGCTCGCCGGATGCGCGGCCGCGCGGCTGAGCCGGGCGTTCATCGCGCGACTCCGTGCACGGCGGCCTTTCGGTGTGCAGTCATGGTTTTCGCCTCCATCGTCCGGTAGCCGAGCGCGGCGCGTGCGCGCGGCCGCTGTCCGCGACGGTTCGTTGCCTTCAGCGGCTTGCCCGCGTCGGGGCGGCGCTTCACGAGGCCGTTCGCGGCGTTCATGGCGACGCTCCCGCGCCCGCCTGCGGCGCTTCGCGGCGGCGCCGGGCCGAACCCGGCGCGCCGATCCGCTCGCGCACCAGCGCGATGAACGGCTCGGCGAGCGTTACGGTTTCGTAGTCCGCGAGCGTCGCGCTGCCCGCGTTGATGTGCCGCAGCGCCTCGTTGTAGTCGGAGATGCATTCGGCTTGCTGCTCGGCGTTCCAGTCGGACCAGTCGATGTGGTTGCGCACCGCGCTGCGCCAGTCGTACGCGGCGTTGCGCGATCGGCCCGACAGCCCGGCCACGATCTGCGGAATCAGGCTCGACGGGATGTAAGCGAGCCCGCCGTTCTGGTACTGCCACACGTGTCCCATCTCGTGCGCGAGCGTGAGCTGGCCGTTGTCGGACAACTCCATCGTGTCGCCCCTGAAATGCTCGTCCTGCAGGTTGATCGTGTTGCCGACCGTGCGCGCCGCGCCGGCCGACAGCGCGCTGCCTCGCGTGATCGTGACCTTGTCGTAGTCGACGGCGTCGTGGAAGATTTCGCGCAGGTCAGTCTTCTCCGCCGCCGTGAGGCCGCGCGAGCGCCGCGACGCCAGATCGCCGACGACCGCGCCCGCGACGAGCCCGCCGATGCCGCCGATCACTGCGCCCGCGATCGCGCCCGCCGGCCCCAGCAGGCCGCCGAGCAGGCCGAGGCCGACGCCGCCCGCGAGTGCGCCGAGCGCCCCGCCGATTCCGGCGCCGGCGAGCGACCGGTGCAGCGTCGGCGGGCCGTGCCGCGGACCGGCTTGCGACACGCGCGGCGACGCCGCGCCGCGCGTGTCGCGATGCGCGGCGCGAACGGGCGTTGCGGCGACCGCCCGCGCCGCGTGCTCGGCTTCGCGTTCCTGCGGGCTGTCGGGCGCGTCGATTCGCGCGGGCGCGTCGCGCGTCGCGTCGCGCGCGCCGTCCTGCGCGACGTGGGCGAGCTCGTGCGCGAGCAGCGCGCGTCCGTCGGCCGTGTATGGCGCGAAACGCCCCGGCGCGAACACGATGTCGCGGCCGAGGCTGTACGCGCGCGCGCCCAGCGCGACGGCCGACGCGCCGGCCCGGTCGTCGGTGTGCAGGCGCACCGACGAGAAATCGACGCCGAACTGCGGCTCGAACGTATCGCGCAGCGGCGCGGGCAGCGGTTCGCCGCGCGCGGCGGGGCGCATATCGGGGCGTATCTGGCGATCGGGCGCGCGGGCGGTCGTTGTATCGCTCGCCGGCGGCTGGCGGCGGCGCAGGTCGAAGTTCATCGCCGTTCTCCGCCGTCGTTGCGTGGCGCGCCAGTCGACGCGGAACCGGCGCCAACGTCGTCGCGCGCCGTCGCGATCGGCGGAGACGGCGGCGACGGCGGCGACGGCGGCCGCGGGAGGCCGTCCCCGGCTTGCGCAGATGACGGCGGATCGCCGCCGATCCGCGCTGCACCCGCGGACGATGCCGGGAAGCGGTCGCCGCGCTGCGCGGGCGCGGCCGCGGCCGTCGTCCACGCAAGCTCGCCGAGCTGCGCGACCACCGCATCGACGATCCGCCGCGCGACGGCCGGTACCGGCGCCGCCGCCGCGCGATCCCGCCCGGACAGCCGTTGCGTGAGCGCCGCCTGCACGTGCGCGGCGAGCCGCTCGCGCGTGAGGCCGCCGAGCGCGCCGGCGTCGATCACGAGTCGGCCGATGCGTACGCTGCAAACGTCGTGATTCATGCGCGGCCTCCTGCTGGTCCGTTGAAGCTGCGTTCGAGCTTCGCATACTCGGCGCGCGCCGCGTCCATCAGCGCGGCCTGGTCGATCGCGCCGCCGCCGCCCGCCGCCTTGAACGCGGCGTTGAGCGCGACGCTGCGAATATGGCCGCCCGCGAGGTTGAGCCGCGCGAGCGCCCCGAAATCGATCGCGCCGAGCGGCGCGGCCGCGGGGAACTGCCGCCGCCAGATCGATTCCCGCGCGGCCGCGTCCGGAAACGGGAAGTTCACGACGAAGCGGATGCGCCGCAGGAATGCGCGATCGAGCGCGCTCTTCATGTTGGTCGTGAGGATCGCGAGCCCGCGGTAGGTCTCGATGCGCTGCAGCAGGTACGCGACCTCGATGTTCGCGTAGCGGTCGTGACTGTCCTTCACGTCGCTGCGCCGGCCGAACAGCGCGTCGGCTTCGTCGAACAGCAGGATCGCGCCGCTCGTCTCCGCGGCGTCGAACAGCCGCGCGAGGTTCTTTTCGGTCTCGCCGATGTATTTGTTGACGACGCTCGACAGATCGATCCGGTAGAGATCGACGCGCGCCGCGTTGGCGATCGCCTCGGCCGCCATCGTCTTGCCGGTGCCGGATTCGCCGGCGAACAGCGCCGCGATGCCGAGGCCGCGAGTCTGCCCGCGGCCGAAGCCCCAGTCGTCGTAGACGGTCTGCCGGTCGCGCAACTGGGCGGCGATCTCGCGCAACTGGGCGGCGACGAATGGCGGCAGCACGAGGTCGTCGAATGCGGTGCGGCTGTCGATGCGCTGCGCGAGCGTGTCGAGCCCGCCGCGCGCGGCCTCGCGCAGCGCGTGCCATAGCGTCGGCTCCGCCGTGGCGTCGTCGAAGTCCGTCACCGCGCAGAGCGCCTGTTCCAGCACCGACGGATCGACGCGGAACTGCCGGATCGCGCGGCGCGCGATCGCGTGCACGTGCGCGGGCACGTCCGGGCGCAACGCCGCTGGCGCGCGCGGCACGCCAAAGCGCAGCACCGGCCGCTCGAGCGCGGCCAACGCGAGCGGCCCCGGCGCGCCGAGCACGAGCGTCGGGCCGTTCAGCCGGCCCGCGAAACCGAGCGCGGCGGCGCGATGCGACGCCTCGTCATCGTCGAGCGACACGACGACGCCGGCTTGCGACAGCACGGCTTCACGATCGAGCCGGCGCGCGATCTCGGCCGTCTCGCGCGGATCGCCATTCAACGACGACGCGTCGACCCACAGCGTGCCGAGGCCCGCGCGGCTCAGCGCGGCGCTCGCGAGCCGCCGCCCGCCGCGCACGTGCTCGGCGTCGAGCCGGGCGTCGGCGAGCACGATCAACGCGTGCGGTTGCGCGGCGAGCGCGCGCGCGATCGAGCGGGCGAGATCCGGGTACGCGGCGTCGTCCGCGCGCTCGCCGCGGCGCGCGATGCCGGCAAGCCGCGGATCGAACGCGGCGACGCCTGTCAGCGCGTGCAGGATGCGCTCGTCGATGCGCATCGTCGCGTGCGTGAAGCCGCCGGACGCGTCGAAATCGACGAGAGACCACGCGCGCAGCGGCGCGAGCGGCGATACCGCGTCCCAGTGCGGTTGCGGCAGCAGCCGCAGCGCGAGCGCGAAGCCGACGCGCACCGGATGCCCGGCGGGCGTGCGCTGCGCGCGCGCGAGCGCGTCGCGGATCGCCGCGTCGATCTCGACGCCCGCCGCGAGCACGAGCAATTCCATCTCGAACGCCGATAGCCCGAACGACGCGGCCAGCCGCCGCGCGGCCGGCTCGAAGCCGTCGTCGGCATCGTCCGGCATGCCGTGCGCGTGCGCGGACGCATCCGCATCCTCGGCCAGCGCGTCGATGCGCGCGCGCCAGTACGCGAGCCGCGCGGACAGCCAGCGCTGGTTGCGTGCGGCCCAGTCGGCGATGTCGTGCAGGTTCATGGCACGTCGATCCGTTGCGTCGCATCGAACGCCGGCGCCGGCCCGCTGCGATCGAGCAGCACGCTGCCGGCGCCGTCCACCTCCAGGCGCAGCCAGCGCTTGCCAGTTGCCACGCTCGCGCCGGGGAACTCGAACACCAGCGGATCGTCCGCGTGCACGCGCGGCTTCGCGACGGCCTCGACGGCGTCGAGCGCGAGCGTCGCGTCCTGTTCGAGCCGCACCTGCGGCCGCGTGTGGAGCGTCGCCGTCACGACGGCCGGCGCGCCCGCGCGCACGACGCTCGCGGCCGGCAGCGCGAGGCCCGCGTCGGCCGCGATCACGGCGGCGGGCGCGAGCACGAGCGGCACCGCGTTGGTCTCGCGCGGGTCCGTTTCGCCTGCCGGCGTGAAGCGCACGGTCAGCGACCACAGGCCGGCCGCGAACGCGCTTTGCGCGGCCGCGTCGTTCGGCAGCGCGAACGTGAGCGTCGTGCCGGCGGCGTCGAGCGCCGACGGCGCGATCTCGATCGGCGCGGCGACCATCCGGTGCACGAGCCGCACGCGATGGCCGCTGCCCGCGAGCCGCACGCCGGTGATCGTGACCGGCTCGCCGAGCCGCGCGCCGCTCTGGCCGAGCCGCGGCGCCGCGCCGAACAGCGCCGGCAGCGGCGGCAACAGGTCGGCGTGGACGACCACGCCACGGTCGCGCTGCGTGAGCGGATCGACGCGGCCGCGCGAGAGCACGGGCAGCGGCGCGCGGCCGGGCCGGGTTCCCTCGATCAGCACGACCGACACCTGATACGCGGCCGACGGCCGGTAGTGCGTCTGGATCGCGGACCACAGCTTCGACATCTCGTCGACGCCCATCGTCGCCGGCGTCACCTTGATCAACTCGACCTGGTCGGCCAGATCGGACGCGGCGAGCGCCTGGAACGCGGGCGGCAGCATGCTCACGTCGAGCGGGCTCGGATTGAGCGCGCGCCGGATCGCCGCGCGATCGAGCACCGGGCGCTCGTGCAGCAGGTGCATCGCGTAGCCGAGCAGGATCTCCGCCTGAAAATCGGCGCGGCCGTACGCGGTCAGCAGGTAGTGCAAGTCGAGCGCGAGCGGCGCGTTGGTCAGCCGCTCGCCGCTCGCGCCGCTGCGCGACGGCAGGCCCGCGTTGCGCCAGCCGGCGTTCGGCGTGACCTGATGCAGGAACAGGTTCAGGCGCGGCGGGTCCTCGGCCTTGTCGAGGTCGATCGTGTCGGGTGCGACGGCGCTCACGTGTACCGTGCTGCCGAGCGCGGCGCCGGCCTCGATCATGCCGTCGTCGAGCAGGTTGCGCAGCACCGCGCTGATCGCGCCGAGGGACAGCGGCGAGCTCATGACGATGCGCCTCCGCCTTCGCCGCCGCGCGCGCGTTCGCGTTGGCGCTGGCGCAGATAGTCGCCAAGCGGCATCGCCGGCGTCGCGCGCGGCTTCGGCGCGGGCTGCGGCGCGGCGGGCGGCGCGGCCGGCATGCGCACGTCGATGCGCTCGATGCTGACGTGGACGACGCTCGGCGCGTCGGCGCGCGTGCTCGCCGCGCGCCCGGCGACAGCCGCCGCCTGCAGCGGCGCACGCACGGGCGCGGCCGGCCACGCGGGCTCGGGCGCGACGGTGCGCGATGGGGTCTCGCGAAGCGCTGAGAGACGCGAGGTGAGAAGCGGGCCGGGAAGCGGACCGGAAAGCGGGGCGAAAAACGGGGCGAAAAACGGGGCGAAAAACGGGGCGGACGCGGCGTCGCGTGTCGCGGCCGAGCTTCGCGCCGATGTGGCGAGCGTATCCGTCGCGCCGGAATGCGCGATGTCCGGCGCGGCCGCGCTCGCCGCCGGATCGTGCGATGTGCGTTCGCGCGCGAAGGCTGTTGCAAACGAGGTTTCGCGTTGCGGCGTTTGCGCGACCGCGTCGACGACGGGCGAAACATGCGCGACCGATCGCGCGCCGGCGCCGGCGGCGTGCGCGCCGCGCGTCGCGAACGGCGTCGGCGTCGGATGCCCGCGCGTCTCGTCGCCGCGCGTCGCGGGTATCGTTCGCGCATCGTCGGCGAAGGTTCCCGCGGCCCCGGCCTCGGCGGCCGCGAACCGCGACGGCAGCGCCGCGCGCACGCTGCCGGGCGCGTGCCGCGCACCCGGCGCGAGACGCGCGAAGAAGCGCAGCGGCGCGGACGAGGGCGTGCCGGCCATCATGCCGCTCCCGCCAGTTGCAGATACGCGGCGCGGCGCGTCGGGCTCAGCGCGAGCACCTGCGCCTCGCTCCATCCGTACGCGCGCGCGAGCGCGTCGACGTCGAGCAGCAGCCGTTCGGCGCGCACCTGCAACTCGCGCCACAGCACGTCGCCGCAGTCCATGCCCGCCGACCACGACGCGCCGCACGCGGGGCAGTCGAGCTCGAAGCTCACGCTCGCGCCCGGCTCGAGCGCTTCCATCCGGCGCGACAGCGCGTCGGCGACCGTCACGGGCAGGCTCGCTGGCGCGCAGGCGCCGCCGTCGTCGCGCTCGCAGCGCGTCACGCAGCGCGCGAGCAGCGCGCGCGCGAACGCGTCGCCGTCGTCGTCACCGTCGTCGCGCGCCGCACGCGCGGCTGCGCGCAGGTCGCGCACGTCGGGGACGCGAAACTCGATCCGGTGCCCGTCGGCTTCGACGCGCTGCGGCAGCGCGGCGTCGGCGGCCGGCAGCAACTGCTGCGACAGCGCCGCGCAGTCGATCGCGAATTCGACGTCGACGCCGCACGCGGGGCACGCGCAGCGCAGCCGCTGCGCGCCGCCGAACAGCCGCGCGCGCAAGCCGAGCAGCGCCGCGTTGCGCGCGCCGAGCGACGCCGGCGGCGCAGGATCGAACGCGGCGAGCAGCGCGTCGTCGCGCGCGTCGGGCTCGCAGGCGGCCGCGCGTTCCCACAGCGCGAGCAAGTCACGGGTGTTCACCGCTCACTCCTCCGGTGTCGGGGCTTTCGGCTGCGGCGGCGCGTCACGCCGGCTCCGTGAAGTTCGGCTCGCTCGGCTCGGCGATGCTGTCGTCGCGCTCCCAGCCTTCGTTCTCGAGCTTGATGTGCTGGATGGCGACCGCGTTCGCGTTTGCGTCGAGGTCGGGCAGCGCCTGGAACTCCGATACCCAGCAACGGAAGATCCGGTACGCGAGCGCGAGCTGTCCGGCCTCGTTGTAGACCTCGAGGATCAGGTCCTTGCGGAAGGTCTTCAGCGACACCTCGGCGCCGAGGCCCGAGCCGAAATGCCAGACCTTGTTCGCCCATTTCTCGAACTCGGTGTCGTGCGTGACGCCGCGCTCGAGCGTGACGGCGTCGTACTTGGTGCGCCCGGGCGATTTGCGCGACGTCGACGGATCGCCGCCTTCGCGATGCTCGACGACCTCGGTGGTGCGCTTGAGCGCCGACACCTTGCTGATGCCGGCGACGTAGCGGCCGTCCCACTTGATCCGGAATTTGAAGTTCTTGTACGGATCGAAGCGCTGCGGATTCACGGAAAACTGCGCCATGGAGCTTCTCCTCGATCAGGTGGATCGGATCGGTCAGGTGGGGATGTCGCCCGCGATCTGCTGCAACTGGAGGACCACGAACTCGGCGGGCTTCAGCGGCGCGAAGCCGACGAGTATGTTGACGACGCCGAGATTGATGTCGGCCTGCGTGGTCGTCTCGCCGTCGCACTTGACGAAGTACGCGTCGCGCGGCGTGCGGCCCTGGAACGCGCCCTGGCGGAACAGGTCCTGCAGGAACGCGCCGACGTTCAGCCGGATCTGCGCCCACAGCGGCTCGTCGTTCGGCTCGAACACGACCCACTGCGTGCCACGGTACAGGCTCTCCTCGAGGAACAGCGCCATGCGCCGCACCGGCACGTACTTCCATTCGGAGCCGCGGTCGTTCTGCCCGTGCAGCGTGCGCGCGCCCCAGACGACGTTGCCGTACACGGGCAGCGTGCGCAGGCAGTTGATGCCGAGCGGGTTGAGCTGCCCGTTCTCGGCGTCGCTCATCGCGATCGCGAGGCCCGATGCGCCGTTCAGCGACGCGTCGCTGCCGGCGGGCGCCTTCCAGACGCCGCGCGCGCCGTCGGTGCGCGCGAACACGCCCGCGACGAAGCCGCACGGCGGGAAGCTCGCGATCGCGCCTTGCTGCAGCGGGTCGGCCGCGCGCACCCACGGGAAGAAGAGCGCGGAGTTCAGCGCGTCCGAGCCGGTGAGCGTGGTGGACACGCCCGCGCCGAGCAACGCGACCGTCGCCGTCGAATCGGCGTCGGCGATCAGGAACGCGCGGCGCTTGCGGCAGGCCGTCTGCAGCGCGGCGAGCGCGCCCGCGTCGGTTTCGCCGGGCACGCAGACGAGGTTGAAGAGATCGATGCGGTCGGTGATCGAGCCGACGCCGAACACCGCGGCGAGCGCCGCATGGAATCCCGCGGTGCCCGGCTGGAGCAGCGTGCCGTCGTCGCCGCCGCCGAGCGGCGCGGTGGCGTCGGCGGGCGTCGTGCCGCTCGCGGCGCTGACGGCGATGTAGCCCGAGCGGTCGTTGATCACGCCTTCGACGAAACGGGTGTCGCCCTTGTCCATCGATACGTTCTGGAAGCTCTCGACGATCGCATTGCCGTTCTGCTTGTCGAGCACGTCGACCGTGAAGTGCGCGTCGTCGGGCGGCTGCCGGCGCGTCGTGCGCACTGCGTAGCCGTCGCCCCACTTGCCCGGCGAGCTCGCGTGGAACGTGAGGTCGCCGATCGCGGCCGTCGACGCGAGCGCGCCCGCGCCGGCGAGCCGGACGATGTACGCGTCGCTGCCGCCGTTGTCGAAGAACTGCATGACCGCATGGCCGAGCAGCGTGCGCCGGTCGAGCCCGCCGAACGTGCGCTGGTAGTCGGCGAAGCTCGAGATGCGCACCGCGCGATCGTTGCGGCCGCGCGCCGCCCAGCCGATGAAGAGCGCGATCGACGTCGCGACGCCCGTGATCGAGCGCACGCCGCTCGGCACTTCCTCGATGTAGACGCCGGGGTAGGTGAGGGGAGAGGGCATGAGGGGCCTCCGGTGAGTCGATCTAGACCTTCGCGTCGCGCGCGACGAAGATCGTCACGTGCGCCGCCGCGGCGCCGGCATTCGAGAGCTTCAACTGCTTCGGGTCGATGCCGAACAGCGCGGTCGCGCCGCCCGCGTAGAGCTGCGGCGCGTCGAGCACGACCTTGGCCGAATCGGTCGCGCCGTCGCTCGCCTTGAAGCTGAGCTTGCTGTTGTAGAGATCGGATTTCACCGCGAGCACGTGAACGTGGCCCGCGGCGCCGGGCTGGATCTGCACGACCTTGTCGGCGTCGCCGGCGTCGATCGTCACGTCGATCGTGTCGACGCCCTCGACGCTCAGGCCGTCCTGTCCCGCGTTGATCGTCGGCCCGCCCGTCACCTGCAGCGAGAGCGACCAGTTCAGATTCGCCATGTCATTTCCTTGTCAACGATGGATCGGATCTCGCGGCGAGCGGCCGCGCGCGTGACGCATGCGGCGCGATATCGGCGGCGAGGTTCGGCAAGCGCCGCAGGCCGGCGCGGCGCGGCGGCGGCATTCACGCTCGGACGCCGCATGCGCATGTGTATGCGCACGCGCGCCGGGCCGGGGCGCGTGCGTGCGACGGCCGCGCGTCGTCGCGCTGCGTTCATGCGCGCTCCTGCGGCACGGGCGGCTTCCTGTAGAGGACGTGGCCGCCGGGCAGCATGCAGGTCGTGAGCACGCCCTGACGCACGAGCTGGTCGAGCGCGCGTTGAATGTGGTCGATCCGGAACATGGCTGCGCTCTCTTCGATCTCCGTTAGCCAGTACGCCGCGATGCCGTCCACGGTGTCGGCCGCGTTCGGATGGTTCGCCAGGTATCGCGTGATCGCCTGGGCGATTCCGCGGCGGGCATCGTCGTCCTGCGTCGTGTTCATCCCGGCGGATACCCGACAGTGGCTGATGCCGCTTGCCACGCAAGCGGCGTACCAGGCGGCGGCTCGCCCGCCGGCCGCCGCGCCGCCGGGCAAATCGCGCGGCGGCGCTCGAGCGGGCTGGGGAAATGCACCGCACCCGCGGACACGCCGCGCCCCCGCCGCTTGTTGCGCGGCAACGCGCGGCGCGTCGGGCGCGCGGTCCGCATCCCCTGGGGGGAAATTTCCCTCGGCGCGGCGGTGGGTTCGGTCGCGTCGATCGGCGAAGGCGCGCGAGCGACGAAAGCGATCGCGCCGGATCGATCGGGATTCAACCGCGATTCAATCGCGACTCAATCGCGACTCAATCCCGATTCGGCTGACCGGCGGCCGTGAAGCGCTGACGCTCGATGCCGTGCTTCCTGAGCAGCTTGCCGATGTCGCTGCGGTCCTTGCCCGACAATCGGGACGCGAGGCTCAGGTTGCCGCCGGAGCGCGACAGCAGTGCGACGATGTAGCTGCGCTCGAACTCCGCGACGGCCCGCGCCTTCGCGGCCTTGTACGATTCGTCCGCGGGCGTCGCGCACGCGATCGACGCGGCTGGGGCGTGCCCGTCGCCCGCCGTCGTCAGGTCGATGCAGCAGGCGTCGCCGGCGAGCACGTATTCGCGCTGGATCAGGTTTTCGAGCTCGCGCACGTTGCCGGGCCACGTATGCCGGTTCAGCGCGGCGCGCGACCCCGGCAGCAGCGCCTTCGCAGGCCCCTTGCCGAGCCCGTTCAGGCGCTCGACGAAGGTGTCGGCGAGCAGCGCGACGTCGCCCGAACGCTCGCGCAGCGGCGGCAGATGCAAGGGCAGCACGTCGAGCCGATACAGCAGATCGGATCGGAACAGGCCCTTGCGGGCGAGAACGGCGAGATCGAGATTGGTCGCGGCGATCACGCGCGCATCGGAGCTGCGCAGCAGCGTGCCGCCGACGGGACGATATTCGCGGTCCTGCAGGAAGCGCAGCAGCGCAACCTGCGCGCGCGCGCTGAGCGCTTCGACTTCGTCGAGGAACAGCGTGCCGCCCCGCGCTTCGGTGATCAGCCCGTGCCGCGTTTCGCGCGCGTCGGTGAAGGCGCCGCGCACGTGGCCGAACAACTCGCTTTCGATCAGATGCTCGGGAATCGCGCCGCTGTTGACAGGCACGAACGGCAGGTCGCGCCGGTCGCTGAGGTAGTGCAGCGCGCGCGCCGCGAGTTCCTTGCCGGTGCCGGTTTCGCCCTGGATCAGCACGGCCGCGGCGCTGCTCGCGTACTTGCGTATCAGGTCGAGCGCCGCCAGAAAGCGCGGTGATTGGCCGATCAGGTTCAACCGCACGAAATCGTTCATGACGCTGCTCCCCCGTCGCGACACCGTGACATGCCCATTCGAGATTCGAGCTGATGCCTGTTTCACTTCTTAAAAGACAGACGTGTTAATTAATTGCTGTATTCGATCCATCCTGTTTTGTTGTCGTGGCAATAGACGAGGCGACGTCGATATCGTGCGGCCGGCTCGAATCATTTGTAGCATATTCTCGGTCGAACCACGAGCGGGCGTAACGCGCGCACGCCCGCTTGCCGTTTGGCCGGAGATTCTTGCGTCGCGGATACCGATGCCGACGTGGCCTGTGCGGAATTTGCCGAATGCCGCGACTGCGCTGTTTGGGCGTGCAGGCCCGAAACGGCCGCATCGGCATCGTGCATTTTTCTTGTGGGCGATCTCGTGACGTTTTTTTATGAATTTCGTGAAATTTCATTTGAAAGGGAATAAACGAAATCAATCCGGCGCGAGTGATTTTCCTGGTCGCCGCCTTGGTCGCGAATAGGCCGCCGAATTCGTATAACAAATAGGGAAAGGCATATTCACTCGCGTTTCGGAATCGTCAATCGTCTGACGAAATGGCGATGCGCCGCGCGCCGGACGACGCGTTCGGCGCTTTGCGCCTAGACTGTCGCTTCGCGTCGGCGGCGATCGGCAAGGCCCGATTCGGAAACACCAGGCCGAGTGCCGGTTCCGACGAATTTCACGCAACGAACACGGAGGGCGGCATGCGCTACGAGCTTTACTACTGGCCGGACATTCAGGGGCGCGGCGAATTCGTGAGGCTCGCGCTCGAGGCGGCCGAAGCCGAATACGTCGACATCGCGCGCGAGTCGTCGCGCAAGGGAATGGGCGTGCCGGCGATGATGCGGCTGCTGGAAAGCGACTCTGCCGAATGCCTGCCGTTCGCGCCGCCGTTCCTGAAGGCCGGCGACCAGATCATCGGGCAGACGGCGAACATCCTGCTGTTTCTCGGCGCGCGGCACGACCTCGCGCCGCGCGACGACGCGGGCCGGCTCTGGGCGCATCAGTTGCAGTTGACGGTGTCCGACTTCGTCGTCGAGATTCACGACACGCATCACCCGATCGCGAGCGGCCTGTATTACGAGGATCAGAAAGCGCAGGCCGCGATGCGGGCGGAGGATTTCATCGAGCATCGGCTGCCCAAGTTTCTCGACTATTTCGGCAGGGTGCTCGCGCACAATCCGCACAATCCGCACAAGCCGCACAGGCACGGCTACATGGTCGGCGCCCACCTGACCTATGTCGACCTGTCGATGTTCCAGTTGATCGAGGGGTTGCGCTATGCGTTTCCCAAAGCGTTCTCGCATGTCGAAAAGCGGCATGCGGCGCTGATCGAGTTGCACGACCGGGTCGCGCGGCATCCGCCCGTCGCGCGCTATCTGGCGTCCGAGCGGCGCATTCCGTTCAACGAGCAGGGGATATTCCGGCATTACGCCGAGCTGGATCGATGAGCGGCGCGTGCGGGCCGCCGGCGAGTCATGTATCCGCTTCACGCATATCCGCTTCACGCATGCGCCGGCGACGGCCGTCCCGTCGATCCGCCGCGTCTTGTCCCGTCGCGACGAAGCAAGCGGGTATTACCCGAGGCGTCGAGCCCGGCTATCATTGGATGCGCCCGCGGCGCCTGCGCCCGGCGCGCGCGATCCGACTCCAACACACGAGCACCCCGCAGCGACATCGCCCATGAATTCCACTCCCGACGCTTTCCAACGCCCGCCCCTTCGCGCGCTGACGCCGCTCGAGGCGCGCGTGCTCGGCGTATTGATCGAGAAGCAGCACACGGTTCCGGATACCTATCCGCTGTCGCTCAACGCGCTGACGGCCGGCTGCAACCAGAAGACCGCTCGCTCGCCGGTGATGAACGTGTCGGAGGCCGAGGTGCTGACGGCGATCGACGGCCTGAAGCGCCTGAGCCTCGCGTCGGAAGGCAGCAGCAGCCGCGTGCCGCGCTTCGAGCACAACATGAATCGCGTGCTCGGCATCCCGAGCCAGGCGGCCGCGCTGCTGACGATGCTGCTGCTGCGCGGTTCGCAGACGGCCGCGGAGCTGCGGCTGAACAGCGCGCGCCTGCACGGCTTCGCCGACATCTCGTCGGTCGAGGCGTTTCTCGACGAGCTCGCCGCGCGCACGCCGCCGCTCGTCGTCAAGCTCTCGCGCGCGCCGGGCGAGCGCGAGAGCCGGTGGCTGCATCTGCTGTGCGGCGACGTCGCGCCTGAAGCGCCCGCGCGCGGCGCGCACGACGACGCGGTGCCGCCGTCGGAGTTCGAGGCGCTGAAGGCCGAGCAGAAGGCGTTGACGGCGGAGCTCGCGCAACTGCGCGCGTTCGTCGAATACATGGCGAACGAGCTCGGCATCGACGTCGGCAAGTTCACGCGCGAGTCTTGATGCCGGGCGCGATCAACGCCGACATCGCCCGTCACTGGCATTCAAGACGCGCCGCGCGCCGCGGCCGCCGCCGCATACTTGCCGGACGGTCTCGCGCCCGCGAGCGGCGAGCGCGCCGGCCGCTGCGCGCTGTATTTCTGCGACTGGCAGTTCGCGACCGCCGACGGCCTCGAATATCTCGACCCCGTCGGCAGCCAGTACAAGGAAACCCTCCTGCTCGTCGCGCCGGCGTCACGCCGAAGCCGCGCCGGAACATCGCGATGAGCGCGACACGCTCAGCCGGCGTCGATGCCGCTGCCGGATGCGCCCGCATCGGCATCCTCTTCCGAATCCGCCCCTGAATCCGCTCCCCAATCCATCTGCGCGTCGTCGGCCGTGTGCGCGATCGCTGCGTCCGCGCCGCCCGCCGCGCCGCCTTTCTCGCGGTAAGCCGCGGGCGGCGCGCCGAACTGCTTGCGGAACTCGCGCCCGAGGTGCGACGCGTCGGCGAACCCGCAGCTCGACGCGATGTCGGCGACGGTGCGGTCCGAGCTCGTCAAGAGCCACGCGGCTGTGCGCAGCCGCACCTGCTTGGCGAACGCCTGCGGGCCCTTGCCCGTCTGGGCCTTGAACAGCCGCTCGAGCTGCCGTGTCGACAGATCGAGCTTGCACGCGAGTTCGTCGAGCGGCAGCGCGCGCCCGACGTGCTGTTCCATCAGCAGGATCGCGCGCTTGACCTTCGGATGCGTCGCGGGCTCGAGCCCCGGCGGGTGCGGCTGCGGCGCGTTGCCTTTCTGCATCTCGCCGACGAGCAGGATGCGCAGCGCCTTTTGCACCGTCGCATGATCGAAGTGGCGCAGCAGGATCGCCGCGGCGACGTCGATCGACGCGCGCCCGCCCGAGCACGTGATCCGCCGCCGGTCGATCACGAACAGCCGATCGGCGATCAGCAGATCCGGATCGGCGTTCGGAAAACGCTCGATGAAATCCCAGTAGTGGAACCAGCTCACGCATATGCGGTGCCCGTCGAGCACGCCCGCGCGCATCAGCGCGAACGCGCCCGTGCAGATCCCGACGAGGTTCGCGCCCGCCGCAGCCGCGCGGCGGATGAATTCGAGCGTCTGCGGCCCGGCCTGCGGCCCCGAATGCAGCAGGCCGCCCACGACGACCACGTAGTCGAACGCGTCGGCTGCGTCGAACGTCTGCCACGGCGTCAACTGGATTCCGCAGCTCGCGCGCACGGGCGCGAGCGTGTCGCCGATCACGGTCCATGAGCAGCGCACGGGCTTGCTGTGGTCGCCGTCGTCGGCGGACAGCCGCAGCATGTCGACGAACCCCGAGAACGCGGTCAGCGTGAAGTTCGGCAGCAGCACGATCCCGAAGCGCAGGCGCGGCTGCGCGGAATCGGCGGCGAGGGGCGAGGCGGGTACGTCGGCGGTCATGTCTGCTAAATCGTCGGTTGGCCGGGGCGCGGCCCGGCGTGTCTCCGGCCCGCGGGCGTCCGACGGGCGGGCCGCCGCGCAGTCCGTACTGCGAGCGTCGCCGATCGGGCCGCGCGGAACTTGTGTTTTTTCGCCGCGAACCATCGCCGAAACGCACGGCATGGCCGTCTGTCTCGGCGGTTGGCGGCGGCGTCCCACGCCGATGCCGCTTTTGTTCTATCGGCGGATTTTACGCTTTGATGTACTGACGTCCAACGTCAACCCAGCATCGCTACGCAAGGGCAGCCAGATGAACGTCAGCGTTTTCGATCTGTTCAAGATCGGCATCGGTCCGTCGAGCTCGCACACGGTCGGCCCGATGATCGCCGCGCGCCGGTTCGCGTCGCACGTCGAGGATGCGAACCTGCTCGGCTTCGTGCGCCGCGTGCGGGCCGAGCTGTACGGCTCGCTCGGCGCGACGGGCAAGGGCCACGGCACCGACAAGGCGGTGCTGCTCGGCCTCGAAGGGCATTTGCCCGACCTGATCGATCCCGATCTGATCGAGCCCCGCCTGAAGGCGATTCGCGCGGAGAAGTCGCTCGCGCTGCTCGGCAAGCGCAGCATCCGCTTCGACGAAAAGGACGACATCGGCTTCTATCGCAAGCTGATGAGCGGCACGGGCGTCGTCCATCCGAACGGCATGCGCTTCCAGGCGTTCGACGAGCACGGCCAGTTGCTCGTCGAGAAAGAGTATTACTCGGTCGGCGGCGGCTTCGTCGTGAACCGCGACGGCGATCGCGTGAACGGCGCGCGCGCGGCAACTGACGTGCCGTATCCGTTTCGCACCGGCGACGACCTGATGCGCGCGTGCCGCGCGAGCGGCCTGTCGATCGCCGAGCTCACGCTGCGCAACGAATGCGCGCTGCGCCCCGCCGACGAAGTGCGCGCTGGCCTCGTCGCGATCTGGAAGACGATGGCCGCGTGCGTCGAGCGCGGCTGCAAGGTCGACGGCGAGCTGCCCGGCCCGATGCGCGTGAAGCGCCGCGCGGCCGAGCTCCACACGCGGCTGCGCAGCCGGTCGGAGGAATCGCTGCGCGATCCGCTGTCGATGCTCGACTGGGTGAACCTCTACGCGATGGCGGTCAACGAGGAGAACGCGGCGGGCGGGCGTGTCGTCACCGCGCCGACGAACGGCGCGGCGGGCGTGATTCCGGCCGTTCTCCACTACTACGTGAAGTTCGTGCCGGGCTCGAACGAGGCGGGGATCGTCGACTTCCTGCTGACCGCCGCCGCGATCGGCATCATCTACAAGGAAACCGCGTCGATCTCCGGCGCGGAGGTGGGCTGCCAGGGCGAGGTCGGCGTCGCGTGCTCGATGGCCGCCGCCGCGCTCGCCGCGGTGATGGGCGGCACGCCCGGCCAGGTCGAGAACGCGGCCGAGATCGGCATGGAGCACAACCTCGGGATGACGTGCGACCCCGTCGGCGGCCTCGTGCAGATTCCGTGCATCGAGCGCAACGCGATGGGCGCGATCAAGGCGCTCAACGCGTCGCGCATCGCGCTCAAGGGCGACGGCCAGCACTACGTGTCGCTCGATTCCGTCATCAAGACGATGCGCGAGACGGGCGCCGACATGAAGACGAAATACAAGGAAACGTCGCGCGGCGGCCTCGCCGTGAACGTCATCGAATGTTAACGAAAGGTCCATCAACATGAGCCGCTACTCGATATTCAGCCTGTTCCGCAACGGCCTGTCGTATCACGAGAACTGGGAAAAGCAGTGGAAGAGCCCGGAGCCGAAGCGCGAATACGACGTCGTGATCGTCGGCGGCGGCGGGCACGGCCTCGCGACCGCGTACTACCTCGCGAAGGAGCACGGAATCACGAACGTCGCGGTGCTCGAGAAAGGCTGGATCGGCGGCGGCAACACCGCGCGCAACACGACGATCGTGCGCTCGAACTACCTGTGGGACGAATCCGCCGCGCTCTACGAAAAGGCGATGAAGCTGTGGGAAGGCCTCGCGCAGGACCTGAACTACAACGTGATGTTCAGCCAGCGCGGCGTGATGAACCTCGCGCATACGCTGCAGGACGTGCGCGACACCGAGCGCCGCGTGAACGCGAACCGGCTGAACGGCGTCGACGCCGAGTTCCTCACGCCCGCGCAGATCAAGGAGCTCGAGCCGACGATCAACCTGAACAGCCGCTACCCGGTGCTCGGCGCGTCGATCCAGCGGCGCGGCGGCGTGGCTCGCCACGACGCGGTGGCCTGGGGCTTCGCGCGCGGCGCGGACCGCGCGGGCGTCGACATCATCCAGAACTGCCAGGTGACGGGCATCCGGCGCGAAGGCGGCGCGGTGGTCGGCGTCGATACGGTCAAGGGCTTCATCAAGGCGAAGAAGGTCGCGGTGGTGGCGGCCGGCAACACGACGACGCTCGCCGACATGGCGGGCGTGCGGCTGCCGCTCGAAAGCCATCCGCTGCAGGCGCTCGTGTCCGAGCCGATCAAGCCGGTCGTCAACACGGTCGTGATGTCGAACGCGGTGCACGCGTACATCAGCCAGTCCGACAAGGGCGACCTCGTGATCGGCGCGGGCATCGACCAATACACGGGCTTCGGCCAGCGCGGCAGCTTCCAGATCATCGAGGGCACGCTGCAGGCAATCATCGAGATGTTCCCGGTGTTCTCGCGCGTGCGGATGAACCGCCAGTGGGGCGGGATCGTTGACGTGTCGCCGGACGCGTGCCCGATCATCAGCAAGACCGACGTGAAGGGCCTGTATTTCAACTGCGGCTGGGGCACGGGCGGCTTCAAGGCGACGCCGGGCTCGGGCTGGGTGTTCGCGCACACGATCGCGCGCGACGCGCCGCACGAGCTGAACGCGCCGTTCGCGCTCGAGCGCTTCTACACCGGCCACCTGATCGACGAGCACGGCGCGGCCGCCGTCGCGCACTGACCGACAACCACCGCGCACTGGCGTGCATGGGGCTGGAGTAAAGCGCTGAAGCGCCAACTCTGGTCGACCGCGAAGCATGGGACCAGAGTAAGCGCTGAAGCGCTAACTCTGGTCGACAAAGGAGAACGAACATGTTGCTGATCGAATGTCCGTGGTGCGGCCCGCGCGCCGAATCCGAATTCAGTTGCGGCGGCGAAGCCGACATCGCGCGACCGCTCGATACCGACACGCTGTCCGACCGCGAATGGGGCGACTACGTGTTCATGCGCAGGAACCCGCGCGGCGCGCATCGAGAGCAATGGCTGCACACGCAGGGCTGCCGCCGCTGGTTCGTCGCGCAGCGCGATACCGTCACCTACGAATTCCAGGGCTACGAAACGTTCGGCGCCGCCGCCGACGCAGCAAAGGACACGAGCAAATGAGCCAGAAAGACCGACTCGGCGCAGGCGGGCGCATCAACCGCGCACAGCCGCTCACCTTCACGTTCAACGGCCGCACGTATCAGGGCTTCCAGGGCGACACGCTCGCGTCGGCGCTGCTCGCGAACGGCGTGCACTTCGTCGCGCGCAGCTTCAAGTATCACCGCCCGCGCGGAATCGTGACGGCGGGCGTCGACGAGCCGAACGCCGTCGTGCAGCTCGAAACCGGTGCGCATACGGTGCCGAACGCGCGCGCGACCGAGATCGAGCTGTATCAGGGGCTCGTCGCGACGAGCGTGAACGCGAAGCCGTCGCTCGAGCACGACCGGATGGCGGTGATGCAGAAGTTCGCGCGCTTTTTGCCGGCGGGCTTCTACTACAAGACGTTCATGTGGCCGCGCAACCTGTGGCCGAAGTACGAAGAGAAGATCCGCGAGGCGGCGGGCCTCGGCAAGGCGCCCGACACGCTCGACGCCGACCGCTACGACAAGTGCTACGCGCACTGCGACGTGCTCGTCGTCGGCGGCGGCCCGACGGGGCTCGCGGCCGCGCATGCGGCGGCCGCGAACGGCGCGCGCGTGATCCTCGTCGACGATCAGCGCGAACTGGGCGGCAGCCTGCTCGCAGCCCGCGCGGAGATCGACGGCAAGCCGGCGCTGCAATGGGTCGAGAAGATCGAGGCGGCGCTCGCGAAGCTGCCCGACGTGAAGATCCTCACGCGCAGCACCGCGTTCGGCTATCAGGATCACAACCTCGTGACCGTCGTGCAGCGGCTTACCGATCATCTGCCGGTGTCGATGCGCAAGGGCACGCGCGAGATGATCTGGAAGGTGCGCGCGAAGCGCGTGATCCTCGCCGCGGGCGCGCACGAGCGGCCGCTCGTGTTCGGCAACAACGATCTGCCGGGCGTGATGACCGCGTCGGCCGTGTCGGCGTACATCCATCGCTACGGTGTGCTGCCGGGGCGCGTCGCGGTCGTCGCGACGAACAACGATCGCGGCTATCAGTGCGCGCTCGACCTGAAGGCGTGCGGCGCGAAGGTGACGGTCGTCGACGCGCGCGCGTCGACGCGCGGCGCACTCCCCGCGGTCGCGAAGCGCAACGGCATCACGGTGATGAGCGGCGCGGTCGTGTCGAGCGCGGCGGGCGGGCTGCGGGTCGCGTCGGTCGACGTCGCGTCATACGCGAGCGGCAAGTCGGGCGGCAGGATCGCGACGCTGCCGTGCGATCTCGTCGCGATGTCGGGCGGCTTCAGCCCGGTGCTGCACCTGTTCGCGCAGTCGGGCGGCAAGGCGCACTGGAACGACGACAAGGCGTGCTTCGTGCCCGGCAAGCCGGTGCAGGCGGAAGCGAGCGTCGGCGCGGCGGCGGGTGAGTTCGAGCTGTCGCGCGCGCTGCGGCTCGCGGTCGACGCGGGCGTCGCCGCGGCGAAGTCGACGGGCTTCGCCGCCGAGCGGCCGCCCGTGCCGAAGGTCGCCGAGGCGGTCGAGGACGCGCTGCTGCCGTTGTGGCTCGCGAGCGGTGCCGCAGCGGCGGTTCGCGGTCCGAAGCAGTTCGTCGACTTCCAGAACGACGTCGGCGCGGCCGATATCCTGCTCGCCGCGCGCGAAGGCTTCGAGTCGGTCGAGCACGTGAAGCGCTACACGGCGATGGGCTTCGGCACCGATCAGGGCAAGCTCGGCAACATCAACGGGATGGCGATTCTCGCGCAGGCGCTCGGCAAGACGATTCCGGAGACGGGCACGACGACGTTCCGCCCGAACTACACGCCGGTGTCGTTCGGCGCGTTCGCGGGCCGCGAGCTCGGCGATTTCCTCGACCCGGTGCGCAAGACCTGCGTCCACGAATGGCACGTCGAGCACGGCGCGATGTTCGAGGACGTCGGCAACTGGAAGCGGCCGTGGTATTTCCCGAAGCGCGGCGAGGATCTGCACGCGGCGGTGAAGCGCGAATGCCTCGCGGTGCGCAACGGCGTCGGCATCCTCGATGCGTCGACGCTCGGCAAGATCGACATCCAGGGCCCGGATGCGGTGAAGCTGCTGAACTGGGTCTACACGAATCCGTGGAACAAGCTCGAAGTCGGCAAGTGCCGCTACGGGCTGATGCTCGACGAGAACGGGATGGTGTTCGACGACGGCGTGACGGTGCGCCTCGGCGAGCAGCACTTCATGATGACGACGACGACGGGCGGCGCCGCGCGCGTGCTCACGTGGCTCGAGCGCTGGCTGCAGACGGAATGGCCGGACATGTCGGTGCGCCTCGCGTCCGTCACCGATCACTGGGCGACGTTCGCGGTGGTCGGGCCGAAGAGCCGCAAGGTCGTGCAGAAGGTGTGCAAGGACATCGACTTCGCGAACGACGCGTTCCCGTTCATGAGCTATCGCGACGGCACGGTCGCCGGCGTGAAGTCGCGCGTGATGCGCATCAGCTTCTCGGGCGAGCTCGCATACGAAGTGAACGTGCCGGCGAACGCGGGCCGCGCGGTGTGGGAAGCGCTGATGGAAGCGGGCGCGGAGTTCGACATCACGCCGTACGGCACCGAGACGATGCACGTGCTGCGCGCGGAGAAGGGCTACATCATCGTCGGTCAGGATACCGACGGATCGATCACGCCGTTCGATCTCGGCATGGGCGGGCTCGTCGCGAAATCGAAGGACTTCCTCGGCCGCCGGTCGCTCGCGCGCGCCGATACCGCGAAGAGCGGCCGCAAGCAGTTCGTCGGCCTGCTGACCGACGACGCGCAATACGTGCTGCCGGAAGGCGGCCAGATCGTCGAGGTCGATGCGGCCGCGCGCGCGGACGGCACGACGCCGATGCTCGGCCACGTGACGTCGAGCTATTACAGCCCGATCCTGAAGCGCTCGATCGCGCTCGCGGTCGTGAAGGGCGGGTTGAGCAGGATGGGCGAGCGCGTCGCGGTCTCGCTCGCGAACGGGCGGCGCGTCGCCGCGACGATTTCGAGCCCGGTTTTCTACGACACCGAAGGGGTACGTCAACATGTGGAATGAAACGAGAAACGAAGCTTCGGTGGCGGTGCACGCGCAAGGCGGCGCGCGGCTCGAATCGCCGCTCGTCGGCGCGGGCGACGCGCTGAAGGCGTATGACGCGCGCGGCTCGAAGGCATTCCGGTTCCGCGAGCGGCCGTT
Source organism: Burkholderia sp. MSMB1589WGS (assembly GCF_001636105.1). Taxonomy (NCBI): domain Bacteria; kingdom Pseudomonadati; phylum Pseudomonadota; class Betaproteobacteria; order Burkholderiales; family Burkholderiaceae; genus Burkholderia; species Burkholderia sp. MSMB1589WGS. Next base: position 2,496,514 of record NZ_LNJT01000008.1, read on the forward strand.
CCTCGATCTCGTGAACGTGCGCGGCGAGCCGAACGATTCCGCGTTCGTGCGCGCGTTCGAGCAGGTGGTCGGCTGCCGGCCGCCCGTGAAGCCGAACACCGTCGCGCGCGGCGCGGACCACGACGTGCTGTGGCTCGGCCCCGACGAGTGGCTCGTGCGCTCGAACGGCGCGGTCGCGGCGGGCGCGCTCGAAGCAAAGCTTGCGCAAGCGGTGCAGGGGCTCCATGCGGCGGCGGTCGACGTCGGCAGCGGCTACACGGTCGTCGAGGCGAGCGGCGCGCGCGCGCGCGACGTGCTCGCGCGCGGCTGTCCGCTCGATCTGCACCCGCGCGTGTTCGGCGTCGGGCAGTGCGCGCAGAGCCATTACTTCAAGGCGTCGATCACACTCGTGCCGATGGGCGACGAGGCGTTCGACATCGTCGTGCGCCGCAGCTTCGCCGATTACTTCTGCCGCATCATGCTCGACGCGGCGATGCCGCTCGCCTGATGAAGCCCGCCGAAGGGCCGTTCGCGGCGCTCGATCCGGCGCGCGGACGCGGCTGGAGCGTGTTCGTCGACGCGCTGAAGGTGCCGGCGCGCATCGGCATCCACCCGCACGAGCACGCGGCGCCGCAGCCCGTCGTGATCGACGCGCGGCTCGCCTATCGGCGCGAGCCGTCGGAGGCGGGCGGCGACGGCTGGATCGACTACGACGCGTATTGCGCGCGGCTCGCGTCGTTCCTTGCGCACAAGCCGCATACGCGCCTGCTCGAGACGCTCGCGCTCGAGATCGCCGTGCTGTCGTTCGACGAGTGGCCGGCGCTCGACGCGCTGACGCTCGCGCTGCACAAGCCGAAGATCCGGCCGGGGACGAAGCGGGTCGGTGTCGAGCTCGACTGGACGCGCGCCGATCATGCGGCGTGGCGCGCGGCCGCGCGGGAGGCGGCCGCGCGCGGCTGAACGGGCGGGCGTGCGCGATCGCCGCCGCGCGCCGGCCTCGCCGGGCCGCGCGTCACGAGCACGCCTTGCCGTGCGACGCGCGGAAGCCCTGCGCCCTTGCGGCCGCTTCCGGCATGTACTCGCCGTGCTGGGTCTTGCCGTAGCGCTTGTCGGCCGCGCAGTGGTACACCTTCGTGTCGGTGTTCACCCACACCTGGCCGGTCGTGCCGGCGGGCGCGCTCGCCGGCGCTTGCGCGAAGCTGCTGATCGAGAAGCACAGGCCGGCGGCGAGTGCCGAGAGAATCGCGGTCGTTTTCATTTCCGCTCCTGACTATCCTTGGGGTTGGCGCACGTGGCGACGCGCGCGCGGCCCTGACGCAAATACCTGCGCCAGTACCGACATTGACTCGTGGCCGCCGCGCGCGGTTGACGCGCGGGCACGCGTGCGGGCCATCGAAAATGCAACGATGCGTGACAGCGTGCAACAGCCGGTCGCGTGCGCGCGCGGCAGGGCGGGCGGCGCGATCGTGAGATACTCGCCACCCTGCCGCGCCGCGGCGTACATCGACGGGAGCCGCCGTGTTTGCGAGTTTTGAACCGACCCACACCGGATTTGTCGCGGAAATCGACGGTTGCCGATGCAGCATCGAGGGCGCGCCGTCGCCGATCGCCGACCGGATCGACTGGCGCTGGACGATCGCGCAACCGGAGCCGGACAACCTCGACGGCTCCGATCCCTACCGGTACGAAGTGCTCGCGACGGGCGAAACCGTGACGCCGCTGCAGGCCGAGCAGCAGATCGTCGCGTGGCTCGAAGCGCATCCGCCCGAGGACGCGTGAGCGAGCGTCCCGCCGCTCGCCGCTCGCCGCGATCTCGGGCCGTCACGGCGCAGGTCCCGCGCCCAATCGAGCCCGGCCGAGCCCGGCCGAGCCCGCTCGCCGAACAGGGCTTTCCGGCGGGGCGACGCGTTCGGCGCGTTCCATTGTTACACTGGCGTCAACGTTCCTTCCGCCGACGCCCGCCATGAAGCCCCAACTGCTCGTGCTGATCCCGCTGCGCGACCACGCGCACGCGCAAGTTGCCGACGCATTCGACGTCCTCCACGCCCCCACGCCCGACCAGCGCCGCGCCGCGATCGCCGAGCGCGGCGCCGCCGTGCGGGCGGTGCTGACGAACGGCACGGTCGGCCTCTTCGCCGACGAGATCGCGCGCCTGCCGAAGCTGGAATTCATCGCCGCGCTCGGCGTCGGCTACGAGAACATCGCGCTCGACGATGCGCGCTCGCGCGGCGTCGTCGTCGTCAACGGCGCGGGCACGAACGACGATTGCGTTGCCGATCACGCGTTCGCGCTGCTGCTCGCCGCGGTGCGCGGCGTGCCGAAGCTCGACGCGGCGTGCCGCGCGGGCGTGTGGCGCGATGCGCTGCCGATGCCGCCGAACGTGTCCGGCAAGCGGCTCGGGATCGTCGGGCTCGGCAACATCGGCGAGAAGATCGCGCGCCGCGCGGCGGGCTTCGATCTCGACATCGGCTATCACAACCGCCGGCCGCGCGAAGGCGCGGCGTACCGCTATTTCGCCGAACTCCACGCGCTCGCGCGCTGGGCGGACTTTCTCGTCGTCGCGACGCCGGGCGGCGCGGCGACGCGGCATCTGATCGACGCGCGCATCCTCGACGCGCTTGGCGAGCGCGGCTTTCTCGTCAACGTGTCGCGCGGCAGCGTCGTCGACACGGCGGCGCTCGCCGACGCGTTGCGCGCGGGCCGCGTCGCGGGAGCGGGGCTCGACGTCTACGAAGGGGAGCCTCAGCCGCCGCGCGCGCTCGCGGCGCTCGACAACGTCGTGCTGACGCCGCACTTGGGCGGCTGGTCGCCTGAGGCGCTCGAGCGCTCGGTGCGCCAGTTCCTCGAGAACGCGGCGCGCCACTTCGCGGGGCAGCCGGTGCTGACGCCGATCTGACGAACGACCATTGCGACGCGAACACACCAGGGAGAAGCGATGTCGACCTACACGGCCGAAGTGGCGTGGCAGAAGCAGGAAGGCGAGACGTTTGCGGACAACCGCTACAGCAGGAAGCACGAGTGGCGCTTCGACGGCGGCGTTCGCGTGCCGGCGTCGAGCTCGCCGCACGTGGTGCGCGTGCCGTTTTCCGATCCGGCGGCGGTCGATCCGGAAGAGGCGTTCGTCGCGGCGCTGTCGAGCTGCCACATGCTATGGTTCCTGTCGCTCGCCGCGCAGAAGAAGCTCGTCGTGACCGGCTATCGCGACGTTGCCGAAGGCACGATGGCGAAGAACGCGCAGGGCCAGGAAGTGATGACGCGCGTCGTGCTGAAGCCGCACGTGACGTTCGGCGGCGAGCGCGCGCCGACGCGCGACGAAGTCGATGCGCTGCACCACGCGGCGCACGACGCTTGCTATCTCGCGAACTCGGTCAAGAGCGACATCGACATCGAAGGAAGCTGGGCGCACGAGCCCGCGCGTTGAGCGGGCGATCTCGCGGGCGGCGTCGCCGCTGGCGGCTCGGCTCGATCCGACCGATCGCCGTCCATCCATTCGTCGCGTTTCGCGCGGCCAGCCGCGCATCGTCGCGGCCGGCCGCGCGCCGCGCCGATGCAGGCCGGGCGTTTCGCCTGCGTCGCCCGTCCGGGCGGCGCCATGTGGCCATCGAAGGTTGCGGCGGTGGTGTCCGTCGCCTAATCTCCAGACATCATTCGCCCATTGCGCCGGCGCGCCGAGCGTGTCGCTCGCGCGGCCAGCGCTTTCACCTGGGCACGCAACGGCCGCCGGCGCGCGCCCGAACCGGAAGACGCCGCATCCGCCGGCCGGACGGCGCGCGCCGCGCGCGGCGCGGGAACGGTCCGGAACCCGCATCGGCGCGCCGCGAGCGCGGCGGGCGTCCGCATCCCGCGATCGAGCTTGCGAATGGTTTTCTGGCAATGACACCTCGGGGGAGTCGAGATGGCCTCGGGCATCATGCGGTTGGGGAAAAAAGTGTCGCGCTGGATCGACTTCGGCTTGTGGACCGCCGCCGTGCTGCTGCTGCTGACGGCGGGCATCGGCGCGCTCGGCACGGCCCGCCTGTTCGACAGCGAGGCGGACGTCCATCGCGCGAGCGAAGTGATATCGGGTCTCGAACGGCTGCTGTCGTTGGCCCGCGACATGGAGGCGGGGCAGCGCGGCTACATTCTCACCGGCAAGCCGGATTATCTTCAGCCTTACGAAGCGGCCTTGCCCGAAGTCCGCAAACAGTTCGATGCGCTCGCGCCGCTCGTTCAGGACGACGCCGTCCAGCAGCGGCGGCTCGCGACGCTGCGCACGCTGCTCGAGAAAAAGCAGAAAGAGCTCGCGGTGACGATCGAGCTTCGCAAGACCGAGGGATTCGACGCGGCGGAGGCGATCGTCTCGAGCGATGCGGGCAAGATCTTCATGGACCTCGCGCGGGCGATGGTCAACGAAATGGAGACGACCGTCCAGCAGCAATTGAGCGTGCTGCGCGATCGCGCGAGGGCGACGCGCGACATCGCCATCGGCGTGGGGCTCGCGTCCGGGCTGCTCACGCTCGTCGTGTGCGTATCGTTCGGCTACGTGATGCGCCGCCTGCTGCTCGTCGAGGCGGCCGCGGCCCACGATCTTTTCGAGCAGCGCGAACTGCTGCACGTGACGCTCGCGAGCATCGGCGACGGCGTGATCGCGACGGACGTCGGCGGCCGCATCACGTTCTTCAACCGGGTGGCCGAGCAGATGACCTCGCTCGCCGCCGCTGCCGCCGTGGGCCAGCCGATCGAGCAGGTGCTGACTTTCCGGCACGCGGCGACGCAACGCGTGATCGACAATCCGGCGCGCGTCGCGGTCGAGCGCAAACGCACCGCGACCTTGCCCGTCCACTCGCGCTTCGTCGATCGCGGCGGCCGGGAACTGCCGGTGGACGGCAATGCCGCGCCGACCTTCGACGCGAAGGGCAAGCTCGTCGGCGCGGTGCTCGTCGTGCGCGACGTGTCGGAGCGCGAGCGGGCCGAGGAGCGGTTCCGGCTCGCCGTCGAGGCCGCCCCGAACGCGATGATCATGGTGGGGCGCGACGGCAGGATCGTGCTCGTTAATTCGCAGGCCGAAAAATTGTTCGGCTACGCGCGCGGCGACATGATCGGGCACGGCATCGACATGCTGGTGCCCGAGCGTTTTCGTGCCGGGCATTCGGCGTACCGCGGCGCGTTCTTCGGCAAGCCGGACGCGCGGCCGATGGGCGAGGGGCGCGACCTTTTCGGCTTGCGCCGCGACGGCGGCGAATTTCCGGTCGAAATCGGCCTGAATCCGATCACGACGTCGGAGGGCGCGTTCGTGCTGTGCTCGATCGCCGACATCACCGCGCGCAAGCGCGCGGAACTCGAGCTGCGCCGCAGAAGCGAGGAGCTTGCGCGCTCGAATCAGGATCTCGAGCAGTTCGCCTACGTCGCGTCTCACGATCTGCAGGAGCCGCTGCGCGCGGTCGCGGGGCCGCTGCAACTGCTGCAGCGGCGATATCAGGGCCAGCTCGACGCGCGGGCCGACGAGTTCATCGGCCACGCGGTCGACGGTGCGACGAGAATGCAGTCGCTGATCGACGACCTGCTCAGCTATTCGCGCGTCGGGCGGCTCGAGGACGCGCGCCAGCCGGTCGATGGCGAGCGCGCGCTCGACGAGGCGCTGCGCAACCTGAGCGCGGCGATTCGCGAATCCGGCGCGCAGATCACGCATGACCGGTTGCCGGTCGTTCACGGCATTGCGGCCCAGCTCGTGCTGCTGTTGCAGAACCTGATCGGCAATGCGATCAAGTTCCGCAGCAAGGATCGCGTCGCGCAGATTCATCTGGAAGCGGATGCGCGCGACGACGCATGGGTGTTCCGGGTTCGGGACAACGGCATCGGGATCGATCCGCAGTATTTCGAGCGCATCTTCCTGATCTTCCAGCGCCTGCATACGCGGCGCGAATATCCGGGAACGGGGCTTGGGCTCGCGCTCTGCAAGCGGATCGTCGAGCACCACGGCGGCCGCATCTTCGTCGAATCCGAGCCGGGGCGGGGCACGACGTTTTCGTTTACGCTGTCCCGGCCGGACGCTGATGAAACGCATTGACCGCGCTACCCGAAGGAGGTGAGCGATGATTGCCGATGAGCGAGGGAATTTCGTCGAGATCCTGCTGGTCGAGGACAGCCCGACCGACGTGATGATGACCAGGGAGGCGCTCGAATACTACAAGGTGCTCAACCCGCTGCGGGTCGTCGAGGACGGCGTCGCGGCGATGGCGTACCTGAGGCGCGAAGGGCCCTACGCGAGCGCGCTGCGGCCGGGCCTCATCATCCTCGATCTGAACCTGCCGAAGAAGAGCGGCCGCGAAGTGCTGCAGGAACTGAAGCTCGATCCGGATCTCAGCACGATTCCGGTCGTGATCCTGACGACATCGAAATCGGATGAGGACGTCGCGCGATCGTACGGACTGCATGCGAATTGCTATATCACGAAGCCCGTCGATTTCGCGAAATTCACGCACGTCGTGCACAGCATCAACGAGTTCTGGCTCGGCGTCGTCACGTTGCCGCCCGTCAAGCCATGAGTTCGCCGTCGAAAAACGTCGAGATCCTGCTGGTCGAGGACAGCGTGACCGATGCGCTGCTCATCGGCGAAGCGCTGACCGACGTGACGGAGTTCGCGCCGCGCGTGGTCAACGCCGAGCTGCTGTCGGCCTCGCTCGAGCTTGCGAAGCACGCGCACTTCGACGTCGTGCTGCTCGATCTGGGCTTGCCCGATGCGCACGGGCTCGACACGTTCCGCCGCTTCCACCGGCAGGTGCCCGACGTTCCGGTGCTCGTGCTGACGGGGCTCGACGACCTGTCCGTCGGGCTGCAGGCGATTCAGGAAGGCGCGCAGGACTATCTGCTGAAGAAGCGGGTCGAGACGCCGCTGCTGAGCCGGGCGATACGCTACGCGATGGAGCGGCACCGCGTGGCCGCGGCGCTCTCGGCGAGCGAGGAACGGTTCCAGCTCGCGGTCAGCGGCGCGAGCGCGGGGCTTTGGGACTGGAATCCGAAGACGGGCGCGATGTATCTGTCGCCGCACTTCAAGAAGATCATGGGCTACGAGGACCATGAACTGCCCGACGAGATCACGGGGCACCGGGAATCGATTCATCCGGACGATCTGGCGCGCGTGCTCGACGCGCTGAAGGCTCACCTCGAGCATCGCGACACGTACGACGTCGAATACCGGGTGCGCACGCGCTCGGGCGATTTCCGATGGATCCAGTCGCGCGGGCAGGCGCTGTGGAACAGCGCGGGCGAACCGTACCGGATGGTCGGCTGGATCATGGACGTCACCGACCGCAAGCGCGACGAAGACGCGCTGCGGGTGTCGCGCGAGGAGCTGCGCCGCCTGTCGGCCCACATCCAGAGCATTCGCGAGGAGGAGAAAACGCGCATCGCGCGGGAATTGCACGACGACCTCGGCCAGCAATTGACGGCGCTGAAGATGGCGGTCACGCTGGTCGACAACGAGCTGAAGGAGGCGGGCTGGACATCGCGAACGAGCCGCTTGCCGAACGTCTATGCGTTGATCGGCCAGTTGCTCGACTCGGTGCGGCGGATCGCGGCGGACCTGCGCCCCGTGATGCTGGACGATCTCGGGCTGCTTGCGGCGATCGAGTGGCTCACGCACGAGTTCGCCGCGCGATACCGGATTCCGGTGACGAGCCGCATCGAAGCCGACGACATCGCGTTCAACCGCGACAGCGCGACCGAGGTGTTCCGCATCGTTCAGGAGGCGCTGACCAATGTCGCCCGGCATTCGGCGGCGACCGAAGTCACGCTCGACATCGTGCGCGACGAGCCGAACTGCGTCGTGCGGATCGCCGACAATGGCCGCGGCACGGCGCGCGACACGCGTCCGAACCGGCATTCGCTCGGCCTGCTCGGGATGCGCGAGCGCGCGGCGCGCCTCGGCGGCGAGATCCGGATCGACACCGCGCCCGGCCGGGGATTCGCGTTGACGGCAACGCTGCCGCTCGCCGTGATCGAGGCGGCCGATTCGGCCTGACGGCGTCGGCGTCGCCGGCGGCGTTGGCGGCGATTTCGCCGGCCGCGGCGAGCGGCGCGGCGCTCAGTTCGCCGGCGCGCTCGCGGCGTCGCGCGCGGCGGCGTCTGCGGTGTCCGTCGACGCGAGCGACTCGAGCGCCATGCCTTTCGTCTCGATTCCCAGCACGCCCACCGCCAGCGCGGCGGCGACGAACGACAGCGCGCCGAGCGTGAACACGCCGCCTTGCCCGAAGACGGGCAGCACGATGCCGACCACGTAGGGCCCGATCAGCGAGCCGATCCGCCCGATCGCCGACGCGAAGCCCGAGCCGGTTGCGCGCGCGCCCGTGCCGTAGAGTTCCGGCGTGTACGTGTAGAGCACCGCCCACATTCCGAACAGGAAGAACTGCATCGCGAGCCCGGTGCAGACGAGCAGCGTCGCGCTGCCGCCGAACAGCGCGCTCTGGCCATACGCGTAGGCCATTGCGCCGCCGCCGACGAGCGACGCGATGCAGGTCGGCTTGCGCCCCCAGCGCTCGACGAGCCACGCCGCGCACAGGAAGCCCGGAATGCCGCCGAGCGAGATCAGCACCGTGTAGAACACCGATTGCGTGACGGCGAAGCCGGCCTGCTGCAACAGCGCGCCGAGCCACGACGTGAGGCCGTAGAAGCCGAGCAGCGCGAAGAACCACAGCAGCCAGACCATCGTCGTGCGGCGGCGGTACGCGGCGCTCCAGATCTCGCCGAACGCGCCGCGGCCGTGCGCGCGAGCCGGCCCGGCGAGCCGCGACGGCGCGGGCAGGCTCGCCACGCGCACGGACTTCATCACCCTCGCCTCGACGTGCGCGAGCACGCGCTCGGCCTCGGCGAGCCGGCCGCGATGCTCGAGCCAGCGCGGCGATTCCGGCACGAGCCGGCGCACGATGAGCACGAATACGGCGGGCAGCGCAAGCAGCGCGAACACGGTGCGCCAGCCGAACAGCGGCAGCACGAAGTACGACACGACGCCGGCGGTGATGAAGCCGAGCGGCCAGAAGCCGTCCATCAGCGCGATCAGCCGCCCGCGCTTCGCGGCCGGGACGAACTCGGACAAGAGCGTCTGCGCGACCGGGAATTCCATCCCCATGCCGATGCCGAGCAGCACGCGATAGACGATCAGCGCGTCGACGCTCTGCGCGGTCGAGCACAGGTACGACGCCGCGCCCCACAGCACCATGCTCGACTGGAACACGGGCCGCCGGCCGAACCGGTCGGCGAGCAGGCCCGCAACCGCCGCGCCGAGCACCATCCCGAAGAAACTCGCGCTTGCGACGAGGCCGGCCGTCGCGGTCGACAGGCCGAACTCCTTCCTGATCGAGCCGAGCACGAAGGTCATCGTGCCGAGGTCGACCGAATCGAAGAAGAACGCGATCGCGATGATCACGAAGATGAGCTTGTGATACCCGGAAAACGGCAATCGTTCGAGGCGGGCGGCGGCGCTGGCGCGCGAGGGGGCGGCGGGAGCGGCTGGCATGGCGGTGGTCTCTGGTCGGAAGGCGGCCCCGCGCGGGATGCGCGGGGCGCGGCTCGTTCAGTAGACTTGACCATTATTCGCCGCTATAGAAGGAAAGCGGCATGCGGCTGGAACGGGCGCGCCATTGGCCGGGGCGGCGGCACGCCGGACGCGTGGAGGCGACGCCGCCGGCATGCCGCCCGGGCTTACGCGAGCGCTCGCCGCATCGTCTGGTTCGCGCTCGACCGGTAGTCGGTCATCGACGACTTCAGCTCGCGCAGGATCGCGTGCGCGCCGGCGTCGGCGGGCGCGTCGTGAAAGCGCGCAATCCATTGGCGAAGCCACAGCGGGCTCGCGGCGAGGTAGCGGCGAATCGAGTGGCCGTCGTCGAGCCGCGCATGGTCGTCGAGCAGGAACACGCCGGTGAGCCGCGCGACGATCTTGCCTTGCCGGCCGTCCTGCCAGACGGGCGTTGCGTGATCGTAGCGGTAGTCGGCGGGCTGCGTGTGCACGAGGCAGTGCCGCAGCACGTCCGCATGCTCGCCGGGCTGGATCACGTAATGGCGGCTCGTCGTGCCGGCGAGGCTGCGCACGTCGTTGAACGCGGTCACGTCGACGACCGACGTGCCGAGCCAGTCGAGATGGATGTCCGCGGCGGAGCCGAACGACACGAGCAGCGCGCGATCGAAGAATGCGCGCAGTTCGTCTTCCGTGAGGCCGAGCCGCTCGCCGTCGCGGCACGCCTGCACGTCGAGCTGCTGCGCGGTCGCGATTCCCGAGCTGTGCGCGAAGCACTTGAGGAGCGGCAGCCGTTCGATCTGCTCCGCCCGGATGCGGCGCGCGCGCGAGCCGTCCTGATACAGCGGGAAGCCGGCCGCGTCGCGGCGCACCAGTTGCCGCTCGGTGTACGCGAGCTTCGCCGGCTTGTCGACGAGGCGCGGCAGGATCAGCCGCTCGTAGATCAGTTGCGATTCCTCGCTGAAGTAGAGGCCGGACGGGTCTGCGTTCAGCGCGAAGCGGTTGTGCAGCATGCTGGCTTCGATCACGGTTTCGCCGTCGTCGCGGCGGCCCGAATGCGTGATCGCGAGCAGGCGCAGCGGCGTGTCGCGCTGCGTCTGCCGGGACGGACGCAGCGTCGGATCGGCGGCGATCTGCGCGACGAAGCCGTGGAACAACTGCGCCATCCCGTTCGACAGCTTGAGGCCGAGCGGGTAGTTGGTGGTCGGCGTGCTCGGCAGCACGACCCAGTCGACGCTCGCGATCGCCGCCGCCAGCTCGTCGGGCGCGACGTCGCGGCGCATGGGCGGCTCGCTCGCGTCCGCCGCGGCCTCGAGCACGGTCCACACGGGGCCGCAAGCCTTGCGCGACGCATTCGAGCGATCGCGCAACTCGAGCGTGAGCTCGCGCAGCGCGTGATAGAGGAGCGCCATCGTCGCGCTGTAGCGCGGGCTCTGGCGCAAACCGAGATTGACGACGTTGCTGTAGTCGCTGTTGTATCGGCAAGGAATCCCGGCCAGATATTCGAGGCAGCGCAGCGGCAGTGGCTTGAACTGGTCGACGCGCACGCCGTAGCTTGCGTGCTCGCGCGTCACGGTCTTGCCGGGGCGCGCATAGTCTTCGAGCGCGCGGTCGTACACGTCGATCGAATAGCCGCGCGGCACGAGCAGCTCGCGTGCGAAATTCAGCGCCTGCGGAATCTGGATGTAGCGCGCGATCAGATATTCGTGATCCTCGTAGCGGTCGAGCTCTTCGACGAACGAACGAATCGTGACGCCGAAGCTGCGCGCGGCCGTCAGCACGTGCTCGGCGAGCGCGGCGGGATCGGTCGGCAGCGATTCGGCGCTCGCGAGGTGCGCGGCGAGCCGGTCCTCGAGCTTGCGATACGTGTCGACGATCGGCCGCAGCGCGTCGAGGATCGTGTCGGCCGACACGAGGCGCTCGTCGGCTGGATAGTGCGCGAGCGCCGCCTCCGCCTGCCGGAACAGCGCGACGTCGGGGCGCGGCATGCCGAGTTCGTCGCGCAGCGTTTCGGCATCGACGATGCCGATGCCGCGGCGCTCGAGCTCGAGCCGCAGCCAGCGCACCTGATCGCCCGTTCCGCATGCCTTGCGCACGCCGCCCGGCACGCGCGCGTCGAAGACGTTCAGCGCGTCCTCGAGCCCGACGCGGATGCCGTCGAGATCGAGCGCGATCGCGACGTCGACGAGCAGCGCCTGGAACGGGCCCGGCAGCAGCAGCGAGATCTTGCACGACGGGAAGTTGTCGCGGAGCTTGTCGACGGTGGGGCGCAACTGCGTCGCGGCGAGCTCGACGGCTTTCTCGTGCGCGTCGTCTGCGCCGGCTTGCAGCAGCTTCGCGATCGCCTTGCGCGTGGGCACGTCGATCAGCGAATCGTCGCTCGTGTCGCCGCTGACGGGATCGCGATGATATTGATCGACGGCGGCGACGAGCATGAACAGCACCGGAACGCCGGCCTTCACGAGCGGCGATTGATAGAGCGTGATCGAATTCTCGACGATCGTGTGGTTGAACACTTCGATCTCTGGCCGCACGCCGACGTCCGCGAAATGCGCGAGCTGATCCGCGAGGAACGCGTTCGGATTGTCGTAGCCGCCGCCCGCCTGGAACACGACGGGGCCGGGGCTGAACGACGCGACGTCGGGCGCGAGCTGCGCATGGCCGTAGCGCTTCAGGTGCGCGCGCCGCAGCGGGCTTTGCGACGCGCGGCGGTCGCCGCGCGCGCTCGTCGACAGATTCAGGATCGCCGACGGCTCCAGATCCAGAAGCTTCGGCATGATCCGGTCGTAATCGTCGAGCACGATGTGGTTGCGCTGCGAGCCGATGCTGATCGGCGCGTTCAGGCCGGGAATCGCGAGCGTCGCCTGATCGTCGGTCGCGCGCGTATGCAGGTGGACCGCCGCGGCGCCTTCGCGCAGTGCCTCGCGCGATGCGTCGACGATGCCGTTCGCCGTGATCGGCAGGTAAGGCGAGCGCGCCTTGCCCGGTTGCCAGTAGCCGGCGTCGCATATTCGCCAGCCGTTGTCGAACAGCGAATCGAGCACGGCCGCGTTGTCGGCGCGCATCCGCTCGACGCAATCCGGCGGCAGGTAGGTGTGAATCCGGTCGTGCGCCCAGCTCAGGCTGCCGTCTTCGGCGGCGGTCCAGCCGAACGTCGTGAGCTGCAGGACGATCTGGCGGACCAGATCGACCGACGACAGCCGCTCGAGCGTGGTGCGCGTGATCAGCGGCGGCTGCGCGAGCGGCGGCGAGGTCTGCGTGCGGTGCCAGACCGGGCCGTTCGGCGTCCAGCCATGGTTGCGCAGCGCATCCGGCGCCGATGCCGGTACGCCGTCGTAGTCGGTCAGATCGATCGGCGCGTCGTAGCCGTATTCGCGCACGATGCCGCCTGCGGGCACGGCCTCCCATCCGTTGACCTCGAGGGCCTTGATCGTCGCCTCGCGCTTGTCGGCGGGCAGCAGCTCGAGCAGCACATGCGGGATGAACTTCGGCTCCAGTGGATCGAGGAACTTCGGGACAGCGCCGACGGGGGCTGCGGTGATGTAGAAGGTCTTGACCATGATCGTCCTGAATTGCGTTGAAAAGTGATCCTAAATAATCGAAATCGGATGCGACATTTCATGGCGCCGCTGAATCGCCGGACCGGAGAATGTTGCGTTTCGCTGGAGGCCGGATCGAAAAACGGCTGGCCCGCGTGAATGCGGGAGGCATCTTGCCGATTAACTTCAAGATGTCTTGCAGTCATCTTACAATAAAATTACGGGATTTTATGAAAATAATTCTGTGTTGAATTTGGTGAAATTAAAATACGCGTAATTTCAATGATTGTTAATTTGTTCGGCTTGTTTGTTTCGGGTGAGCGCAGGAGTGGCTCGCTGGTTCCGGGCATTGCTGCGAGGCATGGCAGCGCTTGGCGAGATTTTTATCTCGGCCCCGGATTTCTGATTTCCGCGTGACGATAAAGCGGGGTGCGATCTTTTATGAAGATGGGAATCGGAAGAGGGGAGTTGGATTTTTAATCTGATTCGATGCGTATTTTCGCTGTTTTGTTGGAGTCGATATACGCGGTTTTTTAATTGGGAAATCCGTGTCGCGCCATGTCGCGTTCCGATTGATCCAGTGCCGCTTCGGGCGTGTTGTTGCAGCAAAGGCCGAAGGCGCGGATATAAGGGGGCGAGCGGTCCGCGTGCGCGTGGCGTGTGGTGGATTTGCTTCAGGCCGATTGGCGGTCGTAAGGCGGAAGTGCGTTGGCGTGGCTGCGAACTCGCGTCGAGCAAGCGCTGCGGACGAAGGGAATCATGCAATGCGGCTTGCGCAGGGTTCGGGAAGGGCGTGGTGCGTTTCGTCGCCGTTGTCGACGCCGAAAGGGTATGGCGGGGGGCGGGGCTTCGCGGAACGTGCGCGGCTTCGGCGAGAAAGATCCGGCATGATGCACGTCGAGCGGGCCGACCGCTACGTGTCGCGCCGGCGGCCGCATCGAACGCTTTCGAGCATCGACGCGCGGCCGGCCGCGAATGTCGCGCCGGCCGCTTTTCATACGACGGCGGGCGCCCGGGCAGGCTTGCCGCCGCGCGCGGGCGCGCCGTTCGCGACGTAGTACCGCACGTTCGCGCGTTCGAGCGGCTCGCGCTCGCGGATCTTGTCGGCGATCTTCTCCGCGATCATGATCGTCGGCGCGTTCAGATTGCCGGTCGTGATGATCGGCATGATCGATGCGTCGACGACCCGCAATCCGTCGATCCCGTGCACGCGGCCTGCGTTGTCGACGACCGCCATGTCGTCATAGCCCATCTTGCACGAGCACGACGGATGGAACGCCGTTTCCGCACGTGCGCGCACGAACGTGTCGAGATCGTTGTCGCTTTTCAGGTCCGCGCCCGGGTTCAGTTCGCGGCCGCGGAAGCGGTCGAGCGCCGGCTGGCGCATGATCTCGCGAGTCGCGCGGATCGCGTCGCGGAATTCGCGCCAGTCGAGCGCTTCCGCCATGTAGTTGAACAGGATGCTCGGATGCGCGTTCGGATCGCGCGATTTCAGCTTCACGCGGCCGCGGCTCGGTGAGCGCATCGAGCCGACGTGCGCCTGGAAGCCGTGCATCTCGATCGCATTCGAGCCGTTGTAGTTGATCGCGACGGGCAGGAAGTGATACTGGATGTTCGGCCACCGATCGTCGTCGCGCGTGCGGATGAAGCCGCCCGCTTCGAAGTGGTTGCTCGCGCCGAGGCCCGTGCCGTTGAGCATCCATTCGAGGCCGATCTTCGGCTGGTTCCACCATTTGAGCGCCGGATACAGCGACACGGGCTCCCTGCATTCGAACTGGATGTACATCTCCAGGTGATCCTGCAGGTTGCGGCCGACGCCGGGCAGATCGAGCACGACGGGAATGTCCAGCTCGCGCAGCCATTCGCCGGGGCCGACGCCCGAGCGCTGCAACAGTTGCGGCGAAGCGATCGCGCCGCTGCACACCAGCACCTCGCGGCGCGCGTGCGCGGTGACGCGCTCGCTGCCGTGCACGAACGTGACGCCCGTCGCGCGCTTGCCGGAGAACAGGATGCGATCGGCGAGCGCGTGCGTGACGATGTCTAGATTCGGCCGCGCGCGCGCTTGGTCGAGATAGCCGCGCGCGGTCGAGGCGCGGCGGCCGCGCGGCGTGACCGTGCGGTCCATCGGGCCGAAGCCTTCCTGCTGATAGCCGTTGAGGTCGTCGGTGCGCGGATAGCCGGCCTGCACGCCAGCCTCCACCATCGCTTCGAACAGCGGATTCACGCCGGGCTTGCTCGTCGTCACCGAGACCGGACCGTCGCCGCCGTGATAGTCGTTCGGGCCGGCGTCGCGCGTCTCGGCCTTCCTGAAGTACGGCAGGCAGTCGAGATACGTCCAGTCCTCGAGCCCCTTGTGCGTCGACCAGTTGTCGTAATCGAGCGCGTTGCCGCGGATGTAGCACATCCCGTTGATCAGCGACGAGCCGCCGAGCCCCTTGCCGCGCCCGCATTCCATCCGGCGATGGTTCATGTGCGGCTCGGGATCGGTTTCGTATGCCCAGTTGTAGCGGCGGCCCTGCAGCGGGTACGCGAGCGCCGCCGGCATCTGCGTGCGGAAATCGAACCGGTAGTCGGGACCGCCCGCCTCGAGGAGCAGCACGGTGACGTCCGGGTCCTCGGTGAGGCGCGTCGCGAGCACGTTGCCCGCGGAGCCCGCGCCGCAGATGATGTAGTCGAATTCGCGTGTCGTCATCGTTGCGTTCTCCTGATGCTTAGAACACCGGTTGATAGCGGCCGAGCTCGACCTGCACCGATTTGATTCGAGTGTAGTGCTCGAGCGTCGTGATGCCGTTCTCGCGTCCGACACCGGATTGCTTATAGCCGCCAACCGGCATCTCGGCGGGCGACTCGCCCCACGTGTTGATCC
This sequence comes from Burkholderia sp. MSMB1589WGS, assembly GCF_001636105.1. Lineage (NCBI taxonomy): Bacteria > Pseudomonadati > Pseudomonadota > Betaproteobacteria > Burkholderiales > Burkholderiaceae > Burkholderia > Burkholderia sp. MSMB1589WGS. The sequence goes on from NZ_LNJT01000008.1 coordinate 2,512,385, forward strand.
AGCAGATGCCTGCTTCGAGGCGATGGATCACGCGGTGCGCGCGCGACAGGCTCTCGGTGACGACGCCCGCCGCGAGGCCGTACTCGGTCGCGTTCGCGCGCGCGATCGCTTCGTCTTCCGTTTCGAACGACAGGATGCTCATCACCGGGCCGAAGATCTCTTCGCGGACGATCTTCATGTCGTCGCGGCAATCGCCGAACACGGTCGGCGCGACGTATTGCCCGTTCGCAAAATGATCGTGCGCAAGGCGCGCGCCGCCCGCGAGCAGCTTGGCGCCTTCGGCCTTGCCGCTGTCGATGTAGCCGAGCACCTTGTCGAGCTGCGCGGCGCTCGCGAGCGGCCCGAAATTCGTGTCGGGGTCCGAAGGATTGCCGATGCGGATTCGTGCGACGCGCTCGAGCACGCGTTCGACGAATGCGTCCTTCGCCGCTTGCTGGACGAACACGCGCGTGCCGTTCGTGCACACCTGGCCCGCGCTGAAGAAGTTCGCGGTGACGGCGATGTCGGCGGCGCGGTCGAGATCGGCGTCGTCGAACACGATGAGCGGCGACTTGCCGCCCAGCTCCATCGTCACTTCCTTCAGCGACGACGCGCCCGCGAGCGACATCACCTTCTTGCCGGTCTCGACGCCGCCGGTGAACGACACCTTCGCGATTCCCGGGTGCGCGGTCAGCAGCGCGCCGACCGAGCCGTCGCCCTGCACGACGTTGAACACGCCGGCGGGCACCCCCGCCTCGGTGTAGATCTCCGCGAGCTTGAGCGCGGACAGCGGCGTGACTTCGCTCGGCTTGAAGATCATCGCGTTGCCGGCGGCGAGCGCGGGCGCGCTCTTCCAGCAGGCGATCTGGATCGGGTAGTTCCATGCGCCGATGCCCGCGCACACGCCGAGCGGCTCGCGCCGCGTGTAGACGAACGATTCCGGGCGCAGCGGCACTTGCAGCCCCTCGATCGCGGTCGCGAGGCCCGCGTAGTACTCGATCACGTCGGCGCCCGTGACGATGTCGACGGCGCGCGTTTCCGCGATCGGCTTGCCGGTGTCGCGCATTTCGAGTTCGGCGAGCGCGTCGTTGCGCTCGCGCAGCAATTCGACCGCGCGGCGCAGGATGCGCGAGCGCTGCATCGCGGTCATCGCGGCCCATTCGCGCTGGCCTTCGCGCGCGGATGCCACCGCGCGATCGACGTCGTCGGCGCTTGCTTGCTGGACGCTCGCGAGCAGCTCGCCCGTCGCGGGATCGAACGTGTCGAACGTCTTGCCGCTCGTGGCGTCGGCATGGGTGCCGGCGATGTAAAGGCGTTGCAGACCGTATACGGACATAGCGGACATAGGGATCTCCTTGTGTGGGCGAGAGCGCGCGTCGCGTTACGCGCGCGGCGCGAGCAGCAGGTCGATGTAATCGTTGGCGAGCTTCAGGGCCGCCGCCGTGTCGAGCGGCTCGCCCGCGAGCGCGCCGCGCAGCCACAGGCCGTCGATCAGCGCGGCGAGGCCGCTTGCGGCTTCGCGTGCGCGCGCAAGAGGTAGTGTTTTCGCGAACTCCGCGCACAGATTCGAATGGAGTCGCCGCGTGTTGACGTGCTGCAGGCGTTTCAACATCGGCTCATGCATGCTCTGCGACCAGAATGCGAGCCATGTCTTCATCACGGGGGCGCTGATCTGCGTATCGTCGAAATTGGCGGCGACGACGGCGCGCAGGCGCGCGCGCGGCGCGTCGGGCGCGGCGGCGCGATGGCGCGCGGTGGCGGCCCACAGGTCGCGCAGCACGTGGCGCATCGTTGCTTCGAGCAGGCCGTCCTTGTCGCCGAAGTAATGGCTGACGATGCCGGTCGAGATGTTCGCGCGCTGCGCGACGGATGCGAGCGTCGTGCCGGACAGGCCAGCCTCGTCGATGGAGCGCAGCGTTGCGTCGATCAATTGGGCGCGGCGGATCTCGCGCATTCCGAGTTTGGGCATCGCGGGACCTTTGTGAGCGCGGTGGATGGCGAAGTCCGAAGGATAGCGGTTTTTTATTGATCGTTCAATCAATAAAAATATGGGACTTGATCGTTGCCGATGAGCTCGTGAGGCGGCTGGCCGGTCCGGCTTGATGTGCCGCGTTGGCCATCGGCGGGGTGTCGCGACGGCATGCGGTCGATTCGTGCTTTTGTGAAGATCGAGTGAAAGAATGTTGAGAATGTTTAAAACGTTTTAATCGTAAATTCCGGCATTGCGAATTCATGTTATAGAGCGCCGGAAATGGACGATGGGTATGAGATTGGGTATCCGTTCTGGTGCGCAACCTCCCTTGATTGGGCGGTTCGATAACGGATGAATGCGCGCGGGGTGTATGCGGATGGGGTGGAATTGGAGATTGGGCGTTTCGGAATGTTTATGGTTGGGCTTGCGAGGCGTCGGGCTTCGCGGTGCTCGGATTGACTGGGATGGGCGGTGGGACGGGCGTCTCGGCCGATGCTCGCGTGATGCGTTCTATATCACAAAAAATATTTCATTGCGATGAATGGATTAATCGGAGAAGGGTCTTTAGAGTGATTTGTTCAATGTGCGAAGGGGGCATTGATGAGTTTTTTGAGGCGAAACATTAAAAATAGTTGAGGAGGTTGTATTCAGCGTATTAGTATTAACACCGCAAAAACGCGAGCCGCCGAACGGTGATCGTGAAAGCGGAATGGCGATGGGAAGCGGTTAATCCTTCAAGAGGCGTCATGCGAGTAAGAGGCGCTGGAGACCACGGGCCGAAGGCAGCGGGATGACCGTGTTGGGCCTGGTGGGAGCGTATTGCCGGTCGGATAGGGGACGAGGCGATGCGCGGCTCCGGCGGGTGGGTAGCCGCCGCGGCGCGCGAGGCAGGGCGTGCGGATCGCGCGGGAGGGCGTGCGGCTACGTGTTGGCGTCCTGTCAAGGGCGCGGGATCAGCTCATTTGCCGAGCAGATGCGGGAGATACGCCATGCCTATCGAGAAACAGGTTGTAGCGCTGCCGAGCGGACTGAAGGTCCACGTCGAGCGTCACGTGTTCGATCCGGCCTTCGAGACGGTCATCCTCGTGAACGGCGCGCTGGCGACGAGCGCGTCGTTCGGCCAGACGATTCGCTACCTGGGCGAACGCGTGAACGCGGTGTGCTTCGATTTGCCGTACGCGGGGCAGTCGCGCCAGCACAATCCGGGCGAGTACATTCTGACGAAGGACGACGAGGTCGAGATTCTGCTGCACCTGGCCGAGCGGTTCGAGCCGAGCTTCATGCTGTCGGTGTCGTGGGGCGGGGTGGCGTCGCTGTTCGCGCTGGCGCGCGGGTGCGCGAGCGTGCGGCGGGCGGTGATCGCGTCGTTCTCGCCGTTCCTGAACGAGGCGATGACGGACTATGTGACGCGCGCGCGCGATCACATTGCGGCGGGCGAGAACCTGAAGGCGGCGCAGTTGCTCAACGACACGGTGGGGCGCTACCTGCCGCGGATCATGAAGCTGTACAACTACCGGTATCTGACGAAGCTGCCGCGCAACGAGCAGGACCAGGTGGCGTTCCACGTCGACCAGATCCTGTCGATGCAGCCGGAGCAGTATCTGCCGGAGTTCCGCCAGATCGGCTGCGCGGTGAAGTTCATCAACGGCGAGCTGGACGAGTACACGACGGCGTCGGACGTGCGGCGGCTGGCGGCGTACGTGCGGCGCGCGGAGTTCGCGACGATCCGGCAGGCGGGGCACTTCCTGGACCTCGAGGGGCGTCAGCCGCAGGAGCAGCTCCGCGCGTCGATCCTGGGCTTCTTCGGCGACGAGCGGGCGAGTGCGGCGCGCGACGACGCGCAGGACGAGACGCTCGCGCCGCTCGGTCCGCCGCTGGGCCAATTGCCGGCGCTGTCGTAGCGGCGGGCATCGGCCGTGACGCACCGGCGGGCGAGGCTCCTTCAATCAGACAGGCAAACGCGGCGCGAGGCGATGGTCAGGCACATCGGCATGACGCAGGCGTTCGTTCGGCGGCAGGCGGACGGATCCGGCCGGGGATGGACGATCCGGTTCGAACGTTTGGCGAGGCCGGATGTGCCGCCGGCTGCCGCGCGGGATGGGATGACGAAGCGATGGCGAAGGTAATCGTGACGGCGATCGGGTCGGCGGGCGACGTGCATCCGCTGCTGGGGGTGAGCCGGGCGCTGTCGGCGCGCGGCCACGAGGTGGTGTTCTGCACGCACGCGCCGTTCGAGGCGGCGGTGCGCGCGAGCGGGTTCGCGTTCGTGCCGGTGGGCACGGCCGAGGACTACGCGCAGGCGATGGCGGACCCGGCGCTGTGGGAACCGCGCACGTCGTTCCGGACGCTGTGGCGGGTGATCGCGCCGGTGGTGCGGCCGCACTTCGACGTGCTGCGCGCGCTGAGCGACGCGGACACGGTGCTGGTGGGCACGCTGTGGGCGTTCTCGGCGCGGCTGATGCAGGAGCGCTTCGGCACGCGCTACGTGTCGGTGCAGGTGTCGCCGTCGACGCTGCTGTCGGCGCACGCGCCGCCGACGCACAAGCGGCTAACGATCCCGGCGGGGTTGCCGCTGGCGGTGAAGGCGGGGCTGATGACGCTGATCGAGCGGCAGGTGCTGGACCGGGTGTGCGGCCCGGAGCTGAACGCGGCGCGGCAGGCGCTGGGCCTGGCGCCGGCGAAGCGGATCCTGGGGCGGTGGCTGCATTCGACGGACGGGGTGCTGTGCCTGTTTCCGTCGTGGTTCGCGCCGGCGCAGCCGGACTGGCCGGCGAATTGCGTGCAAAGCGGGTTTGCGCTGTTCAACGACGCGGGGCCGGCGCAGGCGGATGCGGAGCTGGAGGCGTTCGTCGCGTCGGGCGAGGCGCCGGTGGTGTTCACGGCGGGCTCGACGCGGGTGGACGGCCGCACGTATGAGCGGGCGGTGACGCAGGTGCTGCGGGCGACGGGCGTGCGGGGGATTCTGCTCGCGCCGGACGCGCCGGCGGCATGGGATGGGACGACGGGGCCAACGGCAGCGAAGACGCCGGGCGCGGCGCTGCTCAAGCGCCGCTACGTGCCGCTCGCGGCGCTGCTGCCGCGGTGCCGGGCGCTGGTGCATCACGGCGGGATCGGCACGGCGTCGCTGGCGTACGCGGCGGGCGTGCCGCAGGTGGTGACGCCGTTCGCGCACGACCAGTTCGACAACGCGCAGCGGGTGGCGGCGAGCGGCTGCGGGGTGCGGCTGGACGCGCCGGTGCGCGGCGAGCCGCTGGCACGGGCATTGGCGCGCGTGCTGGGCGACGCGGCGCTGGCCGCGCGCTGCGCCGAGGTGCGCGCGCGCATGGCGGCGCAGCCCGACGGCTGCGACGAGGCGGCGCGCTTCATCGAGCGCTTCGCGCCGGGCGTCGCGGCGCGGCAGGCGCAGCCGGCATGAGCGCGCAGGCGTTGCCGGCGGATCGGGCCAGGGCCGGCGTGGCGCCGCCCGCCGTCGCGCCGCTGCGCGGGGCGAAGCTCGCGCTGCTGACGTTCGCGCTGTCGCTCGCGACGTTCATCGAGGTGCTGGACTCGACGGTGGCGAACGTCGCGGTGCCGGCGATCTCGGGCAGCCTCGGGGTGGCGAACAGCCAGGGCACGTGGGTGATCAGCTCGTACTCGGTGGCCGCGGCGATCGCGGTGCCGCTCACGGGGTGGCTCGCGCGGCGGGTGGGGGAGCTCAGGCTGTTCGTCGTGTCGGTGCTTCTGTTCACGCTGACGTCGCTGCTGTGCGGGCTCGCGCGGGACCTGGAGGTGCTGGTGGCGTGCCGGGCGCTGCAGGGGCTGTTCTCGGGGCCGATGGTGCCGCTGTCGCAGACGATCCTGATGCGCGCGTTCCCGCCGGCCAGGCGCACGCTGGCGCTGGCGCTGTGGGGGATGACGGTGCTGCTCGCGCCGATCTTCGGGCCGGTGGTGGGCGGCTGGCTGATCGACAACTTCTCGTGGCCGTGGATCTTCCTGATCAACCTGCCGATCGGGCTGTTCTCGTTCGCGGTGTGCGCGCTGATGCTGCGGCCGCAGGCGCAGCGGGGCGAGGCGAGTCCGATCGACGTGCCGGGGATCGTGCTGCTGGTGATCGGCGTGGGCGCGCTGCAGGCGATGCTGGATCTGGGCCACGACCGGGGGTGGTTCGATTCGCCGCTGATCACGGGGCTGGCGATCACGGCGGGGGTGTCGCTCGTGTCGCTGCTGATCTGGGAGCTGGGCGAGGCGCATCCGGTGGTGGAGCTGAGCCTGTTCCGGGAGCGGACCTTCACGTTCTGCGTGGTGATCATCTCGCTGGGGATGATGAGCTTCTCGGTGGTGGGGGTGGTGTTTCCGCTGTGGCTGCAGGCGGTGATGGGGTACACGGCGTACCAGGCGGGGCTGGCGACGGCGTCGATGGGGGTGCTGGCGCTGGCGTTCTCGATCCTGGTGGGGCTGTACGCGAGCCGGCTGGACGCGCGGGTGCTGGTGACGTTCGGGTTCGGGGTGTTCGCGGCGGTGATGTGGTGGAGCACGCACTTCACGCTGTCGATGACGTTCGCGCAGGTGGTGACGCCGCGGCTGATCCAGGGGATGGGGCTGCCGTGCTTCTTCATCCCGCTGACGGCGGCGACGCTGTCGCGGGTGCCGGACGACAAGCTGGCGGCGGCGTCGAGCCTGTCGAACTTCCTGCGGACGCTGTCGGCGGCGTTCGGCACGGCGCTGAGCGTGACGTGGTGGGACAACCGGGCGACGTATCACTACGCGGTGGTGTCGCAGTCGGTGACGCGCGCGTCGGAGAACACGCAGCGGTACGTGGACGCGCTGCACGCGATGGGGCTGCACGGCGTGCGCGAGCTGAGCTCGCTGCACCAGGTGGTGCGGCAGCAGGCGTACATGATGGCGACGAACGACATGTTCTGCATGGCGAGCGCGACGTGCCTGCTGCTGGCGGGGCTGATGTGGCTGACACGGCCGAAGCGGGGCGCGGCGGCGCCGCTCGGGCATTGAGGCGAAGGCGAGCGGCGATGCATCGAAGTCCTGAGGAGGCGGCGCATCGCCGCGATGGCGAGGCGAGCACGCCGAAGCTCGAACCACGGAAGGAGGAAGGAAGAGCGATGACGACCCTGGGCGCGCTGGTGATTCTGTATGACCCGACGGACGAGCAGTTGTCGGGGCTGGAGGCGCTCGCGCGCGACAGCGATGCGCTCGCGGTGATCGACAACACGCCGCACGAGCACGCGGCGGCGCGCGAGCGGGTGCGCGCGCTGTCGGCGCGGACGAGGGTCGTGTGGCAGCACCACGGCAACCGCGGCGGGGTGGCGGGCGCGTACAACGCGGGGCTGTCGGCGCTGTTCGCGCAGGGCGTCGAGGCGGTCGCGCTGTTCGACCAGGACTCGACGGTGCCGGCCGCGTACTTCGCGCGGATGCGCGAGGCGTGCGCGCAACTGGGCGCGGGCGCGCACGCGGGCGCATTCATCGCGGGGCCGCGGATCTACGACGCGAACGAGCGGCGCTTCCTGCCGGTGCTGATGACGAGCGGCGTGACGGTGCGCCGCGTGCGGGTGGAGGGCGAGACGGGGCCGCGGCGCTGCGCGTTCCTGATCTCGTCGGGCAGCGTGATCTCGCGGGCCGCGTACGCGCGGCTCGGGCGATTCGACGAGGCGCTGTTCATCGATCACGTCGACACCGAGTATTGCCTGCGCGCGCTCGCGCACAACGTGCCGCTGTACGTGGTGCCGTCGCTCGTGCTGACGCACCGGATCGGCGCGCGGCGCCGGCACAAGGTGGGGCCGTTCGAGCTGACGGCGATGCATCACGGGTGGCTGCGCCGGTACTACGGCGCGCGCAACGCGATGCAACTGGGGCTGCAGTACGGGTTGCGGTTTCCGGTGGCGCTGGTGCCGACTCTGCTGACGCTATGGCAGGTGGTTCAGGTGGTGCTGTGCGAGCGGGAGAAGGGCGCGAAGCTGCGGGGGATCGCGCTGGGCGTGCTCGACGGCCTGTTCGGGCGGCTGGGATCGTTCGACGATGCGCGCGCGGGCGCGGCGGCGCGCGAGCCGGTGCGGCAGGAATGACCGGAGCAGGCCGGACAGAGGGATATGAGAACGAGGCACGCGTCACGAGCATGAGGCAGAGCGCAACGCAAGCGGCAACGACCGCAACGCAAGCGGCAACGACCGCAACGACCGCGGCAGGCAGCCGCGCGGCGCGCCGGCTCGCGGCGGCCGCGCTCGCGTGGGCGCTCGCCGGCTGCGCGCCGTCGGGCTTCGAGCCGGCGCTCGCGCCGCGCGCGCCGGGCGACGACGCGCTCGCGCAAACGACGGGGGCGCCGCGCACGGCGCCTGGCCGAGCCCCGACTGGGTCAGGCAGCTCGGCGATCCGCAGCTCGATGCGCTGGTCGACGAAGCGCTGCGGCAGAACCCGACGCTGCAGGCCGCGCAGGCGCGCATCGGCGTCGCGCAGTCGCAACTGCAGCAGTTCGAATCGCTGACGGGACTCACCGCGAAGGCGGGCGCGTCGCTGTCCAAGGCGCACGTGCCGCGCTCGGGCGGCACCATCAATACGACGCTGAACGGCTTGCCGGTGTCGGTGCCGCTCGTCGGCGAATCGGTGGTGTCGTCGTCGTCGCTGTTCGTCGGGCTGAACTATCAGTTGGACCTGTGGGGCAGGAACGCGGCGGCCACGCGCGGGCTGCTGTCGATGCGCGACGCGGCGCGGGTCGAGGCGCAGCAGGCGCGGCTCGCGCTGTCGGTGGCGATCGTGACGCTGTACGGCGAGCTGGACCGCGCGTATGCGCTGCGCGAGCTGCTGCAGCTCAAGCGCCGCGCGAGCGAGCAGGTCGAGGCGGTGCTGCGCGAGCGCGCGGCGCGCGGGATCGACAACGGCTACGACGCGGACGACGCGGCGCTCAAGCGCAGCAAGCTGTTCGAGCAGATCGCGCTGACCGACGAGCAGATCCAGTTGCAGAAGCTGCAACTGGGGGTGCTGAGCGGGCGCGGGCCGGAACGGGGGCTGTCGCTCGCGCGGCCGAGGCTCGCGCCGCCCGCGGACGCGCCGCTGCCGCGGCGGCTGCCGGCGGAGCTGCTGGGCCGGCGGCCGGACATCGTCGCGGCGCGGCTGCGGGTGGAGGCGGCGTATGCGACGATCGACGGCACGCGCGCGGCGTTCTACCCGGACGTGAACCTGGCGGCGCTGGGCGGGCTGTTCGCGCTCGCGCCGGCGTCGCTGTTCAGGCACGACGCGCTGGGGGGCTCGATCGGGCCGGCGCTGTCGCTGCCGATCTTCGATCGCGGCCGGCTGAAGGCGAAGCTGGGGGGCGACGTGGCGAACGCGGAGGTGGCGCTGGCGCTGTACAACCAGACGGTGGATGCGGCGCTGGGCGAGGTGGCGCGGCAGTTGACGTCGCTGTCGACGGTCGATGCGCTGCTCGGGGAGCAGCAGCAGGCGGTGCGCGCGGCGCAGCGGATGGTGGCGCTGGCGGAGGACCGGCACCGGCGCGGGATGGGGATGCGCAAGGACGTCGACATGGCGAAGCTGACGCTGCTGGACGAGCGCACGCACGCGATCGAGCTGCAGGCGCGGCGGCGGGCGCTGCGGGTGGGGCTGATCGGTGCGCTGGGCGGGGCTTCGACGCCCGGCAGGCGGACGGCGCGCCGCTGGCGCAGGCGGGCAAGCCGTTCGCGGCGGCGCCGCCGGCCGCGGCGAACGACACGCGACACGATTGATCGGGATCGCGCGGCGCGGCGGATGGCCGCGCTGTCCGCCGGGATCGATGCGCGAACGCATCGGGTACAAACGCATCGCAGGAGCCTGTCGAGGACGAAGCCATCGAGCGCGAAGACATCCACACCAACGCCACCATCATTGTGAATACGAGAGATTCGACCGACACCGCCGCCGGGCATCGAAGCGCATCGAGCCGGCCCGCGCAGCCCGGCGCCGCCGACATCACGCACGCGAAGACCTTGAACGACACCGCCACCGACACCCCGCGCGCGAAGGCGCCGACCGATCCGGCCGCCATCGGCGGCGCGCCCGCGAAGCCCGCGCCGGAGCCCGGGCCGCGGCCGCATCCCGAAACCGCGGCGTCGCTCGCCGCGCGCCGTGCGGCGCGGCGCGGCCGCCTCGCGCTGTTCTTCGGCGTGCTGGCGATCGCGGCGCTGGCCGCCGCGCTCTACTGGTGGCTCGTCGGGCGCTTCAGCGAAGAGACGGACGACGCCTACGTGGCCGGCAACGTCGTGCAGATCGCCGCGCAGATCCAGGGGACGGTGACCGACGTGCTGGTGGCGGACACGCAGCAGGTGAAGGCGGGGCAGGCGCTGGTGAAGCTCGACGACGCGGACGCGTCGGCGGCGTTCGCGCAGGCGCGGGCGCAGCTTGCGCAGGCGGTGCGGCAGGTTGCGAACACGCGGCTGTCGATGGGGACGTACGAGCAGACGGTGAAGGCGCGCGAGGCGGACCTGACGCTCGCGCAGCAGGCGTATCGGGCGCGGGTGGGGGCGTCGGTGGAGGTGGTGGCGCCGGAGGAGCTGGCGCGGGCGAAGTCCTCGCTCGCGAACGCGCAGGCGGCGCTGGCGGGGCGCGGGCGCAACTGGAGGCGGCGCGCGCGCTGGGCAGCGAGCGGCCGGTCGGGCAGAACCCGGCGGTGCAGCAGGCGGGCGCGCAGTTCAAGCTCGCGTACCGGAACCTGAAGCGCACGACGATCGTGTCGCCGGTGGACGGGACGGTCGGCCAGCGGTCGGTGCAGATCGGGCAGCAGGTGGGGCCCGGTGCGCCGCTGATGTCGGTGGTGCAGTTGCGGCAGGTGTGGGTGGAGGCGAACTTCAAGGAAGGGCAGCTCCGGCACATGCGGGTGGGTCAGCCGGTGCGGCTCGAATCGGATCTGTACGGCTCGCGGGTGACGTACCGGGGCCGGGTGGAGGGGTTCTCGGCGGGCACGGGGAGCGCGTTCTCGATGCTGCCGTCGCAGAACGCGGCGGGGAACTGGATCAAGGTGGTGCAGCGCTTGCCGGTGGTGATCTCGCTGGACGCGTCGGAGCTGGCGGCGCATCCGCTGCGGGTGGGGCTGTCGATGCGGGCGACGGTAGAGACGAAGGTGCGCGGCGGGCATCTGCTCGACGGGGACGCGCCGCTGCCGGGGCTGCGCACGCGGGTGCACGAAGCGCATGCGGGCGAGGCGGAGGCGGCGGCCGAGGTGGTGATTCGGGAGAATGACGGCGGCCGGTGACGGACGGCCGCCCGCCTCGTCACGGCGATTTACTCGCGCGCGTCATTCGCGTCGCGGGACAGGTGGCTCCACAGAAACGCATATCCGATCGCCTCGTGCTCGGCGGTATCGATCGCGTCGGCGCTGCCGTGGCCGCCATCGGTCTTCTCGAGCAGCCATACGTTCCGATGGCCTTGCGCCTGCATGCGCGCGACCATCTTCCTCGCATGCGCGGGATGCACGCGATCGTCGCTCGTCGATGTCGTGAAGAGCGCGGGCGGATACGCGACGTCGCTCGCGACCCGGTGATACGGCGAGTATGCCGCGAGCGCCGACGCATGCGCCGGATCGTCGGGATCGCCGAATTCGTCGAGCCACGACGCCCCCGCGTGCAGCAGCGGATAGCGCTGCATGTCGAGGAGCGGCACGTCGCTCACCACCGCGCCGAACAGCTCCGGGCGCTGGATCATGCACGCCGCGACCAGCAACCCGCCGTTGCTGCCGCCGCGGATGCCGAGTTGCGCGGCGGTCGTCACGCCGTCCGCGACGAGTTTCTCGGCGACCGCGATGAAATCGTCGAACGACCGTTGCCGTTCCGTTTGCCGCACCGATTCGTGCCACTGCGTGCCGAACTCGCCGCCGCCGCGAATATGGGCGAAGACCGCGATGCCGCCTTTCTCCAGCCAGCCGATGCCGAGCAGCGGATCGTAATCGGGCGTGAGCGCGATCGCGAAGCCTCCATAGCCGTTCAACAGGCATGGACGCGGCGTGCGCGCCGCGTCGTCCAGCACGTCGCGCGGGCCGACCAGCGTATAAGGCACGAGCGTGCCGTCGCGCGAGCGTGCATGGTCGCGCCGCACCGCCAGCGTGGACGCGTCGAACTGCGTCGGCCACCGATCGAGCAGCGTCCAGGCCGACAGATCGTCGTCGAGATTCGCGAGCGAATACTCGGGCGGCGTCAGGTAATCGTCGACGCTCACGTATACCTCGTCGTCGAACGTCGGTTCGACGGGCGATACGTCCACCTGCGCGAACCCGCGCGCGGGGAACGGGCGCGCATGCCAGCGCCATGCGCCGTCGTCCTGATGTTCCGGACACCAGAGCATCGTGCGCGTGAGCACGTCGTCGAGCCACGATACCAGCACGTAACGGCGCGTGTGCGTCCAGCCGCACGCGGACGTGCGATCGTTCGGCTCGAACAGCGTCGAGAACGTGCGGCCGCCGGCGATGAACGCATCCTCGCGGATCGCGAGCAGGCTGCCGCCCGCGTAGCGCACGCCGTCGCAGGTCCAGTCGAGCCGCGGCTGAAGCAGCAGCCATCCGTTCCAGTAACCGACCTCGACGTGCGGCGGCACGTCATAGCGCGTCCACGCGCCGTCGTCGGCGAGGCGATACGTGTTCGCATCGTAGAAGTTGATCGCCTGCTCGATCGCGTGATGCCGATCGACCGGATCGTATTGCGCGTCGATGAAGATGTCGCCGCGCGCGCCGCGAAATACGACGGGCGCGCCGGACAGCGGCGTGCCGCGCGTCCAGCGCCGGACCTCGCGCGGATAGCCGGAGCGCGTGACGGTGGCGCCGCCGTTGTCCCAGCCGACGTAGATCGTGTCGCGATCGATCCATTCGACCGAATGCTTGCCGGCCGCTTCGATCGAGAAGCCGTCGTCGACGAACCGGCATTGCGCGATGTCGAACTCGCGGATGACGACCGCGTCGGCGCCGCCGTCGGACAGCACGATCAGCGCGCGATCGCCGTCCGGCTCGAGGATGAGCTGATCGTCGAATACCCATTGAACGCCTTGCGCCTCGCCGAGCGCGTCGAGATCGATCAGCGTCTGCCAGTCCGCCTGGCCGCTGCGCCAGTCCGCCCATTGCGTGCGCCGCCACAGACCTTTCGGATGCCGCTCGTCCTGCCAGACGTCGTATGCCCAGTCCTGCCAGCGTCGCGGGATCACCGGGCGCTCGCGCGGCAGCAGCGCCTGCGTGAAGCGATCGACCAGCGCGCGGTAGCGCGCATCGTCCAGCCACCGCGCATCGCGCGTGCGGGCGTTTTGCGCATCGACCCAGTCGACGCTCGCGGCGCTGTCCAGCTCTTCGAGGAATTGGTACGGATCGGCCCGTTCAGGCCAGAAAGCATGAGGCATGGCGTTTTTCGCAAGAGGCATGACGTGTAATGGTAGCGTAAGCCGATGTGCGCCCGCGCTTCGCGAGCGCGCTTTCGTCGTACGTGAAGCCGTCCGGGGCCGCGCCGCACGGGTTTTCCGTTTCGTCCGGATCAATGCGCGATCCCGACTATCGCCCGCATGCACGGCTTCATTTCGAAATGAAAAATAATTGGTTCGGCTTTTGCGGCGGCTCTTTCATAGTGAGCTCTCGATGGCTATAGACGGCACTCGCCGTCGAGCCTGGCCCATGTCTCGCGCACGCTGCGCGATATCGATAAGGAGACGCTATGACGATCGAACTCGAAGAACGCTCCACTCAGGCCGTGCTCGATGCGGCGCGCGACGCCGCGCGCGCGGCGGGCTTGCCGTACGCGGGCGGCGTATCGCCCCGCGACGCGTGGGCGCTCGTGGCGGCGGGCGACGCGCAACTCGTCGACGTGCGCACCGCGGAGGAGCGCACGTTCGTCGGCCACGTGCCCGACAGCCTGCATGTGCCTTGGGCGACGGGCACGAGCCTCACGCGCAATCCGCGCTTCGTGCGCGAGCTCGAAGCGAAGACGGGCAAGGGCGCGGTCGTGCTGCTGCTCTGCCGCAGCGGCCATCGCTCGGCGCTCGCCGCGGAAGCGGCGGCAAAAGCGGGCTTCGCGCAAGTGTTCAACGTGCTCGAAGGCTTCGAGGGCGAGATCGACGACGCGGGCCACCGCGGCGCGATCAACGGCTGGCGTCTGCACGGCTTGCCCTGGCAGCAGAGCTGATTGATTCGGCTAGCGCCGCGACCGGCGACGGGAAGCAACGAGAAACAACAGGAAGCAACAAGGAGCGGCAGCCGTGGCGGTATTCGACATCGACGACATCGTTCAATCGCTTCAAACCGTGCGCCAGCGTTGGCGCGAAGTGCAGCGCCGCTCGCTCGAGCCCGGCGGACGCGAGTTGCCGGCGCGCGAGGCGCTCGCGGGCATCGTCGAGACATTGAAGGGCGTGCTGTTTCCGATGCGTCTCGGGCCGCCCGATCTTCGGCAGGAGAGCGAAAATTTCTACGTGAGCCACGCGCTCGACGACGCGTTGCACGCGCTCCTCGCGCAGGCTCAGCTCGAGTTGCGCTACAAGGTTCGGCACGACGCCGCCGCGCAGGCCGAAGCCGCGATCGGCGCGCAAGCCGACGCGGCGGTGCGCGCGTTCGCCGCGCGCCTGCCCGACGTCCGCGCGCTGCTCGACAGCGACGTGCTCGCCGCGTTTCATGGCGATCCGGCCGCGGGCAGCGTCGACGAGGTGCTGCTCTGCTATCCCGGCGTGCTCGCGATGATCCATCACAGGCTCGCGCACGCGCTGTATCGCCTCGAATTGCCGCTGCTCGCGCGCATCGTCGCCGAGCATGCGCACGCGCAGACGGGAATCGACATTCATCCCGGCGCGCAGATCGGCGGCGGATTCTTCATCGATCACGGCACGGGCGTCGTGATCGGCGAGACCGCGATCATCGGCGAGCGCGTGCGCGTCTATCAGGCGGTCACGCTCGGCGCGAAGCGCTTTCCGAGGGATGCGTCCGGGCATCTCGAAAAGGGCCTCGCGCGCCACCCGATCGTCGAGGACGACGTCGTCGTCTATGCGGGCGCGACGATTCTCGGCCGCGTGACGATCGGCAAGGGCGCGGTGATCGGCGGCAACGTCTGGATCACGCAGGACGTCGCGCCCGGCAGCCACGTCACGCAAGCTGTCACGCGCAGCGATCCGGCGCGGCCGGCAGACGCGGCGGCCTCTTCGCCGGGCGCGAGCGGCGCGAATGGCGTGCGCGACGTGAATGGCGTGAACGGCGCGACGCTTTCCGCCGCGGGGGCGTTGCGATGACGGCGCTCGTTCAACGTTTCGGCGCGGCGATCCGCCAGTTGCGCGAGGCGCGCGCGTGGTCGCAGGAGCAGCTCGCCGAGCATGCGGGGTTGAACCGCTCGTATGTCGGCGAGATCGAGCGCGGCACCGCGATCGCGTCGATCGTCACCGTCGACAAGCTCGCGCGCGCATTCGGCGTGCCGATCGCGCGGCTGTTGACGTCTTCCGGCGAGGTATCCGAATCGGCGCCACACGGATTCGGTGCGGCGCCGGCGTCGAACGCGCCGCTGTCAACCGCACGCTGAGTTCCCGTCCGATCCCCCGAATTGTCGTCTATAGCATGTTGAGCCGCCCGAATGGCGTCTCGATAATGCGTTCTCCTGATAAGCATTTTCGATTTCGTTCTATAGCCCCCGGAGTCTTTCATGTCGACGATAGTGAGCGGCCAGACGGCGCTCGGCGACAACGCAGCACGGCAACTCGCCAATGCCACCAAGACTGTTCCCCAGCTTTCCACGATCACGCCGCGGTGGCTGACGCACTTGCTGCAATGGGTGCCCGTCGAGGCCGGCATCTATCGTCTGAATCAGGTGAAGAACCCGGAGGCGGTGCGGGCCGCCTGCACCGCGCGCGAGGATGAGGGCGCGCTGCCCAGCACCTTCGTGCCTTATGAGGAAGAGCCGCGCGAGTATTTCCTGAACGCGGTGAGCACGGTGCTCGACGTGCACACGCGAATCTCCGATCTCTATAGCAGCCCGCACGATCAGATCAAGGAGCAACTGCGCCTGACGATCGAGACGATCAAGGAACTGCAGGAGAGCCAGCTCATCAACAATCCCGACTATGGGCTGCTCGCGAACGTCGCCGAAGAGCAGCGCGTGTTTCCGCTGACGGGGGCGCCCACACCCGACGATCTCGACGAATTGCTGACGAAAGTGTGGAAGGAGCCCGCGTTCTTTCTCACGCATCCGCTCGCGATCGCCGCGTTCGGCCGCGAATGCACGCGGCGCGGCGTGCCGCCGCCGACCGTCAGCCTGTTCGGCTCGCAGTTCCTCACGTGGCGCGGCATTCCGCTGATTCCGTCGGACAAGGTGCCGCTTGCCGACGGCAAGACGAAGATTCTGCTGCTGCGTGTCGGCGACAAGCGACAAGGCGTCGTCGGCCTCTATCAGCCCGGCGTCGCGGGCGAGCAGGGGCCGGGCCTGTCGGTCCGCTTCATGGGGATCAACAACCAGGCGATCGCGTCGTATCTGATTTCGCTGTATTGCTCGCTTGCCGTCCACTCGCCGGATGCGCTGGCTGTCCTCGATGACGTGGAGATCGGCAAGTACCATGACTATCCCGACACCTACCGTTGATTCCGCGGTGAGCGCCGTGTCCGTCTCGCTGCCGGACGCGACGCTGCCCGCCGGGCTGCCCGACCCGGCGACGCTCGCGCGCCTCGCGTCGGCGTTTCTCGCGGCGCTGCCGGGGCAGGCGGCCGCGCCGGATGTCGGCGCGGGAAGCGGCGCGGTCGGCGGCGTGCCGTCGGCCTTGCCGGCGGCAGCGCCGATTCTCGCGTCGGCTTCGAATCCCGCGCCGGCTGGCTCGCCGCTTGCCGGGCCCGGCGGCACGGGCACGGGCGTGCCGGGCGCCGGCGTGCCGCTAGGCAAGGCGCCCGGCGCGAACCTCGCGCCCGCGCCGACGCATGTGCTGTCGCTCGGCAATCGCGCGCCCGCGCTCGTTCCGCATGCGGCCGCGCAAAACGGATTGCCGGACAACGCGGTGGCGATCGCGCCGGCGCTGGAGCCGCGCGTGGGCGGCGTCGCGCTCGGCGTGCCGCCGGTGCAGGAACCCGTTCCCGCGCGCGCGGCGCCGGATGCATCTGCTGCTGCGCCTGCGTCTTCGCCGTATTACTTCATCGACCCCGCATCGCACGGCTGGCCGCGCGACGCCGCACAAATTGTCGTGCCGCGCGACGGCATCGCGTCGCCGCGTGCGTTCGGCTTGCCGGACGAAAGCGAACTGCGCGATCTGCTGCCGATCCGGCGGCCGGCCGTCGATCGGCATCGCGCGCCACGCTATTTCGTCGACGATGCGCCGCCCGCGAATGCGCACGCGCCCGGCGCGGGCGCGCATCCGCCATTCGACGTCAACGCGATTCGCCGCGACTTCCCGATACTCGCCGAGCGGGTGAACGGCAAGCCGCTCGTCTGGTTCGACAACGCCGCGACGACGCACAAGCCGCAAGCGGTGATCGACCGTCTCGCGTACTTCTATGCGCACGAGAATTCGAACATCCATCGCGCCGCGCATACGCTCGCGGGGCGCGCGACCGACGCGTACGAACATGCGCGCGCGACCGTGCAGCGCTTCATCGGCGCGGGCTCGCCGGACGAGATCGTGTTCGTGCGCGGCACGACGGAGGCGATCAACCTGATCGCGAAGACGTGGGGCGTCCGCAACGTCGGCGAAGGCGACGAGATCGTCGTGTCGCATCTCGAGCATCACGCGAACATCGTGCCGTGGCAGCAGCTTGCCGCGTTGACGGGCGCGACGCTGCGCGTGATTCCCGTCGACGACAGCGGGCAGGTGCTGCTCGACGAGTACCGGAAGCTGCTCAACGACCGCACGAAGATCGTCTCCGTCACGCAGGTGTCGAACGCGCTCGGCACGGTGGTGCCGGTGAAGGAGATCGTCGAGCTCGCGCATCGCGCGGGCGCGAAGGCGCTCGTTGACGGCGCGCAGTCGATTTCGCACATGCGCGTCGACGTGCAGGCGCTCGACGCCGACTTCTTCGTGTTCTCCGGGCACAAGATCTACGGGCCGACCGGAATCGGCGTCGTGTACGGCAAGCGCGCGCTCCTCGACGACATGCCGCCGTGGCAGGGCGGCGGCAACATGATCGCGGACGTGACGTTCGAGCGCACCGTGTTCCAGCCGCCGCCGAACCGCTTCGAGGCGGGGACGGGCAACATCGCCGATGCGGTCGGTCTCGGCGCGGCGCTCGATTATGTGACGCGGGTCGGCATCGAGAACATCGCGCGCTACGAGCACGATCTGCTCGCCTACGCGACGGGTGCGCTCGCGCCTGTGCCGGGCGTGCGGCTCGTCGGAACCGCGCGCGACAAGGCGAGCGTGCTGTCGTTCGTGCTGAAGGGCTACGAGACGGAAGAGGTCGGGCGGGCGCTGAACGAAGCGGGCATCGCCGTGCGTTCCGGGCATCATTGCGCGCAGCCGATTCTGCGCCGCTTCGGGCTCGAGGCGACCGTGCGCCCGTCGCTGGCGTTCTACAACACGCGCGACGAGGTCGACGCGATGGTCGATGTCGTGAGAAGGCTCGCGGCGCGGCGCGTGTAGCGCCGCCGTGCGCCGGGGTGGCGCCGGCCCGATCGAGTCGGCGCGTCCGAACGGGGCGGCCGCGCGCCGAATAGTCGCACGCAGTCTCACGCTGGCGCACGCAGACGCGGCGTTTCGTTCGTCATACGAAAAAAGACCCGGCCGGAGCCGGGTCGAAGAGAGCGATGCAAACGGCGAAAGCCGCGTCGGTCATGGTTATGCAACCGGCCGGTCCTCGCCGCCACGACATCACTCCGCGTGGCCGTTGCGCGCGCGGCGCGCCGATACCGATCGGCCGCCGCGCGTCTCGTTCAGATCATCCGCTCGAACGCGCCGTCTTTCATCAGGAAACGATGGACGAGCGCCGCGAGTACGTGCATGCCGATCAGCACGATGAAAAGCGTCGCCGACAGGCTGTGCCATTCGCCGATATCCGCGCCGAGCGAATGCGGGGCGGCGATCGTCGGCAGCGGAGCGATGCCCGCGAGCTTCAACTGCCACGTGCGGCCGTTCGCGTTCAGCCAGCCGAGCAGCGGCACGGCGATCAGCGCGACGTACAGCAGCTTGTGAACCGCGCTCGCCGCGAACGACAGGAGTGCGCCTTGCGGATGCGCGGGCGGGCTGCGGCGCACGATCGACCACAGCAGGCGCGCCGCGATGACGACGATCAACGCGGTGCCGAGCGCGACGTGCCAGGCGACGAGACCGGCGGGCGGCGCCGTGCCGTGCACGTCGGGCATCGTCCAGCCGAGCGCGAACTGCGCGAGCACGAGCGCGGCGACGCACCAATGAAAAATACGGCTGAGCAAATCGTAGCGATCCGGGGTTCGGGGGGAGCGTGTCATTGCGCGAATCGTCCGTGGGGTAAGCCGTTCGTAGGGATCGGCCGGCCGACGTGCGTGCGTTGCCGGGCTCGCTCGATTATCGCGGGCGATTCTTATGGAAATCTTAAGGTCGGGAGGGTTCGGCAAAGTGGGGGCGCGCGCGTGTCGCCGCTGCATGCGCGATCGCTTGGCCGCCTGCCGAACGATGCGGGCTCAAAGCCAGTTCGGCCGGCCCGCATGCGCCGGGTGAGGGGTGTCGACCGACGAATCGACGGCCGTCTGCGGGGTTGCGCATCCGCTCGCCGCGGAAAGCATGCCGAGACAAAGCAGCAGAATGAGAATGCGTTTCATGTCTGTTCAGTCCGTTCCGATTCAGTGTTGCTTGTCGCTACTCTGCCGGACGCGGGCTTAAGGCCCGCTTAACGACCCGGTTCGAGCGCTGCGACACGATCGCGCAGCCTTTGCTTTTCCGTCATTCGCTATGTGAAAATATATAATGTTGTTTTATAGATTATTGGGGGAGGCGATGAGTGCTGCACGCTCGTCGATCGACTTGTCCGAGATGCATGCGTCGGCCGACGCCGCGTGCGCGCTGCTGAAGGTGCTGTCGAATCCGGATCGGTTGCTGATGATGTGCGAGCTCGCGCAGTGCGGCGAGCTGTGCGTGAGCGACATCGAGGCGCGGCTCGACATCCATCAGCCAACGCTGTCGCAACAACTCGGCGTGCTGCGCGAGCACGCGCTCGTCGAAACGCGGCGCGACGGCAAGAACATCTACTACTCGCTCGCGAGCGAGCCGGCGGTCGCCATCATGGCCGTGCTCTACGAGCAGTTCTGTGCAACCAACAAGAAGGGGAAGCGCCGTGGCCGTTGATCTCGTTCATTTCACGCCGGGCCTGTCGTTCGCGGGCGGCCTGTTGATCGGCGCCGCCGCCGCGCTGCTCGTGTTCTTCGACGGCCGCATCGCCGGCATCAGCGGCATTGTCGGCGGGCTGCTCGTCGGCCGGCGCAGCGATGCCGGATGGCGCGCGGCATTTCTCGTCGGCCTGATCGCGGCCGCGGTCGTCGCGAGCGCGCTCGATTGGTTTTCGATGCCGGCCGTCGACGCCGGCTGGGCGAGGGTGCTCGCGGGCGGCGTGCTCGTCGGCATCGGCACGCGCTATGCAGGCGGCTGCACGAGCGGACACGGCGTTTGCGGCATCTCGCGCGGCGCGCTGCGCTCGATCGTCGCCACCGCGGTGTTCATGGCCGCGGGCATTGCGACGGTGTTCGCGCTGCGTCACGTGTTCGGAGGGTGACATGAGCGTGTTGTTTGCATTCCTGTCGGGCTTGCTGTTCGGCGCCGGGTTGCTGCTGTCCGGGATGGCGAATCCTGCGAAGGTGCAGGGCTTTCTCGATCTCGCCGGCAATTGGGACCCGTCGCTCGCATTCGTGATGGCCGGCGCGATCGCGGTCGGCTCGGCCGCATTCGCGTTCGCCAGGCGGCGCAAGCGTTCGTTGCTCGGGCTGCCGATGCAGATTCCGCCGCGCGGGGCCGTCACGCTCAGGCTCGTCGCGGGCAGCGCGGCGTTCGGCGTCGGCTGGGGGCTCGTCGGCTTTTGTCCGGGGCCGGCCGTCGTGTCGCTCGGCCTCGGTGGCGCGAAAGCATTCGGTTTCGTCGCGGCGATGCTGATCGGGATGGCGGCGTTCGAATGGATCGAGCGTTTCAGGGCGAAGCGTTGAGCCGTTGAGCGCAGCGGCCAGCGGCCTGACGTGCGGGCGCGCGGCACGGTGGCGCCGGAATGTGTACGATCGGGGCTTTCCGTTTTCGATTTTGATGACACGATGGTCTCGATTCGTTTGCTCGACCCCGCCGACGCCGCCGCGTTCCGTGCCCTGCGTCTCGTTGCGATCGACACGTCGCCGACCGCAATATGGCCGACGCGTGCCGAAGAGGCGGGGCGATCGATGACGGAAGTCGAGGCGCGGCTTCGTGCATCCGGCACGCAGGCGGTGTTCGGCGCGTTGACCGCCGGTGGTGAATTGATCGGCATCGCCGGCGTGCGCAGGGAAGCGCTCGCGCAAATCAACCATAAGGCGACGCTCTGGGGCGTGTTCGTTGCGCCCGCGCATCGCGGCAACGGGCTCGCGCGGCGTCTGGCCGATAGCGCGTTGATGCATGCATCGCGCGATTGGGGTGTCGCTCAGGTCAATCTATGCGTGAACACGGAGAACGAACCCGCGAAGGCGCTGTATGCGTCGCTCGGATTCGAGACGTTCGGCGTCGAGCGGCGTGCGATGCGTGTCGGCGATCGATTTTATGACGAGCAGCACATGGTCAGGGTGCTTCGTTGACCGCGGTGCGCTTGATGGCCGGGATGTAGCGGCCGCATGGGCTGTCGTGTTGCGGTCGCACGTCGACCGTTCCGCGCTCGCGCCGATCATGCGAATCGGCCTGAGTCCGGCCTGAGCCGAATATCGGGCGACGAGCGGCTTGCGCCCGCACGAAGCACGCGGGCCGCATCTTTGCTTGTTTCGCGGCGGCGGCCTGTTCATCGAATGAATTTCCGCTGGCTAGCGCGCCCGATCGCGGCGCGGCGTCACCGGGCGGTTGCTTGCGTCTGTTGCATGTGCTGCTGCGCCGCCTCGTTCTCCTGCTCCCATTCGTACCAATCGTCGCCGAGCAATTCGATCGGGTGTTGAGTTCGGTCGGAGCCGTTGCCGCATGACAGCGCGTCGACTGAACAATATCGGTCGCATCCCCAGCAATTGCGTTCGGGGTGTTTCGGATGCAGCGGGAATTTCTTCGCCATGCCGGGGTGCCTCGCAAAATGCGTTGGAGGGTGTCGCGGCGAGCGATGTCAGACGGCGCCTCGTAGGCGGGGTAGACGGCTGGGAAAGGTGCGACGCGCGCACGGCTTCGTGCGTGGCGAGCTGACAGGTATTTCCTGTCGCCGCGACCAGCACATTTTGTCGATCGGGCGACACGCGTTCCTTGATGTCGCGCATGGAATCACAAGGTGCGACGCCGCGCCGCGTGGCGTTGCACCCGGCGGCGGCGGCGGCCGTCTTCGTTCGGCCGCGTTCGCGTCGATCGAACGGCCGGACACGACGCTTGCTGCTTACCGGCTTGCCGCATGTGTGGCGAGATGCTGCCGGATCAGCGTCAGGTAGCGGTCGCCCACCGTGTGATCGACTTCGGCGCGCCGCGCCGGATAGCGCAGCGAGATCGGCGGCCAGACACCCAGGTAACGGCAGACCGCCGACAAGTAAGGCTTGCGGACGCGCCCCATGTGCCGCGCCGCGCGCTCCACGCGCTCGTCGCCGACCTGGCTGCGCAGCCAGGCGAGGATTTGACGATCGGTATCGTTGACGATGCGAATCAGGTGCTCCATCGGACACCTCACTGGTTAAAAATACAGTGCTGTTAATTTATCCAGTATTTTGCCGGTGCGCAACTACATTAAATAGGGTGCGAATTAGGGCGCAAAGGGCGTCGGCAAGCGGAAAGGCGCGTCGCGCGGCGCGAGGCCGACGCGGCGGGGAAGTGCGCGGAGAGGCCGGGCGGAAAGGATCGCCCGGTCGGGCGAGGCGGGTTCGGTCAGTCGAGCCGTATCCGATGCCAATTCAAATGGATATGACAGGCCGGGGAGGTGCTGCGACGAACGAATCTCGCGGGCTGCGTCAATCGTCTGACGCAGATCCGCTCGTCGGCAACTGAACATCGGCGCGGCTGCGAGCAGGGCGTGACGAACGCGAAGCGGCGCGATTTCCGCGAGCGATCATTCGAGGCCAATCAACCGTGAACGTCAGACGGACAGGCGCAGCGACGCCAGTTTTGCGCGCACTTTCGCCGCAGCGATGCGCATGGCCTTGCCGGGGCCGCGGCATCGCCATGCGGGCGTCGCCGGCCGTTCGAGCCGTTCGGCGACGATGAAGCACATCACGGCGATCGTCGCCGGCACGTGCGCGTGTCCGGCCAGCAGCGGGAGCAGC
Source organism: Burkholderia sp. MSMB1589WGS (assembly GCF_001636105.1). Lineage (NCBI taxonomy): Bacteria > Pseudomonadati > Pseudomonadota > Betaproteobacteria > Burkholderiales > Burkholderiaceae > Burkholderia > Burkholderia sp. MSMB1589WGS. The sequence continues at coordinate 2,535,629 of NZ_LNJT01000008.1, forward strand.
ATCAGCGCCCAGCAATTTCCTGCGCACGACACGCCGCTCGCCAGGCCGAAGCGCAGCGCGTCGCGATCGGCGGCCACCCCGAACGCCGCCAACGGCGGCCGGCGGTGGCAGACGTTCAGGAACCCCTGCTTGGCGGGCGAAGCCTGCCAAAGCAGCGCGAGCGCAAGCCCGGCGCCCGTTCGCGCGACGGGGCCAGGCATGACCCAGGTGAAGGCGATCGCGACGATCTGCAAGCCGATCCACGCGGCGAGCCAGACGGCCGCATAACCTGCGACGAAAAGGAGCGCCGCCCGCATCCGGCGTCGCGCGAAACTGCGCTCCAGCACGTGCCGAAGCGGCGCTGCGGCGAGCGGCGCCATCATTGCCGCAACCATCATCACGGAGTCCGAAGCGAATTTCGACGGCGAGTTCGACAGATACGCCAGACGGAGCCACGTCGCGAGCGGCACGCGCCAGTCACCTGCGATCGAGCAGAGCGCGGGCGGCGTCAGGCCGCCCGCGCCGACGATCAACGCGGACCACGCGATCAGGCTGACCGACACGAGCGCGACGAGCGGCGCGTCGAGCCGTCGCCCGGCGTGTTTCATCGTCGCCTCCGCGTCAGGCGCTTTGCCGATACACGCTGATGCGGCCGATGCTCACCTTCGATTCCTCCGCCACCGGCGTCACCGCGATGAGCCGCACATCGAGCTGGGACTGTGGCAGCGCGCCGGCGAGATGCAGCGCATCGATCACGTGTGAAATCTCAAGCACGAACGTCACGCCGTCGCCCGCGTGCCCGTCCTCGGCCACCGTCGCCTTGCTCACGCCGAAGAGCGCGATGCAGCCGGCCAGATGGTCGGGATACTTCGCGGGGTCCTCGCCTTCCGGAACGTTGACGTAGACGTTGAGGACCGTGGCGTCGTCGAGACCGCGGACATTCTCGAGATTCAGGAAGACCCGGTCGGGCGTGGACGACGTCGCGGCGGCGGTCGCCTTCAGATTGGCGGTGAGCTTGCGGTGCACGTCGGCGTCGAGCTTGACGGACGATCGCGCCTCCAAGCCTCGCACCGGCAGGTTCTGGTCGCTTGCGCCGAACAGCTCGACGGTCCTGGGATCGGTCACGGCAAAGTCCTCCTTCGGCGTTTCGGCCGTTGCCCGCGCGCGCAGGCGAGTCAGGCGCGCAGCCGTCGGCGGCGTTTTGGTCGGCGCCGATACGTCGTCGTAAGCATAGCCGAGCTTCGAGAGATCGCTCATCTCTCCCGGCGTGTAGGTCCGGTTTTCTCCGTGCGGCATCGGCATCCTGAAAGGCCGCTCGCCGATGGCCGCCGGACCTTTCAGCCAATTCACCGCGGTCGGATCGACGTGCGTCGGAGGATTTCTTCGCCAGACTTCCCACAGCCGGTCGATGTTCGCATGATGAAGCCAGAAGATCGGATCGAGGCCCGCGATGTCCGGGTGCGACATCAATCCGGGCAGGCCCGTCGCCCGATTTCTCCCGCCGACGATGCCATGCACCGCGTCGTGCGGCTGCGTCTCGATGCCGCCGTGGACCCGGCCGCTGTGGCTGAAGCCCGTGTCCACCCCGCCGAATCCGGTGCTGCCTCCGCTTGCCACGCCTTCGAAATCGGGATCGCCGAGCGCGTTCATGTTGATCCACTTGGTCGGCACGTAGACCTCGCCGTTGTTGTACGGGCCGTAGCGCTGCTTCACGTACAGCGGATTGTCGCCTTTCCCGTCCGGCCAGTCGGGCGATGCGAAGGCCTTGGGCAGGAGATCCTGGCCCGGCTTGAAATAATTCCAATAGGGCAGCGCCCAGTTCTTGGGCCCGCGCAGCTTCAGGACCTCGTCGCGCACGACGGCCTCCAATGCGAGCAGGTAGCCGCGGTGCCACGGCAGGAAGTACCAACTGCCGTGCTGGCATTGCTTCCAGTAGGCCTGAATGTCGGCCGTGCTCGGCATCTTGTCGTGCGCGTTCAGGTAGCCGACGCGGCGCCACAGGTCCTGCTGGAATCCATGAATGGCCGCGTAGAAACGCCAACTGTTCCGGTCGTCGAGGGCGCGTGATTGCATCGCCTTGACGCCGCGTGCGTACCAGAGGATCGGTTCGGCCCAGTCGGCGCCCAGGTCCCAGACGTTTTGACGTAAGTAAGTCATGCTGATTTCCCCTTTTTTATTGGCGTGCAGCATGCCGCGATCGGATTGGTCGAATCCGATCGTCCGTACGATCAACAATCAATTGAAATTGATGAAGTGTTATCCGCTGGAAAGGAGGGTCAAGTTAATTGTTGATCGTTGTTCAAGCAGCGATTCGGCTCGCATGGAAAGCGCCAGTCTTTATCGAGGCAACAAGTTCCTGCTTCGTTTTCTGGTTTTTGGCATCGGGCCGTCGCCAAGAAAATGCTAGTTCATTTTTTGTCGGTTTCCATATTTAAATGAGATGTTGCAGAAAATCGGCGTTTCGATCGAACCGATGCGATTCGGGCTGGTTTAACTGGATTTAAAAGCGCAAGCGAGGTGGAAAATCGAATCGATTTGATGAGCCGGCGCGGGAAGTGGATTTCGAAGGATCGAAAAGGTCGGTCGATCTCTTCGGTAAGCGGTTAAAACGATGATCTTCGGATCGGTTGGCCGGACTCGCCGGCGAGCCGATGTCGATGTCGCCGCGCGCATGACGACGACCGGCGCGTCACGTCCGGCAGGCCGAGAACGGAACCCGCCCGAACGCCAACCGAAACATCGGGTTCGATCGTCTCCCGTCACGCCCCGGCCGCGCGCATCAAGTCGACGCGACCAGAAACGCCTCGCCGCTCGACGGCCGCAGGCCATCGGGCCGCCCGTCGAAATAGCGCCGGACGAGATCGCCGGTCGACACGTGCCGGACCTCGCGAAACCCCGCCTCGCGGGCGAGCGCGAGCATTTCGGGCGGACTGAGGAAGCTGACGAACGGCGTGCCCGCCGCCCGCGCGCGTTCGTAGACGGCCGCGTGCTGCGCGCGCTCGGCCGGATCGTCGATGAGTTCGAGCGGCAGCAGGAACGTCATCGCGAGCGTCGAGCCCGGCGCGAGCGTCGCGGTCTGGCGCAGCGTGTCGGCGATCGCCTCGCGGGTCAGATACATCGAGACGCCCGTCGACGACACGACGGCCGGCCGGCTGTCGTCGAAGCCGGCGGCGCTCAACTGCGTTCGCCACGCGCCGCTGGCCTCGAAATCGACCGGCACGAGCCGCAGCCATTCCGGCACGCCGTAGCCGAGCGCGATCAGGCGCTGCCGTTTCCACGCCTGCGTGCCGGGCTGGTCGATTTCGAATACCCGAAGGTGCGATGCGCGCTTCGCGCTGCGCTGCGCGAACGTGTCGAGGCCCGCGCCGAGCACCACATACTGCGCGACGCCCCCGTCGGCCTGTTCGCCGACCAGATCCTCGACGAAGCGCGCGCGGCCGACGATCGACGCGCGGTAGCCGCGCGTGGCCTGCGGTTCCATGTCCGGGCGGCTGCGCCAGTCGTCGTCGGGGGCGGCCAGTTCAAGGCCGATCACGTCGTCGAGCACGTGCGGCGGCGCATCGATCTCGACGTGCAGCGCGCGCCACAGCGCGACCCGCACCGCGGTGCTGTCCGGTGCGGTAATCGATTGGTTCGGCATGACGCTTCCTCCACTTCTCAATAGACGAATTTCGTCGACACGTCACAGTGTATCGATCTATCGAGATCGCGACGCCGTCCCGCGCGGCGGCATGCGATTGGCGCACCGCCCATGTGCCCATGACGATGCGTTTTCAGTTCGGGGTGCCTCGCTCGGGCGAGCGCGGGCCGTCACGGTCGCGCCGCTTTGCCGTCCGGCGCCGCGGGCATCAGCCCGACGTAGCGCGCATCCGTCAGCGTGCGCAGGAAGGCGACGAGATCGTCGATGTCGGCGTCCGTCATCGCGGGCGGCGTGCCGGGGCGGCGGTTCATCGGCGTCGAATTCACGTTGATGTTGCCGCGATGCGCGCGCGGCACGTCGTCGAACGTGTTGCGGCCGTGGTACCAGCGTGTCGGGTCGGTCGAGCGCGTGTTGTAGAACGCGACGGCGTCGCGCAGCGTATCGAACACGCCGTTGTGCATGAACGACTCCTTGACCGCGACGTTGCGCAGGCCTGGTGTGCGCAGATAGCCGCACCATTGCGTCGGCTCGGGCCAGCGCAGCTTCGCGGCGGTGTCGCACAGGCCGTTGTCGAAGTGGCGCGGGTCGCGGTTCGCGGGCAGCGCGCGATTGCGCGGCACCGCGATCGCGTCGTAGCCGAAGTCGGTGAAGAGCGAGCGCTCGGGCCGGCTCGCGGTGTCCGACAGCGTGTGGCAGCTCATGCAGTTGCCTTTGTCCGGATTCCTGAAGAGCGCGAGGCCGCGCAGCTCCTGCGGCGTGAGCGGCGCGCGCTTCGTCACGTACGCGTCGTAGCGCGACGAGAAGGGCGCCATCTCGTCGCTCTGCAGGTACGCCTGCATCGCGTCGCCGAGCGCGCGCGCCATCCGCTCGGGATCGCGGCGCACCGACGCGCCGAATCGTTCGGCGAGCGCCGCGCCGAGCGCGGTGCCGCCGATCTTGCGCATGAGCGCCGCGGGCGATGCGTTGTTCATCTCGTCCGGATCGAAGAGCGGGCCGCGCAACTGCTCGGCGAGCGTATCGGCGCGGCCGTCCGAGAACAGGCCGCCGAACGGCGCGGGCGCGAGCGCGTCGTCGTCCTGATAGAAGTGGCGGCGCGGCACGTAGCGCACGTACAGCAGCGACGGCGCGTTGCGGCGGCTGAAATGGCCGGGCCGGCTGCCCTGCGGCACGCGCGGGCCGGCGAGCGCCGCATGCGACAGCGTCGGCGCGAACGCGCGGCCCGGATCGTGGCAGCTCGCGCACGACGTGCCGCGCGGCTCCGACAATGCCGGATCGAAAAACACGCGCTTGCCGAGCGCGACGAGCGCCGGGTCCGGGCGGAACGCGGCCGCCGTCGGATCGACTTTCGACGCGACCTGCGGCGTGCCGCGGCCGATCGTGCCGACGACGCGCTGCGGCGGCGCGCCGGGGAGCAGGATCGTCGTCGGCGGCGGAGGCGAGGCGGTGCCGGCGCGAACGGCGTCTTGCGCGGGTTTCGCACGGGCCGGGGCGGTCGCGCCCGGCGCGGCAGGACCGGACGCGAAAGCGATCGCCGATGCGCACGCGGCGAGCACGCCGCTTGCCGCCCGCGCGATGGTCGCGATGATCGCGATGGTTGGGATAGGGCGACGTTTCCTCATCGTGCCGAACGCTGCCTGACCGGGCGCGAAGGCGATGGCGCACGCACGCGCCGCGAACGCCGCCGCCTCCGCGCGCCGGGCCGCGATGCGCCGCTTGCTGTCCGTCACGGCGCGACGAAGCCGGTCTTGTCGCACGTGAGCGTCGTGCCCGCCTGGTCGCAGCTCGCGAGCAGCTTGCCCGCCGCGGTGTACGCCTTGAACGTCCAGCCGCGCGCGGGCGCCGAGCGGCGCTCCATGATCAGGAAGCCGAAGCTGTTGTTGTGCGACAGCTTGTCGATGACGACGCCCGGCGCGGGCGTCAGATTCGCCGGAAACGGATCGGGCAGCGCGACGTCGAGATTGTCGCCGCCGTTGCCCGACACGATCGTCGCCGGGTGGCCGGACGCGAAGTTGATCGCCTGGAAATCGTGCACGTGGCCGTGCAGCGCGACCTGCACGCCGGGCGGGTAGTACGCCTGCGCATAGAGGCTCGACATCACCGATTGCAGCGCGAGGTTGCCTGGCGCGGGCGTGCTGCCCGGAATCGGCGCGAATGCGAGGATCGGGTGATGGTTCGTGAAGATCGTCGTCGACATGCCCGGCTTGTTCGCGAGCGCGGCCACCGTCTGGAACTGCTTCTGGTAGATCTGGAATGGCACGTCGGTTGTCTTGAGCGCCGCGCGGCCGACCTTCGCGGTATCGAACACGATCACCTGCGAGCCGGTGCCGAGCGGCACCGCGTAGGGCTCCGAATAGTTCGCGTTGCCGTCGTTCGCGGGATCGTTGCATGAGCGCGCGTCCGAGTACGGGCGCGGATCGAGGAAGCGGAACCAGCCCTGGCCCGCGCGCGCGCATTCCTCGTGGTTGCCGCGCACGACGACCCACGGCGCCTTCGCGAGGAGCGGCGCGGCGGGCTCGAACAGATCCGCGCGCCACGTGTCCCAGCCGTAGCCCCACGGGCTGTTCTTGCAGCCGGCGATGTCGGGCGGGCACGCGTTCTCGCGATAGTGATAATCGCCGACGTGCAGCACGAGATCCGGATTCAGCTTCGCGACGCTCGCCGCGATCGTCGCGAACGGCCACACCGTCGCGTCGCTGCACGCCTGGAATGCGTTGTCGGCCTTCTTCATCCGGCAGCCGGTGTCGGCGATGATCGCGACGCGCTGCGGCTCGGCCTTCGGCAGCGGCAGCGCGCGCCCGGCGACGGTCACGTCCTGGGCGTTCGCGGGCAGCGTCGTTTCGCAGACGGACACCGGAAAGCTCGACGGCTTCGAATCGGCGGGATCGCTCGCGGTCTGTCGCTGCGCGGCGGTGCCCGCGGTGATGCGCAGCGTCATCCGGGCGATCTTGCCGTCGGCGTTCAACTGCGGGCAGACGGCGGGCGCCGGCTCGCCCGATGTCGCGGCGGGCGGCGTGTAGTTCGTGATCACGCGGGCGATCGCCTGGTTGGCGTCGCCGATCTCGACCCACGCCGCCTGGATGTTCGCGGGCGCGCTCGCGGCGTCCGGCTGGTTGTCGATGCTGCTCGTGCAGGCGTGGAACAGCGCGGCACCCGCGAGCGTCAGAGCAAGCGCGGCGGCGCGGAGTATCGGTCGTGGCATGGTCGTTCCCATCGGAAAGCCGTAAAGGTACGCATGGCCGATGTAATAAATGTGAAGGCGGCATGACATCATCGCGCGACATGCGGCGATGGCCGGGCAAGCGCGACGCCGATGGCGAAGCGATGCCGGACGGATGCGCGAGCCGACGGGCGGCGCGCGCTATCGGCGGCGCGCATCGCGCCCGCCGCCTACCGTTACCCGCTACCCACCCGTTGCGTGCCGCGACTCTCGCCGAATCGAAACAGCCGCGCAGGCGTCTCGACGAAGATCGCGCGCCGCATCGCGTCGTCGCGCATCCATCGCCGGGCGAGCGCACATGCGCGGCCGAACGTCTCCGTCCGCTCGAACTGCGTGTGCGGCCAGTCGCTGCCCCACATGAGCCGTTCGGCGCCGAACTCGGCCGCGAGCGCATCGAACGCTTCGCGCGCGCGCGCGTCCGCTTCTTCGGGCGCGAGCGGCCAGTTGCGATAGACGCCGGAAATCTTCACCCACACGCGGCGCGTCGCGGCCGCGCGCAGCAGATCGCGAAAGCCGGCGTCGGCGATGCCGCGCGCCGGATCGGGGCGGCCGAAATGATCGACGACGATATTCAAGCGATGCGCGAGGAGCGGCGCGATCAGCCGCCCGAGCCGGTGCGCTTGCGCGTGCAGCTCGACATGCCAGCGCAGCGCCGCGATGCGCTCGAGCGTCGCGCGCCATGCCGGGCCGTCGAGCGCCGGGTCCGGCATGCCGATCAGGTTCAGCCGGATGCCGACGACGCCCGCGCGATCGAGCGCATCGAGCACGTGCGGCTCGCAGCCCGCGTCGATCACCGCGACGCCGCGCAGGCGCCGCGGCTGCTGTGCGAGCGCGCGCAACAGATAGCGGCAGTCGCTGCCGAGAAAGCTCGGCTGCACGAGCACGCCGTGCGATACGTGGTGCGCGTCGAGCTGCGCGAGGTATGCGCCGAGCGGCGCGTCGTAATCGGGCGCGTAGCGGCGCTGGCCGGCGAGCGGCAGCCCCGTCTCGAACACGTGCGCGTGCGCGTCGATCGCCGTGATGTCGCCGGCCATGTGCCGCATCGCCGCCGCGTGCGCGCACGCGTTCCACTCTTGATCGCTCAACGCTCGATGCTCCTCACCGTGAACCGCCAACCTGAATCCGGCGCGAACCTCAACGATGCTGCGCGCCCGGCGCGCCGATGCGGTCGGCTCCCGCATCGGCGGCGTGCGTGTCCGCCCGGTCGTCGAGCGCGCGTCCGCGCGTCTCGGGCAGCATCAGCACCGCGACGACGACGATCGAATACGCGATCGCCGCGTCGATGCCGATCGCGGTGCCGAGCGGCATGCCGGCCGACATGTGTCCGACGAGCACCGGAAAGCCCGCCGATGCGACGCGCCCGAAGTTGTAGCAAAAGCCGACGCCCGTGCCGCGGGTGCCGCGCGGGTACAGCTCGTTGAAGAGCGCGCCCATGCTCGCCGGGATGCCGGCCGCGAAGAAGCCGAGCGGAAAGCCGAGCACGAGCATCGCGGCGTTGCCGAGCGGCAGGAACAGATACGCGATCACGGTCGCGACGCAGCACGCGGCGAACGCGAGGATCGTGCCGCGCCGCCCGATGCGGTCGAGCAGTTGCGCGCTCGCGATGCAGCCGCAGAAGAACGCGACGATGATGACGGCCAGATAGCCGCCCGTACCGAGCACCGACAGATGCCGCTCGATTTTCAGATAGGTCGGCAGCCACGTCATCAGCGCGTAGTAGCCGCCGTGCGCGCCGACGCCGAGCAGCGCGCCGATCAGCGTCATGCGCCGCATGTCGCGCGAGAAGATGCCGACGAGCGGGGCGCTTGCGCGCGCCGCCGCCGGCTCGTTCGGCGCGCCCGGCGTGCTCGATGCGTGCGATGCGCTCGAAGCACTTGCCGAAGGCTCGACGATCCCGCGCCGCACATAGACGATCAGCAGCGCCGGCAGCAGCCCGATGCCGAACATCGCGCGCCACGCGAGCTCGGCGGGCATCAGCGAGAACGCGAGCGCATAGAGCAGCACGGCGGCCGCCCAGCCGAGCGCCCACGCGCTCTGCACGGCGCCCATCGCCTTGCCGCGATGCTCGGCGCGGATCGTCTCCGCCATCAGCACGGCGCCCGCCGCCCATTCGCCGCCGAAGCCCGCGCCCTGCAGCGTCTTCAGGACGACGAACTGCGGGTAGCTCGTCGCGAACGCGCAGGCAAACGTGCCGACCGAGAAGCACGCGATCGTCCATTGCAGCGTCCGCACGCGGCCGAAGCGGTCGGACAGCATGCCGGCCGCCCAGCCGCCCACTGCCGACGCGACGAGCGTCGCGCCGCCGACGAAGCCCGCCTGCGTGCGCGACAGCGACCATTCGGCGACGATCGCGGGGATCACGAGACTGAACATCTGCACGTCGAGCGCATCGAGCGCCCAGCCGCCGAAGCAGGCCCAGAACGTGCGCCGTTCGCGCGGCGATACGGCGGCGAACCATTTGAACACGGTTGTCTCCTGTGGGGCGTCGGGCGTCGGTCGTTTGCGCCGCTCGCGGCAAAGCGCTTCGCCGGCCGGCCGCGCTCGCTCGCGCGTGCGCGCGGCTAACGGATTTCCGCCTGATAGATGAACTCGCTCGCGGGGCCGCGCGAGCGCCGCCATTCGAGCGGCCGACGGTCGTAACCGTACGCGAGCCGCTCGATCACGACGGCGGGCGTGCCCGGCTCGATGCGCAGCAGGCGCGCATGCACGGGGCCGATCGCCTCGACGGTCAGCGTCTCGGTGGCCGATGCGACGATCTGGTTGCAATGCGCTTCGTAGACCGGATACAGGAGGTCGCCGATCGAGTCGAGCTCGAGCCGCGCGAATGCGGCGAAGCGGTCGTAAGGCAACCAGATCTCCTCGGCGAGCATCGGCGCGCCGTCGATCAGGCGCACCCGCGTCATCGCGATCACCGACGCGCGGGCCGGGATCTGCAGCGCGGCCGCGACGGCCGACGGCGCCTCGACGACCTCGCGGCGCAGGATCCGGCTCTCCGGTATCCGGCGCTCGCCGTGCTTGCTCTGAAAGCGAAAGAAGCGGAACAGCGAACTGTCGAAGCTCGCGCGCCGCACGAACGTGCCGCGCCCCTGGAAGCGTTCGAGCATGCCGTCGGCAACGAGCAGATCGACCGCCTTGCGCACCGTGCCGATCGCGACATCGTAGCGTTTCGCGAGCGCCTGCTCGGTCGGGATCGCTTCGCCCGGCCGCCAGTGGCGGGCGGCGATGAGCGCGGCGAGTTCGTCGCGCAGGCGCTGGTAGCGGGGGAGACGGTCGTCGGTCGCGTGCATGGTTCCTTCCTATTCATCTATATGTTTGCATGACTTCAGCGCAAGCGAATCGGGAGAAACCCGACGGAATGCGCAAATTTTATGCGCGTGGCGCGGGTTATTCCGCATTGCCGTGTTCCGCTAATCAACTAATCATCTAGATGAATTATCGAGCAAGGAGACAGCAGGTGGACGAGTCCTCAACCCGCGAACGGGCGGTCATGACGAAAATCGCGCGGCGGCTGATGCCGCTGCTCGTCGTCATGTTCCTGATCGCGTTCATCGACCGGCAGAACGTCGGGTTCGCGAAGCTGCAGATGGTCCACGCGCTCGGGATGACCGAGACGTCGTACGGGCTCGGCGCGTCGCTGTTCTTCATCGGCTACCTGCTGTTCGAGGTGCCGAGCACGCTCGCGCTGCACCGGTTCGGCGCGCGCCTCTGGCTCGCGCGCATCATGATGACGTGGGGCGTGGTCACGGTCCTGCTCGGCTTCACGCATTCGACGAGCGTCTTCTATGTGTTCCGCTTTCTGCTCGGCGTCGCGGAGGCGGGCTTCTATCCGGGCGTCATCTATTACCTGACGCTGTGGTTCCCGCAGAGCCACCGCACGCGCGTGCTCGGCCTCTTCACGCTCGGCAGCGCGCTCGCGAACATGCTCGGCTCGCTCGCGGGCGGGCTGCTGCTGTCGCTCGACGGCCGGCTCGGGCTTGCCGGCTGGCAGTGGGTGTTCGTCGCGACGGGGCTGCCCGCTGTCGCCGTCGCGCTCGTCGCGCTGCGCTTGCTGCCCGAGTCGGTCGAGCGCGCGACGTTCCTGTCCGACGACGAGAAGCGCGTCGCGCTCGCCGCGCTCAAGCGCGAGGCGTCGCCCGAGGCGGTGTCCGAATCGCCGTGGCGCGCGCTCGTCGACCCGCGCGTGCTGATGTTCGCGCTCGCGTACATGCTGATGTCGACGTCGCTGTACGGCGTCACGTACTGGCTGCCGACGCTCCTGAAGAGCAGCGGCGTGCCGTCGTCGCTGAACGGGCTGCTGAACATGATCCCGTGGGCGATCGCGGCGCTGCTGCTGTTGTGGCTGCCCGCGCGGCTCAAGCGCGAGCGGATCGTGCTGAAGGCGATGGCGATCGTCGCGGGCGTCGGCGTTGCCGGCTTCGCGCTCAGCCTCGCGCTGCCCGGCCTGCCTTGGCGCTTCGCCGCGCTCGTGCTGGGCGGCGCGTGCATCCCGCTGCTGTATCCGTGCTTCTGGTCGCTGCCGCCGCGCTTCTTTTCCGGCGCGCGCGCCGCGGCGAGCATCGCCGCGATCAACTCGATCGGCAATCTGGGCGGCTTCTTCGCGCAGAACCTGATGCCTTACGTCGGCAAGGTCGCGGGCAGCGCGAGCGCGCCGATGCTCGTGCCCGTCGTATGTCTCGCGACGCTCGGCGTCGGCATGCTCGCCGCCGCGTCGATGGCCGGCCGGCGGCGGGCGGCGGGCATGGCGGCCTGAGCGCCGCATGACGCGGCGACGGCGTTGCGGGCGGACCCGGCCGCGCGTTGCGGCATGGGCTGGTCCGGGCGGCGTTGCGCGAGCACGCCGCCCGGTTCGTTCGGCGCGCCGCGTTCGTGACGCGCGTTTCGCTTCAGGCGGCGCGCCCGTTCTGCAATCACCGCCGACGCCCGCTGCGCACTCGGCGCGAAGCGCCGCTCAGGATTCGCTCGTCGCCGCGGTTTTACGCGGGCGGCGCGCACGCGGGGCCGACTTGCGCGGCGCCTTTGCCGGCGCTGCTTCGGTGGCCGATTCGGGGGGCGAAGCGTGTGTCGGTTCGCCGGCCGCGTCCGCCTCGTCGGCTGCGACGGGCGAGGCGGACGCCGCGCGCGCCTGGGTTCCCTTCGCCTTTTTCACAGGGGTCTTGCGTGCGCGCGAGCGTGCGGGTTTCGCCGTGTCGGCTGCCTGCGCTTCAGCCGCTTCGCCCGTGCGAGCCGGTTCGTGCGCGGCTCGCGTTTCATGCGGCTCGTGCGCGCCGTGCGCCGGATGCGTATCGTGCGCGTCGTCCGCTTCGATGTCGGCGTGCGCGTGACCTTCCGCGCCCGCGGCCGTCTCGACGATCAGCGGCATCTGCTCGGGCACGCGCTTCTTCGCGCCGCGGCTCTTGCCGTGCGCCTTCTTGCTCGACGGTTTGGCGAGCGCGTGGTTGTCGTCTGCGGCCGCGGCCGCCTCGGCCGGCCCGATGGCCTCGACGGCCACCGTCTGGATCGGCCGGAACACGAACGTGCCCGACTTGTCGTCGCGCCCGATGCCGAGCAGCCCGCGCGCCTGCGCTTCCTCGAGCAGGTTGCCGAACGCGCGGAACCCGTAGTACGACTCGTTGAAGTCCGGCTTGCGGCGCTTGATCGCGCTCTTGAGCACCGACGCCCAGATCTTGCCGCTCTCGCCGCGCTCGAACGCGAGCGCGTCGAATGTCTCGACGGCGAGCGAGATCGCTTCCGCCTTGCGCGCGTCGCCGTCGTGCTTGCGGTGCCTGTCGTCGTCGGTCGCGCGCTTCGTGCCCGCTTCGGCCTTGCGCGCGTCGCGCTTGGCGAGCGCGCGCTGCTGCTCGCGGGCGAGGTCGTCGTAGAAGATGAATTCGTCGCAGTTCGCGACGAGCAGATCCGACGTCGAGTTCTTCACGCCGACGCCGATCACGCGCTTCGCGTTCTCGCGCAGCTTCGACACGAGCGGCGAGAAATCCGAATCGCCGCTGATGATGACGAACGTGTCGACGTGCGCCTTCGTGTAGCAGAGGTCGAGCGCGTCGACGACGAGCCGGATGTCCGCCGAATTCTTGCCGGACTGGCGCACGTGCGGGATTTCGATCAGCTCGAAGCTCGCTTCGTGCATTGCCGCCTTGAACGTCTTGTAGCGATCCCAATCGCAGTACGCCTTCTTGACGACGATGCTGCCCTTGAGCAGCAGCTTTTCGAGCACGGGCCTGATGTCGAATTTCTCGAACTTCGTGTCGCGCACGCCGAGCGCGATGTTTTCGAAGTCGCAAAAGAGCGCCATGTTGACGCTGTCCTGGGGTAAGGCCATGAGGTCTCCAACCTGAGTGTCGGGTCGATCTAGCGATCGAGAATGGCGCACATGATAGCGGGTCGGCGCGCCTGCGCGGAAATCCGCGTGCCGGGAAGCGGCGAAACGGGCCGCCGCCGCGGCTCAAATCGGAAAACTCGTCGTCGACAGAATCTCCTTGAGCACGACGAACGTGCGGATCTGTCGCACGCCGGGCAGATACAGCAACTGCTCGGCGTGCAGCCGGTTGAACGTGTCGCTGTCGCGCGTGCGAATCAGCATGACGTAATCGAACTCGCCCGTCACGACGTGGCACTCCATGCAGCCGGACACCTTCTGCGCGGCTTGCTCGAATGCGTCGAACGAATCGGGCGTCGAGCGGTCGAGCACGACGCCGATCATCACGAGCATCCCCGCGTTCAGCGCCTTCGGCTCGAGCAGCGCGACGATCCCGCGGATCAGCCCCATTTCCTTCAGACGCTCGACGCGGCGCAGGCACGCGGGCGGGCTCAGGTTCACCTTCGCGGCGAGCGCGACGTTCGAGATCGACGCGTCGCGCTGCAGCACGCGCAGGATCGCGCGATCGACGCGGTCGATGTCCGCGCCCGCCGGTTGGGCGGCGGCCTTCGGCGTGGATTTTTTTGTTGCGCCCATGATCGATGATTCCTAATTTAATTAAGCTTAATATTTATGTGACGTCATAAAAGTAGGTTAACTGGAATATCTTCGCAACCCTGTTATTCCCGATCGTTTTTAACATGAGGCATCGCTGCGGATCGCGATCGGACGGCGCGGCGTGCCGTCCGACGCGTGCCGCGCGCCCGAATCTTCGATGACAGGAGCGATCGATGAATCTCCAGAAATTCCCGCGTTATCCGCTGACCTTCGGCCCGACGCCGATCCAGCCGCTCAAGCGGCTCTCCGCGCATCTCGGCGGCAAGGTCGAGCTGTACGCGAAGCGCGACGACTGCAACAGCGGCCTCGCGTTCGGCGGCAACAAGACGCGCAAGCTCGAATACCTGATCCCCGACGCGCTCGCGCAAGGCTGCGACACGCTCGTGTCGATCGGCGGCATCCAGTCGAACCAGACGCGCCAGGTCGCGGCGGTCGCCGCGCATCTCGGGTTGAAGTGCGTGCTCGTGCAGGAGAACTGGGTCAACTACCACGACGCCGTCTACGATCGCGTCGGCAACATCCAGATGTCGCGGATGATGGGCGCCGACGTGCGCCTCGTGCCGGACGGCTTCGACATCGGCTTTCGCAAGAGCTGGGAGGACGCGCTCGCCGACGTCCGCGCAAGGGGCGGCAAGCCGTATGCGATTCCGGCCGGCTGCTCCGATCATCCGCTCGGCGGCCTCGGCTTCGTCGGCTTCGCCGAGGAAGTGCGCGCGCAGGAGGCCGAGCTCGGCTTCACGTTCGATTACGTCGTCGTGTGCTCGGTGACGGGCAGCACGCAGGCCGGGATGGTTGTCGGTTTCGCGGCGGACGGGCGCGCGGATCGCGTGATCGGCATCGACGCGTCGGCAAAGCCTGCGCAGACGCGCGAGCAGATCCTTCGGATCGCGAAGAATACCGCCGATCGCGTCGAGCTCGGCCGCGACGTCACGAGCGGCGACGTCGTGCTCGACGAGCGCTTCGGCGGTCCCGAATACGGGCTGCCGAACGAAGGCACGCTCGAGGCGATCCGGCTGTGCGCGAAGCTCGAAGGCGTGCTGACCGATCCCGTCTACGAAGGCAAGTCGATGCACGGGATGATCGAGAAGGTGCGGCTCGGCGAGTTTCCCGCCGGCTCGAAGGTGCTGTATGCGCATCTCGGCGGCGTGCCCGCGCTGAACGCGTACAGCTTCCTGTTCCGCGACGGCTGATTGATGCGCATCGGGCGCGCGCGTTCGCGTCGATGAACGGGGCCCTCGATTTGCATCGCAAAGCGTCGGCGGCGCGCTGGTGGCAGCCGCCGTCGTCGCCGACGCTTGTGTGCGTCGTCGGCGACGACACGCTGCCCGCCGCGTGTTGCGGCGCGCTCGCGAAGCGGCTCGCCGGCGTCCCGCAGATCGCGTTGCTCGGTTGCGCCGAACCGGCGCGGCTGCATGCGCTGTGGCTAGACGCGCGTTCGCGCGCGAGCGCGCGCCTGCCTGCCGACGTCGCGCCGCTCGAGCGCGCGCTCGGTGCGCTGTCGCGCGATGCATGGCTGCTGTTGTGGTCGCAGCAACCGCAGTCGCTCGACTGGATCGGCGGCGTGCACGGGAATCGGACGCTCGTCGTCCGTCATTGTCCGTTGACGTGCGACGAGACCGAGCTGCAACGTGCGGCCGACGCGGCGCTGGCGGCGCTGCGCGCGGCGGTGCGATTGCGGATCGACGCCGAGTATTGAGGCCGAGAGTATCGAGGCCGAGTATCGAGGCTGAGTATCGAGGCCGGGCATTGACGCCGTCGAGGCGTCCCGCGGCGTTCGGACGGCGTCGGCGACATCGCGAAGCCGGCACGATTCGCCATTCGCGACGCGCGTTCGCGCCGTTCCCGTCAAATCCCGATCGGCGCGGCCGCGCGCTTGCCGGGTGCGAGCGCGCGCGTGTATTGCATCGGCGTCATCCCGAACGTGCGCTTGAAGTGGTTGCAGAGCGCGCTTTGATCGTAGAAGCCCGACGTCAGCGCGGCGTCGGCGAGCGAGCGGCCCGCCTGCAGCTCGCGCAGCGCCGCGCGCAGCCGCAACTGGTTCAGGTATGCATGCGGCGTGAGGCCGATCACGCGATTGAACGCGGTGATCAGTTGGAACGACGTCAGGTTCGCCGCCGCCGCGATCTGCTCGAGGGTGAGCGCATGGTCGAAGCTGTCGTTCATCAGATCGAGCGCGGGCTTCAGGATCGGCAGGTCCGCCTTCGCGCCGAAGCCGAGCCCGGCCTGGAGCCCGTGCCGCGAGAACAGCGTGCCGAAGCTGCTGACGAGCAGTTCCTGCTGCAGCAGCAGATCGTCCTGTTCGTCCATCGCGCGGTGCAGGGTCAGGAACTGCTCGACGAGCTGAGGATCGTTGAGCACGTTCGACGTGAAGAAACGCGGCTGCTCCATGCCGAGCAGCGTCAGCACGCGGGACAGGCCGGCCTCCGCGAGGTAGAACGACCGATAGCGCCAGCGGCTGCTGCCGCCCATGCGCCCCGAGTGCGGCTCGCACGGGTTGAACACGAGCACGGCGTCCGGTTCGGCGAGCCGCGTTTGCCCACGGCTCTTGAACACGGAGCCGCCGACCTCCGTGACAGCGATCACGAGCGAATCGTGCACGTGCGGCGCGTAGTCGTGCGTGGTGAAGTCGGCGAGCAGCAGATCGACCCCGGAAATGCCGGGTGAGTGCCAGTAACGCGACTGGTTGCGATGGTCTAGCTTGGCCACGGTCGAACCCCGATTCCGATGAAACGAAACAGCCGGCGGCGGACGGTGCCGCTCCGAGCGCGCCGCTCGGCGTCGCGCGCGCCGGCAGGCCTTCCGATGTCGTCAGCGCGCGTAAGCATCGCGCGACATGCAAGTTCCGTACCGCGATGCGCCGCCGCGCCGGTCGCCGCCGGTCGCGCGCCGCGCGTCGACGGCGATATTTTAGAGGGAATCGCCACGGCGATGCGAAACCGGCATCCGATGTCGGATCGCGCTTTTCGCTTGCGCAAGTTGGGTAATCGCGCCGCCGGGGAATATCGATCGTCGCGCGATATTTTCTTGTGCAAGGCGATGCACCATGAAAATACGTTTTTCCGATAAAGCACAAAACCAGTGCGAATCGATAAATCGAATCGCGGGAATATCGATCGCCAGTTAAATTGAGGGCGGCGATCAATAATAAATGCCGACGTCAATTTGGCCGCCTTTTTCCAATTTCCCAATATTTGTGTCACAAAAATCCGCTGCGAAGCCGAAATGGATTTGCACGAGCGCGGCAGCCGTTCCTGCAGTCATTCCCGCGGTCATTCCCGCGGTCATTCCCGATTCGCACAGCGGTTTCCGCGGCCGAATCCGCAGGCCCGGCGCAGCCGCCGTCGGGCGGCGACGACGGCGTTCGGCGCGACAGCGCGTTTCACGCGGCGCGCATCGATGCGCTGCGGTTGCATCTCGGAAAAAACGGCGCGTTTCAATTTTATCCAATACAGCTAAATAAGGTCGCCATAGTTTTGCGTCGAAGGTTGCCGCATTTTAAAACTCGAAAAGGGGTTGCCATGCAAAACGTCGATCGTCCGACTGGTTCTTCGCTCGCAGGTGCCGCCATTCTGCTGGAGATCGGCTCCGCATACGGAGTCGTCGATTTCATCCGGCATTCGAAGGGTTTCGACGTGGCCGCGCTCGCCGAGCGCAGCGGAATCGACCGGCCGGTGATCGCCGAATATGTCGACGCGATGCGCGAGGCCGGGCTCCTGAGTCTCGCGAAATCGGGCGAGCGGGACATCTATCGGCCGGCCGACGATTTTCCCGACGTCGTCAACGACGTCGGCTACCTGTCGTGGGCGCTCCTCGCGTGCGCGCCGCTGATCCTCAATGCGCGCGAATTCGCCGCCGACAACGCGCTCGCGCAGGCGCGCCATCCGCGCGACGGCGGGCTCGTCGCGCGCACGTCGAAATGGATGGGCGAACTGTCGTTCTATCCGCAGCCCGAGCGCGCGATCCTGAAGCTGCGGCCGAAGAAGATCGTCGACCTGGGCTCCGGCTCGGGCGGCTTCCTGATCCGGATGCTGCATCAGCTCGACGGCGCGCGCGGCGTCGGCGTCGATCTCAGCGCGACGGCGACCGAGCAGGCGAAGCAGGCGGCCGAAGCGAACGGCTTCGCCGGGCGGCTCGAATTCCTGCATCGGCCGATCCAGTCGCTGATCGACGATCCGACGCCGCTCAAGGGCGCGGACGTCGTGCACGCGGGCTTCGTGATGCACGACCTGCTGCCCGCCGAGGAGCGCACGCTCGACGCGCTGCTCGAAACGTGCCGCGAGCACGCGTCGAGCGGCACCGTCGTGATCGTCGACGCGGTGCCGCTCGCGCCGGACCAATGGGAGCGTTCGTTCGCCGCGGCCTTCAATCACCTGCACCGCAACTTCATGTCGCGCCGGCTGCTGAGCGAGACCGAGTGGCGGGAGAAGTTCGAGAAGGCGGGTTTCGGAAACGTCGCCGTAGAAACGCTCGGCCACCCCGGTGGCCGGATGATTCTGGGGAGCGCTTAGGAGGAGATGTTCTTCGTTGTCTTGGGCCGATGTAGTTACTTCCGAGGAGTGTGTCATGCCGATCACTGTCGATGAACTGGTTCAGAAAGTCAAAAGCCATCGCTGTTATACCCACCCGGTGTTCATGAACTGGGCGAAGGTCGATCCCGAGCCGAAAGTCGTCGGGGCGCTGTTCCATCAGATCCAGAATTTCTGCGCGTCGACGCGGCCGGGCTGGAATTTCCCGCAGGCGCTCGCCGATCACGGGCTGCAGAAGCAGAGCGAGCTGATGAACGAAATTGTCGACAGCGAATCGGGACACGGCCCCGAGCTCGCGACGATGGCGGGCTACATCGTCAATCGCGCGGCGGGCAGCGCGGTGATTCCGGATCTGTACGATCAGGCGGCCGTCGAGGGCGTGCTCAAGCACTATTCGGACGAACTGCTCGGCTCGCTGCCCGGCTACGACGACGAGACCGGCCTCACGACGCAGGTGCGCCGCGCGATCAGCGTGTTCGAGCGCCGCAAGCTCGTCGACGTCGAATCGACGTACCGCAATCTCGGCACCGCGCTCGCGCTCGAAATGATCTCGAATCGCCAACTGATCCCGGGCGAGAAGCACTGCCTCGTCGACAGCGGGCTGTACGACGCGACGCTCGAGGTGCCGGAGATGCACTACCTGCTCGAGCACTGGGGCGAGGTCGGCGCCGAGCAGCAGCACGAGGAGAACGCGCGCGCCGCGGTGAAGCCCGCGCTCGAGTCCGAGCATGCGGCGCTCGTGATCGAAGGCGCGGAGGAGTTCCTGAACGCGCTTGCGAGCGTATGGGATCTGCTCGATGCGTCGCTGCTGGAATCGGGCTACGTGAAGAAGGCGGCGTGACGATGCCGGGCACGGCGCCGCGAGGCGCCGTCTTCCCCATTCTTGCAGTGCGAGGAAACCATGACGGCATATCTGCTGGGCAGGATGGCGATCAGCGACCCGTCGAAGTACGCGCGTTACAAGGCGCTGACGCCCGACATCATCGCGCGCTTCGGCGGCCGGTTCCTGACGCGCGGCGGCGACAAGCTGACGCTCGAAGGGCCCGCCGACGAGCGCCGGATCGTGCTCGTCGAGTTCGCGGATGCGGACGCGGCGGCGCGCTTCTATCACTCGGCCGATTACCAGCATGCGAAGTCGCTGCGCGAGGGGGCGGCCGACATGCAGTTGATGATCGTCGGCGGCTTCGAGCAGAAATGACGGCCGGCTCGGGCCGCCCGCCCGCCGCGGCGCGCGGGCGCGATCGACGAACGGAGGCGACGCATGCGCGACGTGACCAATGACGAACAGCGATCCGGCGGATGGGGGGCGTTTCCCGTGGGCGCGCCGCCCGACGGCGACGCCCCCGCCGCATTCGCGACGCCGGAGACGGTCGGGCGCTGCGTCGACGAGTTGCGCACGGTCGTCGGCGAGCGGCTAGTCGTCGGGCGCGCGGTGCGCGAGCAGCACGGCAAGGACATTTCGTTCCATCCGGGCGCGCCGCCCGACGCCGTCGCGTTCGTCCAGTCGACGGCCGAGGTCGCCGCGATCACGCGCGTGTGCCACCGGCTGCGCGTGCCGCTGATTCCGTTCGGCACCGGCACGTCGTGCGAGGGGCACATCGCCGCGCTGCGCGGCGGCGTGTGCATCGATCTGTCCGGCATGAACCGGATTCTGCGCGTGAGCACCGAGGATCTCGACTGCACGGTCGAGGCGGGCGTGACGCGCAAGCAGCTCAATGCGCATCTGCACGACACGGGGCTGTTCTTCCCGATCGATCCGGGCGCGGACGCGTCGATCGGCGGCATGTGCTCGACGCGCGCGTCCGGCACGAACGCGGTCCGCTACGGGACGATGCGCGAGAGCGTGCTCGCGCTCGAAGTCGTGCTGCCGAACGGCGACGTGACGTCGGTTGGCTCGCGTGCGCGCAAGTCGGCGGCGGGCTACGATCTCGCGCGCCTGTTCGTCGGCGCGGAAGGCACGCTCGGCACGATCACGGGCGTCACGCTGCGGCTGCATCCGCGGCCGGACCAGGTGTCGGCCGCGGTGTGCGGCTTTGCCGACCTGAAGGCCGCGGTCGACTCGGTGATCGCGATCATCCAGAGCGGCGTGCCGATCGCGCGCGTCGAACTGCTCGACGCGATGCAGATTGCCGCGTGCAACCGCTATTCGAAGCTGAGCCTTCAGGAGCGGCCGACGCTCTTTTTCGAGTTCGCGGGCTTCGGCGCCGCCGTCGACGAGCAGATCGGCTGGGTCGGCGAGATTTGCGCGGGCCACGGCGGCAGCGAATTCCGCTGGGCGTCGCGGCCGGAGGAGCGCAGCGCGCTGTGGGCGGCGCGGCACGACGTCTGGTGGGCGACGCTCGCGCTGCGACCCGGCTGCGAAGGGATGCCGACCGATTCGTGCGTGCCCGTGTCGCGGCTCGCGGAGGCGGTGCTCGCCGCGCGCGCGGACGTCGACGCGCTCGGCCTCGTCGCGACGATCTGCGGGCACGTCGGCGACGGCAATTTCCATGTTTGCATCGTGATCGATCCGGCCGACGCGGACGAGCTCGCGCGCGCGACGGAGCTGAACCGGCGGCTCGCGCTGCGCGCGATCGCGCTCGGCGGCACCTGCACGGGCGAGCACGGCGTCGGCTACGGGAAGATCGGCTATCTGGAGCGCGAGCATTCGACGTCGCTGCAGTTGATGGCGGCCGTCAAGCGGGCGCTCGATCCGAGGGGCATCATGAATCCGGGCAAGGTGCTGCACCACGACCGTTATCCGCCGTTCGACTGAATTCTGGACAGCGCGCGGGCGGGGCGAGCGGCCGATCTGGCCGTGCGCGGCCCGACCCGGCGGGCCGGCCGCCGAACGAACGCGGCGCCACGTGCGCCGCGACGATCGGGCCGGCGTGCGCCGCGCGGTGCGCGACCCGTCGCCCGCGGTTCGCGCGTCCGCTTACCGGCCGTGCGCGACCGGCTCTGCGCAGCCGCCCCTCCTATCGACCATCCGCCACCGGCCACCGGCCGCGCCGGCGCAAGGCGGGCGGCGATCGGCATCAAATTTTCGCCAATAAGCTCGCTGAGACTTCTGACATCTTTCATTCATCAGCCAGGTGGAGCTTATGAATCGATTGTTCTGTCAAGACGACCCCGACACGCTGCTGCTGGCGGGCACGGTGGTCGACGCGCGGCCGGGCGCGGTGCGCCTGTCTCAGCATCCGTTCTATCCGGGGGGCGGCGGCCAGTTGCCCGATCTCGGCACGGTCCAATGGGAAGGCGGCGTCGAGACCGTCACCGGTTTCAGCGAGGACGAAGGCGGGCTCTGGATCGAGCTCGCGAATGGCGTCGAGATCGTCGGTCACGTGCAGTCGAGCGTCGACGCCGCGTTCCGCCGCTCGATGCGCGAGCTGCACACCGATCTGCACGTGCTCAACGCGCTCGTCTATCGCGATTTCGACGGCGCGCTCGTGACGGGCGTTCAGATGAACGCCGACCGCACCGCGCGCATCGACTTCGATCTGCCCGACGCCGACAACGATCGCCTGCGCGCGCTGGAGGCCGAATTGAACGACGTCGTGCATCGCGATCTGCCGGTGCGCACGCGCTACGTGCCGCTCGCCGACGCGCAGCAGGAAAGCGGGCTCCTGCGCTCGCGCTCGGTCGCGCCGCCGCCGACGGCGGACGGGCTCGTGCGGATTGTCGAGATCGACGGCCTCGACAGCCAGGCGTGCGGCGGCACGCATCTCGCGTCGACGGGCGGCTCGAGTCCGGTCCGGATACTGAAGATCGAAAACAAGGGCCGCTCGAACCGCCGCGTGCGGCTCGGGCTGGAGCCGAGATGACGCAGCGCCTCTTCGCCGCGGTGTGGCGGCGGCCGGTGTGGCTGCTGTGGGTGCCGCCCGCGTTCTGGGCCGGCAACGTCGTGCTCGGCCGCGCGTTCAGCACGAGCTTTCCGCCCGTCTCGCTCGCGGTCGGCCGCTGGCTCGTCGCGCTCGTCGCGCTCGCGCCGTTCGTGTGGCGCGACGTGCTCCGCGAGCGGCAACTGCTGCTTCGGCACTGGAAGCTGATCTGGGCGTGCGGCGCGCTCGGGATCGCTGGCTACAACGCGCTCGCGTACGTCGCGCTGCGCTCGGTGCCGGCCGCGAGCGTCGCGTTCCTGAACTCGACGCTGCCGCTGATGGTGCCGCTCGCCGCGGCGCTCCTCGGCGTCGAGCGGATCACGTCGCGCGCGATCGCCGGCATCGTCGTGTCGTTCGGCGGCGTCGCGTGGATCGTCGCGCGCGGCCACTGGGAAGATCTCGTCGCGCTGCGCTTCGATCACGGCGAGCTCATCGTGATCCTCGCGACGGCCAACTACGCGATCTATTCGGTGCTGCTGCGGCGCAAGCCCGCGGCGATCAGCCCGCTCGCGTTCCTGACCGCGACGATGGCCACCGGGCTCGCGGTGCTCGCGCCGTTCTGGGTGCTGGAGCTCGCTGGCGGCGCGCGCATTCCGTTCGATCCGAAATCGATCGGCGCGGTGCTCTATATCGGCGTGTTCGCGTCGCTGATCGCATTCATCCTGTGGGGCCATTGCGTGCAGGTGCTCGGCGCGACGGTGACGGGCGTGTCGTTCCATCTCGTCGCGCTGTTCACCGCGGTGCTCGCCGCGATGACGCTCGGCGAGCCGGTCCATTCGTATCACCTCGTCGGCATCGCGCTGATCCTGTTCGGCTTCTTCGTCGCGACCCGCTCGGCGCCGGGCGTTCGCTCCGCCCCGAACGCACGTTCGCTGTGACCCGGCCGGGCCGCGGCGGCCCGGATGCCTTTTCGGCGGACGCAATCGGGCGTCCGCCTGTTCGCGCGCCTCGGAGGGGCCGATGTCCGAATACAAGGAAACGCTGAACCTGTTGCAGACGCCTTTTCCGATGAAGGGCGACCTGCCGCGCCGCGAGCCCGCGCTCGTCGAGCGCTGGGCGGCGCAGCGCGTCTACGCGCGGATGCGCGCGGCGGCGGCGGGGCGGCCGCCGTTCGTGCTGCACGACGGGCCGCCGTATGCGAACGGCGACATCCACATCGGGCACGCGGTCAACAAGGTGCTGAAGGACATCGTGCTGAAGAGCCGCTTTCACGCGGGCTACGACGCGCAATGGATTCCCGGCTGGGACTGCCACGGGATGCCGATCGAGCACAGGATCGAGCAGCAGAACGGCCGCGGCCTGCCGGCGGAAACCGTGCAGCGGCTCTGCCGCGAATACGCGTTCGAGCAGACCGAGCGGCAGCAGCGCGATTTCCTGCGGCTCGGCCTGCTCGGCGATTGGCCGCACGCGTTTCGGACGATGGACTTCCGCACCGAGGCGAACGAGCTGCGCTTTCTCGAGCGCATACGCGGGCGCGGGCTGCTGTATCGCGGGCAGAAGCCGGTGAACTGGTGCGTCGATTGCCAGTCGGCGCTCGCGGAGGCCGAGCTCGAATACGCGCAGAAGACCTCGATTGCGATTCACGCCGGGCTGCGCGTGCGCGATCCGGTCGATTTCGCATCGCGCTTTCGCTGCCATCCGGTCGCGGACAAGCCGGCGATGCTCGTCGTGTGGACGACCACGCCGTGGACGCTCCCCGGCAACGCGGCGGCCGGCGTGCGCGCCGATGCGCCTTACGGGCTGTACGACACGCCCGAGGCGCTCTTCGTCGTCGCGCAGCCGTTGGCCGACGCGCTGTTCGCGTCGCTCGGCGTCGGTTACGAGCTGTGCGCGCTCGCGCAGGGGCGCGATCTCGTCGGCCTCGCGCTCGGGCAGCCGTTCTTCGCCGGGCGCGACGTGCCTGTCGTCGCGGCCGAGTTCGTCACGCTCGACGCGGGCACGGGCATCGTCCATCTCGCGCCCGCGCACGGCGCCGAGGACGCCGAGCTGTGCCGCCGGCTCGGCATGACGGGCGAGAACGTCGTGGACGGCGCGGGCCGGTTCGTCGCCGATCTGCCCGAGATCGGCGGACTGGCGCTCGACGAAGGCGTCGCGCGCATCGTCGCGAAGCTGCGCTCGGACGGCGCGCTCGTGCGCGAGACGGCGTTCGAGCACGCGTATCCGCACTGCTGGCGGCACAAGACGCCGATCCTGTTCCGCTCGACGCCGCAATGGTTCATCGGCATGGACATCGGGGCTGGAGGGGGCGCGGAGGAAGCGGAGGAAGCGGAGCAATCGGGGCCTGCCAGGACGCTGCGCGAGACCGCGCGCGACGCGATCGCCGACGTGCCGTTCTATCCGCCGTCCGCGCGGCAGCGGATGGAGGCGATGATCGACGGCCGGCCCGACTGGTGCGTGTCGCGGCAGCGGACCTGGGGCGTGCCGCTGCCGTACTTCGTCAGGCGCAGCGACCGGTCGCTGCACCCGCAGACCGCGCGGCTCGTCGAGGAAGTGGCCGCGCGCGTCGAGCGCGACGGCATCGCCGCATGGACGCGGCTGCGGCCGGCCGAGCTCGGCGTCGACGAGAACGAATACGAAAAACTGTCCGACACGCTCGACGTCTGGTTCGACTCCGGTTCGATCCACGCCACCGTCTATCGCGACGCGGCGCGCCCGGACGCGGGCGGCTATCCGGCGGACCTGTATCTGGAAGGCGCGGACCAGCATCGCGGCTGGTTCGGCTCGTCGCTGATGACGGGGTGCGCGGCGGACGGCCGCGCGCCGTTCCGCGCGATCCTCACGCACGGCTTCGTCGTCGACGGCGCGGGGCGCAAGATGAGCAAGTCGCTCGGCAACACGGTGAGCCCGCAGCAGATCGCGAGCACGCGCGGCGCGGACATCCTGCGCCTGTGGATCGCGAGCACCGACTACGCGGCCGAGATGTCTATCTCCGACGAGATCCTCGAGCGCGTCGTGGAGACGTACCGGCGCATCCGCAACACGTTGCGCTTCCTGCTGCAGAACGTCGCCGATTTCGATCCGGACGACGACTCGGTTTCCGCCGAGCGTCTCCTCGACGTCGACCGTTACGCGCTCGCGCGCTGCCGCGAGTTCGTCGACGCGTGCCGCAGCGCGTATGCGCGCTACGACTTCCTCGCGGTGACGCGGCTCGCGCACGGCTATTGCGCGGAAGAGCTCGGCGGCTTCTATCTCGATGCGCTGAAGGACCGGCTGTATGCGAGCGTCGCCGACGGCGTCGAGCGGCGCTCCGCGCAGACCGCGCTGCGCAGCGTGCTCGCGAACCTGCTGATCTCGATCGCGCCGATCCTGAGCTTCACGGCCGAGGAGGCGTGGGCGGTGCTCGCGGGCGGCGAGGGCGAGCGCGACAGCGTGTTCCTGCAGACGTGGGACGAGCACGCGCCGCCGCCGCTCGACGATCGCGCGGTGCTCGCGCGCTGGGCGCACGTGCGCGCGCTGCGGCCGCACGTGACGAAGGCGCTCGAGGAGGCGCGCGGCGCGGCGCTCATCGGGCGCTCGACCGAGGCGGACATCGTCATTCGCGCGCCGCGCGACGTGCTCGATGCGCTGGCGCCGCTGCGCGGCGAGCTGGCCGCGGTCTTCATCGTCGCGGGCGTGACGCTCGCGACGGCCGACGAGATCGCGGTGGCGGTCGCGCGCACAAGTCTCGCGCGCTGCGGGCGCTGCTGGCGGCACGAGCCGACGGTCGACGCGCACGCGGGCGACGACGCGCTCTGCGAACGCTGCCGGCATGCGTTGTCGCGGCGGGTGCTCGCCTGTTAGCGACGATTCGGCTCGATCGGCGCCAATCGTAGCCAATCGGCCCGGGCGCCGCCGCATGCGCGTTCGGCGCGCCGCCGCGGGCCGTCCACCCGCGTCGTCCGTCCGCCGCCGCGCCGCTCAAGCCGCGCGGGCGCGCCGCGCTTCCCGCACCGCGTGGCCCTCTTCGGCGAGATCCCAGAACAGCCCAGCCATGATCTGCAGCGACTGCCGCGCGACGCTGCCGAGCAGATGCTCGTTCGGCGCGTGCTGCGAGCACGCCGCATACGAATGCGGAATCCACAGCGTCGGCAGCCCGAGCGTCTCGGCGAACACGTCGTTCGGCAGCGAGCCGCCGAGGTTCGGCAGCAGCGCCGGCGTGCCGCCCGTCGTCGCCTCGATCGACGCGAGGCCCCAGCGCACCCACGGATCGTCCGGGTCGAGCCGCGTCGCTTCCATCCGCGTGCCGCGCTCGGCAATCTCGATATCCGCAAAGCCGTGCGCGTCGAGATGCGCGCGCAGCCGGTTCAGCAGGTTCGGCGCGTCGCTGCCGACGACGTAGCGCAACTGGCAATGCGCGAGCGCATGGCCCGGAATCGCGTTGACGGGCGCATCCGGGTTGCCGGTCCGGAACGCGAGGATCTCGAGCGCATTCCATGCGAGCACGCGCTCGATCGGCGTCAAGCCCGGCTCGCCCCAGTCGCGGTCGATTGCCGGGTCGCTCGGCCCGCCGCCGACGTCGAGCGTGCGCAGCGCGTCGCGCACCGGCTGCGGCACGCCGCCAGGCCGCCAGCCGTCGACGAGGATCCGGCCGCGCGCGTCGACCATCGTCGCGAGCGCGTTCGCGAGCCGGATGCCGGGGCTGCGCAGCAGGCCGCCCCAGTTGCCCGAATGGTGGCCACCGTCGCGCAGCGCGATCGACAGCGTGAAGTTCAGGTTGCCGCGCGAGCCGAGGAACATGGTAGGCCGAGACGCGGCGACGCGCGGCCCGTCCGACGCGATGAAGAGGTCGGCCGCGAGCGCGTCGCGATGTGCGGCGCAGACCTGCGCGAGGCCGGGCGAGCCCGTCTCCTCGCCCATTTCGATGATCGCCTTCACGTTGTAGCCGAGGCGGCCGCCGCGCGCGTCGATCACCTGCGCGAGCGCGGCCAGGTTGATCGTGTGCTGGCCCTTGTTGTCGGCGGTGCCGCGGCCGTACCAGCGGTCGCCGTCGACGACGATCCGCCACGGCTCGAGCCCCGCGCGCCACTGCGCGTCGTGGCCGGGCACGACGTCGCCGTGGCCATACGTGAGCACCGTCAGCGCATCCGGGTCTTCGATCCGCTCGGCGATCAGGAACGGGCTGCAGCCTTCGATCGGGCTGTCGACGATCGTCGACGCGAAGCCGAGCGCGGCGAGCGACGGCGCGATGTGCTCGGTCAGGTACGCATAGAGTTGCGGCCGCGACGACGCGAGCTGGCTCTCGGTGCGCACCGCGACGCGCGCGTTCAGCTCGCGCAGGAAGCGGCCGTCGTCGAAGTACGACGCGGCCATGTCGATGGCTCGACTGCGATTCGTCATGTTTGTCTCTCCACGTTGAGGATTCAGGCGGTGCGCCGCGCGCTGCCGTCGTCCGGCGCGGGCGGATCGGGCAGCCCCAGGCCCGGCTCCGGCGTCAGCGCCGATGCGAGCAGCCTGCGCGTGTAAGGGTGGGCCGGCTGCGCGAACACGCGCTCGGCCGCGTCCTGCTCGACGATGCGGCCGCGCTCCATCACCGCGACGCGATCAGCGAGATGCTCGACGACGCCCAGGTCGTGGCTGATGAACAGGTAGCTCAAGCCGAACTCGGCCTTCAGATCGAGCAGCAGGTTCAGGATCTGCGCCTGCACGGACACGTCGAGCGCGGACGTCGGCTCGTCGCAGACGAGGATGCCGGGGCGCAGGATCAGCGCGCGCGCGATCGCGACGCGCTGCCGCTGGCCGCCCGACAACTGGCCGGGATACTCGCCGTGCGTGCGCTGCGGCATCCCGACGAGATCGAGCATCCGGCGCACTTCGGCGTCCTGTTCGTCGCGCGCGCCGCGCCGGTGCACGCGCAGCGGCATCCCGACGATCTGCGCGACGGTCTTGCGCGGATTCAGCGACGAATACGGGTCCTGGAAGACCGGCTGGATGCGCTGCGCGGTGCGCCGCGCGTCGCGCGGATCGATCGGCCGGCCGTCGATCAGCACGTCGCCCGACGTGGGCGGCAGCAGGCCGAGCAGCATTTTCGCGAGCGTGCTCTTGCCGCAGCCGGATTCGCCGACGAGCGCGAGCGTCTCGCCGCGATGGAGCCGCAGCGACACACAGTCGACCGCGCGCAGCGGCGCCGGTGCGCGGAACAGGCCGCGCTTGAGCGCGAACGTGCGGGTGAGCGCGCGCAGTTCGAGCGCGACGTCGGCGGCGGGCGATGCGGGCTGGGAATCGGGCTGGGAATCGGGCTTGATATCGGCGTCGACAGGGGCGTCTACGGCGGCGGGCGACATAGTGGACGCGGCGGACGCGGAAAGCGCAGCGGCGTTCATCGGCAGATCTCCTCGCAGGCGGATTCGACGAGCACGCAGCGCGCGCGATGGCCGCCGCCGACGTCGACGAACGCCGGCGCTCGCGCGCAATCGTCGCGCGCGAGCGCGCAGCGGTTGCGGAACGCGCAGCCGTCGATGTCGCCGACGAGCGACGGCACGACGCCGGGAATCGCGTCGAGCCGCGAGCCGGGCCGCGTCTTGCCGCGCACCGGGATGCTGTTCAGCAGTCCGCGCGTGTACGGATGCGTCGGCCGCGCGAACAGTTGCGCGGCGCTCGCGGTCTCGACGACTTCGCCCGCGTACATCACCGCGACACGATCGGCGATCCGCGACACGACGCCGAGATCGTGCGTGATGAACAGCACCGCGGTGCCGAACTCGCGCTGCAGCTCGCGCAGCATCCGCAGGATCTCGGCCTGGATCGTCACGTCGAGCGCGGTCGTCGGCTCGTCGGCGATGATGAGCTCGGGCTCGCACATCAGCGCCATCGCGATCATCACGCGCTGGCGCAGCCCGCCCGAGAGCTGGTGCGGATACTGGCGCAGCCGCTCGGCCGCGTGCGCGACGCCCGCGCGCTCGAGCAGGTGCACCGCGCGCTCGCGCGCCTGCGCGGGCGACACGCGGCGATGCTGGCGCAGCGCCTCGCAGAGCTGGTTGCCGAGCGTGTACGCGGGATTGAGCGACGTCATCGGGTCCTGGAAGATCATCGCGATCCGGCTGCCGCGCAGCGCGCCCATCGCGCGGCGCTCGAGCGACAGCAGATCGACGCCGTCGAACGCGAGCCTGTCCGCGCGCCGCTGCGCGCCGCGCGGCAGCAGGCCCATCAGCGCGAGCGACGTCATCGACTTGCCGCAGCCGGATTCGCCCACCACGCACAGGAGCTCGCCGCGCTCGATGCGCAGGTCGATCCCGCGCACCGCGTGCAGCATGCCGTTCGGGGTCGGCAGATCGACCCGCAGATTGTCGACTTCGAGCAATGCAGCCATCGGGTTTCTCCTTTCGCCGGCCGGTCAGCGGCCTTCGGGCGCGGTGAGGTCGCGAACGCCGTCGCCGACGAGATTGATCGCGAGCACCGTGATCGCGAGCGCCGCGCCCGGAATCAGGATCACCCACGGCTGGAAGAACATGTACGCCTTGCCTTCGGCGATCATCAGCCCCCACGACGGCATCGGCGCGGGCACGCCGAGCCCGAGGAACGACAGCGTCGCCTCGAGCAGGATCGCGTGCGCCATCTCGAGCGTCGCGACGACGATCAGCGCGCCCGCGATGTTCGGCAGCAGCTCGCGCACGAGGATGCTGGGCGTCGACGCGCCGAGCGCCTTCGCGGCCGCGATGAACTCGGCGTCGCGCAACTGCTGCGCGACCGAGCGCGACACGACCGCGAAGCGGTCCCACAGCAGCAGGCCGAGCAGCACGATCACGGTTTTCAGCGATCCGCCGAGCAGCGACGACATCGCGAGCGCGACGAGCACGACGGGCATCGCGAGCCGCGTTGTGATCAGGTAGCTGATCGCCGCGTCGACGCGGCCGCCGAAGTAGCCGGCGAGCACGCCGAGCGTCGTGCCGATCGCGCCCGACAGCGCGGCCGCCGCGACGCCGATCGCGAGCGACACGCGCGCGCCGAACAGCAGGCGGCTCAGGTAGTCGCGGCCGAGCTTGTCGGTGCCGAGCGGGTGGAGCCAACTGCCGCGCGCGGCGTCCCACGCGGGCGGCAGCAGCCGGCGCGCGAGGTCCTGGCCGTACGGATCGTGCGGCGCGAGCCACGGCGCGAAGAGGGCGGCCAGCACGACGAGCGCGACGAGCGCCGCGCCG
This sequence comes from Burkholderia sp. MSMB1589WGS, assembly GCF_001636105.1. NCBI lineage: Bacteria > Pseudomonadati > Pseudomonadota > Betaproteobacteria > Burkholderiales > Burkholderiaceae > Burkholderia > Burkholderia sp. MSMB1589WGS. The sequence continues at coordinate 2,565,929 of NZ_LNJT01000008.1, forward strand.
ATCGACAGGCCGCGATGGCCTGCGAGCCGGCGCGCCGCGCGCCGCCATGCGGAGCGGGCGGGTGCGTCGATGCGCAGGGCGGGAAGAGAAGGCGAGCGCGAGGACATGGGCCGCTCCTGTCGAATGAAACGCTATCGGGTGCGAATGCGCGGATCGAGCGCCGCGTTCGCGACGTCCGCGACGAACGTCAGCGCGACGTAGAACATCGCGATGATGAGGACGACGGCCTGCACGACCGGGAAATCGTTGCGCGCGATCGCATCCCACGCGAGCTGGCCGAGCCCTTGCAGCGAGAACACCGATTCGATGACGACCGAGCCGCCGAGCATGAAGCCGAGCTCGACCGCCGCGAGCGCGACGACGGGTATCAGCGCGTTGCGCAGCGCGTGCTTGAAGACGACGCGCGCGGGGCTCAGGCCCTTCGCGCGCGCGGTGCGGACGTAGTCGGCGCCGAGCACGTCGAGCATGCCGGCGCGCGTGAGCCGCATCATCGCGGGCGTCGCATAGTAGCCGAGCGCAACGGCGGGCAGCACGAAGTTGCGCCAGCCGTCGTTGCCGGCCACCGGCAGCCATTTGAGCCCCACCGCGAACACGAGGATCAGCGTGAGGCCGAACCAGAAGCTCGGCATCGCCTGGCCGATCACCGCGACGACGAGCGCCGCGCGATCGATCCACGTGTCGCGGTACAGCGCGGCGACGACGCCGAGCGGAATCGCCACCGCCACCGCGAGCGCGAGCGCGACGCCGCCGAGCTTCAGCGTGATCGGCAGGCGCTCGGCGATCAGCTCGGCGACCGACGACTGGAAGAAGTACGAGCGGCCGAAGTCGAGATGCGCGGCGCGCCACAGCCACTCGACGTACTGCGCGGCGACGGGCCGGTCGAGCCCGTACTGGATGCGCAGCGCGTCGACTTGCGCGGCGCTCGCCTCGGGGCCGGCGAGCGCGGTTGCGAGATCGCCGGACAGATGGAGCAGCGCGAAACTGACGATCGACACGGTGAGCGCGACGGCGATCGCGAGGCCCAGGCGGCGGAGCAGATAGGCTGACATGGCGCGATGAACGGATCGGACGTGAAGGGCGCAGCCCGATGCGGCGACGAAGCGCCGCTCCGGGGCTGCGGACGGTTCGGGCGCGGCGCGCGCCCGCTTACTTCCAGCCCGCTTCGTAGAAGCGCGGCAACTCGTCCGGGTACGCGTTGAAGTTCAGCGCCGACGCGTACGCGTAGTTCGTCGAATACGAGAAGAGCGGCGCCCAGTACGCCTCTTCGCTGATCCGCGCGAGCGCCTTCGCATAGTTCGCCTTGCGCACCGCCGGGTCGTTCGACGTGTCGGCCGCGGCGAGCCATTTCTCGACGGCCGCGTCCTTCGCAGTGTCGTCGGGGCCGCCCTTGAAGTAGACGCTGACGAACGCGGACGCGTCGTTGACCGAGAACGAGCCCCACGCCTGGAACGTGAGCGGCGTCTTGCCCGAGCGCTGCGCGGTGCGCAGCGCCGCGTACTGCAGGTAATGCAGCCGCGCGTTGATGCCGACCTTGCGCAGATCGCCGATCATCGCCTCCGCGTATTCGCGCTCGCGGTACGCGTACAGATCGGTGTCGAAGCCGTTCGGGTAGCCGGCCGCCTTCAGGAGCTCGCGCGCCTTCGCCGGGTTGTAGTCGTACTTGACGACGCCCGACGTGTCGCAGCCGAACTGCGTGCGAAAGCACGGCGCGTAGACGGGCTGGCTGCCGCCGCGCACGAGGTTCTTCGCGAGCGCGCCGCGGTTGATCGCGTAGTTGACCGCCTGCCGCACGCGCGCGTCCTTGAACGGCGAGTTCGGCGCGGACGCGCCCGCGGCGTCCATCGACAGATAGCCCACCCGCATCGTCTCGCCGCTTTGCACGGTCAGGTTCGGCATCGCCTTCAGCGAATCGGCCTGGTCGGCGGGCACGCGCCAGATCCAGTCGACGGCGCCCGTCATCAGTTGCGCCGCGCGCGTCTCCGGATCGGGAATCACGACGAACCTGACCGTGCCGATCTTCGGCTGGCCGAGCGGGCTGTCCTTGAAATAGTTCGGGTTCTTGACCATCGTCACGCCGACGCCGGGCGTCACCGCCGCGATCCTGTACGGCCCGGTGCCGACGGGCGCCTTGCTGAAGCCCTGCAGGCCGACCTTCCTGAAGTAGGCGGCCGGATAGATCGGCGTCGGGCCCGACAGGTATTCGAGCGCCGCCGGGAACGGCGCCTTCAGGCGGATGCGGACCTGGTAGTCGCCCGTCTTCTCGGCACTCTGGATCCAGTCGGTGTTCTGCCGCGTGACGACCTTCGAATCCGGCGCGACGACGTAGTTGAACGTGAACACGACATCGTCGGCCGTGAACTTGTCGCCGTTGTGGAAGGTCACGCCGCGGCGCAGGTCCACGACGAGCGACGTCGGCGATTCCCACTTCCACGCGGTCGCGAGCTCGGGCTTGTATGCGCCCGTCTTCGGATCGCGGTAGATCAGCGTGTCCCATGCCATGTGCGCGACGATCACGCCCTCGCGCAGGTTGTTGTGATACGGCGAGATGTTCTCCGGCTCGCTGTCGGACGCGTAGACGAGCGTGTCGTTCGCACGGCCGGCGTGCGCGGCGCCGGGCAGCGACAGCATCGGCGCGAGCGCCGCGCAGGCGGCGAGGCGGAGGGCGGGGCGAACGGCGAACCGACGATTCATCGCAAGGCTCCTGGAAATCAGGGGCGGGCAGGGGCGCCACGCTCAGGGCCAAGCGTAAACAGCGAATTTTGTTGCGACTATTATCGAAAAAATAAGCCTGCGTTGCCGAATCGGCATCGCGGCGCCGGCGATCGCGAGGAGACGGGATGAAGCACGATCAATTGCAGGACACCGCATTGCGCTACTTCCTCGCTGTCGTGCGCGCGGGATCGATCAGCGAGGCGTCCGCGCGGCTGAACGTCGCCGGCTCGGCGATCAGCCGGCAGATCGCGCATCTCGAGCAGGTGCTCGGCACGCCGCTCTTCGAGCGCCGCGCGCGCGGGATGGTGGCGAGCGCGGCGGGCGAGATGCTCGCCGCGTATGCGTTCCGCACCGAGCTCGAGGCCGACCGGCTCGTGCAGGACATCGACGCGCTGCAGGGATTGCGGCGCGGGCAGGTGCGCATCGCGATGTCCGAGGGCTTCGCGATCGAGTTCGTGCCGCACGCGATCGCCGACTTTCGCCGCACGTACCCCGGCATCGTGTTCCAGGCGGCCGTGTGCGCGCCCGCCGACGTCACGCGCCGCGTGAAGAAGGGCGAGGCGGACGTCGGCGTGACGTTCAGCCGCACGCCCGAGAGCGACATCAAGGTCGAGCACCGGCAGGGCGCGCCGGTGATGGCGGTGATGCGCGGCGATCATCCGCTCGCGCGCTTCGGGCAGGTGTCGGTGCTGCAGATGAGCGCGTATCCGCTCGCGCTGCCGGACCCGAGCACGACGATCCGTCAGTTGTTCGACGTCGTGTCGAGCCGCCAGAACCTGACGATCGAGCCGGTGATGGTCAGCAACAACATCGTCGCGCTGCACAACTTCGCGATCGCGTGCGATGCGATCTCGATCTCCGGGGAGGTCACGGTGCGCTCGCGGCAGGCGCGAGGAGAGCTCGCGGTGCGGCCGATCGCCGATAGCGGGATGGACGCGCGCGCGGTCGAGTTGCAGACGCTCGTCGGGCGCACGCTGCCGAAGGTCGTGCAGCTCTTTCTCGAATTCCTGCGCGCGCGGCTCGCGCAAGGCGACGACGGCAACGGCAACGGCGCGGACCACCGCGACGACAACCGCGACGCCGCGTTTCACCGATGAGACGGAATGCGCGGCCGGCGCGCGCCGCGCATGTCACGTGACATGTTCCGTAACGTCGGCGTCCGTTGCGCCGCGCCGTGTCCGCGCGGCCTTGCCGCGACGGCGTGCGCGACGCGCGGCGAGACTGGCATCCTTATTGCTCCTCTCCGGTAAAGAACCGGATTCAGGGAGCTTCACATGGGATTCGTCGAGGTCGAGCGTCGCCGCGCGAGCGTCGGGGAGTCGAACGACATCGACGGCGCGATGCTGGTCACGGAGGTGGGAGCCGAGCCGATCGCCTCGGCCTGCCGCACGCCTTGCGAAGATGCGCCGCTCACGTTGTACGGCGCGTATCGGCAGGGTTTCGCCGACTATCGCGCGGGCCGGCCGAATCCGTACCGGATCGGCAGCCGCCTCGCGGGCATCTGGCACGAAGGGCACGCGGAGGCCGCGTCGAACGACGCGCTCGATGTCGCGGTGCGCGCGCGGGCCTGCCGGGGCGCACGCGCGACGGCGAATCCGGTCGCGTTCTTCCGCCGCCGGCGTTAGGGCCCGTTCACGCCGATAACGAGCCCCGGGCGTGCCGCTCACCCGAGCGCGCCGCCCCGCGGCACGCCCGCGAGCGCGTTCGCGCGCATCACTTTCCGATACCACAGCGTCCACATCATCAGCGCGCCGTAGACGCCGTAGCCGACGAACGGCGCGACGACGAGCACGCGCTCGACCGGCCAGTTCCACACCATCCACGCGCGCAGCAGGTTCTCGGCGACGAGGCCGCATCCCCAGACGAGCGTCATCAGCCGCATCGACGCGACGAACGCGGGCCGCTCGACCCACAGCGCGTCGAGCCGCGCGGCGCCGTCGTGCGCCTCGCGCGCGACCGTCGCGCGCGCGAGATGGAACACGAGCGGCTTGCGCAGCGCGAGCGACGCGAGGAACGCGATGCCGATCGCGCCCGAGGCGAGCGATTCGCGCATCAACAGCATCCGCGGGCTGCCGCCCGCGAGCGCCGCGGCGATCGACAGCACGATGCCGAACAGCACGAGCGCGGACAGCGCATCCACCCGCCGGAACCGCGCGAGCTGGATCACGCTCCAGACGAGCGGCGGCACGGCGGACGCGATGAGGCCGCCCGTCTCGTCCCAGTACGGGAGCGCGGCGCGATAGGCGGCCCAGGGCAGCAGCAGGTTCACCGTCAGTTCGGCGACGAGACCGGGGTGGAACTTCATGGCGATGGCGGCGACGGGTTCATTGGGTTGGCGGGGCGCGACCGCGCGGACTCGCGAGCGCTCGCGCGGCTGGCATCCGCGTCGTTTCAAGCATCTATCATGCCGGATTTTGCGAGCATCGGGCGCCGTGCGCGCACGGCGTGCGCGTGCGAGCGGGCCGCGCCCCGCGCGCGCCCCGGCGCGGCGGCCGCTGCTATGCCGCTACGCCGGTTTTGCCGCCGCCCGGCGCGCGAAGAAATCGAGCGCGTGCTGGCGCGTCGCGATCGGCGCGACGCTCGCGGCCGGATCGTGCCCGTCGCGCCGCGACGTGCCGGTCACGAGGCTTTTTTGCAGGTCGTTGAGCGGCGCGCTCGGCGGCGGATGGGCGAAGTCCGTCGACGGCGCGGCGATTGCCGGCAGACCGGTGCGTGGCGTGTCGCGCGTGAGAAGCTGCGCGAGCGTCGGCGCGTTCGCGATCCGCGCGCTCTTGAGCATCCGGTCGGGCGGGATGTCGAGCCAGTCGCGCAGCGTCGCGAGGATCGACGTGTGGTCGTAAGGGACGTTCGTCGGCGAGCGGAACACGGTGCCTGCCTCGATGTACGGCGACACGACGACGGCCGGCACGCGCACGCCGAAGCGATGGAAGCCGAACGCTTCGTCGCCGGGGTTGCTCGCGTTGTCGGGCGGCGTCGCGTTCGCGGGCGGCAGCACGTGGTCGAAGCAGCCGCCGTGCTCGTCGTAGGTCACGACGAGCAGCGTGCGCGGCCAGCCGGGCGACGTGCTGATCGCCGTCCAGATGTGGTGCAGGAATGCGTCGCCCGCGCGCACGTCGTGCGGCGGATGCTGGTCGTTCGGCTCGAACAGGAAGCTCGGCTCGACGAACGCGTATTGCGGCAGCGCGTCGTTCCGGCACGCGGCGACGAAATCCGGGAAGCGCCTGAAGCGGTCGGCGTACGAGTCCTTCCACAGCGACGGAAACATCGTGTGCGTGAGCGACGGCGTGACGGCCGTATCGCTGTACACCGCCCAGCTCGCGCCGATCGAGGCGAGCACGTCGAAGATCGTCGGCACGTTCCATTCGAGCGGATCGGGGATCGCGCCGTTGTTCACGTGCCCGTTCGACGTGCCCGCGTGCGCGAACGCGCGGTTCGGCCAGGTCTGGCTCGGCACCGACGCGAACCACGCGTCGGATACCGCGAACGCGCGCGCGAGCGCCGCGAGCGTCGGCAGTTGCGCGACGCTGTGGCATTGCATCACGTGGCCCGGATCGGCCGTCTGCGTCGTCTCGTAATTGACGACGAAGCCCTGCATCGGCGGCCACGGGCTGCTCGCGTCGCCCGGGCCGAGAATCTGGCTCGTCACGTTGACGAACGTCTCCTGCGGATCGGGGATCACGTTGTTGAGCGCCTCGCGCGTGACGGCGATCGTCTTGCCCGCCGTCGACGGGTTCGACATCTCGGGCTTCAGGCCGTCGAACTGCGGCGAGCTGCGCGGCGGCAGCACGTGCGCGGGCTGCGTGCCGGGCGGATAGAGCCAGCCGAGCATCGTGTCGAACGAGCGGTTCTCGAACATCACGACAACGATGTGCTCGACGTTTTCGAGGATCTTCGCCACGGCGTTCTCCTTGTTATTCGGTGCGCGCACGGCCTCGCCGGGCGTTCGGCCGGCGCGCGCGAAACGCCGCCGCGGCGTCGATCCGGGCGGCCTGCACCGGGCTTTTCGAGCGGAATGGATGGATTAGGTATATCCGATATTTCGCGAAAAACAAGGCGGCGACGCGGCCGCTGTTCCAGCGATTGCGCCGGGCGCTGTGCATGGACGCGGCCTGGCCCGGTTTCGATAATCGCCGTGAATCCACCCCGAGATCTTTTCCGCCGCCTCCATGAAAACCTGTCCGACCTTTCGCGCCGCCGCGTGCCACGTCGCGCCCTGTTACTTCGACACGCGCCGCACGATCGACAAGGCGTGCGCGCTGATCGCGTTTCCCGAAGCGTTCGTGTCTGTGTTTCCCGTCTGGTGCGGCGTGCTGCCGCCCGTCGATACGCACGCGTGCTTCGCGCGCCTCGCGACGCACGTCGACGGCGCGCGCCTGTGCAACGCGAGATGCGCGACGGGCGTGCCGATGCGCGCGTACACGGATGGCCGGGATTCGGCGTGGGTCGATTTCACGAAGGGGCTCGGCTGTCCGGTCGGCGCGGTGCCCGCGGCGGCCGCGCTCTATGCGCTCGACCACCGCGTCGAGCGCCTCGCCGCGATCGCCCGCACGCTCGCCGAGCGGGGCGGCGGGCGTTGACGCGGGGCTCGCGCGCCTACCGGTGCCCGCGCCGCAGCCGCGCGAGCGCCTGCCACGCGCAGCCGGCCGTCGTGCCGGCGATGCCGAGCATCGCGACGAGCAGGCCGAGCCCGAAGCCGGGCGGCATCTCGCCGGATTCGGGCGACGATGGCGGCGCGACGAGCGCGCATGCGGTGCCGCCCGCGATCAGCGCCGCGCACGCGATCCAGTACGCGCGGCCGCGCGCTCGCGACGCCGCGCCGCGCAGCGCCCAGCCGAGGCCGAACAGGTAGAGCAGCGCGAGCGCGCCGAGGCCGATCCATTCGGCGAGCGGCGTCGCGCCGGCGGCGGCGAGCGTGGCGGGGGCGGTCATCGGAGCGGCACCTCTTCGGCGCGTTGGCGCAATCGGAAACAGCCGGCTATCTTAGCGAATCGCGCGGCGCGCGTGCATTGTCCTCGTCCGGCGTGCGGCGACGCCTGCGGAATCGGCGCGGGCTGTCTAGAATCGACGCTTTGGAAGCCACGAGGATCAGCACGATGAATCCGGAGTTCGAAGCCCATGCATCCGCGGCAGCCGCCGCAACCGACGACGCCGCGCTCGCCGGGCGGCTCGACCGCGTGCTCGCGACGGCGCTCGCCGAGCGGCGCGTCGTCGGCGCGGTCGCGCTCGTCGCGCGGCACGGCGGGCTCGTCTACCGGCGCGCGCACGGCTTCGCGGAGCGCGAGACGCAGCGGCCGATGCGCGAGGACACGCTGTTTCGCCTGTCGTCGGTCACGAAGCCGATCGTCACCGCCGCGGTGCTGCGCCTCGTCGCCGCCGGCCGGATGGCGCTCGACGCGCCGATCACGCGCTGGCTGCCCGATTTCGCGCCGGCCCTGCCCGACGGCCGCGCGCCCGCGCTGACCGTGCATCGGCTGCTGACCCACACGGCTGGCCTGAGCTACTGGCTGCTCGAAGCGCCGGGCTCGATCTATCACACGCTCGGCATTTCGGACGGCATCGATCTCGTCGACTTCGATCTCGCGGAGAACCTGCGGCGCATCGCGGCCGCGCCGCTCGCGTTCGAGCCCGGCAGCGCGTGGCGCTATTCGCTCGCGCTCGACGTGCTCGGCGCGGCGATCGAGCGCGAGACGGGGCTCGCGCTGCCCGACGCCGTCGCGCAGCTCGTCACGACGCCGCTCGGAATGCGCGACACGGGCTTCGTCGCGGCCGACCCCGCGCGCTTCGCGGTGGCGTATGCGAGCGCCGCGCCCGAACCCGCGCGGATCACCGACAACCTTGACGTGCCGCTGCCCGAAGGGCACGGCGTCGCGGTGCGCTTCGCGCCGTCGCGGGTGTTCGACGCGTCGGCGTTTCCGTCGGGCGGCGCGGGGATGTACGGCAGCGCCGACGACGTGCTGCGCGTGCTCGAGACGATCCGCACGGGCGGCGACGGCTTCCTGCCCGCCGCGCTCGTCGCCGCGATGCGCACTGATCACACGGGGCCGGCCGCCGAGACGCGCGGGCCCGGCTGGGGCTTCGGCTACGGCGGCGCGGTGCTGTCCGACCCGGCGCGCGCGCAGTCGCCGCAAAGCGCGGGGACGCTGCAGTGGGGCGGCGTCTACGGGCATTCGTGGTTCGTCGACGCCGCGCGCGGCCTCACCGTGCTGCTGATGACGAACACCGCGTATGAAGGGATGTCGGGGCCGTTGACGCTCGAGGTGCGCGACGCGGTGTACGGCGTGTGAGTCGCGCGGGGGCAATGCTCGCCCGCGCGCCCATCCCGCCGCCGCTTACTGCGCCACCCCGTCCGGCCCCGCATGCTCGGGCGCGCGATTCAACAGATGCGTGCGCGTATCCGCCGCGAGCGACACGTAGCGCTCGTACTGCCGCAGCACGTCGGCGATGATCTCGTCGCCGCGCAGATACTCGATGTCGTAGCCGAGCCGCCCGTCCGCGAAGAACGTCAGCACCTCGCACACGTGCTCGCGCTGCGGCTCGGGCTCGGCCGCCTCGCGGATCCGGAACGCGGGCGCCGACCTGCGCGACACCCGCGCGCCGTAGACGAAATCGCGCTGCGCGGGCGCGGGCACCGTGAGGCGCACCGCATCGTCGTCGTCGCGCGCGACGTGCGCGTCGACGCCGCCCGCCTTCAGCTCGTCGGCGACCTTGCGCAGCGCCGGCTCGACCGTCTGCGCGATGAACTGCCGCGCGTCGGCGTCGGTCGTGTGCCGCAGGATCTGCGACAGGCGGTGGCGCCAGTGCTGGCCGGTCCAGAAGCTGGTCGCGGGCGCCATGTCCTGCGAGTAGTGCGCGTGGTCGGCCTTCAGGCCGCGCCAGAGCCCGTAGCAGAGCGCGAGCATCACGAGCGCGACGGGCAGCGCGGCGACGAGCGTGAGCGCCTGCAGCGCCTTCAGCCCGCCCGCGACGAGCAGCACCGACGCCGTCACGCCGAGCACGGCCGCCCAGAAAAGCCGCTGCCAGACGGGCGAATGCGGCGCGCCGCGCGTCGCGATCGCGTCGATCACGAACGCGCCCGAATCGGCCGACGTGACGAAGAACACCGCGATCAGCACGATCGCCGCGACTGACAGCAGTTGCGTGAGCGGCAGGTAATCGAAGAAGCGGAACAGCAGCGCGTCGACGTTGGTCGCCGTCTGCGCGAGCGCGCCCGCGGCCGCGTGCGTGTCGAGCCAGATCGCGCTGTTGCCGAACGCGGTCATCCAGACGAGGTTGAACGCGGTCGGCACGAGCAGCACGCCGATCACGAACTCGCGGATCGTGCGCCCGCGCGAGATCCGCGCGATGAACATCCCGACGAACGGCGACCACGACACCCACCATGCCCAGTAGAGCAGCGTCCAGCCGCCGAACCAGCCTTGCTCGTTCGGCGTTTCGTACGCATACGTGCGAAACGACAGCGATACGAGCTTCGACAGATACTCGCCGACGTTGTCGCCGAACGCGCGCAGCAGGAACGACGTCGGCCCCGCGACGACAACGAACGCGAGCAGCGCGAACGCGAGCATCAGGTTCAGCTCGGACAGCCGGCGCACGCCCTTGTCGAGCCCGCTCGCGGCGGAGAGCCCGGCGAGCGCGACGACCACCGCGACGAGGCCGACGCGGAACGCATCGCTGTCGGTTTGCCAGCCGGCGATCGTGTGCAGGCCCGCGCTCAGTTGCAGCACGCCGTAGCCGAGCGTCACCGCGATCCCGGCGACCGTGCCGACGAGCGCGAACGCGTCGACCGCGTGCCCGATCCAGCCGTTCACGCCTTCGCGCAGCACCGGATAGAGGCCCGAGCGCAGCGTGAGCGGCAGGTTGTAGCGAAAGCCGAAATACGCGAGCACGAGGCCCATCACGCCGTACGTCGCCCACGCGTGCAGGCCCCAGTGGAAGAACGACATCAGCATCGCCTCGCGCGCGGCGGCGGGCGTGCCGCCCGCGGTCGTCGGCGGCGACAGGTAATGCTGGATCGGCTCGCCGACGCCGAAATACATGAGGCCGATGCCCATGCCGGCCGCGAACAGCATCGCGGTCCACGACACGAAGCTGAATTCCGGCTCGGCGTCGTCGGGGCCGAGCTTGATGTTGCCGAAGCGGCTCGCCGCGATCAGCACGAGGAAGATCAGGAAGGTCGTGATCGCGAGCACGTAGAACCAGTCGAAACGCTCGACGATCCATTGCTGGCCGGCGCCGAATAGTGCGCCCGCTTCGTTCGGCCGAAGCGCGCAGAAGGCGAGGAGCGCGCCGATCACGGCGAGCGACGGCACGGCGACTTGCGGCTTGAGCGTCGTGCGCGGCATGGAGCGGGATGGGGGCATAGGCGGGTCTCCGGAAAAAGGGGCGCTGCGGCGAGCGCCGCAGCCGACGCGGGCGCGAACAACGGTGCGGACGGCGCGGATGCGGCGGCGCGCGCGTGGCGCGGATGGAGGCGCTGCAACAGCGAGGATGCAGACGGAAACTGACAGATTGTAAGCTATTCGCCGACGATGCTGGAAAAAGCGGCCCGGATCGCGCCGCGCGCGCCGCCGTGCGCCCCGTGCGGCGCGGGTTTGCGGCGATCGTCGGGGGCAGTGCAAACCCCGATGAAAATTTATTTTTTCTATTTTGCCGATTGTGTAAATTTACTTTCATCGTCATTCGATTCAACGCCGCCGCCGCATGCCCAGTTCGCCCGTCACGCCGCTTGCCGCCGATCCGCCGATCGCCGCGCGCATCGCCGCCGCGCTGCCGTCGCTCACGCCGATCCATCGGCGCATGGGCGAGTACGTGCTCGCGAATCCGTTCCGCGCGGCGACGATGCGCATCGACGAGCTCGCGAACGCGGTGGACGCGTCGATCGCGACCGCGAACCGCTTCGCGCGCGCGCTCGGCTTCGACGGCTACCCGGCGCTGCGCGCGGCGCTCGTGCGCGGCTTCGAGGCGACGCTCGCACCCGTCGAGCGGCTGCGTTGCGCGCAGGAGCGCGAAGCGGGCGCGCGCGGCGGCGAGCTGATCGACGCGAGCTTCGAGCAGGCGCTCGCGAACCTCGAGCGCACGCGCGCCCGGCTCGATCGCGCGAACGTCGAGGCGGCCGTCGATTCGCTGCTCGCCGCGCGCCGGATCTTCATCGTCGGGATGGGCGCGAGCGCGTTTCTCGCCGGACTGATGGAGCACGGGCTGTCCGTGTATCGCGACAACGTGCAGTCGCTCGCGCTGCCCGGCGGCCCGACCGACGCCGCGCGGCGCCTGTTCAGCGCGCGCGGCGACGACCTCGTCGTCGCGATCGCGTTTCCGCGCTACGTGTACGACACGATCGAGCTCACGCGGCGCGCCGCCGAGCGCGGCGCGCCCGTGCTCGCGATCACCGACGGGCCCGATTCGCCGATCGCGCCGTTCGCCGCGCGCGCGCTCTTCGTGCACGCGGAGCGCCGGCTCGCGGCGACGTCCGAGGCCGCGGTGCTCGCGCTCGTCGAGGCGCTGATCGACGCGCTCGCGCATCGCTCGCAGCGCTCGGCGCGCGCCGCCGCCGAAGTGACCGAATTCATGCTGCCGTGGCTCGAGGCGCGGGGCGCGTGCGCCGCGCCGCCGCGTGCGCCGCGCCGTTCCAGGAAAACCGACCGATGACTTCACCCGCAATCGTTGCGATTCACGGCGGCGCAGGCACGATCCTGCGCGACGCGATGGCAGCCGACGCCGAAGCGCGGTACCGCGCCGAGCTTGCCGCGATCCTCGCCGCCGCGCAGAAAGTGCTCGCCGACGGCGGCAGCGCGCTCGACGCGGTCAGCGTCGCCGTGCGGATGCTCGAGGATTGCCCGCTCTTCAACGCGGGGCGCGGCGCCGTCTATACGGCCGACGGCACGCACGAGCTCGACGCCGCGATCATGGACGGCGCGACGCTCGCGGCGGGCGCGATCTGCTGCGCGACGCGCGTGCGCAACCCGGTGCTCGCCGCGCGCCGCGTGCTCGAAGCGAGCGAGCATGTGATGCTCGCGGGCGCGGGCGCTGACGCGTTCGCGGCCGCGCAGGGGCTCGAGCTTGCGCAGCCGGGCTACTTCGACACCGAGTTCCGCCGCGCGCAATGGCTGAGGGCGCGGCGCGCGTCGGGCACGATGCTCGATCACGACGCGGCGGCGTTCGCGTTCGGCCAGGGCGAGGGCGATGGAAACGGAAACGGCGGCGGCGAGCGCGCCGCATTTCCGCCCGAGCCGCCCGAGCCGCTCGATCCGGACCGCAAGCACGGCACGGTCGGCGCGGTCGCGCGCGATCTGCGCGGCCATCTCGCGGCGGCGACGTCGACGGGCGGGATCACGAACAAGCAGCCGGGGCGCGTCGGCGACACGCCGATCATCGGCGCGGGCTGCTATGCGAACGACGCGACGTGCGCGGTGTCGTCGACGGGCACGGGCGAGATGTTCATCCGCCTGGCGACCGCATACGACGTGTCCGCGCAGATCGAATATCGCGGCGCGTCGCTCGCGTCCGCCGCGTATGACGTCGTGATGAACAAGCTGCCGAAAATCGCGGGCCGCGGCGGGATCATCGCGATCGATTCGCGCGGCAATCTCGCGATGCCGTTCAACACCGAAGGGATGTATCGCGGCTACGCGCGCGTCGGCGAGGCGCCCGTGACCGCGATCTATCGCGAGGACGCGGCGTGACGCCGCGAACGAGCGCAGACAGGACCGACAGGAGAAACCGATGAGCGCGAGCCGATCCGCCCCGAGCCTGCCCGATGCGCGCGTGCTCGCGGTCGACGGGCTGTCCGTCACGTTCCGCCGCGAAGACACGGTGTTCGAAGCGGTGCGCGGGCTGTCGTTCCACGTCGACCGCGGCGAGACGCTCGCGATCGTCGGCGAATCGGGCTCCGGCAAATCGGTGACGTCGCTCGCGCTGATGCGCCTCGTCGAGCACGGCGGCGGCGCGATCGCGGGCGGCGAGATCGCGCTGCGCCGGCGCGGCGGCGCGGTTCTCGATCTCGTGCGCGCGTCGCCGCCGGTATTGCGCACGGTGCGCGGCGCGGACGTCGCGATGATCTTCCAGGAGCCGATGACGTCGCTCAATCCGGTCTTCACGGTCGGCGACCAGATCGGCGAGGCGATCGCGCTGCATCAGAACAAGAGCGCGGGCGAGGCGCGCGCGGAGGCGCTGCGCCTGCTCGATCTCGTGCGCATTCCCGAGGCGCGCCGCGTGTTCGCGCGCCATCCGCATCAGCTTTCCGGCGGGATGCGTCAGCGCGTGATGATCGCGATGGCGCTGTCGTGCCGGCCGGCGCTCCTGATCGCCGACGAGCCGACCACCGCGCTCGACGTGACGATCCAGGCGCAGATCCTCCAGTTGATCCGCGGGCTGCAGGACGAGATGGACATGGGCGTGATCTTCATCACGCACGACATGGGCGTCGTCGCGGAAGTCGCCGATCGCGTGCTCGTCATGTATCGCGGCGAGAAGGTCGAGGAGGGCGCGTGCGACGCGATCTTCGCCGCGCCGTCGCATCCGTACACGAAGGCGCTGCTCGCGGCGGTGCCGCGGCTCGGCTCGATGCGGGGCACCGATGCGCCCGCGAAGTTTCCGCTGCTGCGCTTCGATCCGGCCGCGGGCGATGCGCTCGTCGTCGCGGGCGGCGATGCCGGGGCCGCGCCCGCCGCCGCTTGCGCTCAACCCGCGATCGACGCGGGCTCGCCGCCGCTGTTGCGCGTGCGCGATCTCGTCACGCGCTTTCCGGTCGAGCGCGGCGCGTTCGGCCGCGTGTCGCAATACGTGCACGCGGTCGAGCGCGTGAGCTTCGAGCTGCGCGCGGGCGAGACGCTCGCGCTCGTCGGCGAATCGGGCTGCGGCAAATCGACGACGGGCCGCTCGCTGCTGCGCCTCGTCGAGCGCATGAGCGGCTCGATCGAATTCGAGGGCCGCGAGATCGGCGCGCTGAAAGGGCGCGAGCTGCAGGCGCTGCGCCGGAACATCCAGTTCATTTTCCAGGACCCGTTCGCGTCGCTGAATCCGCGCCTGACGGTCGGCTTCTCGATCATGGAGCCGCTCCTCGTGCACGGCGTCGCGAGCGGCAGGCAGGCGCAGGCGCGCGTCGACTGGCTGCTCGAGCGCGTTGGCCTGCCCGCCGACGCCGCGCGCCGCTATCCGCACGAATTCTCCGGCGGCCAGCGGCAGCGGATCGCGATCGCGCGCGCGCTCGCGCTGAACCCGAAGGTCGTGATCGCCGACGAGTCGGTGTCGGCGCTCGACGTGTCGGTGCAGGCGCAGATCGTCAACCTGATGCTCGATTTGCAGCGCGAGCTCGGCGTCGCGTATCTGTTCATCTCGCACGACATGGCGGTCGTCGAGCGGATTAGCCATCGCGTCGCGGTGATGTATCTCGGGCAGATCGTCGAGATCGGCCCGCGCCGCGCGGTGTTCGAGACGCCGCGCCATCCGTACACGAGGAAGCTGATGAGCGCGGTGCCGATCGCCGATCCCGCGCGCCGTCACGCGCCGCGCACGCTGCCCGCCGACGAGTTGCCGAGCCCGATCCGCGCGGTCGGCGACGAGCCTGTCGTCGCGCCGCTCGTCGCGGTCGGGCCCGATCACTTCGTCGCCGAGCATCGGGTGGGCGGCGCGTATTGAGAGGGCGCGCGGCATCGGCGCGGCGGGCCGCAGCACGCGGACGGCGCGGGACGCCGGCCGCGCCGGACGAGACGACAGCAGAACCGCTCGACAGCAGGACCGCAGGACCACACGACCCCCGTCACACGCACTCGCGAAGCATCGCAAAGGAGCCCACACATGACCCAGCCGCATTCGTTCCCGCCGTTCTCGCCGCGCGCGCTTCTCGCCGCCTGCGCGGGCGTGATCGCGATGTCGTCCGCGCCGCTCGCGCTCGCCGAGCAGACCGCGGTGATGGCCGTCGATTCGACGTTCACGACGCTCGACCCGTACGATTCGAACGACACGCTGTCGCAGGCGGTGTCGAAGTCGTTCTATCAGGGCCTGTTCGGCTTCGACAAGGACATGAGGCTGGTCAACGTGCTCGCGACCGGCTACGACGCGAGCGCCGACGCGAAGGTCTACACGATCAGGCTGCGCCAGGGCGTGAAGTTCCAGGACGGCACCGATTTCAACGCGGCCGCGGTGAAGGCGAACTTCGACCGCGTGACCGACCCGGCGAACAAGCTGAAGCGCTACAACCTGTTCCGCCGGATCGCGAAGACGGAAGCCGTCGATCCGTACACGGTGAGGATCACGCTCGCCGAGCCGTTCTCGGCGTTCGTCAACGTGCTCGCGCATCCGTCGGCCGTGATGATCTCGCCCGCCGCGCTGAAGAAGTACGGGCGCGAGATCGGGCTGCATCCGGTCGGCACCGGCCCGTTCGAGCTGGTCGAGTGGAAGCAGACCGACGATCTGAAGGTGAAGAAGTTCGCCGGCTACTGGAAGGCCGGCTATCCGAAGATCGACGCGATCGACTGGAAGCCCGTCGTCGACAACAACACGCGCGCCGCGCTGATGAAGACGGGCGAGGCCGATTTCGCGTTCCGCATCCCGTTCGAGCAGACGGCCGATCTGAAGGCGAGCCCGAAGGTCGACGTGATCGAGCGTTCGTCGATCATCCAGCGCTACGTGAGCCTGAACGTGACGCAAAAGCCGTTCGACAACCCGAAGGTGCGCCAGGCGCTCAACTACGCGGTCAACAAGGACGCGCTCGCGAAGGTCGCGTTCGCCGGCAATGCGACGCCCGCCACGGGCATCGTGCCGCAGGGCGTCGACTACGCGGTGAAGCTCGGCCCGTGGCCCTACGATCCGGCGAAGGCGCGCACGCTGCTGAAGGAGGCGGGTTATCCGAACGGCTTCGAGACGACGCTCTGGTCCGCGTACAACAACTCGACGTCGCAGAAGGCGATCCAGTTCGTCCAGCAGCAGCTCGCGCAGGTCGGCGTGAAGGCGCAGGTGCAGGCGCTCGAGGCGGGCGAGCGGGTGGCGAAGGTCGAGAGCGCGCAGGACCCGGCGAAGGCGCCCGTGCGGATGTACTACATCGGCTGGTCCGCGTCGACGGGCGAATCGGACTGGGCGATCACGCCGCTGCTCGCGTCGTCGTCGATTCCGCCTAAGCTCGTGAACACCGCGTACTACAGGAACGACGCGGTCGACGCCGATCTCGCGAAGGCGCTCGAGACGACCGACCGCGCGAAGAAGGCCGAACTGTACTCGGACGCGCAAAAGCGGATCTGGGCAGACGCACCGTGGATTCCGCTCGTGCAGGAGAAGATCGTCTACGCGCGCAGCAAGCGTCTGCAGGGCGCATACGTGATGCCGGACGGCTCGTTCAACTTCGACGAGATCGCGATCAAGTGACGCGAGTGACGCGAGTGACGCGAGTGACGCGAGGCGGCCTGGCCGCCTCGGGCATCGGCGGCGCGCGGCGGCCCCGCGCGCCGCATCGAGAGGCAAGCGCATGCTGAATTTTCTGGTCAAACGATTGTTCGGGCTGCTGCCGACGCTCGCGTGCGTCGCGGTGCTCGTGTTCCTGTTCGTCCACCTGCTGCCGGGCGACCCCGCGCGGCTCGCGGCCGGGCCCGAGGCCGACGACGCGACGGTCGCGCTCGTGCGCGCCGATCTCGGCCTCGACAAGCCGCTGCCTGCGCAGTTCGCGAGCTTCTTCACGCGGATCGCGCACGGCGACTTCGGCATCTCGACGCGCAGCAAGCGGCCCGTCGCGACCGAGATCGGCGAGCGCTTCATGCCGACGCTGTCGCTGACCGTCGTCAGCATGGCGTGGGCGACGCTGTTCGGGATGGCGATCGGCATCGCGTCGGCCGTGTGGCGCAACCGCTGGCCGGACCGCGTCGGGATGACGCTCGCGGTGTCGGGCATCTCGTTTCCGGCGTTCGCGCTCGGCATGCTGCTGATGGAAGTGTTCTCGGTGAAGCTCGGCTGGCTGCCCGTCGTGCCGGACGGCTCGTGGAAGAGCTATGTGCTGCCCTCGGTGACGCTCGGCGCGGCCGTGGCCGCCGTGATGGCGCGCTTCACGCGCGCGTCGTTCGTCGAGGTGCTCGGCGAGGATTTCGTGCGCACCGCGCGCGCGAAGGGCGTGCGCGAGCCGATGGTCGTGCTCAGGCACTGCCTGCGCAACGCGATGATCCCGGTCGTCACGATGATGGGGCTGCAGTTCGGCTTCCTGCTCGGCGGCTCGATCGTCGTCGAGGCGGTGTTCAACTGGCCGGGGCTCGGGCGCCTGCTCGTCGATGCGGTGACGATGCGCGACTACCCGGTGATCCAGGCGATCGTGCTGCTGTTCTCGATCGAGTTCATCCTGATCAATCTGACCGTCGACGTGCTGTACGCGGTCATCAACCCGACGATCCGTTTCAAGTGAGGCGCGCATGAACGCGACTGTTCCCACCACCCCGGCCCCGTCGGCCGCCGCGCCGGCCGCGATCCGCACGCCGTGGAGCGAGTTCTGGCGCAAGTTCAAAAGGCAGCACGTCGCGCTCGCGGCGGGCGCGTTCGTGCTGCTGCTCGTCGCCGTCGCGATCGTCGGCCCGCACGTCGTGCCGTACGACCCGGAGAACTATTTCGACTACGACGCGCTGAACGCGGCGCCGTCGGCCGCGCACTGGTTCGGCGTCGATTCGCTCGGCCGCGACATCTTCAGCCGGATCGTTGCCGGCGCGCGGATCTCGCTCGCCGCGGGCTTTTTCTCGGTCGCGCTCGGCGCGGCGGTCGGCACGTTCTTCGGCCTCCTCGCGGGCTACTACGAAGGCTGGTGGGACCGCGCGACGATGCGCGTCGCCGACGTGCTGTTCGCGTTTCCGGGCATCCTGCTCGCGATCGGCATCGTCGCGATTCTCGGCAACGGGATGGTCAACGTGATCTGCGCGGTCGCGGTGTTCAGCGTGCCCGCGTTCGCGCGGCTCGTGCGCGGCAACACGCTCGCGCTCAAGCAGATGACCTACGTCGAGGCCGCGCGCAGCATCGGCGCGACCGACTGGACAATCATCATGCGGCACATCCTGCCCGGCACCGTGTCGTCGGTCGTCGTCTACTTCTCGATGCGCATCGGCACGTCGATCATCACCGCCGCGAGCCTGTCGTTCCTCGGCCTCGGCGCGCAGCCGCCGACGCCCGAGTGGGGCGCGATGCTCAACGAAGCGCGCGCGGACATGGTCAACGCGCCGCACGTCGCGCTCTTCCCGAGCATCGCGATCTTCCTGACCGTGCTCGCGTTCAACCTGCTCGGCGACGGGCTGCGCGACGCGCTCGATCCGAAGCTGGAACGCCGCTGATGGGCGCGCACGCAGCGGGCGGGCCGGATGCGGCGAACGTGGCGGACGTAGCGAACGTAGCGGATGGGGCGCACGCCGCGCCGCACGTCGGCGCGCTGCCGGCGGGGCCGCTTCGCAGCATCGCCGACGTCGCGGGCGTGACGGTCGGCCACGCGACGCTCGACGCGTGCGGCGTGCAGACGGGCGTGACCGTCGTGCGGCCGCACGCGGGCGACGTCTATCGCGACAAGGTGCCCGCCGCCGCCGCGGTGATCAACGGTTTCGGCAAGAGCGTCGGGCTCGTGCAGGTCGACGAGCTCGGCGTGATCGAGACGCCGCTCGCGCTGACGAACACGTTCGGCGTCGGCGCGCTCGCGCACGCGCAGATCCGTGCGGCGATCGGCGCGAATCCGCAGATCGGCCGCGCGTGGCCGACCGTCAATCCGCTCGTGTTCGAATGCAACGACGGTTATCTGAACGACCTGCACGCGTTCGCGGTGACGCCCGCGCATTACGCGCAGGCGCTCGCCGACGCGCGGCCCGCGTTCGCGCGCGGCGCGGTGGGCGCGGGGCGGGGGATGTCGTGCTTCGATCTGAAGGGCGGGATCGGCTCGGCGTCGCGCGTCGTGCGCGCGGCGGGCGCATCGTGGACGGTCGGCGCGCTCGTGCTCGCGAACTTCGGGCGGCTGCCGATGCTGACGATCGCCGGCGTGCCGGTCGGGCGGATGATCGCCGGGCGGGACGCGGCCGGCGCGCCGCACGACGCGGACGACAGCGCGCACGCCCGCACGGACAGCGGTGCGGCCGGCGGCCTCGCGCGTCGCCGCGCGCCCGACGCCGCCGCTTCGCCTGCGGACGCGCCGCCGCCCGAGCAAGGCTCGATCATCATGCTCGTCGCGACGGACGCGCCGCTGTCGTCGCGGCAACTGAAGCGCGTCGCGCTGCGCGCGGCCGCGGGGCTCGCGCGCACGGGCTCGGTGTACGGCCACGGCAGCGGCGACATCGCGCTCGCGTTCTCGACCGCATACACAGTGCCGCACGACGCCGGGCGCATCGCGCTGCCGCCGCTCGTCGCCGACGCGGCGCTAGATCCGCTGTTCGCCGCCGCGGCCGACAGCGTCGAGCAGGCGATCGTCGACGCGCTGTGGCAGGCGACGCGCGTCGCGGGCCGCGACGGCCACACGCGCCGCGCGCTGCGCGACGCGGCGCCGGAACTCGAACGATGGCTGCGCGAATCGCGCGCGGGAGACTGATGAAAGTCCTGATTTCGACCGATATCGAAGGGGTGGCGGGGGTCGTGAACGTCGAGCAGACACGCGCCGGCAATGCCGAATACGAGCGCGCGCGCCGCTGGATGACGGCGGAGGCGAACGCCGCCGTCGAAGGCGCGTTCGCGGGCGGCGCGACGCGCGTGTGGGTCAACGATTCGCACGGCGGCTTTCGCAACCTGCTGCCCGACGGCATCGACGCCCGCGCGCGCGTCGTGCTCGGCAAGCCGCGCACGCTCGGGATGATGGCGGGCCTCGAAGCCGGGCCGGACCTCGTGTTCATGATCGGCTATCACGCGAAGGCAGGCGCGCGCGGGCTGCTCGCGCACACGATCAACAGCGGCGCGTTCGCGCGCGTCGCGCTCGACGGGCGCGAAGTCGGCGAGGCGGGGCTCTACGGCGCGCTCGCGCACGAATACGGCGCGCACGTCGCGCTTCTGTCCGGTGACGACGTGTTCGTCGACGAGACGCGGCCGCTTTTTCCGGCGGCGCGCTTCGTGACCGTGAAGGATGCGGCGGGATTCGCGAGCGGCGTGTCGATGACGCCCGCCGCCGCGTGCGGGGCGATCGGCGTCGCCGCGCGGCAGGCGCTCGAGCAGGCGCGCGAGGTCGCGCGCGCCGCGCGTGCGCACGCGCCGCGCGCGGCGGCCTGCGAGCTGCGGACGCAGACCGTCGCGGCCGCCGACCTGTTCTGCCAGTGGCCGTCGCTCGAGCGCGTCGACGCGCTCACGCTGCGGTTCGCCGCGCCGTCGGTCGAGCACGTCGTGCGGACGTTGAATTGCCTGTCGGCGATGTCGTTCATGCTGCGCTGAGCGGCCTGCGTACCTGCGCGCAGCGGGCGACGGGCGGGGCGCGCGCTCAGGCGAGATAAAAGGTATTGGACGCGTTGTCGAAGCCGACATTGACCGTGCCGCCGTTCAGCGGCACCGCGAGGCCGTTCGCCGGCGTGAACGGAGCGATCATGCCGTTGACGCCGGAAGACAGGAACAGATCCGCGCATTCGCGCAGATAGAACGCCGCCTGGGTATTCGTGATCACCGCCGTGGCGTTCATCGTCGACAGCGCGGCCGCGCCGTTGACCGTCGCGCATTGCGCGAGCCCGAAAGCGGCGGACGCGCCGGCCTGCACATTGCGGATCGCGTAAGCGCCGGCCGGCCCGATGCCCGCGTTGCCGTTGTCTATCTGGCCGTTGCGGAACGAATAGAGCGTCTCGATGCGGGCCGGCCCGTTTGTCGTCGCGTTGATCCCGATCACGTTGCCGGCCGTCAGCGGCGTGGCCGTCATGTAAAGCAGCACGGCGTCGTCGACGACGACGCTGTTGCGCTCGTATGGCGAGAACGCCTGCCATATGACGGAGGTGCCGACCGATGCGCCGCGCGCGCTCGCCCGAGTCGAGCCGACATAGGCGTCGACCCGCCTCGTCAACGTCACCGCGAGCTGCGCGTCGCGGATTTTCTCCACGCCCGTCGCATCGATCGCGATGTAGATCGTGCCGGCCGGCATGATTCGCGCGGGACCCGTCTGTCGCCCGAAGCGGCAGGCGGGTCCCGCGCCGCTCACACGATTCTTCTCAATGCGCCGTAGTTTTCGGTCCCGGTGACGGCGCCCCGAAGGCTCGCGACGAAATCCTCTCCGGTGCGAATGGCCGGCTGCTCGAGGTAGAACGTATTGGTCCGGTCATTGAACCCGACGTTGGCGATCGGACTCTGGCTGGATAGCGCAACCGGCAGCGCGTTGCTGGCCACCTGCGATATCACCGAGCCATTGTTGCTGTATGACGCGAGGAACAGCGAGAGATTTTCGATCGGCGTGAACGACGCCCTCATGTTGTACGCGACCGGCACGGCGTTGAGCGGGGCCACGACAGGAACGTTGTTGACGATCGCCTGTTGGGCGAGCCCGAAGCTGAAGCTGCCCGCCTGGTTGTTGACGAGGTTGTACGTGGTGGGATTGCCTCCGTCGGCGCCATTGAACTGCGCGCGCTCGAACGTGTAAGTCCAGCCCGCCTGAATCGGCGCGCCCGTCTGCGACGTCATCGTGATCGTCGCGCCCGCCTGCAGGATCGTCGTCGTCGCATACATCGTGTACTGTTCCTGCCACGAAATCTGGTTCAACTGGAGCGGCTGGAACGTCACCCAGGCGATCGGCAGATTGCCTTGCTGCAGCGGGTCCGAAATCACGCTCTTGACGAGCGTGACGCGAAGCCCGTTCTGATAAATGGTATTCAAGCCTGCATTGCTGATTGAAATGTTGATCTGGTAATTCATTTTCAACCTCCACGTGTTTGAGTGAGGCATTAAAGAAGAACCAGCCAGCGACACACTGGCGCTGCGACATCCCCGGCATCCGCGAGCGCCGGGCATTGGCCGGACGGCAATCGCGCGACACGGGATCCGAGTGAACCTTGCGGATGCGCCCGCACATGGGCATGCCGGCAAGCGTGGATGGCCGGCCGGCGGCCGAGTCGGGACGCAAGCGTTGTTAATCGATATCAGCGATGTGCGAGTCTCCGCAGTATTTTTGATCAATGACCGGCTTGATGTTTTCTTTTTCGTTTCGCGATATATGCAATCGGCTGATTCAGGATAGGACGAATGGCGGGGTATTCAAGCGGCGATGCGATTTCAAATGAAAATTGAACCGGAGTGCGCCGTCGGGCTGCGCGCGGCGCGGGCCGGCGCGCGCAACCGTCGCGACTCGTTCAGACGTCGAAGAACACCGTCTCCCGCTCGCCCTGCATGCGGATGTCGAAGCGATAGGCCGTCACGCCGTTCGCCCGCGCGTCGCGCTTTGCGATCAGCGTCGCTCGACGTGCGGCGGGCACGCTTGCAAGCACCGCATCGGTTTCGTTCGCGGCCGCTTCGTCGTCGAAGTAGATCCGCGTGAACGCGTGCGTGAGAATCCCGCGCATCATCACCGTCACGTCGACGTGCGGCGCGTCCGTCTCCGACGTGCGCCCTGGCTTCACCGTATGGACGACGAAGCGGTTCTGCGCATCCGTGCCCGTGCCGACGCGCGCAAAGCCGAAAAAACCGCTCGCAGCGGCTTCGTCGCGCGACGCCGGATAGCGGCCCTCGCCGTCGACGTGCGTGAATTCGAGCACCGCGTCGCTGACGACGTTGCCGTCGCCGTCGAGCACGCGTCCGACGAGCAGGATGGGCTCGCCCGCCGCGTCGGGCGTCGCGATCTCCGCCGTGAAGAGGCTCTTCAGATCGTAGTTGTACTGCTGCGGGCAGAGGCAATACGCGAAGTACGGGCCGACGGTCTGCGAAGGGGTCTGTTTCAGCGTCGTCATGCTCAGCGCTCCATCGGGGTGGCGTCGCGGCCGCGCAGCACGATGTCGAATTCGTAGCCGAGCGCGAAGCCTTCTTCGGTCGTGACGATCGAGAAGCGCGAGATCAGGCGATCGCGCGCGTCCTCGGGCGTGCCCTGGAAGATCGGGTCGAGCGCGAGGAGCGGATCGCCCGGGAAATACATCTGCGTGACGAGCCGCGAGCCGAAGTAGTCGCCGAACAGCGAGAAATGGATGTGGTTCGGCCGCCAGGCGTTCGGATGATTGCCCCACGGATACGCGCCCGGCTTGATCGTGAGGAACCGGTAGCGGCCGTTCTCGTCGGTGACGCACCGGCCCGCGCCGAGGAAGTTCGGATCGAGCGGCGCGTCGTGCTGGTCGACCTTGTGCACGTAGCGGCCCGCGGCGTTCGCCTGCCAGACCTCGACGAGCGTGTTGCGCACCGGCTTGCCGCCTTCGTCGAGCACGCGGCCCGTGACGACGATCCGCTCGCCAAGCGGCTCGCCGTTCTTCGCCGCGTTCTTCGTCAGATCGTGGTCGAGCGGGCCGAGATCGGCCGCGCCGTAGACGGGCGCGCGCTGATTGCGCAGTGTCTCCTTCAGCGGAATCAGCGGCTGCGTCGGGCCGCGCTTCACGGAAGAGCGGTACGGCGGATGAATGTACGCGGGATGCGACGGCCAGTCGCGTGGCGAGAGCGTCGAGGAATCCATCGAGAGCGTCTCCAGATTGATGGTTGTCAAGGCGGGATGGAAGGACTTTAGCTAATCCGGAAAGTTATGCAAAATGACGTTTTATCGCTGATCGTATAACCAGATGTTATGCAAAACCGGATCGCCGACGGCCGGGTCAAGTTCCGGCATCTGCAGTGCTTTCTCGCGGTTGCGCAGTTCGGCGGCGTGCAGAAGGCCGCGCAAAGCCTGTCGATCACGCAGCCGGCCGTGTCGAAGACGATCGCCGAGCTCGAAGCGATCCTCGGCGTGCGGTTGTTCGAGCGCGGCCGGCAGGGCGCGCGGCCGACGCGCGAGGGGCAGCTCTTCATTCCGCACGCGAGCGCGTGCGTGCTCGCGCTGCGGCAGGGCGTGGGGCTCCTCGCGCGCGAGAGCGGCGGCGCGGCGGCGACGCTCGAGATCGGCATGCTGCCGACCGTCGCCGCGTCGCTCGCGCCCGCCGTGCTGAAGGTGCTCGCGAGCGAATGGCCGCGCGCGGTCGTGCGGATCACGACCGCCGCGAACGCCGAGCTGCTCGAGCGGCTGAAGGCGGGCGCGATCGAGTGCGCGATCGGGCGGCTGTCGGAGCCCGAGCGGATGGTCGGGCTGTCGTTCGAGCATCTGTACAACGAGCCGCTCGTCGCGGTCGTGCGCGCGGGCCATCCGCTCGCGGCGAGCGCTTCGCCCGCCGCGCAGCTCGCGCGCTACCCGGTCGTGCTGCCGCCTTACGGCACGATGATCCGGCAGGCGGCCGAGCAACTGCTGGGCGCGTGCGGCGCGCCGCCGCTCGAATCGTTCGTCGAGGTGCTGTCGGTGTCGGTCGCGCGCGCGCTCGCGCTCGAGAACGACGCGGTCTGGTTCGTGCCGCGCCACGCGGCCGAATTCGATCTCGCGGCCGGCACGCTCGTGCGGCTCGCGCTGCCCGTCGAGGGCGCGGACGAGCCGGTCGGGCTGATCCTGCGCACCGACGCGCAGCCGTCGCCCGTCGCGCGCGCGCTGATCGACGCGGTGCGGGCGGTTGCGCGGCGGCGGCTGGGCGCGGCGGGCGGGCGCGCGCGCGGCGGGCGGGGCGCGGCGAACCAGCGGCGCGGCGGGGGCGGGCCCAACGCGTGACGCCGGCGGTTGGCGTGCACCGCCGCGCCGCCCCGCGCGACCAACGACGAGCGTCCGCTCACGCCATGCCGAGCTTCCCGAAATCGAAGCGTTCTTCCGACAGCAGGAAGCCGCTCGATTTCTTGCCCGGCTCCGAGCCCTTGATCTGGCATTGCTTGAGCAGCGAGAGATACGTGTTCTGCCTGTAGCCGCTGTCCGGCGCGGGCTCGACATAGCGCACCCACAGCTCGAGCGCGTCCTTGTTCGGCATCGCGATGAAATGCCCGGCGTCGCGCAGGGTGTTGACATACGCGCTCGACATCCACCATGCATATGCAGTGCGGCTGCGCGTCAGCTCGCCGCGCGTATCGACGAACAGCACGCACGCGAGCGCCGAATTGGGCGTCGCGCAGATCAGATCCAGGTCGGCCGGCTTGATCGGGAAATAGCCTTCCCAGCTCGGCCGCTCGCCTTTTTCCTTCGGCGACGCGACGGGCGCGGCCTGGCGGCTCTTGACCTGCACGTAGACCGGCGTTTCGGGCACGCCGCGCTCGACGGGCCGCGGCGCATCGTCGAGCCGCGACAGATGCCGGTACGCGCGCGTGACGACGAGATCGAAGCCCTTGTCGATCGGCAGCTTGAACGCCTCCATGTTGTGGCGGAAGCACTCGGACATGATGTAGTGCTCGCCGGCCGCGCCGATGTAGAGGAATTCGGTGGGAACGGATGATGACGATTTCGCGTTGGCCATGTCGTGAATGAACGTTGTTTGAGTCGGAGCGGCGGTTGCGCCGCGTGCAGTTCGAATGCGCGATGCTTGGGCGCGTTTCGGCGTTTGGCGCCCTAAGCGAATCGCGCATCCGGTCGAACGCGTTGTTCGGCGCGCTTGCGCGTCATGCAAAAGTACGCCGGACGGCATCGCGCGCGCAAGCGCGCCTCGCATCGCCGGGCTGCGCCCGCGGCCGCGCGGGCATGGCGGAAACGAATCGGCGGCAACGTGCGCTGTGGGCGTTATCGGCGTCGATCGGGCGTTCTTGAGCACTTTCCTGCGACGTGTATCGGATTGCAGTGCGCGAGGTCAACATTGCGCCGAACGTTCGATAGAATGGCCGCTCGTCGCGTTGCGCGACGTCGATTCAAAATGCCTTCCGATCGATTGCCCCGCGTCGCCGATTCGGCGCGCCGACGCACTTTGTGATCGGAATTTTCCGATCCGGTTCGGTCTGTCGGCGCGCGATGCGCGCCGTTTCGATGCGTGTCGTGCCGCGCGCGTCGCAGACAATGGCCGACGATGTTTTTCGTGACGAAGCGCATCGCGCTCATCAGACAAGCATGAAATCGATACATGCCGGCTTGCGCCGACGGCGAGGGCCGTCGCACCGGATGCCGCTCGGCTACATGGTGATCGCCGGCGCGGTGGCGATTGCGATCGTCATGATGTCCATCTGCGCGGCGATCCTGCGCGACAGCCGCGACGACGCATTCGAGCACGCGCAACGCGCCGCGCGCAACACGCTGCAGATGATCGAGCGCGACGTCGCGCGCGGCTTTCGTCTGTACGACCGCATGCTCGCGCGCATCGCCGCGCAGCTCGGCGAGCGCCGCATCGCCGCGCTGCCCGCCGACCTGCGCCGCGAGATCCTGTTCGATGCCGCGGCGGCCGCGAACGAGGCCGGCGTGATGTACGTGCTCGACGCGCGCGGGCATGTGACGCTCGCGTCGACGAGCGGCCCGCTGCCGACCGCGAGCTTCGCGTCGTACGATTTCTTCGCCGCGCAGCGCGACGCGCCGACGCTCGGCACGTATCTGAGCGGGCCGTACCGGATGCCGTCGCGCGACGGCGAGCCGTGCATCGCGCTGTCGCGCCGCATCGAGCGCGCGGACGGCGCGTTCGCGGGCGTCGTCGTGCTCGCGGTGCGCGTCGCGTATTTCCAGCAGTTGCTGGCGGCGGCGAGTGCGGGCCCCCACGGCGCGCTTGCGCTGATGCACGCGGACGGGCGCGTCCTGATGCGGATTCCGTTCGACGAGAAGTCCGTCGGCCTTGACCTGAGCGGAACGAGCCTCTACTCGCGCATGCAATTCGGCCGCTCGGGCGAGTTCTTCGACGTCGAGCCGATCGATCACGTGAAGCGCTTCTACCTGTATCGTCGGCTCGACGACGTTCCGCTGATCGTGCAGGTCGCGCTCGCGGACGACGACATCCATGCGACGTGGCGTGTGCGCGCGTGGCGCTTCGGCGTGCTCACGGGCGTGTTCGCGCTGATCTTCGTCGTGATGAGCGCGTATCTCGCGCATTCGCTGTGGCGCAAGTCGACGGCCGAGGCGGCGCTCGCGCGGCTCGCCGGCACCGACAGCCTCACGGGCCTGCACAACCGGCGCGCGCTCGACGAGACGCTCGAGCGCGAATGGCGGCGCGCGATGGGCGGCGCGCGTCCGCTCGCGATCCTGTTCGTCGACATCGACCACTTCAAGCGCTACAACGACACATACGGCCATCAGGTCGGCGACGAGGTGCTCGCGACCGTGTCGCGCTGCATCGCGCAGCAGGCGGCGCGCTTGGGCGACGTCGTCGCGCGCTACGGCGGCGAGGAATTCGTCGTCGTGCTGCCGGATACGCCGCGCGGCGGCGCGCTCGTCGTCGCCGAGCGCGTGCGTCTCGGCGTGCGGATGCTCGGCATCGAGCACGAAGGCTCGGAGGTCGGGTTCGTCACGGTCAGCGTCGGCGTCGCGGTGTGGCAGCCGGACGGCGCGTCCGCGCCGCCCATCGCCGCGATCGTCGAGGCGGCCGATCAGGCGCTCTATCAGGCGAAGGCGGGCGGGCGCAATCGCATCGTCGACGTCGGGCTCGGTTGAGTCGAGCCCGGTAGGCGGGGCGGGGCGGCGTTTGGCGGCATCGGCGAGCGGATCGGGCGCGAACGACGCGGGCCGTTCGCCATAGAATGACCTTCCCCCGACATGAGAACGAGAAAGGTGCGCAATGAACGAACGGCAATGGAGCGCGGTCGACGATTTCTTCTGTAGCCAACTGGCGACGTCCGATCCGGCGCTGGATGCGGCGCTGGCGTCGAGCAGGGCGGCCGGCCTGCCCGCGATCAACGTCACCGCGAATCAAGGCAAATTCCTGAACCTGCTCGCGACGATTCGCGGCGCGCGCCGGATTCTCGAACTCGGCACGCTGGGCGGCTACAGCACGATCTGGCTCGCGCGGGCGCTGCCGCCGGGCGGCGCGCTGGTCACGCTCGAGGCGAACCCCGATTACGCGGCGCTCGCGCGCGAGAACATCGGGCGCGCGGGATTGGACGGCGTCGTGTCGGTCGTCGTCGGCCGCGCGAAGGAGAGCCTCGAGCGGCTGATCGCCGAGCGCGCCGAGCCGTTCGATCTGATCTTCCTCGACGCCGACAAGGACAGCTATCCGGCGTATCTGCCGCTGACGGTCGCGCTGTCGCGTCCGGGGACGGTGATCGTCGCCGACAACGTCGTGCGGCAGGGGCGCGTCGCGGACCCGCAGAACCATGACCCGGACGCGCTCGGCGTGCGCGAATATTTCCGGCTCATCGCCGCGCATCCGCGCCTGTCGACGACCGCGCTGCAGACCGTCGGCTCGAAGGGCTGGGACGGGTTCGCGCTGACGGTCGTGACGGCGTAGGCCGTCGGCCGTCAGGCCGTGCGCCGCCGCCGAACCGCCTGCGCGAGCGCGTCGAGCACGGGCTCGGTCTGCGCCCAGCTCAGGCACGCGTCGGTGATCGACACGCCGTATTGCAGCGGCGTGCCGGGATTCAGATCCTGCCGGCCGGCCTCCAGATTGCTCTCGACCATCACGCCGGTGATGCGCCGCTCGCCGTCCGACAGTTGCCGCGCGAGGTCCTCGGCGACGTTGACCTGCCGCAGGTGCGACTTGTTCGAATTCGCGTGCGAGCAGTCGACCATCACCTGCTCGCGCAAGCCCGCCGTGCGCAGCACCGCGCACGCTTCGTCGATGCTCGCGCGGTCGTAGTTCGGGCCCTTCTTGCCGCCGCGCAGGATCACGTGCGCGTCTTCGTTGCCGCGCGTCTCGAAGATCGCGGCCATGCCCATCTTCGTCATGCCCATGAACGCGTGGCTCGCGCGCGCCGCGACGATCGCGTCGGCCGCCACCTGCACGCCGCCGTCGGTGCCGTTCTTGAAGCCGATCGGGCAGCTCAGCCCCGACGCGAGCTGCCGGTGGCTCTGGCTCTCGGTCGTGCGCGCGCCGATCGCGCCCCACGCGATCAGATCCGCGATGTACTGCGGGCTCAGCAGATCGAGGAATTCGGTGCCGGCGGGCAGGCCGAGCGCGTTGATGTCGATGAGCAGCCGGCGCGCGGCGCGCAGCCCTTCATTGATGCGGAAGCTGCCGTCGAGGCGCGGATCGTTGATGTAGCCCTTCCAGCCGACCGTCGTGCGCGGCTTCTCGAAATACACGCGCATCACGATCAGCAGATCGTCGCACAGCGCGTCGGCGGCGGCCTTCAGCCGGCGCGCGTAGTCGAGCGCCTGGTCGTGATCGTGGATCGAGCATGGGCCGACGATTGCGAGCAGGCGGTCGTCGCGGCCGTGCAGCACGCCGCCGATCGCGTTGCGGCTCGCCTCGACGAGCGCCTGGACGGCGCTCGGCACGGGCAGTTCGTCCTGCAGCAGCGCGGGCGAGATGAGCGGGCGCACCGCGCCGATGCGCACGTCGTCGATGCGCGTCGTGTCTTGCGTCGTGTCGGCGGAGCCGGCTTCCCGGTCGCGCTGCGGATTGTCGATGTTTTGCATGGTGGGGTTCCGGTTCTGCTGAATCAGCCACGATTATGGCATTCGCGCCGAGCGCGGCGCGCCGATCGGCTGCGCGTCGCGCTGCGCCGCCGCAAACGATCGCGTCATGTCATAGCCTGACGAGTCCCTCTTTCGGCTGCGCAGCGGACGGCGATGGCGCACTGGCCAACCAGCAGTGTGCCGCCCGTGCTTCGTCCGTGCCGTCATTGCGTTTCATCGTGGGTCGATATGTGAGCGCGTCGCTGATTTTGCTGCGAGAAAAATTTCCAATAGCCATCAAATAGAGAAATTCAGCCGACAGTCATTTTTGATGTAGGAGTCTTTCCGTTGATGTCAGGCTTTTCCTACACGGCGCACGCCGGCGAACCAGTTGACTCGGCGAAAGCCATTTTTCGCGAATGCGCCGCTTCCTTTCATCTCTTTCATTCTTTTCCCGGCACGGCAGCGACGGTCGTTCGCCTGCTTCTGGCGTGATTTTCACTTATTGAAAAACAGGCTGGTTGAGTTATTTAAAATGGATATTCCCTTCGTGTTTCCCCCGATATATTCGCGGCTATTTCCGCCGATATCCAAGGAGCAAGGACGGCCGGAAATGGGGGCATCATGATCGAACATGAAAAGGTGACGAATCCATTTATCCCTGTTAATGATGGGGGGGCGGACATCGACAATGGAGCGCCAGCGACATTCGCGGAACATGAAGCGAGTGCATCCGCGCCTGCGCCCACCGTCCTGCTCGTCGACGACGAACTTGGCGTGCTTTCGTCACTCAGGCGCCTGTTCCGAACGACCCGATACCAGGTCCTGACCGCCGACAGCGCCGCTGCAGCCCTGGACATTCTCGCCTGCAACACGGTCGACGTCATCATCTCCGACATGCGGATGCCGTACATGAACGGAGCGGATTTCCTCGCCCGCGCGCGGACGCTGTACCCGGATACGACCCGCATCCTGCTCACCGGCTATTCGGAGATCGACCTGGCCGTGCGGGCCATCAACGAAGGGGCCGTCTACCGTTACCTGACCAAGCCCTGGGATGATCGCGAGGTGCTGCTCGCCGTCGACGAGGCGATCGAGCAGCAGCGGCTGCGCCGTGAAAACGCGCGGCTGGGCGAGGTCGCCAGCCGGCAGAACGAGGCGCTTCGCACTTTCAATACGGCACTCGAAGTCCAGGTGCACGCCCGCACCGAGGAACTCCGTCAGACGGTGATGTTTCTCGACGATGCCCAAAGCGACCTGAAGCACAACTTCACGGCGATGGTTCAGGTTTGCGCGAACATGATCGAGCTGCGCTGCGGTGTGATGGGGGGCGAATCGCTGCGGATCGGCGAAGCTGCGCGCAGTCTTGCGCTGGCTTTCGGCATGAGCGGTCTGCAGGCGCAGGAACTGTTCTTCGCGGGGCTGCTGCACGGCATCGGCAAGCTGTCGCTGCCGGACGAATTGCTGCGCAAGCCGCTCGATCGCATGTCCGCGGAAGAAAGCCAGTTGTACTACCAGCATGCGCTGCGTGCGCAGATGGTGCTTACGCCTGTGCAGCAGCTCCAGTCTGTCGCGCACATCATCCGCCATCAGTACGAGCGCTTCAATGGACGCGGCACGCCCGACGGCCTCGCAGGGGAGGAGATCCCGTTCGGCTCGCGCCTTCTCGCGGTGGCGCGCGACTTCGAGGCGTTGCGCGGAGGCAGCATGGTCAGCCAGCCGTTCACGGCAGAACAGGCGCTCAGGATGCTCGTGTCGCAGTCGGGCATGCGCTACGACCCGGCGATCGTCGAGCAATTCGTTGCCCTGTCGAAAGATCCCTCTGCGTTGGCGGGACCGGGAGCGGTCTCGCAAGTCAACGCCTCGCAACTGCGGGAAGGCATGCGGCTCGCCGGCGATCTGCGTACCAACGGCGGCATTCTGCTCGTGACCCGGGGCAGCGTGGTGTCTTCGCACCAGGTCGCGCAGCTTCGGCGATTCGAGGCGCAGGAGGCAGCGCCGTTCGAGATCGTGATTCACGAGTCTGCCGGTGCGGTGCCGCAGCGCAACGTGTGAGATGACGGCCGTCATCCGGCACCGCGCACGCTCGATCACGGAATGTCAACGAATGACGATGCGTGCCACCGGAACGATCGCCGTATCCACGCGGCAGGAAACGCATTGCCGCGCCGATTTGCGGCGCAACGGCAAGCGGTGCGGACGGTTGCAGTTGCCGGACCGCGTGAGGAAAACGCCTGAAAGGCCGTAAGTGAGGATGCGTCATGGAAGCGACAGCGAACGAAACGCCACGCCGGCATCCGCGCACGCTGGGATGGGTAGGTACGACCGCGCTGGCGATGGGCGGCAGCAACCAGAGCCTGTTTCTGCTCGCGGCGCTCTTTGCCGGGCAGGGCGACATTCCCGGGCAGGGCAGCGCCGCCGTTCCGCTGCTCATCGCCGGGCTGCTGCTCAGCTATGCCGCCGCGCCAGGGTGGATCGAGCTGGTGTTGATGTCGCCGACGCGCGTGGGCGGGATCGCGGCTGCGTGCACCGAAGCATTCAGGCGCTACGGGGAAATCCTCTCCACGCTTGCCGGCGCGTGTTACTGGTGGGGCTGGGTGCCCGCCTGCGGTCTGACCGCGATCTTTTCGGCGACGGCGATCAACGAATGGTATCTGCCGGGGGTGCCCGTTACCGTACTCGCTTGCGCGCTCGTCGCCGCGTTCACGTTCGTCAACCTGTGCGGCATCCGATGGGTCACGCGGCTCGCGATACCGATCGCGACTGCATCGGCCGGGCTGGCGTTCATCTCGGCGATAGCGCCGGTCATGGCCGGCACGGTCGACTGGCACCGTGCCGCGGATTTTCACCTGACGACGCCATTTGCAGGGCACTTCGGCGAACTCACGTCGCTGATGGCCGGGCTGTATCTGATCGGCTTTGCCGCACCGGCATTCGAGGCCGCCACGTGTCACGTCGGCGAGACGGCCGATCAGAACCGCAACGTGCCGCGCGCGATGCTGGCGAGCGCGGCGATGGCCGGACTCTATTTTGCGGTGTTGCCTGGGGTATGGCTGGGCCTGCTGGGTCCGGGCCCGCTTGGCCAGGATCTCGGCCAGGTGCTGGGGCCGAGCTTCGCGCCGGTGTTCGGCAGTCTCGCGAAGGCCGCGGCGATCTGGTTCATGATGTTCAACATGTTTCATGGCACGATACAGCCGCTTGCCGGCGCCTCGCGCACGCTTGCCCAACTGTCCGAGGATGGCGTGGCGCCCAGGTTTCTCGCGTTGCGCAACCGGGCCGACGTGCCGTGGTGCGCGACGCTCGTGACGGCGGGTTTCTCGTTGGGTCTGCTGCTGCTCGGCGACCCCGTCTGGCTGCTTGCGGCGGCGAACTTCACATACCTCACGAGCATCTTTCTTTGCAGTGTCGCCGTGTGGCTGCTGCGGCGCGATGCGCCTCTCGCGCACCGGCCGTACCGGGCGCCGCGCGGCACGATCGGCCTCGGCCTTGCCGCCGCGGGCGTATGGATGCTCTCGGGCGTGCTCGGCTTCGAGCAGTACGGCCTGCCCACGGTCGTATGCGGCCTGGTGTTCGCGTATTCCGGCGCGGCGCTTTTTGCGTGGCGCAAGTGGGAGGATCGCCGCCGCGCGGGCCTGCCGGGGATCGGCGACACGCTGCACTTCAAGCTGACGGGCGCAATGCTGCTCGTGCTGGCGCTCGATGGCGCAGGCTACATGCTGGCGATCAGCCAGATTGCCCGGAAGAACGGGCCGATGGAAACCGCGCTCGAGGACATCTTCGTCGCCGTCGCAATGCTGACGGTCACCGTCGGCATTGTGCTGCCGGGCATGATTGCGCATTCCGCCGACGAACTGAGCCGCGCGGCCCGCCGTCTCGCGACCGGCACGCTCAAGGACTTTTCGAACGCGATGAGCGCGCTGGGCCGAGGCGATCTGGACGGCGCCTATGCGAACTTCGCGCCTGACCGGCTCCGGGGCCACGGGGGCGACGAACTGGGCCGGATGGCCGAGAGCTTCAATATGCTGCAGTCGGAGATCGGCATTGCCGCGATGGGGCTCGGCGATGCGCGCGAAGGCCTGCGGCGGGCGCGCAGCGAGCTGACGAACGCCAATCTCGATCTGCAGCGGGCCCATGACAGCCTCGAAGAGCGGGTACGGCAGCGCACGCGCGAACTGCAGGAAGCCAACCGCGCCAAGTCGATTTTCCTCGCCAACATGAGCCACGAACTGCGCACGCCGCTCAATGCGATTCTCGGCTACGCGCAGTGGTTCCGGCGCGACGCGGCGGCCGGCGAGCGGCAGGTGCGCGCGGCCAGCATCATCAAGCAAAGCGGCGAACACCTGCTGATGCTGATCACCGACATTCTCGACCTCGCGAAGATCGAGGCAGGCAAGCTCGACCTGTGTCCGGGCCCGGCCGGGCTCGACGGCGTGCTGTCGAGCGTGATGGACATCATTCGCGTGAAGAGCGAGGAAAAAGGGCTGGCCTGCGTGCTCGATGCCGCTTCTGACTTGCCGCCCTCCGTATGGATCGACGACAAGCGCCTGCGTCAGGTGCTGCTCAATCTGCTCGGCAACGCGGTGAAATTCACGTCGCGCGGACGCGTGGAACTGCGTGTGAGCCTGCTGCAGCCTGCGGATGAACTCGCCCGTGTCCGATTCGAAGTCCGTGACACCGGCGTGGGCATTGCCCACGACAGGCTCACGAGCATTTTCGATCCGTTCGAACAGGCGGGCGAAGCGCAAAGCCGCGCGGGCGGCACGGGGCTGGGGCTGTCCATCAGCCGGCAACTCGTGCGGCTGATGGGGGGCGAGATCGAGGTCGAAAGCGAGCCCGGCGCCGGCAGCCGGTTCTGGTTCGACCTCGAGCTGGCGGTGGTCGAGGTGGCGCCCGCGCGTGCGCAGCCAGCGCGGAGCATCACCGGATATCAGGGCGCCCGCCGCCGGCGCCTGCTGGTCGTCGACGACATCGATGCGAACCGGTCGGTGCTGCGCGACACGCTGGGCGCCTTGGGCTTCGACATCGACGAAGCCGTCAATGGCGTCGAGGCAATCCATGCGGCGGAGAACGACCGACCGGATCTGATCCTGATGGACATTTGCATGCCGGTCATGAACGGCATGGAGGCGACCCGGCGGATTCGCGAGATTCCGGCATTGCGGGATGTGCCGATCATCGCGGTATCGGCCAGCGCCACGCCGGAGGACGCGGCGGCCGCGCTCGCGGCGGGCGCCTCCATGTTTCTGCCCAAGCCGGTGGATCACGACCGGTTGCTGGGCGGACTCGGCACGCTGCTCGGGCTGCAGTGGCGCCATGAGGCCTCCGGGTCGAACGCGGAGCGCGCCGGGGACACGCCGTCGATCGAGCCGCTGGCGATTCCGGATGAAGGGCGGATGGCGCATCTGTACCGGCTCGCACTCGCCGGCAACATGCGCGCGATCCGGCTTTGGGCGGAAGAACTCATCACAGCCGAGCCGCAATGCCGCGTGTTTGCGGACAGGCTGACGGAAATGGCAAAGGGCTACCGGTCCGAGGCGATTCTCAGGCTTGTCGAAACCTACATCAATCCGGCACAGGTAACCGAAACATGAACGACGAAACGATGATTCCCGAATGGCGGGCGCAGACGGTCCTCGTGGTTGACGACACGCCGGCCAATCTCGAACTGGCCGTGAGCGCGCTCGAGGCCGATGGGCTTGAAGTCCTGGTCGCGCAGAGCGGCGAGGAGGCGATCAGGCGAGCGCAGCTCGTCGTGCCCGATCTGGTCCTGCTGGACGTGATGATGCCGGGCATCGACGGCTTCGAGACGTGCCGCCGTCTGAAGGCGATCGACCATACGCGCGACGCGCCCGTCATTTTCATGACCGCGCTCTCGGACGTGCAGGACAAGGTTGCCGGTTTCGCCGCGGGCGGCATCGACTATCTCACCAAGCCGTTCCAGATCGTCGAGCTGGCGGCGAGGGTGAAGACGCATCTCGCGCTGCGCGCGGCGCAGCAGCAACTGGTTCTCGCGAACGCGCGGCTCGCTTCGTCCGAGGCGCGTTACCGGCGCCTGTTCGAGACGGCGAGCGACGGAATCATCCTCGTCGACATGGCGGGCGGCCGGATTACGGATGTCAATGCGTCGCTGGTGGAGATGCTGGGCTTCGAGCGCGACCACTTCGTCGGGCGGCCGATCGGAAGCGTGCCGCCGTTCGAAGCCGTTCCTGAATGCGCGAGTCTGTGCGCGACGCTCGCGGCAAGCGGAGAGATCCGGTGCGAGCACACGTCGCTCGCGACGGCCACGGGTACGCTGCTCGACGTCGAGTTTCTCGCGAGCCTCTATACCGTCGGCGGAGCAAGGATCGTCCAGTGCAACGTGCGCGACATCACGGAGCGCAAGCAGGCCGAAGCGCGTGTCCGGTACATGGCGCTGCATGATGCGCTCACGGGCCTGCCCAATCGCGCGCTGTTGCAGGAGCACCTCGCCCAGGCAATCGCGCGGGCGCGACGCGAAGGCGGGCGCGTGGCCGCATTGATGCTCGATCTGGACCGCTTCAAGCACGTGAACGATTCGCTTGGCCACCATATCGGCGACCGGCTGCTCGAGGCGGCGTCGATGCGCTTGCGCGGCTGCCTGCGCGAAGGCGACACGGTTGCGCGCCTCGGCGGCGACGAGTTCGTGATCGGCCTTGCGGATGTGGATGGCGATCAGGGCGCTGGCGAGGTCGCAACAAGGGTATTGACCACGCTGTCGCGCCCGTTCTTCGTGGAAAACCATGAACTGCACGTGGGCTGCAGCATCGGCATCAGCCGTTATCCGGCCGACGGCGAAGACGTGCAGACACTTCTGCGGGCCGCCGATACGGCGATGTATGACGCGAAAGCGAACGGACGCGGAATTTACCGCTTCTTCACGCCCGAACTCAATGCGGCCGCGCAACAGCGCCTCGCGTTGGCCCGCGACATCCGGTATGCGTTTGATCGCGGCGAGTTCGTGCTGCATTACCAGCCGCAGGTCTGCACGCATTCGGGTGCGATCACGGGTGTCGAGGCATTGCTGCGCTGGCGGCATCCCGAGCATGGCCTGATCTCGCCGCTGCAGTTCGTGCCGATGCTGGAGGAACTCGGCCTGATCGTCGCGGTTGGCCAATGGGTATTGCGCACGGCCTGCCAGCAGAGCGTCCAGTGGCAGTCGGCGGGACTGCCGCCCGTCAGGATGGCGGTCAACCTCTCGGCGTACCAGCTCCAGCGCGGCGACATCGTTCGCACCGTCGACGAGGCGCTGCGCGAGACAGGCCTTGCCGCCGAATGGCTGGAGCTCGAGTTGACCGAGACGATGGCCCTCTACAACGCTCAGGAGGCGATCCGGATCATGCGCGAATTCAAGCAGCTTGGTGTGAGCCTCTCTCTGGACGACTTCGGCACGGGCTGGTCGTCGCTGTCGTACCTGCGCCAGTTCCCGATCGACCGCATCAAGATCGACCGTTCGTTCATTCGTGACGTGGTCACTCATCCGGGTGCCTCGGCGGTGGTCCAGGGCATCATGACTCTCGCGAACCATCTCGGGCTGCAATGCATCGCGGAAGGCGTGGAGACCGTCCAGCAATTCGGATTTTTGCAGGAGCGCGCGTGCGGGGAGATTCAGGGATTTCTGGTGAGTCCGGCGCTGCCTGCCCATGAGTGTGCGGTCCTGCTCGCGGGCGACGAGAGCCCTGTTCCCGAATCCATCGTTTGATGGCCGGGCGCAACGGGACAGGGGGAAGAAATGAAGTTCCGGTGGTGGATTGCCCACCTCAAGATACGTACCCGCCTGTGGCTGGCATTTGCCTTCCTGCTGCTCCTGCTGGTTGTGACCAATCTCGTGACACTCCATCAAATGGGGGCCTTGCAAGCCGCGCGCGAACGACTGGTGCGCGGCGCGCAGGATTCCGGCGCGAAGGCCGATCATTTCGACCGGGTGCTGCTGGCGCAGGGCGGAATACGACTGGTCAACGAGAACGCGCGGCGGGCGTTCGAGCTGTTCCTGATCCAAAGCCGCGACCCCATTGATCAGCAGCAGTTTGACACGGTCTTCGCCGCGCAGAAGAACACCACCCAGCGCATTACCGTTCTGTACAAGACGTTCGAGAGCCTGCTCGATACACCCGACGAGCGGGCTGCGTTCAAAGCCGTCCTGAAGGCTCGCTGGGATTACGTCAATACGCGGACAGCCGTGGAAAAGCGGTTGGCTGCGGGAGATCGCGATGCGGCCGCGAATGCGCTGCACCAACTGGTCATGCCAAAGCTGGCGACCTATATCCAGTCCTGGCAGTCGATGATCGAGCTGGAGCGCAGCCAGGCGTTGGCGGCCCAGGCGCTGGAAGCGCAGCGGTATGTCATTGCCCGTGGCCTTGTCCTGTCCATGCTGGGTCTCGCGACCATGCTGGCCGGCATCGCCATGTACAGCATCATCCGGCATATCACGTCCTCGCTGCGCCGGATCGGCGACTCGGCGCAGCAGTACGCGCTGGGCAATTTCAATCAGCCCATCGAGATCGATGCCGACGATGAGATCGCCGAACTGGCGGAGTCGTTCAACACGATGGCGGAGGAACTCGAGGCGAGCCGCAACGAACTGCTCAACCACCAGCGTCACCTGGAAGAGCGCGTCGCGGAACGGACGAACGAGCTCACGGCGGCAAACAGGGAACTCGTCAGCACCAATGCGAAGTTGACGCTGGCGCATGTCAAGCTGCTGGAATCCGAGAAGCTGGCGTCCATCGGGTTGCTGGCCGCCGGCGTCGCGCACGAGATCAACAATCCCGTCGGTTTCGTCTATAGCAACTTCGGTACGCTCGAAGCTTATCTGCGCAAGCTATTCCACGTGCTGACGCTGTACGAAAACATGGAAGAGAAGATCGCTTCGCCCGAGGCGATGTCGACCATTCACTCGGCGAAGGAGACCGCGGAGCTCAACTACCTGAAAGAAGACATACCTGCGTTGATGCGTGAATCCAGGGATGGGCTGATGCGTGTCAAGGAGATTGTCCAGAATTTGCGGGATTTCGCGCGCAACGACGCCAGACCGACGTTTGTTCTGGCGAACGTCCATCAAGGTCTCGATTCGACGCTGCGTGTCGTCCAGAACGAAGTCAAGGCGCATGCCGAAATCGTCAAGGAATACGGCGATTTGCCGGACATCGAGTGCGTGCTGTCGCAACTGAATCAGGTTTTCCTCAACATCATCGTCAACGCGTCTCATGCGATGCGCGATCGCTTTGGCAGGATCACGATTCGCACCAGCGCCGATGCCGATACGATATGCATCGCCATCAGCGACAATGGCTGCGGAATCGCGTCTGAACACCTGACGCGCATCTTCGAGCCTTTCTTCACGACCAAGCCCGTTGGCAAGGGAACGGGACTGGGCCTGTCCATCTCCTACGGCATCGTGTCCAGTCACCACGGACAACTGACTGTCGAATCGGAACCCGGCAGGGGAACGACGTTCCATATCGTGCTCCCGATCAGGCAACCGGCGTAGCGCCTGGAAACGCCGCGAATCCGGCGCTCCGTCGAGGCCCGGTAGCGGGTCGGCTCATGCCTCTTGCTAGATGCTAGTGTGATAATTCCAATTCGATTATCGAAGCGGACAGCTAGCGTTGAACCCTATTTAAGGCGTCAAGATGCCCGATGCCCACGAACGCAGTTGCGTTTCGCTCAACCAGGCCAGGCATACGTCAACCATCCCGTTGGCGAGGAATTCATGGATGCGATCGCCCAATTTTTCGGATCAACCGGATTCATGCCCCACGGCTATTGTTTTCATTGGTCATCCGGCCTGCTGTGGACTTACGTCGGCTCGGACGCGGTCATCGCGTTGTCGTACTACTCGATTCCGGTCGCGCTATGGACCTTTACGCGGCGTCGTGCCGAGCTGCCGTTCAGTTGGGCCTTTCTCATGTTTGCGTCCTTTATCCTGGCGTGCGGGACGACGCATTTGATTGCCATTCTGAACATCTGGCAGCCAGAGTACTGGCTCGATGCCGGCGTCAAGACGATCACCGCGATCGCCTCCCTGTCCACTGCCGTCGCAATCTGGCCCTTGATGCCGAAGGCGCTTGCGCTGCCAGGCGTGAAGCAGTTGGAAGCGGCAAGCAACGATTTGCTGCGCGAGGTT
This sequence comes from Burkholderia sp. MSMB1589WGS, assembly GCF_001636105.1. Lineage (NCBI taxonomy): Bacteria > Pseudomonadati > Pseudomonadota > Betaproteobacteria > Burkholderiales > Burkholderiaceae > Burkholderia > Burkholderia sp. MSMB1589WGS. The sequence goes on from NZ_LNJT01000008.1 coordinate 2,606,161, forward strand.
GCCGCACACCGCAAGACAGAAGAAGAACTGCAAGCGCTCAACCGCGAACTGGAGCATCGGGTCGCGCAGCGCACCGCCGAACTCGAACGTGCAGCCGACGCGCTGCGCCGCAAGAGCGTGGAGCTGGAGCACGCGCTGCAGTCGCTGCGCGACAGCGAAGAGCGCATGCGACAGATCGTCGACACCGCGCTGGACGCTGTCGTCACGATGGATTCCGACGGTGTCGTGGTCGGCTGGAATCCGCAGGCTGCGGCCATCTTCGGCTGGTCGGCCGATGAAGCGCTTGGTCGTTCGATGAGCGAGCTGATCATTCCCCATCGCTATCGGGAGGCTCATACCCGCGCTTTGCAGCGGTACTTGGAGACTGGCGAGGCAAAGCTGCTGCACCAGCGGATCGAGTGGACCGCCTTGCACCGCGACGGGCATGAATTCCCGGTCGAGCTCGCCATCACGCCAATCGGCGTCGGCACACGTCGGTACTTCAGCGGGTTCTTGCGTGACATTACCGCGCGCAAGGAAACCGAGCGTGCCCTGCGCGACAGCGAAAAGCGCTTTCGCGCCACGTTCGAGCAGGCGGCCGTCGGCATCGCGCATGTCAGCCCGGACGGCCGCTGGCTGCGCGTCAACCAGAAGCTGTGCGACATCGTCGGTTACACGCGCGAAGAGTTGCTCGCGCTGACCTTCCAGGACATCACGCATCCCGACGATCTGGATGCGGATCTCGCGCAGGTGCGCCAGGTGCTCGATGGGCAGATCGATACGTACACGATGGAAAAGCGCTATTTCAGGAAAGATCACAGCGAGGTATGGATCGAGCTGACCGTCGCGCTGATGCGCGACGACGCAGGCAAGCCGAGCTATTTCATTTCGGTGGTCGCGGACATCGCCGAACGCAAGCGCGCCGAGGAGGCGCTGCGAATCTCGCGCGAAGAGCTGCGGCGCCTGTCCGCGCATATCCAGAAGATACGCGAGGAAGAGATGGCGCGCATCGCCCGCGAATTGCATGACGACTTCGGCCAACAACTGACTGCCCTGAAGATGGCGGTTACGCTGTTGGAACATAAAAAGCCGGCAGGCCCGGAGCGTTTGATTTCACGGAATGACCTCAGCTCCATCTATGCGTTGATCGATCAACTGATCAATTCGGTGCGGCGGTTCGCGGCAGACCTGCGTCCTGCGATGCTGGACGATCTCGGCCTTATCCCCGCCATCGACTGGTTGATCGAAGAATTCTCGGCGCGTTATCACGTGCACGTCACTCGTCACATCGATGCGCAGGCGATCCACTTCAATCGCGAAAGCAGGGTAGGGGTGTTTCGCATTGTTCAGGAGGCGCTCACGAACGTCGCACGTCATTCCGCTGCAACCGAAGTGGTGATCGATATCACCCGCGACGATTCTCATTGCATCGTGCGGATTGCCGATAACGGCCGCGGCGCCGTGCGTGATTCCAGCCTTGGCCGGCGATCGTTCGGTCTGCTCGGGATGAGGGAGCGCGCTGCGCTACTGGGCGGCGATACCCAGATCCGCACGTCGCCCGGAGCCGGTTTTGTGTTGACCGTCACGTTGCCGCTTGCGGCAGTCGAAGCGCAGGCCGTAGAGTAAGCGTCGGGACGTCATCGACCGCTCAGGCAGAATCGGAGGGGCACCGTTGCAACAGCCAAGGTGTTGCCCGCCGTCACATCTCGTCCCGTTTTGCTTCTGGCGCAAAGTCTATCCGCCATGTCGGGGATTCCCGTGATTTCCGGGCCGCTTGCGCAGATTATTGGCGGGAACCGGCTCTGACGTGTCGAATTCGGCGATGTTCGCTCGTCGACATGTCGAGGCCACCCGACGCAGCCGGACCGGTTCCGGCTGCCATGCGGATCGACTCGTCCACTCAAGGAGAAGGCAAAATGCGCGTGATGGTCATGGTGAAGGCGACGAACGAATCGGAGGCGGGCAAGATGCCGTCGAAGGAACAGTTCGAGGCGATGGGCAAGTTCAACGAGGAACTCGTGAAGGCGGGCGTGATACTCGCGGCCGATGGTCTGCATCCGAGTGCGAAAGGCAAGCGGGTGCGCTTCTCGGGCAGCGCGCGGACCGTGATCGACGGGCCGTTCGCGCAAACCGGGGAGCTTGTCGCAGGGTTCTGGCTGTGGAAGGTCGCGTCGATGGAAGAGGCCGTCGAATGGGTGAAACGGTGCCCGAATCCGATGGATGGCGATTCGGAGATCGAGATCCGGCCGCTGTACGAGATGGAGGACTTCGGCGACGAATTCACGTCCGCGTTGCGCGAGCGGGAGGCGCGGTTGCGCGACGAGATCGACGAGCAAGGCAAGGGCGCGCGCTGACGCCGGGCGCCGGCGGTTTCGAAGGAGCATTCTCAGCTTGCCGAGCGTGAGCGGCCCGTCGACGTCGACGCTCGCGGTCTTGCCGCGATGCGACAGATCCCGGCGATAGAGCGTGCCGCTTCCGAACCGGAAGCGGATGCAGCGGTGCTGCTTCAGATCGTGCGGCGCGTCTTGCGGCGCATCGCGCGGGACGTCGCGCATTTCCCCGAATGGCCGGCGGCCTTCATCGCTTCGCCGCCGTCCGCCTGTCCGTGACGAGAAGATAACCGATGGCCGACGCGGTCAGCAGCAGCGGCCACAGCAGATACCAGCCCGTCGTCGCGAGCAGCAGGAGCGCCGACAGGAACGCGACGATCGACGCGCGATGCGCGAACCCGCCGCGCGGCAGGAGCTTCGCGGCCGCCGCCGCGCCGAGCACGTAGACCATCACGAAATTGCCCGACGTCGCGAGCACGAGCGGCTTCGGCCCCATGCCCGTCGCGACGGCCGCGACGAGCGCGCAGCCGGCGAGCGCCGCGAGGACGGCGAGGCTGCGCCGCGGCACGCCGCCCGTCTGGCTGCCTTGCGCGAACCAGCGGGGCAGCGCGCCGTCGCGGCCGAGCGCGGCGCCGAGCTTCGCCGCGCCCGCGAAGTAGGCGTTCATCGTGCCGAGCGTGAGCAGCAGCGCGGCCGCCGTCGCGATCAACTGCGCGTTGCCGCCGATCCCGCGCGCGATCAGCTCCGCGAGCGGCGCGCCCGATGCGCCCGCCGCGGGCCCGAGCACGAGCACGCTCGCGGCCGCGACCGACAGGTACAGCAGCCCCACCACCGCGACCGCGATGCCCGTCGAGCGCGGCAGGTCGTGCGCGGGCCGCCGGAACTCGGCTGCGAGATGGGTGATCGCTTCCCAGCCGGCGAAGCTCCAGACGAGCAGTGCGGCGGCCTCGCCGACCGCGAGCCAGCCGTGCGGCGCGAACGGATGCAGGTGCGCCGCGCGCGCGTGCGGTGCGGACGCGAGCACGGCGGCGACGAGCAGCGCGACGAGCAGCGCGGACAGCATGAGCTGCATGCGCCCCGACACGGTGACGCCGAACGCGTTCGCGGCCGCGACGATCGCGATCAGCGCGGCCGCCGACGCGATCACCGTCGCGTGTCCGCCGCCCGTGACGGCGGCGACGTACGCGCCGCCGAACATCGCGGCGGCGGGCGCGCCGGCCGGCACCGCGAAATAGAAGCACCAGCCGACGACGGCCGCCGCTTTCGGGCCGAACGCGGTGCGCACGTAGGTCGATACGCCGCCTGCGTCCGGATAGCGGGCGCCGAGCGCGGCGAAGGTCGCGGCGAGCGGGATCGACAGCACGACGAGCGCCGCCCATGCAATGAGCGACGCGGGGCCCGCGACCTCGGCCGCGAGCGCGGGCAGCGCGATCACGCCGGTGCCGAGCACCGCGCCGATGTAGAGCGCGGTGCCCTGGAGGATCGTGAGTGAGCCGGCGTGGTGCGGCACGGCCCTGGCGCCGCGCTCGACGGGGGCGTTCATCTGTCGGGTCTCCTGAAGGGGCATGTGTTCGAGTGTGCCGGCGTGTCCGCGCGGCCGGCCGGGCAGGGTCGCCGCCGGGCGGCGTGGAACGCAAGCGGCGATGATAGTGGATGGCGTCGGTTTCGGCGTGCGAGCGTTCAGTAGTTTGTTGCTGCCGACGGGGATTGTTTCGGAAGGAAATGCGCAAGCGGGGCGCTTGCGCCGTGCGATCGGCCGGGTTCGGGCAGGCGGCGCGAGGGGGCCGGTGCGCGCCGTCCGTGCGGCGCGAGGAGACGGGAACCGCGACGCAGACGGGCCGAGACCCGTCCGCGCGATGCGAACGCTTATTGCGGAATCACGAACGTCTGATGGAAGACAATGCCGTTCGGCGTGCTCGGCGCGGTGAACGCGAACGGCGTTTCGATCTTGCCGACGACGACGGTCCCCTTGAACGTGGCCGGCCCGCCCCAGTTGACGCCGGCGACCACCAGCGTGTTGAGGCCGTCGGCGAGATACGGTGTCAGGTCGACCTGGTCGGAGAAGGTGGGGTTGTTCTCGGTTTTCCTGGCGTAGACGACCAGTCCGTTGACGGTCGCGAAGACTTCGTTGTCCGCGTTGGTGATGTAGAGGGTGGCCATGACGATGGGCGGCCGGGCGTGCCCGTCGACGATTGTTCGGGCGGAGCCCGGAAAACACTACTGACCAGTTCTGGTAGGGGCCGCGCCGAGCACGAGTCGATCGAGCATCGATGCAGAACCGCCGAACCCCGCGGCCCGCGTTACCGATGCCGCGCAAGCCTCGCGCGCGCGTCGTCCTGCCCGGCTGCGTCGAGCTCGCGCGCATAGACGAACTGCCCGCCGACGAGCGCGGCGATCGGCACGCCGTCGCGGAACAGGAGCCGGTTGCCCGCGAGCGCGGGCACGCGCTCGCCGGGCAGCAGCGTGCCTGTCAGATTGAGCGGATCGGCCCCGCTCACGCACAGCAGCAACCCTTCGGCCGGCCGACGGCGGAGCTCGCGCAGGATCGGGATCGCGTCGGGCAGCGCGAACTGCTCGCCCGCGAGGCCCGCGACGAAGCGGCCGCCGCGGATCTCGCCGCGCGCCTCGAGCCGCCGGTAGACGGGCAGCAGCTCGCGCCAGCCCGGCATCCATTCGGCCTCGCAGGCGAGGATGCGCCAGAACACGACGCCGTAGCGGCGCAGCAGCGTCCGCGCGACGTGCTCGAGCGCGGCGGGCGCGATCGCATGGCGGCCCGTCGGCGGCGGCGCCGCACGCATCGCGCGCGCGATGCGCGCATCGGCATCGGCGACGGATGCGCCGGAGCGGCGCGCGCTGCCGCCGGATGCGTCATCGTCGTCTTCATCAAAATCGAGCGGCGCGAGCGGCAGCCGCTGCACGAGCGCCCAGCGCCCCGCGTCGTCCATCCCGCCGATCAGCGCGCCGCCGCGCCGCACGCGCGACGACAGGTGCGCACTGCGCTGCGCGGCCGGCCGGATCAGCGCGCGCAGGCCCGCGAAGCTGTCCGCATTGACGAGGCCCGCCGCGACGAGCTCGCCGAGCGCGCGCTCGAGCTCGACGGGCAACAGGCGCGCGTGCGCGGTCAGCTCGTCGAAGAACATCGCGCCATACGCGGCGAGCGTCGCGCGCACGCGCTCGGCGCGCGCGGACAGCGCCGGCAGCGCGGCCGGATCGCGCAGCGCCTGCCAGACCGCGAGCTCGCGGCGCGGCAGCAGCACGACGGGCGTCGTCTTCACCGGCGCGCTCGCGGCCTTCGGCGGCGCGCCGAGCCGCGTCCACGTCAGCTTGCCGGCGCGGCACGGCTCGTCGAGGCCGCCTGTCACGTAGTCGGCGAGCCGCGCGGGCAGGATCTCGTCTTCCCACGCGCTCGCGGCCGCCTCGAAGCCTTCGAGCTGATGGACGACCGGCGCGAGCGCATCCACGCCCAAGCCGCGCGTATCGGGCGCGACGCGCTGCCAGTGGAACAGGAAGCGCATGAAATCCGCGAGCTCGACGGGCTCGATCTCGCGGCGCAGGCGCTTGACCGTATAGCGATGGATGCGCGCGAGCAGGTGCCGCTCGCACCATTCGTCGTCGCGCGCGCCCGGCGTGAAGCGTCCGCGCATCGCGTAGCCCTCGCGCTCGAGCGCGGCGAGCGCGATCGCGACCGACGCGGCGGGCAGCGCGAGCGGCGCGGCGAGCGCGTCGGCCGTGAGCGGGCCGAAGCCCGTGAGGCGTGCGCGGATCACGTCGACGAGCGCGGCGTCGCGCTCCCACGGCGCGTCGAAGCCGGGCGGCGGGGCAAGCGGCGGATCGGGCGCGACGTCCTCGCCGTACAGCGCGCGCATGCACGCGACGCGCTCGGCGGCAATCCACAGCCCGCGGCCGCCGGCGAGCGCGAGCCGCGCCGCGCGCCGGCCCGCCGCGAGCCGCGCGGCGCACGCGCGCCAGCCGTCGTGCGAATCGATTTCATCGTCGGCGACGCATGCTAGCCCGATGAGCGCGTCGTGCATCTCGTCGTCGTCGCGCACGAGCGGCCACGCCTCGTCGCGCACCGAGTCGATCGCGCCCGCGTCGAGCGCGCCGAGATCGTCGGCCGATTCCGGATCGGTCCAGCGCCGCGCGAGCACCGCTTGCGTGCGGCGCTCTTCGAGCGGCGCGTCGTCGAGGAACGCGTACGGCTTCGCGTTCAGGATCTCGGCCGCGAGCGGCGACGGCGCGCTCAGATCGCGCGCGACGAGCGCGACGCCGTCCGTCTCGATCCGCCGCAGCAGCGCGAGCCAGCCTTCGGTGTCCATCGCGTCGTGCAGGCAGTCGTCGAGCGTCTGGTCGACGAGCGGATGCTTCGGCACTTCGCGCTCGCCGACGATGTTCTCCGCGCATGCGACCTGATCGGGGAACACGGTCGCGAGCAGATCGTCGCTCCTCATCCGCTGCAGTTGCGGCGCGACCTTGCGGCCGCCCGCGAAGCGCGGCAGCGCGAGCGACGTCGTCGCGTTCCAGCGCCAGCGCGCGGTGAAGAGCGGCGCGTCGAGGAGCGCCTGGATCAGCACGTGCTCGGCGCTCGACGCGCGCAGGTAGCGCCACACCTCGTCGAGCGCGAAGCTGTGCGCGAGCGACAGCGAGAGGATCAGCGCGTCGTCGGTCGCGGCCGCCTGCAGCTCGAAGTTGAAGCTGCGGCAGAAGCGCTTGCGCAGCGCGAGGCCCCACGCGCGGTTGATCCGGCTGCCAAACGGCGAATGGATCACGAGCTGCATGCCGCCCGATTCGTCGAAGAAGCGCTCCATCACGAGCGTGTCCTGCGTCGGCAGCGCGCCGAGCGCCGCACGGGCGCGCGCGAGGTAGTCGGCGATCTGCCGCGCGGCCTCGGCGTCGATGCCGAGCTCGCCCGTCAGCCACGCGAGCACGGGCGCGAGGCGGCGCGGCGCGGGTGCGGCCGCGGGCGCGCCGGCCGCATCGCCGCGCGCAAGCAGCGCGTCGACCTGCGCGCGCAGCCGCGCGACGCCCGCCGACAGCTCGTCGCTGCGCGCGGGCGCCTCGCCGAGCCAGAACGGGATGTTCGGCGCCTGCCCGTGCGCATCCTCGACGCGCACGCGCCCCGTCTCGATCCGGATGATCCGGTACGACTGGTTGCCGAGCTGGAACACGTCGCCCGCGAGGCTCTCGACCGCAAAGTCCTCGTTGACGGTGCCGATGTTCACGCCTTGCGGCTCGAGCAGCACCGCGTAGTCGGCGTTGTCGGGGATCGTGCCGCCCGACGTGACGGCCGCGAGCCGCGCGCCGCGCCGCCCGCGCACCGTGTGCGCGACGACGTCGCGATGCAGGTACGCGGCGCGCGCGCCGCGCCGGCTCGTGAAGCCCTCGGCGAGCATCTTCAGCACGTCGTCGAACGTCTCGCGCGCGAGCGTCGCGTAGGGCGCGGCCTGCGTCACGCAGCGATAGAGCGCGTGCTCGTCCCATTCGCGGCAGGCGACTTCGGCGACGAGCTGCTGCGCGAGCACGTCGAGCGGCGCGCGCGGGATGCGCAGCAGATCGAGCTCGCCGCGCCGCACGCAGTCGAGGAGCGCCGCGCATTCGACGAGCTCGTCGCGCGACAGCGGAAAGAGCCGCCCCTTCGGCACGCCGCCGACGCGGTGCCCGGAGCGTCCGACGCGTTGCAGGAACGGCGCGATGCCGCGCGGCGAGCCGAGCTGGCAGACGAGGTCGACATCGCCGATGTCGATGCCGAGCTCGAGCGACGCGGTCGCGACGAGCAGCTTCAGCCTGCCGTGCTTCAGGCGCTGCTCGGCGTCGAAGCGGTGCTCCTTCGCGAGGCTGCCGTGGTGCGCGGCGATCGCGTCCGCGCCGAGCCGGTCCGCGAGATGGCGCGCCGCGCGCTCGGCCATCCGGCGCGTGTTGACGAACACGAGCGTCGTCCGGTGCGCGGCGGCCAGTTCCGCGATGCGGTCGTAGAGGCGTTCCCACACGTCGTTCGCCATCACCGGCCCGAGCGGAACGGGCGGCAATTCGAGCGCGAGATCGCGCGTGCGCGTGTGGCCGGTATCGACGATCGCGCAATCGAGCGGCGCGTCGCCGCGGCCGCCGACGAGAAAGCGCGCGACCGCCTCGACCGGCTTTTGCGTCGCGGACAACCCGATGCGCGGCAGCTTGCGGCCGACGAGCGCGTCGAGCCGCTCGAGCGACAGCGCGAGATGGCTGCCGCGCTTGGCTGTCGCGAGCGCGTGGATTTCGTCGACGATCACGGTGCGCGTGCTCGCGAGCATCCGCCGGCCCGATTCGGACGACAGCAGCACGTACAGCGATTCCGGGGTCGTGACGAGAATGTGCGGCGCGTGCTTGCGGTGCGCGACGCGCTCGGCCTGCGTGGTGTCGCCGGTGCGCACCGCGGTGCGGATCTGCGGCACGGGCAGCCCGCGCCGCGCAATCTCGGCGGCGATGCCGGCGAGCGGCACGTCGAGGTTGACGTGGATGTCGTTCGACAGCGCCTTCAGCGGCGACACGTAGACGACGAGCGTCTCGTCCGGCAGCGCGCCGTCGTGCGCGAGCGCGTCGCGCACGAGATCGTCGAGCGCGGACAGGAACGCGGTGAGCGTCTTGCCGGAGCCCGTCGGCGCGGCGACGAGCGTCGAGCGGCCGGCCTTGATGTGCGGCCACGCGAGCGCCTGCGCGGTGGTGGGCGCGGCGAACGTGCCGGAGAACCAGGCGGCGACGACGGGGTGGAACGCGCCGAGCGCGCCGGCGGCGGGGCGGGTGGGGGTGATGTCCATCGCTACCGTAAGTGAGGGCGGGCGCGGGCGTTGCAAGGCTCGGCCCGGCCCAGCGGGATAGTGTGCCAGACGCGCGGGCGGCCTGCAGGCGAAACGCAAACGGCGGCGCGTTGCACTGCGGCGCGCGGTAGGGGGATCGGAGCGATCGGCGCGGTGCGAGTCGCCGCCGCCCCGACAGCCGTCAGAACAGCCAGTTCCTCAGCGTGCCGACCGGGTCCGTGAACAGGCTCCCCGGATTGATGACGAGGAACTGGAGCGTCTCGATCGAGTGCGGAATGGCCACGATCGAATAGACGATGCGCGCCGCGACGAGCGCCACCGTCACCTGTGCCGCGCGCGCCCAGAATCGGCGGCCGGTGCGGGCGATGTGCTGCCTGGCCGCGCGCCAGACGCCGACGATCCACCAGACGTTGAGGAGGGACAGCGCAACGTCGGCGAGCGAATAGCCGCCGCGTCAGTGCCGGACGAAGGCGGAGGCGTCGTGATGTCGTCGGTCATGTTCTTGTGCGTTGTGTCACGGACGATCCGGCCCGATCGTCGAAGGGCGCGGCGAGGCCGCGTTCGCCATTATGCCGGCGGCCGCGGCGCAGGCCGGGCCGTATGTCGACGTCGGCCGGGCATGCCGTCTGCCGGGCGTCACACCGTGCGCAGCCAGCCGAGCCAGTGCGCGAGCGGCGCCGCGTGCCCCCACGCGGCCTGCGCGAGCCACAGCGCGCCCGCCCATGCGGCCGCGACGACGATCAGATCGCAGTGCCCGCTGTTCCACCAGTTCAGCGAATGGCGCTTCCACAGCCACGGCACGCCGAGCGGGTTCGGCCAGTCGGCGATCAGGTGGACGAGGCCGCCGCACGCGAAGCCGAAAAGCGGCGCCGCCCACCCGTGGCGATGGCCGAGCGACCGGTACGCGAAGACGAGCATTGCGACCCACGCGACGCCCCAGTGCGTGACGGTGCGATGCGTGACCCAGAGCCGCCGCGAGCGGCGCCACCACGCGAGTTCGAGCCAGTCGGGCGCGGTGCCGCCCGCGACGCCCGCCGCGAACGCGGCGAGGCTGTAGACGTGCCACGGTCCCGCCGCGCCCGCCTGCGCGACGAGCGCCGCGGCGACGAGCCCCGCGGCCCAGCCGCTCGCATGATGTGCTGCGTGTGATGCCATGCCGGTATTGCGTCGGCGTACCGCCGAAATCGAAAGGGGGCGCTATCTTCGCAGATTTGGCGCGCTGCGCGCAGCGGCGGGGAAGGAAAATTTTCGGCGCGGGTCGATGCGCTCGAACGAGTAGTTGCAAGCAGTGCGGCGCTCGTGTGATGCGTCAAGGCCACGGTCCATCCGGCCAACGCCGGCGTCGTGCCGGATGCAGGCATTCCGCGGTCGCACGATGCGCTGTCGTCGTCGAATTCTGCGATGCAACTAACCATGTTGATTCAAGCTGCATTGCTTCACGCGCCGTCACGATCCGGCGCCGTCGGTCCCGCCCCGACGGCCTCCGCGCGCCGCATGGCCGTCCGGCGTGAGTCGCCGCCATCCGGTGCGACGCGCTTCGCCCGCGTGCGGCCCGCCCGCCGGCGTGCCTACGAAACCCCATTTTTGTATACGCGCGCGGCCATGCTATAAGCCTATTCATCGAACTTTCGTGCCCCAATTAGCAAGGAGATCCAAATGGGAGACATGTCATGAACGCAACGAATCGCTTCAAGTCGACGGTGCTCGCCGCACTCATGAGCACGGCGGTCGCCGGCTTCCTGCCGAGCGCGCCCGCTCACGCGAAAGGCCCGCAGCAGCACGTCGTGCTGGACGGCTCGGCCGTCGCGGTCGCCGACAAATACAGCGCCGACGCGGCCGAGCAGATCTTCAAGCAGGGCGGCAACGCGGTCGACGCCGCGGTCGCGATCGCGTTCACGCTCGCCGTCACCTATCCGGAAGCGGGCAACATCGGCGGCGGCGGCTTCATGACCGTCTACATCGGCGGCAAGCCGTACTTCCTCGACTATCGCGAGCGCGCGCCGCTCGCCGCGACGAAGGACATGTATCTCGACAAGGACGGCAACGTCGTCAAGGGCATGAGCCTGTACGGCGATCGCGCGGTCGGCGTGCCGGGCACGGTGGCCGGGATGTGGGAAGTGCAGAAGCGCTTCGGCAAGCTGAAGTGGAAGCAGGTGCTCGCGCCCGCGGTCCGCTATGCGCGCGACGGCTTCATCGTCGACGAGCAGCTCGCGCAGCGCGGCGTCGACGCGTCGAAGGAGTTCGGCGGCAAGACGAACTTCGATCAATATTTCAGCGGCCTGAAGGCGGGCGCGAACTTCAGGCAGCCGGAGCTCGCGGCGGTGCTCGCGCGCATCGCGAACGACGGCGCGAAGGACTTCTACGACGGCAGGACGGCCGACCTGATCGCCGCGTCGATGAAGAAGGGCGGCGGCCTGATCACGAAGCAGGACCTGATTCAGTACAAGGCGGTGTGGCGCGAGCCGATCCAGGCGAGCTGGAACGGCTATCGCGTGATCACCGCGCCGCCGCCGAGCTCGGGCGGCATCGGCCTCGTCCAGTTGCTGAAGATGAAGGCGGACCGCAAGGCCGACTTCGACGGCGTCTCGCTCAATTCGCCGCAATATGTGCACCTGATCGCCGAGATCGAGAAGCGCGTGTTCGCCGATCGCGCGCAGTATCTCGGCGACCCGGACTTCTACAAGGTGCCCGTCGCGCAGCTCACCGGCGACGCGTACATCGCGAAGCGCGCGGCCGAGGTGAATCCGGAGAAGCCGTCCGACACGAAGAGCGTGCAGCCGGGCCTGGGCACGTCGATGCCGGAGAAGGCGGAGACGACGCACTTCTCGGTCGTCGACAAGTGGGGCAACGCGGTGTCGAACACGTACACGATCAACGGCTACTTCGGCTCGGGCGTCGTCGCCGAAGGCACGGGCATCGTGCTCAACGACGAGATGGACGACTTCTCCGCGAAGCCGGGCGTCGCGAACATGTTCGGCGTCGTCGGCAGCGACGCGAACGCGATCGAGCCGAGGAAGCGGCCGCTGTCGTCGATGTCGCCGACGATCCTGACGAAGGACGGCAAGGTCGCGCTCGTGATCGGCACGCCGGGCGGCTCGCGGATCTTCACGTCGATCTTCCAGGTGATCACGAACCTGTACGACTTCAGGATGCCGCTGAAGGACGCGGTCGGCGCGATGCGCTTTCACCATCAACTGCTGCCGCCGAACACGATCTTCTGGGAGCCGTACCACCCGATCGACGGCGATCTGGCGAAGGGCATCGAGGCGAAGGGCTACACGCTGAAGGGCCAGGATTTCAGCGGCGACATCCAGGCGATCCAGATCGACGGCAAGACGCCCGAGGCCGTGTCCGATCCGCGCGGCCGCGGCGTGTCGCGCGTGATCCAGTGAGCGCGCAGCGCCGCGATCGCTTCGCATCGTTGGACGTGGCAGCCGTTCATCGACGCACGTAGCGGCGCGGGCGCTCATTCGCTCTTCCGGTCCGTTTGCGCCGCATTGCTCGCGAGGAAGCTGTCGACCGCGACGAGCGACTGCTCGTCCAGCGTGCCGAGAATGCCCTTGAGCTTCAGTTGCAGCTTCAGCGCGTCGAGGTAGCTCTCGAACAGCTTCTGGCGGATGTTCGAGATGTCGGTGCGCAGGTTCAGCGTCTCGTAAGTCGTGCTGTAGCCCACCTGGTGCGCCTTCATCGACGAGTCGTACGCGAGCCGCGCCGCCTGCAGCGACTGCTGCAGCGCGCGGATTCGCGCGCCGATCGATTGCAGCGCCGCGAGCGTCTCGCGATGGTCGGTGCTCAGTTGCTGCTCGACTTCGCGCAGCCGGTTCTGGTACTGCGTCGCGACGTGGTCGGCCTCGATCTTCCGGTAGTGCACGCTGCCGCCCGAGAAGATCGGAATCGTCACCTGCACGCCGATCGCGCTCTGATGGAAGTCGTTCTTGTCGGTGAGGCCGCGCAGGTTCGGATTGAGGCCGCGCGAATACGTCGCGAACAGATCGACGGTCGGCAGGTGCTCCGCGTTGATGCGTTTCGACGCGAGCCGCGCGACGCGCAGGTCGCGGTACGCCTGCTGATACGACGGGTTGTCCTGAGGCTGGTAGTCGCCCGTCGGAATGCGCGGCGACACGCCGTGCATCGCGAGCCGCGGCCAGCGCGTGAAGTCGATCGCGGAGCCGAGCAGCGTCTCGTAGCGGGCGCGGCGCGCCTCGACGTCGGTGCGCGCGAGCGCCTCGTCCGATTGCGCGAGGCTTCTGCGCGCCTCGATCTCGGCCGTGTCGCCGATCGTCTTCATGCCGAGCTGCGCCATGCGGCGCGTGTCGCTCTCGAGGCGCGTGAGCGCGTCGACTTCGTCGTCGGCGAGCTGCAGTTTCTCGCGCGCGGACAGCAGATCGAAGCACGCGTTCGCGACGCGCATGATCAGCTCCTGCTTCGCGACTTCGAGCTGCTGCCGCGCGGATTCCTCGAATTCCTTCGCGCGGCTCATGTCGTACAGGTACGGCATGTTGAAGAGCGCCTGCGAGAGCTGCGCGGCGCCGTACGCGGCGGTGCTGTTGCCGCTCACGTCGATGCCGAACAGGTTCGCGTGCGTGCCGTAGCGGCCCCATTCGAGCTGCGCACTCACCTGCGGCAGCATCTGCGCGCGCGCCTGCGGAAACTTCTGCCGCGCGGCGTCGTATTCGGCGCGCGCCTGGAGGAATTTCGGATCGTTCGAGATCGCGTGCTGATAAGCGTCGTCGAGACAGAATGCGCGCGCCGATTCGGAACCGGTGCCGAGTGCGGCAAGCGCCGCGCAAACAGTAACGTAAGCCACATTGACGTGAAGCCGAAAGGATTTTGTCGTTAAGTGAAAACCCGCATGCCGAAATTTAGACGAGGCACCCAAATTCGCTGTTTCAAACATCTCCGTCTCCCTCTTCCGCCTTGTGTCAAGCGGTCTGCGACACAAATTAAACGTTTTAAATAATGAGTTGAAACGCATGCATCTTTTTGGTGAATTCCGGATCGTCAAAAATCTATATAAGACGCGGCCGGCCATCTTGTTTCTGTCTTGGGCGCATGATAGCCTGATTCCGGCTTGTAATCGCAGCGATAAAAAATAAACGTCGTTCGGTTATTTACGGCCATTGGCATTAATAGAGAAGTCTTGACGTCGTCTTTATTCTTTACGAGGAGATAGTTATGAAGGTCATGACGATGGAGCAGGCCAGGATGGTCAACGGTGGCGGCCCGATCAGCTCGCTGGGCACGCTGGCGGCGGCGTCCGGTCCGCTGTTCACGGCGCTCGGCCAGTTCATGCCGACGCTCGGCGGCTATCTGCAAGACCCGAAGAACTTCAATAGCAACGGCAAGTAAGCACTAGCCGTCGCATTCGCGCGGGGAGGCGCCCCCCGCGTAAAATCATCCGAAGTTCGAGCTGTAAAAACGGTAATCCGTGGCCAATCGAGATATAAAAACATTTATTCATTCGTTTTCGTTGGCAATCGGAGGAAATGATCAGGAGACAGTGATGTCGAGGCATCTCCGAATGGGGTCGTCCGCTCGGGCGGATGCGGATTCGGGTCGATGACATCGCTACCAGCGTAAAGGCCACCCCAATGCAAGCCATATCAGAACAGCAGGCCCGTGCGATCCGCGGCGGAGGCTCCGCATACGCCAACTCGGCCGCCTACACGGTTTCCCTTGCGAATCAGTCGATCGGTCCCGTCGTCAACGGGCTCCTGACCGAGTACCAGGCCCAGGCCGTCAACCAGTTCAAGATGGCGCTCGGCTCCGGCAACTGACGCCGGTTTCGCGCATCGTCTCCCGTCGCGTTCCGCACAGGCGGGGCGCGCGTTCACGCCGCGCTCGCGCGCAGGCCTCGGGCCAGATCGCGCCGCGCGCGGGCCGGCATTGTCGTGTCCAGCGATTCGCAAGCTATGTGGTTCAATACAAATAAAGTCAGGCCCATTCTTCAGGACGAGGTGACCGAGTGCGGTCTCGCGTGCCTTGCGATGATCGCGACCTGGCACGGCCGCGACACCACGTTGCGCACGCTGCGCAACCGGTATCCGGTCAGGATCGATTCCGGGCTGTCGTTCTTCGATCTGATGGAGATCGCGAACGACCTCGGGATGCGCGCGCGCGGGCTCCAGTTCGAAGCGAACGAGATCGACGCGCTGAAGCTGCCCTGCATCCTGCACTGGGGGATGAACCACTACGTCGTGCTGACGAAGGTCTGCTACGGCAGCGTGCACATCGTCGATCCGGCGCTCGGCGAGACGAGGCTGCCGCTCGCGCAGGCGCTCACGCAGATCACGGGCTACGCGCTCGAGCTCAATCCGGACATCGGCTTCAAGCATGTCGGCACGTCGGACAGGATCCGTCTGAGCGACTATCTGGTCGGCTTGACGGGCATCCGCAAGAGCATCCTGCTCGGCGTCGCGGGCGGCATCGCCGCGCAGTTGCTGCTGCTGCTCGGGCCGTCATACGTGCAACTGACGATCGACGAGGCGCTGAAGAAGACCGACGTCGACATCCTGTACCTGCTGACGATCCTGTTCGGCATCGTGTTCCTGTTCGACACGCTGTATGCGAACCTCGTCGGCAACATCAAGAGCTACCTGCGCAACATCGTGTCGCAGCAGTTGTCGTCGAACATGGTCGGGCATCTCGCGCGGCTGCCGATCGGCTATTACCTGTTCCACAACACGGGCGATTCGATCTCGCGCGTGTCGTCGGTGTCGGAAATCGGCCGCTTTCTCGTCGACGGGCTGATCGGCGGGCTGCTCAATATCTTCACGTGCGTCGTCACGCTCGTGCTGATGCTGTACTACAGCCCGGTGCTCGCCGGCATCAGCCTCGCGGGGATGGTGCTGTTCGCGCTGTCGCGGCTCGCGATCCAGCCGCAACTGCAGGATGCGATGTCGCAGATCCTCACGCGCGGCGCCGAGGCCGACGCGCTCCTCATCGAGAACATCCGCTCCGCGCATTCGATCAAGCTGCTGTCGTCGGAGACGGCGCGCAGCAGCCTGTGGGTGAACGCGTTCACGCAGAAGCTGCAGGCGGTGCGCCAGCAGGAGCGGCTGCAACTGCTGTTCGATGCGATCTCGAAGGGCATCGTCCACGTCGAGCAGCTCGTGATCGTCACGTACGGCGCGTGGCTCGTGATGCACGGCCAGAGCACGATCGGCATCATCTACGCATTCATCCAATACAAGAACCTGTTCGCCGACAAGTTCGTCGATTCGATCCAGCTCTACGTGCGGCGCAAGGTGCTGCAGGTTCACATGGACCGCGTCGCCGACGTGCTGCAGACCGAGACCGAGGAGCCCGCGCCCGACGCGCCGGTGCGCTCGATCGAGCATTTCGACGGCTCGCTGTCGATCCGTGCGCTGACGTACACACCGAAGGGCGGCCGCCGTGCGATTCTCGAAGACGTGAATCTCGACGTGCCGGCCGGCGCGAAGATTGCGATCGTCGGCCGCACCGGCAGCGGCAAGACGACGCTGCTGAACCTGATCTGCGGGCTGTACCAGCCGGCGCCCGGCTCGCTGTTCGTCGGCGGCGTCGATTTGTCCGAGGTGAACCTGAGACTCTACCGGAAGCACGTCGCGGCGGTCACGCAGTCGGATCAACTGTTCCGCGGCACGATCCGCGACAACATCACGAACTTCGCGCCCGCGCCGCGCCTGGGCGCGATGCACGAGGCCGCGCGCCTCGCGTGCATCGATCGCGACATCGACGTGCTCGACAACCGCTACGACACGCCGCTCGGCGACACGCAGAAATTCCTGTCGGCGGGCCAGATGCAGCGGCTGCTGATCGCGCGCGCGCTGTATTGCGAGCCGCGCCTGCTGATCCTCGACGAGTTCTCGTCGAACCTCGACCAGGCGACGACGCACGAAATCTGCCGCAACGTGCTGACGCTGCCGTGCACGATCGTGCTCGTCACGCACGATGCGTCGATCCTGTCGATGGTCGAGCGCATCTACGAAATGCGCGATGGCCGCCTGGCCGACATCACGCCCGCGCGGCAGCCGGAGCTGGAGGTGCAGAAATGACGCTGATGCGGCTTTTTCTCTTCAATGCATTCTCGTACTGCTTTTTCGTGCGGCGGGTGGTCAAGCGGGTCGCGCTCGGCCGCTCGCCCGAGCGCGGGCTCGGCATGATGCGCTGGTGCGCGGGCGTGTGCCTGCGCCTGTTTCCGTCGATCCGCGGCTCGATCGAGATGTCGGTGCGGCACATGCTGAGCGCGCACCTGAACGACGATCCCGCGCGCATTCGCGGCGTCGCCGACGGCATCGTGCGCGAGCTGTTCGAGGCCGAGGTCGCGGGGCTGATGCTGCGCTCGCACAGCATCGCGTCGATGAAGGCGCTGATCGACCGGATGGCATGCGAGGGCGAACCCGTGCTGCGCGCGGCGCTCGCGCGAGGCGGCCCGCTGATGCTCGCGGGGCTGCACTTCGGCAATCTGATGCTGTTCGTGTCGAAGCTGCGGCTGATGATTCCCGGCGACCGCAAGATGATGATCGTGATGCACAAGGACGCGCCGGGCGCGTTCTTCGACGACGCGCAGCGCCTCGTCGAAGAATACGGCGCGGGCAAGATCGAGCTGATCGACATCGAGCAGCGCGTGCATCTGCGCCGGCTCGTCACGGGCTTGCGCAAGGAGGCGCCCGTGTTCCTGCTGTTCTCCGACTTGCACGGCCGCTTCGGCAAGACCAACGCATGCCGGCTCGGCGGCCGCTGGGTGCGGCTCGCGGGCGGCGGCGTGAAGCTCGCGGTCGAGCACGACATTCCGGTGCTCGTGTCGTACGCGACGGGCGTGCCGTTTCGCGACGCGTGCAAAGTGCATTTCGTCGCGCTCGACGCGCGGCCCGTGTCGCGGATGCTCGGCGTCGCCGACGACGCGTCGCGCGTCGCGGCCACCCACCAGCGGATTGCCGACAAGCTCGAGGAAGCGCTCGTGAAGCAGCCCGAGCAATGGCACTTCTGGGAGCACTTCACGCCGTACCTGATGCCATCCCCGTTGCTCGAGCAGAATGCGCGCGCCGCCGCGCGGACGCTGCGCAGCGCCTGACGAGTTTCGCCCATGCCAATCTGGATGACCGCTCTGAGAGAGCAGAAGACGCCGCGCAAGCTCGCGCGCGGTACGACGTTCGGCACCGTGATCAACGGCGTCGTCGACGTGCCGATTTCGATGCGCTTTTTCTGCTATCTGTCGATCGCGATGTTCGCGATGTTCATCGTCGCGCTCGTGCGCCTCACGTATGCGAACACCGAGAACGTGATGGGGGTGCTCACGCCGCGCTCCGGGCTGATCGGCGTCGGCGCGCCGCCCGGATGGGCGGTGCGCGAGGTGTTCGTCGCGAAGGATCAGCACGTGAAGGCCGGGCAGAAGCTGTTGAGCGTCACGCGCGACACGAGCTTCGTGTCGCAGGCGAACAACGTGCAGGGGATGCGCGAATCGATCAAGCGGCAGCGCGTCGAGGTTGGCCAGCAGATCGACGCGGCGAAGCTCGAATACCAGTCGACGATCCAGCAGATCAATCAGCAGATCGCGGCGTTCGAGCAAAGCCGCGGGCTCATCGACAAGCAGCTCCAGGACCAGAAGCGGATCGTCTCCGAATACCAGGAGCGGCGCGACCGCGTGAAGCAGTTGCTCAACGAGCAGGTCGTCACGCTCGAGCAGTACAACCAGGTCAACACGCAATACCTGCAGGCGAGCCAGGCGTATCAGGACCTGATGCTGCGCCGGGCCGACCTCGTGAAGAACGCGATGAAGCTGCGCGGCGATCTGGAAACCGTGCAGAGCAAGTACGACGGTTCGAACGCCGAGCTGAAGATCAAGCAGGAAGAGCTGAACTCGAAGGAATACAACATCGACGAGAGCGTGAACCAGGCGCTCTACGCGCCCGCCGACGGCCAGATCGTGCGGCTCGACGTCGTGCAGGGCAGCGTGATCGATCCACCCGGCACGCGCGTCGTCGAGATCCTGCCCGCGAAGGCGGACGGGCTCATCGCCGAGCTGTACATCCCGTCGTCGAAGGCCGGCTTCGTCAAGCCGGGCCAGGAAGTGAAGCTCGCCTACGGCAGCTATCCGGTCGAGAAGTTCGGCACCTATCGCGGCAAGCTGCTGTCGGTGTCGCCCGTCGCGTTCACCGCGAAGGAGCTGAATCTGCCGGCCGACAACGGCGCGCCGCAGACCTACTTCAAGAGCTGGGTCGAGCTTGCCGAGCGCAGGCCCGCGTTCGAAGGCAAGGCGCTCGCGCTGAAGGCCGGCATGACGCTCAGGGCGGACATCGTGCTCGAGAAGCGCACGTTGCTCGAATGGCTGTTCGAACCGTTGTATCGGATCCGGCAGCGGATGTTCGGTACGCCCGCGTGACGGCTGATGCGTAATGGGTGACAAGCGGGGTGACAAGCGGGGTGACAAGCATCGTCGACGGCGACGTGCGCGCCGCGGCTGGCGCGCTCCGGTGTCCTGCTGGCTCGGCGCGACGCTGTTCGCATGCGCGTGGTCCGCGCACGCGCAGGACAGCGGCGCGGCGAGATGGCGCGACGGCGCGGACGGCATTGGCTTCTTTCCGGGCGGCGACGCGCCCGGATTCGACGCGAGCGCGTGGGGACCGGTGCCCGGCGACGCGCGCCGCCGGGCGGCGGACGCGGCGGCGGCCGATGCGGGGCGCGGCGCGGCGTCGAACGGTGGCGCGGCGCTGGACGGCGCGCCGGACGGGGCAGGCGTATCGGCGGCATCGAGCGCGTTCGCCTCGGACCCGAACGCGCCGCGCCCGCGCAAGCTCACCGAAGAGACGATCACGCTCGGCCAGCGCGCCGCTGCGGTCGCCGCCGCGCAGCGCGTGCGCGCCGAGGGCGACGACGGCATCGGCTTCGCCGACGCGCCCGGCGGGCCGCCAGCGGACGGCGCGGCGTCCGCCGACGCGTGCAACGGCGGCGGGTGCGCGTCCGGCGGCGGCGGCGACGACGGCGGCGGCGACAGCGCCGCGCCGCGCCGCCCGCCCGCTGGCGCGGCGCCGCGCTTCATCGCCGGCGTGCGCTACGACCGGATGCCGTACGAGCTGCACCCGATCGATCCGGAGCGGCTGCCCGACTTGCCGGAGGCGCAGGGGCCGACGCTTCTCGAGCAGTTGCGGGGCGACGACAGCAACATGATCGGGATCGGCTGGCACTACGTGCTGTCGACCGGGCGCTCGACGCCCGTGACGACGTCGACGGCGGCGCTCGGAATCGGCAGCTTCGTGAATCCGGGCTCCTCCGTGTCGATCAGCAACACGAACACGCCGGCGTTCACGTTCACGCATTTCTTCGGCGAGCACGTCGCGGCCGAGATCGTCGGCGGGATCCCGCCCGAGCTGACGATGCGCGGCCACGGCAGCATCGGGCTGCCGTTCGACAAGATCTTCCCCGGCGTGCAGGGGCGGCTGCCGCTCATCGACCTCGGCAACGCGCAGAGCAATCCGCTCGGCACGACGCGCGCGTGGCTCGCGTCGACCGTGTTCAAGTATTACCTCGGCAAGCGCGAGGACCGGCTCCGGCCGTACGTCGGGCTCGGCATCAGCTACACGCGCTTCACGAACACGAACCTGAACCCGGTGTTCGCACACAAGCTCGCGTCGCTCGGCGGCCTGCTGTCGGCGGGCATCTCGCTCGGCGATCTGCAATCGCTGCTCACCGATCCGGGCGCGTTTGATCGCCTGCTGCAGGCGGGCGCGAACCTGATCCTGCCGAACGGCGTGCGCGCGACGGCGAGCGTGAAGAGCGCGTGGACGCCCGTGTTCGTCGTCGGCGCGAACTATCAGCTCACGCGCCAGTTGTCGCTGTCGACCTCGCTGTCGTACATTCCGCTGAAGGCGGCGATCACGGTCAACATCAACGATACGAAGCGGATTCTCGCGTCGAACACGACGACGCTCACCACGAACGTGCTGCTCTGCACGTTGCTGCTCAATTACCGGTTCTGAACGGCGCGGCGCGCGATCGCGCCGGTATCGGCGGCGCGCGCGGTTCCTCGCCTTTCGCGGGCAATCGCCGGGCGGCACCGGCGCGCAGTCATTCCCCCGACATCCGAGCCTGCGATAATGTCCACGGAACGCGTCTGCGACGCGCAGCAAGGAGGCCGACATGGACATGAGCGAGAAGGACACGCGGCGCGACACCGCGCCGTTGCACGAGCGGCAGCGCCGCTTCGAGGAGGATCTCGTCGACGCGTATGACGAAGAGCTCGAAATGGAGTTCGACGATCGCCGCTTCGACGACGAGTCGCTCTTTTCCGCCGAGCGCCGCGAAGCGCGCAAGCGCTACTTCCGCGAGCTGTTCCGCATGCAGGGCGAGCTCGTGAAACTGCAGGACTGGGTCGTGAGCACGGGGCACCGGCTCATCGTGATCTTCGAGGGCCGCGACGCGGCGGGCAAGGGCGGCGCGATCAAGCGGATCACGCAGCGGCTGAATCCGCGCGTGTGCCGGGTCGCCGCGCTGCCCGCGCCGAGCAACCGCGAGCGCACGCAGTGGTACTTCCAGCGCTATGTCGCGCATCTGCCGGCGGGCGGCGAGATCGTGCTGTTCGACCGTAGCTGGTACAACCGCGCGGGCGTCGAGCGTGTGATGAACTTCTGCACCGACGCGGAATACGAAGAGTTCTTCCGCTCGGTGCCCGAGTTCGAGAAGATGCTCGCGCGCAGCGGGATCCAGATCGTCAAATACTGGTTTTCGATCACCGACGAAGAGCAGGAAGTCCGCTTCCAGAACCGCATCGAGGATCCGCTCAAGCAATGGAAGCTGAGCCCGATGGATCTCGAGAGCCGGCGCCGCTGGGAGGCGTACACGGCGGCGAAGGAGGAGATGCTGATGCGCACGCACATTCCCGAGGCGCCGTGGTGGGTCGTGCAGGCGGTCGACAAGAAGCGCGCGCGGCTGAACTGCATCCACCATCTGCTGAGCCTCGTGCCTTACTACGAGATCGAGCGCGATTCGGTGTATCTGCCGCAGCGCGAGCATCACGACGACTACATCCGGCGCCCG
The DNA here is from genome assembly GCF_001636105.1 of Burkholderia sp. MSMB1589WGS. Lineage (NCBI taxonomy): Bacteria > Pseudomonadati > Pseudomonadota > Betaproteobacteria > Burkholderiales > Burkholderiaceae > Burkholderia > Burkholderia sp. MSMB1589WGS. The sequence continues at coordinate 2,628,269 of NZ_LNJT01000008.1, forward strand.
GTGCCGGGAGAGATGATCGTGCCGGAGATTTACTGAAGTCTTTTTCCGACGCGCGCCGGGCGGGATTGACAAACCGCGCGTACTCCCGCAAGCTTGCGCACATGAATATCCACGGCTTCCGCATTGCGCACATTATTCGCACCATTCATCGAATGGTGGGTTAGCGCGCATCCGAAAGCAGTCACAGCAACCCGCCCCGTGAGGCGGGTTTTTTGTTTCCGTCTCCCGGGCGGCCACTCCCAGGAGAGCCTGCCATGCAGTCAGACGATGCCGTCACGGAAACACCCGAAACGGAAACACACGAAACCCTCATGCCCGTCGCGTCCGCGACGATCGCGCCGAGCGCGGGCACCCTCGATGATTACCTGAAGCTGATCCTGACCGCGCGCGTCTACGACGTCGCGCGCGAGACGGCGCTCGAGCGCGCGGGAAACCTGTCGGCGCGCGTGCGCAACACGGTGTGGTTCAAGCGCGAGGACACGCAGCCGGTGTTCTCCTTCAAGATCCGCGGCGCGTACAACAAGATCGCGCATCTGTCCGCCGACGCGCTCGCGCGCGGCGTGATCACCGCGTCGGCGGGCAATCACGCGCAGGGCGTCGCGCTCGCGGCGGCGCGGCTGCGCGTGAAGGCGACGATCGTCGTGCCGCAGACGGCGCCGCGCGTGAAGGTCGACGCGGTGCGCGCGCACGGCGGGCCGACTGTCGAGGTGGTCCAGGCGGGCGAATCGTACAGCGACGCGTATGCGCACGCGCTGCGCATCCAGCAGCGCGAGGGGCTCGCGTTCATTCCGGCGTTCGACGATCCTTACGTGATCGCGGGCCAGGGCACGGTCGCGATGGAAATCCTGCGCCAGCATCAGGGGCCGATCCACGCGATCTTCGTGCCGATCGGCGGCGGCGGGCTCGCGGCGGGCGTCGCCGCGTACGTGAAGGCGGTGCGCCCCGAGATCAAGGTGATCGGCGTGCAGACCGACGATTCGTGCGCGATGAAGCAATCGCTCGCGGCGGGCAAGCGCGTCGAGCTCGCCGAGGTCGGGCTCTTCTCCGACGGCACCGCGGTCAAGCTCGTCGGCGAGGAGACGTTTCGCCTCTGCGCCGCGTATCTCGACGACGTCGTGACGGTCGACACCGACGCGCTTTGCGCGGCGATCAAGGACGTGTTCCAGGATACGCGCAGCGTGCTCGAGCCGGCGGGCTCGCTCGCGGTCGCGGGCGCGAAGCGATATGCGGAGCGCGAGGGGATCGAGGGCGAGACGCTCGTCGCGATCACGTCCGGCGCGAACATGAACTTCGACCGGATGCGCTTCGTCGCCGAGCGCGCCGAGGTGGGCGAGGCGCGCGAGGCCGTGTTCGCGGTGACGATCCCCGAGGAGCGCGGCAGCTTCAGGCGCTTCTGCTCGCTCGTCGGCGAGCGCAACGTGACCGAGTTCAACTACCGGATCGCCGATGCGCGATCGGCGCACATCTTCGTCGGCGTGCAGATCCGGCGGCGCGACGAAACGGACGAGATCGCGCGCAACTTCGCCGCGCACGGCTTCACGACCGTCGATCTGTCGGGCGACGAGCTGTCGAAGCAGCACATCCGCTACATGGTGGGCGGCCGCTCGCCGCTCGCGCACGACGAGCGGCTGTTCCGCTTCGAATTCCCGGAGCGGCCGGGCGCGCTGATGAAGTTCCTGTCGTCGATGGCGCCCGACTGGAACATCAGCTTGTTCCATTACCGCAATCAGGGCGGCGACGCGAGCTCGATTCTCGTCGGCCTGCAGGTGCCTCGGGCGGATCACGCGGCGTTCGACCGCTTTCTCGCGGCGCTCGGCTATCCGTATCGCGAGGAAACCGGCAATCCCGCCTATCGGCTGTTTCTCGGCTGACGTTCGCCGCCGGGCCGCCGGGCCGCCGCGCCGGGCGGCGGCGCGCTCATCGTGCGGACGTTGGCGCGGTCGCCGCGACGCGCGTGCAGCGCTGGGACGAGGCGGAGCCGCTGTCGCCCGTCGGCCGTGCGGGCGCGATCGCCGCGTACCGCGCGAGCGCGGATTCGGACGCGCGCCCGCGCGTGCGTGAGGCGATCCGCCGCAGCCGTTCGGCATCCGTTCGCTTACTTGAGCGCTTACCTGAGCTGGATGATGCCCCAGATCGCGATCAGCAGGCCCGCGCCGAAGCCGATGCCGAGCAGAATATAGGTTTCCATTTCGAATCCACGGATGAAGTGACGGTTGCGACCGGGGCGGCGCGATCGCGATTGGCGTGCGCCGCCCCGGTCCGGCACGCTACAATCGGCCGCCACATCCTACCGACGCAACCTTTCAGCAACCATGCCGGGCTCTTCCGTTCCGTCGAAATCGTCGAAATCGTCGAAATCGAACCTGCGCGCGCGCCTGCGATGGGCGGCGCTGTGGGGGCCGGGGCTCCTCGTCATGCTGGCCGACTGCGACGCCGGGAACGTCGTCGCCGCGGCGCAAGCCGGCGTGCAGTGGGGCGTCGGCCCGCTGTTGCTGCTGCTGGGCCTCGTGCCGTTGCTGTACATGATCCAGGAACTGACCGTGCGGCTCGGCATCTTTACCGGGCGCGGCCACGGCGAACTGATCCGCGCGCATTTCGGCGCGGGATGGGCGTGGCTGTCCGCGGCCGGCCTCGTCGTCGCGGTGCTCGGCTCGCTCGTGACCGAATTCACGGGCGTCGCGGGCGTCGGCGAGATGTTCGGCGTGCCGCGTTCGCTCAGCCTGCCGATCGCCGTCGCGCTGTTGATCGCGATCGTGATGACGGGCTCGCACAAGCGCGTCGACAAGGCGGCGATCGTGATCGGCGCGCTCGAGCTCACGTTCTTCGTCGTTGCGTGGAAGGCGCATCCGCAGTGGGGCGGGCTGCTGTCGAGCGCCGCGCGGCCGGCGTCGGCCGGCACGCCGGTCGGCTATCTTGCCGCCGCGCTGATCGGCGCGACGTTCAATCCGTGGATGGTCTTCTATCAGCAGGCGGCCGTCGCCGACCGGCGGCTCGGCCCCGACGACCATCGCGCGGCGCGCGCCGAGACGGCCGTGGGCGCCGTGCTCACGCAACTGTTGACGGGCGCGGTGCTCGTCGCCGCCGCGGCGACGCTCGCCGGCGACGGCGCGCCGCGTGCGCTCGGCAGCGTCGGCGAGATCGCGGCGGCGCTCGAAACGGTGGTCGGCCCGCACGCGGCGCGCGTGCTGTTCGGCGCGGGCGTGCTGGGCGCATCGATGGTCGCGGCGATCGTCTGCTCGCTGTCGCTTGCCTGGGGGCTCGGCGAAGTGGCCGGCTACGAGCGCTCGCTCGACGACAAGCCGACGCGCGCGCCGTGGTTCTATGGCATCTATGTCGCGTCGGTCGCGGGCTGCGCGGCGACCGTCTGGATCGCGCCCGACCTGGTGTCGCTGAACGTCGCGGCGCAAGTGGTCAACGCAGCGATGCTGCCGCTCGTCGCGGGCTTGCTCATCGCGCTCGCCGCGATCGCGTTGCCGCCGGCGCTGCGGCCGCGCGACGCCTATTTGTGGATGGTGTCGGCGGTGGCGGCGGCGGTGAGCCTCGCGGGGATCGTCGGCGCGGCCTCGGGCGTGATGTCGTGACGGCGGCGCGCGAGCGGCGATACGGCGGCGCGCGGGGTGACGCTTCGTCAAGGGCCGGTATCAGAAGCCGGACGGCAGAAGCCCGAGATCGAAGCCTGAAGCTCCGGTTCTGAAACTCGAAGCCCGAAATCCGGCGACTGCAGCCGCAAGCCGGACCGCAAAGCGCGCTCTGGAAAGCCGGAGCGCGAGAGGAACATGAGGAACGTGGCGCGGGCGGCAGCCATCCGTTTCGTGACGGCCGGGCGATGGTTCGTCGATTCGGCCGACGCGTGCCGTGCGCCGCCTTGCGCGGCGTCAGTCGACAGAAGGAAATCCGGCGCGCCCTTGCGTCAGGTCGAACAGCGTGTCGCGCGCGGCGTCGAGCGCGGTGGCGGGCAGCCGGATCACGAGCTTGACCGTCATCCCGTACGCGCTGTCGACGAGATCGTGCCCTTCCTGCTCGATCCAGCGGCGCACGCGCGCTTCGTCCGAATAGCCGAGCTCGACCGCGAGCCGTGCGTACGTGATCCGCTCGACGCGCTCGGCGTCGAGCAGCGCGGCGGCGATCGCGTCGGTGTACGCGCGCACGAGGCCGCCCGCGCCGAGCTTCACGCCGCCGAAGTAGCGCACGACCGCGCCGAGCACGCCGTCGAGGTCGTGATGGCGCAGCACTTCGAGAATCGGCCGGCCGGCGGTGCCGGACGGCTCGCCGTCGTCGGACATGCCCGACTGGCCGCCCGCGAGCAGCGCCCAGCAGACATGCGTCGCGGCCGGATGCTCGGCGCGCAGCCGCTGCAATTCGGCCATCGCCGCGTCGCGGTTCTCGACGGGGATCGCGTACGCGATGAAGCGGCTCTTGCGGATTTCGAGTTCGCGCGTATATGGGGCGGCGAGTGTGTAAGTCATGGGCGGTCTTGCGAAAAACGCATTGTATGCGACGTCGCGGCGCGATTTCGCGCGCAGGCAGGCGCCGCGCCCCGGCGGGCCGGCAGCCTGCGCGACATGCGCTAGCGCGATTTTTTCCGTGTGCTCTTCTTCGCGCCTGCGCCGCCGCCGCCGCCGGCGCTGCGCGCCGCTTCGTCGCCTGCCGCGGCTTCGTCGCCATTCATCTGCTGGAGCCACGACAGCGCATCGACGTAAGACAGGAACTGCCGCAGATACTCGGGCGACAGCTCGCGCATCAGCGACAGCGACCGGTGCACGAGGCTGCTCGAATTGAGCGGCCCGGCGTTCTTCGGCACCTGTTCGAGCGACGCGCGCAACTGGCTGTCCGCGCTGAGCTTCGACCAGGTTTCCCGGAAGTAGTCGAGCATCTCCGGTTCGGGGCGCAACGCGACGCGGGTGCGGCTTGCTGCCTGGCCGGCGTGACTTTCGGCAGGAACGCCGGCGTCGCGCCGCTCGTGGCTGCCGATGTAGTCGAGCAGCGCGGCGAGCGACCCGCGCGCGGGCCCGGCCGGCGACGCAGCCGGCGTTGGCGTCGAAGCCGAAGCCCCGTATTCGGCCCCATCCGCGTTCGATTCGGCGCGCCGAAGGTCGTCCGCGTAAGCGTCGATCAGCGCCGCCAGCCGCGCGTCCAGCAGCCGGCGCGCGTCGCCGCCGTGACCGGCCGTCCGCTGCCGCAGTGCGTCGATGAAGCGAAAGCGCATGGGGTCGAGCCGGTCGGCGCCGCGCGCGCGCCATGCGTCGAGCGTGTGCTGCGCGCGCGCCGCGACGTCATTCACGATGTTCACCGTCGCCTGTCGTCCGCCGCGGCACCGGCGCGATTTCCACGCGCCGGTTCTTCGCGCGTCCCGCGTCGTCCGAATTCGGGCTCACCGGCTGCTCGGAGCCGAACGCGGCCGCGAACACCGATGCCGCCGGCACGCCTTCGTCGATGAACGCACGTGTCACCGTCAGCGCGCGCTTCGCCGACAATTCCCAGTTGTCGGCGAAGCGGCGGTTGCCCGTGCGCACCTGCAGGTCGTCCGCGAAGCCGCTCACCATCAGGATCTCGTGATTCGCGTCGAGATACGCCGCGAGCGGCCCGGCGAGGCTTTTCAGCAGATCGCGTCCCGAGGGCTGCAATTCGTCGGAATTCAACGCGAACAGCACGCTGCCGCTGATGCCGATGCGCCCGTTGACGAGCGTCACGCGCCCCGCCGCGAGCGGGCCCGCCAGCGCCTGCTCGAGCGTCTTGCGGCGCTGCGATTCCAATTGCCGCTGCCTGACCTCGGCGTCGAGCTTCGACGACAGCTCCAACTGCACGCCGATCACGCCGACCAGGATCAGCACGAACGCGCCGAGCAGCACCGACATCAGGTCGCCGAACGCGGCCCAGATCGGCGCGGTCTGTTCGACGCCGCCGTCGATTTCGTCGCTCATGCTGCTTCGGCTCCGACGGACGCGCGCTCACCGGCAACGCGCTGCAGCTCTTCGATGATCTGCTTTTGCGACATCATGCTCAGGTCGATGACCTCGCGCGCCTGCGCGACGTAATACGCGAGCTGCTCGTCGCTGCGGGCGAGCGACTTGTCGAGCGCGGCCTCGATGCGTTGCAGATGCGCGACGAGCGTGTCGTTCGATTCGCCGAACGACTGGACGGCCGCGCCGAACGCGTCGCCGAGGCTCGCGACCTCGATCGCGCTGCCCGTGACCTGCGCGGCGACCGCGCCGAGCTTGCCGGTCTCGGCGTCGACCTTGTCCGTGAACTGCGCGCCCACGCGCTGCAGCAGATCCGAGCTCGTCGCGACGAGCGCGTCGACGGCCGCGCGCTGCTCGGTCGACGCGTGATTGACCGCGTCGAGCAGGGTTTCGAGCGTCGCGAGCATCCGGCCGCGCTCTTCGAGCATCGCGGTGTCGCGGACCATGCTGTCGGAGAGCTTCTGGCGCAGCTCGGCGACGACTTCGGCCGCGGCCTTCGGCGCTTCCGACGCGGCCTGCACGAGCCGCGAGATCTCGGCGATCATGTCGCTCGCGTGCGCTTGCGTGTGGGCCGAGATGTCGTGGGCGGCTTGCGCGAGCGCGTCGCAGATCGCCTGCTGATGGTTCGCGGCGTGCGCGCTCGCTTGCTCCCACTCCGCGCCGAGCTTCGCGGCGATCGACGCGAGCGAAGCGGTCCATGCGGTCAGGCGTTGTTGATCGCGCGCTTCGAGCGTCGTCTGCAAATTCGAATGCGATTCGCCCATCGAGCGCAGCAGCGAAGCGGCGTGCTGTTCGAACGCCGCGGCTTGGGTCGAGATATCGCGCGAGGTTTGCGCGAGCGCGTCGCAGATCGACTGCTGACGGTTTGCAGCGTGCGCGCTCGCTTGCTCCCATTCCGTGCCGAGCTTCGCGGCGATCGACGCGAGCGAAGCGGTCCATGCGGTCAGACGTTGCTCGTCGCGCGACGCGAGTTGCGTTTGCAGGTCCGCATGCGACTCGCCGATCGTGCGCAGCAGCGCCGCCGAGTGCCGCTCGAACGTCGCGGCGGCCGTCTCCAGCGCCTGCCGGTTGCGCTCGGCGTGCGTCTCGTTCGCTTGCTCCTGCTGCGCGAGCGCGGCGCGCCACGCCGCGGCCGCGCCGCTCGCCGTCGCGTCGAAGCGCGCCGAGACGCCGTCCAGCAAGTCCGCCGAGCGCCGATCGAACGATTCGGCGAAACGGTCGACCGATCCGTGCAGGCGCTCCGCGAGCGCGTCGCTCGAACGCTGATGCTCGGCGAGCGCATCGCGCCAGACGCTCGCGACGTTGGCCGCCGTCGTTTCGAAGCCGGCCGACAGCCCGTCGAGCTGCCGCTCCACCGCGCGCGTGACGGCGTCGTGCAGCGCGGACGTCTCGCGCGCGAGAGCGGCCATCGTGGTCTCCATGACGGGTTGCAGCGCCGATCCGGCGACGCGCGCGCTTTCCGCGACGCTGTCCTTCAGCGACTGCCCGATCGACGAAGCGAGACGCGCGTACGTTTCCTCGGCCTTGCCGAGAAACGCCTGCTGGCTGGCGATCTGCCGTTCGGCCGATGCGGCGCTCTGCTGCTCGAGCGCCCTCATCATCGTCTGCAGCCGGTCGACGAGCGCCGGCATCATGTCGGCTTGCCGCTGCAGGAGCCTGAAGGTTTCGCCGCGCTGATGCGCGTGCGAATGGGTGCGCAGCGTCGTCGCGATCTTCGCGTCGAGCGCTTGCGCGGCGTCGAGCCGCTCGCGCCGGCAAAGCGCCGACAGCAAACCCAGCATCGCCGACGTCGCCACGCCCGCAATCGACGTGCCGAACGCGAACCCGAGCCCCTTCACGGGCGAGGCGAGCGACGCGCGGATCGCCTGCAGGTCCGTCGCGCTTTCGAGCGCCGCGCCGGTGCCTCTAAGGGTCATCACCATCCCGACGAGCGTGCCCAGCATGCCGAGCAGCACGAGCAGGCCGACCAGATACGGCGTCAGCGCTGGGCCCGGCAGCGCGACGCGCTCGCCCTCGATGCGCACGCGCACTGCGTGGCGCAGGCTCGGATGCAGCCGCTCGAGCCACGCGCCGAGCGCGGACGGCGGCTCGGACAGCTCGGCGACCGCGCGCGCGAGCGTCGACGTGGCCTGCTGGTAGCGGCGCAATTCGAGCGCGCCGGCGAGATAGCAGGCCGCGATCACGAGTGTGACGGCGAGCGCGACGGGATTCGAGACGGCATAGCCGGCGCCGATCCAGCAGACCGCGGCGAGGCCGGCGAAAAAGACGACGAGGTGAAGGTGAAATCTGGACATGGGAGCCCGGTTAGCTGGCGCGAAGGGCGGCGAGCAGCCCTTCGACCGGTTGAAAACGAACGTCTAGCTCGGCGAGCAGCACGCTCTGCATATCCTTGCGGAATGCGTCGAGCCATGCGCCCGGCGCGGGGGCGGCGGTGTTTTTCGCGGCGTTGGCATCGGCGCCGATCGTCGCCCCGGACCCGGCCTCGGCCTCGACCTCGGCGAGACGCTGCTGCTCGGCCTGGCGCACGCGCTCGAAGTACGCGCCGAGCAGCTTCGGCACGGACGCGAAGAGGCTCCGCTCGCGCGCGACGAGCGCGCGCTCCATCGTCGCGTCGAGCACCGCGAGCCGGGCGAGCGCGGGCGTTTGCGCGGCCATCGTCTGCCGAAGGCGGCTGCGCAGATCGCCGATGTCGATCTCCATCGCCTGCTGCATCGACAGGTAGTCGTGCCGAAAGAGCGTGAAATCGGCGGGCGCGTCGTTCGGCGGCGCGCCGCGCGTGGCGGCGCGGGTGACGCCGTCGCGTGCGGCGGCGAACGCGCCGGTGCGGGCAATCGCCTTCGCGAGCGACGCGCGCACGCGCGCGCCCTGGCCGTGCGGGGCGTCGCCGGCGGGGCGCGCGCCGGCCGCGACGGCGGGCGGACTCATGCTCAGCGCGGACGACAGCGCGATCGCGTCGGTCCACGCGAGCCATTGGCTCAGCCGGTCCGACAGCGACTGCCCGGACGGCGGAACGTCGGCGTCCGCGAGGCGGGCAAGCAGGCGGATCAGCGTCGGGCCGCCGAGCGCGCTACGTTGCGGGACTTGCACCATGCGACGAGTGTCAGTGTCAAAAAAAGGCAGCAGTTTACACGTTGGCGGCGGGCGGGCAGGCGTTCTTGATGCGGGAAGGGCGACGGACGGCTTCGGCGCGCCGTTGTGCGAGGGCGCAAAGGCCGGGGCCAGCGTCGTCGGAGCCGGTGGCCAGCTCGCGCATCGCATGCTCGGGTGCGTCGTCGATCGTCATGAAACGATCGACGCAACGCTCGAGCTCTTCCCATGCGGCGACGCCTCGCCGCACGCGAGCATGGCCATGAGCAATGGATCGGCATTCAAAAAGCATTTGTCAATTTTGGTTAGCCGGGTTGGCGCGTCGGGCCGGGGGCCGACCGACTTCATGTTTTCCTCAGCAGATTTGGTATCCTTATTCGCCAAAGATGGCGGTTCGCCGGTACCGATACCGCGCTCGATCGCCTGACAACAAGGGGCGCGACGCGCCCCATTCCGGCGAACCTGAGAAAAAAAGGATTTGAACCATGACATTGGGGCCACGCGGGCCGCAGGAGGCGGCGTTTGCGCCGATCTTCGAGGCGATTCATCGTGGGCTGTTGCAGCGCGAGCGGCTGCTGAAGCTCGACACGCCGCTCGGCGCGAACACGCTGATTCCGTTGCGCGCGGTCGGCGACGCCGGGCTCGGCCGCGATTACACGTGGACAATCGACGCCGCGACCACGCGCGACGACCTGAATCCCGACGCGCTGATCGCGCAGCCCGTGACGCTGTGGCTCCAGCAGCCGCGCGGCGTGCTCGACCTGAATGCCGACTACCGGCCGATCCACGGCTACGTGCATACCGTGCGCCGGCTCGGGGCCGACGGCGGCCTGACGTCGTGGCAAATCGGCTTTTCGTCGGCGCTGCACTTTCTCCGGCATCGCCGCGACGAGCATTTCTGGCTCGACCGCGATGCGCAGGACATTCTGTCCGACGTATTCAATCGCTATCCGCAGCTTCAGGGCGCATTCCGGTTCGCGCTGAGCGGGGCGCTCGCGAAGCGTTCGTATTGCCGGCAGAGCGAAACCGACTGGCACTTCGTCAACCGGATCATGGAAGACGAAGGGCTCTATGGCTACTGGACCCACGACGGTCGCGAGCAGAAGACGATGCTCAGGATCGTCGATCGCGTCGAGGCGCTGCCGGACGCCAAGCCGCTCGACTTCTATCGAGGCAATGCCGGCGACGAGTTCGACGGCTTGACGCAATGGGCAACGCTGCGCCAGTTGAACAGCGTGCACGTCGCCTCGCGTTCCGGCGACTACCAGCGCCCGGCGATGCCGTTCGAGGTCCGGCAGTCGGTGCAAACGACCCGCTACGTCGAGCAGACGAACTGGCGCACGCAGGAGCAGAAGGCGATTCCGTATCCGCCGCTCGAAGACTATAGCGCGGGCGCGTACCGGTATCCGGACTCGGATCGAGGCGTTGCGTGGGCGCGCATTCGAGCGGAGGAATACGAGTCGCGCTCGAGGCGATACGCCGGTGTCGGCGGCTCGCGCTGGGTCGATGTCGGCGGCCGGTTCGTGCTGAACGATCATCCGGCGCACGCCGAAGCCGATCCGAAGGAGCGGGAATTCGTCGCCGTCGCGGCCCGCTGGACGATCGAGAACAACGTGCCGATCGCCCGCTCGGGCCTGCATTTCCCGTACAGCCTGCAATCGGACATCGAGCGGGCGCGCTCGGGCTATGGCCCGGCGTTCGCGGTTGCGCCGCATCCGCAGGACGGCGCGACGGGCCTCTACGTCATCGAAGTGGACGCGCAGCGCACCGACATCGAATACCGCAGCCCGTTCGAGCATCGCAAGCCGGCCATGTCGGTCGAGATGGCGACGGTGGTCACGCCGAACGGCGAGGAGGTCTGGACCGATCCGCTGAACCGCGTGCGCGCGCGATTCCATTGGGACAGGCAGAGTCCGCCCGACGCGTTCGAGACGTCGCCGCCGTTGCTGGTCGCGCAGTCGGATACCGGGCAGCAGTACGGCGGCGTACACGTGCCGCGTCGCGGCGAGACCGTCTATGTCGATTTCGTCGGCGGCGACTGCGACCGCCCGTATATCGTATCGCGCGCGCCGGGCGGGGCGACGCCGCCGATGTGGCATTCGGACGGGCTGCTGTCGGGCTTCCAGTCGCGCGAATACGGAGGCGGCGGCGGTTACAGCGAGATGCAGCTCGACGATGCGACCGGACAGGTGCGTGCGCGTCTGCTGAGCAAGACGCGGGGTGACTACAGCCATCTGACGCTCGGCTACGGGATCGTTCAGCGGGGCAATACGCGCGGCCGCTATCTCGGCTCGGGCTTCACGCTGCATGCCGACCAATACGGCGCGGTCCGCGCGAATCGCGGCCTGTACATCGGCACGCACTCGACCCGCCATGACGCCGAGCAACTGGAGGTGGACGCGGCGCGCGATCAACTGAAGGACGCGGCCGAGGTGCTCGCGCAGCAGTCGTCGCTGAGCGAGCAGCATCGCGCGGAGAGTCTGAAAGCGGGTCACGACGCGCTCACGGAACTGACCGACGCGACGCGGCAGCCAGTCGAGCCGGGCTTGAGCGGCGGGCGCACGTCGGGCGGCGGCACGGGCAGCGCGAACGGCTTCAAGGTGCCGGCGATGCTGCTCGGCAGCGCGGGCGGCATGGGCCTGACGACGTTTCAGTCGCTGCACACGTCGGCGGATCGGCACGTGAACGTCGTCGCGGGTCAAAACGCGTTCGTCGCGACGGGGAAGTCGTTCGTGGCAAGCGCGGGCGAGAAGGTGAGCGTGTTCGCGCAGGACGGGATCAAGCTGTTCGCGAAGGACGCGGTTCAAATCGAGTCGCATCGCGAGACGATCGATCTGATCGGCCAGAAGACGGTGCGGATCGTGTCGGCGACGGAGCGCATCGAGATCGCGGCGGACAAGGAGATACTGATCACGTCGGGGCAGGCGTACATCCGCCTGAAGGACGGGGACATCCAGATCCATGCGCCGGGCAAGATAGACATCAAGGGCAGCATGCACAGCTTCTCGGGCCCGGCCGGCATGCCGTATCCGATGCCGACGCAGCCGGATGCGGTGTGCGTGCCGTGCATGATGAAACGCGCGGCGGGGCGATCGGCGTTCGTGTCGACGGGGGGCTGATGGATACGCAAACCGTGTTCGGCGAGGCCGATTCGTTAGGGGCGCACCTATATGTGCTCGTCGACCCGTTGCAGAACGGCAGTTTGCCCGGTGCATTGTCGGTCCGGTCGGATCATGTCGCGTGCCTGATGGACGGCGGAGCGGACGTGCGGGCCGTTTCGCCGCACCTCGTCTATATCCCTCCAAGTCACTTTGAATCGGCGCGCGCATGGCTGGAACGACATGGACCGTCATCGCCGTGCGCGACGCTGCTCGCATCGCCATTGCCGCTTGCAGTGCTCGCGGAGCATCTGAAGTTGTTTCTGCGCGTGCGCTTGCCGGATGGCGAACCGATCGTGCTCGCGTATTGGGATCCGGCGATTCTCGCGACGCTGGTCGGTTCGCAAGACGACGAGACGCTGTTCGTGAAAGGGCCGGTGCTGTCCGACGCGCAGCGTCAGGCATGGCTCGCGCCGATCCTGAGGTGGACGTATTGGGATCGCGAAGGCGCGCTGCGTCAGATCGACTGGCGTCAGGCTCGGATGCCGGCCTCCGCCGCGACGCTCAAGCCGCCGCTCAAGCTCGATCAGGGGCAGGTGGATGCATTGATCGATGCGAGTGTGCCGGACGGGTTGCTATTGCATCTCAATGAACGCGATCCGTCGACGTTAGCTGAAATCCCGGAAGACGAGCGCTACGGATTCGTGTGCCGCCAAATTGAGCGCGCACGACAACATGGCATCACCGGCTATGGTTCATGGTTCACGTACTGCATGCTCGCCGTTCGGCACGGCGAGGGGTTCGACGAGATCCCCGAAGGTACCGTTCTATTAACGTCGCTGCTATCGACTGCCGACACTTCGGCTGAAGCATAATCTCCGAAATTCTTGGAATGGACCAAGCTCATGAACGACGCTAAATTCAAACGAGCCGCCGTCGCAGCAAGTTGCGCCGTCTTCGCGCTGACCGCCTGTGCGAGTTCTGGTACCCAGTCGGACAATCCGAATATCGGCGGCGGGCAGGCGCTTGGGATGGTGCCGATCAACCATACCGATCGGTATGCAGTGAATATCTTTGTCGACAAGTATTGGGCGGGGGACGCGGAACCTCAGAACGCTGGAGGAAAGACGGCGTGCTGCTTTCCCGGCATGAAGGATTGGAGCAAGCCGGTCACGATTCGATGGACATGGGGGCAAGAATCGAACCGGGAAACCAAGGTAATTTTGAAGCCTCGCGAATCGCGCACAGTGCAGGCTTACTTCCCCTTACAGGGCCCCCATAGCGATCCCGATTGGCACAAGACGGACGCTTATTTGTGCGTCATCTTGCGCGACCTTAATACCGCAGAAGTGGCTTTCTCGCCGAGCGGTACGGGCTGCAGAATGAAATGACGGCGGTGTAAAGGAGGACTCGAGAATGACGGTACGTCAGGCCGGATTGCCGATTTCCAACGACGAGCTTAAACAAGCAGCAACGGATGGGGCGATGAAACGGATTGGTCGCCAATATCCTGCAACGCAAGCCGACATGATCGCGTGTCGGCTCTATCCGTCGCTTTCGTTTTTTTTTGATGGCACGGGTAATAATTACGACCTTGATCTGCCGCGTAGCAAGCACTCGAACGTTGCCAAACTGTATCGAGTTGCTAAAGATGCGATAAAAGATGAGGCGAGATCTTTGTATCTTTCGGGCGTCGGAACGCCGTTCAAATTTGCCAAGGTCGCGGGGTATACCGACCACCTAAGCGACGACGACGGGGGATTGCTGGGGTTAGGTCTCGGCAATGGCGGCGAACTGCGCCTCGATTTCGCACTAGCCGAATTTTCTCGGCGACTGGAGGTCGATTGGGGGCCCGGTTCCTGGTCGCACATGCGTGAAATTACCGTGGCGATCTTCGGATTCTCGCGGGGAGCAACGGAAGCACGGGCCTTCGCACGTAGGTTCATTGACCAGAAGTGTGGTAGGGAGGGCGGCAAACTGCACTGGACAGCACCGAATGGCGTACGCGTGCCGCTGCGCATTACGTTTATGGGGCTGTTCGACACGGTAGCGTCTGTAGGCGGTCCTACCCTGCATCTGAGTTGGGCATCGGAGTTGGTCATCCCGGCTGAGGTGGAGCGTTGCGTCCATTATGTGTCCGCGCATGAGGTGCGTCAGGCGTTTCCGCTCGATTCGGTGCGCGTCGATAAGACCTATCCGGGCAATTGCGAAGAAGTGGTGTACCCCGGCGTGCATTCCGACGTGGGTGGCGGCTATGAGCCGGATGAGCAGGGACGTAGTCACGACCTGTCGCTGATCCCCTTGCGGCATATGTTTGCGGAAGCGCTTCGGGCGGGGGTTCCGTTGAAGCCGTTGTCGGAGCTGCCTGACGATGTCTTCATGGATTTCGACTTGGCTGACGACGCCCCGATCGTTAAGCTTTACAACGACTACATGGCGGCGCTGCCGGCCGCTAGTGGCGGCACACTCGAAGAACTGATTCAGCCGCATCGCTACCTGAATTTCCGCTGGCGAAGCGTTCTCGCTCGGCACCATGCGGACGAGCGGGTGTTGGGTCGTTTGTATGCAAAGGTTGGTGAGTCATTTTGCCGAGCCGTACCGGCCGGTACGGACGCGGACCATCCGGCCTGTCAGCCGAGCGAGTGGATGTATGACGTGCCGAAGGATCCGCAAGAGCAGGCAAAGCAGCTTTTGGGCGAGCAACGGCGGCTGGAGCGGCATATCGAGTTCCTGCGCAACCCGATCGAACGCCGCCCCGGCCCGCATAGCTACCCGCCGACCCCGCGCGAACTGACTCCATACGAAAAAATGATCCTGTCGGCGTGGGACGAGCAGGAGCCGCCTTTGCTGGCCGTCGATCAACTGCTGGCCGAATACGTTCACGATTCGGTTGCTGCATTCACGTCGTGGCCCTGTGCGCTATGGGATCAGCGGGGGATCTGGTGTGACCAGCGGCGCTATCTCGCGGAGAATGACCCGATGAATGCGGGGGATTTAGCAGTGGCGTAGGCTTTCGCCGATGTCAGAGTCATTACGGCTCGAACGTCGATAGAAGGGTCCACGCGGATCGCGTAGGCGGTGCGGACCGCGTGGCGTGGCGCGAGGCCACGCGCCATAGTGACGAGGCGCTCGACGCGCCGCCCGCTCGTCAGCCACCCGGGACAATCGGCTACCATACGCCCCGCGCGATTTTTTTCCCGACCAGACGGAGCGTTTCCCGTGATTCAGCCAACGGAAGTATTCAAGGACAACCTCGCCCAACTGCCCGCGATCGACGGCATCGAGCGCATCGATCTCGTCGACGGCGGCGGCGCGGTGGTCGCGAGCATCGAGAACAAGCCGGGCAAGCAAGGCTCGCTGGCGGTCTATCACTATCTGCGCGAAGCGTTCGGCACGCTCGACGCGCAAGCCGCCGAGCACGGCCTCGCGGTGTTCGCCGAACACACCGCCGACGCGCGCCATCGCCCCGGCGCGCATCCGAACGTCGACCGGCTGCTCGTGATTGCGGCGGGCGGCGACGCGCTGCGCATCGACGTCGTCGCGAGAGGCTGACGCGCTTCGTTCAGGCGATCGGTGCGCGCATGCGCGCACCGCGCCCGATCGTCCGTCACGTCACCGGCTGAGCAGCACCGCCGGGTTCGCCGGCATGCCGTTCCATACCATCGGCGTGTCGAGCAGTTCGATCTTGCCGATCCGCTTGTCGCCCGGCACGTTGATCGCCCACACGCGGAAGCTGCTGCCGCTGAGCGGATTGGCCGCGTTCGCGTCGTCGACGGTGGGCGTCCACCACGCGCGGAATCCGCCTTGCAGCACGCGGTATGTCTGGCTGCCGTCCGCATACGTGACGCGCAGCGTGTAATCGCAGCCGCTGCCTTTGCAATACCACGGGTACGTGCCTTTATCGACGGTGATCGCCTGACGGTCCGCAGCGGAGGTCGGATCGAATGTCGCGATCAGGTTTCCGGTGTAGGAGAACGGCGGATAGATGTATGACGCGCCCGGAGACCCGGCCTTGCTGAAGCTCACGACGATCGTGTGGACCGGCACGCCGGTTTGCACGGGCAGATTCTGGTTGACGCCGTAGAGCCCCTTGTTGTCGGTCGTCGGCGTGTACGGCGCGCGCGCCTGCGCGGCCGCGTCCCACTTGCTGTAGCCGGTCGGCGACGCCGCGTCGGTCAGCACGCGCGATGCGATCCATGCCTGCATCCGGCCCGTGTTGTAGTCCGAGAACGTCGCGAACGGGTAGCCGCTCGACTGATCGCCGGCGCCGCCCTGCATCGGGTCCTGCTTGTAGCAGCGACCTTGCGCGTCGAGCTGATGCGAGCTCGCGCACTTCGCGTAGCTCGATGCGGTGGCGGGCACGAGCACGTCGAGGAACTCGCGGTGGTTCGGGGCGTAGCCCCACGCCGATCCGCTCAGGCTGCCGCCCGCATACGGATAGGCGCCTTTCGCGTACTCGTCGGCCGCGTGATTGAGGCCGAACGCGTGCCCCTGCTCGTGAATGAAGATGCCGGTGTACCGATGATCGCCGACCGCCGCGCCCGAGCCGACGCCGCCAAGGCCGCCGCCGAGGTTCGCGAACTTCCCGTTTGCGTTCAGCGCGATGAGCGGCGCGTAGTACTGCTCGTTGAGCGGGCCGTCGCCGTTCGCGGTACGCATGCTCGTGATCAGCGTGAGCATCGCGCTCATCACGCCGTAGCCGTCTTTCTGCTGGTCGAGCGCGGTCACCGAATAGGCGGGCTGCGCGGCGCCCGTGCGGTCCGCGCGCGGGCCGACGACGACCGTCGCGAGGCTGAAGCGTCCGGCCGGGTGCGTGCGGACCTTCAGGTCGGCGGTCGGCCATTTCGCGAAAATCTCCTGCTGCGTGGCGGCGTCGGGCGCTTGCGTGGCCGACAGCGGCGGCGAATTGGTGTCGTCGGCGCCGAACAGGTAGAACGGCAGGATCGTCAACCGCACGTCGGCGTCGGTGCCGAACAGGGGCGCTTGCGCGACGCTCGACGTGTAGTTGGACGCCGACACGCTGAACGACACGCCCGGCACCATCCATGCGGCGGGCACGACGGCGCTCCATCGATCGGCCGCATACGCGTGGCCGTTGGATTCGGTCGGCGGCAGCGCGGACGGCGGGCTCAGCGCGAGCGCGCCGAGCTTCGCGCCGTCCTTCCACGCCTCCAGCACGGGCTGCGCCGCGTCGGCCTGGCCGATGGCGATCAACGCGAGCGCATCGCGCTTGCCGATCAGGCGCAGGCTCGCGCTCGCGTTCGGCAGCGTCCAGCTCAGGCCGCCGCTCGGTATCACGTGCGTTTGCGCGAATTCCATCCTGGCGATCGAGAGCTGGCTCGCGGACGTGCTGCTCGGCGCGGGCGCGGGTGTAGCGCCCGGCGTATTGCCTGTCGTATCGCCCGTCGTTCCCGCGGCGCCTGCCGCCGCCGCCGGCGTCAAGGGCGCGGCGGCGCCCGCGCTCGGCACACTGGGGGAACCGTCGCCTCCGCATGCGGCGAGCAGCAGGGCGGAGAGCGAGGCGGCGAGGGTGGTTCGCGAGGCGAGGCGGCGGGATGTCATGTGCGGTGTGTCGTTGTCCGAAAAGGGGTGGTCGAATGTGTCCGGCGAATCCGTCGTCAGCGGTGACGAGCCGGGCGAATCGGCGCTGGCGCGCGTGCCGCCTCTCCTCCTTTTCTCATCATTGGTGCTCGGGGCGGCAGGTCATGCGGAGCGCGAGACCTTGCGCATGATAAACACAATGCATCTCGATGACATTGACGTTTTTCCAGATCCGGACGTTCGATGCCGGGCGAAAACGTGGAGAGCGATGCGCGTCGTTCAAGAATGTTCAGAATGTCGAAGCATGTCGTGTGGCATGGGGTGGAGAGCTGCGTCATCGATGAAGCGAACGCCGAAGCGCGCATCGCATGATGCCGCCGCACGTCGGTCGCTCGGTGCCTCTTCATGGCGATTCGCGAAAAAGAAAATCGATTGTGTGAATCGGAATTCGATGCGTTTTTTTCGATATCGAATCGTTGAAACTTTACGACAGCGCCGGAAAGCGCCGGAATGATCGATGCGGCGCGATGCGCGCTTTCATGCCGGCGCGCAGGTGGGGCGCGCCGCCGGATGCGTTTTCAAGAAGCGCCGGGTGGAATCCGATAAAAATGACTTGATTCCCGGAATCAACGTTGACACTCGAGTTGCGCGGGAAATAATCTTGCTGCGATATCTTCGAGCCGAGGCGTCAATGTTCGATCTCTCTTCTTCATCCCAATCGGAGCAGTCCGGCCACGCGCGCACCGCCGCGTATCTGCGCGAAATCTGGCAGGCCGCGAACGGCGATCCCGATCTTCTGCATGCGCTCGATTTCAGCGGCGCGGGCGTGCTGCCGTCGGTCTTTCCGGTCACCGATTTCGCATCGGCCGCGATCGGCGCGGCGAGCGTCGCGCTCGCCGAGTTCGTGCATCGCGCGACCGGCACGCTGCCCGGCGTGCGCGTCGATCGCCGCTATGCATCGATCTGGTTCGGCACGTCGCTGCGCCCGCGCGGCTGGGACATGCCGCCTCTGTGGGACGCGATCGCGGGCGACTACCGCACGGCCGACGGCTGGATCAGGCTGCACACGAACGCGCCGCATCATCGCGACGCCGCGCTCGCCGTGCTCGCCGTGCTCGGCACGCGGCCCGACAGGCAGGCCGTCGCCCGCGCGGTCGAGCAGTGGCGCGGCGACGCGCTCGAATCGGCCGTCGTCGAGCACGGCGGCTGCGCGGCCGTCATGCATACGCAGGACGAATGGGCGCGTCATCCGCAAGGGCTCGCGGTGAGCGCGGAGCCGCTGATGATTCATGACGACGTGAGCGTCGACGGCAAGCGCCCCGCGTGGCCGACGTCGGCCGAGCGGCCGCTCTACGGCGTGCGCGTGCTCGACCTGACGCGCATCCTCGCGGGCCCGGTCGCGACGCGCTTTCTCGCGGGCTTCGGCGCGCAGGTGCTGCGCATCGATCCGATCGGCTGGGACGAGCCGGGCACGGTGCCCGAAGTGGTGCTCGGCAAGCGCTGCGCGCGCGTCGACCTGAAATCCGGCGAAGGGCGCGCGCTGCTGCGCCGCCTGATCGGCGAGGCCGACGTGATGGTTCACGGCTACCGGCCCGGCGCGCTCGACCGTCTCGGCTTCGACGCCGACGAACGGCGACGGATCAATCCGGGCCTCGTCGACGTATCGCTCGACGCGTATGGCTGGAGCGGGCCGTGGCGCGCCCGCCGGGGCTTCGACAGCCTCGTGCAGACGAGCGCGGGCATCGTGGCGGCGGGCATGCGCGAAACCGGCGGCGAGCGCCCGGTGCCGCTGCCCGTTCAGGCGCTCGACCACGGCGCGGGTTATCTGCTTGCGACCGCCGCGATTCGCGGCCTCGCGCGCCGGCTCGCGACGGGCGTCGGCGCGCGCATGCGCGCGTCGCTTGCGCGCACGGCGGTGCTGCTCGTATCGGGCGGCTCGCAGGAGGCGGACCGGCCGCCCATCGCGCGGGAGACGGCGGACGATCTCGACGCATGGAGCGAGCAAACGAGCTGGGGACCGGCGCAGCGCGTGCGCGCGCCGGTGGCGATCGAGCGCGCGCCGGTGCAATGGCCGCATCCGGCGCGTGCGCTTGGCACGTCGCCCGCCGAATGGTAGCGGGCAGACGGGCGCGGAAGCGGGTGCATTCGTTGCGGCCGCACGGGAGCATGCACATGGAACAGGTAATCGTAGTCAGCAGCGGCGGCACGGGAATCGGCCTGGCGACCGCGCGCCGTTTCACGCGGCAGCGCGCGCGCGTGGTGATCGTCGGCCGCCGCGCCGACGTGCTCGCGCGCGCGGCCGGGCAGATCGGCGATGCGTTTCCCGACGCGGCGGCGGCCGCGTCGCCAGATTGTTCGTCGACGTCACGAACGATGCAGGGACGCACGATGAAAACGATTGGACTGATCGGCGGGATGAGCTGGGAATCGTCGGCCGAATATTATCGACTGGTCAACCAGCACATGAAGGCGCGCCTCGGCGGGCACCGCAACGCGTGCAGCATCATGGCCACGGTCTGCTTCGACGAGATCAAGACGCTGCGGCACGCGGGCGAGTGGGACGAACTGGGCCGCCTGATGCAGCAGGCCGCGCGGCCGGCGCGCAAGGCGTGATTCCCTGCGTGCCGCGATCGGCCGCGGTCCGCCGCTCAATGCAGCATCCCAAGCCGCTCCGCCATCGGATACCGCTGCACGTAGCGCTGAAACGCATCGATGAACACGTTCTCGGCCGCGTTCATCCGGCGCTCGCGGTTCCACATCAGAAAGATCTCGACGTCGAGCAGCCCTTCCTCCGGCGGCAGCCGCCAGAGCCGCTGGCGCGCGAGGTCGTCGCGCACGATGTGCTCGGGCAGGCAGCCGATGCCGTAGCCCGCGAACACGAGGCGGCGGATTTCGTCGAGGCTCGGCGATGTCGCGACGATGC
The DNA here is from genome assembly GCF_001636105.1 of Burkholderia sp. MSMB1589WGS. Taxonomy (NCBI): domain Bacteria; kingdom Pseudomonadati; phylum Pseudomonadota; class Betaproteobacteria; order Burkholderiales; family Burkholderiaceae; genus Burkholderia; species Burkholderia sp. MSMB1589WGS. Next base: position 2,648,878 of record NZ_LNJT01000008.1, read on the forward strand.
GCCCGGTGAAGCCGCGCTGATCGCGGAACACGGTGAGCGGCGCGAGCGCGTCGCCAATCTGGTCACTGGTGAAGGAAACGAAATTCTCGGCGAGCAGATCCTCGATTTTCAGCGCCTGACGGCCGAACAACCGGTGGTGACGCCCGCAAAACATTGCATAGCGTTGTCGCAAAAAACTGCGTAATTCGATTTTATCGACCGGCGTTCGACATAATGCGAGCCCGCAAGTCGCGGTTTTCTGCAATAAAGAAGAAAGGATATCCGCCGAGCGCATCACTTCGACGTGCAGATCGACCCGTGGATAAGTGCGGCGGAACTCGGCGAGGAATTCGTCGTAGACGGGCGATTCGACGCGGCTCACGCACAGCAGGCGCACCGAGCCGATCAGCTCGCCGCCGCGGTCGTCGAGCTCGTTGTCGAGCCGCGACATGTGGCCGTAGATGTCGGTCGCGATCCGGTAGACCTCCTCGCCCGCGCGCGTCGGCAGGAACTGCGCGCCGCGCCGCTGGATCAGCGTGCGGCCGAGCGAACCTTCGAGCCGCTTGAGCGCCTGGCTCACCGCCGGCTGCGTCAGGTGCAGCCGCGCGGCCGCGCGGCTGATGCTGCGCTCCTGCATGATTGCCAGATACGTGCGCAGCAGATTCCAGTCGAGGCGGTCCATCAGAACGCGTGAAACATGGCTTCGAATATTCGGCATTTATTTTTACTCCAGAGAAACGATTTTGCATCGTAGAACTGGATTAATGAAATTTATTCGAAAGATAATAACTTAGAATTTGACCGATTAATCCCGGTGCGCGATAAAACGCCCATTTGCCGAATCCGGGCGATTCGGCCGGGCGGACATTTCAGCGAGGAGGTTGCATTGAACCGGGGCATCCCACCGAGCCCGCCGGCGCGCCAGCCGCGCCGCGCGGCCGGCGCCGCGTTCGTCGGCACGATGATCGAGTGGTACGACTTCTACATCTACGCGAACGCGGCCGCGCTCGTCTTCGGCGAGCTGTTCTTCCCGTCGCACGATCCGTTCACGAGCACGATGGCGTCGTTCGCGACGTTCGCGGTCGGCTTCTTCGCGCGTCCGTTCGGCGGACTCGTCTTCGGCCATCTCGGCGACCGGATCGGCCGCAAGAAGGCGCTGATGACGACGCTCGCGCTGATGGGCGCGGCGACCGTCTGCGTCGGCCTGCTGCCGAGCTACGAGCGCGTCGGCCTGCTCGCGCCCGCGCTGCTCGTGCTGCTGCGGATCGTGCAGGGCGTCGCGGTGGGCGGCGAATGGGGCGGGGCGGTGCTGATGGCGGGCGAGCACGCGCCGTACGGGCGGCGCACGTTCTTCGCGTCGTTCGCGCAGCTCGGCAGCCCGGCCGGGCTCATCCTGTCGCTCGTCGCGTTTCGCGCGGTCGCGTCGATGGAGCACGATGCGTTCATGTCGTGGGGCTGGCGGCTGCCGTTTCTCGCGAGCGTGGCGCTGCTCGCGGTCGGCGTGTTCGTTCGGCTGAAGGTCGACGAATCGCCCGAGTTCGCGCACGAGAAGACGATGGCGCGCACCGTCGCGCGGCCGATCGCCGAGGTGCTGCGCACGTCGCGCGCGATGCTGCTGTTCTGCCTGTGCGCGAACACGATCGGCATCGCGGGGCTGTATTTCACGAACACGTTCATGATCGCGTTCACGACGCAGCACGTCGGCGTGACGAAATCGCTGATCCTCGATTGCCTGTTCATCGTCGCGATCATCCAGTTCGTGTCGCAGCCGATCGCCGCATGGCTCGCCGGCAAGCTCGGCGACGCGCGCTTTCTCAAGCTCGCCGCGCTGTTCGCGATGGCGTCGCCGTATCCGATGTTCGTGCTCGTGCAGACCGGGCGCCTCGTGCCGATGGTGGCCGGCATCGCGATCGCGACCGTGTTTCTCGCCGGCTTCTATTCGGTGATCGCGGGTTTCGTGAGCGGCGCGTTCCCGACGCGCGTCCGCTATTCGGCGATCTCGATTTCGTACCAGATGTGCGGCGCGATCGCGGGCGGGCTGACGCCGCTCGCCGGCACGTGGCTCGCGCACCGGTTCGCCGGGCAGTGGTGGCCGCTCGCGGTGTTCTACACGTGCCTCGCGGCGTTGTCGCTCGTCGGCGTGATCGCGCTCGATGCGCACCGCCATCGGCGGGCCGACGTCGCCGACGCCGTGCTCACGCGCTGATTCGGAACAAAAGGAGGAATGCCTCAGTGTGGGAAATTGACGGTACGCGGCTCTGGAACAGCCTGACGGAGCTCGCGCAAATCGGCTGCACCGCGCGCGGCGGCGTGCGCCGGCTCGCGCTGACCGACGCCGACCGGCGCGGCCGCGAGCGCTTCGCGCAATGGTGTCGCGAAGCGGGGATGACGGTGCGCGTCGATGCGATCGGCAACCTGTTTGCCCGGCGCGCCGGCGCGGATGACGCGCAGCCGGCCGTGCTCGTCGGCAGCCATCTCGACACGCAGCCCGAAGGCGGCCGCTTCGACGGCGCTTACGGCGTGCTCGCCGGGCTCGAGCTCGTGCGCACGCTGAACGATCGCGGAATCGTCACCGGCAAGCCGATCGAGATCGTGTCGTGGACCAACGAGGAGGGCGCGCGCTTCACGCCGGCGATGCTCGGCTCGGCGGTGTTCACCGGCGCGCAGCCGCTCGACGCGGCGCTCGCCGCGCGCGATGCGGACGGTGTCACGCTTGCCGAGGCGCTCGACGCGTGCGGCTATCGCGACGCGCTGCGCACGGCATGGCTGCGCGGCGCGCATGCGGCGCGCAGCCCGGAGCCGGCGCTCGCGCAGTTGCGCGAACGCGTCGATGCGTACTTCGAAGCGCACATCGAGCAGGGCCCGGTGCTGGAGCGGCACGGTGCGGCGATCGGCGTCGTCACGGGCGGACAGGCGATCCGCTGGCTCGACGCGACCGTGACGGGCGTCGCCGCGCACGCGGGCACGACGCCGATGCCGTATCGGAAGGACGCGCTCGTCGCGAGCGCCGAGATCGCGCTCGCGATCGAAGCGCTCGTCGCGCGCCATGCGCCCGACGCGCTCGCGACGATCGGGCAGGGCGCGATCGACAATGCGTCGCGCAACACGATCGCCGGGCGCGTCGCGTTCGGCATCGACCTTCGTCATCCTGACGATGACAGGCTCGACGCGATCGAGCGCGAGCTGCGCGACGCGTGCGCGCAAATCGCCGGGCGTCGCGGCGTCGCGGTCGACATCGGCGTGCATTGGTCGAGCCCCGCGACGCCGTTCGATCCGGCGTGCGTCGCGCTCGTCGACGCGGCCGCGCGCCGCTGCGGCTACGCGCACGAGCGGATCGCGAGCGGCGCCGGGCACGACGCGATCCGTCTCGCGCGCTGCGTGCCGGCCGCGATGGTGTTCATTCCGTGCGTCGGCGGGCTGTCGCACAACGCGGCCGAGCGCGCGCTGCCCGAGCACGTCGAGGCGGGCGCGAACGTGCTGCTCGGCGCGGTGCTCGCGCGCGCCGGCGTGCGTGAGCACGCGGCGCAATCGACGCAGTCGGCGCATGCGGGCGCGCACGCGGACGCCGCCGCGCAGCCGCATTGACCGATCGATCCTGGAACGAACCGAGTTCGCATGCTGACTTATTTTCATCCGGACCAACTGAAGCACAGTCCGCTCACCTATCTGTCGCGCGGCAAGATGCGCGCGCCGCACGAGGTGCCCGAACGGGCCGTGCGGCTGCTCGACGCCGCGAAATCGCTCGGCTTCGACGTGCGCGCGCCCGAGGACTTCGGCACGGCGCCGCTCGCGGCCGTGCACAGCGAGCCGTACCTGCGCTTTCTTGCCGGCGCGCATCGCGAGTGGCGGCGCATCCCGGAGGACTGGGGGCCCGAGGTGATCTCGAACATCTACGTGCGCGAGCCGAATCCGCTGCGCGGCGTGCTCGCGCAGGCGGCGCGCTATCTCGTGGACGGCAGTTGTCCGATCGGCGAGCACACGTATCGCGCCGCGTACTGGTCCGCGCAGAGCGCGCTCGCCGGCGCGGCGGCGCTCGGCCGCGGCGCGCGCGACGCATACGCGCTCTGCCGTCCGCCCGGCCATCATGCGCGCCGCGACGCGGCGGGCGGCTTCTGCTATCTGAACAACGCGGCGATCGCCGCGCAGGCGCTGCGCGCCGGCCACGCGCGCGTCGCGATCCTCGATACCGACATGCATCACGGCCAGGGCATCCAGGAGCTGTTCTACGATCGCGACGACGTGCTGTACGTGTCGATCCACGGCGATCCGACGAACTTCTATCCGGCCGTCACCGGCTACGAAGCGGAGCGCGGAGCGGGGCGCGGCGAAGGGTTCAACGTGAACCTGCCGATGCCGCACGGCTCGGCCGAACCGGTGTTCTTCGCGCAGCTCGAGCGCGCGAAGGCGATCGTCGAGCGTTTCGCGCCCGACGTGCTGGTGTTCGCGCTCGGCTTCGACGTGTATCGCGAGGACCCGCAGGCGAAGGTCGCGGTGACGACCGAGGGCTTCGGGCGGCTCGGCGCGCTCGTCGGCGGATTGCGCGTGCCGACGCTGATCGTGCAGGAAGGCGGCTATCACCTCGATACGCTCGAGCGCAACGCCGCCGCATTGTTTCGCGGTTATCAGGCGGCGCGCTGATCGCGTCCGCCGGAGCGTCGGGGCGGCGAAGCCGCCGCCGCCCCGACGCTCGACCGGTTTCGTTGGTTCGGCACTAGTGGCTGATCGAGGCTAGTGCGCCGCCCGCCATCTGGAGGTGGCCCTTGGATGCAGGCGGATTTTGCCGCGCGATCGCTCGCGCGGCTTTTCTCTTTTTGCGCCGCGCTTTCGGGCGCGGCGGCGTTGGCGCGACGGCGAACGCGCAGCCGCTCGATGTCGCGCTCGATGCCGCGCCGCTCCGATCGAGCCGGCGCGACGGGCCGCTCTCATGCGAGGCGGCTTCGACTGCGGCGCGTCATCGAACGATCGCTCGCCCGAGCGATCACGAAGCCGCGCCTTTCACTGCGTTCGCGGCATTCGCGGCGCCCAAGCCGTTCCCCGCCGCGGCGTCCGTCGAATCGCGCTGCGGCGCGTCGCCGCCGGCTCCGCGCGCCTCCCACCAGTACTTGCCCGCACGCAGTTGCGGGTCCCGGATCGCCAGATATGTCGTGCTCCACAATTGCGCGGCGTTCGCTTCGGTCGCGTCGGCGCTGCGCGTGCCGAACGCCTCCGTCTGGTATTGCCCGTTCGCGTATGACCACGACCACATCTCGGTCGAGCGCATGTCCTTCGCGCTCGCGATCGCCTGCCAGATCTGCTGCCGCGCCTGCGTGAGCAGCGTGCGCAGGTCGCCCGGCAAATCGGTGCGCGCGAGCTGCCGGTCGAGGCCCGCGGCCCACATCGCCTGCTGCCACGACCAGATCACCGTGCCGTGATACGCGGAGTTCGTGAAGCGCGGCCACAGCGTCGGGGCCGCATACGCCGGATTCGCGATCAGCATGCCGACGTCGGTCACGAGACCGACCGGGAATGGACGCATCACGTCGGTGACGATGCGCGCGAGCAGCGCCGGCGGCGGATCGCCGAACAGCAGCACGAAGCCGCCGTCCGAATGCATGATCGGAATCGGGTTGCGGTTCGCGTCGAGCGCGATCGCATCGAACTGCAGCGCCGTGTTCGGCACCGTGCCGGCCGGCACGCCCGCTTGCGGCGCGTAAGCGGCGAGCTTCGCGCGCGCGTCGTCCGGCGTGACGGCGACCTGGAAGTACGGCGGCGCGGCGCGTTCCCAGACGGCCGCCGCCGCGCCTGCGTTCGCGAGAACGGCGCGCTGGTCGGCGCTCAGATACGGGTCGAGCAGCCCGCGCGCGAGGAAGTTGCTCGTCGCGCGCAGCGCGGCCGGCACGAGCGCGACGTTGACGTCGTACGGGTAGACGCCGCCGCCGATGCCGTCGGTGCTGTCGCGCCAGTTGCCGACGATCTCGCCCGGGCGCAGCCGGATCAGGTTCGCGGCGAGCGCCTGCTGCGCGAACGGCTGCGCGGTCTGCGCGACGCGCAGCAGATTGGCGACGAAGCGGCTGCCGTTGGTCGCGCCATCGCCGCCCTTTTGCGCGAGATACGCGGCGGCGCGCGCCTGCCCGCGCGGATCCTCGATCAGCCAGTCCTCCATGATCGGCGCGAGCATGTAGTCGCCGTCGATCATCTTGTAGTCGTAGGTCGGCGTCGGATCGTTCGGGCGGCCGTGCTTCCGGTTGTCGATCAGCGCGAATTCGCCGATGCCTTCCTCGTGCGCGACCTTGCCGTCCGCGGACAGGCGGCTCAGCACCGAGCCGAGCCCGGCCTCGATCACGTCGGGCTGCAGCACGGGCATCAGCATCCGCACCGAGATCAGCGTGTCGCGGCCGAAGTAGGTGTCGTACTGCCACGAGCCCGCGAGCAGCTTGTCGCTGAAGCTCAGGAATTCGAACACGTTCTGGCTCAGCGGATCGGGGTTGACGGCCGACGTGAACAGATTCGCGCGCGTGATCGGCTGCAGCGGCGTCTCGCCGCTGAACGCCTCGATCCGCAGCCGCAGCGTCGGCGCGCCGGACGATGATTGCAGCAGCAGCTTGCCGGCGCCGTCGGCGGCGATCGCGCCGCCGTCGATCACCGTGACGCGCAGCGCGTAGCCCGGCGCGCCGTCGACGCGGTTGCGCTGCCAGAGCGCGACGTTGCTCGACACGGACGGCTGCGCGACGATGTCGGACGGCACGGTCGCGCCGCCGTTGTAGTCGCGCAGGAAGCGCACGGAGCTCAGCAGCGCCTGCCGGATCGACAGGCTGCTCACGTCGGCCGACACGTCGACGCCGATGCCGTACAGCGTCCGGCCCGACGCGTCCTGCATGGTGGCAGGCGCGATCGGCGTGTCCTGGCTCCAGTTGACGGGCTGCGGCGTGTCGTCGAACCAGAGGCCCGCGCCGCTGTTGCCGGCCGGAAACACGACGAGCAGGCGCGGCTTCGTCGACGAGCGCATCAGCAGATGCGCGGCGATCTTGTCCTGCCGGTAGAACGCGTTGATCTGCCCGCCGCGGTCGAGCCGGAACGCGAGCGCGGACGCGGACGGTTCGCCGCCGCCCGAGATGTCGTCGTGATCGGAACAGCTCGCGAGAAAGGCAATGAAAAAGGCGAATAAATAACTGAAGACTTTCCTCGTATCAAGACGCGCCTTCATATCTCCTCCATTTGCTCTTGGGCAAGGGAAATTGTGTCGGTGGGTCCGGTGAGCGGACGTTGCCTGACGGGCGAAAGCACTGCTGAATGACGCTTGAATCGGGATGCTCGGTGCGAGCGACCGGATGCGCGCGGGGGCCTGACGGATGCGGATCGCGGCGTGCTGATGCAGCAACGTGCGGTTGCATGCTAAACCATTCGTCACAGGAATGGGGCGCGAATGGGTATTGCCTTTTGCGTCTTCAATGTATCGAGTTGTTAATGATTCAAACGAGCGCGCATTAAAAATGCGGAATTTGGTAATCGATCCCGCTTAATTCGCGTGAAGCCGTAGCGCGCGGTCGCGGCGAATCGTCTGTCGATCCGATGGATGAACAGGAACGTGCTCGTCGGGCTGAAACGGCGGGAACGTCCCGCTCGCGTCGAATCTGGCGATTTCGCCGTTTTCGCGCTGCCACTGCGAATCGGCGAGCGCATCGGAGGCCGGCATGCGCTGAAGATCCGCGCACATGATTCGAGCGGCGACGCATCGAAGTTTGCGGTGCGTTCGCGATGCGGCCGAGTGAGCATGCGCGCATGCATGCGGCGCGCGCCGCGTCAATCGACGCCCCGCACTCCCGCGAGCGCGACCGCTTCGTCATAGATCGCCGTCTGCGCGACGCCGTTCGCGATCGCCGCATCGTCGACGTCGCCGCTCAACATCCCCCAGCGCCGATACTGCGACAGGAACCACAGGCCGTCGCTCGCCGCCGGCCGGTTCGCCGTTCCGTTCGAGTAGAAGCGGATCGGCGCGGGCGGCTGCGCGAACGGCCCCGCGCCGTAATCGCCGAGCAGCCGCGGCGCGATCTGCTCGACGGGCACGCCGATCGCGTCCGGCTTTGCGAGCCACTGGGCCGCCCGCATCCGATGCGCCGGATCGTCGAGCCACGCGCACGCGTCGAGCAGCGTGCGCACGAGCAGCCGCGCGGCATTCGGATACAGCGCGACGAATTCGCGCCGGCACGCGAGCGCCTTCTCCGGATGATCGCGCCACACTTCGCTCGTCGCCGCGACCGTGCGGCCCGCGCCGCGCGCCTCGGCGACCGCGTTCCACGGCTCGCCGACGCACAGTCCGTCGAGCTCGCCCGCCGCGAGCGCGCCGACCATCTCCGGCGGCGGAATCACGACGCTGCGGATGTCGCGCAGCGGATCGACGCCATGCGACGCGAGCCAGTGATACAGCCACATCGCATGCGTGCCGGTCGGGAACGTCTGCGCGAACACGGGGCGCCGGCCGAGCGTCGCGAGCGCGGCCTTCAGGTTGCCGGACGCGCGGTGCGCGTCGGCGAGCCGGTTCGAGAACGTGATCGCCTGGCCGTTGCGGTTCAGCACCATCGGCACCGCCATCTCGGCGCGCGGCCCGCCGATGCCGAGCTGCACGCCGTAGACGAGCCCGTACAGCGCATGCGCCGCGTCGAGCTCGCCCGACAGCAGCTTGTCGCGGATGCTCGCCCACGACGGCTGCCGGCAAAGCTCGAGCGTGAGGCCGTAACGTTCGCCGAGTTCGAGCCGCTTCGCCGCGACGAGCGGCGCCGCGTCGCTGAGCGCGACGAAGCCGATGCGCAGACGGCCGCGTTCGGGCGCGTCGGGAGTCGCTTGGTTGATGCGCGCTGGGTCCATGCTGGGTGCACCTTAGGGTCAAGATTGCGAGTGCGCCGCGAGCAGCCGGCGGGCCGCCTCGACGATCCGGATGCCCTGATCCATCGCGCTGCGGCGCAGCGTCGCGTACGCGTCCTGCTCGGACAGCTTGCGGCGGTCCATCAGCATGCGCTTCGCGCGGTCGATCAGCTTGCGCTCCGCGAGCTCGAGCTCGACGTCGGCGAGCCGCTTGCGCAACTGCTCGTCGTGCGAGAAGCGCGCGAGCGCGACTTCGAGAATCGGCGCGAGCCGCCCGGCGGACAGCCCTTCGACCAGATACGCGCTCACGCCCGCGCCGACCGCCGCGCGGATCAACCGCTGGTCGGCGTCGTGGCTGAACATCAGCACGGGGCGCGGCGCGGTCGCGTTCATCACCGCGAGCTGCTCGAGCGTGTCGCGCGACGGCGATTCGGTGTCGATGATCACGACGTCCGGGCGCTGCTCCTCGACGGCCGCGGGCAGCCGCGCGGGCGTCGCGACCTCGTCGAGCATCTCGTAGCCGAGGCGCGCGAGCGTGTCGCGCAGCTCGCCGAGCGGCTTGTCGGTATCGGTGACGAGCAGCACCCGCAGCCGGGAGGAAGGATCGGTCGATTCCATGTGTCGGACGGAAGCGGCGGGCGCGTTGCGGCGGCGCCCGCCCATGCTCTTGTGTTGACTACTACACCATACGCGCGCGCACGCGGCGCGCAACCGCCGGCTGGCGCGGCTCAGGCCGCGTGGCAGACCGGCGGGCGATCGAGCGCGCATGCGGCGGCGTGCGAGGCGTGTGCGGCATGCGCGCCGTCCGAACCGGCGGGCGCCGTCGCGTCCCGCGCCGCGCAAGCGCCGCCGATTGCGAGCGCTTCGCCGATCGCGCGGCCGACGAGGATCACGGCCGGGCTGCCGAGCCCCGCTTCGGCCGCGCCCGACGCGAGGCGGCCGAGCGCGCCGGTCCAGCGCCGCTCGGCCGGCGTGCCCGCCCATTGCACGACGGCGGCGGGCGTCGCGGCGTCGAGCGCCGAGAGCAGGCCCGCCGCGAGCCGCTCGATGCGGCTCATCCCCATGTAGATCGCGAGCGTCGTGCCGGTTGCGGCGAGGCTTGCCCAGTCGGGCTCGCCGTGGTCCTGCCGGTGTGCGGTGACGAACGTCACGCCCTGGCAGTGATCGCGGTGCGTGAGCGACACGCCGAGGCTCGCCGCGGCCGCGAAGCCCGACGATATCCCGTTGACGATCTCGACCGGCACGCGCGCCGCGCGCAACGCGGCGAGCTCCTCGCCCGCGCGGCCGAACAGCAGCACGTCGCCGCCCTTGACGCGCACGACGTGCGCGCCGCGCAGCGCGTAGCGGCACATCAGCCGCTCGATGAACGCCTGCGGCGTCGAGCGGCAGCCGCCGCGCTTGCCGACGCGGATCACGCGCGCTTGCGGCGCGAGCGCGACGATGTCCGGATTGACGAGGTCGTCGAGCAGCAGCACGTCGGCGGCCGCGAGCGCCTTCGCCGCCTTCAGCGTCAGCAGGTCCAGATCGCCGGGGCCGGCGCCGAGCAGCGTGACTTTGCCCATCGTGTTCATCTTCGTATCCCCATGCCGTGCGCGCGGCGCGTTCGCGGCGAATGCGCTTCAACAAAAAAAGAACGGTGTCCTGCGCATCCGGCCGACGAATCGGCCGGACGCGTGGGACACCGTTGTCCAATTGGACCGTCCGTCGGCGGACGATCCGGAAGAAGTCATGCGATGCGGCACCGGCGCCGTTGCCGATGACGCTTCACTTCGAGCAATATCCGGGCCAGCGCCGCTCGCGCGCCCGGTGACGCGGGGCGGCGGCTTCGCGCGTCGTGTCGTGCAGGCGAGGGCGGTGCGTCGGGGGGCGTCGGGGGCGTCGGGGACATCGTGCGCGTCAGCCGCGGTGGTCGGTTGGTCATCGATGGGCGTGCAAGCCGCCGCGGCGGCTCGGGCGCGGCGCGCGGACCGCCCCGTCTCCGCCCCGTCTCCGCACCGTTTCAGCACCGACCTGTCGCACGCCGACAGTGCTGCATCGCACCAGATCTGTGCTTCGCTGCGTCATCGCGCATCGTCGGCGCGCGGGGCGAAACCGGTGCAATCGCGTGCAATCGGGCGCAATCCCGCGCGGCATCACGCTTTGCGGCGACTGGCACGGCGCTTGCTGAGCGATCGACGGGCGACTCAAAGACGATTCGCTTCGCAGCACCGAATACCGATCCGCCCGGCAACGGGCTTCCTGGGCAACGGCGTCCTACGCATCCGGTCACTCGACCGGGTTCGCAGGGCGCCGTTTTCGTTTGGTGAGACAACCCCGATGTCCGACAAAGCCACCCGCATCGATCTTCTCGACTGGCGCACCGCGCCGATGCGCGCGTTCCATCTGACGTGGATCGCGTTCTTCGTGTGTTTCTTCGCATGGTTCGCGTGCGCGCCGCTGATGCCGCTGATCGCCCGCGAATTCAGGCTGAGCGCGGACCAGGTCGCGAACGTCAACATCGCCGCCGTTGCGGCGACGATCGCGGTGCGGCTCGTCGTCGGTCCGCTGTGCGACCGCTTCGGCCCGCGCCGCGTCTATGCGGGCCTCCTTGCGCTCGGCGCGATTCCGGTGTTCGCGGTGACGTTCGCGCACGATTACCCGACGTTCCTGCTGTGCCGGCTCGGCATCGGCGCGATCGGCGCGAGCTTCGTGATCACGCAGTACCACACGTCGGTGATGTTCGCGCCGAACGTCGTCGGCACCGCGAACGCGGCGGCGGCCGGCTGGGGCAACGCGGGCGCGGGCGCCGCGCAGGCGGCGATGCCGCTTCTCGTCGCCGCCGCGCTGCTGCTCGGGCTGCCCGACGCGTCCGCGTGGCGCGCGGCGCTCGCGGCGCCGGGCGTCGCGATGCTCGTGATGGCGATCGTCTACTGGCGCGGCACGCAGGACTGCCCGCAGGGCGATTTCGTCGCGCTGCGCGCGCGCGGCGTGACGATCGACAGCGGCAAGAAGGGCGGTTTCGCGAGCTTCGCCGCCGCGTGCGCGAACTACCGTGTGTGGATGCTGTTCGTCACGTATGGCGCGTGCTTCGGCGTCGAGGTGTTCATGCACAACATCGCCGCGCTCTATTACGTCAATCACTTCCAGTTGTCGCTGAGGGACGCGGGCCTCGCCGCCGGCATCTTCGGCCTTCTCGCGCTTTTCGCGCGCGCGCTGGGCGGCTGGCTGTCGGACCGCGTGGCCGCGCGCCGCGGGCTCGACGTGCGCGCGACGCTGCTGTTCGCGCTGATCGTCGGCGAAGGGCTCGGGCTGCTGGGGTTCGCGCACGCGGGCAGCGTGCCGGCCGCTGTCGTCGCGATGGTCGCGTTCGGCCTCTTCACGCATATGGCGTGCGGCGCGACCTACGCGCTCGTGCCGTTCATCGATCGCCGCGCGCTCGGCGGCGTCGCGGGGATCATCGGCGCGGGCGGCAACGTCGGCGCGGTCGCGGCCGGCTTCCTGATGAAAGGCGTCGGCGATATCCAACAAACGCTCACGCTGCTAGGCCTATTCGTCACCGTTTCGGCGTTCTGCGCGCTCGCGGTACGGTTCAGCGCCGAGCACAAGGCGCGCGAGGCGGCGCTGCGCGAGCGCGCGCTCGCCGCGAGCGGCTTCACGCATTGACGAACGGCTTCACGGATCAACAAAAGGGCATTCATCATGAAAATCGTCGTCATCGGTCACGGGATGGTCGGTCACAAGCTGCTCGAATGCATCGCGGCCGGCGCGCCGGGCGCGAGCGCCGCGCCGCAGGTCGCGGTGATCTGCGAAGAGCCGCGCCCCGCGTACGATCGCGTTCACCTGTCCGAATTCTTCGCCGGCAAGTCCGCCGATGATCTGTCGCTCGTCGAGCCGGGCTTCTTCGAGCATCACCCGAACTTCCGCCTGCTGCTGAACACGAAGGCGGTCGCGATCGACCGCGGCGCGCGCACGGTCGCGCTGTCGACGGGCGAGACGCTCGCGTACGACAAGCTCGTGCTCGCCACCGGCTCGACGCCGTTCGTGCCGAGCGTGCCGGGCCGCGAGCGCGCCGGCTGCTTCGTCTACCGGACGATCGAGGACCTTGAGGCGATGCGGGCCTGCGGCGCGCGCGCGAAGTCGGGCGTCGTCGTCGGCGGGGGGCTGCTCGGGCTCGAATGCGCGAAGGCGCTGCGCGACATGGGGCTCGCCGCGCACGTCGTCGAGTTCGCGCCGCGGCTGATGGCCGTGCAGGTCGACGAAGGCGGCGGCCGGATGCTGCGCGAGAAGATCGAGGCGCTCGGCGTGCAGGTGCACACGGGCAAGAACACGCTCGAGATCGTCGACGGCGAGACGGGCGCGCACCGGATGGCGTTCGCCGACGGCACGCATCTCGACACCGACATGATCGTGTTCTCGGCGGGCATCCGGCCGCGCGACGAGATCGCGCGCGCGTGCGGGCTCGAGATCGGCCCGCGCGGCGGCGTCGCGATCGACAGCGGCTGCCGCACGAGCGACGCGAACGTCTACGCGATCGGCGAATGCGCGGCGTGGAACGGCCAGACGTTCGGCCTCGTCGCGCCCGGCTACGACATGGCGCGCGTCGTCGCGCGGCGGCTCGCGGGCGGCGACGACGCGTTCACCGGCGCGGACCTGAGCACGAAGCTCAAGCTGATGGGCGTGGACGTCGCGAGCATCGGCGACGCGCACGGCAAGACGCCCGGCAGCCGCGCGTACCAGTTCGCCGACGAGCGCCGCGGCGTCTACAAGAAGCTCGTCGTGTCCGAGTGCGGGAAGACATTGCTCGGCGCGGTGATGGTCGGCGACGCGGCCGATTACGGCACGCTCTTGCAGATGATGCTGAACCGGATCGAGCTGCCGCAGGCGCCCGAATTCCTGATCCTGCCGCAGGCGGACGGCGCGGCGAAGCCGGCGCTCGGCGTCGATGCGCTGCCCGACGCCGCGCAGATCTGCTCGTGCAACAACGTGACGAAGGCGCAACTGTGCGAAGCGGTGGCGCAGGGTGCGACGAGCATCGGCGCGCTCAAGGGCTGCACCGGCGCGGGCACGTCGTGCGGCGGCTGCGTGCCGCTCGTCACGCAGGTGATGAAGGCGGAGATGAAGAAGCAGGGCCTCGACGTGAACAACCATCTGTGCGAGCACTTCCCGTATTCGCGGCAGGAGCTCCATCACCTGGTGCGCGTCGAGCGGATCAAGACGTTCGGCGCGCTGTTGAGCAGGCACGGGCGCGGCCTCGGCTGCGACGTCTGCAAGCCGGCCGTCGCCGGCATCCTCGCGTCGTGCTGGAACGAGTTCGTGCTGAAGAAGGAGCACGCGTCGCTGCAGGATTCGAACGACTACTACCTCGCGAACATCCAGCGCGACGGCACGTATTCGGTCGTGCCGCGGATGCCGGGCGGCGAAGTCACGCCGCAAGGGCTGATCGCGGTCGGCCAGGTCGCGCAGAAGTTCGGTCTCTACACGAAGATCACGGGCGGCCAGCGCGTCGATCTGTTCGGCGCGCGCGTCGAGCAACTGCCGCTCATCTGGGAAGAACTGATCGCGGCCGGCTTCGAATCGGGCCACGCATACGGCAAGTCGGTGCGCACCGTGAAATCGTGCGTCGGCTCGACGTGGTGCCGCTACGGCGTCGGCGATTCGGTCGGCCTCGCGATCGAGCTCGAGAACCGCTACAAGGGCCTGCGCGCGCCGCACAAGCTGAAGTTCGGCGTGTCCGGCTGCACGCGCGAATGCGCGGAGGCGCAGGGCAAGGACATCGGCGTGATCGCGACCGAGAAGGGCTGGAACCTGTACGTGTGCGGCAACGGCGGGATGAAGCCGCGCCACGCGGAGCTGCTCGCGGCCGACCTCGACCGCGCGACGCTCGTGCGCTATGTCGACCGCTTCCTGATGTTCTACATCCGCACGGCCGACCGCCTGCAGCGCACGAGCGTGTGGCGCGAGAACCTCGAAGGCGGGCTCGACTACCTGATCGACGTGGTCGTGCACGACAGGCTCGGGCTCGCGGCGGAGCTGGAAGCGGAGATGCAGCACGTCGTCGATACGTACGAATGCGAATGGAAGCGGGCCGTCACCGATCCGGCGACGCGCCGGCGCTTCCGCCATTTCATCAACAGCGACGCGCCCGATTCGACGATCGCGTTCGTCGAGGCGCGCGGCCAGATCCGCCCGGCGACGCCGGACGAGCGCGATGCGGCCGGCCCGGGCGGCGCGCGCGCCGTGCGCGCGGCACAGATGCCCGCCGAAGCGCGCATCGAAGCGCAACCCGCAGTGCAAACCGAAACCGAGACGGCCTGAGCGCGCCGTCTTCGTCAGTCAACGCAAGGGTCTGTTTACATACGGAACGCACATGCGAATGCCCGAAATCACCCGTAGGGCAAGAAGCGAGGAGCGCGGTTTGGCCGAGCCAAACAAGCGACGAGCGACGCCGCCCTACGGGCGATTTCGGGCATTCCCCTGGAATGAATTTCAAGTTTGGGGTTGCCACGAGAACGGCCGCTCGCCGCGTTGCGCTCCTTGCGAATACGTCCAGTATTCGCCGCGTCGCGCGCCTCGCGAGCGGCCGTTCTCGTGGCAACGCATGTGCGTTCCGTATGTAAACAGACCCTAGGAGATCGCCATGAACAACCCACGTCATGCATCCGCGTGGACGCCCGTCTGCGCACTCGACGAGATCGTGCCGAACACCGGCGTGTGCGCGCTCGTCAACGGCGAGCAGGTCGCCGTGTTCCATGTCGACGCCGGCGACGGCGGACGCGCGTTCGCGATCGGCAACGTCGATCCGCATTCGCACGCGGCCGTGCTGTCGCGCGGGCTGATCGGCAGCCTCGGCGAGCGGATCGTCGTCGCATCGCCGCTCTACAAGCATCACTTCGACCTGCGCACGGGCGAGTGTGTCGAGGCGCCGGACAAGTCGGTGAGCGCGTATCCGTCGCGCGTCGAGGACGGCTACGTGTGGGTCGCGGCGTAACGCGCCGCATCGGCCGATGGCGACGAAGCGAGGCGAGGCGAACGTGACGGGCGCGAGCGTGAAGACCGTGTGCCCATACTGCGGCGTCGGCTGCGGGATGGTGCTGCACGTCGAGGGCGGCGAGGTGGTCAAGGTGTCCGGCGACGCCGAGCATCCGACCAATTTCGGGCGTCTGTGCACGAAGGGCTCGTCCGCGCACGTCGCGCTGCGCAACGCGGGCCGGCTGGAGCGCGCGTTCGTGCGCGGCGCGCGCGACCGCGATCCCGCGCCCGTGCCGATCGCCGACGCGATCGCGCAGACCGCGCGCCGGCTGCGCGCGGCGCTCGACGCGCACGGCCCCGACGCGCTTGCGTTCTACGTGTCGGGGCAGATGTCGCTCGAAGCGCAGTACCTCGTCAACAAGCTCGCGAAAGGCTACGTGCGCACGCCGCACATCGAATCGAACTCGCGGCTCTGCATGGCGAGCGCGGGCAGCGGCTACAAGCTGTCGCTCGGCGCGGACGGCCCGCCCGGCTCGTACCAGGATTTCGACTGCGCGGACCTGTTCTTCGTGATCGGCTCCAACATGGCCGACTGCCATCCGATCCTGTTCCTGCGGATGATGGATCGCGTGAAGGCGGGCGCGAAGCTCGTCGTCGTCGATCCGCGCCGCACCGCGACGGCCGAGAAGGCGGACCTGTTCCTGCAGATCCGGCCGGGCACCGATCTCGCGCTGCTCAACGGCCTGCTGCATCTGCTGCACGCGAGCGGCAGGACCGACGCCGAATTCATCGCCGCGCACACCGAAGGCTGGGACGCGATGCCGGATTTTCTCGGCGACTACACGCCGCAGCGGGTCGCCGCGATCACGGGCCTCGCCGAGGCCGACATCCGGCTCGCCGCGCAATGGATCGGCGACGCGCGCGAATGGACGAGCTGCTGGACGATGGGGCTCAACCAGAGCACGCACGGCACATGGAACACGAACGCGATCTGCAACCTGCATCTCGCCACGGGCAAGATCTGCCGGCCGGGCAGCGGGCCGTTCTCGCTGACCGGGCAGCCGAACGCGATGGGCGGCCGCGAGATGGGCTACATGGGGCCGGGGCTGCCCGGCCAGCGCTCGGCGCTCGACGGCGACGACCGCCGTTTCGCCGAGGACGTATGGGGGCTGCCCGCCGGCACGATTCGCCCGGACGCGGGCGGCGGCACCGTCGACCTGTTCGCGAAGATGGCGGCGGGCGACGTGAAGGCGTGCTGGATCATCTGCACGAATCCGGCCGCGACCGTCGCGAACCGCAAGAACGTGATCGCCGGGCTGCGGGCGGCCGACGTCGTGATCGTGCAGGACGCGTTCCTCGACACCGAGACGAACCGCTACGCTGACATCCTGCTGCCCGGCGCGCTGTGGGCGGAAGCCGAGGGCGTGATGATCAATTCGGAGCGCAACCTGACGCTGATGCGGCAGGCGGTCGAGCCGCCCGGCGACGCGTGGCCGGACTGGCGGATCGTCGCGGCGGTCGCGCGCGAGATGGGCTACGGCGACGCGTTCGACTATGGTTCGGCTGCCGAAGTATTCGATGAGATCCGGCGCTTCGCGAATCCGAAGACGGGCTACGACCTGCGCGGCGCGAGCCATGCGGCGCTGCGCGATGCGCCGCTGCAATGGCCGTGTCCGCCGGACGGCGGGCAGGACCGCCATCCGGTCCGCTACCTGAACGACGGCGCGAGCCGGACGCGCGTGACGCTCCCCGACGGCCGCGTGCCGCGGGTCGCATTCCCGACGCCGACCGGCAAGGCGCGCTTCCACGCGCGGCCGCACGTCGCGCCGGCCGAGATGCCGACGCCCGAATTCCCGATCGTGCTGAATACGGGGCGCCTGCAGCATCAATGGCACACGATGACGAAGACGGGCAAGGTCGCGATGCTGAACAAGCTCAATCCGCGTCCGTTCGTCGAGATCCATCCGGACGACGCGGCCGCGCTGTCGATCGCCGCGAAGGACGCGGTGGAGATCCGCTCGGCGCGCGGCCGCGCGGTGCTGCCCGCCGTCGTCACGGATCGCGTGCAGCCAGGCGCGTGCTTCGCGCCGATGCACTGGAACGACGTCTACGGCGACGATCTGTGCGTGAACGCGGTCACGAACGACGCGGTCGATCCGGTGTCGCTGCAGCCTGAACTCAAATTCTGCGCGGTCGCGCTCGCGCGCGTCGACGCGCCGGGCAACGCGGACGCCGGGGGCGACGTCGAGGCGGACGACCGCGCTCGCGCGCCGCGCGCCGCATGGCACGAAGCAACCAGCTCGCACGAAGCCGATGCGCACGCCGCGCGCGAAGCGGCCCGCGCCGCCGCTGCCTCCGAGGAACCCGACATGTCCGACATCGACCCCTTCGCCGCGCTGCTCGGCGTTCCCGCCGCGGCGAGCGCGCCGCAGCTCACCGACGCGGAGCGCGTCTACGTCGCGGGCTTCGTGAGCGGGCTGCGCTCGGCCGAGGGGAGGCGTGCGGCCGGCGTGCCCGTGCTGCCCGCGAGCGCGCCGTTCGATGCGAGGGCGCGTCTGTGGGTCGACGGGCTGCTCGCCGGGCTGTTCAGCCGCGCGCCGGGCGGCGCGGCGGCGCGCGTGGACTCGCTCGTCGACGCGCGCGCGGATGCGGCGCAGCCGGCAGCGCGCGCGGCCGCCGATGCGCCGAGCGCGCCGAGCGGCGTGCGGATCGTGCGCGCGCGGCCGAAGGTGGTGCTGCTGTGGGCGTCGCAGACGGGCAACGTCGAATCGCTGACCGAGCGCTACGCGACGCAACTGATGGACTCGGGCTTCGAGATCCGCGTCGCGTGCATGGCCGACTATCCGGCCGCGTCGCTCGCGAAGGCGCAGTACGCGCTGCTGATGACGAGCACGTTCGGCGACGGCGACGCGCCCGACAACGGCCAGGATTTCTGGGCGGCGCTCCTCGCGGAGGACGCGCCGCGCGCCGACGGGCTGCGCTACGCGGTGCTCGCGTTCGGCGACCGCAACTACGACCAGTTCTGCGGCCACGGCCGCCGGCTCGATGCGCGGCTCGCCGCGCTCGGCGCGACGCGGCTCGTCGAGCGCGTCGACTGCGACGCCGAATTCCAGCCGGCCGCCGATGCGTGGCTCGAGCGCGCGATCGCGCGGATCAAGGAAGAGGATGCGGCGCTGCACGCGGTGCCGGCGGACGGGATGATTCCGTCGGGCGCGATTCCGACGAAGACGCGTCCGGCCGCGTCGCGGCTCGTCGCGAACCTGCGGCTCAACGAGCCGGGCGCGGCGAAGGATACGCGCTGCGTGTCGCTGTCGACGGACGGCGCGGCGCTCGAATACGAAACGGGCGACGCGCTCGGCGTGTGGCCGGCGAACTGCCCGGAGCTCGTCGACGAGCTGCTGACGCTCACGCGCCTGAAGCCGGACGCGCCGGTGGCGGTCGCGGGCGTGGGCGAGCTGCGGCTTGCCGACGCGCTCGCGAAGCATCTCGACATCACGCGGCCGCATCCGGACGCGCTCGCGTTCGTTGCGTCGCGCAGCCGCTCGGGCGAAGCGCTCGCGCGCCTGCTCGGCGACGACCGCAAGGCCGACCTGAAGCAGTGGCTATGGGGCCAGCAGCTCGCCGACGTGCTGCACGAGTTTCCACTGGAGCTCTCGGCGGCCGAGCTCGTCGGCATGCTCAAGCGCCTGCAGCCGCGGCTCTATTCGATCGCGTCGAGCCCGAACGCGCATCGCGGCGAGATCCACCTGACGGTGTCGGCCGTGCGCTACGGCAACGGGCGGCGGCAGCGCAAGGGCGTCGCGTCGACGTTCCTCGCGGACCGCGCGGCCGACGCGCCC
This sequence comes from Burkholderia sp. MSMB1589WGS, assembly GCF_001636105.1. Classification (NCBI taxonomy): domain Bacteria; kingdom Pseudomonadati; phylum Pseudomonadota; class Betaproteobacteria; order Burkholderiales; family Burkholderiaceae; genus Burkholderia; species Burkholderia sp. MSMB1589WGS. The sequence goes on from NZ_LNJT01000008.1 coordinate 2,668,482, forward strand.
GTGCCGGTGTTCGTGCAGAAGTCCGCGCATTTCCGGCCGCCGGCGGGTGGTGACGTGCCGATCGTGATGGTCGGCCCGGGCACGGGCATCGCGCCGTTCCGCGGCTTTTTGCACGAGCGCCGCGCGCGCGGCGCGAAGGGGCGCAACTGGCTGTTCTTTGGCGAGCAGCACGCGGACACCGATTTCTATTACCGCGACGAGCTCGCGCAGATGCGCGCGGACGGCTTCCTCACGCGGCTCGACGTGGCGTTCTCGCGCGACCAGACAGAGAAGATCTACGTGCAGGACCGGATGGTCGAGCAGGGCGCGGCGCTGTGGGCGTGGCTCGAGGAGGGCGCGCATTTCTACGTGTGCGGCGACGCGTCGCGCATGGCGAAGGACGTCGACGCGGCGCTGAAGACAATCGTCGCGCGGCATGGGGGGATGACCGACGAGCAGGCGGCGGACTACGTCGCGCGGCTCGCGAAGGACAAGCGTTATGCAAGAGACGTTTATTGAAGCGGGCGCGCCGCGCGACGGCGGCGCGGCGACGCCGAGGAACACGGCTTACGTGGGGCCGGCGCAGATGTACGGGCGCAGGCGGCGGGTGCGCAGCCGCGCCGCGCGGGAGGCCGCGCGCATGCGCGCGTGCCGGGACCGGAGCGCGCGCTTGCGCGGCGCGGCGGCTTGAGGCGCGCGGGCGGGCGCCGGCGCGATTCCTGCCGGGTCGGGGATCGCCGCGTTCGCGGCGGCGGTGGCGGTGGGGGCGGCGTCGCGCGTCAGCCCGCGAACTCGTCCTTCAACGCCCGATACAGCCGCCGATAGCGCGCGAGCCGCTCGCCGAGCAGGCCCGCCGACGCCGGGTCGGGCCGGTACGTCTCCGCGATCGCCGGCGCGGTGCACACGTCGTCGATCGCATCGTGCGTCGCCGCGAGCCGCGCGAGCCGCGCCGCGCCGAGCGCCGCGCCGACCGCGCCGCTCGCGTGCCGGTGCATCGCGAGCCCCGTCGCGTTCGCGCACAACTGCGCCCAGAACGCGCTCTTCGAGCCGCCGCCGATGAACGACGCGTCGTCGAGCGTCGTGCCGGCGCGGCGCAGCGCTGCGTAGCCGTCCGCCATCGCGAACGCGACGCCTTCCATCACCGCATACGCGAGGTCGCCCGCGCGATGCTCGCTCGCGAGCCCGAAGAACACGCCGCGCGCGTTCGCGTCGTTGTGCGGCGTGCGCTCGCCGCTCAGGTAGGGCAGGAACAGCGGCGCGCGCGATGCGTCCGCGCGCTCGGCGAGCGCGGGCAGCGTGTCGACGGCGACGTCGTGCGTCTTCGCGAACCAGTCGAGGCTCGCCGCGGCCGACAGGATCACGCTCATCTGATGCCAGCGCTCGGGCAGGCAATGGCAGAACGCGTGCACGCCGTCACCGGGATTCGGCGCGAAGCGGTCGTTGCCGGCGAACAGCACGCCCGACGTGCCGAGCGACAGGAACCCGCTGCCCGCGTTCGCGATGCCCATGCCGATCGCGCTCGCCGCGTTGTCGCCCGCGCCGCCCGCGATCGTGACGGGGCCGGCCACGCCCCATTCGCGCCGCAGCGCGTCGCGCAACTGCGCGGCCGCAGCGCTGCCTTCGACGAGGCGCGGCATCTGCTCGCGCGACAGCTCGGTCGCGGCGAGCATCCGCTCGGACCAGTCGCGCCGGCCGACGTCGAGCCACAGCGTGCCGGACGCGTCCGACATGTCGGACACGAATTCGCCGGACAGCCGCCACGCGACGTAATCCTTCGGCAGCAGCACCTTGTGCGCGGCGCGGAACACCGCGGGCTCGTATTTCGCGAGCCACAGCAGCTTCGGCGCGGTGAAGCCCGGCATCGCCATGTTGCCGGTGATCGCGCGCGATTCGGGCACGAGCGCCTCGAGCTCGACGCATTCGGCCGCGGCGCGCGTGTCGTTCCACAGGATCGCGGGGCGCAGCACTTGCCCCGCGCGGTCGACGAGCGTCGCGCCGTGCATCTGGCCGGACAGGCCGATCCCGCGCAGCGCGGCAAAGCCGCGCGGGTGCACGGCGCGCACGGCGGCGAGCGCGTCGAGCGTCGCGTGCCACCACGCCTGCGGGCTTTGCTCGGACCAGTGCGGGTGAGGCCGCTCGACGGCGAGCGGCGCGCTGCCCGTGGCAAGCGGCGCGGAATCGGCGTCGGTTAGGATCGCCTTGACTTCGGACGTGCCGAGATCGATGCCGAGGAAGGTCACGGGTGGAGGCTCCGGTGTGAAAGGGTGACGGTGCGCGCGGCGTGCGACGGCGCGGTGGGTGCGACGAGTGCGGCGGGTGCGGCGTCCGTGGCCGGCGCCGCGTCCGCGGCGGGCCGCGCGTGCGGTTCGTGCTTCGCCTGCGGCTCATGCGGCTCGTTCAGCCGGTGCAGCGCGCGAAAGCGCGACGGCGGCATTCCCTTCATGGCGAGGAATTGCCGGTTGAAGTTCGACAGGTTGTTGAAGCCGACGCGATAGCAGATGTCGGTGACGCTCAGCGCCGAGCACATCAGCAGCTCGCACGCCTCGTTGATCCGCAGCCGGTTCAGGTACTGGACGAACGTCGAGCCGGTATGCCGGCGAAAGAAGCGCGTGAACGTGCTGACGCTCATGCCGGCGAATTCGGCGACGTCCGCCTCGCGCAGCGTGCCCGGCAGGTTCTGCCGCAGGTACGCGAGCACCTGGTTGATCGTGGACGACATGTAGTGCTGCGCGTCGATCCGGTAGCCGGGGCCGGCGAGCATGCGGCGCGCGGCGCACGACGACAGCCGGTCGAACAGCGACATCAGCACCTCGACGCGCCGGCAGCCGTGCGCGCTCGCGAGCTCGATCATCAGCGGCGCGACGGCAAGCCCCACCTCGTCCGGAAACTGCACGCCGCGCGACGCTTCGTCGATCAGGTCGAGCACCGGCTGCAGCTCGGCGAACGCGGCGACCATCTTCTCGGCCGCCTCGCGCGAGAACTGCAGCACGACGTCGCGCGACGGCACGCGCTCGCCGGGGCCGAGCTCGCTGATCCAGTTGTGCGGCAGGTTCGGCCCGGTGACGACGAGGTTGCCGGGCGCGAAATCGCCGATATGGTCGCCGACGAAGAACTTGCCGCGCGACGCCTGGATCAGGTGGATTTCGTACTCCGGATGAAAATGCCACTTCGCGACCGTGTGCGGATAGTCGTGCGACCACGCGCGAAACGATTCGTCGCGGCGGGTGGGGACGATCTCGAGGTCTGGGTTCATCTGTCGCTCCTGCGCGTGCACGGGCCGGCGCTCGCCGTTCAAGAGCGCGACATCGTCAGCCCGTGCGGCGCGCCCGGCGACGGCCGCATCGCGGCGCCGGTGGGCGTCCCGGCGCCGGGCAGCATCACGTTGCGCCCGGTCGCCGCGTCGAACAGATGCAGGTCGCGCTCGTCGAACGTGAACGTTACCACGGCGCCGAGCGCGGGGGCGGCCGACGCGGGCACGAGCGCCGAGAACGGCGTGCCGTTCCAGCCGAACGTGACGAGCGCCTCGGCGCCGAGCAGCTCGACGAGCTCGACGCGGCCTTCGAGCGCGAGCGCGCCCGCCGGCCCGGACGCGTTTTGCGCGCCGGCGCCGGCGCCCGTCGCGATCCGGAGATAGTTCGGCCGGAGCGCGAGCTTCACGCGCAGGCCGTCGGCCAGGCCCGCGAAGCGGCGCGCGGCGAGCGGCCAGCGCGCGCCGCCCGCGGCGAGCGTGACGCCGCCCGCCGCGCGCTCGATCGCGCCGTCGGCGAAGTTCATCGCCGGCGTGCCGATGAAGCCCGCCGCGAACACCGTGTGCGGGCAGCCGTACAGCTCGGCCGGCGTGCCGAGCTGCTCGATGCGCCCGCCGCGCATCAGCACGACGCGGTCCGCGAGCGTCATCGCCTCGAGCTGGTCGTGCGTCACGTACAGCGTCGTCGTCTTCAGCCGCTGGTGGAGCCGCTTGATGTCGCTGCGCAGTTGCGCGCGCAGCTTCGCGTCGAGATTCGACAGCGGCTCGTCGAACAGGAACACGTCGGGCGTCTTGATCATCGCGCGCGCGATCGCCGCGCGCTGCTGCTGGCCGCCCGACATCGCGCGCGGCTTGCGCTCGAGGAGTGCGTCGAGGCTCAGCACGCGCGCGACCTCGCGCACCCGCCGGTCGATCTCGGCGGCGGGCACCTTCAGGCGCCGCAGCCCGAACGCGATGTTCTCGTATACGGTCATGTGCGGATACAGCGCGTAGTTCTGGAACACCATCGCGACGTTGCGCTCGCGCGCGGCGAGATCGTTGACGACGGTGCCGCCGATCGCGAGCGCGCCGCCCGTGATGGTTTCGAGCCCCGCGATCATCCGCAGCATCGTCGATTTGCCGCAGCCCGACGGGCCGAGCAGCACGATGAACTCGCCGTCGCCGATCTCGAGATCGAGCGGATGCAGGACGGGCGCGCCGCTGTCGTAGCGTTTCGTCAAACCGGTGCAGACGATCTGTGCCATCGCTCAATCCATTTCGATCTGAATCTTCACGTCGTGCGGCTGGCCGCTCGCCGCCGCCTCGAACGCGCGCAGGCCGTCCGAGAACGGGAACGTGCGCGAAATGAACGGCTTCACGTCGATCGCGCCGGACGCGATCAGCGCGAGCGCGCGCGGGAAGACGTTCGCGTAGCGGAACACCGATTCGATCCGCGCTTCCTTCGCCTGCAGCGAGACGACGTCGAGCGGCACCGGATCGAGCGGCATCCCGACCAGCACGAGGCAGCCGTTCGGGCACAGCAGGTCGACGATCCCCGCATACGCCTTCGCGTTGCCGCTCGCCTCGAACACGACGTCCGCGCCCCAGCCGTCGGTTTCGCGCGCGACCGCTTCGGCGAGCGACTGCGTGCTCGCGTCGACCGTCGTCACCGCGCGGTTCGACGCGAACAGCGCGAGCTTCTCCTTGACGACATCGGCAAGAATCACGCGCGCGGCGCCGCCCGCGAGCGCGGCGAGCGCCGTCATCGCGCCGATCGTGCCCGCGCCGACGACGACGGCGATGTCGCCCGGCTTCATCGCCGCTTTCTTCGCGGCCTGCAGCCCGATCGCGAGCGGCTCGACGATCGCGCCCTCGGCGAACGACACGTTCTCCGGCAGCCGGTACGTGAACGCCGCCGGATGCACGACGTAGGGCGTCAAGCAGCCGTGCACGGGCGGCGTCGCCCAGAAGCGCACCGACGGATCGAGGTTGTAGAGGCCGTGCAGCGTCGCCCTCGAATCGAAGCGCGGGATGCCGGGCTCCATGCAGACGCGCTCGCCCACGCGCAGGTACGTGACGTCGCGCCCGACCTCGACGACCGTGCCCGACGCCTCGTGGCCGAGCACCATCGGCGCGTCGACCCGGAACGGGCCGATTCCGCCGTGCGTGTAGTAGTGGACGTCGCTGCCGCACACGCCCACCGTGTGGATGCGGATCTTGACGTCGGACGGGCCGACATCGAGCGGCAGGTCGATGTCGCGCAGCGCGAGGTCGCGCGCCTTTTCGAGTACGAGGGCTTTCAACGGATTCTCCTTGTTGGCCGCTTATCGGCCTTTGAGCATCGAGTTCAGCAGCCGGCTCAGCATGCCGACGAAGACGAGGGGCGGCAGCGCGAGCAGCACCGTCGACGCGTTGATCACGCCCCACGGCACCTCCTGGCCGAGCGACGTGAACGCGGAAGCGACGACGGGCAGCGTCGCCGAGCGCGACGACGTGAGCGCGAGCGCGATCATCAGCTCGTTCCAGACGAGCACGAAGCTGAACACGATGCCGCCCAGCAGCGTGCTCGCGCAAACGGGCAGCGCGACGCGCCAGAACACCGCGTACGGCCCGTAGCCGTCGAGCGCGGCCGCCTCCTCGATCTCGCGCGGCAGCCGGCGGAACACGGGAATCGACAGCCACGTGATCGTCGACAGCGTGACGAGCAGATACGTGACGATCATCGACAGCTTCGTGTCGTAGAGCCCGAGGTCGACCCAGATCGCGATCAGCGGAATCGCGACCGCGACGGGCGGCAGAAAGCGCAGCGACAGCAGGAAGAACTGGATGTCGCGCTTGCCGCGCACCGGATAGCGGGCGATCGCGTATGCGGCGGGCACGCCGAGCACGGCGCCCAGCACGACCGCCGCGCCGACGATAGCGAGGCTGTTGCAAAGGCCGATCGTCACCTCGGGGCTCGACAGCACCTGCCGGTAGTTGTCGAGCGTCGGCGCGAAGATGAAGCGCGGCGTCGGCGTGACGATGTCGAGCAGGCGCTTGAGCGAATTGATGAGCGCCCAGGCGAGCGGAAACACGGCGACGAGCGCGATCGCGCCGCCGATTGCGATGGTGCCGCCGCGCGCGATCAGTCGTCCCATTTGTCGACCCGCTTCCAGATGAACGTGAACACGAGCGTCGTCGCGACCATCATCAGCACCGCCATGCTCGACGCGTACGACACCTTGCCCGACAGCCCGATGCCTTGCGCGTACGCGTACATGTCGAGCGTCTCGGTCGCGATGCCGGGGCCGCCCTTGGTCATCACGTAGATGAGATCGAACGAGCGCAGCGATTCGACCATCTTGATGAACACGAGGCTCATGATCGGCGCCTTGAGCATCGGCAGCGCGATGTACGCGTAGACCTGCCACGTCGACGCGTAGTCGAGCCGCGCCGCTTCGAGCGGCTCGGGCGGCAGCGTCTCCAGCAGCTTGAGCACGACGACGGAGAAGAAGAGGCCCCATTGCCAGACGTCGACGAGCGCGACCGCGACGAGCGCGAGATGCGGATCGGCGAGGAACGCGGTGTTCGCGACGCCGAGCGTACCGAGCAGCCAGCTCAGGATGCCCGTGAGCGGCGCGTACATGAACTTCCAGATGAACGCGGCCGACACGCGCGGCAGCAGCACCGGCATGATCAGGATCAGCACTGCGGCGCGGCGCCAGCGGCCGCGCACGCGCTCGAACAGGAACACCGCGAGCGCGATGCCGACCACGACCGCGCCCGCGACCGTGACGATCTCCCACAGCGCCGACACTTCGATCGCGTTCACGAAGCGCCGGTCGGACACGAGCCGCGCGAAGTTGCGCAGGCCGACGTAATCGCTGTCCGCGTAGCGCAGCACGCGGTTCTTCAGCGCGAGGTTGATCGCGGCGATCGTCGGCACGAGGCCGAGCACCGCCATCAGCGCGAGCGGCGGGCCGAGAAAGAGCCAGGGCAGGCTCGTCTTGCCATGATTGAACATTGGAATCTCCTGCGAGGCGGGCGACGGGGCGACGGGGCGAAGCGGGCGAAGGCGCGCGGCCGCGTCGTCCGATGGCCGCATGGCCGCATGGCCGCCGCGCCGCCCGCGCATGGCGTCACTTGCGTGCGCCGTGCGCCATCGCGTCCTTCGCGTATTGCGCCGCGTCGTCGAGCGCGCCCCGCACGTCGGTCTGCGTGCCCGTGAAGATTTCCTCGAGCGCGACGCCGAGGTTGTCGCCGATGTCGGGCCATTGCGGCGTCGCCCAGATCGTCGCTTTCGTCACCGGGTTCGTATCGGCGAGGCCCGCGAGGATCTGCGGCTTCACGTGCTGCCTGAAGTAGTCGCCGCCGATCGTGCTCGTGCGGTTGTAGTCGCTGAACACGCCGTTGCGCAGCCGCGCCTGCTCCTGCTCCTTGCTCGTCGCCCACGCGATGAAGCGGCCCGCCGCCTGCCGCGTGCAGTCGTCCTTCGCGCCGACCGACGAGATCGCGAGCCCGTGCCCGTAAGCGGCCGACGGCAGCGGCGCGGGCGGCCGCACGTAGCCGACCTTGCCTGCGACGCTCGACTTGGACGGGTCCTCCATCCAGTCGGCGAACGGCGTCGATTCGATCATGAACGCGACCTTGCCCGAGCGGAACGCTTCGAGCGCGTTGCTCCAGTCGTAGGTCGCCGCGCCGGGCGGCGCGTACTTGAAGAGATCGCGGTAGCGCTCGGTCGCCTGCACCGCGGCGGGCGAGTTGAACGCCGGCTGGCCGCTCTTGTCGGTCCACGCGCCGCCCTGCGCGAGCATGAACGGCGCCCAGCGCCACACGTTCATGCCCGAGCCGCGCTGGCCGCGCGCGACCCAGCCGTACAGCTTCGGCGGCGCGTTCAGCTTCCTGATCGCGGCGACGAGCTCGTCGACCGTCTTCGGCACCGGGATGCGCGCGGCGTCGAGCAGGTCGCGGCGATAGAACAGGAAATCGCCGCCGCCGATGAGCGGCGCGAAGTACGCGACGCCCTTGTAGCTCGCGACCGCGCGGCGGCCGGGGAGGAAGTCGTCGTAGTCGTATTCCTTCGGGTAGTACTTGAGGAGCGGCGCGATCCAGCCGGCCGATGCGAATTCGGCGACATTCGCCTCGTCGACGTAGTAGACCTGATACGAGCCCGCGCCCGTCGACGCGTCGAGGCGCGATTTCGCGCGGCGGTCGTTTTCGCCGAAGTAGCTGATCTCGATTCGGGTGCCGCTCGTCTTTTCGTAGTCGGGCAGCGACTTCTCCATCACCGAAAGGCCGAGGCTCTTCTGCGCGAGCACCTTGAGCGTCGGCACCTTGCAGACTTGCGTCGCGGCCGTCGCCGCGACCGGCACGCACGCGCCGACGAGCGCTGCGGCCAACAGGAATCGCATCGTGTTCACCAGTGTCTCCTTGATTCTGCTTGTCTTCCGTCGTGCGGGCGGCGCCGACGGCAGGAGCAACTGTAGTGAGTCGCAGCGCGGGTTCACTACGTCAAAAGAAATCGGCTGCCGATACTTTTTTGTCACGGTTGGCGTTGCGCTGCACAATTCATGTCGGTCGGCGCGACTCCGCCGCATCGCCCTCCATTGCCCCCATCGACTCCATCGACGAAATCGGCGAGATCGCGATTGAAACGCTCGGGCTCTTCGAGAAACGGCGCGTGCCCCGAGTCGGGATACAGCGTGCTCCGGACCCGCGTGTTGACTGCCTTCGCGCGGGCAATCGACGGCTCGGCATGAACGAGCGCGTCCCGCGCGCCGTAGACGAGCCATATCGGCACCCGGGCTCGCCCGAGCCCGTGCGCGAGCGGAATCGTCATCGACGGAACGGCCCGTTGCATGTCCCACGAAGCGAGCGCGGCGTTCGCGAGCAGGCGCTCGAACGTCTCGCGATCCGGCGGCCGATGGAAGCACCGGCCGACGAACGCGCGCTCGCCGTCCAGATGCGTTTTCAGATCGGCGGACGTCATGTCGCGGTAGACGTCCGGATGCGCGACGATCTGATCGGGCGCCAGCTCGATCACGCCGTCGACGTACACGGCGCCCGCGATGTCGCCGTCGCCGTAGGCCGCCAGATAGTTCGTGATGACGGCCGCGCCGAGCGACCAGCCGACGAGCACGGGCTTGCGCGCGTGCGACGACCGGATCACGGCCGCCAGATCGTCGGCCCAGCGGCGGCCGTCGGCATAGGCGCCCGTCCCGGCCGGTTTGCCGGACAGGCCGTGGCCGCGCAGGTCGTACGTGATGAGCCGGTGCCGCAGAAGCCGCGGGTCTTTCAGTTGCGCGTCCCAATTCAGGCGGCTGCCGAGGAGGCCGTGGACGAAGATGATCGGCGAACCGTCGGGGTCGCCCGACTCCTGGATCGCCAGCGTCACGCCGTCGGGCGCGACGGCCGTGTAGCCGTGCGTGTCAGCCGGCGCGCCGGCAGCGGCGACGCAGAGCCAGAGCGCCGCCGATAGCGCGGCGAAGGTGCGGCGAAGCAGGTGTGAACGCATGAATCGAGACTCCGGAGTGGATGGAGCCGGTAGTTTCAACCCTCACACCTGTGTCAGAGTCAAGCGGAAACGGTGCTATCCTCGCCGACATGAACGAGACCCCGGCACCGCGCGCGTTGTCGATCGGCGAGCTCGCGCGCGAGACCGGCGCGAGCGTCCGGTCGATCCGACATTACGATCAGCACGGCCTGCTGACCTCGGCGCGGGCGTGCAACGGCTACCGGTCGTTCCCGATCGCGGCGATCGCGCAGGTCGCGCAGATCCAGCGCCTGATCGCAACAGGATTCAGCCTTGCCGAGATCCGTTCGTTTCCTGACTGCATGCGCATGATCGAAGGCGCGGCCATGTGCCCGGAAACCACCGATGCGCAGCGCAGGCGGCTCGCGTCGATCGAGCGCCAGATCGTCGAGCTCGAGCGCCGGCGCGCGCGTCTGATCAGGACGCTGACCGAAGGCACGGTGCCGCCGCTCGACTGAGCGGATTCGGGTGCTTCAGGACGAGCTGCTGCGGATACGCGAGCGCGGCGGGAGCGTGACGGGCGAAGGGCGGCCGCTTGCTGGGCGTGTCGGCATGCCGCACGCGGCGCGTGCCTCGCCATCTGTCATATTCCGGCCGCCGCGCCGACTGTAGTCGTGCCGGGCCCGTTCGCGGGCGTCCGGCGCATCGATTCGACTACGGAGGACGGCAGTCATGAAAAAAGCAGGGTTCCGGATCGGCTCGCACGCGATCGCGCTCGCATTGGGTTTCGCGCTCGGCGTGTATGCGTTGCCGATCCTGACCGCCGAGCCGGGCGCGACCGAAACCGAGCTGCGCCCGCTCGCCGATCGCGCGCTCTACACCGGGCGCTTCGAGCGGGGCCTCACGCGCGGCGATCCGCTGCACTGGGCGGACGGCAAGCTGTCCGTCGCGCGCACGGCGCTCGCATTCGAGGGGCGCGTCGCGCCGGGCCCCGACTACAAGATCTACCTCGTACCGGGGTTCGTCGCATCGAAAGAGGCGTTTCTCGCGGTGAAGCCGCGCGCGCGGCGAGTCGGCGAGCTGAAGACGTTCGGCGATTTCGTCGCGCCGCTCGCGGCGGACGTCGATGTCGATGCGTACACGACCGTCGTGATCTGGTGTGAACGGTTCTCGCAGTTCATCGGCGCGGCGCAGTACCGGTGACGTGCGCCGCCCGTTACGTTCGGTTCGCCGTCACCACGCGAGCGCAAAACGGAACGAGGCACAGCAGGGCGGCGAGCATCCAGAGCGCGCTTTCGAGCCCGACGCTGCGCGCGACGAAGCCCATCCCGGCCGGGTCGACCAGATGGCCCGCGTAGCCGGTGATCAGCAGCGCGCTCCAGTCGAGGCATCGCGCCGACGCGATCTCTCCGAAAAACGGCCTCGCGGCCATCTGGCCGTCATCGTGGTTCCGCTCTGGTATCGTACGTTTCGCATCAGGCGCGGCCGCGTCGCGTCCGGCCCCGCCGCGCGCGGGCGGGCCGGCGGCCGAGAACAGCGGAACAGTCGATGAAACCCGAAATGATCATTCAAACCTACGGCGCGGACACGTCCGGCATGGTGTGCGGATTCCGCTTCGCGTCCGCGGCCGAATGGGCGGCGGGCCGCGACGCGCGGCCGGGTGAATTCCTGTGGCTGCACTTCAATCTGGCGCACGGCGCGAGCGAGCGCTGGATGCGCGCGCACCTCGATCTGCCGGAGACGCTCTACGAATTCCTGCGCGAAGGCTCGCACTCGACGCGGATCGAGCAGCAGGAGGGCGCGCTGCGCGCGGTCGTCAACGACGTGATGTTCAGCCTCGATCTGGAGGCATCCGAGATCGCGACGATGTGGGCGTACGTCGATCGCCGGATGAGGGTGACCGCGCGCGCGAAGCCGCTGCGCTCGCTCGGCACGTTGCGCGAGAGCGTGCGTCAGGGCGGCGAGTGGCGGACCGGGGGGCATCTGCGCACCGCAGCAACTCGCCAGGAAGAACGAAACTTTTTTCTCGCGAAGTGTCGATTTCGGCGGGCCTATCCGTCGTCTGCATGACCGCATGCGATTCGCGCATGCATCGAGCCACCCCTGACAGGAGATTTGCGATGGCGATTCAAAAGATCACGCCTTTTCTTTGGTACTCGACGCAAGCCGAGGAGGCCGCCGCTTTCTACGCGGGCATCTTTCCGGATTCGCGCGTGGTGCGTGTCACCGCGGTGCCGAGCGCCGGCTCGACGAAGCTCGTCGAGTTCGTGCTGTTCGGGCAGCCCTTCTTCGCGATGAGCCACCCGCGGACCGAGTCGTTCAACCACGCGATATCGTTCCTGGTGAGCTGCCGCGATCAGGCGGAGCTCGACCGCTACTGGAACGCGTTGCTCGAAGGCGGCGGGGCGCCCGACGACTGCGGATGGCTGCGGGACCGCTTCGGCGTCTCGTGGCAAATCGTGCCGGACGATCTGATCGCGATGATGGCCGACGCCGACCCCGTGAAGGCCGCGCGCGTCGCCGATGCGATGATGAGCATGCGGAAGTTCGACGTCGCCGCGCTCAAAGCCGCCTATGCGGGGGCGACGGATTGACGAAAAGGGGCCGCCGGCGAATCCGTCAGCCGTTCAGCGGCAACGTCCGCTCGGCAAGATACCGCGTGAAGTCGCCGCGAACCTCGGGGTGGCGAAGCGCGAACTCGACCGTCGCCTTCAGATAGCCGAGCTTGCTGCCGCAGTCGAAACGGGCGCCGTCGTATTTGTACGCGAGCACCTGCTCTTCGGACAGCAACGACTGGATCGCGTCGGTCAATTGCAGCTCGCCGCCCGCGCCGGGAGTGAGTTCGCGCAGATGCTTGAAGATCCGCGGCTTCAGCACGTAGCGGCCGACGACGCCCAGGTTCGACGGCGCATCTTCGGGCGCGGGCTTCTCGACGATCGCCGACATCTTGACGACCGACTCCGCCCACTCCTTGCCGTCGACGATTCCGTAGGATCGCGTATCGTCGGGCGGAATCTCTTCGACGCCGATCACCGAGCTGTGATAGTGGTCGAACACATCGACCATCTGCTTCATCACGGGCGGCCTGCCGTCGAGCAGGTCGTCCGCGAGGATCACGGCGAACGGCTGGTTGCCGACGAGCTTTTCCGCGCACAGCACCGCATGCCCGAGGCCGAGCGCTTCGGACTGGCGCACGTAGAAGCAGTCGACGTGGCGCGGCTTGATGCCGCGCACGAGATCGAGCAGCTTTTCCTTGCCGCGCGCTTCCAGTTCCGCCTCGACTTCATACGATTTGTCGAAGTGATCCTCGATCGCGCGCTTGCTGCGGCCCGTCACGAAGATCATTTCGGTGATGCCCGCCGCGATCGCCTCTTCCACCGCATACTGGATCAGCGGCTTGTCGACGACAGGCAGCATCTCCTTCGGGCTTGCTTTGGTCGCCGGCAGGAATCGCGTACCCAATCCGGCCACGGGGAATACGGCTTTCGTTACTTTGAGCATGGTGTTTTCCTGGTGCGTGCAGTGTTTGTGTGTAGGAGGGCGGCGTGGCGCGCCTTGCCGACGGGAGCGCCGGTCATGCGAAGGACTCCGCCTCGTCGCGAACCGGCGTCCTCGCGTCGTCGTGCGGCATCGCGCGGCGGCTTCGCGCCTGCGCGTGCAGCGCGTCGAAGCAGCGCCGCTCGCTCAGCGCGAGCAGCAGGTTCTTGCCCGCGAGCGGCTTGCCGGCGATGATCGACGGCAGAAGCCGTGCGGCGACGTGCGGGCGGCCGCGCGTTTCGGGCCGGTGCTTGACATAGAAGCCGACGTCGCGCACGGCGAAATCGATGACGGCCTGCGGATCGTCAATGTCGGGCAGATCGCTTCGCAATCGGCGCTCCCACGCAATCGTGTCGTCGATGACCTGCGGGCGATCGATTTCCTCCGGAATGCAAAAGAGTTTGCGCGATTGCACGGCGTCGATGGTCAGGCTGGTGAATCTCGCGATCCACACGCTGCCCGTGAATCCGGCGAGAATCGGGAAGAACCACAGCATGATGTCGCCGGGCGAGACCCAATTGCGCGAGAGCGCCGCGATCATCAGCGCGCGGGCGCCCGAGATGCCATGAACGGCGTAAGCCATCGAGGCCCAGCAGACGACGCCGATCACGCTGATCCAGCCGAAGTGCCGAAAGCATGCGGACCAGGGCAGGGGCTCGTCGTCGCGCTGCTGGGTGCCCCATGAAATGCTGCGCCGTTTGATCCAGAGCCACACGAAGCGGGTCACGTAGATCATCATGATCGGCGAGAAGAAGAACGAGAATATCGTCTCGAGCAGCAGCGACCACATCAGCTTGTCCTTGCCGCCGAAACCGCGCGCGCGGTCGCGCTTCACATGCACGACGAAGGCGAGGACCCGCGGCATGAACAGGAACACGAGCGACGAGATCAGCAGCATCAGCATCGGCATCTGCAGAACCTGGATCGCGCCGATGACGAGCGCGCCGTGGCTCAGGAAGTGAACCATTCCGTAGGCCGAGACGACGAGGAACATCGCCCACAGCGGCGCGGCGAGATAGCCCATCGAGCCGTTCAGGAACGTCTCGCGATGCACCGAGCGCAGGCCGTCGATGAACAGGAACCGCAGATGCTGCATGTTGCCCTGCATCCACCGGCGTTCGCGGATCAGGAATCCGAGAAGATTCGCCGGAATTTCCTCGTAGCTCCCTTCGAGCTCGGGCAGGAACCAGACCTCGTAGCCCGCGCGGGCCATCATCGCGGATTCGATGATGTCGTGGCTCAGCGGCTTGCCGCCCCAGGGCGGCGTTCCGGGCAGCTCGGGCAGGATGCAGTACTTGATGAACGGCTTCATCCGTATCATCGCGTTGTGGCCGATGTACGACGCGTGCCCCATGAACATCGCCTGCAGGCTGTACGAGAAGACCGAGCCGTACAGCCGGGCGGCGAACTGCTGCATCCGGCCGAAGAGGCTTCGCCGCATCACGGGCTTCGGGTTCGTCTGCAGGATGCCGATCCGGAGGTTGCCCTCCATCATCCGGAGCAGCGCGACGATCGCGTTGCCGTCCATGATGCTGTCGGCGTCCATTACGAGCATGTACTCGTACTTCTTGCCCCAGCGGCGGCAGAAATCGGTGACGTTGCCGAGCTTCGCGTTCAGGTTGACCGGACGACGGCGATAGAAGAACCGGCCGCCCGGGAACTGCTCCCTCAGCTTGTGAACGGCCGCCTGCTCGACGACGCCGTACTCGAGCCTGCGGCTGTCCGACAGCAGGAAGTTGTCGAAGTGATGGCTGTATTCCGGGTGATCGCGCTCGATCGACGCCCACGTGGCGGCCATCCCGGCGGCGACGCGCGCGACGTCCTCGTGATACACCGGATAGACGATCGCGACCTTCGCGCCCGCGCGCGGCTCCTGCGCGGATTTCGACGGATGCCACGGATTGTTGCCGGGCCCGCGCAGCGTATGCCACGTCCCGATGAGGAGCTTGAAGAAATTGGCGGCCAGGAACCACGTCATGATCCCGTAGATCACGAGATAGATCTTGATCGTGATCTCGGGCATTTGTTGCGCGCGCAACGTGTAGTGGGACAGCATCAGGATCACGATCGTCGTGATCAGCGTGAGCGCGAGCGACACCTTGCGCCGGTATTCGACGACCTGCTCCCAGCCAGGCGGCTGGCCGACAGGCGCCTTCAGCGATCGGGACCGACGAAAGCGCCGCCAGACATTGTGTTTCCACGACACGTTCAGCGGCGGCGGCGCGACGGCGATCCGCTCGGGCCTCGGCTGGATGACGGGCGCCTGATTCGCGTCGAGCCACGCGTGGAGGTCGTCCCACGTGCGCACCGATGCGCGAAGCCGCCGGGCCTCGCCGGCGGGGAGGCCCAACTGGTCGATATAGGCGTCGAACGTCATGTCACTTCACGGCCTGCACGGGCAGCGCGAGCTGGAACAGGATGCCGATGGCCCGCTCGACCGGGACGATCGGCGCTTCGGCGACGTAGATCATGTCGCCGTCCTTGATCGGGAAGCTGTGCGAAGCGATGAGGCCCTGCAGGTTGTTCCATGCGAAGTCGTAGAGCACCGGGCGTTCGCCTTGCGGCGTTTGTTCGAGAACGAATACCGCGTGGTCGTCGGCGAGGTTCGCGTCGAGCCCGGACGCCGACGCGAGCACTTCGGCCAGCGTCGGCGGATGGGCGAAGCCGAATTGCCCGTTCTTGCGCACGCCGCCGCCGACGACGGTCACGCGCACGAGCGGCGCACGCTTGACCAGCACGCGATCGCCCGGTTCGAGCGCCGCTTGCCGCGCGAGCGCTTCTTCGAGCGGCAGCGTGACCGATGCGCCTTTGCGCAGGACGGTCACTTGCGTCGCGACGTTGTCGCTGTCGCGCCCGCTGGTGGTGCCGACGAGATCCGCGCCGTTGCCGAGCGCCTGCGTGAGGGCGGATGTCAGCGACAGGCCCGCGGGCGTCCACGCAATGAGCTTCGGTGCGCCGATCGCGCCCGTCACGATGACGCTGCTCTGCGACGTCGATGCAATGGTGATCTTCGCCGACGGGCTTTGCAGGATGCCGAGCGACGCGTAGCGGCGCGCGACAGCCCTCTGCGCGTCGTCGGGGCCGAGTGCGCCGACAGGCGTCGGGCCGACATAGGGCAGATCGATCGTGCCTTTTTCGGACACCGTATAGTTGCCGAGATCGATGGGCGACGGGACGTTCGACGCGCCTTGCTGCGAATCGGCGCCCGGCCACGGGGAGATCGTCCACAGGGTCACGTGCAGGACGTCGCCTGGGGCGAACGTGAACGCGCCGTGATGCGTCGCTTGCGACAGATCGGAAACGGCTCGCTCGATCGCGGCCCGGCGGCTCGCCGCTTCCTTCTCAGCGCGTTCCCGCGCGAGCGCCGGCGTGACGTTGACGATGTCGACGTCGGTGTTCGACCTGACGGTCGAGACGGACGGGCCGGCGGACGGCAGCAGGCCGCATGCGGACAGCGCCAGCGTCGCGCCGGCGAGCCCGGCGCGAGCGGCTCGGGAGAAGTGGGTCATCGGAGTAGTCCCCAAAGAACGAGAGTCGCAAGGAAGACGCCGGCGATCCATTCGAGGCGCCGGGGCAGTTCGGGCGCGCGCGGGCTGGACGGTGCGCTGATGATGTTCAAGTAGTACTTGTTCTTCATCGCGTTCAGTTGCGCCTGCTGCACGGCCGTTTCGATTTCCCGCAAGAGCGCGACGTCGTTGTTGCGCGCGACGGTCAGCTCTTCATAGCGCGCGGCGCGCCGCGACAGCGTCTTGCCTTCCGCTTCGGTGCTCGCGATCTTGGCCTGAATGGCCGTCATCGCCGCGCGCAGGTTTTGCGCGACCGGATTGTTCGGCGTTGCTTTCACGATTGCGTCGTACTGCGAGGCGAGGCGGGTCTTCTGCTCGTTCAGCGAGTTCAGCAGCGCGAGATTGGATGTGTACAGCTCCGACGGATCGTGGATGCCGGTCGACACGCGATACGCCGACAGCGCCGCTTCGTCGCTCTTCAGCTTCGCCTCGATGGCGGCGCGGCGATCGACGGCGTTTTTCATGTAATCGCTTTCTTGCTGGCGATTCATGTTGTCGATGTGGCGGACGGAATCCTGCAGCACCCGCTCGGCGACGGCTGCGGCCGCCGTGGGCGAATAGCCTTGCACCGACAGCGACACGATCCCGCTGTTCTGGTCGATCGCCGCATTCACCCGATTCTGGTAGTAGTGCCACAGCGCGACGTCGTTCTTGCGGAAAAGCGTCGCGAGGCCGCCGTAACGGCTCACGAAATCGCCTTGGCCGTAGTGTTTCGGCAGATCGACGGACTTCGCGACGTTCCGGTACTCGTCCCACGATCCGATGTAGTCCTTGACGATGTAGGCGCCTTCGATCGAATTGCCGCCGCCCGTGCCGGACAGCATCGTCGCGAGGCTCTGCGACGACTGCTGGGGCTTGTAGACGATCAGCGACGCAGTCGAAACGTAGACCGGCGATGCGAGGAGAAGGAAGTAGGCAAGGCAGATGAGATTAGGAATCCCGACGATAGCCCAAAAGAGAGGCTGGCGAGGCGTTTTCATATTCTCCCGAAGGTGATTGCGAGTTTTGGTGTCGGGCGTCGCCCGCGCGTGCTAAGTGTTCAAATCAACGGCGATCGAGAAGAGGTCCGCGCGCACCGGATACGGATGGACTGTGGATGTCGTCGCGCCACGGTGGAAGGCGGCGAGCGCGGGGCCGAATCGCCGGCAATCGGTTTGACCGAAGCGGCGGCGCATGGACAGGCGTCGTGGTCGATGATCCGGGGGGCTGCGATGTCGTGCTTTGCACAGGTCTGGTGAAACTCGTATTTCGAAGGTGAAGCCAATACGCAAGCTGCTGTACCTATGCACTATCGACAACGGGAGGGATGACGCAATGGCAGGTCAGGCGAGTTGCAAATTCAATAAATTGTTACAAATTATGAGGGAAACTACCTATATGGTCAAGGCGATATTCGTCTCTTTTTGTCTTAATCCGTCAAATTGTTTCGACCTTCCTTGCGTCGCGAGAGGAATAGGCGTTGCGGCGAAAGGGCGGACTGAATGTGCAATACACAGCTTTTTGCACAAGTCGAGCGTTTCATTGCGACGGAATTAATCCTTTTGCATCGGAAACATTATGTGCCCGACCCCGAGTGTGTCGCCGTTGCGTCGTTCGACCGGATTTTCGACCACACATGCCGGCTGCGAAGACCGCACGGCGACATTCGGCGGGTAGGCTTACCGGGGGCGGAAGGTAAGGTTCGTATCTATCGGTTTCGCCGAGAAAGGTGGATCGATTTGTATTCGATCATTTCGCGGATTTATGCTCGTCCATGTATAGGCAATCAGGCCGATCGTGCTCGGACGAAAGCAATTCGCTACGTACTGCGATGCGAGTCGGCCGGCTGGCTGAATTGAATCGGACATTCATGCGAAGCAGCGAGTGCTGATTGCGATGACCGCAAGCAACTGGACGCGCCGCGCACGAGGGTCTCGGCATTCGCGTCGGGGACGGACGAGGCGGCGGCGAAGATCGACGCAGTGTTGAGTCCGAAGGAGAGCGTCGCCGCGTTGCAACAGCAGATCGCGGAGAACAATCCGTCGGCGGGCAACTTTCAGCACGCACGCATCAAGATCAGCGATCGGATGATCGCACGGCTCAGCGCGGACCCGGACGATTTCTCGATCGATCCGGCCGGCGATCAGGAGCAGGCGGTCGGGATGGCGGCGCCCGTCGTGTGGTCCTGGCGGATCACGCCGAATCACTGGGGCCGGCACAGGCTTCGGCTCGTTCTCAAGGCGCTCGTCACGGTCGACGGCGGGGCCGTGCCCGCTCGCCTGACGACACTCGACAAGCCGATGCTCGTGACCGTCACGCCGCTCGCCGGGTCAGGCGTTCGGGTGATGGTTGCCGACTGCCATGTGTACCTCCCTGTAGTTTGAGTTCATCGGACGGCGCGAGGCCGTTCCGTATCGCGTGTGGCTGGAGAAAGCGGGATCGCAACAAACTATTACATTGAATGATGTAACGATGATAATCGCTTGGCCGGTTCGCACATTTGTCGCCGCAATCCCTTATTCTTCGATTCTTACGAAATAGTTACATTCAATGGAGCACGGATGCCTCATGACGTCAGCCTGATTGCACTGCTCGCGGCCGGTTTCGGTCTCGCGATGATCCTCGGTTACTTCGCGTCGCTGCTGAAGATGCCGCCGCTCGTCGGCTATCTGCTCGCCGGCATCGTGATCGGCCCCGGCACGCCCGGCTTCGTCGGCGATCTCGCGCTCGCGCAGCAGCTCGCCGAAATCGGCGTGATGCTGTTGATGTTCGGCGTCGGCCTGCATTTCTCGCTCGGCGATCTGCTCGCGGTGCGCAAGATCGCGCTGCCCGGCGCGATCGTCCAGATCGCGGTCGCGACCGCGCTCGGCGGAGGGCTCGCGCTCTTATGGGGCTGGAATATCGGCGGCGCGCTCGTGTTCGGCCTCGCGCTGTCGGTCGCGAGCACGGTGGTGCTGCTGCGCGCGCTCGAAGGGCGCGGGCTCATCGAATCGGTCAACGGGCGGATCGCGGTCGGCTGGCTCGTCGTCGAGGATCTCGTGATGGTGCTCGTGCTCGTGCTGCTGCCGCCGCTCGCGGGGCTCCTCGGCGGCGGCGCGAACGCGCCCGGCGAACCGGCCGCGCACGCGGGCGACGCAGGCGCCAGCCTGTGGGGCGCGCTCGGCGTCACGCTGCTGAAGGTCGCGGCGTTCGTCGCGCTGATGCTCGTCGTCGGCAAGCGCGTGTTTCCGCGCATCCTGTGGCTCGTCGCGCGCACCGGCTCGCGCGAGCTGTTCACGCTGTGCATGATCGCGGCGGCGGTCGGCGTCGCGTTCGGCGCGGCGAAGCTGTTCGACGTGTCGTTCGCGCTCGGCGCGTTCTTCGCCGGGATGATGATGCGCGAATCGGAATTCAGCCGCCGCGCGGCCGACGAGACGCTGCCGCTGCGCGACGCGTTCTCGGTCCTCTTCTTCATCTCGGTCGGCATGCTGTTCGATCCGCGCGTGCTGATCGACCAGCCGCTGCACGTGCTCGAAGTGGCCGCGATCGTCGTGCTCGGCAAGACGATCGCGGCGGTCGCGCTCGTGCTCGCGTTCCGCTATCCGCTGAACACCGCGCTCACGGTCGGCGCGGGCCTCGCGCAGATCGGCGAGTTCTCGTTCATCCTCGCGAGCCTCGGGCGCGGGCTCGGGCTGCTGTCGGCCGAAGGGCAGAGCCTGATTCTCGCGGTCGCGCTGCTGTCGATCGCGCTCAACACGCTGCTGTTCGCGGCGATCGATCCGGCGCTCGCGTGGGTCCGCAAGCACTCGGCGTTCGCGCGCCGGCTCGAGTCGCGCGACGATCCGCTCGCCGCGCTGCCGATGTCGACGCCGCAGACACATCTGACGGGGCAGGTGGTGATCGTCGGCTACGGGCGCGTCGGCACGCGGATCGCGCACGCGCTCGATGCGAGCGGGATCGCGTATGTCGTCGTCGAGCAGAACCGCGAGACGGTCGAGAAACTGCGCGCGGACGGCGTGGCGGCGGTGTCCGGCGACGCGATCGAGCCGATCGTGCTCGTGCAGGCGCACATCGCGCGCGCGGGGATGCTCGTCGTCACGCTGCCGGAGGTGTTCGACGTGCGGCAGATCGTCGACATCGCGCGCACGCTGAACCCCGCGATCGAGGTTGCGCTCTGCACGAACGGCGACGAAGAGGCGGCGCTGCTCGCGAGCGAAGGGATGGGCGAGGTGTTCGTGAGCGAGACCGAGCTCGCGCGCGGGATGACCGAGCACGTGCTCGCGCGGATGGGCGCGGCTGAGGGCCACGCGCGGCGGGCGGCCGCGCATTGATCGAACGCGGCGGAACGCGCGCCGGCGCGCGATGAGGGGCCGTCGCCCGGCGTAGCGTCGCCCGGCGTAGCGACTCCCGGCGTAGCGACGCCCGGCACAACGTCAATAGAACGACTCGAGCGTCAGCTCCTGCGCCATCACGCGATTGCCCGCGAGCAGCCCGCCGTCGACGGGCAGCATCGCGCCGGTGATCGCGCGCGCCGCGTCCGACGACAGGAAGAGCGCCGCGTTCGCGACGTCCTCGGGCGTCGCGAAATCGTCGAGCGGATACCACTTCTTCAATTGCTCGAACACCTGCGGGTTCTGCCGCACCCGCGCTTCCCACGCGGGCGTTTTCACGGTGCCGGGGCACACGACGTTCGCACGCACGCCGTCGCGCCCGTATTCGATCGCGAGCGATTTCGCGTAGCTGATCAATCCGGCCTTCGCCGCGCTATAGGCGGGGTGGCCGAGCGCGGCGACGCCGTTGACCGAGCCGACGATCGTGATCGCGCCGCGCCGCCGCGCGCGCATGCCGGCGAGCACGGCCTCGACGCTCACGTAGGTCGCGGTGAGATTCGCGTCGAGATCCGCGCGCCACGATGCGCTCGTCGTCGTGCGCAGCGTCGCCGACGCGGCGGTGCCCGCGTTCGCGACGAGCACGTCGACGGGCTCGTTCGCGAGCGCGGCCGCGAGGCGTTCGGCGTCGCTCAGATCGTCGACGATCAGTGCGACGGCCGAATTGCCCGCTGCATCGCCCAACGCGTCGACGAATGCGGCGAGCGCGGCGCGGTCGCGGTCGAGCGCGAGCACGCGGTCGCCCGCGGCGAGAAAGCGGCGCACGAGCGCCTGGCCGATGCCGCCCGCGGCGCCCGTGATCAGCGTGGTGCGTGGTGTCGTCATGCGCATTCCTCCGGTTCGAAACGCAACGTCGGCGCCGCTTGCCGCGCGGCTCCGCTCACAGCCCGAGCTGCGCGCGCGCCGTCTTCTCGTTCGCGCGCGTGATCAGCGTGCCGGACGTCAGCACGAGCGGCGGCGGCGTCCGGTTCTGCGTGATCCAGTCGTACATGTTGACCGACGTGTCGTAGCCGTGCAGCCGCGGATTCAGCAGGATCGAGCCGAAAAAGCCCGTCGGCTTCGGTTTCGCGAATTCGTTCAGCGCGACCTGGCTGCCGTTGATGCCGACCGCGATCATGTCGTCCGCGCCGATGCCGCGACCTTCGCCCGCGCGCACCGCGCCGACCGTCGTGTCGTCATTCGATCCGAACGCCACCCAGTGCCTGAAGTTCCGATGCTTGGTGAACGCGATGTTGGCGGCGTTGAACGCGCCTTCGGTGTCGGCCGTCATCTCCGGCGCGTCGACGACGTTCGCGGCCGGAAAGCCGGCGGCCTTCAGCGCGTCGACCGCGCCCGTCGTGCGCTCGCGCGCGGTCGGCAACTGGTCGTACGCGAGCCGCAGCACGCCGACCTCGGCCGGGTTCCAGCCGCGCCGCTTCGCCTCGGCGGCGATCGCTTCGCCGACCTGCCCGCCGATCCTGTATGCGGAGATGCCCATGTGCGGCACGTCGGCAAGCGGCGCGCCGCGCCCGTCGACGAGCTGGTCGTCGACCGACATCAGCTTCATCCCGGCGCGCTTCGCCTTCGCGGCGATGCCGGGGCCGAGCTTCACGTCGGGCGCGCAGATGATCACGCCCTGCGCTTTTTGCGCGGCGAGGCTGTCGAGCGCGGTCGATACTTTCTCGCCGCTCGGCGCGGCGATCTTCACGAGCGTGAAATGCCTGTCTTTCGCCGCCTGCTCGGCGAAGCGCCATTCGTCCTGAAACCACGGGTCGTCGGGCTGCTTGACGACGAAGCCGATCTTCACCGGGGCCGCGCCTTGCGCACGCGCGGGCGCCGCCGCCGACAAACCGGCGGCGAGGCTCGCGCAAACGAGGGCGGCTTGGGGCCAACGCAATCCCATGAGCGTCTCCTTCGTGCTCCGTTTTATGGATGCGGCCTTGCGAGCCGCGCAACGGCATGCATGTCGTGCGGCAGATTGTAGGAGGCGGGTCGGCGGGCTTCCAAATAATGCGAGGCGATCCTAGAGAATGGGATCGGGGCGGCGGGGCGAAGGTGGGGCGTGGGATCGAAAAACCGAAAAACTGAAACGCCGAAGAGGCGAAGCCGCCGAAGCAGCAAAGATCGAAGGCGGCGGCGTATCGAGCGAAAGGAAAGAATCGCGTCGGCCGCCGCCCGGCTCCGTCACGTCCTCGCTTTCGCCGGCGGCTTCGCGCCGCCTGCACTCGTCGCCGGCTTGTCGGCGACGACGGGCGCGTCGGGCGGCACGCCGAGCAGTTGCAGCGAGCCGCTCATCACCGACGAGAACACCGGCCCCGCGACCGTGCCGCCGTAATAGCTCCGCGCGGCCGGCTCGTCGATCATCACGGCGATGATGAGGCGCGGATGACTCATCGGCGCCATCCCGGCAAAGAGCGCCCGGTACTTGCCCTTCGCGTACGACGCGCCCACCTGCTTGCGCGCGGTCCCCGTCTTGCCGCCGACGCGGTAGCCGTCGACACGCGCCGCGCGCCCGGTGCCGCCCTGGCCGACCGCCATCTCGAGCATCGAGCGGATCGCCGCCGCGGTGGCGGGCGTCGTCACGCGATGGCCGCGGTGCGTATCGGCCGATTGCGGATCGGCGTTCGCCTTCAGCAGCGACACCGGATGGATCGTGCCGTCGCCCGCATACGCGGTGTAGACCTGCGCAATCTGCAGCAGCGACGCCGACAGCCCGTAGCCGTAAGCCATCGTCGCCTGCTCGATAGGCCGCCAGCGTTTGTACGGACGCAGCCGCCCGGACGCGACGCCGGGGAACGTCAGCTCCGGCGCGCGGCCGATGCCGTATTCCTGGTACTTGTTCCAGATCGTCTCGGCGGGCAGGTTGAGCGCGAGCTTCGCGAGCGCGATGTTGCTCGACATCTGCAGCGCCTGCGCCACCGTGATCGCGCCGTGGTTCGACGTGTCGTGAATCACGTTCGGGCCGATCCTGTATGAGCCCGGCGAGGTATCGACGATCGTCTGCGGCCGCACCTTGCCCGTGTCGATCGACAGCGCGACGACGACCGGCTTGATCGTCGAGCCCGGCTCGAACGTGTCGATCACCGCGCGGTTGCGCAACTGCTGGCCCGTCAGGCGCGCGCGATCGTTCGGGTCGAACGTCGGATAGTTCGCGAGCGCGAGGATTTCGCCGTTCTGCGCGTCGAGCACGACGACGCTGCCCGCCTGCGCATTGTTCGCGATGATCGTCGATTTGAGCTGCGCGTACGCGAGTTGCTGAATCCGCCGGTCGATCGTCAGCTCGATCGTCGCGCCGTGCTGCGCGGGCACGAGCGGGCCGGTATCGGAGACGATCCGGCCGAGCCGGTCGCGGATCACCTGGCGCTGGCCCGCGGTGCCGGACAGCCGCCCGTTCGCGGCAAGCTCGACGCCTTCCTGCCCGTGATCCTCGACGTTCGTGAAGCCGACGACGTGCGCGGCCGATTCGCCTTCCGGATAGAAGCGCTTCGAATCGGCGACTTGCGTGACGCCGTCGATGTCGAGCTTTTCGATGCGGGCGGCCGTTTCGGGATCGACCTGGCGCTTGAGCAGCACGAACGAGCGATCGCCCGTCAGGCGCCGCCGCACTTCGGCGAGCGGCATGTCGAGCAGTTTCGCGAGCGGCGCGTATGCAACCTCGTCGACCTGTTTCGGATTCGCCCAGATTTCATAGGTCGTGAGGCTCACGGCGAGCAGCGCGCCGTTGCGATCGACGATGCTGCCGCGCATCGCGCCGAGCTCGATCGTGCGCTGATAGCGCTTCTGGCCCTGACCGACGTAGAAATCCTGGTTCGCGACCTGCACCCAGAACGCGCGGGCGATCAGCGTGCCGAACGCGAGGAACACGAGGATCACGACGAGTTTCGAGCGCCACATCGGCAGGCTCGTCGGCAGCATCGGACTTTTCGCGACGGCGACGTAAGGATCGGACGACTTCGGTTTTTTGTTCAGGCGCATGGGCTGGCTATCGCTGGGCAGGACGGCGGATCGCGTCCCGAAGACGGAATTGTAATGAATGAGTAATGATTTCGTCTGGTTTGGCGGCCAAATCGTTGCAAAATCTGACAAACCTCCAAGAACCGCGCGTAGCGCCGGGACCGGCGCGGGGTGAAAACAGGGGGAGCGCGGCGCGCGGACACGTCGATCAGCGGGCGCGAGATCGCCCGCATGTGACGAAAGAGCCGGCGTTCGGCGAACGGAAACGGGCGAACCGCGAATAGTGGCCGGGCGCGGCGCGTCGGCAGTGCAGGCGGAAAAACGTCGGCTCGTGACGATCATCCGCGCGACGTCGCTCAACGCAATCCGGTCCACCGCAATGCTGCGTGCCGCGGCGGGAATGTGGGGCGGTCAGCGCACGTTTGCGAGCGTGCGAATGGCGAGGGCGCGGCTGCACAGCGAGAAAGGGATGCCGGCGCGGCAAAAAAAAGATGCAGTCCGACGAAAGAAGAAACGGAGCGGCCGAGCCGCCCCGTTTCGCCCGCCAGCGCCGATCAGGCGGGCAGCGCGAACTGCGCGACCGCGGAGCGCAGCGCGTCCGCCTGATCCTTCAGCGAGTGCGCGGCGGCGGCCGCCTGCTCGACGAGCGCGGCGTTCTGCTGCGTGACCTGGTCCATCTCGCCGACCGCGCGATTGACCTGCTCGATGCCCGCGCTCTGTTCGCGCGACGCGTGGCTGATTTCCTCGAGGATTTCGTTCACGCGCCTCACCGATTGCACGATTTCCGTCATCGTCGTGCCCGCGCGCGTGACGAGCGTCGCGCCGTGCTCGACCGTCGTGTTCGACGTCTCGATCAGCGACTTGATTTCCTTCGCGGCCGTCGCCGAGCGCTGCGCGAGCGTGCGCACCTCGCCCGCGACGACCGCGAAGCCGCGTCCCTGTTCGCCCGCGCGCGCCGCCTCGACGGCCGCATTGAGCGCAAGGATGTTGGTCTGGAACGCGATGCCGTCGATCACGCCGATGATGTCGCCGATCTTGCGCGACGCGTCGGTGATGTCGTCCATCGTCCGCACGACGTCGTCGACGACCGCGCTGCCGCGCGTCGCGACCTGCGCCGCCTGGTCGGCGAGCTCGGCCGCCTGCGACGCGCTGTCGGCATTCTGCTTCACGTTCGTCGTCATCTCGTCCATGCTCGACGCGGTCTCGACGAGCGCGGCCGCCTGCTGCTCGGTGCGCTGCGACAGATCGGTGTTGCCGGCCGCGATCTCCGATGCGCCCACGTTGATGTTCTCGGTGCCGAGCCGCACGCGCGACACCATGTCGATGAGCGCCGTCTGCATCGTGTGCAGCGCGTGCAGGAGGCTCTTGCGGTCGCCGTGGCGAATGTCGACGTGCGCGGTCAGGTCGCCCTGCGAGATCCGCTGCGCGGTCGCGACGGCCGCCTCGAGGGCGCCGCCGAGGCTGCTGCGCACGCTGCGCAGCACGAGCACCATCAGGATCGTCGCGGCGACGCCGAGCACGACCGTCATCGCGAGCCAGCGGGCGGTGTTCGCGAGCATGGCGGCCTGCAGGTCGTCCATGTACATGCCGGTCACGATGTACCAGTCCCACGGCGCGAAATGGCGAACGGCGCTCGTCTTGTCGATCGGCTTGTCGGCGCCAGGCTTCGGCCACATGTAGTCGACGAAGCCGAGGCCGCCTTGCGCGTTGCCCGCCTTGACGATTTCGACGAACAGGTGCTTGCCGCCCGGATCGGTGAAGCCGGATACGTCCTTGCCGTTCAGTTCCGGCTTGATCGGATGCATGACGACGACGGGCTTCGAATCGTTGATCGACAGATAGCCGTCCTTGCCGTAGCGCATCGCGGCGATCGCTTCGAGCGCGGCGCGCTTCGCGTCCGCCTCGGGCATCGCGTTCTGCTGCGACAGCTTGTAGAAATGATCGCTGACGCTGTATGCCTGCGCGGTCAGATACCCGAGCTGCTCGCGCCGGTCCGCAATCATCGACGAGCGGTTCTGCCACGCCCCGGTCGCCCCGATCAGCAGCAGGCCGATCCAGAGGATGACGATCATCGACGTGAGCTTTTGGTTCAGTGAAAGAGAGCGCATGGTGGGTGTCGTGGGGCGGCTGACGCATGGGGACGAATGCCTGTTTATCGGCGCGGGAGACGGGGGGCGCAGGCGGGTATTCCCTAGGGTCTGTTTATATACGGAACGCATGTGCGTTCCGCTTCTTACCAGACCCTAGGTGCGGGGCGAGGGCGAGCAAGTGCTGGCAGAGATTGGGCGGATGCGGGGTGGTGCGGGCGCGTGTCGGCGGAGTCGGGGTATGACCAAGATTCGTTATTATGCGCTGCAGAGCATAAACGCTCATCCCGGCCGACCCTCACGTAGGTTTTGCCGGCCAGCACGCAGGCGTCGTTGACGAGGTAGCGCGTCGCGAAGTTGTCGGTGCCGTCGACGATCAGGTCGTACTGCGAGAACAGCGCGATCGCGTTGTCGTTGTCGAGCCGCTCGTCATGCAGCCGCACGTCGACGTGCGGATCGAGCGCGACGATCGGGTTGCGCGCGCTGGCCGTCTTCGGCATGCCGACCGTCGACATCCGGTGGATCACCCGCCGCTGCAGGTTCGATACGTCGACGCGGTCGAAATCGATCACGCCGAGCGTGCCGCCCCCCGCGGCGGCGAGATAGAGCAGCGCGGGCGAGCCGAGGCCGCTCGCGCCGACCACGGGCACGCGGGCGGCCTTCAGGCGCTGCTGGCCGGTCAGGCCGAGTTCCGGCAGCAGGACATGCCGGCTGCAGCGGGTCAGTTCGTCGCCGGACAGCGGCGCGAGCGTCGTAACGAGAGGCGGTAGTTTCATGGCGGATCGTCGGTAGGCGGTTGAACGGAATGACGGGGAGCGGGGCGTGCTCATGTGGCGTCGTGCCCGGCAGGCTCTCCGAGCACGCGCACGAGCGCCTCTTTCAGCGCGTCCATCTCGTCGCGCGTGCCGATCGTGATGCGCATCCAGTTCGGCATGTCGGGTCAACTGCGTTCGACATGCACGCCGCGCGCGGCGAACCAGCGGATCAGGTCGTCGCGGCCGGCCGCCGTGTATGCCTTGCGCTCGCCGAGCCGGTCGCGCAGCGCAAGGCTCGCGAGGGCCGCGGCGGCGGCCGGCACCGACACGTCGTGCGGCGGCATGGTGTGGATGCACCCGATGGCATCGGGTTGCGCAACCGCATAGCCGAGCCGCAGGCCGGCCATCCCGTAGATCTTCGAGAACGTGCGCGCGACGATCAGCCCCAGGTCCGTACGTACCGCGTCGAGCATCGACGGTTCGTCGCTGTATTCGATGTACGCCTCGTCGACGAGCACGGTCGTGCCGGGCCGGCGGTCGCTCAGCAGGCGTCGCAGCGCGTCGTGCGGGGTCACGGTGCCGGTCGGGTTGTTCGGGTTGGCGACGTAGATCAGTCCGCGCGGCGCCGCCTCGCACATCGCGGCAACGTCGTGCGCGCCGTCCGCGCGAAGCGGTGCGCGGCGCACGGGCCGGTTCGCGAGCGTCGCGTAATGCAGCGCGCGATTCGAGCCCGGTACAGCGACACCCAGCCGGTGGGCACGTCGTGCGCGGCGGCGATCGCTTCGCGCAGCCGTTCGACGAGCGGGAACTGGTAGCGGCCCGCCTCGGCGAGCGCGCGCGGCGGCGGCTTCGGCTTCGTCGAACGGGCCGAACGGCGATTCGTTGAGGTTCAGGAAGATCTCGCGCCGGCCGGCGGCGCGGGCGGGTGCGGCATGCAGGTCAGTCGTGGCTGGCACATTCGGCGGATCGGGGGAGGGCTCGGCAGGATCGGTTGCCGAGGACGGATTTCGGCGTGCATCCGAAGAAACGCGTGAACGCGGCGCTGAGATTGCTCGGATGCTGGTAGCCGACGCGATAGGCTGTCTCGGCCACCTGGTGGCCGGCTTCGAGCAGTTCCTGCGCGCGGTGCATCCGCAGTTCGAGCAGGTGCTGCGCGGGGCTCGTGCCGTAGGCCTGGCGGAAGCACTCCTTCAGCTTGTATTCGCTGATGCCGAGCGAGGCCGACAGGTACGCGTTGTTGAGCGGCTTGTCGAGGTGCGCACGCATGAATGCCTCGACGTGCGCGAGCTTGTCGAGGTCGCGCGCGCCGAGGCGACCGGTTCGCACGGGTGCCGGTGCGATCGTGTGCAACTGGTCGGCGAGCAGGCTCAGCGCGTGGATGCGCAGGCTCAGGCCGTCCCGCTGCAGCAGGTCGGGGTCGCGGAAGAAGCGCAGATGCGGGCTCGTGCCGTTCGCCATGAATGCAACTTGCCGGAATCCTTCGAAATGGCCGAGCATCGGGCCGAGCAGCTCGCGGCAACGGTCCTCGCCGACGAAGCTCGACAGCGTGCTTTCCGATACGACGAGCCGCAGTTGCCGCACGAACTGGTTCGCCGCGAAGCGGCGTTCGCCGCCGCCGCTGCGGAACACCGACGCCGTCGTGTGACCGGACGAGAACGGCAGGCGTTCGCCGCGCCGGTCGCAGAACTCGGAGTCGCCTTCGAGCCCGATCGCGACGACGAGCTGGCGTTCGGCGCCGTCGTGGCTGCAGGCCTCGGTCAGCTCGCGCTCCGACAGCACGCTCGAGCGCACGACCGAGAAGCCGGGCTCGCAATTCAGGCGTTCGACCGCGTAGCTGCCGCATTCGGCGTCCCCGCGTGCGACGGTCCAGGTCTGGTTTGGGGTGACGTCCATTGCGGACGCGCTGGGCATGGTCAGTGCGTGCATCCGAACAACTCCTCTCAGGTTCTCCACGGCAGACCGGGCGTCTCGTATGAGTCTCAGGCGCCTCGGTGGCCGCAAGACTAGCTACAAAGTTTTTGGGATGGAACGGCTTCACCCGGCCTGCATATGAAATTCGCCGATATCCATATGAAATGAGAATGATTCTCATTAATACGTAAAATATCATTGTGGATGTCGACCATCAACCGATGGCGTGGCTGCCGGACAGGCGGGAAGCGGTGCGTTTCCTCCGCTCGGGGCTAGATCAATATCCATGCCTATGACATACGTTGAACGAAATGCCGCGAGGCTCGCGGCCGGCGCGCCCGTGTCCGATGCGCTGCTGCAGGCCGCGACCGGCATGACGGGCTGGCAAGCGCGTGCGGCGCGCGCGTGGCGGCCGCTCGGCGTCGACTGCGTGTCGAATTCGGTGTCGAGGCGCGCGCGCGGTTCGTCGGCGGCGACCTGTTCGACGTCGAGATTCCGGGGCAGTACGACCTCGTCATCATGAGCCAGATCCTCCATCACTTCGACGAGGACGCATGCCGCCGGCTGCTCGCGCGCGCATGCAGCCTCCTCGCCCCCGGTGGGCGGATCGCGGTCTGCGATTTCATGATCTCCGACGCGCCGCCCGCGAGCGAGCCCGTGCCGCGCCTGTTTGCCGCACAGATGCTCGGGCTTACGCAGGCGGGCGATTGCTATCCGGTCGCCGCGGTCAGGGCGTTGCTCGCCGAGCAGGGGCTCGTCGACGTCATGGCCACGCCGCTGAAGGGCGTACCGGTGCACTGCGTGACGGGCGACCGCGCGGCCGGCTGACCGGCGCGTCGCATCCATGCCATTGCGGCGCGGCGCGAGCCGCATCGATCAGGTATCCAGACGAAGGAGAAATCAGATGCAACCTCAGTTGTGGCGGCTCGCGGGAGTCGTCTATGCCGATATCGCGGCGAACGTCGCGATCGGGCTGGCCGTCACCGCGTGCCACGCGGCCCAGGCGCTGTGTCTCGCGCTCGGGATCGCGGCCGTGCTGTCGGGCGCGCCGCCGTCGGGCGTGTTCGGCTGGGCGCTTGGCTTCGCGGCGTTCGCGCTCGTGCGGATCGCGCTGATGTGGGCCGGTGAAGTCGCGGCGCTGCGCACCGCGAGCCGCACCAAGGCGCGGCTGCGCGCGCGGTTGCTGCCGCAGGCGCTGGCACTCGGCGCGGACGGCGGCGCGGGCCGTACCGCCGAACTGCAGAACACCATCGTCGGCGGCGTCGAGGCGCTCGAGACGTATTACGGTCGCTACATCCCGGCCGTTTGCGTCGCGCTCGTCGGCTGTACCGGCGTGATCGGCGCCGTCGCGTGGCTCGATCCGCTGTCCGCCGGCGTGCTCGCCGTCTGCGTGCTGGCGGTACCCGTGGTCGACCGTGTGTGGCTGCGGCTGTGCCGGCCGAAGGCCTCGGGGCTGATGGCGTCGATGGGGCGTTTCGGCGCGACGATGCTCGACAGCCTGCAGGGCATCGTCACGCTGAAGGCGTTCGACGCGGCCGGTACGCGCCGCGCGGCGCTGGTCGCCGCGGCGGCCGAATTGCGCCGCGAAGCGATGGGGATTCTTTACGCCACACTGATGCGCAACGGCGTGACGGGCCTGTTCGGGCTCGGCTGCATCGCGCTGGTCGCGGCGCTCAACGCGTCGCGCGCGGCGTCGGGCGCGCTGCCTGCGACGACCGCGCTGATCACGCTGTTCCTGGCGCGCGAGGCGTTCCGGCCGGTCGACCGGCTCGACAAGACGTTCCATATCGCGTGGGGCGCCGCGAGCGCGGCCGCGCCGGTCGCTGCGCTGCTCGACGCCGAACCGCCGGTGCGCGAGCCTGCGTCGCCGCGCGCGCCGGGCGCGCGCTCGGACGTCGCGTTCGACGACGTGACGTTCGCATGGCCGGGCAGCGATCGTCCCGCGCTCGAGCGCGTGTCGCTCGCGGTCGGCGAGCGCGAATTCGTCGGCGTCGTCGGGCCGTCGGGCGCCGGCAAGTCGACACTCGGCGCGCTGCTGATGCGGATGGCCGATCCGCAGCGCGGCGCCGTGCGGATCGGTGGCGTCGACCTGCGCGACCTGCCGCTGGCGGCGATGCGCGCGCAGATCAGCGCGGTGTTTCAGGACATCGTGCTGTTCCACGGCAGCATCGAAGACAACCTGCGATTCGCGCGTCCCGACGCGGACGCGCAAGCGATCCGCGACGCGGCGCGCGTCGCGCACATCCACGATTTCATTGAAAGTTTGCCGCATGGCTATGCGACCGCGGTCGGCGAGCGCGGCGCGCAACTGTCGGGCGGCCAGCGGCAGCGGCTCGCGATCGCGCGCGCGTGGCTGAAGGGCGCGCCGGTGCTGCTGCTCGATGAGGCGACCTCGAACGTCGATCCGGCGAGCGAGCAGGCGATCCAGGCGTCGATCGAGGCGTTCGCCGGGCAGCGCGCGCTCGTCGTGATCGCGCATCGCCTCGCGACGGTGCGGCACGCGGACCGGATCGTCGTCGTCGACGGCGGCCGGATCGTCGAGGAAGGCAATCACGACACATTGACGGCGCGCGGCGGACTGTATGCGCGCCTGCTGGCCGCGCAGGATGCGCAGGCCGGCGCATCGCAGGAGAAAACCGCATGAGCACGACCTCGACAACGATCCGCGACCGCGCGGCGGCGCCGCGCGACGACGCGCCGCGCGCGCGCAGCGGATGGGCGGACTTGATGCGGCTAGCGGGCGGGCAGGAACGGCTGATGGCGCTGACGATCGTCGCGACGGTTCTCGCACAGGGCGGGATGGTCGCGACGCTCGCGACCTGCGCGTGGCTGGTGGGGATGGCGGTCACGGGCGCGGGCGCCGCACAGTGGCAGCCTGGCCTGTGGGTGCTCGCCGCGGCGGTGGCCGCGGGCGCAGGCGGCCGCTGGTGGCAGGCGCACGTGTCGCACGAATTCGCGTTCGCGCTGATCGAGACGATGCAGATCGGCATCTACGACGGGCTCGAACGCGCGGCGCCCGGTTCCGTGGCCGGGCGCCGCACGGGCGAACTCGCGGCGACGGCGACGCGCGACGCGCAGGCGATGGAGCATTTCTTCGCGCACACGCTCGCCGACGCGATCGCAGCGGGCGTCGTCCCGCTGCTGGCGCTCGTGGCGCTCGCGTTCGTGCAGCCGTGGCTGACGCTTGCGCTGCTGCCGTTCCTGCCGCTGCTCGCCTCGGTGCCGTTCTGGCTCGGCGATCGCGCGCACCGCCAGGGCCGCAAGCTCGCGGAAGCGGCTGCGCGGCTCGACGCCGACGTGATCGAAGGGATCCAGGGGCGCAAGGAGATCGCGCTGTTCGGCCAGGCGCGCGCATGGCTCGACCGCGTCGCGTCGCGCGTGGCCGAGATGGAGGACGAGCAGCGCCGCTACGGCGTGCGCGCGGGGCTCGAGCAGGCCGCGATCGAACTGCTGCAGGCATGTGCGCTGCTCGCCGCGCTCCTGACCGGCGCGGTGCTCGTCCAGAGCGGGCTGCTCGGCGGCGCGTTGCTGCCGTGCGCGGTCGTGCTGGTCGGCGCCGCGTTGATCCCGCTTGCCGAAGTTGCGCAGGCCGCGCGCAAGCTCGGCGAGCTGAAGGCCGGCGCCGAGCGCATTCTCGCGATCCAGCGGCAGCCCACGCAGATCGTCGACCACGGCAGCGCGGAACCGGCCGATGCGACGGTGCGCTTCGAACAGGCCGCCTTCGCGTACGACGGCGCGCGCGCGCCGGCGCTGCGCGGTGTCGATCTCGACGTGAAGCCGGCCGAGACGGTCGCGCTCGTCGGTGCGTCGGGAGCGGGCAAGAGCACGTGTGTGAGCCTGCTGCTGCGCTTCCGGGACGTGCAGTCGGGACGCGTGACGCTCGGCGGCGTCGACGTGCGCGACATCCCGGTCGCGCGGCTGCGGCAGCTCGTGTCGGTGGTGCCGCAGGACGTGTACCTGTTCGACGATTCCATCGCGAACAACATCCGCCTCGGGCGGCCGGAGGCGAGCGACGCGGACATCGAGCAGGCCGCGCGCGACGCGCAGGCTCACGACTTCATCGCCGCGTTGCCGAACGGCTATGACACGCGCTGCGGCGAGCGCGGCGCGCGGCTGTCGGGCGGCCAGCGGCAGCGGATCGCGATCGCGCGCGCACTGTTGCGCGACAGTCCCGTGCTCGTGCTCGACGAAGCGTCGTCGAGCCTCGACACCGAAAGCGAGTGCGCGTTCCACGACGCGCTCGCGCGGCTGCGCCGGCATCGCACGGTGCTGATGATCGCGCACCGGCCGTCGACGATCCGCCAGGCCGACCGCATCGTCGTGCTCGACGAAGGCCGCGTCGTCGAGCAGGGTACGCACGCCGAACTCGTCGCGCGCGACGGACGCTATGCGCGCCTGATTGCCAGCGATGCCGGGCACGCGTGAATCGCGTCGCCCATTGCAACCACCACTATCACCACGCTTCACGGGGTTCGCGACGAGGCCGCTGCCGGCCGGTCGCGAACGGAGCATCAGCAGGGGAAGGCTTCATGAGTCG
Organism: Burkholderia sp. MSMB1589WGS; assembly: GCF_001636105.1. Taxonomy (NCBI): domain Bacteria; kingdom Pseudomonadati; phylum Pseudomonadota; class Betaproteobacteria; order Burkholderiales; family Burkholderiaceae; genus Burkholderia; species Burkholderia sp. MSMB1589WGS. Next base: position 2,702,810 of record NZ_LNJT01000008.1, read on the forward strand.
TCGTTGCTGTCGTACCGCCCGGACTCGCCGGGCGATTTCTCGTATCGCTTCACCGGATCGATTCGCCGTTCAATTCTTCCGTTCACGGAACGTTTCACCGGTCGGCGTCGCGGAATCCGCCGATGCCGGGTTGCGCTGCAAGGTCCCGTCGATGCTGCCGCTGTCGCTTGCGCTGGCTGCCGCGTTGGCGCCGACGCCGTCCGCGCACGCGGCTGAAACGGCGACGCTGGCCGCGGCCCGGCCGTCAACTGCCGCTTCGTCCGATCCGGCCGACGGCTCGCAGCTCGAAGCGGTGACGATCACCGCGCGCCGTCACAGCGAATCGCAGCAGAAGGTGCCGGTCAGCGTGACGGCCGTGAGCGGTGCGGATCTCGCGGTCGATGCGGCGCCGTCGGCCGGCAACGCGGGCCTGGCGCGCTCGGTGCCGAACCTCGCGTTCGCCGATATCGGCGCGACCTATGCGAACGTGTTCAGCATTCGCGGCGTCGGCTCCTTCATGCCGCTCGCGGCCGACGACGAATCGGTCGTGATGTACGTGAACGACGTGCCGCGCGCGACCACGGGCGCGCCGCCGACCTTCATGGACGTCGACCGCGTCGAGGTGCTGCGCGGCCCGCAGGGCACGCTGTTCGGCCGCAACACGCAGGGTGGCGCGATCAACGTGATCACGAGGCAGCCGACCTTCAAGCGCGAATTCTCGGCCACTGCGGAAACCGGCACGCACGGCCGCTGGCTCGGCGAGGTGATCGGCAACGGGGCGGTGTCGGACGATGTCGCCGCGCGCGTCGCGGTACGGATGTCGAACCTGAACGGCAACGTGCCGAACCTCGCGACGGGCGGCGCCGACGGGCGCGTGAAGATCGGCGCCGCGCGCGGCACGGTGCTGTGGGTGCCCGACGACCGTACGTCGGTCACGGTGTCGGGCTTTGTCGACCGGACCGAGACCACCGCGCCGCGCTTCGTGATGCTGCAGAACCGCGATTTTCCGCAGGTCGAGCTGAATCCGTCGACGTACAGTCGCTGGCGCGACGCGGGCGGCAGCGTGCGGGTCGACCGCGAGTTCGAGCGCGTCAGGCTCACGTCGCTGACGAGCTACCAGGATTCGCGCAACGTCCAGCAGTTCGACCTGACCGACGGGCTCATCTATTCGGCGCTGTCGAAGCGGCCGGCGACCGCGTTCGACGTGCCGGGCGCGGACTACACCGAGATGCATTTCGGCGAAACGACGTTCCAGCAGGAGGTACGGGTGAGTTCGCGCGACGACAGCCCCGTGATGTGGACGGCCGGGCTCAACTATTTCCATTCGCGCTTCACGAACGACACGTCGGCGGTTGCGTCGCCGGCCGCGTTCAATTTCGTGACGACGCAGAACGGCCAGCAGCACAACCGCATCAATACCGACAGCGTGTCGCTGTTCGGCGAGGCGAGCTGGCCGCTCACGGCGCGCCTGAAGGCGATCACGGGCGTGCGCGCGACCTGCGAGCGCAAGGACGCGCGCTATGCGTTCGACGGCAACGGCAACCCGAAGGTCGTGAGCCGGTTCCGCGAGGAGGACAGCCTGAGCGACACGTTCGTCACAGGCCGCGCGGGCCTGACGTTCGACTGGACCGATACGCTGATGACCTATGCGACCGTGTCGCGCGGCGAGGCGTCGGCCGGGTTCCCGGCCGTGACCGTGAACGGGCCGCAAGGCAGGCGCGAGTCGTCGTTCCCGGCGTCGACGAGCTGGACCTACGAGCTCGGCTTCAAGTCGCTGTGGCTCGACCGGCGGCTCAGCGTCGACGGTTCGGTGTTCTACAACGACGTGAAGAACGGCCACCTCGTTGCGTTCTTCCCGTCGAACGGGTTGTTCATGCCTGCGTCGCTCGACTACCGGACCTACGGCGCGGAGCTCGAACTCGGCGCGAAGGTGTCGCGCTACGTGCGGTTGACGGCGGGGCTCGGCTATACGCAGGGCGAACTGCGCTCGGTGCCCGCCGGCGATGTGACGGGCGCGCGGTCGGGCAACCGGTTGCCGAACGTACCGCGCACGACGGCCAACCTCGGCGTGCACGGCGAACTGCCTGGCGGCGCGGTCGGCATGCCGGGACGCTTCAACGCGGACGCGGCGTGGCAATTCGTCGGCTCGCGCGCGGTCGACGTGCGCAACAGCTTCAATCTCGCCGCGTACAGCGTGGTCAACCTGCGGGTCGGCTGGACGTACCGGAACTGGACGCTGTACGGCTTCGCGGAGAACCTGCTCGACCGCCGCTACGTCGTCGCGGGGCAGAGCTGGGCGCCGGGCGTCGGATCGGTGCGCGTCGGCCAGCCGCGCGTCGTCGGCATCGGCATCACGACGCAGCTTTGACAGGAGATCACATGAGCGAACCGCATCGTCTCGCCGGCGATCGATCGCCGGCCGTTGCGCAGGTGCCCGGCATCGCGCGCGTGCTCACGGTCGTCGCGATCCTCTACATCGCGATCGGCAGCGTGCTCGGCTTCGTGCAGGGCGGCCTCGGGCCGATCCTGCGCGCGCAGGGCGTGACGCTGGCGTCGCTGCAATGGGTCTATGCGCTGTATCTGCCTTTCGGCGTCGCGTTTCTGTGGGCCCCGTGGCTCGACGCGCGGCGGCTGCGCCGGCTCGGGCACCGGACCGGCTGGATCGTCGCGGCGCAGGGCGTCGCGGTCGTCGCAACGCTCGGCATCGCGGCGTTGCCGGGTGCGCCCGTCGCGTGGTTGTTCGCGCTCGGGCTCGTCGCGACGGCGGCCGTCGCGACGATGGACCTGTCGCTCGACGCGTTGACGGTCGAGCAGACGCCGCCGTCGGGGCGGACGCTCGTCGCGGCCGCGAAGATGGGCGGGATGGCGTTCGGCCTGCTGCTGGGCGGCGGCGCGCTCGTGTGGGCGTATCCGTCGGCCGGCTGGCGGCTCACGTTCGCGCTGCTGGCTGCGATCCTCGCCGTGTCGCTGTTGCCGGTCGCGCTGCTGGTCGCGGCCGATCGCGCGGCGCCGCGCATCGCGAACCGGTCGCTGCCGGGGTGGCGCGATGCACTGCGCGACGCGCCGACGCGGGCGCGGCTGCTCGCGACGATCGCGCTGACCGTGATGCTGATGCTGCTGTTCAACTTCAACCGGCTGCTGCTGGTCGATCTCGGCCTGCCGCTGCAGCGGATCGGCGCGCTGCTCGGCACGCTCGTGCCGGCCGCGAACCTCGCGGCGGCGGTGGCGACCGGCTGGGCCGCGCGCCGCTGGCGGCCGGCGACGATCTGTGCGACGGGTGCCACGGCCTGCGTCGCGAGCGTCGCCGTGCTGGCGGTCGCCGCCGCGCGCGGCGATGCGGCGCTGGCCACGACGGCGGCGGTGCTGGTCGGCGCGGCCAGCGCATGGACCTTCATCAGCATCGGCGGTGCCATTCTCGGCTGGGCGGCCGGCCGCCAGCCGGCGACCGTCTATGCGCTGTTCTACAGCAGTGGGCGGCTCGTCGGCACGTTCGGTCTGCTCGGGATGCCGAAGCTGATCGCGACGGTGGGCTGGCCGGCGTTCTATGCGGGCGCGGGTGTCGCGTTCGCGCTGGCGGCGGCGGTGTTTCTCGCGTTGCTGGCGCGCGGCTGCGCGGTGCCGGCGGAGCCGGGGCGGTGCGGCCGCGCAGCTTGAGGGCCGGCCCAGGCGGGCGCGTTCACGCGGATCGCTCGCCCGCTGCGGGAAACACCGGCTCCCCGAGCGTCAGCATCAACCGGTTCGCCCACGCGAAAATCGCGATCGCATGCGACAGGTCGAGAATGTCCTCATGCGTGAGCCCTTCGGCTTCGAGCGCGGCGATGTCGTTGGCGTCGACCGTATCGGGGCGTTCGGTCAGCGCGATCGCGTAACGCACGATTGCGCGTTCGCGTGGCGTCGTGCCGGCGGAGGCCGGATCGTCGAACACCTGTTCGATCGCGTCGGTGCGCTTCGCGAGCTGCGCGAAGCGCTGCGCATGCACCGACGCGCAATACACGCAGCCGTTCACGCGCGACACGGCCGTGCTCGCGAGTTCGCGCTCCGCGCGCGGCAGGCCGCCGGGGCCGTACATGATCGCGTTGAACACGCCCGAGCGCTGCCGCAGAATCTCCGGCTGGTGGACGAGCAGCAGGTAGTAGTCGGACGTCTTCGCGTGCGGATGGCTTGCTTCGAGCACCGCGATCTGATCGGGTGTCGCGGCATCCAGCGGCACCGTGTCGAGCCACGCGCGCCAGCCAAGCGTGCCGGACGTGAAGCCGTGGGCGGGCGTCGTCATGCGGCCTCCTCGGTCGCGCGTGCGTGCAATGCCAGCGCGGCCGCCGCGACGCGCACCTGATAGGCAACGAACGCCACGAGCTGCGACAGCGCGACGATCGCGGGCGTCGTGAGGCCGGCCGATTTCAGCGCGCCGAGATCGGATGCGCGCGCGTAGACGGGGGAGAGCGTCACGCGCTTCGCATGCACGAGGATCGCGCCGAGGCGTCGAGGCAGCGCGTCGAACGCCTCCGCATCGACACGTTCGACGTCGTCCGGCGTGCCGCCTGCGTCGATCAGCCGGGCGCGATATACCTCGGCCAACACATGCGCATTCGACTTCCGCGCGACATATCGCGCGGCATGCAGCCGCTCGACCAGGGAAAGCTCGGGCAACGCAGGATCGAACAGCGCCGCTTCGCTCAACTGCGCATGCAACAGCACCTTGCCGCGCGTGCGCCGCAGCGCCGCGACCGCATCGCCGTCGCGCAGGCCGGCCACCGCGTCGATCGTGTCCGGCACGGCGGCCGGCGTGATGGAGTCAGTCATCGTTTCGGTTTTCCTTCTTCGTCCAGTTGATCGATGGGCGCGCGTTCACGCATCGGCGTCGCGCCACTCGTCGCCTTGCAGCTCCGCGTGCGCATACGCGACGAGCGCGTCGTAGTGGCGATCGCGATCGGCGTCGAACAGCCGGCTCGCGATGCCGCGCGCGAGCCGTTCGGCGCCCGCGCTGATCGCGGGAATGTCGCCGGACAGCTTGCCGTGGCTCAGGCTCGCCGCGTGATTGAAGCAATGGATCCGCGTGACGGCCGGGCACGCGCCGGGCTCGCGCTCCTGAAACGCGAATGCGGGGCCGAGGTCGGGCGACTCGGCCAGCTCGTCGAGCCACGCGCCCGGTTCCGGCCGATAGCGATCCTTCCAGCGCCGCACGTGCGCGCCGAACGCGGCGAATTCCGCACGCGTCGTCCAGTCCGAATGAAAGCCCGTCGCGAAGATCAGAAAGTCGATCTCGTAGCGCCCGCGCGGCGTCGTCACTTCAAGGCCGTCCGCGCGTTCCGCGAGCGTCTCGATCGGGCTTGCGGCGTGGAAATGCGCATGGCCGTGCCGCGACACGCGCAGCACGCTGTCGCGCGGCGGCGGCGTCTGCGACGTCAACGCGTAGTGCATGAAGCGCCACTTCGTCGCATCGTCGAGATCGGCGTAGCCGTGCACGAGGCCCGGGCTGCCGATGCCGGTCAGCTTGTTGATGCGCGGAATGTCCGCACGGCGGAAGAACAGGTCGACGCGCGCGGCGCCGGCTTCGAGCGCTGCGCCCGCGTTGTCGAACGCGGATGCGCCCGCGCCGACCACGCCGACGCGCTTGCCGGCCAGCGCCGCGAAATCGATCGGCTCGGATGAATGCGCCCAGCGCGTGCGCGGCGCGCGTTGCGCGACGGGCGGCACGTACGGGCCGCCGAGCCCGTCGCGGCCGGTGGCGAGCACGACGTGCCGCGCGAGGAGCGTCCGCGCTTCGCCGCTGCCGCGCACGTCGAGCGCGAGCAGCCCGTCGTCGCGCGGGCGCAGCGCGGCAAGCGTGGTGTCGTTGCGCACCGGCAGGTCGAGCACGCGCCGGTACCAGCGCAGGTAGTCCATCCATTGCATGCGCGGAATCTTGTAGAGCGCGTCCCACGCGTCGCGGCCGTACTGCGCTTCGAACCACGCGCGGAACGTCAGCGCGGGCAGGCCGAGCGCGGGGCCCGCGAGCTGCTTCGGCGAACGCAGCGTCTCCATCCGCGCGAACGTGACCCACGGGCCTTCGTAGCCGGCCGGCGCGCGATCGATCACGCACTGGTTGTCGATGCCGAGCAGGCGCAGTTCGGCGGACGCCGCGAGCCCCGCCATCCCGCCGCCGACGATCGCGACGTCGAGCACGCGCGTGCCGTCGGCCTCGCGCGGCGGCACCCACGACGGGGCAGGCAGGTCGAGCCAGCGCAGGTCCTGCGCGAGCCGCGCTTCAAGTGCGTCGAGCGGCGTCGTCATGCGGCCTCCGGGCGGGTGCGGCGCGTCCGGGCGGTGCGCGGCGTGCGCTCGCTGCGCAGCCGCTCGCCGCGCAGCAGCGCATCGTGCGCGGCGGCGTCGTGAAAGATCACGTCGTCGAGCAGCGCGCGCGTCGTGCGATGCAGTGCGTCGAGCAGCGCATCGACGGCCGCGGTGCGCGCCTTGCCGGCCGGCGTCGCGACGCCGAACGCGAACGGAATGTCCACGTCGAGCGGGCGTGCGACGACGCCGTCCATCGGCAGCGCGACGCCCGTGGCCGGATCGACGATGCCGATCCCGACGCCCGCGCGCGCGGCCATCACCGCATTCAGCGACGCATTGGTTTCGATGAACACGCGCGCGTCGACGCGCGCGGCCGCGAATGCCGCGTCGATCCGCTGGCGCAGCCGGTGCCGGTTCGCGACCGTCACGATGCGGCGGCGCGCGAGATCGCGCAGCGCGATGCGCGGCTTCGCCGCGAGCGGATCGCCGACGGGCAGCACGGCCACGCACGGCGTCTGCGCGATCCAGTGCACGTCGAGCCCCGCGTGCGCCATCGGCAGCGTGACGACGCCGACGTCGGCCGTGCCGGCCAGCACTTCATGCACGACGTGCTCGGCCGATTCGCTGCGCAACTGGTAGTGCGGCGCGTGCGCGCCGTCGGGCAGTGCGGCGAGCGCGGCCGGCACGAGCGTGGCCGCGAGCGCGGGCGTGGCCGCGATGCGCACCGGCTCGGCCGTCTCGTTGCCGATCGCACGGGCACGGGCCTCGATTGCGCGCAGCCCGATCAGCGAGCGCTCGACTTCCTCGTACAGCAGGAACGCGCGCCGCGTCGGCGTGACGCGCGGGCCGTGCCGGTCGAACAGCGCGTAGCCGAGATCGGCCTCGAGCTCCTGGATCTGCCGCGTGACGGCCGGCTGCGAGCGGCCGAGCAGTGCGGCTGCGCCGGTCACGCTGCCGGCCGACATGACCGCGGAAAAGGCTTCGAGTTGATGCAGCTCCATGACGCGTTCCGATGATGCAATTTGCGCATTGTAGGAGTGCGAGTATGCGAAATTCATATAATGATTTTTGCTATCGACAGCGCGAAAACTGCGAAGCGGGCCGGCGCGGCGAACGCCGGATGTGCGCGCATGCGCAACCGGCGGGCCCGACGTCGGCCGAGAAACGGCAATCGAATCAATGCGATGCGATGTATGCCCGCGCCTCGCGCGATGCCGGATTCGAACGCGGCTGCTGGTGCGCGGCCCGCGCTGCGCGTCGCCCGCAATATCGATATGCGCAAAACTTCGTTGGATCGACCTGAACCGGATGGTTACATGCCCTCACTCTTTTCGACTGACTGACGTTTGGGGGATGCATGAACGTTTCGGGGAACGGCGCACGCGGCGGATGGCGGCGCGTGCTGGGCACGGTGGCGGCACTTGCCGCCGCATGGGGATTGTCGACGGGCGTCGCGCTGGCCGCCGGCGTGTCGGGCGAGCCGGTGGTGATCGGCGTGAGCGGGCCGCTCACCGGCCAGGATGCGCAGTACGGCGAGCAGTGGAAGCGCGGCTTCGATCTCGCGCTCGACGAGATCAACGGCGGCGGCGGCATTCACGGCCGGCCGCTCGCCGTCGACTTCCAGGACAGCCGCAGCGACCCGCGTCAGGCGGTGGCGATCGCGCAGAAGTTCGTCGCCGATCCGCGCGTCGTGATCGAGCTCGGCGATTTCTCGAGCGCGACGTCGATGGCCGCGTCGCCGATCTACCAGCGCGGGCAACTGATCCAGTTCGGCTTCACGAACTCGCATCCGGATTTCACGAAGGGCGGCGACTATCTGTGGAGCACCGCGCTGAGCCAGGCCGAGGAGCAGCCGCTGCTCGCGCGCTACGCGGTGAAGGAACTCGGCTTCAAGCGGATCGCGGCGCTGTACCTGAACACCGACTGGGGCCGCACCAGCAAGGACATCTTCGCGAAGGCGGTGGCCGGGCTCGGCGCGCAGGTCGTCGCGGCCGAAGGCTATCAGCCGGCGGAGAAGGATTTCCGCCCGACGCTCGTGCGGATCGGCGCATCGAAGCCCGATTCGATCGTGCTGATTTCGTACTACGCGGACGGCGCGCAGATCGTGCGGCAGGCGCGCACGTCGGGCGTCACGCTGCCGATCGCGGCGGTCGGCTCCGTGTATTCGCCGAAATTCCTCGAGCTGGGCGGCGCGGCCGTCGACGGCGTCTATACGGAATCGAACTTCTTCCCGGCCGAGCCGCGCCCCGAGGTGCAGGCGTTCGTGCAGCGCTACCGCGCGAAATTCCATGCCGATCCCGATTCGTTCGTTGCGCGCGCATACGATGCGCTGATCCTGTCGGCCGAAGTGCTGCGCCGTTACGGCACGACGCGCCAGGCCGCGCACGACGGTTTCGCGAAAATCAGCGACGTGCCGAGCGTGATCTTCGGCAAGGTGCGCTTCGATCCCCAGACGCGTCGCGTCGCGGGCGCGCGCACCGTGTATCTCGTCGTGAAGCAGGGGCAGTGGGCGCTGTGGGACGGCGCGAAACCGCAGCTCGCCGCGCGCTGACCCTGAACCGCATGCAAGTGACGGACGCATCGTGATGGCTTCCTGGCTCGACTACACGCTCAACGGCCTCATCGTCGGCAACATCTACGCGCTGCTCGCGGTCGGGCTCGCGCTGATCTTCGGCGTATCGCACCTGATCAACTTCGCGCACGGCTCGGTCTACATGGTCGGCGCGTTCATCGGCTGGCTGTGCCTGACGCGCTGCGGGCTGCCGCTGCCGGTCGCGCTCGCCGCGGTCGTGGCCGGCTGCGGCGCGCTCGGCATCGCGATCGAGCGGATCGGGCTGCGGCCGCTGCGCCACGCCGCGCGGATCGCGCCGCTGCTTGCGACGATCGGCATCAGCTTCATCCTCGACCAGCTCGCACAGCTCGCGTTCGGAGCCGACCCGCGCGCGGTGCCGACGCCGCTGCCGGACTGGCATCTGCGGATCGCCGGCGCGACGCTCGGCTCGCTCGACCTGCTGATCGCGGGCATCGGCATCGCGGCGGCCGCGCTGCTGTACGGCTTCCTGCGCTTCACGCGGCTCGGCTGGGCCGTGCGGGCGACCGCGCAGGATCGCGACGCGGCGCTGCAGATGGGCGTCGACGTGAATCGCGTGAACCAGACCGTGTTCGCGATCGCATGCGCGCTCGGCGGCGTGAGCGGGCTGCTGGTCGGCATGTACTACAACAGCATCGACCCGGCGATGGGCTTCCAGGCGACGCTGAAGGGCGTGGTCGCGCTGCTGATCGGCGGGCTCGGCAACGTACCGGGCGCGATCGCCGGCAGCCTGCTGCTCGGGCTCGTCGAGAGCTACGGCGTTGCGCTGTTCGGCACGAGCTATCGCGACCTGTTCGCGTTCGCGCTGCTGATCGTGTTCCTCGTGTGGCGGCCGAACGGGCTGTTCAGCGCGAACCGCGCGTTGCCGCCCGAGCCGATGACGGGCACCTTCCTCGCGGCCGCGAAGGCCGTGCGCGTGCCGCGCCCGGTGCTCGTCGCGCTGGTCGTGCTCGCGGCCGTGCTGCCGTGGCTCGGCGCATCGCCGTACGTGCTGCAGACGCTGACCAACGCCTGGCTGTACGGGCTGCTCGCCCTGAGCCTCACGCTCGTCGCGGGCACGGTCGGGCAGATTTCGCTCGGCCACGCGGCGCTGCTCGTGATCGGCGCCTATGCGTCGGCGCTGCTGTCGTCGGATCTCGGCTGGTCGCCGGCCGTGACGATTCCGTGCGCGGGCGCGATCACGGCCGTGCTCGGCACGCTGCTCGTCTATCCGGCGTTCCGGCTGCGCGGGCACTACGTGTCGATCGCGACGCTCGGCATCGGCGAAGTGGTGAGCCTCGTGATCCTCAACTGGGACGGCCTCACGCGCGGGCCGCTCGGCATCGCCGGCATCGCGCCGCTGCCGTGGGCGACGACCGCGCGTGCCGCGTACTGGTTCACGTTCGCGGTGCTGGTCGCGTTTGCGCTCGTGCAGGTGCGGCTGCTGCGCTCGCATCTCGGCCGCACGCTGCGCGCGGTGCGCGAGGATGACGTGGCCGCGCGTGCGCATGGCATCGCGCCGAACCGCTACAAGGCGATCGCGTTCGCGGTCGGCGGCGTCGCGGCCGGCGTGAGCGGCGGCATCGCCGCGCATCTGTACAGCTACATCAATCACCAGACCTTCGACTCGCAGGTGTCGATCCTCGCGCTGACGATGGTGATCCTCGGCGGGCTCGGCAACGTGCTCGGCGGCATCGCCGGCGCGCTCGCGCTGATCGGGCTGCCCGAGCTGTTCCGCTGGGCGGCCGACTACCGGATGCTGATCTACGGCCTCGTGCTGCTGCTGCTCGTCCGGTTCCGGCCGCAGGGCCTGCTCGGCACGGTGTGAGGAGGAAAGCAATGACGACCCATCGACCGCTGCTCGACGTGCAGGGGCTGACGCGCCGCTTCGACGGCGTGACCGCGCTCGACGGCGCGAGCCTGACGCTCGCCGACGGCGAACTGCTGAGCGTGATCGGGCCGAACGGCGCGGGCAAGTCCACGCTGTTCAACTTGATCGCGGGCGCCGACCGGCCCGATGCGGGCCGCGTGACGTTCGACGGCCGCGACGTCACGGGCACCGCGCCCGAGCGGCTCGCGGCGCTCGGCATCGCGCGCACGTTCCAGCATGGCCGCGTGTTCGGCAACCTGAGCGTGCTCGACAACGTGCTGATCGGCGCGCATGCGCGGCTGCGCGCCGCGCGGCCGGGCTGGCCCGCGCTGGGCGCGGCGGCGGAAGTGTGGCGCGCGCTCGTGCGGCCGGCGTCGGTGCGGCGCGAGGAAGCCGCGCTGCGCGAAGAGGCGCGCGCAATCGTCGCCGGGTTCGGCGAGCGGCTCGCGCCGCGCATCGATCATCCGGCGCACAGCCTGTCGTATGCGAACCGGCGGCGCGTGGAGATCGGCCGCGCGCTCGCGCTGCATCCGCGCCTGCTGCTGCTCGACGAGCCGACCGCCGGGATGAACGAAACCGAGACCGCCGAGATGCTGCAACTGATCCGGTCGCTGAAGGCGCGCGGCCTGACGATCCTGCTGATCGAGCACAAGCTCGAACTCGTGATGCGCGTGTCCGACCGCGTGATGGTGCTCGACAACGGCGTGAAGATCGCCGAAGGCACCCCGCGCGACGTGCGGCACGATCCGCGCGTGATCGAGGCGTACCTCGGCCGCCGCCATGCGGGCGGCGCGCCGGCCGGGCACGCGGCACAGACGGCCGCATGACGGCGCTTTCCGACGGACACGATACGGTCATGACCGACGCCTTGCTGAAACTGGAGCACCTCGACACGTTCTACGGGCCGGTGCAGGTGCATTTCGACGTGAATTTCGAAGTCGGCCGCGGGCAGATCGTCAGCCTGCTGGGCGGCAACGCGAGCGGCAAGTCGACGACGATGAAGCTGATTCTCGGGCTGATGCGGCCGCGCCGGGGCGTCGTGCGCTTCGACGGCGACGACGTGACGGCGCTCGCGACGCCGCAGCGCGTGCGGCGCGGGATCGCGGCCGTACCCGAGGCGCGGCGGCTGTTCGGCGACATGAGCGTGCGCGAGAACCTGCTGATGGGCGCGTACACGCGCGGCGATCGCGCGGCGGTGGCCGACGACTGCGAACGCGTGCTCGACCTGTTTCCGCGCGTGCGCGAGCGGCTCGCGCAGCGCGCGGGCACGCTGTCGGGCGGCGAGCAGCAGATGCTCGCGATGGCGCGCGCGCTGATGGCGCGGCCGAAACTGATCTGCATGGACGAGCCGACGATGGGGCTGTCGCCGCTCTACGTCGACAAGGTGCTCGAACTGATCGACGCGATCAACCGGCAGGGCGTGACGGTGTTCATGGTCGAGCAGAACGCGAGCCTCGCGCTGGAGATCGCGCATTACGGATACGTGCTGCAGACCGGGCGTGTCGTGCTCGAAGGGCCCGCGAAGGCGCTGCTCGACGACGAGCGCGTGCGCGATGCGTATCTGGGCGGGGAGGCGGCGCTCGCGTGAGCGCCGCGCGCACCGGCACCGCCGGCCGCGCACGCACGCGGATTCTCCGCTATTGAGAATTACGTAAATCATGACATCAGCAAAGCTCAGCTTGCTTCCAACAAGCAGAGATGATCGATTTGCGCTTCTGGCCGCTCTTGAGTTTGCATCGAGCGGTGTACTTCAGTTCGATCAGGTTGTTTGGACAGAAGTTGGCCAAGGCGTGCCGCTTGAGCCAGGCCCAGAGGTATTCGACTGGATTCAGATCGGGCGCGTAACCGGGCAGCAGGGCCATCTGTACGGCGCCATCCGTGCTGTCGAGGTACTCGCGCACGACGCGGCTCTTGAGTTGCGCTGCACCGCCCCACACGATCATCAGCTTGCGTCGGAGTTGCGCGCGCAGTGCTTTGAGGAATTCGACGATCTGCGCGCTTTTGATCGCGCCGTCATGCAGGCGAAACAGGAAGTTTGTACGGGTGAGGCCGGCGACGGCCGAAACGTGCTTCCAGTTGAAGTGATACTGAATGATCGGCGTGCAGTCCTTGGGCGCCCACGTACGCACCCGCGTCGGGCGCTCCGAGAGACCCGATTCGTCAATGAAGACGATCAGTCGTCGCTCGGGCTTTTGCGAGCTGAACCCCAATGCGCTCAGCAGCCGCCCTGCAGCAGCGCTACGCGCAATCCTTCGAGCCGGCTCGCATCCAATTGCGCCGGCCGCCCCGTGGCCATCACGCGAAGCGCCTCGATGCCGCCTTCGTCGAGCCGGGCTTTCCACGTGTATGCGGTTTGCCGCGCGACCCCGACCGCCCTGGCTGCTTCGACGGGCGTTTTGCCCGCCAACATCAGGCGTCCAGCACGCACCCGCTTGCGCGTGGCTTCGTCCATTCTGGCCATCAACCGAACCTCCATTCAGCGTGATGACTGTATAACGCGTCGGCAGAGAATCGGTTGTCATGGATTTAGTCATTCTCAATAGATCGACGCTTCCGCCCGTCGGTGAGCCGCCGTGCGACGCGCCGGAGCAGGCGCGTCTGCGTCTTCGCGTGAATCTGCTCAGCGATCCGGTCCAACGTGGAGAACGCCGGCAGCTCGATGTTCTGCGCGATGAACTCGTCGATCGTCGCGTTGATGATGTCGACAGGCTGGTCCATCGCCAGCGCCGCCGTGTGCGCCGCCCTCGTAGCGATCGCGTTGGCGTCGCTCCCGTAGTAGGGCGTCACGCCGAGATAGTCGCGGATCGCCGCATAGTGCCGGAACGAGGTTGGCGACGACTGCGTGTCGTAGCCGAACTGGACATCGACGCCGATGCCCGCAGCGACCCGCACGTGGTGGAAGATTTTGAACAGCACCAGCAAGCCGAGACGCGGCCTTTCGCCTCGTGTTGAGCGGCGCACCCATTCCAATTCCTCGGGCAGTGGCGTATAGCAGGCTTCCAGATCCCCGGCGGCAAGAACCTTGGACAAGCGTGGGTATGCGGTGCGTTCGATGGTGGCCATGCGAATCCTCTGGATCGCAGCGGGCCGGTCAGATTAGCGCAAGAAAAGTTCGCGCTACAGGGGCGGATCGGAATGATTCGTCTGATCTTCATGACCAGACGTATTATGGTAGGAATTTACGCTTATCTTGGTCATACCTCGAGTCGGGCGGGTGTTTGGTCGGATGATTGCTTGGCTGCTTGACCGATTGGCACGTCGGTCGCTCTGGCCGAATGGACGAGGCGACCGGCGCGATCGGTCGTGTGATGATTGCAACATGCGAGCCGGAAGACAGTGGCGGGCCGCGCAGTCCGCCGCCGCCGGATCGACGCTCGGATGTGAACGTCGATGTCGGGCCGAGGGTGATGGCGCTCCGGGCAAAGAAACGGCGCGAAGCGGCATGCGTGGAGCCCGGCCTGCGCCATGATCGGGCGCGGCCGAATCCCGGATGCCTGTCCGAAAGCTGAACGAATGCCGGCTTGCTGCTGCGTTGGCGCGTCAAACCGGGTCTTTGCTCGGCGGCTCTTCCGGCTTTTGCGGGTTTTCGTGATGGTGGTGGCCGGGTGACGAAGGCGAGAGCGTGTCGTCTTCGGGGTCGCGGGTCGGGTCGGCGGGCGGGTCCGGCAGCGGCGTCGTGTGGTCGGTCATGGGAATCGGCGAATCTCGGTCAATACGGAGGACCGGCGCGGCACGCGCCGGGTTCGTCTTCCGTTATAGGCAATCGGGCGCGCGTTTGCCGGAGCGATGCGGCGGGCGTCAGTCGCGCGGCGGCGGCGTATGCAGGTCGGCGCGCGTATCGATGTCGCGCAGCACGGCCGGATCGGCGACGTCGACGAGCGCGGGCGGCGCGGCCGCCAGCAGCGCGCGGGCGCCCGTGTCGCCGTCGAGCGCCGCGAGCGCATCGTAATGTCGGCTCGCGAAGCCGACCGGATGGCCGCGCTGCCCGCGATAGACGGGCGCAACGGTCGACGCGAGCCCGGCGTCGAGCGCGCGCGCGACCGATTCGATCGTTGCCGGCGTGATCCACGGCATGTCGGCGAGCGCGACGATCCAGCCGGAGCTGTCGGCGCTTGCGCGCACGCCGGCCGCGAGGCTCGCGCCCATTCCGCGCTCTGCGTCGGGCGCGAACACGACCTGAGCGCCGACGTCGTTGAGCAGGTGCGCGAGCTTTTCCGCGCCGGGACGAACGACCGCGATCACGTCGGGGAGCACGGCGGCGAGCCGTTGCGCAGCCGCGACGGCGACGGGCGTGCCGTCGGGCAACTTCGCGAGCAGCTTGCTGTGCACGCCGCCGGGATCGAAACGCGTGCCGAGGCCCGCGGCCAGCAGCACGCCGGTGGCGAGCGACGCATGAGTCATGGCGATAACTGGTGGCGAAGGTGCTGCGATTGTGCGGTGCGGCGCGGGCGGCGCGCAAGTTCGGGGAAGCCCTTTCTTCGTGCGGGAACGGCGAGGGCGCGGGATGCACGGCAAGGTGTCGGCGTTCATCGCGATGGCGGGAAGGAAGCTGATGTCGCACAAAGTGCGGCGTGCCTGGGGCGATCGAAGCTTGCATGATTCGAGATGTTCCCGGCTGCGAACGAGGGCCGCGAATCGCGAGGCCAAGCGATGGCCCGAAGGCGTCATGCCGCTAAGCTCCGAAGCCAAAAACCAACTGATGGGAAATCCGAAGGATTGAATCGGAACAGCGAAGGACGGCCTTCCGGCAAACCGCGAACCCGTCTCGAATAGAGGGGCGAACAAGGTAAGCGCGAATTCCTATCATAAGCCTTCGAGTCATATAGAAGTCAGATTTTCTGATGGATTCGGAATATAGACTGCGCCATGGCGGTTAGTCGGAGCGTGGCCGGAACGCCTGATCGAATTGCCGTGCCCGCTGTACCTCGTCGCTGTGCAGATAGGTCGACGTCGTCGAGATGGATGAATGCCGCAGGTTGTCGCGCACCATGATCAACTCGGCGCCCCGCGCTAGCGCGTGCGACGCGTGTGTGTGACGCATCCAGTGCGGGCTTGCGCGGCGCAGCTTCTCAGCGGTCGCTGGTCGTTCGTCCTGGATCGCGTCGGCCACCAGCATGAAGAACCGGCGAAGCACGCGCCAGAGCCGCCTGGGTTCGATGCCCGCGCCGTCCTCCTCGAGGCTTCCGACGAGCGGCGTCGCCGGATTCCAGCGTGTTGGCGTGACCGGCAGTCCGCGCTGCACGAGATACTGATCCAGTGCGGTTCGGGCGAGCGCCGGCAGGGTTACCTTTCCGAGCTTGCCACCCTTGCCGAGCACGTGCAACCAGTGATCGCCATGCTCGTCGCGACGGATGTCCCCGAGCGTCGCGCTAACCAGCTCACTCGCGCGCAGGCCGGTCGCGTAACCGAAGTCGAGCAGGAAACGCAGGCGCTGGGCGGCCGCCGGGCTCCAGCCGTACGACCATTCGAGCCCATCGGCGAGCGTGCGGATCAGCAGCCACTCGCCTTCGGAGAAGCCCCGGGACACATCCAATCCAGCACGCTGCGCTTGGCTCTTCACCTTGACGCCAGCGAACGGATTTGCGAGCACATAGCGCTGTTCGACCAGCCAGCGAAACAACGCCGACAGGACGTTCAGGGTGTACGCCGCGGAGCGGGCGGACAGCGGGCCGGTGAAGGGCCGCCACTCGATGCTATGCCGTGGCCGCGATGGCCCGACCCAGCGCTCGCGTGGCGTTGGTCGCCGCAGGAAACCGCGGTACGCGATCGCGTCGTCGGTGGTGAGCGACGACAGTGCGCGGCCGCGCTCAACGATGGCCCACAGGATCAGTCGCTCAGCCTCCTTCCGATAGGCGCGCTGCGTAGCTGCCGACTCGTGCAGCGATAGCCAGGACCGGATCGCTTCGTAGTCGTTTGATGCATTCAGCAAGCAAGCGTTTAGCGGTGCGCGAAACTGGCCGCGCGAACCGTCGACCTCGTGCGGCACGCGCAACTGCTCCCACGGCACGATGTCGCCGACAGGCGCGGCGACGATCAGCGCCAGCGCGCGTTCGGTTAGCGCCGGATGCGCAGCAAAGAACGCCTCGATGCGGCGTGCGCCGGTAACGCCGAGACCGGCGATCGCCGACCACCAGCGGCGTCGCCGCGGGATCCGCACGGTCAGATCTGCCAGGTTCCGAACACCGTGCGCGTGCAGCGCCTCGACGATGCGCGGCGGCAGCCACTGCTCGACCGTGTCGGTTATCAGCGGTGCCGGCACGGGCAGGTTGCGAAGTACCTCGATGGCGCGGCTGACGCTATCGGCCGATGTCTTTGTCGGACGAACCACGAACGTGGCCGCCAGGTCGGCTCGGTGCCGAGCCAGTGCGTATGCGACCAGCCGCCGACGAATCTGGCCGAGCACGCCGCGCGACGATTCGCCGGCGTCGCAGCAATCGCCGAGATAACGGGTCACGGCGACCCGCGCGTCCAGACCCGCGTACCAGCCGCGCAGTGCGGCGAGCTCGGCTTCGTCCGGGAAGTCGAGAGCCTCGCCGTCGGCGGGAAAGGTCTCACGTGTTTTCATGATCGGCAGTTTAGATGATTTTTATTCATGGCCCGATAATATTCGTTATCTCTCTATATTGTATCTGCGCACCACTGATGTGCAGCCCCAAACCCGTGTGACAAGGCTCCGCGGTTGGCTGACGAGCGCAAACGGCAGTCGTAACGGAATTTTCCGGTTTTCCCGCTTAGAATCCTTGGAGGCTATCGCCCAGCTGTACCGGGATCGTGGCCCAACGGCCGCCACGAGCCGCTTACGCTGAACGAGCGCTGCGTGGCGTCGCGATCGGGAGGCGCAGCTACTTGTTCGCCGGCGCCGACACTGGCGGCGAACGCGCGGCTGCGATGTACAGCCTGATCGGCACGGCGCGCTTGAACGGCCTCGATCCCGAGGCGTACCTCGCCTACGTACTTGACCGCATCGCCGACCATCCGGCCAACCGCATCGACGAGCTACTGCCGTGGCACGTGGCGCCATCGCTGCCGTCTACTGCTCGCGTCGAGCCCATCCGATAGCTTCGCGGATCTCCGCGGTCAACAACCTGCACTACGGTGCTGCTCGGGCGCTTACGCATTTCGCTATGCAGCGATGCGATGTAACGCATTGATAATGTTTATTTTTCTGGGCGCGTCAGGCGGGTTGGGAGTCGGCGGGAGAATCGCCTCAATGCAAGTAGGTTGAATAACGTGACGTCGGCGCGACTCGTAACGGTAGACCGTGCGGGACAGCGTCCGTGGTTGCGCGGCATACGGGCCCGTTGGCCCCGCACGTCGGCAGCAAACAGCCGCTGGCTGCATGAATCAGGCGGCAACTACCTTGACGCGCGCCGCACGCTCATGGTCGCTTATACCGTTCCGATTTTACGAACGGTCTGACACGTCCTGGTGACAGCTTTAAAACTTATTCTGATAGGACTCCAACAAATTCCATAGCGTTCGATCTCGAAAATCACCGATCACTTCCTGTGCCCCTGCCTCGCGTAATCGCGCCTCATCCAGCGCTGTCGACATTCCGAATGTAAAAATCCCCGCGGAACTTGCCGATCGCACGCCGGAGATCGAGTCCTCGAATGCGATGGCGCTCCCCGCCGTCGCGCCGAGAAATTCGAGCGCCGTCAGATAAGGCATCGGATGAGGCTTGCCGTGTTCGAGTTCGCCTCCAATCACGAGCGTTTCAAATCGCTTTGCGAGACCCAGAGCTTTCAGCATCATCGTCGCGTTCTCTCGCGGCGCATTCGTCACAACCGCAGTCCTCGCGCCAACCCGTTCCGCATAAGCGAGGATATCCTCCGTTCCAGCCGTCGGTGTCAGCGTCGCCGTCAACTGGGCGCGAAACAACCGCTCTTTCTCCACAGCCAATTCGGCATATTTCTCCTCCGCCATTTCCGGAAATAGTCCGCCGTAGATCAGGTTGTCGGGAAAGCCCATGATGTGCGCTTTGTAGTAATCGACACTGATCGAACGATTCCATCTCGAAAGCAGTGCGTTATACGCATTCAGATGCAGTGCGTCGGTATCGACGAGCGTACCGTCCAGATCAAACAGCAAAGTAAGCGCGGCCACTTGGTGGAAACTCCCTTTTGAAAAGGTCTTAACGTTGTATCGTCCGGCGTGCGAAGGAGAAACCGCCCAGCCCCAACATGATCGGCAACATCAGCACGGGATACACGATCAACGTGGCGAATGCCGACTGCATTCCGACTTTTTCGGATAGCATCCCGAGCAGGAACGGTGCGATCAGCAACGCGACGCCCACCGCCTGCGACGCCTGAGCGCTCAGCGCCGGGCCCGTATCGGGTGCGGCACGCATCGCAGTGCCGAGAATGAGCGGGAAGAAGTTACCGAGGCATGCGCCGAGCAGCGCGACAAGCGTGGCCGCGACAACGACGTCGTGCGTCAAGTGCAGCGCACCGAATGTCGCGATCGCGCCGAGCGTCACCACGACGAGCAGCGTGAGCGGCCTCACCGTGCGCAGCAGGTAACTGCTTGCCACACGTCCGCACACAGTGCCGCCGAAGTAGACGCTCATCAGCGTCGCTGCGGTCGACGCGCTCCTTGTGACCGTTTCTTTCATATATTCGGCGCCCCAGAAGCCCACGCCCCACTCGGCCGAGATGCCGAGAATGACGAGCGCCCACAGGCTGAGCTGCAAGACGCGCGACAAGCGCTCGCCAGCACCGTGTGTGTCCGGCGGAGCGTCGACGACATGCAGCGCCGTTTCGTCGCGCCGATATGTCGAAATCGGGATCGCGGCGAGCAGCGTGGCGGTAATGGCGACCGCGACGGGAGCCGTCCGCCATGACAAGCCTATCGAGGTCGAGCCGCCGATCAGCAGCGCCCCGCCCAGCACGCACAGTCCGGCGACGATGTGCGCTTCGACGAGCTTCGCTGCCGCACGTTCGCGGTATCGCGCGCCGAGCTTCGCTTGGCCAGTCGCCATCACGAGACCGCCCGACAAGCCCATCATCGCGGCGGCGAGCAGTGTGACCGGCAGCGCGTGGGACAGCGCAAGCACGCTACTCGCTGCGGCAACCGTCAGGACCGCGATCTGCCCGATGCCAGTGGGCAACCGACGCGCGGAAAGCCATCGATAAGGAAAGCCGATCAACGCGAGTCCAAGCGCGTATGCGGCGAAATGCAGGCCGGTCGCCCGCAGATCAAGGCCGAGTTCGGTGCGTACGAACGGCATTGCAGGACCCAGCATGCCCTGCTGCGCGCCGTACAGTCCGAACATCAGATAGATCGCCCAAGGGCGTTGCGGAGTGACGGCGTCCTCGACTGGAGAGCCGCCGGCGGTGGACGCTTCTTTCGTGCAGGATTCAGTCACGGTTCGTATGTTTGGTAAACAAGCTGTGCCATTGGGCGGTGCGCTGGGCCTTCGCGCGACCAGCGTCGATTACGTTCAGCGGGCGCAGCGGCAACATCGATGTCGTCGGGCCGGCCGCCTCGCCGAGTACGACTTTTCCATAGCGTCGGCTGATCGTCGCTGCATCGTGCGACAGCATCCACGCAAGCGCTCGTTGCGCTAGTCCGGAATGCGGAGAGCCGGCCCGCAACCCGAATACTTCGTATTCGTAGCGTCGCGCGTCGTCCGGCACGAGCCAGCTCAGTGTCGGATGCGCTTGCGCGGCACGCGTCGCCGCGGTCGACACGGTTGCAGCAATCCACGCGCGCCCGGACAGCACTTCGTCGATCGGCGCAGTCGAGGAGCCGCTGATCGACGGCCGAAGCCGGGCGACCGCGGCGAGCGTTTGCCACGCGGCTTCGCCTCGATGCTCGACGAGCGCACTCAGATGAAGATAGCCTGCTCCGGAGCGCGATGGGTCCGGCAATGCCAGACGCCCGCTCCAGACGGGCGACGCGAGTGCTTTCCACGAGGTCGGGGCGGCGAGCCCGTGGTCCGACAGTATCTTCGCGTCGTAGCAGAACGCGGGCACGAAGCCAGACGGGCTGAACCAGCGGCGCCCTTCCGCGACAGCTGAAGACGGCAATCCGGCAAAGTCGATCGCGTCGAGCGGTGTGAGCCGTGCGACGATTGCCGGGTCGAGCAGTGCGGTCGCGGCCGTACCCAGCAATATGTCCCACGGACCCGCGTCGTCGCAGCGCAGACGCTCGGCAAGCTCGGCGGTCGACCAGCGCACGAGTCGCACCGTCACGCCGAGCTGCGCCGACATGCCGTCGACGAATTCGGCAAGCTCCGCGTGTTCCATGGAGCTGACGGCGATCAGCTCGTCCACCGGCGCGTCAGTCGACGAGGCCATGCAGTTTCGCATATTGAAGCAGCATGATCGTCTTGCCGTCAGCGATTTCGCCGGAATCAACCATGGCGAGCGCTTCATCGAGGGGCAGCTCGAGCACCTCGATTTCCTCGCCATCCGATTCGAGGCCACCGCCGTCGCCGACGCGATCCTTGTCGAAGTATTCGCCGACAAAGAAGTACAGCCGTTCGGTTACGGAGCCCGGGCTCATGAACGCTTCGAAGATCTTCCGCACGTGGTCGACCCGGTAACCGGTTTCCTCTTCGGTCTCCTTGCGGATACACGTGACTGGATCGTCGCGATCGAGCAGGCCCGCGCACGTCTCGATCAGCATGCCGTCGTGTTCGTTGACGAAAGCGGGAAAGCGGAATTGCCGCGTAAGGATCACGGTTTTCTTCGTTCGGTTGAACAGAAGGATCGTCGCACCGTTGCCGCGGTCGTAGGTCTCGCGCGACTGACTTTGCCAGGTGCCGTCGCGTCGCAGATACTCGAATGTCGTTTTGCGTAGCACGTACCAGTTGTCGGACAGCACTTCGACCTCTTTGATCCGTACGCGGTCCTTCGTTGAAATCACGTCACTCACGATGTCCTCTCCATCACTCCGAAAACAGGGCGGCCGCCCGCGGCGATACCGCGGCAAGACGTTTGACGATCGCGGGGTCACGATACGCGGGCGCGGTCATGACGGCAGTGTCGAGCGCACGATCGCAGCCACATGGGCATGTGCCGCGATGCGTGCCTAGCCGCGTGATCGCCTCGGTCACGAACCGGAAGACCGACGCGCTGATACCGGCCATTCGTTCCGCGACGATCGCCGCGTTGACCGCATCGTGCGTATCGTGCCAGCAGTCGAAATCGGTCGGAATCGCGATGAGCGCGTAACATAGCTCGGCCTCGCGGGCAAGCTTCGCTTCCGGCATGGCGGTCATGCCAATGACCGTGCCGCCCCATTGGCGATACAGGTTCGATTCGGCACGGGTCGAGAACTGCGGACCTTCCATCACGACATACGTACCGCCGTCCTTCGCACGGATGTCCGCAGGCATCGCGCTGTCTGCGAGCGTCGCGCGCATGCGTGCGCAGACCGGATCACCGAACGGTACGTGGCCGACGAGTCCCGGGCCGAAAAACGTCTTGTCGCGCTGGATGGTCCGATCGATAAATTGGTCGATCAGCACGAACGTGCCAGGAGGCGCGTCGTGTGTGAGGCTGCCCACGGCACTCACCGACAGCAATTGGGTGCAGCCAGCGCCGCGCAGCGCCGCGATGTTCGCGCGTGCGTTGATGTACGACGGCGGAATGGTGTGTCCTTCCCCGTGGCGCTGGATGAACGCGATGTTCACACCACGCAGCGTTCCGAGGGTCACGGGCGACGAGGGCTTGCCGAATGGCGTGTCGAATTCGACGCGCTCCAGGTTTTCGAGACCAGGCAGATTCCGCAAGCCGCTGCCGCCGATGATGCCAACGCGAGGCGTTTGGCCCGTTGAAGCTGGATGCGTCACATGTCACCTCTCGTTTCGAGTATTGAAATTTCGTGCTGAACGTGCACCAAACGCTCGTACAGTTCGGACAAGGCGCTCGGCGCGTTGCCGCGACGCATGAGCAGTCCCTCGCTTGCGTTTTGGGTGTAACGGGGCTCGTGGATCTTCAGATGCCGGTCGATTGCAGGCAGGAAGTTCCAGCGCACGCCCGGGTATAGCGAATGGACGAGGTGGTATGCATCGGACGTCGGCGCGATGAACAAGCGGACCAGCCACCCGCTGAAGCCAAAGTAATCGGTCGGCCGCCCGGCGAGATATTCGATGTCAAGCCGGTCACGTGCGGGACCTTCGACGAACCAGCGATGCTCGGTGAGCAGCGAGATCCATGCGAACACCGGATACGATGTCAGGAGCGGGACCAGCCAGCCGAACACGACACCCTTCCAGCCACCCGCCCAATACAGAACCACCCCCGCAACGGTGACCGCGATCCAGCGCACGACGGCCGTCGCACCTGAATGGTTCAGCATGCTGTTACGTGCCATCGTCACGATGTTCGCCCAGGCGCCTCCCGGCGTCAGCGGGTACAACAGCCGCATGTGGAACTCGAGCGGCGACATCCCGCTGGTGTACCCTCCCGCGCGTACGCGTGCGCGGTTCGGATCGAGTTCCGGATGATTCGGATGCCGGTGGTGCTCGACGGTATGCGTCTGATGGCGACTGTGCATGTCGCGCTTGAAAACCGGAAACTGATAGAACACGTCGCTCAACCACCATTGCCATGCGTGGGAGCGGCACAGAGCGAAGTGCACCGCGTTGTGCCCGAACTCCTGGAGCGCCCGCATGCGCCCGCCACTCCACAGTACGACGGCGAGCCACGCGAACGGCGACGCAAAGTGCGATGCGAGTATGACACCCGAGACGATGTCCAGCCACGTCCACACGAACGGAAGCGGCGCGAACCACGCGTCGAGCGGACGGTAGTAGTGCTCGGCGCATCCGGGCAGCCGGGGCACTAGACGAAGCAGCCGCAAGATGCGTACGCTGTCGCGATAGTAAAGCGCAACGGCGGCGCGCATGGCAAGACTGGTTGCGATAAGGGCGATAAATGTCGGATCGACGAGACTAGCCATTCCCGGCACTCCTTTCGTCATCGCGCGTTCGCCATACCGGCGCCAGTTGCGCGAGGAGGTCGGCAAGCCCGGCGCAAATACGTGCGCCGCTGCCACGCAACCGTTGCACGTCTTGGTGCCCGGTCGACACGAGTACCGTCTGCCAGCCGATCGAGCGCGAGACATCGTAATCGTGCAGCGTATCGCCGACGTAAAGCGTCTGTTCGGGCGGCCTGTTCAGCGCTTGTTGCAGTCCGACCGCCTCGGCTGCCTTGCTGATCGCGCGATTGTCGGAGAGCCCGACGATGTGCGCGAAACGTCCGCGCAGACCTTTCGCATCAAGCGTGTCGAGCAGAATGTCGCGATGGGACGCGGACAGGATCGACACCTCGACACCCGCCGCGCGTGCGGTGTCGAGGAAGTCGAGCACACCTTCGTGCAGCTTGCATTCCGCGACCTGGGAGTCGAAGCTTTCGAGGTAGTGCCGGACGATGGTCGCGAATGGTGTTGTCGAAAAATCGAAGCCGAGCGCCGCATAAAAATCTGCGATCGGAAAACCGAACAACGCACGATAGTGCTCGCGCGTGACGGGTGGAACGCCAAAACGCTCGCCGCAGCGGTTGACAGACAGTACGGCGAGATCGACGTCGTCGATCAACGTGCCGTTCCAGTCGAACACGACATGTTTGATGTGCGGAGGTATCGAAAGGGTGTTGCCGGTCATCGGAATGTGCGAGGCAGGATGGAATCGAGCGTGATGCGCGAAGCGATCGCCGGCGAGTAAAGCCGACTGGGCGGCATCACGAGGTTGGTCACGCCGATCTGCGTTTCGAGCGCGTGGCGGTTGAGTGCGGACAGGCGGCCGAGCCCTGCGCCGTACCAGTGGTGAAAAAGGGTGCTCCAGCTGCGTTGGCCGAGCGTTTCCGGAAAGCGCAGATCCTCGGTCGTCGCCATGTGCCAGGCGCCGTCGACGACTTCGCACAGCTTGCGTTGGATATCCCGGAACGGCCGAACGCGCTCGAGCGCGGCGTCGACGTGGAGATCGACGCACTCGGCCTCCAGCGCGCAGATCGTCATGCCCTGGCTATACAGCGGATTCATGCTGCTGAGTGCGTCGCCGACGACGAGCAGGCCAGTCGGCCATCCGGCAACGCGGTCGTAGTGCGTGCGCCGGCTGCCGGGCATCCTGAACGTCGCGACGTCGGAGAGCGGTTCGGCGTCCCGGATCACATCGTGAATGTCCGGCACGGGTAGTGCCGCCAGCGCGCGCAGGAACTCTTCCTCATCGTTACCCGGAAAATGTCCGAACCAGCCGCCGGTCGTTACCATCCAGCGGTCTCCCTCGATCGGGCTGATCACGCCCATCGAGCGCTGTCGCGGCGCGCTTGGCAGGACGAGCAGCACCTGCCAATGCGCGTTCTTCGACGCAATTCTGCGATAGATGCGCGACGCGTAGCCGAGCTCGGTCTTGACGACGCTCGTTTCCACGTCGCCAAATCCGGCTTCTCGCAGCCAGTCCGGCATGCGCGACCCACGACCGCTCGCGTCGACGACGAGATCGGCAGGCACGAAGCGTTCGCCGGCGTCATCGGCGAGGTGCACGCCGATCGCCGCGCGCGCGTCGGGCGGCCCGGAAAATTCAGGCCGTACGACACGCGTGCCGGACAGAATCTCGATGCCGTTGATGCGAGCAGTGTGCGCGCGCAGCGCATTGTCGATCAGCCGCCGGCTGCAATAGTGCGCGTGTATGCCGCTGCGATAGCGGTTCTTCCAGCGACCGCCCTGATACCACTTCACGTCGTGGCCGAGATCGGCAACGAGCGCGCCCTCGCGTTCGAGCGCAGCGAGGAAGCCCGGGAAGATACGCTCGATGATCTGTTTGCCACGCAGCAGCAGCAAATGGACGTGATGCTCCTGGGGCACGCTTTTGCGCGGGCCGGTCTGATCGAAGAAGTCGCCTTTCTCGACCAGCGTCACATGCTCGAAGCGACGCGCGAGCACGGCAGCCGTCAGGCAGCCGGCCACGCTGCCGCCGATCACGACCGCGCGATGTCCACGGCGAGGCGGCGCGACGTTGTCACGCGGGGACGTAGTCATTGAGCACCTTCGCAATGTAATCCAACGCGTCGTCGGTCAGATCCGGATGCAGTGGCACCGTCGTCAGCGAACGCAACAGACGCGCGGCGTTCGGGCATGCGCGGCGATAGAGTGCGAGAAGCGGCAGTTCGAACAGCGGCTGGTTGTCGTACTTGCCGATGTCCGACGGGATGCCATGCCGTTGTTGATGATCGACGAGCTGGCGACCGTCGTGGCCGACCGCCTGCAATAGCAGCGCATAGCCGTTCGGCGTGCCGCCCTGCGCGATCGGCAGTTCGCGGAACGCCGAATTGTCGAGCCGCGCCAGCAGTCGTTCGCGATTGCGCAGCCGTGCATCCAGATGCGGCAAGAGGCGGCGCGAGCGCACAAGCCCGAGCGCGGCCTGCAACCCGCCCAGTTTCAGGTTGATGCCGACCGTCTCGCCCGTCAAATTGCCGAAGCGCGTATAGGCCCGAATCCGCGCTGCGCGCGTGTCGTCGTCGGTCATCACGAAGCCGCCTTCGCCCGTCGACATAAACTTGCAGTCGTGGGTGCTGAAGCAGCTGATTTCGCTGTAACCGGGCAGCCACACGCCGTTCAACTGAGTCAGATGCGCGTGCGCGAGATCCTGAATCAGCGGGATGCCGGTGTCGCGCAAAAGCGCACGGGTGCGGTCCGGCCGGTTCGGATAACCCCACATCGGCACTTCGATTACCGCACATGTGCGTTCGCCGATGCAGGACTCCAGATCTGCTTCGTCGAGGCCGAAACTGTCGGGCGCGACGTCGCAGAAGACTGGCCGCAGTCCCATGGACAAGATCGGCAGCACGGTGCAAATCGGACAAGTTGGCGCAACGACGACTTCGTCGCCCGGCCGCCAGTCAACGCCCGACAGTGCGGCGGCCACGGCGGCTGCGCCGGACGATACCGCAATCACGTGCCGCACGCCGTATATCGCGGCGATCGCGGATTCGTATTCCTCGACAACACGCGCCGTTCCGGACAGCCCCGTCTCGAGGGCAAGTGTCAGCGCCACGAGGTCGTCGGGCGTGTCGTGCGAGCAGGTCTCGGCGATGTGACGCGGTACGGTTTCGGCATCGTTCATCAAGCCGTCACCTCCTCGTCGACGAGATTCCACGCCGCAACGTCGCGGTAGAGATGATCGACGAGGCGACGAAAGTTGGGAAACATCCGCAGATCGTTCATCTGCTCGTAGGTGAAAAAGCGCGCACGATCGTTTTCACGATTCATCGGGCACACGCGCGCGCCGGTTGCGCACAGATAGACGAGATCCACGTGGTAGTGCGGCTCGTGCTTGTCGTCGATGAACTCACAGAGCACCTGGTACGGCCGATGGAGAACCGTGACGTCGGCATCTCGGTCGGCGAGGTCGTCGTTGCGTTCGCCGACCAGTGTCGCGCGAATTCCTGTTTCCTCTTCGATTTCGCGCAGGACGGACGTGTCGGGCGTTTCGGCCGGTTCGACGTGGCCGCCCGGGTAGAGCCAGACATCGAGCTTGCGATGATGCAGCAGCAACAGTTCCCGATGCGGATTCATCACGAGGCCCGATGCGGTGAAATGCCGCTCGAGCGTCGTGCGGTCGTGGCGGTGCACCATGTTCATGCCGCCTCGTAACGGTTGATGCATTCAGCCATGTAGTCGAGTTCGTCCGTCGAGACGCCTGGATGCACGGGAATCGTCGTCATGCCGGCGAGCAGCGCCTGCGCGTTCGGACAGGCAGCGCGATAGCGCTCGAGCGCGGGGAACTCGTAAAGCGCCTTGCAGCCGTAGCGCTTGATGTCGGAAGGAATGCCGTGATCGTCGAGATAGTCGATGAACCTGCGGTTGTCGGCGAAGCGTAATTCAAGGTTGAAGAAGTAGTAGTTCGGACTGCCCCCGTCGATGATCTTCTTCTCGCGTACCTTCGCGTGATCGAGTCGCCCGAGGAAATAGCTGGCGTTACGGCGGCGCTGGTCGATCTGTTCAGCGAGCGATCCAAGGCGGCTCTTGCCAAGCGCGGCCGGTAGCGCCGCAAGCTTGTAGTTGAGGCCGAAGTCGGTACCGTTGAGGTTGCCGAAGCGGCTGTAGTCCCGGCTGCGCTGCGCGAGCTCATCGTCGTCCGTGAGCAGGAAGCCGCCCTCGCCCGTCGCGAGCGGCTTGCGCTCGTGCGTACTGAAGCACGACAGGTCGCCGAACTGCGACAGTGGTCGGCCGTGCAACGTGGTGCCGTGCGAGTGCGCGAGGTCGAGGATCAGTTTGATGCCGAGCTCACGCGTGAGCGCCTGCAGTGCGTCGACTTCGGT
Source organism: Burkholderia sp. MSMB1589WGS (assembly GCF_001636105.1). Classification (NCBI taxonomy): domain Bacteria; kingdom Pseudomonadati; phylum Pseudomonadota; class Betaproteobacteria; order Burkholderiales; family Burkholderiaceae; genus Burkholderia; species Burkholderia sp. MSMB1589WGS. The sequence continues at coordinate 2,730,771 of NZ_LNJT01000008.1, forward strand.
CGGATATCCCCACATCGGAATGTCGATCATTGCGCGCGTACGTGGCGTCTTGCGCGAGCGCACCGACGTGGGGTCGGCGCCGAAGCCGTGCTCGCGCGTGTCGACAAATACGGGCGTTGCGCCTGCGGCGAGAACCGGATAGACCGTGCAAAGTGGACAGCTCGGCGTGAGTAGTACCTCGTCGCCGGGCCTCACCCCTGCCGCATACAACGCGACGCTCAGGGCGGCGCCGCCCGACGACAGTGCGACTGCGTGCCGTGCGCCGAACCATGCGGCAAGGTCCTGTTCGTATTCGGTCACGACGTCGCTCGTCCCGGACAGAGAGCGCGCAAGCGTTTTCTCGAGCGTATCGACATCGTTCGCATAGACGGTGCGAAACTTGTCGGAAACCGTGCGCCGTGCGGACGCTACCGCTTCGACAGAGAAATCAGATGACATTGGAACCCGCTCCCAGGTTGTTGTTAGCCAGAATTCCGCAGTTGTCGCGGCGCACGTCGAGTGACGGGACAGCGGAAAACGTTTGCGGAGCGGCGGCGTCAAGCAGATCGTCGGTGCAGATCTGCTCGATGACACGATAGGTCGGTAGCAAGCTCTCGAAGCTTGCTTCGAATGGCGCCTGTCGGCGGATCGCGTCAAAGAAGCTGAACAGCTCGCCGTAGTAGCCGCTTCGTTCATAGCCCGAGTCGAGCGGACCCGGTTGCCAAGCGCCGCGCCAACGCTTTCCCGCACCGGTCGGGCGCGTGCCGTGGTCGGTTTCGTGCAGCGTGATGTTCCAGAGATTGTCGAGCTGGACCATCGTCGAATTCGAACTCACGAGCTTCATATCGAATTCGAAATATGGGAACATTGTGCCGCACAGCAGGCTCGCGGTCGCGCCCGACGAGAACAGCAAATCGGCATTGACGATCAGCGAATCGTCATGCCGCTGTACGCGCGACTGGATGCCGGTCAATTCGTCACCACCGAACGTGATGCCAAGATCGATCGTATGGATTGCCTGTGCAAGCAGGAACGACCGGAGGGTCGAGTCGAGCCCCCACATTGGCGCACGCGGCTTGCTTGCGTAATGGTTCAACTGGATGTGCAGGGTTCGCCCGAACTGCTCCGATTGAGTGATGGCGCGCAGTTGCTGCACTGGCTTTGCAAACTTGAAATTCATGCCGACGCCCGTCACCACGCGCGAACGTCGACTCTCACGCACCAGCTTTTCGAGCTCGGCCAGCGTAAAGCATGGCGGCTTCTCGACAAATACGTGAATGCCGGATTCCATCGCCTGGAGCGCTATATCGCGATGGGCTTGCGGAGGACAGGCGAGGACGAGCGCATCGGGCGATGCCAGCGACAGCATTCCGTCGATGCTATCGGTAATTGGTACGTTCGGGATGAAATGATGAATCCTGGCAGCACTCGCGGCGGAGATATCGCATACGGCGACAATTCTGACATTGGGCATCTGTAGAAGAGTAGGCAGCAGATTTTCCTGCATTTGCGAACCAAGGCCCACGATGCCGATATTGATTACGGTCATCTATGTCTCCAATATTTTAATAATACGGCATCGTTTCAAGTTCCACTCGAGCGATGGCGTCAAATAACTGTAAGATCGCTATGGCATCATGTCAACCGCAAAAAATAACAGTAAGGTTGCGCCTTATATTGATGAACAAGCAAAGCGTTCCCACATATTGGGAATATCGATACTGATCGAACATGCCAAACCGGCATCGCGCTCGATTGCATGCGGCCTGAGCGCGGAACCTGCGCAATCCGATGTATGACGCAAGCAACGTAGCATGCTGAAAAACCAAATTCAGCAGCAATTCATATTTCTGGTGATTTGCTTATGAGCTGTTCGTGGGGATGCAGTTGTACAAACTTTTCCAGTTCTATTTCTAGTGAGGCGCGAATACATGCCTTTTGGCGTCATTGCGTCATTATGTTTATATATTTGATTGCGCGCATCATTATGGTGCTTCGGGCGCTGACAAAAATCACCTCGCCAGCATTGCGCGGCGTTACCAAGCAATAGCGCCATTCGCGATGAGTGATATGTCCTCGCGGTTGTCGAAGGTATCGTTGGATTGGCCTGGGTGAGGCCGCGGGGATTCCGATCCCTTCGGAAAATCCAGAATGCGTACTGTCCAGCTTCGTAGCTGACAGCGACCCGCGCGTTTTGCGAAAGCGACCATTTCTGTTTTTGCCGCTCGATTAGGTCCAACACGGCTTCAAGCCGGACTGCGGCCTGCGATTCGCTCATCGTGTGCACTGCTGGCTTCTCGCGGTAGCCGTCGTGCAGCACTACCTTCCACTTCGCTGCAGCCAATTCGAGCGACACTGCCAGCACGACGGGCTTGGACTCTGATGCAACGCATGAATCGCTACGCTCCCTCGGTGAGAATCGGTATGCCGATACTACGCGCCGATGCCTTTTTCGATGCCTTTACATAGGATGTGAATTGAATCGAAGTCAAAAGGGGATTGCGCATGCGATGGACTCAATCCCCGCCAAACTCGTCGTCCGGAAATAATGTCTCCAGCGGCTCGAGCGTCGTCCTCACCTGGGTGAGTTCCGCCACGAATTCGTCGATCAAGTCGAGCGCGTCCCGTACCTGCTCGGGGAAGGTGCTTTCATGTCGTGACGACATTGGCAACGCGCCGTTCAAGACCGCGTGCGCCATGCGGTGGATTTCGAGCAGGTCGTCGCGCAGGCCTTCGGGATCGTACAGTTGGGTCCGGATGCGATCGACGATGTCGACGGCGGCCAGCAGGCGCGTCGTGTCATAGCTCGATTCGAGCCGCTCAAGCGCCGCGGTGTCGACGTCGCCGAAAAAAGTGGTCGTGGTGGCTGGTCGTGCAGTCATGGGCGGGGCGAATAGCGACGAGGTGCGTGGCCGTATAGCGGATCTCTGATCCAGGCTTCCGGCCGACGATCCAAATGAAGTTTATAGTGGCCGAAACGCCGAATGTTGTGGGTCGGATACGGGCTCAGAAAAGCGATGTCCTCGGCGCGGACCTTCTCACCGTTCGCGACCATCTCGCGCAGCACTTGCATTATGTCGACTGTGTTCTGCAGGATGACGGCCGAGGCAATCAGGTCGTTGTATCGCAGCCGCTTTTGTTGCTCTTCCGGTTCGTTCTCGGCGATCACGTCGCCGCCGAAGTCCAGCCATTTCGCAAAGCCATTGTACGACTCGATCTTGTTCGTGTTTGCAGTCACGTCCTGGCGTAGCTCGAGGCTGCCGATCCACTGAAGCAGGTAGACCGTGCGCACCACGTTGCCGAGCTCGCGTGCGGCGAGGTACAGCCGGTTCTTGCGGCTCTCGGAGCCGAGCCGGCGCAGCAGCAGTGGCGACGATATCGTGCCAGCCTGGATCGACAACGCGACCTGCATGAGTTCCTGCCAATGCTGTTCGATCAGCGTCCAATCGATGGTCGCCGTGAACAGCTTGTCGATGTGCTTGTACTTGATCTTGCTGTCGGGGCGATAGAGGACGAGGTCCTTCCAGTTGCGAATCCGCGGCATCAGGTTGATGCCCAGCAGGTACGTGAAGGCAAATACGGCCGCTGACTGGCCTTGCGTATCGGCATGGACAGTGTCGGCCTTCACCGACAGCCCCGCCTTCAGCAATCCCTCGATCACGTAGATCGCTTCCCACACGCCCGGCGGGATGAAATGCTGGAACACCGCAATATAGTTGTCGGCGACGTGCCGATACGCGACGGCGCCCATTTTCCGATACCGGAAGTGATAGCCGGCCAACAAATTGTTGTCGTAGAAATCGTATTGTGTGCCGTCGGCCGCGACCGTTTTGCCATCGCCCCAGTGTTTCGGCAGGTCGAGCCGCAGGTACAGCTCGATCAACTCGCGCTGCGCGGTCTCGAGCTTGTCCAGGCTGATATGCCGGCGGTTAGCGAATGACAGCATGTGCGCAGTCACGTCCGAATCGAGATGGCGAGCCGCTTGGGTCGGACCGAGATTGCAACCCATCGCGAAAATCGTCAGCAGATAGCGCTCCGCAGCCTTGGGAATCTTGGGATCGCTCCCTGAGAGCGGCCCGAAGTGCCGCGTGAAATGCGTCCAGTGTTCGATATTCGCCAGAATGTCCAGCATGTTCCGCGTCGGCAAGCGGGTGTTCAACCGCTCCTGCAGGGCGATGGCGCTCGCCGGAATCTCCTTCGCGACGGTCTTGCGCAGGATCGGTTCGCCGTTGCGGTCGATCACGACATGCTCGCGCTTGCAAGGCAGTTCCTCATCGAGCTTGCGGGCGGCGTCCGTAAGCCATTGCTCGAGGTGACGCACAAAGTCGTTGCCGGTCGTCGGAATGCCGAGCTTCTCGCAGTAATCTGCCAGTTGCCGCTCGCATTGTCCCCACGGCAGCAGGTTGTCGCGATAGTCGGCGTACGCATCGGAGCCGGATACGCATAGATCGCCGACGCGCAGTTCCTCTGCCATGTACGAAAGGACGCAGAGTTCAAGATAACGGCGATTGGTTGGCGGTCCTTCGCCGTGGGAGCGCCGCACGAGCTTACGCCACCGTGGCGCCGCGAAGCTCACGTCGACCTCGGCATCGATCCATTCCCGATGCAGCGATTCGTTCTCCAGCACCGCGTCGAGGGCGTTCAGCAGCGTGCGCACCGGGCTGGTCGAATCCCACTTCAGCGCGCGGGTGACGCGCATCATGACGGATCGGTGCGCCTTGAAGTGCTTCCAGAGCAACGGCAGGTAATTTCGGCCGCTGAACGCGCGGATTGCTGCGCAGCTTTCCCGCAACGGTTCCAGGTCGCCTTTCGGTGCGAGCAGTTTGCGAACCGCCTTCGCGATAATGGTCTCGTCCGATTCCTCGGCCAGGATGTCGGCGACGCCGTCGAGCAGCACCACGAGATCCTCGACCTGATCGCGCTGCTTGCGCTGGATCACCTCCAGTTCGTCGCTCGCACGCTTGTGGATGGCCGCCATGCGCCGCACGAACATGTCGGCGAGATCGTCGCGAGCGCGTACGCGCATGCGGTTGAGCAGCGCGACGATAAGCGTGTAGCGCTTCTCGGGCAGCGTGTCGCTCTTGAGCGCCGAGGCATCGAGTGCCATCGCCTGTTGGGCGAGCGAACGTAGTTTCGAGGCAGGAATGCCGGCAATGGCGAGCGAGAAATCACCGAGTTCCTCGAGCCAGACGAGTTGGTCGATCAGCAGGTCCAGGTGCTGCCGGGACGGACGTTTGGCATGTCGCTTGATTCGGTTGTAGGCCGTTTGCCGGCTCGACAGATCGCGGGCGAGCAGTCGGTCGAGCGCGAGTTTCTGTTCGCTCGTCAGGCGTCGCGTGACGCGTTTGAATAGGCGGGATTGTGCGCGGGCATGGATTTGTTCGGTCAGTCGATCCAGGGTCGAGAACGCCGGCAGTTCGATATTGCGCGCGATCAGCTCGTCGATCGTCGCGTTGATGATGTCGACCGCCGGTCCATCGTCAGCGATGCGGTATGCGCGGCTCGCGTCGCGATTGCGTTCGCATCGGTGCCGTAGTACGGCTGCACCTCCAGATAGGCGCGCACCGCCGCGTAATGGCGGAACAGTGTGGGCGAAGACGCGGTGTCGTAGCCAAATCGCGCGGCGTCGCCGATGTCAGCGGCGGCACGCACATGGTCAACAATGGCGTCCGGAATGTCGCCGAGTATGGGGAAGTAATGCAACTGCTGGAACACCTTCAGCAGCACCAGCAGGCCCAATCGAGGTCGCTCGCCGCGAGTCGACCGGCGGGCCCATTCGAGTTCGTCGGGAAGCGGTGTATAGCAGGCTTCCAGCTCCCGGGGTGCCAGGACCTCGGGGAAGCGCGGATAGGCGGTGCGTTCGATCGTAGCCATGCGAATCCTCGGGATCGCAGCGGGCCGCACAGATTAGCGCAAGTAAAATCAGACGTTACCGGGCCAAATCGTAATAAGCGGGGTCGTCTTTATAACCATAGGGCTTATGATAGGAATTTACGCTTACCTTGTTCATACCCCGAATAGCGGCACACGGCGAGCGACGGCGACGTCGTCGCTTCGAGGAGTTGGACGAAGGTCCGCGATTCATCGTCGATATCGATGGGCGAAACCGCCGATACAATCGTCGCTCGATCCATTCCTTCGCGACCGATTCGCTTTCCACATGAACGCATCCACATCGCTTTCCGCGCGCGCCGCGTTGCTGCTCATCGACCTTCAGAAAGGCATTCATGAGCCGAAACTCGGCCGCCGCAACAACCCGGACGCGGAGGCGCGCGTCAAGACGTTGCTCGATAGCTGGAGGCGCAGCGGGCGTCCGGTCGTGCATGTCCGGCACATTTCGCGGTCGTCGGATTCGGTGTTCTGGCCGGGGCGATCCGGCGTGGAATTTCAGGAGGCGTTTTCGCCGCTCGATCGCGAGCACGTGGTCGAGAAGAACGTCCCCGATGCGTTCGCCGCGACCGGGCTCGCACGCTGGCTGCATGAGCGCGGAATCGCGCAGCTCGTGATCGCGGGCGTGATCACCAACAATTCGGTCGAATCGACCGCGCGCACGGCGGGGAACCTCGGTTTCGATGCGATCGTCGCGGGCGATGCGTGCTTCACGTTCGATCAGCGCGATTTGTCGGGGCGACTGTGGCCGGCCGAGGATGTGCACGCGCTGTCGCTCGCCAATCTGGCGATGGATTACGCGCGGGTGATGACCGTGGCGAATATCGTCGCGCGCGCGGGTGGCTGACGAATGCATCGGCGAGCGTCGCTGTCGGGTCAGGGGCGTGTCTGCTGTAAGAAGCAAAGAGGAACTTATGTCAGTCGAATCAGAATATTTCCCGTAAATTGCCACCATGAAAATCGAATCGATCATCAAGAGCGGAGGGATCAATGCAACTGACTTCGCTCAAATCCTAGGCAAGACCGGCACGATAATTGACTTGATGGAAACAGGCGAGCCAGCACTGGCGCGATCGAACTGGCGAATGCAGGGAGATACGCTCGCAGAGCCGCGGAGTCGTGATGTCTATCAGGCGGATGGTCAGCCGAGCAAAACTGCGCTAGAAGCACCAGACAACGAATACCACGGTGAGACCGCAATCTCGATTGGGATTTGGGACGGTGTGGGGCATCGATAGAGGTCTTTGCGGGCGGCGGAGATTTTCCGGATACCGTTTTTCGAGGTCGTCGCCCATCGTCCCTCACGCATCCGCCCACCGCCGCAACAGATTGTGATAAATCCCGGTCAACGCGATCACGCCTGCATCACGCCCGCCTTTCTCCGCGGTCAACTGCTGAATCTGCGTATCGAGCTGATAAAGCAGCGTCCGGTCCGCATCGTCGCGCACCATGCTCTGAATCCAGAAGAACGACGCCACTCGCGCGCCGCGCGTGACCGGCGTCACATGATGCAGGCTCGACGCCGGATACAGCACCATGTCGCCCGCCGGCAGCTTCGCGCGGTGAACGCCGTACGTGTCCTCGACGCACAGCTCGCCGCCGTCGTAGTGCTCCGGCTCCTCGAGAAAGAGCGTCGCCGACAGATCGCTGCGCACGCGGAAATCGGTGCCGCGCAGCAGCCGGATCGCATTGTCGACGTGCGTGCCGAACGCGTCGCCGCCCGCGTAGCGGTTGAAGAGCGGCGGAAACACCTTGAGCGGCAGCGCCGCCGAAAAGAACAGCGCGTTGCGCGCGAGCGCATCCTGGATCGCATCGCCCGCCGCGCGCGCGGCGGGCGAACCCTCCGGCAACTGCCGGTTGCGCTTCGCGAGCGCCGATTGCGCGCCGGACGTCGCGTTGCCGTCGGTCCAGTCGGCGGTGTCGAGGAGGTTGCGGCATTGCGCGACCTGTTCCTTCGTCAGCACGCCGGGAATGTGAAGCATCATGTTGCGAACTCCTTCTGTCGCGCCGCAATCGCGCGGAACGCGTCGATCGGCGACGCCGCGAGATATGCGCGCATCTTCGCGACGAACGCGGGCGTCGCGGTGCTCGGCACGCGCGCGAGCCACTCGAGCGCCTCCGCGACGCGGCCGCGCTCGGCGAGCAGCCGCGCATAGTTGAACTGGCCGCGGAAGTCGCCCGCGGCGGCCGCGCGCCGGTAGCAGTCGAACGCGGCGTCGCGGTTGGTCGCGACGACCCAGCCGTCTTCGTAGAAGCCGCCGATCAGGTTGATCGACTTCGCGTGGCCGAGCGCCGCCGCTTTCTCGAGCCACGCGAGCGCGGCCGTGCGGTCCTCGTCGACGCCGTTGCCGAGCGCGAGCATCGTCGCGTAGTTGTACATGCCCCAGTCGAGCCCCGCGCGCGCGGCCTCGCGATACCAGTACGCGGCGACGATCGCGTTCGCGGCCGTGCCCCAGCCGAACTCGTAGCAGCGGCCGACCATGTTCATCGCCATCGGATGATCGGCGCGCGCCGCATGCTTGAACCAGTCGAGCGCGGCGGCGGGGTCGCGCGCGAGCCCGTGGCCGTCGAGCAGGTACTGCCCGTAGACGGCCTGCGCCTCGACGATCCCGTTCTCCGCGGCCGCCGCGACCCACGCGGCCGCGCGCTCGGGCGCTCCGGCGAGGATCCCGGCGAGATCCTCGCGCGACGCCGACGCGAGCGCCTTCAACGATACCGGCCGCATCGCGTCAGTAGCGCGCGTTCAGCGTGACGAACGCCGAGCGGCCCGGCGCGATCGACGCATAGTGCGCCGGATACGCCTGATCGAAGTACGCGCGGTTGAACAGGTTGTTCACGTTCAACTGCAGATCGAGCTTCTTGTTGATCCGGTACTGCGCCATCGCGTCGAAGCGCCAGTACGACGGCACGGCGCGCAGGTTCGCGGTGTCGCCGAACACCTTCGACATGTAGAACGCGCCGCCGCCGACCGTGAACTTCGGCGTCACGTCGTAGTTCGTCCACAGCGTGAAGCTGTGCTTCGGCGTGTTCGGGAACTGGTGGCCGTTGTCGGCCGTGTTCTTGCCGTTCCCGCGCAATTCGCTCTTCATGTACGTGTAGCCGCCGAACACCTGCCATGCGCGCGTGAGCTGCCCCGCGAAGCCGAGCTCGAGCCCTTGCACGCGCTTGCTGCCGGCCATCGCGTACTGGTTGTCCGGCAGCGTGACGCGCGCGTTCGTCGTGTCGATCTGGAAGAGGGCGGCCGTCAGCGCGAGCTTGTCGTCGAGCACGTTCCACTTGGTGCCGAGCTCGATGCTGCGGTTCTTCTCCGGCGCGAGCTGGTCGGCGTTCGCGCCGACGCCGCCGCGGCCCGGCGTGAGCGACTGCGTCTCCGAGCCTTCGCCGAGCAGCGCGCCCGCGGGCGTCGACGACGTCGCGTACGACGCATAGATGCTGCCGTTCTGCGCGGGCTTGAACACGAGGCCGAGCTGCCAGTTCACGAGCGTGTCGTCGCGCGTATAGGTCTTGCCGCCGTTCGCGCGGGTGTCGGTGAAGCGGGTCGAGTAGTCGTCGACGCGCACGCCGGCGTTCACCTGCCAGTGCTTGCCGAGCTCGATCGTGTCGAAGCCGTAGATCGATTTCGTCACGGTGCGCGCATGCGCGTAGTCGTTGTTGCGCGTGATCGAGCCCGCCCACGGATCGTTCGGGTTCGGCGACCACAGGCTCGTGCAGTTGTAGCCCGACGCGGCGCCGATCCCTTGCTGGCAGATCTTGCCGGTGCCGGTGGCGACGCTGTACGAGTCGCGCTTGCCCCATTCGCGCGACAACTCGATGCCGGTCGTGAAGCTGTGCTTGAACGCGCCGGTGAGGAACTCGCCGAACAGCTCCGTCTGGTTCGCGATGCTGTTGATCGAGCTGTTGCGGTTGTTGTTGCGCCGCCAGACGCGGCCGTTGATCACGTTGCCCTGGCTGTCGTCGGGCTGCGTCCAGATGTAGTCCTGCGTCGATTCCGTGTAGCGCGTCGTGTTGCGGATCGTCAGCGATTGCGTGATGTCGTGCTCGATCTTCAGCGTGCTGATGTCCGACGTCGTCTTGCGGAAGTCGCGGTCGACGAGGCCGTAGAAGTTGTGCCGGTCGACGTTCGCCGGATAGATCGTGTCGACGCTCGCCGGCTTGTTCGCGGCCGTGTAGAAGTACGGAATGCCGCCGTCGGGCAGGTCGTCGGTCGACAGGTGGTAGTAGCTCGCGACCACGCGGGTCGGCGTGCCCAGCCCGAATGCGATCGACGGCGCGACGCCCCAGCGCTCGTTGTTCACCGCGTCGCGGCCCGCGACGTCATTGTTGTGGCTCATCAGGTTCAGGCGGAATGCCGCGTGGTCGGCGAACTGCCAATTGCCGTCGGCGGTGAAGCGGCGATAGCGGTCGGTGCCGAGCCCCGCGCTCGCCTCGGCCGTCGTGCCGAGATGCGGCGCCTTCGTGACGAGGTTGATGCTGCCGCCCGCGCCGCCTCGGCCGCCGTACGCGCCGTCCGAGCCCTTCGTGATCTCGATGCGCTCGGTGTTGAAGATCTCGCGCGTCGTCGCGCCCGTGTCGCGCATGCCGTCGACGAACATGCTGCCCTGCGTGTCGTAGCCGCGGATGAACGGGCGGTCGCCGAGCGGATTGCCGCCTTCGCCCGCGCCGAACGTGATGCCGGGCACGGTGCGCAGCGCTTCGGTGAGCGTCGCCGCGCCGCTGTTGTGGATCAGCTCCTGCGGAATCACCGTGACGGATTTCGGCGTGTCGACGAGCGGCGCGGTGAATTTCACCGACGACGAGACGTCCGTCTTGTAGCTGCGCTCGGCGGCGCCCTTGACCTGGATCGGCGCGAGCTCCTTGTCGTGATCGGCGGTTGCCGCGGGCGGCGCGGCGTCCTGCGCGAACGCCGGGCTCGCGGCGAGCATGCTGCAAAGGGTAGTGAATTTTCCGAGCTTCAACTCGTCGGAACGCAACTTCATCGGTGGTATTTCCTCGCCAGGTGTGACTCGATCGGGCGAAGCAACTGCCGGTGCATGACGCGTTTCGCCCGAATATTACAAATTGTTTTCGGGCGTCATTCTAGTGAATAAGTTTATGAATGAGAAGCGTTCTTGTTACGTTTCTCGAAACGAACGGCTGGATTCGATGCTATCCGCTTGAAAAGAAAGGAAATGTGCGATGCGGCCGGCAGGCTTCCCGTCCGGTCGCGCGCCGGCCCGCCCTCCGAATGTCAGTCGATCCCGTGAAACACCGCGTCCTCGGGCCCGAGGTACGCGGGCGGGCGCCACGTCGCGTCGCGCAACGAGTGCTGAACCAGATGCTCGACGCCGAGCAGCACCGCGAAGATCGCCATGCGCACCGGAATCCCGTTGTCGGTCTGGCGGAAGATCGCGAGGCGCGGGTCGCGGTTCAGGTCGGTCGACAGATCGTTCGCGCCGGGTCGGCTGTCGCGCGGCAGCGGGTGCATGATCAGCGTGTCGCGGCCGCACACCGTGTCGACGAGCGCCTGATTGATCTGGAAATCGGGCGTATAGCCTTCGAACGATTCGTCGGTGAAGCGCTCCTTCTGGATTCGCGTCGCATAGACGACGTCCGCGCCCTTCAGGCCCGCCGCGAGGTCGTGCGTCTCCTCGACGACGTGGCCGTTCGTCGAGATCTGGTCGACGATATAGGCCGGCATCTCGAGCGTCGGCGGCGATACGAGCGTGAACTTGAGCCCGCGATACAGCGCGAGCAACTTGACGAGCGAGTGGACCGTGCGGCCGTATTTCAGGTCGCCGACGAGCGCGATGTGCGCGCCGTCGACGATCTTGCCGAGGCGCGAGAACTCGCGCTGAATCGTGTACAGGTCGAGGAGCGCCTGGCTCGGATGCTCGCCGGGACCGTCGCCGCCGTTGATCACGGGCAGGTTCGTCGCGCGCGCGAACTCGGCGACCGAGCCTTTCTCCGGATGGCGGATCACGAGCGCGTCGACGTAGCCCGCCATCACGCGGCTCGTGTCGTAGATCGATTCGCCTTTCGCCATCGACGAGAACGTGAAGCCCGTCGTGTCGCACACCGAGCCGCCGAGCCGGCAGAACGCGGCGCCGAACGACACGCGGGTACGCGTGCTCGCTTCGAAGAACAGGTTGCCGAGCACCGCGCCTTCGAGCACGCGCGAGATCTTGCGGCGGCGCGCGATCGGCTGCATCACGTCGGCGACCCGGAACAGCGCTTCGACAGAGTCGCGCGAGAACTGGTCGACCGACAGCAACTGCGGCTTGCCCTCGAACAGGAACTGGCTCGCGAGCGGCTGCCGGGAGTATACGCTTTGCGCATATCCCTCGGCGGCTGGCGCACGCCCGACGATTTCGGAGACGAAACGCTCGACGATCTCGGGCATTCCGCGCGATTCCTGCGAATCGTCGGGCAAAAGCCAGGTGTCGAGAGCGCGCCGGCTGACGCCGATGCGGTTCGCGAACGCTTCGCGGGTCATGTTGAGGCGGCGCATCGCGTCGCGCAGGAACGCTTGCTGAGGAACGGTCATCGGTCGGCTAGGCTCTCTGAAATATACGCGATGCGTATGGTAGGTCGCCAGCAGCCGAAGTCAAGCGAAAAATGCGGGCGGATTGACGGAGACGAGGCGCGGAAGCGGCGCGCGACATCGCCGCACGATCCGAAACACGTTTAACAATTGCTTTGCCCCGTGAGACGCGGCGCGTCCGTATAATCGGGACCCGTCCCCCGCGCCGCCGCGCGCGGGCAGATTCCGATACGCCGGACGCCCGTGAAGCGTCCGCATTGACCAGGAGAATGAGAATGAATCGCGCGATTGCCGCCGCCCTGTTGATCCTGACCGCCGCGCTTGCCGGTTGCAACACGATCGCCGGCGTCGGCCAGGACATCTCGAAGGGCGGCCAGGCGATCTCGAACACGGCCGAGAAGGCGAAGTAAGAAGCGAGGTCGCTTCCGTTCGAAGGGAGCGCCGCCGCGAGTGCGGCGGCATGAGCGGGCCCGGCATTCAGCCGGGCCCGCGTCGTTTGCGTCGCCGTTTTCGTCGGTCGGGCGTTCAGGCGTTCCTGCACGCGGATACCGTCGGCGCGAGTGCAGGGCGGCGCGCGGCGAAAGGCTTCGCCCGTGTGCGGCGGCAACGTACCGAGGGCGTGGGCACGCCGACGGGCGGCGTTCGAGCGAGGAGGGAGCGTTCGATCGTGTACTCGCGCCCGGATCGGAGCGCCGCTCGATCCGGCATCGCGATTGCCGTGGCGACGCGGCGCGAGCCGCCGTCGCTTCGCGAAACGAAACCGCGAACGCGCCGCATGAGCGCGAAGCGCGGCGCGCCGGCCCTGAGCCCGCGTTCATCCGCGAATCGCCCATCGAGCGACGACGCGACGCGTCAGCGCGGCAGCGGCGTCTTCAACGCGCGATGCTCGCCGACCGCGGCAAACACGACGATCTGCGCGGGCTCGGTATCGCTCGCGTTGCGCGACACGATGTGGCGCGAGCCGGGCGGCTCATACCACGTTTCGCCCCGCCCGTGAGTCCGCGGCGGCTCGCTTTCGAACTGCGACACGACGCGGCCCTGCGTGACGAACGCGAAGATCGAGCCCGCGTGCGCGTACGGATCGGATGCCGCACCCGGCCAGGCGCGCCGAGGCGAACGTGCCGGATCACGCGATTCTGTCGATCCTCGCGATCCATTTTCTGTCGAGCGTCGTGCTGGACCTCACGCGGGCAGCTTGCGAAACGACACGGCAAAGCGGTTCCAACTGTTGATTGTCGCGACGGCGAGCGTCAGATCGACGAGCTCCGCATCGGTGAAATGCGGCCGCACCGCGTCCCAGACGGCGTTCGGCACGTGGTCGCGCGCGACGAGCGTCACCGCCTCGGTCCACTCGAGCGCCGCGCGCTCGCGGTCGGTGAAGAAAGGCGCCTCGCGCCAGACGACGACCGTCGCGAGCCGGCGGTCGGTCTCGCCGCGCTTGCGCGCGTCGCGCGTGTGCATGTCGACGCAGTATGCGCAGCCGTTGATCTGCGACGCGCGCAGCCGCACGAGTTCGAGCAGCGTCGGCTCCAGCCCGCTTTGCGCGATCCGCTCCTCGAGCGCGAGCATCGCGTTGAGCGCGTGCGGGTTCGCCTGGCGGTAGTCGAGACGGGTTTCCATGATTCGTTCCTCGGTTTCGGGTGATCATCACCAGATTAACGATGCGACCGGCTATCTGAAATGACCAATTTTCTGGAAATTTGGGATACCGCTTTGCAAGTCTGCAAGAATGTAAACCCGCAAACCGCAAGCTCGTAAGCCGCAAACCGCAACTTCATCAGTCCTCGATCCGGAAATTCAGCAAGCCCGAATCCCCGAGCGCCTGCGAACCGCCATCCCCGCAGCGCGGCTCACGCGCACCGATTCAGCACGTCCGCGAGCCGCGCGAGCGCGACGTCGATCGTCGGCGCGTCGAGGCCGCCGTAGCCGAACAGGATGCCGGCTTCGGGCGGGCTGCTTGCGTAGAACGCCGAGATGCCGTGCAGATCGATGCCGGCTTCGCGCGCGGCGTCGAGCGTCGCGCGTTCGTCGATGCCCGCGCGAAAGCGCGCGGTCAAGTGAATGCCGGCCGCGGGAATCACGGGCTGAAGCCAGTGCGACAGCGCGCCTTGCAGATGCGCGGCGAGCAGCCGGCGGCGCGCGTCGTAGTGGCGATGGATGCGCCGCAGATGACGGCCGAACGCACCGCAGGCGATGAACCGCGCGAGCGCCGTTTGCGTGAGCGTGCACGCGTGCCAGTCGGCGATCTGCTTCGCCTTGCGCAGCGCGAGGTTCAGCGAACGCGGCGGCACCGCGTAGCCGATCCGCAGTTCCGGAAACAGCGTCTTCGAGAACGTACCGACGTATGCGACGAGCCCCGCGCGATCGAGGCTCTTCAGCGGCTCTAGCGGCCGGCCCTCGAAGCGGAATTCGCAGTCGTAGTCGTCCTCGACGATCACCGCGCGCCGCCGCTGCGCCCATTCGAACAACTCGACGCGCCGCTCGAGGCTCATCGGCATGCCGAGCGGGAACTGATGCGACGGCGTCACGTAGACGAAGCGCGCATCGTCCGGCAACCGGGCGACGACGAGGCCGTGCGCATCGACGGGCACGCCGGCCACACGCGCGCCGAGCGCCGCGAACGCCGCGCGCGCGGGCGGATAGCCGGGCTCCTCGACGGCGACGACGTCGCCCGGCCGCACGAGCACGCGCGCGAGCAGGTCGAGCGCCTGTTGTGCGCCGTGCGTGACGATCACGTCCTGCCAGTCGCACGCGACCGCGCGGCTGAAGCCGACATAGCGCGCGATCGCGTCACGCAGTTCGGGTTCGCCCGCCGGATCGCGATAGTCGCCGCTGCTGCGCGCCTGCGCGCGCACCGCTTGCTGGATGCAGCGCCGCCAGTCGTCCCACGGGAAATGCGCCTTGTCGGTGACGCCGCCTCGGAAGTCGAATGCGAGCGGCGCGCGCGGCGGCGGCATCGAGAGCCCGGCCGGCACGTCGGACCAGCCTGCGTGCGCGCGGGCGAGCGCCGCGCCGCCGCTGCCGTCGCGAACCGCGTCCGCGTGCGCGCCGTGGGCGTTCGTCTCGTGCCCGCGCGCGCCGGGCACGCGCGTGAGGCCGTCCGCGACGAACGTGCCGTTGCCCGTGCGCGTGAGCAGAAAGCCTTCGCTCGCGAGGCGCTCGAACGCGTCGAGCGTCGTCTTGCGCGACACGCCGAGCTGCCGCGCGAGATCGCGCGTCGAAGGCAGCCGCGCGCCGGCGGCGAGGCGTCCGCCGACGATCGCCGCGCGCAGTTGCCGATAGATCTGGCCGGCGAGGTCGCGACGATCGTGGAGGCTGATCTGGAGATCCACGGAATGGCTACCTGAATGAGCGGTGAATTCGCCATTCTGGCATGCCGGCGAGCCGACAAGCCAATCAGCCAATCAGCCGATAAACCGTCGAGCCCGTGCGAGACACGTGGTCGGGCCGGCAGATCGAGCGCGCCTGGCGAGCCCGCAGCAGGCGCGACCGGCGCGGCGGCGACACCCGCAGGGTGACGCTCACAGTACGTTCATCATCGCCAGCGCGGCTTCCTGCAGGTGCGGCAGCACGCGTTCGAGCGCGGCATCGGCGCTTTCGCCGCCGATCGGCATGTTGGTGCTGAGCGCGGCGACGACTTCGCCGTGCCGGTTCTTGAGCGGCACCGCGATCCCGCGCACGCCGACCTGCAATTGCTGCTCGATCAGCGCATGGCCGTCGATGCGCGCGCGGTCGATCTTCTCCTGCAGGCGCGCCTTGCTGGTCAGCGTGTGCGGCGTGAACGGCGGGAACTCGGTCGAGTCGAGCCACGCGCGCACCGCGTCCTGGTCCGCCTTGTGCGCGAGCAGCACGACGCCCGGCGAGATCAGCGGCGCGGGCACGCGCGCGCCGAGCACGAAGCCCGTCGTCATCACGCGCGACACGCCGTTGCGCGCGATCACGACGAGCTCCCATTCGTCGAGCACGCTGACGTATGCGGATTCGTTCAGCGTCGCGCTCAGTTGCTGCAGATACGGCTGCACGGTGCGCGGCAGGCGCGCCGAATCGAAGTACGACCAGCCGACCCGCAGCACGCGCGGCGTGAGCCCGTAGAGCCGCCCGTCGGTGTACACGTAGCCGAGCGATTCGAGCGTCAGCAGATAGCGGCGCGCGGCAGTGCGCGTGAGGCCCGTGCGCGCGGCGGCCTGGGTCGGCGTCATCCGCGCGTGCTGGTTGTCGAATGCCTCGAGGATCGCAAGGCCCTTCTCGAGGCCCGCGATCCAGTCGCGTCGGTCGAGCGGCGTCTTCTTCATTCTCGATGTCGCGATGGGCGATGCGCCGCGCTCGCTCAGGCGGCGCGCATCCGCGCGGCGACGAGCGTGGACACCAGGCAGCCGGCCGCGAGATACGCGGCGACGAGATGCCACGAGCCGCCGCCGAAGCCGACGAGCGCGACGGCGATGAACGGCGTGAAGCCGCCGCCCACCACGCTCGCGAACTGATAGCCGACGCCCGCGCCGCTGTAGCGGTACTCGGCGCCGAACAGCTCGGTGAAGAGCGGCTGCTGGACGCTCACGACCATGTCGTGCGCGAGGTTCGCGAGCATCACCGAGCAGATCACGATCCAGAGGGGCGCGCGCGCCTCGAGCGCGACGAAGAACGGCACCGCGCACGCGAGCCCGACGAGCGCGCCGGCGATGTAGACGCGGCGCAGCCCGAAGCGGTCGGCAAGCCACGCGAAGCACGGGATCGTCACGCAGCTCAGCGCGCCGACGAGCAGGCCGATGTTCAGGAACAGATCGCGCGACATGCCGAGGTTCGACGTCGAATAGCTGAGCGCGAACGCGGTGACGATATACATCGTGAACAGCTCGGCGAGGCGCAGCGCGACGATGTAGACGAATGCCTTCGGATGGCGGGTCAGCGCTTCGAGCACCGGCAGCTTCAGCTTGCGGTGGCCGTGCTCGACTTTCTCGACGAATTCCTGCGATTCGTCCATGCTCGAGCGCACCCACAGGCCGATCAGCACGAGCACGATGCTGAACACGAACGGCAGCCGCCAGCCCCACGCGCGAAACGCGGCGTCGCCGAGCGTGTGGCTGAGGATCGACACGATGCCCGTCGCGAGCACGAGGCCGACGCCGTAGCCGACCTGCACGCCGCTGCTGTAGAACGCCTTCTGTTTCTCGGGCGCGCTCTCGACCGCAATCAGCGCCGCGCCGCCCCATTCGCCGCCGACCGCGAAGCCCTGCACCGCGCGCAGCACGACGAGCAGCACGGGCGCCCACCAGCCGATCGCGCCGAAGGTCGGCAGCAGGCCGATCGCGACCGTCGACACGCCCATCAGCATCACGGTCAGCACGAGCATCCGCTTGCGGCCGAGCCGGTCGCCGTAATGGCCGAACACGACGCCGCCGAGCGGGCGGAACAGGAAGCCGACGCCGAACGTCGCGAACGCGGCGAGCGTGCCCATCGTCGGGCTGACGTTCGGAAAGAATGCATGGTTGAACACGAGCGCGGCGACGATGCCGTACAGCAGGAAGTCGTACCAGTCGACCACCGCGCCGACGAAGCTGCCGATCGCGGCCTTGCGGGCCTGGTTGCGGCGGGCGGGCGCGGCGTCGATCGTGCCGGCCGCGTCGAATGCTGGGGTCATGCTATGTCTCCTTTTGTCGCCGGCGCATGCCGCCGCGGTGACGCGATGCGTGGGCGGCGTTGCCGGTGCGGCTCGTGCAAGCCGTCATGTTGGGGTGACACGCAGCATAGGAGCGGCAGCGGCTTCGGAGCAACGTGGCGATGAAACATTTTGCGCGATTATCGAACGAAAGAGTGCGATTATCGATCGATTTCGGGGTTTGCACTAGGCGAGCAACCGATGCGCGATGGGAGACGATGCGGATGTCGGGTGCGGCGACGCTTTGCGTCATGAACGATTTGGTTAAAATTGCCGGCGCAGGCCGGCCGCGCGGCGCGATGCGTCGCCGCCGGCCCAAGACGATTCCCCCGCCAGCCAAGGAGCCCTCGATGTCCAGCCCAGCCAGTCCCGCGTCCAGCGCCCCCGCGTTTACCGGCCCGCCGGGCGAGAACCCGCTCGGCATGGCGGGGCTCGAATTCGTCGAGTTCGCGGCGCGCGAGCCCGACGCGCTCGCGCGGCGCTTCGAGCAGCTCGGTTTCAAGGCGATCGCGCGGCACGTCAGCAAGGCGGTCGTGCTGTACCGGCAAGGGCAGATGAACTTCCTCGTCAACGCGCAGCCCGATTCGTTCGCCGCGCGCTACGCGCACGAGTACGGCACGGGCGTCTGCGCGATCGGCATTCGCGTCGACGACGCGCAGCGCGCGTTCGACCGCGCGATCGAACTCGGCGCGTGGGCGTTCGAGGGCGAGCGGATCGGCGTCGGAGAGCTGACGATTCCGGCGATCCAGGGCATCGGTGCGTCGCACATTCATTTCGTTGACCGCTGGCGCGGGCGCGGCGGGCTGCGCGGCGGCGTCGGCGACATCTCGATCTTCGACGTCGATTTCCGCCCGATCGACATCGCATCCGCGCAGGCCGACCTCGACTGCTTCGGCGCCGGCCTGCGGCGCGTCGATCACCTGACGCAGACGGTCGGCAGCGGCCGGATGCAGGAGTGGCTCGATTTCTATCGCGATCTGCTGCATTTCCGCGAGATCCACGAGCTCAACGCGAACTGGCACGTGTCGGAGGAGTCGCGTGTGATGGTGTCGCCGTGCGGCGACGTGCGGATTCCTGTGTACGAGGAGGGCGCGCGGCGCACCGCGCTGATGCACGAATACCTGCCGGACCAGCCGGGCGAGGGCGTCCAGCACATCGCGCTCGCGACCGACGACATTCTCGCGTGCGCCGATGCGCTCGCGGCGAACGGCGTCGAGTTCGTCGAGCCGCCGGCGCGCTACTACGATGAGATCGATGCGCGGCTGCCCGGCTGCGGGATCGACGTCGATGCGCTGCGCGCGCGCCGCATCCTCGTCGACGGCGAGATCGGCGGCGACGGCGCGCCGCGGCTGTTCTTCCAGACGTTCGTCAAGCGCCGGCCCGGCGAGATCGTCTTCGAGATCGTCGAGCGGCAGGGGCATCACGGCTTCGGCGAGGGCAACCTGCGCGCGCTCGCGCGCGCGAGGGACGCGGCGCGCGGTTAGAGCAAGCCCGTCATGAGCGGGAACAGGCTCTAACCGACGGCGCGCGACGGAGCGCGGCCGGCCGCGCCGGCATTCGGCGGGCTCAGGCGGGCTCAGGCGGCGAGCGGCCGCGGCGCGCATGCGTCGCCGGGCCCGTCGTTCAGCGTGCGAATCAGCGTGTCGGCAAAATCGCCGATGCACGCGCTGTTCAGCAGCAGGTGCAGCGGGATGTCCGCGCGGAGCCGTAGCTGGAACTGCGCGACCACGCTTCATCGCGCGCATTCCGTTTCGAGCGTTTACTTCACACGCGCGTCGCCCCTCGGTTTCAAACGATCGTTGCCCGCGCGGACGAGATTTCCGGCTTCCGCCGCAACGATTCCGCTGCGTTGCTCAAACGGTCAACAACGAAGGCCATCGTGCCGGCCGGTCGATCCCGGTCTTTGCCCGTCTTGACCCTGCGCGCGACGGATGGCTCAATCAGCCGGTGCCGCGCGGGATTCCGCCGAAAACGGGCCGCCGATCGCACCTTCCACCGAACAAGATCCAAGAAGAATTGGAGGAGAGACATGAAACTTGCGCGTTTGATCGCGGGTGCGAGCGTCGCGCTTGCCGCGTCGTTCGCTCATGCGGGCGTGTCGTGCCGGCCCGCGACGCCCGCCGAAGCGGCCGTCTACACGACGCCGTTCCAGTTTCCCGGCGTGAGCTCGCCGAAGGACGGCACCTGCTGGGTCAACAACCAGACCGTCACCGCGACGGACGGCACGCGGCTCACCGCGAACGTGTTCCTGCCGAAGATCACGCGCCCCGATCAGACGTTTCCGGCGATCGTGATGATCTCGAGCTGGGCCGCATCCGATTTCTTCGAATATCTCGGCCAGCAGCGCAAGCTCGCGCAAGACGGCTACATCGTGCTCGCCTACACCGCGCGCGGCTTCTACCTGTCGGGCGGGCAGGTCGAGGTGGCGAGCCCGCAGGACGTGAAGGATGTGTCGTCGGCGGTGGACTGGGTGTCCGCGAACACGCCCGCCGATCCGGACAGACTCGCGGTGAGCGGCATCTCGTATGGCGCGGGGCTGTCGCTGCTCGCGCTCGCGCAGGACAGGCGGCTGAAGACGGCGGCCGCGCTCTCTGGCTGGGGCGATCTCGCCGATCAACTGTACCCGGCCCAGTCGCCGAACGCGACGTGGAGCGCGGTGCTGTTCCTGTCCGGCAAGGTGACGGGGCGGCTCGATCCGATCGTCGACCAGTACGTGAAGGCGCTGCTCGATCCGAACACGACGCAGGCGAAGGCCGACGAGATCATCGCGTGGGCGCGGGTGCGCTCGCCGTCGACGTATCTCGACGCGCTGAACCGCCGCGGCGCGCCGGTCTTCATCAGCAAGAACTTCGAAGACGACATGTTCACGCCGAATTCGTCGATGAAACTGTTCTCGAATCTGACGGTGCCGAAGAAACTGCTGCTGAATCCGGGCATCCATGCGCAGGCCGAGATTCCGGGCGCGCTCGCCGGCCTGCCGAACTATCCGTACGATCAGGCGCATCGCTGGTTCGACCGCTGGCTGAAGGGCGTGCGCAACGGCTTGGACACCGAGCCCGAGGTGTCGATGCAGATCAAGTTCACGAACACGCGCGAGTCGTTCGACACATGGCCCGCGAGCAACGTGCGTGCACAGACGCTGTACGTCGGGCCGCGCGGCGCGCTGCGCTGGGATCTTTCGTGCCTGTGCACGAAGGGCGTCTCGGGCACGCTGCAGAGCGCGCCGAACCGCACCGCGGGCAACGACCTGATCCAGAATTTCTCGGACACGACCGCGACGAGCGGCCCGATTCCGGTGCTGTCGACGTTCGGCGAGAGCATCGGCGCGCCCGTCGTCAATCAGCTCGCGACCGTCAATCTCGCGACGGGCGTGCGCTACGAGGGCACGGCGCTCGCGCAGCCGCTGCATTTACGCGGCGCGGCGCAACTGAACCTGCGGGCGACGCCGTCGCAGGCGCGCGCACAGGTGGTCGCGTATTTGTACGACGTCGACGCGCTCGGCTTCGGCAAGCTGATCACGCACGGCGCGCGGACCGTGCACTGGGCGAGCCCGGGCGCGACGATCGATTTCCCGATCGAGTTCTCGGCGATCGCGTACGACGTGCCGGCGGGCCATCACATCGGCATCGTGCTCGACACGTACGACAGCCTCTATCAGCCGCCCGTCAATCCGGGCGAGCGGTTCGGGGTGACGTTCCAGTTCGATCCGGACCGGCAGGCGACGCTCGTGTTGCCGGTGCGCTCGTGACGCCGGGGTGCTCCCCGTATGGGTTGGCCCCGTCGCGGCCCGGTTGGCCTGTCCTGGGCCTGTCCTCGTCGCGTTCGGCCTGCCTGTCTTTCTTCTTTCCCCGTAGCGATTGTTCTGTCCGCGGTCCGCATTGCCCGCGTCACACGCGAGCGAGGCCGACCGGATCGATGATGCGGATCTGCTTGCCGCGCGGCGCGATCAGCTTGTCGCGCTGGAACTTCGACAGCATCCGGCTGACCGTCTCGAGCTTCATCCCGAGATAGCAGCCGATTTCCTCGCGCGTCATCCGCAGGTTGAATTCGGCCGCCGAATAGCCGCGCTTCTGGAAGCGCTCCGAGATGTTGAGCAGGAACGCGGCAACGCGCTGCTCGGCCGTCATCGTGCCGAGCAGCATCATCTGGCTCGATTCGCGGACGATCTCGCCGCTCATCAGCCGATGGACGTGGTGCTGCATCGGCTTCACTTCGCGGCATACCGCCTCGAGTTGCGCGAACGGGATGATGCAGACGGTGCTGTCCTCGAGCGCGATCGCGTCGCTGTTGTGACGGCCGGCGCACACGCCGTCGAGGCCGAGCGTTTCGCCGACGATCTGGAAGCCCGTCACGTGCTCCTGGCCGTCGCGATGCATGACGACCGTCTTGAACGAGCCGGTGCGCACCGCGTAGATGCTCTGGAACACGTCATGCGTGCGGAACAGCGCGTCGCCGCGCTTGACGTGGCGCGCCGAGCAGATCAGCGCGTCGAGCTTCGCGAATTCGTGGGTGCTCAGATCGAACGGCATGCAGACGCTGCGCATCGCGCAACTCGAGCAGCGCGGGGCCGGGCGCTTCGCCGCGTCGTCGCGCGCAGCCGCGCGCAGCGGCATCGTCACGCGCTGCCGCTGCGCGGGCGTGAAAGCGTTCGACGTATGCGCTTGCAACATGATCTGCTCCTGTCATTCGGCCGCGCTCGGTCGGTGCGCGCTGGCCAGGGTTTTCACGGTGCGGCAGGCGGCGTCGACGTCGGCGATCTTGTCGAAGAAGAAATTCGCCCCCGCGTCGCTGCATGCCGCGCGAAATGCCGGTCCGGACAAGTTGGTCAGCACGATCTTGACCACCCTCGGAGCGGCGCGCGTCAGCGCCGAAATCAACTCGAGTCCATTGCCGCCCGTCAATCTCAGCTCGATGACGGCGACGTCGGCGCCCGTTTCCAGAATGCCGGCCAGCGCGGCCGGGACGTCCTCGGCCTCGCCGACCACCTCGACCCCGAGGATCGTCTCGAGCAGCGAGGTAAGACGATCTCTGACCGGGGCCGCATAGTCGACGAGAAACACTCTCAGCGGAGGAGTCGGCTCGCGTGCATTCATGGCAGGCAGTATGGCCCGCGCGGTCGAGGCGCGAAATCAGCGCCGGGTGAAAATGGAGTAGGCAATGACGCGTTTGCTGTAGGGATAATCCTACGAGGGTTTGCGCGGATGCGGACAAGAAGCCGGAGCCGGACGCCGGGCGAGTGACGACGATACGGACGACGGGCACGCGGCAGCGCAGGGAACGCGCCGCGCGTCGCCCGGCCCGCGTCCCGCCGCGTCGTCGATCAGGCCTCGTCGCCGTCGTCGAACAGCTTGTGCCGGATCGCGTAGCGCACGAGCGCCGCATCGTGCGGCATCTGCATCTTCTCGAGGATGCGCGCCTTGTAGGTGCTGATCGTCTTCGCGCTGACGTCGAGCGCCTGCGCGATCTCGGTGATCGTCTCGCCGGCGGCGATCCGCCGGAATACGTCGAACTCGCGATCGGACAGCCGCTGGTGCGGCAGCGACTCGGCGGGTTCGTTCAGGCTCCGCGCGAGCCGCTCGGCCATCGCGAGGCTCACGTAGACGCCGCCCGCCGCGATCTTCGTCAGCGCGCCGACGAGCTCCGCGCTCGCGCTCTCCTTCGTCATGTACCCGGACGCGCCCGCGCGGAACGCGCGCGACGCGTATTGCTGCTCCGCGTGCATCGTCAGCACGAGAATCCGCAGCGCGGGTTTCTCTTCCTTGATCTGCCTGATGAGGTCGATGCCGTTGCGGCCCGGCATCGACAGGTCGAGCACGAGCAGTTGCGCATCGGTCGAGCGCATCAGCTCGATCGTCGAGACGCCGTCGCACGCTTCGCCGACGACTTCGAAGCCCGTCGCGCTGCCGAGAATGTGGCGCAGGCCGTCGCGCACGAGCGCGTGATCGTCCGCGATCAGGACCCTGATCACAGGAGCGCGTCCGTTTGCCGGATCGCGGCGAGCGGCAGCGCGACCTTGATCGAGAAACCCTGCCCGGGCGCCGAATCGATCGTGACGGTGCCGCTCAGCATGTGCGCGCGCTCGCGGATGCCGATGAGGCCGAACGACTTGTCGCCGTTCGCGCCGAGGCGTTCGTCGGGCTGCACGCCGCGCCCGTCGTCCCTGATCTGCAGCAGGCAGAA
Source organism: Burkholderia sp. MSMB1589WGS (assembly GCF_001636105.1). Taxonomy (NCBI): domain Bacteria; kingdom Pseudomonadati; phylum Pseudomonadota; class Betaproteobacteria; order Burkholderiales; family Burkholderiaceae; genus Burkholderia; species Burkholderia sp. MSMB1589WGS. Next base: position 2,754,992 of record NZ_LNJT01000008.1, read on the forward strand.
GTCCTGGTCGATCGCGAGCGTCAGGTCGACGCGGGTCGCGTCCGCGTGGCGCGCGACATTCGTCAGCGCCTCCTGGACGATCCGGAACAGCGTCGTCGCGCCGGCGCTGGTGAAGCGCGTGTCGGCGGTGTCGAGCCGGCGCTCGACGTCGATGCCGTAGCGGTTCGTGAAATCGTTCACGAGCCATTCGATCGCGGGCACGAGGCCGAGATCGTCGAGCATCACGGGCCGCAGGTCGGCCGCGATGCGCCGCACCGATGCGACCGTCGAATCGATGAGCCGCCGCATCCCGTGCAACTGCTGCTCGACGGCCGCGATCGGCTGCGCGTCGGCCCGCGCGTCGCGATAGCGGGCGAGCGCGAGCGCGATCGCCGACACGTCCATCTTGAGCGCGGTCAGTTGCTGGCCGAGGTCGTCGTGCAGCTCGCGCGCGATGCGCGTCTTCTCTTCCTCGCGCACGTTCTGCAGGTTCGCGGACAGCTCGCGCAGCTCCTCGCGCGACTGCCGCAGCGCGCTCTCGTTGCGCACCCGCTCGGTGACGTCGCGCAGCATCACCGTGTACAGCTTGCCGGAGCCGTCGCGGATCTGCGAGATCGATGCCTCGATCGGGAACTCCTCGCCGTTCTCGCGCAGCCCGTACAGCACGCGCTGACGGCCCATCTGCCGCTCGGATACGCCCGTCACGCCGAACTGCTCGACGTGCTTCTCGTGCGCCTCGCGAAAGCGCTCGGGGATGAAGCGCGACAGCGGCGAGCCGATCGCGTCCATCGCGGACACGCCGAACACGCGTTCGGCGGCCGGATTGAAGATCACGATCGTCTGCATCTCGTCGACCGTGATGATCGCTTCCATTGACGAGCGGATGATGCCCATCATCCGCGCTTCGTTGAGCGGGCTGTCGTCCGCGTAGCCGTCGCGCGCGCCGACGCGCCCGACGAGCAGATACGCGAGCACCGCGAGCAGCGCGGACGTCGCCGCGCCGGCGACGAACACCGTGGTCGCGACGGCGTCCGAGCGGATCGCCGCCCAGCGGTTTTCCGTCGTATAGGCGAGCGCGAGCGGCATGCCGCCGAAATTGAGCGAGTCCGTGCGCGCAAGCGACGGACGCGACGCGTCGGCGCCGCCGTAGTCGCGCTCGGTCGTGTAGACGAGCACGCCCGCTTCGCCCGCCGTCAGGCGCAGGTCGATGTCGCGGTCGTTCGCGGTCGACAGCTCGACCAGGCGGCGCGCGTCGAGCGTCGCGACGACGAAGCCGGCCGTGTCCGCGCGGCGACGCTCGGGGGCGGGCAGCGCGCCGTTCGCCGTGTAGACGGGCAGGTAGAGCGCGAGCGCGCCCGCGCCGCTGTCCGGCGCGTAGGTGTTCTCGGGCGGCGCCGCATGCGCGTCGAGCGTCGCCAGGCCGGAATCCGCGGCGCGCAGCAGCGCGGCGCGCGTCTGCGGATCGACGCCCGGTTGCGCGGCGGCGCCGCTGACGGCCTTCGCGTCGACGAAGCCGAGCGAGCGGATCGGCGAGCGCGCACGATCGAGATCGAGCTGCGCCTGATAGTTCGCCCAGCCGACGGCGGCGGGCGACGCGTTCTCGCCGAGCATGCCGCGCGCGCCGCGCAGCACCGTCGTGGCGGTCAGCAGTTCCTGCCGCAGCGTCGTCGTCACGTGCGCGGCGCGGCGCTCGAAACGGGCCTGCGCGGCATTGCGTTCCTGCTGCAGCACGAGCCGCGCGACGCCATACGACGCAGCGATGCCCAGCGCGGCGACGGCCACGGCGACGAGCGCGCCGCGCCGGTCGGTGCGGGACGCATCGCGCGATGCGCCAGGGCTGATCCCGCTGGCGGTCATGAATTCATACCTATGCTTCGTTATGCCGGTGCGGCTGGTTGGGGGAGCGTCGAGTGAACGGGCCCGATGCGCGGCGGGAATTGGAATGCCGACATTTTGCGTGATTCCCGTCATTTTCGGCAATGCGACAACGCGAAAGCGTTGCGGACCGAATTCTTTCAAATATTACGCGCCAACGCAATCCGTTCGAACCGGCGCCGCCGCGCGGGGCCGGCGCTTGCCCGCGCATGCGTCGCCGGCGCGCGGGCGCGGCGCCGGGCATCGTGCAGTGCGGAATCGGTGCGCCAGAAAACGATTCCGTGCGCATTTCATCGCGATTTTCCATTGGCTGACTTCAGGCTGACTTCATGGGTTGCCATACGCTCGCCATCTGATTCGCCGACATTGGGCGGCGCATCGCCGTCGGCATTTTTCGCGCTTTGCGTCCGTGCGGCTATCGCGTCGCATCGGATTTTCATGACCGGTTTTTTCGTGGCCGCCGCGGCGGAGTCGATCGTGCGATCGCGAAGGGTCGCGTTTCCGTTTCCTTTACTTTGCGAAAGGCCGTTGCTAGATTCAAAACCGAGCGCCTCGCTCCCCCACAAGGATCGCCATGAGCCATTTCCTCGACAGGCTGCGCTTTTTCACGACCGCCCGACCGCAGTTTTCCGACGGGCATGGCGCGGTCACCGACGAGGATCGAAAGTGGGAAGAGGGCTACCGGCAGCGCTGGCAGCACGACAAGATCGTCCGCTCGACGCACGGCGTGAACTGCACCGGCTCGTGCTCGTGGAAGGTCTACGTGAAGGGCGGCATCGTCACGTGGGAGACGCAGCAGACCGACTATCCGCGCACCCGCCCGGACATGCCGAACCACGAGCCGCGCGGCTGCTCGCGCGGCGCGTCGTACTCGTGGTACCTGTACAGCGCGAACCGGCTCAAGTACCCGCTCGTGCGCAGCGCGCTCGTCAGGCTGTGGCGCGCGCGGCGCCGCACGATGGAACCCGTCGACGCATGGCGCTCGATCGTCGACGACGAAGACGCGCGGCGCGGCTATCAAAGCCGGCGCGGTCTCGGCGGCTTCGTGCGCGCGACGTGGGACGAGGTCAGCGAGATCGTCGCGGCGGCGAACGTGCATACGGTCGCGCGCCACGGGCCGGACCGCGTCGTCGGGTTTTCGCCGATCCCGGCGATGTCGATGGTGTCGTATGCGGCGGGCTCGCGCTACCTGTCGCTGATCGGCGGCGTATGCCTGAGCTTCTACGACTGGTATTGCGACCTGCCGCCCGCGTCGCCGCAGACGTGGGGCGAGCAGACCGACGTGCCCGAATCCGCCGACTGGTACAACTCGACGTTCATCATGATGTGGGGCTCCAACGTCCCGCAGACGCGCACGCCCGATGCGCACTTCCTCGTCGAGGCGCGCTACCGCGGCACGAAGATCGTGTCGGTGTTTCCCGACTACTCGGAAGGCGCGAAGTTCGGCGATCTGTGGCTGCACCCGAAGCAGGGCACCGACGCGGCGCTCGCGCTCGCGATGGGGCACGTGATCCTGAAGGAATTCCACGTCGAGGGCGCGAGCGACTATTTCGCAGACTATTGCCGCCGCTACACGGACATGCCGTGCATCGTGCGGCTCGTGCCGCATGGCGCGGGCTACGTGCCCGAGCGGCTCGTGCGCGCGTCCGATTTCGACGGCGCGCTCGGCGAAGCCGAGCACCCGGAATGGAAGACGGTGATGATCGACGACGCGACGGGCGAGTTCGCCGTGCCGGTCGGCTCGATCGGCTTCCGGTGGGCGAAGCCCGACGGCGGCAACCAGGGCAAGTGGAACCTGAAGGCCGAGACGGCGGGCGGCCGCGTGCTCGCGCCGCGGCTGTCGCTCGCGAAGGCGCACGACGAAGTCGTCGACGTGCTGTTTCCGTACTTCGGCAACCAGCCGCATGCGCATTTCGCGCCCACCCCGCACGCGTCCGAGCTGTCGCGCAGGATCGGCGCGCGGCGCGTGGCGACGCCCGAGGGCGAGATGCTCGTCGCGACCGTCTACGATCTGTTCGTCGCGAACTATGGAATCGACCAGGGGCTCGGCGGCCGCGACGTCGCGACGAGCTATGACGACGACGTGCCGTACACGCCCGCGTGGCAGGAAGCGATCACCGGCGTGAAGCGCGAGGACGCGATCTCGGTCGCACGGCAGTTCGCTCAGAACGCGCACAAGACGCAGGGCAAATCGATGGTGATCGTCGGCGCGGGGATCAACCACTGGTTCCACATGGACATGACGTACCGCGCGATCATCAACATGCTGATCATGTGCGGCTGCGTCGGCAAGTCGGGCGGCGGCTGGTCGCACTACGTCGGCCAGGAGAAGCTGCGGCCGCAGACCGGCTGGACCGCGCTCGCGTTCGCGCTCGACTGGCACCGCCCGCCCAGGCAGATGAATGCGACATCGTTCTTCTACGCGCATACCGATCAATGGCGCTACGACCCGATGGACCCGGCCGCGTTGCTGTCGCCGCTCGCCGACAAAAGCCGCTTCCACGGCGCGCCGATCGACTACAACGTGCGCGCCGAGCGGATGGGCTGGCTGCCGTGCGCGCCGCAACTCGCCGCGAATCCGCTGCGCGTCGGCGCGGACATCGCCGATCCCGCGCTTGCGGGCGCGGAAATCGCGCGGCGGCTCGCGTCGGGCGAACTGAAGATGGCGTGCGAGGACCCCGACGCGCCCGAGAACTTCCCGCGCAACCTGTTCGTGTGGCGCTCGAACCTGCTCGGCTCGTCGGGCAAGGGCCACGAGTATTTCCTGAAGCATCTGCTCGGCACGACGCACGGCGTGCAGGGCGACGAGATCCGCGAAGGGAACGGCTCGCGTCCCGAAGAAGTGACGTGGCATGCGGACGCGCCGCGCGGCAAGCTCGACCTGCTCGTCACGCTTGACTTCCGGATGTCGACGACCTGCCTGTACTCGGACGTCGTCCTGCCGACCGCGACGTGGTACGAGAAGGACGACATGAACACGTCCGACATGCATCCGTTCATCCATCCGCTGTCGGCGGCGGTCGATCCGGCATGGCAGTCGAAGAGCGACTGGGAGATTTTCAAGGGGATCGCGAAGCGCTTCTCGGCGCTCGCGGAAGGCCATCTCGGCATCGAGCGCGACGTCGTGCTCTCGCCGATCGCGCACGACAGCGCGGCCGAGCTCGCGCAGCCGTTCGACGTGCGCGACTGGAAGCGCGGCGAATGCGACGCGGTGCCCGGCAAGACGATGCCGGCCGTGACCGTCGTCGATCGCGACTATCCGAGCACGTACCGCAAGTACACGTCGCTCGGGCCGCTGATGGACCGGCTCGGCAACGGCGGCAAGGGCATCGGCTGGGACGCGAAGGACGAGGTCGCGCTGCTCGGCGCGCTCAACTATCGCGTGACCGAAGCGGGCTGCGCGCAAGGCCGCCCGCGGATCGACAGCGCGCTCGACGCGGCCGAGGTGATCCTCGCGCTCGCGCCCGAGACGAACGGCGCGGTCGCGGTGAAGGCGTGGCAGGCGCTGTCGCGCGCCACCGGCATCGAGCACGCGCATCTCGCGCACGCGCGCGAGGACGAGAAGATCCGCTTTCGCGACATCCAGGCGCAGCCGCGCAAGATCATCTCGTCGCCGACGTGGAGCGGGATCGAATCCGAGCACGTGTCGTACAACGCGGGCTACGTGAACGTGCACGAGCTCGTGCCGTGGCGCACGCTGAGCGGCCGGCAGCAGCTCTATCAGGATCACCCGTGGATGCGCGCGTTCGGCGAATCGCTGTGCGCGTACAAGCCGCCGATCGATACCGGCAGCTACGCGCACATGGTCGGCCAGCGCCCGAACGGCAATCCCGAGATCGTGCTGAACTTCATCACGCCGCATCAGAAGTGGGGCATCCACAGCACGTATACGGACAACCTGCTGATGCTCACGCTGTCGCGCGGCGGGCCGATCGTCTGGATCTCGGAGCGCGACGCGCAGACGATCGGCATCGCCGACAACGACTGGATCGAGTGCTACAACGCGAACGGCGCGCTGTGCGCGCGCGCCGTCGTCAGCCAGCGCGTGCCGCGCGGGATGGTGATGATGTATCACGCGCAGGAGAAGATCGTGAACACGCCGGGCTCGGAGATCACCGGCACGCGCGGCGGCATCCACAACTCGGTCACGCGCGTGTCGCTGAAGCCGACGCACATGATCGGCGGCTACGCGCAACTGTCGTATGGCTTCAACTACTACGGCACGGTCGGCTCGAACCGCGACGAGTTCCTGATCGTGCGCAAGATGAAGCGGATCGACTGGCTCGACGGCGAGCGCGACAACGAAAGCGCGCGCGGCGCGGCCGCGCCGCTGGCCGCTTCCGGCAAACGCAACGCCGATGCGGGAGAAACCCGATGAAGATCCGCGCGCAGATCGCGATGGTGCTCAATCTCGACAAGTGCATCGGCTGCCACACGTGCTCGGTCACGTGCAAGAACGTGTGGACGAGCCGCGAAGGGATGGAGTACGCGTGGTTCAACAATGTCGAGACGAAGCCCGGCATCGGCTATCCGAAGGACTGGGAGAACCAGGAGCGCTGGCGCGGCGGCTGGAAGCGGCGCGCGGACGGCAGGATCGAGCCGCGCCTCGGCGGCAAGTGGCGGCTCCTCGCGCAGATCTTCGCGAATCCGCATCTGCCGGAAATCGACGATTACTACGAGCCGTTCACGTTCGACTACGCGTATCTGCAGGAAGCGGGCGACACGAAGGCGATGCCCGTGGCGCGGCCGCGCTCGCTCGTGAGCGGCGAGCGGCTCGAGAAAATTGAGTGGGGGCCGAACTGGGAGGAGATCCTCGGCGGCGAATTCGAAAAGCGCTCGAAGGACTACAATTTCGACCACGTGCAGAAGGACATCTACGGACAGTTCGAGAACACGTTCATGATGTACCTGCCGCGCCTTTGCGAGCACTGCCTGAATCCGGCGTGCGTCGCCGCGTGCCCGTCGGGCTCGATCTACAAGCGCGAGGAAGACGGGATCGTGCTGATCGACCAGGACAAGTGCCGCGGCTGGCGGATGTGCGTGTCCGGCTGCCCGTACAAGAAGATCTACTACAACTGGCAAAGCGGCAAGGCGGAGAAGTGCATCTTCTGCTATCCGCGCATCGAGGCGGGCCAGCCGACCGTATGCTCGGAGACCTGCGTCGGCCGCATCCGCTATCTCGGCGTGCTGCTGTACGACGCCGACCGCATCGGCGCCGCGGCGAGCGTCGAGCGCGAGACCGATTTGTACGAAGCGCAACTGTCGCTCTTTCTCGATCCGAACGATCCGACCGTCGCTGCGCAGGCGGAGCGCGACGGCGTGCCGGCCGCGTGGCTCGACGCGGCGCGGCGCTCGCCCGTCTACAAGATGGCGATCGACTGGAAGATCGCGTTCCCGCTGCATCCGGAGTACCGGACGCTGCCGATGGTCTGGTACGTGCCGCCGCTGTCGCCGATCAACGCAGCCGCGAACAGCGGCTCGCTCGGGATGAACGGCTATCTGCCCGACGTCGAATCGCTGCGCATTCCGCTGCGCTATCTCGCGAACCTGCTGACCGCGGGCGACGAGGCGCCCGTGAAGCACGCGCTTGAGCGGCTGCTCGCGATGCGCGCGTTCATGCGCGCCCGGCACGTCGATCGGGTCGACGCGCCGGGCGTACTGAAGCAGGCGCGCCTGTCGGTCGCGCAGGTCGACGAGATGTACCGCTATCTCGCGATCGCGAACTACGAGGATCGCTTCGTGATCCCGACGACCCATCGCGAATACGCGGAGGACGCATTCGACCTGCGCGCGTCGTGCGGCTTCTCGTTCGGCAACGGCTGCTCGGGCGGCACGTCGCAGGCGAGCCTGTTCGGGATGAAGAAAGGCCGGAAGACGATTCCGATCAAGGAGGCGGAGCAATGAGCGACGCACCGGCCGAGCCGCGCGGCGCCGTGTATTCGGCGCTGTCCGCGCTGCTCGATTATCCGAGCGACGCGCTCGTCGACGCGCTGCCCGCGATCGATGCGTGCGCGCGCGACGCGAAAGGTCTGACGAAAGAGGCGCGCGCGGGACTCGCGCGCCTCATCGCGTATCTCGGCGAGCGCGATTTGCTGACGCTGCAGGAGAACTACGTCGCGCTGTTCGATCGCGGCCGCGCGACGTCGCTGCACCTGTTCGAGCACGTGCACGGCGAGTCGCGCGATCGCGGGCAGGCGATGGTCGACCTGCTGCAGATGTACGAGCGGCACGGGCTCTATCTGAGCGCGCACGAGCTGCCCGATTATCTGCCGGTGTTCCTCGAATATCTGTCGCGATTGCCGGAGCGCGACGCGCGCAATCTGCTCGTGGAGACGGCGGACATCCTGCAGGCGCTCGCGGCGGCGCTCGCGAAGCGCGGCAGCCATTACGGCTTCGCGATCGGCGCGCTGCTGTCGCTCGCGGGCAAGGGGCAGGCCGGCGCGCCCGATGCGCCGGACGACGATGCGCATACGAGCGTCGACCACCGCGCGCTCGACGCCGACTACGCGGACGAGCCGGTGCGCTTCGTCGGCGCGGCGACGCCGGGCGCGGCGGAGCCCGTGCGGTTCTACGACCGGCGGCCGGGCCGCCAGGCTGCGGAACGAGGCGAGGCGGGACGAAAACCGGCGGCGGAGAAAAGGCCGGGGGGCAGGACCGACGAAGCACCCGACGAAGAATCAGGAGAAGCCCATGAGCGATGACCTGAATACGTTTCTGTTCGGCATCTATCCGTACCTCTGCGTCGCGGTGCTGCTGATCGGCAGCCTGATCCGCTTCGATCGCGAGCAGTACACGTGGAAGAGCGATTCGTCGCAACTGCTGCGGCGCGGCGCGCTGCGGCTCGGCAGCAACCTGTTCCACTGGGGCGTGCTCGTCGTCGTGATCGGCCATTTCGGCGGCTTTCTCGCGCCGCACTGGCTCGTGTCGCCGTTCCTGTCGGCGTCCGCGCATCAGCTCGTCGCGATGGCGGGCGGCGGCGCGGCGGGCGCGGTCGCGATCGTCGGGCTCACGATCCTGATCGTGCGGCGGCTCGGCGACGCGCGCATCCGCCACAACAGCCGCAAGTCCGACATCCTGATCGTGCTGATGCTGTGGGCGCAGCTCGCGCTCGGGCTCGGCACGGTCGTGCTGTCCGCGCGCCACATGGACGGCGCGATGTTCGAGGTGCTGACCGGCTACGTGAAGGGCGTCGTCACGTTCCAGCCGGGCATCGCGGGCCTGCTCGCCGGCGTGCCGTGGACCTATCGCGCGCACATCCTGCTCGGCTTCACGATCTTCCTCGTGTCGCCGTTCACGCGGATGGTGCATATCTGGAGCGGATTCGCGTCGGTTGCATACCTGATCCGCCCGTACCAGCTCGTTCGCAAGCGTTGACGCGGCCGATGAACGCGATCGACGAAACCCTCGATACGCGGCCGCACGCACGCGTGAGCGTGAACGGCGTCGAGATCGGCGCGGCCGACATCGCCGCCGAGCGCGCGCATCATCCCGACGCCGACGATCCGCTCGACGCGGCGCGGCGCGCGCTCGTCGTGCACGAGCTGCTGCGCCAGCGCGCGGTCGCGCTCGGGCTCGCGGCCGACGGCGCGCCGCTCGGCGACGACGCGCTCGACACGCTGCTCGCGCGCGAGCTCACGCATCTGCCGGAGCCGACGCGCGACGATTGCGAGCGCTACTACCGCAACCATGCGGCGCGCTTTCGCCGCCGCGACATCGTGCATGCGAGCCACATCCTGTTCGCGGTGACGGACGCGACGCCGCTCGCGCCGCTGCGCCGCGAGGCCGAGGCGGCGCTCGCGCGCGCGCTTGCCGCGCCGCAGACGTTCGAGACGCTCGCGCGCGAACTGTCGAACTGCCCGTCGGCGGCGGTCGGCGGCAATCTCGGGCAATTGCTGCGCGGCGATTCGGTGCCGGAATTCGACGCGGCCGTGTTCGACACGCCGGAGCTCGGCGTGCTGCCGCGCCTCGTGAACACGCGTTTCGGCTTCCATATCGTGCGGATCGAGCGCCGCGAGCCGGGCGATCCGGTGCCGTTCGACGCGGTCTCGGCCGACATCGCCGCGTTCCTCGCCGAGCGCGTGCGGCACAAGGCGATCCAGCAATACGTGACGATTCTCGCGAGCCGCGCGCGGATCGAGGGCGTCGCGTTCGGCGACGCGAACGGCCCGCTGGTTCAATGAACTGATCGGAAAAGGAGGGCGGACATGGTCTCACAGCACGATTCCGGCGCGTTCGACCATGCGCCCGCGATTCCCGCGCGCGCATGGTCGGTGCTTTTCGCGAGCACGTTCGCGTTCCTCGTCTGCTTCGTCGTCTGGATGATGTTCGGCGTGCTCGGCATCCAGTTGCGCGAAGACCTGCGTCTGAACGCGACCGAGTTCGGCATGCTCACGTCGACGCCCGTGCTGACGGGCGCGCTGATGCGGCTGCCGCTCGGCGCATGGACCGACCGCTTCGGCGGCCGCATCGTGATGACGGTGCTGCTCGTCGTCTGCGCGGTGCCCGTCTACGGGGTCAGCTACGCGAACGCGCTGTGGCAGTTCCTGCTGATCGGGCTCTTTCTCGGCTGCGTCGGCGCGTCGTTCGCGGTCGGCACGCCGTACGTCGCGCGGTTCTTTCCGCCGCAGCGGCGCGGGCTCGCGATGGGCGTGTTCGGCGCCGGCACGGTGGGCGCGGCGGTCAACCTGTTCGTCACGCCGCGGTTGCTCGCCGCATACGGCTGGCGCTTCGTGCCGCGCGTGTACGCCGTTGCGCTCATCGTCACCGCGGCGATCTTCTGGCTCGCCTCGGCGCCCGATCCCGGCGCGGGCGCGCAAAAAGGCTCATGGGTCGATTCGTTCAAGGTGCTGCGCGATCCGCGCGTATGGAAGCTCTGTCAGTACTACTCGATCACGTTCGGCGGCTTCACCGCGCTGTCGCTGTGGATTCCGCAGTATCTGAAGAACGGCTATGGGATGTCGCTCGTCGCCGCGTCCGCGTTCGCGGCGGGCTTTTCGCTGCCGGGCTCGGTGCTGCGCGCGCTCGGCGGCGCGCTCGCCGACCGCTACGGCGCGCACGCGATCACCTGGTGGGGGCTGTGGGTCGCGTGGATTTGCCTGTTCCTGCTGTCCTATCCGCCGACCGACCTCGTGATCCATACGATCGACGGCACCGCGACGCTGCGGCTGCATGTTCCGCTCGCGGCGTTCGTCGTGCTGACGTTCGCGCTCGGCGCGGTGTTCGCGTTCGGGATGGCGTCGACGTTCAAGTACGTCGCCGACGATTTCCCGAACGACATGGGGGTCGTCACCGGCATCGTCGGGCTGGCGGGCGGGCTCGGCGGCTTCCTGCTGCCGGTCATCTTCGGCGCGCTCGTCGATCTGCTGCGCGTGCGTTCGACGTGCTTCATGTTCCTGTACGGGATCGTCTGGGTGTCGCTGATCATCCTGTACTTGTCCGAGATCCGGCGCGTGCCCGTCGCGGGCGCCGCCGCGCGCTGATCGATCCGGCCGTTCAGGCGATCCGCTCGGCGTCCGCCGGCTGCGCGGCCGGCTCGGCCGCGGCGGCGCGCTCGACGCCGGACTGCCGGCGCCTGCGCGCGACGGGTTCGAGGATGCTCGTCGCGTCGCCGAGGAAGAGCCAGTGGGCCTCGCCGGGCGCGGCCGCATCCGATTCGCGGATCCAGTTCGCGCCGCACGCGCGGCAGCGGAATTTGGCAATCACGACCGGCTTGCGCGACAGCGGCCGCAGTTTGGTCGGCTTGCCGAGCGCGTCGAGCGGAACGTCGCTCGACGCCGGGTGCCGCTCGGAAACGAGCGGCTGACAGACATCGCAAGGTATCATTGCTGCTTTTCTACGGCACGGGCGCACACGCGCCCACGAATCAGGCGGCGGGCTTGCGGCGCGACTGCGGCTTCGCGGCGCCGCGCACGGCAACCGTGCTGCGCGTCTTGTAGCTCACGCCGTGCTGCTCGAGATAATCGCGAATCATCTGCCGCACGACCTGCGACGGCGTCAAATCCTGCGCGGCGCACAGTTGCTCGAACGCCTTTTTCTTGAAGGGGTCGATCAGGACGGTCAGACGGGCGCTTTTCGTTTCCATGACGGGACACAGTGGCGAGTATGTTAATCAAATTATAATACATGCCGCCTCCCCGTCGACTTTTTCATCCGTTCCTCATTTGCGGCCCCGCTTCGCGCGCGCCGCATCACGCGTCGACCGGTTCGCCGAACCTGCTCCAGTCGTAGCTCGCGCCCAGTTCGAGCCGCACTGCCGCCTCGGCGAGATCGACGCTGTGCCGATCGGCCAGCGCGTTCGCGCGCTCGATCATCGTCTCGAGCGACGGCAGCGGCGCGTCGGTTTTCCAGGCGAAGACGATCAGGTTCAGCGCGCTGTCCTCGGCGGGCGCGAGCGCCGCCGATGCGCCGAACGCGTCGCGCAGCGCGGCGAGGCTGTCGGCCACCCGCGGATCGTCGACGAGCAGATTGACGACGAGCACGCCGTCGTCCGCCAGATGGCGGCGGCAGTCCGCGTAGAACTGCCGGGTGCCGAGCTCGAGCGGCAGGCCGCCGGCGTCGAAGCCGTCGACGATCAACACGTCGGCGCGCGCGTCGCCCGCCGACGCGACATAGCTTGCGCCGTCCGCGCACAGAACCGTGAAGCGCGCGTCGTCGGGCGGAATCCGGAACCGGTCGCGCAGCGCGATCACGTCCGGATTGATCTCGATCGACGTGATCTGCGCATCGGGCAGGTACCGGTAAAAATATTTCGCGAGCGAGCCGCCGCCCAGGCCGATCATCGCGATTCGCCGCGGCCGCGGGTGCAGCAGCAGAAAGCCCGCCATCGTGCGCGTGTAGCCGAGCGCGAGCAGATCCGGGCCGTCGACGTACATGCAGCTTTGCATGCCGCGCTCGTCGAAGCATAGCGATACGAGATGCGGCGTCTCGATCACGACGGGCGAATTCGCGCGAGCGCAACGGTGCGGCGCGGACAGCGGGCCCGACGAGTTCGCGGGCATGCCGGGAAAGCGAGGTCGCATCGGCCGGTTCTCCCGCGCGCTCAGCGTTGGGTCAGCAGCGACGCGAGGGAATCGAGCGCGTCCTCCTCGTCGGGGCCGCTCGACAGGATCTGCATCCACGTGCCGCATTTCGCGCGCAGCGCGACCACGGACATCACGTCCTTCGCGTTCGCATGTCGACCGTTCGCGACGACGACGATGTCGCTCTGGAAGCGGCCCGCCGCGCCGGCGAGCGCCTCGCCTGCGAACGCGGCGTCATAGCGCCCCCATTTCGGACCGATTTCGATCAATGCGTGTGCCACCGGGATTCCTTCAAGTGATGCATCGGGCGCGCCGTTCAGCCGGCTCGCGCGCTTGCCCGCTCAGTGCATGACGCGCGCCTGCGCACGGGCGAGGAACGCGAGCAGCTCGTCGGCCCACGCGTGATCGTGCAGGACGATCTTCGCGGTGTCGAGCGGTGTCATGTCGCGGCTCAGATGCACGAGCGCAAGCGAGCGGGGCGGGCAGGGCCGCTGGAAGAAGCGGCCCTCGTCGTCGAGGAAGAGGCACGGGCGCTGCCGGATCTGCGCGCTCGATACCGAGACCGGGTCCAGCACGTGCCGCGCCGACTCCTTCGGGTACACGAAGATGACGTTCGTGCCGAGCGCCTCGAGGCGCTCGCACGCGTCCGAGAAGCGGTACAGCATCTGAAAGCCGCGCTCGCCGCTCCTGCCGACGCCGACGATCACGAGCCCCTGCGCGCCCATCACGTCCCGCGGCTCGCGGCGCGCGTAGTCGTGCGCAAGGAGCGCTACGCGCATGTCGAACATGCGTGCGTCCGGGGCGAGCCGCGCATCGGAAGGCGCGAGCGGTTGAGCCAATCGCCGGAGCGGGCCGGCGCGCGATCGATCATTTTCATGCGAGAAGAAGTATATGCACATAACATTAACATGGTATGTGCGTTCCCGGAAAGTGGGCGAGCGCGCGGGCGAGGTCGGCGCAACGCGCGGGAAGGAGGCAAAACGCGCGTCGACGCCTGTCAGGCGGCTTTCGGAACGGCGAGAGGGCCGTTGCGCCTCGCGCGACGATGCCGCCGGCCGGGCCGGGGGTCGGGCGGCGGCATCGGGATTCGGGCGTCGACGCCCGAGCGCGCCGTCCGGCTCCCCGCGCCGTCAGCGCACGCGCCCGCTGCCCGGCCGGCCGGCCCATTCGCGCAGGTCGTCGAGCATCGGGATGCCGGCCAGCACGACGAGCAGGCCCGCGAGCGGAATCGTCACCGAATAGCCCACATGCTTGAAGCCGAGCGCGCCCGCGAGGCCGCCCGAGAAGAACATCGCGAGCATCGTGCCGAGCACGCGCAGCTTCTGCCGGTTCGCGTACACGTCGGGCTCGCCGGGGTCGACCTGCGTCGAGTTCCAGTAGAACAGCTTGCCGAGCTCGATGCCGAGATCGGTGACGATGCCCGTCATGTGTGTCGTGCGGATCTCGGCGTTCGAGAGCTTCGTGATGATCGCGTTCTGCAGGCCCATGATGAAGCACAGCAGAACGACCGTGACGGGCACGAAGAACGCCCGCCAGAGCGCCAGATGGCTGCCGAGCAGCCCGAAGCACAGCAGCAGGAACGCCTCCAGCAGCAGCGGGAACGCATAGCGGCTGTGCAGCCCCTTGCGGCGGCCCCAGTTGACGAGCACGGCCGACGTGGCCGCGCCCAGCAGGAACGACGCGAGCGACGCGATTCCCGCGAACACGAGCACGATGTCGCCGAGGGCCGCCTGATCGGCGATCGCCGAGACGATGCCGCTCATGTGCGACGTGTACTGCTTGACGGCGAGAAAGCCGCCGGCGTTCGCGGCGCCCGCGACGAACGCCAGGGAAAAGCCGAGGTGGCGGTTCGCGTCGAGATTGCGGTCCTTTCCGGCGAGGCTGCGAAAGTAGGCGACAGGCATGGTGTGGCGACGGGAGGGGCTGCGCGTCCGCTCACATGTCCGGGCCGGCGCGTGCGTGCGCCGCACGGCCGCGACGCGGGGTATACCGGAGGAACGAGGCGATGCGTATCGACGCGTATGGTGACAGATCGACAATGGTGCTAGGATGATAACGTCATTATCATACTCTTGTAACGAGATGGTCCTGCGATGACGCTCCGCCCGACGCCCGAAACCAAAGAGGAGACGCGCTGCGCGGGCGCGCGCTGCGCGCACCGCGCACGTTGCGGCGCCGCATGCGCGCGGCCTTTCGCCGCTTGCGCGGCGCGCGCCGCTTCGCCATACTCGTTCGCACGTCGGCTGGTGCGACGCTAGGGTCTGTTTACATACGGAACGTGCATGCGAATGCCCGAAATCGCCCGTAGGGCAAGAAGCGAGGAGCGCGGTTTGGCCGAGCCAAACAAGCGACGAGCGACGCCGCCCTACGGGCGATTTCGGGCATTCCCCTGGAATGGATTCCAAGTTTGGGGTTGCCACGAGAACGGCCGCTCGCCGCGTTGCGCTCCTTGCGAATACGTCCAGTATTCGCAGCGTCGCGCGCCTCGCGAGCGGCCGTTCTCGTGGCAACGCATGCACGTTCCGTATGTAAACAGACCCTAGGCGAACCGCGAGTCATACAACATGGAACAGGGCCTGCTTCTCCGATGCGTGCTGTTCATCGCGCTCGCGTGGCTCGCGCTCGGCTGCGCCGGACTCGCGAACATGCGTCGCACCGGTGTGATCGCACACGGTCTCTATCCGATCGGCGCGCTGGCGGGCCTCGCGCTCGCGGCAGCCGGTCTCGCCGGGGTGTTCGCCGGACCGTCGACGGCCGTGCTGCCGCTCGGCCTGCCCGATCTGCCGTTCCATCTGCGCATCGATGCGCTGTCCTCCTATTTCCTGTTCGTGCTCGGCGTGGTGACGGCGGGCGTCGGTGCGTTCTCGTCCGGCTACTTCCGCAAGGGCGAGGGCACGGCGCCCGGCCTCATCTGCTTCGAATACCACGTGTGCGTCGCGAGCATGGCGCTTCTGCTCGTCGCGGACGACGCGTACTGCTTCATGGTCGCGTGGGAGACGCTGACGCTGTCGGCGACCTTCCTCGTGATGACGAACCACCGGATCGCCGAGATCCGCCGCGCCGCATTCCTCTATTTCCTGATCTCGCACGTCGGCGCGCTCGCGCTCCTGCTGTGCTTCGGCCTGCTGCAGGCGGGCACGGGCGATTACACGTTCGCGAACATGCGCGTCCAGCATCTCGACGGGCTCGCCGCGTCGGCCGCGTTCGTGCTCGCGCTCGCCGGCTTCGGCGCGAAGGCGGGCATCTTCCCGCTTCACGTGTGGCTGCCGGACGCGCATCCGGCCGCGCCGTCACCCGTGTCCGCGCTCCTGAGCGGCTTCGTGCTGAAGGTCGGCCTGTACGGGATCCTGCGCACGGTGCTCGACCTGCTGCACGTGCAGGTGGCGTGGTGGGGCGTGCTCATGCTCGCGCTCGGCCTGTTCAGCGCGTTGCTCGGCGTCGTGTTCAGCACGATCCAGACCGACATGAAGCGGCTGCTCGCCTATTCGTCGATCGACAACGTCGGCCTGATGTGCGTGAGCCTCGGGCTCACGATCCTGTTCCTCGGCTACCGGCTGCCCGCGCTCGCCGCGCTGTCGCTGACGGCGCTGCTGTATCAGATCGTCGCGCACGCGTGCTTCAAGAGCCTGCTGTTCCTCGGCACGGGCGCCGTGCTGCACGCGACGGGCGAGCGCAATCTCGGCCGGCTCGGCGGCCTGATCCGCTTCATGCCGTGGACCGCGTGGGCGATGCTCGTCGCGGTCGCCGCGAGCGCCGGGCTGCCGCCGTCGAGCGGCTTCGTGTCCGAATGGCTGCTCGTGCAGAGCTTCCTGTTCACGCCGGGCCTGCCGGATTCGGTGCTCGGGATGACGGTGCCGCTCGTCGCGGCGCTCGTCGCGCTGACGGCGGCGCTCGCCGGCTACACGATGGTCAAGTTCTTCGGCATCGTGTTCCTCGGCCAGCCGCGCGAGGCCAAGCTCGAGCGCGCGCGCGACGCGAGCCCGTGGGAGCGCGTCGCGTTCGGCTGGTTCGCGGCGGCGAGCGTGCTGCTCGGCCTCGCGCCCGTCCAGTACGTGAAGGTGCTCGACGCGGTCACGCGCGCGCTGATCGGCGCGGGCATCGGCGGCACGAACCACGGATGGCTGCTGTTCGCGCCCGTGTCCACCGCGCGCGCGAGCTACATGCCGGCGCTCTTCATGCTGTTCTTCGTCGCGTGCTGCGCGCTCGCGTGGCTGCTCGTGCGGCGCTTCTACCACGGGCAACTCCGGCGCTCGGCGCCGTGGTCGTGCGGCAATCCGTTCGTGACCGCGCGGATGCAGGACACGGCCGAAGGCTTCGGTCAGCCGATCCGCGAGATCTTCACACCGTTCTTCCGCGTCGAGCGGCGGCTGCCGTCGCCGTACGACCGGCAGCCGGAATACCGGATGAGCGTCGCGGACCGCACGTGGCATCTGCTGTACGAGCCGATCGCCGCGCTGGTGAACCGCGTCGCCTCGCTCGTCGGGCTGTTGCAGACGGGGCGCATCGCGGTCTATCTGACGTACAGCTTCATCGTGCTGATCGTCCTTTTGACGGTGGTGAGACGATGGTGACCGCATCCGGCATCCTGTCGCAGACGCTCGAGATTCTCGTCGCGCTCGCGGCCGCGCCGCTGTTGACGGGCTGGGTCAACCAGTGCCGCGCGTGGCTGCAGAACCGCCGCGCGCCGAGCATCTGGCAGCCGTACCGGATGCTGCACAAGCTGTTCAACAAGGAATCGATCGTCGCGGCGCACGCGAGCCCGCTCTTTCGCGGCGCGCCTTACGTGGTCTGGGCGGCGATGACGCTCGCGTGCGCGATCGTGCCGACGCTGTCGACCGAGCTGCCGTTCTCGCCCGCCGCCGACGCGATCGCGCTCGTCGGCCTGTTCGCGCTCGCGCGCGTCGCGCTGTCGCTCGCGGCGATGGACATCGGCACCGCGTTCGGCACGCTCGGCGCGCGCCGCGAAATGCTGATCGGCTTCCTCGCTGAACCGGCGCTCCTGATGGTGCTGTTCTCGGCGTCGCTGATCACGCGCTCGACGCTGCTGACGAGCATCGTCGCGACGCTCGGCCACCGCGAGATCGTGATCTATCCGAGCCTCGCGTTCGCGGGGATCGCGTTTACGCTCGTGTCGCTCGCGGAGAACGCGCGGCTGCCGGTCGACAACCCCGCGACGCACCTCGAGCTGACGATGATTCACGAGGCGCTGATCCTCGAATATTCGGGCCGCCATCTCGCACTGATGGAATGGGCGGCAAGCCTGAAGCTCTTCGCGTATTCGTGCATCGGCCTCGCGCTCTTCATGCCGTGGGGGATCGCCGAGGCGGGCAGTCCGCTCGCGCTGCTGTTCGCGCTGCCGGCGCTCTTCATCAAGCTGCTCCTGGGCGGCGCGGCGCTCGCCGTCGTCGAGACGACGAACGCGAAGATGCGCCTGTTCCGCGTGCCCGAATTTCTCGCGACCGCGTTCCTGCTCGCGGTGATCGGCATGCTCGTCCATTTCCTGCTGGGGGCGTAGATGCACGGCTACGCGACGCAGCTCGTCAATTTCCTCGCGGCGATCCTGCTGCTCCTGTCGTTCGCGATGCTGAGCCAGCGGCGGATCCTGTCGCTGATCCATCTGTATACGCTGCAGGGCGTCGCGCTCGTGTCGGCGAACCTGATTCTCGGCTTCGTGACAGCGGACACGCATCTGTACGTGTCCGCCGCGCTCACGCTGCTGCTGAAGGTCGGGCTGATCCCGTGGATCCTGTACCGGCTCGTGCAGCGGCTGAACGTGAAGGCCGACGTCGAGCCGCTCCTGAACATCCCGACGACGCTCGTCGCCGGCATCGCGCTCGTGATCGTCGCGTTCAACGTCGCGGCGCCGATCAGCCGGCTCGCCGAATCGGCCGCGCGCGGCACGCTCGGCATCGCGCTCGCGTGCGTGCTGCTGTCGTTCATGATGATGATCACGCGCGCGAAGGCGATTCCGCAGGTGATCGGCTTCCTGTCGATGGAAAACGGCCTGTTCTTCGCCGCCGCGGCGGCGACCAACGGGATGCCGATGATCGTCGAGCTCGGGATCGGGCTCGACGTGCTCGTCGGGATACTGATCCTCGGCGTATTCATGTTCCAGATCCGCGAGCAGTTCGACAGCCTCGACATCCACCATCTCGAGAAACTGAAAGATGATTGACGTCTACGTGCTGCTCGCGTCGCTCGGCCTCCCGCTCGTCGCGGGCGGATGCCTCGCGCTCGTGCGGCGGCAGCACGTCGCGCGCGCGCTGAACGTCGGCTTCAGCTTTCTCACGTGCGCGGCGACGCTCGCGCTCGCCGCGCGCACCGTCGCGAACGGGCCGATGTACGCGGTGGGAAAGCTTTTCCTCGTCGATCCGTTCAACGTGTTCCTCGTCGCGCTGACGGCGTTCGTCGGCTGGACGACGTCGCTGTTCTCGAATCCGTACATGCGCATCGAGCAGGACCGCGGCAAGATGAGCGACGGCCGGATGCGGCTCTATCACTGCATGTATCAGTTGTTCATCTTCGCGATGCTGCTCGCGCTGCTCACGAACAACGTCGGCGTGCTGTGGGTCGCGATGGAGGCGGCGACGCTCGCGACGGTGCTGCTCGTCAGCGTCTACCGGACCGCGGCGAGCCTCGAGGCCGCGTGGAAGTACTTCATCCTGTGCGGCGTCGGCATCGCGCAGGCGCTGTTCGGCACGATCCTCCTGTATCTCGCGGCGGGCCGGCTGCTCGCGGACGGCGACGCGCTGCTGTGGACGAGCCTGAACGCAGTCAAGACGCAGCTCGATCCGACGATCATGTCGATCGCATTCGTGTTCCTGCTCGTCGGCTACGGGACCAAGGTGGGGCTCGTGCCGATGCACAACTGGCTGCCCGACGCGCACGCCGAAGGCCCGACGCCGATCTCGGCGGTGCTCTCGGGGCTGCTGCTGAACGTCGCGCTGTACGCGGTGCTGCGCTGCAAGGTGCTCGCCGACGGCGCGCTCGGCAACGCGCTGCCCGGGCACCTGCTCGTCGGCTTCGGGCTCGTGTCGGTGCTCGTCGCGTCGTTCTCGCTGTTCCGGCAAAAGGACGTGAAGCGGCTGTTCTCGTATTCGTCGATCGAGCACATGGGCCTGATGACGTTCGCATTCGGCCTCGGCGGCCCGGTCGCGACGTTCGCGGGGCTGCTGCACATGACGGTTCACTCGCTCGTCAAGTCGGCGATTTTCTTCGCGGTCGGGCACGCGGCGCAGAAGGCGCACACGCAGGCGATCGACGGCATCCGCGGGCTCCTGCAGGTGAGCCCGACGGTCGGCTGGGGGATGATGCTCGGCACGCTCGCGATCCTCGGCATGCCGCCGTTCGGCGTGTTCGCGAGCGAATTCCTGATCCTGACGACGGCGATCGCGAAGCTCCCGTGGAGCGCACCGTTCCTGCTCGTCGCGCTCGCGGCGGCGTTCGCGGCGATCTTCATGCGCGTGCAGCGGATGGTGTTCGGCGAATCGAACGTCGCATCGCTCGAGCATCCGCCGGCGCTGCTGCCGGTGTTCGTTCACCTCGCCCTCGGCTTGATGCTCGGGCTCTACGTGCCGCCGTATCTCGCGACCTGGTATCGGCAGGCGGCGGCGATGATCGCGGGGTAGCCGATGCGAACCGACTCCTTCCAGATTCCCGGTCAGACGCGCGTGGCAAGCGCGGCGGGGCAGGCGCGCGTCGTGTTCGCGTCGGTCGACGCCGATGCGTGGACGCGCGCCGCCGAGACGATTTGCGAGGCCGGCGGGCGGCTCGTCACGCTGTGGGGCGGCGAGCCCGTCGCCGGATGCTTCGAGGTGTGCGCCGCGTTCGAGCTGGACGACGGGCTGTTGTGGTTGCGCCTGCCGGTCGAACCGGCGTCGAACGAAGGGCGGGAGGCCGGCGAAGCCGGCAATGAGAAAGAAGCCGACGGCGCGGGCGACTACCCGGATCTGTCGACGATCTTCGCCGGCGCGGCGCGAATGCAGCGGGCGATTCGCGATCTCGTCGGCCTGCGCGCGCGCGGCGCGGACGACATGCGGCTGTGGCTCGATCACGGTGCATGGCCGCGCGGCTACCATCCGCTGCGCCGGCGTGCGACGGGCCGCGAACGCTTCGAGACCGCGACGGCCGACTATCCGTTCGTGCCGGTCGCGGGCGACGGCGTGCACGAGATCGCGGTCGGGCCGATTCATGCGGGCGTGATCGAGCCTGGGCATTTCCGCTTCTCGGTGGTCGGCGAAAAGGTGCTGCGGCTCGAGGAACGGCTCGGCTACGCGCATCGCGGCGTCGAGCGGCTCTTCGAGCGCGCGGATGCGCTCGCGGGCGGCCGGCTCGCCGCGCGCATCGCCGGCGATTCGACGGTCGCGTTCACGTGGGCGTACTGCATGGCGCTCGAACAGGCGCTGAAGGTCCGCGTGCCGGACCGCGCGCTGCGGCTGCGCGCGCTGCTGCTCGAGCGCGAGCGCGTCGCCAACCATCTCGGCGATCTCGGCGCGCTCGGCAACGACGCGGGCTTTGCGGTCGGCCTCTCGCATTTCTCGCGGCTCAAGGAAGACTGGCTGCGCCTGAACGACCGGATCTTCGGGCATCGCTATCTGATGGATCGAATCGCGCCGGGCGGCGTCGAGCGCGACGTCGCGGCGGACGACGCCGCGGCGATCGTCGCGCAGTGCGACCGGATCGAGGGCGAAGTGCGCACGATGCAGTCGATCTACGACGATCAGTCCGGCCTGCAGGACCGCTTTGCCGGCACCGGGCGGCTCACCGCGCGGACGGCCGCGCACTTCGGCGTGTGCGGGCTCGTTGCGCGGGCGAGCGGGCAGGCGCGCGACGTGCGCGGCGACCACCGGCTCGCGCCGTACGACGCGGTGCCCATCGACGTCGTCAGCGACGCGCGCGGCGATGTCGCGGCGCGCGTTGCGGTGCGCTTCGCCGAAACGTACGAGTCGATGCGCGCGATTCGCGCGCTGCTCGCCGGCCTGCCGGGCGACGGAATTGCCGCCGAGGTCGCGCTCGCCGCGAACGTTCCGGGCAACCTGGCCGATGCGGAAGACGCGGGAGACGGACGCGGTGCGGGAAGCGCAGCCGACGATGCGCGGCAGCGCGGCATCGGCTGGGTCGAAGGCTGGCGCGGGCCGGTGCTCGTCGCGCTCGAACTCGATGCGCGCGGCGCCGTCGCGCGCTGCCATTGCCACGATCCGTCATGGCACAACTGGCCCGCGCTCGAGCATGCGATCATCGGCAACATCGTGGCCGACTTCCCGTTGATCAACAAGTCGTTCAACCTGAACTACGCGGGGCACGACCTGTAATGTGGCAGCTCATCAAACAGATCGCACGCACCGGCCGGCCCGACGAGCCCGCGCCGATGGGCGAAGACGCATGGCAGCGGGATGCGCAGCCCATCCGGCAGGAGATTCTCGACATCCTCGGCCGCGCGCTGTGCATCCGCGCGGTCGATGCCGGCTCGTGCAACGGCTGCGAGCTCGAACTGCACGCGCTCGGCAATCCGTACTACAACATCGAAGGCCTCGGCATCAAGTTCGTCGCGAGCCCCCGGCACGCGGACATGCTGCTGATCACCGGGCCGCTTACGCTGAACATGCGCGACGCCGTGCGTCTCGCGTATGACGCGACGCCCGCGCCGAAGCTCGTCGTCGCGGCAGGCGATTGCGCATGCACGGGCGGCGTGTTCGCGGGCAGCTACGCGGTGTGCGGGCCCGTCGAGACGCTCGTGCCGGTCGACATCGCGATTCCGGGCTGCCCGCCGCGGCCGCTCGATCTGCTGCGCGGCATCCGCAGCGCGCTCGAACGCGTGCGCACGGACATGCGTTGACGCCCTCCGGGCGTCGTCGATGCGCTGCACAACACTCGATTATTCGTCGGCGACTCCTCTTCGCATCGAGATACATTCAAACTGTTCGATCGGCGCGTCGTGACGGCCGGCGCAGCCGTGCGCGCGATCCGCAAACGTATCCATTCCACTTGTAGGGGAATCCCTACGTCCGCTGCGCATAATCCTACGCCGCTCTCGTCTTTTACTGATTTCCAATCGGGCACTTTTTATCGCACCCTTGATGGATCGAAAAATACAAAAAATTGCCGCGCCTGCCCGAAGCTGTACCTGATTCGTACTCCGCCAGTTTCCCGAAAGACGCGAAAACTCCTTGTCAAGGTCATGTTCGGCCGAGCGAGCAACGAAATAGAAAGGCACGAAGTCGATGGGATTACTGCGGAGTTTCCGAGCGTGGCGCAAGCTGCGGCGTCTGCCGTCGATCAAGATCGAGACGAAGGCGGCCGAAGCGAAGAGCGAGCCCGCGGCGCATGCGAAGTGGGCGGTCGTGATTCGCAGCGCGGATGGCGCACGGGTCGGCGAAGCGACCTACGGCCTTTCGCGACTGACCGACCGGCTGTACGTGCATAGCCTCGAGATCGCGCCGTCGGCGCGGCGGCGCGGCTACGCGCTCGCGTTCCTGATGATGCTGAACCGCTACTACAAGGTGCCGATCGTGCCGATGTCCGACAGGGCGGGCGGCAGTCCGTTCTGGGCCAGCGTGAAGAAGCTGAGGCCGGGCGGCCTTGCCGTGCTGTTCGAGGAAAGAGCCGATGGCGCGGGCATGCCGCCGCCGCACGCATAGCGGCGATTGCCCGGCTCGCGATGCGATGCCGCCACCAAGCTGTCCTGGGGCGTTCGAGCATGACGCGCCGGCCCGCGCCGCGGTCAGGCGTTCGGCCCGTGCACGAGCAGCAACGGAATCTGCGTGAGCCGCGCGACGCGCTGCGCGACGCTGCCGAGCAGCCAGCGCGACACGCCGCGCCGGCCGTGCGTGCCCATCACGAGCAGATCCGCGGGCCAGCGGTCGGCTTCGCGCACGATCGTGTGCGCGACGTCGTCGCTCGTCAGGTCGGTGCTGACCACCGCGGTGCTCGATTGGCCGGGCGCTTCGTCGAGCAGTTGGCGCGCGACGGCGAGCGCCTTCTCGCTTTCCTCGACAAAGGCGTCCTCCAGCATGTGGATCGGCACGAAATCGGTGAGCCGCACCGCGCGGTCGATCACGTAGATCGCGCGCAGATGCGTGTCGGGCGTCGCGAATTGCGCGCCGTAGCGTAACGCGCGCGCGGCGATCGGGCTGCCGTCGGTCGCGAGCAGCACGCGCTTCGGCGCATGCGTGGCCGACTCGACGCCGGGCGGCACGAACAGAATCGCGCAATCCGTCCTCGCGAGCAGCGGCTCGGACACGCTGCCGTCGACCCAGCGCAGCACCCCCTGATACTGATGCGAGCCGACGACGAGCAGATCGGCTTGCCAGTCGCGCGTCTCGTCGAGAAGCGCGTCGACGACGTCGCCGCCTTTCTTCGCGAGATCGACGATCGCCGTTTCGACGGTGACGTCGTCGCGGCCGAAAGTGACCGTCGCGTCGCCGAGCGCGTTCGACGCGTCGTTGACGAGCTCGGTGTGCGCCGCGGCGAATTCGGACGGCGCGAACGTATGCGGCAGCGTGTACGCGCGCGGCGTGTCAACGACGCTGACGAAGCGCACCGTCGCGCCGGCGGGCACCACGTGCTTCAGATAGGCGACGGCGCGCTGCGACGCCTTCGACGCGTCGGTCGCGACGAGAACGCGCTGCGGCAGCGACAGCGGGGCGGGATTCGAGGTATCGGTAGGCATCGTCGACTCCATCAACGTATGAGGCGGACAACGGCCCGTTTATTGTGTGGCACCAGCCTCGCCGTTCGTTGAGCGAAATCAAGCTTTTCGAGCGCCGAGAAAGGGCGTGCGGACGGCGAAACCGGGCCGAGGATCGGCGCGAAACGCCCCGCCGAACGGCTTGAGCGCGAGCAGGTCGTCTCTTTCCGACGATTCGTAGTCGAGGATCACGAAGCCGTAGCGATTGAAGGTTCCGATCATGCCGGAGACATCGTCATCGGTCATCGTGCGGGGAGAGCGGATGGGCAGCGTCACTGCGGACAACGGCAACGCGCCGCCGAACGGCTGGCTGGAATTGCCTCTGAGACGTTTGTTCTGCTGAAGCGGCCGGCGTGCCGAGGAAGCATCGGCGCGCAGTCCGAATGCACGAAATATGGAAAGGGGGAGTGTCTTTTGCCGATGCCCGTATCCGGCACGCGCAATCGAGAAAAGATATTCGAGCGTTTCAAAAACGAAGAATGAGAGAGGCGCGGAGGAAACCGATCGAATCGGCTTTGACGGTTTAAAGAGCGGGCGTCGATTCCCGCATCGCATGGCGGAAAGAAAGGGCGTGAACGCAGCGCGGACGCGCAGCGACGATGCACGCCTGCTTCGTCGGGCGAATCGTCTCGGGCGATCTGTCGCGCGATCATTCCGCGGGATCGAGCAGCGACAATTCGTCGACGAAGCGCACGGCGAACGATGCAGTGCCGCGTGCATCCGCCGCGCGCTCGGCGGCAATCGCATAGATCGCGTGCGCCGCAGCCGTCGCGGCGAGCGGCGCGCCGCGTTGCGCGAGCAGCGCCGCGATCAGCGCGCCGAGCGCGCATCCGGCGCCCGTCACGCGCGTGAGGCGCGCGTCGCCGCCCGCGATGGCGAGCGTCTCGACGCCGTCCGTCACGTAGTCAGTCGGGCCGCTCACCGCGACGACAGCGCCGCTGCGCCGCGCGAGATCGCCGATGAACGCGAGCGCGCTTTCCGGGCTCGCGGTCGTATCGACGCCCTTGCCGGCCGCCGCGCCGCCCGCGAGCGCGATCAGCTCGCTTGCGTTGCCGCGGATCACGGTCGGCTCGAGAGCGAGCAGATCGCGTACGATCGCGTCGTATTCGGGCGCGCCCGCGCCGACCGCGACCGGATCGAGCACCCAGCGCGTGCCTGCCTCCGACGCGGCGCACGCGGCCGCGCGCAGCGTGTCGGCGCCGCTGCTCATCAGCGCGGCCGTGTTGATCCACAGCGCGCCCGCGCCGGCGCCGAAACGCGCGGGCCAGTCGGCCGCGGCTCCGATCGCGGGCGCCGCGCCGACGGCGAGCAGCACGTTCGCGCTCAGGTTCGCGGCGACGTAGTTCGTGAGTCCATAGACGAACGGCGCCGCGTGCTTGACGGCGGCGAACTCGTCGCGAACGAGCGGCGTGTTCCAGTTGACCGATTTCATGTTGTCGTTCCTTATCGCGTCCGCGTATCGTGCGCCCGATCCCGCCTGCGATGGCCGGAAAAGGGCGGCCGCGGCACTGTAAACGTTACGGCGCGCGCATGCATCGATCGCCGTCAAGCCGCCGCGAGTCTTTGCATGATCGCGATGCTCGGCCGCGCGAACCGGCATCACGCGCGGCGCGCCTTCGCTCGCTCGCCGGGCATCGACAGAATGTCGAGCGCCTGCTGCATCAGCTCGATGCTCTGGCTTTCCTGCATGATGCCCGCGTGCAGCACGAGATGCTGCAAGCGCCGCTCCTTCGTGTCCATGCCGTGCGTGAAATCGCGCGCCTCGATCTCGCGGTACAGCGCGAGCTTTTGCCGGTGCAGCTCGAGCCGCCGCCGGATTTCGTCGGCGAGCCCGGTCGGCCCGACGACCGCTTCCGCGCGCAGCCGGATCATCAGCTCGTCGCGCACCGGCTTCGGATTGTCGTGCTGCGCGATCCAGCGCTTCAGCTCCTTGCGGCCCGCAGGCAGGATCCGGTACGCGCGCTTGCGCCCGCGCGCCTGCTCGACGGGCGTCGATTCGACCCAGCCTTCGTCTTCGAGCCGTGCGAGCTCGCGGTAGATCTGTTGATGGGTCGCGTGCCAGAAGTAGCCGATCGAGCGATCGAAGCGGCGCGTCAGCTCGGAGCCGGAGCCCGGGCGTTCGGCGAGGGACGTGAGCAGCGCGTGGGGCAGGGACATTGCGGTGGAGCCGAGGATCGAAATCCCCGCATCTTGCCACACCGCGGGGCGCGCGCCCGTTTAGAGGACGCACTTTATGCAACGCGTTGCATCGGCTGGCGGGCGCCGATATATTTATGCAACCCGTTGCAAAAAAAGAGCGACCGATGACCTTCTATCCCCACCTGACGGCTCCGCTGGAGCTCGGTTTCACATCGCTGAAGAACCGCGTGCTGATGGGCTCGATGCACGTCGGGCTCGAGGAGGCCCCGAACGGCTTCGAGCGGATGGCCGCGTTCTACGCGGAACGCGCGCGCGGCGAGGCCGGGCTCATCGTCACGGGCGGCATCGCGCCGAACGAGCGCGGCCGGATGACGCCCGGCGGCTCGATGCTCGCGACCGAGGAGGAGGCCGAGCGCCATCGGATCGTCACGCGCGCGGTGCACGACGCGGACGGCAAGATCGCGATGCAGATCCTGCATTTCGGCCGCTACGCGCATCACCCGGCGCTCGTCGCGCCGAGCGCGCTGAAGGCGCCGATCAATGCGTTCACGCCGCATGCGCTGTCGGCGAGCGAAGTCGGCGCGACGATCGACGACTTCGCTCGCTGCGCGGCGCTCGCGCAGTACGCGGGCTACGACGGCGTCGAGATCATGGGTTCCGAAGGCTATCTGATCAACGAGTTCATTGCCGCGCGCACGAATCATCGCGACGACGAATGGGGCGGCGCGTACGAAAACCGCATCCGCTTTCCGGTCGAAATCGTGCGGCGCGTGCGCGAGCGGGTCGGCGCGAACTTCATCGTCATTTATCGGCTGTCGATGCTCGATCTCGTCGAAGGCGGCTCGACGCTCGACGAGGTGATCCGCCTCGCGCAGGCGATCGAGGCGGCCGGCGCGACGATCCTGAACACCGGGATCGGCTGGCACGAGGCGCGCATCCCGACGATCGCAACGAAGGTGCCGCGCGCCGCGTACGCGTGGGTGACGAAGCGGCTCGTCGGCCATGTCGGTATTCCGCTCGTCGCGACGAACCGGATCAACACGCCCGAGCTCGCCGAGCAACTGCTCGCCGACGGCTATTGCGACATGGTGTCGATGGCGCGGCCGTTCCTCGCCGATGCGCAGTTCGTGCGCAAGGCGCGCGAAGGGCGCGCGGACGAGATCAACACCTGCATCGGCTGCAATCAGGCGTGCCTCGATCACATCTTCAGCGGCAAGATCACGTCGTGCCTCGTCAACCCGCGCGCATGCCACGAGACCGAGCTCGTGATCGAGCCGGCCGAGCGGCGCAAGCGGATCGCGGTCGTCGGCGCGGGCCCGGCGGGCCTGAGCTTCGCCGTCACGGCCGCCGGGCGCGGGCATCGAGTCGAACTGTTCGAGGCGTCGCCGGAAATCGGCGGGCAGTTCAACATCGCGAAGAAGGTGCCCGGCAAGGAGGAATTTCACGAGACGCTGCGCTATTTCCGCCGGCAGATCGAGCTGCGCGGCGTGACGCTGCACCTGAGCACGCGGGCGGACGTCGCGCGGCTCGCGGGCGGCGGCTTCGACGAAATCGTGCTCGCGACGGGCGTGACGCCGCGCGTGCCCGACATCGACGGCATCGATCACGCGCGCGTGCTCGGCTATCTCGACGTGCTGCGCGACGGCAAGCCGGTCGGCGCGAGCGTCGCCGTGATCGGCGCGGGCGGGATCGGCTTCGACGTCAGCGAATATCTGACGCAGGCGGGCGAGAGCGCGAGCGTCGCGCCGGCAAAGTTCTATGCCGAATGGGGCGTGGACATCGGGCACGACGCGCGCGGCGGCGTGCGCCTGCCGCACGTCGCCGCCGCGCCGCGCGACGTGCATCTGCTGCAGCGCAAGGCGTCGAAGGTGGGCGACGGGCTCGGCAAGACGACGGGCTGGATTCATCGGACGTCGCTGAAGGCGCGGCGCGTCGCGATGTCGTCGAACGTGTCGTACGAGCGGATCGACGACGCCGGGCTGCACGTGCGCATCGACGGCGAGCCGCGGACGCTCCCGGTCGAGAGCGTCGTCGTCTGCGCGGGCCAGGAGCCGCAGCGCGAGCTATACGACGGCCTGCGCGCGGCCGGCTGCTCGGTGCATCTGATCGGCGGCGCGCACGTCGCCGCGGAGCTCGACGCGAAGCGCGCGATCCTGCAGGGGACGACGCTCGCCGCGTCGATCTGACGCGCGCGGATCGCCGCGCCGCGCGACAGTGCAACATCCACGATTTGACCGACTTCGACCGACAAGGAGACGCAACATGACTTCGATTCCCGCCACCGTGCAGCCGGCCGTGCGGCAGTCGCTCGAGCGCTGGCACGCGATGGTCGCCGCGCGCGACATGACCGCGCTCGCCGACATCGCCGATCCGAACGCGGTGTTCCGTTCGCCGATCGCGCATTCGGCCTACGCGGGCGCGCCCGCGCTCGTGCTCGCGATCGGCACGGTCGTCAACGTGTTCGACGATTTCGTCTATCACCGCCAGCTCGTGACCGACGACGGCCTGAGCGTCGTGCTCGAATTCAGCGCGCGGGTGGGCGACAAGCAGTTGAAGGGCATCGATCTGATCCGCTTCGACGAGGCCGGCAAGATCGTCGAGTTCGAGGTGATGGTGCGCCCGGCAAGCGGCCTGCAGGCGCTCGGCGCCGAAATGGGCGCGCGCATCGGCACGCGCCTGCCCGAATTCAAAGCGAATGTGTAAACGACAAGCGAATAAAAATAGAAATAGAGATTTTCGCTTGATAAAACACGAATAGCGCTTTCAGGCTAAATGTTAAGGTTGCATTGCTCTAAACTCCGAAACAGGTCGCGCGGTCGTTGTGCCACGCACGCGTGACGATCCTTTTTATCGATGATTCTCAAATGATGTCGCGGATCGTTTTGTTTCGTTTTGAATAAGCGACGGCCGTGTTTCACGGCGTAGCGGAACACCGATATTCCGATCGTGCTCCAGCGAGCGCGTGTGCCACGCGCGCCGCCCGGCGGCGTTGCGCATACCGGCATGCAGTGATCGATCAAGCAGTGGAGGGACTGTTTCGTCCGCTCGCCTATTTGCGCGTGCGGCGAAAGCGTATATGCGGACAAAAAAATGCCAATCGGAGGCCAGATGACCTGCTTCGTTGACCAATTGAAGTTGATTTTCGATCATTATCCGGGCCTCTGGGGCTGCCAGGACAGCGAGTCACGATTCATTCATGTCAACGATGCGTTCGCGAAAGTGGTTGGCGTGCGCGATCCGCGCGAGCTCGAGAACAAATCAGCGTTCGATCTGCCATGCGGATCGTCGAATTGTGCGGCCCAATTCCAGGCCCAGGACCGCGAGGTGCGCGAAACCGGCCGGGCGATCAAGGTGCTCGACATCCATCCGTACGCATCGGGTGTCTGGATGGCGTTCGTCTTCACGAAGATTCCGCTCGTCGACCGGAACGAGGAGATCGTCGGCACGATCTTCCATGCGACGGAGCTGTCACAGATCGACATGATCACGCTCGGCCGCGTGATCGGCGATTCGTACGCGGGCAAGCGGATCGGCGGTCCCGTCGAGCAAGGCTCGTACCGGATCGATTCGCCGAAGGACGCGCGCGAGCTGACCGAGCGCGAGCGGCAGGTGTTGTTCTTCCTCGCGCGCAACAAGACGGCGAAGGACATTGCGAACATTCTCGGGCTGTCGGCGCGCACGATCGAGCAATACATGGAAAACCTGCGCTGCAAGTTCTCCGCGTCGAGCAAGAACGAATTGATCGATCTCGCCGCGGGCGCGGGCTATTGCAACCGGATTCCGCAGTCGCTGCTGCGCAACCAGCTATCTGTCGTGCTGGAACGCGGAGAGCCGCAGATGCGCGACGATGCGTGCCCGCCTGCGCTCATCGCGATGCTTTAGGGTTTGCTCACTGTTCGCGCAAGCCCGTGATTGCGTGAACAGCCGCTAGCCGAGCGCGCCGCCCGCGGCGCAAGCGGACGACGCATTGTCGCGCCGCCCGGCCTCGGGCGTCGGCTCCCAGGCGGCGGGCGCGACCGCGAGCAGCCGCTTCAGCTCGCTCACGATCGCATCCGCCGGTATGCCGCTCGATCGCGCGCCGTCGTGGCCGAGCCTCGGCATGATGTGCTGCACGCCGTCGTACCGCCAGCGGCACGCGTGCGGCTCGGCCGCCTGCAGCGCGCGCGCGAGGATCGACAGGTCGCGCCGCGGCCGGGGCGCCGCCGACACGCGCTCGACCCAACCCTCGTAGCGCTGATGCACGACGACGTCGCCGTGCGCGACGATCGCGAGCGTCGACAGCGGCGTGCGGTTGTGAAAGGCGATCGGCGACAGGCCGAAATAGCGCTGCGACGCGCATCCGCGCGGCGCGCGGGCGTCGGGCAGGCGAAACACCGCGAGATCGAGCGCCGGATGCTGCTCGAGCGTCGCGTCGGGATGGTCGAGCAGCGCTTCCGTCGCCGCATGGTGCCGATCGGCGTCGCGCCACAGCTCGTCGGGCGGCGACGGCGCGTCGAGCAGGTCGCGCAGCGCGGGCAGCATCGCACGGAAGATCCGCGCGATGCGCGTGCCCTCGTCGCCGGGCGTGCCGATCTCGCGCGACGTGTGCGCGACGATGGCGTTCAGCGCGAACGCGAGCCGCCGCGCCGCATCCGAGCGGCCGCGCGCGAAATCGCCGAAGCGCGCGACATCGACAAGCAGCGCGTGGTGGCGCAGCGCATGGTCGGGCGCGACGAGGCCGTATACCGACGCGAGCCCGTCGAGATCGAAGTGATCGGTCGTCACATGGCGCACGTCGGGATCGTCGGTCATCTCGGGCGCGAAGCGCAGCACGCTCTCGGTCGACAGGTTCGCCTTGTAGCGCGCGGGCGTGCGGTTCGCCGGCCAGTGCGACAGCGTGAGCCGCGTGGCCGCGTTGTGCGTCGCGTCCGCCGAGATGTTCGGCACGTCGCGCGCATGCTCGAACGGCAGGAACGCGAGCCGGCAGCCGGGCGAAAGGCGGACGGCGTCCGTTCGCGGCTGCGGCGCGGCCGTCGACGACGGCCGCTCGAGCCCGCCCGGGTGCGCGAGCGCGGCGGCGAGGCGGGCGGCGTCGGTCGCGGCGTCGCGCAGCGCGAGTTCGCCATGACCGCCGAAATCGTAGTGGAGCGTGCCGAGATTGCTGCGCCGCAGGTCGTAAGGATTGCCGTCGTGCGTGAGCGCACCGTCGCCCGCGATCAGATTTTGCAGGTCGATGAACCGATTGTCGCGGATCGCGACGATGCGGCCCGCGAGCAGCCGCAGCTCGAAGCCGTCGAGCCGGGCCGCGACGTCGTCGTCGAACTGCACGGCGTGATCGCCGTCGTGGAGGGGAAGCAGGGTGGTCATCGCAGGGATTCCGTCAAATCAGGGTGTCGTACCGAGGTGGAACAGCAGATAGGCGGCGATCGACCAGACGACGAGCGCGATGTGCGTCAGTTGCAGGCCTTCCTGGCGTATCCAGTAGCCGTACCACAGCCCACCGAGCAGCAGCACGAGCGCGCATGCGGCGAAGCCGGCCACGCCGGCGTCGAGCCACGGCAGCGCGGCCGCGTGCGGCGCCGCCGTCGCGAGCAGCAGCCGGACGCCGCCCCACATCGCGATCGCGGTGAACGCCTGCAACAGCACGATGATCGCGAGCGCGGCGCGGTGCAGCGCGCGAGAAGCCGTCGCGCGGCGCAGCAGCGGCGTGTCGACGGGGGGACCCTGCTTCAGCAGCGCCATGCCCATCGTGCGGCCGACGGTGTTCGTCGTCGCGGCGAACGTCTGCACGTTATTGATCGTGACGATCGTCGCCCACCCGGCGATCGCGAACGCGTGCAGGGTCTTGAACAGATCGACGCCGGTCAGCGGGATCATCGTGCGCCCCCTTTCGCCGGACGCGGCCGGACGATGCGCGCCCCGTTCGGCGCATGCGCGGCGCTCATCGGATGCGCACGCGACGCGCGACGACCGCGGCGAGCACGGGCGCCGCCGCGAACACCGCGAATAGCCACGCGGCCGCATGCTGCGCGCCGGCGAGGCCGCCCGGCTCCGAGAAGCCCGCGAGGTTCGCGACGAGGCCCGCGAGCGCGGAGCCGATCGCGGTCGCGTAGAGCTGGACGGTCGTGATCGACGTCGACGCGAGGTCTTCCTGGCCCGCCGGCGCGTTCGTCAGCACCTGCGTGAGCAGGTGCGGCCAGCCGACGCCGATGCCGACGCCCACCGCCGCGAGCGCCGCGCACAGCGCCGCGAGACCGGGGCCGCCGGCAAGCAGATGCTGCGGGGGCACGACGATCGCGAGCGCGACGAGCGCGATCGTGACGACGAGCGGGCCGCCGCGCACGAGCGCCTTTGCGGCGCTCGCGCCGCGCCCGGAACTGAACAGCGAGCCGACGGTCCAGCCCGCCGCCATCAGCGCGGTCAGATACCCGGCGACGAGCGGCGGATAGCCGTGGATGATCTGCAGGAAATACGGCACGAAGATCTCGGTCGTCATCCCGATCACGAGCAGGCTCATGCATGCGTAGATCGCGCCGAGCGGCGCGCGCACGTCGTATGCGCCCGTCGGCAGCAGCCGGATCGTCGCGCCGCGCTCGACGCGCGCGATCAGCAGCGCGATCGCGAGGCCGGCGGCGACGCCCGCGACGTTCGCGACGATCTCCTTCGACAGGCTCGCGACCGACACGACGAGCACCGACACCGCGAGCAGCAGGATCTTGCCGATCGCTGGCCGCGCGGCCCGCGCGCCCGACGCCTCGCGCGCGGGCAACTGGACGATCACGATCAGCGCGAGCACGGCGGCGACGGGCACGAGCGCGACGAACGCGAACCGCCACGTGCCCGACTGCGCGAAGACCCCGCCGATCGCGGGTCCGCACAGCGTCGCGACGCCCCACATGCCGGACACCATCGCCATCGCCCGCGACCACAGCCGCTCGTCGAACACGATGCGGATCAGCGCGTAGCTGAGCGCGAACAGGATGCCGCCGCCGAAGCCTTGCGCGGCGCGGCCGGCGAGCATCCATGGCATGTCCTTCGCGAGCGCGCACGCGAGCGTGCCCGCGCAGAACACGACGAGCGCGACGAGATACGCGGCGCGCGGACCGAACCGGCTCAGCACGTTCGCGGACAGCGGCGCGCCGATGATCGAGGCGGCCATGAACAGCGTGGTGTTCCATGCGTAATACTCGAGCCCGCCGATGTCGCGCACGACCGAAGGCAGGATCGTCGTCGCGATGTAGATGTTGATCGCGTGCAGCGCGACACCGCCGGCCAGCGCGATCGAGCGCAAGCCGTTGCGGCCGGACAGCAGCTCTCCCCACGAAGGGGCGGTGATGGAACTCATGGACTACCTCGTCAGTTGCTGGGTTGGGTTTGTCAGGATGGCGACAGATGCTGCGAGATCAGTTGCGGATTGCTCTCGAGCATCTCGATCTCCGGCGAATAGACTTCGATCTCGAGCCCGTCGGGGTCCTGAAAGTAGAACGCGGTGCGCACGCGGTCGGGGCCCGCGTGATATCCGGGCGCGGGGCCGTTGCCCTTGACGATCCGGATGCCGCCGTCCGCCTCGACGAGCGCGGCGATCGTCTTCACGCCGTCCGGGTCCGCGCGCACGCCGAAGTGATAGCCGGGCGGGTAGGCGACGGCGTCTGCCTGCTCGATGAAGAAATCGAAGCCGTTCAGCTCCATTACAACCTTCTTCGGGCCGAGGTTGTAGCAGTACGACGCTCCGAAGATTCGGCGGTAGAAGTCGACTGACCGGTCGAGATCGCGCGCGAGGATGTTGATGTGGTTCACGCGCAGCTCGCGCGGCCGGCCTTGCTCGGGCGCGTCGCGCAGCCGGCGCCACATCTTGATGCACGCGGCGAACGTCGCGAAGCTCGCGAGCCAGTCGCGCGCGATGTCGGACGACGCGTCGGCCGTCTTCAGCGAGAGCGCGAGCGGATAGCAGAACGCGCCCGGAAGGCCTTCGCGCCAGATCGCGGGCGCTTCGCCTTCGTTGCCGGCCGCACCGATGCGGATCTGCGCGGCGGCCGCCCAGCCGGCCGGGCCGGCGCGCTCGGCGTGCGCCGCCGCGGCCGACGCCGAGCGCGACAGCACGAACACGCCGTCGGGCGCGGGGCCGTCGGCCTGCGGCGCGCGCAGCCGATAGCCAGCCGCCGCGCACTGCGCGGACAGCGTGTGCGTGATTCGCTGCGCATCGGCCGGGGAGGCGTCGAGATTGATCAGTTCGAAGACGAGCATGGTTAGACCTCGCTGGCGGAACGTTGACCGGTGAGCAGCGTGTAGCGGCCGATCGACCGCTCGCCGACGGCGAAGCCGTGGTCGCGCACGACGTTCGCGATCCACGGCGTCGGGTGCAGCTCGCCGTGATTCGTGTTCACCATCATGTGCAACGAGAAATCGGCGGACAGCGCGGGCGTCACGCGGTCGTCGTGCATCGTCATCGTGAGGATCAGCAGCGCGCCGCCGGGCTTCACGAGGCGCGCCGCGTGGCCGATCACCGCGCGGGCTTCCGGATCGTCGAAGTAGTGCAGGCAATCGTTGAGCATCACGACGTCCGCCGCGCCGCCCTCGAAATTGCGCGCATCGAGCAGGTTCTTCTCGAAGAACTCGACGCGCCCGCCAAGGCCGTGCGCGTGGATCGTCTTGCGCGCGGCGTCGCGGGTCGTCGGCAGATCCCAGATCTCGCCCGTCAACTGCGGATGGCAGCGCAGCACCTGCGCGAGATACGTGCCGTGGCCGCCCGCGAGGTCGATCACGGTGCGCGCGCGCGCGAACACGCCGAGCTCGCTCACGACGTCGACCATCGGCTGGCTCAGGCGCACCATCGCGTCGTTGAACGCGTCGCGCGCGCGCGTGTCGTGCGCGAAGCGGCTTTCCTGCTGGAACGCGAGCGGCTTTTCGCTGCGCAGGATTTCGCCGAGGCGCGGCCAGTTGTCCCATTGAAGGTGCTGGTGCTCGACGATCGGGCCGATGTAGTCGGCGCTCGTCGTCGTCAGGTAGCGCGCGGTCAGCCCGGTGTTGCGGAACGCGCCGCCTTCCTTCGTCAGCAGGCCGAGCGCGACGAGCGCATGCAACAGGATCGCCGCCTTGCCCTCGACCATGCCGAAGCTCGCCGCGACTTCGGCCGGCGTGCGGTGCGTCTGCGTGAGGTCGAACAGCTTGTCGGCGACGGCGTAATGAAGGATCGCCGATTGCCGGTATTGATCGGACAGCTTCACCAGATCGACGACCGAAGTCAGTGCCGCCTTGTCTTCGGTCGACTCGTAGATGGTCTCGACTGCGGGTGCGTTCATTGAGGTCCTCGTTCGATGTGGTCCTGAAATAGGCCGGTGCGCGGCTTGCGCCGCGCGGCTATGGGCTGACGCTTGACTCGGGGCGCTCGGGCATGCGCGCGCGCCGGCGCAGCAGGACCCGCTGGCCGCAGCCGAGCGCGAGATGATGGAGCGGCCGCAGGCCCCAGCGGTGCGCGACGCCGTCGACCGACGCGGCGAGCCACGGCGCAGGCGCAGGCGCGCCGCAGCGCGACGGGTGCACGTACAGCAGCAGCTCGTCGGCGAGATCGCTGTCGAACAACGCGTCGCACAGCGCGGGATCGGCGTCGACGAACAGCTCGTTGACGCCTTGCGCGGCGAGGCGCGCGAAGGCGTCGGGCAGGCGCAGGTCGGCGTCCGGATCGGCCGATGCGCGGGGGCGCCTCGCATCGTCGACGCGCGCGTTTTCGCAAGGGGCGACGGTGGGCGCACCTTCGTCTTCGCGATGGAGCGCGAGCGTGGGCACGCCGTCCGTCGTCGCGCTCGCCGCGGCGAGCGCCGCGCAGTCGCGTGCGCGGACGACGTAGCGCGGCGCGGCGCCGCTTCGCCCGGCGGCGCGGATCGCGTCGTGCGCGTGCGAGAGCACGACCGAGCTGCGCGCGCGCCAATGCCGGATGTCGTCGCGCGATTCGGATCGCATCGCGTCGAGCACCGTCCGGTCGATCGCGTCGAGCGGCCGGCCGATCGACACGGTCAGCTTCGCGCGCGTCCACGGCCGGCCGCGCTCGATCCGGCTGAAAAAGCCGATGTTCAGCTCGCGCGCCTGCGCTTCCAGCAGCCCTTGCTCGACGACGATGCCCGCGCCGGCGAGGTGCGCGATTCCGCGTCCCGCGACCTGCTCGAACGGATCGCGCGCGGCGATCACGACGCGCGCGACGCCCGCCGCGACGAGCGCGTTCGCGCACGGCGGCGTCCTGCCGAAATGCGCGCACGGCTCGAGCGTCACGTAGGCGGTCGCGCCGCGTGCGCGCTCGCCCGCTTCGCGCAGCGCGTGCACTTCCGCGTGCGGCTCGCCCGCGCGCCGGTGCCAGCCGGTGCCGAGCGTCTGCCCGCCGCGCGCGATCACGCAACCGACGCGCGGATTCGGATGCGTCGTGTAGAGACCCTGTTCGGCGAGCCGCAGCGCATGGGCCATGTGCGCGCGGTCGATGTCGGAGAACGCGCTCATCGCCGGCGATCCGTCCGGTCAGTCCGGTCCGCCGAAGGCGCGGCGCATGCCGCCCGCTTCGCGCGGGGGCGGGCGAGGCGCGCCGGGGCGGGGCGCACGCGCCGGTTGGCGATCGATCCGGCGCTCATCGCGACTCCGCGAGCCGGAAGCCCATTGCGTAGATGTCGCGCTGATAGCGGCCGTGGCGGCGCGCGCAGCGCGCGAGATCGCCGAAGCGCGTGAAGCTGCCGCCGCGCGCGATCCGGTAGCTGCCCTGCGTGACGGCGAGGTCGTCGGCGATCGGCTCGCCGCCCGGATACGGTCGATAGTCGTCCGACACGTATTCCTCGACGTTGCCGGCAAGATCGTCGACGCCGAACGCGCTGCGGCCGAGCGGGAAAATGCCGACGGGCGTCGTCGACAGCGGCCCGGCCTCGACCGTGTTCGCCGCGCGCGGATCGAACGCGTCGCCCCACGGGTACTCGGCGCCCGTGCCGCCCGACGCCGCGTATTCCCATTCGGCCTCGGTCGGCAGCCGGAAGCGCCGGCCGGTCGCTTCGCTCAGCCAGTCCGCATATGCGTCGGCGGCCTCGGCGGGCACCGACCAGACCGGATGGTTCGCGCGCTCGACCGGATAGACGCCGAACGTCCAGGCGCTCGGCAGCCAGCGTGCGCCCGTTTCCTCGAGGAACAGCCGGTATTCGAGGTTCGTGACGGGGTAGCGCATCACGCGGTACGCGGCGAGCTCGGCCGTATAGCGCGGGCATTCCTTCTCGATCCATTCGCCGGTCACGCCGACGCGCGCCCATTCGGCGATCACCTGCGGCACGCGCTCGGGCTCGGTGCCGAGCCGCGCCTGCGCGGCAGGCACGTCGCACATCTGCGGATCGAGCGGGCGGATGCGCGGGTCGCCCGCGAATCCGAGCAGCGTGCCCGCCGCATAGCGCCGCTCGAACGGCGCGTCGGCATCCTCGGCGATCGCGATCCACTGCGCGCTCGTCATGCGCAGCAAGTCGACGTGCGTCGAGAAGACCGTCGCGCTCGTGCGCGCGACGAACAAGTCGTCCGGCAGCGCCATTGCCGCGCGATCGCTGAGACGGTTCGGGTTATCGGCCAGCTTGAACGTCATGGGCATCCACTCGCGTCAGTCGGATCGGATTTGCGGACCGTCATCACCAGGTAGTGCAGGCCGGCTTTCGGCCGCGGCACCCGCTGGCTGCCGACGGGCGTGAAATGCGCGGCGCCCAGCAGTTCGGCGAGCTCGGGCTCGGTGAACTCGCGATAGAGGCGCTGCGCGTGATTCGCGTAGAGCCGGCCGGGGCCGTCGGATTCGAACACCGAGATCGTGAAGAGCCCGCCCGGCCGCAGCAGGGCGTGAATGCGCGCGAGGTACGCGCGATACGCGTCCGGATGCTGGTGATGCAAGCAGCCGTTGTCGAGCGCGCCGTCGAAGCGGGCCGCGCCTTCGAGCTCGGTCACGGGGCGCGCGACGAAGCGCACGCGCTCGCCCCAGCGCTGCGCGAGCTGCGCCCATTCGGGCGGCTCGACGAGGTCGACCGCCGTCACCCGGTGCCCGTGCTCGAGGAGGTACGCGGTGTCGCGGCCGCGGCCCGCGCCCGCGTCGAGGATGTCGGCGCTCGCGCCGAGATGCGCGTGCAGGATCGCGCTCGCCGGGCGCATCGCCGCCTCGTCGGTCCAGACGTCGCGGCCGTCGTGATAGCTCGACACGAAATCCGAGCGCAGCACCGCCGCGTATTCGCGCGGCGCCGCGAGCGGCCCGTCGACGGGCGCGATCGTGCGCTGCGCATCGATGTAGTGCGGTTCGGTGGCGCTCATGCGTGCTCCAGCGGGATGCGGTACACGTTGCCGTCGTACGAGCTCGCGACGAACGCGCGCGCGGCCGGATCGTACGCGAGCGACGACACGCCCGCCGTCGTCACGCGCGCGTCGATCGCCCAGCGCGCGCCGGTGCGATCGTAGACGGCGACGCGGCCGTTGTAGCTGCCCGTCGCGACATAGCGCCCGTCGGCACTCGCCGCGACGCACTTGATCGAGTGCGTGTGCGGCGTCGCGATCACGTCCGCGTGATGGTCCGGCGACCAGATCCGCAGCTTCAGGTCGCGGCTCACGGACGCGAAATAGCCTTCGCCGAGGCCCGCGCAGCCGTTCGCGATCTTGTCGTGCGCGTGCTTGAGCTCGAACACCGGCTCGAGCGTCGACGCGCGATACCAGCTTGCCGACGCGTCGGCCGCGACCGAGAAGATCAGGTCGCCGGAGATCGCGATGCCCTTGACCGCGTTCGCGTGCAGCGGCAGATCGGTCACATGCGTCGCCCGCTTGCCGTCGATGCGCAGCACGATGCCTTCGCCGGTGTACGCGCCGATCACCGCGTGCGCCGCGCCGTCGCGCGCGAACGCCACGCCGCAGTTCAGCGGCGACCGATGCTGATGCAGCTCGCGGCCGCTGCGCGCGTCGAACACCTTGCCGAGCTGGCCGCCCGTCACGATCAGCTCGCCCGCCGGTGTAAGGAAATTGCACAGGCTGCCCGTGCGCGCATGCTCGCGCTGCTCGACGCGCACGATGCCCGCGTCGCCGATCGTCCACAGATGGCCGTCGACGGGCTGCACCGCGTTCACGCCGTGCGTCGGCGGCAGCTCGGCCGCGTCCCAGCGCTCGGTCTTCCAGTTGTAGCGGCGGTAGCTCGAATGGAACGTCGAGAACACGATGTGCTCGTCGCCCTCGAACGAGCACGAGCGCGGCCACACCTCGGGCGGCAGCGCCGCGCCGCCGAGCGCCTGCGGCTCGCCGGCCGCGCCGATCTTCCAGAGCCGCATCGTGCGGTCATACGACAGCGACACGAGCAGGCCCCGGTCGCCATCGAGCACGAGGCGCTTCACGCCCGCGTCGTGCGCGTCGATCGTCGCGCGCGCGCCGTCGGCGCCGATCGCGATGATCTCGCCTTCGTCGTTGCCCGCGAAAATGCGTCCGTCGGCGGCGATCGCGATCGTGTCGGTCTCGATGCCGTCGAGATCGATGTCGGCGACGAGGCCGTTCTTCGCGAGCGACCAGCGCTTGATCGTGCCGTCGTCGCTCGATGACACGATCTCGTCGGCGCCGCGCATCCATTCGACCG
This sequence comes from Burkholderia sp. MSMB1589WGS, assembly GCF_001636105.1. Lineage (NCBI taxonomy): Bacteria > Pseudomonadati > Pseudomonadota > Betaproteobacteria > Burkholderiales > Burkholderiaceae > Burkholderia > Burkholderia sp. MSMB1589WGS. The sequence goes on from NZ_LNJT01000008.1 coordinate 2,795,265, forward strand.
AGATCACGTCGGCGGTGTGGCCGCCGAACGTGTGCAGCAGCTTGCCGCCGAAATCGTAGACCCGCACGCGGTGATCGCGCGACGCGGTCGCGACGAGCGGCTTGTCCGGATGGAACACGCTCATCTCGACATCGTCCTCCTGGTCGGCAAATACGGCGACGAGCCGCAGATCGGGCACGGTCCAGAGGCGGGCGCTGTAATCGGACGACGACGTGACGACGTACGCGCCGTCGGGCGAGAACGCCCCCTGGTTCGCGAGGTGGTCGTGCATCGCGCGGGCGAGCGGACGCTGGGTCTTCGCGTCCCACAGGATGACCTGGTTGTCGTAACCGGCCGTCAGGACGTACTGGTCGCGGTGCGCGGCAATCCCGCTGATCGGTGCGCGGTGAGTGATCATTGGAGTTCCTGGCTGAGGTTGATGGCGTGACGGTGGTGATCGATCTTCGCGCGCAGGTAGCCGTGGTTCGTGGTGTTGACGAACACCCCCGTCTGCCTCACGCGCCGAATCCGGATGCCGTGCCTTTCGATCTGCGAGACCTTGTCCGGGTTGTTGGTGACGAGCGAGATCTCGGTGACGCCGAGCGCCTGCAGCATTTGCGCGGCGACGCGGAAATCGCGCATGTCGTCGGGGAAGTTCAGCGCGCGGTTCGCGGCGAACGTGTCGAGGCCTTGCGCGATCTGCAGGCGGTACGCGTCGAGCTTGTTGTACAACCCGATGCCGCGGCCTTCCTGGCGCAGATAGAGCAGGATGCCGCCTTCGCGGCCGAACATCGCGACCGACTCGTCGAGCTGCTCGCCGCAATCGCAGCGCGCGGAGCCGAACACATCGCCCGTCAGGCACTCGGAATGCACGCGCACGAGCGGCGCGTCGGCGAGCGGCCCGAAAACGAGCGCGAGATGCTCGGCGCTGTCGCACAGGCCCTGGAACGTCACCATCTCGGGCTCGAACCGCTGTTGCGCGGTGCGCGGACGAATGGGGACCTTGACGCGCGTACGGACGGACGCGCTCAGCGTTGGGGGGATTCGACCATCGTTCATGCTGTGCCTCAAGGTTATTCAACATTGAGATACGCATCGCGAAGAACACGGAAGTCTTTTGGGATTGTTGTGTCGAATGCTTGAATCGATTTCCGGGTTGTTGCTGTCTCTCGGGTTCTAGGCGAGCTCTTGATTGGCTGCTGCGTCCGATTGTGCAAAAGCATCGCCGATTGTGCATCCGTACCGATTACGGTATCGCCGGTCATTTTCCGATCCGCTTTTCGATTCGTTTCCGATTCGTTTCCGATCCGCTTCATCGCCGCGCGGTTGGTTGCGCGCTCAACCAACTTCCGACGCCGCTCGCGATAACGACGCCGGCGCGGCCGCCTTGCCGTAGTCGACGGGCGCATCGGCCGGGCGCGGCGTCTCGCCCGCGCGCTCGATCCAGCCGCCGCCCAGCGCGCGATACAGATCGACGAGGTTCGTCCAGCGCGCGAGCCGCGCGCTGATCAGTTGCTGCTGCGCCGAGTACAGATCCGTCTGCGCGGTCAGCACCGACAGATAGCTGTCGACGCCGTTCTTGTAGCGCAGGTCCGACAGATCGTAGCGGCGCTGCTGCGCATGCTCGTTGCGCTCGAGCGCCGCGATCTGCTGATCGTACGTGCCGCGCGCGGCGAGCCCGTCCGACACCTCGCGGAACGCGCTCTGGATCGCCTTCTCGTAGTTCGCGATCTCGATGCGCTTCTGCACGTGCGCGAGATCGAGGTTCGCGATGTTCTGCCCGCCTTCGAAGATCGGCAGCGCGATGCTCGGCGCGAACGACCACGCCGCCGTGCCCGCCTTGAACAGGCCGCCGAGCGTCGGGCTCGCGGTGCCGAACGCGCCCGTGAGCGAGATCTTCGGGAAGAACGCCGCGCGCGCCGCGCCGATGTTCGCGTTCGCCGCGCGCAGCGTCTGCTCGGCCTGCATGATGTCGGGGCGCCGCGTCAGCAGATCGGACGGCAGCCCGGCCGGGATGTCCGTCAGCAGGTTCTGCGCGTTCAGCGGCAGGCCGGCCGGCAGATCGTCGGGCAGCGGCTCGCCGATCAGCAGCACGAGCGCGTTGAGCGCCTGCGCCCGCGCGCGCGCCTGCGCCTGCTGGTTCGCGAGCGCCGTCTCGACGACCGTCTGCGCCTGCCGCAGATCGAGCTCCGAGCCGGTGCCGTTGTCGAACTGCAGCTTCGTCAGGTCGTACGACGCGCGCGCCGTCTTCAGCGTGTTCTGCGTGATCTGCAGCAGGTCGTCGGTCGACAGCAGCGTCAGATACTGATCGGCGACTTGCGCGACGAGCGAGATCTCCGCCGCCTTGCGCGCCTGCGCGGTCGCGAAGTATTGCGCGAGCGCCTGGTCCTTCAGGCTCTGCACGCGGCCGAACAGGTCGAGCTCCCACGACGCGGACACGCCGACGTTGTAGGTCCGCGTGATGAGCGGCTGGCCCGTCGTCGACACGCCGGCCGGATAGCGCTGGATCGTGCCCGTGCCGGTGCCGTCGAGCGTCGGGAACAGGCCCGCGCGCGTGATCTGATACTGCGCGCGGGACGCCTCGACGTTCAGCACCGAGACGCGCAAATCGCGGTTGTTCTTCAGCGCGATCTCGATCAGCCGCTGCAGGCGCGGATCGACGAAGAACTCGCGCCAGCCGATGTCGACGGCCGACTGGCCGTTCGCGCTGCGCGCGCCGGACGCGGCGCCCGGCTGCGCGGCGTAGACGCCGTCGGTCGGGAACGCGCCCGACACCGGCGCGGCCGGACGCTCGTAGCGCGGCGCGAGCGTGCAGCCCGCGGCGAGCAGGGCGACTGCGACGGCGGCTGCACGGACCGTCGTGCGTGCGATCGAAGCGGCGGCGAAGCCGCGCGCGCCGCGGTGACGACGGCGCGAGGCCGCGGCCCCATCGTGAGGAAAGCGATGCATCGTGTCGTTCATGGTTATCGAATGGCTGCGAGCAGTTGCGCGCGCTCGCTGCGCATCGCCGCGCCGTGATCCTTCGCGACGAACGTGTAGACGGTGGGGAGCACGAACAGCGTGAAGAGCGTGCCGACCAGCATGCCGGCCGACACCGTGATGCCGATCGCGAAGCGGCTCGCCGCGCCGGCGCCCGCGGCGAACACGAGCGGCACGAGGCCCGCGACCATCGCCGCTGTCGTCATCAGGATCGGCCGCAGCCGCACCGCCGCCGCGCGCTCGATCGCCGCGCGCCGGTCGAGCCCGTCGTGGCGCTGCAGATCGTTCGCGAAGCTGACCATCAGGATTCCGTGCTTCGAGATCAGCCCGATCAGCGTGACGAGCCCGATTTGCGTATAGATGTTGAGCGTCGCGAAGCCGAGGTAGAGCGGCGCGAGCGCGCCGCAGACCGACAGCGGCACCGAGACGAGGATCACGAGCGGATCGCGCAGGCTCTCGAACTGCGCGGCGAGCACGAGGAAGATCACGATCAGCGCGAAGCCGAACGTGACGGCGAGCCGGTTGCCTTCCTGCACATACTGCCGCGATTCGCCGAGCCAGTCGATCGAGACGCCGGGCGGCAGCTTCTGCGCCTCGAGGAACGCGACCGCCTCGCCCATCGTCACGCCCGGCGCGGGCACGGCGGAAAACGTCGCCGCATTCATCTGGTTGAACTGGCTGAGCGCGTTCGCCTGGCTGCCGTTCGTCACGTGGATCACCGTCGACAGCGGGATCATCTGGCCGGAACCCGTCTTCACGTAATAGCGGCTCAGCATCTCCGACGACAGCCGCTCGCCGCGCGACACCTGCGGAATCACGTCGTACGAGCGGCCCTTGAAATTGAAGCGGTTCACGTAGTTCTCGCCAACGAGCACGGCGAGCGTATCGGCGATGTCCTTCATCGTCACGCCGAGCGTGTTCGCCTGATTGCGGTCGATCGTCACGCCGACCGCGCGGCTGTCGAACGTCAGGTCGCTGTCGACGACCGCGAAGAGGCCGCTCTTTTGCGCCGCCGCCTTGATCCGCTCCATTTGCGCGTAGAGATCCGCGAAGCTCGACGGCGCGCGCAGCACCATCTGGATCGGCAGCCCGCCGCTCGACGCGGGCAGCGCCGGGAGCTGGAACGCGAACACGCGGTCGCCGCGGATCTCGTCGCCGCGCGCCTGGATCAGCGCCTGCAGCGCCGACGCGCTGCGCGCGCGCCTGTCCCAGTCGACCAGGTTCACGCCGGCGAAGCCGAGATTGCTGCCGCCGTAGCTGTTCAGGATGAAGCTCGTGTCGGCTTCGGGCAGCGTGCGGAACACGCGCTCGATGTCAGGCGCGTAGCGCTCCATGTAGTCGAGGTTCGCGTACTGCGGCGCCTTCACCGCGACCATGATCGAGCCCTGGTCCTCCTGCGGCGCAAGCTCGCGCTTCACGCCGGAGAAGAGCAGCACGATGCCCGCCAGCACGCCGGCGCCGATCAGCAGAATCGCGGGCCGCGCGGCGAGGCTCGCGCGCAGGCCGCGTCGATAGACGCGCGTGACGCGCTCGAGCGCGTGTTCGATCGCTTTCGCGACGCGGCCTTCGGACATCTTGCTCGTCAAGAGCAGCGAGCCGAGCATCGGCGACAGCGTGAGCGCGACGATCCCCGACACGAGCACCGCGCCCGCGAGCGTGAACGCGAACTCCTTGAAGAGCGAGCCGGTGAGGCCGCCCATCAGCCCGATCGGCGCGTAGACGGAAATCAGCGTGGCCATCATCACGAGCACGGGCGAAGCGATCTCGCGCGCGCCGATCAGCGCCGCGCGCACGGGCGGCTCGCCTTCCTCGATGTGGCGGTGGATATTCTCGACGACGACGATCGCATCGTCGACGACGAGCCCGATCGCGAGCACCATCGCGAGCAGCGTCAGCAGGTTCAGCGAGAAGCCCGCGGCAAGCATCAGCGCGGCCGAGCCGACGAGCGACAGCGGAATCGTCAGCACCGGGATGATCACCGCGCGAAACGAGCCGAGGAACAGGAAGATCACGACGACGACGATCGCGATCGCCTCGGCGAGCGTCGAGCGGACTTCGGCAATCGACGCGTTGACGAAGCGCGCGCCGTCGAACATGTTTGCGATCTGGATGCTCGCCGGCTTGTTGCGCTCCATCGCGGGCAGCACCGCGCCGACGCCGCGCACGATCTCGAGCGGATTGCCCGCGGGCGTCGCGTTGACCGCGATGTACACCGCGCGGCGGCCGTTCATCAGCGCGCTCGAGTTGTAGTTCTCGCCGCCGATCTCCGCGGTTGCGACGTCCTTCAGCCGCACGAGCCCGCCGCCGTTCGGCGCGTTTTTCACGACCATCTCGTTGAACGCGCCGACGTCGGTCAGATCGGTGTTCGCCGAGATGTCGGCGATCGTGAGCGAGCCCTTGACCTGGCCCGGCGCTGCCTGCACGTTGTTCGCGCGGATCGCCGCGGCGACGTCGCCCGCGGACAGCCCGTGCGCGGCGAGCCGCGTCGCGTCGAGCCAGACCCGCATCGCGAGGTTCTGGCCGCCGAGAATCTCGGCGGAGGCGACGCCCGGCACCGTCGTCACGAGCGGCTGCGCGACACGCACGACGTAATCGGTGATCTGCGGAATCGACAGCGTGTCGCTCGCGAAGCCGAGATACATCACCGCCGTCGGCGCGTCGGTGAGCTTCGTGATCACCGAATCGTACGCGTCGGCGGGCAGCTTGTACTTCACCTGCTGGACCTTGGCCATCACCTCGGTCATCGCGCGATCCGCGTTCGCGTTCAGGCGCAGCCGAGCCTTCACGACGCTCTTGCCCTGCGTCGTCGTCGACGTGATGTACTCGATGCCGTCGGCGGTCGCGATCGATTGCGCGATCGGCGTCGTCACGAAGCCCTGCATCAGGTCCTGCGACGCGCCGGGGTAATCGGTCTCGACGCTGATCGTCGCGCTCTCGAGCGCCGGATACTGGCGCACCGGCAGCGACATCAGCGCGCGCAGGCCGACGAGCAGGATCAGCAGGCTGAACACGAGCGACAGCACCGGGCGGCGGACGAACACGTCCGTGAAGCGCGCGCGCGCCGCGCCCGAATCGTGAGGTGCGCCGGCGTTCATTGCGCGGCTCCCGAGCCCGCGCCGTCGTCGAGCGCCACTTTCACCCTGTCGCCCGCCGCGAGCCGCACTTGGCCCGATGCGACGACGACGTCGCCCGGCCGCAGCCCGTCGGCGATCGCGATGCGGCCTTCGGCGCGCCGCCCGGTCCTCACCGGTTGCAGCCGCACGACGCCGAGCCCGTCGCGGCCCGGCTTGCCGACGACGAGCACCGATTCGCCGCGCTGCGACGTCTGCACCGCCGTGTCGGGCACCGTCAGCGCGCGCTCGCGCGGCGGCAATTCGAGCCGCGCCTGGATGTACATGCCTGGGCGCAGCAGATGATCGGGGTTCGCGAGCGTCGCCTGCACGGCGACGTTGCGCGTGTCGGCGCCGATTTGCGGCTCGATCGCGCTCACGCGCCCGATGAGCGCGCGATCCGGATACGCGTCCGTCGTGATCGATACGTTCTGGCCGAGGCGCAACTGGCTCAGGTTCTTCTGCGGCACCGTGAAGTTCGCGTACAGCGTATCGAGATCAGTGAGCGTCGCGATCGCGTCGCCCGCGCTCAGATACTGGCCGAGGTTCACGCGGCGCAGGCCGAGCACGCCGTCGAACGGCGCGCGCACCGCCTTTTGCGTGATCACCGCTTGCGTCTCGCGGATGTCGGCCGCGGACGCGTCGAAATCGAAGCGGTGCTGATCGAAGATGTTGCGCGGCTCCGCGCCCGTCTGCGCGAGCGCCTGCGACCGGTCGAGCTGGCGCTTCGCGTACGCGGCCTTCGCCTGGATCGATGCGAGCTTCGCGCGCTCCGGCTCGTCGAAGAGCTGGACGATCAACTGCCCCTTGCGAACCGTCGCGCCGGCTTCGAAGTGCAGCGCGACGATTCGGCCGGCCACTTCGGGCGCGAGCGTCACCTGGCGGACCGCGTCGAGCGAGCCGACCGCGTCGAGTGTCACGCGCTCGGGCGCGGCGCGCACGGCGACGGCCGAGACCGTCAGCACGGGCGGGGGAGCGGGGGGATGATCGGCGGCCTGCACGCGGCTTTCCCGCCACAGGAACAGCCCGCCGAAAATGAACGCCAACAGCGCCAATGCAAGCAATAGCCGACGGCCCATGGAAATCTCTCAGTCATTTTGTAAGAATCGCGGACATGATTTGTCTGACAACGCAATAAGTCAAGCATATCCTTTGTTTATTTGGGTGATTTGCCGGTGCGTATTGCAATATCATTGCATTGCACAAGTTCGACGTTTGATAATGCAGCGATGGACGATAATTTCTCAAAGCAGGAAATTCCGGTCTCCGAGCGCGTGCTGAACGTGCTGAAGCGGCGCGGGCCGCTGCAGGCGGCCGAGCTCGGCGCGTATCTCGGCACGACGGGCGAAGCCGCGCGGCAGCAATTGAAGAAGCTCGAGGCGGACGGGCTCGTCGAGGCGGAAAACGTGCCGCAGGGCGTCGGGCGGCCGGCGCGGATCTGGCGGCTCACGTCGCTCGGCCACGGCCACTTTCCGGACGCGCACGCGGACATGACGGTCGACCTGATCCGGATCATCCGCACGACGCTCGGCCAGCCGACGCTCGATCTGCTGATCGCCGCGCGCGAGACGGAGATGCGCCGCACGTACGCGCAGACGCTCGCCGGCGTGACGGACCCGGAGAAGCGGATCGCGCGGCTCGCGGAGCTGCGCGACCGCGAAGGCTATTTCGCCGAGTGGTCGCGCGCGCCGGACGGCGACGGCTGGCTCTTCATCGAGAATCACTGCCCGATCTGCGCGGCCGCGACCGCGTGCCAGGGGTTCTGCCGCTCGGAGCTCGAGATTTTTCGCGAGATGCTGGGCGATGCGCTGACGATCGAGCGCATCGAGCACATTCCGGCCGGCGCGCGGCGTTGCGCGTACCGGATTCGGCCGAGCGGCGCGAGGACGACGGACGAAGACGGGCGCGCGCGTGGCGAATGACCGGCTGGCTCTAGCGCGTCGCCGCGCGCAGGAACTGCCCCGAGCGCCGCGTCTCGCCGAAACCGTCGGCGAACGCGCCGTCGCGATACACGAGCTGCCCGTTGACGAGCGTCGCCGCGATCGCCGCGCCGCTGCGGTTCACGAGCCGCCGCAGCCCGCCGAACACGGCCATGTCCTCTTCGTAATAGGCGTCGACCGACGCGTCGAGATGCTCGGGATCGACGATCGCGATATCGGCGCGGTCGCCCGCGCGCAGCGTGCCGGCATCGATCCCGAAGTACGCGCCGAGCTCGCCCGTCAAGCGATGCACCGCCTGCTGCACCGACATGAACGGCCGTCCGGCGCGCTCGGCCTCGCGCACGCGGCGCAGGAAGCGCACGGGCGCGTTGTAGAACGCCATGTTGCGCAGGTGCGCGCCCGAATCGGCGAAGCCGATCTGCAGCGACGGATGCGTCGCGATCCGGTCGAGCACGTCCGCGCGGTGATTCGCGATCGTCATGCACCAGCGCAGCTTCTGTCCGTGCGCGACGACGAGATCGAGGAACGCGTCCGCCGGATGGATGCCGCGCTCGTCCGCGACCCGGCCGAACGACTTGCCGACCACCGACGCATCCGGGCAGCCGACGATCCGCGTGTCGTGCAGATCGCGCGTCCACAGCCGCAGGTCGAGCCCCTTGCCGACCTGCTTGCGGAACTCGCGCCGGTAGCCTTCGTTCTGCAGCAGCCGGTTGCGCTCGAGCGCTTCGGCGAGATGCAGCGCCGCGCGGCCCGCGCCGAATTCCTCGAAGATCACGAAATCGATGCCGTCCGCATAGACTTCGAACGGCACCGGCAGATGCTGCCAGACGAGCTCGCCGCGAAACAGCGCGTTCGCGAGCCGCACGCCGCCGAGCAGCACGTCGACGGTGCCGCGCGGCGCGGCCTTGCTGTCGGCCGCGACGAGGAGCGACGTGCGCAGCGGCTTGCGCACGAAGTAGCCGCAGCTCTCGGCCATGAAGAGCAGGCCGTTCAGCGGATTCGTCGTGTTCGGCGCGCTTTGCAGCACGCGGCCGCGGCGGCGCAGCACGCGATTGAGCCGACGGTACTCGCGCCACGTCGCGAACGTCGACGGCAGCGACTTCGACCGGTAGCGCTCGCCGTCGAGCTTGTCCCACGGCGTCGTCATCGACGACAGGCCGACGAAGCCCGCGTCGAGCGCGTCGCCGAGCAGCCGCTCCATCCGTTGCAGCTCGGCCTCGTGCGGCCGCACGCGGTCGTCGACCGCGCGCCCGAGGCCGAGCACGTGCGTGCGCAGGTCCGAATGGCCGAGGAACGCGGCGACGTTCGGGCCGAGCGGCAGCGATTCGAGATGGCGGACGTACGAAGCCGCAGTGTCCCAGGTCTTCACGCGCGACAGCACGGCGAGCATCTGCTCGCGCGGCAGCGCCTCGACGCGGCTGAAGAGGTCGGTGCAGTCGAGCGCGTTCGCGTGGACCGTCGACAGCGAGCACGAGCCGAGGAAGACGCTCGTCACGCCGTGCCGCACCGATTCGGGCAGCCCCGGCGACACGAGAATCTCGGCGTCGTAATGCGTGTGAATGTCGACGAAGCCGGGCATCACCCATTTGCCGGTCGCGTCGATTATGCTCGCGCCGTCCGCGGCGAGCGGCGCGTCCGACACGGTCGCGACGCGGCCGTCGCGTATGCCGAGGTCGCGCGTGCCCGGCTCGGCCAGCGTGCCGTCGAACCATAGGCCGTTGCGGATGATCGTGTCGTAGCGCGCCATCTTGGGGTGTCTCCGTATCGTTCTATGGACGGCCGGGCGGCGGCGAGCCGCAACGCGACGGCCGTCGTGCCCCGCTCAAACGTTACATTGATCGATGTCAAGATGAATTGCAAGCGAGCATTGCTTCGAATCGACGCATCGATTCGGCCCGGCTTCCGGGCGTCGGCGCGCGGCTCACGCCGCTGACGATCGCGCGGAACAGGGGCGCGGCACGATGGAGCCGTTGATCTCGACGCCCGTCGCGCCGCTCGATCCGATGCTCGGCAAGGTGATCTCGCATTTTCGCGATCGGCTCCGTCGATGTGGCGCGGGAAATCGCTCGATTGGCGCGGTCGCGCGCACCTCGTGCACGCATCGTACGCCATTGACGCACGTCAAGCAGCGACGCAACGGGCGCGCTACGTTGTGACGTATCGTGCGTGCGCTGCGGGGGACGGGATGAATGCTTCGACGATACGAGCGGCGGCGCGCGCGGCCGGCGCCGCGCTCGCGTGCGCGATCGCGGCGAGCGCTTCGGCACAGATCCATGTCGGCCACGGCGGCGGGTTTCACGGCAGCCCGCCGGGGCACGGCCATCCCGACTTCCACGGCCGCGACTTCGGCCACTTCGCGCCGCAAGAGAACCTCCGCTGGCGCGGCGGCCACTGGTCGCGCGGCTGGCACGGCGGGCGCTACGCGTGGTGGTGGGTGGTCGGCGGCGTCTGGTACATCTATCCGGCGCCCATCTATCCTTACCCCACCTACGTCCCGCCCGCGGTGGTCGAGCAGGAGCCGCCGCCCATGCCGAGCGGGCTGCCGCCCGCATCCGCGTGGTACTACTGCGCCGATCCGCAGGGCTATTTCCCGTACGTCGCGTCGTGCAACGTGCCGTGGCAGGCCATCCCGGTGCAGGCCGACGAGCCGGTGCGGCCGTGAGCGGCGGGCCGCGCGCGTGTGCTCAGCACTCGCCTTGCTTGAATGCGTCCAGCGACGATTTCATCTGCGCCTTGCCGGCTGTGCCGTCCGGCAGGGCGTCGACCTTTTGTTCGACGGCGGGCACGATGTTGCATCGCGGCCCGTTCTTGTTGACCAGGTTGTCATGGTTGCCGCTCTTTTCGGTGTACGTGTAGAAATCCTTCCCGCAATGAAAATGCGGTCGGGCCGAGCTCGTGACGTAGTCGCTGTTGCTGCAATACGCCTTCTTGAAGTTGGTGGACTTGGCGAATCCGGCGAGCGGAACGGCGGCGAGGACGGTGCAGATCAGCATGCGAGTGCGTGGCAGCATCGGGGGGGTTCTCCGGGGAAGGAACGTTCGACGGGCGGCCGTTCGCCTGCGGCGACGGGCCGGCGGCGCGGCAACCGGAAGGCGAGGCGGGTTGTGCGCAGCGCGCCTACGGTACGACGAATCGCGGATGCCGCGCACCTCCGCAATGCCGGCGGTGCCGACGGATCGAATGGCGCCGGCGATCGTTGCGGCTGGCGAAAGGACGCGCGAGGGCCAGCCGCGCGGGCCGATCGCGCAAGTTCCACTCGATTGACTACGGATTTGCACCAATCAGTGTGCGCGATCCGGCGCGATGTGGCCGACCGTTGATCGGCGTCAATCGCGTGCGCGGGCGATCGCCGATGCTCGGTGATGTACGTCGCGCGCCGCGTGCCGATGTGCGTTGTCGGCATTGCGGCGAATCCACGATTCCGGCGATGCCCGCGCATGCCGCCGGCCGCCCGGCGCCGCCCGCGAAACGTACGACCTATCGACAAGGAAAGACGATGATCCACGGATCGAACGAACTCTATGCGGCGATGCGGCAGCGCCGCGATCGCACGCCGCGCGCGCATCCCGCGGACAGCTATGGCGCGCCGGTGCGCCTGAAGAGCGGCATGGGCTGCACCGAATGCGGCGCGCTGTACGACGACGGCCGCTGGAGCTGGCACGCGACGGCGGGCGCGCTGCTGCAGATCGTGTGCCCCGCGTGCCGCCGGATCCGCGAGCGCGCGAGCGCGGGCGAGCTGGTGCTCGCAGGCGGCTACTTCGCGCGCCGCCGCGACGACATCGTCGCGCTGCTGCGCCGTCACGCGGGCGACGACCTCGGCGCCCGCCCGCTCGAGCGCCTCCTGTCGATCGACGCGCTGCCCGCGCGCATGGTCGTGCGCACGACGGGCTCGCATCTCGTCCACCGGCTGAGCGAGGCGCTCGTGCGCGCGCACTGCGGCGATCTCGAAATCGACTATCGTGAAGGAGAGGACGTGCTGCGCGCGCGCTGGATGCGCGAGACCGCATAGCGTCCGCAGCTTTCGATTCCCCCCGTATCGCACAACGCACGCCGAGGCATCCCGATGAAGAGCGAAACCGGATACTTGGGATTCGTCGTCGTGCTCGTGTTCATGGTGCTGCTCGCGCTGCAACTCGCGACGCTCAGCGCACCGGCGACGCAGATCGCGTACAGCGACTTCCGCAAGCTCGCGACGGCCGCGCAGGTCGACGATCTCGAAGTCAGCCAGACGCGGATCACGGGCGTGCTGCGCAACGCGGCCGCGGCGGCGGCGCTGCCCGCGTCCGACGCGGATGCGATCAAGCGCGCGGGCGCGCCGTGGCGCTTCTCGACGAAGCGCGTGACCGACGAGCGCCTGATCGACACGCTCGCTGCAACGGGCACCCGCTATCGCGGCGCCGACGACGACACGTGGATCGGCACGCTCGCGTCGTGGATCGTGCCGGTCGCGGTGTTCGCGCTCGTCTGGAACCTGATGCTGCGACGCCCGCGCGGCGGCCTGCAGGACTGGTCGGGCGTCGGCAAGAGCAAGCCGCGCGTCTACATGGAGGCGAAGACCGGCATCGATTTCGACGACATCGCCGGCATCGACGAGGCGAAGGCCGAGCTCCAGCAGATCGTCGCGTTCCTGCGCGCGCCCGCGCGCTACCAGCGGCTCGGCGGCAAGATCCCGAAGGGCGTGCTGATCGTCGGCGCGCCCGGCACCGGCAAGACGCTGCTCGCGAAGGCGGTCGCGGGCGAGGCGGGCGTGCCGTTCTTCTCGACGAGCGGCTCGTCGTTCGTCGAGATGTTCGTCGGCGTCGGCGCGGCGCGCGTGCGCGATCTGTTCGAGCAGGCGCAACAGAAGGCGCCGTGCATCATCTTCATCGACGAGCTCGACGCGCTCGGCAAGGTGCGCGGCGCGGGCCTCGCGTCGGGCAACGACGAGCGCGAGCAGACGCTCAACCAGTTGCTCGTCGAGATGGACGGCTTCCAGGCGAACTCGGGCGTGATCATCATGGCGGCGACCAATCGTCCGGAGATTCTCGACCCCGCGCTGCTGCGCCCGGGCCGCTTCGACCGGCACATCGCGATCGACCGGCCGGATTTGACGGGGCGCCGGCAGATCCTGTCCGTCCATGTGAAGCACGTGAAGCTCGCGCCGGACGTCGATCTCGGCGAGCTCGCGTCGCGCACGCCCGGCTTCGTCGGCGCGGACCTCGCGAACATCGTCAACGAGGCGGCGCTGCACGCGGCCGAGCTCGACAAGCCGGCCATCGACATGTCCGATTTCGACGAGGCGATCGACCGCGCGATGACCGGCATGGAGCGCAAGAGCCGCGTGATGAGCGAGCGCGAGAAGATCACGATCGCGCATCACGAGGCGGGGCACGCGCTGATCGCGCAGACCCGCGCGCACAGCGATCCGGTGAAGAAGGTGTCGATCATCCCGCGCGGCATCGCGGCGCTCGGCTACACGCAGCAGGTGCCGACCGAGGATCGCTACGTGCTGCGCAAGAGCGAGCTGCTCGACCGGCTCGACGTGCTGCTCGGCGGGCGCGTCGCCGAGGAGATCGTGTTCGGCGACGTGTCGACGGGCGCGGAGAACGATCTCGAGCGCGCGACCGAAATGGCGCGGCACATGGTTGCCCGCTACGGGATGAGCGAGCGGATCGGCCTCGCGACGTTCGGCGACGGAGAAGGGCCGGGGCTGCCGCCCGTCGTCTGGCAGCGCGGCGGCGAGCGCTGCAGCGAGAGCACCGCGACGCGGATCGACGACGAGATTCAGCGGCTCCTCGCCGAAGCGCACGATCGCGTGTCGCGAACGCTGAAGGAGCGGCGCGGCGCGCTCGATCGGATTGCGCAGTATCTGCTGAAGCACGAGGTCGTCGATCACGAGAAGCTCGTGAGGCTCGTCAACGACGAGCCGGTGCCGGAGGGCGATGCGGGCGGCGGCGCGGCGAAGCGCAGCGGCGAGAATCCCGAGCCGGCGAAGCCGCTGGCGGACGTCGGAAAAATCGGCGTCACCGACAAGGCCGACAAGGCCGATCAATCCGTGCCGCAGTGACGTCGCGGCGCTCGCGTCGTGCCGACGCGTCCGGCCGCGCGCCGGAAAGCCGGCGTCGCGCCGGCCGCCGGCGCCCGCTCATTCGAGCGGCCATGCCTTTCGCGGCCGCGCCCAGAACAGCATCAGCGCGATCGCGCCGAACATCCCGCCCAGATGCGCGAAATGCGCGATGCCGCTCGCCGCGCCCGCGACGCCGAGCAGCAGTTCGACGCCCGCGTAGAGCAGCGCGAACACCCACGCGCGCATCGGAATCGGCGGAATCAGCAGCACGATGCGGCGCGACGGGTACAGCAGCGCGTACGCGGCGAGCACGCCGAACACGCCCGCCGACGCGCCGATCGTCGGCGCGGCGCCCGCCGCCGTGTAGCGCGCGACCGCGAGCTGCGTGAGCGCGCCGCAGACGACGCTCGCGAGATAAAGCGTGCCGAAGCGCGCGCGGCCGAGCGCGCGCTCGACATCGCGGCCGAACATCACGAGCCCGAGCATGTTGAACAACAGGTGCGACAGCCCCGCGTGCAGCGCGCTGTACGTGACGATCTGCCAGACATGGAACGCGGGCGCGGCGGATGGGGCGCCCGTGCGGGGAAGCGGCGGCCATAGCGCAAACAGCGACAGCACGCGGTCGGGATCGGCGAGCTCGACGAAGAAGCCGATCAGGTTCAGGACGACGATGGCGAGCGTCATGGCGGCCGCGGGCGAGAGAGTGAGGCGTCGACGCTCATTATGCCGGCATCGTGCTATCCGCGCCGACGCCGCGCGGCATCGCGCGCCGTGCGGCGACCCGCCGAGTACGCTACAGGCTGATCCGGCCGGCCGCGACGAGCCAGCCCGCGAGCAAGGCAAACGCGACGAGCGCGATCAGGATCGCCGCTTCGAACGCCTTGAAGGGCCGCTCGCCGCGCTCGCGCTTCGCCCACGCGTACAGCAGCGCGCCCGGCGCGTAGAGCAGGGCGCTCAGCAGCAGATACTTCGGGCCTGCCGCATACAGCAGCCAGCAGCAGTAGACGGTCGCGACTCCGCCGATCGCCGCGTCGCGCATGCGCATCGTCTCGCCGGGCGCATAGCCTTCGCCCTTGATCGCGATGAGGAGCGCATACACCGCGGAGAACAGATACGGCACGAGGATCATCGACGTCGCGAGCGAGATCAGCGCCTGATAGGTCGCGTTCGATACGAGCGTGACGAGCAGGAACACCTGCACGAGGCCGTTCGTCGCCCACAGCGCGTTGGCGGGCACGCCGTGCGCGTTCTCGCGCGACAGGAACGCCGGCATCACGCCGTCCTTCGCCGGCGTGAACATCGCCTCGGCGGCGAGCAGCGTCCATGCGAGCAGCGCGCCGCCCACCGACACCAGCAGCCCGACGCCCGCGATCGCGACGCCCGTGCGGCCGATCGCCTTTTCGAGGACGCCCGCCATCGACGGATTCTTCATCGCGGCGAGCTCCGGCTGCGACACGATCCCGAGCGACAGCAGCGACACGGCCATCAGCAACAGCAGCACGACGACGAAGCCGGCGATGGTCGCGCGGCCGACGTCGTCGCGGTTCTTCGCGCGCGCCGAATAGACGCTCGCGCCCTCGATGCCGATGAACACCCAGACCGTGATCAGCATCGTGCTCTTCACCTGGTCGAGCACGCCTGGCAGATGGACGTTGCCCCAGAAGTCGGTCGTGAATCGGTGCGGCTGGAACGCAAGCGCGGCGAGCGCGACGAACAGCACGAGCGGCACGATCTTCGCGATCGTCGTCAGCGCGTTGAGGATTGCCGCGCCGCGCACGCCGCGCAGGATCACCGCATGCATGATCCACAGCACGATCGACGCGCCGATCACCGCGGCGCGCGTGTTGCCGTCGCCGAATGCGGGAAACGCGTAGCCGAGCGTGCCGAACACGATCACCAGATAGCCGACGTTGCCGATCCACGCGCTGACCCAGTAGCCCCACGCGGAATTGAAGCCGACGAAGTCGCCGGCGCTCGCGTGCGCATACGCGTAGACGCCGTTGTCGAGCTCGGGCTTGCGGTGCGCGAGCGTCTGGTAGACGAGCGCGAGCATCAGCATGCCGATGCCCGTGATCGCCCAGCCGATCACGATCGCGCCGGCGCCCGCGCCCGACGCCATGTTCTGCGGCAGCGAGAAGATGCCGCTGCCGATCATTGAGCCGATCACGAGCGCCGTCAGCAGCGTGAACGGCAACTGGCGCGGCGCGGCCGCCTGCTGCGGCGCAGGAGCGGCCGCCGGAAGCGGTGTCGACGGGTGGAACGGATGCCTGACGGAATGCTTCATGATGAAACCTCCTCGACGATTGTTGAATGTATTAAGGCACCGGCTCCGGCGGACCGGATTGACCTGGATCAGCGGCGCGCGCGGTGCGGGTTTCGGCGTCGATCCGTCGCAAGGGGCGAGACGAAAAAGCAATCGTTTGCGGATCGAAAGAGTGCGCGCATGACGGAGGAAATCGCTTGTTCGCGGACGGCTGCATCAGGCGGGCACACGGACGGGCGGTTTTCGCTGCGCCGTTCGCGAGATACGAGAGGAAAAAATCTGAGCGTGTACCGAATCGGTCGTTCTTGCGCGGCCCGACTTTGATGTTCGAATCATCTATGGCGTCGCGAAGCCAGCCGTATTCATTTTCGCCGCGCTGGTGGCTGCTCGAATGCACGATTCACGCGCTGAAATGCTGAAATCCGCGGCTGTCAGGGTGATCGAAAGCGCTGCGATGCAAATACTGGTTCCCACCGATGCGCGCTATCAATTTAAATTGATATGATGAATGTTCCTGCTTTTCTCGGCAAACCGCTTTCAACTCGAGTTGATCCGAGTGTCGTGGCGGCTCTTGGCGGGGCGGTGAATAGACCGCAGATTCACGCCTTCATGGGGTCCCATTCGTGACGCGGATGACGCGACACTTCCGAAAGCTATCCGTCACAAGCGTATCTGCAGCCAGACCGCTGACATCACTCGAGGTCCGATCCCGAGATATGCGAGTCGCGCGGCGAGGGCATGTAGACGCCGACAGCCGTCTATCTCGTGAATCGAATTCCCGCAACGATGAAAACGAGGAGAGTGCAACATGGAACATCATTCCAATGTCATCATCGGCGGTGGCCCCGCGGGCATCAACATGGCTCTCGAATTCGGGAAGCGAGGAATCGAGTATCTGTTGCTCGAAGCAAATGAGACTGTCGGTGGGCAATGGGACCGATTTCCGGTATGCGGACAGCTTATTTCGTTAAACAAGAGATATGTCCCCGGCGATAGCCACACTTATCGAATGCGATACGACTGGCACACGCTGAGCACCATTAGCGCCGATGATGTGGCAAATGATCCGCTGCTACGATTCACGGAATGGACGTCGGAGCATTGGCCGTCTTCAAGAATTTACAAGGAGTATTTGAAATACGTGGCGGAAAGGAAAGGGGTGTCGCCGCACGTTCGAACGCATGCTCGCGTGCAGCGCATCGCGCGCGAAGGCGGGCGCTTCGTCCTCGGCATATCGAATGCGCAAGGCATCAGTGCTGATCGCGTCTTTTGCGCCACAGGCAAGTCGGAGCCGATAGTTCCGGACATCAAGGGGCTCGATTCCGAAACCTGCACATTCTACGGAGATTTCGAGCCCGATACCGCAGCGGAGCGTTACCGGAACAAGGTTGTCATTGTTTTGGGGCGTGGCAATTCAGCGTTCGAAATCGCGCACCATCTCGTCGACATCACGGCGGAGACGCGCGTCGTTACACGATCTCTACCGATGTTCGCCCGGCAGACGCACAACGTACATGACTTGCGGGCACAGGTCTCGGACGTGTTCGATCTGATGCAACTCAAATCCAACAACAATATTGTGAGCGACCGCATCGTCGAAGTCAGGCGAATCACAGGCGGCAGGCACGAAGGCCGCTTGCTGGTCCGCTACGAGACACCTTGCCCTCATTGGTCTCCGCCAAGATGGATGAAGCGAACCGGCATTGTCGACGATGTGATCGTATGCTGCGGCTTCAACTACACGCTGTCCGGAATCTTCGACATGGAAACCGTACGGCCGGCCATTGACGAAAAGGGAAAATATTGTCTGCTGACGTCGACTTGGGAGTCGGTCAGCGTACCAGGTCTCTATTTCCTCGGCGCGCCGATGCGCATCAACGACCCGGACGCCGCTTCCGGGTTCGTTCATGGTTTCCGATGCAATATTCAGGCACTCGGCTCCATCGTCGCGGAAAAATATCACGGCATGGCGGTTGAACCGGTATTCGAATGCGACGTTCCGACGGCACATCCGTCCGATCAGCTCATTCATCTTTCAGCATTCCTTGTCGATCTCGTCAGCACGAGCATGCCGTTGTTCGAGCTATTCGGCTACTTCGGAAGCACGGTGACGTTCACGCCAGGCGGCGATAAAGGCGTGGTCCGCGCGCGCGTGTGGCCCGCATTTCCACGAGCATATAACCTCGAGCGCTGGGGCAAGGAACCAACGAGGCTCGAAATCGTTTTCGAATATGGATTCAGCCGATATGGCAACGGCGAGTTGCCGACTCACTATTTCACGCTGCCCGCGGATCACTTCGATACTTCCCGGAGCGCGTATGTTCATCCGGTTTTTCACGTCTATCAGGAGGGCGTCGAAGTGGATTCCTTCCATATGCAGGAAAGCCTCATCGGCCGCTGGGATCTCGACGATTACGTCGACGAGGAAACCAATCTCGACCAGTACAAGAACGTCGCGTTCAATGCATGCGCAAGTGCGTTGGGGCTGGATGAGCGCCGCAGCATGTTGCCGGTGCGCGACGAGTTCGTGGACGCATGCTATCCGTTGATGAGTGACGACGAGGTAGTCGAGGCGCTTCGAATCCAGCCAACGCTGGCTTTGCTGACGAACCGTTCTTGATTACGCACTGGATCTGCAACGAGATAAATTCCAATATTTCCCGTCGATCTGCCTTGTCAATCGTCGCTGGATCATGATCGATCGACTGAAATCGGCATGAATCCGTGTCCGTCGCCGATCGATTGGCTCAAACCAGATGTCAGCCTTCGGTTTGAACCAATCGATATGCCAGACGACGAACGGCATCAAAAAGTGACGGTACTGACTGGTCAGCGACGGTTCAAGGTGGAAACGAGGACTGCTCCATGTCTGGAAACATCACTGCGCTCGATAGACTGCTCGGGCTCATATTTACCTCTGCGGTGCTGATCGCCGTTCCCGGGCCGAGCATCATGTTTCTTGTCGGCCAAGCCATGACGACGGGACGGCGCAGTGCGATGCGCGGCGTCATCGGCAACGCGATAGGCACCTACTGCGTCGCGGTGATTGTTGCGCTGGGAATCGGTACCTTGCTGATGCGCGCCGACAACGTCCTGACGGGTATTCGATTACTCGGCGCCGTCGTTCTGCTGGCCATCGGAGTCCAATATCTGTTTTCCAGACCGTTGCCGGCGGCGGAAGTCCGGGCACCCGGCAAACGCAAACAGACATTGATCGCCGGCGTCATAGTCGGCATCACCAATCCGAAAGCCCTGATCATGTTCGGTACGATCGTGCCGAGTTTCCTGCGCCGAGGGGTCGAAAGTCCGGTGGAATCGCTGCTTTTCTTTTCGCTCGTGCCTATCGGCCTGGGTTTATTGATCGACTCGGCGTGGGTCGCGACCGCTCATGCCGTGAGTTCACGCGCGTTTTTCAACGAGAAGGGCCTCAAGCTGATCAATATCGCGGGCGGAGGCTTGATGATCGCAATGGCGGTGCTCTTGGCCACGGAGACGTTACGTTGACGGCGAGCCTGCACATCCATCGCCGTATCGCGTATGGATGCGGATCGCATCGTCCTGAATCGTTCGACGCAATCAGGACTTCGAATATCGCCGCCGCAAATAATTTCAAATATGGAAATATTTATGCCGTTTGAATGGAAATGTGCATCTTATTTCGAAAAATTCCAGTCGCGATAAATTCCGCCAAACATCAGCTTTTTTATTTCAAAGTTGACGTTTTATTTGACGATCAACCAGCGCAACAGATGACGAGCGCGAATGAAAAAATCGAGACTGGAGATTTGGTTAAAAAATTGCAATCGGTCGAATCGACACGGTTGTGTTAGGCTAGGCGCTCCGCGAAATTTCCGAAAATGGAATGCTCGCTGAATCGCGAATTGAAAATATTTGTTCGCAAAATCCCGGCGAGTTTCGCATGGATTGTTTCATTCATTAACCACAGAGGCGGCCAATGACCGTCGATTTGCGTGTCGGGGCCAAGTCGGGGCCAAATGAACGGCGCGCGAAAAGAGGGCGCAGATGCGGAGCATCGACGATGATTGATCCGAAAGGCACGGGGGCCGCGCCGCGCGACGCGGCGGCGCTCGCGACACCGCGCGTCGCGGTGATCGCCGTGACGTTTCGCGCCGACGAAGTGATTCTCGTGCAGCGCAGCAAGGAGCCGCAGAAAGGTACGTGGGGCTTTCCTGGCGGCTCGGTCGAGCCCGGCGAGTGCCTGCGCGATGCGGCCGCGCGCGAGCTGTTCGAGGAAACCGGCGTGCGCGCGGAGATCGGCCAGCCGTTCGACGTCGTCGAGGTGATCGGCTTCGACCCGCACGGCCGGCATCACCACTACGTGCTGGTCGCGATGCTGTGCCGCCATGTCGAAGGCGCGCTGCGGCCGGGCGACGACGCGGCGGACTGCCGCTGGGTTCGCGTGCCGGATGGCCTGTCCCGATTCCCGGGCGTGCTCGCGGATCACGTCACGCGGGTGGCGCAGCGCGCGCACGCCCTCTGTCATTCCAATCGAAAGGAAAACAGCCGATGAAGCGCATGTTCCTGGGCGGACCGTTCAAATCCCTGGTCGACAAGCACACCGGCGTGATGCCGGAAGACAGCATCGACCTGTTTCGCCGCGTGATCGATCATTTCGAGGCGCGCGGCTGGGACGTGCATTGCGCGCACCGGCGCGAGCATTGGGGGCGCGAATTCATGACGCCCGCCGTCTGCACGAAGACCGACTACGAGCAGATCAGCCTGTGCGACTACTTCGTCGCGTTTCCGGGCGCGCCGGCATCGCCCGGCACGCACATCGAGCTCGGCTGGGCGTCCGCGCTCGGCAAGCCGATCGTGCTGCTGCTCGAAACCGACAAGGAGTACGCGTATCTCGTGCGCGGCCTCGACGAGATCACGCGCATCGAGCGCGTCGAATTCGGCGGCGGCCGGATCGACCCGGCCGCGATCGAAGCCGCGATCGGCCGTTTCGAAGCGCGAGGCTGACATGCGGCGCTATCCGGGTCTCAGCGAGCTTTACCTCGCGACGCTCAGGGACGTCTGCGGCGCGTACGAATACCGGAGCGCGCCGCGCGGGCACGCGGAGCGCGAAATCATCGGCTACGGCGCACGGATCGACGATCCGCGCGCGCGCTTCTGCCGGCACGCGGCGCGCAGGCAGAACGTCGTCTTCAACTACGCCGAGGCGCTGTGGTATCTGTCCGGCCGCAACGATCTCGAATTCATCGAGCACTACGCGCCGTCGATGGCGCGCTACAGTCCGGACGGCAAGCATCTGCCCGGCACCGGCTATGGCGCGCGGCTCATGCATTACGGCGAGCGCGCGCTCGACCAGATCGAGCGCGCGCTCGACATCCTGTCGCGCGACGACGCCGAGAGCAAGCGCGTCGTGCTGCAGATCTTCAGCGCCGACGAGGACCTGTACCGGCGCAACATCGACGTCTCGTGCACGCTCGGCCTGCAACTGCTGCTGCGCGAGGGGCGGCTGCACCTGGTCGCGTTCATGCGCGCGAACGACGCATACGTCGGGCTCCTGAACGACGTGTTCTCGTTCACGTTCCTGCAGGAGTATGTCGCGTCGCGGCTCGGCTGCGAGATCGGCACGTATTCGCATCACGTCGGCTCGATCCACGTGTACGACGACAATCTGCCGCGCGTGCGGGCACTCCTCGACGACGGCGATGCGGCGATCGTCACCGCCCACGCGCCGCCGCGAATGCCCGCGGGCACGAACCCCGCGACGATCGGGCGCGTGCTCGAACACGAAGGAAGGATTCGTGCGGGACGGATGTCGCTCGCCGCGCTCCAGGACCTCGATCTCGATCCATATTGGCGCGACGTGCTCGGCCTCTTCTGGATCTACCGCGAGATCAAGGCGGGCAGCCCGCCGCCCGACGATGCGCTCGCGTTCGTCGGCCCGTTCCATCGCGCCTATCTGCTGAACCGGTGGAACATCGCGTCCGCCTCGCTTCAATAACGCACAGGGATTCCGATGAAGACCGACTGGACCGAACACGAGGTTTCGCAGCGCTTTCACGCATACGACGACCGGATCGAGGAGCGCTTCGGCTACCGGCCGCTGATCGCCGAGCTGACGGGCTCGCTCGGCACCGAGATCCGCGTGCTCGACTACGGCTGCGGCGGCGGCAAGGTCGCGCGGCGGCTGCGTGCTGCGGGCGTCGCCCGCGTGACAGGCGTCGACATCGCGCCGACGATGATCGACCAGGCGATCGCGGCGGGCGTCGACGGCGGGCTGGACTACGCGCATATCGACGGGCCGCCGCTGCCGTTCGCCGACGCGAGCTTCGACGCGGCGATCAGTTGCTTCCTGTTCATCAACATCGCCGAGCGCGCGGAGCTCGCGCGCGTCGCGGCGGAGGTGCTGCGCGTGCTGAAGCCGGGCGGCGCGTACTACGTGCTGGACACGAACCCGCGCACGACGGGCGTGCAGTTTCCGACGTTCCGCAACGGCGAGCCGGGCATCGTCTACCGCGACGGCGACCCGCGCCCGGTCCATCTGAACGTGCCGGGCGTGGGCGTGTTCGACGTCGTCGACACGCACTGGGACATGCCGACGTATCGCCACGCGTTCGAGGCGGCGGGCTTCGAGCTCGCGGCGGCGATGGAGCTGGGCTTTCGCGCGGCGGAGGCGGGCGGCGCGCCGGGCGCGCACGCGGATGCCGACGGCCGCACGCCGTTCGTGCTGTTCAAGGCGACGAAGCCGCTGCGCTGACGCGCGCCGCGTAAGGCACGATGCTTCGCGGCGCATGCGTCGCGGAACGGCGGGGCGGGGGGGTTCGGACGTCGCCGCGCCGCCCGCGCACCGGCCGACGCCGCTCGCCCGGCAAGACGGCGAACGCGAGGGCGTCGCCCTGGCGGCTATCGGCTATGCAACGACGGCGCAACGATAAAACACGGATGAAACACGAGGGAACATGATCGCGAACGTACTGACGATCGCCGGCACCGACCCGACGGGCGGAGCGGGCATTCAGGCCGACCTCAAGGCATTTTCGGCGATGCGCGCATACGGGATGGCCGCGATCACCGCGGTCGTCGCGCAGAACACGACCGGCGTGCGCAGCTTCCGCGCGCTCGATCCGGCGTTCGTCGCCGATCAGATCGACGCGGTGTTCGACGACGTTGGCGTGCACGCGGTCAAGATCGGCATGATCGCGACCGCGGCGATCGCGGAGGCGGTCGCCGCGGCGCTCGTCAGGCACCGCGCGGCGCCCGTCGTGCTCGACCCGGTGATGGTCGCGAAAAGCGGCGACCGGCTGCTCGATCCGGACGCGGTCGACGCGATCCGCGACAAGCTCGTGCCGATCTCCACGCTGATCACGCCGAACCTGCCCGAAGCGGGCGTGCTGCTCGGCCGGGGCGCGCCGCGCACGCTCGCCGAGATGCACGCGGCGGCGGCCGAGCTGCACGCGCTCGGGTCGCGCTGGGTGCTGCTCAAGGGCGGCCATCTGCCGGGCGAGCGCAGCGTCGATGTGCTGCGCGGCCCGGCCGCGGCGACGGTCGAGCTGTCCGCGCCGCGCGTCCCGACGAAGAACGACCACGGCACCGGCTGCACGCTGTCGGCCGCGATCGCCGCGCTGCTGCCGAGCCATTCGGTCGAGGACAGCGTCTGCCGCGCGAAGGCGTATCTGGGCGACGCGCTCGCCGCGTCGGGCAAGCTCGACGTCGGCCACGGGCACGGCCCCGTCCATCACTTCCACTCGCTATGGAACTGACGCTTGCGCCGCGCGCCGGCGCGCACACGCATCGATCCGCACGCCTCTTTCGACAAGAAATCATCATGCGCCGCCTCTTGTGCTGTTTCACGATCGTTCTGGGCTTTCTGTGCGCCGCGCCGTCGCATGCGGGCGACGCGGCCGCCGTCGGGCAACTGACGGTCGCGCTGTATCCGTGGGTGCCGCGCGTCGACCAGTTCAGGAGCGCGATCGAGACCGAATGGAAGAAGGTGCAGCCGGCCGTCGCGCTGCAGTTCGTGTCCGCGGACGCGTGGGACGGCGGCTACCGGAACGATCCGCCCGCGAACGCCGACGTCTACGTGTACGACGCGATCTTCTTCGACTACTTCCGCAGCCAGCGCTGGCTCGAGCCGCTTGCGGCGAGCGAGATCCAGAACCTCGACGATTTCCTGCCGTACGCGATCCAGGGCGTGAAGGCGGGCGACCGGTACTACAGCATCCCGCAGCTCGGCTGCGCGAACGTGCTGTTCTACCGGAAGGACGACGCGGCGCTCGCGGCCGCGACGACGCTCACGCAAGTGCGCAGCACGCTCGGGCAATGCACGTTCACGAGCGAGATTCCGCCGGACAGGCGCGGGCTGATGATCGACATGTCCGGCCGGACGACGAACGCCGCGCTCTATCTGGACGCCGCGCACAGCCGCACGGGCGCGTATCCGCTGCCGCTGCCGTGGAGCGCGAACGACCTGAACGGCGACGCGCTCGGCAGCCTGCGCGCGCTGATGGCGATGTCGAGCTGGCCGAACGCGACGGCCGAGCTGCCCGGCCAGTACGATCGCTCGGCGTGGTTCGGCGACGGCGACGGGCGCGCGGTGATCGGCTACTCGGAATCGATGTCGGCGATGAGCGAAGCGGCGCGGCGCAATCTCGATTTCAAGTTCCTGCCGCTGTCGGACGAGCCGCAGCCACCGCTCTTCTATGCGGACGTGATCGGCGTGAACACGACGACGAACGCCCGCGGCACGCGCGCGCTCGCGGTGCAGCTCGCGAACGTGATCGCCGCGTCGTCGACGATGGTGCAAAGCGTCGGGCCGGACGGCAGCGGCGTGCCGCAGTATCTGTTCTCCGCGCGGCGCAGCGTGCTGCAGACGCTGGCGCAGCGCTATCCGCTCTATCGGAAGATGGTCGCGCTGCTCGACGCGCGCGAGCCGGTGATGTTCAAGATCGATGCGCAATCGCGCAACTGGCTCGCGTCGATGAGCGGCCCGATCGCGCAGCGCGCACGCGCCGGTTATCCGTGCGGCTGCGACATTGGCACCGCGTTGCCGATCGCCGACTATCGCGGCGCGCAGGCCGTGTGTCCGACCATCTGCAAGGCGCAGGGCGGCTGGAACGGCCAGTGGACCAACCAGTCGCCCGCGGCGCCCGCCGGGCAGTCGGCGTGCGGCTGCAACGCGTGCCCGACTTCAGCCGCCGAGAAGCTGCCGCGCGCATTCGCCACCCCGCTCGTCACCCGTGCCGTGCCCGCGGATCGCGCGAAGCCGTGACGGGGAGCGCCCGGCCGGGCCGACGCGGCACGGCCGGGCACCCGATGCGCGCGACACCCGCGCGCGCTAGAGCTGCACCCAAGCGCACATCTGGCCGAAGAACTCGACCTGCGCGCGCGATTCGTATATTTCACATTGCAGATCGCCGCTCAGCCGCGCGAATTCGAGCCGCTTGCCGCTGCCAAGCACCGTCGAGTCGGGATCGCTCGACAGCGCCCGCAACATCTCTGCCAGCCATGAGCTGAGCTGCGTGGCCGTCCCGCCGTCGACCGGCACCTCGTACGACATCTTCGGCAGCGGCAGCCCCGCGGCCGCGAACAGCTTGACCATCCGGTGCGCGACGTCGAACGACGGAAACGACCGCTTGCAGCGCTCGATGATCTCGGCCGCCACCGAATCCCAGAGCGGGATGAGCGGCGTCGACATCGGCTTGCGCACGAAGTCGGGCTCGTGCAGCGCGAGATATCCGCCGGGCTTCACGAAACGCGCCGCGTGGCGGACGAACTCGGCCGCATGCAACTGATGGATCAATACATAGCGGGCGACGACGACGTCGAAGCCGTGCGCGCCTTCGACCTGATCGAGGCCGCTCGCGCGAAAGCGGATGTTGTGCAGACTCGCGCGCTCGGCGTTGGCGCTCGCCGCTTCGATCGCGACATCGCTCGGATCGATCGCGACGACGGTGCCGGTCGGGCCGGCCATCTCGGCCGCCAGCATGCTGACGCCGCCCGTTCCGCAGCCGATGTCGAGCACGCGCATCGAGGGCCGGAGCCGCGCGGATTCGAGCAGGCGCCGGGTGACGGGCTTCAGCATCTCCGACTGGAAGTCGAGCCGGCGGAGTTCTATCGGCGAATGGCCCAACGTGTATCTGAACATGGTTCGTTCGATCTCCTCTTGTGGTTGTGGATTCATGGGCGGTGCGCAAAGGCGTCGGCCGTGCAACGCGCGTTTCGTTCGCGCGGCGCCGCTTTTCGCCACGCCGCGGCTGCCGCGCGAAGCCTGCGCCTGCTCGCGGCCGTTGCAAGTGGACGGCGCGAGACGGCGAGTCGGGATACGAAGCGCGAACGCGACAGGGCGCGTGCGCACGCATCGGTTCCCAGGCAGCAAATCGACGGCATTGCGCGAAACGACGTGCGCAATGGTTCGACGTCCGGCGACGCAGCATGCCGTCGATGCCGTCGGAACGACTTGCGATCCGATGCGGCGATGCGTTTCCAATACCGTGCGGATTCGCGGCGAATCCCGCCTTGATAGCACGCGCATGCGCAGGCGGAAAGCACGAAGCTTCGGAGGTCGATCGACATCCGGGCGACGAACGGCGATTCGTGCAAGCCGGGCAAACAACGGCAGGCCGTTCGCCAATCAGCCTCTCGCTGCGCTGCAAGTCGCTGCGATCTCGCTTCCGGGCCGCTTGACCTGCGTCAAGCGGGCCGTCACCAATGGCCCGCATTCTCTGAACGAGCGAAACAGTGCGCGCCGGCGTGACGCGCACGTCTTCGCCGTCCGAACGGGGGAAGCGCCATGCGAAATACTGTTCATCGATGGATGCGCGTCGTCGCGACCGTCGCCGCCGTCGCGGCGCTCGGCTCGACGGCCGCCGCGAACGAGACGCTCGAACCCGCCACGCAAAACGGCATTGCGTACGTGACGGGCGGCGTCGGCCAGGACGAAGTCGACGCACTCCGCGCGGCCGCGTCGAAATACAACCTGCGCATGACGTTCGCGTCGCGCAGCGGCGAATATCTGTCCGACGTCGACGTCACGATTCGTTCGGCCGCGGCGCAGCCGGTGCTGACCGTTCGCACCAACGGCCCGTTCCTGTACGCGCGGCTGCCGGCGGGGCAGTACCGGATCGACGCGCGCTACGGCGGCGCCGAGCAGCGGCGCAGCGTGCGCGTGCCCGCGAGCGGCGGCGTCCACGTCGATTTCCGCTGGGCCGAGCCCGATCGGCGCGGCGCGGCGCAGACCTGCGATCCGCGCCCATGTCCCCGTCAACGTTGACCGTCGCGCCTTCGACCGCGCCGCGCGAGCGGGCGAGCGGGCGCGCCGCGATCGTCGCATGAGCGCTCGCTCGGCCGCGCGGCATCGGCGAGGCGGCACGGCCGACGCCACGGCGCCCGCCGACGACGCGTGGCGCCGCACGCCCGCAAGCGGCCTGTCGAACGCGCAGGCAGCCGGGCTGCGCCGGCGCTTCGGCCCGAACGCGATCGACACGGGCGGCGGGCGCGGCGGGTGGCGCACGTCGCTCGACGTGCTGCGCGAGCCGATGCTGCTCCTGCTGCTCGGCGCGGGCGCCGTCTACCTGGCGCTCGGCGAATTGCCGGACGCGCTGACGCTGCTCGCGTTCGTCGCCGCGATCGCCGCGCTGACGATCGTGCAGAGCCAGCGCACGGCGGGCGTGCTCGCGGCGCTGCGCGCGCTGTCCGCGCCGCGCGCCGACGTGATGCGCGACGGCGAGCGCCGGCTCGTCTCGGCGACCGAACTCGTGCCAGGCGATCTGCTGTGGATCGCCGAGGGCGCCCGCGTGCCGGCCGACGGCTGGCTCGTCGACGCGCACGAGCTGAGCGTCGACGAATCGCTGCTGACGGGAGAGTCGGCGCCGATCGACAAGGCCGCCGAGCGGCCCGACGCGCCGACGCCCGACGAAGCCGCCTGCCGCGTCTATTTCGGCTCGATGGTGGTGCGCGGGCAGGGGCGGATGATCGTCACCGACACCGGGCCGCGCACTGCGCTCGGCCGGATCGGCAAGTCGCTGACCGGCATCGCGGGCGCGCCGTCGCCGCTGCAGCGCGACGCGCGCGCGCTCGCGAACCGGATCGCGCTCGTCGCGCTTGCGCTGTGCGCGGCGCTCGTCGCCGTCTACCGCTGGCGCTCGGGCGAATGGCTGCCGGGCGTGCTCGCGGGGATCACGCTCGCGATGGGCATCTTTCCCGAGGAAATCCCGGTCGTGATGACCGTGTTCATGGCGCTCGGCGCGCGCCGCATCGCCGACGAGGGCATGCTCACGCGCCGCATGAGCGCGATCGAGGCGCTCGGGCAGACGTCGGTGCTGTGCGTCGACAAGACGGGCACGCTGACGCAGAACCGGATGACGGTGCGCGCGCTGTTCGCGAACGGCCGGCGCTGGACGCTCGGCGACGAAGAGGCCGACATCGACGAGTCGTTCCACGAGCTGCTCGAATATCTGGTGCTCGCGAGCGAGATCGAGCCCGTCGATCCGATGGAGCGCGCGTTCCGGCGCGCGGGCCGCCGATGTCTCGCCGGCACCGGGCATCTGCACGACGACTGGTCGCTCGTTCAGGAATACGCGCTGACGCCCGAGCTGCCGGCGATGTCGCACGTGTGGCGCGCGCCGCGGCTCGATCATTGCCCGGTCGCATGCAAGGGCGCGCCCGAGGCGATCTTCTCGCTGTGCCACCTCGGCGATGCGACGGCGCGCGCGCTGCTCGGCGAGGCCGAGCGCATGGCCGCGCGCGGGCTGCGCGTGCTGGGCGTCGCGCGGGCCGCGCATGCGCGGGGCGAATGGCCCGCGCGGCAGCACGACTTCGATTTCCGGTTCGTCGGCCTGGTCGGCCTGATCGACCCGGTGCGCGCCGAGGTGGCCGACGCGATCGCGACCTGCCGCGCGGCCGGCATCCGCGTCGTGATGATCACGGGCGACTATCCGTCGACCGCGCGCGCGGTGGCGGGCGAGGTCGGCATCGCCGCGCACGCGGTCGTCACGGGCGACGAGGTCGCGGCGATGAGCGACGCGGCGCTCGACGAAGCGGCCGGGCGCGCCGACGTGTTCGCGCGCGTGCGGCCGGACCAGAAGCTGCGCCTCGTCGCCGCGCTCGAGCGCGGCGGGCGCATCGTCGCGATGACGGGCGACGGCGTCAACGACGCGCCCGCGCTGAAGGCCGCGCACGTTGGCATCGCAATGGGGCTGCACGGCGCCGAGGTCGCGCGCGAGGTCGCCGCGCTCGTGCTGCTGCGCGACGATTTCACGCCGATCGTGTCGGCGATCCGCCAGGGCCGGCGCATCCATGCGAACCTGATGCAGGCGCTCGGCTATACGGTCGCCGTCCATCTGCCGATGATCGCCGCGGTGATGGTGCCCGCGCTCGTCGGCTGGCCCGCGATGCTCGCGCCGCTGCACATCGTGTCGCTGCAGCTCGTGATCGATCCGGCGTGCTCGCTTGTGTTCGAGAACGAGCCCGCGCGCGCCGACGCGATGCGCATGCCGCCGCGGCCGCCGCACGAGCGGCTGTGGGCGTCGCCGCTCGTCGCGCGGGGCGCGGCGGCGGGCGCGCTCGCGGCGGTCGGCGTGATCGGCCTGTACGCGCTGCTGCTCGCGCGCGGCGGCGACCCGGCGTTCGCGCGCACCGCCGCGTTCGTCGCGCTCGTCGCGGTCAACGTCGCGCTGATTTTCGTCGTCCGGGCGCTCGCGGGCGGCGCGCGCACGAAGCAGCCGTTCGCGGACAACCGGTATCTTTGGATCGTGCCCGCGTTCGCCGCATGCGGGCTGCTGGCGCTGCTCGCGATCCCGCCGCTCGCGTCGCTGTTCGGGCTCGTCCCGCTGCTCACGCGCTGAGCGCTGCGCGGAGCCGAAGCCGCGAAACCGCGCAGCCGCCCGAGGACCGATTCCGATGCCGACTCTCGCCGCGTTGTTCGTCACGCTCGGGAGGGACGCGCGGGACGCCGCGCGCCCCATCCATCCGGGCGCCGCCGCCTTCAGCGGCTCGAGCACGATCGCAAAGCGCGGTCGCGAGCGCGACGTCGGCGAGCGACGAGCCGACGAGCCGACGAGCAGCGCTCCCGGCCGCGACCGCCGCCCGCGCCGGCGGTCGCGGATCACGTAGACGACGGCCTGGCTGTCGAACACGAGCGTGGCGAACGCGAGGCTGCGCAGCGCGTCGACAGGCAGCGCGTAACGAAAATGCGCGACCGCGATCACGGCGATGCCGAAGCGACTCGAAACGAACGCATAATGAACGTATCGGCAACGCATAGACGGCGCATTGCATGAGCCCGTTTCGCGACTGTACGGCTGCAAGGCTGCACGGCGCGGCCAGTCGCTCGTCGACGAACTCGCGGCCTGCGGCATCGCGATCCGCAGCCCACGAGCCGCTTGCCGCCGAAGTCACGCCGCCCGCCCGCAATGCAGCATGGGCTGTCCGCGCAGCCGGCGTGCGGCGACCGCCGGGCTCGTGCACGCGGGACCGCGCGGCGCGTGCCGCTCGTCTGTATCGGGGGTGTGCATCGCGTCGACGCGATGTGAAGCCATCGACCTCAACCGGATCGGGAGACAAGCCATGTCCATGAAGCTCAATTCCGCATCGCACCCCGCCACCGCGACCGAGATCCGTGACATCGTCGGGCCGATCGAGGACGACATCATAGCGAAAATCCTCGAAATCGAGCCGACGAGCGCCGAAGTGCTCGACGCCTACACGTGGTTCAGGTCTGACGAACGCCTGCTGTTCCGGCTCGATCGCGAACCGCACGGGCGGGCCGCGCGCGTGTTCGAGATTCTGGAGCGCGAGGAGGAGAGCGGCGACGACTTGCGCCCGTGAATCCGCCTGCGCGCAAGCGCCGAGGGCGGGGCGCGGCAACGCGCGACGTCCGTGCCGCCCGCGCGCACGGCGGGCGGACACGTCCGAAACTGATCGTGATCAACGATTGCCCGATTCGGTGCATCATGCTTGAAACGTGTCGATGCGCGCGCAGGGCGGCGGCCTGCGCTGCCGGACGCCGCGCACAGGACAGCTTCATGGGAGGCGCGCGCGCCTGATGGGCGCGCGCGGCGATGCAATGGACGAAACCGATGATGCGCCGCGCGATACCAGCGTGCGCCTGTTTCTCTGCGGCGACGTGATGACCGGCCGCGGAATCGACCAGATCCTGCCTCACCCGGGCGCCCCCCGGCTGTACGAGCGCTATTGCCGTTCGGCCCGCGACTACGTGCGCCTCGCCGAGCTCGCGAACGGCGAGCTGCCCGCGCGCGTCGACTGCGCGTACCCGTGGGGCGACGCGCTCGCGGAACTCAATCGCGTGCGGCCGCACGTGCGGATCGTCAATCTGGAGACCGCAATCACGACGAGCGACGATCACTGGCCGGACAAGCCTGTCCTGTACCGGATGCATCCGCGCAACATCGGCTGCGTGTCGTGCGCGCGGATCGATTGCTGCGTGCTCGCGAACAACCATTCGCTCGACTGGGGGCGCGCGGGTCTCGCCGATACGCTCGACACGCTGCATCAGGCCGGCATCCGGACCGCCGGCGCGGGCGACGACGACGCGCACGCGGCGCAGCCCGCCACGCTCGGCGTCGCGCGCGGGCATCGCGTTTGCGTGTATGCGTATGCGGCCGAGACGAGCGGCGTGCCGCCGTCATGGGCGGCGACGGCGCAGCGCAGCGGCCTCAACTATCTGGCGAATCTGTCGTCGGAGCGGGCGACGCAGATCGGCGAGCGGATCGCCGCGCAGCGGCGCGAAGGCGATCTCGTCGTCGTTTCGCTCCATTGGGGCGGCAACTGGGGATTCGAGATCAGCGACGACGAGCACACGTTCGCGCATCGGCTCATCGACACCGGTGCGGCCGACATCGTCCACGGCCATTCGTCGCACCACATCAAAGGCATCGAGATCTACCGGGAGCGGCTGATCCTGTACGGCTGCGGCGACTGCCTGAACGACTACGAAGGCATCCACGGCCATCAGCCGTTCCGGCCGGATCTCGCGCTGATGTATTTTCCGGTGCTCGATGCGGACAGCGGCGCG
This sequence comes from Burkholderia sp. MSMB1589WGS, assembly GCF_001636105.1. NCBI lineage: Bacteria > Pseudomonadati > Pseudomonadota > Betaproteobacteria > Burkholderiales > Burkholderiaceae > Burkholderia > Burkholderia sp. MSMB1589WGS. Next base: position 2,827,585 of record NZ_LNJT01000008.1, read on the forward strand.
CTCGTCGAGCTTTCGGCGGCGCCGATGCAGATCCGGAACCTGCGGCTGCGCCGCGCGCCCGCCGACGGCAAAGCCTGGCTGCACGCGGTGCTGGAACGCGAAAGCCGGCGCTTCGGCACGCACGTGTCGGCGTGCGATGTCGAAGGGCTGCGGCTGCATTGGTGAGTAACGCGGCCGGGGGCGTCAGCCGCGTCGCGATTCGCGGCCGGACATGCGCGCCGCGTGCCGGCACGGGAATACGCTTTCACACGCTGCCGCCGGCCGAGGCGAGGCGCCCGTCGTCGCCCGGCGGGCGCCGATCCGCGCCGCCGCGGTCAGCCGGCGACCAGCTTCAGCCCGGCCGGCAGCGATTCGCCGAACGCGCGGCCGGTGTCCGCGTCGTCGAGCGCGACGACCTCGCTCACCATCCGGGTCCACGCCTGCGGCGCGTTCGTCGCCGCGAGCCGGCGCACGACCTTCTCGCGCACGTCGGCCGCCACGTCGCTCGACCGGTCGCCCGTCATCCGTGCAATCTGCGCGGCCGCAAACGCGGCCGGCTCGACCTTCTTCCAGTCGACGGCGAGAATCGCATCCAGCCAGCGTCCCGCGACGTCGGGCGGCACGACGCCGTGCGCGCTGCCGTACAGCGGCCGCCGCGCGCCGATGCGCCCGATCGCCCACCAGCCCTGGTGATTCTCCGTCGGCTTGTGCAGCCGCGCGAGCAGCCGTTCCCCGAGCTCGATCTTGCGCTCGGCGGACACGCGCTCGAGCGACGCGGACAGGCGCACCATGTCCATGTCGCCGATCTTCGCGGCGTCGAACGGCAGCTTCGGCCGCTTCGCGCTCGCGGCTTCCTGCAGCCACGTCATCGCGTCGAGCGCCTGCTGCTGCGCGCCGTCGTCGAGCCCGCCCGCCGCCCGCCGCCACAGCGTCCACCATTCGGACCACACCCGCGCGTCGCTCACGTACTGGATGCCGTCGTCGAACAGCGTCCAGAGTTGCGCGACGCGCCAGTCGTCGAGCGGATAGCCGAAGCCGGGCCGCACGCAATAGCCGGCCAGGTTCAGCCAGACGCGCTCGTGATCCGCCGAGCGCCGCCGCCGGCCGGCGCGCTCCCACAACGCGCCGAACAGCTCGCGCAGCAGGGCGATGTCCCATGCGTCACGCGGGCCGAGCAGTTGCTCGAGCTGCGTGCGCAGACGCCGGACCTCCTTCGGGTCGACGTTCGCGAGCCGCGCGCCGAATGAGCGCTCGATCAGCTCGATCGCCTTGTCGAGCGACGGATGGCGCGACGCGCCGGCCGCGTCGCCGTCGCCTTGCGCGTGCTCGCGGCGCAACTGGAATTCGAGCTGCCAGCGCTGCGACGGGTCGTCCGTCGCGATGCAGCGCATATCGAGCGTGCCGACCTCGGTGAGCGACGTCGTCAGCTTGACGAGCCGCTCGCGCGCGCCGCCCGCGTCCTGCTGCCGGACGACCGTCGCGACGGGCGGCAGCCGGACGAAGCCGCCCGCGCCAAGATCCGCGAGCTCGCCCGCGCGCCACACATGGTCGGCGACGGTCGACGCCAGATGGAAGCGCACCGGATGCCCGAGCCGCAGCGCGAACACGCGATCGTCGAGATGCACGTCGAGCCCCTCGGCCGTGCCGCGCGGCAGCACGCAGACGCCGCGCGACGCATGCGCGCCGTCGTCGACGACGAGAAAATAGCTGCGCGGCGAGCCGCCGCCGATCCTCGGCGCCCGTCCGGCGCGCGCGAGCCCATACGCGACCGCGCCGCGCGCGACCGCGACGTCCGGATGATCGTTGCGCAGCACGTGCAGCGGCTGCCCGCGCCAGTCGCCGAGCACGCCCGCGACGCGCTCGGCGAGCGCCTGCGAGCGGAACACGCCGCCGTTGAGCAACAGCGTATCGGGCACCGGCAACGCCTGATCCGCCGCGCGCGCCGCGCCGAGCGCGTCGCGCGACTGCGCGGCGAGCCGGTGCAGGAACGCCGCGACGTGCCGCGTGACGGCCGGATCGGCGGCGTAGGGCAGGCCGAACTCGACGAGCGCCGAGCGCGAGCGGCGCGGCAGCTCGTCCGGGCCGCCCGCCGGAAAGAACCCGTCGACGACGATTTGCTCGACCTCCGCGCGGCTCAGCTCGGTCTTGCGCGCGCCGCCGACGAGCCGCGCGCCGGAGCCGAGCAGCGTAACGCCCACCGCATCGGGCGGGTTCGCGTCGAGCAAACGCTCCTTCGCGCCGCGGCACCGCTCGACGAGCTGCGACAGGCTCGCCGCCGACAGACGCGCACCGCCTTCCTGCGCGAGCCGCGCCTCGGCGACGCGCGCGAGCGCGAGATCCATGTTGTCGCCGCCGAGCATCAGGTGGTCGCCCACGCCGATGCGCGTCAACTGCGGCTCGCCATCTCCGACGCTCCCGACGTCCTCGCCGTGCACCTTGATCAGCGTGAGGTCAGTCGTGCCGCCGCCTACGTCGCACACGAGCACGAGCCGCGTGTGCGCCAGCTCTTCGCGCAGCGTGCCGCGATGATGGAACAGCCAGTCGTAGAACGCGGCCTGCGGCTCCTCGAGCAGGCGCAGCGCGGGCAGCTTCGCGAGCCGCGCGGCTTCGAGCGTGAGCGAACGCGCGCCGTCGTCGAACGACGCAGGCACGGTCAGCACGACGTCCTGCTGCTCGAGCGGCGCGTCCGGGAAGCGGCGGTTCCACGCGGCGCGCACGTGCGCGAGATAGCTCGCGCTCGCCGCGACGGGCGACACCTTGCCGCCGTCGTCGGCCGCGCCCCACGGCAGGATCGGCGCAAGGCGATCGACCGACGCGTGCGACAGCCAGCTTTTCGCGCTCGTCACGAGCCGGCCCGGCACCTGCGCGCCGAGCGCGCGCGCGAGCGTGCCGATCACCGCCGGCGGCGCGGCGCCGGCGCCCGCCGCTTCGGCTGCTTCGCCCGCTTCGGCGTCGCGCCACGGCAGTTGCAGCTCGCCGGGCGCGAATTCACCCGGCGCCGGGTGATAGCGCGCCGACGGCAGCAGCGGCCGCGCGCCTACTTCGCCCGGCGCGACGAGCTGATCGACGTCGAACACGCGGATCGCGTCGCCGCCCGCCTCGACGTATGCAACGACGGTATTGCTCGTCCCGAGATCGATGCCGACGATGAATCGTTTCATCGGTTACGCATTCGCGCCGCCGCGCACGTCGAACTCCACCTTCCAGCGCTCGTTCGTGCCGCCTTGCACGGCTTCGAGCTCGAGCGTGCCGGCCTCCGTCACGCGCGCATGCAGCTTCACGGGCACGATCTCGCCCGGCGTGCGCCCTTCGGTCGGCAGCGTCGCCTCGATCGCGTCGAGCTCCTGCAGCTCGTCGGGCGACCAGAAGTCGAGCAGCGCGCCGACCTGATCCTGGCGGCGCACCGACGAACCGAAGAAGCGGAAGTGCACCGGCTCGCCGACCACGAGGCCGAATTCCTGCGGCGGCAGCGCGGCGTCGGTGCCTTCCTCCATGCCGAACGGCGCGACGCACAGCGCCTGGATCGGCGGCTCGAGGCCGGGCACGGCCGGCATCGCCGATTCGACCGCGATGTAGTACGCGCGCGCCGTGCCGCCGCGAATGCGCACGCCGCGGCCGCGCTTCACGTAGCCGTAGTAAGCCGCGCCGCGCGCGACCGCGAGATCGAGATCGGCGCCGCCGAGCAGGCGCGCGCTCGCCGCGCCCTCGGCCGCGAGCCAGCCGTTGAGCGTATCGAGAAGGCGCTCGACGAGCAGCGGCGACTTGAACACGCCGCCGTTGAACAGCACCGCGGTCGGATGCAGGAAGCTCGCCGACGCGTCATGCGCGTGCCGCAGCCCCTCGAGCTCCGCGAGCGCCGCGACCTGCCGGCCCAGGAACGCCGCGAGATGGCGCGTGATGCCGGCGTCCTGCGCATACGGCAGGCCGAGCTGCGTCAGGCCCGCGCGCGTGCGGCTCACGGGCCGCGCCGATGCGTCGACCGGCGGGAAGAAGCCTTCGAGGATCGTCTGGGTCAGCTCGGCGCGCGTCAACTCGGTGCGGATCGAGCCGCCGATCAGCTTCGAGCCGCGGCTCGGCACGACGAGCGGCACCGCATCCATCGACGGATCGCCGAGCAGCGCTTCCTTCGCGCCGCGGCACGCGTAGGTGAGCGCGCGCAACTGCCACGGATCGGCCTGCGTGCCTTGCGCGGCGAGCTTGCGCGCGACGATGTGCGCGAGCGCGAGATCCATGTTGTCGCCGCCGAGCAGGATGTGCTCGCCGACCGCGACGCGATGCAGCTCGAGGTTGCCGTCGCGCTCGACGACCGCGATCAGCGACAGATCGGTCGTGCCGCCGCCGACGTCGACGACGAGGATGATGTCGCCGACCTTGACTTCCTTGCGCCACGCGCCGCCGCTTTTCTCGATCCAGCTATAGAGCGCCGCCTGCGGCTCCTCGAGCAGCGTCATGCGCGCGTAGCCGGCCGCCTGCGCGGCTTCGGCCGTCAGCTCGCGCGCGGCCGGATCGAACGACGCCGGAATCGTGACGGTGACGTCCTGCTGATCGAACGGCGCGTCCGGATGCGCATGGTTCCACGCGTCGCGCAGGTGGGTCAGGTAGCGCGCCGAGCTGTCGAGCGGCGACACGCGCGCGACTTCCGGCGGCGCGTCGCCCGGCAGGATGCCGGCGCGGCGATCGACGCCCGGATGGCACAGCCAGCTCTTCGCGCTCGACACGAGGCGAATCGGCGTGCCCGCGCCGCGGCTGCGCGCGAGCTCGCCGACCGCGAAGTCGCGCTCGGCCGCCCACGGCAGCGCGAGGTCGCCGGGCGCAAGCTCGCTCGGATGCGGCAGGTACAGAAAGGACGGCAGCAGATTCGGCGCTTCGATCGCGCCCGGCGCGGTCAATTGCGCGATGGGCAGCACGTCGAGACGGGTCTTCTCGCCGTCGCTCGCCGCGAGATCCACGTATGACAGCGCGCAGTGCGTGGTGCCCAGATCGATGCCGATCGAATAACGCGGCTCGCTCATAGCTCCACCTCGGCCGCCGCGATGATCGACGCGTCGTGGCCCGGGTTCAGCTTCGGCAGCCGGACGGCGTCGACGCGCCAGCCGCGATGGCTGATGTGGCCGCTGAACGGCGGCTTGCCGACGACGTTGCCCGTCAGGCGGATCGCGGCCGCATCGAAGCCCTCGCCGATCGTCACGCGCGCGCCTTCGGCCTCGTCGCGCACCGGGCGGATCGTGAAATGCTCGCGCAGCGTCGCGCGGCAGCCGTCGTGCACGATGCGCGCGGCGGCGCCGATGTCCGCGTCGGAGTAGCCGGCGATGTCCTCTTCGACGAAATCGACGAGGCGCGCGTCGCGCTGGAGGAGGCCGAGCAACTGGAGCGCCGCGTCCGGCGTCGCTTCCTTGATGACCTCGGGCGCGGGCGCCGCGGCGGGTTGGGGCGGCGCGACAGGGGCCGCTTGCGCGGCGGGTGCTGCGCCGTCGCGCAGGCGGCGGGCGCGGCTCGCGAGTTCGCGGTCGCCGAGCACGGAGAAAAACAGGCCGAAGGCGAGCGACAGCCTGCCGGCGAATGAAATGTTCGGTTCGGTCATGGGATCAAGCTCCATTGGGCCCGCCTTCCAGGCGGGCTATCCTGCCGGACGCAGGACGAGCGACGAGCGGGGCATCTGGCGTCCTGTTCCGGCATCTCGTATCTGAGCCCGACGGGCGCAAAACCCGTATTTTGCCTTGATCTGATGTCGAGCCGGCCACGGCGTGCGCGCAGGCTGTCTTTTTTTGCGCGTTTTCGGGGGCGGATGACGGGCCGGAGGCCTCACTGCGTGATGCCTTCGCGCTTCGGGCCACGCCAGGCCCACACGCCAGGCCCACACGCCAGGCCCACACGCCGGCGGACGAACCGCCTGCCTGCGCGCCCACCGAATGCGCGGCTCTCCCGCTTCGCTCGCCGCTCAGGCGATCAGTTCCACCGCGAGGCTGCCGAGCGCGCCGAACCGCACTGTCAACGCGTGGCCGAGCGGCGCATCGATCGCGCCCGCATACGAACCGGTCGTCACGATCTGTCCGGCGCGAACCGGTTCGCCGCGCGCCGCGAGGAAATTCACGAGCCAGAGCAGCGGCGCGAGCGGATGCCCGTCCGGGTGCCGGCCGTCGAACGTCCGGTTCACGCCGCCGCGAAAGTCGAGCGCGATCGTGTCGAGCGTCGCGCGCAAGCCGTCGCTCACGACCGGGCCGACACACAGCCCCTGATTGAACTGATTGTCCGCGAGCAGCTCCGGCATGGTGGCGCGCGACGGCGCCGCGTAGCGGCAACCGAGCACCTCCAGTACGAGTCGGACTTCGCGGATTGCGGCGCGCACTTCGTCCTCGTCGTACGGCCGCGCGCGCGGCGGCAAGTCGCGATCGAGCACGAAGGCGATTTCCGGCTCGATCCGCACGGTCCGCGCATCGGCGACGACCGGGAACGGGCCGCCCGCCGCACGGATCGTCGACGCGAGGATCGGCGCGACGACGATCCGTCCCGGCGGCGGAAGCGCGCATTTCCATCCGCCAACCGGCTCGCCGAGCTATTCGGCGACGCGTTGCTGGATCGCGAGCGCGGTCTCGATGTCGCCGGGCCGGCACGCGCCGGGCAGAAGCGGGCCGGCGACGCCGGCGCGGCGGGCCGCAACCAGGTGCCGCGCGGCGGCGTCGACGCGTTCGGGGGGGCTTGTCATATCGTTTTCGAAATGTAAGAGTGGCCGCGAGCATCGCGCGGGAAGGGGGCAACGGGAGCGATGATAGCCATTTCGTCGCGATTACATCATCGCCGCACAGCCTCGAGATCGCGACGATCGACGCCTTGGAGGCATCCGGCAACGTCAAGCGTTCCGGTGATTCGGTGATTCGGACGCCGCTGCGCCGCTGGATGCTTTCGTCGAAAACGATCACCGACACCGGCGCGCGCGCCTTCGATACGATTGCAAAAACGCGCGGCCATCGGCTGCTACAATCTCGGCTTATTTTTCAGTGAGCTGGAAGTTATGGGCTTTGAGCAACTTGCGTCGTTGCGCGATCAACTGGCGAGAGACGCCGCGCAGAAGCGGGCGGCGAAGAAACCGCAGAAGCGGGACGCCAAGCCGGCGGCTTCGCCGAGCTCGACGGATCCTGTGATATTGACGATCGCGAAACTCCAGAAGCGGTTTCCGCAGGCGTTCCCGCGCAATCCCGCGCCGAAGGTGCCGCTCAAGGTCGGCATTCTCGAGGATCTGGTCGGGCAGGCGAACGCGCTTCGGCTAACAGAAGCCGAATTGCGGGACGCGCTGCGGACCTGGTGCCAGGGGAACCGGTACTGGACGTGCCTCGCCGAAGGCGCCGTGCGAATCGATCTGGCGGGCGGCGAAGCAGGGCGGGTATCGGCCGCCGACGCGAAGCGCGCGCGAATGCTGAAAGGACGTCGCCCGGCGAAGCCGCGCGCGCAACCGTCCAAGCCCGAGCAGGCTCAGCAACAGCGACAGACATCCGCGTGCCCGCCGGAGAGCGGGCAACGCACCGATTGAAGACATATATCACGTGACAACCAGCAAAATTCATACGCTGCAGAAGCAGCTCGGCCACCTCAATCTGCTCCTTGAGGAGGCGAAGAAAAAGGAAAAGGCCGAGGCGCTGGCCGCCATTCGCGAACAGGTGAAGCAGTTCGACATTACGGAAGTCGAATTGCTGAGGGCGGCGGGCTTCGTGAAGGACAAGCCGAAGAAGCTGCCGGCAAAATATTACGATCCGTCGACAGGCAAATCGTGGACGGGCCGCGGCGCGTGCCCGAAATGGCTGATCGGCAAGAACCTCGACGACTACCTGATCCGGCCCGCGCCGGAGCCGTGGTGGCCGGGGGAGACTGCGTAGCGTGGCGGGCGGGCGGGGCGGCGGGACGTGATTCCGTTGTCTCAGCTCCGGCATGCTTGTGAAAGTCCTCGCATCATCGACCAACCACGGTTTTGTTTGTTGCCGGGGAATGTCGTTGGCTCGCCCGTCCTGCGGCGCGCATACGCGGGCGGCGTTCGCGCGACAGCGTGAACGTATTGATTCTTGTCAATGTGGAACGCCAACCGTTGCCGTCGGTAGCGCTTCCGATGCCCCCGCATTGCCTTCGAAATAGCTGAACGTCGATTCGGTCGCCGTGAAGTGCAGCATCATCAGCCGGCTCGTCGCGTCGTCGACGTACACCAGCAACGTGCATTGCGGCGCGCGTTCCTCGAACCACCGATGCTCGCTGCCGTCGGCTAGCTTACGTTCGCCACCGAAAAATGTAGGGATTTTGAAAGAGATGCTGCGGTGGGCGGATTTCACATAATTAGCCGTCGACAGCTTAACTCATGGGGGCATTTGCCGATAAATCGGACAAATACCTTATGAGGGCTAGATGGAGCAGATTGAGCTTTTGGAGCGACCGCGGCTTACTGAACGCGAGTTGACGAGCGTCGTGCGGGACATCCGAAATCTTTACTGGATGATCAGAAATACGCGACGCGGAGTCCAGGATGCTCAACGGCGACGGGTCTATCGGCAGATCGAGACCCATAAAAAACGCCTGCTCATGGCAGGCGTGTCGAAGGAAGAAATCTTGCGGTTGCTCGCTGTTGCCGGGCAAGCTTGTGCAGGGAGGAAAGCTGTCTTGATTGTCCGAAGCGTCGCCTTAAAACGGGGCCATATTAATGAGAAAATACGATAATTTACCTTATGTCAAATTGGATCGCTAGCTGAACCTGTCGGACCTGTCAGGTTGATTCACGAATTTGTAAACATATTTACAAATCGTTACAGAATCCCACGCAGTCCACATAATGAATCCCACCGCGCCCCGTCATGGGACGGTCTCCGACTTTCTCGCGCTTACGGACGGCCTCTCCATCTGCCAAATTGCCGAAGCGCTTCGTTGCTGTACGCGTAGCGTCCGCAACTACTTGGCCGGCCGCTCGCCGATCCCGTGGCATCGCGTCGAAATACTACGCCTGCGCCAAGTCGAGATAGACGCAGCCCAAGCGGCCGCACAACAACTTATCAGCGAAATTCCCGTGGAGTCGACGATCGAGCCGGACGTATCCGCTCCCGACGTGACGCCCACCGAAATTCTCGCTTGGGTCGGCGTTCATGCTCCGCACTGCCTGTCCAGCCAGAGAAGGTTTCGCCAGTACGTTCGTGGTTGGAACGTTGTAGACAAGATCCGACACTCAAAAGCGAAAGGCGCGTTCGCCGCCGTGCTGGCGAAATGGCGCGTGCTCGTCGTCGATCTGCCGCGCTCGTGGAAGTCATGGCGATCGGGCGGCGTCTTCGCCGACACGGACTCGCCCGCGTACCGCTGGCGCGCCAACGATCCATGACCACCCTCTTTTATTTGCTCGTGCGCCTGAAGTGTGAACGGTGTCGATCTGTCGTCGGATCGCCTCGCGCATTTCGAGCTCGAAGGCGACGCCCGGCAGGCGAATCCGCCAAATACGCTAGAATCCTTCGCGTGCCAATGATACGACCCCGATAGCAACCTACTGGGGACAGGAGAGCATTGCACATGGATGAATACCGAACGCCCATCATTGATACCACCATCTTCACGGACGGCGCGGACGCAATCGGCGTCGGCCTGGATCACTGCCCCGCGTGCCAAACGAAGACCCCCGGGTATCTGTTCCACGAAACGGGAGACGAGTCTTTCGCCTTGGCTCGAGCACAGAACGGAGCACTAAAGATGAACGGGATGGAGGTTCTCGTGCTGGAATGCACGACATGCGGTTACTTATTGATGTTCAACCGCGAGCGGTTCACGGAACGCGTCGCGATTGCTGAGCACAAGCGGCTGCACGTCAATGATGAGCAGGATCAAACGAAATGAGCACCAACGTTCGCCCGTTTCCCAACAGCAAGCCCGGCAGACCTGTTGACTCATCAGGCTCAGGCGGCGATGATGGCGGCATGGAAACGCGCATCCAAGAACTTGAAAAGGCCACCGCAGACATCCGTGAGCGTCTCGCACGCATGGAGTCTGGGCTTGCACACGTCGCCACAAAGGCCGACGTCATGTCGGTAAAGACTGACGTTATGTCGATGGAAGGAACGCTGCTCAAGTGGTTCATCGGCACAGCTATTGCCCTTGCCGGTCTCGCATTCGCAGCCGCCAAATTGATTCATTGACGCAGCCCCGAGACTGCCCCGGAAGCCCCGCCTCATGCGGGGTTTTTCATGCGCCATCCACCGCGCAACAGATTACTTCCCTACCTTCCTGAAGTGCGACCGGTGCCGGTCCGTCGTGGGGTCATCGCGCATTTCGAGCTCGAGCGCGGTCGTGAATCCAACGTCGCCGATCGTGTGCGTCGCCTTCTTTACGAGCCACGGCGTCTCGTCGATTTCGGGTTTGAAGCCTGACACGGTCACGGGCATCTCAGGGAACAGCTCGGCGCGGCCGCGCGCGAGCGTGTAGCTCATCGTCGCCTGGCTGCGCTGCATCCGCTTGAACTCCGCTTGCGCGGCCGCGCGCGCTTCCGCCTCCGTTGCGTAATCTTCCGGCAGCACCTTCACGTTCTTGTTGTTCTCGCCGCCGACGATGACCGACTTGCGCTTCGCGCGGCCGGTCGAATGGTAGTGCGCGCGCACGGCTGCGTAGTTCTCGCGTTCGGACACGTGGTAGCGATGACTGTCGCCGCTCGCGCGCGTCAGTTCGAGCACGTCGAGCTTCTTCCCGCTCGCCGTCTGGCCGGTGCCGATCGGCATGAACAGCAGGCGTAGGTCTTTCACGTTCATCACCGCGTCATAGCGCTTCGCCAGGCGCGTCAGAAACGACATGTCCGATTCGTGCGTCTGGTCGATGTGCGCGATCAGGATTTTCGCGAGCGCGTCGCCGACGGTCGGCGCCAGCGAGTAGCGTCCGGCGATCGCATGCACGATCGAGCCGATCGTCTGCCGATGCCAGCTCTTTTCGCGGCGCTCCTGCATGCCGCTCGTCATCGCGGCCGAGCGCGCGCGAACCGTGATGATGTCCGGCGCGCCGCTGTGCTCGACTTCGTTCACAATGAAGCTGCCCTTGTCGACGAGCGGCTCGCCGGCCCATCCGATCGACGCCTTGATCGTCGCGCCGCGCTTCGGAATGTCCAGATCGTTTTTCGAGTCGTCGAGCACGATATCGATGGTGTCCGCCTCATCGGAGCGCGACTCCGATATCGACAGCGACACAAGCCGCGGCGCGAACAGGCGCGACAGATCGCGGCCGCCGACTGAAATGCGGTAATCCGGCTGCGGATGCAGGCGCGCGACGCGCGGCGCGTCGTGCGATTCCGGCCTCGTGGTGCGTTCGTTCGAAGACGTAGCCATCAGCGCTTGTCCTTGCGCGAGTTCTTCTCGCGCGCTGTGCGCAGCACGTCGTCGTCGACGCGCTCGATCGTGAGCTGAAACTCGATGCGCCGCGGCGTGCCGTCCGCCGTGTGGTAGCTCTGCGTCTCGTTCAGCTCGGCGATGACATACGCGCCGTAGACGTTGCCGGCGCCGTCCACGAGCACATACGCTTCTCCGGTGTCCGCCATCGCGGCGAGCTCGCGAATCGACGCGATCGAGCCGAACGTCTCGGGTGCGACGAGGCCATTCAGCGTGATCGTGTCATCGCCGACGCCGGCGAACTGGCGGCCGTCGCGCGCGCCGACGCGCGAGCTCGTCGGATGCTTCCACGTGCGCCGGCGCTGCAATTCGCGAAACGGCGCGCTCGTCAGGTTAAAAACGAACTGGTCGAGGGACATGAGCATGCGTAGCTCCGGTTGCGTCAGTCGGACAGGCGCGAGCCGATGCGCGACTGCTTCGCGCGCTCGCGGCGATCGAGCGCGGCTTCGACGGCGCGTGCGATCGCGTGCGGGTCCTGCCCGGCCTGCGGGTAGATGTTGATGACGATCGGCGACGCCGGCGCAACTGGCGACGCCGCTGCGGATGACGCGGCGAGCGGCGCGCGGCGATCGATAGGCACGGTCGGCTGCACGAGCGGCGGCGTCGGCTTCGCGAGCGCCGGCGTGCCGAATGACGCGACGGCCACGGTTGCAAGACCGAGCGCCGCTTTCGCGACACGCTGCTGCTCACCCTGCATGCCGAGCGCCGCGCCCTCACCGACGAAGCCGCCGAGCTGCGCGAATACGCGGCTCGGGCTATGAATGCCGAGCTTCTCCTTGAACCAGCCCGCCGTGCTGTTCGCCATATTCGAAATGGCGTCTTTCACCTTGCCCAGTCCGCTGCTGATGCCGCCGACGAGCCCGTCGATAAGGTGCCCGCCGAACTCGGAGAACTTCGCGGGCAGTTCGACGCCGAACAGCGACAGCACGCCCGCGAGCGCCCGGTAGAACATGCCGAGCGGCGACCAGTTCAGAATCAGCGTGCCGAGCGCGGCGAGCCCGCCGTTCAGTGCCGCGCGCGCGTCGCCCATCGCTTCGACGAACAGGCCGGCGAGCCCGCCGAGCGCGCGGCCGAGCCACGTGAGCGGCACGAGCGCGACGCGCAACACCGTGCCGAGCACCGCACCGAATCCGCGGCCGGCCGCCGCCGCCGCGGATAGGCCGTCGGCGCTCGCGCGCGCCGGCGCGAACAGCTTGCCGAGCCAGCCGGCCACCGTCGAGAGCGCACCGCCCAGCCCGTTCCACAGCGGTTTTGCTGCCGCGAGCGCGCGACCGACCGGCTGCAATGCGCCCCGAAGCGCGACGCCGATCGGCGCCAGTGCATCGCCGATCGCCGTGAGCGCGCCCCCGACGAACGCCTTGATCGGCCCCCAATAGCGGTAGATCAGCAGCGCGGCGGCGGCGAACGCCGCGGCGTATAGGCCAATCGGCGTCGTGAGCAACAGGCGGCCGGCACCCATCGCGGCCGTGCCGAACATCCGCCATGCGGCCGCGCCGATGCCGAGCGCGCGCGACAGGATGCCGCCCTGGATGCCGAGCGTCGCCATGCTGAAACGCACGACGGCGAGCGGGCCGAGCACGCCGGCGAGGACGATCGTGAACGTGCCGAGCACCGCGAGCAGCGCGGCGAAGCCGGCCGCGAGCGCGACGACTACCTTCGTTGCCTGTGGGTGTGCCTGAATCGTTGTCAGCAGCCTGTCGGCGAGCTCGCGCGTCTTGTCGAGCGCGGCGTTATACATCGGCGCGATGCGCTCGCCGATTTCATTCAGCAGATCACGCAGCTTCGCGCGTGCGTCGAGCTCCTTTCCGGGCGTCTGTTTCGACGCAAGGTCGTGCATTTCGTCGATGCCATACGCGCCCTTGTTCAGCTTCTCGTTCTTGTGGATCTGCTGGCTCTGCATGTACATCGTCGAGAACAGATTCGCGGCCGTCCGGTTCGTGAAGATCGTCGAAATCATGTCCTTCACTTTGTCGGGGTCCGTGACGCCCTTCTTCGCCATCTGCGGCAGCAGCACCTTTTCGAGCCATTCGAGCGGCGACGCCTTGAACAGATCGCCGCCGAGCAGCGCGCCCGGCTTGATCCGCTTGATCATGCCGATTTTGTTGTACTCGACGTTCTTCTTGTCGAGCAGCCCGAGCTTCATCATCTCCTGCGCGGCCCGCACGGTCGTCTTGCCCTGGTAGACGTTGCTGTATGCGGACATGAGCCCGGTGCCGACCTGGTGCCCGCCCATTTCCTGAATCAGCGGCTCCATCTGGTAATAGAACGCGTCCTGGCGCATCTGCTTTGCCGCGACGCCGCCCGTCTGGATGAAGTTGCGCCACTCGTCGCCGCCAACGCGGCCGCCCGTCGCCGACAGCACCTTCTGTACCATGTTCGCTTCGTTCCTGAACGTCGCTTCGTCCTTCGTGCCGCCGCGCAGCTCGATGACCTTCAGCATGTTCATGAACTTCTCTTCGTTCGCGTGCGCGTCTTCCGCGCCGAACATCGCCTCGTTCGCGAACTTCATTTTCGCGAGCGTCGGCATCACCATCTGCGCGTGGTGCTCGTCCGCAAAGATCGACAGCGCGTCGCGCATCAGCGTCATGTTGTCCGACGTGCTCACGCCCATCATCTTCATCGAGCGCACGTACTTCTCGGCGTCCTTCGTCGCCTGGTCGCCGAGGCCAAGCGCCGTGATGCGCGCACGCTCGTTCTGGATCTTCTTCGTTTCGTCGAGTGCCTCGCGCAGATCGCCGAGCGCGTGCGCGCCGGTTGAGCGCGCCGCGTAACCGCCAATCGCCATGCCGCCGGCGACACCCTGTAGCGCCTGCATCTTGCCGCGCGCCGCGCCGAGCTTCTTCTCGCGCTCGGCCATGGCTTCGAGCTGGCGCGTCTGTGTCTGCATTGCCGCCGTGGTCTGCGCGATGTTCGAGCGCAGCGTGCGTTCGTGCTCGGCGAGCTGGCGCGTGTCGATGCCCGTGCTCGCGAGTTGCGCGCGTAGCTCACGTACGCGGGCGGACTGCTTCTCGTGCTCGATCGACAGGCGCGCCGCGGACTGCTTCGCCTTCTCAAAATCGGCAATCATCTGGCGCGAGGGTTGGTCGGCCGCACGCAACGCAGTGGCGAGGCCATTCACGCGCGTTCGCGCTTCGCCGAGCTTCTCCGCTGTGCCCGCGAGCCCGGTGCGCATCTCGCGGAACGAGGCGACGGCCTTCTGCTGCTTGCCGAGCTCGGCGAGTTCGCCGCGCGTCTGCTTGAGCGCCTGCGCGAGCCCCTTGTTGCTGTTCAGCACGTTCTTCAGGGGCTTCGTGAAGTTGTCGATCATGTCGAACATCACGCGCAGTTTCAGGGCGTTGTCCATCGTCACTCGTTTCCGCTACGTATCCGGGCGCGCTCGCGCCAGTCCATCAATTCGGCCAGGGAGAAGGCGGCCATATCGCCAGGTGTCCAGCCAAACACCGTCGCCAAATCGGCCATCGCGTCTTCTACGCGATCCGGGATTCCATGCTCGCTTTCAGCGCCTTCGGCATCAAAAAACCGGCGAAGATGCCCCCCAACGCCACGAGGTCGGCCGGGTCCATGCCGGCCACGTCGAACTCGGTCAGCGTCGGCGTGCTGATGCGCGGCAACACCTTGCGCAGCGCGTCGACATCGAGATTCACGAGCGCGGCGAGCGACGTGCCGCGCAGCGCGCCCGCGGCCGGCTTGCGCAACGTCACCTGCGTAATGGTCTGCCCTTCGCGCTCGATTGGCGTGTCGAGCGTGTGCGTGTTCTCGTCGAGCGCGGCGTGGCCCGTCGTTTCGATGTTGGCGCTGTCGATGGTCGTCATGGTGTTTCCTGATTGAATGTGAAATTGGAATGGCCCGCGCTCGACGCGGGCGCTCGATTACAGGCCCATCGCGCGGCGAAGATCCGACGCGAGGTCCATGCCGTTGATCTTCTCGACCGCGTTCACGAAGTCGAGTTCGATGAGGTCGCGCCCGTTCACAGTCAGCTTGTAGTAGCTGGCGTTGGTCGTGATCTTGAATTTCGTGTCTTCCTTCGCCTTCGCGGTGCCCATGTCGATTTCCTCATGTCGGCCCTTCACGACCACTTCAATCTGGTCGTGCTTCTTGCTGTCCTCGCGCCGATAGCCGCCGGCGAAGCGCAGCAGCACGCCGTCGTGCTGCACGGCGCCGTACTGTTCGAGCACTTCGACCATGAAGCCACCGCACGTCCATTCGAGCTGAAGCTCTTCGTTGCCGAAATCGATCTTCACGGGGCCGGTCATGCCGCTGCCTTGCCACGCTTCCATCTTGCGCTTGAGCTTCGGCAGGTTGAGCTCTTCGACTTCGCCCACGAAGTTCGCGCCGTTGTGAAAGACGTTGAAGCCCTTCAGTTTTCGAGGCATACCCATCGCGTTTGACTCCTGTTAGCCCGCCACGCGCGCCGGGAAATCGGCGAGGAAGCGGTCGGTGATGCGCTGGCGCAGCACCAGATTTTCGAGAGGCGGAACCGGCGTGTAGTCGTAATCGATGTACGCCTTGCCGGACGCGAGAATGTCGGCCGTGTTCGGCTCCGGATCGATCCACGCGCTACCGCCGATCAGGTAGCCGTTCGCGACCTGCTGCCGGAACCAGCCGTTGATGCTTTCCACGATGTCGCGCGCGAGCGACGGATTCAGCGGGCCGTCGACGACGGGCATCTGCGCTTCGGCGATCGAGTCGGCGGCGACCTGCGCCGTGCGCGTGTAGTTCTCGAACGCGAACTTCGGATCGTCTGAGCACGTGCGCTCGCCCCAGAACCGGAATCCGTTGCGGTTCACGAGCGTCGTCACTTCGTGCTCGTTCAGGTAGCCCGCATCGGTCGCCGGGTCCTGCAAATCCCACGACACGTCGGCGCTGATGCCGGACACGCCGCTCACGACGACATTCGAAATCGTCTTGTGCCAGCCGATGTCGTTGTCGATCTTCGCGCGCAAGCCGGCGGCGATCGCCGGCGCCGGGATGACGGCCGTCGAGTTCGTCGTGTCGTCCCAGCCGAGCCAGTCCGGCCAGATCACCATGATTTCGCGTTGGCCGAACTGCTTGCGGTACGCGGCGGCTTCTTCCTTCGTCTTGCAGCCGGACGCCGACACATAGGCCATCGCGCGCAGCGACTGAGCAGTCGCCGCGAGCGCGGCCGCGACCGGCTGCGTATCGAGGCCGGGCGCGGCGAGAATGCGCGGCTTGACGCCGAGCGCGGCCTGCGCGGCGAGCAGCGCCTTGATGCCCGTGTATTTGCCTTCCGGCGTCACGGTGCCGATGACGTTCGAGGTCGTCTCCGCTTCGTCCTTGCCTTCGGCGACGCGCACGACGACGGTCAGCGGCTTCGTCTGCTGGCCGATCGCGTCGAGCGTGCGACGCAGCGTGCCTTTCTTGCCGGCCTTGCCGAGCGCGGCGACGACGTTCGTCAGCAGCACGGGCGTGTTCAGCGGAAACGCGCTCGCGTCGGCGTCGGCCGCCGTGCAGACGACGCCGAGCACGGCCGTCGACACCGAGCGAATCGGCCGGCCGCCTTCGTTGATTTCGATGACGCGAACGCCGTGGTGGTAATCCTGCGGCATGGTGTGCAGCTCCTGTTACGTAAAAATCGGGAGGATTCCCGGTGATCGGGCCGGCGTCAGGCCGGGGCGTGTTCGGCGTCCGGCCGCGCGGCGTCGCCGGCGGCGGCCGGCTCGGCGGGCGGCATGCCTTCGGGCGCGACGGGCTCGGGCGGCGGCGGCACGTAGGGCGCGGGCATGTCGGGCCACGCGATCGCGTCCGGGAACGTGTCTTTCTGGATCGCGGCAACGAGCGCCATCTGGTAGGCCGACCAGGCTTTGAAGTAGTACGTCTGCTCGTCGTCGAGCTGGCCCGCTGCGTAGGCGTCGGCTTTGCCGAGGTTCTCCCGGCGCGCGATCGCCAACAGCCGCTCGAACTCGGCCATCGCCGCGTCGCGCTTCTCGCGCGCGATCAGCTCGGGCGGCACGGTCCACGCGCCGTCGATCCACGCGTGCCGCTCGGACGGGCGCGGCTCGGTCGTCAGGCCGAGGTCGGCCGGCGTCTTGCCCGCGATCGCGATCTCGACCGGCTCGCCGGTGTCCGTCCGATAGCAGACGCGGCCGCGGTAGTCCGGCAACAGGAACCACGCGCCGTCGCGGTAGAACGGCCACGTGGTCGGCGTGCGCGCCGGCGGCGCATCGAGCGTCGCGGACGCCGGAATCAGCCAGCGGCCGTCGTTGCGCGGATCGGCGTCCGGCTGGCCGCTGCTCAGGTATTCGCCCGTTGCCGGGTCGTAGTGGTGAATCAGCATGTCGTGTCTCTCGTGGTTAGTAGGCGCGAATCAGCGCGAGCAGCGCGACGTTGCGCGGGCGGGATTCGTCGCCGCCGTCGGGTTGAACCGTGATCGCGTGCGCGTGGCGGCCACCGCCGCCGACGCCGACGCTGTGCTGGTGATTTCCGGCGCCTTCGGTGTTGAACTCGTGCCCGTGGTTGCCGGCCGGGCTCGTCATCCCGTACACGTTGTCGTTGTCGCTGCCTTGCGCGCCACGGTTGTTGGGCGAGCCCCACGTTCCCCACGGCGGGTTGTACATCTGCGGGTTCTCGCCCCACGGCGAAATGTGTTGGTGGTCTGGCGCTGCGGCCGTCCAACCGTGGTGGTCGTGCCAGCCCTGTACGTCGGTCCAGGCCGAATGCACGTGGTCCGGCGCTTCGCTCGCCCCTGCCCCGTGCGCGTGCGTGTGGTTCTGGTCGCCCTGGAATGCGCCAATCTGCCGGCTTGCGTCGACGCCGCCGCGCGCATCGGACCAGCAACGAATGAACTCGCCGCGCAGCTCGGGCAGGCGGAACGTCGTCGCGCCGTCGCCGGTCGAGAAGCAGCCCCACCGATCCTTCATCCAGTCCGCATCGGAGACGAGGGCGCCGCTCGCCTGCGCATACGCCCACAGCTCGGGATAGTCGGCACGGTTCACGAGCACGCCGTTCGCCTTGAGGAAGCCCGGCCGCACGGTCGTGCGCGGCTCGAAGACAATCTGGCCGATCGTCGTCGCCGACAGGACCGAGCGCACCCATTCCGTCGTCGCGACGCGCGTCGATCGATCCGCCGCCGGCGGCGTCGGCACGGTGACAGCTTCTTCGAAGGCCACGAGCGACGGCGAGAACCGCACGACGGCGCGCGCGTTGCACGTCACGCCGAACTCGCCATCGGCCGCGTGATAGAGGCCGGTATCCGGCGCGCCGTCGTTGGCGAACGTGAGCGACGGCGCGGCCGGGCTGCCTTCGGCGAGCACGAGCCGCTTGCCGGGCGCGAACGACACATCGCCGGCCAGCGTGCCGCCCTTGCTTTTGTCGAGCGGGTCGAGGTTGCCTTCGTGCCACACGATCCGCCCGTCGACGCGAAAGGTGCGATTCGCGAACTCGTAATGGAACGAGCCGAGGGTGGGCGACCACCAGCCGACCGCGCTCTTGCTCGCGTAGTGGTAGCCGTCGAGGGGGCCGAGGCTGATATGCGCCTCCCCGGCGCCTTGCCCGACAATCAGGTCGTGACCGATCTTGACGTTGCCGCCGAAGACAGCGCCCGCACCGCTGCCGTCGACGATCACCTGTCCCGTCGTCAGCGACCACGAGAACGGCCGATAGTCGTTGTAGGTGCCGTCCGGCGCGCCCTTCGGTGTCGACAGGAAATAGACGCTCCAGCCGTCGTTGCGGATGAGCGCGCCGTAGCCTTCGCAGACCGCGCGGAACTGGCCGCCGGCGCCGCCGGCGTCGATCGCGCGCGCCGTGACGCCTTCCGACGCGTCAACGCCGCCGCGTACCTGCAGCGCGGTCTTGCCATCATCCGCGCGCTCGCCGATCAGCACGCGGCCGCCCGACGTGAAGCGCGCGACGCGCTTCTGCTTCGCGTCGCTCGCCGCATCGTTGTTCGTGCCGTCGTTGACGCACACGTCGACATACTCGCGGCCCCATGCGCCGGCGTCGAATCCCGCGCGCAGCGTCGCGACCAGGCGCGGGCTCAGATCGGGCAGCGTCGCGTCGCCGAACGTGCCGAACAGGCGTGCCTTACCGGCCTTGCCGACGCCGGCTGTCTTCGGCGACACGTCGAGCTGCGCGGCGCGCTCGTCGACATCGGCGACGACGCGCACGCGGCCGTCGAACGTCGCGCCCGACAGCGCCGCGTAGCGCCGCCTCGCCGTCTTCGGCGTGATCGCGCGCGTGTCGTCGTCGCCGGCGTCCACTTCCGCCTGCGTGGCGAGCTCGACCACGCCCTTGCGCTCGGTCGTCGCCGGCGGATTCAGGAACGTCGCCGGCCCGAACTCGAGCTTGGCTGCGTCGATCGTCGCGAAAACGACATCGGTCGCGAGCAGCATCATTGCCGCGGGGGATTTTTCGAGAATCGTCGTGTCCTGCACGTACACGGCGAACAGCACGCCGTTGTCGAGATACAGGCCGAACGCGTACAGCGAGTATTGATCGCCCGTGTCGTCCTGGATCACGACATGCACCGTGTCCGGCGCGACGTTTTCGCCGCCGAACGTGGACACGCGCTTGCGCTCGTTCGGCAACGTCTTCATGCCGCGGTCGAACGCGAACGGCGCAGTGCCGAGCCCGATTTCGACGACGCGGCGCGCGGTAGTGCCGGTGTTGCCGCCGGCGACCAGGGCCGCGCGGCCGGCGTCGGTGATGTTGATGAGCATTCCTGCCATGTCAGATATCCGTGAGGGACAGGCGGCGATACACCGCCGCGCGCGCGCCCGCGCCGATGCGCTGCGTGCCCGTTGCGCTGAAACCTTGCGTGAACGTGTAGTGCGCGGTGCCGCGCTTGGCCCGGTCGACTTCGGCGATGATGTCGGCGACGTATTCGGCGGTCGCCGGGATGCCGTCGCGCGCGCCGACCGTCATCAGGATTTCGAACGTGCCCGGCCGGCCCTTCGGCGTCTTCTCGAACCACTCGCGCATCGCGACGTTCGCGCCGAACGACGCGCACACTTCGCGCACGGCCGCGGCCGTGCCTTTCTTGCGCGCGATCCGGATCGCCGCTTTCACGCGCGCGCGCTTCACCTGTTCGGGCCAGTAGTCCTTCCACGTCTCGACGCCGAGGTGCCACGCGAGCCACGGCAGAAACCGCAGCGGGATCGCGTCCGGGTCCATCAGCGTGCCGATGTCGACCGGAATCGCGCTGATGCGCGCGTTCGTCTCCGCGATCCGGCGTTCGAGCGCGGTCGCGTTCGGGGGCAGCAGCGAGGTTGCCAACTTAGTCATCCGCGACCCCGCCGTCGATCAGCTCGATTCCCGTGCAGTACGGCGCCTGCTCGTGCGTCACGGGAACGCCGCCCGCCGGCGCGTCGAGCAACACCTTTTGCACGCCGGCGACGCGCATCGCCGCGTGCAGGCCGTCGACCGTGATTTCCATGCCGATGCGCCGCATGTCCGCCGCGAACCTGTCGGTGCGCTTGCGGGCTTCCGCGAGCGCCACGCCGCGATCCGGGCCGGAGAAGAAGCGCAGCGTCGCGCGGATCGCATACGGCACGACTTTTGCACTCTGCACGATCACCTGGTCGGTTTGCGGGCGCACGCCTTCGAGCGCCGCGCGCACGATGTCGATGAGCGCGTCGCTCGCCGTGCCGTCGCCTTCGCGCGACAGGACCGTGACAACCATCACGCACGGCTCGGGGCTGCGCGCGGACGCGGACAGCACGCGGCCGTCCGCCGCGCGTGCATGGAACACGTACGCCTCTTCGGGGCCGGCGACGGAGAAGCCGCGCGGCGCGAGCTGCACGCGCTCGCGCAGATTGTCGTCGTCCTCATAGACCGCATCGATACCGTTCTGCGGATCAGCCGCCGTGATCACGAGCCGCTCGACATCGAACAGCGCGGCGATGTGGTCGAGCGTCGTGCCGCGCGCATAGGCGAGCAGCACGCCGCGCGATTTGTCGTTGATGAGCTGCCGCAGCAGGACTTCGCGATACGCGTTCTCCTGAAGGACGCGCGTCACGGGCTCGGATTCGAGCGCGAGCGTCGCGGCGATTTCCGCCTGGTGCTCGACCGGATACAGCGACACGAGGCGCGCCTTGCGTTCGGCGAACAGCGTCTCGAAGTCGAGCGGGTCGACGATGTCCGGCGCCGGGAGCTGCGAGAGGTCGATGGGCGTGCTTCTCACGATGCGCCCCCGTTCGACAGCGGCACGCGTAGCGACACGAGCTCGTCGCGCTCGTCGGTCCAGCCTTCGATGTCGACGAACTGCCGGCCGGCGAAGGCATCGGCGGCGGCCGCCGAAATCTGGACGCGCGTGACGGTCAAGCGCGGCTCCCATCGCATGAGCGCAGTCGCGATCGCCGCGTAAAGACGAATCCGGGTTGCGCCGTTCGCCGGCGCGTCGATGAGGTCGGGCAGTTCCGAGCCGAACGTGCGGCGCTGGATGCACGAGCCAAGCGGCGTCGAGACGATGCGACCGATGGACTGCGCGAGGTGATCGAGCCCGGACATCGAGCGGCCCGTCTCTGCGTTCATGCCCCTCATAGCGGCGGGCTCACTTCGGCCGATTCGCCGCGCGCCTGGTGTGTGTGGAACGGCACGCTCTTGCCCATCGAGCGCACTTCGCCCGTGAAATCGGCCGCGCCGTCAATGCGCATGACGTGGCCGCCGCCGGCGCTGCCCGAGCCCGTCATGCCAGACTCGAACACGAGCGGCCCTTTCACGAGCAAGGCGCCCGTGCAGGTGGTCTGTTCAGAGTCGAGCGTGACCGCCGCGGCTTTCACGGTCGCCGATTCCGTCTCGACCGTGACCGACACGGGCGCGATGAGGCGCACCGTCGCGCCGGCGGGCAGCTCGGCCGTGAGCGCATGCGCGTCGTGGTCGTAGCTCACGCGCGCGCCGTCCGCGTAGACGCGGGTGTGGGTGTTCGGCACGTTGTCCGGTGCGGGGAACGCGTCGGAGAACACGCCGCGCAGCGCGACGCCTTGCGCAAGGTCGCCCATCGCGCCGAGCACGACGACCTGCTCGCCCTTCGTCGGCGGCAACCATTCGCGCGTGTTGCCGGCCGCGGGCGTGAGCCACGGAATCCAGTTCGTTTGCAGGCCGTCGTCGTCCGATTCGCCGATCGCCACGCGGCAAAGCGCCGCCTTGTGGTCGACATCGAGAATCGAGCCTTTGCGCACGGCGTTGCGTGCTTGCCGTTGAATTTCGTTCGCATCCATACCGGCAATGGTGCCGGTCGCCCGCGCGGGGCGCGAGCACTCGCCTTTGTCGTGCCGCCGGGTACAGCGTGCTCGTGATCCGCGCGGCGAATCGGGCGTCGACAATGGCCGCTCGACACACGCAACGGCGCGTGCGGCACGTGCTGCGCGCGCATTTCCACTCTCGCAACACGATGACGATTCACGCTACCGACGCCGCGCCCGTGGCCGATCTTTCCCCGCTACTCGACCGACTTCACGCAATGGATGCACTCACGCTCGCGCGCATGCTGCCCGACGCGTCAATCGATATGGTGTTCACCGATCCGCCGTATTCGTCGGGCGGGCTGCACACGTCGGCGCGCTCGCGGCCGCCGAGCGCGAAGTACATCAACAGCGACACGAAGACCGTCTATACCGACTTCGAGAGCGACAACATGGATCAGCGCGCGTGGGCGTTCTGGTGTCACGCCTGGCTGAGCGAATGCCGCCGCGCGTTGAAGCCGGGCGGGCTGCTCGTGAGCTTCATCGACTGGCGCCAGCTCCCGACGCTGACCGATGTCGTGCAGGCGGCCGGCTTGGTCCTGCGCGGCGTCGCGGTATGGGACAAGACGCCCGGCCGCACGCGGCCGCGGCGCGGCGGCTTCGCGCAACAGGCCGAATTCGTCGTATGGGCGAGCCGCGGCGCAATGCGCGACTGCGATGTGTATCTGCCGGGCGTGTTCCCGTGCCGCTTGCCGGTGCCGAAGCAACACGTCACCGAGAAGCCGCTCGATATAGCGCGCGAAGTCGTGCGGCTCGTGCCGGCCGGCGGCGTCGTGTGCGATCTGTTTGCCGGATCGGGGACGTTTCTCGCCGCGGCGCGGGAGGCGGGGTTGCACTGGATCGGATGCGAGACGAATGGGGCGTATCACGCGGTCGCATCGGCCCGGCTCGACGCTACGACGGATGACTCAGGGGGCAGGCAGCGCAGTAGTTAAATGAAACGATTCGGCGGATTATTGAATGATGTGATTCAACCTCAATTTAAATAGGGGTGGAAAAATATTAATTCCTATCTCCTATAATAACGTCGGTACTTGAGGGTCGTTAATGCGCGGGACGGGGTCATTGCTGGCGGGGTAATTAAAAATATAAATTTCAGCTACGGATCGAGCTCGATTTAATCGGCCTCGATGCGAAATTTAATTAATTATTTCGCTAAAAATAAAGTGTCCCCATAAAATAGACGGAGCATGATGATGAAGCCACTCGTGACGAGGACGCCGCGGCGTATCCAACTAGACCATCCATCGCTGGCGAAGTTAGACGTTTCCACATCGCCACCGCCAGCCAACTCGATTACTTCTCAACTCTGGGAAGCATGCTATAGCTTGGCACAAGATGCCCTTAACTCGCCTTACATTCAAGGCATTGCTAACGGTACCTTGCCTCCCTGCAATTACGGGCAATACACAGTGCAGGACGCAGCATACTGCGTTCGGGCAGAGCAAGATTATCGTCTGGTTGAGGCGCGCGCGAAAAAACATCATGAAGACATGCTGGCAGCTTTTGCACAGGCTCGCTATGAAGGTTATCTGTCTTACACCGACTCCATCATGAAGTCGTGGCACATCAAAGACATCCTGGCGATTAATCCGAACGATGCAGTAAAAGCTTATGTTGCCCATGAACACTATGTAGCCGAATTCATGGAGCCGATCTATGGCGTCGTCGCAATGATCCCCTGTGATCATCTCTGGTCATGGCTTGCGGAGACGCTTTCGCCAGATAACGTCCCGAACAACCTTTACGACTTTTGGATAAGCGATAACCAAGATTGGAGTGGCACTTATCGCCTAGAAAATTTTGTCAACAGTTGGTTTGCAGCGCATCCTAAGCAATATGAATGGGAGTCGGCCTTGAAAGCCTACAGGGGGAGCATGCTTGGCGAGGTTGGCGACTTTCGCGCAGCCTTGGAATGATTGTCCAGTTCCATAACATACAGCCGAGGGCCGCATACGATGCCGATCGAATGTGGCCTCTTGCGCGATCGCATCGACGCGGTTCAAGGCCGCGGTGAACGGTTCAGCGGTTCAGGTGACGTAATAGCCGATCGCGCACGAGCTCACGATCCGCATCCGCGAAACCGAGCACGACGCGAACCGGATACTGCGCGAGCGGGCCGCCCGGCTCGACGGGCGCTTTCTGGCCCTCCTGGTGGACACGTGCGATGCGCGAGAGCCGTTCGTCAAAGCCGATCGCCAGGCCCATGTTGTCGACATCGATGCGCAGATAGCGCGCGGTGCGCAGCTTCCGGAACATCGCCTCGCGCTTCACACGGCCGGCCTTCTCGCGCAAGTGCTTGCCGCCTGCCTTCACCTTCCGCGGCGCATAAGCGGACCCGTCCGGATTCCGCTGCGCGGCCACGCGCGATTGCTGCGCGCGCCGCAGATCGCGGCCAAGCTCGCGCAGCAGTTGACGGCGGGCCGCCGGCGACAGCTTCGCGAGCAGCCCACCCGCCCACCGTTCGAGCGCCTGAAGATCGTCCGTCACGAGAGCCACTCGTCGGCTGCGTCGTCGATGTGCTCGACCGTCCGGTTGCCGGCTTCATCGGTTCCGACCACGACGCTTTCCGACAGCTTCATTTTGAGCCCGAGGTCGACGGCGTTGTTTGACAGGATGTCGGCGACGAACGTCATGCAGTTGCGGCGCTCGTCCCGATTCGTCACGAGGTCCGGCTGATTCGCGCGCGCCCATTCGACAACGGCGATCATCACGTCATCCGGGTTGCCGATGAAGTCGCGAATGATGATCTCGCACTCGTATTCATAGTCGAACGACGCCGTGCGCGTGCCCGTCGCCTCGATCCGGCCTTCGTTGACGAACACGAGCAACTGGTCCGGCGAGGCGTTGAGCTGCGGCAACGCGGCGACGAGCGCCGCGCGCAGGCTGTTCGGCTTATTCATGGCCGTCCGCCCGCCGCACGCGCGCCTGACACGTCGCGATCATGTCGACTTCGGACGCGCAGCGCGCCCACGCCGCGCGCGCGACGTGCAACGCGTCGCTCAGCTCACCGTTGGTGCGCGGCGCCATCGCCGGCATCGTGCACGGCGTCACCGCCGCGCATTCGTTGAGCGTAATCGTCGGCGCCATTGAGGGCGGGGCTTGCGTGCAGGCGCACAACGTCGTCAGGCAGAGCGCCAGCAGCCCAGGCGCGCACGGCGGTGTTTTCATCGATCAGTCTCCGCAGTTCGTTTCGATAGGTCGCGAGCGTCGCGTCGACGCCGGCGCGCGCGCGATCGAGCTGCGCGCGCTGCGCATCTTTCGCCTTGGCATCGGCCAACAGACGCTCGATGACGGCAGCGCTCGCCTGCGCCTCGTGTTTCGCGCGGCGCGCGTCGTCGGTCGCCCGGTCGAGCTGCGCGCGCAGCGCGCGGCCGTGCTGGCAACTCGCGACCAACGCAATCAGCGCGATCAGCGCAGCCACGGCGTCAGGCGGGCGAAGCTCATGCGGCCGCCTTGCCCGCGCCGGCGTACTTCGCATACGCGCGGTCGA